>NZ_CP061800.1:7425000-8027777 GCF_017377395.1 Desulfonema magnum | reverse complement strand
AGATACCGAATCTGGATGCCGGTAAGATCACGTCAGGCACGCTGAGTGCTGAACAGATACCGAATCTGGATGCCGGTAAGATCACGTCAGGCACGCTGAGTGCTGAACAGATACCGAATCTGGATGCCGGTAAGATCACGTCAGGCACGCTGAGTGCTGAACAGATACCGAATCTGGATGCCGGTAAGATCACGTCAGGCACGCTGAGTGCTGAACAGATACCGGATTTGGATGCCGGTAAGATCACGTCAGGCACGCTGAGTGCTGAACAGATACCGAATCTGGATGCCGGTAAGATCACGTCAGGCACGCTGAGTGCTGAACAGATACCGAATCTGGATGCCGGTAAGATCACAAGCGGGCAGCTCACTGCGGCGGCGAATATCAGGCTGAACGGTCACTGGCTATCGGGGGACGGCAGCGACAAAGGGGTGTTTGTTGAGAATAACGGCAACGTAGGCATCGGGAAGACCAAGCCGGGAGCAAAACTGGAAATAGCCGGTACTGTCAAACTCCAAGCCGGTGTGGTTGTAAATGAGTTTTCCAGCGATACGAAGCTTGATGACAACAGTGACTCGGCTGTGCCAACGGAAAAAGCCGTGCGAGCTTATGTTGATAACAGATTTCCGAGAGGTGTTATTTGCATGTGGTATGGCCAGGTGGATAATATTCCTTCAGGGTGGTCTCTTTGCGACGGAGATAACGAAACCCCGGACCTGCGTTCACGTTTCATTGTGGGAGCCGATGATAGCTGCTCGCCCCATGATAAGGGGAAACCTGACCAGCATAACCATTATTTTAACATACCCGATAAATTATTTTCCACAAAATATGCCGGATCGCATTCCCACAAATTTCCAAGCAGATGGTACAAAAGAGGTTTTGAGAAGGGCGAGTATTCAGGAATAGATACCCATGGTCAGAATATAAAAGAGTTCCCAACTCAGTCAGGCGGTTCCCATAAGCATTCCTTCAGTGTTGATTTTCCTGGGCAAAACACCGATGACAGTTCCGGACATAATCGCCCCAAATGGTATGCGCTTTGTTTCATTATGAAATTATAAGAACTAAGAGAGAATAATCTTCACGATAACCTATTAAAACAGGCTGCATAATGTGTGCCGTCGGAGGAATTATGTATATTATCAGAGAAAAGAAAACAAAAAAGATTATTTTTCATCATCCCATGGCATTTGACGCTGATTTAAAGGGCGGAGATATTTTTCCTGAATTTGATCCGACAACTATGGAAACAGGCTGGAGCGATTCGATTCATTTGCCTCAGTATTTCATTATAAATGAAGAAGGCAAAGTTGTCGGACTGACCGCGGAGGAGGCCGTTGATCAGGATCTTCTCACCTTACATCCGACTCAGAAAATTGAGAATAATGAAATAGTGGAAAAGTCGCTTTGGGAACAAGTTGATGAAGGTCTGACAGAATTATCACCGTCTGAGAAAATCGTGAATAATGAAATTGTGGAAAAAACACTACAGGAGCAGGTGAAGGAAGGGCTTATCGAACTTGACGAGCCTTTTGAATATATCTCAGATGATGATTCCATCCGGGAGCGGTCTGTTAAAGAATTGATGGAAGCAGAGCTAATCAAAACAGCGGATCAATGCGAAAAAGCTTTGAAGTTGCTAAACAGAGAGATTGAAGACAAGATAGCCCTGAAATATGCTCAGGGATATGAGATGAAGCTGGTCAAGGGACTGGTTGACTGGCTATATGAAGGCAGGCCGGAAGCGGATGAAAGAGAGGAAAGCTATTTGGAAATGAGGAAATATGTTGAGAGCATAAAAGATGAATATAAGCCTCTCCGAAATCAGCTTAAAAAAATGATGACTGATTTGCAAAAAACGCTGTCCGACGAACAGGAAATTTTTTAAATCAGGAGAATACATATTTCAGAGGAGCCAATTTCAAATGAAAGCACAATTAGAACAACGCCTCACACAACTCAGAGCAGAATTTGAATCCGGTCGGAAAATGCTGGCGGATCTGGAAACCAGAAAAACTGAAATTCAGCAAAGCTTATTACGCATCAGCGGGGCAATACAGGTGTTAGAAGAAGAACTGGGCAAATTCTCCGGTGATTCGCCTGACACGAAAAATACGGACAGCCAGTCAGCTGGCGGGGGTGAGTGAGTTTTTATTTTCCTTTATATCAAGACGTATCTTTCAACCCCCCCTCTAAGGTATCCATGTGACAATTCCCTCCTCCGGGTTTTGTGCTTTCCATCGTAAAAAAGATTTCGCATCCCGAATTCCGCTTTCGATAACAGCTTTGTATATCTCAATTCCCATCACCTTATTTTCAACAGGGATGCTGTTTTTTATTCTGAGAATGGCCTCCCGGGTTTCCTGGGTCAAAACCTCGGAAATGCGTTCGGCGACCTTTTCAAAATGCTCGGCATAAGGGGATTCGTTTAAAATATGAATCATATCAATCTGCCAGGAATCACCCTCTGAATCCTCATAAAAAGCGTGCCACTCGACACATTTGTCTTCTGCTTCTGTGAGATTGGCGTAGCTGATGGTTTTAATGTGTTTATTCTCTGCAAGCCTGGAGATGGCTGAAAAGCTGTCAGCAAGCCTGAACGGATTCGTGTAGATATGGAAATCTATGTCCCGGCTATTTATCAGCAGCCCCGTTTCCAGAGACCCCACCAAATTGATGGTTGCTCCGACAGAGGACCATATTTCAATGATGTTTGTATCCTCGATGATATCCCATGCTTTTTTCTGCATTAAATCTGCAAGTTCAAAAATCTGATTCATAATATTTTTCCTTTCACCGACGGATCAATCCTATTTGTATCAGGCCAAAGTTGCAGACCCGTCCGAAACATTTACCGGCGGAGATCCGAAAACATCCGGTCTGACAAAGGGAGCGACCTGCCATAATTGCCAGGGCAACCGTTATGATTACAAATATCAGATTATGACGTCTGCTCCGACTGTCACGGGGACCTGTAACCGTAGCACCGAGAGCGATAAGAAATGAAAATATATGGTCGGAATCACCAGCATGTCCCTCACTTGCTTCAGTGGAAAAAACTCGGTAACATATAAAGTTTATGGTTGTTTTTTGCAAAAATATGCTATAATCTAAAGAAGATATGAAAGAAAGATTTTTTTTTCATATGCCAATGGTTCGGACTGTTAGTTTATAACTAATTGATTTTAAGGGTTTTGATGGTTTCTGTTCTGAAAAATTGAATTTTTTGTTTTCAGCAGATTATATTTTTATACCGTCTTAATTTTCAAAAACTGTCCGAAGTATTGTCTGAGTTATCTTTAATTTAACCTTATAATTAAAAAAGGAAAAAAACATGAAATTCAGTGCAAGAAATGTATTCCGGGGAAAAGTCAAATCTCTAAAAAAAGGGCCGGTTAACTCAGAGGTGACAATCGAAATGCCGGGAGGATTGGAAATGGTCGCTACGGTAACAACTCAGTCCGCGGAAAACATGGGACTGGCAGAAGGGGCCGAGACAACTGCGCTGATCAAGGCAACCCAGGTGATGCTTGTATCGGAATAGCATAAGTATCTGGTTATTAATTTTCAGACATGAGACCTCCGAGGTTTCCAAAACCTCGGAGGTCTTCTGGGAGCGAAAACTTGTGGTCGGTCAGGCACTCCTGCTTTTTAACATGGCATAATCTGTCAAACTGTAAGGGATTTCCCCAAAAATAAAATACCCGCCTTGTGCGGTGGGTTGCGCTTCGCTCCACCCACCCTACATTTTTTGTATTGGGTATATTTATTTCGAGTTCCCTAAGTTTGGCACAGAGCGACAAACATTTTAAAAAATCTTCTTTACTATTCCAACCGCCACCAGATACAGCATTTGAGAATCTTCACTCAAATCAAGAAATGCCGAAGCTTCATGATCATAAAAAGCCCCGATGCCGCAGCATCCGAGTTCCATGGCTGTCGCGCCGAGATAGAGCTTTTGTCCGAATCTGCCTGCTGTGAGCATGGCATGGCGATATCCCCGGGAACCCCGGTTTTGTTCTAAAAGTTTCAGGTTTGTCACAAAGAAAAAAAGAAGTGCGGCCTGCCCCAGCCACTCCTGATCCAGACAGATATGCGCCATTCTGCCCATCATCTCCCCTGGTTTGACGAGGCTGACACATTGTTCAGACCGATTCACCCAATAACACCCTGGCTCAATGCCTTCCACATTTCCTGCCAAAAATCCCATGCACACAGAATCTTCATAAAAACCGGGCAGCGGATCTGTTTTCCACAGCATCGTGAGCAGGGCTTCAAAATGCGCTTTGGGGAGTTGGGTTGTCACAAAATTCCGAAGAGAACGCCGTTTCAGTATTGCCTGCGTGTAATTCATTTTCTCGGGCCAGTGATCCGGTTCTGCTATCTTTTGCCATAAATGCGGCACCGGTCCGATATTAAAAAGTATGTTCGGAAGGGGATCCCGGGACGTCAGCACATAAGCGGAGTTTTTATGAATTTCTTCCACAGCCGGATATCGGATTTCTTTATATGCCACCCGGCTTGCTTTCTGAAAAACAGCAGGCAGGTCTTTCACCTGTTCAGGACGGCCTTGCGAAGATGTTTCTTTGCCCGGAACCCTGACAACAGCAAGACAGACTTCCCTTTGGGTGTCAAGTCCCAGAAGCGGATTCACGGTTTCATCTTCAAAATCATAATCCAATTCAAAAGGCAGATTCAGTCCCTTCAATGTCAGACAGAGATTTTCCACCAGATGCCCGCTATCCAGCAAATGATAACGATACGAGCGGTCTCTGTATTTCCAGGCACTCCGATAAAAGACAGCCGTTATAAAAAAAGTTAAAACACCGCCTGTTTTCAAAAAACTGCCTTTACGGAGCCGCTCCAACGCATGATGCCGCACAGCGTAATGGTAAAGCCCGTCCTCCATGCCTGTAACTGACTGGACAGCCATATACAGTTCACACGGATAAAGCCCCCCGGCCGAGGGTACGCTGCGATGAAAAAATTCTCCCCCGGGATAACGGCTTTTTGATGTCAGCGTATAAGCCAGCGTAAAAATCTGGCGGACGTGGTCCGAGACAAGATGTTCAGGATAGTCTTTCAGCGTTTCTTTTCCTATCATTTCAGAGAGTTTTTTATTTATCGCCGGAACTTCACGGGACAGCCGCCCCATGTCCGAACCCGGATACTCTTTGTAAATATTTGGCTGATCAGCCCAGTTCAGAAAATGCCCTCCCAGATTATGGCGATCATAACTCGTGTGCCGATGATAATCTGTGCCGGATGTGATCATAGCTGTACCCTCCTGTTGTCTTTTGGTGGTGTTCCGAATCTGAATTTTGTCCGCACGCTGTTCCCTTTGGCAAGCTCAGGGAGCGGATAATGGCATGCCCTGAGTTTTTTATCTGATTTTGTCCCCACACCGTTCCCTTCGGCAAGCTCAGGGAACGGATAATGGCGTGCCCTGAGCTTGTCGAAGGGGGAAGACAGCGGGCAAATAAAAATTAGGTGTTTTAGACGGCTAAGTTCATATAGTTACAGGCTTTATATCCAGAATTCAAACACGACCAGTTTTTTGCAACCTCTGTGTATAAGAAAAAAAGAGCGGCAAAGAAATCCGGATTTTTTGGTGAAAATCCCGGGTTCCTTCACCCGCGTAGCCTTGTCCTGCATACCGTTCAAAATGTTAAACAGATCAATTAACTTTTTTTATATGATTCCCTGTGACACTTCATGTTCTTTCCTTGACATGATAAACAGATTATTTTAAATAAACCAAAGATTTTTTATTATAAAAATATTTGTTCGGATATCACTTGCGAATTATTGAGTTATCATCACCCCGCGCGAACCACGGAAATTGGGATAGGGTTGAGTTTTCCATCTGCCGATTATATTTAATGATAAGTATAATAAAAAGGGAAAGCTAAGATTTTGAAATTCTGCTGTCGGATTTTTTATTTTTTTGTTAATTTTCTCAAATCTGATAACAAGCGGTTTTCATATACAATTTCGGATTTATTCTCCTAACACTGTTGATATGATGAAAAAAAATAATAAAATAGACAAAATAAGAAATATTGGGATTATCGCTCACATTGACGCGGGAAAGACAACGGTAACAGAACGGATTCTTTATTATACCGGTCGTTCCCATAAAATTGGTGAGGTTCATGACGGCGAGGCTGTGATGGACTGGATGGCGGATGAGCAGGAACGAGGCATAACAATTACTTCAGCGGTGACAACATGCCAGTGGAAAGGGAGCGATATACAGCTGATTGACACACCGGGACATGTGGACTTCACCATTGAGGTTGAACGCTCCCTGAGAGTGCTTGACGGGGCCGTCGGGGTTTTTTGTGCGGTCGGCGGCGTGGAACCTCAGTCAGAAACCGTATGGCGACAGGCAGATAAATATCATGTTCCCAAAATGGCATTTATCAATAAGCTGGACAGGGTCGGCGCGGATTTCTTCGGGGCAGTCAGCATGATAGAAGATCGCCTCAGCGCCAACCCGCTTATTTTACAACTGCCTGTGGGATCAGAAGACAATTTTACAGGTGTCATTGATCTGATAGAGATGAAGCAGATTGTCTGGGATGCCGACACCCTCGGGGCAACTTATACGACTGAAGAAATTTCTTCGGATTATCTTGACGATGCCCTGGAATACCGTGAAAAGCTGATTGAAACCGTTGCCGAGGCAGATGACGACATTGCAGACGCTTATTTGTCAGAGGGTGAAATCTCTAAGGAAAGTCTTATTGATGCCATACGAAAAGCGACAATCCGCCTTGAACTGGTTCCGGTACTTTGCGGTTCAGCCCTCAGAAATAAAGGCGTTCAGCCGCTTTTAGATGCCATTGTCCGTTTCCTTCCAAGTCCCCTCGATGTTCCTCCCGTGAAAGGCGCACATCCTGAAACCGGCGACATCATTGAATGCGGGGCAAGAGAAAAAGCTCCCCTTGCTGCCCTGATTTTCAAAGTATCCATGATCGAAGGACGCCGACTTTCTTATGTCAGGCTTTATAGCGGAAAAATGAAAGCCGGAGAGTCGGTTTTCAATCCTGCCCGTAATAAAAAGGAGAAACTTTCCCGGATATTAAAAATGCACGCGAACAAGCGGGAGCGGGTTGATGTCGCTGAAGCAGGCAGTATTGTGGGCGTTGTGGGCTTAAAGGACTCCTCCACCGGAGAAACCCTTTGTTCGGATAATCATCCGGTCCTACTTGAAAACATGGAATTTTACGAGCCGGTGATTTCTGTGGCTGTGGAGCCGAAAACCCATGCAGACCAGGAGAAGCTGGATCAGGTGCTTAATAAATTCATGGCAGAGGATCCGACCCTGACTGTCCGAACAGATGAAGATACGGGGCAGACGATTTTATCCGGCATGGGGGAACTTCATCTGGAGATCATTATCAGCCGCATGGAGCGTGAGTTCAAAACCACTGTGAATGTGGGAAAACCCCAGGTGGTCTATAGAGAAACCATCGGTGCCGCATCCGAGGGCCTGTCAGTATTTGACAAGGATGTCGCGGGGCAGCAGCATTTTGGCGGTGTCACGCTGAAATTCAGTCCCCTGCCCAGAGGCACAGGCAACAGATTCAGATCGGAAATTACCGATGAAACCATACCGGAAATTTTCATACCTGCCATTGAAAAAGGTGTCATGGAGTCTCTGGAAAGCGGCCCGCTCATGGGATATCCGGTGGTGGATGTGGAAGCTGTTCTTATCGGCGGAGCATTTAAAGAATCCCTGGGAACGGAACTGGCATATACGGTGAGTGCGTCCATGTCGTGCAAAGAGGCCCTTGACAAAGGCGAACCGTTTCTCCTTGATCCGATTATGGATGTGGAAATCTTTGTTCCCGAAGCCTTTATGGGAGATGTCATCGGAGATCTGAATTCCCGAAGCGGGAAAATTGAAGCCATTGAAGCCCAGCGAGGCTTGCAGGTCATAAAGGCCATTGTTCCTCTTGCTCAGATGTTCGGTTACTCAACAACATTAAGATCCGCCACCCAGGGCAGAGGCACGTTTACCATGCAGTTTCTTCGTTTTGACCGGGCATGATCTGAGCAGTAAATCAGAGTCCGCGCCATACAGCCATATCCGACTCCCTCCGGCAATACCTGTAAACACGCATTTTATCATTTTTCATCTTTTTCAGTTCGTAGTTCCGCCTTTAGGCGGTGAGACACCGCCTAAAGGCGGAACTACGAACTGAAAAACGTCCCGGTATGTTTATTCCTGGAAACCGCCTAAAGGATTTTCCTGACATTTGACACCTGACATCTGACACTTTCATAGTGTCAGCAGATCGAAAACTTTTTGGGATAAAAGGAGTGCAAAAATTCAGCGATTGCTTCATTTTTACACTCCGGTATGTCAGGCAGCCGAAGCCACAACGTCCGATCCCCCGAGCTTGTCCCGAAAGCGGCTCATAACAGAAAGATTCAAATCCAGCCGGACTTCCTGTTCTGACAGCCCCATGGACAGCCCCAGGAACTGAGGCAGATAAAGAACCGTCATCTCCAAATCTTCTTCATACATGGTGCATATTTTTTTCTGATATGCCTCCAGATTCATCTGACACATGGGACAGACCGTGACAATGGCGTCCGCGCCTTTGGCATCCTGCAAGATGGCTCTCACCAGTTCCAGCGACACCTCCATATCGGTATTCATATGCGAAGCTCCGCAGCATTTGCCGCCCATGTCCCACGGATGAACTTCCGCGCCGGTGGCTTCAATCAGCGGCTCCATGGATCGGGGAGCTTCAGGATCATCAAAAACTGCATAAGGGCGAAGACACTGGCATCCGTAGTAAGGCGCAATGCGTAACCCGGGAAAAGTTTTCCGCACCCGCTTTCGGATACCCTCAGTTCCCACGTCCCGGGAGATCACATCAAGAAGATGTCTGACTTTTTTCAGACCGAGCAGCTTCCGGCCGTTCTCATTCAGCACTATATTAATTTTTTCAAGAAGTTCAGGGTCTTTTCGAGTTTTTTCTTCCACCTTTTTCAAATTCAGATAACATGCGCTGCACGGTACCAGAATATCCTGAACCTCATTTGTGGCCTCGGCAGCAGCAAGATTCAACGCGGGAAGGACCAGGGAAAGCAGATAGCTGGTGGCCTCGGCCGCACTGGCACCGCAACAGACCCAGTCTTCAATTTCAATAAGTTCCGCACCCACCTCTCGCATAAACGCACGGGTTGAGATGTCATATTCACATGCAGTTCCTTCCAGAGAACAGCCAGGATAATAAATATATTTCATGTGTTGTCTCCTCTTTTAGGTGTTAGGGTGTTAAGTGTTAGGTGTTAGGTGTTAGGGTGTTAGGTGTTAGGTGTTAAGTGTTAGGTGTTAGCGATTTCCAAGAATGAATATACCAAAGTTCGTAGTTCCGCGTTTAGGCGGTGTCACACCGCCTAAACGCGGAACTACGAACTGAAAAAAATGCAGGTATGTTCTTTTCCGAAAATCGCCTTAGGTGTTAAGTAATCGGAAATTATAATTTTGTTCTTTTTTTCACACCTGACACCTGACACCTGATACCTGATACCCTAACACCCTAACACCTGACACCTGACACCTGACACCTGACACTTAACACCTAACACCCCTTTTACTTCTCCAGTTCCTCGACTTTTCGGAATACAGCGTCCAGGGTCCCTTCGCCTTTTGACGGGATCTGTATGGAAACCTTTCTTTTGCTCATTAGCTGTATACCCAGGGGGGTAAATTTAAGCGGGAGAATGGGATCTTTCATAGATGCAAAGTAAAGCGTCATGAATTCCATTTCCCTGACCCGGCCATGTCGTCGCACGCTTTCCATGAAACTCTTGTAAAACCGGACACTTGTTTTGTATTTTGGCAGATTTTCCCTCGCTGCAATCTGTTTCAGCCTTCCCATGGCCTCGGTCAGCGGAAGTCCCCGGGGACACCGGAGGGTACAATAATAACAGGCAGAACAGAGGTCAAAAGTTTTACTCTGAAATATATCCTTTTTCCGTCCCATAAGCACCATACGCCACATATGCCGGGGCGTAATATCCATAGCAAATTCATTGGGACAGGAACTCGTGCAGGTTCCGCACTGGATACATGCCTGGACCATCTCCTGAACAGGCTCCAAAGGATCCTTTTTCTGATACGCCGGTTGATTCATAAGAAACTCCTTTTTTGGGTGATTTGAGATTTGAGATTTGAGATTTGTGACTGGTGATTGGCAATTCAGATTTGGCTGCTGCTAACAAATCCCCAATCACAAAGCCCCAGTCACAAATCCCTGATCACTGAAGGGCCGCGTCAATCACATCCAGCATTTGCTGCATGGGAAAGCCTTCGAGTACCGATGCACAGTTGGGACAGACCGTGGCGCAGGACCCGCAGCCCTGACACATCACAGGATTCACTGTCACTGCCCCGGCTTCCTCGTCAAGAAAGCGGGCACCGTAAGGGCACGCTTCTATACATCGTTCGCAAAGGGAACACAGGCTCTGACGCACTTTGGCCACCACTTTCCCCGCGGGCACTTCTTTATGGGACAGAATCCTCAGCGAGCGTTGCGCCGCGGCCTCGGCCGTGGCCACGGATTCAGTCACGGTTCGGGGTGAATGGGCAATGCCGCAGGCAAAAATCCCTTCTCTGAGGGCATCCACAGGTCTCCATTTGGATTCCGCTTCCTGAAAAAATCCGTCCTGATCCACACACGCGCCAAAAGCAGCGGCCAGGGGTTTCGGAAGCGTGGGAACAATTCCCGTGGCAAGAACCACCAAATCCGCCTCAATCTCCACCTTGCGGCCGATAATCGGGTCAAATGCTTTCACCTGAACAGATTCACCTGAACTCACGATCTCCGGCTTTTCCGCCACCTCATACTGAATAAAGATCACACCGGCTTTTCTGGCCTGGGTAAAATAAGTCTCCGTAAAACCGTAACTCATTATATCGCGGTAAAGCACATAAATGGCGATATCAGGATGCTGCTCCCTGAGATAAAGCGCATGTTTCAAAGCAGAAGCGCAGCAGACCCGGCTGCAATAATTCCTCGGTTCCTCCCTGCAATCCACACACTGAATCATCACCACCGAACTCAGTTCGCCCGGATCAATGGTCTTATCCGAGAGTTTTATTTCCAGTTCCTTCTGAGTGACCACGGACGGATTCGAACCATAATCATAAGCATTGGTAGCTGCCTCTGTGCCGCCAGTGGCAAGAATTGTCACGCCATGCTCCAGTGTCCGGGCTGCTCCCTCCTCATCCTCGACCGTCGTATAAAAGCATCCCACCTGACCATAGGAGGCAATCACCTGGGTTCCGGTATGAACCTGAACCATGGGATGTTTTTCCACTTTTTCGCGCACATCCTCCAACAGCGGTCTCACAGACTCCCCTTCCAGGGTCCGTTGCAGCCAGAGGAGATTTCCGCCTAATTCTTTGGTCTGCTCCACAAGGTCCACTTCAAATCCGTGATCCGCAATAGCCAGCGCCGCGCTCATTCCGGCAATACCGCCGCCCACAACCATTGCCCGCTGATAAACCGGAATCTTAGGAACTGGCGACGGCTCTGCCCGTTTGAGCTTGGCAATCCCCATTTCGAGGGGAAACTGGAAACTGGAAACTGGAAACTGGATTTGAGCTTCAGGTTCCGAGTTTTTAATGTCCAGTTTCAAATATCCCATATCCGCGACCTCCATCAACGAGGGATCTAATCCGGTTCGTTCTCCGAGTTCTCGGAGTTTGCGGGCATAGACATAGGGAAGACATGCGCCGATCAGAACGCGGTTGGGTTTATGCTTTTCCACAAGTTCCACCAGAGATTCCCATCCCTGGGCCGTGCAAGTCTGTTCGACAAATTCCACACGAGATACTGCCGGGTCAGTCCTGATTTGCCATTCGAGTTCTCCAATGTCGAGATATTCTGAAAACCGGTCGCCGCAGGTGCAGATAACAACCAGAATATCGGGAACTTCTCGGTAAACATCCCGATAAGGAGAATCAGATGCGGATTCGGGCGTGACGCTTCCGCCTGCCGCATGAATGACACGGGATGCGGACAACGCTGCCGCACTGGCCTGGGTCACAGATTCGCTGATATCCCTGAGACCGGAAAATGCTCCGCCGACCAGTATCCCCTCCCGTGATGTTTTCGTGAGAGAAAATGCCTCAGTCTGAACGAATCCCCACGGATTCAGCGGTATTTCCAGCATTTCAGACAGTTCAGCCGTGCCCGCCGCGGGTCGCTGGCCCACTGCGAGAATCACCATGTCAAATGTTTCGTCATGAAGTTCTCCGTTATGATCCATATAATGAAGGATAATATCTCCGGTAGCCTCATCCCCGATTACTGAATGGACACGCGCCCGCTCAAAGCAGACACCATGCTCAGTTTCCGCTTTGTCCCGATACCGCTGAAAGGATTTCCCAAAGGTTCGCATGTCCATATAAAAAATGGTGGTATCCAGTTCTCCTTTAGTTTTTTCCTTTGCCACAAGACATTCTTTGATGGCGTACATGCAGCAGATATTTGAGCAGAAATCCGCGTCCGTCTGCAAGCTCCGTGAACCTACACACTGAATCCACGCAGCCTTTCGGATGGGTTTGCCGTCTTTGGGACGAACCAACTGCCCCTGACACGGCCCGGTTCCGCTCATAATCCTTTCGAACTCCAGACTTGTGACAACATTGGAATAAACGCGATATCCAAAAGGGTTTTTTCCTTCGCTCGGATCAAAATAAGCGGTTCCGCCCGCGAAGATCACAGCCCCCACCTCCACCTCACGCGTCTGGCTCGTCTGTATATTTTCATATATCTTTGTGACCATGGGGATCATGGCATCCGGATCAAAGGGCTTGATAAGATAATCCAGCGCGCCGATCTTCATGGCTTCCACCGCGGTCTCCACCGTGGCGTAGGCGGTCATCATCACCACGCACAGATCAGGAGAAGCTGCTTTGGCCTGTTTGAGAACTTCCACGCCGTCCATCCCGGTCATTTTAATATCCAGGAGCATCAGGTGATATGTTTCCTTTGAAAGCTGGTCCAGGGCCTCAGGACCGGACGCGGCCATATCTGCTGAAAAACCTTCATCTTCAAGCCATTCTTTGAGGGAGTCCCGCACGATCAGTTCATCATCCACCACCAGAATGCGAAAATTTTTACGTTCTTCCCGGGAGAGCTGAATCGCACCCGTGGGACAGCGTTCCTCACATGCACCGCATCGGGTACATGCGGCCATGTCTATCACATAAGGATTGGGAATGGCATGGGGAACCGGCAGATAAACCGCCTTTCGTGAGCCCAGCCCCGCATTGAATTCATCCGGCACCTCCACGGGGCAGACCTCTGTGCAAAGGCCGCATCCGATACACAACTCAGGAACTATCCAGAAGGGCTTCTGTCTGAGTTTTATCTGAAAATGTCCTGGTTCCCCTTCCACTGAAGTGATCTCCGTTGAAAGGAGGATTTCAATATTTTCGTGAAAAAGCCCTTTGCGGAGACAATACTGAGAGGACGCGTCCCGATCCACAAGCGGAAGCATTTTGCACATACCGCAACGGTCTGTGGGAAACTGGTAATCCAGTTGAGTGAGAATTCCTCCCATATGCGGTTCCCGGTCAATGAGGGTCACGCCGTATCCGATTTCCGCCAAATCAAGGGCAGCCCGGATACCGCTGATTCCGGCTCCGACTACCATGGCTGTGCCGATTTTTCGTTTCATTTTTCCCCCTTCTGGTCCTTGACTGTTCAGTATGCTTTAGCGCGCGTTGGCTTTCAGGCCGGAGATGGATATCCCGCGTGTTTTACTGAACATAGTTGTTGATTATCTTCTGAATCTCACCTTTCTTTTTCATTTCACGCAAAATTTCACTAAATTTTTCAGCCAGTGCCTTACCTTTTTCACCCAGCGATTTTTTAGAAAAACCGATATACAAGGGCTTGTCAGATATGGTATATGCTCTTTCAGAACAGTCATGGATACCAAGGGTTCTGCTGGTGAACAGGAAAGGCTTTTCTTCAACTACCGCCAGCTTTATGCGTCCGTTATGAAGCAGTATCGCCAGTTCTTTGTTGTCATTATAATACTGTCTTTTTAATTCTCGGCAATTGTCAAATTCCGGCCCGTATGAATGACCTCTGATCATGCCAAACGGTATGTTTTTCAAATCATTAAGACCTGCAACTTTTATGCTGCTTCCTTTCTGTTTCAGAACAACGATTTTCACCGTATTCACGCACTCTGAGCAATAGCATAGAAATTTTTCACGTTCTTTATTGCGAAGCAGAGAAGGGATTCCGTCAGCCTTCCCTTTCTTCAGTTCTTTTAAAATTTTTATCCATGATTCTGAGCGGAATTCTGTTTCAATCGCGAGCTGATCACAGATATTGCGAATAATATCCACGTCCATGCCTTTTACCTGCCCATCTTCCATATACTGGTACGGCGGAAAATCTCCGATAGCAAAAACGAGTTTTTCCGCAAGGACATCAGCCGATGAAAGCCACAGTGTTATTATAATCAGTGCTGAGATAAGCGTCTTCATTTTACCTCCTGTTTCGACCTTGCAGGTCTCGATCTTATGCTCTCAAGTGGGACGGCATACTGATCTTTGTTGATCTTGTTCCCACGCTCCTGCGTGGGAACGCACGAGGGCTTAAATCTTATCTTCCAAATAGGCCCTCATTTTATCATTGGACAGAGCCACCTTAATATGAAGTCTTTCTTCGTTCACAAAAACATTTGTAGCGCTTCTGAGTTTAAATTCCTTTGCCTCTTCCGAGTCATTTTTATAAATATGCAAGTCAATTGAATCCCCGAAATCCTTTTTCATTGTTTCAGCCACGCCTATGGCCCTCTCGCAACTTGTTCAGGCAGGATTTCCGCTATGACAGACAACAAGTTTGATCATTTAAATCTCCTTTCAGAATATTATCCGGAGTGCCAAACTTACAAATTTGGCAAATCTTCCATGACTGCGTTCCCACACTCCTGCGTGGGAACGCACAAGAGTGTTTATATCTTCTCTTGCAAATAAGCTTTCATTTTATCATTTGACAAAGCCGCTTCAAGAGGGACACTCTCCTCATTCACAAAAACATTTGTAGAACTTCTGATCTCAAAGTCCTTGGCCTCTTCCGAGTCATTTTTATAAATATGCAAGTCAACTGAGTCTTTGAAATCCTCTTTCATACTTTCCGCCACACCTATGGCTGTCTGACAACTTCTTCAGGCGGGATTTCCGCTGTGAAAAACAAAAAGTTTGATCATTTTCTTCTCCTTTTTTGGATTGTTAAAAAAACTGCCATGTGCCAAATGATACAAAGGGCATCACGACAAAACAGGCACCAGGCTTTTCGGAACAAACCAGAAAAAATTTTTCTGCCTCGACCGCTAAGTGCTGGCCGCATGTGCCACAAAGACACGAAGAAAACACGAAGAAAACACAAAGAAACTTCGTGAAACTTTGTGTCTTTGTGCCTTTGTGGCAAATATGACTTACCGGCTCCGGCATGGCCGCAGGCTGAGTCATGGGGAACAAATTTGCACTCTCAGGCACAGTTTGAAAAATTGTGCTGCGACCCGGACATTATTTATGGGACTCAGCACTAAGTTAGCCGCTTATTAAGTACCTGATCAAAAGTTTTTTATACATCTTTTTTTCCGCGAACAGCGGAGAAACCCGGCTTTTTTTCTTCAGGGGCGGCGGATCATTCCGGGGAAAAACCCGGGTTTCTTTCCCGTGCGGATATCGAAAACTTATGGTTAGGTACTTATCAGACAAGTTAATTTCCTATATATTTTTCTGTCAGATTTTGAATCATGCCGCCTTGCAAAAGTCTTTTCGCTGCGGATTTTAGCGTCTCTCTCTTTTTCTCCTCATCTGCTTTTTTTGAAAACTGCATCCATGCGTCTTTTGTATTGAGTATAAGCGGCTCTGAAAAATTTTTTTTTGAATACCCCATCTCTTTTGCAGTAAAAAGCAATCCTATTTCCGGGCCGATTGCGGCATCCACCCTTTTTTTAAAAAGCAGTCTTATGCTCTCATTATAATCAGTGGTGTCATATTTCTTTATAAACTTATCTTTTTCAAAAAACTCATCATATCTTGCCCCCGAACCCGGGCCACCAGTTTCCCATGCAGACTTTCAAGAGATTTATATTTTGTATCTTTCAAACTTATCACAACATTTTTAAATGAAGCAATATGCAAAACAGGTATGATGATTTTATCATTTTTTTCACTGCGAAAAAATAAACCAAAGTCAGCCCTTCCCTGTTCAAGTTCCATTACCATGCGTGCAAAAGGAACAATCCGATTTTTATAGGGAAAGCCTGCTTCTTCGGCAATACGGCTGCCCATGTCATATAAAAAACCTGTGCTTCTCCCATCTTCGGTAAAAAAACCGAACGGAGGCAATTGAATTGTATCAATTCTTAGCTGTTCAGAGGCTGAACTGTGTGTGTTGATCAGTACCAATGAACATATCAACAGCATAAGACAAATAAGATTTCTTAAATTCATACTCACTTTTTTAACAAGTTGCATAGTTATCATCTCCTATTTGCAGCAAAGCTGAGGTAACCCGAGGGATCAATCTCCGGGGTAATAGCGACGGATTCAGAGGAGACAGACACCACCCAAGCCCCCGTGGAGACGGCATATTTGTAGCATGTTCCCTTTGACAAGCTCAGGGAACGTCTCGCCCCGAGCTTGTCGAAGGACAAAATATGCCGCCTCTGAAGGGCTTTGCTTCATATTTCTGGTTTTGGCAAACTGCTTGTGTCAAATCCGTGTTCCTCATACCCGATACGAATATGTCTCAGATACTCATGCGAAGGATTCTCATTTTGGGTCAGTCTGTTGGGATTGGCAATATAGACATGGCCGATATGGGATAATTTGCCTGTCATATCAGAAAAGGGCAGGCCCATTCTCACATAATGGGATGGTTCGCCTTCGTATCTGTCAAGCGGGTATAATTGTTCTTGTGAAATGGCGTATGCTGCAAAGGGACACTGGCAACCGGAACCGATATAAGCAATATTTGCATAGGTTCCGCCGCTGTCGGCGATTTTATTGAACCTCAGTTTGTATCCCTCCAACTGACCGGTCTTAACTTCATATGCTTTGCCGATTCTTTCATACAGCCGCTCCGAACTCATATTGGAGCCATAGGCGATATACCATTGCCTGTCAGATAACGCCTCAAGTTTGTATCTTCTGTAATCTCCGCATACAATTTTCTGACAATCTTCCAAAGCCTGGTTATAAAAATAAGCGGATGCTTTTTCCCGGGAACCGTCATTCAGCAATGTGACTTCCGCTTCATTACGCAGATATAAAGAATGCGGTTCGTCTTGGGAAAAATAGCCTTCGATGCGGTCCAGTTCATGGCGTTTTTCCCTGCTGATTTCGTATAGCTCACCATAAACCAGGCTGTCACCTTGTCTGATCGCGGGATAATCACCCAAATCATATAAAAGGCCCCGGATGAATCCGTGTCCCATGAACCGGGAATCTGCAAGCACTCCGAACCGGCTCATGCCTTTCAGCAATGTGCCATAAACAAAGACTTTCATTGTTTGATCCTTTGTCAGTCTTCAATATCCTCAAAGCTCATTTTCCATTTTTGCATGAATGCCGAGTCGGTTTCATCCAAATACCTGAGTTTCAGTTTCAGATATTCGGCAAACACAGTGTCAAATGCCTCACGGATATCTTTTGCCATTGTGGCTTTGATGAGAAACTCTGCTAATTTGTGTGATATTTCCGGCATAATCATCTCCTATTTCCATCAGATTTCAATCCAATTATTTTTATTCGATGATCAAATTTTCGATCTGATTGGAAAAAGCCTGTCATTCCGTTCGACTGAGTTCACGCCGAAGTCTGCGAAAGCAGGAATCCGCTTTTTGCCGATGTTACGGAGCCGGGAGCAGTGGATTCCTGCTTTCGCAGGAATGACAGAAAAAAATTTGATCATTGAGTCAAAGCTTGCTAAGTACCTGAGCAAAAGTTTTTTATATTTGCCCGGAAAGAAACCCGGCTTTTTTCCCGGAATGACCCGCCGTCCGTGAAGGAAAAACCCGGGTTTCTCCGCAGTTCTCAGAAAAAAAGATATATAAAAAACTTTTGCACAGGTACTTATGAAAGCTATACTTTTTTCAAAACAAAACTGTTTATACATTGTCTTTACATGACTGGCAATGATTTTTTCTCTGTTCCACCAGCGCATGGGCATTTTTCCTTCTTGCCCCCGTATCTTCTCTTTGAAAACAGAGGAGACACTCAGCCCTCGCCCCAAGCCCCAAGCCCCAAGCCTCATTTCGGCAACTCCACGGGCCGTTCCCGATGCAGCAGCACCCAGTCGCTGTTTTCCTCGAGGGCGGCTTTTCCAAGTTCTGTCAGAATCTCCCTGCTTCGGACATTCCTGATATTTGCGAGAATCTCCATGCGTTCTCTGATATCAGCCTCATCAAAGTTTGTCAGCATCTCCTGTCGTTCTTTGGAATTGTTTATCCCGAGGGCTGTCAGAATTTCCTCCCGGTGTCCGGGATCACCTTCCTCAAATCCTGTCAGCATGTCGCTGCTCCGTTCAGAATGGGCTTTGAGAGCGGTTTTTGCACGGGTGAATATCCGGGACATGGTTTCGTACTGTTTTGAGTGAAAGTCAAACCCCATTTTCTCCGCGTACCCGCCCGCGGCCGCACCCAGGGCCGGAAAAAAGACCATGAGGATGATCAGGGTCTTCTCCATCCCCGGACCGTGGGGAAAGATGATCAAAAACAGACCCGTGAGCAGGCCCAGGCTGAACAGAATCGTGGCTGACCATTTCATGATTTTATGATGTCTGCGGTTCTTTTCCGAATTTTCCCGGAAATACCGGCTCTGATTGTCCACCCAATACCGGGTCACGATTTCGATGTTTTCCTGATCTGCAACCCAGTTGTATGTGCATAAAGCCCGGATTCCTGAGCGGATCCATTCCATTTCCTTGCGATGCTTTCGGGAGTAGAAATCCGCAACTGATTTACGGATGCCGCTCAGTTGCCAGAATATCTGAACCCGGAGCGCTTCGGCCAATGCCCGGTAGTCAAGGTAACGGTTGTGATATTTCCGCCAAAAGACAAACAGATACAGCACAAAGGCCAGGGCAAAGCAGAGATAGTACGCGAGCAGCAGGGCCGCGGGCCGGGCATCTGTCCAGGGGGGATTGGAATAGACTTCAATTGCAAACACCATGAGCAGACCCAATATGAATATCCCCATCATGGCTTTGTCAGCGAGGTTGTGGCAATAGATGGACATCTTGCTGGCCCCTTCATAGACCTCGGACATATGCTTCAGCCCTTTCTGAAACCGGTCATGGACATCCTCGGACACGATCCGCTTGGGAAGTTTGAGTGCCTGGGGATCACGCGGGGTTTCCTGATCATCCTGGCTCAGGGTGTTAATGATGAAGTTCCGGAGTTTGGGATGCTTGTTTATGAATCCAAAGGGCCGGGTGAGGATTTCAACAATCCGCTTTCTGATTCGCACGGAGTTGGAGGAATGCGAATATATGGCCGCGTCTTTGTTGAAATTGTTCAGTGCTTCGAAAATGGGAGACCGGAGCGCGGTCAGTTTGATTTCAGGGTCTTCTTTCCCGGGAAAGCGGATTCGGATTTCACCTGCGTCAAAAAAAGGCTCTGTCCGGGGAGATGCGTCATCTGTCCGGGGTTTGGGCCGTCTGGAGACTTTGATGTGGCAGACCGAGCCGGTGTCAATAAAATCAAGCGGGTTGGCCCGGGGCTTGTACTCTTCCGGGAGTTCGTTCATGTCGCCGAAGAGCCGGAAATGCACCACCTGGGAGGTTCCGCCGATATTGGCATGGTCATGCCGGCCATCCCACAATGCAATGAGGATATGGCTGTGCCGGGCAATGTACGCACCCACAAACCCGTATTGTCTGTTGCGGGGAAGCCCGTGTTCCGCGGTGTTCTCCCTGGTGTTCCCTTCGAGATAGGGGAGTTCAAAGCAATCTTCCGCTTCAACTTGTGTAAGAAGGTCTTCAAATTCCTTTTGAACTTCAGGGGTTTTGAAGTCTTTTTCGTATGCTTCTCTGGGAAGGGGCAGGGGCGCTATCAGGTGGATATCAGGATGTCCTTCCTGTTTTAATCTGAGTGCCTCCTGCGCCACCAGGCGGTCTGCCCCTTCTGCCAGCGGGGAGAGTATCTGCAAAGGGGTGTCCGGGTAGTGTTCCCGCAGAAATGTGAAGATTTCTCTTATTTTCCTGCGGAGCATCTCAGTTTCATCTTCTCGCAAATGGCGGTGTCCGGTCACGCCGATCACAATGGGTATTTTGGGGATAATCATAGGTTCTCCTGTTTTATGCCAGATTCACTATGTTGAAAAGATGCCGTAGGTTGGGTTGAGGAACGAAACCCAACCTACATGACTGCCAATTTGTGTTTGTGTGATATTTCCGGCATAATCATCTCCTGTTTCAATCAGGTTTCAATCCAATTATTTTTTATAAAATTTGAGGCTCGGGAATATGACAGCAAAGAATGAAACGGATGATCAGCAGACAGAAGCACTCCCGAAATGCCCGCCCCGGATTGATAACCCCCAGGTATTTAAGCGGTTTTTATAATCCTCCCGGAGCGGGTCCGGGCTTTTCCCATCTGCCGAAAATATCCGTTTCATCCTCCTATCCGCTGTCATATCCAACCCGGCACAGACCTCCCTAAAATCCGTTATAATCAGAAATTATATCCATGTTCTTCTCCTGTATGAATGATGACTATTGTTTTGGCATAATCAGCAGATGGAAAATATTTCAAATCGTTTGACTATTGTTTTGGCATAATATCAAATATTTTTCTGGAACCGAAAAAATATACGTCAAACTCTGAAAAAAAGTTGACTTGTCCCAAAATAACCGGAACATTATTACTTTTGACCCAGGCAAAGGCAAGCGCAACAGGCTCAAACGGATCAATTTCTCCTGTGAGCAATACCCCGAATGCCGGAGTATCCTGTAATATCCCGACCAAGTGAGGCATAGGAAAATTCTGGTTTTCCCAAATCAGGCCCAACTGAATTCCGATGCCATAAGGCAGCACATTGACGGTACTCCCGGAATCCACCAATGCAGAAACCTCTGCAGAACGGGTCGTGTGGGTTAAGGTGATAGGTAAAAATGGGAGTCCGCCTTGTAAGTACCTGATCAAAAGTTTTTTATACATATTTTTTTCTGTGAACGGCGGAGAAACCCGGCTTTTTCCTTTACGGGCGGCGGCTCATTCCGGGAAAAAAGCCGGGTTTCTTTCCCGTGCGAATATCGAAGACTTATGGTTAGGTACTTAAGTCTGGAAAAGCCTGTGATTGAGAATAAGAAAATTGTCTCGGATTCATAGCTTATACCTTGTTATCATCTAAAAGGGTTTGTAATTTCCGAGCAGCTTCAAAAGCATTATGCTGACTCCAAAAGCCATGCTGGCTCCCTTCCTCGAAATAGTGAGAAAGCTCCTGTTCTTCCCGTGACAGTTCGCTCACAAGAAACTGGATGAGATGAAATTTTTCTGACCGGGGCAATGCCCTGATGTCTTTTTTGATTTGAATTATATCCATGTTCTTCTCCTGTGTAAATGCTTATTTTTCTGAAAAAGCGAAAATTCCGCCTAGCGGCTCCATTTCCGCACTCCCTTTAATTATGAGAGGGAACACGGTCGTAAAAAATACAGGGAAAAGAGATAAGAAAGGAAAGGAGATTTTCCTTTTCTTATCTCCTTTCCTTGTACTTCTTTTTTTCTGCGGTTCAGACCCCGCCTCCACTCCCGCCAGCCCCATCTACACGGATTAGCGATAAGCAAGGATTTCCCCGACTGGCCCCTAATCCTTGCTTATCTCTAATCCATGTAGATGCAAAACATAGATGCACACCCCATGCAGATGCACACCAAAATCATGTTTCAGATTCCATCTTCTTCATCAGAAACTCCAAATTGTTACGAGTTGTGATTGTATTCGGATGTTCTGCTCCCAGCAAATTTTCACGGATTCCCAAAGCGCTTTGAAAAAGACGCACAGCAGCATGGTAATCTTCCTTATAATAAAACAACACCGCCAGATTGTTCAGAGACGTGGCCGTGTGAGGATGATCTGCACCGAGAATCTTTTCACTGATTTCCAATGCCCGGAGATACATGAATTCGGCTCCGTCATAATCCCCTTTGGCCTGAAGCAGCGCCGCCAGATTGTTCAGAGACATGGCCGTGTCGGGATGGTCTGCGCCGAGAACTTTTTCACGGATTTCCAGAGCTTGGCGAAACAGCGGCTCCGCCCCCTCATAATTCCCTTTGTCCTGAAGCAGCCCCGCCAGATTGTTCAGAAACGCGGCCGTGGAGGGATGGTCTGCGCCGAGAATTTTTTCACGGATTTCCAGAGCTTGGCGAAACAGCGGCTCCGCCCCCTCATAATCCCCTTTGTAATGAAGCAGCAAAGCCAGATTGTTCAGAGACGTGGCCGTTTCGGGATGGTCTGCGCCGAGAACTTTTTCACGGATTTCCAGAGCTTGGCGATACAGCGGCTCCGCCCCCTCATAATCCCCTTTGTCCTGAAGCAGCCCCGCCAGATTGTTCAGAAACGTGGCCATGTCGGGATGATCTGCGCCGAGAATCTTTTCACTGATTTCCAATGCCCGGAGATACAGGAGTTCGGCTCCGTCATAATTCCCTTTGCTCCTTAGCAGCCCCGCCAGATCGTTCAGAGACGTGGCCGTTTCGGGATGGTCTGCGCCGAGAACTTTTTCACGGATTTCCAATGCTTGGCGAAACAGCGGCTCCGCCCCCTCATAATTCCCTTTGTCCTGAAGCAGCCCCGCCAGATTGTTCAGAGACGTGGCCGTGGAGGGATGGTCTGCGCCAAGAACTTTTTCACTGATTTCCAATGCCCGGAGATACAGGAGTTCGGCTCCGTCATAATCCCCTTTGCTCTTCATCAGCCCTGCCAGATTACCGAGAGATATCATAGTGGAGGGATTGTCTGCGCCGAAAACTTTTTCACTGATTTCCAATGCCCGGCGATACAGCGGCTCGGCCCCCTCATAATCCCCTTTGTCCTGAAGCAGCCCCGCCAGATTGTTCAGACACGTGGCCGTGGAGGGATGGTCTGCGCCGAGAACTTTTTCACGGATTTCCAATGCCCGGCGAAACAGCGGCTCCGCCCCCTCATAATCCCCTTTGTCCTGAAGCAGCCCCGCCAGATTGTTCAGAGACGTGGCCGTGTCGGAATGGTCTGCGCCGAGAACTTTTTCACGGATTTCCAAAGCCCGACGAAACAGTGGCTCGGCCCCCTCATAATCCCCTTTGGCCTTCATCAGCAAAGCCAGATTGTTCAGAGACGTGGCCGTTTCGGGATGGTCTGCACCGATTCACTACCGTACACTTTTTTTAACTATTTTTAATTATTATATAAAGACGACCATAGTTGGTTTGAAATTTAAATAACTGTTTGTTTTTTAAATTTTTTTAAGATTCACCATCGGCTGTTTTTTCTGAGTAAATATTACTCATCTGAGATTATGACACAAAAAAATCTTAACAGAAAAATATAATAATGGTATGACAGCTTTCAGAAAATAACAGATAACAGGGAGGCTGTCATGAGCGACAATGTGAACAGATATCGTGAGATCAGAAAGGCTTTGGACAATATGTATCCGAAACAGCCGAAGGGAAACGAGGCCCGGCGCCTGAACACGCTGGCCGCGATAATCAGCGGCATCACGGGGAGCGGGAGCTGCCAGCTTCCGAAAATTGCAGGCAAAGTTCCGGATGAGAACGCCGCGCCGGCGAGTGTGGAAAAGCGTATAAAACGTTGGATTTCCAATGACAGCATTGAATCTGAAACATTTTTTCTGCCGTTCGCACAGGCGCTGCTGATCAGTCTGGGACTTTCCGAAATTGTGCTGGCAATGGACGGAAGCACGGTCGGCCGGGGATGCGTAACCCTGATGATCAGTGTGATTTATAAAAAACGTGCCCTGCCCCTTGCTTACACGGTGGTCAGAGGTAAGAAAGGTCATTTCCCGGAAGAAAGCCATGTCGGACTGGTCGGGGAGGTTGCCAACGTGATACCGGAATCCGCGCAGAAGGTTATTTTTCTTGGTGACGGAGAGTTCGACGGTGTCGGTTTGCAAAAAAATCTGGCCGAACGGGGATGGCTGTATGTGTGCCGAACGGCATATAATACCAAAATTTTTTGGGACGGAGAGGAGCATCGTCTTAATGTTCTCGGTGTGTTCACGGTTCCGGACAGCTATCGGTACATACGCAATGTTTTGTTCACAAATAAAAAATACGGACCGGTGACGGTTGTCGTCTGGTGGGCGAAAGGAAATAAGGAACCGATATATCTGGTTACGAATATGAGATCGCCCTGGGAAGCCTGCCAATATTATTCCAAACGGTTTCGTATCGAAACATTTTTTTCCGACCAGAAAAGCCGGGGGTTTAATATTCATAAAAGTCATATTTCCGACCCTGACCGGTTGCGCCGCCTTATGATCGGAGCGTGTCTTGCCTACATCTGGATTGTGTTCCTGGGAACACTGGCAACGGAACAGGGCTGGGACAGAATTATTCACCGTGCCGACCGATGTGATCTGAGTCTCTTTCAATTAGGTCTGAGCCTGTTGGAATATTTTTTAAATTACGACATACCTGTTCCGGTTGCCTTTCAAATGTTCAATCCGACTCTCTAGTCATCAATCATAAACGGAACCTGTGTCACATACAATTTATAAAATAAAATCAGATTATTATAAAAAGTGTACGGTAGTGAATGCACCGAAAACTTTTTCACGGATTTCCAAAGCCCGGCGAAACAGCGGCTCGGCCCCCTCATAATCCCCTTTGGCCTGAAGCAGCAAAGCCAGATTGTTCAGAGACGTGGCCGTTTCGGGATGGTCTGCACCGAAAACTTTTTCACGGATTTCCAAAGCCCGGCGAAACAGCGGCTCGGCCCCCTCATAATCCCCTTTGGCCTTCATCAGCAAAGCCAGATTGTTCAGAGACGTGGCCGTTTCGGGATGGTCTGCACCGAAAACTTTTTCACGGATTTCCAAAGCCCGGCGATACAGCGGCTCCGCCCCCTCATAATCCCCTTTGTCCTGAAGCATCGTCCCCAGATTGTTCAGAGACGTGGCCGTGGAGGGATGGTCTGCGCCGAGAACTTTTTCACTGATTTCCAATGCCTGGCGGAGCATAGGTATGGCGGCATCAAAGAAGCCCGCTTTCCAGAACAGTGCAGCTATTAAGTTCAAAACAGATGCCAAATTATCCACTTCCGGTTCGGTTTTCTCATAAGTATTCAACGCCGCCTGATACGCCGCAACCATCTCATGCCCCATCCCTGTCCTGAGCCAGTAGCCCCACAGTTCGTATTCCTTACCCTCCCTCATAAACTGCCTGAACATCAGAATCCCGCTGATACAGGCTTTCAAGCGTTCAAAAGCATCAGCATTTTCCAGATGATACGGCAGTTCATCGGCTGTTCGGGAGTTTATCTCCTGTTTCTCAAAAAAGTCAGCCAGCCGCAAATGCGCTGCTTTCCTAACCTCATGATCGGACAGATACCGCCGCTCCGCTGCCTGCCGCATATAATCATGGAAAAAGTTCAGCAGCCCGCCCTTCCGGCTCACCAACGCCTCCTGTGCATCCTGGATGGCAACAAAGAGCGGGGACCAGATCACCTGGGGAATCTCCAGCAGATCCAGCAGTTCGTTCTCAGTCAGCCCCCGCCGGGCAGCCCATAGCAAACTGAAAGCCTCCCTCACCAAATCCGGGCATTCCTCCCGGTTGTAATCCGCCTCCAGACGGGCAAGCACCTTCATATACAATTCCACCGGCGAAGGCGCCTCCAGGTAATAGTCAATCTGCTTGTCAAGCTTATCTTTATACTCCCCGAACACCCGCAGAATCCCTTTATTCCGATTGTTGTCAGCATGTTTTACTCCTTTCCGGACTGAAAAGATATTTTAAGTACCTGACCATAAGTTTTCAATATTTTCCCGGGTAAGAAACCCGGCTTTTTTCCCGGAATGAACCGGCGCCCGTGACGGAAAAAGCCGGGTTTCTCCGCAGTTCACAAAAAAAATGTATAGAAAACTTTTGATCGAGTACTTACTACAGCCTCACAACCAAAGATTGGGAAAACTGTTCCGCAAACACCGGATCATTCGTGGTAACAATAAGCTGTCTTTTTTTGGCGACTTCAAGGAGCAGATAGGCCAGGGTCTCTTTTCTTTTCTTGTCAAGACCGTCCGCGGGATCATCAAGGACAAATGCGCCCAAATGCCCCAGGGCATCACCGAGCGCCAGCTTGAGCATGAGATAGAGAAAAATCCTTTCGCTCTTGCTCATCTGGTTCAGTTTGTACTGATACCCTCTGGCCTGTATGATGGGAAGCAGTTCCCCGCCAGTCATGTCAATATCAAAATGTTTGAGAAAAGTAAAATTTTCCCCCCAGGTGCGGATACCTGTCCGCACCTTGTCAAGCAGCCCCCGGGTCATGGCATCGGCCGCGTCCTCAATGGCCTGTTTTGCGACATCGCACAACAGCACATTTCTTGCGGCAATCTGTAAGTTTTTGTTGTTTTCCCCGGCCAGTCTGAGCATCTCCTCACTTTGTCTGATGTTTTGACTGACCCTTTCCTTTTGTCTCTCCAAATTTTTTTGTTCATCCTCCAGTTTTTTCTCATGGCGATAGCGTTCCTGGGCATCGCCCATATTGCCGAGGCGCTCATATTGTCCCAGCTCTTCCTTTATCTTGGCAGGCTGATCTTTCAGCTTTCCGATTTTCTTATCCAGATGGTGCATGTCTTCAATCTGCCTGCTGATTTTCCCGAACGCCTTTTCCAGCCGTTGGATTTCTTTGAGTCTGGCTTCGGTTTTTTTAAATTTTTCCTTTACTTTTCCCAGATTCTGGTCCGCATCCACAGACTCTTTTTCCAATTTTGAAATCAGGTCCGAGACCTGTTCAATGGTGATGGGCTGCTCACAGGTGGGGCACTCTGAGCGTTTTTTGATATCCATGAGCCGTTCAATGCGTAATTGCAGGTCTTTTTTATTTTGCTCATACGCGACAATATGGCGATAGAAATCGTCTTTGCATTGGGCAAGAGAGGCTTTTTCAGAGAGTTGTTTTTCCAACTCTGCCTTCTTTTTTATGAGTTCTTCGAGCGGGGGATTTTGTTCCTTTGATTTGATGGCTGTGTCAAGTTCTTTTGTTTTTTCCTCATACTGTTGCTGCAACAGCCTGAACACTTCCGGGTTTATCCCCTTTTCCTTGTTTCTCAGGAGTTTTTTATATTCAGCCTCAGTTTCCCCGAGTCTTTTTTCCACTCCGGCCAGTTCTTGTTTCAAGGTTTTTATCTGTTTCAGATCAGGAACCTGCTTTGGGACGGCGTATGCGGCTGTTTTTTTAGTTTCTTTAGCCAGTCTCAGCGCTTTTTTGAATTTTGACCGAACACTCTGAAGATCATCATCTCTGATCAGGCTTTGCAGCAGTGTTTTGTTATGTTTCGGCTTCATGTCCTGCAAAAAATAAAGCAGCTCGCTCTCACGAAAAAAAGAAGTCAGGGAAGCCACCTGATGAGATATGGAACTGTCCGCACTCAGATTTTCCGGATCATCCGACAAAATAGGAGACCACATGATCTCCGGTTCTGATTTTCCGTAAAGCTTTGGCACGCCTGCTGTTGATCGGTGCAGTTTGAAATCCTCATTATGATTCTTGTTGAAATACATGACCGTGGTGCCGAATGGTTCGCCTTTTCGACACAAATCTTTTGGTTTCAGGCCAGTATGAAGATGTTTGCCAAAGAGGGCAAAAAACAGGGCATAGACCAGTGTGGATTTCCCGGTTCGGTTGTCACCGAAAATGACGGTCAGATCAGAGAAATCAAAGGTCCGTTCCGTAAAACAGCCGATATTTTTCAGCTTAAGTTGTTGAATTTCCATATTCAGACAGTATCCTCGCTGCCAAGCTGCTGACAAATCTGATGCGCGTCCATAAAGCGGTTTGTCATTGCTTCCTTGAACACTCTGATGATTCTTTCCTTTTCAGCATCTGTGAGATGCTTTTCAATTGCCAGTTTTTCAATTCTTTTGCGAAATAATTCAGACAACAAATTCTCTGTAACCATTTTTTTAAATTCCTCAATATCAGTATGTCAGGAAATCAGTTCTGTTCAAAAATTCTCCCGGGAATCTCCGTACAGGTCCGTCTGTCGGATTTGCCAGGATAATTTCTTTTAAAATCTTTTCGCCGGAAAAGTCAACGTGAAATCCGAGAGAGATGTTGGGTTTCGTTCCTCAACCCAACCTACGGGTTCAGATTTCCGTGCGTAATTTGGCATAATACACCACAGAGGTGTCATCTGATCTTTTTTTGACTTTTTTCACATCGAAAATTTCCTGATGTTCCTGAATCAGTGTTAAAAGCTTCTTGTGTCCGTATGTGCGAGGGTCGAAACTCGGATCAATCTGACGCAGATATGTTCCCATCATTCCCAAAGATGCCCATTCTTCATCTTGTGCCGCCATTTCAAAGGCATTTTTAAGCAGCGGAACCGGATCCGATTTAATCGGACCAGCACTCTTTTCCGGTTTAATGGCTTCAGCAATATCCTGTCCGTGAGAAATGAGATTCTCTGTATAGACAAAGACATCACACGCATTGACAAAAGCACGGGGAGTCATTTTCTTTCCAATCCCCATGACAAAAAATCCCTTTTCCCGAATGCGTGTTGCCAACCGTGTGTAATCACTGTCGCTTGATACCAGGCAGAAGCTGTTCACACAACCTGAATAAAGTATATCCATTGCATCTATGATCATTGCGCTGTCAGTGGCATTTTTACCGGTTGTATATCGGAATTGCTGAATCGGATGAATTGCATAAGTATGGAGCTTTTCTTTCCAACTGCCCATATTGGGTGTGGTCCAGTCCCCGTAAATACGGCGTATGGTCATTAAGCCGTATTTGCTGGTTTCAGCTAATATTTCTTCGATCAGAGCGGCCTGGGCATTGTCACCGTCAATAAGCAAAGCAATTCGCAAAGTACCAATGGTTGTTTGTTGGTTTATCATAGAAAATAGCTCCTTTCATTAACGTTGTTTGTTCCTGTGTTAAATCCTGAATATTCCGCCCGCCTGCTTTTCCTGGTAAGATTTGGCATTATGGCCTGATTTGCCAGTCATGCAGATTGGTTTGGACAAAGATTTTGCCAGTTGGGGCGCGGTGAACTTTCCGGCTCGTCAGTTAAAATGATGCTGTCCCTGACTTCGGCAAGATATAATGAGAAAGCCTTTGTTATAAGTTCCTGTTCCCCGCCTGACAGTTCTTCTATTTTTATTTTCTCAGCCCGGGTGTTCCTGAATGAAACTTCTTTGGTTCTGTCAGGCTCCTTAAATTCGATTTGCAGGTCGAAATCCTGAAAAACCGAATTTAAAATATCCTGTGTGACTGAATATGCCTCGCTGCTTTTCCTGTCTTTTTCATAAATCAGACTGTCAATAAACCGGACAATGCTCTCTTTGGCAGTTTTTGTGTCAGGAATTCCAGCTTCATAAAAGATTACATTTTTTAATTTCGGGAACAAAAATTTTATGCTGTTCTCTGGAAAATCTGATTTTAACGTATCCGGGCCTATCTGAAAAATTCTGGCACCGTCTTTTCCTCCGTATTAAAGTTCGATATGAATATTATCGAAAATAAATTCATCTAATATTTCAGAATGGTTTACCTGTACAAACATCTTTGATTTGACAGGTACTCTCCATCCGTGTTCTTTTAAAGAGCCTGCAAAAACAGAATCTTCGCCCAAAGATGAAGCCATATTATACATCAGCACAGCCTCTTCGCTCCACTCAGGTTGTATCTCGTTAAAGAGAGTGCGAGGAGAAATTAAATCCTGATTATAACGGATTTAGGGGAGGCTTCCCGGCGGCACTGTCATTCCGATTTCAACCCGGAACCCGCCGTTTATGCGGCAAAGGATTCAATGGTTCGGACAGTTTTTGCAGACAAATTTCACTGAGACAGAACTTATCCTTATGATATCATTTTTATTTTACAGGCCTGCCGTATTTATTCGCATGTCAGCTTCCGGGCTGACATGAAATAAAATGCGGCTCCGATCTGAAAAATTTCCTGCAAATTTTGTCATTTTTTTCAAAAGGAAAAACTTACAAAATTTGTAAGTTTTTGTATAACTGTCTTAAATTAAAAGCAATAAAAACTTACAAAAAATGTAACTTTTCCGATTCCGGAAACAGGGCGGTTTTTACGGAATCCGCCGTTAAAAACTGTCCGAACCATTGCACGGGCACAGGCTTTTTAAAATTTTCCCCGGAATGACATGCGGGGAAAACGGCATCTTCCGGCATAATAATTTCAGGATGTTGTGCCCTCCCCTAAATCCGTTATAATCAGAATAAATTCAATTATAAAAGGAGTCGTTATTATGATTAATATTATTGAATCTGTCATCTCGGAATTCCGTAGCTGCTTTTCCCGCAAGGCTGCTTTTTCCTGGTTTTCGATTGTTATTTTCGGTCTCATAATCCGATTCGACCATCACGGAATAAGCAGCATTATCCGGTGGCTTATGCTGTATCCGGCATGTTATGACCCGATGCCGCGCTTTTTTCGGGCTTCCTCGCGGGACTCGGAGGAACTTATGAGCCGGTGGACACGGACAGCTGTCAGCCGCTATCCTCTCATTAAATTCAACGGACACCCCCTTCTCATAGGAGACGGCATAAAAATACCGAAAGAATCCTCGAAGATGCCGGGCGTGAAATTTTTGCATCAGGATTCTGAGAACAGCGGCAAAGGCGACAATATAAACGGACATCACTTCGGATACGCGGGCCTCCTTGTCGGCTGCTCCGAAAAAGCTTTCTGTCTTCCGCTTCACGGACAGATTCATGAAGGTGTCGGTGCGAAACGCCATGACATAAAAATCGGAGGAGAACCGACCATAGTGACCCGGATGGCGAATCTTGTCATCCGGACAGCGGAACAGACGGAATATCCGTGTTACGTCACTAAAGTATACCACTCTTTTTATTCTTGTTATTTATTATCAGTAAGTTACAAAACACTTTTTGATCACATGTTATGCAACTTATTGAATATAAAATATTTATTTCCGGTCTCCGTATTTCTGTATTTTTTCTTGCTTTTTCGCTCTCATATTCTGTATATAATAATTGAGGTATATACTGAAATTTCAACAGAAAAAAAAAGGAGATGATAAAATGGGCAGAAGAGCAAAAAAAACAAAATGTTCGGGACTGATCAGACGGCTGACCGGCAGAACTCTGAGATTTCTCGTTATCGGAGCCGGTTTTCCTTATCACAAATCTCCGCATCTGTATCAGCGGATATGGGTTTTCATTCTTCTCCCTTTTTTGGAGGAGGACACACTTAACGAACTCAGCGGAAAATACGGCGGAGGTCTTCGCACACTTTACCGACTTCTGATGCGGCACCCGGAAGCATTTGAAAGACTGCTCCGCATGCTGGCCATGCCCCTGTTTTTCGAACTCCTCCGGAATTTCGGCATTTCCGACGCCACGACACGGAGCCGCAGACGGATCCGGATCATTTTTGACGACACAAAAGCCGAGAAATCCGGTAAGTATATGGAATTCATTCATAAATTTTTTGACAACGCCAAAGACCGTTACATCATGGGCTGCAATTTCGTCCTCATGCTGGCAGTTTCCGGCGACACGGTGATCCCGCTCTCCTTTGTTCTGTGGCTGCCTGCGGAGCATCCTGACCATCGCCCGAAAAACGATATCGTGCGGGACGAGATTATGCGCCTGAAGAAAGCATGCGACATCCGGGGCTGCGACCTCGGAGAGGTCGAACTCCTTTTCGACAGCGCGTATCATGTGCAGAAAGTTATGAATGCCGCCGATGCCGCCGGATTCCGAATTGTCAGCAAAGCTGACAACAGACATAAATTCGAATTTGAGGAGGAACTGCTGACGCCGTCGGAAATTATAGAAAAGGTGGCGGAACGTCAGTGGAAATATCTGGAAAAAGATCATTTTTATCAGCGGATTAAGGCACATCACCATGTTTATGGCGAAGTGGTTCTCATACTCCGCCGACGCCGCCTGAGTAACGGAAAAACCATCTGTGACGTGCTTATCTGCAACAAATCTTTCTACAATGCGGTGAGAATTCACAAATGCTATAAGAGACGATGGAAAATCGAAATGCATTTCAAATATTACAAGCAATATCTGCTGCTTGGCAAATCCGGATTCCGGAAAATCGGTTCGATCCGATCTCATCTGTCGTGCGTTGCAACAGCGGGTCTGATCGCGGGTCTTTTTCGTCATCAGTTTCCCCGGAAAATAAGTTTCCTCACGGCGGTAAAGCTGCCCAGGAGGGAACTGTGGGACGTATAACCATTTCATTTCAATAACTTGCATCTAATTTTCCAAAAATAAGTTCCATAACATACTGATATTAAATATGTAGAATTAAAAAACGATTATACTTTAGTAACTTAATGGCAGTGAAGCCCCGGTTCTCTCAGACAACATTACAAATATGAATGATACAACAGGCAGAGCAAAATGAAAAAGCAGTCCGTCTATGCCATGAGTTGCGAGCTTATTGATATAGAAGAGAAAGTTGCACGTCTGGAACAATCCGGAGAAGAATATCCCGTCAAAGCATGGAAACAGATCATTGCAGATTTAAAAAAGCGCATTGAGAACGCTCAGAATGATAACACACCGATAAATCAGGAATATCAGCAAATAAATGTGGAGTATCTGATTCTTCTTGCCAAGGATGTGGGCGTTTTTCATTCCAAAGAAGAGCCAAAGGACGGCCGTATGGCAGAGAGAGAACTCATACGGCGAATAGAAAAACAGGAACATCGAAACTTGAAAGGTCCCGCGAAAATAGTCTCTCTGGATCAGAGCGGGAATATCTGTTTTAAAAGCATTCCGCCATCAGAGAGTTATGAAGGAAAATATATTTCATTCGTCCTGCAAAGCTGAGGATGAATTCTGTTTTGTCCTCTCCATATTAGTACACTGAATCTCATTCATCACTAATTGTGAAGGACTGCCTGTGTCTTTTTTCTGATTATAACGGATTCGGGGGAGGCCCGCGAATATGACATCGGATTTAAGGATTTACCGGATATTCCGGGCCGGGACATCCGTCTCATCCTCCTGTCCGCTGTCATATTGCCCGATACCGCGGAAAAAACCCCGGGCATCCCCAAAATCCGTTACAATCAGCAGGGTTTTCTGATTATAACGGATTCGGGGGAGGCCCGCGAATATGACATCGGATTTAAGGATTTACCGGATATTCCGGGCCGGGACATCCGTTTCATCCTCCTGTCCGCTGTCATATTGCCCGATACCGCGGAAAAAACCCCGGGCATCCCCAAAATCCGTTACAATCAGTCTTTTTTTATGACACAGGCAGTGATTAAAAAAACATAAATTTCATCTCGTTTGGTAATCACAAGCACACATAATGAGGAGTGTTGCCATGCAGGAATTAACCAAAGCCCAGAAAGCAAGAAATGCCATCAGAACTTTTGAGATCATCGCAGACGCGTTCGCGTTAAGAGGCTATTACAAACCTTCCGGCATCTCCGGCCAGACGCTTGCCGAGGCATTAAAAATGTTCAGTCCCGAGATATACGGGAGCATGAATGATCCGAGAATTATTGAACTGAAGGGGTTGGAATATGTCACAGACAGACTCCCCCGGGGGATTGAAGAATGCACGAGAATTATCCTCACGGCGCAGGAAGATTTTGAAGATACTTCATTTGAGAAGGTGATGCCTCTCAAGCGGAGAAGAACCTCTTATCGTGTGAGTGAGAAAGAGATCTGTTTTGTGATAACAAGGGGTCTGAGTGAAATATATGACATTCTGACGCATATCACGTTTCTCAATATAGAAGCGGAAAAAATATACAATCAGATGTACGGTAAATCCGGTAATACCACCAAAGAATGGAGAAACCTTGAAGAAAACGCACTCAAAGGAGATGAGCTGAATGGCAGTGATCTGGACAGGGCCATTTGGAATCTGAGTATCATTTTGGGAAGAAGTTATCATGAAACCAGAGCCACGTATGAATATCTTGAAAAAGGCAGGAAAAGCGCAAAAAGTAACAGGGGGCTTTTCCAAATCATTTACAGACTTGGAAATCGTATCGCGGACGAAAAGATTTCAAGGGATAATGAACTCCTCATTTATTTTACTCCGTCTCTTCAGGATATGATCGGGCATCACCAATATGCTGAAACATGGGCCACATCCATCAAAGAAAAAATTATCAGTCTCGGATTACAGGAACGGCCGGTCCACATCATCAGCGCAAACATGCACAGTGTGATAAATACATTATATGGCTATTCTGCTGTGAAAACATCCGACCAGAACGGAGCTTACGAGGATATTTACGATTTCTTTCAGATGATTCGCGGAAAAACAGATGACGTCGGAAAGTATGCCCGGAATCACGGATTATATGAACTCCCTGATGAATCCGGAGCCCATATTGACTGCCAGTTAATTGATATGGCTTTGCTCGGGTCTGTGGCTTTCCACCCTGAAATCCGTGTGAACATGCCGGAGACAGAGTCAGAAAAGCCGGTGCTTCTGGTCATGGACTATGCCTTCGGAACCCAGGCGTTTGAGGTCATGGACGAACTTCTGAGTCCCTTTGACACAGGCGAGGGTCTCTTAAAGTTTAATATAGAATCTGTATCTGTCATGGGGAAAGCAGGTATTCTCCCCGGTAAAAAAGGAGATATCATGCTCGCCACCGGTCATGTTTTTGAAGGAACGCCGCACAATTATATTGTGACAAATGATTTGAAAAAAGAAGATTTTGACAGTTCCATAGATGTCTATACCGGAGTGATTGTCACGGTTCTTGGCACATCGCTTCAAAACAGGGATGTGCTTAAAAAATTTCAGGCAACCAGTTGGAACGCGGTAGGATTGGAAATGGAGGGCGGACATTATCAGCGGGCGATCAGTGCCGCGATTCTCAGAGGACATATTTCAAGTGATGTGAAAGTCCGATATGCCTACTATGCGTCTGATAATCCCCTTGTGGGCGGCCAGACCCTTGCCTCGGGGAGCATGGGCAAGGAAGGCATCCGGCCAACATATATGATAACAAAGGTCATTTTGGAAAAGATACTGAGATAGAAAAGAAATCGTCAGAGTTCTGACCAATGTATCATTCAATATATTCTGATTATAACGGATTTTGGGGAGGCCCCGGGAAAACCGCCGAACACACGGAAAAAAGACGTATGTTCCGGATGCTCCGAAAGGTCTCATCGGACAGGCCCGGGGCGGGTAAACGGAAACCGCCCGCAGATCCGCCCGGCCCCGCCCGGACCGGTCGTTGAGCTTGTCGAAACGGCCCCGCCCGGACCGGTCGTTGAGCTTGTCGAAACGGCCCCCGCCCGGACCGGTCGTTGAGCTTGTCGAAACGGCCCCGCCCGGACCTGCTCGTTGAGCTTGTCGAAACGGCCCCGCCCTGACCTGCTCGTTGAGCTTGTCGAAACGGCCCCCTTCGACAAGCTCAGGGTGCGGACCGGCCTCCCCAAAATCCGTTATAATCAGAATATATTTTTTTGTGTCATCTCTGAATAACATAAAAATAATGCCATATCCGAAAACCGCTTGCAAAGTTTTTTTAAAGAATATAGTTCATAAATTAAAGAAGGTAAGAAAAACATTAGGAAACAGACCATTGAACTCTCTTCGGGTTTTACCCAAATAATGATGAAATATAACACTGATATGGATAAAGCGTTCAGCATAGCCAGAATAAAGAAAGATAAAAACTTTGACGGAACTTTTTTTTTCGGAGTAAAAACAACAGGTATTTTTTGCAGACCGTCGTGCCCGTCTCCCATTGCAAAAGAGGAGAATGTCATCTATTTCAACACCATGTTTGAGGCGCTTGAGCAGGGTTTCAGACCTTGTTTCAGGTGCAGGCCGGATATTTCCACAGAGTATTATAACGGGAATCCGGATGGCACATATGTTGTGAACACAGCGCTGAAAATGATCTGTGACGGTTATCTGAATTATCATTCCATCCGTGAGCTGTCAAAAGAACTTCTTGTCTCAGACAGATATCTGAGAAAGCTTTTTATTGATAATCTGGGCGTGCCGCCTGTTAAAATAGCAAAGTATCACAAAGCTCTTTTTGCCAAGAAACTCCTCATCTTTTCAGATCAGTCTGTAACAGATATCGCATTTGCATCGGGTTTTGGTTCGATTCGGCAATTTAACGATGTGTTTAAAGCGGTCTTTGGAAAACCCCCCACCATGGTCAGAAAAGAATCATTTAATGAAAAGAGCGCCTCCGGCAACACGACGCTTTTACTGAGATATAAAAAGCCATTTGATTTCAGGCAGACGTTCTCCTTCATGAAACAAAGGGCAATGGAAGGTGTCGAAGTGTTTACGGAGAACAGTTATGGCAGAACATTCAGAACAGACCATGCAAAAGGGTTCTTTACCGTGACAGACAGCCCTGAACAATCTGCCTTGGAACTGAGAATTGGCTGTGATGATATAAAATGCTACATGGATATCTATAACAGAGTCCGTAAGGTTTTTGACCTTGATACCGACTTCAGGCTTATAAACGAAAAATTTGCAAAACACGAACTTTTGTCAAAGGGAATGAAGAACGGCCATGTGCCGCGATTGCCAGTTGCCTTTGATCCGTTCGAGTTTCTTGTGAGGGCAATTCTGGGGCAGCAGATTTCCGTAAAGGCTGCTACAACTTTGGCGGCAAGACTCGTTAAAAAAGCTGCGATAAAAAGCGATAAAAGCTTTCCTCATGGTTTGGATTATTTCTTTCCCAATCCGTCAGAACTATTGAATTCGGAGCTTGACGGATTTGGGGTGAGCAAAATCAGACAAGCCACGATAAAAGCTGCCGCACATGCGATTCTGGATAAGGAGGTAAGGCTGACGGCCAATCAGTCCTTTGATCAGTTTCATAAAGATTTTTCAGCGCTGAAAGGTATCGGTGATTGGACAGTCAATTATGTCGCAATGAGAGGACTGGGAATGCCTGACAGCTTTCCTGCCAGCGATTTGGGCGTTGCCAGAGCGCTTGCAAAAGACGGCAGCACGCCATCAGAAAAAGACATAAGAAAGATGGCTGAACATTGGCGGCCATACAGAGCTTATGCAACTTTATGTCTTTGGAATTTATGATAAAGAGGTTATCGCATGATGTATTATACAAGATTTGACACCCTGTTTTGCGAGGTCATTCTGGCTGGTAATGAGAAAGGGCTTTCTCATCTCCATTTAAACACACCGGAAGGTAAGAGACGTTTTGAGATATCAAAGGCGTGGATGCTTAACCATGATTTTTTTGCGGATTCCATAACGCAGATCCGAGCGTATTTCAGCGGGAAGCGATTAAAATTCAATGTGACAGTCAATCCGCAGGGCACAGATTTTCAAAAGAGAGTCTGGCGTGCATTGTCTGAAATCCCTTATGGCGAACTTCGCACTTATAAAGATATCGCCAAAGCCATAGGAAATGAAAACGCAGCAAGAGCTGTGGGCATGGCGAACAGTAAGAACCCTGTCCCGCTGATCATACCGTGTCACAGGGTGATAGGGGCAAACGGAAACCTCACCGGGTTTGCCCACGGACTTGCCATAAAAGAAAAGTTGATAAATTTAGAACAGGGGGGCTTTACAGATTGTATATGAGAAGTCCGTGAAAGAATAAAATATATTGCCGCGGGCATTGCATCATGCCCGAAAACTAAGGAGAAAAAATGGATTATTTAAAAATGACAGCACCTTGCGGCCTGGATTGTTTTAACTGTCCAATGTATCTGGCAAAGGGGGATGACGAGCTGCGAGCCGCCATCTCCCGGAAACAGGGAATCCCTCCGGAGCAGGCATCATGCGACGGGTGCCGGAATGAGGGCGGAAAAATCGCTTTCTTAGGTATGACCGAGCCATGTAATGTTTACCAGTGTACCGAGAAAAAAGGAATCAATTTTTGTAATGAGTGTGCGGACTTTCCCTGTGATCATCTTCATCCGTATGCGGATAAGGCATCGGCTGTTCCGCACAATACCAAAGTGTTCAACCTGTGTCTGATCAGGAAGATGGGGTTGGAATCATGGGCAAAGGACAAGGCGAAAAGTGTCAAGAAAACTTATTTTAAGGGAGCGTTCAAACTTTAACCGAAGGCCATCAGATTAGATGAGGGCATAAATACCTAACCATAAGTTTCTGATTTCTGCCCGGGGAGGAAACCCGGCTTTTTCCTCAGAATGACCTGCCGCCCGTGAGGAAAAAACCCGGGTTTCTCCGCCGTTCACAGAAAAAAAATGTATAAAAAAACTTCTGATCGGGTAACTGAGCAAGGAGAACATATGTTTGCTGTTATTTTTGAAGTCCGGCCGATGATCAAAGGAAAAGAGGAATATCTGAATATCGCGGCGGAATTGCGTAAATTTTTAGAGAACAGAGACGGATTCATATCCATTGAAAGGTTTCAAAGTCTCAGTGAGAAAGGTAAAATTCTCAGTCTTTCATTTTGGCGTGATGAGGCAGCCATAGAAAAATGGCGTAACATTCTGGAACATCGGACCGGTCAGAAAAAAGGGAAAGCGTCTCTGTTTCATTCTTACAGAATCCGCGTGGCACAGGTTGTAAGAGATTATACTGAATCTGACAGAAAAGAAGCGCCGTCAGATTCGAACAATATGCTGGCATGACAAAGCATTGCAATCGGGCTGTAAAAAGCAGCCTGCGGGCGCACTGCTTTTGGCAGTCGGTTCCTTTGTTTATTTCAGGTTTCATCTTCCTGGTCATGGCAGAAAAAACTCAAGTTTGTCTTTTGAACACCTGGCCGCGTAGTCAATGATTTTTTGAGAATATCTTCCGACACGGAGAATCATTTCTGTTTTGTGATGATAGTCTGTCTCAGCCATGTCGCCGGACACATATAAGATGCGTGGAAATAACAGCGCATTGATGTATGGAATGCGGTTATCCCTGCAATACGCGGCCCCCTTTCCGTCATCAATGACAATGAACTCTCCGTTTCCCCTGATGTAATGACGTATGGTATTTTTCTCGCCCCTGCCAAGCTGAGATATGTCAGCTTCCCCGTGATTCGGTAGCTGAAGCACCCGATCCTTGTCTGAGCAATACTCCCGAAACACCTCCGCACCCGGATAGCCCTCCTGAGTCAGTTCACCACAAACCGCCTTTGCCATCACGATATAATATGTCTGTGTCAGCTTGTCAAACAAGCCGGATTTGAATAAGATTATGGCAGATGAGGCGTCAATGAGAACTTTCTTCATTTGTTGGCGTTCCTGATTTCTCGATGTTCAAGTTTTTTTATGTCATTCCTGCTTTCGCAGGAATGACAGGTTTATTCAGTCTCAGGGTTTGAAGAAGGGATGCGGTCGGAAGCGCCGGCTCCGCATACAGACACCACAAAACCGGAGCGTTAAATAAAGAGGCATTCCCGGTCCGGAAGCTTGGGAACCAACCCCGTTCTGACTATTTCACACAGTCATAACCACAATCTTCCGGATCAGGCGGAGTTATCTGCGGATCAACAGTGACGGTGCTGTTGCTTTGGGTAATGGTGAAAGCATCGTTGTAAAGATCTTCATCATTTCCAAGCGAGAAGTAACCCCGTCCTGTTGTCACATTATTGAATATAAACTGCCCGTTTGCGTTGGTGGTTGCAGTGAAAGGATTTCTGTTAACACTCAGTTGTATTTCCACATTTGGCTTGACTTGTCCGTCCCAGTCGTAAAGCGTGCCTGTAACAACACAGTCAGGTCCGTTAATATCTATAGTCAACGTCTCTCCTCCGACAGTAATAAGAGCTGAATTAGATCCATATGAAGAAGTATTCACTCCATAAATAGGTCCCATTGGCACATTGGTGATCCTATAGTATCCTGACCCATTAGTCGTTGTATTGAAGACAGATCGAACCTGGACTCCGCTCACAGGATTTCCGTTATCATTATACACATACCCCTCAACGATACCCGGAGACTTGGGGCCAAAGTCAGAAGAAATCTCCTGGCCGTTATATAAGGCAGTGACATACGCTTTTCCTTTTGTTTCATTCAACTCATAGAATATGTTCACTTCATTCCCGACGGGTATGGATACCGGACCATAGACACCATCGGCCGAGGGGATGCTGGCATTCATAATATGCTCATAATAACCAGCGTAGTCCCAGTTTTCAAATTGAATTTCCGTGCCAGCCTCAACCGGATTTCCAAATTCGTCATGAGCTGTTCCCTGCACAGTAGCCCAAAGCGTGGGCCAGTAAATATGCTGAGTACAATTGCTATTGTATTCAGCACCGCCATCATCCCAACAAAATTCACCACAACAACTGAAACTGGTATCCTGCTCTTTATGCCATGTGGTTCCATTGATATCCATATCAACAGAAAAGCTTCCGTAGAAACCTTGACAATAAAAACCGTATTCATCATTTTCTATGCGACAGCAGGGCACATCGTCAAATACATAATTTCCATCAGAGTCGGTGGTAACGGTTCTGCTGTATTCTCCATCACCGCCATCCCCTTCCTGCAACTGTATCTGAATACCCGCTGCCGGCTGGCCGTCAGGGCCATAGAGGGTTCCCTCAATCGTTCCGGTCGGCGTATCCCCCACCCATACCCAGGCAGACGCTTCTGAGATGTTTCCTTCTGCTCTGTTTTCCTGTGCTGTTAAGGTGATCTTGCAAATCGCTCCCTTAGGCGGGGCCGTAAAATTGGCCGTCGCAGTCAGAGGAGGCGTCACAGATGCTTCCCCGGCAGGATTCTGATCAGAGATTGTCCCGCATATTGCCGACCAGCTTACAGAAACATTGTCTCCCTCCGTATCAGCAACCTGGGCTGTGATTGCCACAGTCTCTCCGGGATCAAGTTTTTCCGGCACAGTCAGGGACAGGACATCGGGCGCATAATTGATTCCGCCTAACGGCAGGATACCGTCATCACCGTCCAGCGGCACACAATTCTCAACCCCTTCATTAAAATAACAACTGCCCTGAATATTCGGCGCGTCAAACACAGTTCCATTGTCTGTATTTGTGACAAGACTGAAGGTTCCGTCCCCGTCATCTTTCAGATAATAACGGGTTCCGCTGATGGTGGTGCGAACTCTTATCTTACCGCCTTTCATCACTGTGAGTGAAGATATCTGCTTGTCAGGACAGGGACTCGGATCATCTCCGTCACAGTTACATGGCCGTTCAGGCGCGCCCCCGGAAAAATCAACCCCTTCCGCAAACCAGTTCAGGTTGACCGGGCTGTTGTCCGACTCGTTGACAAAAGTGAATTTGAAGCACGCGTGCATTTCAATGGGCCGGTCATAGTTCCACCAGGTGAAATGATTTACACTGCCGCACATCCACAAGCCGTCACCATCACGTTTTTCCACTGTTCCCTGACCCTCTTCATGCCAGAGCCCGTCATCGGGATTATACCACCACAGCGGAATTGTTTCTCCCTCGGATACGTTCAGCCCGTCCGGGACTTTCATGCAGACGGTGGCATTACCGCTCAGTGTGGTGACGGGATTTCCATTCTGATCTTTAAGATCAAACTCCATCAGCCCGATGCTCTCCAATGTAGCTGTGGTTCCGGATTCCCTGACAGCCAGAAAATCATTTCCCGGGAAAGCATCAAGGTCGGAAGTTGTGGGATCAATATAGGAAACATTTCCTGTAACCTGTGTCACGCCTGCGGGCAAAGCTGAAGCAGGTATTTTCAGTTCTCCGATTTTTTCCCCGTCTTTTTTAATATCAACACCGCTGGTGACATCATCCTTATCTGTAATTTCCTGTGATACCGGAATCATTGTGATTTCAACATGATAAGCAGCTTTTTGGGAAAAACAGGCCACCTTTGAATAGCCTGTGGCATAACCGTCCGCTGTCACCTCAATGGGAAGAACATCTCCCCCGGACCCGTTAAGAATATCTTTCTCGCTGACCTGATTCGAAAAATTTCCATTCCCATCAGTGGGGACCGAATCTGAGCCGATTTTAACCTGTGCAGAACTTATCCTCAGTCCTGCGCTTCGTACATGGCCGGTTATGCTAATGAGGGCACATCCCTCAGCGTCAACAGACACACCGGAAGGTGTATCAGAACAGGCATCTTTACAATCCGCCACACCGTCGGCATCCGTGTCTGTGTCAGGATTGCCACACCCGCAAGTGCCCGGAGCTGTTTTGTTGGGATCATTGGGACAGCCGTCTGTGCAGTCGGGTTTGCTGTCACCGTCGGAATTGGTGTCAGGATTACCGCACCCGCAGCCCCCGGGAGATGTTTTATCCGGATCATCAGGACAGCCGTCAAGACAGTCAATTGTACCGTCACTGTCACGGTCAGAACTGGAATCTGCCACACCGCAGCCGCATGTTCCCGGTGAAGTTTTGCCTGGATCACTGGGACATCCGTCCTTGCAGTTGAGTGTGCCGTCGCCGTCAGAATCAGCATCTGCTTTACCACAGCCGCATTGCCCGGGGGCAGTCTTGTTGCGATCATTGGGGCAGCCATCTTTGCAATTGAGTGTGCCGTCACGGTCAGAATCGGTATCTGCCACACCGCAGCCGCAGACACCCGGATCTGTTTTGCCCGGATCATTGGGACAATTGTCATTGCAATTGGGTACGCCATCATTGTCAGAATCGGTGTCTGCCACACCGCACCCGCAAGTTCCCGGGGCTGTTTTATTCGCATCATTGGGACAGTCGTCATGGCAGTCGGCCGAGCCGTCTTTATCCGTGTCCGTATCTGCCACACCGCAACCGCAGTCACCAGGTGCTGTTTTGTTCGGATCTCCCGGACATGCATCCTCACTGTCCGGCGTGCCGTCTGTGTCAGAATCGTATGTCTGAACCTCTTCCCCCTGCACGCTGAAGGTATAGTGGAATCTTTTTTTTCTCTGGTTTGAGAATTTCCATTTTTTACTGCCGGTCATCTGGCCGGGTAGCAAATCATCTGAAAGAGAATATTCAAAATACGGTTTTCCATTGTTTGTTCCGTCCGCATTTTCCACGGTCACATCATTGGAACTGATGCTTTCAATCAGCACCCGGATCGGTGCTTTCAGAATATGATTTTCAGAAATATTTTTTAACGAGACATTCACATAACTGACTTTTGCCTGCCGGTCATAGTTCAGCCGGGACTTAATCAGTTGAACATCGCGGGTTATCTCCGTTTCTGCGAATGAAGCGGATGTAAACACAGAAATAAAGGCAAAAAGCAGCACTCCGACAATTATCCGGTTGTTTTTCAATGTGTTCCCCATAAGTTTGATCTCCCCCTTTTACCATACGGTTAAATTAAACGCTCATGAAAAAGCCGGGTTTTTCACCCCCGGACATGAAAATATACAGTGAAAACAGACAAAAACCCGGCTTTTCAGAATGCATTTTCACGGTAAAAAAACAAAACAAGCTGTCAGAAATTATATTCTGCCTCCTTAATTATCTGAGTTCCGGGCACCTCCTTTCATAAAAATATAATAAAAGTTAATCATGCTTGTTTCAAAATGAATACACGACAAAATTTTTTTTCTTACATATTTTTCAAGAAAGAATCAATAAAATTTTATATAACTACTTAATATATCGTAATCTGTGAAATTTGAAGACACAGACGATGTACTGTTAAAAAATCAGACATTGTCAATTTAAGTTTACAGATGGAACAGAGTCAGGTAAAAAAAATTTTAATTTTTTATACCCGTTCTTATGACAGGCTTTCCCACAGATAAGATAAAAGCCGGAATGTTGCATGAAATCAGGTTCTCAAAACCTGGGGGAATGATATCAAAGCCTTTCCCCAAAAGTACAAACCGCTTTCGGATTCCTGTGAAAAATACCGAAAAAATCTGTAAAAAGGAGAAAAAATTACAATGAACAAGATTAAATCCAAAATTGTATCCGCACAGGTTGTTTTTCTGGCAGCTCTGATTTTGTTTCCCATGCCATTATGTGCGCAAAATAACGGTTCAATCTCCGGCACGGTGTATCAAAGTGACGGTATTACCCCGTTCACAGAGAATGTCATTTATATAGAGGCGATTCCCGGAGATGTTCCCTGCGGTGACTTGGACACCATCGGATCAGCTTATACGAATTCTTCAGACGGAACTTACAGGATTGAAAATCTGCCTCCGGGAACGTATCATTTACGGACTTCGATTCCGGAAAAAATTAATTATGCAAATGAATGGTGGGCTTCATCAGAAAGTGTCACAGATTGCAACCTTGCTCAGTCTGTCACATTAGGTGACGGAGCATCTGTCAGTGACAAAAATTTTCAGTTGGATGCCGGAGCAATGATTTCCGGCACAATATATCAAAGTGACGGTGTTACGCCATTCACAGGGGACAGCATTTATATAGATGTGATTTCCGACGAAGCCTGCGGCCGAAAGAGCGCTGGATGGACTCAGACAAATTCCTCGGATGGAACCTATACCGTTGTGGGACTGCCTCCGGGAACGTATTATTTGCTCACTTCGATTTCAGAACTCAATTATGTGAATGAATGGTGGGCTGAATCCGCAAGCGTGACAGACTGCGACAATGCCGAAAACTTGACAGTTCAGGCCGGAGAAGCCGTGACTGGCAGAAATTTTCAGTTAGACCCCGGAGCCGCAATTTCCGGCACAATTTATCAAAATGACGGTGTGACTCCGTTTACAGGAGCCAGTGTTTATACAGATGTTGTTTCCGGTGATCCCTGCGGAGATTGGAAAACAATCAGATACACATACACGAATTCTTCTGACGGAACCTATACTGTTGTGGGACTGCCTCCGGGAACGTATTTTTTGCTCACCTCGGTTATGGGTCCCGATTATGTGGATGAATGGTGGGCTGAAAAAGAAAGTGTGATGCTTTGCAGTCATGCGGGATCTGTCACGGTTGAGGCTGCCGGAGTGTCTGTTATCAACAAAGACTTTCAGTTGGCGTATGAGGCAACGATTTCCGGGACAGTCTGTCAGAATGACGGGGTGACGCGGCTCACACAAGCAGGCATTTCCATACAGGTTATTTCCGGTGATCCCTGCGGAGATTGGAATGTTGACAGATCGGTTTCCGCGGATGCTTCTGACGGAACATACAGCATTACTCAGTTGACCCCGGGAACGTATTATCTGCGGGCCTCGGTTTCAGCAATAAATTATGTGGATGAATGGTGGGCTGAATCCGCAAGCATGTCTGATTGCAATCTTGCCCGGCCTGTAACAGTGGCTCCCGGAGATTCCGCCATTGACAAAGCCTTTCAGCTGGCTCCTGAGGCAACGATTTCAGGAACAGTATATCAGAGCGACGGTGTGACACCGTTCACAGAAGAGGGGACTTCCGTAGCAGTCATCTCCGGCAATCCCTGCGGAGATTGGAAAAAGATCGCATCAGCTTCCGTGGATACTTCTGACGGAACTTATGTAATTGGAGGATTGCCCGGAGGAATATATTATTTACACACGCTGATTTCAAAAACTGATTATGCAGATGAATGGTGGGCCGAATCAGCAAGTGTCACGGAATGCGCCAAAGCTCAGTCTGTCATGGCAGAGTCGGGCACGACAGTAAGGGAAAGGAATTTTCAGATCGCGACACTCACAAAAGGAGATATGAACGGAGATGGTCATATTCGCCTGGATGATGCCATTCTCGCACTGAAAGCAATCAGTGGTTTGCAGGCCATTGGAATTTATTCAGATGCGAACGCTGACGGAGATGGTAAAATCGGACTAGCTGAGATCAGTTATATTCTGCGAGATATTAGCAAACATCAGAACAAGATGAATCCGAACTGACAAATCAGAAAATTCAGATGCTCCTGCCGGATTGACAAATCCGGCAGGAATACTTGGAATTCGCCAATCCGAACCGGACGAGGGCAGGCTTTGTTCTTGACAATCCTGAAAATTTCAGGCATTTAAACGCCGACAGATGGCACTTCTTTGCCCTTCAGTCAGAAAATTTCCCATATGCTGAAAACATCTTGCCAGCGTCCTTTTTTGGCTGATCCCCTGTCAATACATGCCTGATAACGCCGATTTTAAGGATCAGAACTTATGATGTTCGTGACTCTGATAAGAAAGAACCGTTAATATCATCATGAAAAAAATACCTTTTATCAAATATACCTTGCATGGTAACAATTTCGTAATTGTTGACGAAGTCCGGGAGCCGATACTTGCGGAATCCGAAAAACCGGGGTTTGCTTATTGTGCGACCGATATGTGTTATGGTATCGGCTCGGACAACATGCTTGTGGTACAACCTTTCAGGCCGGAGACCCTGAAAGAGATCAACAGTGTCTGCCATTACTGGGACAGAGTTCCTGACCTGGCAGATGCGGATTATATTTTCCGAATGTTCGAACCCGGAGGAGAGGAGGCTTTCAGCTGCGGCAACGGGCTGATGTGTATTGCGAATTACCTGTACCGGCAATACAATGTGGAATCAGCCAAGATCATTACAGAAATTCCTACCTCCTGTCCCAAAGTCATTACCATCGGCACAAATTTGAAAAAAAAGACAAACTGGGCAAATATGGGACATCCCCGGCGAATATCCCCGGACATGGCAAAACCGTCAGTGACAACCCCTTATGACAGAGAGATTGATAAAATAAACAGCATTAAGGTGAATTTCCGGCGAAATAACGGGTTCGGTTTTATAAACGGGACATCATCATTAACGCTTTCCGGGTATCTTGTTTTTACCGGGGAACCCCATTTTGTCATTTTTACAAATAACGGATTTTCCGCCGAGAAACTGCTAAATAAAATGTTCCTTCCTGTCTCCTGCGAAAAACCAACGATGAGACGACCCTCAAAAAACGGGACAGACACAGGTTCCCAGCTCGTTCATTATATCGGCACATATTTTAAGAAAGAATACGCACAGCACTTTCCGGCCGGACTTAATATTGATTTTGTCAATATTATTGACGACTCGGGAATTCTGGAATACCGATGCTTTGAGCGGGGCATTAATCACGAAACCCTGGCATGCGGGACTGGGGCAGTGGCAGCGTCGTTTGTTGCCCGGCGTCTGAACATGCTCACCAGCGATCAGATTACCGTATGGCCTTATCGCTCCCGATGTCATAATCCTGATGCCAAAATTTATGTGAGAGAATGTGTGAACGACTGGCTGCTGTATGGAAAACCTGTCTTATTATGCGAAGGGACATTTATGTTTGATGAGGGATGAAGGATTCAGCAGATGTTCATCTCTTTTTTTCCATGCTTCGCATCACTGCTATTCAATGAATATGCCGTTCCTACGGGATGTTTCAAACATACACTTAACACCTGACACCTAACACCTGACACTCTCAAAAATGAAACTGAAGCTCATCATAAGTGCGCTTGTGCTGCTTGTTTTTGCCCTTGGATTCAATGCCTTGCTCAGTTTATCGTCTTTAAAAAAACTGTACATAGAATCCGTGGCTTCCAAATATGGCGTTATTGGAAAAGATTTACAAAGAAACATCCAAACCGCTCTCCGTTTCGGCAAGAATATCAGAAAATTCATTGGAATGGACAAATTACTGCAGGAAACAAAATCGAATCTTGTAAGAAAAATTAATACAGAAAACACCAGTGCCAGAATTATGGCAGATTCCATATCTGAAGCTGAGATTGCTGTTTCTGTTTCCCTGTCGGACGGAATAATTTTTTACAGTACCGAAGAAAAACTTAAAAGAACAAGGCTGCCCTCACAGGTTCAGATGAAGCTTGAAGATGCTGCAAACGAGAAAAAAAATTCTCCTGAACCCTGTTATGTCAGATGCAAAGATACTTATTTTATAATACTGCCTGTTTATGACTGGTTGGAGAAAAAACAGGTTGCAGGCATTATCATCACTTTTGATGAAAAACAGATGAAAGACCTTTTTCGGTCTGTAATTATTAACAATGTCAAAGTGATTGCAATAATACTTTTAAGCGGTTTTGTACTTCTGATAATACTTCTCAATATTGTGATCCCGGACAGACCTGATGTTCAAAAATTCCCAAAATTAAAAATTTATCTTGTAATATTTTTTGTTATCGGCTTCTCTCAAATTATTTTTACCGGCCTGAACACGAATGAATTTAAAAACCATTATCTGAAAATCAGTACGGAAAAAGCAGTGGCAATGGTAACCTTGCTGAAAGAGGATATTGAATACCTTCTGAATAAAGGCATTCGTATCAGCAAACTCGTTAAAGCAGATGTTCTGATGGGTGAAATCATCTCGGCGGCTCCGGAACTGGAGCACATTACTATTACTGACAATGAGGGACATCCGCTCTATATGGCAACCAAAAAGAGTGTAAGAGATTTTCAGAAATCAGCCGGAGATGGTATCCTTTATACCGATATTATCAGAAAAACAGACCCGGAATATCACCTTATATTCAGACTTCAGAAAGATGGGAGAACCGAGGGATACATTTCCGCTAATATCTCAAAAAAAGTATTGTTTGCCAAATTAAAGAAAACTGCTCTGGATTCGGCAACCGTTCTTATTATTTCCACACTTTTCTTTGTGGAACTGCTGATTATTTTTTTTCAGTTTCTCCAAAGAGAGTTTGCCGGGATTAAAGGGCGTATGATGCTTCGATACGGAGTCATACGACCGGCAGCATTCCTTCTTTTTTTTGGGATGGATGTTTCCACATCGTTCCTGCCGCTTCATATGGAAAAACTTTATGAGCCGATTTTTGGCCTTTCCAAAGATATCGTAATGGGGCTTCCGATTTCTGTGGAAATATTTTTTAGCGGGGTTTCCGTTATTATTGCAGGATCCTGGACGGACCGTCGGGGGTGGCACGAGCCGTTTCTCAGCGGACTTTTACTGGTCAGTGGGGGATATGTCTGGTCATGGCTGGCGACAGATGCGACCGAGTTTATTCTTTCCAGAGGGATTGCCGGGCTGGGATATGGTTTTTCGCTTGTAGCTTGTCAGAATTTTGTTGTCTCATATACGGATGAGAAAAACCGGTCCCGGGGCTTTGCCCAGATGTTTGCCGGCGCTTTTGCCGGGAGTATCTGTGGCTGCTCGGCAGGGGCTATCCTGGCTGAAAGAATCGGGTATTCCTTTGTATTCGCTTTTGGTTCAGTTATTATTCTGATCGCAATGGGTTATACCATTATATTTATGAGAAAGGCTTTCCGAAAACCATATCGGATTGTTGAAGACCTCGCACCGCCTCTGAAGATCAGACAGCTGTTTCATTTCCTCTCTGACAGAAGAATCTTCAGTCTGATCGTTTTCAGCAGTATTCCCGCATCCATAGCAATGGTCGGTTTTATAAATTATTTCTATCCGATTTATCTGAACCGAATCGGCACGTCACAGTCAGATATCGGACGAATTTATATGATATACGGTCTCTGCCTCATCTATGTCGGGCCGTTTTTCAGTAAGTATGTTGACGCATCAGAAAATAAAAAGGTATATATTGTTTTAACTGGTATTCTGGGAAGCTTGGGATTTATCAATTTTTATTTTTTCGGAGGACTTCCTGCCACAGCACTAACCGTTTTTCTCCTGGGGCTTTCAGGCAGCGCTAATGTTTCCAGGGTTTATGCCCTGAAGCTCGGAGTCACTCGGGAACTGGGGACGGGAAGGGCAATAGGCATCTTTACAATAGCGGAGAAGACCGGCCAGGTAATTGCTCCCATGGTGTTTGGCTGGTTAATTGCTGAAACAGAATTCCATAAAGGTCTTATCCGGTTCGGAGTTGCCTATCTGTTTGCCACAATGCTGTTTATGTTTCTGAGCAGGGGGGACAGAAAAATTTGTAAGAATTACAAGGAAGCCGGATAAGAAAAGGAAAAAAATTAACTGCTTATCTGACTTCTTTCTCATTTTTGTCCTTGACAATTCTGAAAACTTCAGGCAGTATTTTAAAAATTACACTGTCTGTTAATTGTATTTTATCAAAATAAATTAAAGAGGTTACAAAATATAATATTAAAGAGAGATTTTTTTGTCAAAAATGAAAATTTTATTATTAAATCCTCCGAATATTGAGGAAAATAAAGTAGATGCCCATACTATCCCCTTGGGAATACTATATCTTAATGAATTCATTAAACAGAAAGGATATGACTGCGATGTTTTAAATCTCTTCTTTAAGAAAAGCTGGCAGGATGTTTCTGATGTGTTAAGCAAAACAGATTTTCAAGTTGTCGGCATATCCTGTTATACAAGGCAAAGATTCAGTGTGTTCAAATTAGCTGAAGTTTGTAAAAAAATGAACACGCATTCCACAGTCGTCTTAGGCGGGCCCCATGCCACATTTCTTGACAAACAGATACTTGAAGAAATAGATGCTGTGGATTATATCATAAGAAAAGAAGGTGAATTAACTTTTCTTGAACTTTTAATTGCTCTTGAGAAGGGCAGAGATACTGATCTCAGCAAAATCAGAGGACTTACATTCAGAGAAAATGGAAGCATCATTAAAAATCCGCCGCGAAAGAATATTGAGAACCTGTCAGACTTCCCCCCCCCTGCATACACTCAGGAACATTTGGCATCTTTTCCGAAATGCGAACCGCTGACCTTCCGTTTTAGCAAAACCGGAAATCAGAAATCTATTGCTCCCATATTAGCTTCGCGAGGGTGTAACAATAACTGTCTGTTCTGCTCCAGCGGCCTGTATTTTAAAAAACAGATTTATTATACGCCTGAATATGTTTTTAATCAGATTCTTGAGCTGAACAGAAAATTAAATGTCAGAATGTTTGATTTTTATGATGATAATTTTACACATTCAAAACGTCATGTTCATGCAATCTGTGATTTAATTATCAAAAGCAGACTTGATATTATCTGGTGGTGTTCCTGTCGGGCCGAAAGTTTGGATGAAGATTTGTTATTAAAAATGAAGGCAGCCGGGTGTTTTACGATTTCCTACGGGATGGAATCAGGTTCTCAACGAATACTGAATAATATAAGAAAAAACCTGACAATTGAAGATTATATTTCTGCCGCAGAACTGACAAAGAAGACAGGCCTATATCTGAGGTTGACAATATCAATAGGGCATCCTGGAGAAAACGAGGATTCCATCAATGAAACAATAAAGTTGTTGGGACAGATAAAACCTGATCAAGTCGGACTTTTTCTGCTTAAACTCTATCCGGGAACTCCGTTACACGGGAGAGCTAAGAGAAGCGGATTTATCAATAATGAATATTGGTTTGATAAAAGGATGACAAGTGCTCCCTTTTATACAGAAAACATTTCTTTGGAAAAATTGATAGAATATAAAAATATGATAAAAGAAAGCCTGAAGCCACATACTGCTCATCAATATGAAAACATTGAAGCTTATAATCTGGAATTTGATTTGGAGTGGTAACTATTTTATATCTTTTTGACAAAACGGAGCTTAATTTATGGAGATAAGAGAAAATAAACAAGTCATTATTGACGGCAAGGCGATTCATACATGGGATGAAGTGAAATCTGCATATGGCAAACGTATGGAAACTTATGGTCCGGGTTCCAAAGGGCTTTTCTATTCCAGTGATACGGCGCATTCTGCAAGACTTGCCCACTCTTCCAAAATTCTCCATCAGATCATCAGACCTGATGATTCCGTACTTGACGTAGGATGCGGTGTCGGGGCTCTTGTCCCTTTTATGCCGCCCTGTGTTTACAGGGGAATTGACCTTGTAGCCCAATCTGTGGAAGAAGCGATCAGGTTCTACCCTGATCTGAGTTTTGACTGTGCCAATCTGACAGATATAACTGAAAAATATGACTGGGTATTTCTGATAGCGATAACCGCAAGCGTACCAATGCCGGAAGTATTAATAAAAAAAGCATGGGAGCTTTCGACAAAGGGTATCATTGTTGACTTCCTTGATGCACGAAAAGACCATGGAGATGATCTTAATACCTTCAGAATGGGGGCATGCACTGATTTATTTCTTGATATGGGAGCGCAACGGATAGAGTTATACCCTACCCGGAACCTGTGGAATGTATATGTTGTTCACAAGGAACCTTTTTGGCTTTAGCAATGGAAGACAACTTATTAAATTAATTATCAGATAAGGAAGGACGCTTTTTTTATGAAAACAATAGGAAAAATAGTTATTTTTTTGTTTGTGTGCTTTTTTCTGACTCAGGCAGCTCTGTTCGCCGCAGACAAGGGAAACTTCAGCACCGCACCGAAAACAGACAACGGAAAAAAATGGCGAATCGGATATTATGAAGGCGGAGAATATATCACATATCAAAAAAACTTTACTGCCACAATAAAGGCTCTGATGAATCTGGGCTGGATTGAGGCCGCAAAGCTTCCCCCCCAGAAAGGGGAGCAGACCGAGGAACTCTGGAACTGGCTTTCAAGCAAGTCGAAAAGCAAATATCTCCAGTTTGTTAAAGATGCCCACTATACCGCAAAATGGGATGAAAATATCAAAAAAAAAACAGCTGCCGAGATAATTGACCGCCTGAATCAGAAAAAAGATATTGACCTTATGATGTCGTACAGCACCTGGGCAGGGCAGGATCTGGCCAACAACAAACATCATACGCCGACAATGGTGATGGTAACTTCCAATCCTCTTTCAGCCGGTATTATTAAAAGCGTTGAAGATTCCGGATACGACCACATACACGCACGAGTTGATCCGTTTCGTACTGAGCGGGAGGTTCGGACTTTCCACGATATTATCGGTTTTAAAAAACTGGGCGTACCTTATGAAGATTCCCTTACTGGCAGAAGTTACGCTTCAATAGACAAGGTGGAGAAAGTTGCAAAAGAACGCGGGTTTGAAATTGTACATTGCCATACATTAAGTGATGGCGTCACTCAAAAAGTCGCAGGGGAAAGCATGAGAAAATGCTTTCTCGAACTGGGAAAAAAAGCCGATGCCATTTACATCACTTCTCAAGGAGGCATATATTCGAAAAATATTCCCAAATTAGTGGAAATCGCAAATTCGCATCGTATTCCGACATATTCTGACATGGGATCAAGTCATGTTAAGCTTGGGTTTCTGCTGAGCGTTTCAATGGCAGATTATAAGTATGTCGGACAATTTTATGCAGAGACATTTGCCAAGATACTTAACGGTGCAAAGCCACGGGAACTGAATCAGATATTTGAAGATCCCCCGAGAATCGCCATCAATCTGAAAACTGCTGAAATTATCGGATATGATCCTCCTATTGGAGTTTTGGAGATGGCAGATGAAATTTATGAGAGCATAGCAAAACCTGAATAACCAAATTTTCAGACAACTAAAAAGACTGATGCTTCTCACAGATTGCCAGCAATGCGATGAAAAGATGAAAAGAATAATTTTTGATACTCAGAGCAATCCTCTTCTTCATGGTGCGGAGGCGGAGCAAAACTATGACCAGCGCGGCGGCCTTTGTCAGTTAGACAAAGGCCATATTGTTGTTACCACCAGACCATATCAGCCTGACTATATAGAATATTGGAAAAGTCTGGGCTTTACCATTCCTCATCTGATTACGGCTGGCCCTTTTGATCCTCAATATACACTTTCCGAGCTGGTTGTCCGAAAAAAAGCTGTGCGAAAAACAATCAGAGCTTTAGCAAATGATACGCATTCAAGGCTTGAGTTTTACTACATTGAAGAAACTGAGAGGGCATTGTGTCAGTCGCTCGGAATCCCGGCCTATTGCAATTTTGATGTTTCAATTCCGCTTTCCCGCAAAATTTTTTTTAAAAAAATCTGTAAAGCCCTTTCTCTCGCCACACCGCCGTGGTTTTTTCACAAAGATAAAGATCAATTGTTTCAGAAAGCAAAAAATCTTTTACTTTCTGAAACTTCGATATTACTCAAAGGAGACAAGGGAACTGGCGGAATATCATACCGCGGAATGTTTGAAGTAAGTACAACAGAGGAACTTGAGACAGCTTTTGAGTCGCTAACGAACTTCGGAAAAGAATTTTTTATAGAAAAACGAATAGATCATAAAGCAGAGATTTCTCTGCATTGGGAGATTACTGAACAAGGTGAGCTCAGGCAGCTCGGTTTATTTGACCGAATAATGAACAACTGTTCTTATGTCGGCGGGTCCTACCCTGATACGATTCCTTTTTCTGTTAAGCAGCAAATAGAATCCCAACTAAGGGATAAAGTGGGGCCATATCTTATTCAACAAGGAGCTAAAGGGTATTTCCATTGTGATATCATTATTGATAAGCAGAATATCCCTTATTGGATTGATTTTAATCCGAGAAAAGGCGCATTGCTTTATATATGGGATATGGCCCGGCGGCTTTCAGAAATTTGTTTCGGGTCATCAGACTTCAGTTTTTGGCATGAACCCCTTCAAATATCTTCAAATAAATCCTTTCATGAAATTATAACAGAACTTTCCGATCTTATCCGGCCCGGGAAAAAGCCGTTTGTCGTAATTACCAATCCCGGAGTTATTGAGTCCGGTTCTGTTGATGTTACCGGCATATCTGAAAATTCAAAAAAAGAAGCAAGAGAAATTTTTGAAGAAGCGAAAAGGAGGCTTACATTTTTTTGATACATAAGTTTTGAGACAGAGCCTGAGAATATCCGGACCATAATAAATTGCAAAAATACAATTTTTGCACTCCGGATACGCCCGGAACTTCTCCGGAGTGCGAAAAATTCTTTTTCGCTGTTGCAAAAATACAATTTTTGCACTCCGGATACGCCCGGAACTTCTCCGGAGTGCGAAAAATTCTTTTTCGCTGTTGCAAAAATACAATTTTTGCACTCCGGATACGCCCGGAACTTCTCCGGAGTGCGAAAAATTCTTTTTCGCTGTTGCAAAAATACAATTTTTGCACTCCGGATACGCCCGGAACTTCTCCGGAGTGCGAAAAATTCTTTTTCGCTGTTGCAAAAATACAATTTTTGCACTCCGGATACGCCCGGAACTTCTCCGGAGTGCGAAAAATTCTTTTTCGCTGTTGCAAAAATACAATTTTTGCACTCCGGATACGCCCGGAACTTCTCCGGAGTGCGAAAAATTCTTTTTCGCTGTTGCAAAAATACAATTTTTGCACTCCGGATACGCCCGGAACTTCTCCGGAGTGCGAAAAATTCTTTTTCGCTGTTGCAAAAATACAATTTTTGCACTCCGGATACGCCCGGAACTTCTCCGGAGTGCGAAAAATTCTTTTTCGCTGTTGCAAAAATACAATTTTTGCACTCCGGATACGCCCGGAACTTCTCCGGAGTGCGAAAAATTCTTTTTCGCTGTTGCAAAAATACAATTTTTGCACTCCGGATACGCCCGGAACTTCTCCGGAGTGCGAAAAATTCTTTTTCGCTGTTGCAAAAATACAATTTTTGCACTCCGGATACGCCCGGAACTTCTCCGGAGTGCGAAAAATTCTTTTTCGCTGTTGCAAAAATACAATTTTTGCACTCCGGATACGCCCGGAACTTCTCCGGAGTGCGAAAAATTCTTTTTCGCTGTTGCAAAAATACAATTTTTGCACTCCGGATTCACCCGGAACTTCTCCGGAGTGCGAAAAATTCTTTTTCGCTGTTGCAAAAATACAATTTTTGCACTCCGGATACGCCCGGAACTTCTCCGGAGTGCGAAAAATTCTTTTTCGCTGTTGCAAAAATACAATTTTTGCACTCCGGATACGCCCGGAACTTCTCCGGAGTGCGAAAAATCCTTTTTCGCTGTTGCAAAAATACAATTTTTGCACTCCGGATACGCCCGGAACTTCTCCGGAGTGCGAAAAATTCTTTTTCGCTGTTGCAAAAATACAATTTTTGCACTCCGGATACGCCCGGAACTTCTCCGGGGTGCAAAAAATTCTTTTTCGCTGTTGCAAAAATACAATTTTTGCACTCCGGATACGCCCGGAACTTCTCCGGAGTGCGAAAAATCCTTTTTCGCTGTTGCAAAAATACAATTTTTGCACTCCGGATACGCCCGGAACTTCTCCGGGGTGCAAAAAATTCTTTTTCGCTGTTGCAAAAATACAATTTTTGCACTCCGGATACGCCCGGAACTTCTCCGGAGTGCGAAAAATTCTTTTTCGCTGTTGCAAAAATACAATTTTTGCACTCCGGATACGCCCGGAACTTCTCCGGATGCTACAAATATGTCGCCCTTACAGGGCCTGGTCGCTACTCCCCTATATCCGTTATGATCAGGCTTTTTGTCCGAACTGGATCAAAAAACTTGATCATCAGGTGATAAGGAATTCTTTAAAAATGAACCTCAGAAACAAGTTTCTCATTCCCACTGTTGTGGTCATTTTCATTGGCACAAGTATTTTAACAATTATTTCTTACATGATCTCAAAACAGTGTTTGGAGAACGCTGTCAGAGAACAGATTGTCCGAATTTCCGAATCTGCTCAGAAAAGCGCTGATTTCTGGATCAAAGATATTAGGATGAATATTGTCACCTGGAGCAAACAAAAAAGCCTTTACTGGGCTGTTCAGAATTCATTGCTGGGAAAAAGAGCGCGGAAATCAGCGAGCGTAACCTTTGCCGGTTTGAAAACAAAAGATTATGAAGTCATCAGCTTGGCAAACGCAGAAGGGGAAATTGTTTCCTCATCTGATCCTGAACTCATTGGCAAAACCAATGTGTCTGACCAGGAATATTTTCAAAAGGCTCTCAAAGGGGAAGTCTGGTTATCCCAGGTGATAAAAAGCAAAATCAGCGGCAGACCGGTTTTTGTCATCTCCGCTCCTATCCGGAAACAAGGCTCTTCCCACACCGGCGTGCTGTTTGGTATTATTGAACTGTCCTATTTTGCTGAAGAGATCATTGATCCGGTCAGGATAGGAAAAACAGGTTTCGCCTGTATGTATCAGAAAGATGGCAGTATTATTGCCTGTCCCGACAAATCCAGAATTTTTAACGACAACATAAACAAATATGATCTCAAACCCAATAAAGAAGGGATATGGACCTATACGGCCAGGGGTTCCGAAAGACTGGCGGCTTATAAACAGAGCCGTATAACAGGATGGTCTGTTGCCGTGAGTGCCGAGACAGCCGAACTTTACGCACCTGTGAACAGGATGGGTCATATCAGTGTTATCGTATCCGGTTTCATCCTGATGACTGTATTTATCGTAATTTTTCTGATTGCCCGGTCTGTTGTGAAACCCCTTAAAAATATCCTCAGAGGCATGACAGCAGTTTCAGATCAGGTTGCGTCCGCTTCCGGCCGGCTTTCAGTTATGGGACAGCAATTGGCAGAGGGTACCTCAGAACAGGCAACATCTTTGGAGGTATCCTCAGCATCTTTGGAGGAAACCGCTTCCATGACTCGGAGGAATGCGGATAACTCCAAAGCAGCCAGACAATTTATAAAAAAAGAGGCGGTTCCCAATCTGCAACTCATGGAAAAAAAGATGGGACAGATGCAGACAGCCATGAAGACAACGCTGAAAGCTGGTGAAAAGACGACTGAACTTATAAAAAATATTGAAAAAATCGCATTTCAGACCAATCTGTTGGCCTTAAACGCGGCCGTGGAAGCGGCACACGCCGGGAAAGCCGGGGCAGGATTTGCCGTGGTCGCGGACGAAGTGAGAAATCTGGCCCTGCGTTCCGCTGCCTCAGCCAGTGACATCGTGGCGCTGATTCAAGACGCCAATCTTAAAATGAAAGAAACAAAGAATTATTATCAGCAAGTTGAAGATATTATGAATAAAAATCTCAGAATATCTGAAAAAATTGAGCATATTATTGATGAAATTTCTGTTGCCTCTGACGAACAAGCCGAAGGGGTAAGTCACAACAGCAATGCCATCGTGGAACTGGATCAGGTGGTTCAGCAGAATGCCATTCACGCTGAGAAATCCGCGTCGGCTTCTGAGCGGATGGATGCCCTGGTTGAGCAGATGAAAGATTTTATGGGGGAATTATTAGAAGTGATTAATGGACGGTGATATTTTCGCTACTAAACGACCAGATAAATGCTGACAGATTGCTGAGATGTAAGACAATTTTTCAAATTGTTTTTCGGGCAGTTTGAAAAATTGTCCTGCATGATTTTCAGGATGTGTCCCACCTTTTACACATCCGAAAAAATCAGCCACAAAGACACAAAGCCACAAAGGAATCACAAAGAGACTTCGTGACACTTTGTGCCTTCGTGCCTTTGTGGCAAAAAAAATGGCAGGTTCCGCTTTTTACGCATCCGAAAAAATCAGCCACAAAGGACTCACAAAGAGACTTCGTGAAACTTTGTGCCTTCGTGCCTTTGTGGCAAAAAAAATGGCAGGTTCCGCTTTTTACGCATCCGAAAAAATCAGCCACAAAGGACTCACAAAGAGACTTCGTGAAACTTTGTGCCTTCGTGCCTTTGTGGCAAAAAAAATGGCAGGTTCCGCTTTTTACGCATCCGAAAAAATCAGCCACAAAGGACTCACAAAGAGACTTCGTGAAACTTTGTGCCTTCGTGCCTTTGTGGCAAAAAAAATGGCAGGTTCCGCTTTTTACGCATCCGAAAAAATCAGCCACAAAGGACTCACAAAGAGACTTCGTGAAACTTTGTGCCTTCGTGCCTTTGTGGCAAAAAAAATGGCAGGTTCCGCTTTTTACACATCCGAAAAAATCAGCCACAAAGACACAAAGCCACAAAGGACTCACAAAGAGACTTCGTGAAACTTTGTGCCTTCGTGCCTTTGTGGCAAAAAAAATGGCAGGTTCCGCTTTTTACGCATCCGAAAAAATCAGCCACAAAGACACAAAGCCGCAAAGGAATCACAAAGAGACTTAGTAAAACTTTGTGCCTTCGTGCCTTTGTGGCAAAAAAACGGGTGTGTCCGGTTTTTCCGAATTTCACCCCTCAGAACTTATCTGGTCAGACAGTATAGTGAAAAGTATCTGATCAAAACCCGATGACATCAGGATAAAAATCAGTTTTTTGTGTTAAAATGAAAGGTTGACAGAACCCCCTCTGATCAAATATAAAACAGAATATGTTTTTTGGGTACCACGGAAAATATCATTTTTCAGTACAGAAAGCAAGCAGGAGCAAAAAATCAGAAAGGGTTCAGGCTGGATTTATGAATGATCATTCTCCTTCTAATAAAAACTTGCTAAAAAAGATTCAGATTCCGGAACAGGAGTCCCGGAATCTGAAACATACGGAAACGCATCTGAAAGAATGCCCCGCGAATGCCATTCTGAATTCTTTGTCCGCGCATATCGCAATCTTGGATGAGGAGGGCATTATTTTGGAAACGAACCAGTCCTGGAAGGCATTTGCCCTGGAAAACCAGGTGAACATGCGGCCGGATATGATCGGTGTCAATTATCTTGAACTCTGTGACAATGTCCGGGGAGATGGCGGGGCAGAAGCCCGTGTCGTGTCAGACGGCATCCGGGAGGTGATTTCCGGAAAAACAGATGAATTTGTCACGGATTATGCCTGTCATTCTCCCTCGGAGAGACGCTGGTTTTACATGCGGGCGACCCGGCTGTCATACCCGGGGCCGCTCAAGATCGTTGTCAGTCATGAGAACATTACCGCGTTAAAACTTGCCGAAGAATCCCTGAGAGATCGGAAAAAAGAACTCCGGGACCGGGCCCGGGATCTCGACGAAGTCAACACCGCCCTGAAAATTCTCCTCAGACAGAGAGAGGCGGACAGGAAGGAGCTTGAGGAAAAGGTGGTGTCCAATGTCAGTCAGCTTGTCATTCCTTACATAGAAAAAATGATGATGACCCGATTAGACTCACGCCAAAAGGAGTATATAAAAATTCTGAAGCGTCATCTTGACGAGATTGTTTCTCCTTTTCTTCATCATATTTCTTCAAAATATCAGCGCCTGACCCCCCGGGAAATTGAGATCGCCAGCCTTATCAGAGGCGGGAATACGACCAAGGAAATTGCCATGATTCTGAATGTTTCCGAAAGCGCCATTGATTTTCATCGTAAAAATATCCGAAAAAAATTTGGTCTGACCAATAACAAAGCCAATCTCAGAGCCTATCTGCTTTCCCTTTCATAATAGCAGGTTTTACCTACCGTTTTACTCCCTTTCTTTTCCCATTGTCTTTTTTTATAACCCGTGTCATTTTCTTATCAGAAGATAACAGAGGGTGTTATCATTTAATCATATAACAAAAGGAGGCGTATTATGCTGTGCAGTTTTGCAACATTGGAAAATGACAAAGTGGATGAGATCAAGGCTCTGGAAAAAGAAATTGGGAAAACAATGGTCGCTTTTTCCTGTCATGATGTCAAAGCAACTCAACTGTCGGAGGATGAACTGGCCAAAATCAAAAAACTGGAAGACAAAATGGGGCTTTCGCTGGTAGCAGTAAATGCCTGATGTGTCTTCCTGTTCTTCCGTGACAATCCAACATTGTTTGCTTCTCCGATCAACACGCGGCAGAGGTGTCCGGGTAGCGCCTCTGCCGACCTTCCGAACTCATCAGACCTGATCATCAGGTTATTCATACGTTGCACTTTGTTTTCCGAGGTGCTGCCACCATAGCGACAAGAATTGTAAACAGCAATGCATTCGAAGGAATATGAAGATTAAAATCAGCCATGCTGTGAACCAGGATCGCTGTTACACCGGACATGGCCCCGAGGGCAATTCCCCGGGTCTGACGGCTTCGACTTTTCAGTTTTCTGAATCCCCTTCTGTAAAAAGCAATCATCATCCAGATAAGGACCGGAATGAAAAAGATTCCGAGTTCGGATATAAAATGCAGATAATCATTATGAGCCATTCTGAAATGTTTGCCTAATCCCGGGGGCTGATATTGGGTAAAGACAGTACCAAAATTACCGGGACCGATTCCGGTCAGGGGATGATTATTTACCATTTTTACAACGCCTTTCCAGGCTGTTATCCGACTATTAATACTCATTTCTTCCTGTTCCACAATGGTACGAAATCTTTTTACCACAGGAGTGTTAAATAAAACAATCAGGGCAACTGCCAGCAAACCGACAATCAGCGAGATAAGAATTTTTTTGTGTTTGAAATGACGACTGCGTAAAAGCATAACAGACATGAACACCAGGCTCGTCAACGAGCCGATCCAGCCGCCTCTGGAAAGCGATAAGATCAGTGCCGTCAGCATAATAATTGTCAGGTATGTCATCAGAAGCAGTTTGCCGCCCTTATAATCCTTGAGAAAAAGCCCTAAGATCAGGGGAAGGGCCATTTCCATATACCCTGCCAAATGGTCGGGATTACCAAAAACAGATGTCAGGCGAAGCGTGTTCTGACTAAGATCAGTATAATTCCACCAGGGAAAAGGACTGATCCCGGACATTTTTAAGAATCCGAAAACAGATATAAATACTGCCATTCCTATAATAATACAGACAAGCTGTCTGAACTGCGTTCTGCTGCGAATGGTATGAATAATCAGATAAAATACAACAATATAATTCACAAGCAGGGTCAGGGCCCGGAAACTTGTGTGACGGTGTGTTGAAAAGACAGCGGACAGGACAGCAAGAACAAGCAGGGCCAGGATCGGCTTGTCAAGTGATGTTCTGATCCATCTCCATTTTCCGGTCAGATTCATGTCCAGCAGAAAGGGGGTAAGGGCTGTCAGTGTTACTATATGAATGACACATATTGCCCATCCCTGAACAGACGCCCGTGCCAGAGGGGTGAATATGAGTAACACACAGAGCGCATAACGAGTCATATCTGCCAGCGGGGATTTTGCGGAAGATACTGACCGACGTTTTATATTTTCCTTTTTTATTTTCGAGGAAAAGTTTCGGGTTCTTTCGTGCAGATATGGCGCTGTTTCCTGAATTATATAATTTTTTTGTGCAGACATGGCGATATTTTCTGAGTCAGACGGAGGTTTTTTTTAATTTTACCCATGTTCAGCAGATCGAAAAATTTCCGGACCGGGGACAGCAGAGAAACCCTCTGTAGCAGAGAAACCCGGCTTTTTTTTCCGGAGGGTGTGTCTTCCCTGCGGGAAAAAGCCGGGTTTCTTTCCCGTCTGTAGCGGAGAAACCCGGTTTTCTGTAGCGGAGAAACCCGGCTTTTTTTTCCGGACGAAGATCATGGCTCGTTTTCCCTATGTGCCAATATATTTTTTCGTAATTTTATTAAATGATCTTTAATGCTTTCCTTTGTAACCAACACTCCGAAATCCTCCGGAACCTCAGTCAGAGGGTCATTAAATATTCTCGCCAGAATATATTTCACAATTGTCACTCTGTAATGACTCCATTCATAGTAATTTCTGTTGTCCGTGGTAATCGAATTATATCCGCTGAAATCCCAGAACGGAGATATGTCAGACAATTGCTTTAAAAATGTAAGATAATCCTCCATATCAAAAACATCCAGCATCATATGATGATGGGGTACGGTAAGCAGGATTAAATTGACATGATTACGATCACAAATCTGTTTGATTTTTTTTAAGGATTCAATACTTTCTTTCATTCTGATCCCTTTGGCTTTTCTATCCTGAGCAAAAAGGGACTTATATGACGCGGTCCTTGTCACTCCCATCAGCGTTTTAAGTTTGGACGCCTCATCCCGGAGATGGAAGGTCTTTTTCTTTCTGATATATTTCTCATGATCCTGGGCAATCAGCTTTTCCTCATACCTGTAACTTCTCTCTCCGGTCTCTTCGACAACAGTTTTAAGGTTTTCTATTTTTTCAATTCCAAAAACATATTTTAATTTTTTGATAAGGAGTTCTGCTCCCGGATTCATATAGGAAAAATAGAATTCCATAACATTCTTTCCGCTGACCTTATAATGGGGTTCTGTCATTAATGTGGTGTCATCCGATCCGAAATAACTGTAAAGATCATTAATATGAACCTGTAATATGATATTTTTCACGATATAATTTTCAACAATGTATTTCACATGGTTCAGATTGTCATACTCGGTCGCCGCGCTGACAAATAAATTATAGAATCTGGTACCCGGCATATATTTTTCAACCCACTCAGGTTTAATCGCTGCAATTCTTGAGCCGCCTATCAGATATGAATTGTATTTCCTGAAATGTTTATCCAGATATTCTATTTTATTAAATCGCTGAGTGATAATCATTGATATTTCAGGGGTGTTGAAAAGCCGGTCTCCGAACACACCAAAGGGATCAATAATACAGGCGATTGCCAAATATGCAACGATCACGATCCCAAAAAATTCTAATAACCATTTTTTATAGATATCCATTTTTCCAGTGTTTCTGTAGATAGCTGAGGACTATTTCCCTCTAAAGTTTTGAACGGTAGTTTCCGCTGCGCTTCACCCACCCTGCACCCGGGTATTTTATTTTTTAGGAAATGTCCCATAAATTTTTATCTGTCAGTTTCGGATCAGAATTGAAAGTATAGGAAATCTCCGACATTACTCATGTTTAACATTGAAAATATTAACAATATTGCAGAAAACACAGCAAACTTCAAATTGGGTCTGAATTTTTCTTTTATTTCCATACTGTTTGGCAGAAAAAAGACAATAAAGAAACCAATGGCAATATAAATAAGTTGTCCGACAGACGCATAAGGAATTCCCGAAAATTGTAAGTTGCTAAAATCAAAAAGCGTTTTAACAACATAAATCGCATCTCCGAAGCTGGCTGAAACAAAAAGGATTCTCACAAGCACTACGCCGGAAAATGTCAGGAACCATGCCAGAAAAAAAGGCAGACGTTTATTTGCTCTTGTCATTGCATGAGCAAATATGACAAATATGCCATTAAAAATGCCCCAGACAACAAATGTCCATCCTGCGCCGTGCCAGAATCCTGAAACCAGGAATGTTATGAATATTGCAAAATAAAACTTTCGGGCACTGTCTCCTTTATGAAAAATGCTTCTGAAAATATAATCTCCGAGAAATCTTGACAAGGTCATATGCCACCGCCTCCAATAGTCGGCAAAATTTCTTGCCTTATAGGGAGAGTTAAAATTTATCGGAATCTTGATATTAAACATGGAACCTAAGCCAATCGCCATATCCGCATAGCCAGATAAGTCAAAATAATATGAAAGCGTATAGCTTATGGAAGAAAACCATGATTCGAGCATTGTCAGTTCCTGTGCATGACTGAACGCGGGCTGTGCCCATGAGGTCAGAGGGTCAGCTATTAATATTTTTTTTGCACATCCTATTGAAAAGAGAAATATACCCATTGAAATGTTTTTATAGTTCAGTTCTGATGTGTTCGGGTCTTCGTACTGCGGAACCACGTCTCTGTGATGAACAATCGGGCCGACAATGAGCTGAGGGAAAAATGTTATAAATAACAAATAATTTAAAAAACTGTATCCCTTTGTCTTGCATCTGTAAGAATCAATTAAATATGCGATGAGCTGAAATGTAAAAAAAGAAATCCCTATGGGTAATACAATATGAAGGAGAGGAAGTTTTTTTTCTGCAAAAAAATTTATATTTAATATGAAAAAATCCATATATTTATAATAACCCAGGAGAGTGACATTTCCTAATATTCCGGTGACTAACAGAATGTTTGCGATGATTTTTGATTTTTCTTTGAATGTATTAAGTAACAGACCGATTAAATAATTAAAAATAACGCTTCCGACAAAGAAGGGTAAAAAATGCCGACTTCCATAACCATAGAAAAACAGAGATGAACAGGCTAACCAGCACTTTCCCGAAGTACGGTTGAACCTGTTAAGTAAAAAATAGACTGCAAAAACAATTGGCAAAAATTTAAATAAAAATGTATAAGAAGAAAATATCATATTTCCGGCTTTTTTTTAAGTCACGGTTCAGCCCTGAAATCAGATTCAGGATAGTTCACGCTGCCTTTACCGTGAGAACATATTATATATCCAATTGAAATTTAATAGTTTTCGTAGTAAAACTACAAGTATGGCCCGGCATTTTCATATCAGGGGTGAAAAAAATTTTTTGCGGATGTTTATCTGAAAAATCAGTATCTGATTCATTTTTAACTTTTTTAATTTTTCAGAATAGTTTAAAATCAAAAAATACAAATAATTTTTCTTGCTAAATGCTAATTTTTTTTCTATTGATTAATAATAAAAAGGTCAATGGGATAAAAAGAGTATTTAGAGGTAGCAATATGCTACCTTGTGTGAAATTCTGATGTGCGATTTTCAAGGTCTGAAATCTGAAATCGAATTTGAAACCGGAAGGTTCATGCTTCATGCTTTAAGGGGATGAATATAGCCGGTTAAACCCGAATATGCTCTTATACCGAACCATGCCGGAATATACTTGTGACAACAGATACGCCTATTTTGATGTTGACTGGTCCGCCATAGATAAACCCGATGAAAATCCAGAAGCTTCCAATTTGACAAAGCAATTTGACACATACCCGGACATAAATTTTTATACATCTGTATATCATAAAAATATGCAAAAATTTTTGTTATAGTACCTATCTCAGAAACCTCCCGGTTCCGATCATAACTAACAGGGCCGATGATCAGAAAATATATGGGGTTATAAGCGAATCATTGAGAACAGATAACGGATAACAAACAAAAATGTGCGGAATCACCGGAAAATATAATTTTCAGACAGAGGAACCTGTCTCCCCTGAACTCATCAGGGCCATGACTGACAAAATCGTTTACCGGGGTCCTGATGACCAGGGGGTTTATACAGACGGAAATATCGGTCTGGGACACAGACGCCTGAGTATTCTGGACCTGTCCGAACTGGGGCATCAGCCCATGGGATCAGAAGACGGGACGATCTGGATCGTGTTTAACGGAGAAATTTATAATTTCCAGACGGTCCGGGCGGATCTGATCTCCAAAGGCCATACCTTTAAAAGTGAATGCGACACCGAGGTGATCATCTGTCTGTATCAGGAATACGGGGAGGACTGTCTGAAGTATCTGAGGGGCATGTTTGCTTTTGCAATATGGGACCAAAACACATCCACCCTTTTTCTTGCCCGGGACCGCATCGGCAAAAAGCCGCTGTTTTATTATTATGACGGGAAGACCTTCATCTTTGCATCAGAGATCAAATCCATCCTTGAAGATCCGCTGGTCAGAAGAGAGATGAATTACCAGGCGTTCTATGATTATTTCAAATACCTTTATGTCCCGGATCCCAAAACGATTTACAAGAATATTTACAAATTGGAACCCGGATACTGCATGACCTGCTCCAAAGAGGGGATAAAAAAACGGGAATACTGGGATATCTCCTTTGCAGAAGAACACCGCGGAAGTCTGGCGGATATTTCCGAAGAACTCCTTCATATCTTAGACGAAAGTGTCCGCCTCAGAATGATCAGTGATGTTCCTCTGGGCGCGTTTCTGAGCGGTGGGATTGATTCCAGCGGGGTCGTCGCGCTCATGGCAAAACAGCAGGACAATCCTGTGACCACCTGTTCCATTGGTTTTGATTCAGAGGCTTATGATGAAATTGAGTTTGCCAGAATGATCGCTGACAAATTCAGAACTGACCACCATGAGTTCACAGTAAAGCAAAACGCTGAAAAAATTCTTACGGATCTGGCCTATTATTTTGATGAGCCTTTTGCGGATTCATCCGCTATCCCGACTTTTTATGTATCACAATTGGCAAGGCAAAAAGTGACGGTGGCACTTTCCGGTGACGGCGGAGATGAAAATTTTGCAGGTTATGAAAAATACTATTTGGATGACATTGAAAACAAAATCAGAAAAAAAATACCCCGGGTCATCAGAAAATCGTTTTTTCCGTTTTTATCCGGCCTGCTTTCAAATGCGAACCATACATTGCTCCAAAGAGGCACGACGTTATTAAATGCTTTAAGTTTTGAATCTGATTACGGATTTTATCTTACAAACACAGAGGTCAGAGGCCCGCTGTGGAACATGCTGGTAACTGATCATACGAAAAAACAAATCAGTGATTATGATCCGTTTTCAGTGACTCAGTATTATTACAATAAAGCGGATACAGATGATCATCTGTCCAAAATTCTTTATACGGATCTAAAAACCTATTTAACTGAAATTTTAGTCAAAGTGGATCGGATGAGTATGGCAAACTCCCTTGAGGTCAGGTCCCCGATCCTTGATCATCATGTCATTGAATTTGTCGCAGGCATCCCCGCGCATCTGAAATATAACAGAGGGGAAAAAAAATATATTTTAAAGCAGTGCTTTCAGCCGTTCCTGCCGGCAGAAGTGATGTACAGGAAGAAAATGGGGTTCTCTGTGCCTCTGGCAGACTGGTTCCGGGGGGAATTAAAGGACTTGGCAAACCAGTATTTCTTTGACAAGAATGCAGGGCTATGCTATTTTTTTAATACTGACTCTTTAAGGACAGTGTGGGATATGCATCAGACAGGAAAAAGAAACTACGCGACCCTTCTCTGGAGCCTTCTGATGTTTGAGCTTTGGCACAGGGAGTTTATGGCATAGTTCTCCCCGACAATGAATTGCCAGGCTATTTTCAGCCGTTCCTCCGGGACTGAAAAAAACGCTGTTTTCCAAAATATCCTTAATTTGTTTAAAAAAGGGGACACACCCGACAAAAAAGCATAATTATGGGCAATAAGCGACTGAAAAGGGTTGTTCATGTTACATTTGACATGAGTATAGGCGGTACAGAACAGGTTATTTATAACCTCATCCAAAACACAAATCCATTGAAATATGATGTGTCCATCCTTTGTCTGGATCAAGTTATCGGTTCTTTCGGGGTGCAGTTACAAAAGAAAGGCTGTCAGATAACAGCTTTGAAACGGCAACCAGGATTCGACATTTCACTGATAAGAAAAATTCGCTGTCATATCAAGCAGGATAATATTGATGTGCTTCATTGCCACCAATACACTCCTTATGTTTATGGTGTATTGAGTGCGGCATTCACTCCGTGCAAAGTTATATTTACCGAACACGGAAGATTTTATCCGGATCAGCGAAAACTTAAAAGAGTTTTCATAAACCCTCTCTTGAATCTGCTCACAGACCATGTTACCGCGATTTCATCGGCCACGCGGGACGCGTTGGTTCAGTTTGAAAATTTTCCCAAAAACAAGATATCTGTTGTTTATAACGGCATAGATGATGCCAAGTATATGCTTCCTCAGAATTCGGACCTGAAAGCGTGTCTGGGTATCAGCAAAGATGCTTATGTCTTAGGTACGGTGGCCCGTCTTGATTCGATAAAAAATCAGAAAATGATGATCAGAGCCTTAAAAATTGTCTTAAAGAACTATCCTGAAACATTTCTGATTATAGTCGGCGACGGACCCGAACGGAAAAATCTGGAGACATTCGCCTCAGAACTTCAGGTTTCCTCACATGTTATTTTTACAGGTTTCAGAGAAGACACTCATTTTTTTTATAAGATCATGGATATTTTCCTGCTAACGTCTTTTAGTGAGGGGACTGCCATGACCTTGCTTGAGGCCATGGCCAGCAGTCTGCCGTGTATTGCAACAAACGTGGGAGGAAACCCTGAAATCATTAAAAATAATGAAAACGGCTTTGTCATTCCAAATGATGCTGAAGAAATTCTCGCGGAAAAAATAAATCTTATGTTTGTTGACAAAACAATGATTAAAAAAATGGGAAAAACGGGCAGAAAAATCTTTGAAGAAAATTTTACTGTTAAAAAGATGGTCAGATCATACGAGACAATGTATAACGGAGCAGATTAAAAATGTTGGAACAGGGTCTGACAGATAATTATATAAGAGAACTGACCAAAGAAATATCAACAATTGATCATAATATTCTTCACAAATTTCCAATCGAAGTTTATCTGAATGATATAAAATCATATCCGGAGTTATGCGACTATAATTATATTAGCCCGAAACTCAACGCCATCTTTGAAAATATACAATCAGAATACAACGATCATACCCTAACCTTGTACCATAAATTGGCGATTTCATGTTTTATCAAAGACACTGTGGAAAGTCTGAGACGTGAACACATGCCTGACAGCATACTGGATTTATATCAGGAATGGTTTGAAAGAGTGCTGAAGGATTTCTCCACACAACCTGACGATTATTACAATTACAAAAAAGACCCGTTTCTCAAAGACTTGGGAGGATGCAGCCGGAGGATCATTCCTATTGGCGGTGCCTGGATAATAGAACTTTCAGGAATCGGGAGGAATTTTCTTGTTTCCGGCGGTCCACGACAGTTTATTGATGCGCTGCAATTTGCTTTGTTCAAGATGGGCGGATTTAAGCCATTCTATCAGATTCACACAGTTGACCGCTATCTGGATGGTTTCAATCAGAAAGAAAGAGACCTCTGTTATCTCAGGATATGTGAATTATTGGAGTTAAATCCGAGGATCAGAGGTATGTACGCGGCAAGCTGGCTTTACGATCCGCAACTTGAGAACACCAGTCCGAGATTGGCATATTTAAGGGTGGTACCGGAACAAAACAAGGCAAAGGCATTCCGAATTGGCACGAGTCAGTCTGCCATCAGATTATCAACAAAGAAGTCGCTGACTCGTAAAAGATTATATAAGGAAGGCAAATATATGCCGACCAATTATATAATAATTTGGAATAGGAAGGACTTGCTTGAATGGGCTGATACCCAAGCAGGAATGGGTAAGACCGCGTAAAGACAGATTGATGATTCATCGCCTTTTAAACATGACAGTTGAGAAAAAGTAATTAAAATGGGCATCCTTCATATTTGCCCAAAAGTACTTTACACTTTTGGTGATTTGAAAAAAAGTCCATTTTTTTTCAATCTACAAATTTTGTAGCTAAATAAAAGTAATATTTACAAATAGATATTGTAAAATCTACAAATTTTGTAGTTTTTTACACACTTCAAACATGATTAGCTAAAATTAACTACAAAATTTGTAGTTTTTTTTGTAATAGGTTGTTTATATTATAAAAATAATCAAAATTATCATGAATTAAAAAAAACATAAAAAATTCATTTTAGCTGAAAGTGTAAACTACTAAATGAAGGATGCCTTAAAATGTATGAAAAAATAAAACTTATCTTTTTATATCTCAGTAAATGGATGGGATTATTTCATATTTCCAGATATTTAACGAGAGATGGTTTAAGAATTTTATGTTATCACAGCTTTGCTGTAGGTGAAGAAATTGAATGGCGACCGGAGTTATTCATCCGACCTGAGACGTTTCGCAAAAGATTACAGTTCCTGAAAAAAGAGAAATTTCCTGTACTTGGATTGAATCAGGCCATCGAGCTGCTGTCTGAAAAAAAACTGCCTCCTGCGGCTACAGTTATTACTATAGACGACGGATGGTTTGCCACAAAATTATATGCGCATGATATTTTGGAGGAAAAATCGTATCCTTATACCATTTATCTGACAAGCTATTACAGCATGAAAGAAACGCCGATTTTTAATCTGGTTGTGCAATACATGTTTTGGAAAACACAAGAAACGCGGGTTGATTTGGAAGCCTTGGGCCTGCCATTAACTGATTCAGTTCAGTTTCCAAATGCGGATATCTCAGAGCAACTGATGAACCAAATAATTAATTATGGTAATTCACAATTAAACAATGATGAAAAATGCGCCTTCATGAAACGTCTGGGTGAAGGGCTGGGTCTTAATTACCCTGAGATTGAGAAAACGCGTATTTTTAGTCTGTTGACAATCTCCGAAATATCAGAACTCAGTGCCGCGGGTGCTGATTTCCAATTACATACGCATCGCCACAGGTGGCCTGGGGAAGAACAAGCCGCTGTTCAGGAATTAGCTGAGAACAAAGCCTTTCTCGCCAGTGTATCTAAAAATCCTTTGCAACACTTTTGTTACCCCAGTGGTTTTTGGAAGCCTGAGCAGTTTCCTTATTTGCGTACAGCAGGGATTAAAAGTGCTACGACATGTGAAGCAGGACTTAATTTCCCGCGGACCCCTTTGTATGCACTTAACCGTTTCTTAGACAGCGAGAGTAACTCTCAGATAGAATTTGAAGCCCAGATGTGCGGTTATTCGGAATTTCTCAGAAAATTACGGAAAATTATGGATCGCTGGCGCGGAGCGATTGGTTAAACAAATTGGAAGTGGGGGAAGTTTCCATCTCTTATCCGAGCTACTTTTTATATACAGAATGTGTCGCCAAAGAAAATTTGATGGTACTCCTCCTCTTACTGCAAACACTATTATTCCTTCACTACCCTCATTCGCCTCGATGAATCAAAATATTCGTAATTATAGGTATTATTTTCAGAACAGAGTCACCTGTAGTTCCCGCGATCATTCTGTCGGATTAATCGAATGAGTATCGGGCTGATGAAAATGTGGGGGCGTCCCAACTTTTACGCAAACCAAGTGTCGGCCTTTCCTCGTTCCCACGCTTTCCGTGGAATACCTTCGGGAGGCTTCGTTTCTCGGACAGCGGTCGAAATCAGGACGCGAAGCGTCCGCACTGCATTCCCACGCGAAGCCTCACTGCCATTAAGTTAAGCTTCCGGAGTGCGAAAATTATTTTTCGCACCCTCGCCGGAAACTGTTTTTGTCACTTCGGATGCTCCTTAACTTAATGGCAGTGACGCGAAGCGTGGGAACGAGATACCTAAAAGATTAAAGCTGACATTTGACTTTGAGATAAAATCTGATAAAAAGGAAACGATTCGTTTTTATGTTTGAAAACATTAAAGCTGACATTCGCCGGCTGGGACATCCCAAATCATGGTGGATAATTCTGCGCGGTTTGCTTTCACAGGGTTTTCAGGCAATACTTGTGTATCGAGTTTTCCATTGGCTGAGAGAAAAAAAAATACCGGCCCAGCCTTTTCGCTTTATTATCGAAAGATTTATTGAGATTACAACGGGTATATCAATCCCCGCTGAATGCAGGATCGGAAAAGGTCTCAGAATCCATCATTTCGGAGGTATAATTCTCCATCCTTTTGTTAAAATTGGTGAAAATTGCACGATGTATCACTGCGTAACTATCGGGGACAGGGGAGGCTACGGGGGGGCGGCTGACATCGGGGACAATGTGCTTATCGGTGCCGGAGCTAAGATCATTGGTGAAATTACAATAGGACAAAACTGCAGAATAGGTGCAAATGCTGTTGTAAACAGACATATGCCGGATAATTCAGTAGCATTCGGAAATCCGTGTGTTATAAAAAAAAGAGAAGCCCATAGTGGTGATCGCAAACAATAAATGATAAATAAACAAATAAAGATAATGGAGCTTCGGGGCACTTATAAAGGAGGAGGAGGACCGGACAAAACCATTCTTCTCTCAGCAGCGAAACACAACAAAGCCGATTTTTTTGTACTTGTGACATACTTACGTGATCCGAAAGACAATGATTTCCAAATTGGCACCATGGCCAGGCAGTTTGGTGTCTCTGATTATATTGAAGTGTCAGACAAACGTATGCTGGATCTGAAATGTCTTTTTGTACTCAATGCGCTGATCAAAAAAAATAATATTCAGATCATACACGTTCACGAGCTGAAAAGCACGTTACTTGGATTTTTGCTAAAACTGCTGAATCCCAGGGTAAAAATTATGCATACCGCCCACGGCTGGATTATACACTCCTGCTCTGACAGGCTGAAGCAGAAATTACAATTTATGATGCTTCGTTTCTATCCGCTACATATCGCAGTGTCAGACGCGACCAGAAAACTTATGGTGAACAAAGGGATTGACCCGGAAACGATCAGCGTTTTATATAACTCAATAGATACAGAGTATTGGAAAAAAACGGACCGCGTGTCAACCGTGCGGGAAGAATTCGGTATTCCCGAAGAAAGTTTTATTGTAGGTACGGTCGGCCGCCTGAGCAAAGAAAAGGACTTGCCTACCTTTTTTAAAGTTGCACGCGCTGTGCTTGCCGTAAAGCCGAACACTTATTTTTTTATCATTGGTGATGGTAAGGGAAGGATTGTGAGCGATTTGCAAAAGCAGGTTAAAGAAATGGGAATCGGGCAGTCCGTTATTTTTACAGGACATCGAACTGATTTACGAAACTTTAATTTGTCTTTTGATTTGTTCCTTACAACTTCTCTAAGCGAGGGGCTTCCGAACACACTTCTTGAGGCCATGGCCATGGGGGTTCCTGTCGTTGCCACGCGGGTGGGAGGAGTACCTGAGCTTGTCACTGACCGCGATACGGGAATCTTATGTAACGCGGGTGATGTTGACGGAATAACGAAAGTCGTGCTTGAGCTTTTGTCAAATTCGGGAATAAGGCGGGAATTTTCAATAAACGGGCAAAAGCGAATAGCAGAAAATTTTTCGTTTAAAAAACGTTTAACAGCCATTGAAGCGATTTACAAATCCCTTGTCAAAAAGACATAAGTTGTAACATAAACTTTGCCAGTTCACAGTTTTCCGGATTCAGGCGGTCGGCTCAGACCGCCTGAATCCGGAACTGCAAACTTTTTTATAACACTACAAGCATGATAATTGTCTGTAAGTGTTCTTTGGGTCAGGAATTTAAAAAATGAAAACCGCTAAAACCAGTTTCAGAAAGGCAAAAAAATGAAAGAAACAGGTCAACAAATCAGATGTGGCAAATGTGTCTTGCCCCATGATTTCCCAAACATAAGTTTTGATAAGAACGGCATTTGTAACTATTGTCTTGAATGGGATAAAAAATGGCAAAATTTTGACTATGACAAAGCCGAAGCCGAATTAACCAGAATCGTTAATTGGGCAAAGGCAAAAAAAAGGAAGTATGACTGCCTTATTCCTTACAGCGGCGGGAGAGACAGTTCTTATGTACTATACCTTTGCAAAAGGAAGTATAATTTGAATCCTCTTGCTGTTACATTTAATAATCTTTTTATGAGTGAGTATGCGATCAGAAATATTTTTAACACCGTCAGCAAACTTGATGTTGATCATGTATTTCTGACCTATCAGCCCGAAATCGTAAGAAAATTTTACAAAACAATGGTTCGGGACGGAGGCGAGTTCTGTTCTGTCTGTACGAGCGGTATCAACTATGCCACATCTAAGTACCAAAAACAGTTCAATATTCCCCTTGTAATTTCCGGAACCAGCACAAGGGTGGACGAACAGTCTCCGTTTGAAATTACATGCACACATCCCGTATATCTCAGAAGGGTCCTTTTACAAAACGGATTTTCTTTGGAAACAATAAATTCTTTTCTGATTAAACGTTCTGATGAAATCTCAGCCCTTGAGAAAATAAAGATGAAATTGTCTGATTCTGATTATATCAGGATCAATTTACCGGATTTTGTCATATGGAATAATCTGGAAATACAGAACGTGCTGGAGAGAGAGCTTGACTGGGATACGCCTGATAAGCAAAAGGATCATATAGATTGTAAATTTGCGCCGGTTAAAAATTTTTTGAAAAACAAGCAGATCCCCAATTTCATCTTTAAGCAGGAAAAATTTTCACAGCTTATCAGGGATGGTCAGATGACCAGAGAAGAAGCAGTGGAAATGTTGAACAGCCTGTCGAACAGTGAAGAAGAACCCCCTGCTGAACTGGATGAGTTCCTGAATTTTTTGGAGTTGGAAAAAAAGGATATCGAAAATAAGGAAAAAAAATCACATCTGAATTATGTTACCAAGGAGGACCTGGTTGTTAAAGAGTCTCTGGCATTCAGATTACTATCTGTTCCATGGCAACTCTATAAACGCTTTGGAATGAAGATAAAATAACTTGATTCTGGTCTTTATATTAAGGACGGAGTCAAATCTTGACAGCCCGGGAATTGAAGATGCTAAAAGGATGTCCTTGATAACAAATGAGATTTAAAGGGAATTTGCCATGTCAAATTTTGGGTTAGCTTTTCTTTTATCCTATATGGGGTGTGTATATGCGACATTTTTTGTTGATCTCTCCTGGGGTGTTTATCTGTATGTGATGCAATATTGGCTTAACCCGGTTGACAGATGGTGGTATGGGGGCTTACCCCAGGTCAGATGGTCCTTCACTGTTGCGTTTTGCATCTTAATAGCATTCATTTTAAAACGTCAAAAATATGCAAAAAACCGATTATTTAATGTTCCTCAGACCAAGTGGTATCTGATGAACGTGATAGTGGTCATTATCATTTCCTCTTGGGCTGTCTGGCCACAGATGCATTCAAAATTTTTACAGGATCATATTAAATTATTAATCTTTATCTTTATCGCATATAAAGGCATTGACACGCCAAAAAAGTTCGACGGAATGATGTGGGCTTGCATGCTTGGCAGTTTTTATGTGGCCTATGAAACCAGAAATATGGGCAGAAATGCGGATGGCAGAGTGGAGGGGACGGGTCCGGCAGATTCAGGGGCAGATGGCAATAACTGCGCGGCATCTTTGCTCGGTGTTATTCCCATGCTGATGTTTTTTGTCGTAAAGAGTAATCTCGTGAAAACGAAACTCTGGAAGCGAGGGGTGCTTCTTTTTCTCTTGGCGTTCGTGATGCTGGCCATTGTCCTTATTAACAGTCGGGGAAGTTTTATCGGATTGGTTTTATCCTGTACTTATATGGGATTATACATTTTTTTAAATAAAAAAGTGACAATGAAACAGCGATTTCAACTCATCGCACTGGTCATGCTTGGAATATGCGCATTTCTTTACATGGCTGATGATGCCTTTTGGGAGAGAATCGAGGGAATATCAAAAGAAACAGAGTCTGACACAGGGGGAGGAGGCAGAAAATTATTTTGGAAGATCGCCCGGGAAGAGGTGCTAAGAGATTATCCATGGGGGGCAGGCGGCTGGGGCTTTGCATATCTGAGTCCCCAGTATGTTCCCCAAGAATATATGCCGGCCAATGCAGGTATAAGAGCGGTTCATTCCCTTTATTTTCAATGTCTTGCTGAACGAGGCTATTGGGGGACTTTTGTTTTTGTCGGTTTTATTTTATCAAATTTTTTTTATATGAAAAAAATAAAACGTTACCTGCTTAAAAAAGGTGATTACTCAGCATATTTTCAAGGATTAGCTCTTGAAACCGGTTTTATCGGCTTTCTTCTCGCAGCTACCTTTCTCAATCGACTGAATAGTGAAATTCTATATTGGTTTCCATTATTCATTGCATGTTTTGGAAATATTTATTATGTCAAAGGATTAAGTAGCAGTTCGGATGAATGAAACCCGATATACAAGACGGCTGCTGATTAAATCTTTTACTATAAAAATGGGTGTGTCCCATCTTTTACACATCCGAAAAAATTAGCCACAAAGACACAAAGACACAAAGGAACCACAAAGAGACTTAGGGTCTGTAAAAAAATAACCTTTCCGGTTTCCGCATTTCTCATTTGTCCTGTTATAACATGCGAATCTGATTATTTGTTCAAGTTATTTTTTTACAAGCCCTTAGTGAAACTTTGTGCCTTCGTGGCAAAAAACAGATGTGTCCCGCCTTTTACACATAAAACCTGTCCTTGTGTAAAAGGTGGGACATACCCATAAAAATACATTTTGAAAAGCCGGGTTTTTTATCTGAACATATTTTTATGACCCGGGGCGAAAAACCCGAATTTTTTTATGAGCGTTTAATATAACTAATCAAATTTGATAAACAAAGGCCATCTCATGAAACTACTTAAATCCGTCATTCACAGATTCGGAAAATGGTATATACAGCATATTTGCAGAAGAGAATACGAAGATCAGCAGTTCAGACGAATTAATGAAAGACCCGTTGAATTTCGTTTTCTTTTTCAACAACTCCTGAGAATATGTCCGACCAGAGTGTTAGATGTGGGCAGTGGTATGTTTGCCTTACCTGCTGTAATGAAACAATGCGGCTTTATCGTAACAGCTATTGATAATGTATCAGACTATTGGCTGTCAGGCATGTTCAACAGACATTTCCATGTGATAAATGATGACATAACATCCACACGCATAAAAGAGAAATTTGATTTTATCAGTTGTATAAGTGTGTTGGAACACATAGAAAATTATAATGACGCGATTAAAAATATGTTTTCGCTTTTAACCCCGGGCGGACATTTGGCACTTACTTTTCCCTATAATGAAAATAAATATATTCCAAATGTTTATAAACTACCTGAAGCCGGATATGGTCAGAACATGCCTTATATCTGTCAGGTTTTCTCATCTGATGAACTGAACAAATGGATAAAAACGAACAACGGCAAACTGATAGAGCAGGAATATTGGCAGTTCTTTTCGGGTGAGTTGTGGACATTCGGAGAGCAAATATCTCCTCCGCGTCAGGTCGGAAAACACGAAAAGCATCAGCTGACGTGTATCCTGCTTCAGAAGAACTCTGATGAACCTTTAACAGATAACTAATTAAACGAGTTAATTTTGGCATCCTTCACAGAAGCTAAAAAACAGTTTACATTTTTCTGATTATAACGGATTTAGGGGAGGCCGGTAAAGCCCCGTGGGGGCGGTATGTTTGTAGCATTCGTCATGCAGGCTGGTAAAAAAGCCCTGTGGGGGCGACATACTTTGTTCATGTTGCAAATATGCCGCCCCTACGGGGCTTTGCCCGTGCTTACAAATCTGCTACAAATATGCCGCCCTTACAGGGCTTGATCGGCCTCCCCTAAATCCGTTATAATCAGACATCTTTTTTCGGCCTGTGGAACAATGCTGCAAATTCTTCTGAACCATTTGCAAAATTGTTCCACAGCAAAGTGCAAACCGACAAATGAAGGATTCCTTAATTTTTTTTTCATTTATAAAACTGACCCTCCGAAGTTTTGGAAAGGTCTGAAGTTTTTAACACTGGAAACCGGAAAATACAATTGATTCAAGATAATGAGTTGAAAAATCAGGTAATGAAGTCCATTGCCTGGCTCGGCGGCATGAAATATCTGGGGCAAATCATTTCCTGGGCAATAACGATTTTTGTCATTCGGATTTTAAATCCCGGAGATTACGGTCTCATGGCTATGGGCTCTGTGTGTATTAATTTTCTGATTATCATCAGTGAATTAGGAATGGGTTCGGCGATTGTTCAGAAAAAGGAGATTGATCAGAATCAGCTATGTCATATTTTCGGATTTATAATTGTGTCTCACAGTTTCCTGTGTGTTGCCTTAATTCTGAGTTCTCATGTCATTGCAAAATATTTTTCAGAGCCTCGGCTTGTTCCTATTTTACAAGTGTTAAGTATAAATTTTTTGTTACTGGCATTGTATATCATTCCGCAGTCTATCCTCATACGCGAGATGGATTTTAAAAGGAAATCCATTGTCAACCTTTCAGGCACCATTGTTTCTTCATGTCTTGCATTGATACTGGCATTAAACAGCTACGGCGTATGGTCACTCATATGGGCTTCAATATCAGTCCATGTTATTCACCTGATCGGTTATAACATTGTCTCTCCCAGTTTTTTTTTCCCCAGATTCAGACTCAGAGGAATTCAGGAATTTATTTCCTTTGGCACATATACGCTGGTTGCTCGTATCTTATGGTTTTTTTATTCAAAATCCGATGTTTTCATAGGCGGACGAATCTTAGGAAATCAAGTCCTTGGCGTGTATTCGGTCGCACTGGAATTATCGCAGATACCGCTGGACAAATTTATGCCCATTATCAATCAGGTGGCGTTCCCTGCTTATTCCAGCATTCAATCTGATCTGAAACTCGTTGGTTCATATTTTTTAAAGGCAACCCGTATTGGCAGTCTGATAGTCTTTCCTGTTTTTTGGGGATTTTTAATTATCGCTCCTGAAATCCTCGGATGGTTGCTGGGAGATAAATGGTCGGATGTTATTTTGCCGACGCAGATCATATGTGTGATTATGCCTTTCAGAGCCTTAGGCACACTGGTTTCACCGATGTTGTTTGGCATAGGGCGGGTAGATGTGAATTTATTATATGTTGCGATTGCCTCGGTATTAATGCCTCTGCTTTTCTTAGCAGGCACTTGGTGGTACGGCATTACAGGTCTCTGTCTTGCCTGGGTTTTCGGATATATGCTGGTTTTCTTTATTACCCTGAAACTTTCACTTCGCTTACTTGATTTATCTGTTCTGAATTATCTGTCCAACATATTTGTTGCGCTTCTCGCAACCTCTGCCATGGTTCTTGTGATATTCGGCAGCAAATATCTGCTGTCCTTTTTTTTACCTCTGCCATTAATCACTTGTATTTTGATCATTATCGGCGTAAGCAGCTATTGTTTTTTTGTATTTTTATTAAAAAGCGCGCTTTTCTACGAAGTATTGTCCCTGATACCTGAAAACAAAAAAATTAAGGGCGCTGTAAAAAAACTTTTCATTCGAAATCCGGCTTAAGAAAGAAAATTGTCATAATTCGGGGCCAAGGAAGAAATGGGTCATGCTGAACAATTTTATAATTCAGGTTCTGCGGCAATGTCCCAGTTTCGGATATAAACGCTGTAATTCCCCGGATCAGATGGGTATCAGAGAATATCCGAATTTGCCGCACTGCCAAATTCCAGATTGAGGAAAACAAAAGATGGATGAGAGAAGCATATTATTTATCGCCTATTTATATCCCCCTGTGGGGGGAAACGGTCTTCCGGGTGTTCAGCGGTCAGTCAAGTTTGTGCGTTATCTGCCGCTGAAAAAAAAGTATGTATTAACATTACAACCAGACTTATATCCGGATTTTTTTTCCGCAATAAACAAGGTGCCTTTGCCAATAAATAATGAAGTGATTATCAGGGCCGGGGCCATTGACATATTCAAAATGTTGTTGAAAGGGAGGAATTTCTTTACCTCCTTATTATCCAAAAAAAACAGAACTCATCATACAGACATCGCACATTCCGAGAAACCTGCTGAAACCGGAATATCTGATTCTGGCAAAAGAAACTTATTTGGCACGCTTAAAAATATTATTTCCGACATTCTGACCTTTCCGGATTATTCCCTCCCGTGGATGATTCCCGCGATATGGCAAGGAAAAGCACTTTTAAATCAGAAGGATATTGATGTTATCTTCGCAACGGGTCCGCCGTGGACATCTCTGATCACAGGCTGGGTCCTCAGGCGTTTAACCGGCGTGAGATTAATCATAGATTTCAGGGATCCCTGGGTAAGTAATCCATATGTTTTTAGTAAAGGAAAGCTAAGAGAATCGGCCGAAAAATATTTGGAACAAAAGATTGTCACAGATGCTGATATCGTTCTTTTAAACACCGAAGAGTTAAAAAAAGATTTTGTAAACAGATATCAGTTCCTCCCGGAAAATAAATTCGTTGTTTTAATTAACGGATATGATGAGTTTGAGTTCAGAGATATTCATTTGAGAGAAACCAAAGAAGAAGAGAGTGATCTTTTGCTTACTCATGCAGGCTCTCTTTACGGATTACGAGATCCGAAACCGATTCTTGAAGCAATTGGAAAGATTCGGGAAAGAAATATCAGGATGGCTGAAAAGATTAAGTTCAGACAAATGGGAGCCACTAAGTTGGACTACAATGTAAAAGACTTTGTAGCTAAGAATTTGCTTTATGAAAATTACGGGGAGTTGGGATCACTGCCGTTTACCGAATGCCTCCGGCATATGGTCGGGTCTGATATTCTGGTGATTATACAACAGGATACAAAAACCCAGATTCCTTCCAAAATCTATGAGTACATTTATTTGAACAAACCCATTCTGACCATCAGTTCAAAAGACGGGGCATTGGGAAAAATGATAGAAAAATATGAATTCGGAGACATTTTTGAGCCTCACGACATAGAAGGTTTGGCAGGATACCTTGAGCAGAAAGTTTCAGATAAGGAAAAGAGCGGAACATTGAAGGTAAATTATGAACACAGAGAAGCGTTTGATGTCAGAAATATTGCAAACCAGTTAGAGAAAATCATAGAAGATATATGTGTCTGAGACCAATCTCCAATTTCCGATTTTTAACGCGAGTCCTCCTCACCGGGTTCTTGTTTTTTTTATTTTTCGGAGCGACACTTGCCGAACCTTCGGCCTGGCCTCCGGATGGCCAAGTTATCAGATGCCCTGTCATACGAGATACTTGTATCTCATCGGTAGGCGAAGAAAAGTTCGGAAACAACGGAGGCGCAAACAAACTCAAACTAAAAGGCCAGCAGGAGTATATCCTGCTGGATATTGATTTGAATCCTCTGAAGGGCAAAATCATAACCGGAGCGATGCTTCACATCTGTTCAGCCTCTCCTCGGAAAGCCCTGCTTGCCCGTGTGGGCGTTTCCGCTCTGGCATCTGAATGGACAGAAGGCACCTCAGTCGGATATCAGTCTCAGACAGGAACCTCGTGCTATGATCAGGCCGAGCATAAAAAGCGAAACTGGGCTTATCCGGGCAGCACCCTTATGGATGTGGTGTTCGGGCGAGGCCATACGCTCTGGAAATTTGCTGATTGCACCCCCCCGGATCAGAATGGCTGGCAGACATTCGCCATAGATGCGGATGTGATTGCTGCCCGGGCGGCCGGACTCAGTCACGGATTTTGCCTTTATGATGAAGTGGGGAACATCTGGTCTCTCAGAAAAGGACAGTTCAAGTTTACCTATTTTCCGAACCGCTTCTGTCACAGCAAGGAAAAGGGAAGCAACGCACCCTGGCTGGAAGTCTGGTTCCAAGGTACGGATTCTGTTCCCCCTGAGCCAGTTAAATCTGCAAAAGTCGAAACCGAGGGATTTCCGGCCGGAGAAGCCCTGGTCCGATGGAAGACCCCTCATGATAAAGGTGGCGGCAAATCCCTTGGTTTTCATGTCAGTTATAAAAAAGGAAATACAAAAAAATCTTTGCCGCGTTATCTGATTCCCATGGCAGGGAAATCAGGAGAGGAAGTCCGAATGCACATACAGGATATCCCCTTCAACCCCGGAGAGAAAATTTCTCTGACCATCAGACCCGTTGATAACGCCGGCAATATAGGTAATCCTTTTACAAAAAAAATCCAATTATCTTCCGGTTCAAATTTCAAATTTCAAGTTTCAAGTTTCAAGTTTCCTCGGTCTGAAGAACTTCCCACAGTAGGCGGTGTCAAAGTTGCTGTTGTGGATTTGCTGGATAAAATTGATCCCAAGACCGGGAAAATGATACCGGCTCAAAAAAAAGGTTATAAAGGCGGAAACCATCTCTTTTCCGCAAAGGAGAAGCGCATCCGATTATATGCGGCACGGAATGAAACCGTGGCGTTTCAGCTCAGTCTGGAGGGAAATGCCGAAGATATCTCAGTTCGTTACGCGTTTGATCAGTATCCGACCCTCAGACCCAAACTTTATCAGTTCGCCTATGTAAATGTACTCAGCAAACAAGGAAAAACAATCTCCGTACTTCCGGATCCGCTTGTTCCTTTGAAACTGGAAACTGGAAACTGGAAACTGGAAACTGGAAACTCGAATCCCCAGTTTCAAGTTTCAAGTTTCAAGTCTCAACTATGCGAGCTTTATGTGCCGCATGAAGCATCCCCGGGGAGGAAACTGGGAAAAGTGATTATTTCAGCGGGTCAGGAACGCCTTGAACTGGATGTTGATCTTACGGTTTGGAACTTCACCTTGCCCAATAAACTTTCTTTTGTCCCGGAGATGAATGCTTACGGAACGGTTTCCCCTTACAAGGGATATGAATACTATCGCCTTGCCCATGAACATTGCACCTGCGTCAATCGTCTTCCTTACGCATGGAACGGGGTTCCGTCTTTCGCTCCTGAGTGGAAAGGCAATGATTTTGACTGGTCAGAATGGGATCAGAAAGTCGGGCCCCTGTTGGACGGCTCTGCTTTTGAAGATTTACCGAGGACGAATGAGCCAGTTGATGTATTTTATCTGCCGTTCAGTGAGAACTGGCCTGTAAGTGTTTTCAATCATTACAGCTCTTCTTACTGGGCCGATGAGGCGTTCACATCTCAGTACGAAGAAGAACTGAAGCAGTCATTCGCGGCATTTGCAAAACACTGTGATGAAAAAAAATGGCATGATACCATTTTTCAGTTTTATCTCAATAACAAAGTTTATTATCGGAGCGGTTTTGGTAAAAGCTCGGCCCCCTGGATTTTTGACGAACCAATAAACACCCAGGATTTCTGGGCGCTTCGATGGTACGGAATATTATGGCGTCTGGCAGTTGATCCGGTTCGGGGAAATGCTAAAATGTGGTATCGCGGTGATATCTCTTACAGCCAGTTTGGCCGTAATATGCTTTGGGGAGTTACGGATGCAGAGTATATAGGGACCAATAATGCTCAGAAAACCAGAATGAAACATGATGAACAAATATTATGGGGGAACGCGTGTTTCGCGGAATATGGAACTGCAAATAAAATTGAAGAACCGAACACTCAGCCCGTCCTATGGTGTCTCTCCGCCTGGGCAAAAGGAGCCACCGGCGTGCTTCCCTGGCAGACCATCGGCAATAAGCATTGCTGGAAGATCGCGGATCAGAATGCGTTGTTTTATCCTCATGCCCGGGGCCCGAAACCCTCTGTTCGTTTAAAGGCATTCACCCGCGGACAGCAGGATGCGGAATATCTTACGCTGTTATGTGATGTTTACGGAATCCCCCGGTTTGCTGTTGTGAAATGGCTGAAAAATATAATCAGATTGGAAGGCAGGGTCAGCAAAACTTCTGACAGTGACGCGGGCACGCTTACTTATGACAGCGGGAGTCCCGCGGAATTATGGAAACTGAGGTATTCTGTGGGAAAGATGCTTTCAGACAGGGGGCCGGAATACAAACGGAATATGGCAAAACAAAAAACCTCCCGGTACATAAAGAAATGGCCTGATGTCGGTTATGTTCCCGTGTCACCGAAAGTTGAACCATACAAACCGGATTGCGACAGTTTCAAACCCTGACAGCACTGTTGAAAATCCGTCACAACGAAACAGAATGTCATTCCTGTAAACTCAAAAATCGGTACTGCTGATATATGGATTTCTGTTTCCACAGGAATGACAACATATTTATAAAGTTCTCATTCTCTGTCGCAGCAAATCGTTGGTTCTGCCTGCTTGTAGAAAGTCATATCCCAATCCCATGATCCTTCGTCGTGGCGAAGAATGTAAATGGAGTTATCATCGCCCAGAATTTTAAAATAGCGACAGCCCGGTGTAAGCCAGCAATCAAGAACTTCTCTGACTTCAATTTGTCTTTTTCCCAGCCAAATACATCGAGGTGTTTCTTCTCCACAATATCCCGCGTGGCATTCTACCCGCATATTCATTGGTTCCCCCCAACTGATGAAGGAAGCCTCAAAGCTGCGCTTTGACGCTCCGATTATTTTACTGAAGCAAAGGAAAAGTGTCCATCCGTTTCCGTATCAGAAATCATGTCATTGCTCTTTGAACGTCCTTAGCCAACTGGCCGTCTCTTCTCCATACATGGCATGTGTCAAGAAGATATTGTTCCAGCAGATCAGAAGAAAAACCAGTCATAGGTTTTCGGGCAAGATAAACCCACTGGCCTTGTATCGCGGCCGGACACATTGTCAGCAGGAGCGTGCTTAAATGTACGCAGCCCTTGGTTCCGCCAAATGTTTTTTTTATTCTTGACGTAAACCCCGGAGCAATTTTTAACCCCTTAATTTTATCAAGACTCCTGGTTATTTCATGGCATTCTTCACGAGGCGTATTCGGCATTTCCGCTTCAATATCCTTTATGGTGAGCGATGAAATGTCGAATATCAGCCGGATCACCATCTGATGAACAATATCCGGCGGATGTTTTTCTCCTGAAATACTGTGCCACGTTACCAAACGATTATCCAACAGTTTTCCTTCAACAACGATCGTTTCATCGTCGCAAATGTAACTGGATATTTCAATGTTTCTGGTATGAAGTTTTTCTCCTTTGCGTTGTTCAATCAAACCCATTTCATTCTCCTTATTATATTCAACTATTCAGGAAATCACCTGTCTTTGTAACGACTAAATCGGAAAGCAGGGGACATGATTCAGAAAAAGTCTTCAGAATAATCCCCGGGAATCGCCGGACAGGGCAGCCTGTCTGGTCAGGTTTTGCATATACACAGATTCCGGAATTCCGGATTATCCCATCTCTCTGAGTAGCTATCTTTCTTTCTGATGATTCCTTGATAATATTTATGATAATTTTAATATTTATGCAACAATCAAGATGATTGAATGGGTTTATTTAATAATCACATATAAAAACAAGAAGATACCTCTTATAAAAATGAAAGAAAAATAGAGTTGTGTAAAATAAAATTTTTGTTTATAATTTAATTTATTCTCAGAATTAAAAGCATTGTTTAAAAAAACTAATAAGTCAGGTGGTTCTCCGATGAAAGATAAACAGCTTCGAAAAATTCAAATGGTCTCCTGCGATCTCAATGGCACGCTTGTTCACCAGCATACCATGATGGATATGATACGGGTTTATTTCCCCCACAGACCTGAACAGTATGAAAGAGCAAAGGATATTTTCGCAAAACAGACATCCGGCCTGTTAAGCATGAAGCAGGCTTTTGATACGGCCGGTCCGCTGACAAAGGGGCTGACGTTGCGAAATGCCATTGAATATGCCCGTTCAGAAATGCGTTTTATAAAAGGGTTTGAAGAATTTATCTTGACACTTTATAAAAATGGAAAATATTTTGTTATTAACTCCACTGGATACTCGGTGACAGCGGAGGTTATAAAATCCCTTTTCGGACCGGAAAAAATTTATGGTGTCATTTGCAACCGGCTTATTTTCGCATGGGAAGGAAATCCGTCAAAAACAATTGGTGAAAACGATCTGTCTGATCTTGTGAGAGACTATTTTGTCAACAGGGCAGATAAAGCACTTTATGACAAAATCCATGCCACCGGAAAAGTGGAACTCGGCATCCGGAATGAAGAAGACAAGGCCATGTTCGTTTTTGAGCTTGCCGATAAAATGAACATTCCGAGGACAGGTGTCGCTCACATCGGTGACACCATGGGGGATAGTGGCGGGATATGCGAAGTCGCCAGAAACGGGGGGCTGGGAATAGCCTTTAATTATAATGAGGCATTGAAAAATCACCTGGAAAATGTTCTTAAAAATGAAAAAATTCCGGGAACGATTATTTTAGCGGAACCAAAAGGTGATCGCTCAGACCTCAGGCGTGTTTTGAATATCTTATTCCCGGACTCACTTTAACACTCACAAAAATTTTCCATAGGGAATACGTGATGTCATGAACTTATATCATAATGATTTTAGTGATGCTTTGGTTGAAGAGGTTCTCACGGACGCTGCCTGCACTTTTTTCGGCGCACGGAAGCAGATGGAAGAGATGATAGCCTTGTTCGGGTCTTTTGTGGAATCGCTTCGGGAGAATGAGGCAAAAGTGGCTGACCGGGCAGGGTTTCTGAATTATCTGCTTCTGGGCGGCCACGCGGCCCGTGATTTTTACAAATTTCTCAGAGTTGATTCTCCGGATATTTTGCTGGAAAGTCAGTTTTCAGGTGCCCCCCTTCCGACAGAGATTCCTTTTGCGTTTACAAAAAGAGGAGAATTTACCAAGCTTGTATTGGGGGCATATAATGATCTGCAAAAGGTTTGTGATGAATATGTCAATGGAAAGGCTGACGAGACTTGTTGTGAGAAAAATATCGGGAAGATCAGTGTCTATTATAATCTGATCGTGAGCATGTGCGATTTCATCAATGAAAAGGTACGCAGTATGAATTGTGACATGTCTCCTTCTTCTGTTCTTCAGTTTGCTAAAAAATTTGATCCCGGAGCTGAGAAAAAAGCGTGTATCACAGGGGGAATGTGCTTTGGCGGAGACGAATGCGGCATTAATCAGCGTCTCGCGTTCCAGCCTGTTGATCTTGATTCATTGGATTTGAAAACATATCCTGAACTTCCGAAACAGGATAAAGTGGCTTCGGAAATCACGCTGTTTTGCAAAACGCTTTACTCCTGTAGCAAGGATGAGATAAAAAAACGGATTTTCGATCTGAAAGAAAAAATTCGGATGAGTCCCAAAGCGTAATATCCCCATAGCCGGCTTTGAACTGGCTTTTGCTTTCAGCCCTGATATTGATATCAGGGCTTATTTTTGTGACAGCTGGGCGTTTCCCGAATTTTTCCAGATGCAGTGAAGCAGAAAACCCTTGCCAAACGAAACTCTGATGGTAATTATAGGTACTCGGACATAAATTTTACTGATTATAACAGATTTAGAGGAGGCTGGCAAAGCCCCGCGGCCGCCATATTTGTAGCAAATCATATTGCAAATATGCCGCCCTTACAGGGTGAGGCGGGGTAATTCTGATGACTTAACAGCAGGCGAATTTCTCCGGACTGCGAAAAATGCTTTTCCGCAATTGCAAAAATAAAATTTTTGCACTCCGGATCCGCCCGGAACTTCTTAATGCTGACTTAACAGCAGGCGAATTTCTCCGGACTGCGAAAAATGCTTTTCCGCAATTGCAAAAATAAAATTTTTGCACTCCGGATCCGCCCGGAACTTCTTAATGCTGACTTAACAGCAGGCGAATTTCTCCGGACTGCGAAAAATGCTTTTCCGCAATTGCAAAAATAAAATTTTTGCACTCCGGATCCGCCCGGAACTTCTTAATGCTGACTTAACAGCAGGCGAATTTCTCCGGACTGCGAAAAATGCTTTTCCGCAATTGCAAAAATAAAATTTTTGCACTCCGGATCCGCCCGGAACTTCTTAATGCTGACTTAACAGCAGGCGAATTTCTCCGGACTGCGAAAAATGCTTTTCCGCAATTGCAAAAATAAAATTTTTGCACTCCGGATCCGCCCGGAACTTCTTAATGCTGACTTAACAGCAGGCGAATTTCTCCGGACTGCGAAAAATGCTTTTCCGCAATTGCAAAAATAAAATTTTTGCACTCCGGATCCGCCCGGAACTTCTTAATGCTACAAATATGTCGCCCTTACAGGGCCTGGTCGGCCCTCCCCTATATCCATTATAATCAGAAATTTTACTATACTCAGTAGATCGAAAAGTTTCCGGACTGTATGCGGTGCGGCAAAGAAACCCGGCTTTTTTCCCCGGACAGAAGGCTCCCTCCGCCGGAAAAAGCCGGGTTTCTTCCCCGTTTGCCGTGTCTGTCCCGCGACAGCCCGAAAACTTTTCGATCTACTGATACTTCTTTCAGCATGAGCTTGTCGGATAAGAAACTAAGTTTTTTCAAAAAACTTAGTTTTTCCATTTTCGACGGGTGAAGACCTTCGAGACTTTGGAAACCTATCGGGTCTGATGTTCGAACTTGCCCGTCAAAACGTATTTGGTAATATAGCAGAGGGATTCGGAAATATGCTGACGCTGTCAGAGGCTTTTACAAAGCAAATTACTTGTTTTTTTAACATTTTTTCATTAATTTTGAGGATGTTGATCTTGAAGGTACTCGGTATTGAAACTTCGTGCGATGAAACGGCCGCGGCAGTCGTTGCTGACGGTACAAAAATTTTATCATCTGTGGTCTCCTCCCAGATTGAGGTACATCGCCCTTATGGCGGCGTTGTGCCTGAACTCGCCTCCAGGAAGCACCTTGAAGCGATAGTTCCGGTGGTTGATGAAGCCATCAGCAGGTCCGGCGTTGCTTTGAAACAAATTGACGCTATTGCCGTGACCCGGGGACCCGGACTTATTGGCGCGTTGCTTATCGGCTTTTCCTTTGCCAAAGCATATGCGTTCGCCCTTGATCTTCCGTTGACCGGTGTAAACCATCTTGCGGGTCATATTCATTCGGTATTTCTGGAACCGGATCCGCCTCCTTTTCCGTTTGTGGCGCTTTTGGCATCCGGCGGGCATACCAATGTTTATCATGTGATCTCTCATACAGAGCTTGAACTCATGGGACAGACCCGTGATGACGCGGCCGGAGAAGCTTTTGACAAGGTGGCCAAAATGCTTGGCCTCGGATACCCGGGAGGAGGCGTTATTGACAGGCTTTCGAAAGAAGGGGACCCGGATAAAATTATTTTTCCCAGGGCATATCTGGACAAATCCGGTTTTGATTTCAGTTTCAGCGGTCTGAAAACGTCGGTAAATCGTTACATTCAGACGCATGAAGATGAATATCAGAACCAAATACCGGATATCGTTGCAGGATTCCGAGAGGCGGTTGTTGATGTTCTTTCATACAAAATTATCAACGCTGCAATAAAAAAAGGATGCCGACATATTGCCATTGTGGGCGGTGTCGCCGCGAATAAACGACTCAGGGAAAAAGTCAGGCAGGATGCCGAAGAAAAAAAAATTAAGGTTCATATTCCTTGTTTTCATTTGTGCGGAGACAACGCGGCAATGATTGCGGCTGCCGGATACCACTATTTGACAAACGGAGGGGTATCAGATATGAATACAGATGTGTATTCCAGGGTATTATAGTTAGTTATTTTTCCTGTCTGCGAAAAAAACAACGGATTTATAAGAAAGAATATTGGTTTCAAATAAAAAAATTGGAGATGTAAAAAAAATGAATGAAGATGCGAATATAAGGCCGGAATCTGACGCCATACTTTTATCAAAATCAGAACTGGCAAAGAAGAATGAAAGTGCTATTGTTCAACCCCATGCTCCGGAGTATGACAGAACAGTTTTACCAACATCAGCACTGTCACAGGAAAATGACAGGGATATTGTTCAAAGCCATAATTCGGAGCATGAGACAAGACCTTTACCAATATCAGAATTGTCACAGGAGAATAACAGCGATATCGTTCAATGCCATGATTCATCGCCTGACATCGCACCTTTACCGACATCAGCACTGTCAAAGGAGAACGACAGGGGCATTGTTCAAACCCATGATTCATCGCCTGACATTGAACCTTTACAAGCATCGGACCGGACGGAAGAGGAAGACAGCGGCATGGCTCGGACCCATGATTCGCAGCATGACATGGCATCTTTACAAGCAGCGGACCGGACAGAAGAGGAAGACACCGGCATGGCTCGGACCCATGATTCGCAGCATGACATGACATCTTTACAAGCAGCGGACCGGACAGAAGACGAAGACACCGGCATGGCTCGGACCCATGATTCGCAGCATGACATGGCATCTTTACAAGCAGCGGACCGGACAGAAGACGAAGACACCGGCATGGCTCGGACCCATGATTCGCAGCATGACATGGCATCTTTACAAGCATCGGACCGGACGGAAGAGGAAGACACCGGCATGGCTCGGACCCATGATTCGCAGCATGACATGGCATCTTTACAAGCATCGGACCGGACAGAAGACGAAGACACCGGCATGGCTCAGGCCCATGATTCTCAGCATGACATGGCATCTTTGCAAGCATCGGAGCAGACAGAAGAGGAAGACATCGGCATGGCCCAGACCCATGATTCGCAGCATGACATGGCATCTTTGCAAGCATCGGAGCAGACAGAAGAGGAAGACACCGGCATGGCTCGGACCCATGATTCGCAGCATGACATGGCATCTTTACAAGCATCGGACCGGACGGAAGAGGAAGACACCGGCATGGCTCGGACCCATGATTCGCAGCATGACATGGCATCTTTACAAGCATCGGAGCAGACGGAAGAGGAAGACATCGGCATGGCTCGGACCCGTGATTCGCAACATGACATGGCATCTTTGCAAGCATCGGACCGGACAGAAGAGGAAGACACCGGCATGGCTCGGACCCGTGATTCGCAACATGACATGGCATCTTTGCAAGCATCGGACCGGACAGAAGAGGAAGACACCGGCATGGCTCGGACCCGTGATTCGCAACATGACATGGCATCTTTGCAAGCATCGGACCGGACAGAAGAGGAAGACACCGGCATGGCTCGGACCCGTGATTCGCAACATGACATGGCATCTTTGCAAGCATCGGACCGGACAGAAGAGGAAGACACCGGCATGGCTCGGACCCGTGATTCTCAGCATGACATCGCACCTTTACGAGAATCCGAGCAGGTCATTGTTCAGGACCATGATTCTGAGGATGAAACCGAATCTTTGTCAGAATTAGGAGGAGAGCAAAAAGAGGAAAATCGCATGATTCAGAATAGCGATGTGTTGCCTGAAGAACTAAAGGAAACAAAAAATCTGAGTCTTTATGAGATGTATCCTCACCATTTTGACAACCGCCTGTCAGAGACCCAACGACCCAAGATGGTTACGCCGGAACAATGGCAAAAACATCTGGATGAACTGAAATGCGTCTTATGCGGGAGTCCGGGAGGGAAATGTGATTGTAAAATAGAAGAGGATATAATGACCTTAATGAGTTATCAGAAAATAACTTGGGCATCATAACTAAAAAGTGGGAGCTGACTAACTTACCTGTAAGACAGGCTATATTCATGAATTGGCGGAGGAGTGGTGAATTTTTATTTCACCACTCCCTGATGCCTCATAGCGCATCCGACCTCCGGTTTGACTGCCATTATGTTAAAAAACGGCCTGACATAAAAGAAAACGCTGACTCCTCTGAAATGACATTCTGTGCGATAAAAAAATTCCTCAGCTTAATGACAGTCAGCAGATCGAAAAATTTTCGGACCAGGTGCGCAAGAACAAAGAAACCCGGCTTTTTTTCCCGGACGAAGTGTCTTCCCTGCCGGAAAAAGCCGGGTTTCTCCCCTGCCCGTTGTGTCCGCGCCGTGACAGTTCGAAAACTTTTCGGTCTGCTGACAGTGACGCTTTGGATTGGGGAGAAGGAACCCCGATTTCTAATCCGAATGAATAATGAGTGAGACTCGAAAAATTTTCGGACCAGGTGCGCAAGAACAAAGAAACCCGGCTTTTTTTCCCGGACGAAGTGTCTTCCCTGCCGGAAAAAGCCGGGTTTCTCCCCTGCCCGTTGTGTCCGCTCCGCAACAGTTCGAAAACTTTTCGGTCTGCTGACAGTGACGCTTTGGATTGGGGAGAAGGAACCCCGATTTCTAATCCGAATGAATAATGAGTGAGACTCGAAAAATTTTCGGACCAGGTGCGCAAGAACAAAGAAACCCGGCTTTTTTTCCCGGACGAAGTGTCTTCCCTGCCGGAAAAAGCCGGGTTTCTCCCCTGCCCGTTGTGTCCGCTCCGCAACAGCTCGAAAACTTTTCGGTCTGCTGACAGTGACGCTTTGGATTGGGGAGAAGGAACCCGAGTTCTAATCCGAATGAATAATAAGCGAAATTCCCAAGCTGGTATCTGTTTTGTTCAGCGTTGAAGGAACGGGTTCGTTATCATATTTTATTTCATAACTAGCTTTTAGGGAGAGATTGTCGCTCAATGCAGATGTCAACGCCGTTACCGAATGTCCATCATAATTATCACTGCTTTCAAAATCATAGCGGAATTCCAGGGACTGGGAAAACTTTTGTTTTTCTGTGAAAGCATATTCATATTCTGTAAAAGCACGGGCCAAAGGGAAATCAGCTTCTGTGTCATCCGTGTATTCTTCTTTTACATAATCTATACTTGCCTCACTTTTCAGAAACTGTTTCGGGCCGCTGAAAAATTTATAACCCACACTGGGAGACCCTAACTGATAGCGGTGCTTAATACCTGCGAACTCGTCCTTTAACCAGCCCGCGGTAATCGCAGAGTAAAACCGTTTTGAAAACAAATAATCTGCCCGCAGCTTGGTTGAATAATTTTCAGCGTTTTTTTCACTGTCACTTTCACCGTACAACCCGCTGAGTTTCCAGCTCCCCTCAAGCTTTTCATTAAACTTGTACTTCCAAATCGTATTGGCAGACAAATTCACAACATCAGTGTTTCCCCCTGTATCGGAGAAGGAAAGCTCTGTTTCATTGGTCCATTTTCGGATATCATTGCTATCCTGAACCGTTGGCTGGCCTATGAAATTATAAGCGAGGAGAATCGGTTCCCTGGGCCTGTAATCCTTAACAACCAACCGGCTTAAATATATTTTATTATGATGAGTCCTGTCCGCTTTCCGGCCAGAATGAACAGAGTGGCAATTAAAAGCGATGACCATAAAAACAACAAATACACGGATAAATAATTTTATTCCCTTCATTCTTCCTCTCCTTGTCAATTCTCAATTCTCAATTCTCAATTCTCAATTACTAATTCTCAATTCTCAATTAATCACAGAATATATGCGATCCATAAACCCGTTGTCAAAACGATTAAAGGATGAATAATTTTTCCTGCAAGCATGATCCGGACTGTCTTGTCCCTGTTTCCTTTTTGCAGCATCAGTGTTGATACTGATATTAAAAGGGACAGCATTATCAACGCATATCCCATAAAAAAAACATATTCAATGATCATAATATATTCTACAGGCAAGTCTGATAGAAATTTTAAATGGCAGAAAGTGTTTGCAATAAACGCAAACATGACGCCCAGCACGCGGAGGATATGCTGGTCAGAGGGGATAAAGTAAATTAAATATAAACCTAATAGCCCTATGAAAATAGGTAAAATTCTTTTAAAAACAGTAGTAAAATCGTTTCTTTTAATGCGAATTTCAGCATTGAACCGGGAATAATTAATGGGCCTCGGAGAATTAAAACGATCCGGAATACCGAGCGTGGAAACATTACTGATGATATCCTTATAAAGTGATATCTCATCTATACTCCACTTCATATCCCCGAACCTTGTTTTTTCGTTATTTTTTTTGTCCGAAAACTCAGGTGGTTTTAAAAGATCATGAATAAAAATCAGGCTGCTGTTTTCTCGAAAGGCATGGCGAAAGCATATCCGTAACACCTGATGATCAAAAGGGAAATTATGAAAATCAAAATCGCTTCTGAAATCCGCTTTTATATGGTATAGTTGAATGCTGAACTCTCCTTCGCTCTTCTCCGTCATTGGCTGATCCAGTTTAAGCGGCTTCAGAGCATTTATAAATTCGATATCAGAAGCTTTGAATTTTCCCTGAAAACGGAACCAGAGGTAAAAATCTGCGGTGTAATGAGCGTTTTTTATATCCACCCCGCTGACTTCGTTAATATGAATACCTGTATAAACAACCTGAGTTTCTTTCAGCATTTTTCCGTTAATCAGTATGATATTACCGTTCAGTACCATCCTGATGGTATCAGCAGTGCCTTTGGCACCGGATATAATATCATATTGTGAAAATGCCGGAATAAACTTTTGTTTTTTATAGACTCCCACGGCCAAAGGATTGTTCACATCACCGTTTTTATCAAAATAAATATGGCCGGTTATGCCGTCAACAGCTTTTTCAAGATTGTACATGCCTGCCAAAGCTGCTCTGATTTTTCTTCGGGCATCTTCTATATCTTCCTTATCCTGAATATCGGCTCTTTTAATGGCCTCAGCAACAGTCTGCACGGCATCATAATAGAAAGCAGCTATCCAGGACGGCTCTTCATTATACAGTTCAAAAAATTCCTCTCTGAAATCATAGGCGTTTTTACCGGCAATATCAACAAGGAACGAAGATATGGCATAAATACCGTCTGTATAATATCCCGGTGTCTCCTGCTCCAAAGGATATTCATTAAATCCGTTGTAAAATGACGGCTCTGTAAGTGTGTCAACACCTATTAAAGAATAATTTATACCTGATTTTTTTAATGATGAGATGAGTTTCACACCGTCATAGCTCCCGCCCACAAAAAGGAGTATTCCCGGGTCGTTTACTGACTTTAATTCTTCCGTGATTTTCTTCATCTCGTCATCCAATTTTTTTCTATCCGGATCAAATCCCCATTTTTTTTTTATTTCAAGTCCCAAATCAACTGCAAAATTTTCAAAATGTCCTAAAAAATCAAGACCAAAACTGTCTTTAATAAATATAACACTCACCGAATTTTTCTTTAAGCCTTTATTAATATAATTTGCGATAAAATTTCCCTGAAAAACATTATTCGGCACTGTTCTGAAGTACCAGTCATTCTCCGTGGTAAGGGATCTGGCCGTGGCTGACCCGGTGATGGCAGGCACTCGCCCTTTTTTATAAATTTTTCCTACGGCAATAGAAATCTCGCTGAAATAATGTCCCAGTACAATCAGAATATCATCACTCCTTGAAATTTCGAGAGCTGTTTTTTTGGCCGTTTTTATCTCATTTTTATCATCAAAAATACGCAATTTTATTTTTCTGCCATTAATCCCGCCTGCCTTATTTATTTTGTTAAGATACAAGTTAATCCCTTTGAGCATTTCTTTTCCCTTTGCCATATAATGCCCGCTCATAGGCCCTGCCACGGCAATATGAAGCGGCGTTTCTTTGACAAGAATGGTCTGACGCACCAGGAGAAAAGTACCCAGGCTGATAAAAATGATCGTCAGATGTATGAATATCGCTTTTTTCATGTTATATATACCATCCATACAACAGCGATGAACATACTTGAAAAATAAATAATTTTTCCTGAACGAATAATATATGTTATTTTTTTTCTGTCTCCTTTTTTATATAGCATGAATATTGAAATTGTGATTAAAACAGATAATATGATCAATGCATATATGGTGAAACAAGCATACTCAATGGCAGTAAAGTATCCTATTGCGGATATGTCTGATAACAGCTTTGTATGATGTAGGACAGTTGTTATGAGTCCTCCGATGAGGATCACAATACGAATTTTATGACATCCGGACGGTATAAAGTAAATGCAGTATAAAGTTAATCCCACTAAAATAATTGGTAAAAATTTTCTTAAAACAAAGCTGAACCCTTTTCTCTTAATCCGAATTTCAGCGTTGAACCGAGAGTAGCTGGTAGTCGTCCGATAATTCAGAACATCCGGAATATCAGGGTCGGAAGCACGACTTAAAATGTCCTGATAAAGTGAGATGTCATCCACAGTCCAGCCGGTTGTGGCATGCAGTATTTGTTTTCCCGCATTTTTTTTATCGTGAAAGCCGGACAGTCCCAGGACATCAGGAACAAAAATCAGCTTGCTTTTTTTTCGAAAGAGATGGTGGAAATGAATGCGTAAAATCTGTTTTCCGAACGGATAGGCATGAAAATCAAAATCACTCTTAAAATCAGCTTTTACATGGTATGCCCGAACCGTAATGTCCCTGTCACGCGTTTCTGTAATGGGATGGTCCAATTTAATTTCATTTGCCGCATTTGTAAATTCAATGTTTGAATCATCAAATTCCCCTTTAAAGCGGAACCAAAGGTAAAAATCCAAAGTGTAACTTGAACGGCTGATGTTCAGATTGCTGATTTCATTAATATCAATACCAGCATAAACGATCTGGGTCATGTTCTTGTTTTTTTCGTGAGCCAGCATTTTTTCATCAGTCGGAGCATTTTCGATAAAGACATCTGTTTCTGCTGGTTCGGGAATGATCGGGGGATATTGCGAATAGGCCGGGAAAAACGCTCTGTTCTGATAGACACCGACATATATCTGTCCGTTGATATCGCCGTTTTTATCAAAACAGATATATCCGGTTACACCCTGAATGCCATTTTCGATGCTGTTCATACTGATCAGTATATCCCTGATCTCTTTCCGGTCTTTTCGTATATCGTTCCGGCCTTTAATTTCGGATAATTTAATGGCTTCAACGGCAACATGGACAGCATCATAATAACAGCTTGCCAGGACCGAAGGCTCTTCTTTGTATCTTGCTACAAATGCTTTCCTGAACTGATGGGCTTCTTTGTTTGCAAGATCAAAAATAAACGCGGATGTCCCATAAATACCGTCTGTATAGTATCCGGGCCTTACCTGCTCCTGGGGATAATTCGCGAACCTGCTGATAAATGATTTGTCAGCAAATATTTCAGGGCCTATGATGTGATAATTCGTTCCGGGATGTTTTAATGACGTGATGATCTTGACACTTTCATAGGCATGAGCCGCAATAAAAATCATACCGGGTTGTTTTACTGATCTCAGCACAGTGACAGCCTTCTTTATTTCTTTCTCCAGCTTATTCCTGTCCGAATCAATGCTCCATTTTTTCTTAATTTCAAGCCCGCACTTGTTCGCTTCTCTCTCAAAATATCCTACAAGTTCGGAATTGCGGCTGTCGTTTGTAAATAAAATACTGGCTGATGTTTTTTTCAAAACTGTACAGATATAATTTGCAATAAACTTTCCCTGGAATGCATCATTCGATATCATTCTGAAATACCAGTCATTTTTAAAGGTCACCTGTCCGGCAGTTGCAGAGGCGGTGATGGCAGGCACTCCGAATCTTTTATAAATTTTTCCTGCGACAACAGAAGCAGATGAAGTAAAGTGCCCAAGTACAAGCAGAATATCTTTGCTCATGGCAATTTCAGAGGCAATATCCCCTGAATTTTCGCTCTTTCCGTTATCATCAAAGATACGCAATTTCACTTTCCTGCCGCCAATTCCTCCTTTTTTATTTATCTGATCAAGATACAACTGAACGCCTTTGAGAATCTCTTTTCCTTCCGGTTTATCCGGACCGCTCAGAGGGGCTGCCAAAGCGATATAAACAGGGGCTTTTTCAAGAGAAGTTATTTCCGGCAGTAAAAAATAGACACCCAGCCCGATTAAACTGAGTGTTGAATATATGAATATCGCTTTTTTCATAGTCATGTGAGTACCCGGACATATATTTTTCCCATATTCTTACCCGGGCGTGGAAACATTTCGGACGAGGTTGCAAACCCCGTCCCGCAAAAACAATGAACATTTCGGACGGGGTTGCAAACCCCGTCCCGCAAACCGCAAAAAAACCGTCAGACAAAAGATATCAGCAAGTTTGAAATATGCCCTCGGAAAACCCTATTGTTCAAAATACCAATCCCGAATATGCTGGCCGCCCAGTGCCATATTGTACCACCCTTTTATCCTGGGTTTGACCAGGTATTTTCCAATATCAAAAAAAATCGGAGTAACCACGCAGTCTTCCTCACACATAATTTGTTCTGCACGCATATAAAGCTTTTTTCTTTCCAAGAGGCTTTGTTCTTTTTCTGCCAGTCGGACTGTTTTGACAAACTCCGAATTTCCCCAAGCCATTTTGTCAAAAGAAAAATAATGAGGAAGACTGTCGAACCAGTTGCTCGCGTCAGGATAATCGCCAGACCATCCGATTCGGAACATATGCAGTTCAGAGGGGTTTGACAATGATTCAAGATAATCAGACCAGTTTCTTTCATCAAGTTTGAGAGTTATGTTCAGATAATATTTCAAAAATATCTGAATCGCCCGGGCAATCTCTCTGTGGGTTTCAGAATCATTATATGTCAGCATGATTTCGGGCAAGCCTTTTCCATCAGGATATCCGGCTTCTGCCAACCATTTCTTTGCCTGAGCCGGATTAAAATTTATGCCCACGCCGTCTTCGGGATCAACAGAGCCGAAAGCTGGCGGCGTTACATATGTTTTTGCAGCCCTCTCTCCCCCTTTTGTTATAAACGCAATAATAAGCTTACGATTAATAGCTGCTGCAATGGCTTTCCGAACAAGAACGTTATCCAGCGGGGGATTGGTACTAAACGCGTAAGCATATGTGGAAAACATCGGCTGTTGGGAATACTCTGCGGATAATACCGGGTCTGCCAATATATTCGGGAGTTCGGCCATCGGAAGCCGCAGATAACTGTCTCCAATAATATCGAGCTGGTTATTTTTATACATTGCCAGTCCCACGGAACTTTCCGGTATCACATAGTAGCATATCTTGGGAATACGGACATTTTTCGCATCGTAGTAATCCTGATTCTTTTGCAGGGCCATTGCCATGCCTTTTTCCCACGCAATCAGCTTGTAGGAACCGTTGGTCTGAATATTTTTAGGTTCTGTCCATTTGTCTTTGTATTTTTCAATGGTATTCCGAGGCAAAGGACGGTAAATCCACAGGCTGACCAGAGCAGGAAAATAGGCAACAGGATGTTCAAGTCTGAACCATAATGTAAAATCATCAATCGCGTTGACCCCGATTTTTGAAATATCTTTGAGTTTTCCCTTATGTATTGCTCTGGCGTTTTTCAGCGCATACAGCGCATGGGCAAAAGGAGCTTCGGTTTTCGGATCAATATTGCGCCGGATTGCCCAGACAACATCGTGGGCGGTCACAGGTTCGCCGTTTGTCCAGGTGACATCCTCTCGCAATTTAAACAAATAAAACTTCCCGTTCTGACTGGCTTTCCACTCTGTGGCAAATTCCGGAACAGGCTCATAGGTTTTGGGGTCAAAATCGGTCAGTGCCAGGAACAGTTGTTCGGTTAACTCAATAGAGGTCACATCCGAAGTCAGCCCCGGATCAATGGTCGGAATAATTCCCTCAACTGGCAGCCTTAACGTAACTTCTTCCAGTATTTCAAACGGATTCTCCTGTTTTCTTAAATCACGTTCTAAAAATCGAAACTCTCCTCGGTCAACCATTTTGAAAAAAACAGACTTGTCAATAATGTTTCCGTCAGAAGTAAAAGAATAAGACCCGGTGACCCCTTCCCAGTTTTCAAGAAACCGCAGGATGGTGCTGAGTGTAATCGGAACAGTGGAATCACCTGACTTAATGGCAAAGGCCAGAAGCCGGACAGCATCATAGCCCTGGGCAGCCCATCTGTCGGGAGTAATACCTGTTTTGGATTTAAATTTTTTCACAAATTCCCGGGTAAGTGTTCGGGAACGTTTGGGATCAAAAACAGTCGGAAGGATTGTGTTCTGAGCTGATTTTCCGGCAATATTTAAAAGCTGCGGTGAGTCAAGACTGTTTCCTCCGATGATGGGAACTGTCACTCCCATTTTCCGCATCTGTTTTACAAAATGGGCACCAGAAGGGATCTCGCCTCCCAGAAAAACAGCGTCAAACTTGGTCTCCTTGACAAGTTCCGCAATAAGAAGCCTGAAATCCTTTTCCCAGGATCCGGAATAGGAGATTTCTGCAGCAATTTTGATCCCCATGTCATCAGCATGTTTATAAAAAACTTCTGCCAGTCTTCTGCCAGTAGAATCCCTGTCATAAATTACGGCTATTTGCTTATATCCGCTACGATGTGCGAATTTGGCAAGTTCGCGCCCTGTTACGATGTCCGAAGGTATGTTTCTGAAAACAAATTTGTTGTCTGATCGTATTAAATCCGGATTCGTTGTTCCCGGGGAAATAAAAACAAGGCCGGACTTCTCATATGTAATGGATACCGGAATCGCAACATCAGAGAAACAATGTCCCACAACCGCGATAATATTCGTGTTTTTCCCTAATTCCCTTGCAATTTTTTGCCCTTCCTCAACAGACCCCTCATCATCACGATAGATGGCCCGTATTTTTCTCCCAAGAATACCGCCCTCTCCATTCAGTTCCTCTATTGCAAAATTGATCCCTTCAACAAAAAGGGGGATACCGGGCGAGCTGTCAACAATTCCGATAACAATATCTCCTTTTGAATTAGCAGCTTTCTGTGCCCTTCGTTCTGCTATTGTAGGCGGTTTGCAGGAAGCAATAAAAAAAATGGCGACCATTAGGATAAGGAAATTTTTTATGTTCGGCGTCTGATCTGAGTGGCTGAGTGTCAGAATATTCAATGCTTTCAAAATAAATATTATGGAAAATTTATCCGGACGTTGTATCTGGCGTATTTACGATTTGGGGAAGAGATATCCCGGGGATCACTGAAATAAAATTTCAGGGCTTCTCCCTCAGTTCATGAATACAGGCAGTCGTATCCTGAATCATCTCTTATTTATCTGTATTTAATATGATCGGCAAACCTTCGGGTCCGTTGCCGACAATCACAACTTTGGCATTATCTGATTTGGAAATGCTCTCAGTGGCCTGAATTCCTTTCCATTTTAATATCTCCCCTTCAGGAAGGGCCGAAGCGATGATTTTAAGCTGATCCCGTATGCCCTCACCTTCAATACGTTTTCTGTCTGCTTCTTTTTTTTCTCTCTCAACAATAAATTTATGAGCTTCGACAAGGTGTTTTTGTTCTATTTTATATTGTATTGCTTTTGCAACAGTGTTCGGCAAATCAATTCTTTTAATAAGCACATCGTCAACATTAATGTACCGTTGGGCAACCTGCTCAATTGCCTGGTTAATGGCCTCGATAATAACAGCTCTCCCAGTGGTATATATCTCTTCCGCTCCCATTGTTCCGATAATTTCACGCAAAACAGCTTCGATTTCCGGAATGATGACTGTATTTACATAATCCGGTCCGACTTTCTGATGAAGCACTCCCAGTAATTTGTATTTCGGTGCGTAACGAATAGATATCAGCAAATGAATCCTCAGCCCCGTGTTGGTCAGAACATCAAATTCAGGTGCAATTTCCTGAATTCTGACGTTATAGATATACATCTTATCCCACGGATAAATCGTATGTAAGCCCTCAGGATACACATAATCAATCTCTGTTCCGTGAAAACGGCTCCAATGTACGCCTCCCTCGCCAGGCATAATGCTATAAAAGGTTCTTTTACTCAGATACGAAATTATGATCAGAACCATAAGAAAAAAGATCAAAAGCGGAATCGCTCCGGCTTTTAACTTAGTTATAATTTTTTTATAAAATTTCAAGTTGTCGCCTCTTTTCCCTTTTTCCAAAGAACAGAGCCAGTTTCATCTGCCGGACAGCGGATATCTTATGACTCGATGATCAGGTTTTTTCTGTCATTCCTGCTTTATCAGGAATAACGGGCTGTTTGTTAAAGCGGAGTCAAAAAATTTGATCATCAGGTATCAGCAGATGTATTATTTTAACGGGATGACTATCCTCATTTTGTTGTCCCTTACACTCGATCATCAGGTTTTCAGATCCGATCCGGCAGAACAGTCTGTCATTCCTGCTTTCGCAGACTTCGGCAGGCTCAGTTGGTCATCGGACGGAATGACAAAGAAAACTTGATTATCGAGTTACACATTTTATTCTGGTACTCCTGTACAAGCAGTGATGGATGAGATTCAATGTCCTGATAAATCAGGGGACTGAACGGGATTCATCACTACCTTTTCAGGACTACTTTTATTTTAATATCAATAGGATAAATTTAAAAAAAAATTATAAACGGTGTATGAGTTATCATAATAACCAGCTATAATCAATGCTTAATATTCTCAGCAGATCAGAAAGTTTTCGGGCGACGACTGTTCTGAAGGCCACGCAGACATGCCCTTTTGTGGTATTATAAAACAGAGTCAGTCTGTTTATGATTTTTTGCCAAAGAATGATCTCCCGCAGGACAGCAAGCTCATTTAACTGAACATCGAGTGATCATATCCGAAGGGCTGCGACGATTCCGAAACCTCGCAGGTCTGATGTCGCATTTATATCTGAAAATTTATGTCCGGATACTTAGGGAACTCGAGATAAATAATATACCCGATCTGTGTACAGGACAAAAAAGACAGGCGGCAAGGAAACCCGGCTTTTTTCCCCGGACGAGGCGGTTTCCCCTGTCGGAAAAAGCCGGGTTTCTCCGGCACTTATCTTTTTTGTCCTGTACACAGATACCCGATAAAAATGTGCGGTGGGTTCCGCTTCGCTCCACCCACCCTACATTTCCACATTTCCGGGTATTTTATTTTTGGGAAAATCCCTTACTTGTTTATGACACCGGGGAGATATGCGAAAATAAAATTTTCGCACTCCTTAAAGGTGAGAGATGAATTTCCCGGATTTGGTTTTCGGGGGGATATTCTTTAATCTTCATCCACAATTGCAACCGGACGCGTCCACCCCGCGCTGGCCCCTCTGATTTTGATTGGAAAACAACACACCGTGAAACCATGAGGTCTTCCAATGGCGGACAAGTTTGCCATTTTCTCCATATGGCAATAACCGATTTCTATTCCGGCAAAGTGTGCCTCCCAGATAACTTTGGGGTCTTTGGTTTGCTGAAATTCTTTTGCAATAAAGGGCAGGGGTCTGTCCCAGCTCCAGGCATCTGTTCCGGTCACTTTTACGCCCTGATCTGTAAGAAAAAGCGTGCTTTCTTTGTCCATGCCGGCTCCTTTGACAAGATATTCCCGGGTCCCCCAGGCACTGTCCGCACCAGTCTGAATAAGCACAATGTCAAGCGGTCTGATTTGGTATTGTATCCGATCCAGTTCTTTTTTCAGATCATCCACTGTAATCCGCTCACCATCTGCTTTGTGGCGAAAATCCAGAAGCACCCCGTCATTGAAACACCATTCAAGCGGTATTTCATCAATTTTCAGGGCGGGCTTTCCCTTGTCCATGGTGGGATGATAGTGATAAGGCGCATCCAGATGTGTGCCCGAGTGGGTGGTGAGTGTCAGCATTTCTATGGCCCACCCCAGACCTTCCGGAAGATGTTCCTTTGTAATCCCCGGAAAAAAATCTTTCATCTGTTCAGCCCCCATGGCATGATCCATATAATTTATCTGGGGAATCATCTCCGGGGGGTCGCTGGGGAGATCAGGTTCAATGCAGATACTCAGATCAACAAGGCGTTTGTGTCCCATATTCAGTCCTTTCAATTCATGTTTAAGATAAAGGAGTGCGAAAATTTTATTTTCGCAAAAAACAGCAGAAATCATTATTACTCGATAATCAAATTTTCTGATCCGGTCCGGCCGGCCCTGCGAAAGCAGCAATCCGCACGGCATCTTTTCAAAATGGATTCCTGCTTTCGCAGGAATGACAGAAAAAACTTGATTATTGAGTATCAGCAGATCGAAAAGTTTCCGGACTGTGCGCTGTGCGGCAAAGAAACCCGGCTTTTTTTCCCGGATGAAGTGCCTCCCGAGTCGGAAAAAGCCGGGTTTCTCTCCCGTCCGCAGAAAAAAAGATGTATAAAAAACTTTTGCTCAGGTACTTAGCATTAGCGAAAAAGCGAAAAAGTATTTTTCGCACTCCTCTGATGCTCAACGTGGTCAGCCACAGATCAAAACAGCTATTGTTTATAAATGATGGTTCCCACATGCTCGCCATTTAAGGCCCGGGTAATATTTCCAGGTTCCATTCCGTTGAGAATTTGAATTTTTTCGATAACCTCGCTGTTCTGTATGATCTCCAGACAGGGACGTTCAATGACAAGGTCATCCAGCTTCATGTCCATCAGCTCTTTGGCTCCGATTTCGGGAATAAATTTCGCGTCCGGATTTTTCTTGGGATCGTCCGTGTAAAGCCCTTTTTCATCCTTGATAAAGATAATATTTTTTGACCCGATCAGGTCACCAAGCAGCGTCATGCCCACATCGGTTCTGTGAATGGGAATTCTTCCCTTTGCAGGCCGAATGGCAAAATAATCATATGGCGGCATCCCATGAGTGACCGGAATAATCCCCTCTGCAAAATAAGTGGGAAGTTTGCAGATGTCATCATGGGAAATTTTGATTCCGCCCCAGGGCGACAAAAGAAACGAAACCATAAGGGCATTCTGCTTTGAAATCGTACTGCCAAAGCTGGCGACAATGCCGGTGGGCATTCCCAGTTCCAGAGCAATGGTATAAATATGCCTGCTCCGGGTTCCGCCCCCTGTGGTGATAAGCATCTTATGCTTTTTCCTGTTCTCGCCGATCTCCTTAATAATTCCGGGAAGGGCTTTTGCGCCCCGGTCACATATGGACTGCCCCCCGATTTTCATAATGCAGACATCAGGAAAAAGCCTGTGCTGGGGAGCAATGTCCAGGCTTTCAATAAATGCTTTGCTGACCAGGCTCTCGCCCATCAGTTTGCTTTTGACGTGTAATCTTTTTCCATCCTTCTCCCGTACCAGCGGCATATTCAACTCCTTTATGGGGTGTTAGGTGTTAGGTGTTAGGTGTTAAGTGTCAGGTGTTAGGTGTTAAGTGTTAGGTGTTAGGTGTTAGGTGTTAAGTGTTAGGTGTTAGGTGTTAGGAAAAACGCTGAACTTTGATGTTTTGTCGCGGCCGGATGATCATGGCCGTTTAAGATAATGTTTGAGCAGAGTCAGCAGCTCGAAAAGTTTCGACCTGTGCCTTTTATAATTATTTGAAATTAAAAAAGAGATGTAGGGTGGGTGGAGCGAAGCGGAACCCACCGAAATTCACTGCACAGGTCGAAAAGTTTCCGGGCTGTGCGCTGGACAGCGGAGAAACCCGGCTTTTTTTCCCCGGACGAAGTGTCTCCCCTGTCGAAAAAACCCGGGTTTATTCCTTGTCTGTCCTGTGAGGGCCTGAAAATTTTTTCGATTTGCTGAGAGTGGGTGAGCCCAGGCTCATCGCGATGAACAGATTCGGATATGTGATTTGAATGTGATCTCTGCCAGGCTTCACCTGTTCTGCGATTTTTTTTCGGGCAATGAACTGATAACGAGTCAGTGACAGGCGATCACTGATCATTTCCCGCTATCCTGCCCCTGATGTTTGGGACCCCGGCGAAGTTCAATAAGATTTGCACCCAGATCATCTGCAATATGCTGAAGCTCGCTCATACGGAGATGACTGGCATAAATCTTCAGGTTCAAATCAGCTACCGCGACAATTCTGTATCTGGGTTTTTTTTCGCCTTCCTTGACTATCCTTCTTTCACGATAAAAGATTTTTCCATTCATGACCTTTCTCCTTTCTTTTTTAAATCATGTTTACGTCATGTTCAAAAGACGTTATCACTCGATCATCAAATTTTCCGAGCTGATTCCGAGAACAGCCTGTGATTTCGTCCCACGACCCGACTGATCTCGCCGAAATCTGAGTTCACGCCGACTCTGTGAAAGCAGGAATGCACTGCCTTTTTATCAGCGGTTGTCGGCAAAAGTGGATTCCTGCTTTCGCAGGAATGACAGAAAAAAAAGATGATCGAGTGATCAGAACAGTGCTTCCGATACAAACCTCTCCTTTCCTTTTTTAAATGATGCTTACGCCATGTTCAAAACACTTTATCATAACAGTGTCCCCAATACAAACCCTAAGATCAATATATTCTTTTTTTTTCAGCAAAACACTCAGAGGAATTCCCACATCTGCCACAACCCTGACTTTTTCCCTCTCTTCAGTGAGTTGAAATATTCTGCCTTTCAGGATTTCAGCATGATCATCCGCTTTTTTGGAAGCAACAATTTTAACAGATTTGGGATTTACGGCAATTTTTACCCAATCTTCAGCGTCTGCCTTTACCGGAATCAGAACGTTTTCATTGACCAGACAATATTTCTGTTCCCCTTTGACAAGCACCTTTCCGTTAAAAATATTTTCATAAACAGAAGAACTGAGGTGCCCCTCAAAAAGAAAAATTTTTTCATCAGCTAATTTTGAGGCCCAAAGCAAATCATGGGTGGAAAAAATGATGGATATCCCTTTTTCCGTGTGAAGATTTCGGATAATGTTTTCAATGGCAATCTGACTGCTCACATCAACACTGGATGTGGGTTCGTCAAAAAGCATGACTTTCGGGGAGCAGGCCAAAGCTCTGGCAATCGCCACCCGCTGAGTTTCCCCTCCGGAAAGATGATGATTATCCGCGGACATAAACTCCCGCATCCCCACCATATCGAGGGATGCTTCAATGATCTTTTTCCTTTCCTGTTTGGGAATCTTGCGGATTTTAAGCCCGAATTCGATATTTTTATAAACCGAAGTGCTGAAAAGAATGGGATGCTGATCCACCAGAACAACTTCCCTGCGAAGCGGCTGTAACAAATTTTCCGCAAAGGAAACAGGTTTGTCTTCGTAAAAGACCGTCCCCGCTGAGGGAGAAGTCAGAAAACTCAGGATATGGAGCAGGGTTGTCTTGCCCGAGCCATTGGGTCCGAGCAGCCCATAGACTTTGCCTTTTTCAAGAGACAGTCTTTCCAGATCAAGCACTGCCCGGCCATTGTATATTTTTTTCAGATTTCTGACAGAATAAAGCATTGTGTTTTTGTTTGTCTATGCTTAACCATCCGGACAAAAGATTTTTCCTGATTATAACGGAGTTAGGGGAGAGCCGACCAAGCCCTGTAAGGGCGGCATATTTGTAGCATTATTTTTAAGCCGCAGGCATGTCGCCGATGTGTCGGTTAAAAATGGATAATCACTGATGAATACACCGTGTGTTCACTCACGTCCTGTGAGAATCCCATGTCTTGAAGGATATAATCCCCCACATCTTCACCAAAACGATACTGATATGCAAGGTCAAAAATAAACTGTCCCACTACGATTCCCGATCCAATACTGAAACCATAAAAATCATCAGGGCTTCCCTCGGCAGGAGCAGGGTCGTAAAACAGGCCTCCGCGCAGCGGAATAATGTATTTGGAATGAAGCGGATTAAAAAACAGATACTCTGCCCCAATACGAACCTGATGAGTCGGATCAATATCAGATTCGTCAAGTGAACGGCCGCTTACGGGGCAGATGCGCTTTCCCTCGGAATCTTCGAGGATGAAATCCTGCCACTCGGTTCTGTAAATATCCGCAGCCAGGGTAAGCTGATCTGAAAAGCGATATGAAATGCCGATACCGTAAGACACGGGCATATCCAATTCCTGATTCTCAGATGAAGCATCAGAACCGCTTGAATTATATTCTGAAAATTCAGAATAACGGAAGGCATACTCAGATGAGGACTCTTGTTTCAGATCAGCCGTAAAAGGCGTTTTAAGAACAGCGCCGAGGGCAAATTTTTCATTTATATTCCATAAAAATCCCAAGTTGGCGTTGAATCCGCTAAATGAATAGCGACTCCTGGTGTCAAATTCGTGGGTGAATTGGTCATTCTCTCGGCGGTCAAAGCCCGTTGTTTTTTCATGTCTGGTTTGCTCCCAACTGTTATCATCCAGCCAGTCTTCCCAAAAATTCAGCGTAAATCCCAAAGAAAATTTCGGCGTCATCTGAATGCAATAGGCGAATCCCACGGCAGAGAGGCTCCCTTCCTGATGATAGCTCAAATTCCGAACGGCCGACGTTCGCTCAGTTCGCTCGATAATGGGAAAATCCCATTCGCGTGCAAAATCAAAAAGACGCTGATAGTTCAGGGAAAGGACCATATTGCGATTGAAAAGGGCAAAGGGATAGGACAAGCTAAAATAATTGATGTTCTTTTCAGTCACACGCTGTTCTCCTGATGCTTCGGAATGGGTTCTGAACTCATTTTCCTCGGTGCGATGGAAAAACGTTCCTACAAGTGAGAGTTCCGGCCGTCCCAGCTGAATAAGACCGCCGGGGTTCCACGAAGCCGCGGTGGCATCATCCGCCACAGCAATAAACGCGCTGCCCATCCCCAACGCTCTTGCTCCTGATCCCACAGGATTGAAAGACGAAGGGATTTCAATCCGCTGAAACTCAATCATGTCGGAGGGCTGTGCAAGAGCACAACCCATAAGACAAACAAAGCTGGTAAAGAAAAAACTCAGGAAAAAAAGTGATAGTTTACAGGTGGATTCATGTCTCATTTATTTGCCTCTTTAAATAAGGTGTTCAAAAAACACGCGCCGCCTCCTGATTCGGGGCTTTCAATTGTGGTGATAATATAGTTTCCTCTTACTGTATTGCTCGGTGCCCAGTCGGTCTTAAATGCCTTTGCCTTGATCGTAGTGGTTTCAGAAACAGATATGGGCGATGAGTAGGCTGGAGAATCTTCTGTGGGATCACTGCCATCCGTGGTATAGCGGATGACAACGCCCGGTGCGGGGCAGGACAGTTCAACTTCCTGAGATGTCAGATACATATCCGAATCAGGTGAGAAAACAGGAGGTTCAACTGTTCCCGTAATTGTATAGATTCCAGTTGTCACATGGCTGGGGATCCAGTCTGTTTTAAAAGCCCTCGCCTTGATTGTCATGGTTTCAGAAACAGATATGGGGGATAAGTATGCCGGAGATTCCTCAGTGGGGTCGGTCCCGTTTGTTGTATAGTGAATATCTGCCCCGGATGTGGGACATGACAACGCAACATGCTGTTCTGTAATATATGTGCCGGGAACTGATAAAAATACAGGGCTTTCAACGGTTTGTGTAATTATGTAAACCCCGGTTGCTGTGGTGCTGGGGTTCCAGTCTGTTTTAAACGCTTTTGCTTTTATTGTCGTGGTTGAAGATACCAAAATGGGCGATGTATAAAGCCGTGAACTTTCTGTGGGTTCGTTGCCGTCCGTGGTATAGTGAACAGAAGCACCTGAACAAACACCTGACAACTCAATGTGCTGAGAAGCGGTGTATGTTCCGGGAGTTGGTGAAAAAGTGGGAGATTCAGCTGTTCCGGTAATTGTATAAATTGCGCTTATTGTATTGCTGGGAGTCCATTCACTTTTAAAAGCGATTGCTTTGATCACTGTGCTTACTGATACAGATATGGGCGATGAATAAACCGGAGAATTTTCCGTGGGACCGGTGCCGTCCGTGGTGTAATGAATGGTCGCACCGGGCGTGTCACATGATATCCCGACCTGCCGCGGTGAGGCGTACGTTCCGGGAGCGGGCGAAAAAGCAGGTGTCGCCACTGTTCCTGTTATTGTGTATTTTCCCGTGACAGCGGCACTTGCGGCCCAGTCCGTCTTAAACGCCTTTGCCTTTATGGTCATGCCCGAAGGCACGGGAACCGGGCTGTTGTAAATCGGAGAAATTTCAGTGGGATCGCCGCCGTCCGTGGTGTAATGAATGGTCGCCCCGGGCGTGTCACATGATATCCCGACCTGCTGCGGTGAGGCATACGTTCCGGGAGCGGGCGAAAAAGCAGGTGTCGCCACTGTTCCTGTTATTGTGTATTTTCCCGTCACAGCGGCACTTGCAACCCAGTCCGTCTTAAACGCCTTCGCCTTAATCGTCACAGCCGATGACACGGGAACCGGGCTGTTGTAAACCGGAGAACTTTCCGAAGGCTCGCGGCCGTCCGTGGTGTAATGAATCGTCGCTCCGGCTGTGTCACATGAAATCTCAACATTCCGGGCTGAGGGATAAGTTCCGGGAGGGGGGGAAAAGACAGGCATCACCACTGTTCCTGTTATCGTGTATTTTCCTGTGGCCTCTGCACTTGCGGCCCAGTCTGTCTTAAACGCCTTTGCCTTAATCGTCACAGCCGATGACACGGGAACCGGGCTGTTGTAAACCGGAGAATTTTCCGTGGGCTCGCGGCCGTCCGTGGTGTAATGAATGCTCGCCCCGGGCGTGTCACATGATATCCCGACCTGCTGCGGTGAGGCATACGTTCCGGGAGCGGGCGAAAAAGCAGGTGTCGCCACTGTTCCGGTGATCGTGTAATTTCCCGTGACAGCGGCACTTTCGGCCCAGTCCGTCTTAAACGCCTTCGCCTTAATCGTCACAGCCGATGACACGGGAACCGGGCTGTTGTAAACCGGAGAACTTTCCGTGGGATTACTGCCGTCCGTGGTGTAATGAATGCTCGCCCCGGGCGTGTCACATGATATCCCGACCTGCTGCGCTGACGCATACGTTCCGGGAGCGGGCGAAAAGACAGGTGTCGCCACTGTTCCTGTTATTGTGTATTTTCCCGTGACAGCGGCACTTGCAGCCCAGTCCGTCTTAAACGCCCTTGCCTTTATAGTCATGCCCGAAGGCACGGGAACCGGGCTGCTGTAAACCGGAGAAATTTCAGTGGGATCGGAGCCATCCGTGGTGTAATGAATGGTCGCACCGGCCGTGGCACACGAAATCTCAATATTCCGGGCTGAGGGATAAGTTCCGGGAGGGGGGGAAAAGACAGGCATCGCCACTGTTCCTGTTATTGTATAAATTCCTGTAGCCACGGAGCTGGCAGCCCAATCCGTTTTAAAAGCTCCTGCTTTGATTATGGTGGTGGAAACTACAGAAACAGGCCCGCTATAAGCCATAGAACTTTCTGAAGGGTCGGTCCCGTCCGTTGTGTAATAAATAATTGCATCCGGCGTGGCGCATAATAACGCCACATCCTGCCCCGTGGTGTATGTGGCAGGCTCAGGCGAAAAAGTGGGCATTGCAACCGTTCCTGTAATTATATACGTTTCCTCTGCCGTGTCACTGGCTTCCCAACTGATTTTAAACGCCTTTGCTTTGATTGTTGTGGTCTCAGACACAGAAACAGGTTCAATATAAACCAGCGAAAGCTCTGTTGGCTCGCTGCCGTCCGTGGTATAGTAAATCACTGCATCCGGTGTGGCGCACGATAACTCAGCAGACAGCTCCACGGTATAAGTGCCTGGATCCGGAAAAAAAATCGGTTTTTCAACCGTACCTGTAATCTCATAAACACCTGAAGTCATGTCACTCTCTGTCCAGTTGTTTTTATATGCTTTTGCCCTCAGTGTGGTGGTTTCAGATATAGCAAGAGGCGTTACATAAGCCGGAGACAAATCCGAAGGCTCGGTACCATCCTTTGTGTAACGAATCGTCGCACCAGGCGTCTCACATTTGATTTTAATAAGTTGTTCTGTTGTGTATGTGCCGGGAGCCGGTGACAATTCAGGTGTGGCAACTGTTCCGGTTATGGGAATCATAAGAATATCTTTGCTGGTAGTTCCTGTTTCTTCCACAGTCAGTGCGTCTGTAAACGTCTCATAACCCGATGCCTCGGCAGTAATGGTATAAGTGCCTGCGGGATGAGTCATGCGATATCCGCCATTCGGCAGACTCAATGTGTAAATATTGCTGCTGGTTTTAATTGTCGCCCCCTCAATATAAGCCTTGGTAAAATTATCCATGACAACGCCTTCGACAGACCCGGCAAAGGCAGATGCGCCGCCGCCGCCGCCCACATTAAGATTATATCTTGTCTTCGTGCCGTAAACCTCAGTGTCCTGATTGCGTGTTTTGACATAATACGTTGTATTTTCAGGAGGAATCCAAGTCAGAGATTCATCAGTCGCCACCCCGGCATTATCCTGAGACACGAGCAATGTCTCGCCGTCAGAATCGTAAATTTCAATAACAATATCGGCATTTTCACCCAGTTCAACGGCCTCAATTGTATATGGTTCGCCTGAAAGAGCGTCAAATTTGAACCAGTCCTCATCTCCGGGAACAGGAAAATTATTGTATATCTGAGCGACCTTACCTTCACCTATACCAGAATTCGGCAAGCTATAAGCTGGCATAATCGTAGCCGCCAGATCGAAAGAATCATCTTCTTCGTAGATGTCCGAATACGCATATATCCAAATTTCATACGCGGTATTCCGGCCATACACATCAGGATCACGATGACGTACTTTCATATAATAAACGCTGTCTTTATCAGAGAGCCATTTCAAATGTCCGCCTTTGTTTCTCTCTCCCGAGTACGAATCAAGCAATGTTACGCCGTCCGAGTCGTAAAGCTCCATGATGAAATCAGTATCCGCGCCAATACTGTAAACCTCAATCTCATACATGACACCTGATTTTCCGTCAAATTTAATCCAGTCCTCATCTCCGCTGTCATGAAAATTATGTCGTTGAAATATTCCATCATACGGAGATATGAGAACAGCATCAGAAAAAGTGTCATCATCTTCGTGGATATCCGGACAGAATCCGTCTTCCGAGCAAGGTGTGGTGAGCGAAACCTCATACTCCGTATTTTCGCCGTAAACATTGGGATCACGATGACGTATTTTCACGTAATAAGACTTCTCTTCCCCGGAAAGCCAGGTCAGGCTTGTATCTTCCGATGCTCCGGGGCTATCCTGAGAAGCTAACCATATGAGTTCCTCAATATCATAATCATATCTATAAATTTCAATGGCAACATCACAATTTTTTCCCATATTGCTTGTTCTGATGCTATAATATTTACTTGGCATTACGAAAAATTCAACCCAGTCCTCATCTCCGGCAGTGTGGAAATTGTGTTGCTGGGGAGGCTCGTACATATCAATGTGATTCGCTAAGAAAAATACGTCATCTTTTTCGTAGAAATCCGGGCAAAAAACATTATTCACCACAATCTCATATTCAGTATCTTCGCCATAGACATTCGGGTCACGATGATGTATTTTCACATAATAAAAACCGTCCTGAGGAGCGAGCCAGCTCAGAGACTCATCTTCCGAGGAGCCCGCGTTATCCTGAATATCCAGCAATGTCACGCCGTCTGTATCATAAAACTCAATAACAGGATCACACATTTTTCCCTTGGTCTTTACTTCAACAGTATAAATCTGTCCTGAAATTGCATCAAAGCCGAACCAGTCCTCATCCTCGGCATCATGAAAATTATGCTGCTCATAAGTTCCGCACGGAGTGAGCCAGCCCGCCTGAAAAAATATATCATCCTCTTCATAGAGATCCGAGCAGAACGTATTTAGCTTAAGATCATATGTCCTATTTTCGCCGCAAACTTGCAGGGTATAATAAAGCGGTCGGACTTTCAGGTAATAAACACCGTCCTGCTTACAGGAGAACCAGGAATAGCAATTCATCATATCCCATTCCCACAGCTTCCATGAACTTTCAAACTCCTCCAATAACTTCATTTCAGCATTATAAATCTGAATCAGAATGTCGCAGCCTGCCTCCGGAATATTTATTTCAAGGTTATAGTTTTTTCCTTCTGTTCCGTCAAATTTCACCCAATCCTCATCCCGGAGGTTGTGAAAACTGTGATGCTGTGTCTCGGTGTTCGGGATGATCACGCTGGCCTGATCAACTCTGTTGTCGTCTTCATAAATGTCCTCAGTTGGAAAGAAACCATCTTCATCACCAACACTTGGGGAAGGAAAAGTTTCCAGTTTAATTTCATATGCGGTATCTTCTCCATACGCGTCCGGATCATAATGACGTATCCTCACATAGCAAAGGCTGCTTTCAGCCCTAATCATAGTCAGAGATATCTCTTCTGACATCTCCTCAAACATCTCCTGATATTCCAGCAGGATCAGATCATGGATTTCAGAATTATATTCATAAAGTTCTACGATAACACCAGTATTTTTCCCTACGGGATATACGCCAATAGTATAACTCACCCCTTCTGCCCCGCGAAATTTCACCCAGTCCTCATCCCCGGATTTATGAAAATTATGCTTCTGGATATCATCATTCGGAACAATGATATGCGCCAGATCATATGTGTCATCTTTTTCATAGATATCCGGGCGGTCTGTTGAAGCGATGGCGGGGATAAAAAACAGACCTATAAGACAAATCGCAAAGGTTATCCCAAAATGTATTGTGTTCTGCTTCATAATATTTTAATCCGCTTAATTTAGTCTTTGATTTTGTGTCTCAGCAAACATACGGTTCTGGTTTTTCAGATTGCTTTAGCATTCCGGAGAAAAACTGTTTTTTGTACTCCGGATCAGTTTTTATTGTTTTTTAAAAATGACAGATAATCTGCAATCCTTTTTATACTGGTTTTATCTAATATTGACTCTCAGAGCCTGTGAAATCTCACAATATGATCTTTATTTTAAGTCGGGCTTCACTCCGAACTGTAATAAATCGCCATTTCAGGGCTTTTCCCGAAAGTTTTCAAACCGGTGAAAACAGTTCCTTGATCCATTGATGTTTCAATACAACTTCTGTATCAGGCTGATCAGTGATGATATATTGACCCCATACTGAATTTTGCCAATTTGCCGAAAAAAGTATCATATTCCGACTCACATATAAAGAAAAATTTGAGGTTATCTTATTATATGCTCGACAAACAGGGTAATTTTCTCTATAGTAAGAACAAAATTATAGGGAAGCCGGATGCGCCCGATGCAAAAAACCGCTTCGCTCTGTTTTTTCACGCCGGAAAAATTTTTGCTCTGCTGTTTGATCGTTGCCGAATTTTATAATTTCATAAGCAAGAGCAAAGCGTGGTCCCCTGCCCGGTTCGGATTGGAAAATCCGAATCCTGCCGGATTTGCCTGTGCCCAGAAGCAGAACGGGGGAATTTATGACAAAAAAAAACTTGATCATTGAGTTTCAGAATCCCGGGCTTTTTGGATAAAAGGAAAAATTATGATATCCGTTCTCATGAACACCGTATTCTCTCAGAGATATTTCAGAACTAAGACGATAACACCTGATATTTTTATCATCCTTTGCGTATTTATGATTTTCCAGATATTTTTTCCAGTAATTTCCCAGGCAGAAACAGTCTTCAATCCCCATGATCTCCTTGAAACCCGAATTAACAATCTTACCCGGGAAGACCTGGTCCGGCTCACTCAGATGGGCATAGATATTGACGGTGTGTGGGAAACCACGGCCCGGGCATACATGCTTCCCGACCGCCTGAAGGAGCTTCGAAGCCTGGGGTATGAGGTGACTGTCATTCCGGACCGAATCCGGCGTGATTCTGATCTTATTCAGGCATACCATAGCTATTCAGAACTCACATCCGAACTGAAGGCGACTGAGACAGCGCATCCGGATATTTGCCGCCTTTACAACATTGGTAATTCCGAACAGGGACGGGAACTCTGGTTTATGAAGATCACCGACAATCCGGACATTGAAGAGGATGAACCCGAAGTAAAATATATTTCCACCATGCACGGTGATGAACCCGTGGGAACGGAACTCAGCCTGAACCTGATCCGTGTTTTAACAGACGAATACGGGACAGATCCCCGAATAACCGCACTGGTGAATGAAATTGAAATCTGGATCATGCCGCTTATGAATCCGGACGGCTATATGAGCCAGAGCCGATATAATGCAAAAGGCAGAGACCTGAACCGAAGTTTCCCTGACCAGAATTATGATCCGAACAACACTGTTGCCGACCGTCCCATTGAAACTCAGCATGTTATGAACTGGGCATTTGCCCATTCATCTGTTCTTTCTGCCAATTTTCACACCGGAGCGCTGGTGGTGAACTATCCCTATGACTCGGATCCCGACCCCCGGGCAAATTACTCAGCCACACCTGATGAACCCCTGTTTATTGAACTGTCACTGACCTACGCCTCCCTTAACGAACCCATGTATAACGGCAGTTTTGATCGGGGAATTATCAATGGTGCGGAATGGTATCATATCAGGGGCGGGATGCAGGATTGGAATTACATATGGCTGGGATGCAACGAAGTGACCATTGAACTGAACGATATCAAATGGCCCCCGTATTCGGACATCCCGGACCTTTGGAATGACAACCGTGAATCCATGCTCACCTATATGGAATGGTCTCTCAGAGGGGTGCGCGGAGTGATCACGGACAGCGTGACCGGGCAGCCCCTGAACGCCACTGTCACGGTTGTCAGTATTGCCCATGATGTCTTTACCGATCCGGACGCGGGCGACTATCACAGACTGCTCCTTCCCGGAACTTACGACATCCGGTTCTCCGCGGACGGCTATCAGACACAGACCGTGCAGGAAGTGATTGTCGGTTCCGGTAATGCCACACAGCTTAATGTGGCAATGGTCCCCCAAGTCCCCGGTGATATCAACCATAGCAACAGTGCGGATCTGACTGACGCCATTGTCACGATGAAATTGCTTACCGGAACAGATATAGTTTTCCCTGTGCATAAAGACGCTGATCTGAATAATGACGGAAAGATCGGCTTGCAAGAAGCGGTTTATGTCCTGCGAAAAATTTCTGACCCGGAAAACTGACAGAACATTGATCGTTTGTCATCAACCGCAACCCGCAACAGCGTCCTGAAAGTAGGATTTTTCCACCACGGAATACTGTTTTGGCCCTATTGACTTTATTTGATTTCTGAAATAGATAATGAGAGTCCGCTAAGGTAAATCACTTTAACAAGTTTCAACCTTATGGCATAATTACAATTGACAAATTTTCTGTTTTTATATTATTCTTCTTAAAAAATAAATTTTATTATAAACGGCCATGATCTGCCGGTCACAACGAATGATGAAAATTTTGCAGTTTTTCCTGACACTTAACACCTGACACCTGACACTTTCATATAAACGGCCATGATCTGACGGTCACAATGAATGATGAAAGTCTCTGCAAAAAACCGCTTCGCTCTGTTTTTGCACTCCGGACTTTCATATAAACGGTCATGACCCGTGGGTCACATGAAATATGAAAGTGAGAACAGAATCTTATCAATTATCTCTTAAAGTTTATAATTTCCTATACAAGAACAAAAAATTTAGGAATTGGAAATCAGGTTTGATGAAGAACCGGCTTGTGCTGACTGACTGGCTTTAATTACTAAATTCGATCCTTGCAGCACATCACCGAACTGATTCTGATTCCTATTTCTCTATTCTTAATCCCTATAACTAAAAGCAAGCCGGTTTTTCTCCGCCGCTCAGGAGGAAAGATGAAAAGCAGTTCGGTTCTTCTCCGTTATTCAGGAGGAAAAATGAAAACAAAGGTTCTCATCGTTGATGATGAGCCCATAATAGGGAATCTGCTTGAAGGTGGGCTGACTGAAGCAGGATTTGAAGCTGAATATCTGGACAGCAGTACCAAAGCATTGGAAAATATTCGGCGGGTCAGACCTGATATCATCATATCAGACATTGCAATGCCTCATATGGATGGTTATGAATTACGCCGGCGTCTGCGTCAGGATCCTGAAACAGCGGGCATCCCCTTTGTTTTTCTGTCGGCCAGAACCGACACCCCGGAACAGTTGGAAGGTTTGCGCATGGGGGCAGATGATTATGTTTACAAACCTTTTAAAATAGAGAACCTGATAAACCGCCTGGAAAGTGTGATAGAACGCTCTGCAAAAGCCAGAGCCTTTCATTCTCAGGCTGAATTCAGTGCTGATTCGGATCAGATGAGCCTGAACGATGTGATGCAGATTGTCGGGTCAAATCGTAAAACCGGGGAACTTGTGTTCAACAGTTCCAAAAATGGTAAAATCGGCAGGGCATTTTTCAAAAAAGGCAGGCTGGTGAACGCTCAGATGGGACTCTTGGAAGGGGAAGAAGCTTTTTATGCCCTGATGGGAGAAGATGAGGGGCTTTTTGAATTTCACAGCCGGAAAACAGATGCGCCGGAACAAATAAAAACAGATAATATGTCGCTCCTGCTCAATGGCAACCGTATGGCTGATGAAGTCAGAGGTCTGTATCGTCAGCTCCCGGATCTGGACATATTTCTGGAAATTAAATCACGGGAAATTCCCCCGGATATTGAGGAAACAGGGGGCAGGAACAACATAGAAAATATTTTATCAATGATTGATAATCACCGCACGGTTCGTGACATTATCAACTGCAAGCTGATGAGTCCTCTTCGTTCGGGTTCCCTGCTGGCCGGTCTTTTTAACGCAGGTTCAGTGGCAATTCAAAAACAGGGTTCTTCTCCTTCTCCTTCTTCCGGGAGGACAGACGCACTGAAATCTCAGTCCGTTCAGAAAGCGGTGTCTCCAAAAATACTCTCTCCAAAAGCTGATTTTTCCTCTGACTTATCCCATCACACCGCTCCCATGATTGACCAGGGATTTCTGAAGATGCTGAAAGGCTTTGAACGGGGCGCGTTGACAGGGATTCTGGAAATCAGAAACCGCCCGGAAAAGGCGGCCATTTATTTTGAGGAAGGCCGCATTGTCAATGCGTATCATGGAAACGTGGTCGCCAAAAAAGCCCTTTTTCGGATATTTTGGGAAAAAGGCGGCACCCTCAAATTTAAGGTTCAGCCTCTCACTGTTGCCAGAACAATTAATGGCCGTCTGTCATCCCTGATTGAAGAAGGAAACAAAGAAATTGAAAACTTGCAGCGACTAAAGCGCACCACATTTAACAATGTTGTCACGCTGAATACCCATATGTTGGAAAAAACGACCAAAATCAAGGGCCGCCCCGGACTGGAACATATTCTTGCGCTTGTAAAAGAAAACAGCACGATCAAAGATATTATTGACGCAAGTCAGATGACCGATTTTCAGACGTACAGACACCTGTTTTACATGGCTAAAATGGGTCTTCTGATGGTTGAAGCCGGGAACGTCCCTAAAATTCAGATCATTACTGACAGCACCGCTGACCTGCCCCCGGATTTCATCGGCAAACGAAATATTGTTCTGGTTCCCCTTTCTGTGTCTCAGGACCAGAAGGTATGGTTTCACACCATGAATATTTCGTCCGGAGATATCTGTCAGGCACAGAAATGTCCGGGAACCCCCCTTTCATCTGCTTCTCCTTCGGTAAATGATTTTCATCACCTGTTCTGGAAAATTGCTCCGGATAAAGATATTCTTGCTATCTTTCTCTCCAGAAAAATAAGCAAAATCTATGACAATGCTGTGGCTGCCAAAGAAAAAAATTACACCGAATATCTGAGACAGAGACAACAAAAATCCCCGGAAGACCGAAACTGTCATATTGAAATCATTGACAGTCAGATGCTTTCTCTGGGGATGGGACTGCTGGTGGCGGAGGCGTCGGATAAGGTGGAGGCCGGATGGTCTGCTGACAGGGTGCGTGACCATATCATAAAACTGATTCCCAAAGTCCGTATTTTTTTTGTAGTTGACATACTGGGCAATCTGAAGCAGGGAGGACAAATCAGCAAAATCAGATCAATGCTGGGCCACCTTCTGGGGATGAGACCGATAGTTGGCGTGTGGAACGGCGAAGTGACAACAATAGATCAGGTAAGAGGCGGGAATAACGCCCGGCAACGGGTACTGGAATGGATACAGTGGAGCATGGATGAACCTGGTGCGCCAATTAAACTCGGAATAATGCATGCAGATGCGCCTCGCTGGGCCCTTGACATGAAAAAATTGCTGAAGAGCAAGCTCAATTGTCAGCATATTATGATGTCTCATGTGGGACCGTCCGCGGGTTCCTATTGCGGTCCCGGAACAGTGGCTGTGGCCTATTTTCCCCTGACAGATGAGGAAATCCGGGGGTGATTTCTCAAACCCTTAATCTCTCACATCCTGGTTTTCCCTTAGGGAATTTCAGACAAATAACATACCTTAATTTCTCAAGACCCTGCATTTCCGGGTATTTTATTTTTTGGGAAAATCCTTATATCTTGACATATTGGCATACCATATGATAAGTTTTTAAATTGTTATAATTTTTATATTAGAATTCAAAAGGTTATAAGCTGAATAACAATCTGTTCCCTTTGTCCGGTTCGGATTTATCAATCTGGCAGAAGCAGGGAAAAAGTTTTTTTCTAAGTAGCTGTGCAAAAATTTTTAATATTTTCCGATCTGAGAATAAGCAGACAACAGGCAATGAGATTTATAAAAAAATATAAAAAACTTTTTGGTGAGGTACTTATATAAAAACAGGTATGCCCTGCCAGTCACAACAAAACATGAAATTTTTGCAATTTTTCCTAACACCTGACACTTAACACCTGACACTTAACACTTAACACCTAACACCTGCTGACACTTTCATATAAACTCCCATGACGGGGATGATCTCCCGCCCATGGAAACATACTGACATTTAAGGCGATTTCCAGAAATGAATATACCGGTTTCAGACCTTGTCGCAGGCCAGTGTCAGGTCATGTGTCTGATTGAGCCGCGTATTTTTCGGTTCGCAGTTTCGCTTTCAGGTGAGGCGGCACTGTCTAAAAGCGGAACTATGAACTCATATCCCGGGGATGTTTATTTTTGGAAATCGCCTGACACCTGAAAGATATTTTTATCGCAATGCTGTAGTAACATTTTTTATTTTTTAGGCTGTATAATATCTGCATGATGACAGTGCCCCATACACGGAGGCGAAACGTGGGATTACGAGACATCATTATAAAAAAGCTTGCTGGCCGAGTTTCAGATGTCTCTGATGAAGAGCCAGAGGTTACAGAAGATATCATTCATCTTATCGAAAAAGAGACAGTTCCGCGGGAAAGCATTGAAGGAACATCTTCGCTTATAAATTTTGCGGATGACCTCACCCTGAGCAATGAGGAGATCATTGATCTTGTCGGAAAAGAGAGCAGTCCCCGGAAACACGCGGGAGAACCTGCCCTGCCGGGGGAGTTTGCGGATGACCTCACCCTGAGCAATGAGGAGATCATTGATCTTGTCGGAAAAGAGAGCAGTCCCCGGAAACACGCGGGAGAACCTGCCCTGCCGGGGGAGTTTGCGGATGACCTCACCCTGAGCAATGAGGAGATCATTGATCTTGTCGGAAAAGAGAGCAGTCCCCGGAAACACGCGGGAGAACCTGCCCTGCCGGGGGAGTTTGCGGATGACCTCACCCTGAGCAATGAGGAGATCATTGATCTTGTCGGAAAAGAGAGCAGTCCCCGGAAACACGCGGGAGAACCTGCCCTGCCGGGGGAGTTTGCGGATGACCTCACCCTGAGCAATGAGGAGATCATTGATCTTGTCGGAAAAGAAGCTGTTCCCGGAGAACAGACTGATCACGCGGTTGTGCTTACGAATTTCTTAGACGAACCTTCCTGGAATGGTAGGAATATAATTGATTTTATTAAAAAAAAGAACTATTCACCAGACATCTCGGACAAGGCGGATACACTAAGGGAGCAAAGGGATGCACCTTTGCCGGATGACAAAAATATAATTGATCTCACAGGTAAAGAAGTGTGCCCGGAACCCGGTTACCAATCTGCCGGAATGACATCTTCCTGCCCGGATGATAAAGATTTGACGGGGCTTATGGAAAAGAATATCGCTCCCCCGGAATCTGTTGATTATGATACGTCCATGCTGACGAATTTTCTCAACGAAGCAACGATGAATGATGAATATCCGGTTAATGGTGCTGAAAATGAAATATTTCCGTCAGAACACACTGAAACAATAGTCAATCTTAATGATTTCACGGTTCATGCTCCTGATGATGACGAGAACACGCTTGATCTTACTGGAAAAATTTTATCAGAAGATGCTGAACATATTGTAGATATTAACGATATCACTGCTGATGTTTTTGAAGATGACGCGGATACAATTCGTGAGAGAGACACCCTGCCGGGAGATATTGAGGATATCATAGAGCTTACTGATATCGCTGTTGAGATTTCTGAAGATGATGAAGACACAATTGATGTCAGTGAAAAGAATTTTTCATTGCAACCTACTGAAAATCTGTCTGAACTTGGCGGCATCGCTGTTGAAATTATCGCGGATAAGGATGCTGTTTATCAGTCTGATAAAAAAACCGTTCCCGGAGAAAAAAACACCAACTTTCCGGATGATATTTCAAACACACATCTCAGCCATGATTCACGACAGGAAACAGATTATTTCTCTGAGTTCAAAGGAGATATGTTTGATATGGAAGAAGAGGTGGGAAATCTCCTTGAAGAATCGGATGACCTTTTTTCAACAGAGAATCCGGGGACAGACACTTGGAACGCCGTGCCGGAAGAAGGATATGAAAATTTAAAAAAAACGGGCTGTTACACAGAGAATCTGGAGCAGATGATGATCAGGAAAATTTCTCAGAAGATTGAAAACATGGATATTGATGAGCGGATTATAAAAAAAATATTTTCCGAAAAAATTGAGGGAATGATTGCTGAGATGGTTAAAAAAACAGTTGAAAAAGAAAAAAAGAAGCTGCTAAACAGTTCTCTTGGAAAAACGGGCAAATGATATAATCATAATACCGGGAATCGCACGGCCCATACCAAGGCGATTCTGTCGGGTCCCTTTTGCGGATTTATCCACCCCTACAAATTGAGGAAGAAAGATGAGAGGTAAGGTCTTCATCATTTATGATGATCCTATAATGGGAAATCTGCTTGAAGCCCAGTTATGTGAGGAAGGTTTCGAAGCAGAATATTTTAACAATTCGAATGAACTTCAGGACAAGATTCAACAGGCCGAACCGGACAAAAGTCATAAGACAGTTATTGTGGCGGATATGATAACGCCTGATACGGATGGGTACGAAATACATCGCCTGCTGCGCCAGAATTCTGATACAGCGAACATTCCTTTTGTTTTTTTATCGTCCGAACCCGAACAGTCAGATCAGCCGGATAACTTCAGGACAGGGGCGGATAACTACATAAGCAAGCCCTTTAAAATAGAGGATCTGCTGAACCACATAGAAACAGCAATGGAACGGGCGGAAAAAGCCAGTTCTTTTGAATCTCTCACGGAGTTTACCGGTGACTTGGCTCAGATGAGTCTGAGTGATGTTCTTGAAATTGCGGAGTTAAACCATAAAACTGGCGAACTTTCACTTCATGGTCCCGAAGGCGAAAATATCGGCAGTGCATTCTTTACCGGCGGCAGACTGACAGCCGCTCAGACCGATACTTTGGAGGGAGAGGAAGCCTTTTATGATCTGATGAGTGAGGAAAAAGGCTATTTCGAGTTTCATAACAGGGAAATTGATATCCCCGAACAAATTTCCGCTGCTGATAATATGACGGTGTTGCGCAACGCCAAATTCTTGCTTGATGAAAGCAGATCTTTTTATGACACATTCACGGAACAGGATGTGTCACTGGATATCATATCTGAAAAAATTCCTCCGGAGATTGAAGATAAGGCAGGAAAGGACCATTTGCGGAAAATTTTGGAGATGATTGACGCGGGACAGACGGTCCGAGAGATGATCACCAGCGGTGAAATGAGTCGCCCCGGGGCGGGTTATGCGCTCAACCTTTTGCTGAACGCCGATATCATCGCTGTTGCGGAAAACAGCGTTCAGAATGCGGAAGATGAAGAAGACAAGCACGAACATGAAGGACATGACCCTGAATCAGAAGATTTTTTTTCCAATCCTCGGTCCTCAGTTTCAGACGCTGAAACCTTTCCTATGATCGAAGAATCCCTGCTGAAAGCCCTGAATACTTTTGAGAGCCGTTCCGTGAACGGTGTGCTGGAAATCCGGGACAGGGAGGAAAAAGCAGCCATATGTTTTCACAAAGGCCATATTGTTCACGCTTATTACGGAAGCGTGACAGGTAAAAAAGCCCTGTACAGAATATTCTCGGGAAAAGGGGGAATGCTTGTATTCCACCCCCGGTCCGTGACAGATGAAAACACCGTCAGTGATTCCTTAAAAGTTCTTCTTGATGAAGGCAACCGGGAAGTGAAGACCCTGCAACGTCTGAAGCAGAGTTCATTTGAGAAGCTTCTGCATGTAAACCATGAAATGCTGGAAAAATTTTCTGACATACAGACCCGTCCCAGCCTGAAATATACTCTGTCACTCGCAAAGCAGCACAACAAAGTCCGGGATATTATTGATGCAAGCCGGATGACTGATCTCCAAACGTACAAGCACCTGCTCTATCTGTTTCAAAGAGGGATTCTTATTTTTGAACCGGAGAAAAAGCCTCCGATTCAGCTCATCACTGACAGTGCCGCGGACCTGCCTGCTGATATCATCAGCGGCCGAAATATCATGGTGACCCCGATTTCCGTCACCATTGGCAAAAAAGTTTATCAGGACGGAACAGACAGCATTCCGTCAGATTTTTATCCGTTGCTGAAAAACTCGGACAGTTTTCCGAAAATATCTTTGCCCGGGGAAGATGAGCTTCAGCAATTGTTCGGGACAATTATCCCGGAAAAGGATATCTTTGCCATTTTTACGTCCGAAAAACTGAGCAATATCTCTGCTCATGCCATGAATGTCAGAGAGAAAAATTATGACGAGTATTTAAAACAAAGGCAGGAGGGAGAAAAAAACAGCCTTCAGTTTGAAATTACCGACAGCCAACAGGTCTCCCTGGGAACGGGCCTGCTGGTCATGGAAGCCGCCGACAGAATAGAAAAAGGGGAAAGTATGGCGCAGCTCACTGATTATATAAATAAAATAATTCCAAAGCTTCAGGTTTTTTTTGTGACGGAAACATTGGCATATCTTCATCGGGGAGGATGGGTCAGCAAATCCGGAGGATTTATAAACAACCTTCTCCGGCTCAGGCCGATACTCGCGCTGCGGGACGGTGAAGTGACCATGATAGATCAGGTGAGAGGAAGTAAGAACGCGCAACTACTGGTCACGGAACTGATACAGCAGAGCCTGGATCAGCCGGGGACAGCGATTAAGGCGGGGATAATGCATGCCAACGCGCCCAAAAGAGCGAATCAAATGAGAAATCTTTTGGAAACCCATTTAAATTGCGAAAGCATTGTCATGTCCCATATCGGCACAGCGGTCGGCACCCATTGCGGACCCGGCACCGTCGCTGTCGCGTATTTTCCCCTCCTGAACAAAGAATAAGCTCAGGGACAGGAACGCGTCAAATTAATTTTCTCATCCCCTCTCAGCCCTTCAGTCCCTCCTCCAGATTCCAAACTTGAAATTTGAAATTTGAAACTTGAAACAGTCAGATGCACACATAAGAAAACCCTCGGAACTTCCGGATATCAAGTTTCAAATTTCAAGTTTCAACTCCATAGGAGAATAACATGCTATCCAATTATAAACTTTCAACAAGGATAAATGCGTTAGGTATCACAATTCTCATTTTTTTTATACTTGTGTTAGTATGGATTTATCCGGAGTTCAGAGAAAAGATGTATGAATCCAGCCGTGTAAAGACAAGAAATGTGGTGGAATCTGCTTACAGCGTAATAGAATACTGGGCAAAGCAGGCTGAAGCCGGTAATATCTCGCAGGATAAAGCAAAACATATGGCCAAAGAGACGGTCAGACATATGCGTTATGAAATAAAAGAATATTTCTGGATTCATAACACAGAACTTCTCATGCTCATGCACCCTTTCAACGGCGAACTGGAAAGCAGTGACGTATCCGGGCTGAAAGATATCAATGGCAAGCGATTCATCGTGTCCATGAATGAAGTCTGCAAACGCCAGGGGGCCGGTTTTGTGGATTATTACTGGACCAAGCCCGGTGAGTCTGAACCGGCCCCGAAGATTTCTTATGTAAAAATATACCCCGGGTGGGGATGGACCGTGGGATCCGGCATCTATGTTGATGATGTGGAAGATGAGATCACAAATATTACCATTTCTGTCGGTATTGTCCTTTTTGCCATTACCGTGGCTGCCCTGTGTTTCTCTTATTTTATATCCCGGTCAATAGCCCTGCCTATTTACCGTATTGTCCGAAGACTAAACGAAAGCGCTTCCCACATAGCGGCCGCGGCCGATGAGGTCGCCTCATCGGGTCAGTCTTTGTCTGAAAACGCGGCCGAACAGGCTGCTTCTGTGGAAGAATCTTCAGCCTCACTGGAAGAGATAACGGCCATGTCCCGAAAAACTTCGGAACTGACCCGGGGCGCGGAACAATTAATGAATGAAAATATAAAAAAATCCGGTCAGTCCTTAAAATCCCTCATTAAGCTGACACAGGAAATGGTTCGGATAGAGGCCGACAGCGGCAGAATGAGCCAGATTGTCAAAACCATTGACGAAATTGCTTTCCAGACCAATTTGCTGGCCCTGAACGCGGCAGTGGAAGCCGCACGGGCAGGCAAGGCCGGGGCAGGCTTCGCAGTTGTGGCCGAGGAGGTCAGAAATCTGGCCATGAGAACCACGGATGCGGCAAAAGATACCCAGGAACTGCTGAATACGACAGTAGAACGAGTCATTCAGGCGACGCGTGCGATAAAGGGTATCAATAATGACTTTGAGGGCATTATTGAGTCTGCGACCTCCATGGGTGAGAAGACCCTTGCAATTACGGAATCAAGCAAGGAACAGGCTGAAGGAATCGAACAGATCAGTCTGGCTGCGAGCGAAATAGATACCGTCACTCAACAGGTTGCTGCTGCTTCCCAGGAATCCGCGGCTGCTTCCGAAGAACTTTCAGCCCAGGCCGTGGAGATGAAAAGCTTTGTAAAGGACCTGCTGATCATTGTTATCGGACAGAAACATTCGGCATGTGTCGTCAAAAACAAAGTTAAAAAGATAAATCTTCAGTAATTCTCTGTCAGCAAAGTGTCCCGGGAGGAGATGAATAAAAATATGGCTGTCTCCGCCAACGGAGAAATTTCTCCCTGTCAGGTTATTTCCCCGGAGGATAAAAATATCAGGACATTCTGACAACAGTGCAACAGATATCTGTTCGAATATACGCGCGGCCGGTCCCTATGTTTTTGATTCGGCGGGAAGGAAAAATGAACAACAAATTGCCAAGACAAAATATATTAATCGTAGATGATGTGCCTGCAAATATTAAAATGCTTCAGGTGACACTGATGTGTGATTATGATATCAGCGTCAGCACCAACGGACCCGAGGCCATTGAAATCGCAATCTCAAATCCTCCTGATCTGATTCTTCTGGATATTCTTATGCCTGAGATGGACGGATACGAGGTGTGCAGAAGGCTGAAAGCGAATTCGCGGACCCGGCATATTCCGGTAATCTTTATCACAGCAATAGACGAAGAAGAAGAGGAATCCAAAGGATTTAAACTTGGTGCGGTTGATTATATCCGAAAGCCTTTCAGTCCGATTATTGTAAAAGCCAGAGTCAGCACCCACCTGAATCTGAAACTTCACCGGGACCACCTTGAGGAACTCAACACGGTTTTGAAACAGGAAATTTCGGAACGGAAACGATCTGAAGCAGCCCTTAAACATCTCTTAAAAAAACAGGATATTAATATAGAACTGGCTAAGAAACTGTTACGACTGGTAAATGGTACCGCACCGCGTTATATTGATCTTACCAACGGGAGGATACTTTTCGTTGACGCGATTTCCCTCCCCTGTTATGCGGAGGGGGGAGATCATTATTTTGTGCGGCCCCCGGGGGCAAACAAACAAGGCAGACCCGGGAAAACATTCATCAGTCTGAAAGATCAGTCGGGTCATGAGGTGAGCTGCGTACTCAGAAGTATTATCACCGATCTGATACATCACGCGGTCCTGAACGATCATACCTCAGCCACAATGGAAGCAGTTATCTCCAGATTAAATAATGAAATATGCTATTCAGAGATTTTCAGCAAGGAAGATTTTTTTACGTCAGTGAGCGCTGAGATTGATCATGAAACACTTATCATGAAATATGTTTCAACCGGACATCCGCCTTTTCTTCTTATTCGGGAAGGTGAGATCAGGGATTTGCCGGGGCCAGGAGAAAAAGGCGCAAACATTCCCATTGGCATAAAAGGAGGGATAACATATGCAGTGGGTGAGACCCGGCTCCGGGAGGGCGACAAACTGATTTTTTATACAGACGGGCTGACGGAAATGCCTTTGAAAAAACGCAAAAAAATGATAACATCAGATGAATTGAAAGGACTTGTCCGAGAAATTATCAGCCAGCCTCGGCAAGAGGTACACACGGAGGAACTGGCAGTCTCCGATATAATGAATGAAATTCTGAGCCGTATTTCAAAAATAAGCGAGGAGGAAGTGATGCCTCGGACCTATAAGAATGAGGCAAAAAACACCTCGGCCGATGATATTACAATTCTTTGCATGGAAATTGAGAATCAGAAAAACTATTGTGAAAGCGTTTGGAAACCGAGGCATTCTGAAGAAATAGCCAAACTTGTTATTGACTTATATGAAAAATTTGAATCCGAATGGCATCAGCGGGGATATGAGTCTCCTGATCCGTGCCTTCGTATTGTGTTAGAAGAGATATTGCTGAACGCATGGATACACGGCAATCATCGGGACCCTGATAAATCCATAACTGTTCGCTGGCGTTTCAGAAACGATTTTCATCTTGAGGTTATTGATGAGGGAAAGGGATTTGATTATCAGTCTGTCCCTGATCCGAGATCAGATGATAACCTGACAAAGCCATGCGGAAGAGGCATATTTCTTATTCAGCATTTTGCCAGTCATGTGAGTTGGAAAAACGGGGGCAGCCATCTGATCACGTCTTTCAGAAGATATCCTGTTCCCAGGGAGAAGAGGAACTCAGCAAGAGCAAGGAAATTGATGAAGTTATGGGGAACATACAGCAGAGAAGTCTGAGCGAAACCCGTTTTAAACTTTGGTTTCTCTCTTATTTTAATGAAAGTGAGGAAATATCATGATGGAACTAAATGTCACACAGGATAGACAACTGGCCTGTTTCGAGATCAGGGGGGATATTGACGAACCCGGGGCTGAAGACCTCAAACAGCGTTTTCGAGAGCTGCATATCCCATCTCTCAGGGAAGTAACGTTTGATTTTAAAAATGTCAGTCATATCGGCAGCGCCGGCATTGGCAAGCTGTTGCTGTTTTATAAAGACTTGGCCTTAAACGGAGGAAGAATAAAAATTGAAAATGTGTCAGAGACGGTTTATGAGCTGTTCGGTGTTCTGAAGCTGGATACAATTTTTACCATATCAAAAAGGTGATCTGAAACTGAAAACTCGAAAAAAAAAGGACAAATCAATGGGATTAAGGATTGAAACAGATTCTATGGGCAGCGTCAAAGTGCCGGAAGATCGGTACTGGGGGGCCCAGACCCAGCGATCATTGGAGAATTTCAGGATCGGTGAGGAACGAATGCCGGAGGAGGTCATCATTGCTTTTGGGGTGTTAAAAAAAGGATGCGCGCTGGCGAACATGGAACTGGGTGTTCTGGACCGAAGTGCGGGAGATTTGATTGTCAAAGCAGCCGATGAAGTGACTGAGGGCAGGCTCTTCGGTCATTTTCCCCTCGGGGTATGGCAGACAGGAAGCGGTACTCAGACGAATATGAACGCCAACGAAGTGATTTCAAACCGGGCAATAGAAATGGCCGGGGGTCAGCTCGGGAGCAAATATCCTGTCCATCCGAACGACCATGTGAATATGTCTCAGTCATCTAATGACGCATTTCCGACAGCCATGCACATTGCCGCGGCTGATTCTGTGTGTCACCGGCTGATTCCGGCTCTCTCGGATTTGAAAGATGAATTGGACAGAAAGGTCGAAGAATTCAGAGATATCGTGAAGATTGGGAGAACACATCTTCAGGACGCGGTGCCGCTGACGTTGGGCCAGGAATTTTCAGGCTATGCCAAGCAGACCGAACTGGGCGTGGCGAGGGCTGAGAGTTGTCTAAAGAATCTTTACAGACTTCCCATCGGCGGTACTGCCGTGGGAACAGGTCTGAACACGCCCCGGGGCTATGATGTGTTGGCTGCAAAAAAAATTGCGGAGATTTCGCGTCTTCCGTTTGAAGCGGCAGATAATAAATTTGAGGGACTGGCGGCCCACGATGCCATTGTGGAGGCAAGCGGTGTGATGAAAACCATCGCATGCAGTCTTATGAAAATCGCCAATGACATCCGATGGCTGGCTTCCGGCCCCCGATGCGGTATCGGAGAACTGACAATTCCTGCGAATGAGCCAGGGAGTTCCATCATGCCGGGGAAGGTGAATCCGACCCAGTGCGAGGCAATGACAATGGTGGTCACCCGGGTGATCGGAAACGATGTGACCGTGGGTTTTGCAGGGTCTCAGGGAAATTTTGAACTGAATGTGTATAAGCCTGTTATGATTTACAGTCTGCTCCAGTCCGTGAGACTGTTGTCTGACGCGGTTCAAAGCTTTACAAATAATCTTGTGAAGGGAATTCAGGCGAACAGAGAACGGACAGACGAACTCATGCGGAATTCGCTGATGCTGGTCACGGCGCTGGGCCCGCATATCGGTTATGATAAAGCGGCCCGGGTGGCGCATCACGCTTTTGAAAACAAAACAAGTTTAAAAGAAGCTGCCCTGGGTCTGGGATATGTGACCCAAGATGAGTTTGAGAAGCTTGTAAGACCTGAAGAAATGGTCAGGCCGGGAATCCGGAAAAAATAAAAAAAATCGTGGCAGGATTCCAACTCTGGATATAGCCTGCCTTTTATCGGACAGTTACCGGACATTAGCGGACGGGGTTTGTAACTCCGTCCGAAACATTTTTCTGATTATAACGCCTTTTGGGGAGTACTTAGGTACTCGGAGAATACTCATCATCCAAGAAATTATGTTTTAAAGCATGTTTATTGGGCAAATATCAAAAATTTGGATAATGAGTTATTACCGAGTACCTGAACTCTTATCAGGTGATTAAACGCCCATGATTGGGATAATCCCCCGGTCATGATGATATACTGACAACCTAACACCTAACACCTAACACTTAACACCTAACACCTAACACTTAACACCTAACACCTAACACTTAACAGCTAAAAATATGCCATTTACCAACCAACCCGATGACGGTATGTCCGTATGTATGCTGGCAAGCGGCAGCAAAGGAAATTCCATATTTATCTCTGACGGTTCCACATCCGTGCTGATTGACGCGGGCCTTTCAGGGATTGAAATTGAACGCCGGATGGCATCAAAAGGGCTTTGTGCCAAAGACCTTGACGCCATTCTTGTGTCCCATGAACACTCAGACCATGTCCGGGGAGCGGGCATTCTTTCACGCCGTTTTCATCTGCCGGTTTACATCAGTCCCCAAACAAATATAGCTGCCGCGTCACATCTCGGAACCGTTGAGGATATCAGACATTTTGAATGCGGTTCGGGTTTTAAAATCAAAACATTAAACATACATCCGTTTTCCATATCCCATGATGCGGAAGACCCGGCCGGTTTTACTGTAAGCCAGAACGGGACCAAAATCGGAATTGCCACGGATCTCGGAATTGCAACAGCAATGGTCAAAACGCATCTCAAAGACTGTTCGCTTCTGATCCTCGAAGCCAATCATGATCCTGAGATGCTGATGAACGGCCCTTATCCGTGGCACTTAAAGCAGCGGGTCAGATCAAGACTCGGGCATCTTTCCAATGAGGAATCCAAAGACCTTTTAAACGAAGTCAGGCACGAGGGACTTTCCCATGTGATTCTGGCTCATCTGAGTGAAACCAACAACACCCCTCAGAAAGCATTGGACACTGTCAGCCAGGCAATGAACCAAAGTCATGCCCGGATCACGGTGGCTGCCCAGGATGTATGCGGTGATTTATTGAAAATTCAGTAGATACCCACTTTTAAAACATTACCAACAAGATTATAAAAAGAGGAATTTTCAATCTCTTCTTCTGGATGCTGGCGAAGATTATCTTAAACGATCATTATCGAGGCTAACAACGAAGCATGAAAGTTTCAGAATTTTTTCCTAACACCTAACACCTAATACTTAACACCTAACACCTAACACTTTATGACATCTGACAACATAAAAAGTGCCTTTCTGGTTCCGTTTTTTGGCAAGCTGCCGCCATATTTCAGCTTCTGGGCCAAATCGTGTGAAATAAATCACCAAAACTTTCACTGGTTTGTCTATAATGATCAGACAGACACCGGGTATGCGGTGAACAAAGCCGTAAGTGTGATCCCTTATCAGTTTGATGAAATGATGGCTGATTTTCAGAATATCCTTAATATCAGACTTCCCGGGCAGTATCTCAGAAAGATTTGCGATTATCGTATCATGTTCTATTTTTTAAGGCGGCATAAGGAGCCGCTTGATGATTTTGATTTCATCGGATATACCGATATGGACATGATTTATGGTCGGCTGAATCGCTTTCTTCCGTCCGACATGAAGCGTTATTCCATAATCAGCGGCGACAACAACCAACCCTGCGGCCCCTTCACCCTGACAGACCGTTCCAGCATGAAGTTTTTACTTGAATCTGATAAAATAAAATGTCATTTTGAGGCGCAGGAACATAACAGTTTTAACGAATCTGAAGAACTGATGAATATTGTATCTGAAGACAAACCTGTTTTTTGTCATTCAGATCCCATACAACCGACCAGGACTTCCGGTTTCAGTTACAGAAGAACATTTGCCGTATGGAACAATGGCAGCGTCACTGTTTGGGATCACAAAGGGAATAAAAAAGAAGGCGGCTTTTACCATTTTTCCCGATATAAAGATAAAGAACGATTTAAAATCAGTGAAGATGCCATTCATAAGCAACGATGGGCGGTTTATAAATACGGAATTACTCCCATCCCTTCAAAATGGACCAGTTTAAAGCTAGGTTTATCTCTTTTTATTTAACTTGAACATTGAACAGCCTGCTCTGATTGTGAACAGGCAAAAGACAGGTGCGTAAATTGTCAAAAGCTCTTTTTAAAAAAATCAGTCAATTCTTAACAAACCGCCGTGATAATTCCGATAGTGATGAAACTCCGGCTGGTAAATGGTCCATAGGAGTTTATGCGGGTACATCTCCTCTTCGCTTAAATTCCCCGGAAACCATCGTAAATCCGGTGCTGACAGCAAAGGATGTCACAGATGCCTCAGCGAACTTTGTTGCTGATCCCTTTATGATAAAAGCAGATTCAACATGGCATATGTTTTTTGAAACAGAAGTGTTGAACGCGGGGGAAGAGAACAAGGGAAAAATAGGATTAGCCACAAGCAAAGACGGGTTTCATTGGAAATATGAAAAAATCATTCTTGATGAGCCGTTTCATCTGTCCTACCCTTATGTTTTCAAATGGGAAAACGAATATTATCTGATTCCTGAAACCCGCAAGCTCAGGTCTGTCCGATTATATAAGGCAACTGATTTTCCTACAAAATGGGTTTTTGAGAAAACATTGATAAAAAAGAAGCGTTACGCGGATTCCTCTGTGTTTCAATATAATGGTCACTGGTGGATGTTTACAGAGTCAGGTCACAGCACGCTTCGGCTTTATTACGCGAACAGTTTGCTGGATGCCTGGACCGAACATCCGAAAAGTCCCGTTATAAAGAAAAATCCGAGCATCGCAAGGCCCGGAGGAAGAGTCATAACATTCGATAACCAAATTATCCGATATACCCAGGATGCCTATCCCCATTACGGCAGGCAGGTCTGGGCATTCAGAATAACAGAACTGACAACCACGAGCTACAAAGAAGAACAGGCATGCGGCGAAATTCCGATAATCACGGCAAGCGGAGCAGGCTGGAATAAGCTGGGAATGCACCACATTGATCCGCATTTGTTGGATGATAATCAGTGGTTCGCGTGCGTGGATGGTTTTGGAGAACCTGAGGAGACTTGCGAAGTTTCAGAAACTCCGCAAGTCTGAAAGTGTCAGGTGTCAGGTGTCAGGAAAAATTGTAAAACTTTCATCGTTCGTTGTGGTTGCCAACTCTTGATCATTATTTATGAAATCAAATCTTAAAATATTACACACAGAAAGTCACCGTCAGTGGGGGGGGGCAGGAAATGCGGGTTTTTAACGAATCCCGTTGGATGGCTGAAAAAGGCCATCATATCATCATTGCAGCGCCAAAGCATTCCCCGCTCTACAAAAAGGCAAGCCAGGAAGGATGGGAAGTCTGTGACATTTCTTTTGACAAATTCGGAATGCTCAGAGATTTCTTTCGCGTGCGTTCTCTTCTTAAAAAAATACGTCCCCATGTTTTGAACACACACGGCAATACAGACACCAAAGTCGCGCTGACAGCAGCCCGGGGGCTTGAAATCCCCTGTGTTATCCGATCCCGGCACAGCACACCGCGGGTCCGGAATTCCTGGTATAATCGCATTCTCTACAAAAAATTAACCTGTTATATTTTTACGTCCGCAAATTTTGTAAAACATCAGTTGGTCAGAGACCTCGATGTCTCAGAAAATCGTATATTCTCATTACCGAGCGGCTTTTTTCCTCCTTCAGATTTGCCTGAACACGAAGAGGCAAGGCAGAATCTGGCAACAGAACTGAATGTAAGTCCGCAGACAAGGTTTGTCGGTTTTGTGGGGCGGTTATCCAATGAGAAAGGACTCTCTTTTCTGACAGACGCGTTTGCCAAAATCAGCAACACGCCGCTCAGGAGGGGAGATATGATGCCTGATTATCATCTTGTTCTGGTGGGTAAGGGAGGATTTCTCTCGGCACTGGAAGATCAGGTTCAGGAAAAAAAAATCAGAGATAAGGTTCATTTTTTGGGATTTCGGGAAAATCCCTGGCCATATTTTCGGGCTTTTGACTGTCATGTGCTTGCCAGTTCAAAATATGAGGCAGCCGCGCAGTCGGTTCAGCAGGCCATGTACGCTCGCTGCCCCGTAGTTGGCACGGACGCAGGCGGCATTCCTGATCTCATTGTTCATGAGAAAACAGGGCTTCTGGTTCCTCCTGATAACTCGAATTTGCTGGCCGAGGCAATTCTGAACACCATCACAGCGCCTGACGCGTCAGAGCAAAGAGCGGAAAACGCGTTTCAATTTGTCAGCGCCAATCATACCATGGATGCGATGGGAGGGAAGATTCTTGATATTTACAGTAAAGTTCTTCCGGCTTAAAGCCCCCCAATTCCCGCAGGGGCTTCCCCCCAATACTGTTGACTCAAGGCTGAACAGGTTTTTCGGTGTTCTCTCCGGAGTGCGAAAAATGCTTTTTCGCATGTGCAAAAATAAAATTTTTGCACTCCGGATCCGCCCGGAATTTCTTAAATCAACAGCATTGGGCTTCCCCCGGGGCTGTTATCAATCGCCCTTTCAGGGTGTTTCTTGAAAATTCCTGATCTGCTGAATATTTGGTCACAGGAGTGCAAAGCTCTGCCTTGTGCGTATCTGTCTGCCTTATCTCGGCTTTTTTCACACAAAGCAGAGCTTAACGACTCTCTCCGGACAAATCATATCCCAAACTCAAATTGTTGCCTCAGCAACTTCCGTGTGGTTGCGTTGACCTTCAGCTGCTTTATCTCATGGGATGAAACCCAGCGTGCGTCAAGCGCGTCATCCCCTGCCCGCGGGTCTCCGCTCACATAATCCGCTATCAGGTCCACAATCACATAATGAAATTGAACTTGCCCGTTATCGTCGCGAACGATAACGTCAAAAGTAAAAACAGGTTCCCGAGCTTGTATGACCACCCCGGTTTCTTCAAATATCTCCCGTTCCGCTGCTTTCTGAAGCGTTTCGCCCAGATCCACTTTTCCGCCAGGAACAGCCCATACCCCCAGTGCCGGCGGTTTGCCCCGCCACACCAGCAGGACCCTGCCCCGATGAAAGACAATCGCCCCCACAGCGACCCGAGGGTAATTTGGATAAGCAGAGGATCCTTTGCCTGAGGAATTCTTCGTTTTTGTCATCATATCAGCATTGCCCTGAAATTCAATATGCGATAATTCAGCATGTTTCACAACCATCTTGTTATCTTTGGAAACTTTTCCTTAAAGTTTTTTAGGCAATTTTCAGAAAAGAACATACCTGCGCATTCTTTCTGTTCGTAGTTCCGCCTTTAGGCGGTGCGGCACCGCCTAAAGGCGGAACTACGAACCGAACCGATAATACGTTCATTTTTGAAAAACGCCTTATCAGAATATTCCCTCTGTTGAAAGCAAAGTTTTCATTTTTTTCACCTGTTTTCTTAGGCGATTTTCAGAAAAGAACATCTCTGCGCATTTTTTCTGTTCGTAGTTCCGCCTTTAGGCGGTGCGGCACCGCCTAAAGGCGGAACTACGAACCGAACCGATAATACGTTCATTTTTGAAAAACGCCTTATCAGAATATTTCCTCTGTTGAAAGCAAAGTTTTCATTTTTTTCACCTGTTTTCTTAGGCGATTTTCAGAAAAGAACATACCTGCGCATTCTTTCTGTTCGTAGTTCCGCCTTTAGGCGGTGCGGCACCGCCTAAAGGCGGAACTACGAACCGAACCGATAATACGTTCATTTTTGAAAAACGCCTTATCAGAATATTCCCTCTGTTGAAAGCAAAGTTTTCATTTTTTTCACCTGTTTTCTTAGGCGATTTTCAGAAAAGAACATCTCTGCGCATTTTTTCTGTTCGTAGTTCCGCCTTTAGGCGGTGCGGCACCGCCTAAAGGCGGAACTACGAACCGAACCGATAATACGTTCATTTTTGAAAAACGCCTTATCAGAATATTTCCTCTGTTGAAAGCAAAGTTTTCATTTTTTTCACCTGTTTTCTTAGGCGATTTTCAGAAAAGAACATCTCTGCGCATTTTTTCTGTTCGTAGTTCCGCCTTTAGGCGGTGCGGCACCGCCTAAAGGCGGAACTACGAACCGAACCGATAATACGTTTATTTTTGAAAAACGCCTTATCAGAATATTTCCTCTGTTGAAAGCAAAGTTTTCATTTTTTTCACCTGTTTTCTTAGGCGATTTTCAGAAAAGAACATCTCTGCGCATTTTTTCTGTTCGTAGTTCAGCCTTTAGGCGGTGCGGCACCGCCTAAAGGCGGAACTACGAACCGAACCGATAATACGTTCATTTTTGAAAAACGCCTTATCAGAATATTTCCTCTGTTGAAAGCAAAGTTTTCATTTTTTTCACCTGTTTTCTTAGGCGATTTTCAGAAAAGAACATCTCTGCGCATTTTTTCGGTTCGTAGTTCCGCCTTTAGGCGGTGCGGCACCGCCTAAAGGCGGAACTACGAACCGAACCGATAATACGTTTATTTTTGAAAAACGCCTTATCAGAATATTTCCTCTGTTGAAAGCAAAGTTTTCATTTTTTTCACCTGTTTTCTTAGGCGATTTTCAGAAAAGAACATCTCTGCGCATTTTTTCTGTTCGTAGTTCCGCCTTTAGGCGGTGCGGCACCGCCTAAAGGCGGAACTACGAACCGAACCGATAATACGTTTATTTTTGAAAAACGCCTTATCAGAATATTTCCTCTGTTGAAAGCAAAGTTTTCATTTTTTTCACCTGTTTTCTTAGGCATTTTTCAGAAAAGAACATCTCTGCGCATTTTTTCTGTTCGTAGTTCAGCCTTTAGGCGGTGCGGCACCGCCTAAAGGCGGAACTACGAACCGAACCGATAATACGTTTATTTTTGAAAAACGCCTTATCAGAATATTTCCTCTGTTGAAAGCAAAGTTTTCATTTTTTTCACCTGTTTTCTTAGGCGATTTTCAGAAAAGAACATCTCTGCGCATTTTTTCTGTTCGTAGTTCCGCCTTTAGGCGGTGCGGCACCGCCTAAAGGCGGAACTACGAACCGAACCGATAATACGTTCATTTTTGAAAAACGCCTTATCAGAATATTTCCTCTGTTGAAAGCAAAGTTTTCATTTTTTTCACCTGTTTTCTTAGGCGATTTTCAGAAAAGAACATCTCTGCGCATTTTTTCTGTTCGTAGTTCCGCCTTTAGGCGGTGCGGCACCGCCTAAAGGCGGAACTACGAACCGAACCGATAATACGTTCATTTTTGAAAAACGCCTTATCAGAATATTTCCTCTGTTGAAAGCAAAGTTTTCATTTTTTTCACCTGTTTTCTTAGGCGATTTTCAGAAAAGAACATCTCTGCGCATTTTTTCTGTTCGTAGTTCCGCCTTTAGGCGGTGCGGCACCGCCTAAAGGCGGAACTACGAACCGAACCGATAATACGTTCATTTTTGAAAAACGCCTTATCAGAATATTTCCTCTGTTGAAAGCAAAGTTTTCATTTTTTTCACCCGTACTGTCCTGCTCGTCAGTTCGTATGACTACAGAGGCAGAGGACATTCTTTGTTGAAGCTAAAAAAGGGTTTACAGTTTTTCGATTTTGTTGTAGGTTGGGTGATCAAAAACCCGGAAGATTGCTCCCCCGGGTGAAGGCAAAAGTACACTAAAACGCACTGTGAAAACGACTTGGGGTATTTGTCCGGCGTTCCTGATGAATTGGGAAAGCATGGGGAAATAAGTACCTGAGCAAAAGTTTTTATATATCTTTTCCTGGGAACGGAGGAAAAACCCGGCTTTTTCCTGAGAAGAAGAGAGGATCATACTGGGAAAAAACCCGGGTTTCTTTATCGGACAAATATCAAAAAAACTTATGGTCTGGTACTTACTTGAAATTTTCCAAGCATGGTTCAGCTTTAATTATTGGGAAAAGGAAACGTGGCAGATATGAAAAGAATAATATTCATTGTCTTTATTTTGCTAACAATGTCAGGTAACGCTTTTGCACAAAAGGATTATTACTTTGAACCTAGTGAAGAACAGCTCACGGATACAGTGGAACCGGATTTGAGACAGTCTCCTTTGTATGATAAACCGAAGGATGAGGCAGAAAAACGAGAAGATTTTTTGTATAAAAAGCAAAGGTATGAAAGAGAAAAACGAAAAATCCGACGGGATTCATATCCGGCTTCTTTGCGGAGACCCACTCAGTATGACTATGTTTACACAAATGCGTATCCTTTTTTCTTTGAGCTGAATGCGAATCAGTCAGAAGCGGAATTTATTCTCGGGCATACCTGGGAGGAAAATGAAAACAATTTTTTAACCTCCGTGGGAATTGGCGCGCTTTACAGTGATGAAAACTATAAAATAATCAATGCCAGCTTTGCATTGGGAAACAGAGAATTAATTGAGAGGGTCAACCTCGGGATGGGCTTTAAGGGGATGTGGGGAACCGCTGAAGAAGGACGAAAACAGGATGATTTGGGGGCTGTCGGTTTTCTTTTTTCCGCGGTATATGATATTCCTGAAGTTGATTTTTTTTATTATGGTGTTCCTTTTGATTTTGAAATTTCAGGGGAGATATGTATCGCTCCCAGCCAGCTCTGCTTTGACAAACTGAATGAATACACAGAGATAAAAACCAGTTTCGGCTTATATGTTTTGGGGCAGAAAAAAGGCATTATTTCAGTTGGTTTCAGATACCTTCAGGCTCAGTTTGAGGATGAGGATGACGAGGATAATAATTGGGAGAAGTCCAACAATGCGGTGTTTGTGGGTTACAGGTTTATATTTTAGAAAGGTGTTAGGTGTTAAGGTGTTAGGTGTTAAAGTGTTAGGTGTTAGGTGTTAGGTGTTAAGTAAGAGAAACAACACCGTAAGGTACTTGGAAAAAACTCATTATCTCAACAAAGCTGTCATTTACAGACTGCCTGAAAGTCGGACATTAAAACTGGGACAATGCGTTCTTTCTGACTACCTAAGTTCCAAATATGTTACAGCTAGCACCTGACACCTGACACCTTAACACCTTAACACCTTAACACCTAACACCTTAACACCTTAACACCTTAACACCTAACACCTAAAAAAAATAAAATGAATCTCTTTTTCATGTCTCCCTCATTCAAGCCATTTCCTTATTTCGTCATCATTGTCGCTATTTTTTTTGCAGTAACGCTCACGGGGTGTCCGCCTCCGGTGAGAGATACTATGGAAACGCCTCTGAATTATTATGATAAAAGAAATCTCAGCATCGTTGAGAAACAAATGACCGAAGGCGATTTGGAACATACGATTGAGGTGCAATTCGACCGAAAAATTTTAGACGCTGTGAAGCAAATGACCGCAACTCTCAAGCCGGGATACCGAAGGCATTTCTTTGGAAAACACAGGCTGGGGTTTCTGGAGATTTCAGATATTGACCGGCGCAATGTCACCCGAATGCACAACTATATTACAGAAAAAGCCCTGACTTTCTCTTTTCTGCAACCGGTTATTGCGGATAATTTCAATATTGTGGAGCGGTTTTTGCTTGGAAATGTTCTGAGAGAGTTACATCCTGAAAATTTTGATTCTCACCTTGTGATTGATCAGAGACTCGCGAGAACACTGGGCAGAATCTATCGTGTTGATGTGATTGAAACCGGCGTTGTCACAGAGTCCCGGGATTTTATTGACATCAACCTTCGCATGATTGAGACACGAAGAGGACGGATTATTGCTGTGGGATCGGTGAAAATCGAAAAAACAGAACTGTTGCGGGAATGGCTGAGGGAGATGGGGGAAGTGGGAACCTGGCGGAATTATTATGACTAATAGCCATTCCTGTCTCATCAGGCAATTATCACATTATTGAACATCTTTGGCATATCTGATGAAATTCGTAAAGGAGGTTTTCAAATGATAAATAAAAGTAACATACTTCTGGTAGTCATAAGCGTTTCAGCCACATTAATCATCTTTTTTTTTATATCATATTTTTTTACAGATAACAATAACGCCTCCGGTGTTCCAGGTAACAATAACACCTCCGGTGTTTCAGATAACAATAACGCCTCCGGTGTTTCAGATAACAATAACGCCTCCGGTGTTTCAGATAACAATAACGCCTCCGGTGTTCCAAATAACAATAACTTTTCAGATGACTACAATATAGCAAAGGATATAGAGAGAATAAAAGAGGTACAAAAAGCTCTGAACGAATTATATAACGATCAGGTAATAAAGGAAATAGAAAAGATAAAAGACATGCAGATCGCTTTTGAACATTTACATAATGATCAGATAAAAGAACTATTAGACAAAACAAATGAAATAAAAAAAATGCTGGAAAAATTATTGAATGAGCAGATAAACAGCGATAAGAGAAAAAGTCGGAGAAGCACGGATGAAAGATTGGCTGAAAGAGCTAATAAAAAAAAAATCCTCCTAAAAGTTTGAAAACAAAGCCTGAGAAAGAGATCGGGCATATCAGATCAACTGAGAAGAACATAGAAAAACCAGAAAGGATATTTCTCTGGGAAGGAGATGTCATCAAGATTTTATCAAAGCAGGCTACGGTAAAACTTTTAGAGACTCATCCTCCGTTCGCCGACTTGAAGGTCATACTTCCCAACTTGAGAATCAGCCGGCTGGAAAATATAACATCAGGTGCAAGAAGGCAGTACGAATATAATGGAGAGCCGTATTACTTTGATGTGTTAAAAATAAGGAACGGTTATGTGGAAATCGCAATTACAGAACGCCAATGAAATAAGTAAAAGAAACCCGGGTCTTCCTGCATGGGAAGGGCCTCATTCGGGGAAAAAGCCGGGTTTCTTCCCCCCTCCGCTACAACTTTTTATAAAAAATAATGTCTCCGGGACGCTTCGCGTCCAAAACAGCAGACAGAATCAGGACGCGAAGCGTCCGCGCTGCATTCCCACGCGAAGCGTGGGAACGAGATGGCTAAATATTTTTCCATCTGTCCTGAGCATATCAGGCTTCCCTGTTTTATAACCCCCCTTTTTTGAAAATCGCCGCCAACAGCCATATCCCCATAATCGCGGCCGCGGAAAACAAAATGATGCCGACCAGGGAAATCCCGAAAAATAGCGGCGGAACCTTGGCAATGACAATCATGGCCGACCCGATGATCAGCGCGGCAATGATGATTGAAAATGAAATCTTGCTGCTGATATGCTCATGGGTGGCAAGCACGTTTTCAAGCCCCTGGTGTTCAAGTTTGACAGATAATTTTTTTTGCCGGATCAGACGGGTAATTTCAAGCGTGTCTTTTGGGAATTGCTGCACAAATTGTAGTAATTCCCACAAAAGCTCGGTCATATCATCTGTGATCCGCTGGGGAGAAAATCTTGCAATTTTCACCCGCTTAATGAACGGTGCCACCTGCACAGCCATATTGAAATCCGGATCAAGAAGCAGTGAAATGCCCTCTATTGTGCCAAATGCCTTCATCATCAGGAAAATATCCGGCGGCAGTCTGAGACCATGGCAAGACGCCAGTTCAAGCATATCTTGCATGAGTTTGCCAATTTTAATGTCTTTCAAGGGTTTGAAAAGGTGATTCCCCATGAACTCAGAAACTTGTCTTTCAAGCAAACGGAGATCCGGTTCATCATCCCAGGTGGTGAGTTTAAGAAGCATCTGGGTTGCCTTCATCTCATTCTGATGCACCACGCTGTCGAGCAGATCAACAAAATTTTCCCGGGTATGCTGATCAACCGAACCCACCATCCCGAAATCAAACAAGCATATGACATTGTCAGGAAGCACATAAATATTACCCGGATGCGGATCCGCATGAAAAAAACCATGATCAAACACCTGCTTCAGAAAAAAATTCGCCCCGCGGAGGTTAATCTGCTTTCTGTCCAGCCCGGCCGCCTGCAACCGGGTGATGTCGGATATTTTAATCCCTTCCACAAATTCCATGGTCAGAACACGCTCTGTTGTCGCGTCCCGGAAGGGTTTTGGAATATAAACAGTGGAATCTTCCAAAAATTGCCGTGCAAACCGCTCCATATTTGTGGCTTCAACAGTGTAGTCAATTTCTTTTTCAAGCAGACGGGCAAATTCCTCTATGATTTTAACCGGAGAATGAATGGCAATCTCATCAATATTTTTTTCCATAAGCGTTGCCAAATGGAGCATGATTTCAAGATCAACTTCTATAATTTTGCGTATGCCCGGGCGCTGAACTTTCACGGCCACGGTCTCACCGTCTTTTAAGCATGCCTTATATACCTGTCCGATAGATGCGGAAGCAATGGGGGTTTCATCAAAAAAATCAAATACATCTTCAACACGGGAATAAAATTCTGTTTCAAGAATTTTTTTGATTTCATAAAAAGGGGAAGGCCGCACCCGGTCCTGAAGCTGATAAAGTTCCTGGATGAAGTCTGTGGGAATCAGATCCGAGCGTGTGGAAAGAATCTGACCCAGTTTTATATAGGTAGGTCCCAGCTCCTCAATCGCCATTCTGACTCTTTCCGCCCTTGTCATCTTTTCAACCCGGACAGCCCGTTTTTTTTTTGAAATCATCTCAAGGGCCGCTTCAATATACTGATCTATCTTCAGCTGATCTATAAGGTCTTCAAAGCCATACTTGAGAAACACAGCCAGAATCTGGCTGTAGCGGTTGAGGTGGCGGTAGGTACGTCCGATGACGCCGATTTTTCGTATGCTGAACATGTTATGAGTTGTCGGTTTTTAAGTACCCGATCAAATTTTATACATCTTTTTTTTGCGAACAGCGGAGAAACCCGGCTTTTTCTCAGGAGCGGCTGATTATTCCGGAAAAAAAAGCCGGGTTTCTTCCCCGGGCAGATATCGAAAACTTATGATTAGGTACTTATCATCAGTTTTCAGTTGTCGAGCTATCAGCTATCAACTGACAACTGACAACTGATAGCGGATAGGTACCTGACTATAAATTTTCAGACAGAAGACCTCCGAGGTTTCCAAAACCTCGGAGGTCTCTGATAACGAAAACTTTTGATCGGGCAGTTAACTGCTTATTTTAATTTCCCGAGAACAGCGCTGGCAATGGTGTTTTTCTGGATTTCTTTGGTGCCTTCGTAGAGTTCGCAGATTTTTGCATCCCGATAGAAACGCTCCACTTCGTATTCCAGCATATATCCATATCCGCCAAGCAGCTGAATGGCCTCATCACAGACTTCAACGGCAGTGCGTCCTGCGACCATTTTTGCCATTGATGTCAGTTTGGGGTCAATGCGTCCCTTGTCAAAATTCCATGCAGCTTTGTAAACCAGAAGCCGGGCCATTTCGATCTTTGTGGCCATTTCAGCGAGCTTATGCTGGGTTGCCTGGAATGTGGCAATTTTTTTGCCAAACTGTTCCCTTGTTTTTACATAAGCCAATGCCCGGTCAAACGCGCCCTGGGCGGTTCCCAGTCCCTGGGCAGCGATGAGGATACGGCTTTCATCAAAAAATTCAAGGACCTGATAAAATCCTTTGCCTTCTTTGCCGATGGTATTGGACACAGGAACCCGGACATCCTTAAAACTCACTTCCCCTGTGTGCATAAAACGTATGCCCATCTTGGTGCCGACATCAGACACGGAAACCCCGGGACGGTCCGCTTCCACCAGGATCAGACTGATTCCCCTGTAAGACGGCTTGGCATCAGAATCGGTCTGACACAGAACACTGTAAAACCCGGCCAGGGGTCCCGCGTTGGTGATAAATATTTTACTGCCGTTGATAACCCATTCATCCCCGTCTTTCACCGCCACGGTATCCATGGTGGTGATATCCGAACCGTGATCCGGTTCTGTAAATGCCCCGCAGGAAAGCACTTTTCCTTCAGCAACCTTGGGCAGACAGGCTTTTTTCTGGTCCTCGTTCCCAAAATGCAAAATAATTTCAGAGGCGAAATCTGCCAGAATAAGACAGGCGCCTACGGAAGAATCCCCCCTGCACAATTCTTCGGCAACAAGAATGTTTTCCATAACTCCAAGCCCTTCGCCCGAGTATTCTTCTGGAAAATGAATACCGATAAACCCCAGTTCAGCGGCTTTCTTCCATATTTTTTCAGGATATTCGTGTTTTTCTTCCAGTTCCAGAATCACATCCTTTTTAAATTCACCTTTGACAAAATCTCTGACAGCTTTCTGAATTTCTATTTGTTCTTTGGTGAGTTCGAAATCCATTCCTTTCATACCTCCTTTTGCTTTAGTTCTTTGAAATTAAAATATATTTTTATAAAAATATCATATAAACAATGAGATTGCAAGGAGTTTCAATTTTTCGTTCAGGGATATTACATCAGATAGCCAAATCCCAATTGAATTAAAGCGTGACACAGATATATTATACTTAATAATACATTGGATTTACAAATTATATGATTTTTTATCTGATTATTCTGATTTTTCGTTAAAAATCCTTGTACAAAAATATATTCTATGGTATTTATATTTATCTTGGCATGTTTTGCAAAGGTAAAATTCTGTCAGAAAAAACCCGTTTCCAAATTTGGAAATCCTGTCGGATGTAAATAAAAATCGGTGTCATTACCTGATTTTTCAAAGTTTAATGGGAGTGTATAACAGTCCGTCCGGCTCAGATGAACGGACAGCCCTGTATCCGCGGCCATATGGCGGGTTGTCGGGCGTGTTGCCACATATTCCGAGCGTAAAGAACTGCTCCGGGAATACCCTGAGTCGGAAAACAAGGACATTCGTCAGGTACTGCGATATACGGCGACTTATCTTGATGGCCGTATTTCGGAGCTTCCGGTAAGTGATGAAACTGTTGCCTGACCAACGGCTTCCCCGCACCGCGGGGGAACTGCTGAACAGAGCAGGTATTAATACGATTTATGTGGGGAAAACTGGTTATGCCGCCGCACAAAACTATATGATTCTGCAAGTTGGTATGAATAGCTGATTTTTTTCGTTAAAAATCCTTGTGCAAAAATATGTTCTATGTTATTATAATTTAATTTTAAGCTGAACATAGGGCTTCCCCATTTTCAACGATCATTTCTATAAAATTTGTTTCTGTGACAACAGAGCCTGCCTGTATGAAAGATAATATAAATGTTTGAAGTGATTGTCCTGATTTTTTCGTTAAAAATCCTTGTATAAAAATATATTCTATGTTATTTGATCTGATTTCTGACCGTGGTGTATGAATTCCTATCTTTTCTTTAATAGGCGTTCTGTTAAACTTGTTTCTGTGAAAACAAAGCCTGTTTGCATGAAAAAAAGGAAGCAGGAACCATCTGTATCGGACGCTGATTTCTGCTTTTAAAAAAGTTACTATAATTTAAATTAGGTTATAAATGAAAGGAGAAAGAACAAATGGGAGAAAGTCGCAAGGGCATAGCAATAACATTGGTGATATTGCTTGGAATCTTCCTGCAGGTGCTGCTTGCTTTTGGTGATGAGCAAGACAGTCCGAACAAGGCAGTTGTTGAATTTGCAGAAGCTTATTTCTGGGTTGACGGTGAAACAATGAATGATCGGCTCTGTGATGCGTCAAAAATTGTTGATGATGTTGACATGACAGACAGATATGTTTACCTTGCTGAAAAGAAGGCAAAACTTCTGGGATATGGCCTGTTTTACACAAAAGAAAAACTTTACCATGTGGAAACCTATACCATCAGCAAAGACCATGAAAAAGCTCAGATCAGGCTCGTTGCTGAAAGAAAACCGCCGTTGCAGTCATTTTTCACACGCAGACCTGCCAAAAAGGTTGATGAAACCATTAATGTTATAAAAGAAGGTAACAAATGGAGAGTGTGCGGAAGTCCTTTCTCTTTGCATGAAGGATAATGCCTGTTATATTTCTGAAAGCCACATCAATCAGATAAGACTAAGCTTGAAAAAAAAACAAAAACAGACGGACGAACAAACTTATATCTCTATCCGTAAACGAGCCTGTCAGATCGTTTTTCGCTTTCCGCCCCCTGATTTTTATAAGGATTTTTCCTGGGCAATCCGTTTGTCCAGGAAATCCTTTGAAACGGATCCTGTCATTGTACAACTACGCTCATTTGCCGCTGAACATTTGGAGAATGATTTCGGTCACGGCCTGAAACACGCTGTCAAAGTCACATTGGACGCCGGCGCGCTGACGCTTATTGAGGGCAGGCTTGCCGCATGGTCAGAAGAATTTATACAGCGGAGACTGTGTATTGCCCAATGTGCAGGTCTTCTTCATGATATAAAGCGTAAAGAAAAAGATCACGCCATAAAAGGTGCCAGATACGCCAGGAAAATACTGAAAAACTATCCCTTCTCAGCAGACGAGGTGGAAGATATCAGTCAGGCGATACGGAACCATGAAGCCTTTAAAAAAACTTTGGAAATCAGTACCCCTGAGGGGCTTCTGATTTCCGACTGCCTCTATGACGCGGATAAATTTCGATGGGGGCCTGACAATTTTACGGATACTGTATGGGATATGGTATCATTCTTCAAAACCCCCCTGCCGAAATTCATGGATATTTATCCGGGAGGAATGGATAAGCTTGTGAATATCAAAAGCACATTCCGAACCCGCACCGGTAAGAAATACGGTCCTCAGTTTATTGATATCGGCCTTGCCATCGGCGAAGAACTGTATGAGGTCATAAAGACCGAATTTGCCCATTTTTTATGATCCTGCCTGACCTATTTTTGTACATAATAATAAAGGTTCTGCTATTTAGCTATGCAAGGGGAGTTTTGCGGTCCCCCTGCCCGCCACAATTACCATACCCTGAAAAATAATAGGAAATAACAGAGATGTCTGAAATTTTAGCTATTTACGGGAGCCCGAGACGTAAGGGCAACACTACCGCTTTATTAAAAAACGCTGTAAAAGGTGCTCAGGACGCAGGTGCCCGGGTGGAAGAAATCGTTCTCCGAGATTTGAAAATGTCTCCGTGTCTTGAAATTTACGGATGTAAAAAAACAGGAGAATGTGCAATCAGGGATGATTTTGACAAAATCCGTGATAAGATGTTGGCGTGCGACGGGATGATGGTTGCATCGCCCATTTTCTTTTATGCAGTCAGTGCCCACACGAAAATTCTTATGGAACGGTGTCAATCTCTGTGGGTTAAAAAATACTGGATTGACAAAACACCCTTTGGCATAAAGGAACACAAACACAAAGGGCTGTTTATTTCCGTAGGCGCGACAAAAGGGAAAAAACTTTTTGACGGGGCACTGCTGAGTATGAAATATTTTTTTGATGTTCTGGATATGGAACTTTGGAAATCTCTTTTATACCGAGGACTTGATTTTGAAGGAGATGTCTTGAAACATCCGGAATATCTTGAAGAAGCGTATGAAACAGGAAAAGTTTTTGTCTGTGCATTGGATGGATAAAGTCAAAGTGTCAGGTGTTAAGATGTTAAAATCTTAGGTTGTCAACTATTAGGTATAAGAACAGATATTCGTCTTAACACCTAACACTTAACACCTAACACCTAACACTTTTATATAAAAGCTGTGGGAAAGATTCCCATTTTTTAAAAAAGAAAAAAGAATGAGGTATGTAATGGAAAAAGGAAAAGTAAAGGAATTAGAAGCCAGGCTTAGGGAGATGTTCGAACTGAATGAACAATCTCGGACTAAGCAAGATAAACGACAAGCCAAACCGAATGCAAATTTCGTCATTCGCCGCAGAAAAGGGGAACAGGATAAAAGGATCGCCCTTACAAATTGCGCTTCCTGAATTATTAATTCAGTTAAGAAGACATCTCGCAAAAAATAAATCGTTTTCCTAAAATCACGTTTCCAATCTGTAAGTGAGATTCTCGGCAGATATGGAAGGATGCCGACAAATAATTGTGCGCCTGCATTTCATGGAATAAATGAACCAAAATCGGGTTCTCCGGTTCTGACATCATACAGGTGAGGTGCGTCTTAAAAACAGAAGTATCGGAAGATCAGACAGTTGCAATTTTCGTGGCAGATATGAAACAAGAACAATGATTCTCTGGTGGTGTTCTAAAACTGGACTTGTTCCGATATTTGCCAAATTGATTCAGAGGCTTAAAAAGTTTAGCTCCATCCTCCGAGCGTTCCCTGAGTCTGTAGCAGTTCCCTGAGCCTGTAACAGTTCCCTGAGCCTGTAACAGTTCCCTGAGCCTGTCGAAGGGAACTCTGTCCGATACAACAAGGAAAAACTTATGCGTTTATTTGTTACAGATCAGAAAAAATGCAAACGCGACGGTATTTGCGTTGCAGAGTGTCCCATGGGAATTATAGCGCTGAAGGACCAAAATGCGACACCTGTTCCCGCTGATGACGCAAATGAACTGTGCATCAATTGCGGTCATTGTGTGGCGGTTTGTCCTCATGGTGCATTATCGCTGAAAACCATGTCGCCGGAACAGTGTCCTCCTGTGCAAAAGGATTTGCAGTTCACTCCGGAGCAAGTTGAGTATCTTCTCCGGTCCCGCAGATCTGTCCGGGTTTACAAAAACAAAGCCGTGGATCGGAAAATAATTTCCAAACTGATAGATATGGCTCGTTTTGCGCCTTCGGGTCATAATCTTCAGCCAGTCAGATGGCTAGTCATTTGCGACAGCGCCGAGGTTCGGAAACTGGCCAGTCTGGTGGCGGACTGGATGCGCTATATGGTCAGAGAACAACCTGATATGGTAAAGGGGCTGCATATGGAACGGCTGGTCAGGAGATGGGACGCGGGCGATGATGTGATTTGTCGGGACGCGCCGCATGTCATTGTGGCCCATGCCCCAAAAGATGAGCGTACCGCACCCGCGGCCAGTACCATTGCCCTGAGTTATCTGGAACTGGCTGCGGGTTCTCTGGATCTGGGAGCCTGCTGGGCCGGATATTTCAACACGGCTGCCACGTTCTGGCCCCCTATGCAGGAAGCCCTCGGACTTCCCAAAGGTCACATCAGTTACGGAGCCATGATGGTGGGGTATCCCAAATTCAGATATCACCGCCTGCCCCTCCGAAATAAGGCGAGAATTACATGGCGTTAATGAGGCAAGGGGCAAGGGGCAAGAGGCGATGAGGCAAGGGGCAAGAGGCTATGAGGCAAGAGGCTATGAGGCAAGAGGCAAGGGGCAAGGGGGGTCTCTGGCGTTAGGAAAAACACTGAAGCTTTCACTTAATGATCAAATTCTTCTGTCATTCCTGCGAAAGCAGGAATCCGCATCTGCCGCATTCGTAAAATCTGTGGGAAACGGAAACCCGCCTGTCGCAGGAATGACCGGCTGCCCAGTCTGGCCAAGTCAAAAAGTTGATCAACTCTCTCCTCAATGCGCCCGATGAATTCCCGGGCTAATTTCAGGTTTGCCATCTGACCCGGTCATAAATCGTATCCAGGGACAGTTCGGCAGCCACAGAAGATATTTTTAACGTATCTCCGGGCGATCTGAATTCCTCCAGAATCCATCTCTTCTGTTCGTTTTTATAAAAATACTCAGCATGATAATCATACTGATCAATCAAAATATAATCCTTTAAAGACCGTATATTCCGATAAGCAGTGAATTTTGATCCCCTGTCATAATCCTTTGTGGAATTGGAAAGAACTTCAAAGATAACCACGGGATTAGTGATGACATCATCCCGCCCGCCCACGAATTCAATATCTCCGCAGACAATGCTCACATCCGGATAGGTGTAATGCATGGCCTCGTCAACTTGTATTTTCATATCGCCGGAAAAAATAAAACATGATGAATTTCGCAGCCTGCTGCCGAGAGCAATGATAATATTTGACACAATCAGGTTGTGATTAAAAGAAGCACCGGTCATGGCAAAGATTTCACCTTGAAAATATTCATTTTTATATTCGGCGGTTTTTTCCATCTCCAGATATTCCTCAGCAGAAATATTTTTTTTTTGTGGCTGAAGCATTACAAATCCTCCTTTTTCTCTGTATTGTGAAATTGTCAGATAAAATAACCCGGGGAACGGCTCAACCCCATCTTCAGCTAAATACCACCCAATCCTTATATTCATTGTAGTGAGACACTACGCATTCTATAGCCTTTAACATAATCACCAGATCGAAAAGTTTCCGGACCGAGCGCGGGACAGCAAAGAAACCCGGCTTTTTTCTCGGACGAAGTGCCTCCCCGGTCGGAAAAAGCCGGGTTTCTCCCCATATGCATCAGGCTAAGATCGTAACTCATTGTTTTTATTAACCCGTGATCTGCCGGACGGGGTTTGCAACCCCGTCCGAAATATTTTCCGACCCCCGAAAACAAACGTTTCGGACGGGGTTGCAAACCCCGTCCGGCAGTCTTAGCCTGATGCATATGGGGTTTCTCCCCCGTCCGTTGTGTTCGCTCCGCGACAGCCCGAAAACTTTTCGATCTGCTGATATTAGCATTTGCTCCGAGTGCTGTCAACAAACCAGAAGTGCCTCCAGATCGGAATGAGTTCTCCTCGGAGATCACCTTAAAATAAAACTCAGTCCACCCGTCAGTGGACTGAGTTCCATAAAATCCTTGCAAAGCAATCTTCCCTCCTTTATTTTTTCCTGCATGAACCAGCAAAAATATACAAAACAAATCCATCGGCTAATGAGGGTCATTCTGGAAGTCAAAACCCAACCCGCCGCACTTAAAAGATAATCGTCTCTATAAGAAGGCTAATACGCTGAAAGGTATCGCATGACACAGAAATATTATGCACACAGTCTGGAGGGAAAGCCATTTTCAGAATGGCAGCCACTTGATGAACATCTTAGAAATGTCGCAGAAATGGCCCAATCATTTGCCAAAGATTTTGGAGCTGATGAATGGGCTTATTTGGCAGGGCTTTTGCATGATGTCGGGAAATATTCCGCGGCATTTCAGAAAAGACTCGGTGTTGATATGGACAGTAACGCCCATATTGAAAAAGTTGCCGGGCGGCCTGACCATTCCACTGCCGGAGCAAAACTTGCTACAACATTTTTGAAAGATAAAGGGAAAGGGAAAATTCTGGCTTATGCCATTGCCGGACATCATGCCGGACTTCCGAACGGAAAATCAAATGATCGCTCATGCCTTATTGAAAGACTGAACAAAGACGTTCATGATTATTCAGCCTGCCCTCAGAGCATCCTGAATATCAGAGAGCCCGATGTGTTGCCCTTTAATCCTGACCCCAAACGTATGGGGTTTCAGTGTTCCTTTTTTATACGGATGATTTATTCTTGTCTTGTTGATGCGGATTTTCTGGACACAGAGAAATTTATGGATAAGGAAAAAGCATCATGGCGTAAAGGTTATCCTCCTTTGACATCGTTAAATGAGAAGCTGACATCTCATATCAGGGAGCTGTCAGCAAAAGCACGCCCCGGGCAGATCAACAAACACCGGGCCGATATTTTGCAACACTGTCTCAAAGCTGCGGAAAACCCGCGGGGATTATTTTCCCTGACTGTTCCCACAGGCGGCGGAAAAACCCTGTCATCACTTGCTTTTGCACTGAAACATGCCCTGAAATACAAACTGTCAAGAATTATTTATGTCATCCCCTATACCAGCATCATTGAACAAAATGCAGCGGTTTTTCGGAAAATTTTGGGAAAAGATGCTGTGTTGGAACATCACAGCAATTTTGAACCCAAACAGGAAGACCGGCGGTCCCGCCTGGCATCCGAGAATTGGGACGCACCGCTGATCATTACAACAAATGTTCAGTTTTTTGAATCCTTATTCGGAAGGAAATCATCCAGATGCAGAAAAATCCATAATATTGCCAACAGCGTTGTTATTCTGGATGAGGCGCAGATGCTGCCCGTGCGTCTGCTGAAACCCTGTATTGAAGTTTTGAAGGAACTCTCATCTGTTTACGGGACAAGCATCGTCCTGTGTACCGCCACACAACCTGCTTTATCTGAAAGAGAAGATTTCAGAGATGGTCTGAAAGATGTTGATGAAATTATCCCCGAACCCCGAGTGCTTTATAAAGCTTTCAAACGAGTCCGCACGGAGAAATTAGGTGAACTGTCTGATGATAATTTGGCCGATATGCTGCGCAAAGAGGATAAAGTTCTGTGTGTTGTAAATACCCGCAAACATGCGCGTCTGGTTTTTGAAAAAATCAAAGAGCAGGAAGGCTCCTTTCATCTGAGTGCGCTGATGTGTCCGGCCCACCGGACAGAAAAGTTTAAGCAGATAAGAGAGGCGCTTTATAAAAATCGGCAGTGCCGGGTCATAAGTACGCAGTTAATAGAAGCCGGAGTGGATATTGATTTTCCTGTTGTATTTCGTTCTGCCGCGGGCCTTGATTCCATTGCCCAGGCAGCCGGACGTTGTAACAGGGAAGGCGATTTGTCTGAACCGGGACAGGTTTATATTTTTTCGCCTGAAGCGGGTCTGCCTCCGGGACATTTCCGTCAGAACGCTCAGACTGCTGAAATGGTCATGCACCATCATGATGATCCGTTATCGCTTGCAGCAGTTGATGAATATTTTAGGACGTTATATTGGGCAAAAGGAGAAAAGCTGGATGAATATCAGATTCTGAATGACCTTGATGAAGGCAAATTCAAAGGGGATTTTCCTTTCAGAACAGCAGCCAAAAAGTTTAAGATCATAAAGGATAATATGAAATCCCTTATTATTCCCTGGAATGAAGACGCAGAAAAACTCATTCGGAGCCTGCGCCATTCCAAGTATCCTGCCCCGTTTGCCCGTAAGCTTCAGCGATTTACCATACAGATATTCCCGGAGGTTCTGAATAGTCTGACAGCAGGTGTTGAATGTCTGCATGATCAGTATCACGTCCTGACCAACAGGGATTTGTATCGGGATGATCTCGGACTTTGCCCTGAAAATCCGACTTTCCACGAATTTGAGAGTTTGTTTGCATAGACACAAAGCCCTGAAACAGATTTCAGGGCTGTTTTTTTGAATTTGCTATTGACAAGTTCAGTGTAGTTATATATTAAAATACCTTAATAGGTCGCTCCGAACAGAGCGAGGATTGAAACAGTGTTGTTATTTATTAGCAAATAAGAGAAGAAACAGCCGCCCCTTACGGGGCGTGGATCAAAAAAATATGCTGATTATAACGGATTCGGGGGAGGCCCGCGAATATGACATCGGATTTAAGGATTTACCGGATATTCCGGGCCGGGACATCCGTCTCATCCTCCTGTCCGCTGTCATATTGCCCGATACCGCGGAAAAAACCCCGGGCCTCCCCAAAATCCGTTACAATCAGAAAATATGGAAAGGAGGTCACTGTGAAATGTCCTATGGCATAAAATTAAAGGTGTGGGGAAGGTACGCATGTTTTTCAAGGCCGGAAATGAAGGTGGAACGCGTGAGCTATGATGTCATCACTCCCTCAGCCGCCAGAGGTATTCTGGAATCAGTATATTGGAAACCGTCCATCACCTGGGTGATAGATCGCATTCATGTACTCAGACCAATTCGGTTTGATAATATCCGCCGCAACGAGCTTTCTGCAAAGCTGCCTTTAACTGCAATTAGAAAAGCAATAAAGGACGCTTATTCTCCGGTTGAAATTTTTATCGAAGATGCTCGTCAGCAGCGAGCCGCTATGGTACTGCGTGATGTTGCTTATGTCATTGAAGCCCATTTTGAAATTAAGCAGGGTAATGAAGACAATTCATCTGCCAAGCACAAAGACATGTTTGAGCGGCGCGCGCGTAAAGGTCAATGTTTCCATCAGCCTTATCTCGGATGTCGTGAGTTTCCGGCGCATTTCGAATTGATTGAAGGTGACATTCCCCGGTCAGAACTCGAAGATGAGAAAGACCTGGGATGGATGCTTCATGACATTGATTTTGCCAATAATATGGAAGCGAAATTTTTTCGGGCAATTATGCGTGACGGAATTATTGAGGTGCCTCTGTTCAACGGAGAGGAGGTGCGGGGATGATTCTTCATTCGCTTAACAATTATTACAACAGGTTAAAAGACGATTCGGAAACTGACATTCCGCTTTTCGGATTCGGGAGTCAGAAATTTTATTTTGCCCTGCTGCTGAATCGTAAAGGTGAACTGCTTCAGCCGCTTGACCTGAGAGATGAGTCAAAAAAGAAACCGATTCCCAGGACGCTCATCGTTCCCCAGGAAATGGAAGAAAGATCAGGAAGCAAAATTGCCCCGCATTTTATGTGGGATAACACCATGTATGTTCTGGGGAATGATAACAAGGGAAAACCCAAACGCTCGTCAGAGGCTTTTGAGGCATTTAAAAAATTTCATCATGACCTTTGTGACGGTATGGATGACCAGGGGATGAAAGCAGTTTTAAATTTCCTCGATTCTTGGGATCCCGAACATGCCCCTAATCTGAAGCATTGGGATGAAATGAGCGGGATGAATATTGTGTTTCAGCTTGACGGAGATTTGCAGTATGTACACGAAAGGCCGGAAGTCAGGGAGACTTGGCTCAGGTGTCTTGAGGAAAAAGGTTCAGGTGTTATTGCAAACTGTCTGGTAAACGGCAAAAAAACATCTGTTGCCCGTCTGCATCCCGCGATCAAAGGCGTAAGAGGCGCACAGCAAAAAGGAGCAGCCATTGTGTCATTTAATTTGGATGCTTTTTTGTCCTATGGCAAAACCCAGAGTTTTAATGCGCCGGTCAGCGAAGAGGCTGTTTTTGCCTACACCGCGGCACTGAATTATCTGCTCCGCCCCGAGAGCCGGCAGAAAGTGCAGATTGGCGATGCAAGTACAATTTTCTGGACTGAAAGGGCATCGCCCGTTGAAGGATTTATGGGAGTTATTTTGGAGCCAAAAGATGACAGCGGAGACATGAAAGATGTTCGTGAGTTTCTGGAAGCGGCTCGTGATGGTAAAAAACCTCATGGCATTGACCCTGATATAGAATTTTATATTTTGGGTCTTTCTCCCAATGCCTCCCGCCTTTCCGTGCGTTTCTGGCATGTCAGCACGGTCGGAGATATCCGTTCAAAAATCGGTCAGCATTTCCGAGATTTGTCCATCATCAAAAATTATGACAATGATCCGGATTATCCGGGAATGTGGCAGCTTTTAAGGGAAACGGCAACGCTTCGCAAGTCCGAGAATATTTCTCCGCTGCTTGCCGGTGCCATGATGCGCTCGATTCTGACGGGCGAAGCATATCCCCGGGGGCTGCTTACGGCCATCATCACACGAATCCGGGCAGATCAGACCGTCAGTTATCTTCGTGCGGCAATGATCAAGGCGTTTCTGGTACGAAAATTTCGAATAAATAAACCGTCAGATATGGAGGTAGATATGTCATTGAATGAAGAAACAACCAATGTTGCGTATCGCCTGGGAAGACTCTTTGCTGTCCTTGAAAAAGCCCAGGTGGATGCACACAAACCTGCCAAAATCAATGCAACGATAAAGGATCGTTATTACGGTTCAGCTTCAGCCACTCCCCGGTCTGTTTTTCCTCAGTTGCTCAGACTGACTCAGAATCATCTTAAAAAAATAAAGTCGAATAATAAGGGGCGGGATTGGGGAACAGACAAAAAAATCGAGAATATCATGCAGGGGATTAAAGAGTTTCCCCCGCACTTGAATCTGGACGAACAAGGTTTTTTTGCTCTTGGATATTACCATCAGAAACCCGTACTTTATCTCAAGTCAGAGAAAAACAAGGAGGATTAAATTATGAACACCCCTATCCAGAATCGCTATGAATTTGTTTATTTTTTTGACATCGAAAATGGCAACCCTAACGGCGATCCCGATGCGGGCAATATGCCCCGCATAGACCCGGAAACGAGTCACGGACTGGTCTCAGATGTTTGTCTCAAGAGGAAAATTCGTAATTTTGTTGAAATTTCAAAAGGAATCCAGTCTCCTTATGAAATTTACATTCGGGAGAAAGCGATCCTCAATCTGACTCACGAACGCGCGCATCAGGCTGTCGGAACAGAAGATAAGGGAGACGGAAAAAAGCGTAAGAATTTGGGAGCGGATGTGGAAAAAGCCCGTGCCTGGATGTGCGCCAATTTTTTTGACGTGCGTACTTTTGGGGCGGTCATGTCAACAGGAGGGAAGCTGAATTGCGGCCAGGTACGCGGACCGGTCCAGATCAATTTTGCCCGCAGTATTGATTCTATTGTGCCGTTGGAGGTGAGCATCACCCGCATGGCTGTGGCAACGGAAAAAGAGGCGGAACATCAAAGCGGCGACAACCGGACAATGGGCCGTAAGCATATTGTCCCTTATGCGCTCTACCGGGCTGAGGGATACATCTCCGCACATCTGGCCGCCCAGACCGGGTTTTCCGAGGATGATCTGAATTTGCTTTGGGAATCGCTGGAAAATATGTTTGAACATGATCATTCCGCGGCACGGGGAAAAATGTGTGCGCGGAGGCTTATTGTTTTTAAACATGACTCCATGCTTGGCAATGCGCCTGCACACAAGCTGTTTGATCTTGTCAAAGCAGAGCCAAAGGATGATTCCAAACCTGCCCGTGCCATATCGGACTATGATATTTTTGTAAATCAGGACGGCCTCCCAGCCGGGGTAACGCTTGAGGAAAAAATCTGATTATAAACGGATTTAAGGGAGGCTGGTAAAGCCCCGTGGGGGCGGCATGTTTGTAGCGGCGGCTGCATTCGTCATGCAGCCCGGCAAGGCCCCGTAAAGCCCCGTGGGGGCGGCATGTTTGTAGCGGCGGCTGCTACCGGCAAAAGTACAGGGAAAAGGGGATAAGAAAGGGAAGGAAAGGCGTATTTTCCTTTTCTTATCCTCTTTCCCTGTACTTTGGGATACAGGAAATTCCTTTGATCTGTATCTTACCAGGCGGAGCCATGTCATAAAAAAGGAGCAATCAAATTTTTCGTATCTCGTAAAAACAAGGAGAGACAGATCCTTATGAAAAAAAAATATTACGCACATACTCCGAATGAAAAGACAAACGCCGAACATGAGCTTGAAGATCACCTGAAAAGCGTTGCGGAAAAAGCAAAAGCGTTTGCAAAAGAGTTTGATGCAGGCGACGTGGCTTTATGGATCGGCTTATGGCACGATCTTGGTAAGTTTAATTGCAAATTTCAGGATTATCTGATGGCTTCCGGCAAAGGAAGACATCCGCCTAAAATCCCCCATGCCATTTGGGGAGCGGCACTTGCTTATCAGCTTATTCTCAAAGGATGTGGAGGAAAGGGGTGGGAAGAAATTGCGTTGCCCATTGCCGGACATCATACCGGTCTGCATAGTTCCGGCAGTCTTTCTCAGAAAATTCAGGAAAAAATATCACAATCCTTTGATCTTTTTAAGGAAATCTTTGTAAAAGCCCAGTCACTGCCGCCTCCTCCTAAAATAACACTGTCATCTGACCTTTCTCTGCTTCACCGTGAATTTTATATTCGAATGCTGTTTTCATCGCTTGTGGATGCGGATTATCTGGATACTGAAAAACACTTCAAACCTGAACTTGCTTCAGCAAGGAATCAATTCCCCCCGATAAAAGATTTGCTTCAGCGGTTTGATGAAGATCAGCAAAAGCTTCTGAAAAAAGCGGAAGATAAAGAAGAAGGTACGAAAATTTTAAATCAGATACGAAAAGAGGTATATGATTTCTGCGTAAAAGCGGCTTCCAAGCCTCCTGGAATATATCGCCTTACCGTTCCCACGGGCGGGGGGAAAACACGAAGCGGGCTGGCCTTTGCTCTGGAACACGCAATAAAAAACGATATGCGACGCGTGATTTTTGCGATCCCCTATACAAGCATCATTGATCAGACTGCTCAGGAGTATCGCAAAATTTTTGGGGCCGGAGCAGTTCTTGAACATCATAGCCAGGTATCACTCAGGGAAGATTCTGAAGACTGCACACCTGAACAAAATGCGTTGCGCCTTGCCATGGAAAACTGGGCGGCACCTGTAATTATAACAACGACAGTACAACTTTTTGAAAGCCTCTTTGCCAACAAACCGACCCGGGTACGCAAACTGCATAATCTGACAAAAAGCATCATAGTTATTGATGAAGTTCAGACGCTTCCACCGGAATTGCTCACTCCGATACTTGACGTTCTCAAAATTCTGGCGGAACAATACAGCGCAACGGTTGTTCTCTGTACTGCCACGCAGCCAGTTTTTGAAGACAGTCATTATCTGAAACCTTTTCAGAATGTTCAGGTTCGGGAAATTGTCCCAAAAGAGAAGATTTCCGAACATTTTGAAAAGCTGAGTAAGCGGGTCAGTTATGAACGCCGGAAAGAAGCGGTTTCATGGGAAGTGCTTGCGGAAGAAATCCGAAATTTGTCTCAGGTGATGGTGATTCTCAATACCCGTAAAAATGCTTTGTCACTTATTGACCAGCTTGAGGATAAGGAAAATGTGTTTCATCTTTCAACGCTTCTTTGCGGCGCACACAGAAAACTTATCCTGAGAAAAGTGAGGAAAAGACTCAAAAAAGGATTGCCAGTCACCCTTATCAGCACACAGGTTGTCGAGGCCGGTGTTGACATAGATTTTCCGTTTGTTTACCGGGCAATGGGGCCGCTGGATCGTATTGTGCAGGCAGCAGGGCGATGCAACAGAGAATGGCATCTCCGTGACGGGCAATTGGGTCGGGTCGTCATCTTTGAACCGGAGGAGGGGCGCGCTCCAAAAGGCCCTTACAAAACAGGGGTTGAAAAGGCGAAACTTCTTTTTGCAGATCATGGCTGTTCTGAGTTGCATCAGCCTGAGTTCTACAAATTGTATTTTGAAAAGCTTTTTACAGATGTTGATACGGATAAAAAGAAAATTCAGGAATTGCGGGAGCATTTGGACTATCCGGAAGTGGCGAAAAAGTTTCGTCTGATTGATGAAGATACCTACCCGGTGCTGATTAACTGTGATTCTGCATCAAGGCGCTTGAAAAAGTGGAAAGCCCGTCCGAGCCGGAAAACATGGCAGCGATTACAGCCATTGGTCGTAAATATTTTTGAATATGATCTGAAACAGCTTGGCGGCTGGATCGAAAAGGTATCTGAGGGGCTGTATCTTTCCTATGGAAAATATGATGAGCGCAAGGGTCTGATTCATGACATAAATGATCCGAGCGATTTGATGTGTTAGGAGGAAGAATGAGCAAAGCAGTGTTTGATGTTAAAATTGGCGGCGATTTCGCATGCTTCACAAATCCCGCTCTGAAAGTGGAACGGTGCAGCTATCCGATGATTACGCCAGGAGCTGCCAGGGGAGTGCTGGAATCAATATTCTGGAAGCCCGAAATCCGCTTTGAGATAAGGCAAATCAAGGTTCTGAAACCGATTAAGCAAATCAGCATCATGCGGAACGAAATCAAAGACCGTCAGACCAAGGAGCCTATCGTAATTGAAAAAGGAAAACAACGGCAACAGCGCGGCAGTCTGATCCTGAAAGATGTGGAATATGTAATCAGGACTGAAATCATTCAGAAAGCAGGAAGACACTCCTTGGAGGCGTATAAAGATCAATTTCAAAGAAAGCTCGAAAAAGGGCAGTATCATCATACACCGTATCTCGGCACGAGAGAATTTGCAGCATGGTTTGAACCGGCGGACGGAAGCGAGGAAGCGGAAGAACCTGTTACGCTGGCAATCGGAAGAATGCTCTTTGACATTGCCTATTGTGAAAGCGCTGAACGTGCTGAAATCAGGTTTCACCGTCGTGATTCCAAAAAGGAGAAGACTTATACTGTCAAAGGTTATGCCCACGCGTTATATTTTGATGCCATTTTGAAGAATAATGTCCTTGAAGTTCCCCGCGAAAAATACAATGAACTGTATGAATTGGAGGGAAATCATGTTTAATGAACTGATGGAACTTGGTCAGCGTCTTGAAAATGAAGGAAAACTCTTGCCATTCGGATTTTACGAGTACACAAAGGCGATTAAGTGGGTTGTCCATATATGGAGCGAACCGTCATTGAAATGTCATATTGAGGAATCTGAGATACAGAAACCCCGTCCAAGGCGCGGACGAACAGGAACAAATACTAGTGCTCATCCCTTTGCTGACGAGGCTGCTTATGCTTTGGGAGTACAAAATAAAAAAGGTGGAGGGATTGATGAGGATGCAGGGAAGAAGCATGATTCTTTTCAGTCTTTATTAAATAAAATATCTCAGGACAATGAGATAAAGAAACCTGCATTGAAAAATGCGATTTCGCTCATTCAGGAAATACTATCTAAAGGGCTGCTGAAGAACGATTCCCGCTACAAGGAGATTTACCATAAGGATTGGGTTTCCTTTGTAATGGAAGATGGTCCTTTGATTGGAAAGCATCTTTTTGAACATCTTGAAGTCAAAAGATTTTGGAGCAAGGAGCTAGGTAGGGATAAAGAGCAGAAGACTAAAAATGGAAAATCTGTCAAGGGATTCTGTTCAATATGTGGTCAAAAAAAGTCTTTGGCTAAAAATGTTCCTTACACAAAGTTCTTCAGTTCATCAAGTCCCTTGCATTCTTGCAATAAAAATGCCTTTGTCTCTTTTATGGAAGGAGGAAATGTTAAAAACAATGCACATCTTGGGCAGTGCTATGCTTGCGGAAATACCATTGCAAGCACATTGAGTTACCTTAGCAGTAATTCATTGCATCACAAAACTCTCATTCAGGACAAAAAAGACGGCAAGCTGAACACGGATTCTTTCAGAAATCAGTTTGCGATTTTCTGGTTTAAAGAAAGTGGGCCTATAGAAGCAGAACAGGAAGGGGAAAAAACTGAACTTGACCCGAGTGTACAATTGCAAAATTTAGCGATGATAATGGAAGATGGTGTCTTTTCAGCAAAGGATGAATCGCCCCCTCCTGATTTAAAGCATCTTGAAAATCTGCTCAAGGTACCGTGGAAAGCAGAAAAAAGTGCGTTGCGAATATCGGAGAATGAGTTTTATCTGATCGTTCTTTCACCCAACAAGGGCAGGATAACGGTTCGGGAGTGGTTTCATGTTCCCCTGGATCACCTGAAAGACCATCTCAAGAAATTTCTTGATTCGCAGCGAATTATCACTCCTTCCGGTGATAAGCTCAGGTGTTTTTCAATCCCCGACATATTGAAAGCCGTGGAAGCATCAAATCTTGACAAGCCGCTATATAAAACAGCGGCGCATCCCAATCCGAATTTGAGCCGGGGACTCCTGCGAACAGCTTATCTTGGTGATTTTCCGCCAAGAGGTCTGCTTGAACTCGCTGTGCTTTGTTTTCGTAATCCCAAAATTTTTGGTAAGCCCAATACCATGAACATCGTGGCAGCAGTCTTAAAGATGTTGTTAACTTATAACAAGGAGACATATATGGAAATGGAAAAACTGAATCCTGAGCGAGATATTCTTGCCTATCAATGCGGCAGACTTCTCGCTATTTTGGAAGAGGCGCAATTAAGAGCTTTAAGATGGCGTATCAATACAACGCTGGTTGATCGCTTTTACGGGGCAGCATCTTCCTCGCCTACATCGGTTTTTGGTACATTGCTCACCAGAGCAACAACCGACCACTTTCCGAAAATACGAAAGAATCAGCTGGGACATAAAAAGCTTTCGGAACGTTTTACAGAGGTGCAGAAAAGAATTGACGAGATTGGGGGCTTCCCCAAAGTTCTGAGTTTAGAGGGACAGGCTGAATTTTCTCTGGGGTTTTATCACCAAAAGGCGGATTTTGAAGCGGAGAAACTCGAAAAAAAACTAAAGAGAGAAAAAGAAAAAAAGGAGGAAGGAAATGGGTAAGCACACAGATCCGAAGAAACGACACGACTTTGTATTTTTGTTTGATGTTGAAAACGGGAATCCCAACGGAGACCCGGATGCAGGAAATTTGCCGAGAATTGATCCCGAAACCATGCATGGTTTGGTAACAGATGTGGCAATCAAACGCAAGGTCAGGGATTATCTCCAGATGACAGAAGATTTACCGATTTTTATTCAGAGCGAAACTGCGTTGAATCGTCTGATAGATGATGCCGCAAGGGACATCGGTGTTGAATATCCTCAAACCACACTGAAAGAAGATGAACTCATTGAATGGTTTCAGGAGAATCAGGCAGAAGGTTTTGAACTGGATGGAAATATTTTGTCTTATGTCGGCTCACCTCTTACGGCCAATGGAGTAAAAAAGTTGTTTCAAAATGTGGAGGATAAAAATTTAAACAAGAAGCTTCAAGACGTGGTCAAACCGTTAGGCAAGAAAAAGACCTTGAAGGAGGAAGATCGGCGGAATACTCAGAAGAGACTTATTGAAAAATATTATGACATCAGGATGTTCGGAGCTGTTCTTTCCACGGGGATTAACGCTGGTCAGGTGCGGGGACCTGTGCAGTTTACTTTTGCCAAATCCGTTCATCCGATCCATCGTCTTGATATCTCCATCACTCGCAAAGCCGTGACAAAGGAGGAAGACAAAAAAAGTAAGGAAAACACGATGGCGAGAAAGCCCGTAGTGCCTTACGGACTTTATCGCGCACATGGTTTTTACAATCCTTATCTTGCGGACAATGCCGATGTTTCTGAAAAAGATTTGGAATTTCTATGGAATGCCTTGCTGAATATGTTTGAGTTCGACCGAGCAGCGGCCCGGGGGCAAATGACGACCCAGGGACTTTATGTGTTCAGCCATGAAAATAAACGGGGCAATTATCCGGCACACAAGCTTTTCAAGCTGATTAAACCCAAGCTCAGGAGAGAATTGGAGGAACAATCTGTACCACCCCGCTCCATCGAAGACTATGAGGAGATAGAAGTGGATCAGGGCTCTGTTCCCAAAGGTGTCTTTTTGGAGTGTTTTTAAGCTTGCCTCTATATGGCGTGAACCGAAACGTCAAAAAACGCTTTTTGAAATTTTAAAACGTCATCTCTCCGGGTGGACTGTCCTTCCCTGCGGGGCGTGGATTGAAAGTAAGCTGAGTTGTAAAGTGCCACAATAACTTTCGGTCGCTCCCCATGTGGGAACCGTGGATTGAAGACTTTAATGCAGGGTTTGAGCAACGGCACAAGTCGCTCCTCGCAAGACCTTGGATTGAATCTGTAAACTGGCGCACTTCCCCGGATGGTGTAACACCTGATGAAAAATTTTAAGTCGCCTCCGTCCGGGGACTCAGATTAAAACAGACAAACGGACAAGGGGCTAAAGACAGAAACACTCGCCCTTCGCCCCTTGCCCCTTGCCTCTCACCCCAAACCCAGGAAAAACAAAATGCACACCGAAGACAACCTCCTATCTCTTTCCGCGTTGCAGCATATTATTTTCTGCGAGCGTCAATGCGCGCTGATTCATATCGAGCAGGTATGGGCGGAAAATCTCTTTACTGCCGAGGGCAAAATCCTCCACGAGCGGGTGGATTCTGGAGAAAGCGAATCCAGAGGCAGAGTGAAAATCGAATATGCACTGCCCATACGTTCATTAGAACTGGGCGTGATCGGAAAAGCCGACGTGGTGGAGTTTCACTATGCAACAAAAAAATCCCAGCGTATTTCTCAGGTGAAGCCTGTGGAATACAAACGCGGTAAGCCCAAAGCAGATAACTGCGACAAAGTGCAGCTTTGCGCACAGGCAATGTGTCTTGAGGAAATGCTGGATATTGAAATCCCTGACGGCGATCTTTTTTACGGTAAGCAGCGCCGCCGCCAGAATATCATATTTGACAATGAACTGAGGACAGAAACAAGGGATGCGGCAAAGCGACTGCATGATCTTATCCGCTCAGGACTTACGCCTCCTGCTGTTTATACACAGAAATGCAGAAGTTGTTCGCTGCTCACCTTTTGTCTGCCCAAAATCAGCGGGAAAAATAAAAACGTGAACAACTATCTTGACGAGATGATGGGAGAAATATGAAAAAACATCTGAATACCCTTTTTGTAGGCACCCAGGGGGCTTATGTCGCCAAAGAAGGCGAGACGGTTGCTGTGAAGTTCGAGGGAAAAATATTGCAACAAATCCCCGTTCATACCATCGGCGGGATTGTCTGTTTCGGGAATATTACATGCAGTCCTTTTTTGATGGGATTTTGTGCGGAAAATGACGTGACAATCTCTTTTCTTTCAGAATACGGGCGGTTTCTTGCGAGAGTTCAGGGGCCTGTGTCGGGAAATGTCCTGCTGCGACGTGAACAATACCGCCAGGCAGATAACATGGAAAAATCCGCAAAAATCGCTGAATCCATCGCTATTGGGAAGCTTATGAACTCCCGAACTGTTCTCAGGAGAGCTTTGAGAGACCATTCTGAGAAACTGGATGCGGACAAAGTCCGAGGTGCAGGGGACCGCATCACAGCTTATATGAAGCAGATAAAATCAGAATCATTGCCTCTGGATACCATACGAGGATATGAGGGCGAGGCTGCACATATCTACTTCAGTGTTTTTGATCACCTGATTCTTTCTCAGAAAAAAAATTTTTATTTTTACAAGCGAAGCCGCCGCCCCCCTCTGGATAATGTAAACTGCCTGCTGTCTTTTTTATATACGGTTTTGACGCATGATGTTCGGTCAGCCCTTGAATCTGTAGGTTTGGATCCGGCTGTGGGTTTTCTGCACAGAGACCGGCCCGGTCGTCCCGGGCTGGCTTTGGATATGATGGAGGAATTTCGCCCTTTTCTGACTGATCGTGTAGTACTCTCCCTGATAAATCTTGCTCAGGTGAAAAACAAAGGTTTTAAAAAACTGAAATCCGGCGCGGTGATGATGGACGATGATACCCGAAAATCGGTTCTGGCTGCCTGGCATAACCGAAAGCAGAATGAGATTATGCATCCGTTCCTGGAGGAAAAGATGCCAATCGGATTGCTGTTCCATTATCAGGCATTGCTGCTTGCCCGCTATTTGAGGGGCGATCTCGATGCTTATCCGCCGTTTATCTGGAAATAGGAGGGTGTAAAAATGTTTGTTTTGGTAAGTTATGATGTGGCTATGGATGAAACCGGACAAAAACGCCTGCGACGGGTGGCAAAAGCTTGTAAAGATTACGGACAGCGGGTGCAGTATTCGGTTTTTGAATGTATTCTTGATCCGGCACGGTGGACTTTTCTGCGTCAGAGACTGATTGATGAGATTGATCCGGAAAAAGACAGTCTTCGGTTTTATTTTTTGGGATCAAATTGGAGGCGCAGAGTGGAACATATTGGCGCAAAAAAGGCGATTGATCAGGAAGGACTTCTGATTGTCTGAAAATTATCTGCGAACCTGAAGCTCACAAATCAGCGTTTTCCGTGTTTAGCCTTACGGGACGCTGATTTGTGCCATAAAAATCAAATAAAGGTTCGCACCAGACATAACTAGTTAGAAATAAATGAAATTATAATTCTTGATTTTTCTGATTCGATGTGTTACAAGCTGAACACTTTAGGATCGCAGAAAGGAAGAAATAAATACTATGGCTTCAGTGGGTTAGCCTGAAGCGGTCGCTCCCCGCACGGGGGGCGTGGATTGAAACCTACATGGATGAACAGCGGGCTATTGATATGCTGTCGCTCCCCGCACGGGGGGCGTGGATTGAAACTTATGACAAATTATAGACCCCATGTCAACCCGGGTCGCTCCCCGCACGGGGGGCGTGGATTGAAACGCTTTTAACCGAGGGTAAGCAAGTCTTTGTCATGTCGCTCCCCGCACGGGGGGCGTGGATTGAAACCGGACGAGCATCCGGCAAGTAAAAACAAACCCAAGTCGCTCCCCGCACGGGGGGCGTGGATTGAAACGGGTGTCCTTGACCATTCAGCGGAGTTGATTTGGTCGCTCCCCGCACGGGGGGCGTGGATTGAAACCTGCATTTTTGCCAACATTTTTGCTGTCTGCATGTCGCTCCCCGCACGGGGGGCGTGGATTGAAACGGTTATTCCCTGCTTCAATAGCGCATACCGGTCGTCGCTCCCCGCACGGGGGGCGTGGATTGAAACAAATCGAATATGCCATTTTCCAGGTTCAACAAAAAGTCGCTCCCCGCACGGGGGGCGTGGATTGAAACTCTTTTGTGAGGGGATGGCTACGGGCTTATCAATGTCGCTCCCCGCACGGGGGGCGTGGATTGAAACCGCATCAATCAAGAATGACAGGATTGAGAAGACGTCGCTCCCCGCACGGGGGGCGTGGATTGAAACCTCATATCTTATCCGCACAAAAGATCCCTGGAAGTCGCTCCCCGCACGGGGGGCGTGGATTGAAACCTCATTTATGCTGCCTGTGAGAGAATACCCTGTCGCTCCCCGCACGGGGGGCGTGGATTGAAACCGTTCCGCAATGACTCCGCTGTTTTCCAACGCTTTGTCGCTCCCCGCACGGGGGGCGTGGATTGAAACAGCCGATCTTGAGCCGGGACAATATCAACCCGGGTCGCTCCCCGCACGGGGGGCGTGGATTGAAACCAGATGTTGATCACCCTCAATCCGCCATTGGAAAGTCGCTCCCCGCACGGGGGGCGTGGATTGAAACTCCGGATTGAACTGGCATTATGCCGCCGCCGGAAGTCGCTCCCCGCACGGGGGGCGTGGATTGAAACCCTTGCAGAACGGACATTGTAGACGCTTTTCGCCAGGTCGCTCCCCGCACGGGGGGCGTGGATTGAAACTCAGCATCAGCATATTTGTTGTCAAGATCGTGTCGCTCCCCGCACGGGGGGCGTGGATTGAAACCTTGCAGGGTTTGGACGCTCCTCTTTGAGTTCAGTCGCTCCCCGCACGGGGGGCGTGGATTGAAACAAAAAATATGTCAAATGATTTTTTGCCTAAATAGTCGCTCCCCGCACGGGGGGCGTGGATTGAAACTCTGCCTGATGGAATTTTTGAAGATCCGGAGGGGTCGCTCCCCGCACGGGGGGCGTGGATTGAAACTGCATCTGGTCTTCCGCCTGGTGTGACATTTAAGTCGCTCCCCGCACGGGGGGCGTGGATTGAAACTCAAAACCGGGTATCAGTTTTCAGGTGACTATGGTCGCTCCCCGCACGGGGGGCGTGGATTGAAACCGGTTTCCCGACTTTTGCCCGTAAACCAGTTCTGGTCGCTCCCCGCACGGGGGGCGTGGATTGAAACTTTGACGAGATCAATAACTGCCTGTACGAAACCCGTCGCTCCCCGCACGGGGGGCGTGGATTGAAACTATTGCTAGGAAAACTGTTGATCAGTGCGGGAGGTCGCTCCCCGCACGGGGGGCGTGGATTGAAACAAGAACAAGTACCTCAACCGTAAGCTGGCAAATCGTCGCTCCCCGCACGGGGGGCGTGGATTGAAACGGTTTGGGTTGGTTTGGTTTGGTTTGGCTACGAAGTCGCTCCCCGCACGGGGGGCGTGGATTGAAACTTTGTCGGAGTAATGCGGGAGCGATAGAACAGTGTGTCGCTCCCCGCACGGGGGGCGTGGATTGAAACCGTCGTGAGCGTGTCAACATCCAGGATTTCCTGTCGCTCCCCGCACGGGGGGCGTGGATTGAAACCGGCGCACTGCTTCAGGGTTTTGCGATTCGGGATTGTCGCTCCCCGCACGGGGGGCGTGGATTGAAACTTATTATGGAATGGATAGACGAAAATTCAGAATGGGTCGCTCCCCGCACGGGGGGCGTGGATTGAAACGGCGTCATCCGGAAAAAAAATCGGGTCAAAAAAAGTCGCTCCCCGCACGGGGGGCGTGGATTGAAACAATCATGAGTTTATGCACCTGCTTCTCACGATTTTTGTCGCTCCCCGCACGGGGGGCGTGGATTGAAACGAGAGCGGACATCCCTGTCTCGAACTCAGACGTCGCTCCCCGCACGGGGGGCGTGGATTGAAACGTGACAGACGGCTCAGGCTGGGATAGTGCCGCAACTGTCGCTCCCCGCACGGGGGGCGTGGATTGAAACAATGACAAAGTGATTTAGTTTAAACGGTTTTCATTGTCGCTCCCCGCACGGGGGGCGTGGATTGAAACGGGTTTGGCTACGAACCGGAAGGCGGAAGGCCAGTCGCTCCCCGCACGGGGGGCGTGGATTGAAACTAAAAAAAAACTTTCCCTTCGCCACCGGGAAAGCGAGTCGCTCCCCGCACGGGGGGCGTGGATTGAAACCGGTCTGATGTCAGGGATACAGGGGCTTGCGTCGCTCCCCGCACGGGGGGCGTGGATTGAAACCTTAGCAATGAGTCCGCTTTTGCCGCGGCGAGCTTTGTCGCTCCCCGCACGGGGGGCGTGGATTGAAACAGATGATCGGACGCGGGGCGAGATGTTACCCTGGGTCGCTCCCCGCACGGGGGGCGTGGATTGAAACAAGCATTTTCAACAACATGGCGGTGGAATCTTTGTCGCTCCCCGCACGGGGGGCGTGGATTGAAACATTACCAGAGAAGACGGGCATACCGTGGTGTTCGAGTCGCTCCCCGCACGGGGGGCGTGGATTGAAACAAATAATATTCAACAGCAAATGATCGCCCCCTTTGTCGCTCCCCGCACGGGGGGCGTGGATTGAAACAAGAATTATAAGCATCAGCTTCACACCGCTCTGATAGTCGCTCCCCGCACGGGGGGCGTGGATTGAAACCCGCCAGTCCGGGTTTGACATGGGCCAGGTATCTCGTCGCTCCCCGCACGGGGGGCGTGGATTGAAACCCATAAACAGGTCTGATTCGGTGAAACGACTGAATGTCGCTCCCCGCACGGGGGGCGTGGATTGAAACAAAGAAGTATCAACAGCGGTGACTTCTTTCCACCAGTCGCTCCCCGCACGGGGGGCGTGGATTGAAACTCTTCTTTGTCATTGAGATCAAGCCCCGCTATTGTCGCTCCCCGCACGGGGGGCGTGGATTGAAACTGATTTGGGGAGGGAAGGGTTGCGGCAAATCAAAGTCGCTCCCCGCACGGGGGGCGTGGATTGAAACCGGGCGAGCATCCGGCAAGTAAAAACAAACCCAAGTCGCTCCCCGCACGGGGGGCGTGGATTGAAACTATCATCGGACAATCTAAAACTGCTAAAAGGTCGCTCCCCGCACGGGGGGCGTGGATTGAAACTCTTTCGGGTTGTCTTTTGGTCGTTTTTGTGTTGTCGCTCCCCGCACGGGGGGCGTGGATTGAAACTCCTCGTTGCCTGTCGCTCGGCGGTTTGCGTCGGGTCGCTCCCCGCACGGGGGGCGTGGATTGAAACTCCTCGTTGCCTGTCGCTCGGCGGTTTGCGTCGGTGTCGCTCCCCGCACGGGGGGCGTGGATTGAAACGTCTCCTCGCCCTGTCCGTCCGGTGTCGTTCCCGGTCGCTCCCCGCACGGGGGGCGTGGATTGAAACTCTCCTCATACCTCGTCCGCACAAAAAACCCCTGGCGTCGCTCCCCGCACGGGGGGCGTGGATTGAAACCTCCCCGAACTTACGACGCCCCAAAGCTTTTTCTTTGTCGCTCCCCGCACGGGGGGCGTGGATTGAAACCGGGTTGTTGCAGATGTATATGTTGACGGAAAAAGCTGTCGCTCCCCGCACGGGGGGCGTGGATTGAAACCGCAAATAGCAAGGACAATGCAAAGGGAAGGGGTGTCGCTCCCCGCACGGGGGGCGTGGATTGAAACTGGCGTTCCCCGGGGCAAAGAGCCGGGGAACATGGGTCGCTCCCCGCACGGGGGGCGTGGATTGAAACTCCTTGTGTTCTTTAAGCCGGTTTGATGTGATCGCGTCGCTCCCCGCACGGGGGGCGTGGATTGAAACTCACATATCCGAAATTAGGCTCCTGCTGCTCTATGTCGCTCCCCGCACGGGGGGCGTGGATTGAAACTCTTGGTGTCAGGTCGTCTCAGCAGTCGGCATGTCGCTCCCCGCACGGGGGGCGTGGATTGAAACTAATCCGCATATCATCGCTTGTCCGGAAAAAGCGGGTCGCTCCCCGCACGGGGGGCGTGGATTGAAACTCGAATATGTCCTGCATCACAGGATTAGTATCTTGTCGCTCCCCGCACGGGGGGCGTGGATTGAAACCTTTCCGACTTACGCTGAAGCTTACGAATACGGCTTGGTCGCTCCCCGCACGGGGGGCGTGGATTGAAACCTGAACAACCCTGAGATGGCCCTTGTTCTTCCCGGAGTCGCTCCCCGCACGGGGGGCGTGGATTGAAACCGAATTGGGGGAATGGCAGATCACCAGGGTCTTTGTCGCTCCCCGCACGGGGGGCGTGGATTGAAACTCTTTGTATGTCTGGTACACCTTGTCTGCCAAAGTCGCTCCCCGCACGGGGGGCGTGGATTGAAACTGATTATGCTTGGTTTCTGATAGGCGGCCGGAATGTCGCTCCCCGCACGGGGGGCGTGGATTGAAACTGGTCAGTCTGGTATTATTTATTGTGGGACAAGAAGTCGCTCCCCGCACGGGGGGCGTGGATTGAAACTGAAGAACAAGGGGTTTGTCAGCGTCACAGGTAGTCGCTCCCCGCACGGGGGGCGTGGATTGAAACTCTCCTTTCGGCAGCCAGAACGACGCTGGCAGTGTCGTCGCTCCCCGCACGGGGGGCGTGGATTGAAACTGATTGTAGCTTTTCAAGCTGTTTCCGAGCCGGTTCGTCGCTCCCCGCACGGGGGGCGTGGATTGAAACCTTGCAGCGAACACAAACTGTCAGACCGGGCGAGTCGCTCCCCGCACGGGGGGCGTGGATTGAAACAGCGCACGTTCTATAATGTCAAAAGGCTATCTGGTCGCTCCCCGCACGGGGGGCGTGGATTGAAACATCTGAACAGCCAAAAATGCAAGTTCCGCATTGGTCGCTCCCCGCACGGGGGGCGTGGATTGAAACCAGCCATTTACCGTACTTTCGGCCGCCCTAAAGCTGTCGCTCCCCGCACGGGGGGCGTGGATTGAAACCAACAAAGCCCGGGCCCGTTAAGCGCAAACGCAAGTCGCTCCCCGCACGGGGGGCGTGGATTGAAACAGCTTGTATTACAAGCATAAATAAATCAGCGTGGTCGCTCCCCGCACGGGGGGCGTGGATTGAAACTCATCCTGTTCGGCCGACCTGAAAGCGAACATGGTCGCTCCCCGCACGGGGGGCGTGGATTGAAACAACGCATTGTAAAAAAAGAAGGGGGGTAGGTAGTCGCTCCCCGCACGGGGGCGTGGATTGAAACCCTCGTGTTGCCTCACTTCCTAAATTTTTTGTCGCTCCCCGCACGGGGGGCGTGGATTGAAACGCTGTCATGGCCTACTTGGTGATGTTGTGACGTCGCTCCCCGCACGGGGGGCGTGGATTGAAACTTTTGCGACGTTCCGAAGCTCGGCGTGATCAGCGGTCGCTCCCCGCACGGGGGGCGTGGATTGAAACACAGATTGGGGATAGCAAGTCAGCATCTGTTCAAGTCGCTCCCCGCACGGGGGGCGTGGATTGAAACCGTGTCAACAGTGTCGAAATGGCAGTTTCCGCGTCGCTCCCCGCACGGGGGGCGTGGATTGAAACTTGAAGGAGGTTTGGCAGCTACCGAATATAAAGTCGCTCCCCGCACGGGGGGCGTGGATTGAAACATTACCAAGAAGACGGCATACCGTGGTGTGTCGCTCCCCGCACGGGGGGCGTGGATTGAAACATCTATATCTCCGAACTGGGAGGGGTCGCTCCCCGCACGGGGGGCGTGGATTGAAACAGGCAATTCAGGCGGAAAAGCACGGGAGATATCAGTCGCTCCCCGCACGGGGGGCGTGGATTGAAACAAGACGAATGTCAGGAACTGCTTGAAGATTTGATGTCGCTCCCCGCACGGGGGGCGTGGATTGAAACGGCGCGGTGATCGGCGCGCCCCTGAAGCAGATATCGTCGCTCCCCGCACGGGGGGCGTGGATTGAAACACGACTCGAAAAAATCAATTTGAGGGTCCCAGGTCGCTCCCCGCACGGGGGGCGTGGATTGAAACGAGCAAATCAAAAGCCGCTGCAACAAAATTCGTTGTCGCTCCCCGCACGGGGGGCGTGGATTGAAACGTGCCGCCCGGGGCGTTGCAGGCGGTGCTTGTCGCTCCCCGCACGGGGGGCGTGGATTGAAACATATACGGTAAAAGAATATCAAAAAAATCTCTGGTCGCTCCCCGCACGGGGGGCGTGGATTGAAACTCAGTCAAGCGGGATTTTTCCCATAGCCTTAACGGTCGCTCCCCGCACGGGGGGCGTGGATTGAAACAGATGCTCGTTGTAATAGTCAGGGTTGTTAAAAGTCGCTCCCCGCACGGGGGGCGTGGATTGAAACGTTTGTCTCTGCCAGTCTTAATGTCTTACCCGATAGTCGCTCCCCGCACGGGGGGCGTGGATTGAAACAGAATTATCATAATTAATCAAGTCGCCTGAATAGGGTCGCTCCCCGCACGGGGGGCGTGGATTGAAACAAATATGACGAGATCATCAGTGTATGTCTCGGATGGTCGCTCCCCGCACGGGGGGCGTGGATTGAAACTCGGATGTGTGTCTGACCGTGACATCTGTATTGAGTCGCTCCCCGCACGGGGGGCGTGGATTGAAACTGCGTAAAATTAAGAGGTGTCAAATCATCAGGAAGTCGCTCCCCGCACGGGGGGCGTGGATTGAAACTTTGGCTCCGGAAGAAAACAATTCCACCCTCCGGTCGCTCCCCGCACGGGGGGCGTGGATTGAAACATCTTTAGAGAATGCGGGATAAGTTTTTGTGCCGTCGCTCCCCGCACGGGGGGCGTGGATTGAAACAGAAAAGGTTGCGGAGGTTGCGTCAAACAGAGGACGTCGCTCCCCGCACGGGGGGCGTGGATTGAAACAGCCTCTGACGGCTGATTTTGTTGGCTCATCGGAGTCGCTCCCCGCACGGGGGGCGTGGATTGAAACCCCCGTCCGTTTCACTGCCTTATTCTCCAAAAGTGGTCGCTCCCCGCACGGGGGGCGTGGATTGAAACCCGCATCAACCGGAAATATCCACGGAGAAAGGTGTGTCGCTCCCCGCACGGGGGGCGTGGATTGAAACGCTTTATGAGTCAACAGCGGCTGAGAAGGAGTCGCTCCCCGCACGGGGGGCGTGGATTGAAACCACGCAAAAATGCTTTTCCCCTTCTTTTTTCCAAGTCGCTCCCCGCACGGGGGGCGTGGATTGAAACCAGTGGCACATCCGCAGTCAATAGCACATGGGCATAGTCGCTCCCCGCACGGGGGGCGTGGATTGAAACCAGTCACTCAGGTCAAATCAGCGTCGTGGAACATAGTCGCTCCCCGCACGGGGGGCGTGGATTGAAACTGTTTTTTGTCAAAATATGTGTTAAGGAATTTAGTCGCTCCCCGCACGGGGGACGTGGATTGAAACAAATCCCCGATACCAGGCTCGCAGAAAATCCTCAGTCGCTCCCCGCACGGGGGGCGTGGATTGAAACATCCCACAGTCCAACTCATCACATGGCGTGACAGGTCGCTCCCCGCACGGGGGGCGTGGATTGAAACTCCGATTCCGTATGCGTCCGGATACTGTTCTTTCGTCGCTCCCCGTACGGGGGGCGTGGATTGAAACAGAAGGCTTATACGGACACGGAGAAACGATGTCGCTCCCCGCACGGGGGGCGTGGATTGAAACTGTGCCATGATCCAATATTGCCCTGTAAATCCTGGTCGCTCCCCGCACGGGGGGCGTGGATTGAAACCCCTCACAACGGCTGTCGAGCCTGCCGTTTCTGAGAGTCGCTCCCCGCACGGGGGGCGTGGATTGAAACAGAAGGCTTATACGGACACGGAGAAACGATGTCGCTCCCCGCACGGGGGGCGTGGATTGAAACCATATTAGAATCCTGTCATTGTCTCGCGTGTGAAAGTCGCTCCCCGCACGGGGGGCGTGGATTGAAACAATCCTCCTTGCGTTACGTTTAGTTATTGACGTTACGTCGCTCCCCGCACGGGGGGCGTGGATTGAAACAAGAATACCGTCCCAGGCTTGGAAACAGCAGACGTCGCTCCCCGCACGGGGGGCGTGGATTGAAACCGAAAAGACTGAAAGCGCACAGAGCCAAAGCTGGTCGCTCCCCGCACGGGGGGCGTGGATTGAAACTGGGAACTGCATGAAAAACACGATGGAAATATGAGTCGCTCCCCGCACGGGGGGCGTGGATTGAAACGGGAACTCAGGGAACATTTTGCGCTCCTGAAGGAGGTCGCTCCCCGCACGGGGGGCGTGGATTGAAACACCGCGACACTCACAAACGATTTGAGGCATACTGTCGCTCCCCGCACGGGGGGCGTGGATTGAAACATAGTAGCGATGCCCTACTTTGCCAGAATAGGGATGTCGCTCCCCGCACGGGGGGCGTGGATTGAAACCCGTCTCCTGCTTTCAATCCTGACGTTTTGCGCCGTCGCTCCCCGCACGGGGGGCGTGGATTGAAACGTTTCCAGAGTCTCAGGTTTTCTGAGACTTCGAAGTCGCTCCCCGCACGGGGGGCGTGGATTGAAACTGGTATCCGGCTTCCGAACCGTGTGAAAATGGAGTCGCTCCCCGCACGGGGGGCGTGGATTGAAACTCAGAAGACTACGGGGAAGCTTACTCTTATTCTGTCGCTCCCCGCACGGGGGGCGTGGATTGAAACACGGGGCCTGTGAATGACCGACTGGCAAGGGCTGTCGCTCCCCGCACGGGGGGCGTGGATTGAAACTAATTCTTAACCGCTTGCCCGGTGCGATAACCGGGGTCGCTCCCCGCACGGGGGGCGTGGATTGAAACCTTGTAATTGTATAGCCAAGTTGCCAGTAAATAAGTCGCTCCCCGCACGGGGGGCGTGGATTGAAACTACCCGAATGCTTGGAGCTCCGGAATTCTGCGTGGTCGCTCCCCGCACGGGGGGCGTGGATTGAAACACCCAACTGAGCTTGTACTCAATCAGATGCGCTGTCGCTCCCCGCACGGGGGGCGTGGATTGAAACTTATCCTCCTTTACAGTTAAGAATTGTGGTCAGGGTCGCTCCCCGCACGGGGGGCGTGGATTGAAACAGGAAAGCCAGATCACCGGTGATGGTGTCAACTAGTCGCTCCCCGCACGGGGGGCGTGGATTGAAACTTGCTCCTCGCCCGTAAATTCCAGTTGCTCCGTGTCGCTCCCCGCACGGGGGGCGTGGATTGAAACTTGCATAATATTCGATCTGCTTTTTTCTGACTGAAAAGTCGCTCCCCGCACGGGGGGCGTGGATTGAAACGTGAGCCTCTCTTGAGAGTGCAAGGCGTTCGATGACGTCGCTCCCCGCACGGGGGGCGTGGATTGAAACGCAGTTCAGCCAACATCTTAACGAATCTGTCTCTGTCGCTCCCCGCACGGGGGGCGTGGATTGAAACCCCACCCGTCAACGTATTCTCCGAAGTGAGGGATGTCGCTCCCCGCACGGGGGGCGTGGATTGAAACTGAGCATTAAGCAAGCCGCATATTTGTAGCAGCATTCATCGTGCCGGGCCGGTAAAGCACCGTGCAGCATATTCACAGCATGATTTACTGCAAATATGCCGCCCTTACAGGGCTTAGTCGGCCCTCCGCTAAATCCGTTATAATCAGCCGTTTTCATCCAACAGGTGAAAACTCGGAAAGCCCCGAGGTTCTGATATTACAGGCCGGGAATCATATTCAGGCCAAAGAATCGCTCAATTTAGATTGAAACAACCTCACTTTCATCTTTCTCGCCATCATCTTCCTCGTCTTTTTATCGTCTCCCGCACGGGGGATTGAAACTTTACAACACGTTCAAAAACCAGTATAAAATTTTCTAATGCTGACGGATTTTGTTGACAGTCAGGCTCCGAACAACAAGAATCTGTGCTGCCCTGAGGTCCGGCCCCGAAAAGTACAGGGACGGCAGATAAGAAGGGGAAGACGCATTTTTCCTTTTCTTATCTGCTTTCCCTGTACTTTTGAAAACATAATATGACAGGATCAACAAAATCCGTCAGCATCAGTAAAATTTTCTCGCTCCCCGCACGGGGGGGGCGTGGATTTGAAACATTCACACTAAAACAAGGATAATCAGCAATGAAACCCATGCAAAAACCTGAGAAAAGTGCGTCAATGGAGATAAAGCATTTTGTGGCTATTTTTGATTTTGAAATGGAACGTCGCCAGATTCCCGGTTTCCGGGGAGCAGTGGTCAAAAAAGTGGGAGAGGAAAATGTCCTGTTTCATAATCATCTCGGGGACCAGCAGTTTCTCTACGGCTATCCCCTGATTCAGTATAAGACCATTGGCAGACATCCGGCCATTATCTGCATCAACCAGGGAACCGAGGAGGTCATCAAATTCTTTGAACAGGTGAACTGGGACCTCACCATCTACGGAAAACGCATTGAAACGGAAATCCGGCATATTTCGTTTGACTATTTTCAGTGCGGACTTTCTCCGGAACCGGTTCGTTACAAAATATGGAACTGGTTCGCACTGAATGAGGAGAATTATGCAACATTCAGCGCACTGAACAGCGATGCGGAAAAAATTGAAAGACTCCGACGCATCCTGATCGGCAACATGCTTTCATTTGCCAAGGGGGTGCAATGGAATGTTGACGGAGAAATCAAAGTTGAAATCCCAAGACTGCCCAGACAGCGTCTGGTTTCATTCAAGCGATATCGGATGACAGGATTTGATCTTGAGTTTGTCTCCAATATGATGCTGCCCAACTTCATCGGTCTGGGGAAATCAACTTCCCGGGGGTTCGGTCTGATCAGGAGGGTCGGATAGCAATCAGCAGATCAAAAAGCAGCCATAAGACCTCCGAGGTTTTTTAAACCTCGGAGGTCTTTCGCAGAACCGGCACAATAGTCCTGAAATCTGGATATTTCCGCCCGGATACAAGTTCGTATAAACGGGCATGAGCTGCCGGTCACAACGAATGATGAAAGTTTTGCAGTTTTTCCTAACACCTAACACCTAACACTTTCATATAAAGGAATTCAGGTATCGCCAGATAAGAACACCAATACCGCTCAGGAGGTTCAGTATCCAATTTGCAGGGAATTTCCTTTTGCCTGAGTTTCTGGGCATGGGGAAAATGGGGTGGGTCCCACCTTTTACACATCCGAAAAAATTAGCCACAAAGACACAAAGACACAAAGGAACCACAAAGACACTTCGTGAAACTTTGTGCCTTCGCGGCTTCGTGGCAAAAAAACGGATGTGCCCCACCTTTTACACATAAAACCTGAATTATCAATTATCAATTATCAATTGAACAAAGGAGTCACAATGGAACAAGCAACACTAAATTTTGTCACAGGCAAAGCAGATAAAATCCCGGTTCCCATAAAAACGGAGTTCACCGGCGATCCTTTTGTGGATATGGGCGCGCTGGTCATGGACACGCTGCCCTTTGACACGGTCGAGGAAAAAATTCGCTTTGCCACGGATGTGTATGTGGACAGATGGGGCGGGAAAATCCATTCGGTTTTTCTCCATTCAAAAATCACCACCATCCACGCCACTGGCAAACCCGAGCGTCAGCGCAAGGATTCATTGGCATATTATCTGGGGATACTCAGAAATGAAAACGCAGTCGCAGAGGGATATTGCAGAATATGCGCTCACAAAGGCCCTTTGTTTCCGGGGGGAAGAGGAAATTACCCCCTGGTGGGATCTGGCGATTTTATCAATTTTCACCATTTCCATGAAGCGGGCCTGCTGTTGTGCGGAGAGTGCCTGATCAAACTCTTTTTTCTGCCCCTCGGGATTGTGGAATGCGGTGACAAGCTGATGATTCTCCAGCCGGATGATGCATATTCAAAAGCGTTGTGGCAGGCAGATTATATTCAGGAGAATCTGGACAAAATCTCCAGAGGATCGTCAAAAGGAATGCTCAAGGCAAATCTGCTGAACCCTCAGAACGCGCTCTTCAACCTTGCCGGCAGACTCATTGAAAAATTTGACCTGCTTGAAAAAACAGCCAAAGCCATCCGCCTGGTTTATTTCAGCAATTTTGGTGCAAAAGCAAACATGGAGTTTCATGATCTGCCCAATTATATCTTCTCTTTTTTAAAACGGGTGTGTCAGCCTGATCTCAAAACCAGTTGGACGGGTTTTGTGAAAACATATTACCGGTTTCGCAAGTCGGTCCATTTTGATGAGGAAAAAGGGGAATGGGTTGAAAAAAAGAAGAAAGAGATGATCCAACTCAATCATGAGGAGTACAGCGGCACAAATCGCAACACCATCTATGAACGCCTTTTGTCGGGAAAAACAATCTCAGGATATCTGTGCCGGAGACATAAAAAGGCAACATTTCCCATAATGATCGCAATCACATACATGAAGGAGGTCAGAAATATGCGGCAGGAGCAGATTGATCTGATACGCAGTATCGCGGATAAAATTATAGGACTTTCTCAAAAGGAAGAGAATTTCAAAAAATTCATCACGCCCATTGAAGGCGCGGCAAAAGCATATGAGCTGAGAGCAGCCATTCTCAAATGCGTCAAAGCGCATCACCAGAACGGCGAACCCGAACCGTTCATAAGGCTCAGAGAATATGTGGAATACTTGTTTCCTGACGGCCAGTACTGGAGTGAAGTCAGGGACTTGCTTCTGATATGCCTGTATGAGAAACTGCACGAGCTTCGCATTGACTCAGCCGAAGTTTCGACCGAGGATATCGCGGAGCCGGAAAAGGACGCGGTGGATATGTTTAACGGATAATCGGGCATATCCATGAGCAGCACTCATCATGCAGCTGCCAAAGCCCCGTAGGGGCGGCATATTTGTAGGACTCATCATGCAGCTGCCAAAGCCCCGTGGGGGCGGCATATTTGTAGGACTCATCATGCACAACCGCCAAAGCCCCGTGGGGGCGGAATATTTGTAGGACTCATCATGCACAACCGCCAAAGCCCCGTGGGGGCGGAATATTTGTAGCATTTATTTTGGCTGCACTCATAATAATCTGTAAGGGATTGTGCGTAAGCAGAGAATTGTAACAAGGGAAATTAAAATTTTACAGTTCCGCATTCAGACTGTCTCAGACCGCCTAAAGGCGGAACTACAAACTAAAATGAAAGGAGTTACAATGTCATTAACGGTTCAAGGATTTATGCTGATTGATGTGGATGTGGCGGCCCTGAACAACGCGGGCAAAGATACCTCGACAACACTGGAAAATGCAGTGGCAACCAAGAAGGTCAACAAGGGCGGGAGAACTTACGCATATGTTTCCGGTCAGGCATGGCGCTATTGGTGGCGGGAAACCCTGAAAAAAGACTTTGGGTGGAACATGTCACCGGTCACAAGGGAAAAAAAGATTGCCTTTACCGAGGCCAATCCTGTGGTTTACGATGACGATGATATGTTTGGCTACATGCGGGCGGCAAAAGAAGGCAAGAAAAATATCACCCTGACCCGCGTGTCGCCGCTGAAAAACTCCGCACTCATCTCCGTGTCTCCCACAAATATTGTCCAGAACTGGTCCTCCATGTCCCGCCAGGAAGGAGACGCGGTCCCTTATGGCAAAGATGAGTACTGCGCCACCATGAAGGGCATGTTCTCCATTGCCCTGGATCAGGTGGGGACCTTTTCTTCGGAGGATAGAACCGGTTTCAAAAACTTTAACGATGCCCTGGCAAAACTGGCCATTGAAAACGGCGCGGACCTGATTGATGATCCTTTTGCCAAAGATAAAAAAGGGGACCCCCTCAAATTGCATCGTCTTGAGAAGCCCGTCAGGGTGCGGCGTGTGCTGGACACACTGCTGGCTTTGGAAATTCTCTCCGGAGGTGCCATGCAGACGACCAACATGGGAGATGTCACGCCCAAACTGATGGTGCTGACCATGCTCAACAGCGGCAACCACCCGTTTTCGCATCTGGCCAAAGATGATCTGGGAAAGCCGGTGTTTTCCGTGCCGGCCCTGAAACAGGTGATCGCTGATTACGCGGGCCGCATTCCCGGAAAGGTTTGTATCGGACGGCGCATGGGATTTATGGATGAACTGGAGGAGGATCTGAAAACCTTCGCGGACGCGGATCATGTTTTCTATGGTTCCATATGTGACGCTGTCAGGGAATTTGTAAAGGAAATTGAAACCAGCATTCCATGACAAAGGAGGACGGATGAAAGCATTCAGAATCCATATAACCAGTTGGACTGCGAGTTTTCGGTATCCCAATCTCATCAGCGGATATCAGCCGTCTCTTGTGGTTCCGCCGCTTTCCACGGTGTTCGGATTGTTTTCCGCGGCCGCGGGGGAGTATGTGTCGCCGGAGGATATCGCCACAGGCTATGTCTTCCGATTTGCCTCCCAGGCCATTGACATTGAGACGATTTACCAGTTCAACAACAAATCCGCCCGGCTGAGTACAAAGTCGAATATCATCCGCCGGCAGATACTTTTTGATAATGAACTTTGGATTTATGTGACAGAGTCACGGATTGCCGAGGCATTTGCCCATCCCCATTTCCAAATGGTTCTGGGGAGATCAGGTGATCTCGCGTGCGTGAATCGCATTGATGAAATTGATCTGAAACCGGTTCAGGAACTGGCACGGTTACGGGGAACCATCGTGCCTATGGGAAAAACCCCGCTTTCCGCGCCCATTCATGCGCTGCCCATTGGTTTTACCAATGAGATACCTCGGAGAAATATCGGCACGTTTCCTTATTTTCTTTTGGAATACAAGTTCCGGCAATCCCGGGTGATCCCGGAAAGCGGTTTCCTGGACGAAGAATCAGACCATGAGGTGTTTTGGCATGATAACAGACGATAACAGCGTACTTGCGAAATCAGACGGCTCGAGTCTGTTGAATCATATCCGACACTGCCTTGAGATTTTCCGGGGGCTGCGGGCGGCCCTGCCGCTGCTCCCGGAGGTGTCTGAAAAAAAGAATTTTTTTGAGATGCTGTTTTTCTCGGTTTATCTCCATGACTGGGGAAAGGCCCACGCGGAGTTTCAGAAAATTCTGAGGGGGCGGCGATCTGTATTATGGCTGAACAGCCGTCATGAATTCTACAGTGTGCCGTTTGTTGACATGCTTCCCACAGACGCGGCAGACAGGCGATCTGTTGCCCGGGTGATTCTCGGACATCATAAAGATTTTGAGGCCCTTCTGCCGCATCTGTATTCAAAGGAGGTGATTGAAGCCTATGAGAAAAATTTGAAGGGAGGTGAGGTCAATCCTGTTGATTTTGATGCGAATTTCAGAAAAAAACTGGATTTTCATTATCTGAAAAAACTGAAACAGGGTCTCGGGGATTTTTACCAGGAATATCTGGGCCGGCCCTTTGACGCGGTCTTTAATCCTGTGGCACCGTCCCGGGCGCATCCGGTTCAGGTGTATGCTGTTCCTTTTTTAAAAGACAACACCGGGTCCGGGCCTGGGAACGGATACTGGCAGGAGATGCTGCTGTCCGGAGCAATGAAATTGTGTGATCATATGGGGTCCGCGGAGATCAGAGAGATTCCGGTGCTGTGTCCGTGTCATTTTGATTTTCTCAGAAAATTTGACGGGCAATGGTTCGCACATCAGGCAGAATGCGGAAAGGCTGAGGGCAATTTGCTGATGACAGCACCCACGGGATCCGGAAAGACCGAGGCCGCTCTGCTCTGGATAAAAAGACAGTTAAAGAGCGGTCATCAGGGGCGGATATTTTATATTCTGCCTTATACCGCGTCCATTAATGCCATGCACGGCCGACTGGTGAGAGACTTCGAAGGCTGGGAGGCTGATCCCGGAAATTCAAGATATGTGGGGCTTGTTCATGGCAAACTGGGGCAATATCTTGCTCAGTATTTTGAAGACAAGGACGGGGATCCTCGGAAATTTTCCGCGCATCTCAGGAAGATAAAGGACCTTCATAAAAAAATGGTTCATCCCCTTAAAGTGGTCACGCCATTTCAGTTGCTGAAATATTGCTATGGCGTCAGGGGAGCTGAGATGGGGTTTGCACAGCTGGCCGGGGCCATGCTGGTGTTTGATGAGATTCATGCGTATGATATGCAGACCTTTGCCCAGATTGTGGTGTCGCTGAAATGGCTGATTACGCGGCTCCGGGTCAGGGTGATGATTATGACCGCGACTCTCCCGGGGTTTATGCTGGAGGAATTGCAGGATGCTGTGGGAATGTCCGGTTTTGTCCGGGCAGATGATGCGCTCATGGCCCGGTTCAGCAGACATCGTGTTGAACTGCTTGATGGCGGTATTTTTGATCAGGCTGACAAGATACAGGACGCTCTGGATTCGGGGAAGCGCGTGATGCTCATCTGTAATACAGTGGCAAATGCCCAGGATGTTTTCCAGGCGTTTGCCAGGGGGTTGGAAGAGAACGAGTCTGTTTTGCTTCACAGCCGTTTTACCGGCCAAGACCGCATGGAGAAAGAGCAGCGTCTGAGTGAGGGCGGGATTCGTCTTCTTGCCGGAACCCAGGCCATTGAGGTGAGTCTTGATATTGACTTTGATGTGATGTTCACCGAACCTGCCCCTTTGGATGCCCTGATTCAGCGATTCGGCCGGATCAACCGGAGATGCAGGAAGGGGATTTGTCCGGTGTATGTGTGCCGAGAGGGCGGAGAAAATGACCATTATATTTATCCGCGGGATGTTGTTGAAAGGACGTTGGATGTGCTGGAGGAGGTTTCGGTGATTGAGGAACGCCATCTCCGGGCGATGCTGGATCAGGTCTATCCGGAGCAGAGTGACAAGGAGAAATATGAGGAGATAAAAAAGGGGTTTTTGTCAAGTCTGGAGCGTCTGAGACCGTTTATGCCGTTTAAGGAGCAGGAGGAGGAATTTTATAAGCAGTTTACCGGGGTTCCGGTGCTGCCTGCCATGTTCAGAAAAGCATATGAGAACTGCTGTCAGGCCTGTGATTTTATCATGGCTGAAAGGCTTTTTGTTAATCTGCATGTGGGGATGTTCCATAAATTGCTGAATCAGGAGCTGGTGGAAAAAAATGCGGCTGTTTCTCCCTCAGGCTCCCGTCTGAAAGAGATTCCCTATTGGCTGGCAAGGTGCAGGTACAGCAGAGAACTGGGGCTGTCAGATGAGGAAGATGTGTCCGAGGATACGAGCGCGGATTATTTTTAACGGCCAGACTCAGCAGATCGAAAAGTTTTCAGGACAAAAGGAGTGCAAAAATGAAGCGGACGCGGAATTTTTGCAAAACTGCTTTCACAGGTTTCGGCGTGAGTTCAGCCGAACGGAAAGACAAAAAACTTAGTTATCGAGTATAACGGTCAGACTTCCTAAGGATCAGGCCTCCGAGGTCTTTTTGGATCTTCGGAGGTCTTTTTAAAACGTCGGAGGTGTTTATGGAATTTGAATTTGATGATGACTTGGTACAGGACGAGGAGCCTGAATTTTCACTCACAGCGAGTTATCTTCTTGAGTATCTTTTCTGTCCCCGGTTTACTTATTTTGAGAAGGTGTTATATATTCCTGAGCATCAGGAGAAACGCTTTAAGGTGCAACAGGGCAGGGATGTTCATGAAAAGGTCAGAAATATGAACCCGGGGTATCTCAGGAAGAAACTGAATGTGGTGGAGAAGCAATCAGATGTATATCTTTCCGGGGGGTCGGGCGCGTTTCGGGGGATTATTGATGAGATTCTTTTTTTGGATGACGGCTGCGCGGCCCCGCTGGATTATAAATACGCGGAGTATAAGCAGCGCACGTTTAAAAACCACCGGTTTCAGTTGCTTTTTTATGCAAGGCTGATTCAGGAGAATTTTGATGTTCCGGTAAACCGCGGGTTTGTTGTTTATTCCCGAAGCAAAAACAAACTGGTGGAGATTCCCATGCGTGAGAAAGATTTTCAGGACCTTGATAAAATCATAGGGGAGATTCTCATGGTGATTCAGAAGTGTCGCTACCCAGATCCCACGCCTTATAAACAACGGTGTGCGGATTGCTGTTACGCCAATATTTGCGAAAAGGTGATTTGAAAAAAATATTTTTTTTCAAAGAATACAGGTTGTTATCAATATAAATTTACTGATTCTGACGGATTTTGGGGAGGCCGGTCAGCATGACTGATTCCGACGCTTTGTCCGCTGTCATATTTCCGGGCCTCCCCAAATTCCGTCAGAATCAGTAAATTTTAAAAAAACTCTATCATGGAGTGCCGAACTTTCAGTTTGGCAGAGTCCTTGGTTTGCAGGCATGTATAGCCCGTAAAAAGGGAGTGCGAAAATGGAGCCGCTAGGCGGAATTTTCGCATTTCGGAAGTATGCGAAAATTCCGCCTAGCGGCTCCATTTCCGCACTCCATTGATGCTCAACCTTTTAAGAATTAAGTACATGTGCAGAAATTTTTGTGCTTTTCTTTACAAATAAATATACAAAAACTTATGGTTAGGTATTTATCTATGCCAATTTGTAAGTTTAACACTCCAAGAAAGGAAGATATAATGCAGCTTTTTATCAATACTCCTGGTACTCTTATTACGCAGAAAGACGGGTGTTTCCGCTTAAAGGCAGGAGACAGGGCCGCGGACAGGTCCCCGATGAAGGTTGAGTCACTTGTGATTTCAAACAAGGCTATGATTTCGAGTCAGGCCATTGTTCTGGCCATGGAGCATAATATTGATGTTGTGTTTTTGGATGGTTATGATGATCCGGTGGGGAGGGTGTGGTTCTCCAAGATGGGAAGTACGGCCCTGATTCGCAGAAAACAGTTGGAGACTGCGGATCAGTCCCTCGGTTTGGAGCTGGTCATAGATATGATCCGTCAGAAAATGGATCATCAGATCCGCTTTCTGAAAAAACTGATGTATGCCCGCCCCGGAAAAGAAACGCTTTTCAGGAAGCCGCTCAACACGATTGAGAACGCCATGGCGGGTCTGGAGGTCCGGGGGCAGCGTCTTGAGGATGCCAGGGAACGGATCCGGGGACTGGAGGGCGCGGCAGGCAGGGCTTATTTTCAATGTCTGTCTAAGCTGATGCCGGATAAATACCGGTTCGAGAAACGCTCGAAACGTCCTGCCAAAGATCCTTTTAATGCGGTTCTGAACTATTTTTACGGGATTCTTTATTCCCGGGTGGAAAAGGCCTGCATTCTTGCGGGTCTTGATCCGTATCTGGGGTTTATGCATACGGATAACTATAATAAGAAATCTCTGGTTTTTGATATGATTGAGTTGTTTCGTATTTATGCAGAAATGGCCGCTGTTTATATGTTTACGGGCAGAAAGGTCAGGGATGATTATTTCGATTTTGCCGAGGCTCCCCTGTCTCAAAGCCGGTCAAAGAAATCTATATCAGCTTCAGATACTTGTGCTTCTGTGATGGTTGAGGCAGTTTCACTGAATCAGAAAGGTAAACCAATTGTTGCTGAGTCAATGAATATGCTTCTGGATGAGCGTATACGATATCGCAAAAAAAATGTGAGACGCCGATATGTCATACTGCATGAGGCCCACCGCTTGGCAAATGTTCTGCTGGCCGAGGACAAGGTTGACAGGGCAGATTGGCTCGATATTCAGGAGTTTTAGGAGGATGGTTATGTCTGTGCTTGTTTGGATTATTTATGATATTTCAGAGAATAAGGTCCGGAATAAGGTTGCTAAGGCGTGTAAGCAATACGGGCTGATAAGGGTCCAGAAGAGTGTTTTCCTGGGCCGCTTGGAATCAAATCGTTTTGATGAGCTGGGCGAGAAATGCCTCAGTCTGATCAATGAGAAAACAGATAGTGTTTATCTTTTTCCTTTTTGTCAGGATGATTTCAGGCGGATAAAGGTGATGGGACAGGGGTTTGACCGGAAGCTGGTGAATGACGAGATCCTCGCTGAGTTCTTCTGATGGATGACTGAGACGCGGGGGTTGATTGCCGCGTCTGAGTGTTTCCGGTTGTGACGGATTTTATTATCTATTATTATTTCAGGGCGTTAATAAGATGCGGAGCGTCGCAGTTTTTCGGATGAGATCCTGCGATCCCCCGCACCGCCCTGCCTGAAAAAAACTGCTTGACTTTACTTTTTTTTAGGGGTAAAAGAAAAAATAATTTTGACATTCTTTATGACAGAATTATTCGAAAAAAATATGTTAAAATAATTTTATTCTAAAAAAACAGAAGGTTCACGCTACTCTGACAGGTCAGCATTATGCACTCAAAGGTCCCGAAAAGGTCTGATACAAATAAATATCGCTCTTTGAAAAAATATATTAAGTTTTTGATATTAAATCAAAAATCTTGAAAATGGACTTTGAGAACCACTTCCATCAAAACAAGGATTGAAACTTTAGAACGGCTCGGACATCGAACAGCAACCCGTACCTTTGAGAACCACTTCCATCAAAACAAGGATTGAAACTCGCCAACCGCCAAACTGAAATTAGCTATAGCCACTTTGAGAACCACTTCCATCAAAACAAGGATTGAAACCATGTCCGATCTGGGTGTAACTATCCGTTTTACGCGCTTTGAGAACCACTTCCATCAAAACAAGGATTGAAACATTACAGCACTGATTACAGCATCATTTTTATAACTCTTTGAGAACCACTTCCATCAAAACAAGGATTGAAACACATGGCTGGAAATATTATAAAATCATTCAAAGCCCCCTTTGAGAACCACTTCCATCAAAACAAGGATTGAAACTTTTCAGGCTGCGCCAAATTCAGCGGCCTTATATCCTTTGAGAACCACTTCCATCAAAACAAGGATTGAAACACATCTGCGTTATTCCGGGCTTGCCACCGTTCCCCGCTTTGAGAACCACTTCCATCAAAACAAGGATTGAAACATCGCTTCCCACCCGTCTCTTGCATCATCCTGAGTCTTTGAGAACCACTTCCATCAAAACAAGGATTGAAACAAAAATCATGTTTTGAAGAGTCATAAACGTCCGCTCTTTGAGAACCACTTCCATCAAAACAAGGATTGAAACCACGTACTACCCACCGGCAGATGAAGAAAGTCGTACTTTGAGAACCACTTCCATCAAAACAAGGATTGAAACACAGGAGCGAAATCCGGATCAATCGGGGCGTATTCAACTTTGAGAACCACTTCCATCAAAACAAGGATTGAAACAAACTCCTTTCCCATTTAAAGGGTTCGCACCCTTTTTCTTTGAGAACCACTTCCATCAAAACAAGGATTGAAACGAGGATTGCGGATGACGATCCGTGTCCGATCCCAACTTTGAGAACCACTTCCATCAAAACAAGGATTGAAACTTATAAATTCCTATTGTTATGCCTACTTCCATAGGCACTTTGAGAACCACTTCCATCAAAACAAGGATTGAAACAACACAAATTTAGAATAATCATTGAAAATGTCATAGCTTTGAGAACCACTTCCATCAAAACAAGGATTGAAACATGATGAGGGAAATCCGACGGTAGAGGTTCACATCGCTTTGAGAACCACTTCCATCAAAACAAGGATTGAAACCCCATGACATTCATGAGGAAAGTCGTTTCGTCCGGCTTTGAGAACCACTTCCATCAAAACAAGGATTGAAACATAAAAAACCGGGGCATTCCGGGATGTTCGTATCCCTTTGAGAACCACTTCCATCAAAACAAGGATTGAAACTTCCCAATGTTCTGCGGACACTCGGAAACAGTTCCTTTGAGAACCACTTCCATCAAAACAAGGATTGAAACTGGGCCGTCACAATCTCATAATACACATCTTCCGGCTTTGAGAACCACTTCCATCAAAACAAGGATTGAAACTGGGCCGTCACAATCTCATAATACACATCTTCCGGCTTTGAGAACCACTTCCATCAAAACAAGGATTGAAACCAGCGTTATCAAGGATGGGATTGAGGATAATTGTCACTTTGAGAACCACTTCCATCAAAACAAGGATTGAAACCGTGATAGGATTCCTCTATCGCCGCACGCTCCGAAGCTTTGAGAACCACTTCCATCAAAACAAGGATTGAAACTTGAGGACAAAAATATCAGCATCACGCTCCGCCTTACTTTGAGAACCACTTCCATCAAAACAAGGATTGAAACGAGGCTGAGGAACCGGAAGTGACTGCTGAAAGCTCGCTTTGAGAACCACTTCCATCAAAACAAGGATTGAAACGAGAGCCTCGGCGATCTGCATCACTATCCACTCCTCCTTTGAGAACCACTTCCATCAAAACAAGGATTGAAACCCTTTTCCGGGCAAGCTGCAATATGAGGATTGGCGCTTTGAGAACCACTTCCATCAAAACAAGGATTGAAACATATGCCTCTTCCCGGGGCGTCAGCATTCTGATAGTCTTTGAGAACCACTTCCATCAAAACAAGGATTGAAACACGCTATCAAGAGGGAAGTGTGGGTTTTGCCAGCTTTGAGAACCACTTCCATCAAAACAAGGATTGAAACCCAGATAGCAATATTTTTCCGAGCCGAAGCCGGTCACTTTGAGAACCACTTCCATCAAAACAAGGATTGAAACTACGGTGAGCCTCGTCACAAATAATCAGATCAAACTTCTTTGAGAACCACTTCCATCAAAACAAGGATTGAAACACCCGGCAGGGGCTGAAAAATTAGAGTTCAAAATTCTTTGAGAACCACTTCCATCAAAACAAGGATTGAAACATGATCTCTCCGAATATCATGCCGAGGCCGCAAAATCTTTGAGAACCACTTCCATCAAAACAAGGATTGAAACATACAGAGGCAGGGAAAGCATCTGACATTGGTGACTTTGAGAACCACTTCCATCAAAACAAGGATTGAAACTACGGTGAGCCTCGTCACAAATAATCAGATCAAACTTCTTTGAGAACCACTTCCATCAAAACAAGGATTGAAACACCCGGCAGGGGCTGAAAAATTAGAGTTCAAAATTCTTTGAGAACCACTTCCATCAAAACAAGGATTGAAATGATATATAAATAAAATTAAAGAGTTATCTCCTTAACAACCAATACTGAACCGGATAGGAAAGGCTTATTCGAGGGCTTATTAACAGGTTTATGAAAATGAGATATATTCTTTTTTTGATCGTTATTTTTTGTGGTTGCAGCTACCATGAGAGCCAGGTTTTGCAAAAGCAGTCTGACATTAGCCCAAGCTGGGTAAACGAGTTAAGCACTGAAGTAATTGAAAAAGAACTTCTCGGAGCAGAAATTGATTCATCTGATCTTTCGCCCAGGCTCAGTCAATGGCTTGTCAGGCAGGCTGACATTACCGGTCAATGGGATTCCTCATACTGGCATGATGGCGTCGTACACCTCACGATCAGGAAGCGTGCTGACGGACGCTTTGATATTGTTTACTATGCAAGGGGAGATATCACATCATGGGTTCTGAAACGGATAGCCAATTTTGAAAATGGTGTTCTTGAATTCAACAAATCAGTCTGGGAGTACGGACCATATGATCCGTACAAATATTTTTATCTTCTTCGTGTAAACAACAGTCTGTACTTTGCCAGTCACCCTGTTGCTAAAGAATGGATTGTTGCTGAAGAGCCTAAAGGCTGGATATTGCTTGGAATGCCCAAAAAAATTAAGACCGAACCAACAGATACACCTAACACTCGATAATAAAATTTTTTTTTGTCATTCCTGCGAAACCAGGAATCTATTTTTGGCAGATGGCATGCTTCGGGGAGCAGTGGATTCCTGCTTTCGCAGGAATGACAGGCTGTCCGGCCGGATCGGATCAAAAAACCTGATTAGAACAGCTTTAGGGAAGGGCCGAGCAAGCCCCTTAAGGGCGGCATATTTGCCGCTCTTACGGGGCTTTGTCGGCCCTTCCTTTGTCTTTTTCCCGGAACCTCTTTTCCGAACTGTCTTCGGGGACAAGGTATCCCACATAATTATTCTTCGCACGGGTGACAAGATGAACAGACAGTTCGCCTTTTTCGTTAACGGCTTCTTTAAGTGTCAGAAAGGCCGGACCTGTGGAGAAATAAGCATCGGGAGTGACGTAACTAAAGTATAATCGTTTTTTAATTCTACATATTTAATATCAGTATGTTATGGAACTTATTTTTGGAAAATTAGATGCAAGTTATTGAAATGAAATGGTTATACGTCCCATAGTTCCCTCCTGGGCAGCTTTACCGCCGTGAGGAAACTTATTTTCCGGGGAAACTGATGACGGAAAAGACCCGCGATCAGACCCGCTGTTGCAACGCACGACAGATGAGATCGGATCGAACCGATTTTCCGGAATCCGGATTTGCCAAGCAGCAGATATTGCTTGTAATATTTGAAATGCATTTCGATTTTCCATCGTCTCTTATAGCATTTGTGAATTCTCACCGCATTGTAGAAAGATTTGTTGCAGATAAGCACGTCACAGATGGTTTTTCCGTTACTCAGGCGGCGTCGGCGGAGTATGAGAACCACTTCGCCATAAACATGGTGATGTGCCTTAATCCGCTGATAAAAATGATCTTTTTCCAGATATTTCCACTGACGTTCCGCCACCTTTTCTATAATTTCCGACGGCGTCAGCAGTTCCTCCTCAAATTCGAATTTATGTCTGTTGTCAGCTTTGCTGACAATTCGGAATCCGGCGGCATCGGCGGCATTCATAACTTTCTGCACATGATACGCGCTGTCGAAAAGGAGTTCGACCTCTCCGAGGTCGCAGCCCCGGATGTCGCATGCTTTCTTCAGGCGCATAATCTCGTCCCGCACGATATCGTTTTTCGGGCGATGGTCAGGATGCTCCGCAGGCAGCCACAGAACAAAGGAGAGCGGGATCACCGTGTCGCCGGAAACTGCCAGCATGAGGACGAAATTGCAGCCCATGATGTAACGGTCTTTGGCGTTGTCAAAAAATTTATGAATGAATTCCATATACTTACCGGATTTCTCGGCTTTTGTGTCGTCAAAAATGATCCGGATCCGTCTGCGGCTCCGTGTCGTGGCGTCGGAAATGCCGAAATTCCGGAGGAGTTCGAAAAACAGGGGCATGGCCAGCATGCGGAGCAGTCTTTCAAATGCTTCCGGGTGCCGCATCAGAAGTCGGTAAAGTGTGCGAAGACCTCCGCCGTATTTTCCGCTGAGTTCGTTAAGTGTGTCCTCCTCCAAAAAAGGGAGAAGAATGAAAACCCATATCCGCTGATACAGATGCGGAGATTTGTGATAAGGAAAACCGGCTCCGATAACGAGAAATCTCAGAGTTCTGCCGGTCAGCCGTCTGATCAGTCCCGAACATTTTGTTTTTTTTGCTCTTCTGCCCATTTTATCATCTCCTTTTTTTTTCTGTTGAAATTTCAGTATATACCTCAATTATTATATACAGAATATGAGAGCGAAAAAGCAAGAAAAAATACAGAAATACGGAGACCGGAAATAAATATTTTATATTCAATAAGTTGCATAACATGTGATCAAAAAGTGTTTTGTAACTTACTGATAATAAATAACAAGAATAAAAAGAGTGGTATACTTTAGTTAAGTTAAGACTCATCCGGGGTGGCAAAAAGAGTTTCCGGCAGGGATGCGAAAAATAATTTTCGCACTCCGGAAGCTTAACTTAATGGCAGTGAACCGGGGATCCTCCACGGGTTGTAATAAAATCGCCTTGTCTGATTACTTTTCGGACAGGCTCCCGGTGTCTTCGCTGCAAAAAGATGAGCCACAAAGGCACGAAGCCACAAAGTGACACAAAGAGACTTCGTGAACCTTCGTGCCTTCGTGGCAAAAAAAACAGCCACTTATGATTACTCATATTCTTTACTTTTCAAACACGCTTTCAGAGGTTTTTCTGAAAACCCCGGGTCTAAATTATGCCTTGTTCCTGGAAACTATAGTATCCTTTTTTGGAGATGATAATATGATCCAGCACTGTAATCCCGAGTATTTTTCCGGCCTCTGTCAGCTGATGATGAATTTTCAGATCGCTGTTGCTGGGTCTGAGTTCGCCCGAGGGGTGATTGTGGGATAAAATAACAGAAGCGGCCCGGTCTGTAATGACATCTGCGAAGACTTCCCGCGGATGCACCTGGGTTTTATTCAGCAGTCCCACGGTGACAATCCTTTTTTCAATGACTTCATTTGCCCCGTTTAGCGAAATGCAGACGAAATATTCCTGCTGCTTGTCTGCGATGTCGGTAAGCAGCGGCACGACCTCACGGGGTTCTGAAATTCTGATGGATTCTTTGACGATGTATCGCCTTGCCAGTTCAAAGCTCGCTAAAATCTGCGATGCTTTTGCAAGACCAATGCCTCCGACATTCATGAGCATGTCGAAAGATATGCTTCCCTTATGTTTCACAAGCAATCTCGCGACTTTTGAAGCAAGAGACAGGACATCCTGGCCCTTGTTGCCGCTTCCTAAAATAACAGCTATCAGTTCAATGTCTGATAACGCATGTTCGCCCTTTTCCTTCAGTTTTTCACGAGGACGGCTGAATTCCGGTAATTCTTTAATTTTTTTCATTTTATCAGCTTTTTTCCCTCCTTTGCGGAAGTCTGAGACAGGGTTACAGTTTCTGAGAAATATTTTGCCTCCTTCAAAAAATGAGATTTTCAGACGGGTTAGTTTGCATACGCCTATGTTTTTGGCGGTTTCTCTGATTCGGAGATGATCTGCCCCAGCGTCATAATGCCTTTTTCCAATTTTTCGCTCCACGGATGCCCGCAACTGAGACGGATACAATTTTTATATTTACCCAAACTTGAACAAATAACCCCCGGGAGGATCGAAATGCGCTGTTTTCTTGCTTCCTGATACAATGCCAGGCTGTCAACCGCCTCATCTAACTGCACCCACAAAAGAAGCCCGCCTTTGGGGGATGTGATTTTGGTCCCTTTGGGAAAATAGCGTGCAATGGCCAGGGCCGTATTGCTCATCTGATTTTTCAACGCGTTCCTCAGTCTTCTCAGATGTCTGTCATGAGAGCCGCTTTTCAGAAAATTGGCAATGACTGCCTGATTTAATTTTGCAGAGGCCAAACATGTATTCAGCTTGAGCCGTCTTACAGCGTCCGTGTATCTTCCCGGCATTGTCCAGCCGACTCTCAGACCCGGGGCGAGGGTTTTTGAGAAAGAAGCGCAATATAAAACCAGCCCTTTCTTGTCAAAAGATTTCAGCGTGGCAGGGCGTTTTTCTCCGAAATGCAGGTCCCCGCAAAGGTCATCCTCAATAACAGGTATGTCTTTGTGATTCAGCAATGCCACCAGTTTTTGTTTTTTCTCATCCGGCATGGCAAACCCGAGCGGATTCTGAAAATTCGGGTTAAACAGACATGCTCTGACCGTGTTGCGATCCAGAGCCTTTTCAAGACAGTTTAAGTCAACGCCGCTGGTTAAGTCCGTGGGGAGCCCCAAAGCATACATGCCCAGGTCTTCGATGAGCTGCAAAAAGCCATGATATGTGGGAGATTCCACTGCAATTGTATCTCCGGCTTTTCCCACTGCCCTTAAACATAAACTGATGGCTTCTATGCAGCCATTTGTCGTGATGATTTCATCCGCGGTTATTTTTTCGGAAAGCCCCAGGGTTCTTTTTGCGATCTGTCGTCTGAGTTCGGGATTTCCGGAGGGATGCTCATAGGTCAGCATAAGCGACTTCATCTCTTGTGATGACACGGATTTTAATGTTCTGGAAAGCTGTTTGAACGGCAGGAGTTCGGAGGAGGGAACAGCGCCGCCGAGCTGCAGGATGTCCGAATCGCTCATGGCTTCGACAATTGCATTTGCCACAGCGTTCACACTGACTCTTTTCGGTGTCGCGTTTTTTTGTTTTTCTAATTTCGGAGAGGGCAACACATTATACAAAAAAGGTCTGACATAAAATCCGGATTTCGTGCGGGCTTCCACAATTCCCCGCCGTTCCAGTTCGATATATGCCTGATATACAGTGGAGATACTGAGCCTCAGTTGTTTATGCAGTTTTCTCAGAGAAGGAAGTTTGTCTCCGGCCGCGTATTCACCTTCCATAATTTTGGATTCAATTTCATTTGCCAGCCTGAGATATTGAAAATTCGGTTTTTCCTTTAGAAAACTGACCGTTCCCATTTGCCCCCATCTGTTATGCTTAAATTTTAAACAAACTGTATCTGTTATTATTTATCAGAACCATTAGGCTGTGTCAAAATGTTTGAGCAGAAAAAATTTATGAATAATTTAAACCAGTCGGAGGTCACAGGATGAAAGAAGAAAACATATCCGCGTTATGCAAATTTTTGTTGTTTCTGGTTCGGCCCGAGGATTCAGCAGAACTGTATGCCGCGCCAGGAAAAACGCATCTTTTGAAAACATATCATTTTAGCAATTCTGACATGCCCGCGTATGCCGGAAAAATCAAGGCTGGTTTTTGGATCGTTATCTCAGTTCTGATTGCAATAGGACTTGCTTAACTCGTTTAAATCATAAAGTCATAAGTGCCTAACCATAAATTTTCGATAGTTGCACGGGAAAGAAATCCGGCTTTTTTCCTTTGCGGGACGGGGTTTGCAACCCATATGCATCAGGCTAAGAATGCGGGACGGCTGCCGGACGGGGTTTGCAACCCCGTCCGAAACGTTTGCGGGCGGCGATCCGGAAAATATTCCGGACGGGGTTGCAAACCCCGTCCGGCAAAATCAGACTTAATAAAAACAGTAGGTTGTAATCTTAGCCTGATGCATATGGGTTTGCAACCCCGTCCCGCATTCTTAAACCCCGTCCCGCAAAAAAGATAAAATGATGGCCACTCTCGCATCGCTTCGCTCGCTCCGCAAAAATAAAATTTTTGCACTCCTTCTGCTCCGCAAAAATAAAATTTTTGCACTCCTTCTGCTCCGCAAAAATAAAATTTTTGCACTCCTTCTGCTCCGCAAAAATAAAATTTTTGCACTCCTTCTGCTCCGCAAAAATAAAATTTTTGCACTCCTTCTGCTCCGCAAAAATAAAATTTTTGCACTCCTTCTGCTCCGCAAAAATAAAATTTTTGCACTCCTTCTGCTCCGCAAAAATAAAATTTTTGCACTCCTTCTGCTCCGCAAAAATAAAATTTTTGCACTCCTTCTGCTCCGCAAAAATAAAATTTTTGCACTCCTTCTGCTTAATACCGTTTTATAACCCGAATATTTTCACAAAACCATATGGGCATTGACAAGGCTGAAATAAGACTTTCTTCTTTTAATTCGGATCCGTTAAGTTCTTTGATCAGATTTTCTGCAAACGGGATTTCAGTCTCAATGACCAGGCGGTGTTGTCCAAATACCGCGGATAAGTTCCGTATCAGATCACCTTGGGGCACATAGTAATTATTCCCTAGGCATATGGGCCCGTAATCTTCTTTTCGCCAGCTATCCCCGTCGCATATGGCGATAGCCTCGGCCGGTATTTTTCTTTTTCTCAGGCTGTCTGCCTGACGGGTATCCGTTCCAGTGAAACTGACAACAATGGCGGGATGCGCTTTGATGGTCTTTGCCGGTCTTTTGTCCTGACTGAAAACACGCTTACTTACAATAAATTTTCTGTCATTGTATATTTTAATGATTTCATTTTCAATTTCACGATAATCCGTGTCTGAGGAGAACTGCTTTATCTCTCTTAAAATATAATACTTTTTTAAATTTTTCAGTGTTTTTTCCACAATAACAACGCTTGTGAAATCCGCATTCTCTCCGAATTTTACACCTGCATAAAACATCGTGTCACCCATTGCATCTTTTTGGTTTTCTGATAACGGAAGGTCGAATTCAGAATGAATAATACATCATAACTATTTGTGTATATATAAAAAATTAGCTGAATACCGCCTCTCCGGAAACAGGACGCCTCTTCCCGGAACATACTGATTTCCGGCTGCTGAATATTTTGACGGGGTTCTTTCCCGTTCAGATATCGAAAACTTATAGTCAGATACTTATCAACTGATCAAGCATTACATGCACATACCATAAAATAATATTTGTTGACAAAATCAAGAGGGCAGTGAAAATAAGTGCTGTTCCTATATTTTTTGCTTTTTTCCCTATCTGAAGCGGCGTGTCTTTGATCACCCGCATCCCCGGGGGCGGATAACAACCTGATTTCAGAATTTTTATTGCAAGAGAACTAAGGTGCAAGGCCAATGCTGAAGAAAAAATCGCATTGATAACTGTAATGATGGTCAGAAGCTTTTTGATCTTCACCGTCGCCAGTTCAATATCAGTGGCTATCAGGGATTCAAACTCCTCAATATAAGCAGACAAACTTTGTATCAGAAATAACCCGATAGGAATACAGATAAGCAAGGCAACAATAGTTTGCTTTCTAAGTTTTTTATCAGCCGGAATGATTGGAGGATTCATTGTTTTAAAATATGTGTCAGGTGTTAAGTGTCAGTATATTTTTGTGACCGGGAGATTATTCCGATCATGAGTCTCTGATATAATCAGGTCCGTTATCAGCTTGTCGGCTGTAACGGTCTGAATCGCTGAGGTTCTAAAGTGCTAACCCCGCGTTTTTCAACGCCTTGACCGTTTTCATGATTCGGGGCGTGAATCCGCTGATGATCTGAGAAGCCGTGTGATTCCCTATTCCTTTTATCTGAGAAAGACCGCGTGTTCCGGCCTTTAAAATTTTGTCAACCGAATCAAGTCCCGCTGTTGTCAGCAGCCGGATATTCTTTGTTCCAAGTCCTCTGATTCCGAGGGCAAAAAGCACCACCTGAAACGGGTTGTTTTTACTCTTCTCGATGCTGGCAGCAATCGAACCGCTCTTCTTCTCTCCCAAGCCTTTCAAATTTTTCAGGTCTTCCGCACTGAGCGTGTAAATATCTTCCGGGTATTGAATTTGTTTCTGAGAAATAAGGAGACCCGTGGTTTTGGGACCGAGATATTTAATCTTCATTTTTTTTGAGAACCAGATCAGCCTGGCCTTAACCTGTTCCGGGCAGTCCGTGTTGGGACAAAAATGATGTTTGCCCTTTATTTTTAAAAGGGTTTTGCATACAGGGCATTTTGTCGGCATTTGAAAAATGGCATTTCCCAGTGTGTTTTTTTCAACAACCTGGTCCACCGCGGGGATGACATGACCTCTTCTGGATATTTTCACTGTATCTCCCACTGCCAGCTCCAACTGGCTGATATAATCCTGATTGTGAAGCGTGGCACGGGTGATGTCCGTTCCGCGGATCCTGACAGTACGAAGTTTTGCCACGGGTGTTATTCGTCCCAGACGACCGACCTGCAAATCTATACTTTCAACAACAGTCTCATCTTCAGGGGATTTGAACTTGTACGCGACCGCCCATCTGGGAAAACGTTCGGTACTGCCAAGGCTTTTTCTGGTCCGCATTTCATTGACCTTCACCACAAGGCCGTCAATTTCATACGCCAGTGTGTCCCTTCTCAATATGGCATCTTCGATATATTTTTTAATATCAGAGATATTGCTGACTGTCTGATGGTTGGGATTGGTTCTGAAGCCCAGTTCGGTTAATAAGACGAGCAAATCTGAATGAGCGGTTTTGTCATCTGTATCCCCGCATACTGCTTCAAACAGAAAAATATCCAAGGGGATTTTCGCTGTCTCCGAACTGTTCTTTTTTCTCAGCGCACCGGCTGCCAGATTTCTGGCACTGTCATAAGAGGCCCCGCTTTCCCTGACAAGTCTGGCAAAATCTGCTTTCTTAATAAACACCTCACCTCGGACAGTAAAAGAAAGGGGGGGGTTCAATCTGAGCGGAAGGGGTCTGATGGTACGCGCGTTGTTTGTGATATCATAACCTGTTTTACCATTCCCCCGGGTTGATGCGCAGATTAAAACGCCTTCTTTATAAATCAGTTCAATGGCAGTGCCGTCAATTTTCTCTTCCAAAACAAAAGAGAGTTTTTCTCCGGCTTTTGCCTGAGTTTTCTTTGCCCATGAAATAACCTCTTCTGCTGAATAGCATTTCTCCAGACTCAGCATAGGCGGATTATGCGGAACCTGAGGAAAGGCATTATCCAGTTCGGATCCGACTCTCTTTGAGGGGCTGTCCTGCAAAACAAGATCGGGAAATTCTTTTTCAAGCCTGACAAGCTCGTCAAAAAGTTGGTCATATGCTTTGTCAGATATTTCAGGCTTTCCCAAGACATAATACAAATAATCATGTCTGGTGATCTCCGAACTTAATTTCTGAATTCTTTTTTTGGCAAATTCCTGATCTGTCGCCAGAGCGTTCATTGCCAAGGCGTGAATCATAACCAGAAATATCAGCAATATCTTATTGACATGTCTCATCATACCCTCCTTTTCGTTTTTTTTAAATCGCAGAACAGGATTGCTGTGTCTCTTCTTTTATAATCAGATAAGTACCTAACCATAAGTTTTTAATATCTGCCCGGGAAAGAAACCCGGATTTTTTCCGGAATGATGCTTCTCCGACAAAGGAAAAAGCCGGGTTTCTCTGCCGCTCGGAAAAAAAATTGTATAAAAAACTTTTGATCACTCGATGTTCAAGTTTTTTGACCCGGTTCGAGTAAACAGCCTGTCATTCCTGCGAAAGCAGGAATCCATTTTGGGCATATACGGCGCTTCCGGGAGCAGTGGATTCCTGCTTTCGCAGGAATGACAGAAAAAAACTTGTACATCGAGTGATCAGGTACTTAATTAAACGTTCATGAAAAGAAACCGGGTTTTTCCCCCGGAGATGAAAAGAGACCCGCCTGAAAAATCCGGTTTTTCAGTTATGTTTTCATGGTAAGCCAGTATGAAATTCTTTTCATGTTGTCTGAACCCTGATTTAAGGATTAAAAGATTAACAGGATTAACCTGTTGCTTTTAAAACAATTAATAAACGCTTACGCCCTGTTCAGACAAACAAATACCATAATACTATTTTTCATATTTTGCAATTTTTTAAAAAAAGATCTGTCGCGCCTTTCATGATGTTCCTTCCCCATATTTTGTGTTGACCATTTTGGGTTACTTATGTATTTCAATATTTGAATGTCGGATTTTGTAAAAAATCAAACTTAAAAATGAGTTTTTCTCGATAATCGGTGTCTAATAAAGTAAATACAAAGTTATGGGACGAAGCCCGGCTGATATCTCTCCTGAAACAGAAGGATGAGGAGGCGTTTCGTGTTCTTATTCAGCAATATCAGACCAAACTTTTTGGTATTGCATACAGTATCACTTTGGAAAAAGAGGAAAGTCTGGATATCGTTCAGGAGGTTTTTCTGAAGGTCTGGCAAAATATCCATACATTCAGACAAGATGCAAAGCTTTCAACCTGGCTCCGCCGCATCACTGTCAACCAGTGCCTTAACTGGCAGAGAAGATGGAAGCGGAGGTTCAGGTGGCATCACCAGCCTCTTGAAAGTGATGAGGGCGGGGATTACCCGGAACTGGGGACAGATGATTATCATCCGGAGAGTCTTTATCAAAAAAAGGAATTTGAAAAAATCATATGGGAAACACTCCGGAAACTGCCGGAAGACGCAAGGGCTGTTTTTGTCCTCAAAGAGGCCGAGGGCCTTTCCTACGATGAAATTGCCAGGACCCTGAAAATCAAAAGAGGAACAGTGAGTTCCCGGCTCTTTTACGCGCGAAAAAAATTAAAAGAACTCCTGAAAGAATACATGGATGAGGAGAACAAGCCATGAAAAAAAGCCGCAGAAAATGTGATCCGATCCTGTTAAATAAGTTCTTTGATAAGGAACTCAGGCCGGATGAACGCGCCCAAATGACTGAACATCTCAGAGACTGCCCTTCCTGTCAGAAAGCATTGCAGGAGAATGAATCCCTCTCCGCCCTGTTTACGGACAGTCTTGACAAATCCGTTTCCCAGGCCATACCCGATGATTTCGAATATCGTATAATCTCGAAACTTGAAACTCGAAACTCGAAACTTGAAAGTCTGATTCCAATTCTCAATTCTCAATTCTCAATTCTCAATTCTCTCAAAAAATTTTTTATTCCGGCCATGGCAACGGCGATTCTTATCTTGTTTTTTTCTTTTACCAAACCGCCTGCTTCCGTAGCCGGCCCCAGCGCCATTGTAAGCTCCTTTACGGGGGACATTGCATCTGTTATGATTTTAGAGACACCTGAATCTCACCAGACAATTATCTGGTTTAATGAGACATTTTAATTTCAGGAGCGAAAAATGAGACTCAGAAAATATATCATCGTGTTATTCTTGTCATCTGTTCTGATGATGGGGCTGGCAGATCCGCTCGGGGCTGCCGGACCAAAAATCAATATTGTGGTCAAAACAGTGCTGGCTTCTCAGAATGCCAAATTTGCCGATCCCCGTTTATCTGATCTGATTAAAGAACTTCAGTCGGTTTTTAAATATTCTTCATACCGGCTTCTCAGTCAGAACAACATGACTGTGGGCATGAAAAAAACCGGCAGAGCTTCTCTCCCGGAAAACAGGGTATTAAAGATCACTCCTATAGGGATAAGGGGAAATCGGACCGAACTCCGGCTTGAGCTTTTTAAAAAAAATCGGCAAATATTTCAGACCGTGATCCAGCTTCTGAACCCCGGGGCGATTACCGTGGGAGGGCCAAAATACAAGGGGGGATACCTGCTTTTTAATATTTCAAATTCTTTTTGAACTTTTTTTGAAAAACGGTGTCTAAGGATTTAAAAGGTGTTAGGTGTTAAGTGTTAGGTGTTAGGAAAAATAAAGCTGAAACTTCCGAACCTAACACCTAACACCTAACACCTAACACCTAACACTTAACACCTAACACCCGTTATAAAGGAGGTACAAAATGAAAAAAATGTTTATTGCAATGATCGCAATCGCTGTATGTGTCTGTCTTCTGACTCCCCCGGCCTGGGCCGGTTCCAAACAGCGGCATCGGTGGGAGGGGGTCGCCATTGGTATCGGAGCTGCCATACTTGGAAGCGCCATCATTAATAATTCCCAACGCGACCGGTCTAATGCGACAATACCTGTCAGAAAAGATAAGGTTTATCGTGATCATTATGCGCCGTCCCCTGTTTATGATTGCCCGAAGCGTCCGAGGCATCCCCATCGTCGGGGGCATTGGGAAATCAGAAAGGTATGGGTTCCGCCGACTTATAAAAAGGTTTGGAATCCGGGACATTATAACCGCAGAGGCAAATGGGTTCGCGGGAAATGGATCAAAATTGAAAATGAGCCAGGTTACTGGGTTGAAGATCGTGTATGGACAGGTTCCCGACGATAATCCGAAAAAGGAGTGCCAAAGTTGCACTTTGGCTATACTTTGGCATTCCTTTTGCTAAGATATCTCAGTCCCTCCGGGAGTGAAATTAGTCCGCCAGGTTATAAATCCCTCCACTCACGGATCCCCCTGATTAAGCCCGTATTTTTCCCCAATAAATGAAAATTTGTCCAGCACAGACGGAACTTTCGGTATCCAGAGACTTATATAATCCCAGAGGTTTTCGCTGTTTTCAGCATCGAAAATTAGTTCCCGACATTCCCACCTTTCATCACTGAGATATCCATCTGCCCCGCAGAACTTCCTGATATGTGCCAGAAGTCTTCCCACATCATCCTTTGAAAAACAGGGCAAAGCTATTGAAATACAAGGCTCTGATTTTTCTGATTTCTTCACAAAAGACATATCACAAAGAAGCATTGCCATGCCCACGGGATGATCCATAAAGCTGATCTTGTTGGTAATGGCTTTTTTACCGCACCGATGAAACCATTTGTGTATTACCCGGATGCGCCTGCCCCTGATAACAGAAAATCCGATTTTATCATCATCATATTCTCTGACCATCACATGGCTGTCAAAAAGCCTGTTTATTTCATCAGCTTTCCAATGCGCCAAATCCGCCTGCTCAGGGTCGTGACAAACAGTAAGTTCGGCCAGTAACTTACCATTTTGGCTCTTTATCTGACGAGAATATGAATTTTCTGAAAGCAGCATTCCTATGATCAGGGATCGCTTGTATTTTACGGAATTTATCATTTTTTTGAAGGAAAAAAGTACAGGGAAAAGAGATAAGAACGGGAAGTTTTCTTCCTTTTCTTATCTCTCTTCCTTGTAATTGTTGCCGGATTTCATATTTTTCGCTACAAGGATTTTATATAAGAAGAGGATTATAAGAAATGGATTAAATCCGTTACCATGAAAATACATTCGGAAAAGCCGGGTTTTTTGTCTGTTCCCACCACATATTTTCATGACCGGGGGTGAGAAACCCGGCTTTTTTATGAGCGTTTCTTATGAATCCCGTTTCTTATATGAAATCCCTGTAGAGAAGACGAATTTTAGAATTTCCCATACAATAAAAAAAGGGATTACGCTTTTTATAAAACGTAATCCCTTTAATTTTTATGGTAGCGGGGGCTGGATTCGAACCAACGACCTTCGGGTTATGCTTACCACCACAGTTTTCACTGCCTAAATAAAGTTTGTGGTCTGGACTATCTCTTCACCATCTCCATATAGGAATTAGGTGCCTACCGTTTAGTCTCTACACCTTCTCTGACAATTTGTCAAAGCTTGGCTCGGGATTGCCATATTAAAGGGTTCCCCGAATTTGATAGGTAATCGCACACAAGTTTCCTCATGTACAGCCCATTTCACGATTAACATTCAACTTCTGTTAATCTTGTGAAGTTAAGCCCGACGAGCTACCAGACTGCTCCACCCCGCATCAGCATCTAAAAATAAGTTTCTAACTTACTTTTAAAGATATGTCAAGCTCTTTTTTAAGAAATTATTAAAGAGCCTATTAATTGTTTTAAATGCTCCTGTTCGTCTTTAGATATGTTGTTGTTTTTATACCGCAACAGGATTTGTTTTGTCCGACCGGTATGTCCTGATCTGATCTCTATCAGGGATTTTGGAATCCCAAGACATTTTGACAGATATTTTATACACATCTTATTGGCTGCCCCGTCCACCGGCGGCGCGGTCAGCTTGATTTTCAGAGCATCCCCGTGAAGTCCCACAATGGCATTTTTTGAAGATTTCGGCTGAACAAATATCTTGAACATCACGCCGTCAGAATTTTCCTGTATAAATAACATATTGTCATCAGATCGCATTTACAGCGTCGTTGCTTTTGATAGTGTTGATGATATGGGTTGATGAAATTTTTTCACTGACGGGAAACAGGACAACTCGCCCGCCGAATTGTTCAACAAGCTCATGACCGACAACTTTTTCAGATGTGTAATTGCTGCCTTTTGTGAGGATATCCGGTTTTATAATTTCAATGAGCGTCTTCAATTGTTCTGAAGAAAATATAATCACATAATCCACACTGTCAAGCGCACTTAAAATACGGACACGCTCTTTTGCGCTGATGACCGGCCTTCCGGGGCCTTTGATTGCGCTTACGGACGCGTCATCATCTATGGCAACAATCAGCACATCTCCCAATTGTTTTGAAGCGGAAAAAAGCACGATATGGCCCGCGTGTAAAAGATCAAAACAGCCATTGGTCAGAACAATCTGTTTTCCCTTATTTTTCAATTCCTGTATTAACGTCGGAAGATCAGACAGAGATTTATGTTTAAGCAGCGAATGATCAGAATGGGTGTGCGAAGCTAAGATGAGTTCCTCCCTTGAAACTGTCGCAGTTCCCACCTTTCCCACGACAATACCTGCTGCTGTATTGGCGAGAGCGGCCCCTTCTTCAAAGGATAATCCTGATGCAGCGGCAAGCCCCATCATCGCCACCACCGTGTCACCCGCACCGGAGACATCATAAACCTGCCGCGCCTGTGCGCTGATCTGATGCGGGGATCTGTTCCGGTCAAAAAGAACCATACCGTCCTTACCGCATGTGATCAGCAGGTTGTCAATATCAGCAATTTCAAAAATTTTATGCCCTGACTTCAACAGATCAGATTCATCTGTAATTTCAATGCCTGAGGCAAGGGCTGCCTCTTTTTTATTGGGTGTCAGCAAAGAGATTCCCGCATATTTTGAAAAATCAAACCCTTTGGGGTCAGCAATTGTTATTTTTTTGTGTTTTTTAGCAGCAGCAGTTATGCTTTTTAACAATGCTTTTGTAATCAGCCCTTTGCCATAGTCAGAAATCAGCACCACATCAGCAACAGGTATTTTTTTCTCTATAAATTCAGTGATAAATTCAAGCGTTTGTCCTGAAATATCCTTTTTTGTTTCCCTGTCAATTCGGAGTACATGCTGATGAGCCGCAATAATTCTTGTTTTCCGAGTGGTCAGCCTGCCGGTTTCCCGGATCACCCCGCCCGTATCGGCTCCGAGGTCGTTGAATTTCTCAATCAGACGTTTTCCGTCACTGCGGTCACCAATAACCCCGGCAACCGACACATTTGCGCCCAGGGCAACAAGATTATTGACCACATTTCCCGCTCCGCCCAGGGTGTAATCCTCCCTTTGGACCGAAACAATCTGAACAGGCGCTTCCGGGGAAATGCGGTCAACATCCCCCCAGACATATTCATCAAGCATCAGATCGCCCACAACAAGGACGTGACATTTATTGAAATTTGGAATATTCATAAACATAAGTCTGACAGCACTGCGGCCGCAACAAAATAAAAAATTTCAGCATGTTTTCCCAATCCCATGCCCCTCGCCCCATGCCCCTCGCCCCATGCCCCTTTCGACACAACGCATCAACCCTCCTGAGCAACGTCGGTATTCTGTTTTCGCCGTGCATTTTCCTGACACATTGCCTGGCGATTTCAGCATCAATGCCTTCTGATGTGACAAACAAGGGTCTGATGCTGTTTCCTCTTATTAATTCAGCAGGTTCAGGAGTATCTGCAAACGCTGACTTGGCCACGCCTATGACCGGAATCTGACCCTCCAGCATATCCCAGAGATGTTTGCCCAGTCCGGGTTTTCTGTCTTTTCCCAGATACACATAACCATCAATGAGAATACAAGTGATGCTGTCATGAATTGTATCCAGCAGCGCTTTTATACAAGGCAGTTCTCTCTTATAAAACTGTCCCGGCACATATGCTTCGACATTGCTGACACGGACGGTTATTTCTTTGACAGGCGATTCACTCTCCCATCTTTCAAAAAGGATACCGGCAGCAACCGCGTTGCTTTCTCTGTAATCCACATCTGTGGCTAAAATCATCTGATTGTGAAATTTCACGATTATTCCCGCGTTTGTTAATTTTCAAAATCAAATATGACAAAGACATAAAAATGTAAATGAAAAATTTAAAAAAAATAAAATTAACAGATTCTGATGATAACGCATTCAGGGGAGGCTGGCCAAGCCCCGTGGGTGCGGCATATTTGCAGCAAATCATGCCGGACTGACCAAGCCCCGCGGGGCAATGCTGCTGACTTAGGAAATTCCGGACGGATCCGGAGTGCAAAAATTTTATTTTTGCAATTGCGAAAAAGCATTTTTCGCACTCCGGATAAAATACCGGAAAACCCGCTTACGTTTAAGTCAACAGTATTGGCCCCGCGGAGGCGGCATATTTGCAGCATTCATTATGCCGGGCCTGGCCAAGCCCCGTGGGAACGGCATATTTGTGGCATTCATCATGCCGGGCCGGCCAAGCCCCATATGCATCAGGTTGCAGAAGGAAAATTCAGCTTAGTTTCCATTTCTGCAAAAATATTTTCCAGTTCGGCAAGGCTTTTGCTTTCAAGCGCTTTCTCAGACCACACTGTCTGTCTGAGCATTCTCTGGGCCATGAGTATCGCACCGATTAACCTTCCTTCCTCTCTTCCTACCTTTCTTCCTTTCCTTTCCGCGGCCGCCAGCATGGAGACCTCGTCCTTCAGGGCTTTCTCCCTCATTTCCGCCTGCTGGCGGGTCAGTTCGTCGGCGCTCAGACTTTCCAGCACACCGAACGCCTTGCGGATTTTCGGATTGGTGTAATGCTCTCTCATTTTTCTGTCCCCCTCCTCATGCGCATGGTTGAAAAAATGAAGCCATTCCAGCAGATTCTTATTCCCGTATTTCTCAGCGATCCGCCTCAGCTTGGGAAGCTCGAAAATGTGCAGGCACATGTCATCTGTCAGGCGGAGATCAGGATGATTCCGGTCTCTCAGTTCGAAGCGGAAATGAAATGTTTTCTCATAATCGGGAAATTCCGTGTAGTCCAGAAAATGAATGCCGATGACCGGACGCAGCTTTTCATAATCCTGCCCCGATTGAAGCTGTTCCGAGTACATCCTGCTCAGATAATAGAGAATCCGTTTAGAATAAGAATCGTATTTCCGCACCTGCATCTCGATATCGTAATGATTTCCCTGTGCGTCGCTCGCACGGATATCCAGGATAATAAATTTTTTCGTCAGTTCTTCCGGCAGAATCGCGGGATTTTTCACTTCAACAGACAGAATCTGCCGATCCTCAGGCAGATCCAGCACGGAATTGACAAGGTCCGTCAGAATTTCCGTATCCTGAGTAAAAAGCTTTTTGAACACAATGTCAAGCCTCGGGCTCAGTAAAAATTTCAAAATATTATCTCTCCTGATTACGGTTCAATCTTCCCTCCGATTTGGTAAAAATATTTTTTTGTCAAACAGGCTTTGCAGCCCCATCCGAAAGGCTTACAGCCATGTTCGGTGAACAAGCAGCTATGTATAATTAAGCGTTGTAGATTTGCGATGTCCCTCCGCGGTCACAGTAACAGACAATATTTGTTCTTCGTTCACCTTGAAATTGACCTCGATATCCAATTCTCCCGCAGGCCTGGGCGGTAAATTCGTAATCTGTATTGTTCCGATATGAGAGTGCGTTTCCGCTTTGACGATTCTGCCCGAGCCTTGAAAAATCTCGATATCCAATGAAGTGGCATTGTCCTCATTTGTGGTAAAAAGTCGTTTCACCGAACACGGGGTTTTACGGTTTGCCGGGATAATTTCCGTGAAATAATCTCCCGCGGTTTTGAGACCCAGGGCATGACAGGTCCGCGTGCGAATAATAATTTCCTTGTCAAAAAACTCCTTATCATCCAGATACGCGGCATACATGGACGCGCCTTCTGCAACGCTCGTGGAAGGGTTAATATTTCCCCATACTTTTTCTCCCCCCACAACATCATCCAACAAAGCTTTCACACACGGGATACCACTTGAGCCGCCGACCCGGATCACCCGGTCCACCTCAGAAGGCTTCACCCCGGCCTTTGCCCAGAGGCTGTCAATAATGCCCTCAATCTTATGTAAATAATGTATTATTGATTTTTCAAATTCACCGCGTGTCATTGAAATCTCAATATGCTTATCAGGAAGGATAAAAGGAATCGCGACAAAATATTCACTCGAAGCACCGAGCGCGATCTTTGCATTCACAGCATGTTCAAACAGATTTTTCTGAGCTTTGTTGAACAATACAGGATCCAGCCCTTGCAGGGAGACCTCGCCTTTTTCCAGGATCACATCTCCCAGACATTTGTCAAAATCCATTCCCCCGAGACGGTCATCTCCGCCGGCCCCGAGAACTTCAAAAATCAGTTCTGTTTTCGTATGCTCCAAATGAAACAATGTCAGATCAAATGTACCACCGCCAAGATCAAACACCAGGATATTCTGACTGAATTCCTGTTCAGAATGTTCCTCACACAATTGAAACGCATAAAGCAAAGATGCGGCAATCGGCTCCTGAATGATTCCGATGCAGTTAATGTCCGCCATTTCAGCAGCCTGGCGGGTGTTGTCAATCTGGTGCGCTTTGAAATAAAACGGAACCGTGACCACGCTGCCCCGGCTGCTGAATACGCCTTTGGGGTATTGGGATTTGGCATCATTATAAATTTTTTTCAGAATCATGGCGGACAATTCAACAGGCGTAAATGCCTTGCCCCCGAGATGCACATTGTGAGCCGTCTCATCCATAAGCCTTTTGACGCCCACAATCATATTTTCAGGACTCATCAGTCCCCGGTGATATGCAATCCGTCCCACGATCATCTCATCATTTGCAGGATTCCGATAAACAACGGACTGAGTGGTATCCAGTCCTGTTTTATTCTGGATGATCCGGGGGCCTCTCCCGTCTGTCCATCTTGCCACCGCGCTGAACGTCGTACCCAAATCAAAACCCAAAACCGGATTTGTATCACTGTCAACACCCATTTGAAATCTCTCCTCACCCTTACTCGTTCCCAGGCTCTGCCTGGGAATGCGTGTTCGGAGGCTCCGCCTCCTGCACTGCCAGGGAAACCCAAAACCGGATTTGTATCACTGTCAACACCCATTTGAAATCTCTCCTCAACCTTACTCGTTCCCAGGCTCTGCCTGGGAATGCGTATTCGGAGGCTCCGCCTCCTGCACTGCCAGGGAACCTTACTCGTTTACTCGTTCCCAGGCTCTGCCTGGGAATGCGTGTTCGGAGGCTCCGCCTCCTGCACTGCCAGGGAAACCCAAAACCGGATTTGTATCACTGTCAACACCCATTTGAAATCTCTCCTCAACCTTACTCGTTCCCAGGCTCTGCCTGGGAATGCGTATTCGGAGGCTCCGCCTCCTGCACTGTCAGGGAACGAATTCTCAATTTTTAACAACAATAACCTGGGCAGCACGAAGCACCTGAAGATTTTCATCCTGAGTTGTGAATACATAGCCATCTCTGGAAATTTCTCTGATTTGCTCATTCTCCATTTCAGGATCAGATTCCACGCCAAAAGGCTCGTGACGTTCAAAATCAATAGTTGCGCCGGGCGCTATGTCCATTCGGCGGACGCCCAGTCTTTCAAGCAATTCTGTTAATACATCCTGCAAATCCGCGTAGGTTTTAAACCAGTTTTCTATTTCCCCGATGTTCTCCGTATATTTTTCTTTCAATTCAGCGATGCGTTTTATCAAATGGTTTTTGCCGTCATTAATGCCATCAAGTATGGGCAGAACCTGTCGTGTGAGAAAATCCAGGACCCCCTTTTTCCGATTCTCCGCGATTTCATTTAAATTGGAAACAATCCTGTAGTTTTCCATACCCACAACATTCAGCTTTTTATTTATCTTTTTCAATGCTGAAGATTTGATTGTCTCTCCTTCCAGGGTGGTTTTCCATTCCTCCTCATCAAGTTCCTTCAGATTTTCCTCAAACATGATATCCTCAGCCAGCGCATTCAGGCGGGTGTCTGTTTCCACCAGACGGTTGAGCATTCTTGCGATGATGTTCAGCCCTTCCTGATTGTTCCGGAGTTCATTTTTTAACTCATCTGACAGCGTTTCCAATAATTTCTGACTGCCGTCAACAATATCTTTTGCAGAAGTGTTTACGGTTTCAATACCGGCTCTGAGTTTTTTTCCCTGGACCTTCCAATACTGGGCAGCCTTTAAAGAAATATCAATTCTCTCTTTGTCTTCTGTGAGCTGGTCCTGTTCCTTTTTCTTTGCATGAGCGATCAGGGCTTCAATATCCAAGGATGACGGAGGTGAAACTGACTCGGAATTCTCGGGAAGCCCTTCTTCGGCGTTTTGCTGATCTTTCATCTGATCCAGACGTGAGTTGAGCTGTTCCAGTTTTTCTTCCAGTCTCCGCATTCTGCAATCCAACGCTTCCCGGGATTTCTCATTATCTTTTGTTTTCCTTGCCAATTTATCCACATCCGCTTTTAGCTTGTTTAAAATTTGACACATATTTTTATTCAGGGTTTTGCATGTGTCTGATGTGATTTTTTTTATAAACGCGTAATTTGTATAAGACAGACTTTTTCCTATTTTTTCCGTAAAACGCATCGCTCGTTCATCCTTTTTTTGGTCTGTATTTTAAATATTCTCAGCAGATCGAAAAGTTTTCGGGCTGTCGGGGGACAGACACGGCGAACGGGGAAGAAACCCGGCTTTTTCCGGCGGGGGGAGCCTTCTGTCCGGGAAAAAAAGCCGGGTTTCGATCTGCCGGACGGGGTTTGCAACCCCGTCCGAAATATTTTCCGACCCCCGAAAACAAACGTTTCGGACGGGGTTGCAAACCCCGTCCGGCAGTCTTAGCCTGATGCATATGGGAAGAAACCCGGCTTTTTTCGGCGGGGGAAGCCTTCTGTCCGGGAAAAAAAGCCGGGTTTCTCTGCCATGCCGCACACAGTCCGGAAACTTTTCGATCTAGTGATTCTCATCCGTCATCTGTCCGTAATCAATTTTTAATACCTGATCGGCAACATGAAAATAATGATCATCATGGGTGACAGCGATAACGGTTTTGCCCCGGGATTTAAATTCCGGCAGCAAAGTTTCATAAAAGTATTGCCGAAAATCAGGATCCTGATCAGCCGCCCATTCATCAAAGAGATACACGGGTCTGTCTTCCAGAACAGCAATGACCAGTGCCAGTCTTTTTCTTTGGCCTGAGGATAAGTCGAGTGTGCTGAACGCCATCCCTGTGAACTTGACTTTTTCGTCCAGTTGCACGAGCATGAGCAGTTCCTCCGCTTTTTCTTTATCTATATGCGTCATCCCGTATAATCGGTCGGACAGATGGAAATCTGCGAAAACAGCAGAAAACAGGTGGCGATACGATGTGATTTTTATCTTTTGGTTATTCAGACAAATCGTCCCGGAACTGCTGTGATACAGACCTGCCATCAGCTTTAACAGGGTGGATTTGCCGCTGCCGTTTCCGCCGGTGATAAACACGATATCCCCGGCATGTACCGAGATCGTCAGAGGCCCCACTGAAAAAGCTGTTCTGCCGTTCTCCTCATACATGAAAGCAATATTCTCATATCTGAGCTTTTCAAACACTAGAGGCTCCTCTATTTCGCTGACCGGGTCCTGCTGCTCCGCATCCAGGTTTGCTAAAATTTTCTGCATCTGATACAATCGCTGAACAGAGAAACCTGCCAGCACGAACCGGGGAACATTTTCTATCAGCGCGGCCATGGGCAAAAGAAGCACAAGTCCCACAAAAATAAGCAGCATATCCCCGGAAAACAGTCCCCACAGAGGAAATATCATCACAATGGCAACGAGCAGAGCTTTCCATGAACCGTAAGAGACCGTATAACTGTTGATGGTATGCTGATGGGCCAGGAGTTTTAATTCCTGAAACCGGGAACTGCGGTGTCTGAGGCAGTTATGAAAAAAATCGTTATCCTTTTTGCTATTAAGTTTGAGTTCCTTAAAACCGTCAAACATATCTCTGAATGCCTCAAACAGTTTTTTTTCCTGCTCCCGAACCTGTTCCATGACCTGTCTGACGAGAATCTGGCTGTGAACATAAAATCCTCCGGCAACACATCCGGCCAAAACTGCCAAAAAAAACACGGTGGGAGAAAGAAACGCCAGATAAATCAGCGCGGTGATAACCCTGATAATTGCTCTGCCTGAAATTGCAATCAGATTGGAAAGTTCAGACACAGACCTGACATCAGATGTCAGCACTGTGTAAATTTTTTCCTGTCCTATTTTCTCAAAAGAATAGAGATCCGTATTTCTGATATGCTCTATCAGCCTCAGACGGATATGAGCGATACGGTCTTCCACACAGTCAAACAGTTTTTTATTCAGTTCCCGGGTCGCGATAATATACAAAATGAGCGTGAGAATGAATAATATAAAGAGCCTGTCTTCTGAGTCGCCGTCACACGGGCTGAATGTTGAATAAAAAAGGATGACAGGAATAATGATCTCACATGCCCCTGCCAATACGCCGAAACAGACAAGCGATGTGAAGGAAGTCGGGGACCCGTTTTTCCACAGATGCGAAAAATCAGATTTATTCAACCATTTTTTAATAAAGAATGCCATTTCTCACTTCTCACTTCTCACGTCTCTCACTTTCCCATAATCCATTTTAATCATCTGATCTGCCGCGTGAAAATACCTGTCATCATGAGTCACCGCAATGACGGTTTTTCCCTGTGCTTTGAATGAGGGAAGCAGGGATTCATAGAAGTATTGCCGGAAGTGCGGATCCTGGTCCGCGGCCCATTCATCAAAAATATACACAGGCTTGTCTTCTGACAGTGCGACAATAAGTGCAAGCCGTTTTCTTTGTCCCAGGGACAACTCTCTGTTGGTAAACCGGCCTCCCACGCATCGGGTCTTATGGGCCAAATCCATCTGTTCGAGCAGTTCATGAATCTTTTCCTCATCAACCGCGTCCAGGCCGTAAAGTGCGTCAAAAAGATGAAAGTCGGTAAAAATTGCTGAAAACAAGTGACGCCAGTCAGCCATGCTTACCGGCTTTTCGTCAATTTTGAATACACCGGACGTTGGAGAATAAAGACCTGTTAAAATTTTCATAAGGGTGGATTTTCCACTGCCGTTTCCGCCGGTAATAAACACTATGTCCCCTGCCCTTATGGTGAGATTAACAGGACCCACGGAAAACCCGGGAGTATCATCAGATCCCCCATAGTCGAACCGGATGTCTTCCAGCGTCAGTTTTGTGAACGCCTGAATTGCATTTCCTGATGCGGGGCAGAACCCTTCATCTTTCCGGGCGGTTTTATGATCCGCCTCGGCAATCCTTTCCAGTCGTTTCATGGCAGCCCGTCCGTTTATAATATAGGGCGTATCGCTGAGAATAACCATGGCTGACCGACTGATATAAATGGTGATGATGAGAAGTTTGATGATGACATCCCGGGAATAAAATGATGATAATATAAAAATGTCAAAGCTCATTACAGCGAACAGACATATGTATATGAACAAAACATATTCTGAGAAATAAAACATGGTTCTGGCTCTGATATCCTTAGCCTTCAATACGAGCGGTGTGAGATAGTTGTCATACAGATCATCATTTTTCCGCTGACTGAGCTTGATCTCTTTAAATCCGTCTAAGATATGGTTAAATGAATCAAACAGCTTTGTTTCTGTATCTGCTTCTTCACTGGCCAGGGTATCTGTCAGGTTTTGAAATAATTCATATACAACGATAATGAGCAAAAATGCCAGTATAAGAATCGCTCCTCCCTGATAAGTAAGCCAGAACACATAGAACCAGCACACGACTATTGTAACAAGGTGCTGAAATGCATCAGCATTTTTGGCAGCCGCGTCGGTAACTGTCTGGGCATCTGCTGCTGTGAGAAAAATATCGGACCGATTCTGTGTTTCAATTTCTGCCAACTCGTAATGGCGAATGGTATTGGCAAGTCTGAGAAGTGTCCTTTCCAGGAGTTTCTCAGTCAGGATGACGGTGTGTTGCTGGGACAGTCGTTTGGTGAAGATGAATAAAAACACGGTCAGCGGAAGAAGAAACGCGTGGCACAGATCATGCTTTCCTGATACCATATCTTCAGTCACGTTAACTACCAGCGGTACGATAGCACCGGCAGAGATTCCGCTGATTACTGTCATGAGCAGAATATATAATGTCTTCTGCAAAGACACTTTTGCCAGGATTTTGAAAAATTCCATCGCGCATATTGTGAGTGTTTGAATGCTTGAATATCTGAGTGTTCAGCTATCCGGAGTGCGAAAATTGAATTTTCGCATTCTGAATCGCTGACGGTCTGTGAACAGTCCTTATTTTATCATTTTCATATATTCACGCGATGTGCAACTTATAATGCCACGAAGGCACAAAGGCGCGAAGTTTCACGAAGCTTTTTTTTATGTCTTCGTGTCTTTGTGGCATTCGCTGTATGTCCGTGTTCTCTCCCGGTTAAAAAAAGTTGCATATGGCGTTATATTCTTTATGAGTTTCGATCCATACCCATATAAAATCTTCAGCGTCCTCAAAAGACAATGCACGGTAATTCAGAGCAATCCTTATTTTTTTTCCGCCACTTCCTTTATATGAATCGAAAGTTTTTAAAAATATTTCCAAAATTAGTCTGTTGTTCTGTGCATTTATAATTCCCTTAATTTTCCTCTTCTTTTCTCTTCAAGGGCTTCCTTAATAACTCGATGTTCAAATTTTTTTCTGTCATTCCTGCGAAAGCAGGAATCCACTGCTTCCGGAATTGGCGCATCGGTCAAAAACGGATTCCTGCTTTCGCAGGAATGACAAACTTTTTATTCGAATCGGGTCAAAAAAATTTGATCATCGAGTAATAAGAAAGTCCGGCTTTCCGTGTTCTGAGTCCTGTTCAATCTTTTTATCCCATTTGTCCCAGTCTTTTTCTGAAAACCATTTTCTCAGCCTGACATACTCTTTTTCCGGAAGTGAGTTTATCTCTCTTTTTATTTCTTCTGCTGTAAGCATGATTGCAATCTTTTCTGTGCGATAAATTTATTCGCCTAAAACAGTCACTTCGATAATTCTGCACACATGACCGGCATTGGTATCATCAACCCCCTCTGTCACCAACTGAACCGTTTTTCCCAATGCAAATGCCATTAAAAGTGCCGCCATTTTTCCTTTGGCTCCGCTGTCATCTTCATTTATGTATGACCAGGCTTCGAATTTTTACGTTATCTATAATTTCAGAAGCATATAAAGTTCCTGTTACGATGGTAATCATGCCAAGAACTGCAACTATCAAAGACAACAAGCACTTTTTCATATTTTCCTCCCTATAGAAAGCCAAATCGCTTTTAGAACAAACCGCGGGGCATCGCCCTGTTATGCGCTCTTTACGTCATATATTTCATCAAAAAAAACATTCAGCTTTTGTAGCTCCTTCTCATTAATAACAGCTCTTTTTCCCATTGACACAAGCCGTTTTACTTCGGTAACAACCTGCCCCTGTATATCAACGCTCGGAATAATCAAGGGGATTTTTTTTATGTAATTTGCAGAATTGTTTGTGCTTGCATTTATGGTTCTTATCAATTCATTACACACTTTGCTGTTAAAAAAACCAAGCAGGTAATATATTAACCAGACATTTTTTTCATGGGGGAATATTCCGACAATTGACTGGTCAAACAGACGGCCATCAATTAATGAAGCTGTTATTGACGATGACGAAACCATTGGAACAGCGATGCCTTGGTTAAAATAAAATTGAGAATTCTGAAATCTTGCTTTTTGTTTGTTCGTAACCCTGTAATCATAAACAGCAGTTTTGCTCCAATCCATAAACCATTCCGAAGGCTTATAAAACCGCCTGTTTCCGCCTTTGACAATAGGAACCCAATGCGGAGATTCTGCCAACCCGTTTAAAGGCAGATTTTTTGACAGGTCTTCATTGCAAATTTCATCAGCATTTATCAGGGCGTATTTTTTGGCTCCCCTTGTAACCGATTCAGAACGTCTCAGATATTTGCCGTCATTCCCGGAATAGAACCCCGTTACCACAGAACATATATCACCAACTCTTGAAATTCCTGAATGAATTGCAGATGCAACCCAGCTTTTTGACGAGGTAAAAAACGCAAAAGACGGGTTTTTGTTTATATGCCTGTATGCAAGCTGGCAAATTTCATATTGTTTCTTCTTATCGGTAAGCAGCAGGGGCAGCTCAGATACTTCCTTAAATCCTTTATATACAGGGAACTTGTGATTTTTATCGGGTGACTTATTCACTATTGAAATAATTGATAACCCTGCATAACCAAAATTAACACCAGGAAAAAAATTGGATGAGAAAAGTGTAATTGATTCGATTGTGTAATTTTTTAAAAGCAGTTTCCGAAGTCCCTCGTGCATATGAAGGGTTAAATAAGTATCCGGTATAATAAAGACAAGTCGGCCACCATGATTTAACATCTCCATTGCCCGGGCCAAAAAAAGACCATAAGTTTCCTTTGCATATATATTTGGAAAATCTTTCCTGAGCAGTTTTCTTTTCTCAGGTGACTGGTATGCGCCATATGGAGGATTTGCAATTACCCGGTCAAATCTCTTTTCAAACAAGGGAAGCAGGAGTAAGAAATCCTTTTTTTCTATTTGTATCGTCGGAATCTCTCTGTATTTTTCATATAGTTTCGCGATACTGACATCACTCAGTTCATATGCTTTAATATTGGGGAACAAGCCGTTACGAACAATTTCATCAATAAACGCACCCTCTCCGACACAGGGTTCGAGAACGGTTGTGCTGTTGTCGCATTGCAAAAGGCCGACCATGTATGACGTAATGCAATCACAATTCGTATAGAAAGCCTGGAATTCGTCTTTTTTTCTGATTGCCGGAGCTACCATGACAAATATTTCTCCAAATCATTTTCCCTGAAGTATGCCATGCCTCCTGAATCATCTTGACATTCCCGCCGGATTTGTCAACCCGACGGGAGCGCAGTGTTGAGGTTAAAAAAAGTTCAGTAAATTAAGCCATATCTTTCTGAACCAACTCCGACGGCGGTTCCTCAATCAGATGGTGGAAACGATGCGGCGTGGCAAGTTCAATATTGGCATCTTCAAAATGACGCCATACGCTTTTCCAAGCTGCTGTCAGATAACCAGCTCTGTTGGTATAGTCTTTTACAGCAAAAACAACAGTATAGATAGCAGAAGAATCTCCCTGCCCTTTAAAGATAATAAACGGTTCGGGATTTTTCAAAATTCCCTCTGTTGAACGGAGAGCGGTTTCAATCACTTTTGTTACCTCATCAGGCGAAGCTTCCGGAACCGTTTCCAAGGTGAAATCTATTCGGTAAATATCATCCGGATCGCCGTAATTCTGGATTGTGGATCCCAGTACAACACTGTTGGGAATACTCAGCAATCCGTTATCTCTTGTTCTGATCCGGGTGACCAGCTTGGTGATCTCTTCCACTTTTCCTTCATCAAAACCGTCAATTTTCACCCATTGGCCCATTCTGATTTCATATCCCTGGATGATCGAGATACTGGCGAAGAAATTGGAAATATTGTCCTTAACAAGAAGACCCACAGCCATGGCAACCGCTCCTGATGTTGCCATTAAATTGGTGATGTTCTGGTTGAATACAAAAGCGATGATTCCATAGCCTGTAATAAAATAGATAATATAGGCAGGAAAACGGCGCAGAACATTGGGCACAGGACGACCTGTTTGCTTTTCCATAGGTTTCCAGACAAAAGGCCGTAACGCCATATGCAGAAAGAAAGCAGGTATCAGCCACCACAGCACATCAAATATCAGAATGACAAGTTTCAGATAGCGTGCCTCTGTATCTGCCAGTATTTTCAATAAAACAACCTCAGCGGACAGAAGCAGAAAAAACGCGGAAACAACTTGAAGAAACCAAACGGATTTGGAACGCTGGTTAAAAGATTTATTAAAAGATGCGATCACAAGAAATATGAGCAAGATAAAACTGATCACTGCCAGATAGCTGGCAGTTTTGTCAGAAATTTTTCTTCGAAGGCTGAACGTGTCTTTTTTCAGCATCACATCAAAATTGAATTGGGAACATTCCACGAATTTATTTTGGATGTCGAGATATCTCAGATCTCCCATTGAACTTTTTTCAGCGGTGTTTTGAAAAAATCGGGCGTTATCTATGACCCAGCCATACTCAGGACTGAGAACACTGTCTTTTTTCATCTTGTCTTTAAAAGATGTTCCGCCTGACAGGCCCATGCCAAGTATATCTGTCACATAAATCAGGTTGTTTCTGCTTAACTCATCATGACGGAATCTGAAGCCCATTCCATGATATTCTTCAATGGCCTGCTGTCGGCCCCCGGTAAAGCCGGTTCTGAAATGTGCTTTGACATGGTACAGACGGGAGGTCAGTCCGCCCATTTTTTCTTCCTTAACAAGCATTGCCGTTGTACACTTTTTGGCCTGATGCTTATCATCTGTATCTGTCTTTGTTTCTGTCACCACATCTGCATCCGGTGTTTCTGCCGCCGCATCTGCATCCGGTGTTTCTGCCGCCGCATCTGCATCTGATGTTTCTGCTGTCGCATCTGCATCTGATGTTTCTGCTGCCGCATCTGCATCTGATATTTCTGCTGCCATATCTGAGCCAGCGGCTCTTTCTTTACGTATAGCCGGGACCACAGTTTTTGCTACCACAGCCGGGACCGCTTTTCTAACGGGCGTTTTCAATTGAATAGGATCAATAGCATTGAGAAATTTTACATTCTGGGCGTCAAAATCCCCCTGATATCGAAACCATATGTGAAAATCAATCAGACAGGACAGGCTTTCAACATCAAGCTCACTGACGCTGTTGATTTCCACGCCGGAATAAACAACCTTTGTTTTATACATATATTGGTCATCAAAGACCAATATATTTTCCTGACGAAGCGATTCTTCAAGATCGGGAATTAAACTCATATGACGTACCGGCTGCAACTGAGCCAGCGCGGAAATAATGTTCTTATTCCTATAAACCCCTATGGTAAGCGGCTTTGGACAGTCACCATTTTTGTCGAAATAATTGAGACCGGTTGTCCCTTCCAGAGCATCATCAATTTCAGTCAGATTTGCAAGATAATCCCTGATTTTTTTCCGATCAGACTGAATGGTGCCTGGTTCTCCTGTAATCCCGTTTTTTTCGATGGCGTTGACAATCACCATGGCCGTATCATAAGAATAAGCAGCCATCCAGTCCGGCTTTTCTTTATATTTCTTCTGATAGGCGTTTTTAAAATCCTGGGCCAGTTCATTAGCAGTGTCAAAAATCAGAGGGACTGCAATGTAAAGACCATTCGTATAATAACCAGGTTTTTCTTTTTCCTTTGGGAATGCTTCAAAGCCCCTTTGAAATGCCTGTGAACCAAAGGCAGTGGGTCCGATCACAGGATTTTTTATACCTGCGTCCTTTATCAGTTTCAAAAGTTTGATCCCCTCGGGAGCATGTGTTCCGAGAAAAATTGCGCTATCATTTTTCTCATTGTTCAGCTCGTTGACAATCTGTTCCAAATTTTTGTCCAGATCAGGGGCTTTCACCTTGAACTCTTTTGTGTATCTTACTTCGAGTCCCAGTTCTTTCGCAACATCTGCAAATACCTCTGCAATGCCGGAACTATGTTCGGGATCCTCCCGGATAATGCACACTGAATTCCGCCCAAGAATTTTTTTTACATAATAGGCCAGAAACCGGCCCTGAAAACTGTTGTTAAACACAGTTCTGAAATACCAGTCATTATCCAGGGTAACCTTATCACTGGTGGAACTCGGCGCGACTGCGGGAATTTCATATTTTTTATAAACTCCTCCTGCACTGAGGGAATTGGAACTGGAACTATGTCCGATGACAGCGACTATACGCTCCTTTTTCGCAACTTCAGTCGCCTTCTCCTTAGCGGCTTTTCTGCTATTTTGGTCATCAAAAACATCTACTATGATTTTTTTTCCGTTAATACCTCCTTTTTTATTGACCTCATCAACATACTGTTTAACGCCCTGGATGTGGGATTTTCCGGCCACAGTATTCTGGGGAACCACCACTGCAATATGTATGCCTTCACTTTTTCCTTTAAAATATTCACAACCCGTCCATATCATCAGGGACAAAATTACAGTGGTCAGAAGAAAATTTCTAAAAAATTTCATGACAAAAATGTTCTGCCTTAATCCGTCAGCGGATTTCATAGCCCATTGCCTCCTTTCAATTCCTTTCTTAAAGTAAATTACAGTTTTCAAACGAATTTGGCTCAAAAGGGAGCCTGTCCGGTCCTATCCGAAATCTGGGATACCAATATCCGAAAAACAAATTAATACCGTCTGAATTTGTTTCAGATTTCGGATTGCCTTTCCTATTACAGCAAGTCGGAAATTCGTTTCCCCTTTGTTCAGCGATATTTTCATTTAAAATCAAAATAATATAGGCAGACAGGAGGGAACGAACTTTTGCCTTGATGTTCCAGTGTTAAAAATTTCAGGAAATCTGATTTTGAAAAAAGGCTGCCAACGCCCTCTGGCAACCAAAAACTCCCGTCTTTTTGGAAAGACCAAATCTGTTATCTGATTTGGTTTAAAGCCAGCAATTCTCCGTAATATAAAATAGTTTCAGCTTACTCCTAAAAAAATACTATGTTATCTAACGAATGTTAAAGATATAGTCAATGACATTTTTTATAAGCATATTCCGATTCAGCTTTGCAACGGATATGAATTTTGTCTGATTTAACAAAAACAATCTGTTGAAATCCCGTTTGCTGATTTGAAACCGGAAACAGCGGATTAAAAATGGCAACCTTATTAAAAATATTGACATTATTGCATCAGATGTTGTATTGATGCGGTTCATAGCAGGCTATATAAATAAAAAAAATTACAGATACAGCCTGTAATGTAGTCGATCAGAAGCGTGGAGAAAAGAAGCTTCCCTTTTTGCTAAGTTCGGATTAACAAATCCAAGCTGAACTTTTTTCATAGCTTTTCAATCTGCTGACTAGATAAATATGTTTCACTGAAAAGAAGAGGCACTATGAACGAGGATACTTTAAAAACATATCGAAAACAATCCGTCTCACGGCAAGCAATCATAAACAGAGTGAACATCGGGACCCCGGAAAAGGTTCCGCAAGTGATTCTTTCTGTATCACCCTGCAGAAGTGGGACAACCATTATGTTGAGAGTTTTCGGATCCGTGGGGGTCGAGTCGCATTTTCAGGAGCTTAAAAATGTTCTCAGGTGGCAATTGCAGGGAGACGACAAATGCTGGTCATTACCGCAAAAGCCAGGGGGGATAATATATCTGAAAGAAACTCTGGGGCCTTACTGGGAGGAAGAAGCGTGTTTCAACCCGTTAAACGTACTTTTGGAAGCAGGGCTTCCGCCGGAAAAGCTTCAGGTTTTAATTATCGGTCGCGCTCCCCTGAGAACTTGGGCTTCCTGGTATTCCTGGTGGCCAACCCTCAGAACATTGGAAAAATTTATCCTGGCTTATAAAACCACGGAAATGATCAGACAACAGGCGGCCCGACAAGGAATTCCAACCACGATCCTTGTGTATGAAACGTTAAGAGATCATGGTGCTGAAACAGTTATCAAAAAGCTTTTTAATCGGCTGGAAGTTCCGTTTTCCCATTTTGCGGTTCAGGGCTGGAGAGAGCTGCCCCCTTTTGGCTCACCAAATTCTAATATTGTTTTTCCCAAAGAGCCGCCGATTTTTTGTGGCATGTCGCATATGCACGAAGTACCTCGGAAATCCCGCAAACTCGTTTATTTTTCAAGAGAAAAAAATATTCCCGGCTTGAGAAAGGAAGATGTGAAAACAATACTGGCAGAAGGGCTGCCAGAGATATATGAAAAATGGAGGGCCGCATGTGAAAATGACCTGAACATAGAAATCGGGAAAGACAGAGATTGGGACCATTATGGCCCGCACGGCCATCTGAAGTCCGGTCATAGCAAGTCTGAATCGCAGACAAATTCAGATTTCGCACACCACGCAAATTAAAAAATCTGCGTAAGAAGCGTCCGCCAATTAACAGGTCGAAATTTTTTTAAAATTATTCGGAACTTAGTCATTAAACAAGAGAGGCGATTCTGATGAAAAGAAAATTTCGTAATTATCTGATTAACAAAAACATGCAGCTTGGGATAACCATTAAGTACCTTTTTCTTGCCATCCTATCCTCTCTCATGACCGGATGTGTCGTGTATATCACGATATGGCCTGTTATTAACAACTTTGTTCCATATGCGTTAATCAGCCGCATTCATTATCAGATCCTTTTCAGACTGATCTGTTACGGTTTTCCGCTGACTTTTGTGATCACAGCTTTTTGCATTGTCATCACCCATAAAATCGCAGGTCCGCTCTATAATATTGAGCAAAAGCTTGACAGACTGGCTCAGGGCGAAGATGTCGAATCCATACAGCTGAGAAAAGGCGATGAGCTTAAGGGGCTTGCTGCAAAAATAAATGATCTTATCCTTAAATTGAAAAAGTATAAAGACACCTGTAAGTTGGACTGATACAACATCTCAGCAGACCAGAAATATTCCCTGACACGTTCAGCCCCGTGGTAAATGTTTCGGATTTTCCAATTCGAAACGACCCGGGAGGGGCATTCTCAATGGGTTTTCGTTCTGCTGAGATTTTAATTCTGGAACCATGTAAATTATAATTTTATGATTCAACAAGGCAATTCTGATCTTTACACATTTGCCTGGCCTGTTTCGAGAGTGGGGGAGGCCATTGAAGTTCTGATTCGGAAGACAGGCCTATTGTCAGCTCCCATGGAAGCCCCGACACCGCCTGAAAACCTGGAGCAGACAGATGAAGAGGGACTGGGACACTGGATTGAGTTTGTCGCGGGTCGCTTTGACATTGAAGCTGAACCTGTGGAATCGCCTTATACAGAGGTTGAGCAGATGCTTCGTCATGCCGGACCTGCCCTGATCCGCCTGTCGGGAAGAGAAACGCCCTGTTTTTTAGCCCTTCTGAGAAACAGATGGCGGGGGATATCCATCATCACACCGGAGTTATCAGTTCGAACCGTTAGCCCCCAAGTTATTCGGGAAGCCCTGACGGCTGAATTGGAAGGGCCTCTGACGCAGTGGATTGATCAGTTGCTCATAGAAGCTGGTATTCCCGAACCCCGCCGGTCCCGCGTAAAAACCTCTGTTTTAAAAGAACAACTCAGCGAGTCCCGAGTCCGCGGCTGCCGGCTGTTACGCCTGTCTCCGGGGGCTGGTTTTCGGACTCATATCTGTCGGGCACGCGTTCCTCATCATTTGTTCATACTTATCGGAGTGCATAGCATCCGGCAGATGCTCATGTTTCTGGGATGGTGGATCATCGGAAAAGGTGTGTTGCAAGGCTATTTTGATCAGGCATGGCTTCTGGCCTGGGCCCTGATTTTGTTCACTGCTATTCCGTTTCATCTTCTGGAAACTTGGATTCAGAGCATCATATCCCTCGGAGCAGGCACTCTGTTCAAACAGCGTCTGTTATACGGCACGCTCCGACTTGAACCTGAGGAAGTTCGTCATCAGGGGGCAGGCCAGTTTCTGGGGCGGGTGATGGAGTCCGAAGCTTTGGAATCAATGGCACTGGAGGGCGGATTTACCACTGTGCTTTCCGTGATTCAGCTTTTTATGGCCGCGATCATCCTTTCAATGGGTGTCGGGGAATGGCCGCATTCGCTGTCACTTCTGGCCTGGATGACAGTTATCTTCCTGATATGCTGGCGATACTATCAGCATAATCAGAACTGGACCGAGGCGTCCCGGGAAATGACAAACGATTTGGTTGAGAAAATGGTGGGACACCGGACTCGTCTGGCTCAGGAAGATGACAGGCGCTGGCATGACGAAGAAGACCGGGCATTGAACCATTATCTGAAACTTTCAGAACGGCTGGACCGGGTCGGGATGATATTAAGTGCGTGTGCCTCACGGGGATGGCTGATTGTGGGACTTGCCGGAATTGCCTATAGCTTCGTCAGTTCACCTGACTCACAGGCAAAACTGGCAGTGACCCTGGGCGGAATCATCTTTGCTTCTCAGTCGCTGACCAGTTTTGTCGGAGGGTTGCTGAGTCTCGTAGGGGTGAGGACAGCCTGGGACCAGGCCGGGCCTCTTTTCCGGGCAGCAGCCCGCCCCGGGAACAGCAAATCTCTGTCATTCATTCTCCCGTCTGAACTTGATAAAAATACTGATGATGACAACGCCCCAATTTTATTGTCCCGGGATATTGCTTTCCGTTACCATGATTATGGCCGGCCTGTCCTGCGAAAATGCAGTCTGAAAATTTGCAAAGGGGACTGTCTGTTATTAGAAGGGCCTTCGGGCGGAGGCAAGTCAACTCTGGCGGCACTTTTGGCAGGTCTGCGGGTTCCTGAATCCGGTCTTCACCTGTTACGGGGCGTTGACTGGCAGACCATAGGGATTCAGGAGTGGCGGAAGCGGGTGGTGGCTGCGCCCCAGTTTCATGAAAATCATGTACTCACGGAAACCTTTTCCTTTAATCTGCTGATGGGACGGCGATGGCCCCCGACACGCGAGGCACTTGAAGAGGCTCAGATCATATGTCGGGAACTGGGGCTGGGTGATCTGCTTGACCGTATGCCTGCGGGACTTCAGCAAACGGTCGGAGAAAGCGGGTGGCAGCTGTCTCACGGTGAGCGGAGTCGTCTTTACATTGCGCGCGCCCTCCTCCAAAAAACGGATTTTATAGTCCTTGATGAGAGCTTTGCAGCCCTTGATCCTGAAAATCTTCACAAGGCCATGGGCTGCGTCCTCCGGCGGACAAAGACACTGCTGGTGATTGCCCATCCGTAAAACTGAAAATTAAAATCAGGAATTGAAAATCGCAAACTTTTCAATTCTCAATTCTCAATTCTCAATTTTACTCAGGGAATGTTATTTGTATGATTATTGATAAGATACTTGAATTCATGACCATGATGGCCTGGTTGCTGTTTGCAGTCCTTACCATCATCTTTTTAGTGCGTAACACCCGGAAATACGGGATAAAGGCGGCAATCAGAAAACTGTTTTCATTTCAACAGTTGTTGATAGCCCTAGTGTTGATAATCATGTTGAATTTTCTCAGCGCCAGCCTTGTCTTTGTTCAGCCCCATGAAATTGGTGTGGTGGTCTCGGCCCTGTCAGCAAAGGGAATTCGGAACCAGCCGATCCGGCCCGGCCTGCGCTGGATTCTTCCTTTGGCCGAAAGAACTGCTATTTATCCTGTTTTTTGTCAGACTTATACCATGTCCGGCAAGCCAGCCGAAGGTCAGCATTTCGGGGATGATTCAATAAGAGCAAGAACATCTGACGGACAGGAGGTGATTCTTGACTGTTCCATCATATTTCAGATTGACTCTGAAAAAGTGGTTCAGTTCCATATTGACTGGCAGCATCGCTATATACGGGAACTGGTACGTCCCACAGTCAGAGGTGTGATCAGAACCTATGTATCTCAATATACAGTAGATGAGGTAAACAGCAAATCCCGAATATACATGGGTCTGACGCTTTCCGGAAAATTGCGCCGGGCACTCAGCAAAAGAGGGCTGATAGTGAAAAATTTTCTCCTGCGGAATCTTGCTTTTTCATCCGAATATTCAAGCTCAGTCGAACAAAAGCAGGTGGCCCTCGAAGGGGAACAGCAGAAAAAATATGAGGCAAAGCAGATAGAAAATTTGGCAAAGGGTCATGCAAAAAAAATCACCATTCAGGCAAAAGCCGAGGCAGATGCAATTCTTCTCAAAGCCAAGGCAAAAGCCGAGGCCCATGTCATCCGGGCAAAAGCCGAAGCAGATGCGCTGAAGTTGCTTGCCGCTGTTTTAGCCAAGAATCCTGATTTGCTGACGTATCAGCATATCAATGAACTGCCTCAGGATGTCAAAGTGATGTTGCTGCCTGACAAAACTGCTGTTATATTACCATTACCCCGGGATATGAATTCCGGAAAGACCTTGCCTTTTTCAAATCCTTTTGAGATACCAATCAGTCCGCAGATATCTGTCAAGCCTACGGGGTCCTCCGCGACGCAACAACAAAAAAAGAAAATTGAAAATTGAAGAAAACAAAAACCGGATGCTCCGGATGCTCCGGTCGCTATCTACACGGATTAGTGATAAGCAGGGATTATTGCGCTCCGGTTGCACATAATCCCTGCTTATCACTAATCCATGTAGATGAGACCCGTTTTTATAACTTTCCATACAGTAAAAAAATAAAATAAAAAACCCGGAATCATACCAACAGAGGGAAAATATACTGATATGAATCTTGACAGTCTCCTTCATCTGATTACCATCCTGGCCTGGTCCTTATTCGCAGCAATTGAAATTATTCTTTTTACGCGTAATGCCCGGAAACATGGATTCAAAATTGCATTTAACGCATTGCTTTCATGGAGAAAGATTGTAATGCCACTGTGTCTGCTGATAAGTCTGAGCATTTTCAGCGCCAGCCTGGTCTTTATTGAGCCGCAAAGTATCGGGGTGGTGATTTCAGCGGTGTCCTCAAATGGGATTCGGCCCCGTCCGGTTCAGTCGGGACTGCGCTGGATTATTCCCCTGGCTGAGGAACTTATTATTTACCCGCTTTACTGGCAAACTTATACCATGTCAGGCAAGCCTTTGGAGGGTGAGAAACCAGGAGATGATTCAATATCGGCCCGAACCGCTGACGGTCAGGAAGTGATCTTGGATTCTTCAATTATTTTTCGAATTAATCCTGAAAAAGTGGTACAGCTCCATATTAACTGGCAGGATCGCTATATTCGGGATTTTATTCGTCCGGCTGTAAGAGGGGTCATACGCATTACCGTGTCCAAATACACAGTTGATGAAGTAAATAGCGACAGGCGGGGAGATGTGGAAACAGAACTTTACAAACAGTTAAAAATTATTCTGAGCTTCAATTCGCTGATCATGGAAGATTTTTTGGTGCGGAATATTGCGTTCACCTCTCAATATGCGGCTTCTGTCGAACAAAAGCAGGTGGCAGGGCAAAAGGAGACAGAAAAGATATATGAGGCAAGACAAATCGAAAACCTCGCGGCGGGTCAGGCAAACAAGATCAGAATTCGTGCCAAAGCAGAGGCAGACGCGATTCTCATTACGGCCGACGCAGAAGCCAAGGCCCGGCTCCTCCAGGCGAAAGCTGAAGCAGAGGCATTCAAATTAATTGCTGTTGCCTTAGCTCAGAACCCTGATTTGCTTACTTATCAGTATATCAGAAAACTTTCGCCGAATATTAAATCGTTATATGTTCCGAATGACGCTTATCTTACCTTGCCAGAACCCGCGCTTACTTCCGAGGTCTCCGGTCACGCTCTTAATTCCTCTGAAACTGCCAGAGAATACGCTGACCAGATCAAAGCCGATGAAAATAAATCATCTGATACGCTGTCGAATACCAATAAAAGAAAAGGGCAGCCAGGCGTCCGGCTCTTCAGACTTAACCTACGGTGATATTTATATTTTCACTAAGGCTTACGACAATTGACAGCTTCTCCGTTGACAATATCGCACACTCTCCCCGTTCTTCTTGGTCCCTCGTATTCAGGAACAGTGATTCCCCCTTTGATGTCGGTGCTGACCTTCAGTCTTTTTACCTTTGTTACCTCAGTTTTTTTCATTTTCCATATCTCCTTGTTAGTACCATCCGCTTTTATACGCTGTCCAGGTTAAATTTGTGGCTGATCATGAGTTCCGGATTAAGGGCTTCAGCCTGCTTTTGCTTTTAGCTTGGATTAATTTCCGAGCCTTTATTTATATCTCAGTTACAAACTAAAAAAAAATACACACAATGTCAACAGAAAATACAAAACAACAATTCAGAAATGGAACATTCAGATACACACTCGTTCAAAGCTTTTTCCATCTGGTGATTATACTCAGTAGATCGAAAAATTTCCGGACCGTGCGCGGTGTGGCAAAGAAACCCGGCTTTTTTTCCCGGACGGGGCGCTCTCTCCGGCCGGAAAAAGCCGGGTTTCTTCCCCCGTCCGTCCTGTGACAGCCCGAAAACTTTTCGATCTGTTGATACTCGGTGATCAAACTTTTTTTGCATATAATATTATAAAAGCCACATTCACTAAAACTCGACTGATTATAACGGAGTCACAGGTTTGCAGTATATTATCCGGAGTGCGAAAAATGTTTTTTCGCAGGCGCAAAAATAAAATTTTTGCACTCCGGAGCCATTAGGAAGAGCCCGGGTCGGCGGCATTGCGGCCAGGTGACAGTGCGCAGTATATTATCCGGAGTGCGAAAAATGTTTTTTCGCAGGCGCAAAAATAAAATTTTTGCACTCCGGAGCCATTAGGAAGAGCCCGGGTCGGCGGCATTGCGGCCAGGTGACAGTGTGCAGTATATTATCCGGAGTGCGAAAAATGTTTTTTCGCAGGCGCAAAAATAAAATTTTTGCACTCCGGAGCCGTTCGGGAGTGCCTGAGTCGGGGGCATTGGTGTCTTATCCGGAGTGCGAAAAATGTTTTTTCGCAGGCGCAAAAATAAAATTTTTGCACTCCGGAGCCGTTCGGGAGTGCCTGAGTCGGGGGCATTGGTGTCTTATCCGGAGTGCGAAAAATGTTTTTTCGCAGGCGCAAAAATAAAATTTTTGCACTCCGGAGCCGTTCGGGAGTGCCTGAGTCGGGGGCATTGGTGTCTTATCCGGAGTGCGAAAAATGTTTTTTCGCAGGCGCAAAAATAAAATTTTTGCACTCCGGAGCCATTAGGAAGAGCCCGGGTCGGCGGCATTGCGGCCAGGTGACAGTGTGCAGTATATTATCCGGAGTGCGAAAAATGCTTTTTCGCAGGCGCAAAAATAAAATTTTTGCACTCCGGAGCCATTAGGAAGAGCCCGGGTCGGCGGCATTGCGGCCAGGTGACAGTGTGCAGTATATTATCCGGAGTGCGAAAAATGTTTTTTCGCAGGCGCAAAAATAAAATTTTTGCACTCCGGAGCCATTAGGAAGAGCCCGGGTCGGCGGCATTGCGGCCAGGTGACAGTGCGCAGTATATTATCCGGAGTGCGAAAAATGTTTTTTCGCAGGCGCAAAAATAAAATTTTTGCACTCCGGAGCCATTAGGAAGAGCCCGGGTCGGCGGCATTGCGGCCAGGTGACAGTGCGCAGTATATTATCCGGAGTGCGAAAAATGTTTTTTCGCAGGCGCAAAAATAAAATTTTTGCACTCCGGAGCCATTAGGAAGAGCCCGGGTCGGCGGCATTGCGGCCAGGTGACAGTGTGCAGTATATTATCCGGAGTGCGAAAAATGTTTTTTCGCAGGCGCAAAAATAAAATTTTTGCACTCCGGAGCCATTAGGAAGAGCCCGGGTCGGCGGCATTGCGGCCAGGTGACAGTGTGCAGTATATTATCCGGAGTGCGAAAAATGTTTTTTCGCAGGCGCAAAAATAAAATTTTTGCACTCCGGAGCCATTAGGAAGATCCCGGGTCGGCGGCATTGCGGCCAGGTGACAGTGTGCAGTATATTATCCGGAGTGCGAAAAATGTTTTTTCGCAGGCGCAAAAATAAAATTTTTGCACTCCGGAGCCATTAGGAAGAGCCCGGGTCGGCGGCATTGCGGCCAGGTGACAGTGTGCAGTATATTATCCGGAGTGCGAAAAATGTTTTTTCGCAGGCGCAAAAATAAAATTTTTGCACTCCGGAGCCATTAGGAAGAGCCCGGGTCGGCGGCATTGCGGCCAGGTGACAGTGTGCAGTATATTATCCGGAGTGCGAAAAATGTTTTTTCGCAGGCGCAAAAATAAAATTTTTGCACTCCGGAGCCATTAGGAATATCCCGGGTCGGCGGCATTGCGGCCAGGTGACAGTGCGCAGTATATTATCCGGAGTGCGAAAAATGTTTTTTCGCAGGCGCAAAAATAAAATTTTTGCACTCCGGAGCCATTAGGAAGATCCCGGGTCGGCGGCATTGCGGCCAGGTGACAGTGTGCAGTATATTATCCGGAGTGCGAAAAATGTTTTTTCGCAGGCGCAAAAATAAAATTTTTGCACTCCGGAGCCATTAGGAATATCCCGGGTCGGCGGCATTGCGGCCAGGTGACAGTGCGCAGTATATTATCCGGAGTGCGAAAAATGTTTTTTCGCAGGCGCAAAAATAAAATTTTTGCACTCCGGAGCCATTAGGAAGAGCCCGGGTCGGCGGCATTGCGGCCAGGTGACAGTGTGCAGTATATTATCCGGAGTGCGAAAAATGTTTTTTCGCAGGCGCAAAAATAAAATTTTTGCACTCCGGAGCCGTTCCGAAGTGCCTGAGTCGGCGGCATTGCGGCCAGGTGACAGTGTGCAGTATATTATCCGGAGTGCGAAAAATGTTTTTTCGCAGGCGCAAAAATAAAATTTTTGCACTCCGGAGCCGTTCCGAAGTGCCTGAGTCGGCGGCATTGCGGCCAAGCCCCGGGGGCGGCATCTTTGTATTAGCTGCTACACGATGCCGCACTTACAGACCCTGGTCCGCCCTCCCCTAAAACTATTATAATCAGCAAAATATATTGTGGTCAAAGAAACAGGTCTCAAATATTAAATAAAAAAAAATTACAAAACTTTTATCCTTCATTGTCACAGCCATATCATGGTCATTATTCAGAAATGAGCGTGAAATAACTTGACAAGGAAAGGGTTTTTGAATAATTAACTACCGGGGCAGGTGTCTTTTATTGCCAAATTTAAGGATATGCGAAATTTTGAAAACCTTTCAGGTTTCCATGCCGAAAATTTTTGTCATGGTCGTATTATATATCAGGCATTATCGGAAATAGAAATCACGCAGGGGAAAATCTCTTCGTGCGACAAAAAAGGATTTTTTCCAATAATATCTGTAATAATAACATAGTAAATAATTAACGTTGGGTCAGATGGTGAAGTAGGTGATTCGTATTTTTCTGAAAACAAAAATGTCAGCCTGGAGAACGGAGTGTTTTTATGGTTAAGAAAAAAGATGGAAAAGCATCACGCGGGAAACGGTTTGAAACCATTTCCCATCGGTGGGGGAAACTGGGAAAATTCTTTTTGCTCCTGTGTGTTATTCTGATAATGGGCAGTTGTGCCACAATGCCCACTGAAAATGAAATTATACGGAGCCGGGAACAAAATGCCAGAAGGGATGTGGAACTGATTAAGCCTCCCATGAGCGTTGATCTTACACAACCGTTGACGCTGGAGGATGCGATCCGGTACGGATTGCAGAACAATCTTGCCCTCAGAGTGGCAGATTTTAACCGGGAGATTGCAAGCAAGGAAACTCTGGCGCATAAACTTAAAATGCTGCCCGGGTTAGTCATTGATGGCAGGTATGAATATAAAGATAAGCTCAGAAAAAGCGATGTTTACAACTGGAAAGAGGATCGGGATGTAGAAGATTACACCGTGTCCGAACTCAAGGACAGCGGAAAAGCCAATCTGTCCCTCACATGGAATGTGCTGGACACGGCCATGGCATATGTTCGTTCGGGTCAGTCCCAGATGCAGGAACGGCTTCTGAAAGAACGCCGCCATCGTCAGGCACAGTTTCTCGCGCTGGATATTACCGAGGCATACTGGCAGGCGGCTGCTGTTGAGGATGCCCTGGATTATGTGCATACTGTTATAAGAAAACTCAAGGGCGTAAGGGAAAACATAGCGGATGCTGTAAAAATGAGGGCCATGGATGCCATGGACGCCACCGAAGCGGATATGCGGCTCAAGGAGCTGGAAATCACCATACGGAAGCTTCAGGCGGATCTGTCCAAAGCGCGCCTGAAACTGGCCGAGCTGATGGGGATTAACCAGAATGTGGAATTCACCCTTTATCGTCCGCCTATCAAACCGATCATAGCCGCACTTCCCCATGTCAAAGAACTTGATATTGACAGACTGGAGGAATTTGCCCTGGTGAACCGTCCGGATTTGTTTGCGAGCGACATGCAGGTTCGGATTCAGAAGCAGGAGGCTAAGAATGCCTTTCTGAAACTTTTTCCGGGTGTGAATTTTTTCGCAGGCACACATTATGATGCAAACCGGCTTCTTCTTTCCAAGACATGGAATTCCGTGGGAGCCGGCGTAGGCTGGGACCTGCTCAATCTTCCTGCCGCGTACATTAATATGAAAGGTACTGAAAAAGCGGTGGAGATGGCCAAGGCCCAGCGTCTCATGCTGACCGTGGGTGTGATCACCCAGGTACATATTGCGCTGTTGGATTATGCTATCAAGATTGACCGTTTCAGATTGCTTGAAGAAGCCTATATTCTGGCTGACAATCTTTTGGATATGGCCAAAGAAAAAGTCCGTTATGGCGGGAGGGGCCTGACCCAGCTGGATGTCACCCAGCGGCATCTTGAACAAATGGCGTCCAAACTCCGCCGGGATGAGGCGGTTGTGGATATGTTGGTGGCACACAAACGCTTATGTGTCAGTATCGGTGTTGATCCTCTGGACTGTGACGCGAGTATTCTGGGGGGAACCGGCGGGGTTTTGCCGGCCGAACCTTTGAAACGATGGAAATGTACGGAATGCGGTTATATCCATACTGGCCCGAGACCGCCTGAAAGATGCCCCATATGCGGGGCAGATCGGAGCCGATTTGTCCAATATAGCGGTGAAGATGATTCTTATGCCACGGGACCCGGAGCCGGTGTCGGGGCTGGTCTGGCCACTGACATGGGGGCCGGCCTGGGTAACGGAGGGGATTTGGATACTTGGGGGAAAAATATTGCCCCCCCGCCGGATGCCGGACTTTCCAGAGGGTCAAGATCAGCGCCGTCTCCGGGATGGGCAGGGGATGCTTCGGACAAGTTTTTGTGGAAACTGCAAATCGGGGCATTTACCAAACCGGCCGGGGCAGCCAAAAGAATCGCCCAGATTAAGAATGCGGATTTGCGCCTTATGGACCCCAGAGACACTGATATTGAGACCAAGCAACTGCCACGATTCGGCCTGGTTAACAGGGTCCGTTTCAAAGGACTGACACAGGCAGATGCCAGAAATATGGCGAATGAGCTCAGGAGAAAAGGCATGGAATACTGGATTATTCCGCCTCAGAGTCCGCATTGGTAAGATAATATCAGCAGATCAGAAACTTTCCGCCGGATTATTTGCCAAATCCGGCGGATTCAGTTTTGATTTGCCAGTAACTCCGGAGTGCCAAACTTACAGTTTGGCAATGTTCCCAACTTTAAATTTTTAATTAATTATAATTATAAATTTTATTATGTTTGAAGTTGAATATCTGATGAAAAAAGATGGACAACCAAGGGCTGTTCTGATTCCCATTGAGCTTTGGAATAAAATTCTTCCCAAAAAAGACGCTTCGACAGATGAATTATCAGAATCAGTGGAAGATTACTGCCTGGGCAAAGCTATGGATGAAGGGCAAAGGACCCCTCTGCTGAACCGTGATGAATCCCTGAAATACTTAGAGGAATAATCATATTGAAAATTTATTATCGTAAGGCATTTTTAAGAGATGTTAAAAAGTTGAAAAAAACAGCCTGTTTACGATGAAATAGTTGAGTTGGCTTTTACGACTCTGCCAAGCCTCAGGACACTGAGAGAACTATCTGACATCAAAGCAATGAGGGGATATTCAAAACGATATCGTATAAGAATAGGGGACTATCAGGACTGGAAGTTCACGGAGACATGATTGAGATGGTGCGGGCTTTAAATCGGCGGGATTTTTATCGTTATTTTCCTTAAATGATTAACTCAGTTAAAGAAAAGTTTAATCCGTCAATCCCGCGGATGCAGTTTTGACGCGCCACCAACTCCGGAGTGCCAAACTTGCAGTTTGGCAATATTCCTGACATTGCGAAGTTTTGCCAAACTGCAAGTTTGGCACTCCGGATGTTGACGGGGTTGCAAACCCCGTCCTGCCAAATCAGTGGCAGGTAAACTGGCTACCCTGATAACACGCTAAGATAATAAAGCAATGGTGAAAGACCATGGGAACGTGTGTGCTGAAAATCAGTTTATCAGATGACATGCTGGAAGAAATTGATAAACATAAACAACTCAGGCAGAAACAGAGTATTGAAGAAGCTGTTGTGGACCTGATTGATTATGCTCTGAAGTTTCCTCAGTATTTTACGAATTTTGATTGGAAAAAAGCCGAACATGAAGCAGACCATGAAATATCTTTTGGTAAAACTGAATCATTTGACATGGCTGAAGACTTTATCGCTGATTTGAAAAAATGAAGATTGTCCGTACTGAAGGATTCAAAAAAGATTTTAAGCATCTTCCCAAATCTGTTCAGGAAAAATTCGTAAAAAAATTTGAATTGTTCATGGAAAATATCAGACATCCTTCTCTCAGAGTCAAAAAGATGGAAGGTCATAAAAACAGATGGGAAGCAAGTATTGATATGTTTTACAGGTTTACATTTGAAATACATGATGACTTTTATATGTTGCGCCGTATCGGTCCGCATGATAAAGTGTTAAAGAATCCCTGAACAATTGATTGAAGCGGACGGCGGAAGTGGGCTCTTAATTGAATGAAACATTTGAGACGGGGTTGCAAACCCCGTCCCGCATAAAAACAGAGTGTCGAAGAAGCTGTTGCGGACCTGATTGATTATGCCCTGAAGTTTCTTCAGTATTTTATGAATTTTGATTGGAAAAAAGCCGAAGACCAAGCAGAGTATGAAATATCTTCTGGTAAAACCGAATTATTTGATACTTGAAAAAATGAAGATTGTCCGTACCGAAGGATTTAAATGAGTTTTGAAATAATCGGAAAAACAGAGCAGATTGAGCTGATGGCATCCGGAAAAGCCATACATGATCTCAGTCGGCTTGAAAAACAGTACGGACAGGGAAAATGGCGCAAGCTGAAGGGTGTCGCATTGGTCAGACTGAGAAACGGGAAGATACGCAAAGCCGAACTGCACTGGTACGAAGCCCACGGCATAGGCAAAAAAGAAATCAAACGTAAGAGATACTTGGACTGAACTCATGGAACAGACAAAGAACAGATTTGTCGTATGTATAAACAATGACGAGTATCCGGCCTCTTTGGAGTTACACAAAATTTACCGCATCCTCCCGGACGCGGATGCGGAACAGGACGGAGACCTGCGTGTCACAGATGAGAGCGGGGAAGATTATCTTTATCCTGCCGAATGGTTTGTGCTGATAAGCCTGCCTTATGAAGTTGAATTGTCAGTGATGCATACGGCAACGGTCTGAAATGAAAAAAGGTTTTGAAGGGCAAATGTGGTCGGAGAATGCCTTTTCGGTTCTTATGCGATAAAGACACAGACACCGCTGTTTTATCAGGAAATCAGCCGGAGCTGAATCAGATTGTGAATGATGATCATAAGTACCTGAGCAAAAGTTTTTTATATATCTTTCTTTCTGCGAACGGCGGAGAAATCCGGCTTTTTCCGTCACGGGCGGGGGCCGTTTCGGCAAAAGTCCCGTAGGGACGGCATATTTGTAGCAAATTTTGTGCGCCTGATGTTTAGTGTTTAGCTTTTGGCAGACACTAAACACTAAACACTAAACATTAAATTATTAGGAGGGAGGAAATCGTTATGTTGAATTTAATCAAACTGGAAAACAGAATTGTCCTTGACGGTGCTGCTGTGGGCGACGCTGTGGAGCATGCGTTTGCCGCCCATGAGGCTGTAATCGCTGGGAAGGAATCTTCTTTTGTGCCGGAGCATACTGGTGATACGGATCATATCGCTGATGTTGCAGCCCTTCTCACGGATGATGCTGCCGCGGAGCCTGAGACAGAATCCATTGAGATTGTTCTTATTGCTGACAACCTCCCCGATCATCAGGCATTGACAGATGCGGCAACACCGGATGCGCATGTCATTGTTTATGATGCTGAAAATGACTCGGCAGAAAATGTGATGGAGAGAGTAAAGGCGATCTCAGAGGAACTGGGCCGGCCTGTGGAATCTCTGTCCATTCTGTCTCATGGCGGAGAGGGAATTTTTCGTCTGGGAAATGACGTGATTACCCAGGAAAATCTGGATGAAACAGCGGAAGCCTGGGAAGCCCTTGACGCTGTTTTGTCGGATCAGGGCCGGATTTATCTTTTTGGCTGCAACGTGGCAAATGACGCGGGGCAGGAACTTCTGAACCGTCTGGCAGATATCACCGGGGCTGATGTTTTTGGCTCGGATGACGCAACAGGGGCAGGCGGAGACTGGGACCTGGAAGCTGCTTCTGAAAACGCTGATAAAACATTATCGCCGCCGTTGGATGCTGAGGCACTTGCTTCGTATTCGGATTCACTCGACAGTGCGCCCACAATCAGCGGTCAGCCCTCAGGCGAAACCATTCAGGGAACCTTTTACAGTTTTAAGCCGACAGCCAGTGACCCGGACGGCGATTCCTTTGACTTCAGCATTTCAAACCAGCCCTCATGGACAGAATTTGACCCTGCCACGGGAGAACTGACAGGGACCCCTGATAATGAAAATGTGGGCATATATCGTAACATCAAGATTATGGTGACAGACAGCACAGGACTGAGCACATCACTGGACCCGTTTGATCTTGTGGTTGACAACCTGAATGATCCGCCCACCATCAGCGGCAGACCCACAGAAACTGTGCAGGAGGGAAAATCTTACACTTTCACCCCCATACTTGACGATCCGGATTTGCTTCACACCGGTGCGGACACCCATACTTACAGTATTGCCAACAAGCCTGACTGGGCGAATTTTGACCCGGAGACCGGAACGTTGTCCGGCACACCCGGGAGAGAAGATGTCGGAACCACCACAGGTATCGTGATTACGGTGACAGATAAGGCAGGTCTGAATGCGTCGCTGCCCGCATTTAACATTACTGTTGAAAAACTGAATCGGGAGCCAGTCATTAGCGGAACACCGGATACGAGCGTGAATCAGAACGGGTTCTATGATTTTAAGCCGACAGCCAGCGACCCCGACGGTGACACGCTCACTTACAGTATTTCTTATCAGCCGCCTTGGGCCGATTTTGATCCCCAGACCGGCAGACTGAGCGGCACACCGGAAAATGATGACGTCGGAGTCAATGAAGGAATCGTGATTACTGTGACAGATAATAACGGATTAAGTGACTCCCTGGATCCGTTCAATCTTACGGTGGTAAATGTGAATGATGCCCCGACCATCGGCGGCACGCCCTCGGACAGCGTACAACAGGGCAAACCCTACAGTTTCACCCCCAATACAGATGACCCGGATCTGATTCACGGGGATGCTCCGCCGACTTTCAGTATTGAAAACAAACCTGAATGGGCGAATTTTAATGCACAAACTGGTGAATTGTACGGGACCCCGGTTCGGGATGATATTGGAACCACCACAGAAATCACAATCACAGCGACAGACTCCAAGGGATTAAGCGCATCGCTGGATCCGTTTGATATCACAGTGGAGAGATTAAACCTCGAGCCGACCATTGTGGGAAATCCGCTGACCAGCGTAAATCAGGACGGCGATTACAGTTTTACGCCCATAGCCAGTGACCCGGATGATGACCCGCTTACTTTCAGCATATCGAATCAGCCGACATGGACGACGTTTAACCCTGAAACTGGTGAATTAAAAGGAACTCCCGGAAATGATGATGTGGGAATCACTACAGACATCGTCATTACTGTGACAGACAGCGAGGGATTCAGCGATTCATTGGATCCGTTTAATCTCACTGTTGTCAATGTCAATGACCCGCCGACCATCAGCGGGCTGTCTTCGGGGAAGGTTCTGGCAGATAAGCTTTACAGTTTCAGGCCCACATCAAGCGATCCGGATCTGCCTTATGGTGATACAGTCAGTTTCAGCATTACCAACAAACCTGCGTGGGCAACTTTTGATCCGGCAACCGGAAAGCTGTCCGGCACGCCGGGAAAGGATGATGTGGGGGATTATTCGGATATTGTGATCACAGTGACAGACAGCAGCGGCGAGAAAAGCGACCTTGATCCTTTTACATTGACTGTTGTGAAAGAGAGTGAGGCACCGGTGATTATGGGTACACCGGACCTCTCTGTGGATCAGGGGGAATTTTACACGTTTACGCCTACGGCAACTGACCCGGACGGCGATACGGATCTTACGTTCAGTATTTCAAGCCAGCCGCCGTGGATGACGTTTGAGAAGGACGGAACATTATCCGGAACACCGACAAACGAGGATGTGGGATTCTATAATAATATAACGATTGCCGTGACAGACAGTGACGGACTGAGTGACGCACTGACATTCAATCTTGTTGTTGACAATGTCAATGATCCGCCAACCATCAGCGGAACCTCCGCACAGAGCGTGCAGGAAGGAAAATCTTACACGTTCACTCCCACGTCCGATGATCCGGACCTCCTTTGGGATGATGATGAGCTTATCTACAGCATTGAAAATAAGCCGCCCTGGACGACATTTGACGAGACGACCGGAACATTGTCCGGCGTACCCAGCCGGGAAGCCCTTGATCAGGAGGGGATTGATGTTAAAGACCTGCCTTACACATATGAGGATATCGTCATCACGGTCAGGGACAGTAGCTGGGAAGAAAAGTCGCTCACATTTGATCTCACGGTCGAACCCCTGAACAACGCCCCTGTGATTGAGGGGGATCCCCCCACAGTCGTAAAACAGGGCGGGGATTACGTTTTTCAGCCCACAGCTTATGATCCGGATGGGGATGAACTTGTTTTCAGCATCTCGAATCAGCCATCCTGGACAGCGGACGCTACATTTGACCCGGCAACCGGCAGACTGACCGGCACGCCGAAAAATGAGGATGTCGGGTATTACGCCAATGTGGAGATCACGGTGACGGACAGCGGCGGTCTGAGCGCCACCCTGCCGTTCAATATTTATGTCGAGGATGTTAATGACGCACCTGTGATCGCCAGCGTGCCCCGGGACAAAGTGCGTCTCGGAACCGACTATGAGTTTGTTCCCTCGGCCGTTGACATAGATGATTACTGGCAGATGCCCACAGGTTGGGAAGAACTGACTTACAGCATCCAGAACAAGCCTGACTGGGCAACATTTGACGAAGTGACCGGGACGCTGTCCGGCACTCCCACGGACAGCGCCATGATTGATGACGGAGGCCATGTGGGACTGTGGAAGGATGTCAAGATCACGGTGTATGATGACGGGGACAAAGAACCCGGACAGCCTCGCCTGTCCGACTCGCTGACCTTTGATATCCTGGTCATCCTTCCGAATGAGCCGCCGGTTATTGAGCCTCAGCCTTTCACGGTTGACGAGGGCAGTCCGGCCGGCACGGAACTGGAACCGGGACCGGTAGAGGCTACTGACGAGGACGGTCCCGATGATCTGACTTATACGATAACCGGCGGAACCGGTGAGGGATTGTTTGACATAGATCCTGTCACCGGCCAGATTACCGTGGCAGGGGGGGCATATCCGGAAGATCACGACACAACAGACGATTACACACTGATTGTAAATGTGAACGACGGAATAGCCGACGCCGCGGCCACGATGACGATTAATGTTATCCCTGTCAGACCCATAGTGGATCTTGATGATGACGATGACGGGGGGGATGGTCCGGGAGGTAAACCCGGAAGAGACGGGTATGACTTTGATGCAACTTTCAGGGAAGGTGATGATCCTGTAAAACTTGCGGATGCTGATGCGATAATAGAGAATCCGGATGGGACTCACATTGACTCGCTTACAGTGACAATTACCAATTTAAAAGACGGTGATGTGCTGGCAGTTGATACCACAGGTACAAATATTACCGCGAGTTATGACGGAGCTAACGGGACTCTGACACTGACTGGCAGAGATACGGATGACAACTATACAAATGTTCTGCAAAAAATCACCTTTGAAAACACATCTGAGAACCCTAATCAGGCGGAACGTGTCATTGATTTCGTAGCCGTGGACGCTGAAGGAGACAGCAGCGATACGGCAACATGCTGGGTTAAGGTTATTGCTGTGAATGACCCGCCGGTGAACCATGTGCCGGGTCTGCAATCCACGTCCATAGATACGCCGTTGAACTTCAGCGAAGCGCGGGACAACCGGATTTTCGTCAGTGATATTGACGCATTTCATTATGATGAAAATGACAACCGGGTGGATGATGATGTTCAGGTGACCCTTAGCGTTGACCAGGGGACCCTTTCGCTGCCAGGCGGTGAACGTACAGACGACGGAACAGGAGAGATCACGCTCACTGGCACCATTCCTGATATTAACGCTCAACTGAGGGGACTGACATACACGCCGCTCCCGGGCTGGACCGGTGAAGCTGAACTGAAAATAGTGACAAATGACCTGGGACATACTGGTGAGGGAGGGCCGCTGACCGATACAGACACGGTTCGCATCATCGTTGGCATTCCTCATCCCCATGTACCTGAGCCTCCCCCCGGACCGGAGCCTGAGGGACCGCTGGAACCCATCCTGAGGCCCGACATGGGAGACAGAGGATACTGGGGACTTGGTTTTCCCTATGAGCGCGGTGAGGTACAGCCCACAGGTCTGTATCTTATTCCTTCCGCCTCAAAGTCTCTGGATCATCCCTGCGGAGATGATGAACTTTATCGGTGCTGCACCCTTGAAGAATCCCTGCGCCTCGGATGCCGTTTTGCACCTGCTCTGGATCCCGAATCCCGGCTCTGTAATATCACCTGGCAATGGCTGGAAGAGGAATTCGGATGGGATGCTCCGCTTCTGGGTGAGGAACAGGACCTTTACTCTTCTGTGCCTGAAAAACATTTCCTCCGGGAGGCGAATGATGAAGGACTCAACGGAATAGCAGGCGATATGGGATATGCCTTCTTTGGCGGAACAGAAGACGCACCTTATGCCCAGATTCTCAGTGACGAAGCGAATTTTGTCCAAGGCTCGGACGGAGAATTCAACGCAGCCCCCGGTGAGTTGAAATACAGCTTTTTCGGCGGCAGAGAGAATCTTGACGTTCCGGCCACCTGGGGCAGTGATGCGTGGCCCATGCTGGGGAATGTGGTCCCCTGTGAAGAGGACGGATATGCTGACATTCCCGAAAGCGGAGACTGGACACCGGCCCCTGAAACCGACAATTACGGAACCCTGGGCAATGAAAGCACACCACCGGTCATCCGTGAAGAAAATCTCTCAGGAAACCTTGAAAGCCGTGCGCCGGAGCCTGAAATAAGTAATTACAGAGCAGCAAACTGGGAAAAGGTCTCTGATGAAAAAGACGCATTGCTCAAAAATGATCATCTTGCACAGTTTGAACAAGTTGCTCCGGCAAAAGAACTGTCGCCCAACACAGAAAAGCAGGCATCGCAACCCGGGGGAAATTCCGTTGACAACCATGAAGGGCTGACCAATCTGATTTTGTCTTTAAGAAAAGCCAGCAAATAATTCACTCGTTCCCAGGCTCTGCCTGGGAACGCATACCGGAGGCTCTGCCTCCCGTGTGAAGGAAATCCCTCATGGGCCGAAGCCGACACAAAGCAGCCCCGGGCATCAGAACAAACTTCACTCGTTCCCAGGCTCTGCCTGGGAACGCATACCGGAGGCTCTGCCTCCCGTGTGAAGGAAATCCCTCATGGGCCGAAGCCGATACAAAACAGCCCCGGGCATCAGAACATACTTTGCCAGCACTGCCATAGTGAACTGGCTTCCGATATTCGCTGTCCCGGAGCTTGCGAAGATCGTTCTCGACTCCCTGCAATTCTTACATGATAATCAGCTGGATGAAGATTCATGCGTATATCCTGATGGAGAATCATCTTCATCTGATTGGCTCATCTCCCGAATTTTCAGATGAGATCAGAAAAATGAAATCTTTTACGGCCAGAAGCATTGTTGATTATTTAAAAGCGAACGGGCCGAAATTTTTTCTCGGACAGCTCAGTTTTTTTAAGAAACGCCACAAGGATAACCAGAAGTATCAGGTATGGCAGGAGGGGTTTCATCCTAAGGCCATCCTGAATGAAAAGACGCTGGTACAAAAAATGGAATATGTCCATCATAATCCGGTGAGACGTGGATATGTGGACAGTCCCGCGCATTGGCGATATTCCAGTTATCGCTATTATGCGGGCGGGGAATGTCTGGTTTCGATTGTGCCGCCGGTGTGAATGGGAGGCAGAGCCTCCGGTATGCGTTCCCAGGCAGAGCCTGGGAACGAGAAAAAATCCTTTGCTTATCACTAATCCATGTAGATGAATCACAATAAAACACACCAGTTTCAGAGTACCCCCTAACACCTAACACCTAACACCTAAAACCTAACACTTAACACCTAACACTTAACACCTAACACTTAACACCTAACACTTAACACTTAACACCTAACACCTAACACCTCTTTAACATTCATGGCTTCACCTGAAAAAAAAAACACCATACAAGCTATTCTGGAATCCCCATGGCTCGGTCTTCGCCCTGACGTCATTCTTCATCCCGGGCCCATAGATCCTGACGGACAGCGTTCATGGGTTCTTGAAGACCCTGTGCGGGGGAACAATTTCCGACTTGGTTATGCTGAAGGCGAATTGCTTTACCGCCTGGTGACAGAACCCAACCCTGATGCTGCTGCGGCCAGTCTTTACACCACAACCCCCTTGCGTCCTTCTCCCGAAGAAATTGCAGGTTTTATTACCATGCTGCAAAAAGAAGGGCTGGCAATCCTGCCAAAAGAGGAGGTTATTCAGCGGGAAACGCAGGCAAACTCACCGTCATCTGAAAAGACCGGGGCATTAAACATTGTCTCCAAAATACTCCGGGGTTCTGTTTCTTTCCGGATCCCGCTTCTGAGACCGGATGCGTTTCTGAACCGGACACTGCCTTATGTGTCATGGCTCTGGTCGCCTTTTCTCTGCTGGTTTTATATTATCGCCGGTCTGACAGGGCTGGTTCAGACTCTTCAGGAAATTGAACTTTATTTCAGCACAGTGAGCTATCTTTTCACGCCCCAGGGAAGCATTGCCTTTTTTCTGTGCCTGGCCCTGCTCAAAACAGGCCATGAGTTTGCCCATGCTTATGCCACCAAGACATTGGGAAAAGACCTCCATGTCCGGAGCATGGGCATATTATTCATCGTGTTCTGGCCCCTGCTTTACACGGATACTACGGATATTTGGAAAATCCCGGACCGCCGCCTCCGCATAAGGGTGAGTCTTGCGGGGATTCTTTTTGAACTGGCCGTGGCAGGCATTGCCCTTTTGCTGTGGTCTCTTTTACCGGATGGTATTCCCCGGAGCCTGATGTTCTTCCTTTCAGGCACGTCAATTGTTTCATCGGTTTTCATCAATCTGAACCCGTTCATGCGCTTTGACGGCTATTATGTGCTTATGGATGTATGGGGAATTGACAATCTTCGTCCCCGGGCATTTGCCATGTTGCGGTATGCGGTGCGGCGGCTGCTTTTTGACTGGAAAGGCGCTGCCCCGGAGATTCATCCTCATGCCCGGACCATGATCGTTTATGGTTTTCTTGCTGTCCTGTACCGCATCTTTATAGCGTTTTCCATTGCCGTGGCTGTGTATTACCTGTTTTTCCCGATTATGGGGCTGGTGGTGCTTGCCATGGAATTCTGGATGTTCATTATTCGTCCCCTGCTCATGGAGACAGACGGCATTATCAAAAACCGCAAACTCATAGGATCAAAACGCCGTCTGGCCCTGACCGTCATCAGCTTCATGCTGTTGTGCGCCCTGGTGACCGTGCCGCTGCCCCGGTTCAAGCGTCTGCCATGCCTGTTGCTGCTTAAAGGAACCACGAAGATTGAAGCTGCCAGTCCCGGTCAGTTGACAACGCCGCTGCCCCCCGTAGGTGTCACAGTTACGGAAGGTGATTTGCTTACCCGTATCAGCAGCGATTCCCTGGAATACGACGCTCAGAATGTTCGCTTTGACCTTGATGTTGTTCGGACCCGCATTGACGCACTTGGAAGCGGCGGCGAGGAAGGGGCATATCGAAACTGGCTCATGGCAGAAGAAAAACGCCTGATGGCTGCCTCGGACAAGCTTGAAGAAGCCATTGCCCAGTTGGAAATCCGTGCGCCAATCGCCGGCCGGATTACAGATATTAATGAAGATATTTATGAGGGGGCGTTTGTCGCGGGAGGAACCTATCTTTTTACTATTGCGATTCCGGAAGCATATGAATTAAAAGCCTTTGTCCATGAACATCTGGCAGGAAAAATGGACATACCCGGACACGGCTCGGAGGCCGATAGCATTCATGCGACTGTCCGCTTTCCAGAGTCCAAAGTCCCTGCATTGGAAGCAACGTTCCGGGAAAAGAGCGTTTTTCCGGCTCATTATCTGCCCAATGTCAGCCTGCTTGATATTGCGGGCGGTCCTATTATGTCTGTGAAGGACACCCTGGGACCACGGCCCCGGGATGCGTATTTTGCATTCACTTTTGATGTGCAGGATGCTCCGGCCCGGCTTCCTCACGGGATGCCTTCCTGGACATGGATGCGAAGTGAGCGCCAATCAATTTTGGAGCAAGCCTTCGGTGAAATCTGGAAACGTTTTATGGAAAGAGGGCTTTTTTAGGCTTAAAAATGTGGGACAGGATTCTGTCCCACCATGAATGTAAAGTGCATGTTTGAAACGTCCCCTAGAGACGGCATATTTGTAGCATAATTGGCGATGATAAAAAGAAATCATGTCGGACAATTTGAAAAAATTGTCCGAAAAACAATTTGAAAAATTGTTTTAAATCTTAACACCCCGTGAAAATTTATATTCCCAAGAGGATTGTGGCAATCTGAAAATAGAAAAATACGCTGATGATGTCAACAGATGTGGTCACAAAAGGCCCTGTGGCAACCGCAGGATCAATATTTATTCTTGCGAATATCATGGGAACCAGGGAACCGACCAGTGCGGCTACAGACATGGAACATATCACAGAAAGGCCCACAGATATGCCCACCGCGGGCAGTGTGTACTGAACCTGTGCAACCAGGGCAATGAGTGATCCGTAAACCAGCCCCAGCATAAATCCCACAGCAAGTTCTTTCAGGACAACGGACCAGATTTCCTTTATATTCAGCAGGCCCGTGGCAAGTCCCCGTACCACAATGGTGGAAGACTGCGTACCAATATTTCCTCCCATTCCCATGATCACGGGGATAAATGCCGCCAGATATGTAAATTTGCTCAGACTCTCCTCAAACCGACCAATAATAAAAAAAGCAAAAATGCCCCCGAGACAACTGGCAAACAGCCACGGCAGGCGAATTTTCATGCTCTTTAAGACCGATTTGGTTTCAACAAATTCTGCCCCGACCCCTGCCATTTTCAGAAAATCCTCTGTGGCCTCTTTTCTGAAAATGTCAATCACGTCATCCACCGTCACGATTCCCACCAGTTTGTTTGTGTCATCCACAACCGGCACCGCCAGAATATCATAGCGGGCCACTATTTTCGCGACTTCCTCCTGATCCGTATAAGTCTGAACAGCAAATACATCTGCTGACATAAAGGCTTTCAGGGGCGTATCCGGCGGAACCACTACCAGTTGCCTCAGTGAACAGACTCCCAACAGTTTGCCATGTTCATTGGTCACATAAAGATAAAAGGGCATCTCCACATTCAGATATTCTTTTTGTAAAGATCCGATTGCGTCTTTGGCCGTGGTATCTTCTTTTAAAGCGATAAAATCAGGAACCATGATGCCGCCGGCCGTGTCATCGCTATAATGGAGAAGCCCTTCAACCTCCTCGGACTCTTCTTTTTTCATCTTCTCAAGAATGGCCGAGGATTTTTCATGAGGCAGCCTGCCGATCAGATCCGCCACATCATCTGCGGGCATGGTTTCCAGAATTTCTGCAATCTCATCAAGTTCTAACGCTTCGATAAAATTCAGAAACGTATCCTCGCCCAGTTCGCTGAAAAGGATTCCCTTTTGCTGCGTATCTGCTATCATATCAAAAAGTTTGTGCTGGTTGGACAGAGATAAGAAGGGGAAAATTACAGAAATATCCGCGGCATGTGTTTTGTTCACAATTTTACGAAGATGGGTAAGGGCATCCCGTCTCAGCAATCTTTTTATGGTTTCAATGCGTATGGAATTCATCAGATGTTTAAGTATCAGGTGTTAGGTGTTAGGTGTTAGGTGTTAGTGTTAAGTGTTAGGTGTTAAGCAGAAGGTGACAAAGTGCTGGCTAAGAAAATGGCTGATTATAACGGAGTTAGGAAAGGGCCGATCAAGCCCTGTAAGGGCGGCATGTTTGTAACATGATTTGCTACAAATATGACACCCTCACGGGGCTTTGCCAGATTCCCCTAAATCCGTTATCATCAGGAAAATGGCAGAGGCAGGTCTTAATTGTTAAGAAAAAAAGCCGCTAAGTTCCGATAACACCTGACACCTAACCCCCCAATAATTTATGCCAGAGATAACATAATAGGAATAAGGTGTTTTTCGTCAATATAAGGAGCGCTTTTCAGGCTTATCAGAGGACAGTCAATGATTTCCACTCCCATCTGCCGAATTTTTTTCTCATCTAATTTTCCTGAATATCTGCCATTTTTTTTATCAAGCATCACAAAATTAAGGACATCAGTTATGGTGATATTTTCAGGATCATCTTTTCTGAGATATGACACCAGTTGTTCAATCTGTTCTGTTAATTCAAGTCCGTATTGTTCAGGATCATCTCCTGTATTGGGAATAAATACTTTCGGACACGGATTTTTACTGACAGCTTCTCCCACCCCCTTTGGCAGAAGGTTGGCGATAACACTGGAATAAAAACTGCCAATGGGATAGCAGATCAGTTCGGCATCTCCGATGAGATCTCTCATTTTATCACGAATGGCCGCCTCAGCCGGTTTTGGTTCTTTTCGTCGGGCACTGAGCCAGACTTTTTTTACCTTTGCGGAGATGGGGGAAACCTCTTTGCCAGTAAGATTATGCTGACCAATAATCATGTCTCCGTTTTCCAGTTCAGTAATGAGATGAAGATATTTGTTTATCACCGGCCTGACGATTCCCCGCACCTCCACCAGCTTGGAGAAAATATAAATGACCGGATCAAGAAGACGCTGTGTGTCCAGATATCCGCCCGTCAGAATCAGATTTCCGATACTGGCCTTGCAAAGATCAAAGTCGTCAGGCATATATTTTTTAAACAAAAAAAGATGATGGCGTATGATTTTCCGCATGGGATCAGGAATGTCAGCCACCAGCGGATGGTGCCCCTCTGTCATCAAATCCAGTTCCCGGGCAAATACACTTTGTTCTCCTTTTTGAGAAAAACGATGGGCAAACAGCTTGAATATTTCCGGATTTCCATGCAAATTTCGATCTGCCAGTGCCAAAAGCCGGTTACGCACATCCCCGATGGCAGGCATCTTAAATGCCTCTCTGAGTCTGGCCGAACTTCCTCCTGAGTCAAACGGTGTGATGATATGGACAGAATTATGCGTATATTCGATAAGCTCCCGGCAGGCTTTTCTTAACGCGCTGCCGCCGCTGAAAAACAAAATTTTCGGCCCCAGATCAGGGCTGCGCCTGTATCTCGCCAACCGGACCGGATCAGGAAGTTCCTGTGTTCGGGTAATTCGGATAACCATGATTTCTCTTTGTGATAAAAAATGTAGGGTGGGTGGAGCGAAGCGCAACCCACCCTACATTTCTGTTGACTGATAACTAACAGGTGATGGCTGACAACTGCCTGCTTATCCCTTCTGCTGCCTTTTCAAAATTTATTCCGCCTGTGATTTCAAATACATTACACAGGGAAAGGAATTCAATATAGTTTTCAATGTGAGGTTCAGGCATGGCGCATCCGTTATGGGGCAGGAGGAACAGGCCCGTTGATTTCATAAATGCGGGGAGCAGATCTTTTCTTACCATCGGATTCACCTTCTGAACGCTTGTTTCTCCTTGCCCCTTTTTCCAGTTCAAAATGACCAGGCTATGCATTGGGGAACCGAGAACAAATCGTCCCTCTCCGAAGCATTTGTCAATGGGCGCGTCGTATTTATATTCCAGATTCCACAATTCCTCTCCGGAAAGGGCGGAAAATCGTTCCCGCTCCTCAGGCGTCATAAGGTTTTCCAGATTGGGATTGTTCAAAATGGTTCCCGGATTTATCCTTGGAAGCTTGGCCACACCATACATGAAAAGCTTTTGTCCGTTTTTTTCGATCATGAGACGATCATTACTTACAAAAGTTGCTCCCTGATTCATCAGATGCAGCGCCAATGTGGATTTCCCGGCACCTGAAAATCCTGCCAATGAGACTCCTTTTCCGTTCCATATCACCCCTGCCGCGTGACCGAGCAGACACCCCTGACACAATTTCCATTCAATATGGCGGTTATTGATGAAGTTCACCACCTGATTCATGTTTTCAAGACACGGACCCATGGCCAGGTTATCTCCCTGCCCAAAGACAAAAATCATATCTGTCAGCCTTTTTCGCACAATGCGGCCGTCAGGAAGTTCAGCAAATTCTTCTTTAATTTTGGTTTTTCCAGGATCAGGTGTCTTAATTGTAAAAGAGAGTGGAAATTCCGGTGTCGGGGCTTCGTGTACAGTAATAAAAATATCAGGTTGGTTCACGTCCTCTGCAAAAGGTCCGAAATATTTTGCCAATTCTTCAATAATGGCTTTTTCATTAGCTGTCACTTCTATTTTGCAACCGCTGAAATTTAAAAAAATTTTATGTATGGCCGGATATTCTTCACGAAACTGATTTGTAATATTTTCCCGTTTCATTTGTTCAGAACCTTTTGATAATTGATAATTGATGATTGATAATGGAGAATTAGAAGTTGCTCACTAATTGCCTTACTTTTTGATTCTCTCTAACACATACTCAACATAAAGTTTCGCGGCATCCAGGCCGCTGGCGGTCTGAATGCCTCGGAAGCCGCCAAAAGCAGACACCTCAAATACCAGCGGACCGTCTTTTGTCTCTGCCACATCCACACAGGTAAAATCAAGGCCGAAAAGGTTCTGTGCCTTCCGGGCCAGTGCAATGGTCTCGTCCGAAGGCGTATAAGCTTCGTATTTGCCTCCGGAGCGGGTGGTGGTGTTCCAGGAGAGCTTGTCACCACATCGTGCATACGTTGTCAGATATTTCCCCCCGAGGAAGGCAATGCCCAGGTCCTTGCCTCGGTGATCAATCCGTTTCTGAATATACATCATTGAATTTGTTTTCTTAAAATTCTCAACTTCCTGCAAGGTGACATGTCCTGATTTAATGACAATCATTCCCTTGGCTTTGGAAGTATAGAGAGGCTTGAAAACTGCTTCGCCATATTTTTCCACTGTTTTTACTGCTTCGCTGATATCCTCTGTAATCGTTGTCGGGGGCATGGGAATATCGTTTGCCTGGAGTGTCACTGTGCAACTGAGCCGATCCAGAACCCGCATGATATTCAGCGGGGCCGAAAACATCTTTAATCCCTTTTCATTCAGAAATCTGAGTATCTCTAACCGATCCAAAAGATCAGGAGAATAACGCGCTCCGACTTTTTTGATAATCAGAGCATCCAACGTTGACAGATCTGTATCTCCGTACCACGCCTCTCCGGTGGAGAAATCCAGACAAATTTTTTTCAAATCTATGAGAAGCCGATGGCCCGTTATGTCAGACACAGTATCGGCCAGTTTTTCCGAGGACCATCCGTCCAAAGTTCCTACAACGCCTATTTTGGGCATATCATCTCCTATAAATGAGAAATACACTCGAAACTTGAAACTTGAAACTTGAAACTTGAAATCGGAACCTATCATCTCTTACTGTTCAAGTTTCAAGTTTCAAATCCCAAGTTTCAAGTTTCAAGTTTCAAGTTTCAAGTTTCAAATCCCAAGTTTCAAGTTTCAAGTTTCAAGTTTCAAGTTTCGAGTTTCAAGTTTCAAGTTTCGAGTTTCGAGTTTCAAGTTTCAAGTTTCAAGTTTCAAGTTTCAAGTTTCAAGTTTCAAGTTTCAAGTTTCAAGTTTCAAGTTTCAAGTTTCAAGTTTCGAGTTTCGAGTTTCAATAAAAAAGTACTTCCGTAGGCAGTTTAAACGTTTCCCACGATTTTCCTTTATGTTCTATGATTCTTTCCATCAAAAAATGAGATCTCAAAAACATTTCTCTGGCAAATCCATAGTTCATTTCAAATCGGGTGGATGTGTAAAAGGATCTTGCCAGTGCCAGCGCCATTCGAATTTCAAATGTTTTGTCGTTATTTTTTCGGGCAAAATGAGAAAAAACTTCAAAAAAATGCTGAATCACCTCATTAAGGCGAACTCTCAGATGCGTTTTAAAAACAGGAAGTCTGAAATTGGAAATTAAAAAAACCGACGCATCCTGAACATAGTCAGCATCCCTTGACCGGTACAGATCAATATAATTTATTTTCTGCTCTTCATGATTATAGACAATGTTATTGAAATTAAAATCCCCGTGAATAAATATGACAAAAGGTGAGGGGATGTCTTTCTCTATCTCCTCACATGTTGCGATCATATCTTTTGAAGAAGAAACTCTCAGTAATTCAATATATTTCTCACGTCTGTAAAAAAAAGGATGCACACGGCGTGTTGCATCAAGTCTTGATTTTAACTGCCGCATATAATCCGTCTGAAATTGTCCTTGTTTTTTAGTGGTTTCCCATATTTCACTCAATGTCTGTTCAAAGATAAATATGACATTTCGTATGATTTCATTGCTTTCGGTCAGAATAATCTGATCCAGGGTGCATCCGGGGAGAAATTCGATCAGAAGTGATGCGGTGTCATGTTTTTCATAGTATCCGAAAATTCTCGGTGCGAGACCCGGAAATATCTTCTCCCAGCGTCTGATATTTTCCTGCTCCAGCTTGATCTTTTTTACAACACCTTCCTTAAATATCCCCTGAGCTTTGAAACCGGACGGGTTCCTGTTGCTGACCTTGCTGATTCGGCAGCCGGACCTTGACCCCCAGATAGACGTAAAATCAATATCTGAAAGTGTTCCCTCAAATCCGGATTCGGTCAGGGTTTTCTGTAGTGCCTCAAACTGCCGAATTTTGATTCTGTCGCCGATAATGGCAAAGATCAGGGCTTCTCCGATATTCAGCAGAGAATCTCCGATCCGTTCCAGGTAACGAAAAATAAAGATAACTGTGATGATATTTTCAGTATCATATCCCTCACGCAGATCAGCCATCATACAGTCAAAATTTTCTTTATACAGCATGTCAAGATTATATTCAGCCCTGCATATATCCAAAGCACCGGACAGGTCTCTTCCATCAAATACCTGTGTAATTTTGGACAAGGCGATTTGCATTTCAGAGAACATTTTTTTATAATCATATTTATGTATAAAAGAAACCTCGGACAAATAATGAAGTTGTTTTGCAATATTGACACAGTAATCCGCAATTCTCTCCAGATTGACACTTATAATATGGATAGAACGGATGGCGTTAATGCCTTCATTATCTAAACCGGAGAAACCGTGAAGCCCTGAGAAACATTCATTTTCAACGGTTGTCTTGAGATTATCAATATAGTCATCTTTTGAAGCAATTTTTTCCAGCAAGTCTTCATTGAAATCAGAAAGCAGGCTGTGTGTTAATTGAACCTGGCTTTCTGTCTCAATAACGAGAAATTTGGCATTTTCGATGATATTGTTAAGCATAATTTAGGCATTAAGAGTTGATAAAGATCGTTTCGTTAGTGTCTTTCTTTTTTGAATCTTTCCATGAAATTTTTATGGAAAGTTTGTTTTTACTTCCTTTTTTCCTGGCTTTTATACCAAACTGAAGTAAGCCGTTCGGCTCTAGGACAATATTATCAAGATCGGAAGAAAACGTAAGTTTACCTTTCTCAAAGCCTTGGATCAGCGCTTGCAGATATTTGCTGATGCTATCATTATCTTGAAAAGATTCGTACTCAAATTGTTCGTTTTTGCTCATAGCCCTTCCAGTCATACAGTTGTTTGTTTTCAGTTGCTCGTTTTCAGCGAATCGCTGATCGCTGAAAACTGACAGCTTTTCACTGACCAAGTCGGTTTTTGTATTCTTCAATTACTTTTCTTCTGTTAAAATTTCCCTTAATGAGCGTTTTTCGGATGTTCATGTCTTGCCAGGCCGGTTGAATTCCGATTTCACGACTGGCTTTCTCTTTGTTTTGTTCTTTCGGGTCTCTTGTTTTTTCCCCCATATGCGTATCATCCCCCATAAAAACAAGAAGTGGTCTTTGAGAAGCATTCAGCCGGTTGTTATTTCTTCTGAGTACTGAGATCAGAAATTTGGTGTATCTCTGAGACTGAGGGTTCCAGACCTCATAGCCGTCAACATCATATTCAGCCAGAAGCACAGGCCAGAATTGTTCGGGATGGGGGATAACAATACCAGCCCCCAGATGACGGGCTTCTTCGATGATTTCAGAGGTTCTGTAAAAGTATTTCAGAGAAAAATTCTGTTTAACAACTTTCTTAACAGCAGTCAGAAAAATTTGGGAGCGGTCAATAAGCGCATCATTATATTCAGCTCTCAGACAGTCGAAAAAATTGCGAAGGAGTTTGTTTTTGACCGAGTGAACAGGAACAACAGACGCATTTTCTTCTAACAGACGCTCTATTTTTTTTACATAAGTTTGAACAAAACGGATCACAGAGTCACTTACGCCTGTTTCCCCGGCTGCCAAATTCAGACGTTCCTCGATCGGTTTGGTAATGGTATGTATAAAATCAAATAACTGGGAAGACCGGTATTTGAAGGTATGCGCGAGCATCTCTTTTAAAACCCCTGCCTCTTCCAGTTTGGCGCTTTCAAAATGAAGCAACAACTGAACTTTCTGATTAAAGCCCTTGGAATAACAATCCACCTCCACACCAGCATATCCATTATAAATTATAATTTCATTGTGTTGTGTCGGAATAACAAGCTCTTGCTTCCGGTTCGGAAAGGTGGCTTTGATACGCTGTGAAATCAGATGCATCGGTACAAACTCAGGATGCCAATGGACTGCAAGCACAGTTTCCTGCTGAGGAAAGGTCTGAGGCGGATTGACAATCTGGGCTTTTTGTTTTTCGTTAAGATCAATGGAAATCACTTTTAAAAAATTTTGATAATCCGATTCTGTGATTTCCTCCGGAATATTTTCAGGTACAAGTGAAATACATTCCATCTTGTTTTCCGATTTAGCTGATTCCATGGTTTACCATCCTTAAATTAAAAACAATATTATATTTGATGTGAAATGGAATTCCAATATAAAGCCAAGGGAATCAAAAAATCAGTTTGAGTCGTCGTAAAACTGAAATTCCATATTTTCAAAATACAAAAATATCTGATGATTTTTTGACACGGTTACACTTAGCCCATTTCATTTTCACGCAAAAAATATAAAATGATCGCTAATTGTTAGCCCCCTATTAGATTAATGTTAAAAATTTGTTAATATCAAAATATCTAAAATTCATTAGATATCCCGCTATATTTTTTTCTCTTGACTTTCTAAAAAATAATTAATAAAAGAATATTTTTGTACAAAAAATGTACAAAAAAATATTTTTTTTATTAATTTTTAGAAAATAATAAAAGTACATGGAAGGAGGTTAAAAAAAATATCCCTTTTTTATCCCTTTTCCATGTATTTTTTACAGATTTTATTTTTTATATGAAAGTGTTAGGTGTCAGGTGTTAAGTGTTAGGAAAACCAGCAAAATTTTCATCATTCTTTGTGACCGGCAGCTCATGGCCGTTTATAAAAAAACAAGAGGGTTAAGTTCTTAATAAATTTTTAATGCCAATCTAATAATAATCTGACAATCAAGGATTATAATTTTTATTTTTAAATGGATAAAAAATGAGTGTGTTTAAAAAAGAAATCGAGACCAAAAGGGTTATCTTCAATGTTCGTCTTGATCTGGCTGAACGATTAGAAAAAGCAAAGAAGGATGCCAAGGTCTTTGGCAAAAAATTAGACACGGACAATGCCATAGACAACACACTGGAAAAGTTTTTGAAAAAAGCTGAAAAAAGAATTGCCGAGATGAAGAAAAAAAAGGAAAAGCCCTTGAAAACTTTGGATGTAAAAAAAACTGATAGCAAAATCAAAACAGCGAAACATGATTTGCATCAGGAAAATAGCGGGAAGAGCATAAAACTGATTCAACCCAACTAAGGAGGAATAATGAAAAAAAGCGAAGTAAAAATAAAGAAAACCATGGATGCAGATGCGGTAAAAACAATTCTTGATGATGTTGTGAAAAGCTTCAAGGAAGGCACGGTTTGTATTGAAAGCGGTAAAGAATTTGTGGTGTTGAAACCCTCCCAACAGATTGATTTTGAGATTGAGGCCGGAGAGAAAAAAGGTAAGGAAAAACTGGTGATCGAAATGAGCTGGCGACAGGATGCCCTTGAGCAGGAACCTCAGAGCCTTCTTAAAATATCAAGCAGTGAGCCTGTTGTAGAGGAACCTTCCCCTGAAAAAGAGGAAGAAGTTTCCTCTGTGAAGGAAGAACAAGTTCCTGGTGCAAAAAAGGAGATGAAAATCGAATCCGGCGGCTCTCCCAAATTTGAGAAATAGTATCAGGGATTTGGTGAAAACGACCAAAAAATTCCTTCCATCTTGTTCCCGCGCTTCGCGTGGGAACACTGCGTTCTGATCCTCATTATTACCTTAAATTTATTATGGATTCGATGTCAAATGCATCTCATGTCCTTAGGGTAACTCTGCCTTTGAATACCGCGTTCAATAGTCTTTTGCTTCAATTTGCCCGGCCTATTTCACATCCGGCCTACCAGCCATTTTCAGATATTCTTCCAGATTCAAAGCGTTAAAATTTAGGGGTAAATATTCTTTTTTCAAAATTTAAAAATATAACCTACTGAATTTATATCTTTATATGTAGAAATCCAGCTTAAAAATTACCAATAAGTTCAGTCAACAGAAAAAAACCTGAACATCGGGTATTAAAACTTGCAAATTATAACTGAGATGTGTATGTTTTGAAAATCTGTCAACAATTACAGGGATGTCGGATAAGGAAAGGAAAGGAAAGGAAAATTCCCCTTCTTATCCCCTTTCCCTGTAGTTTTTTTAATTTTAAGGAAGACGATAATGAAGCCATTTGAAAAAAAGAAGCACTTGTTCAGAACATACATTTTTGTTTTTGTCTGTACACTTTGGTTGTCAGCGCCATGTGCAAGCGCACAGGAAACTTATCCGGTCATTTTTGAGGCCACACAAAAAGCAGTGCTTTCCGCAGAACGTTCCGGTGTTCTGACCAGCCTGAAAGTTGATGCAGGAAGCGCCGTAAGAAAAGGCGCTGTTATTGCCCGTGTGAATGTGGGAGATCTGGATCTGCAAAAGAAACGGAGCGAGCTTTCCCTCAGACATCTCAATGTTAAAGTAAAAAACCTGGAGCGACTTCTGCAACGAGGTCTGGCAACGGATGAAGAACTGGCCGAAGCCAAGACACAAAAGGATGTCACTTATACGGACATCCAGATTTTTAAGCGGCAGATTTCCAAATCACAGATTCTGGCTCCTTTTCAGTGTACTGTCATTCGTCGTCATGTACAACCTCATGAATGGGTGACCGCGGGACAGCCAGTAGTGGAAGTGGTTGCTCCCGGGAAACTCCGGGCTGTGGCAAATATTCCTTCCCGCCTGGCAGTCAAGCTGGAAAAAGGTGCCACCCACACATTTGAAGTGCATGACTTGGAAATTTCAGTTTCCGGAACCGTGGAGGCCGTGGTCCCGGAAGTAGATGAACTCAGTAATACAGCCCAGGTGATCTGGAATGTAGAGAAATCAGAAAAAAATTTATTGTCGGGTATGAAGGGCGAGGTCCGTATTAGTGACAGTGAATTGAAAATTGAAACTCGAAACTCGAAACTCGAAAATTGAAACTTGAAACTTGAAACCCGAAATTTGAAATTTGAAATTTGAAACTTGAAACTCGAAATTTGAAACCTGAAACCGGGCAGATTTATAATCGCGGACAGGGACAGCAGGTTCCCGGTCAGCAGCCGGGTAAGGGTGAGTTAACGCGTGAAATGGTTCTGGCGCGGTTTATCCGCTTGTGTTCAGCAGTGCTTTCCACCCCTTTATCCCAGGAAGCGGCTGCGCTTGTCGTAAACCGTATTTCAGAAATTGTCCGTGTGGACCGGGCCGTTCTTGTCCGTCTGAGCGGAAAGCATCCGATTCTTGCGGTAACTGGCGGCGGCATGGCTGCCCAGGACACTTCATTTGCTGATGCTGTGGAAATGTTGCGCCGGGAATATCGGAAACGACAGGACCCTGTCATCCTTCCCCATGTGTCTGAGGGGAAAGATGCTTTCCCGCATTCCGCTCCTCTCAGAAAAGTACAGGCGGCCATGGGAGGGACCAGTATATTGTGGCTCCCGCTCTGGCTGGACAGAGATGCAAAAGCACCTGTTCCTTATGCGCTTTGGCTGGAACGCTGGAACGGTCTTGGCTGGGAAAAAGGGGATGTGGAACTGCTCCAGCACGCCGCTCTTTTCCTGGGACACGGCCTGGTCCGTCAGCGTACCAGGATTCACTCCAAAACACGCATAATGCAAACAGCAATGATTTTAATTTTGCTGTTTTTTCTTGCATTGCCAGTGACATCGAGTGTCACGGCCCCGATGCAGGTAGTTCCGGACCGTCCGCATCATATTTTCGCGCCAATGGACGGGATTTTAAAAGACCTTCTTGTTCTCCCGGGTCAGTGGGTGAAAAAAAATACTGTATTGTTTCGATATGATGCCCGGGTACTGGACAAGCGTCTGGATGAAGCCCGCCGGAGTGTTGCCGTGGCCCGGGCAAAGCTTATCCGTCTGGAAGGTGCAGCCCACCGGGACCGGGAAGCCAGAGCAGAATTGCCGGTTCAGCAATTAGAGGTGGAGCGTGCCCAGGCAGATGTGGTTTTCTTTGGAAAACAGCGGGACCGTGCCGAGGTTCATGCCGGAAACCCGGGGGTCATTGTACTGGATGATCCGGATGCCCTTGTCGGAGCCGCACTTCAGACAGGGCAGGTTGTTCTCAGCGTGGCGGACCCTTCCCAGACCAAGATTCGTATTATGGTCCCGGCGAGCGATGTGGGATTTCTTAAAGAGGGGGCCAGGGTGAAGATTCGTTTGGACAGTGATCCGTTTCAGACCCTTCCCGCGGTCATCACAAGAATCGGCTTTGAAATTAAGCTTTCGGAAAATCAGGTCCCGTCGGTACTTGCAGAAGCAGTCTGGAGCGATAAAATTCCCCAAATTCAGCCGGGTCAGAAAGGCGCTGCAAAAATTTTGGGCGAATCCACCCGCTTGGGAATTCAGATTCTGAGAAAGCCCCTGATTAAGCTGCGGAGTTTTATCGGGCTTTAGAAAAATGTGTTAGGTGTTAGGTGTCAGGTGTTAAGTGTTAGGTGTTAGGTGTCAGGTGTTAGGTGTTAGGAAAAACTCTTAAACTTTTATATTTTGTTGTGACCGCATATCATACAAACCAATATTTTTTTGATTCAGAGCATGTCTGAAAAGTCCTGGCAGGGGACGGCGTATTTGTAGTATAAATATATCGCCCCGTCTGTTCTGAGTCCCGTGGGGACAGCATATCCGGCAGGCAGAATATCCGTAAGTAAGTACCCGATCAAAAGTTTTTATATATTTTTTTCCGCGAACGGCGGAGAAACCCGGCTTTTTCCTTCAGGGGCGGCGGATCATTCCGGGAAAAAAGCCGGGTTTCTTCCCGGGGCAGCTATCGGAAACTTATGGTTAGGTACTTAAATATACTGTCCCAGCGGGACTCTGAGACACAAGGCATATCACCGGCTACGAATATACCGTCCCTGTCGGGACTTTTCAATCATGCTTTCAGTGGTCATGCGCTTTGGTTCTTGACAAAGTCCGGAGTTGAAAGTAATTTGCTGTCATGAATCTTGTGTCTGCTGGCAGGAATGGTTTGGGAAATACCCCGGATGGATACGAGAGCGTAACCCAAACAGAACATTTGTAGGAATATCAGCTATTCAGAAATATACCCATTATCAGCGGATGGAAAAAATTTATACCTATTTTCGTTCCAATGCTTCGCGTCCCGGACACAGGCTGAATCAGAACGTGAAACGTCCGCGTTCCCACGTTAAACGTCACTGGGGAACGATCCCCGCGAGCTTGCCAAAGTTTTTTTCCATATGCTGATTATGAAGCTCGTTCAGATTTGGCTAGTTCAATCCGCTCCCGCAGGATTTGATAATCCCGCGAAAGCGTCTTTTTTTGACCTGTTGAATGGATATGTTGTGTTCTGTATATGAAAGACTGCATGGAGGAACATATGGAAAATAACTATTTGGCTTCTCTTAAAGGGCAATTTCTTATGGCAATGCCCGGGCTGGCAGATCCGAATTTTGCCCTTACAGTCACCTGTGTCTGCGAACATACTCCGGAAGGGGCTGTGGGGATTATTATAAATCAGGTTCATTCTTTCCTTTCTGCAAAGGATATTTTTGATGAACTTAAAATAAAGTATAAACCCGAAACAGCGTCCATACCGATTTATCTTGGCGGACCTGTCCATATGGGAGAAATATTTATTCTCCACGGCCCTCCGTTCGGGTGGGAAGGATGTGTCATGATTACGTCCACCCTTGCCCTGAGCAATACCAGGGATATTCTCGAAGCCATTGCCATGGGCGGGGGACCGGAATCTTTAATTATTGCTCTCGGATGCGCGGGCTGGGGTCCCTACCAGCTTGAATCGGAGATCAGGCAAAATTCATGGCTGACAAGCCCTGTTTCTGAGGATATTATTTTTGATATATCCGTTGATGTACGATGGAAAGAGGCAGTACGAAAAATGGGAATAGACCCGGATCTTCTTTCGGATACGGCAGGCAACGCCTGATTTGCATTTCATCATCTCCTTGCCCCGGTTTGGCAGGACCCGTCATCACATATTACAGCTATTCTTTTTCCGCTTCGGCCGGCTTTACCTTTTTTGATTTTGATTTGGGTTTCTTTTTTTTAAGACAAATTTTGTCCTTTCTTACAAACGCACAGAGTTTGGGATTATAATATTCCTTGCAATTCAGAGGATTATATAGCGGGCATTCAGGATGTTTTTCTGACATAGACCTATGTTTCCCTTCATAATTTTAGATTCTGTTCTTGATCTGAGTTCAGCCCGGGTGTTCTGCGTTCCGGGCATTTCCAAATGAACATAAACTATTTTTTCTATCCTATACCACAAAAACTCAAAATTAACAACCCCATCCTGTCCATTAACGCTCCAAAAAATGAAGAACAACAAATCAGGGAATTAACCATAAATCATTTTGACAAGGCTGATATATTGTAATAAGAAATATTTAAAACAAATCATTGAGCATTTTTTTGGGGGAGACATTAAGGCGTTATTAATTATTTATAATGGACACATATCATTTTTTAAAAAACGAACTTTTAGACATCACCCGGGAGATGTCCGCTTTGTTCTCAAATGTGAAAACCATACCGGGAATGAATCATCACTCTTTTAACGGTTGGGAAAAAACATGCGACAATATCCATCAGCAGCTTTCAGAAGAGGTCATCCGGGTTGCTGTCGTGGGACCCATAAAATCCGGAAAAAGCACATTTGTAAATTCACTTTTTAACGGGGATTATCTGAAACGGGGGGCCGGCGTTGTCACCTCCATTGTCACCAGAATACGCAGGGGACAGTCCCTTAAAGCATCACTCTGTTTTAAATCTTATGATGACATAAACGCGGACATAGAGCAGGCCATGGTTTTACTTCCCTCTTTAAACCGGCAGGCAGGAGATCACGGATTTGACATCAGAAAAAAAGAGGACCGGGAAACGCTTGAGCAGGCGCTTGGGAATTTAAAGGCAGACCTGCTGATCAGCAATGACACCCGCAATATGAACAGTGTGCTTCTGACATCCTATCTGGAAGGATATGAAAAGGTGAAAGATGTCCTTTCTTCTGATACTGTGATCCGGGAGTATGAGGGGGATTCCTTTGCCATGCACAAGGATTTTGTGGGGGATGACACCCTTGCTGTTTATCTGAGGGATGTGCAACTGGAAATTCATACCGGAGAGGTTGACAGCAACATTGAAATTGCAGACTGTCAGGGAAGTGATTCCCCCAACCCCCTCCATCTTGCCATGATTCAGGATTATCTCCTTCTGACGCATCTGATTGTCTATGTGATCAGCAGCAGGACAGGGGTACGTCAGGCAGATATCAAATTCTTATCTATTATTAAAAAGATGGGAATCATAGATAATATCCTGTTTGTCATCAATTTTGATTTTAACGAGCATGAATCCGAAGATGATCTTAATGCGCTTGTTGAAAAGATAAGAGCAGAGGTTTCATTGATAAAACCGGACCCTGAGATTTATACGTTGTCAGGGCTTTTCAACTTGTTCAGCGCAAAAAAAAGCAGGTCTGAAAAATCCGATTCCCCGGAATCTGATTTTAATCCCGCGGGGTTTTATGATTTGTCACCAAAAGACAGCCTGAGGCTCGCGCAATGGGAAAAAGAAAAAGCGTTTTCAGATTTGTCAGCTCAGGAAACAAAGCGTTTTGAATCTTATTTTAATCATAAGCTGACAACGGAGCGTTATGCCCTGCTTTGTAAAAACCATCTTGAACGTCTCGGCGTGATCTCATCCGGCGTGGAACATTGGATTCATATTAATACAGATATTCTTTCCGGAGACGCTCATAATGCCAATGAGATGATTAAAAAAATAAAGCGTCATCAGAAAAAGATGAATCAGATAAAGGCCATGACGGAAACCACACTGAACGGCACGGTTAAAAAGGTCAGGCACACCGTTAAAGCAGATATTGATCGGTTTTTTGATACCCGGTCCGGTATTTTCACGGGGGTCGTCGGATTTATCAGAAATTATAATGTATCATATTATGACAACGGGGGAAACAGCGTTGGTTCATTAGCCAGCGCGGATTTTTCCAATTCCATGTATCTGATGTTCCAGGAATTCAAACAGGCTGTTGATTCGTTCATGGCTGAAACCATAAACCCTGATATCATCCGGTTTATAAAGGAAGAGGAAAAAAAGATCAGGGAGAGTCTTGAATCCGTGGCAGAGCCTTATGAGGTCATGGTACAGGAGGCGCTTGACGAATATAACAAGATCATGGAACGTTTCCAGCTCGCGCCGATTCAGGGGGATCAGCACAAGATTGAGCTTCCGGATACAGAGCTGATAAAACAAACTACGGAATTGAAATTTCCGCCCATGGCCGCGTCCATGCGATACAGCGCAAAGATAAAGACTGAGGCCATTATGCACTTTGGTTTTTACACGGCTGTCAGGTTAATTAAAAAACTGTTTAAAAAGCCGGTTGAAAACGAAGCTGAAAGCTCCCTTGCCTTAAAAAAGGGCGTGTCGCGTCTGAAACAGGAAACGGAAAAAGCAACTGCTTTTCATTTTAAGGACTACAGGGAGAATATAAAATTTCAATATGTTTTCAGACTGGTTGAGGCATTTTCAACCATCCTTTATGATATTCTTCTTGACCGATTACACGCGCATACCACGGATATTTCTGAAATTGTCAATCTGATCAATAAAAAACAGATTGATAAACACGCGGCATCCCAATTGCTGAAAGATATGGAACTGGCTTCCCGGGGAATAAATACAAGGATAGAAACATTAAGAGAAAAAATGGAGATATCGGATATCCGGCCAAACTGATTCTCACGGGTCATTCCATATTCTCACGGATCATCCCAAACCCTCCGAGGTTTTGAAAACTTCGGAGGTCTGCAAAGCTCCCCATAAGTAAGTACCTCATCAAATATTTTGTGCCATTTTTATTGAAGCTGATATTTGTTAATTCAACATTTCACATTATAATTTGGGTATAAAATTTTTGCTGAGGTACTTACCTGATCATAAGTTTCCGATATTCCCAAGGGAAAGAAACCCGGCTTTTTTCCCGGAATGAGCCGCCGCCCGTGAAGGAAAAAGCCGGGTTTCTCAGCTGTTCACAGAAAAAAATATGTATAAAAAACTTGGTCGTCCTGCAAAGGTAGTGATTGAATCCCGTTCAATCCTCCGGATATCAGGACACTGAATTTCATTCATCACTAGTTGTGCAGGACTACCAAAACGTCGAAAACCTGCTGGCACCGTCTGTTAGGAAAATTGCTTGAGGAACTTCTGATTCCGGTCGGGATTGAAGTGCATACAGAGATAGAGGTGATGGCTGATCCGCCAAAAGCAGATATTCTGCTACTGAGGAGAACGCATCCGGCTTGGACTCCGGAACAACTGAAACGCCTGCCCGACGGCATAAGAGACAGCGGTGCAGATCATATTCTTCTGGAATTCAAGTATTCCGAATCAGTGGGGCTGTCAGCATTTCGCCAGGCTGTGGGATATGATTACTTTTACAAGGATTCCAAAGAACTGACAGGACGCGAGGTACAGACCTTTCTGATCAGCGCAAAGACGACCAGAAAATCAACGCTGGACAAATTCGGTTATTCTCCGACAGACCGGGCTGGCGTGTATCGGAGCCTGCATCCGCTGTTGGAATCGGTTCCTCTGCTGATTCTGAATGAACTTTCAGAAGAACCGCATAACGCTTACATCAAATGTTTTGCAAGCCGGACAGAGATGAAAAGAGCTGCTTTCAGAACGCTGAAAGGCCAGAATATCGGCCTGTTTTCCATGAAACTGCTCTGGTTTCTGCAAGGGTTGTGGAAACACTGGTTTTTCAAAGGAGGTGCGCCAATGAAACAGGAACTGACCCCCGAAGAGGTCATTGAAATGGGGAAAATATGGGGAGATATTTATCTTTCAACTCTGCCTCCCGAAGAACGTCTCAAAGGGCTCGGACCCGAAGAACGTCTCAGAGGGCTCGGACCCAAAGAACTTGTAAGAGCTGTCGGAATAGAAGAACTTCTGAAGGGAATGTCTGTCAAAGAAATTGAGGCTTACCTGCGAAAACGTAAAAAGAAAAAATGATATGCTGACGGCAAATGCCCCCGATATTTTCAAAATTTCAAAATCTCTCCCTTCCCTCTGCTGACTGACCCTCAACAAACTCTCAGAAGAACTTCATAACGCTTACATCAAATGTTTTCCTCGTTCCCACGCTTTGCGTCACTGCCATTAAGTTAAGCTTCCGGAGTGCGAAAATTATTTTTCGCACCCTCGCCGGAAACTGTTTTTGTCACTTCGGATGCTCCTTAACTTAATGGCAGTGACGCTTTGCGTGGGAACGCCTTCCGGACACTTTGCGTCATCTGTTTCCAGATTTTGTGTTGATTTCTTCCTTCAACCCAGTCACCGCTTATATCGAAACAGAAGGCCCCCTGAACACTCTCCTCACTCCGTTGATTCTTTTTCAGAAGAAGTGACTTATGGCGTGAAATAGGACATTTTCCAAATGAATCCAAATCATTGTATAGCCAAAGGGATATACTGACGCCGTCTCTGTATCATTTTTCTACTGTCAGAGCAGGAAATGACTACCTCGGAATACACCCTCCGCCCCATTGACGCATTCTCAAAGATGAAGTAATTTCAGAGTCGAAGTTGGGGAGAGCTTTGAAGCAACCCCATGTAACTCAGGCGGCGGAGCTATGTCAGGGCGAATTCCTGAGATAAAGGTGGAAAATCACTCCCCCCGAATACACCTCCCGCCCCATTGACGCATCTTCAAATGTGAAGTAATTTAACTCTCGAACTTGGGGCGGACTTTGAAGCAACCCCATGTAACTCAGGCGGCGGAGCTATGTCAGGGCGAATTCCTGAGATAAAGGTGGAAAATCACTCCCCCTTAATACACCTCCCGCCCCATTGACGCATCTTCAAATGTGAAGTAATTTAACTCTCGAACTTGGAACAAGATTTTAAGTAGGTTTCAGGCATGTAATTCAAAGGGCGGAGCTATGCAATTTTACAAAATTACTTTCCGTCAGTATGAAAAATAAATTCCATTGAATACACTTTTTACTCCATCTTCCAAAACAAATAATTTCAGTCTGTAAAACTTCTGTCAATGGCAGATAACTTTAATTTCCGAAAGCCTGGGAGATTTAAGAAATGATTTTACAATACAATTCAAGAGACATGCCCGTATCTTTGACTTGAGATGTCTTATATTAACGGTATGCGTTTTTATCATTATCGAGAAAGCGGAAATTCGGCCACACGAATTTTTGCTTTTTCGAGAATGATATTACCTGCCAATGAATTTGTCAGTCGCCAATAAACAGCAATAGGATAAAAAATGAATACAAAAAGCTTCTTTTCTAAAAAACGAATTCTTGTTACCGGCGCATGCGGTACGGTCGGCAGGGAACTGGTCCGCCAGCTTTTGGAGGATCACGCCATTGAACTGGTGGGCGTGGATAATAATGAAAGCGAGTTGTTTTTCCTGGAACAGCAGTTCTCAGAATACGGTAATGCAAAATTCTTTATGGCGGATATACGGGACGGGGCGAAACTGACACGTCTTATGCAGGACATTGATATTGTCTTTCATACAGCCGCCTACAAGCATGTGATTCTCTGCGAAAGGTCCCCTTACGAGGCCGTTCAGACCAATGTGCTGGGCGTCCAGAACATCATCCTGGCAGCCAGTGAGAACCATGTGGAACGGGTGATTTTTACCAGTTCGGACAAGGCCGTTAATCCCACAAATGTCATGGGCACATCAAAACTTATGGGCGAAAGGCTGATGACTGCCGCTGACAGCAAGCAGCACAATGGAAATTTTGTTTTTGCTTCGACCCGGTTCGGCAATGTTCTCGGATCACGCGGATCAGTGATTCCCATTTTTCGTGAACAGATTCGCCATGGCGGTCCGGTTACCATCACTGATCCGGGAATGACCCGCTTTATAATGAGTATTGAAGAGGCGGTGGGCCTGGTAATTGATTCGGCTTATATTGCCCAGGGCGGAGAGGTCTTTGTGACCAAAATGCCGGTGATAGCGATTAAAGATTTGGCGGAAGTCATGATCCGGGAACTGGCTCCTCAGTATGGCCACCAACCCGAAGATATTGAAATCCGGACCATCGGTTCCAAGCCCGGCGAAAAAATGTATGAAGAACTCATGAACGAGGAAGAGACAAGACGAACCTGGGAACTTCCCCAATATTTTGTCGTGCTTCCCGCATTTACACCGGTCTATCGGACTGCAAAATATAACTATCCTGAAATTACTTCCAAAAACGTCACCAAATCCTATCATTCCGCAAACGAGAAAGCAATTACTCAGGAAGAACTGACAGATTTCCTCCGGACAAACAAGCTGCTTGAAGAAGATGAAAAAATGCTTCCTGCTGAACGGTATTGGCCTGATAAATAGAACAAGGAGTGCAAAAATAAAATTTTTGCATATTCTGAGTGAGACAAAGCGGAACGCAACACACGAACAACTTCAACAACTCAAAATCAGAAACTTATGAGAATTTACATAGGAGAATATTCATGCGTATTTTAATCCTTGGCGGCGACGGTTATCTCGGCTGGCCTACGGCCATGCATCTCACAGCCAAAGGACATAAAGTGGCAGTGGTTGATAATTATCTTCGCAGACACCTGTGCCGGGAAGAGGATGTGGAACCGCTCTTTGATGTGCCGAATCTGCATAAAAGAGCTGATCTGTGGAAAGCTGTCTCAGGCTATGATGTCCCGATGTTTATCGGGGACCTGAGAGAGTGGGATTTTGTGGAGCAGGTTTTTAAAGATTTTACCCCGGAAGCCATTATCCATTATGCTGAACAGCCGTCTGCGCCTTATTCCATGCTTAACCGCCGTGCAGCCATGCTCACGCTTCAGAACAATCTGGACGTGACAGCGAATGTTGTTTTTGCTGTGAAAGAATTCTGTCCTGGAGCGCATATCGTAAAGATCGGCACCATGGGCGAATACGGCACACCGGATATTGATATCGAAGAAGGCTGGATTGATATTAAGCACAAAGGAAGAGAGCATCGTTTTCTCTATCCCCGTCAGGCGGGCAGTCTTTATCACACAACCAAGGTGATGGATACGGATCTGCTCTGGTTCTATGTGCGGATGTGGGGTATCCGGGTGACAGACCTGATGCAGGGGCCGGTGTATGGTCTCATTACCGAGGAAAACGAGAAAGATGAACGCCTGTTCCCGTTTTTTAACTATGACGAGATCTTTGGCACGGTGCTGAACCGGTTTGTGGTCCAGGCCGTTGCCGGGTATCCGCTGACTGTGTACGGAAAGGGCGGACAGACCAGGGGTTATCTGAATATCAAAGACACGCTGAACTGTGTGCGCCTCTCGCTGGAAAATCCTGCAAAGGAAGGGGAACTCCGCATCTTCAATCAGTTTGTCGAGACCTTTTCCGTGAATGAACTGGCCGATAAAGTTCAGCAGGTTGGAAAAGGGCTGGGCCTGCCAGTGGAGGTCAAAGCATTGGAGAATCCCCGGAAAGAGGCTGAAAATCATTATTATAATCCCTCTCACACCGGGCTTCTGGAACTGGGCTTGGAACCGAATTACCTCACTGATGACGTGCTTGCACAGATGATGGAGACGGTGATTCAGCACAAGGATGCTATTGATAAGAATGCGATATTCAGAGGGGTTAGGTGGGAATAATTCTCGATAGATCGCTTGGTTCGGATTGGCAAAGCCGAGTATTTCAGATTACGACTAAAGTAGAATATTTCTCCTGCTGAATACTCTTTTCGCCTCATTGACTTGTTTTTGCGAAAGAGGTATTTTAGCTCTCGAAGTTTGGGCGAGGTTTAAAACGGTTTGGCCTGTGTAATTCAAAGGGCGGAGCTATGTAAGCCTGATTTCAGTCCTCGCAGGTAGCAATATTCCTATTGCTGAATACTCTTTCCTTCTTATTGATTTATCTTCACGAAAGAGATATTTCAGGTCTCGAAGTTTTACCTATATATTTAAGCGTTTTAGTTTGTGTGACTCAGAGGGCGAATCTATGAATTTGAAAAGAGAAAGAATATTAATCACTGGAGCTGATGGATTTATCGGATCACATCTGACTGAAACTCTGCTCAATATGGGTTGCACTGTTCGTGCATTAAGTCTGTATAATTCCTTTAATGACTGGGGATGGCTGGAGGCTATCGAAAGCAATGAAAATCTGGATGTAATTTGCGGGGATGTACGCGATCCGCATTTCTGCAAGGAGATTACCAAGGATATCAATGTCATTTTTCATCTCGCGGCCTTGATTGCAATCCCCTATTCTTATGTGGCTCCGGATTCTTATGTGGATACCAATGTCAAGGGAACGCTCAATATTTGCCAGGCCGCCAAAGAAAATAGATGTAAGCGGCTGATTCACACTTCCACATCAGAAGTTTACGGAACAGCTCAGTATGTACCTATTAATGAAACTCATCCCCTTCAACCGCAATCGCCATACTCTGCAAGTAAAATCGGTGCGGATCAAATGGCTTTAAGCTTTCATTTGGCCTTTGGCCTGCCGGTGACTATTGCAAGGCCGTTTAACACATACGGGCCTCGACAAAGTGCCCGTGCTGTGATTCCCACCATCATCACACAGATTGCAGCAGGAAAAAAACAGATTCAATTGGGCGATGTATCGCCCACACGGGATTTTAATTATGTTTTGGACACCTGTCGGGGCTTCATTGCATTGGCAGAATCCGACAAAACCATTGGTGAAGTGGTCAATATTGGTTCCGGGACGGAAATTTCTGTCGGAGACACATTGAATCTTATAAAAGAATTGATGAAATCGAATGTAGAATTCATCACCGATGAAAATCGTATCCGCCCGAAAAACTCCGAGGTGTTTCGCCTTTGCTGCGATAATACAAAAATTTATAATTTGACCAGCTTTGAACCGAAATATTCATTGAGAGATGGCCTGAAAGAAACCATCAACTGGTTCACCCGATCTGAAAACCTCATTCATTATAAAACGGATATCTACAATGTTTGAAGATCTCATTCAAATGATCCGCAGCCTGTACAAAACCGAAGGTTTCATTCCGTTACATGAACCTCGTTTTAGTATGTTGGATCAAAAATACGTTTTGTCTGCCATTGAATCCACTTTTGTTTCCAGTGTGGGTGAATATGTAAACCGTTTTGAACAGGATTTAGCTGCCTATGTGGGAGCAAAGCGGGCGGTCGTTACGGTAAACGGCACGGCGGCCTTGCAGGTAGCGCTTAGATTCGCTGGCGTCAAAGCTGATAATGAAGTCATTACACAGCCACTGACATTCGTTGCTACGGCCAATGCCATTGTTTATAACGGCGCTCATCCGGTTTTTATTGATGTGGATCGGGAAACCATGGGACTCGGTCCTGACGCCTTGAAAGAGTTTCTGGATCGGTTTGCAGAAAAACGTAATGGGGGTATATACAACCGATTGAGCAAGAGACGAATAGCCGCGATTGTTCCTATGCATACATTTGGACACCCCTGCCGAATGGATGCTCTGATGGAACATGCCAATGCGTGGGGAATACCGATTGTTGAGGATGCGGCTGAAGCATTGGGTTCTTTTTACAATGGAAAACATTGCGGCACATTCGGGAAAATGGGCATTTTTAGTTTCAATGGTAATAAAACCATTACTTGCGGCGGCGGCGGGGCCATTGTGACAGACGATGAGGCCCTGGCCGCCAGAATCAAACATATAACGACCACAGCCAAGATATCCCACCCATGGAAATATGTTCATGATGAGATCGGCTATAATTTTCGAATGCCCAATCTGAATGCAGCCTTGGCCTGCGCTCAACTTGAACAATTGACTGGGTTTCTGGAGGACAAGCGCAATTTGGCGAAAGAATATGCTTCTTTTTTTTCTGACCGCAAGTGGGGCGAGTTTGTCTTGGAACCGAAAAAATGTCAAAGTAATTACTGGCTCAATGCCCTGATTCTTTCAAATAAAAACCGACGAGATGAACTGTTAAAGATGACAAATGAATACAGAGTAATGACGCGTCCGATTTGGCGATTGATGTCCGATTTGCAAATGTTTCAGAATTGTCAGACCGATTCTCTGAAAAATTCTAAATGGCTTCAGGAACGGGTTGTGAATCTTCCCAGTAGCGTGAGATTATGAAAAAAGATATAATTAACACTAAAAAACTTATTGAACATGGATCTGTTATCGAAGAACATATCGCCACTAATGCAGTGATCAATGGAGAAGTTAGAAATTGGCAAACGCTGCATTATCGTGGGGCGTGTAATGCAGAATCTGTCTTCTTACCAAGTATTGAAAACCCTATAAAAATAGGTGTCTTTGGGGTATCTGGTTTTTCAAGAGAATCCGTTGATATAATCTTATGCGATTGTATTGATGAACTGATTTATGTCGATCTGGCCCCTGATGATAGCATGTATTTTGGGTTCCCCGCTGTACCGGAAGAGAAAATCCCACAGTTGGTAAAAGAGGGGTATTCTTTTGTTATTGGATTAGGCGATAATAAAACAAGAAAAAAGATATATGAGAGATATAAGCACCTATCTTTCCCGAATATAATTCACCCGACCGCAAGTTTGGGTTACAAGCAACTTGAAATACTTAAAAAGAGAAAGGGAAATATCATAACTGCAGGTGTTCGTATTACCAATAATATAGTAATGGGTGACTTTGGAATTTATAATCTCAATTCTACAGTTGGTCATGATTGTATAATAGAAAATTTCATCAATTTGGCACCGGGAGCTAACATATCGGGAAATGTCATTTTAAAAGAGGGGGCATATATCGGTACGAACGCAGCCATTTTACAAGGAAAATCTATTGAGAAAAAACTTGAAATCGGGGAGTTCTCAACTGTGGGCGCAGGGTCAGTGGTAACGAAACACATAGATGCCTTCACTACCGTAGTGGGAATACCCGCAAAACTGATAACCAAACATTAAAATAAATGAAGATTAATACTGTAGTGTTTACCGTTTCTTATCCTGGCGTTGAACCATATATTTCTGATTTTTTCCATTCACTGTGCAAACAAACAGATAAAAACTTTGCCATTTTTTTATTAAATGATGGTGTTTCTGATATTCGGCGATTTTTAGAAGGATTTGATTTTTCTATTAAGGTATTGGAACAAGAAGGTCATCCGGCAGCATTGAGAAAAGCAGGTATTCAATGGGCTATCTCTGAAGGTGCCGAATCAATTATCTTTGCGGATGCTGATGATTATTTTGCAGATAATCGCATTGAAATATCAAAAAAAATGTTGGTTGAACATGATGTTGTATGCAATGAAATTTTATTGACAGGACAAAAATTCCCCCAGCCTGTTCCTATGCTTAGAGAGTTAGTTAAAGATGAAATGGTGATTTCTATAGAAGATATTGTCAATGGCAATTGTCTGGGGCTCAGTAACACTTCGATAAAAGCAGATAAAATATCTGCATTAATGTCGGAAATACCGGATGATGTTATTGCTTTCGACTGGGCCTTTTTTACTCTATGTCTTCACTGTGGCGCGAAGGCAATATTTACGAATAAAACCCAAACCTATTACAGACAACATGGTGATAATATAGCTTCACCCTGTTCTTTTTCAGACGAACAAATTCTGCGTGGCGTTAAGGTTAAGCGAGATCATTATAACTTTCTTGCAAAATTCTATGATGGATATATCAATTTGTCAGTCAAATTTGAAAGGTTATATTCCCGACTACAATCAGATGTTTTACTTAAAGAAGACTATTGTAAGGCAATACGCCTGAACGCCAATGACCTGTCTTTATGGTGGGAACCTATCAAAACATTAGAGGAGTTACGGTTATGAAGCTGGGTGATAAAGAAGTTAAAGATTTTGGCCTGCCTTATTTAATCGCAGAGGTCGGGGCTAATCACAATGGTGATATGGATCTGGCCAAAAAAATGATTGATTCTGCGAAATCCTGCGGTTGTGATGCGGTAAAATTTCAGTCATGGAACCCTGATTCCCTGATTGCTCAGGAAGAGTATGATAGAAACCAGCAATATAATGATTCGCCCAAGAAACATTTCGGTTCGTTAAGAGAGATGGTGGAAAAATATTATCTACGCCATGATCAGCATATCGAGTTAAAAGAATATTGCGATAAAGCTGAAATAACATTTTTTTCTACACCATTTTCAATTGAGGAAGTTGATTTTCTTGAAGAATTGAAGGTGCCATTCTATAAAATAGCATCCATGGATATCAATAATTTGCTGTTTCTAAAACACATAGCCAAAAAGAATAAGCCGATTATAATTTCGACCGGAATGGCGACTTTAGCTGAGATCGAGAACGCTATAAAGACAATTGAGAGGGAAGGGAATTGTCAGATTATATTGCTTCACTGCATTTCCATATATCCACCCGCGTACGAGGATATTCATCTGAACAATATCCCCATGCTTCGGCAGACCTTCGGCTATCCTACAGGTTTTTCCGATCATACTATCGGTATTTCGATACCTCTGGCTTCTGTAGCCCTGGGCACTTGCATGATTGAAAAGCATTTCACGTTAAACAAAGAACTGCCAGGATGGGATCATGAGGTTTCTGCTAATCCAGACGAAATGCGGATAATCGTAGAAGAATCACGAAATATTGTGAAGTCATTAGGTCGATATCGGCGTATTGTAGGCAAATCAGAAGAAGAAAAGAAATTAAAATTCAGGCGCAGTATTGTTGTTAAAAAGGATTTAAAACAAGGACATATTTTGACTGCAGATGATCTCGATTTTAAACGGCCCGGGACAGACATACGACCGGATGAAGCGCAATATGTGATCGGACGCAAATTGAAACACGATTTTAAGAATAACGAATTGATTCATTGGAATGATATGTATTAAATGAGGAACCTATGTTAGCGATTATCCCAGCTCGTGGCGGATCAAAGGGAATTCCCGGAAAAAATATCAAGCAACTATGCGGCAAGCCGCTGATTGTCTATACGATTGAAGCCGCAGTGGCCGCAAAATTTGTTGATCGAATTATATTGTCCACAGATGATCCGGAGATAGCAAAAATAGCCAGTAAATATGACATTGAAATTCCGTTCATGCGCCCTGCACATTTGGCGCAGGATGATTCGCTGGCAATTGATAATTACATATATACGTTGGATCAACTTAATACCAAGAATTCAAACCACTATGACGAATTCATTGTTCTGCAACCGACCTCTCCTTTTAGGACAGCCTCTGATATCGACAATGCGATTCTATTATTTCATGGGAAAAAAGCCGATTCGGTGATCTCTGTCCACGAAGCTTCACATCCACCTGTGTGGGCAAAAAAAATTGATCCTGCCGGTGCATTGAAAGATTATTTCAATATTATTAATATTGACAATAAAAACAGGCAGGAACTGGAGAAGGCATATATACCTAACGGCTCGATATTTATTTTAAAATTATCATTCCTGAAAAACTTTTATTCCTACTATTCGGATAATACTTATGCCTTTATCATGTCTTCTGAAAGATCAATCGATATAGACACGCCCCTTGATTTTGAATTTGCTGAGTTTTTGTTAAGCCGAAGTATGCAGAAAAAGGTAAATAGGAAATTTGAAATAAATACAGGCAAACTTATCGGGTGAGAAATTGCAAATGAAAGAAAACAAAAAAGAACTGTTGCGAAAGTGTACTGTCGCTCCTGAAAATACGATTGCTGAAGCCGTCAAAACTTTGGATCGTTCGGGACTCGGGATATTGCTTGTTTGCGATCAGCATAGGCGTCTTTTGGGTGTAATCACCGACGGCGATATTCGCAGATCAATATTGCGATCAATACCATTTTCCGATCAGTGTATAGATATTGCCAACAAAGATTTTACGGCCGCTCAGGAAAGCATTTCCCCAACCGATGCCTTGCGCATAATGGATAACAGTAAGAAATTTTATGTAAATCACCTTCCTCTTCTTGATTCCAGGGGACGGGTTGTTAATCTGTTGTTGCGCAGAGGTTTGGTCGGTGATGTAAAGTTGCCTTTGCAGGCATTTATCATGGCAGGTGGGCTTGGAAAGAGACTCAGACCTCTTACTGATGACATGCCAAAGCCAATGCTTCAAGTGGGAAAAAAGCCGATCTTGGAGCATATCGTTGATCAAATACGCAACGCGGGAATTGAGAATATTCGAATCTCCACGAATTATTTGCGGAAAAAGATCACTGGTTATTTTGGAAATGGCGAAAAATTTGGTGTAAACATAGAATATGTGAATGAAGATCAGCCGATGGGCACTGCCGGATCAATAGGGCTTGTTGATCCTCCGACTGATCCGCTATTAGTTATAAACGGTGATATTCTTACAGGTGTAAATTTCCGAGCCATGTTTGATTTTCACATTGAACATAAAGCCGACATGACGGTCGGAATCCGAAAATACGAATTTCAAGTCCCTTATGGAGTTATTGAATGTAATGGACATAGCATATGCGGTTTGCGCGAAAAGCCACAGCATCAGTTTTTTATTAACGCGGGAATTTATCTGATTCAGCCGTCAATGTATGCACATATTCCCACGGATAGGCATTATGACATGACAGATCTTGTCAGAAATCTGTTGGGGCAGGGTAAAACTGTTATCAGTTTTCCAATCATTGAGTACTGGGTTGATATTGGGATGCCAGAGGATTTTAAAAAAGCAAATAATGAATATCGTGAAGTGTTTCACACAAAATGAGGCTTACCAATATGAATTTGATGGTGGGTGCGATTAAGGAAAAATTTTATAGCGGTGTAAAACTTCAATCCGTCAATTTCACTTCGGCATATTTCCTGTTAATGTTTTTGGGGTCAGCTATAAATTTATGCAGAAGTTTGACCTTTGCAAAAATACTTGATGTGAACGATTTTGGATACTTAGCACTTTTTAACACATTTGTTTCATATGGGACAATTCTGTTTCAATTCGGTCTGTTAAATGGTCTTAATAGGGAATTGCCGGTTGCTCTGGGCAGAGGTGAAAATGAGCGAGCTATTCGTTTGCGTAATATGGTGCTTACCTTAGTTCTTATGGTGATTATGTTGCTTTTTCCGCTTTTTGCCGCAACTCTGTGGTGGATTAAAGCAGATATTGGAGTTAAGATAATTTATTTGGCTGCCTATGGCGGATCTGCCATATCAGTGCTGTACGGATTTGTGACGCTTGAATTACGAGGACGGCAATTACTTTTGCCTTTTTCGTTTATCTATGTGCTTCAGGCAGTTGCTACGCTTTTGATAGGAATTATTGCAGGTTTTTACTGTGGTTTTAAAGGTGTGATAGCATCTGTATTTCTCGGTTATATTATATCCATTGTTATTGCAATGATATTTTGGATTGGAAATATCCATCTGACTCGAATAAAATTTCAGGAAATCAAATACTTGTTACATATCGGAGTCCCTCTTGTATTATCAACATTCTGCTTTACTTTTGCTTTAAGCATGGATCGTCTCTTTATAGCTAAGTACCTCGGGATGTTCGAATTGGGTAAATACCAGTTTGCTTCTGTAATATTTATAGCAGGTACTGCGGTAAGCGGCGTTGTAGCGCAATGCGTGTCGCCACAGATCCTTTACAACTACGGCAAAGGAACTGATCCCGAAAAGAACTTCTCTGTGCTTCTCAAGATAATGGGAGGAATTTGCGTCATTTCCCTGCTTGGCTGGTATCCTTTTATAGTGAGCTTGAACTTTCTGTTAGAACGATTTTTTTGCAAGTATTTTGATACATTGCCTATTTTGAAAATATTTTATTTCTCAGCCAGTATAACCATTATGAATGTGGTTGGTGTAATGATTAATGTTTTCAACAAACAGTTTATGGCGTTAGGATACACTGTAATAGTAACATCTGTGTTATTTTTTGCTTATCTTCTGGCAGTTAAAACAAACTCCTCGTTGATAACTTTTTCCAAAATTTTTTTGTTCGGACAGATTATGTTTGTAGTGATGAATACCGGATTAAGTTATTGGTGTATCAAAAAATATAAATAAGCTTTGGGATTTACATTACAGAGGAAAAATGAAATCAGATATAAAACATCTTCTTTTTTACACTCGCCCGTGGGAAATTCGCCTCCACTTAGCTCTGGCTTCAGAGTTGAAGGAAATATTTCCAGGGCGAACGGTGAAGTTTATCACCTTTTTCTCACAGGTGGTACCGGCAGTTCATGCCGCAGGCTATGAATGTGTGTATATGCCTCGTGAACTGAAACTCGTGACCGGTAATGAATTGTCAGATGAGCAAGTTGCGGATATTGACCGAGAACTTTATCAATGTACGGGCGCTAATTTGAATTTAATGCTCCAAAGTGAACGTTTTTTGCCGTCAGACGGCAGGGAAGCCGTACTTTTCGGGCGACAGCATCTTGTGCTACTCGATAAGTTGGTCAAACCCTGCACGCTATCGATTAGCGCTATGTACGACCATTTTGTATATTGGTTAGGGGGAAGTTTAGCCAACCTGAGGGGAGGATATCACTTTTCCTTTGTTCCCTGCGGTCTCCCGCCCGGTCGGGTAATTGCCCTCAAAACACCTTGGCAGCTATGGCAGGTGCCTTACGAAGGAGACCCTGAAATACTTCTGCATGAGTGTCGCAAAATGCTGCACACTCCCGCGGAATCCCGAATTGAATATATGAGAAAAAGGCCGGTGCCAGCGTTATGGAAGAGACTCAGAAATCGCTATTACGAATTAAAATACTATGATGAAAGGGACCGCAAGGAAGGCAGCTATTTTCCGTCTCAAAAGATATTTGATTTGCAAATTTTGAAAAATCGGCTGCCACGGAAATGGTTTATGCATAAAGAGCCTCAATACGATATTTCCACCAATGAGGAATTAAATTCGTTGAATGAACCAGCGTGTTATTTTCCTCTCCATATGGAACCTGAAGCTACTATTCTTATGTATAGCCCTTGGCTTCATAATCAGATTGAGGCATGCAGGTTGGTGAGCCAGGCCCTTCCAGTCGGTTGGAAATTTTTGGTTAAGGAAAATCCTAAAATGAGAGGAATCAGACCGATTGACTTCTACCAAAAATTAAGGATGATACCCAATGTTTTGCTTGTAGCGCCTGAGGTCAGTTCAACTGAATTGATATTGAGGACAAAAGCCACTGTAACACTGGCCGGAACGGCATCCATTGAGGCGGTTGTATTGGGCAAGCCGGCGATTGCCTTAGGGCGGCCTCCATCTCGTAATTTGCTCAATGCACGGGACTTTTCAACTGACTTAAGACTGAGCCAACTGTTTCAGGAGATACAATCACCGTGTTGCAATTTCAATAAGGAAGGATGGAATCAGCGGCTGGCAGGTACCTTTAAAGCCAGTGGTGTGCCAATGTTTCAGGAAGACCATACGCTTGAGATCGCAGCCGATAAAAAAAATATAGATGCATATGTAAAATATATCTGCTCTGCATTAATAGGTGTTGAAAAGACCGAATGAGTTTTGTGTTCCCTTTCCATTCGTGAGATACATAAAAAAGGATTTGGCAATTGGAATTTTTTCCTGCATTATATTTTGGACTGCTATTACTATTTAATATTCTAAGGAAAAGGCGACTTTTTTCAGTTGCCAATCTTCTGCTTAGTTTATATTCTTTGGGTTCTGTATGCTTCATTATCCTATATAATCGTGTCCATTTCAATTTGTATGCAGATGCATCGATTTATTATTTATTAGCATTGTCGCTTTTCATAATACCTCATCTATATTTTGACGAGAATAAAATTGTCTTTAAAAAAACAGATCTATCCTCTCCCAAAATTAGGATAGCTTTCTATGTTTTTTTTATTTCACAGATTATTTGTATCTTATACTTGTTACCTGTTGTTTTCCAATCTTTTTCTGGTAATATTCTCGAAAACCGGTTAATGGTAAATCGAGGTGAGTGGGGAACAGGCGGTTATATGGCCCTATTTATTTCGTTACTTGGATCAGCTTGGCCTCTTTCTTTTACCATGTTTTTTTTCAACTTGGCAAACGGCTCAAGACTTAGCATCTGTATTATGTTTCTGTTTTGTTCTACATTTGGAGTGGTTTATGGATTAGCTCATGTCGGCAGATCAGGTGTTACATACTGGGTTATGTGCCTATTTTTCAACTATTTATTTTTTAGGCCAGTAATACGGTATAGGATACAAGAATACCGTGCAGTATTTAGAAAATGGCGAATCTCAAAACGCCTTACTATATTTGCATCATTAATTTTTTTTGTTATTTTTGTCTTAATTACTGTCGGAAGGAACTTAGACGATCATTCCGTTAATGACAGCCATTCTGGCATCTTTTTTCATTTCGTTACTTACTTTGGCCAAACCTATGGGAATTTTAATGATTACTATAAAAAGAATTGGTTAGCATCTGAAATTTATTATGGTAAATATAATGGTTCTCTCTTTTGTGGCATATTGGAACAATTTAATATAATTAAGCCTTATAATCATAATGAGGTACTTTCAGAAGTCCTTTTTCATCACTATCGCAGTAGGTTACAACCAGGCACTTTTAATACACTTCTAAAGGAAATCTCTATTGATTTTGGATTGTGGAATTCGTTTATAATATACATTGCCTATTTTTTGATCTGCATCAGGATGATATTAAAAAGGAAAGGAAAATGGGATCTTAGCCAAATATTACTATATAGTTTTGCATTTAGCGTTCCTTACAATGGATATTTTTTCTTTAGTTATGGATCATCCTTATCGAATGCTACGGCAATATATTATATTTTTGGATATTTTTTGGCCCGCCGATATTTAAAGGTACAATTTGTAGAGGGGAAGCAAAAAAATTTTGCATTCAATTAATTCTATAAAAAAGGATAAAATTTCAGTATCAGGTTGGCATGTTATAGTGACTATATGTTACCCGATAGAAGGCGGAGTAGCAGTGGATGCTTTTTAAAAATTCATCTCTTCAGAAAGGAAATCATCTATGGATATAATGATTATGGTCGCAAGTTATCCGCCCACAATAAATTCTGCAGCCCGTCTTTATTCAGAACTATCAGAAAGTCTCAGAGATATGGGCCATAATGTGACTGTTATCACTACACAGCCGGGTGAAGATAGTAAAGTTGACAAAGAGCATGAGTACTATAAATCCGGCTCTCCGAAAAAAAATAATGGCCTGAATATACTTAGGGTGTCACCCCTTTCATTTTTATCTAAAATTCCAGGCGGTAAACCGTTGAGGTTTTTTTTTTCCTGTCTTTTATTTACATTCAGAGGTTTGTTTACGAAGTGTCCAGATGTAATTCTGATTTATTCTCCTCCTTTGTATATGGGTATTTCCGCTCATATTATTTCGTATTTAAAAAAGACGAGGTTTGTTTTTAATTTGCAGGATATTCATCCAAAGGTTCTGTTTGATACGGGAGCCGTAAAAAATCGGTTCCTTATAAGAATTCTGTCAAAAATGGAGAAAATCTGTTACAGAAATGCTCATTCCTTTATTGTATATTCACCCGGAAACAGAGATTATCTTCTTAAACAAGGCGTTAAGCAAAAAATTTTTACCATTCCAAACTGGTTTGACACTAAACTTATTTCTCCATCCTATCAAATGAATCCATTCCTTAATGAAAAAGGAATTCGCAATAGATTTATTGTATCCTATATAGGCTCTATGGGAACTCCACAAGGTCTTGAGATCATTATTAATGCGGCAAATTTACTTACCATGTACGATGACATCAAATTCATATTAGCTGGGGAAGGCCCTTCAAAGCCAATTTTGAAGAGTATGATAAATGGCATGAAACTCAATAACATTGTCTTGCTTCCTATGATGTTGAATGAGCGTTATGCCCAGTTTATTAATGCGGCCAATGTGTCTTTAATCACGCTGAGTTCGGGCGTCCCAATACAGACTGTTCCCGGCAAACTCTCGGAAATAATGGCCTGTGGCAAGCCATTGATAGCCGTAGTCAAAGAGCAAGGGGATGCCGCAGCCATAATAAAGCAGGCTGAATGCGGGTTTTGTGTGGAACCCACTAATGCCAAAGAATTATCGCAAATTGTGTTGAAGTTATACAGGGGCAAAAAGTTGAGAAAAGAGATAGGAAAAAAAGCGATGATCTTTGCGAAACAAAATTTTTCTCGTACAATATGTACAAAGAAGTATGATGAAGTACTCAAAAATGCTGGCGGGAATTCAGACTTTTATTATGATGAGGCGAGTTAGAAAAACCGTGAAGATATCAGTTTACTTTACATATTACTATTACATATTATTTTCATATTCGGAGGAGTAATGATTCAGCAAAAAAACAATTTGTTTTGGCATAAATTCAACGCACTCACTCGTAGATGTTTAGCTTATGGATTTTCAGGCGTGAGGCCTTTTTATATCGTAAATGAGTATCCAAAATCAGGTGGAAGCTGGCTTAGTCAGATGTTAGGGGCGGCTCTGGATGTACCGTTTCCCCGCAACCGACTTCCTATGCTGCGTCCATGTATTCTGCAAGAACATTATTTACGACCTGGAAACCTGAAAAATGTAGTCATTATCTGGAGAGATGGCAGAGATGTCACTATATCTCACTATTATTATTCTCTTTTCCCTAATAATAGAGGAAATCAGATACAAGTTGATCGTGTATCTGCAGATTTAAATTTCGATGATATTAATAATATTAAGAAAAATTTACCCTCCTTCATTGAATATATTTTTGAAACTAAGAAAAATCCTAAGTTTTCATGGACAGATTTTGTAGATAAATGGCGGGAAAATAAGAACGCTGTCCATGTGAGGTATGAAGATTTACGTGAAGATTGTGAGGGAGAATTACAGCGTATAGTGTTAGAACTTACAGGTAATATCCTCGATGCAGATAAAGCACGAGAAATAACTCAAGAGTTTTCTTTTCAAAAACAATCAGGAAGGAGACCGGGGCAGGAAGATAAAAACAATTTTATGCGAAAGGGTATTGTTGGAGACTGGAAGAATTATTTCTCATCCGAAAGCAAAGAAATGTTCGCGTATTATGCCGGCTCTTCTTTGATATCGCTTGGTTATGAGACAGATAATTCTTGGATTGAATGCTGATGTAAAAAAACAACTCGGAAAGAAAGATAACTAACTGTTATAATGAAAATAAATGTCTGTAATGTTGATGAAGAAGGACGTTTCGGAGGGCCTGAGCGACGCATAGTTCTTGTGGCTAAAGCTCTCAAACAGCATAATATTGATACTCATGTGGTTTACCCGAAATGTGATTCAGATAAATTTTCTCAGGAACTCTCACGGGCAGGGATTTCAAGTTCAGCGCTTAATATTACTCGATTGAGTAAAGAAAAAAAGATTCTGGCGAGATATGTTTTTTGTTTTTTTATTGAAATCTTTCGACTTTTCATCTTTTTCCGCCGTCATAATTTTGATTTGATACATGTCAATGGTTCCTATCAGTTCAAAGTGGCGTTAGCCGGCAGATTGGCCGGAATTCCTGTTATATGGCATCTGAATGACACAAAAATGGATATGATTGTAAAAAAAATATGTCTTTTTATCTCTAAATATTGTGCATCAGGTTTCATCGTTACGGGTAAAAAAGTGTATGAATACTATATCCGAGGTACGAGTCTTGAGAAAAAACCGCATTTTGAAATTCAGGTGCCTGTAGAGACAACTGTTTTTGATCCCAGCCATGCCACTCCGGATAAAAGAGTAAGCCAAGCCCATGGAAGAAAAATAGTCACTGTCTCTGGTATTAACCCGATAAAAGGTCTTGAGTTCTTCATTAAAATGGCATCAAACTTGGCACGATATCATAGTGATCTTGTGTTTTTTGTCGCCGGGGCGGAGTTCAGCAGCCAGAAAACGTATTATGAATATATCAAAGATCTGGTTGCATCTTCTAATTTGACGGACAAAAATTTTAAATTTGTCGGCATGATAGATAATGTTCCGGCCTTCCTTCAAAGTGCGGATATTTTTGTTTTTACATCCGTCTCCGAATCCGGTCCCGCAACTGTGTGGGAAGCCATGTCAATGGGTAAAGCCATTGTTTCCACAGATGTAGGCTCAGTTAGCGAATACATTGAGGATGGAGTATCGGGCTTCATTGCACCAATCAGAGATGTCGGGGCATTATGTGAAAAAGTGGAATTTCTTCTGGAAAATCCTGACTTGAGACAAAAGATGGGAGAGAAAGCACGGATTATTGCCCAGAAAAATCTTGATGTATCTTTAGCTGCTCAGAAACATGCATATTTTTACAGAAAAATCTTATCCTTACGTTTTCAATAAATAGAAAAAATCCCACCTGACAAAGCACAAGTTTCTCCGTTTCTGAAAATCTTGCGTAAAAAATAATAAAAGCAGTGTGTTTCCAATTAATCTGTGAGGAAGCGAATATGAACCAGAAAAATTATCAAATATGCTCGAACTGCATAATGGATACCACAGATCCCAACATCACTTTTGATGAACGTGGATGGTGCGACTATTGCCAAAACTTTCACTCGAACATCATTCCTCATTGGCACACCGACAAGGTGGGCGAGACAGAATTGATGAAAATTGCGGATAAGATCAAAAAGAGTTGCAGGGGAAAGGACTTTGACTGCATCATTGGCCTGAGCGGTGGCACGGACAGTTCCTATACAGCATACATTGCCAAGGAAAAAATGGGCCTGCGTCCTTTGCTTCTTCATGTAGATGCAGGCTGGAACACGGATAAGGCTGTCGGCAATATTGAGAAACTGGTCAATGGATTGGGGTTGGAACTTTATACTGAAGTCATTAACTGGGAAGAAATGAAGGACCTCCAGGTAGCTGTTCTGCGCTCGCAAATTGCTGATCAGGATATTCCTCAGGATACTGCATTTTTCTCCGCACTGTATAAGTTCGCCCGAAAATACAAGATTAAATATGTGCTGACCGGAGGGAATCATTCCACTGAATGCTGTCGTGAACCAGACGAGTGGGGGGCATACCCGGGCATCGACAAGACTCTGATCCATGATATCCATTCAAAGTTTGGCCGTATCCCGCTCAAGACATTCCCCATTGTCGATATCATGGTGTACAAGCTTTATTATAGGTACGTTCGGGGCATGGAAATTATCAAACCGTTGAACCTCGTTCCCTATATCAAAAAGGATGCTGAAGCAAAACTGGAAGAACTCTTCGGCTGGGAAAAATTCCAGCACAAACATCATGAATCCCGTTTTACCCGTTTTTACGAAGATTACTGGATGCCTCGTAAATTTGGATATGAAAAGCGCCGAGCTCACTTCTCCAGTTTGATTATGACAGGGCAAATGACCAGGGAAGCTGCATTGGAAAGGATTTCCAAACCTGAGATGGACAGCCATTTTCATGAGCGGGAGTTTGAATATGTGGCCAATAAGTTAGGTCTGACTGTGGATGAACTGCAAGAAATTTTTGAAGGAGAAAATAAAACATTCCGTGATTATAAAAACAAGTACTTTTGGATCAACTTAGGCGCTAGTGTTATGCGCGGATTAGGCTTAGAGAGAAGGTTATTCAGATGATTACAATCATTGACTATGGATTGGGCAACATACTTGCATTTGTTAATATCTATAAAAAGCTGGATGTGCCAGTTCAGGTAGCTAAAAATACAGATGATTTATCCAAAGCAAGTCAGTTGATATTACCCGGTGTAGGAGCATTTGATCACGCCATGGGGCTGTTGGAGGCATCAGGTATGCGTCAGACTCTGGATGAGCTGGTGCTTGTCCGTAAGATGCCGGTGCTGGGAATTTGCGTTGGTATGCAGATACTGGCCGCCTCCAGCGATGAGGGCAAGATGCCGGGGCTTGGGTGGATTCCGGGTAATGTACGCGCCTTCGACTCAGAACTTCAGTCAGCCAGTTTACCCTTGCCACATATGGGCTGGAATGATGTCCGCCCGTTATTAAATACGAGGTTATTTAAACGGCTGGAAAAAGATGCATGTTTTTATTTTCTACATTCATATTTTTTTGAATGTGAACAAATAAAAAATATCATCGCTATTGCAAATTACGGTGTAGATTTCAGTTGCGCGGTCCATTTGGAAAACATTTACGGTGTTCAATTTCACCCGGAAAAGAGCCACCAATGGGGTATTCAACTGCTGAAAAATTTTGCGGAGGTGGATTGATGCTTCGTCCTCGAATTATTCCATGTTTGTTGGTTAAAGAAAAAGGCCTTGTCAAAACAGTTAAGTTTTCAAAGCCAAAGTACGTGGGAGATCCCATCAATGCAGTACGGATATTCAACGAAAAAGAAGTGGATGAACTGATTGTGTTGGATATTGATGCAACTGTTGAAAAAAGAGCGCCTGACATGAATATGATCAGACATTTGGCCGCGGAATGCCGGATGCCTCTTTGTTATGGCGGAGGAGTAAAGACAAGTGATCAGATACAAAGGATTATTTCTCTGGGGGTGGAGAAAGTCGCAATATCTTCTGCCGCACTTGAAAATCCGCATCTTATAACAGAAGCCTCTGCAACCGTCGGTAATCAGAGTCTGGTTGTGATTATGGATGTCAAACGACGTTTTCCAAGCGGCAAATATGAAGTGCGAACCCGTAACGGGCGGAACAGAACCGGTAAACATCCCCTTGAATTTGCCCAAGAAATGGAAAAACTCGGAGCAGGTGAGATTGTTATTAATTCAATTGACAATGATGGAACCATGAAAGGTTATGATCTTAAGCTGATCCGACAGATCAGAGATGCAGTTGATGTGCCGGTAACAGCACTGGGCGGTGCTGGATCTGTTCATGATATTGGCAAGTTAATCAGTGAATGTGATGTATCAGGAGCTGCGGCCGGAAGTCTTTTTGTATTCAAAGGGCCTTACAAAGCAGTGCTGATCAACTATCCCGGGAGGCCTGAAAAAGATGCGCTTATTCCAAACAAACTGACAACTGCTGAATACCTAAAACTTCCAACCAGCCATAACTCAGATACTTTTCAAGGCTTTAATGAGGCTTTCAGTAATTAAATAGCAGAATTTATAATATGTTTCTGTAAAAGAGATGTATTTTGAAATGCCTCTATATCAACATTTCTTATCGGAGTTTCCGCTATGTTTAAAAATAAAACGCTTCTGATCACCGGAGGAACAGGCACTTTCGGCAATGCTGTGCTTAGAAGGTTCCTTGATACGAAAATTAAAGAAATCCGCGTTTTCTCCCGTGATGAAAAAAAACAGGATGACATGCGCAAAAATTATGCTGATTCAAAACTGAAGTTTTACATTGGCAATGTACGTGATGAAAACAGTCTGCGGGATGCAATGCACGGGGTGGATTTTGTGTTTCATGCTGCAGCACTGAAACAGGTGCCGTCGTGTGAGTTCTTTCCTCTTGAGGCGTTGAACACGAATGCTGTCGGTACGGAAAATATACTTAACACAGCCATTGCAGCCGGCGTGGAACGGGTTATCGTACTAAGTACTGACAAGGCAGTCTATCCGATCAATGCCATGGGGATATCCAAAGCAATGATGGAAAAAATAGCTGTGGCAAAATCCCGTATAGCTAACAACACCACAACCATTTCAATTACACGTTATGGCAATGTGATGGCCAGCAGGGGGTCGGTCATTCCCCTATTCATCAAACAGATTCAAGATGGACAGCCGTTGACCATTACCGACTCAGCCATGAGTCGGTTCATGATGACCATTGAGGATGCGGTTGACTTGGTAGTATATGCTTTTCAGCATGGAAACCCGGGTGACACCTTTGTGCAGAAGGCCGCTGCCTGCACCCTTGAAACACTGGCACTGGCATTGAAAAAATTATTAAAAGCGGATAATCCCGTTACAATAATCGGTACCCGACATGGTGAAAAGCTTTATGAAACCTTGTTAACGCGGGAAGAGATGGCCGTTGCGGAAGATTTGGAAGGATATTTCAGGGTCCCGGCAGATAACCGCGCTCTGAATTATTCGCAGTATTTCAGTGAGGGGCGTGAGGAACTTGCTTTGGAACAAGATTATAATTCCCATAATACACATCAGAAAGATGTGGATGGAATGTGTGAACTCTTATTGAAACTAGAATGTGTGCAGTCGGCTTTGCGGGGGGAGAGGGTAGAAATCTGAGCCATGAATGAACGCGAATGAAATACAACTAATTGAGAAAGAGATACAGATGAAAAAGGTATTGGTGACAGGTGCAAAAGGATTTGTGGGGAAGAATCTCTGTGTTATGCTGCGGCGGCATGAGGATACTGAGCTATATGAATATGATGTGGATAACAAACCGGAAGACTTGGATGGTGCCTTAGAAAAAGTTGATTACGTTATTCATCTTGCCGGCGTGAACAGACCGAAAAATCCGGATGAGTTTGAAACTGGCAATACCGGATCCATTGATGAAATTTGTGTCAAGCTGAGGGCCATTGGGAGGTTGCCAAAGATTGTGCTATCCTCCTCGATTCAGGCGGAGCTGGATAATCCTTATGGCGTCAGCAAGCGTCGTGCTGAAGAAGTGCTTCAGGAATTTGCAAAGAATACTGGCGCAGAGTGTGTAGTGTATCGTTTTAAAAATCTTTTTGGGAAGTGGTGCAGGCCTAATTATAATTCTGTAACTGCAACATTTTGCCACAACATTGCAAATGATTTTTCTGTTAAAATCTCTGATTCGGACTACGAAATTGATCTGACCTACATTGATGATGTGGTGAAAGCTTTGGTCAATGAGATGAAGCCAGGAACACCCGGATTCATATTTGCAGAGCCATTGCCATCTACGCGCATCACATTGGGTGAATTGGCGTCAAAAATCAGATCGTTTCGAAAGATGCGAACAAATCTGGTACTGCCGAATTTCAGCAGCGACTTTGAGCGATCCCTTTACGGTACCTATCTGACGTATCTGGATGAAAAGAAATTCGAGTACAGTCTGGATATAAAAACCGATCCGCGCGGCAGTCTTGCAGAATTTATAAAATCGCCTGCCATGGGTCAGATATTTGTCAGCCGAACCCGGCCTGGAATTATCCGGGGAAATCACTATCATCATACCAAAACGGAAAAGTTTCTGGTGCTGGAGGGAGAAGCGGTAATTCGCTTTCGGCATATCGAGAGGGATGAAATTCTGGAATATCCGGTGAGTGGCGAAAAGTATCAGGTGGTGGACATCCCCCCGGGATACACCCATTCTATCGAAAATGTTGGGAAAGGCTTTCTGGTGACACTCTTCTGGGCAAGTGAGATGTTCGATCCGGAAAAGCCGGACACTTGTTTTGAAAAGGTTTAGCCGTGAAATTTGTGATAGCAAAAGGAAAGGCTTTATATGAAAAAGATGAAGGTGATGACCGTTGTGGGTACGCGTCCTGAAATTATCCGTTTATCAAGGGTAATGGCGGCACTGGATCGCTATATGGATCAGATAATCGTCCATACCGGCCAGAACTATGATTACGAGCTGAATCAGGTCTTCTTTGATGATCTGGAGCTTCGCAAACCCGATTACTTTCTTGAAGCAGCCGGTAAAACCGCCTGTGAAACTGTGGGGCAAGTCATTGCCAAAGTTGATAACGTGTTGGCAAAGGAAAGGCCGGATGCGCTCCTGGTGCTGGGCGACACCAATAGCTGCCTATCAGCTTATCCTGCCAAACGACGAAAAATTCCCGTATTTCACATGGAAGCCGGGAACCGCTGCTTTGATCAGCGTGTGCCTGAAGAGATCAACCGCAAAATCATCGATCATATCAGCGATATCAATATGCCCTATAGCAACATTGCCAGAGAGTATCTGCTGCGCGAAGGTATTCTTCCGGATCGTATTATTAAAACTGGCAGTCCCATGTATGAGGTGCTGCATCATTACATGCCTAAAATCAAGGCTTCGGATGTACTCAATCGGTTAAAGCTGAAATTCAATGAATATTTTGTTGTCAGTGCGCATCGTGAGGAAAATATCGATTCACCGGTACAATTCACCAAACTTATTAAGGTGTTAAACCATTTAGCTGAATCATATGGCTATCGGATAATTGTCTCCACCCACCCCCGCACCCGCAAACGGATTGACGCAGAAAATATTCGTTTGAATAGTCTGGTCGAGCTGATGAAGCCTTTGGGCTTTAATGATTATGTAAAGCTTCAGATGCATGCCAAGACCGTGCTGTCGGACAGTGGCACGATCAATGAGGAAAGCTCTATTCTGAATTTTCCGGCTTTAAATATCCGCAATGCCCATGAACGGCCAGAAGGGATGGAGGAAGGGGCGGTGATGATGACCGGTTTCGAATGGAAAGTTATAAAAAATGCAATCCCAATATTAGAAAACCAACCTGTAGGCAGCGACCGTTTATTGAACATTGTCAGTGATTATTCTATGCCAAATGTCAGCCAAAAAGTGGTTCGTATTATTTTAAGCTACACAGATTACGTTAATCGTTTTGTATGGTACAAATCATGAGAATTTTACTTTTGTCCCAGTGGTGCCAACCGGAGCCGTTTTTCAAAGGGGTTCCTTTTGCCAAAGCACTTAAAGCTCGCGGTCATGATGTGGAGATACTCACAGGATTTCCTAACTATCCCGGCGGAAAAATTTATCCGGGATATCGTATTCGATTATTTCAACGGGAGGTAATTGATTCGATTCCGGTGAATCGGGTTGCACTTTATCCCAGCCACAATCATTCAGGTTTTCATCGAATTCTCAATTACATGAGCTTCGCTCTCAGCGCGGCGGCAATCGGTCCGTTATTGGTCAAAAAACCGGATGTCATTTATGCCTACAACCTGATCACTTTAGAATGGGCAGCTTGGATATTGAAAAAATGGCATCGTTGCCCGGTTGTGTTTGACATTCAGGATATGTGGCCCGATTCGGTAACTGACTCAGGTATGATGCAAAAATCTGCTTTACTGCGGGTGCTTAATGCTTGGTGTAAAAGCGTGTATCGCCGGGCAACACATCTCACCACGCTATCTCCCGGCTTTAAAAATGAACTTGTTAAGCGCGGCATTCCAAAGAATAATATCAGTGTTATTTACAACTGGTGTGATGAGGCAAACATAAATGAATCAACAAGTGTTCCACCTGAAACCAATAATCTGATGAAAGATAATGCCTTTATTGTAATGTTTGCCGGCACCATGGGAGTGATGCAGGGATTAGATGCTATTTTGGATGCCGCAGAACGACTGTTGAAAATCGAACCGAAAATTAAATTTGTGTTTGTGGGCGGTGGCATTGAGTGTGAGCGAATTAAAAAAAGCGCAATAGATCGCAGTCTTGAGAATGTCACCTTTCTGGAAAGGCAGCCCCCGGAAAGGATCAAGGCTATTTTGCAAATGGCGGATGTGCTATTGGTTCATCTCAGGGACACGGCTCTTTTCAAAATCACCATTCCATCGAAAGTTCAAGCCTATATGGCGGCTGGAAAACCGATTCTTTTAGGTGCTATTGGTGATTCAGCAAATATTGTCAGAAAATCAGAAGCCGGGGTAGTGGTAACTCCGGAAAATCCTAAATCAATAGCTAACGGTATATTAAAATTGTATCGTATGACTGAAAACGAACGAAAACGAATGGGATTAAAAGGATTGCAGTATTATAAAGAAAAGTTGTCAATGGATGCCGGAGTTCAAAAATTTGAAAAAATATTTTATAAGTTGATCCAAAATTAATAAATCATCTTTCTCTTAAAAAAGAATTCTCTTATGAAACGAATCTTTGATATTATACTGACAATCTCAGCATGTTTTTTGCTTTCGCCTCTTATGATTCTGATTGCCGGAATCATCCGGATAACGATGGGAAATCCGATATTTTTTCGGCAAATCAGACCCGGACTTCACGGAAAGCCGTTTACAATTTACAAATTCCGCACGATGCTAAATAGTTATGATAAAAACGGCCACTCTCTCCCAGACAGCGAACGCCTGACCGGACTCGGAAAATTTCTGCGTTCAACGTCTTTGGATGAATTCCCCGAACTCTTCAATATCCTGAAAGGCGAAATGAGTATCGTCGGTCCTCGACCTTTGCTCATGCAATACCTGGAACGCTACACACCGGAACAGACAAGACGCCATGAAGTCAAACCGGGGCTTACAGGCTGGGCGCAGATCAACGGACGAAATGCCATTACCTGGGAAGAAAAATTCAGGCTGGATGTCTGGTATGTGGATCATCAGTCCCTCTGGCTGGATATCAAGATCATAATAATGACAATTCTGAAAGTTGTCAGACGGGAAGGAATCAGTCAGTCAGGTCATGCAACGATGGAAGAATTCAGAGGAACAAACAGTTGAAGGAACAAATAAATAGGAAAGGCTCAGATATGACTGAGAACATACAAAAAAAAGAAAAATTAATCGCTATATACGGTGCAAGCGGTTTTGGCAGAGAACTGGCATGGCTGATTGAGTCATGTGCTAAAAGAGGGATGAATTATAATATCATATGTTTTATTGATGATGATGAGAAAAAACACGGAACACATCTGAACAATATCCCTGTTCTGAGCCTTAAAGATGCAAAAAAACGATATCCCCAAGCCACTGTCGTCGGCGGGATCGGCAATCCGAAAATACGGGAAAAACTGATGAATAAAGCGGCTGATCAAGGATTTGTTTTTGAAACAATTATTCATCCTGACACCGAAAGTTCCCAATGGCTTGAAATCAGTGAAGGTTCGGTTATCTGTGCAGGTAATACTCTGACAACAAATATCACCCTCGGACATCATGTGCAGATCAATCTGGACTGTACCATCGGTCATGACGTTATTATGGGCGATTATACAACACTTGCCCCGGGAGTTCATATTTCCGGATGGGTTCATTTCGGAAAGCGTGTTTATGTGGGAACAGGGGCAGTTATCATCAACGGAACAGAGGAAGCCCCTCTTACCATAGGGGATGATGCAGTTATCGGTGCCGGCGCATGTGTTACAAAATCCGTTCCGCCCTTGGAAACGTGGGGGGGGGTACCCGCAAAGCCTTTGAAAAAAAGATAACTCAGAATAACCGATTTGAAAACTGGGTCTTTCCTGAAATTGAAGAAGGAAAACCGACAAAATACAATTGGGTTATCCAGCACAAAGACAATTTTGAACTCGGCTACAAAACAGATATAGGCGCGTTCTCCTACATTAACGCCAAATACGGCGTCACCATTGAAGACTTTGTTCAAATCGGCTCTCATTGCTCACTTTATTCTGTTTCCACCATTGACAATAAACAAGGTCAGGTCAGGTTAAAAAAGAATTGTAAAATCGGAAGCCACAGTGTTATCATGCCAAATATAACTATCGGAGAAAATGCAATCATCGGAGCCTTCAGTTTTATAAATTGTGATATTCCTGATAATGTTATTGTTGCCGGGGTTCCGGCAAAAGAAATCGGGAAATTGACGAGGAAATAAAAGGAAAAAGAATATTATGAAATTCAAAGTTCAACTGATCCAAAGCGATGAAGGATTTGCCATATCCTGCCCCTCGTTGCCGGGATGCCATTCACAAGGTAAAACAGAACAGGAAGCACTGGAAAACATAAGAGAAGCTATAATATTATGGTTGGAAACCTTTGCCGATCTGCAGGACGGAGCATCTGATTTAAAAGGAAACATCATCAAAGAGATTGAAATTCCGCTGGGTGAAGGGGTGGCTCATGCCTAAATTACCAGGAATAAATCATCTGAAAGCTATTAAAGCATTTGAAAAAGCCGGTTTCCGCGTATTGAAAAGGAGAGGTAAAAATCATGCAGTTATGACAGACGGTCAGAAAATAATCATCATTCCAAGACATAATCCGATCAATGCGTTTACAATGGGCAGCATCATCAAAGATGCGGGACTGACGATTGAACAGTTCAAAAAACTGCTTTCCTGAAGAATTATCTGAGATAAAAAAATGACAATAAACAATGAGATGAATAAACGCATTTTTCTCTCTCCGCCGCACATGGGCGGAGAAGAAATACATTTTGTGCAGGAGGCCTTTGACAGCAACTACATCGCTCCGCTCGGCCCCCAGGTGGATGCTTTTGAAAAGGAATTTTCTGAAAAAACAGGAATCCCCTATGCCGTGGCCCTGTCCAGCGGAACCGCCGCTATGCATCTGGTTCTCAGAATATTAGGCGTGAAACCGGGAGATGAAGTGTTTGCATCAACCCTCACGTTTATCGGCAGTGTGTCGCCAGTCACATTTCTCGGAGCAACACCGGTATTCATTGATTCAGATCAGACCTCCTGGAATATGAACCCGGATTTATTGGCTGAAGAACTGGAGCAATGTAAAAAGCGGGACAGACTGCCTAAAGCGGTTATTCCCACAGATATTTACGGACAATGTGCAGATTATGACCGAATCATGGAAATATGCGCGCCTTATGATATTCCTGTTATTGTTGACGCAGCAGAGGCTCTGGGTGCTGTTTACAAAGGACAAAGCGCAGGATTCGGCTCCAAAGCGGCGATTTTTTCCTTCAACGGAAATAAGATCATTTCCACTTCGGGCGGCGGTATGCTGGCATCAGATGACAGAGTACTCATTCAGCAGGCAAAATTCTTATCCCAACAGGCCCGGGACCCGGCTCCCCATTATGAACACTCTCAGATAGGGTACAACTACCGCATGAGCAATATCGTTGCAGCCATCGGCAGGGGACAGCTCAGAATTCTGGATGAAAGAGTGAGAGCAAAGCGCGAAATATCTGACTATTATAAAAAAGCCCTGACTGATATTCCCGGTATTGAATTTATGCCGGAAGCGCCTTATGGAAAATCAACCCGCTGGCTCACCGTGATTTTGATAACTCCTGAAATCTTTGGCGCGGACCGGGAAACCGTCAGGCTGGCTCTGGAAGCCGAAAATATCGAATCCAGACCTGTCTGGAAGCCCATGCACTTACAACCTGTTTTCCAAATTGAGAATCAACGCTCCGTTTCCTCAAAGCCAAACACCATAAAAGAAACTTATCCGGCTCGGATAATCGGAGGAGAAGTCTCACAAGATTTATTTGAAAGAGGACTTTGCCTGCCCTCCGGCACTGCAATGACAGAAGAAGATATGGAACGGGTGGTTTCAATCATATTAACATGCCGGATATAATTTTAAATTTAAATGAGATGATAGCCTATTTACCATATTAATTAAGATAGTTATAAAATTCATATACAGCAGATCAAAAACTTTTGTCTGACAGTGAATTCCGGGTTGGAATTAAATATTACCTGGAATGACAGGATATTACAGAGTCACAGAACTGTCATTCCGGGAAGAATCGGAATCCATCAGTTGCAAAATTTTTCCATTTACCGATATTCAGTTTTTTGATGAAAGGAAAAGCCGGGTTTTGAGAAACCCGGCTTTTTTTTATGAATTAACATGACGCTCAAGTTTTCGTTCTCATAAAACGACCCTGGTAACGACTCATAAATTCTTTTTATAAAGATATCTGGGGGATTTCTGATGTGAAAATGGGAAGCTATGCTTAAAATTTCCCACTCCTCCTTTGCAAAAGGGGGGAAAAACTTACGAATAGCAGCAATCAGCAGATCAGAAAAATTTGTAGTTCCGCGTTCAGGCGGTCTGTCATATAAACACAACTAAGTACCCGATCAAAAGTTTTTTATACATCTTTTTTTTCTGTGAACAGCGGAGAAACCCGGCTTTTTCCGTCACAGGTGGCGGATCGTTCCGGTAAAAAAAGCCGGGTTTCTTTCCCGGGAAGATATCGAAAACTTATGATTAGGTACATCAGTAAAAATATAAAGTCATATCGGGGTTGAATATTAACTACCGGGGCAGGACTCTCTCCTTGACAAATATGATTGAGATGTAATATATGTTAATATAATAGTGTTATGAATTTTCCGGCTGAGGCCGGATTGGAAATTCAGAATTTTCAAAATATCCATCAGTGACAAAAGGCAGAAATGGAAAAAATACCCAAAACCCGCTGGCACCGTCTGTTAGGCATGCTACTTGAGGAACTTCTTACTCCGGTCGGGATCGAAGTGCATACGGAGCTTCAGGTGATGGCTGATCCGCCGAAAGCGGATATCCTGTTACTGAGGAGAAAGCATCCCACATGGACCTCGGAACAACTGGAACGCCTGCCTGACGGCATAAGAGAAAGCGATGCCGATCATATTCTCCTGGAATTCAAGTACTCCGAATCGGTGGGACTGTCAGCATTTCGCCAGGCTGTGGGATATGACTATTTTTACAAGGACTCCAAAGAACTGACGGACCGGCAGGTGCGGACATTTCTGATAAGCGCAAAGACGACCAGAAAACAGACGCTGGACAAATTTGGTTATTCTCCAACGGACAAGGCCGGCGTGTACCGGAGCCGTCATCCGTTATTGGAATCGGTTCCCCTGCTGACCCTGAACGAGCTTTCAGAGGAACCATATAACGCTTATATCAAATGCTTTGCAAGCCGGATGAAGGAAAAAAAAGCCGCTTTCAGAACACTGAAAGGCCAGAATATCGGCTCTTTTTCCATGAGACTGCTCTGGCTTCTGCAAGGGTTGTGGAATCACTGGTTTTTCAAAGGAGGTGCGCCGATGAAACAAGAACTGACCCCCGAACAGGTCATCGAAATGGGGAAAATGTGGGGAGATGTCTATCTTTCAACTCTGTCTCCCGAAGAACTCGTGAAGGCTGTCGGGACAAAAGATATTCTCAAAGGACTCAGACCCGAAGAGCGTCTCAAAGGACTCAGACCCGAAGAGCGTCTCAAAGGACTCAGACCCGAAGAGCGTCTCAAAGGACTCAGACCCGAAGAGCGTCTCAAAGGACTGTCTGCTGAGGAAATTGAAGCTTACCTGCGAAAACTTAAAAAAAAGAAATGATATTTCGGTCCGAATGAGCGGGACTGTCAGAAACCCGCTCTCGGAATTTTTTCCTGCCGAGCCTGAACGAGCTTTCAGAGGAACCATATAACGCTTATATCAAATGCTTTGCAAGCCGGATGAAGGAAAAAAAAGCCGCTTTCAGAACACTGAAAGGCCAGAATATCGGCTCTTTTTCCATGAGACTGCTCTGGCTTCTGCAAGGGTTGTGGAATCACTGGTTTTTCAAAGGAGGTGCGCCGATGAAACAGGAACTGACCCCCGAACAAGTCGTCGAACTGGTCAGAATGTAGGGGGATATCGTTCTTTCCGCACTGTCTTCCAAAGAGCGTCTGAAAGGACTTGCCCCCGAAGAACGCCTGTAAAGAGTTCTGCCTCAAAAAACGCCTGAAAGGATTTTCGGACAAAGAGATTGAAGACTATTTGTGTAAACTCCGAAAAAAAAAATAGCATCCGCAGATGGAAATTTCATGGAAAAGCCCGCTTCGGATTCGTAAACTCGAAGCATCTCCGGGGAATTTATCAGTTCGTCAGGAGCGAATCCGGGGAATTTTTAATCTGCTGATATAGGAAGAATGAGAACCGGAGAGCGATGAATGTCCTTTTTCAGACTTATTTTGGAGAAAACACGTTTTTCTCCGCCCCGCAGGAAAATAATTTTCAGAACCATGATCTTACTGTTTTTACTGACAGGGTTCATTATCGGAGGGGAAATCATCTATTTTCACAAAATCCTGTCCGGCCAAATTTCCCCTGAAACATCAGAGCTTATCGTTGTGTTTGCCGGCGGAACAGAAAGAACAGAAGCAGGGTACTCGCTTGCCAATTCAGGATATGGGACCTGTCTGGTCATTTCTCCGGCAGATCAGAAAAAATTGAAACTTTATGACAGAAAGCACAGACGGTCTTCAACGGTCAGATGCATTGTTGAGGATAAGGCCAGGACAACATTAGAAAATGCTGTATATACCAAAAAGATTATTACAGAACATGGCTTCAGATCGGTTCTCCTTGTCACGTCCTCTTACCATCTTCCTCGCTCCTATTTTCTGCTCAGGCTCCTCCTTTTAGGCAATAATGTCAAAATCAGGGCTTTCGGGGTATCAGGATCAGGAAGAAATGATTTACAATCTTCAAGAGGAAAGAAAATAATATACAATGAAATGGTCAAATTATGGGGCAGCACCGGTGAACTTCTGATCTATAAAATAAGGGGATGTCTGCCTGAGCAGAATCCGAAACAGATAGCCTTTTTAAAATATATAAAGTCGCTTTTTCTTTTTTTTCATTAGATCCATATCGTTTCCCTGATCAAGCTTTCCGCAGAATAAAAATGCACAAGACAAAACCCGGGTTTTTCCAACCCGGGTTTTTTTGTATTCCTGAGAAGCTTTTTTTACTTTCATTTTTGCTCTGATAATGATTTACTTCATTACAACTATTAAATATTATAACTTTTTAATTTGTATAATAAAATATATGAGCAAATCAGGAATTCAAAGAGGGGATATTTTCCCTCTTAAATACTCCTTTCACCCCATTGATTTACTTCTTCTGTTTGTGAGATAAGGCTATTAGCAGTTCGTTTGGAGCAGCTAATATTTCGACAGTTAAGAGGAGGTAAGAATGTTCTACTTTGCAAGAAATCAGAATTTCTGGATTATGTTTATCGGAGATATGATTCTGGTGACCCTTTCCTATTATTTCTCCCATTATCTTCGTTTTGACGGGACCATCCCGCCAACTCATTTTACAACCTGGGCGCATACAGCAATATGGGTCACACTTATAAAACTTATTTCGTTTTTTGTTTTTGATCTTTATAAAGGTCTGTGGCGTTATGCAGGCATTCATGATCTGATCAATCTGGCAAAAGCATGTATCGCCGCATCTTTCACCATAGTCGTATTTGTACTTATATTGTACCGTTTTAGCGGGTTCGCCAGAGGTGTATTTGTCATTGATTTCGCACTGACATTATTAGTGATCGGCGGATACCGGCTGGCTATCCGATTATACTATACTCGAACCTGCCATAATAAACATTTTCTATGTTTAGGAAAAAGAAGTACAATCCTTAAAAAGCTTCTGATTATAGGGGCTGGCAGCATGGGCGAGAAACTCATAAGAGAGATCGGAGAAAATCCGAAACTGCATTATGACGTGGTAGGATTTATTGATGATGATTCTCTTAAATTGAATCAGAAAATACATGGCATTCCAGTTCTCGGTGTGTTGGAGGATATGGGAAAAATTATAAAAGAATACGATGTTGATGAAATTATCATTGCTATTTCATCGGTTTCCAATGGTGAAATGAGGCGGATTGTCAATGCCTGCAAAGCGACTGACATTTCTTTTAAAACCGTGCCGAATATGTGGGAGTTGCTTGAGGGAAAAGTCACTCTGAATACCATACGCCAAGTCCGTTATGAAGACCTGTTGCGAAGGCAGCCGGTCCGTCTTAATATGAAACAGATAGGCGGCTACCTCACGGGTAAAAAAGTAATGGTAACTGGCGGAGCAGGTTCCATCGGTTCGGAACTTTGCAGACAAATTTCGCGCTTTAGCCCTGAGCAACTGATTATCGTGGATCAAAATGAATCTGGTTTGTATGAAATCGAACTGAGTCTGGCAGCCAAATTCCCTGTACTGAAAATAGCGGCTGTTCTTGCCTCCATCCAAAACAAAGGACTGATGGAAAAGGTCTTCAGCAAGCACAATCCTGATGTTGTGTTTCATGCTGCGGCCTATAAACATGTGCCCATGATGGAGTATCATCCCTGGGAAGCTGTCTTTAACAACATGATCGGTACCAGAAATGTTCTTGACCTTTGCCACAAACATCATATTGACCGGTTTGTTCTGGTTTCCACAGATAAAGCCGTTCGCCCCACAAATGTAATGGGAGCTTCAAAGAGAGTCGCTGAACTCCTGACCCTGGCGTATGCTTCTATGAATGGCACCCGCTATATGGTGGTAAGATTCGGAAATGTAGTGGGAAGTATCGGCAGCGTGGTTCCTCTTTTCAAAAAACAGATTGAAAGAGGCGGCCCGCTCACTGTGACGCACCCTGAAGTCACCCGCTATTTTATGACCATACCGGAAGCATGCAGTCTCATTCTTCAGGCTGGTGCAATTGGCGAAGGCGGAGAAATGTTCATTCTGAAGATGGGGGTTCCTGTCAGAATTGCCGACATGGCGCGTGATATGCTCACCCTGTCCGGTTTCGAGCCTGATAAGGATATAGAAATCGAATACACCGGACTCAGACCGGGTGAAAAACTTTATGAGGAGCTGATCACGGAAGGCGAAGGTATCAAACAGACTCAGCACAGTGATATCATGGTACTGAGTACGGAAAACCATAAGTCACTGGATGAAATTAACACCCATTTGGCCAAATTAGCTGAACTGGCCGGATCCGGGGATGCATCTGGGATAAAAAAACACTTGAAGATAGTTGTGCCCGAATACAGCCCGGAGTTTTGAAAAAACAGGAAATAAAAGCAATATCCAACATAAAAAAGATCCGTTATCAGCCTAAAGCCGGTAGTGGATTTTTTTTTCGAAAATATGACTCGTCATTTCCCGACGGAAGCCATTATCCGGCTCACAGATTCCACAAATGATTTAGATGCGGCGCTTTTAAACAATACTTCGGACAGTTTTTGCAAATCAAAGAGATGTAAAACTATAACCTACTGAAATTATAAAATTTAAACTTTCAGACAGAAAACTTGTAAATCTTGTAAAAACAGTATGTTATAAAAACTGCCCGAACTATTGTTAAAACAATAATATAATAAATTAATTAGCAGGTTAATTAAAAACGGTTGAAAAAAAAGGGCTTTTCATGGTACATAATGTCCATCTCAGTTTCCAAAGGTCTGAAGCAATTTTCAGCATGTCCCCGATTGTCTGAGTGCGGGCGGACCTATTTTCAAGTTTCTCTTTCATAATAAAATATTCTCTCACCATCTGCTTATAAATTTGCCTGGCAAGATCGGATTTCAGAAGCTTGCACAGAAGGGCATAGCCCTGCTGGGAAAACAGATAAATATATTTTGCCCCGCCAACTGCCTGGCTGTTAGCATAAAAACCTGATTTAATAAGAAAATCTGAGGGATGGTTTGAAACCATCCCTGAAGAACTACCTGATATAATTTCATTTTTAAGGTCAATTATATCAATCCCCTCATCAAACCAGTCCGTATTTCTGTTTACAATCCTGTTGATTTCTCCCAGATCATATTCATGCAGTTCCGCAACCTGCTTTGCGAGAATGCAGGGCTGATCATCCCTGAATCCGCCGTAAATCTTCCTTACGGGATGACCGTTAATCGTCACAACTTCGCTGCTCAGAGTCAGTTCTTTGTTCATTGAGAATACCTCCTGTTCTGTTTATAAATCTGTCTGGCAAGATCGGATTTCAGGAGCTTGCACAGAAGGGCATAGCCCTGCTGGGAAAACAAATAAATATGCCTTGCCCCTCCAACTGCCTGGGTATTAGTATAATATCCTGATTTGATAAGAAAATCTGAGGGGTGATTTGAAACCACCCCTGAACAAATATCTGATATAATATCCTTTTTAAGATCAACAACATCAATTTCATCGTCAAACCAGTCAGCGTTATTGTTCACAATCCGATTGATTTCTTTTAATTCCTGCCCATGCAGTTCAGCCACCTGCTTTGCAAGAATGCAGGGCTGTCCCCGAATCCGCTGTAAATCTTCGGTAATGTTCTAAAAGTGGAGCTAAATTTTTTAACCCTCTGAATCAATTTGGCAAATATCGGAACAAGTCCAGTTTTAGAACACCACCAAATCTTCCTTACGGGACGGCCGTTAATGGTCACAATCTCATTGCTCAGAGTCAGTTGTTTGTTCATTGACAATGCCTCCTCTCCGTGGTATGTTGTTATAAAAAAAAGCACGGGGCAGGCAGGTGACGGGTTCCGTTTTTCGGGAATGTCCCCCGGCCCCATGCGGATTGGCATATAAACAATTTTAAGTCAGCCCGGCCTGCTGTTTTGCGGCGGGTCTCAGCTTCCAAAGCTTGCTGTTTCTGTAAATTCCCGCCTCGGTGATATGATAACCGCTGATCTGCCTGCCCTTCATCTTTCCCAGGGTTCTGCTGAGTCTGATTTTCTGACTTCTCTGATTCCCTCCGCCGAGGTCAAACGAGATATCATTGTCAATGATCATCAGGCGGAGATAATGGGAGTCAACGGCCTCCTCACCGTATTTTTCCCACCAGATGTTCAAAAACGTGATCAGAGCCTCCTCTTCCTGTCGCACGGTTTCGGAAACAGGGACGTATCCGGGACGGACAAATTTCAGCAGATCAAAGCCGGTGGTCTCCTTTGTGATGCGGTTTGCCGTGCGCCTTGCCTCATGTTCGTCCGTGATTCCCGCCAGCTTTGCGACTTCCAAAGCCGTTATGAACCGTCTTGCGCTCCGGTCAAACAAATCCCCGACTGTCTGCTCCGAAGATTTCATGTGTGCCTGAGAACGCTGCCCGGCTTCCATTGCCGAAAACGCCCGCATGATAAACACCGAGCGATTTACCGCAACAGGTGTTTCCAGGCAGGCGGACATCATGTTGCAGCCTTCACGGGTATAGGCCCATGGAAGATATTTAACTCCCTGTAACCATTGAAAGGTCGCATTTTGCGACCTTAAAATTTCCATTTCCGCCCTGGTCAGTTGAAACCGAAAGTCGTTAGGAAACCGGTCGGGGTTTCTCTTTGCCGCCTCATTGATTCGTTTGGTTTCCGTTCCGTAGATATCGGCCAAATCTCTGTCCAGCATCGCAGGCGGTCTTCCGGGAAGGCTGATAATTTGGGACTGAATTTCTTTGACAGTAAGTTCTTTCATAATAAACCTCCGTTTTGTTGTTTTTATTATTGCATAAAGTGCGGAACAGGCGGCCACGGGAATCTGTTTTTCAGGAGCAGTTTATTTTACAGCGGGCTTCAGCTTCCAAAGCTTCGCATTCCTGTATGTCCCCGCCTCGGTGATGTGATATCCTCCGATTTTCCTCCCTTTTATTTTTCCCAGGGTTCTGCTGAGTCTGCTCTTCTGACTTCTCTGATTTCCTCCGCCGAGATCAAACGGAATATCATTGTCAATGATCATCAGGCGGAGGTAATGGGAGTCAACCGCCTCCTCGCCGTATTTCTCCCACCAAGTGTTCAGGAATGTGAGCAGAGCCTCCTCTTTCTGCCGAACAGTTTCCGAAACAGAGACATATCCGGGACGGACAAATTTCAGCAGATCAAAGCCGGTGGTCTCCTTTGTGATGCGGTTTGCCGTCAGCCTCGCCTCATGTTCGTCCGTGATTCCCGCCAGCTTTGCCACCTCAATAGCCGTTATGAACCGTCTTGCGCTCCGGTCGAACAAATCCCCGATTGTCTGTTCCGAAGATTTCATGTCTGGTTGATAATGCTGCCCGGCTTCCATTGCAGAGAATGCCCGCATGATAAAAACCGAGCGTTTCACCGCAACAGGCGTCTCCAGGCAGGCGGACATCATGTTGCAGCCTTCACGGGTATAGGCATAAGGCAGTGTTCTGGACATAGGGGAAATTGCGGTCACAGATTGTGACCGCAAAATATTCACTTCATTTTCTGTAAGCTGAAAACAGAAATCTTCGGGAAAACGGTCAGGGTTTCTCTTAACAGCCTGATTCAGCTTTTTGGTTTCTGTGCCATAAATCTCGGCCAAATCCCTGTCCAACATCGCAGGCGGTCTTCCGGGAAGGGTGATAATCTGGGACTTAATTTCTTTGACAGTAAGTTTTTTCATAATAAAAGCTCCTTCTTAGTTTTTTCCATCATTGCATAAGGTGCGGAACATGCAGCCACGGGAATCTGTTTTTCAGGAGCGGTTCATTTTACAGCGGGCTTCAGCTTCCAAAGCTTGGCGTTTCTGTACATTCCCGCCTCGGTGATGTAATAGCTGCTGATTTCCTGTCCCTTCATCTTTCCCAGAGTTCTGCTGAGTCTGATTTTCTGGCTTCTCTGCTTTCCCCCGCCAAGATCAAAGGGAATATCATTCTCAATGATCATCAGGCGGAGGTAATGGGAGTCAACCGCCTCCTCGCCGTATTTCTCCCACCAGATGTTCAGAAACGTGATCAGAGCATCCTCTTCCTGTCGCACGGTTTCCGAAACAGGCACATATCCGGGACGAACAAATTTCAGCAGATCAAAGCCGGTGGTCTCCTTTGCGATGCGGTTTGCCGTTAGCCTTGCCTCATGTTCGTCCCTGATTCCCGCCAGCTTTGCGACTTCCAGAGCCGTTATGAAGCGTTTTGCGCTCCGGTCGAAGAAATCCCCGATTGTCTGAGCCGAGGATTTTATATCTGCCTGAGAACGCTGTCCGGCTTCCATTGCCGAAAACGCCCGCATGATAAACACCGAGCGATTTACCGCAACAGGCGTCTCCAGGCAGGCGGACATCATGTTGCAGCCCTCACGGGTATAGGCATAAGGTTTTGATTTTGCGATACTCTGTCTTGATATCACAGATTGTGATATCAAAATTCCTGTTTCCTCCTCAGTCAGTTGAAATCTGAAATCGTCAGGAAATCTGTCGGGATTTCTTTTAGCTGCCTGATTCACTGATCTGGTATCGGTTTCATAGATTTCAGCCAATGCTCTGTCCAGCATCGCAGGCGGTCTTCCGGGAAGGGTGATAATTTGAGACTGAATTTCTTTAACAGTAACTTCTTTCATAGTAAAACCTTATTGTTAGTTTTTCCCATCATTAAGGTTAGTTAGACAGATCAGCTAAAAAATGAAACCCGACGTTGAAATGAAAGTTAATGTCGGATTTCGTTCCTCAGCTCGGCCTGCTTCTGGCGGACATAAGGGAAATTGTGGTTACAGATTGTGACCACAAAATATTCACTTAATTTTCTGTAAACTGAAAACAGAAATTTTCGAGAAAGCAATCAGAGCTTATCTTCCCCGGGTTCCGGAGGGAGAAGAAGTGTCTGTTTTTCAATGTGTTAAAACCTGTGTTTCCATTATGATGCCTCCCTGTTTTATTGTCTGTCCGAACCTTGATTAAAGGATTCGGGGATTGTCCTGATTTTGGTCCTGTTTATAAGCCAAAAAATTCCCGTAAATCCGGCGGAGCGGAAATCCTGCCAATCCTTTAATCAGGTGAATCAGGGTTCGGACAATCTGAATCAGGGTTCGGATAATTACGGGACGTGAAGCGTGGGAACGGGATGAACAGATATTTTTTTCATAAAACCTCCGTATCACTTTTGTCCATCATTGAATACTTTGTTTATTATTCAGTCACAGTTTTTTTCTATGTTGGCATTTCTCCGACGCTTTGCAACGCATGATCACAGACGGCACGGCTCAGACGAAAACCTCCTCTTGTCGTTAAATTTTTTAGCTGTTCCCGCAGGCTGTCTATATGCCCGTTCCGCCTGGCCCATATGAGAATGCCGACCGTACCCAGGACGGTCAGCCCCATACACTGAGCCTTTCGCCGGGCAGCCTTTTCATCCAGCAAGATCATGGCCGCCTTTTCCTCTGTACATAAGGTGATGGCCTCAGACTCCCCGTAATCCAATTCCGTACCCAGCAGACGAAATAAATGTCTTTCGGTGATATTAGACACTGTGATCCACGGGGCAGTGTTCACCTCTTCTGATCCGGGCTGTCCTTTTCCTGTTTCCACAACTTCGTTCCAAACCGCCTGCGGAATAAGGATACCTTTTTGGAAACCGTTGGGAAATCAGTCCAAGCTGGCCGATGGCACTCAGTGATATCAGCACAGATGAGTTTGAGACGATCTTCATTCTGAGACCTCCAGAGTTTTCAGGTCTTCCTCCAATTCCGTCATGCCATAATGACGGAGAATCCCTTCCTGCCCCAGCAGTCTGTGAAATTCCCATTTGGTCATCTGTGCCAGCTTCCGTGCCTTGCCGAAATTCAGCAGCTCTTTCTGATATAATCGTATTGCCAGTTCCTGACGAATTCTGGTGAGCTTTTCCGCAGGCGGAACCCGCAATGCCTCCATAAGATCGTCTGATATTTCCATGATGTTTGTTTTCATTATTGTGTGCCTCCTTTGTTTTCGGTCTGAAACTCCGTCTCAGTTTTGTCCGTCGTGGCATAATGTGCGGAACAGGGAGTGCCCCTAGTTCCGCACGAATTGGAATATAAGATAGGCAGGCCGGATGAGGAACTTAATATTCAGATGGATGTCGGATTCCCGGCTGTGATGCCTGCCGCTCTTCTATTTCGTCATCTGCTTCATAAGCCAGATTGCTTCCTCCAGCCCGACTTTCTCGTCGCCGCTGACATCATTTTCGGCACAGACTTCCGCTGATGCTTCCAAAGCGGCCAATGCCTGTAAGGTCACAACAATATCCGCCAATGTCACATCGCCGTCTCCGTTTATGTCCCCTTTGACCGGAACTGAATTTTCATCCAGCGGATCCGAGCCTGACCGTATTTCACGGTAATCATCGTAATCATCATTGTCTGTGTCCGTCTTTAACGGATCAGTGCCGTAATAATACTCACCGCCGTCATTCAGTCCGTCTCCGTCCGTGTCAGAATTGCTGATTTCAGTGCCGTAGGAGGATTCTTCCTCATCGCTCAGTCCGTCGTGGTCACGGTCGTTGTTCTGAACTCTTTCCGAGAAAAAGCTTTCACTGCCGTCCGATCTGACTGCTGTTACCGCATAGGTTTTCACTTCCGTTGATGATTTATCGCTCCATGCGTCATTTGTATCAAAAGTTGTCTCGCTGCCGTTTAATGCAGCGATTTTAACAAAATAAGGTTCATTTTCCCCTGCCGAATAGACGTTGTATCCGGTAATATCCTCTTCAGCACTTGCGTTCCAACTCAGCCGGGTCAGTGATGAACTGCCCGATGAAACCAGATCGGCCTGCAAGCCTTTGGGAACCTGAACCGAAGGAAGCAGGGTGATTCGGGGGCTTGCCGAATGATTGAAGAATATTTTGAAAGAACCCGGTGTGTCAGGACAATATCCTTTTAGTTTTATGAAACTTGTCTTTTCTCCGTCGGTAAACCCCGCATTCAGATGGAAATCCTTTTCTGACTCGCCAAAAAATGTGACGGTATAAAGTCCGTCATCCGGGTTTTTAATGCTGACACTCCCTCCGTCTGAGGTAAAAACAGACTCGGCATTCGGAATTTCCTCTATGAAATCAATTGTCTCAGGGGCTATGCCTGTTTTTCTGCCTTCGGGATCTGTTACGCAGAGCCTCATATCTCCGGTTATGGAAACAGAGAGCAGTGAATCAGCAGCATCTTCATCTTCTCTCAGCTCACGGAGTTCTCTGACACGGCGTTTTCCCGAATCTCCGAGAAGAAACGTGAATATTTCCTCAACGAATTTGTCATCTGAAATGAGATTGGCGTGAGATTCGGATGAAAAGGTGATACTCATATCTGCCCATCCTTCATCATAAGGGAACGAGGCACTTTCGTAAGGAACCGTCCCATCCCCTTCACCCCATGTCAGACTTTTTTTCAGGAGAATTCCGGGTCTTCCGTCTTCATAAAGCGCGTTCTTAAACCATGGAAAAGACCGTTTGTAAGTGCGAACCATTTCTACTGTGTTGTCAGCTTTCTTTCCGACAAACAGCTTGACATGTACGGTTCCGTCAGAGCCGTCACTGCTCATCAGATCCCGGATGTTCGGATCATCGTTCAGTTCCTTGAGCCAGGTGTTTTCATTGCCTTCTGTGCTAACGCCCCAGGTTGTATCGCCGTCTGTCAGAAAATCGGTTGTATTCATAAGCTGTCTCAGGGATGGCGAGACACGCCTGACAAATGCCCGGATTTTTCTGTGATTACGATTTGACCAAGGTTCCTTCTCATAATACGTCTCTTCCCATAATTTCTGGATTGTATTGGAATAAATGTTCAAGAACGGACGCCAGTCGGTGATATCATCAATGCCTTTGGGATTCCCGCCTTCCCATATGTAGTAAGGATTGGCTGATCCTGTGTTCGGTGTGCCGACCATAACAAATTTGTCTATGTCATCATTGTAATCCGAGCTTTGTATGTAGGCGCGGGCAACCAGACCGCCCATGCTGTGCGCGATGACATGCACCTTGCCGGTGGTGGATTTTTCCAGGGCTTCCCGTATCTTCGGAATCAGGTAATGCTGATACGCTTCATCGCACTCAAGTCGCCAGTCCCAGGGACATTCAAACACATAAAAACCTGAACTCGAAAAATAATATTTCAAATCCTTCCATCCGAGAAACCGGGGGCGATGAATGCGCAGATATGGTGCGGGGCACTGAGCAGGAAGTTTGGGATATATGAGCCCGCTTCCGCAGTTCGATCCCATTATTCCCGGTATCAGGATAACCGGTGTGCCTGAATTTCCGCCGTTTAACGGCAATTCTATATACGCTTCGTTGCGCGGAAGGTTGGTGACAAAAACGCTTTTTTCAACTTTCTCCTCATTTTTTTCAACTCTCAGTTCATAGGTTCCGCAATTCAGGTTGTTCATACGGAACTCCCCGTTTTCATCTGTCCAATATACTTTGCTGATCTCCTGTCCCTCATATTCGTAAAGGGAAACCACGGCATTCCATACGGCATCTCCCCGGGTGTCAACGATCCTGCCTTTTAAAGTGCTTTTACAGATTTTTTCTCCTTCGACAGAGAAAAAACTGCTGTATCCGTATTTCCCGTATCCGCTGCAACTCAGGCGGGTTTTTCCCTGATTTGACAGATAAATTGAAAGATTCGCTTTTCCGTTGACAATATTGACATTCGGGGTGGGATAAACGGTTCCTGAATTACTGGCTAAGAGCGCAGTTCCGTTAAATCCTGTCAATATGTTGCCTGCTTTGTCCCTTGCGGTGATTTCCACTTCAAAAGGTGTGTTGATCTGCTGATCGCTTATTTCTCCGCTGTTCTGGGTAACGGTGAAACCGCCCAGTTCGCCGGAGGTTCCTGCGGTGATCTCGTATTTCAGGGCAACACACTGATTGCCTGTAACACCGTCAACTGCCCACCATGTATAGGTTCCCATGGGCTTATCCCACGGGGCTGCATACCTTGTTTTAAATTTTCCGCTGCCGTCAACAGAGACGGTCATCGGGGCGTATTCTGTGCCGTCGGGCTTTTGAAAACGGAGGGTGGCTGTGCTGTTGGGCGTGAATCCGGTTCCCCACTGTTCAAATTCGGTGCCGGGAGGGCCTGACATGGGCCACTGGGCAATGGTTGGCACAGCGTGTTCTGTGATGATGTAACTGATTTGGTTGCTTTTTTCTCCTGTGGTGTCATCAATTGCCCACCAGATATAGGTTCCGACAGGTTTGTCCAGCGGGGCGTTGTATGTGACAACGAATTTTCCGGAGGCATCGGTGTCTGCGGTCTGGACGGGGTATTCTGTGCCACCGGGTTTTTGGAAATGGAGGGTAACGGTGCTGTTGGAGGTGAAGCCGGTTCCCCATTGGGTGAAACGGGTTCCGGGAGGGGCTTCCATTGGCCATTGGGCGATGGTTGGCGTGTCAGAAGGATTGTCAGGTAATGACGCGGATTGACCGTATGCGCCGATTTCGCCGCCTTCGCTGCTGGCGGTTTTACAAGGAGATGACGAACTTAAATGACGTAAATCGTCAATATATTGTGGGGCAGTTGATGTATCCGTAGCACTAGCTGTAGTATTATAATAATTTCGTTCAATAAATTCATCATCGTTGTTTATATAGCCATTATTCCAGACATTGTTGTAACCGGTCTGAACATTTTCCCCGGCATCCCGTATTCCACAACGATTGTTAGTGATGATATTGTTTTCAATCACTCCGCTGGCTGCGGCAGAATCGAAAGATATTCCGTAAGAATTCGAATAATCTATCGTATTGAAACGGATGGAGGGACTGGAAGATGAATAACGGATACGAATCCCGTACACGCTGTTGTCAATGATCAGATTATTTTCTATCAGAGGCGAGCCGGAATCAATGAAAATTCCGCCATAACACTGTTCGATCAGATTGTTACGGATTTCAGAGATCGAATTTTTAACGGAGACAGCCCCGTGTCCGCCTCCTATTAACCGGCAGTGAGACAGGACGTTTTCCGGCAGACTTGACGCATTAAACTCGATATGACCCCAATGTTCCCCTTCCGTTGTCCATTGGAACACGATTGGGCTGGTATCCGTACCTTGTGCGAAAAAACGGCTCTGAACAATAATATCAGCACCATCTGAAAGGTTGACAATTGTTCCCGGCTCAATTGTCAGTGTAAATGGATGCGGCACTGTCAGATCACCGGTGAGATTCACCGTGCCGGACCATCGTTCATTATGTGTCAGATTGCCTGAAGTTGTCGGAACCGGGCTGTATATTCTCTCTGACGGCGGCGGACTGCCGCCGTTTCCGTATGCCCCGATTTCGCCTCCCGTGACATCCGTATTTTTGCACGGCGATCCATCTGTCACATGATGATCCTCTCCCAGATAATAATTCACAAACAACGGGTCGGCGGACAGGTCTGTATTCGGTATTGCTCCAGAAGAAGAATAATCAGTTGTGTTGTGCCAGACATTGTTATGGGTTATCAGAACACTCTCTCCCACACCTCGTATTCCGTAAAAGTTGTTGGTGATAATATTATTTTCGATCACTCCGTCCACTGGGGCAGAATCAGAACATATTCCGTCATAATTTGAGTCTATCGTATTGAAACGAATGGAGGGAGTGCAAGATGAATAACGGATACGAATCCCGTACACGCTGTTGTCAATGATCAGATTGTTTTCTATCAGAGGCGAGCCGGAATCAATGAAAATCCCGCCATAACACTGTTCGATCAGATTGTTACGGATTTCAGAGATCGAATTTTTAACGGAGACAGCCCCGTGTCCGCCTCCTATTAACCGGCAGTGAGACAGGACGTTTTCCGGCAGACTTGACGCATTAAACTCGATATGACCCCAATGTTCCCCTTCCGTTGTCCATTGGAACACGATTGGGCTGGTATCCGTACCTTGTGCGAAAAAACGGCTCTGAACAATAATATCAGCACCATCTGAAAGGTTGACAATTGTTCCCGGCTCAATTGTCAGTGTAAATGGATGCGGCACTGTCAGATCACCGGTGAGATTCACCGTGCCGGACCATCGTTCATTATGTGTCAGATTGCCTGAAGTTGTCGGAACCGGGCTGTATATTCTCTCTGACGGCGGCGGACTGCCGCCGTTTCCGTATGCCCCGATTTCGCCTCCCGTGACATCCGTATTTTTGCACGGCGATCCATCTGTCACATGATGATCCTCTCCCAGATAGTAATTCACAAACAACGGGTCGGCGGACAGGTCTGTATTCGGTATTGCTCCAGAAGAAGAATAATCAGTTGTGTTGTGCCAGACATTGTTATGGGTTATCAGAACACTCTCTCCCACACCTCGTATTCCGTAAAAGTTGTTGGTGATAATATTATTTTCGATCACTCCGTCCACTGGGGCAGAATCAGAACATATTCCGTCATAATTTGAGTCTATCGTATTGAAACGAATGGAGGGAGTGCAAGATGAATAACGGATACGAATCCCGTACACGCTGTTGTCAATGATCAGATTGTTTTCTATCAGAGGCGAGCCGGAATCAATGAAAATCCCGCCATAACACTGTTCGATCAGATTGTTACGGATTTCAGAGATCGAATTTTTAACGGAGACAGCCCCGTGTCCGCCTCCTATTAACCGGCAGTGAGACAGGACGTTTTCCGGCAGACTTGACGCATTAAACTCGATATGACCCCAATGTTCCCCTTCCGTTGTCCATTGGAACACGATTGGGCTGGTATCCGTACCTTGTGCGAAAAAACGGCTCTGAACAATAATATCAGCACCATCTGAAAGGTTGACAATTGTTCCCGGCTCAATTGTCAGTGTAAATGGATGCGGCACTGTCAGATCACCGGTGAGATTCACCGTGCCGGACCATCGTTCATTATGTGTCAGATTGCCTGAAGTTGTCGGAACCGGGCTGTATATTCTCTCTGACGGCGGCGGACTGCCGCCGTTTCCGTATGCCCCGATTTCGCCTCCCGTGACATCCGTATTTTTGCACGGCGATCCATCTGTCACATGATGATCCTCTCCCAGATAGTAATTCACAAACAACGGGTCGGCGGACAGGTCTGTATCCGATACTGCTCCGGAAGAAGAATAATCGGTTACATTGTTCCAGACATTGTTATGGCTTATCCGGACATTCTCTCCGGCATTCCGTATTCCGTAACGGTTGTTGGAGATGATGTTGTTTTCGATCACTCCGCCGACTGGGGCAGAATCAGAATATATTCCGTCATAATTTGAGTCTATCGTATTGAAACGGATGGAGGGAGTGGAGGATGAATAACGAATACGAATTCCGGGTCCGCTGTTGTCTATGATCAGATTGTTCTCTATCAGGGGCGAGCCGGAGCCGATGTAAATTCCGCAGGAACTCTGTTCGATCAGATTGTTTCGGATTTCGGAGATCGAATTCTCAATGGAAATCACTCCGTATCCGCCTCCGATTAGCCGGCAGTGAGACAGGGTGTTTCCCGGCAGGCTTGACGAACCGAATTCGATACCTCCCCAATGCTCCCCTTCCGTTGACCATTGGAAGGTTATCGGCGCGTCTGTCGTTCCTTCAGCAATAAACCCGCCGTTAATATTCAAGTCAACATAAGCATCCATATTAACGACCACTCCCGGCTGAATGGTCAGAGTTAAATCTTTGGGAACGGTAACATCACCTGTCAGCCTGTAAGGACTTCCGCTTTTCGTCCATGTGGTATCGCCGCTTAAACTTCCTCCGCTGATAACGGTTTCTGCATGGGCAATGCCCGGCAATGCCAAACCAAGAACGGTCAGCATACAGACAACAATGATAACATCCAACACCCCGTTTTTAAACAATTGCTTACCCTTTTTCATCATTCCTCCTCCCTCATTTTTTAATTAACCATAAAAAATTATTATAAAAACAATACGGATTTCAAATTCATCCCGCTCGGGTGGCCGTTTTTGAAACTGACAGCGGTGTTCCGAATCTGGATAGCTCCGATATTTGCTTCACTGATTCAGATGGTTATAAGGGGCCGAGTCCGGTTTCAGTCCCGTAGGGGACGGTTGAAAATAGCCCGGCAATTCATTGCCGGGGAATCGAGGCTTCCCCCCGACATAGCTGTTTTCATTCTGTCCCTATGGGACGATAAACAAATTAATGATGGCGCTTTCCCCGGCAATGAATTGCCGGGCTATTTTCATTCTGTCCCTACAGGACAAAATATGACACTGAATCCACCCTAACAATGAATTGCCGGGAAATTGGTTTCTAAAAAGGTTTTAGTCCCATGGGGACGATTGAAAATAGGTTGGCAATTGATTGCCGGGGAACTGGTCCCTAAAATTGTTTTTTGTCCCGCAGGGACAATTGAGACCGAATTCATTAATTTCCGGGAAACCCGAATTCCCCTAAATGACCTCTGAATGCCCCCGAATTCTCTCTTTTTTCATCCCCACACATACCGTTCGTCATATTCCATACCATGTTTTTTCAGAAATTCGAGATATTCCTCCTGAAAAGATTTGTGCCGGTGATGTTCCGCCTGTCGTTCGATATAACGGACGGTATCTTTCACAATGGAAACATTCACGCTAAACGCCCCGTACCCCTCCTGCCATGAAAAATGTTTCATATGTTCAAAGGTTTCATGCACCCATCGGGAGGAGCCGCCTTTGATGATCTGAATGGCTTTGGATATGGTAATGGTCGCAGGCAGGGATATGAGGAGGTGCGCATGGTCATTTGTTCCGCCCACGGAAATGGCCTTCATATGATTTTCCCTCGCAATTCCGCCCATGTATGCCCACAGGCGGTCCCGAATTTCAGGACGGATCAGCGGATCGCGGTTTTTGGTGCTGAACACATAATGAACATACAGGCTGATGTATGAATTTGCCATGATGTGTTTCCTTTCTCATATATTCGTAATTTTTTGAATAAATTAATGATGCCTTTCTCCGGTTCATTCTGTCCCTATGGGACGGATAAACAAATCAATGATGGTTTTCCCGGCAATTCATTGCCGGGGAACTGATTCCCAAAATTGTTTTTAGTCCCGTAGGGACGAAAGAAAATAGCCCGGCAATTCATTGCCGGGGAACCGGTTCCCAAAATTGTTTTTTGTCCCGTAGGGACGGTTGAAAATAGCCCGGCAATTCATTGCCGGGGAATCGGTTCCCAAAATTGTTTTTTGTCCCGTAGAGACAATTGAGACCGAAGTCATTAATTTCCGGGAAACCCGAATTCTCCTAAATAACCTCTGTTTTCATCCTGTCTCTACGGAACAAAAGAAGTCAGCAATCACGCTTACGCTGCGATTCGCTTAATGTTGTCAAAATTATCGTAACTTAGCTGGCTTAATTCCCAATTGTTCTGAAGATTGAGCCAGAACTGAGGGGTTCCGCCCAGTGCTCTTGAAAGCCTGACAGCCATTTCAGGGTTTATCCCCTGTCTGCCCCGGCATATTTCGCTAATGATCTCAGGTAATACGCCGATATGTTTGGCAAGTGCCGGCTGGGAAATTCCTGTTTCTTCCAATTCGTCCTTCAGAACCTCGCCTGGGTGAACCGGTGTGATATGACCTCCGTTCATTGTTGTTCCCTCCTTTTATTAAAATCAGCTAATGGTAATCAGCAATTTCAACATCGGTTGCCTCGTCTTTTTCCCATCCGAAGCAAATTCTGTACTGATCATTGATTCGGATACTGTATTGGCCCTCCCTGTCTCCCTTCAGTGATTCAAAACGATTCCCACGGATTTCTTTTAAATCAAGAAAGGAACTCAGAGCGGACAGACGGGCAAGTTTGACCTGAGCCTTCCTGTGAAGATTTTTGGGAAGGATTTTTAAAGCTGCTTTGGAAGATCTGCCATAGTTGATGTCTTCAGTGCCTTTGTTTCTGAAATTTTTTATGCCCATTTATAAAACTCATATTTGTCTTCATACATCGAAAACTTCGTCTCCGGTAACCAATTTTAAGTACCTGTACAAAAGTTTTATGACATTTTTCCGAAGTCTCATTCCGAATTTTCAGGCTGTCACCGTTTCGGAAATATTACAAAATTATTGATCAGGTACTTACTTTATCGCCAAATCAATCATAACTGATTGAACTGGACATCAGGGCATATCCAGATACGGAACGTCGCTCCTGAATTAATTATGATATTTTCGGCCTCGCCATTCTTCATATCCGGGTCAGACCATTTATGCCGGTACTTCCCGGGTCGGCATCACCAGCATATGATAGCCGTAATCCGTCACAATCGCATTATTTATCAGTTTTTCCAATGAGTTCATGTCATCATATTTTTCCAAATAATAACGAAGCAATGTTTTACAGGTGTTCTTCATGGGTTCCGCACTTTTCTTTTCACGGAGGATGTTTTCCGGCCGCGTACAAAACCCCCCGTAAATTAACCAGCCCTTCTCTGTTAAGTTTCAGGGCTTCCACCGTGGCTCGTCCTGTGGGAGTCATGCCTATGATCAGGGTAAAATCATCATTCCATCTGAAATCATCATTCCATTTCTGCATTCTCGGATGATACAGCGGAGCATCCTTTCCAGTTACAGAATCATATTCCCGGATTCTGATGTGTTTGTGTCCGTTACAACCCTGGCACGCCAGCGCCAGATTTTTCAGTTCGGTCTGCCCGCTGAGGAACCGAGGGATGATATGTTCCACTGAAAACGACTCTGTCGCAAATCTGGATTGAGAAAGGCAGTATTCACAGCAATTGTTCGCCCGTTCCGTCACGATTCTTCTTTGCTCGGCTGTAACACGTCTTTCAGGCATGGGCACACTGACTGATTCCCAGCTCTTCCATCAGAACCTCTATGGAGACTCCCCGGATACGGGCCAGTTCCGATATATGTTTCATACGCTCCGCATCTGATTTTTCAAGCAGATCGGTCAGACGGAGCAGTTCCTGATGCTCCTCAGGGGTAAGTTTCTCCTCCTGACGCCTGGCAACCAGCTTGCCAAGACGTTTCCGCGTCTCAGAGGGTAGTCCCTGACTGATTTTCAGCATCAGATCGCTCTCATCTTTGGGAAGAGAAGGAGCCTTATGTCTCGCCTGCAAAGCGAGAACCTGATTCATCAGTTGTTCGAGGTCGTTCTGACTCAATTGTTCGACGGCTTTCAATAATTTATCGAAGGATATTTCTGTTTCAACCCTGACTGTTGTCATCGTTTAATCCTCATCTTTTTGTGCATAATATTCACTCAGACGACAGGGACGGGAAAAAATATTTCAGTATTTCCTCATATTTTCCAAAGTCGGATTCTCCTGCCCAGTCTGTATCTCATATGCCTGAAACAAATATATTATTTTTTATAATTCCGCCTGAATGCTGTGTGGAAAAATCGCAACTTACAGGTGACACCAAATTCGCATAAAAAAAAGCAACTTATTACAGATCATATTCTCTTTTTATTACATCTGTTACCATCTTATGTCAATCCTTTCGAGTCCGTTGCCCGGCAATGAATTGCCGGGCTATTTTCAGTCGTCCCTACGGGACTATAAACAGATTGATGACTTTCCCCGGCAATGAATTGCCGGGCTATTTTCATCCGTCCCTACGGGACTATAAACAGATTGATGACTTTCCCCGGCAATGAATTGCCGGGCTATTTTCATCCGTCCCTACGGGACTATAGCCACAAAAACACGAAGGCAGAAGGTTCACGAAGGCTCTTTGTGTGCCTTTGTGGCTTTATATGTGTCCGTGTTCTTCTCTTCAGTTAAAAAAGTTGCGCATGGCATTAACAGTAATAAAAAAAGCCGGGCTTTTTAAAAAAGCCCGGCTTTTAATCAATTAATTATTTTATTCTGTAACCAGATGCCGATCAATCAGTTCCACCAGATCAATCACCTCCATTTGCCCTTCCAAGCCGCTGGTCTTTATCGCATCCTCGATATTGACCATGCAGAAGGGACAGGCTGTGACAATGACGGTCGCTCCGGCATCCTTTGCCATCTCGACCCTCAGCTGCCCCATGCGTTTCTCCTCAATGGGTTCGTAAAAAAGCATCAGCCCCCCGCCGCCGCAGCAGAAGGAGCGATCCCGGGATTTGATCATCTCCACCCGGTTCATGCCCGGAATGGCGTCCAGCACATCCCTCGGAATATCATAAATGCCGTTATGGCGTCCCAGGTAACACGGATCATGATAGGTATAAACCGCACCATTCCCCTCCTCAGAAGCCTTCAGGCGAATCTTTCCGTCATTTATGGCACTGGCAATCACCTGACTGATATGCTCCACAGGCGGAAGCCCTTTATAATCCTTGATCAGCGCATTAAACGCGTGCGGATCGGCTGTAACAATACGTTCCGCACCTGATGCAAGAATGGCATCTGTATTCTGATCTTTCAGGTCCTGGAAAAGCATCTCCTCGCCAAACCGCCTCACCTCATGACCGCTGTCTTTTTCCGCCTTACCCAGGATACCGAAATCCACACCCGCGGCCGTAAGCACCCGGGCCGTGGATCTCCCGATCTCCTGAATTCGGTCATCATAAGACGTGATACTGTCCGCAAAGAACAGGGTTTTGGCCGTATCTTTTTTCCCGTCAAGAATCTTCACCTTGCAGTCTGCGGCAAACTCCTTATCCGTTGCCCAGTCCGCACGTTTCTTCTCCATCTTGCCCCAGGGATTCCCACGTTTCTCCAATGCGCTCAAGGGCTTTTGCAGGGACTGAGGCACGTTGCCCTCATCCACCATGCCCCGTCTCAGGTCAACGATCTTGTTAATATACTCAATCGCCAAAGGACATTCTTCCTCACACGCGCCACAGGTGGTACAGGACCAGATTTCATCTTCAGTGTAAATATCGCCGATCAGTTCTTCACGCTTGACAAAATCACCCTTTATCGGAAAATGACTAAAGCAGTAATCCCGTGCCTTAATCGTGATGAACCGGGGAGACAGAGGCCGTCCCACAGCATTTGCAGGACACTGATCCGAACACCTTCCGCAGTCCGCACAGGAATAAAAATCAAGCATATGCTTCCATGTGAAATCCTCGAACTTCTTCACACCGAAAGACTCCAGATCATCCAACTGCTCATCTTCAACACCCCATTTCACCGGCTTGATTGTACCTTTGTCCAGTTTCATGAAAAAGACATTAAAAAAGGAAGTGATCACATGAAAATGTTTCCCCAAGGGCAAAAAGCACAGGAAGAAGAAAAACGTCAGGTCATGGATGTAATAAGCCACCACATGGATCGGCTGCAATGTTTCCACAGACACATTGAGCAGCAGCTTGCTTATAATCCAGGCAAGACTCAGCGGCGCAAGATATTCTGCATGCAGACCGCTCTGAAGATTGGCAGCAACCGCGCTGGCTTCAAAACAGCTTTCAGACAGCATCAGCAAAGAGATAAGGCCCAGCACAAACACAGCCTCGGCCGTATGATCATGGCCATACTGTTCCGGTACCGCATATCTCGCGGGTTTCATAATCCCTCTCCGATATGCAGCGATGACACACGCGACCAGAACCATTGTGGCTGCGTAATCTTTGAAGAAATTATACACATGCCCCAGGGTTCCGCCCAGTCCCGGCAATACAAAATCTTCGGAAATACCGATAATCACCAGGGATGTGGAACGAACGGACAGAACGATAAAACCGGCAAAGATCATAATGTGAAGCACACCGGCAAGCCTGTATCGTGGCTGCTTCCATTGGGCCAACCATAGTTTCAGCAGGTTTTTGATCCGAGTAAAGATCCGGTCAAACCGATAATCCGGCGCGGCCAGAACCAAGGGGGCAATTCGTTTTGCCATAATATAGGTAAACACGGCCACCCCGATGATCGGAATCAGAACCGAAAAAATCCAGCCAGGAATCCCTATAAGAGACATATTAGCCGGAGCAATTAAAGCTTCTTTCACCATTTTTTACTTTCTTTCTCCTTTCATAGTTAGTATAAATATTAAAATAATAAAACTACAGAGATGGTTTATAAAAAAAATTTTTTCTGATTTCCTTTTTACAAGCCATTCTTATAGTTATGTATAAACAATTTTTATGAATAATTCAGGTTAAGCTGTCAAGAAAAAACAAACACAGAGTGTGTTTAAAACGTCCCACAGGCACGACATATTTGCAGCATAAGAACATCCGAATCCCAATAGGGACGGGGCATATCCGGCGTTGCAAACATGGCGTTCCGATATGGGACTCGAAGCGTGCCATTGCTACAAATATGCCGTCCCTACGGAACTTGTCAATCAGCCCGTTATTTCCGCAAGTTAATATGAAAGCACAACCGCACAGACTTCAGATATGACAACGTTTATTGACAAATATCCCATTTTATTTTAATGCAAAATTCTATTTTATATCATATAAAATTTTTTTAAACAATAAAAAAGGAGACCCCTCTGATGAAAGAGAGCAGATACCAGGATAAGCCATGGCTCCCTTATTATGAGAAAGATATCCCGGAAAAATTGGAATATGAAGAAATCTGTCTCCCCGGTTTTTTGGAAAGATCAGCCTCAGCGTTTCCTGACAATATGGCGCTGCTTTTTCAGGGGTATAAAATCAGTTATCATAAACTGAATGATATGGTGAACTCCTTTGCCGCGTGCCTGAATGATTTCGGAATCAAAAAAAGGGACAGGGTTGCCATTCTTCTTCCCAACCTTATTCCCTGTGTCGCGGCCTATTATGCCATCATGAAAATCGGTGGAATAACCGTAATGAACAATCCCCTGTATTCAGACCGGGAACTGAAATATCAGTTGAATGATTCAGGCGCGAAAGTACTCATCACCCTTGATCTGCTTGGCAACCGGATGGTAGCCCTCAGACCGAAAACAAAAATAAAACAAATCATTTATACCTCCATCGGGGATTATCTGCCCTTTCCCAAAAACCTGTTTTTTCCGTTTGTGGGCAAAAAGAAAAAGTGGGCCGCAAATGTGAACCCCGCGGCAGATGTTTATAAATGGAAAAAAATTCTGGCAAAATATCCCCCAAATCCGCCTCAGACCGAAGTTTCTTTTGATGATGTTGCCATGTATCAGTACACCGGCGGAACCACCGGGATTTCAAAAGGCTCCATACTGACCCATGGCAATTTAAGCCGGCAGGTTCAGCAGCTCGGGGCATGGTTTCCGGATTTTGAAAAAGGCAGGGAAATCATGCTGGGTGCGCTTCCTTTTTTCCATGTTTTCGGACTTTCCACAGCAATGAACCTGTCCATATACATGGGATGGGGTAATATCCTCGTTCTGAAGCCCCTGCCCGGGGCTTTGCTTGAATCCATCAGGAAATTCAGCCCGACATTTGCCCCGCTTGTGCCCACCATGTATATCGGAATGCTCAGTCATCCTGCGATCCGTCGCAGCAACCTCAAATCTGTCAAGGGCTGTTTTTCCGGAAGCGCATCCCTTCCTGTTGAGGTGATAAAAAAATTTGAGGAAAAAACAGGGGCTGTCATTGTCGAGGGGTACGGATTAACCGAAGCCTCACCAGTCACCCATATCAATCCGTTCAATCAGGAAAAGCGAAAAATCGGAAGCATCGGCGTGCCCATATCAGATACAGAATGCCGTATTGTGGATTTGGACGATGGAAAAACAAATGTTCCGGTCGGTGAATCCGGGGAGCTGCTTATCAGGGGCCCCCAGGTCATGAAAAGCTATCGGAACATGCCTGAAGAAACAGCTAAAACGCTTACGGCGGACGGCTGGCTTCATACCGGTGATATTGCCAAAATGGATGAAGACGGCTATTTTTATATTGTGGAGCGAAAAAAGGACCTGATCATCTCCGGCGGATACAATGTCTATCCCCGGGAGGTCGAAGAGGTTTTTTATGAATTCCCGGATGTAAAGGAGGCCTGTGCTGTGGGAATTCCGCATCCTCGCCGGGGAGAGGCTGTCAAGGTCTTTGTTGTAACAAAACAGGGTAAAATTATATCGGAAAAGGAATTAATGGAATTTTGCAAAAAGAATCTGGCTAAATACAAGTGGCCCCTGGAAATCGAATTCAGAGACGAACTGCCCCGAAGCAATATTGGCAAAATTTTAAGAAAAGACCTCAGAGCAGAAGAAATGGCAAAAAGAAATTCGTAAGAAAACTCGAAATAAATAACATACCCGGTTCATGAAAATGTAGGGTAAATTATTTTTTGGGAAATTAATAGGGGAATCAATATCGGAGATGAGTTCGTGCGGATGGGTCGGATTCCCGCTTTCGCGGGAATCCTTTAGGATGCCAAGCTTTGTTTATTTTTTAATTAATAAGGGTAATTTCAATTCACTATATTTTTTCCGCAACAACTGCCAGGCCCGGCGCAATTTGCATGCCCCGGAGCTGATCCGCAACAGCCCGTATCTCCCGGACCGGGCATCCTGTTTTTAACCGGTCCGGACATAGAAGCGTGCGCGGAAAGAAGTTTTTTTAAATTGTGACTGCCACAGGCATTGCATTTTGGCTGGTCCGCGGAGCCTGTGATGAGAATTTCACTGGAACCGCCGCAGTCCAGACATAAATAATCGAATAATGGCAAGATCGTACTCCTTATTTTATAAACCTGATAAAACCTGCATAACGATCATGGCTTTGCTCACAACAAAACATGAAAGCTTCGGGTCTTTCCTAACACCTAACACCTAACACTTAACACCTTACTTACCCTTCTAATGATCGCACAGATTGTCACCGGTAGTCAGCGTATTATTTAAAAAATGTTTAATAAGGGTCTCAGGTTCCTCAACAGGCGCGCCGATGATAACCTTTATTCCTGCCTGATCAAAAAGCTGGACAGCCCTCTGTCCCATACCGCCGGCAATAATAACGTCTGCGCCCTGGTCGTGGAGCCACTTTGGGAGGACTCCGGGTTCATGAGGTGGCGGTATAACTATTTCTTTGTTTTTTATATCATTTTCTTCAACATCAATAAGAGCGAACTCCTGGCAATGACCAAAATGAGCTGTCAGTTTTCCGTTTGCCAAAGGCACTGCAAATTTCATATTATCCATTCCTCCGTTTATAACGATCAATCAATTTTATTTTCAATATTCGTGTGATGAAGAACTATGCCCGGTGTTCTTTTTTTCAAGCTTGCAGGCTGAGTCTTTTTTATTCGATAAAAAACAATAAAATTGAAAACTAAAATTAAGAACTGAAAATCAAAGCATTATCAATTCTCAATTATCAATTCTCAATTAAAAAATGACCCAGCCTGCATACTGCAATATCACTCAGGAAATAACACTTTCAAATTAAAGAATTTCTGTTATTGTTTTAAAGATGGCAAGCAATTAAATTTATTCGTGTTTATTCATAAATAACGTTGCAGGGTTATATGAAAGAGGCCGGGGGCCGGGGGCCAGAGGCCAGAGGCCAGGGGCCAGCTTTCATGGTTCGTTGTGACCGAAGCTTATGTCTGTTTATAAAAGACGATTCTCAGGTCTTCGGGGTTTCCTGACTGCTTAACTCATCAAGCCGTTTTCTGATGTCATTCAACTGATTCTGCAAAAGATCGGCCTGTCCTTGCAACAACCCTTTTTCTTCTTCCTGAGTCTGAGCTGCGAAATTTCCCTGACCGTAAGGCATCTGGCCTGCGACTCCCCCGGGCCAGGCCATCTGAGGCCCGCCAAATCCTCTGCCAGCGCCGAGTCCTCTGCCAGCACCAAATCCTCTGCCAGCGCCGAGTCCTCTGCCGCGAGCAAAGCCCCTGCCAAAGCCTCGTCCCAAAATCGGATTTCCATACCCCGGCACAGAATATCCTGCGCAATACCCGACTGATCTTCCTGTCATAGGACCTGTTCCAACGGGTCCGGTTCCATCTCCACGTGGCATAATTATGTCCTCCTTTGTTTGGAAAATGAGTTTTGACATCCTTCATTTTATCTGAAAAGCTGTTCACATTTTCCAAAGGAGTGCTAAAATTTCATTTCAGCATTCTTTCGAATTGTCAACCGGAAAATGAAGGATGTCTGAGTTTTTTTTATTTGTTTCTGCCAGAACCCTGACCAGAACCCTGACCAGAACCCTGACCGGAACCCTGACCACAACCGCGTCTCCGGCCCTGCCCGGCTCCTGATCCCTGTCCGCCAACGCCCTGGTTTCCACAACCTCCCATACCTCGACCCTGGCCTTTGCCCCGGGGCCCTTTTCCGTCACCTTTTGGCATATTTTCACCCTCCTTTTTCTCTCGGGGCCGTGATGTATCCCCGAATGGTTTTATGGTTTGTGGTTCTTGCAATACCGTGTGCCGGAATCGTCTGCCCCGCCCGCGACATCCGGGCATTAACAGCGCGGGATTCGGCAAGTCGCCGGCGAGATAAGCGGCAATGACTTCCTCAACTTCACCAGCGGTAAAGGGGATCGTTCTGATACCATATGCAGTGAGCATATTGGCCAGCGGTCGGGAAACGGCACCACAAATCAGCGTTTGTACCTTCAGTTCCGCCAGTCCGGAAGCCCTGCGAACCGGGTCATCATTTGTAATTATCTCTTCAGTTTTTCCGACCACAGATCCGTTTTCGATAGTTAAGATGAGAATCTGCCGGGACACATCAAACACCGGCGAAATTCTCCCCCCCCAAATCGCAAGGGCTATTTTCATCAGATGTCACCTCCGAATACTTAAATATGCACAGACCGTGCCAAAAAGGAAATATCAGACATTTTTTTAAGCTAAATTTTTATAAATCAATGGGTTGAGATGATATGACCGTCCGGTCGGATATCCATCAGAGAACGCATTATTGCGACGCTGTGACAGATACAGAGGCGCAAAAATGCAACCTTGTCTTATTTCCGGCTGCGTCCGTCCTTTTTTGGCAGAGAGAGGCCCAGGGACTTTATTTTTCGGAAAAGCGTGCTTTTGTGTATGCCCAGATCCCGGGCTGTTGCGATGCGGTTATTGTTGTTGCGCTTCAGCGCGTCAAGAATGGTCTGGGCTTCCATGGCTCTGACGGTGTTTTTTATATCATCCGGCCCCGGGGTTCGCGGATTCGACGCTATAAAGTCCCCGGGAAGATGACAGCATTCGATCTCTCCCTCCCTGCAAAGAACAAACGCGTATTCAATGATATTTTCCAACTCCCGGATATTGCCCGGAAAGTCGTGAGCCATGAGACGTGCCAAAACCTCCGAACTCACGCCGGAAAGGGATTTGTCCTGCAACCGGTTGAAGCGTGTCACAAAATGTTCCGCGAGCATGGGGATGTCCTCTTTGCGTTTTCTGAGCGGCGGCAAATCAATTCTGACAACATTGATTCGATAAAACAGGTCCTGCCGAAAATTGTTATTTTTAACATGCGCGGCAATATCTTTGTTTGTCGCCGTGATAATCCTGACATCCGCGGTGACAGATGCTGTTCCGCCGAGCGGTTCAAATATTTTTTCCTGCAAGACCCGCAGGAGCCGAACCTGCAAAGCAGGAGTTATTTCTCCGATTTCATCAAGAAACAACGTACCGCCCCGGGCCAGCTCGAATCGTCCGGGCTTGTCCTTGTTTGCTCCGGTGAAAGCACCGGCCTTGTAGCCGAACAACTCCGATTCCAGCAGCGTGTCTGGCAGGGCACCGCAATTGACCGCGACAAAAGGCTTATTTTGTCTGGGACTCAGATTGTGAATGGCCCGCGCCACCAGTTCCTTGCCTGTTCCGGTCTCACCCTGGATAAGCACGGTGCTGTCACTGGCGGCTACCTGCGGAAGAATATCAAATATTTCACGCATGGAAACACTCCGGCTGATCAGATCCCCCATCTGAAAGCGTCCCTCAAGCTCCTTTCGCAATTCTTCAACCAGACTGAGGTCCCGAAAAGTTTCCACGCCGCCCACAATATTGCCGTTTTCGTCGCGAAGAAGCGCGGTGGAAACACTGATGGGAATACGCCGGCCCTCAGCGTCAACAATAAATGCTGACCTGTTTATGATGGGCGTTCCCGTGTCCATGGTGCGGCGCAAAGCGCAATCTGTCTCACACATGCTGGCACGGAAGACCTCGGAACAGTGCCTGCCAATCGCCTCTTCCCTGAGAATACTTGTAATTTCTTCTGCTGCCCGGTTAAAAGACGTGATTCGCCAGTCACTGTCAACGGTGAACACACCGTCAGAGATGCTTTCAAGAATGATTGTCGTGGGGTCAGAAGGCACCGACTTGTCAGTGTGTTTTTTTTTATTTTTTTGTGTACTCATAAATTGTTCACTTTTTCTATCATTGAAATTCAGCAGGATTCGAATTGGCAAATCCGAACCAGGCCCGCGGAATCTGCCAATTCCACAGGAGCATTTCATACATATTATATGCAGTCAGAAGCAGCATGTCACCGATCTGCCCCGCACTTACTTAAAAAATTTGTAAAATATGTGTCATTCGGGGTATGTCCCGCCTTTTACACAAGGACAGGTTTTATGTGTGAAAGGCGGGACACATCCGTTTTTTTGCCACGAAGGCACGAAGACACGAAGTTTCACGAGGTCTCTTTGTGATTCCTCTGTGTCTTTGCGGCTGATTTTTTCGGATGTGTGAAAAGCGGAAGCGGCCGTTTTTTTGCCACGAAGGCACGAAGACACGAAGTTTCACGAAGTCTCTTTGTGATTCCTCTGTGTCTTTGCGGCTGATTTTTTCGGATATGTGAAAAGCGGAAGCGGCCGTTTTTTTGCCACGAAGGCACGAAGACACGAAGTTTCACGAAGTCTCTTTGTGATTCCTCTGTGTCTTTGCGGCTGATTTTTTCGGATATGTGAAAAGCGGAAGCGGCCGTTTTTTTGCCACGAAGGCACGAAGTCTCTCTGTGGCTTTGTGGCTAATTTTTTCGGGTGTGTAAAAGGTGGGACACACCCGTCATTCGTGGTCATTGCCCTGCTTTTTTGGAATACTCTCCCAAGTATTTTATATAAAAAACGCTCATGAAAAACCCGGTTTTTTCCCCCAGTTATGAAAATATTTTCAGTGAAAACAGATAAAAAAACCCAGTTTTTCAGAAAATGTTTTTATGGTAAAAGGATTATCATCCATTTCTTATATAAAATCCTTGTAGCGAAAAGTCCGGGAAAATCAGCACGCTGTCTGAAAATTGCCAGTAAATTCAGGCAGCCGCAAAAAACCTGGTCATCGAGAATTTTTTTCAGTATTGACAAATAAAAATTAAAAATAGTATTTTAAAAAGTTTCAGTCAAACCAGACTTCCGGCCAGTGGAAATCGGCTCTGGATTTAATTATAAATATTGTAATTTTAAGATGTTACAACTTAGATAAACATCAGGCTTTTTATCAAAAGCATGTCATGGCAGTTGATAAGCTGTTGACAGACAAAAGCGAAAAATAGTATTTGGGACAAACCTGACAGTTTCGTAAAAAAACAAATTTTTAAAAATTTTTTATTTTTTTAAAATCAGAATATTATAATATAAAAACAAAATATTATGGCTTTTATGAGATTACTGAGCTTACACCTTGATATGTTGCAAAATCAGCCGGGCATTGACCATTATTTCAACCCATATCGTAATCTGAGCCTGAAATTTTCCATGTTTTCAAAAGCCGGAACATTATTCCGGGCCAAATAATGATCAAAACCCCTGTTATTAATTATAACCCATAAATTCAGGTAAGAAGATGATACTTACAGAAAGAACGCCCGAGATCAGCATCGAGAGTGAAATGAAAAAATCATATCTCGATTACGCCATGAGCGTGATCATCGGGAGAGCACTGCCAGATGTGCGTGACGGACTGAAACCCGTCCATCGCCGCATATTGTTTTCAATGCGTGAAATGAAAAATGATTGGAACAAAGCTTATAAAAAATCTGCCCGTATCGTGGGAGACACCATTGGAAAATACCATCCTCACGGAGATACCGCAGTATATGACACCATTGTGCGGATGGCTCAGAGTTTTTCTTTACGATATCCCCTTGTGGACGGTCAGGGCAATTTCGGTTCTGTGGACGGGGACCCGCCCGCGGCCATGAGATATACAGAGATCCGCATGTCAAAAATCGCGCATGAGACCCTCGCGGATCTGGACAAAGACACTGTTGATTTTATCCCTAACTATGATGAATCCTTAACAGAGCCGTCAGTACTTCCGTCAAAAATTCCTAATCTTCTCGTGAACGGCTCTTCCGGTATTGCCGTGGGGATGGCAACCAATATCCCGCCCCATAACCTTTCAGAGATTATTGATGCCATCAAAGCGGTCATAGATAATCCTGACATCACATGGCCGGAGCTGATGACATTTGTTCCCGGGCCTGATTTTCCCACCGCTGCCATGATCTACGGAACCAAAGGCATTAAAGAGGCTTACAGAACCGGCAGAGGAATCATCCGACTGCGGGCAAGGGCCATTGTTGAAAAAGACAAAAGAACCGGAAGAGAGACCATTGTTGTCACGGAGCTTCCGTATCAGGTCAACAAAGCCAGGCTTATCGAAAAAATTGCCGGGCTGATGAAAGATAAGCATATAGAGGGATTAAAATATGTAAGAGATGAATCTGACAGAGAAGGTATGCGTATTGCCATGGGGCTGAAGAAAGATCAGATCGCACAGGTGATACTTAATCAGCTATATAAGCATACGCAGATGGAAAACAGCTTCGGCATCATTTTTCTGGCGATTGTGAATAACCGGCCCCAATTGTTCAGTCTGAAAGAGATTCTGGAGCATTTCATTCTTCACCGCAAGGAAATCATTACCCGACGGACTCAGTATGATCTGAAAAAAGCAGAAGAACGCGCCCATCTCCTTGAAGGTCTGAAAATCGCGCTTGATAATCTGGATGAAGTTGTTTCCCTGATTCGGGAATCAAAAACATCAAAACAAGCCAAAGAGCGTCTGTTAGAAGTGTTCAGCCTCACCCCTGTCCAGGCCCAGGCGATTTTGGATATGCGCCTGCACAGGCTGACCGGTCTTGAGCAGGAAAAAATAATAGAAGAATATGAGAATGTTCTGAAGGACATCGCCACATATAGAGAAATTCTTGCCAGTGAGCAACTGGTGCTGAATATCATAAAAGAGGAGCTTTCCGAGATAAAAGAGGAATTCGGAGATACCCGTTGCACAGAGATCATCGAAGAAACAAAAGAACTCACGCTTGAAGATATGATTGTTGAGGAAGATATGGTGGTCACAATATCCAAAGGCAGTTATATCAAACGAAATCCCATTACGCTTTATCAGAGCCAGCGACGGGGCGGCAAGGGAAAAACCGCGATGGGAACCAAAGAGGAGGATTTTGTCGAACATCTCTTTGTGGCTTCCACACATCATACTTTTCTGTTTTTCACAAATCAGGGAAGGGTCTATTGGTGCAAAGTCTATGACATTCCCCAGGCAGGCCGGGCGAGCCGGGGCAAGGCCATTGTGAATCTTCTCAACTTCAGAGAAGATGAAATGCTCACCACAGTGCTGGCCGTGCCCGCGTTTGAGGCAGGTCATCATATTATCATGGCAACCAAAAACGGACTGGTCAAAAAGACAGACCTCATGGCATACAGCCGTCCCATGTCAGGGGGAATCATCGCCCTGAAACTGCTTCCCGGAGATGAACTGATTGCAGCAAGAATCACTGATGGTACGTTGAATGTCTTCTTAGGTTCTTATATGGGAAAATCCATACGGTTTCATGAGTCTGATGCCCGTCCCATGGGCCGCGCCACCAAGGGCGTAAACGGAATGAGACTCGCCCCGGGTGACCATATTGTGGGAATGGAGGTTCTGAGTTACGGCCAGACCTTATTTACCGTAACCGAAAACGGATATGGAAAACGAACCTCTATTGATGAATATCCTGTTCAGAAACGCGGCGGCAAAGGTGTCATCACCATCAAGACCAGTGAGCGGAACGGGCATGTTATTGCCATACTCCTGGTGGAAGAAGATGATGATCTGATGCTCATCGCTGACAGCGGAAAGCTTATACGAATGCACATCAGCAGTGTTAAGGTGATCAGCCGCAACACCCAGGGGGTAAAGCTCATGGACAGAGAACCGGATGAGCGGGTTATCGGCGCTGCAAGGCTGGCTGAAAAAGAAGAAGAAGAAGAAGAATAGGGGGATTTGTGATGTGTGATGTGTGATGTGTGATTTGATCAACGGCCAATCGCCAATTCCCAATTCCCAATCACAAATCCCCGATCACAATTCTCCGGTCACAATTCCCCGACCACAATTCACAAATAACAAACCACCAATCACAAATGACAAAACAAATGACAAATGACAAAGATATAAAAATAGGTGTGGTAGGAGGAGGAAGCTGGGGAACTGCGCTTGCCAATCTTCTTGCCTCAAAAGGTTTTAAAACAGACTTCTGGGTTTATGAGAAGGAAGTAAAAGCGCAGATCGAGGAATACAGGGAGAACAAATTTTTTCTTCCGGGCTTTTTTCTTTCAGACAATTTATTTCCATCAAATGATCTTATCGAAGTTGTTTCAAATAAGAATCTCGTCCTGATTGTTGTTCCTTCCCATGTGATGCGGGAAACCGCCCTTAAAATTGCCGGGCATATATCCGAGCAAACAATTATTGTATGCGCTTCCAAAGGGATTGAGAACGGAACCCATCTGACCATGTCCGGCGTGATTGCGGAGACGCTTCCCGAAGTTCCTGAGAGCCACTTCGCAGTTCTTTCCGGCCCGAGTTTTGCCCGGGAGGTTGCGGCGGAGTTTCCCACTGTTGTCACTGTGGCATCAAAGAACCATAAAACAGCTCAGTTTGTACAGCATATTTTTGCAACGCCGTTTTTCAGGGTTTACACAAATGATGATGTGACCGGTGCGGAGCTGGGCGGGTCTGTCAAGAATGTCATTGCCATTGCATCCGGAATTATAGATGGCCTCGGCCTGGGATCAAATACGCGGGCAGCCTTGATTACAAGAGGGCTTGCAGAGATTCGCAGGCTGGGTCTGAGGCTGGGGGCAAATCCGCGTACGTTTACGGGGCTTGCGGGTATCGGGGACCTGGTTCTGACATGCACCGGGGAACTCAGCCGGAATTATACGGTAGGCAAAAAAATAGGCCAGGGACAGACGTTGAAAGAGATTCTGTCTGAAATGCGGATGGTTGCGGAAGGGGTAAAAACGGCCAAATCTGTTTACAATCTCTCTCGCAAACTCGGTGTTGAAATGCCGATTTCCCATGAAACTTACCATATTCTTTATGATGATGTTTCTCCGAGAGAGGCAGTTTACAAGCTCATGACCCGGGATCTGAGACATGAGATGGACGAAGAATAAATATTTATTGATCCGGAGTGCGAAAATTGTATTTTCGCCATGAGTATCACTACGAATTTATGCGAAAATGTAATTTTCGCACTCCTTATGATTTCCAATGGATTAGCACTGTCTGTGGAAAATAAGGCGATTTCCAAGAATGAACATACCTGTTTTTAATTCCGCCGCCGGGTTTCTGCGCCGTTCCCCGCACAGCCCGGAAAGTTTTCGATCTGGTGAGACTTTTTTATTATGCCCGGAACCAGTGGATTCCTGCTTTCGCAGGCTTCGGCGTGAGCGTTCGACTGAGTTCACGCCGAAGTCTCAGTCGAACGGAATGACAAAAAAATCAGGTGCAAAGAAACGAAAAATAATGATAAGGGAACTCGAAATATATAACATACCCGATACAAAAAATGTAGGGTGGGTGGAGCGAAGCGGAACCCACCGCACAAGGTGGGTTCCGCTTCGCTCCACCCACCCTACATCTTCGGATATTTTATTTTTGGGGAAATCCCTAATCAACTATAATGATAACCAACTATGTTGAGAGAATAAACAAAAGGTTCGGAACAGGCATTTCAACAGAACACACTTTCAGGGGGGATTTGCAGAGTTTTCTGGAATCACTTGGCAGGGATGTGCTTGTGACAAATGAGCCGTCCCGCATCGCCTGCGGCGCGCCGGATTACATTATCACAAAAAAGAATATCCCAAGGTGGAACAATTTATCACCGCCTATCCGCAGGACGGCGACAATATTATTACTCGCAAGATTGTGAAAAAAGATTATGAAATCACTGATAAGAAGAATAAGGCAGGGCGAGTGCGGATAAACGACGAACAATATTTTGACAACGTGCCGAAAATCGCATGGGAGTTTTACATCGGCGGTTATCAGCCTGCCCGGAAATGGCTCAGAGACAGAAAAAGACGTGAACTGAATTTTGATGATATTCTGCATTATCAGAAAATAATCAAAGCATTGACAGAAACAGACAGAATTATGCAAGAAATTGATAAGATTGATTTTATGTAAATTAAAAAAGTTTGTTGGGAGAATACAGCATGACAAATGACAGATTTGATCAGGGCATTGATGAAGAGGAGATTTTAAGTGAGGATGAACCTATAGAAAAGCCTTATGATCCGAGCAAAATTCAGGTTGATGCCAGACCCATGACTGTATTACAGGTAATGCGAAAGATAGATTTCAAAGAAATCAACCTTCAGCCCGATTTTCAGCGTAATATTGTATGGGATGATATACGTCAGAGCAGACTGATAGAATCTGTACTTATAAGGATTCCTCTACCTGCGTTTTATCTGGATGCCAGAGATGATGATGAGTGGCTCGTTGTTGACGGGCTTCAACGTTTGACAACCTTGGATCGTTTTATCAATAAAAAAAAGCTTCGTTTAAATAATCTTGAGTTTTTAGGCAATCAGTTAAATGGAAAAAATTTTGATGAACTGCCGCGTAATTTTCAACGGGTTATTGAAGAGGCTTATTTGCATTTATATGTGATAAAACCAGATACCCCTGCTGAGGTGAAATTTTCCATTTTCTATCGTATCAACACAGGCGGAATGGTATTGTCACCACAGGAAATTCGTCACTGTCTGCATCAAGGGCAAGCAACAATTCTGCTCAAAGAATTGGCTGAGTCAGAGGAATTTCTGGAAGCAACCACCGGTTCCATCAACACCAAACGGATGGATGATCGGGAATGCGTACTCCGTTATTGTGCATTTCACCTTGTTTATACAGGTCTTATGCAGCAATATAACAAGCCGGACCTTAATCAGTTTTTAAGCGATGCTATGACTAAGATTAATGAAATGGATGTTTCTGCTATATTGAACCTTAAAAATTACTTCCTAAGATCAATGAGAATTTCAAAAGAAATTTTTGGAGAACATGCCTTTCGTAAAATGTTTGCAAGGAATGGGCGAAGAAATCCAATTAACAAGGCTTTGTTTGAGGTATGGTCTCAGTGTTTGGAACGATTTGATGACAACCAACTTTTTAGCAATAAAAACAGAATCATTGACGGCTTTATAAATGCGATGAATAATGATAAAGATTACATGGCATCAGTTACTCAGGGTACTGGCGGTGTAAAGAAAGTGCAAAAACGGTTTGCCACCACGATGCAGATAATAAATGAGGCATTGTCATGATCTCCAATTTGAGAATTGAACGATTTAAATGTTTTGAGGATGTAAATATAACCTTCGGTAAGATAACTCTTTTCGCAGGAATTAACGCTACCGGAAAATCAACGGTTATTCAGGCGTTGCTGTTGCTGAGACAGGCTTATCTCACAGGCGATCTGAAGGAGAACAAACTTCCCTTAAATGGTGATCTGATCAAAATCGGCACTGCCAAAGATGCCCTTTATTACGGAAGCCAGGAAGACTCTGTTGCTTTCACTTCAAACTTTAAAAATCCGAACCATTCGTTTCGTTGGACTTTTGGGTATGAGAAGGAGAATCCTGATAAATATTTTATGGAAGGCATTTCTTCGAACATGGCGGATTTACCCTCATCAGGAATTTTTGCCCCGAGATTTTTTTATCTTATGGCTGAACGTCTGGGCCCCCGTCTGACCTATCCGATGACAGAATTATCACATAAGGAGATGCACGTCGGCTTTCAGGGGGAACATACAGCGCATTGTCTGGCTAAGTTCGGAGATGATCCCATCCCAAATTCAGACCTCGCATTAAAAACAGATGAAGGGATCATCAATTCTTCCCTTGCACACCAGACCCAGCTTTGGATGCGGCAGGTCACACCTTATGTCATGTTTAACACCGAATCTGTCACTCAGACGGACTGGGTAAAACTGGGGATTAAGGTCTATGGCGAGCAGACGGATTATATGCGTCCTACAAATTTGGGATTTGGAATATCTTATACACTTCCCATCATTGTCGCCGCTCTCATGGCAGAACCGGGAACCATGCTGATTATTGAAAATCCGGAGGCTCATCTGCATCCTGCGGGCCAGTCACGGCTTGCTCAGTTCCTCGCCAAAGTTGCGGAAAACAGAGTTCAGGTTATTCTGGAAACCCATAGCGATCATATTCTTAACGGCCTTCGTATAGCGGTAAAGAAAGGTATAATCGCCAATTCTGATGATATGAAAATGCAATTTTTTTCCCGGGGTAAAACATTGGGAAGTAATATCGTGGAAAAGCCCCGAATTTTCAAAGACGGAGGTATAGATCGTTGGCCTGAAGGATTTTTTGATCAATTCGAGCGGGATTTGGAGGAGCTGTTCTGATGTATGTGTTTGTCAATGAGTTATCTTTTCAAGGGCAGGCTTCTGATCGTAATCACGCTCATGACTTAATGAATGAACTGATTTCAGTGATCAAACTCCTCAAATCCGTTCAAAATGAAGACCCTTTATGCACTTCGGAAAGACTGTGGGAAAAAGAGATTGCTTCACAATATAATGTCTTTCAATGGCTTAATAAAGCCAGCAAAGATCAGATGCGCTGGTTCAGGTTTGTTGTTCGGAAGGGCCCGTATATTGAAACGCTTTTGGATGAATATCTTGATTATCACGAATGCCGCCTTCATAGTGAGGATGTGAGTTCCAGTTCTCTGGCAGGTGCGTTCTTTTTTGACGGCATACTGACAAGTCTGCAAAATTCTGCCTTGTATGATTCGGAACGAATTTATCTTGAGTGCCAGGGAGAGGGAGATGCTGAAGAATCCGAAATTATCAATGTGTTCAATTCCAAACAATTGCCTCATGTTATTGATGAACTGACAAAAAGAATATTTCAGAATATTTCATCCTGGAAGGACCTGTGGACGCAAAAAGCTATTTTATATCAGGAACTTTCATTTTGCGAATGCGTCAGGGAGCAGTTGGACAGGCTTGATTTTTCGCCAACAAATGTAAAGATCATTCAGGAACATTTATCCAAAATGAATGAATACAGCGGAAAACTAACCAAAAATGAAAGCTTGCTGCCTGATTATCAGCAAATGGGGCTTGAAGCGACAAGAGAAACTAAAATTACACTGAAACACTATGGCTATCAAAGAGAATTTGTCTGTCCTGATGGAAAAAAGAGATTGTTTGAGTGGCATAGCAAACAAAAAGGGCAGAATTTGAGAATCCACTTCTGCCCCCCGAATGATAATAATAAAGGCTTCCTTATCGGCTATATTGGCCCGCATTTGGATACATACAAGTATCATTAAAACTCTTATTTCAATCAATGGGTAAGTTATGTTAGAATCATTTTACATAAAAAACTACAGACTTTTCAAAGAACTAAAAATCACTTCCCTGAAAAGGGTTAATCTGATTATTGGGAAGAATAATGTGGGCAAAAGTTCTCTTTTAGAAGCCCTTATAACTTATCTCAAAAAGGATGAAATAGGTAGGCAGATTTATACTTGGCCTCACCACAGGGGCGAATGGATAACAAATGACTCACTTCAGGATGTCTTAAACGGTCTGACATCGCTCTTTTATGACAGAAAAATTCTTAATCAGAAAAGTGAGGCTGTTTATATCGGAAGGGATGAGCAGACAGGTATTTTTTTTTATTTAGATAAGATAGATAAAAATCAGCCTGTCCTGATAATAGAAGACAATAATAAAACTGAGGAAATTCCATTATCCGACTTTAAAAACCATATATCATATTCGTCAGCTCAGACAAAACATAATATAGTCAGCGCGAATTTGCCTGATAGCAGCCTGAGACTGTCGTTGGGATGGAGTGAAATTGTATTAACAGATAAGGAAAATTATGTAATTGAAGCATTGCAGATTATTGACAAAGATATCCAACGACTTGCTTTCATTGATGAGACATCTGCGATAAAAAAAGCCATTGTAAAATTACGAAATAAGAGCCGGCCTGTCGCCCTGGGCAGTATGGGAGACGGGGCTGTCCGTGTACTCAGAACTGTGATTGCGCTTGTTTGTTGTGAAAACGGAACATTACTTATTGATGAATTTGAAAACGGACTTCATTGGTCTGTGCAAAAAAAATTATGGAAAATCATTTATCAAATAGCTGAAAAGCTGAACATTCAGATAATTGCTACAACTCACAGCCGGGATACCATCTGGGCATTACAGAAAATTGCTCTGTCCGAGGGGCATCAGGACGAAACAACAGTCATAAAACTGAAATTATTGCCTAAAAAGCAGATGATCAGAGCAGTGGAACTTGATATTGAAGAGGTGAAACTGAGTTTGGAACAAAACCTTGAAATCAGATAAGCCATGCAAAAACTTTTATTGGTAGAAGGTATAGACGATAAAAAGGTCATTGAAAAACTTCTGAAAAAGCGAAAAATAGCTTTTGAAGATTTTGAAATTAAGAACTGTGAAGGGATGAATAAACTCCTTAATCTTCTTCCGACAACAATTAAAACCGGAACCTATGAGGTTGTCGGAATTATCGTTGACTCAGATGATGTTTTAGCCGAAAGATGGCAGACATTGAAGAACAATCTTGACAAATCCGGATATGAAAATATTCCGACAAATCCGAATCCCAAAGGCATAATTCTGAGTGATGAAGAAGAAGAATTGCCTAAAATCGGAATCTGGCTCATGCCAAATAATCAGGTTAAAGGGACAATAGAAGATTTTGTTCGCTTTCTGGTTCCGGATAATGACGACTTATTACCCATTGCAAAGAAAAAAGTTGATGCGCTTATTTCGACTGGTAAAAACAGATTCACTGAAACTCAGAAATCCAAGGCCATTATTCATACATGGCTTGCATGGCAGGAAAGACCAGGCACTCAGCTTGGAAATGCCATTACTTACAGATTTGTTAAAACTCAGGAGTATATTGTTGACGACGGTAAAGCCAGCGACTTTGTCAAATGGTTAAAAAAATTATTCAGATAGCAATTCCATGGAAAAAAACACATCCCATAAAGGAAAAGGTCACAGAAAGCGGCTGCGGGAAAAGTTTCTTGACTCGGGGCTTGGCGGTTTCCTTGACTATGAAGTGATTGAACTGCTTCTGACCCTCGGAACCCCGAGAAAAGATTGCAAACAGGCTGCAAAAGACGCCTTGGAAAAATTTAAAACTTTCCAGGCCGTGTTTGAAGCGTCCTCTGAAGAACTTCAGGAGATTAAAGGGATCGGCCCTTCGAATCTGCTGGGGATCAAACTGATAAAGGCTGTTGCGGACCGATATCTTGAAAAAAAACTGATACAAAGAGATCCCATTAACAACTCAAAGGAACTGTTCGATTATCTCTATCACAACATGAGGGACAGGAACCGTGAATGCTTCAAAGTGATTTTTCTGGACGCGAAAAACAAAGTCATTACCACCGAGACACTCTTTGAAGGGACATTAACCGCGAGTTCTGTTTATCCGAGAGAAGTGGTTGCAGCGGCCCTGAGTCACCATTCTGCCGCGCTTATTTTTGCCCACAATCATCCCTCAGGCGATCCCAAGCCCTCGGCAGAAGATATTGCCATAACCCGTCAGCTTGTCTTTGCCTGCAAGGTGATGGGAATAACCGTTCATGAACACCTGGTAATAGGAAATAACACGTATTTCAGCTTTGCGGATCAGGGCTATATTGCCAAAATGAATCGTGAAAGCGAACAGTAACTCTTTGTCAATTATCAATTTTAGCAATGTCTTTGCACTGTCAGGTGAGCGTGCTGACAGATAGCGGATTATTTTTTACTGACAACTGAAAGCTGACAATTAATTATGAAATATCCATCTTGTTTCGGTGTACTCGATATAGTTTTTCCAAAAGGAGAAGATGACCTCAGACATACCCCTGAGGACTGTCTTGCGTGTGAACATAAAACAGAATGTTTAAAGACCGCCATGGGGAGATCAGACGGGCTGAAAGTTCGGGAAGAAGTGATAGACAGAGCTTATGATTCCGGTATGATCAGCTTTCTGGAAAGGTGGTCGAAAAAAAAAGTTATTCATCGGAAAAAGAAAGAAAAAGGCTCATAACAGGTTTCGACTTGTTATGTTGTAATTTACCGGACAGCGTCGCAAACCCCGTCTGGCAACGAGGCCGGTCCGCACCCTGAGCTTGTCGAAGGGTACATTAAATATTTGTATGACCGGGGGCAAAAAATCCGGCTTTTTCATGAGCCTTTATACCACAATAAAAAAGGCATTCCCCTTATTTTGGGAAATGCCTTTTTATTCTATTTATTCAAATGACAGTGCTAAACTCTTGTCACATTTGCCGCAGCAGGTCCTTTAGGGCCTTGTTCCACGTCAAAAGTCACTCTGTCACCTTCGCTCAGAGTCCTGAAACCGGATGCGTTAATTGCTGAATGATGAACAAATACATCGTTTCCGTCTTCCTGCTCGATGAAGCCGAAGCCTTTTTTATCACTGAACCATTTGACAATTCCGTTTGCCATTGTGCCAACCTCCTTTCAAAATGATTTAAGTTCCCAAACCTCAGGTTGCCACACTGACATATGGAACAATCCTTCAGAACGAAACTGCCCGGAAATATGACCGAGCCTTAATAAAAAATAACATAAGCCTTTTGTTGCACAAAGTCAAGCATAAAAGAAATATTTTTTTCTTAATGGCTGTATTTCCATATGCAGAACAGAAAAAATAAGAATAAAAGCAGCTAGTTTCGCCGGATATGGTGTAAGTACCTGACTATAAGTTTTTAATATCTGCCCGGGGAAGAAACCCGGCTTTTTTTTCCGGAATGACGCGTCTCTGGCAAAGGAAAAAGCCGGGTTTCTCCGCCGCTCGTGGAAAAAAAGTATATAAAAAAACTTTTGCTCAGGTACTTATCTTCAAAGTCTGATTACCGGCAGAACAAATTATTTCTTGATAATTTTTATTTATGATAGTATCTTTTAAAAACCTGTGGCGATCTCGTTCCCACGCGAAGCATGGGAACGAGGAGCCATTTAACATTTAACACTTAACACTTAACACCTAACACCTAACACCTAACACCTAACACCTAACACTCTTCCATATAAAAATGTTTCAAGAAAAAAATCAGGTTCTTTGGAACGAAAATATAAGCGGTTCCTATTACAAAATTGGTTTAACATGCAACAAAGGGTATTCAGATGCACACCCGGGCCAGTTTATCACGCTGCGATTCGGGGATGATATTGCGCGGTTGCTTCGTCGCCCGTTTTCCATCCACCGGCTCATCACAAAAGATGACTGCATCAAAGGAATTGAACTTCTTTATAAAGTCGTCGGAACATGCACCCAAAAACTTTCCAGTTATAAAAAAGGTAATATAATAGACCTTCTCGGACCATTAGGGAACGGTTTTGTCATTCCCGATAATGTGCGCCGCATTTTTATTGTGGCCGGAGGAATCGGGGTTGCTCCGATGTTTTTTCTGGCTTCCTCCATTCAGAAAACAGGGATTGATCTTTCAGAATGCCAAGTCTTTATCGGCGGCAGATCAAAACATGATATTTTGTGCAAAGATGATTTTCTCTCCATGGGAATAACGGCAGACATCACCACAGATGACGGAAGTGCGGGGAAAAAAGGACTTATCACGGTCCCGCTTGAATCTGAAATAAAGAAAAACCGTCCGGATATCATCTATGCCTGCGGTCCCCCCGCGATGTTAAACGCTGTTGCACAAATTGCGGAAAAATACGCGACACCATGTCAGATTTCCATTGAAACCATCATGGCATGTGGCATGGGAGCCTGTCTGGGATGCGCTGTTGAAAGCAAAACAGATCCTGATAAATACCTGCATGTCTGCAAAAACGGACCGGTTTTTGATTCAGGTCTGCTCAGGATTTGATAACAACCCCTTGCCTCTTGCCCCTTGCCCCTACCCCGTACTTTGCATAGCTGCGGCAATGCCGTTAATCGTGAGAAAAGTGGCATGTCGGATTGGGCCGCGTCCGTTTTCAGATGTTTCTCGCCAGCGGCTGAGGAGTTCAATTTGTAAAAGATTGAGTACATCTGTATAAGGATTACGCAGCCGGACAGATTTCTGAATCACCGGATGATCTGCCATTAATTCATCCAGGCCAGTGATTTTCAAGATTACCCGACGTGCTTTCTTAAAATCCGATGCAATCCGGTCATGATAATTTTTATCAGACAGGATGTTGTAATGTTTGGCAATATGGAGTCTTGCCCGGGCCATTTCCCGTTGTGCATTGTCTAAGACCGTGCGAAAAAATATGGATGTACTGTACATCTCCTGCAACCGGACCAGATTTTCGGGATTCTCACAGGTCATTGTTTCCAAAGCCTCGCCAATGCCGTACCATCCCGGAAGATTATAACGGGTCTGTGTCCATGCAAACCCCCAGGGAATGGCCCGCAAATCTTCAAACTCGACATCCTGAGCCGACTTTCGCGAGATCGGACGGGAAGCAATGGGCAGGCGGCTGATATGCTCGATAGGAGTAATCTGCTTATACCATTCCCAAAAGCCTTCATTATCAATAAGCGACCGATATGCCCGCATGGATCGTTTTGAAATTTCATCCATTATCTGTTCTGTTTCATCTGTGTCAGCCGCCTCTCTCCGCGTATTGCTGCTTATTGTTTGCAACACAGCATTCACAATCTGTTCCAAATGGCGGTGGGCTATGGATGTCTGCGCGTAACGAAAAGAGATGACTTCCCCCTGTTCTGTAAACCGAATTCGCCCGTTCTGGCTCACCCGAGGCATAGCAAAAATGGCCTGGTTCGCTCTGCCGCCGCCCCGTCCCACAGTTCCCCCGCGGCCGTGAAACATCCGAAACGTGATATGATGCTTGCGACAAATTTTTGCCAAACATGCCTGACCTTTCTGTAATGCCCAGTTTGCCATCCAATAGCCCCCGTCTTTGTTGCTGTCAGAATAACCGAGCATGATCTCTTGAAAATTCTCCCGCGCTTTCAAATGCAGGCGATATACCGGATTCGTAAACAGAACGTCCATGAGGTGTTCGGCATTTTCCAGGTCTTCAATAGTCTCAAAGAGCGGCACAACATCCATCGGGCTTTCCGCGTTTTCTTTTTGAATCCGCCACAACCCGGCTTCTTTTGCAAGTAGCAGAACTTCCAGCATATCGCTGACTGCATGGGTCATGCTCACAATGCAGGCCCCGATGGAACGAGGGTCTTTTTCAATGGCTTCCCGGACAACTTCAAAAGTTTTCAATACCGAGGTTGTGAGATCGGACACGCCAATATAACAGGCAATGAGGGGCCTGGGGTTGAGCAGTTCTTTTTCCAGGATATCTATTTTTTGAGATTCCGGCAGTTCGCTGTAAAAATCTGTCACTCCTGCCAGTCGGAGCAATTCATCAACAGCCTGGTCATGAACCTTGCTGTGCTGGCGTATGTCAAGCGAGACAAGATGAAAGCCAAAGACACGCGCCCGGATGATCATATCCGACAACTGCCCATATGCGGCAAGATTCTCCAGACCGTTGGCTTCGAGACTTCGGGCCAGCAGGCGCAGATCTGATAAAAACTCATCACTGGTGTATGAGACAGCGTCCCGGGACGATTCTGATATCAGTTGGCTGATTTTTTCAAGCATATAGCTGAGTTTCAGCCGGTAAGGTTCGTGCCGGTAACGGGGATAAATTTCCGGACTGAGCGATATGAGTTCAGCATCTTTTTTAAGGGATGCCCATAATTCAGGAGGAATCACCACCCGCCGTGAGGAGAGGCTGAGTTCCTGCCACAATTTTCCCAATTCTTCCTGATATCGGTTCAGGGCCGCCAGCCGATACGCTTGCAACGCGTGGTGTGTCACGTCAGGTGTCACAAAAGGATTGCCGTCCCGGTCCCCGCCAATCCAGGAACGATAACGGAAGAACACGGGAACCCGGGGGCGATCTTCAAAATAAATCTCCAGCGCGTTTTGCATGTCGTGATAAATGCGGGGAACGGTCTCCCATATGGATATGGTGCAGAAATACAGGACATTTTCAATTTCATCTTCTACCCGGAGCCGGTCCGCGCGAATATCATCGGTGAGGATGAGCAGCCCGATCTGATGGTAAATTTCAATGAAAATCTGTTCCAGTTCACGGGGGGAAAGCTGATCTCGAAATCGTAATTTGGACAGCATCCGGGCAATTCGTTTCTGCTTGTAAAGAATGCTTCCCCGCCGGGCTTCCGTGGGATGTGCCGTGAGCGTGGGCTGAATATCCAGCTGATTTAGCAGGATGAATATGCGCTCAGAAGAAAACCCCTTGTTTCTGAGGCGGGAAAAGGCTTCCATAATGGATTCTGTTCTGGGCGTTTCCGGCGTCTCCGACAGTTCCCGTTCCTGATTGATCCGTGTGATTTCCTGGCGTTCTGCCTCATTTATCAGGTGAAAGAAAGTGGTGTAGGACCGGATCAGCCAGAAAATCTCATCCAGGCTGAGGTTCTGAATCTGTTCCTGAACTTTTGTGTAAAGGGATTCTGATTCAGTCTCCCTGGCTTTTTTGCATTGAAGCCGAAGGTCTTCCACAAGGGAAAACACATGATTCCCCGCGTGTTCCCGGATAACATACCCCAGGATGGTTCCCAGCAGATTCACCTGATAGCTCAGTGGCTCAGATATGCCGTTCCCCTCGGCCCTGATGTTCAAAGCTTTCCAATGCTGCATATTGATGACACCTCCTTTTTTTCAAAATCATAAGAAAGATAGCATAATCGCTGAATTTTTACCACAGAAAAAAATTATAACTCGATAATCAAGTTTTTGTTGTCATTCCTGCGAAAGCAGGAATCCACTGCTTCCGGCTTCGCACTACCTGTAAAATTGGGAGCAGGAATGACAGATTTTTCGGCTGGATCAGATCAAAAAACTTGATTATCGAGTATCAGCAGATCGAAAAGTTTCCGGACTGTGTGCGGCATGGCAAAGAAACCCGGCTTTTTTCCCGGACAGAAGACTCCCCCCGCCGGAAAAACCCGGGTTTCTCCCCCGTTCGCCGTGTCTGTCCCGCGTTCGATCTACTGAATATAAACAAATGCAGGGGAATCCCTTTGTGAGGATAAGAAAAAAATGGGTGTGTCCCACCTTTTACACATCCGAAAAAATCAGCCACAAAGACACAAAGACACAAAGGAACCACAAAGAGACTTCGTGAGACTTTGTGCCTTCGTGGCAAAAAACGGATGCGTCCCGCCTTTCACACATCCGAAAAAATCAGCCACAGAGACACAAAGGAACCGCAAGAAGACTTCGTGAGACTTTGTGCCTTTGTGCCTTTGTGCCTTCGTGGCAAAAAACGGATGCGTCCCGCCTTTCACACATAAAACCTGTCCTTGTGTAAAAGGCGGGACACACCCAAAAAAATCTGATTGTGACGGATTTGGGAGTGGGCCGACTAAGCCCTGTAAGGGCGGCATGTTTGCAGCATTGAGCGGTTCAGGTGGGGCTTATTCTGTCATACGCACAAGAGTTCGGCCCTTACGTTTGCGTTGCAGCATCATCTCTATCTGATGATCCAGCTCGTCCAGAGAGATTTCAGAAGTGAGCGGATCAGGACGGACAATTTTCCACTCTCCCGCGATTTTCTCCCAGATTTTCCTGCGAACAGGCATGGGGCAGTTTTGGGAACCAATGCCGATCAGTCTGACCCCGCGCAGGATGAACGGATAAACGTTCAGAGGCATCTCGGGAGAGGCGATGTTACCGCAGCAGGTCACGGTTCCGTTGTGAGCTGTTGATTTGATCGTGGTGACAAGGATATCTCCTCCCACCGCATCAATACTTCCGGCCCATCGTTCTTTTAACAGAGGCCGTCCGGTCTGATCCGTAGCCGCTTCAATGCTGATGACTGATTTGGCTCCGATCTTCCTGAGATAAGCGGTCTTGTCAGAAATACCGTTGACGGCTGTCACTGAATAACCGATTTGGGAGAGGATTGAAACAGCGATACTGCCCACCCCGCCTGTGGCTCCGGAGACCAGCACATCGCCCCGGTCCGGTGTGATACCGCTTTCTTTGAGACGGAAAACAGACAGGGCCGCGGTAAAACCGGCTGTTCCGTAGATCATGCTCTCACGGAGCGTCAGCCCTCCGGGCAGCGGTACCACCCATCCGGCAGGGACACGAATATACTGCCCGAATCCTCCGGAGGTGTTCATTCCCAGGTCATAACTGGTGACGATCACCTCATCTCCGGGGCTGAATTCCGGAACAGAACTTTCCGCAACAATCCCTGCTGCGTCAATACCGGGAGTATGCGGGTATTTTTTGGTAACCCCCTTGTTGCCAATCGCGGACAGCGCGTCTTTGTAGTTCAGCGAAGAATACCGAACATTGACAAGGACATCACCCGGGGGAAGTTCCTCAACAGACTTATCAACGATCTGCCGCGTGTAACGATTATCTCCGGTGTCTTTTACCAGCATTGCTTTAAATGTTTTTAACGCCATGAGAACATATCCTTTCTTGTCAGATGTCAGGTGAAACTCTGTTATTACGGGCTGTTTTCAAATCCGCATTTTCGGTAATAAATTACCGGTCTGTTTTCAGTCATCCCTGGTGCGGGACTTGACAACCAGGCCATCTTTCCCCCGGCAATACATCGCCGGGCTGTGCTGCGGGAGCTTAAATATCCGAGGGGCTGGCTGGCAGCACAAACCAAAAGGTTGTCCCTTTTCCCAACTCGCTTTCAATCCAAATTTTTCCGTTGTTTTTCTCAACAAATTCTTTGCATAAAATCAGTCCCAGCCCTGTTCCTTTCTCATCTTCAGTTCCCATCTCCATATATTTATTGTCAATTTTTAACAATTTCGGAATATTCTCCTCACTGATGCCAATCCCCGTGTCTGAAACAGCAACTTCGACAAAGTCAGCCATCTCAGTTTCCTCGTCCCAAACAGAGACCGGCGGAGAATGTGCGGAGATGCTGACCTCGCCGCCCCTGCGTGTAAACTTGATGGCGTTGGAAATAAGATTACGAATAATGGCATTTGTCATATTCCGATCCGCGTAAACATAAGTATCCGGTTTCATAGAAAGAGACAATTCGATTTTTTTACAGTTGGCATTTCCCTGAAAAATCTGAATATTCCTTTCCGCAAGTCTTTTAAGTTCAATGAACTCCGGCTCAAAAGCCATAGAACCACTCTGAGACCTTGCCCAGTCAAACAAATTTTCCAACAGCCTGAGGGTATTCTTTGCGGAAGCAATAATTTCTTTGGAAAAATTTTCTATTTTATTTCTGTCAAAATCACGAACCGAGCCTGACAGAAGTTCACAACCGGCAATCAGAACACTTAATGCGCCCTTTAAATCATGGGCGATAATCGAGAAGAATTTATCTTTCGCAGCGTTTGTTTTCGTCAGGTCGGCGTTTAATTCCAAAAGTTTCTTTTCTTGCTGACAGAGGGTTAAGTGTGTTCTGATACGGACCAGCACTTCTTCATGCTGAAAAGGTTTGGTGATATAATCAACTGCCCCCAGTCTGAATCCTCTGATTTTGGCAGATGTATCAGAAAGTGCGGTCATAAAGATTACCGGAATATCTTTTGTGGCTGGATTTTTTTTCAGACGGCGGCAGGTTTCAAAGCCGTCAATTCCGGCCATCATTATATCCAGCAGAATAATATCCGGCTGGGCATATTCTGCTTGGCTGAGGCCTTCCTCACCATCTTCCGCAATCAGGGGCTTAACACCTGACTGTTTCAGATAATCAGAAAGAACGCTTAAATTCGGAGACTCGTCATCAACAATCAAAACAATGGGTTGTTCTGATTTCTCAAAATCCATCTGTCCTCCCTTGTTTGAAATTTGAAACTTGAAACTTGAAACTCGAAACTTGAAACTTGAAACTCGAAACTTGAAACTTGAAACTTGAAACTTGAAACTCGAAACTTGAAACTTGAAACTCGGAACTTGAAACTCGAAACTTGAAACTTGAAACTTGAAACTCGAAACTTGAAACTCGGAACTTGAAACTGCAAATATGCTGTCTCTGCGAGACTCAGTCTTCTGCAAGCTACCCGATGATCAGATTTTCTGACCCGGTTCGGACAAAGGGTCTGTCATTCCGTCTGCCGGTCCGACTGAGCCTGCCGGTCCGACTGAGCCTGCCGGTCTGACTGAGCCTGCCGGTCCGACTGAGCCTGCCGGTCCGACTGAGCCTGCCGGTCTGACTGAGCCTGCCGGTCTGACTGAGCCTGCCGGTCTGACTGAGCCTGCCGAAGTCTGTGCTCACGCCGAAGCCTGCGAAAGCAGAAATCCGTTTTCCGCAGATTTTACGAATCCGGAGGCACGGGATTCCTGCTTTCGCAGGAATGACAGATAAAAACCTGATCATTGAGTGTTAGCTAAAAGAAGCTGGGAAAAATGGCGATGAGGAGATTATTGGTGTTGATTTTCGTTCTGGCCTCATAGCTCGAACAGCGTCCACCGGCTTCAGCAGGAGCAGTTGAAGGCAGTTTCAAGTTTCAAGTTTCAAGTTTCAAGTTTCGAGTTTCGAGTTTCGAGTTTCAGGCTTCAATATATTGCGAAAGAAATTTTTTAATCTTTTTTACTTGAAAATTTTTGGCAAGCTGGCAAAGTTTTTTTCCGAATGGCACAAAATCGGGAGACAGGGAACCCAGTTTCTCTGCCTGCTCCTGAATCGCATCAACATCTCCTCTCATTGCCATTTCCAAAAATCTGTCAATTTCTTCTTTGGGCGGCGGAATGACAGAGAACGGTTCAGATTTTTTTGTGACGATCTGTTCGTCCTGCTGATCTTTGTATATCCAATCCACACTGAGGAAGACTTGTATTTTTTCCAGAACTTCTTCAGCGCTGACAGGCTTTTGAATAACACCGTCACAGCCAGCCTCCACACTCAGCATTTTTGCATGAAAATTTATATGGGCCGACGTCGCGATAATCGGCACATTTTTCAGGGCCGGTATCTGTCTGATTTGTCTTGTCGCTTCAAAACCGTCTGTTTCCGGCATTATCAGATCCATCAGAATCAGATGGGGTTGAAATTCCAATGCTTGTTCCACAGCATCATTTCCGTCATCAGCCTCTGCAATTTCAAATCCCAGAGGCTGAAGCATTTTTTTTAAAATAGCACGATTCAGCTCCATATCATCCGCAATAAGAATTTTATATGGTTTACCTCTAAAGCCAACGATTTTTCCAGGCTTTTTAAGTGGGACATTTGCAATTGTTTGTTCAATTTCCGGGAAACTGACTTCGAACCAGAACACGCTGCCAAGACCCGGAGCGCTTTCCACGTTTAATTCACCGCCCATCATACGGACAAACTCCTGGCTGATCGCAAGCCCCAGGCCGGTTCCCAGGCTTTGAAATCCGCTGTCATGCACCTGATGAAATGGCAAAAAAAGTTCCTTTATTTTTTCACGCGGGATACCGGTTCCTGTATCTTTTATTGTAAAACGGATTTTGGCGATTGCTTGGCGATGCTGATCTGCTTTCCCTGACGACTGCCGACTGACGATAAATACAATTCTCCCCTTTTCGGTAAATTTGACTGCATTGTCCAGAATATTCAGAAGAATCTGGCTCAGGCGTTTTTCATCTCCGTAAACAGTTTCCGGCAGATCCGGAGAAGGTTCATAGTCAAAAAGAATCTCCTTTTCCTGCGCTCTTATTTTTATAATATTCATAACATTATTAAGAAGTTTTGACAAATGAAAATCTCCCGGGTTCATTTGTAGCCTCCCTGCTTCAATTTTAGACATCTCCAAAATATCATTAATCACTTTCAGTAAATGCTCTCCGCTGGTCTGAATAATTTCAACACCTTTCATTTGCTGTTCATTGAGGGTCTTATCACGGCTGAGAATCTGAGCATATCCCAAAATGCTGTTGAGAGGGGTACGCAGTTCATGGCTCATATTGGCAATAAAACGACTTTTGGTCTGATTCGCGGATTCGGCTTCTGATTTGGCTTTTGTGAGTGATTCCTCCAATTGTTTCCGCTCGGTCAGGTCAACCGTGTGAATCATAACGATATCCAAAGGAATAAAAACAAAAACAGAGTCAAAGAATCTCTTTTCTCCTGTGGTGCGTAATTTGTAATAGAATTGTTTTCGGATGGTTTTTTTTTCCCGGAAGCAGATTTCTATATCTTGTGAAGTTTCCGGAGAATTCTGTGAATAAAAATCCCGGGCGTTTATTCCTATAAAGCTGGCAATTTTTCCCTTAGTGAGGATTTCAGTGGCTTCATTGTAATCCGTGAGAATGAGATTGCCCTCTTTTTCTTGCCATACATAAGTCGGCACAGGTATGTTTCGGAACAGCCTTCTGAATTTTTCTTCGCTTTCGTGTAATGATTTTTCCATCCTTACCCGGGCAATAACCGCCCCGGTCTGAGAGGCAATGGCCGCTATGCTGTTGCGAACCCTGTCGGGAATTTCATTGCAGGTATGAGACCCGAAATTAAACACAGCAGTCACTTTCCCCTCATGCTGAATCGGGATGATTGCCAGACTGCGCAGACCTTCAGGTTGCAAATTCTCATCTGAGGAGATAAGAACCCGGGGATAGCTCCTGTAAACAGATTTCTGTGCCATGACCAGGCGGGCATGGGGCGAGTCCGCGTCATAATGAGAAACGCCTTTGACAAAAGCGGGAGACAGACCTTTATGCGCCAGGATGTTTAATTCGCCGGTAATGTCATCAGTGAGATATAAGCCACCGCAATCAATTTCATCTATACGCAGGGCAGCGTTCAGTATATGATTCAGTGTTTCTGTCAGGTCGGTTGCGGAACTCAGGGCTATTCCAAGTTCACACTGAATGCGCAACAGGTCTCTTGTCTGCCTGTCATGGGTGATATCACGGGAGACAGCCAGAACGAATTCCACCTGGCCGTCTTTTGAAAATTCCGGTACCACACGCGTCTGATAATATTTTGTTTCGTTTGGTGTGGCATAACTGGATTCAAATGTGCTTTTCTCTCCTGTCTCAAAAACTCTGAGAAGTTTTTTTTGCCAGTAATCGCAAGTCGCTTTCGCAAGCCCTGCCTCCTGGTTTGTTTTTCCGATGAATGCCTGACAGGGAATTCCTGTTATCTGTTCAATTGCCGGATTAATATAAACATAACGAAGTCTTTTATCAACACGCTGAATAATGTCGGGTGAATGTTCAGCCAGAGCTTTGAAATTTTCTCTGCTTTGATACAGCATGGCCTCAGCCTGCCTCCGCTCGGACAACTGAATCTGTAGTTCCTGTGTCGTTTGTTTTACTTTTTTTCTGAGTGACCATGACCAAAGAAAGGCCACACATATGATTAACAGCAAACCAAGGGAAAATAGCAGCACCGTTTTTAAGGCGGATTCAGTCTGACCATCATCGGAACCAAAATATTTTGTGTGTATTTTTTTATAATATCCTGTTTTCTTGACAGTGATAAGCCCCTCATTAATAGTGTCCAGTAATTCTTTGTTGCCTTTTCTGACAGCAAAACAGTATTTCCTCGGCAGGATCGGCCCACCCACAGGCACAATATCAGATAAGTTGTATTTATCAATGATGTAATATCCGATAGTCTCTTCAGCCAACAGACAATCATGCTTTCCCGACGCCAGAAGTTTAAATCCATCCAATAATGTGTCCGCAGAAATAATGTTTTTTGAAATTTCCTGAGACAGCAGATATTTTTCAATAATGCTTCCGTTTTCAATGATAATCTCTTTTTCTCTGGCATCCTGAATTGAACTGATGAGGGAGCCTTTTCGGACAAAAAGCGTAAAGGAAAGAATCGTGTGCGGAACTGATAAATCAAACTGCTTATCCCTTTCCTCAGAATATGGCAAACCAGCAAGAACATCGGTTTCTCCGGATTCGAGAGATTTCAGGGCATCATGCCACGGGGAAAGCCTGATTTTGATATCCAGCCCCATCTCCTCAGCCACAGCTCGGAACAGATCAATGTCATATCCCGAGGGATTTCCCTGGTCATCAAGAAACTCAAAAGGCGGATAGGAAATATCTCCTCCGACAACAATGGTTTTTTTATCATTTTTTTCCTCAGCCAAGGAACAGCCATTTGAAAAAATAACCAGCAGAATGACTGCTGTTGTGATGACAATATGCTTACAGATTGGCTTGTTGTCCATTTTTTATATCTTTTGAAATTGGTGAGGCGTTTTATTATGCAGGAAATTATAAGAATTGCTTTTGTTACAGGGATGTTACCGTGAAAATCCATTTTGAAAACCCGGGGTTTTTTATCTGAAAATATTTTTATAACCGAGGGTGAAAAACCCGGGTTCTTTATGAGCGTTTATTCGGAATTCCCTTATAATCAGCAGATAGAAAAATTTCCGGACTGTGCGCGGGACAGCAAAGAAACCCGGCTTTTTTTCCGGGACGAGGCGCGCTCCCCGGCCGGAAAAAGCCGGGTTTCTCCCCATATGCATCAGGCTAAGATTACAACCTACTGTTTTTATTAACTCTGATTTTGCCGGACGGGGTTGCAAACCCCGTCCGGCAGTCTTAGCCTGGTGCATATGGGGTTTCTCCCCCGTCCGCCATGTCCGCCCCGTGACAGCCCGAAAACTTTTCGATCCGCTGACCATTTTATAACACCAGTTTCCGATGTGCCAAATTTTGGAATGAATGAGAGCAGATTTCCGACATTTTGGCGTTTGGGAAGTCTTCAGCTTTCATCCCGAAGCTCTCTTCCCTGAAATTATTTTCTCTGCCCCTTCCAGCGCCATGGTGTAGCCCTGAACCCCGAATCCTGAAATCTGCGCGGTTGCGATATCAGCAATCATGGACTTGTGGCGGAAGGGTTCTCTTTTATAAATATTGGAAAGGTGGATTTCAATGATGGGAACATCCAGTAAAAGGAGCGCATCACGAATGGCGACACTGGTGTGCGTGTAAGCCGCGGGATTGATCACAATACCGTTGCATGTTCCCATAGCTTTCTGAATTTTTTCAACAATAACGCCCTCATGATTGGATTGAAAGGTTTCCACGTCAATATTCAGTGTTCTGCCCAGATTTTTCAGGCTCGCATTGATTTCATCAAGGGTCGTGTGTCCATATATCTCCGGCTCTCTTTTTCCCAGCATATTCAGATTGGGGCCGTGAATGACCAGCACTTTGGGACGATCTTTTTCCATTGTTATCCCTCATAAATTATTTTCCGATTTTTTTCCTGAAGCTGTCTATTGTCTGCTTATAATTCGGACTTCCGAAAATCGCCGACCCTGCCACAAAGGCATCCGTGCCTGCGAGGGAAATCTTTTCTATGGTTTTTTCGTTGACACCGCCATCAATCTGAATCAGTGTGGAAAGCCCTCTGTCCTGAATCATTTTACGAAGCGATTTGATTTTGTCAATACTGTTTTCAATAAACGCCTGCCCCCCGAATCCCGGATTGACGCTCATAATCAGCACAAAGTCAGTATGTTCCAAAACCCATTCAATGGAAGAAAGCGGCGTTGAAGGGTTCAGAACAACCCCCGGACGCGCCCCAGCTTCTCTTATCATCTGGATTGTCCTGTTCAGATGCACACACGCTTCCACCTGAACGGAAATCAGTGTCGCGCCTGCTTTTGCAAAATCTGAAACATAGCGATCCGGGTTCTCAATCATCAGGTGGACATCAAGGGGAAGAGATGTTACCCGCTTCACAGCCTCAACAACAATGGGTCCCATGGTGATATTCGGAACAAAATGCCCGTCCATGACATCAATATGTATCCAGTCCGCCCCCGCGTCTTCAACTGCTTTTATCTCTTCTCCCAATTTTGAAAAATCTGCCGACAGTATTGACGGCGCAATAAGCTTCATAATCATTTCCTTTTTTTGTGATTTGTTGTTTTTTGTTATTTGCTGATTATAACGGATTTAGGGGAGGGCCGACCAAGCCCTGTAAGGGCGGCATATTTGTAGCATCCGGAGTGCGAAAAATGCTTTTTCGCAGGCGCAAAAATATAATTTTTGCACTCCGGATCCGTTTGGAATTACCTAAGCATGATGAATGCTGCAAATATGCCGCCCCCACGGGGCTTGGACGGCCCGGCATAATAACAGAGACTTATCCTTATCCTTATTAAATATTAATCAAGCCTGACTAAACATAATCTGTGTTGTTTTCAACTCAAATTTTATCTGTCAAAATCAGTCTGATCGGGCACTCGTTTGAAACGAATTGAAAAAAAACCGTCCATATTATCAAGATGTGGAAAAGTTTTCCGTTTTCCGTTTTCCGTTTTCCGTTTTCCAGTTTCAAACTCCGGATGCTGATTCAGGAAAGCTTCTGCCACGGCTTCATTTTCTTCCGGTTCTGTACTGCATACGGCATAGACCAGAATCCCCCCTGGTTTGACAAGCGGGGCCACGTTATTCAGAAATTTTATCTGTTTTTGTTTATAACGTTTCAGATTTTTTTTCGAAACAGACCATTTGGTATCCGGATTTCTTCGCAATACCCCGAGACCCGAACACGGAGCATCCAGAAGGATACGGTCAAAACCGCAAAAACCGGGAATTTTGAAAAAAGACGGTTTTTTCTTTTCAAAAGGCTCATACAGGTCATGCACACAGGTTTCAACAATGGAAATCCCGAGGCGTTCTGTTTCATTTCTGAGCCGCAGCAGTTTTTTCTTTTCACAGTCCAGAGACACAATATGCCCCTGATTTTGCATCATCTGTGCAATATGTCCGGTTTTTCCGCCCAGACCCGCGCACGCATCCAAAACAGTGTCTCCGGCCCGGGGATTTAGCAGGCATGTGACCAGTTGCGCTGCCTCATCCTGAACCTGAAACCATCCGTTTTTAAAGGTATCCATCTCTGAAATCAGTATCTTGGGGTTGAAAAAAGATAATCCGTCCGGTGCATAAGGTGTTGGTTTCATTTTTTCAACATCGGATTCAAGGGCATTTATCAGTTGCTCGCGGTTGGATCTGAGTGTGTTGGTGCGTATGGTAATCGGCGGGATGGTGTTGATCGCATCACAAAGTTTCCCGGTTTCTTCGATCCCCAGGCGGGCCAGCCATCTTTCTATGAGCCATTTGGGAAATGATTTTGCCGCTGCCAGTGCTGCCACAGGGTTTTTGTCAATATTCGGAAAGGGAACAGTTTTATATCTCCTGGCAGCATTCCGCAAGAGTGCGTTTACAAACCGCACCACCCAGGGGGCTGCAAAGGATTTTGTCATTTCAACAGATGTGTTCACAGCAGCGGAAACAGGAATTCTGTCCAAATATATCATCTGGAAAAGTCCGATCCTAAGCACATTTAATACTCGGTGATCTATTTTGTTTAAGCGGGTTTTGGAAAAATACCCGATGATCCAGTCAAGGCTGCCTCGCCATCTCAGAACACCATATACCAAGGCATAGAGCAAAGACCGATCTCTGCGTGAGAGCGGAGAATCCTGATCAAGAACGTCTTCCAGTATGTTGTCGAGGAGGGGAGTGCGCTTTTTATCGAGGGTATTCAGGATGAAAAGTGCGGTCTGACGTGCATTATTTGCCATAATAAAATTGTGAATCCCTTTCTTTATACCGAACCTGGCATGTCAAAAAAGTTCGGTGTCCCGCGCTCAGGCGGGTCTGTCCCTTTGGTCTGATACCAATCATAAAAACTCATTTGCATATTATCAGTAGATCGAAAAGTTTTCAGGCTGTCACAGGGCGGACGGGGGAGAAACCCCATATGCATCAGGCTAAGATTACAACCTACTGTTTTTATTAACTCTGATTTTGCCGGACGGGGTTTGCAACCCCGTCCGGAATATTTTCCGGATCGCCGCCCGCAAACGTTTCGGACGGGGTTGCAAACCCCGTCCGGCAGCCGTCCCGCATTCTTAGCCTGATGCATATGGGGAGAAACCCGGCTTTTTCCGGCGGGAGAGCGTCCCGTCCTGAAAAAAAAGCAGGGTTTCTTTGCTGTCCCGCACACAATCCGGAAACTTTTCGATCTACTGATTATTCCTGGCATAGCAGGAATACGTTATCAGATATAAACAGGTAACCTTCCGGAATGCCGAATACTCCGTTACCATGAAAATACTTTCTGAAGCCCCGGAGCTTTTATCTGTTTTCACTGAAAATTTCATAACCGGAGTGAAAAAACAGGATTTTTCATGAGCGTTTGTTTTCAGAAACAGCATTTTAACAGAGGTTCTTTTTGTTATAATCTGCTGATAGTCATTTACATTTTTCAGGGACAAAAACAACTTTTTTCTTACAGTTTCATTTCAAGTGTCAGCAGTTAAGTTTTAACTATTAGAAAAATTAAAACATTTTTATCTTTAACCTGATGGTCAGATTTTTTTGTCCGATCCGGCAGGACAGTCTGTCATTCCGTCCGACGACCGACTGAGCCTGCCGAAGTCTGCGAAATCAGGAATCTGTTTTTGGCCCATGCCACGATTCCGGAAGTTGCGATTCCTGCTTTCGCAGGAATGACAAAAAAAATTTGATGATCGAGTTTAACGAATTTTTACCTGCAAGTCCGCAAGGAAGGTTCTTTACGCTTCATCTCTCCTGCCCCCTCTGATTCCCAATACCCAATTCGCTATTCTTCAAGCTGCAATATATCCGTACCTTCCGGTATTGTGAAACTGAACATGGCATCATCCAAATTCTGATTGAATTGGAATTTGCTCAGTTCAATCAGGGTTTCATCCCCATATGAATTGTAAGTAACAATTCGGGCCACATCAGATGTTGTTTTTGAAATAGACAAATAAATAGCGTCTATGTCGTATTTTTTTTCTTTGGGCACGAGTTTCAGGATATGATAGTCAGGATTACTGTTTTTTTCGAGCGTAACAATAAAATTTTTTCGGATGACTTTTATATCTGAAAGAAAACTGGCCCCTTTGCCATCTCCGAAATATGTGGGGGCGTTACCGGTCATCACCTGATTATCTTCGGGGCGGTACATCCACAATGTTTTGCTGTCTGTAATGATAATTTGTTTTTCAGGAACTTCATATTCCCATCGCATCATGCCAGGGCGTTTGATAAATACTTTCCCAAAAGCCGTATCTGTCAGTTCCATGGCCTTTAAAGTCGCTTTTTGATCAAAACGTGCTATAAAGCCCTGACCTTCATACCGTTTTTCAACTTTATCCATGATCCTGTCCAGTGACAAAGACAAGTCTTCTGTCGGCAATGCTGCTGTCGGAAAAGGATTTTTCGGGGGAAATGTGGTTGTCAAAGATTCATTTTGCGAAGGTAGCGTGGTTGTAGTTGTCAAAGATTCATTTTCCGAGGGCAACGTGGTTGTGGTTGTCAGAGACGGATTTTCCGGGGGCAATGTGGTTGTGGTTGTCAAAGACGGATTTTCCGGGGGCAATGTGGTTGTGGTTGTCAAAGACGGATTTTCACAAAATACTGTCTGTATATTAAAAAATAGTGTACAAAAAAGAAATATTATTAATTTGATTTTCATTTTAAACCTCCGTATGGCGATTTTCGATGCCAATTATTTTTTATGAGCCTTCAGTATCAGTTGCAGGTCATCTTTACTGATTTCCAAAGAACGCGTTGAACGTTTTTCTGCATTTAATTTATTTGACAGAGGATAAAAATAATACAAAACATATTGATTCTATTGATTTTATAGTTTCTGTCCATTTTTTTCATCTCTCCTGACAAAGCAATTGCATCAGCATAACACGTCTGTTCAATACCGTTTCTGAGTTCAAATAATTTTTTCCATTATCAGTAGATGGAAAGTTCACACACATATCTCGTTCCCACGCTTCGCGTGGGAATGCCTTTCGGACGCTTCGCGTCCTGCGGCATGGGGACTTGCTCCCGTGTCAGGCGGATTCGGGACGCGAAGCGTCCGCGCTGCATTCCCACGCGAAGCGTGGGAACGAGATTGTTGACGAGATTGCTAAAAATTTTTTCCGTCTGCTGATTATGAATGATTCTCCTTTTACCCTTTTACGGGTTATCTATATATTGAGTGACCAAGTTTTGCAAACCGATTTTAGCCAAAGTGTACAAAAATTGTTTTTTAATGGTTATCCCGACCATTTTGTCATCCCGGATTCTGTTTCTAACAGGTTGTAAAACCAATGTTTACAATTTATTATATAATCCAACTTGCTATCTGTAAACAGCAGATCGAAATTTTTGACACATCCGTTTTTTTGCCACGAAGGCACGAAGACACGAAGACACGAAGACACGAAGTTTCACGAAGTCTCTCCGCGGTTCCTTTGTGTCTTTGCGGCTGATTTTTTCGGATGTGTGAAAAGCGGGAGCAGCCGTTTTTTTGCCACGAAGGCACGAAGACACAAAGTCTCACGAAGTCTCTCCGCGGTTCCTTTGTGTCTTTGTGTCTTTGCGGCTGATTTTTTCGGATGTGTGAAAGGTGGGACACACCCGAATAAGGTGGGTTCCGCTTCGCTCCACCCACCCTACATTTTCTGAATATAAATGGGCATGACCTGTCGCTCACAACGAACGATGAAAGCCATGGCAAAAGACAAATCACAAATCACAAATCACCAATCACTATTACAGACCGTGCCTTAGCGCAAGCTTTTCAAACATTATCACAAGGCCCGTGCCAAGGGCATGGATGGAATCAATGCTGAGATTCTCTTCCGCTGTTGAATCAAAAAAGATATTGAGATCTGATTCAAATCCGTCCTCGGGTTTCCAATAACAAATCAGAATCGGCACTTTGGGGAGGGGATACAAAACAAGTGAAATATCCGATTCATAATGATTTTCCACCTGCCTTCCGTTGAAAAGGTGAATCATATCCTCAAAAAGATCCGTATAGGTATCAGCAACTTTTTTCAAGGGAGCTTCACACCGCTGACCAAAAAGCCGATACCGTGATTTCCCGCCTTCCAGTTCTCTGAACGGAACCCATTTTTCTGAAACAGGGACGCCGGCACCATTGATGATATAATCAAGCACAGGGATGGCTATCCATGAATGCACATGAATATCTGTGATAATGTTTCCCTTTGTGTCAACACTGAAATCTTTGCCAAGACACTTGATTGTCAGCTTGTCATCAGAAAAAATTTCACCCAGCCTCTGTGCTGCTGAAGGAAGGTCTGTCTCGGCAATTTTCTTTTTCATCTGTTCGATTGCTTCGTACTGTTCCTGTTCAATCGTCATCTGAGTGGATATCTCTCCGTCATACTTCTCAATGGTCTCCTTATCAAGATGCGGGCATTCACTGAGCTGCTTCTGCCCTTTGAACACTGCGGCAGCAAAGGCCATACAGGTGGGTTCATTACATTTTTTACAATTTGATTTGTCAAGTAACTTAAAAACTTCCATAACATTCTTTAGTTGAGCCATACATTAACCTCCTTTTTCCTTATCAGGCTGTTTGTTATACTCGATAATCAATGCTACAAATATGTCGCCCTTACAGGGCTTAGTCGGCCCTCCCCTAAATCCGTTATAATCAGAATTTTTCAATACCTGTTAAAAGATATCTTTATTCAACCAATCAGATTTTAAAATAAAAAACATCCCCCATTTGGGGGATATGCTTTATTTTTTGATTTTTTTATTGACAGTACATTTCTTTTTGTTCTATATAGAGATCAGTTGTTTTATATAAAAAACATTTTTTTTACGGAAGGAAAAATATGCCAAAAGAATTTAAAAGAGTCCCGGCCCTGGACAAGTGCTTTCAAATCTTGGAACTTTTTATAAAACAAAAAAAACCGCTGGGAATCAGCGAGATATCCAAAAAGCTGAAATATAATAAAAGCACGGTCTTTAATATGGTCCATACGCTCGCTGATTTAGGAGTACTTGAACACGGAACAGACAATAAATTCCATTTCGGAACCCGACTTTATGTCATGGGCAGGGCGGCTGGCCGGGCTTCTGAACTGATCCGCACAGTTCACCCTTATCTTGAAGAAATCAGTCAGAAAACCAGGCTTTCGACATCCCTGGGAATCCGTGCCGGGCTTAGGACTGTTCTCGTGGATAAGGCAGATACTTACATGGTATTAAAAGTTTACACGGAAGTGGGTGCCAGCCTTCCCGTGATTGCCGGAGCAGGCGGGAAAGCCCTCTTATCACAGTTGTCCGAAGCTGAACTTGATGACATCTTAGCTCAGGAGCCATTGAAAAAATTTACTCCCTTTTCATTTACAGACAATGAAAAATACAAAAGAGAGATCAGAAAGGTTCGTGAGAGGGGCATTGCTTTTGATTATGAGGAATATCGCGAAGGAATACGGGCGTTGGCCGTTCCTTTAAATGTAAACAGAGAAAATTTACAGGTCGCGATATGGGCCGTAGGTCTGAAAGGATTGCTTGAAGATCGTTTTATTCCTCAGTATTCAGAACTCTTAAAAAAAATAGCAAAAGAGATTGAGATTCGCTTTTCTTTATAGGATTTCAAAAATTCAGCAGATCAAAATAAGTACCTGACCATAAGTTTTTAATATCTGCCCGGGGAAGAAACCCGGCTTTTTTTCCGGAATGATGCTTCTCCGAAAAAGGAAAAACCCGGGTTTCTCTGCCGCTCACAGAAAAAAAGATGTATAAAAAATTTTTGATCAGGTACTTAAAAAAGTGCCAAACTTAATGAGTTGTGCCCGGATTTTATTTTGATGAAAAGCATGTCAGTATTTTTCATTTCTTCTGGCCGCCTAATCTGATGATACATTCTGTTTTTCCTGCGTCATTTTGCCCTGCCAAAATAACACAGAAACACTTTTAAAATAAGGGAGATGGTTCATGAAAAAAGCAGATAAAAAAATTTTTGCAACGTTGTTCTTTTCCCTGTTTACGATGCTGATAGGGGTCGGAATCGTGATCCCGCTGCTGCCGGTCTATGCCCATGATCTGGGTGCCAGCGGTTTTTATGTTGCCATGGTATTCGGAATATTTTCCATTTCAAGAACGTGTTTATTGCCTTATTTTGGCAAACGCTCGGATGAGAAAGGACGGAAACCGTATATTGTGACAGGACTCCTCGCTTACGGGCTGGTTTCAATTGCCTTCATGTTTGCAGACACGATTGAGCATCTTCTTACCATACGCTTTGTTCAGGGCATCGCCTCTGCCATGATCATGCCTACGGTTCACGCGTATGTCGGAGACATAACGCCCAAAGACAGGGAAGGCTTTACAACAGGGGTTTTCAACATGTCTGTTTTCCTGGGGCTCAGTCTCGGCCCCCTGGCCGGCGGAGTGCTTAAAGATCATTTCAGTCTTCAGTTTTCCTTCTTATGTATGGGAATACTTTCATTCGCGAGTTTTTTTCTGAGCCTTTTTCTGCTTCCGCCCAGAAAATCGGAGCAGACTGTATGCAACAATGACCTCCATGTAGGATGGAAGCCTCTGCTCAGGGACAGGGTCATTGCCGGACTGTTTTTTTTCAGATTTGCTTATACCGCATGTATCGGGATTATCTGGAGTTTCCTGCCGGTTTTTGCAGATAAGGATTTTTCTCTTTCCAGTTCACGCATCGGCCTTCTTGTCATGCTCGCCGTGTTTGTCAGCGGAGTGGTGCAGACACCCATGGGATTTCTGGCAGACAGGGTGAATAAGAAAGCCATGCTGATCACCGGCGGGCTGATCACCGGCTGTTCCATGTTCTCATTTGTATGGGCAGACGGGTTTGGATATCTTTTTTTAGCCAATATAGGAGTCGGACTCGGGGGAGGTATCTCCATGGCCCCGCATATGGCAATGGCTGTCCAAAAAGGAAACCAAACCGAGGCCATGGGGTCTGTCATGGCCATTATGACCATGGCCCACAGCATGGGAATGATGTCAGGTTCCCTTATTGCGGGTGTGATGATGGATATTTTTGAACTCCGCCAGGCATTCTCCTTCGGATCGCTCCTGATGATGCTGGGTGTCATTTTGTTTTTTATCCTTACCTATCCCAAAAAGGAATATGTTCAGCCTGTTATGAACAGGCGTTAATATGAATTTCAGAGGGAAATTATGAAACTTACCGGGCAAACTCAGAGCGCAGACGGTGGGTTTCGCTTCGCTGCACCCACCCTACTTTTCGGGCAGATTATTTTTTAGGAAATTCCTTATAGGTTGTTAAAGATTCATCATGTAAAAATAAAGGCGTGCCAAACTTACAGTTTGGTAAGGCGTATTTTTCGGAGAACCGGGGAAATATTGCCAAACTGTAAGTTTGGCACTCCGGAGATGTTAAGGAGGTTTGGGAAATGAGCAATGAAAATGTTCAAATTGTACGCACCACCACCTGGTCCGCGGGTCCCGGATGTCATGGGGGCTGCGGTGTGCTGGCGTATATCAAAGATGGTGAACTGATCAAACTGGAAGGCGATCCGGATCACCCCTGGAACCAGGGGCGTCTCTGCGCCAGGGCACTGGCCATGACGCAATATATCAGACATCCGAACCGCCTGACCCGTCCTCTGAAGCGGGTGGGCAAACGCGGGGAAGGCAAATGGAAGGAAATCTCATGGGATGAGGCATTTGATCTTATTGAAAAAAAGATGAAGACCATCCGCAAAGAATACGGACCTGAAAGCGTGATTTTTTCCATGGGTACCGGCAGGGACATCGGCCCCTGGATCTGTATGCTGGCATATGCCTTTGGCAGTCCCAATGTGATGTTCTCTCTGAGCGGCAGCGCGTGTTACGGGCCTCGCATCAGCGCATGTAACACCTTCCAGGGCAATTATTGCGTATTTGACGCGGGCCAGTGGTTCCCGGATCGGTATGAGAATCCAAAGTTCAAAGTTCCCGAGTGCATGATTGTCTGGGGTTACAATATTGCAGCCACCTGCCCGGACAATCTTTTCGGGCATTGGATCATTGATCTGATGAAACGGGGAACCAAGATTATTTCTGTGGACCCCCGGCTCACCTGGTTCTCCTCACGGGCAAAGCACTGGCTCCAACTGAGACCCGGAACCGACGCGGCCTTGGCAATGGGAATGCTGAATGTCCTCATCAACGAAGACCTGTACGATCATGAGTTTTTGGAGAAATGGACCAATGCTCCCCATCTGATGCGGGAAGATACTGGAAAATTGCTCCGTGAGAGCCATCTCAGAGAAGAGGGGTCGGAAAACAAATTTGTGGTCTGGGATGATACCGGAAGGCGTCTGGCGATCTGGGACGGTAGTCAGGTTTCGTACAATCTCCCTGACGTGAATCCTGCCCTGTCAGGTCGCCGGGAAGTGACGCTGGCTGACGGAAACACGGTTTCCTGCCATACGGTCTGGGACGCGTTTCGCGAAGAAGTGAACAACTATCCGCTGGATAAAGTCGAGGAGATCACATGGGTTCCTGCCAAAGATATTCAAAAAGCAGCCCGTTTCTATGCCAAAAGCAAACCCGCGTCTATTCAATGGGGTGTCTCCATTGACATGACCCCGGCGGTCACGCCTTTATGTCATGCCATCTCTTCCCTGTGGGCACTTACCGGAAATCTGGACGTGCCAGGGGGAAACGTGATCACGCGCTTTGCTTATGATGCAGTGGCTTATGCGCTTCCCGGAGCCGACGGCGTGATCAGACTCAGGAACAAAGAGCAGGACGCGTGCCGTGTGGGAGTGAAAGAGTACGGACCGTATCGGACTTTTCACTGGCGCGCACAGACCGATCTCACCTTGGAACAGATCTTCACGGGCAAGCCTTACCCCATCAAAGGCATGTGGATACAGACCGCGGGCATTCTGAACGGCATCGGGCTTGACCCCAAGCGATGGCGGGAGGCGCTCAAAAAACTGGACTTTATCGCTGCCGTGGATTTGTTTATGACCCCCACCACTCAATATGCAGACGTGGTGTTGCCAGCGGCCACATTTCTGGAAAAAGACGGGGTGCGAAGCTGGTGGGTTCCGCTTCAGAGCATCAACAAGGCCCTGAAAGTGGAGGAGTGCAGACCTGATGTGGAGATAAATTTTGAATTGGCCAAACGCTTTGATCCGGACTTTAAATATGAGACCATCCATGATCTGTTTGATGACATCATCAAACCTTCCGGCATGACCTACAAAGAACTTCAGGAAAAAGTCTGGTCTATTCCGCCGGAGGAACATCCCACCGTGCCTTATTTTCGCCACGAGAAAGGGCAGCTCAGACCGGACGGAAAACCCGGGTTTAAAACGCCCACGGGAAAATTTGAGCTTTACTCCACCTATCGGGAGGACTGGGGACTGGACCCGTTGCCGCATCACGAAGAACCGCCGCTCACGCCGGTCAGCCGTCCCGATCTTGCGGAAAAATATCCCCTGATCCTGTCCACAGGCAGGCGTTCTCCGGCTTATTTCCATTCTGAGCATCGCATGATCCCCTGGCTCAGACAGCTGGATCCGGATCCCGTGGTGGAAATTCATCCTGAGACAGCGTCAGAACATGGCATCGGAAACGGCGAATGGGTATGGGTGGAAAACTGGATGGGCAAGTGCAGGCTCAAAGCAAAAGTCTCGCCCATTGTCCCCCGTTGGATGGTCATGGCCGCCCATGGCTGGTGGTTTCCGGAAAAATCAGGCAAAGAACCGAGTCTGTACGGTGTCTGGGAATCCAATATTAATCAGCTTCTCCCCATGGGCCATCAGGGAAAGGACGGACAGGGCGCACCGCTCAAGCATTCGCTGTGTAAAATATATAAAGTTGGCGCGAAGGAGGAATCATAATGGCAAAAAAACCTGAATATGGTCTGCTGATAGATTATGAATACTGCACTGGCTGTTTTGCGTGTCAGGTGGCATGTTGCCAGGAAAACGGCTGGCCCGCGGGAATGGGAGGAATACAGGTGTTGGAAATCGTGCAAAATCTGCCTAATGATAAAGCATATCTCACGTTTATGCCGTTTCCTACAGAACTTTGCATTTTGTGCAGGCCGCGTACAAAAAAAGGACTTGAACCGGCCTGCGTAAAGCATTGTATGGCAAACACCATGAAATACGGCCGTCTTGAAGACCTGGCCAAAGAGATGGGAAAAAAGCCCAAAATGGTCCTCTGGTCGCCGCGTTAGGGGTGACGTGAGACCTCCGAGGTTTTGAAAACCTCGGAGGTCTTTCTCTGGCATTTATCCGAATTTTTCGGCTGATACGGACGAGGTCATCAGTTCTGCCTTTTCCTGAGTATCATTTTCTCTGTTACAACAACTGCAATTCATAGTATATCGGCTGACTGAGCGGATTATAACGGTACGCTCTGATGGGACGAAACCCAAAAGCAATGTATAAGGCATTTGCTTCTTTCATTGAGGCGAGAGTGTCAAGCCGCATTTGTTCGTAGCCAGACAGCTTTGCCTCTCTGATCACATGCTTTATCAGCGCGTTTCCAATTTTCTTTCCTCGGTATTCAGGAATCACATAGAGGCGCTTCATTTCACAAACCTTTTCATCAAGTTTGCGGAGTGCGACGCATCCCACAAATTTTTTTCTTTTTTCAGCAAGAAGAATGCAGCCGGCAGGCGGAGCATAAGCACCAGGAAGCGTGGCTAATTCACGGGTAAATCCCTGAAACTCAAGATCGAGCCCGAGAGATTCAGCATACGCCGTAAAAAGGTTTCGTGTCTGTTCATAATGAAACGTTGTTTCTGCTTTGAATATCTGTAACATCTCAGTCTTTCTCGATTATTTCCAAAATAGGGTAGTCCTGAATAAGTAATGATGAATCTGATTCATCATTTCAAAAATTGTCAGACTGAATTTTGTTCATCATTACTTGTTCAACACTATCAATCTTCTCATCCTTTCATCAGGGTTCGGAGAACTGTTCAGACTGAAATTTTACGAAAATGTTCTTTGAGGTGATACCATTTGTCCACAATCTTCAACATCTTGTCCACACCGATAACCTTTCTCCCTTTAAATCGTTTTATCACATGGTTCAGGCTTTCAAATTTTTCCTTGCTTCTTTCCTGAATCACAGCATCAGCGATCTTTTCGGACAGATCAGCAATTCTGATCATATCTCGCTTATCCATAAGGTTAAATATATCCAACGGTGTTTCAACCTGCCTGCTTTTTTCAGCCTTAATTTGCTGAATCTCTTTTTTCAGTCCCTGGTTTTCTGATGCCAGCTCGTTCATTTTCACTTCAAATCGGGATTCCAGGCGGGATTCAATATTGGTCAGACGGGATTCAATATTTGTGAAACGAATCCCGCCCTCACTTTTGTCTGATTCCAAAGGGGCATATTCTGATGATGGCTGCTTCCTGAGCAGCCTCACCTGGTCCCGGAGACAAGCCTCATTTTCAGGGCTGATGATAAATACCCCGAGCATCTCTCCCCTGCGAAGGTCTATCTCCCTGGCTCTGACAGCCGCGTAATATTCAAAATCTCCGTCCACAACTTCATAAGACCTCACATCTGTTTCAATCACCACCGGAGGATTAATGATGCCTTCAACCTCCAAGATACGTTTGGCAACCAGCGTCAGTTCGTCTTCAGAAAAATTTGAACGGGGGATTTTTGACGTAATTCGCTTCACAGCGATGGTTGTGGGTGATAATCTCATTCGGCAACTCCTATCTTTCTCATGACTTCCTCCGCAAGCGTTTCAAACTCCTCCGCAGATTGGGAATGAGGTTTGTAATCAAAAACAGAACTCGGATTCGGTATTTCCTGACCGGCTATGGTTTCAAAGTCTTCCGTGCATTTTGCCAGGTCCTCTCTTTCAAAAATACGACTCTCCATGACTTGGATGCCGTAAATTTTCGGAATTTTCTCAATACGTTTTGGCAGACTATGCTTGACAAACTGGGGATGAGTGGAGATTTTGGAAGGCAAAACCCCCAATAAACGAATCGGCCCTTTGCCAATATGCTTTCGCGTGGAATTATTCTTTTTAATAAAGTCCTTCACATTTGCCAGCCCCTGATTTGCAAACGGTTTGAGATCAGAGGGGATGATAAGATAATCCGCGGCAATGACCGCTGATCTGGCGTACAGGTTTAATGAGGGAGGCGTGTCAAGGATGGCGATATCATACATCTTTTCCACGGCTTTCAGTTTATCAACCAAGATAAACGGAACATCCCCCTCCTGCGTCAGATCAAGCTCTGCCTGCATCAGATCAATATGAGAGGGAACAACGTCAATTTCATGGCTGGAAAACTGAGATTTTCTTGCAACCTCCTCAATAGGATCAAGATCTTCTGAGCGTAACACATGCAGGATATTGCGATCTTTTATATTGTCATCTTCCTCATCCGCAAACTTGATCAGCCCTGTGGCATAAGTGGTATTGGCCTGACTGTCCAGATCAATCACCAGCACCTGTTTGCCCTTTCTGCTCAACGCAGCAGCCAGATTCACAACAGCCGTGGTTTTCCCCACGCCGCCTTTGTTGTGATAAACAGTGATAATTTTCATGGTATCCTTTCCTTTGTTTTCAAAATATTTTTCTTTAACCGTCGGATTTGAGGAGATTCGGGGAACAGCCCGGGCAGGTCTTCGCGGGGTATGTTCCTGTTCATTCGGGGAATCAGAGGCTTCACTGTTGCCAGTGCATTTTTCTTCAGAAACAGGCCGGAGGATTATCTTTTCCTGTGTTTCTGCCAGCCTGATCTGATGCCCCCTGTCATCAGAATCCTTTTTTCCAGAAAGTGATTTGCCCCTGATGCCGTCCCGTCCGACCAGAGAGCGGAGTTTGTCCATATGGTTCACAACATCTTCACCCGGACAGGAAAAAATAAGCATCATATCTTGACGGCACCTTTCGTAAATTCTGACCTCCTTTGCATTGGTCAGCAGACCATAGCGCACCCGCAGACTGCTCAGGTAGTATTTCAGCTTTCGGACATGGCGATCAAGCTTTTCCCTGGGATGCTTTGCCTCGATCACCAGGGTGAACCGCGCAGCCCCATCCGATACAAAAGGAGCACAGTACGCTGCAAATGCCATGAAATCCAGACGGATACTGCCACACGCCACTTCCTGATACCAGGTTTCAGGACGATATCCCAGTTCCGGTAACAGGTAATGAACAATAAATTTGCTTTCGACTTCCCGTTCATTCCGGCAAAGTCTTGGATTAAATTTTATCATTTTTCCACAAAAACACCGAAATTATAAGTATCTGTCCATAAATTTTCCAATATAAATCCGGCATCAGACCTGAGAGGTTTTCAAAACTTCGCAGGTCTTCGGATACCGAAAAACTTTTTCTGATGATAACGGATTTTGTAAATGCCCGTTTCGACAGGCTCAACGTGCGTTTTGGTTTTCCCGGGGCATCCCCAAAATCCGTTATACTCAGAAAATAATAAAGATTAGAAATATATCTTGTAACTTATTTTTTTCTGATCGTCAAGTCATGTAAGTTGGCCTGAACAAAGTGAGAGCCGATATGCTGAATGGCAAAAAGACGCGTCAGGGTTGTAAAACAGTGCGGTGGTATTGAGCAGGAAAGCGGAGAATCTGAGTAATGAGGAAAAAGATGCTGATGATAACGAATTCAGGGGAGGGACAGAGACGGCACAGGCCCCGCGAGGGCGGCATATTTACAGCGGCAAATATGCCGCCTCCGCGGGGCTTGGAGGGACTGCATGATGAATGCCAGTTCCCTTATTTGATGACGACCTTATCCAGGGCGGCTTTGGCTGTGTTCCGAACGGTTTTATTGGTATCAGCCATTGCTCTGACCAGATAGGGAACCGCTTTTATTGCCCCGGGTCCGATTTTTCCTAAAACTTTGGCGGCTGCATGACGGACAAACCACTGGTTGTCTTTCAGCGATTCCGAGAGACGGGGAACTGCCTCAATAGCTCCTTCGCTCCGGGGCCATTGGGGATCAAATTTTTCCAAAAACCGGGCCACTGAATTGGCGATATCCTTATTGGCATCTGCCAGTGCTTCCACGAGGTAACGAATTGTTTCCTGACCGATTTCCATCAGGGCATCCCCGGGCATAGTACAGGCAAATCCGACATCCGCTCCTGCCAGGGCCTTCACAAAACAAGGAATGATGTTCAATGTGCTTTCATGCCGTTGCCATTTGGAATTGATTCTTCCCAGCGCCTGGGCAGCCTGATTGCGGAGAATCTGACTACTGTCTGCCAATGCTTTCACGAGATGAGGAATCGCTTCTTCTGCCGCGGGTCCGATTTCTCCCAGTGCTTCCGCAGCCTCACAGCGGCCCGTCTCATCCCCCTCTGTCAGTTGTTTTATAAGGCGTTTTATTTCTTTAAGCGTGTCTGAAGCAGCGGCCTCTTCTTCCTCATCATTCACAAGCGAGGATTGTTTCAGGAGCACATTATCCAAGGCATTTTTGACAGCGATTCGCACCTTTTTATTGCTGTCTGCCAGTGCTTTTACAAGATGAGGAACTGCTTTTTTCGCGTTCGGCCCGATTTTTCCCAACACTTCGGCAGCGGCCCGACGGACAAACCACTGACTGTTCTGCAAGGCTTCCGCAAGACAGGGGACTGCCTCCTCGGCCGCCCGGGTCCGGGGCCACCGGGGATCAATCCTCCTCAGAGCCAGGGCAGCGGTGTTGAGAACATGCTTATTATCGTTTACCAGGGATTCCACAAGAGGCCGGATTGATGCCGGGCCAATTTCCACCAAAGCTTCGGCAGGCATATGACAGTCTTCAGATTCTGCACCGCCCTCTTGCAGGGATTTCATAAAAAACGGAATAGCGTTCATCGCGCTTTCAGTCTGTCGCCATGTGGGCGCAATTTTTCCAAGGGCCTGACCTGCCAAGTTACGGATATCTTTATTACGATTTGCTAATATATTTATAAGATGAGGGACTGCTGCCTGTTCCGCGGCAGGTCCGATTTCCCCCAGGGCTTTAATCGCCAGACTTTGGACATCACTGTCTGCCAGCAGTTTTGCAAGATGAGACGCGGCAGAGGGGCCGATTTCCCCCAGTGCTCTGACAGCCGAAGTTCGGGCGGTTCCGTTCACTTTTTCCAAATCTTTCACAAAAGAGGTGATTTCTCTGCATGCGCCCTCGCTTTGCTGCCATTGGGGATCAATTTTTTCCAAAGCCTGAACCGCGGCCCCCCGGACCTCCTCATCTTCATTTGCCAGTATTTTTACAAGATCGGGGATTGCCGTGGGTCCGATTTTCCCCAGTGTCTTAGCTGCCGCATGAAGGACTTCACTGTCTGTCAGTACTTTTATAAGATCAGGGACCGCCCGTTCCGCCGCGGGTCCGAATTCTCCCAGGACCTCAGCCGCCCCGACGCGGGTTCCCCTGTCATCATTTACGAGCAGTTTCAAAAGCTTAGGAATGGCTTCGCACGCGCTCGGACTTCGCGCCCACAGGGGATCAATTTCCTTCAGCGCCTCAGCAGCCGCGCTGCGGACAATTTTGTTGCTGCTTACCAGGACTTTTACAAGATCAGGGATCGCTGACTCCGCAAATGTGCCAAATTTTTCCAACTCTTTTATGGCAAGTATACGGTCTCTTGTTAAATATTCCGGAGACACACAAATTGCAGCCAAGTCTTCAACAGACTTGTCACCACCTTTTAACAGACGCGAATACAAAGGAAATATCAGCATGATGGCATAACTGGCGGTCATGAAACGAAAAAAAACAGCAGATGCCGGTGAATTCATGCCCGGTTCCAGGCTATGAAGCTGCCAGCCAAAAATTTGAAGGGCATCTCCGAAATCAGCCGTGCGCAAAATGCTGTCAAGAACCCACAGACACCCGTTCATCAGACTCCAATTGTTCTCCCAGCCGGCCACAGCAACCATCACGAGCGCGGCCGCCCATCCGCCCCGGCCAACCCATTTCATTACATCTGATACAGGTTGAATGTCGTCAAGACGGCTGATCATCTTGAAAATCAGGGACAGTATAAAAATACTCACCATGATATACATCCCCAAAAGCGCAATGCCGGTCGGAATGCTCTGGTGAGAGATATGCTGCAACTTGATTCCATAAGCTTCGATGGCATCGGGCAAATCAGCCGCCTTCAGCACATGTGTTCCGATAAATTTTATCCAGTCAGAGAGAACAGGCGATGAAGGACAGGCATAATGTGCTGTTCCTAAAATATCATGTATCTGAACATGCAATTTGCAGAAGATCGCCAACTGTATAAAACCCAGCAGCATCGCACTGAAATTAAGTGTTCTGCCGCGGAAAAATAAATAAATCAGCATGCTGATATTAATAATAGTTAATGACCCGCTGGCCCACAACAAAGGCATCTGATCTTTTAAAAGTGATGCGATCTGATCTTCCAAAAAGAATACCGCTGCCACATAAACAGCGGATACCAGCGTACTCAGATTTACATATTTGTTCACACTTATTCCGTCCTTTCTCTTAAGGGTTGAGGTTTTAATAACTGCCGGTCTGATAACATTCTGCATTCCCTTTGGCAGATTAAGCTGAAGCTGATCTACCTTATTAATTTGATTAGATTATTTTTAAATTCAGAGTTAAGATTATAATTATCATAACATAATTAATGGAATATTGCCATATATAAATTCTGATGATAAAAAATTTAGAGAAAGCTCCGGACAACGCGGTGATTGGTGATTGGTGACTACCCGATGTTCAGGTTTTCTGACCCGGTTCGGACAAAAAGCCTGTCATTCCTGCGAAAGCAGGAATGACAGAAAAAAACTTGAACATCGAGTGATATCTGAAATGTTTTTCCGATACTGGCAGTACAGTCGCAATAATGTTTTTTTATATTTGGATTGTAAATCAGAACAAGGAATTCGGATAATTCCAATAGAAATCAAAAAAGGCTATGGATATGATGCGGTTACGGAAATTAAAATCCGGATCATGGCAATGCCCGCACACGCTGTCAGTTCTCTGCCGAAACTCACGGACTGTTTTTCAAATGCCTCAATAAAAAGCTTTGAGAAACAGATACCCAGCTTGCCGTCACAGACAAAGGTAATGTCATCCCCCCCGAGGATGATGGGCAATGCTGCTGACTCAGGCAGTTCCGAACGGATCCGGAGTGCAAAAATTTTATTTTTGCGCCTGCGAAAAACCATTTTTCGCACTCCGGAGAAAACACCGGAAAACCCGCTTACGCCTAAGTCAACAGTATTGAGGATGATGGGGCGGTGGGGGACTGGTGTGACTCCGGCACGGGCGACAATGGGAACGGCACCATAGGACTTGACGCTTTTGAGATGGCGGATCCGGTCTCCCAGTCGGCGACTTCGCCCTGGCGACGCTTTTCTTCATCGGAGAGAATGCGGGCATCGGTTCCCTGTCGCTCTCAGATGTGATTCTCGGCGACTTCTCGGTAAATCCGCTTTCCGAGAATCTGGAAAACGGAAATGTCTGATTATAACGGATTTAGGGGAGGGCATAACATCCTGAAATTACTATATGTCAGAATGGAAAATCTGTCCGTCACGGGGTTCCGGGAACCGGAAATTCAGGATATTTGTTTTCTCGGAAACCGACGTTTTCCGGGAATGTCCGTCCGGCTTTCTGCGAAAACGGAAGGTCGCGCGCAGCCTCCCGAAATCGGAGCCTCCCCTGAATCCGTTATAATCAGGGAAATGTCAATGTCAGCGCTTTTCCCATCCCCGGTGCGGTGTGGCTGCTCGGCTCCGGTCTGATCGGCCTCGCGGGAATCCGGAGGAAGGTTAAAAAACAGATTTAAATTATAGATGAATGACAAATTGGCCTGCCTCCGCATCTCTTTGGCGGAGTCAGGCATGAAACTGTTGACAGAATTCTCATGCCCCAGAAAAATCGGCGACAGCCGGCCCTTCTGGGGGCATTAATCCAACCCCGCAGCAGCCATGATATCCGGTATCAGTTCCTCCTTGCCGATGGCCATAATATGAACACCGTCACACATTTTTTCCTCATGAATCCGGCGTATCATACGGCCAGCGATTTCAATCCCCTTTGCCAGCGCACCGCCCTTGGGGGCAGAAGCCATCTCATCCACCAGTTCCTTTGGCACGTTTACCCCGGCGATGTTCTTGTTCATAAACCGAGCCATGGGCGCGGAAGTCAGCAGGATCACACCGGCCAGGATTTTCACGGGAAATTGCCTGGCATACTTCATAAAGTCCTTAAATTTGTCCAAATCATACACCGCCTGGGTCTGGATAAACTCAGCACCTGCCTCAATTTTCTTCTCAAACTTGATGAGCTGAGGCTCAAGGGGATTGGCTTCAGGCGTGACAATGGCTCCCGCACAAAAAGAAACACCGCCGTCAAGATCACTTCCGCCCAGGTCCTTACCTTTTTCCATTTTTCTCACCGTCGCCACCAACTGGCTGGAGTCCATATCAAAAACACTCTTGGCCTCTTTATGATCCCCCAGCATGACAGAATCTCCCGTAAGACAGAGGACATTGTTGATTCCTCGGCTGGAGGCAAAAAGCAGATCCGCCTGAAGGGCCAGACGATTGCGGTCCCGGCAGGTCATCTGCAAAACAGGTTCTCCGCCCCTCTCCTTAACCAGAAGTGCGCCTCCCAGCGAAGGAAACCGCATGACAGAACTCTGATGATCCGTCACATTCATAGCATCAACTTTATCTTTCAGCAAATCAATATGATGGACAAATTTTTCAAGATTCGTTCCCTTGGGAGGGGCCACCTCGCCAGTGACAACAAACTTACCTGATTTCAAAGCTTCTTTAAAAGAGGAAACCATTATGACAGTCCTTTCCGGAATTGAAGATTAACAATTCTCAATTCTCAATTCTCAATTTCCCCGGCGTGGGTTCTCCCAGGTGGTTCCTGGGGGGTTGATATTTTCTCATGCAGTCCAGCCGTCCCAGTTCTTTCAGGCGGTTATAAATCAGGGTCCACGCGCAATCCTTGTTTTTATCTATCTCGCATTTTCCATTATCGGTTCCGCCGCAGGGGCCGTTTACCAGACCTTTGTGACAGGAAGTGACCGGACAAATCCCTCCGGTTTCCCCGATAATACAGGTTCCGCACTGCGTGCATATCTCATTAAATTCTCCGAAAGCGGTCTCTTTCCCGATGAACAAGGTATTCAGCCCCGGAATAACCATCTTTTTCAACTGGGACGCTATGTTCTGAACGCCAAACGCACAAGTCATAATCAGCAGGGCATCTGCCTGGTCAATCTGCTTACCAAATTCTTTCAGCATCTCACCGGTCAGATTGTCGCAGGCCACAGGAACAACCAACGTTCCGGTAATCAGCTTTCCCTTTTGGGTCAGCGTCTCTTTCATGGCACTGACTTCAGGTTCGCCGCCGGTATGTGTCAGGGTGACACATGTGCCGCAGCCAATGATAAACACCCTGTCCAATCCTTTTAGAAGGCGATCAATCTCTTGTTCCGGCTTCTGTTGCGTAACGGATCTGATCATATTGTTCTCCTCTCTTTTTCCAGATCACATCTGAGACATCTCATGGCCTCCTGACGGGCCTGCTTTTCAGTAAATCCTTTCTCGACCTCGCGGAAGTCTTTTATCCTTGCCTCTGGCTCCTCGAATTCAATGGCGAATCTTGGCTGTTCCCGGGTCAGTGTTTCCTCATCCAGGGCCAGCCCCGTGTCCTCCTCAAATGACGTTTTCTCATCTTTGATTTCTATGCGGGCCTCGTCTCCCCGCAAATATTTGTCAATGGCAAGGGCCGCACGCCTTCCCGATGCAATGGCCCGGATGACAAAGGTGGGCCCCGTGGTAAAATCTCCGCCTGCAAAAACACCCGGAATATTTGTGGAAAGCGTGTTATCATCCACAACCAGGGTTCCCCACAATGCCCTTTCCAACTGACTGTCCTCGGACAGAAACGAAGTATCCGGGGCCTGTCCGATGGCAATGATGATATTATCCGCTTCCACAAACTGGCTCACGGATTCATTGCATGTGGGATTGAAACATCCGTCATCGTCAAACACGCACACGCATTCATCAAACTCAATCCCCATCACCTTGCCATTTTTGTGAACAATCCGTTTGGGTCCCCATGAAGGATTAATGACGATCCCTTCTTCCTTTGCTTCGTTAATATCTTTTTCCCAGGCCGGCATCTCGGTTTTGTCTTCCAGGCAGAAAATCTGAACACCGTCCGCTCCGACTCTCATGGCGGCTCTGGCAACATCCATGGCCACATTTCCGCCCCCGATGACCACTGTTTTTCCTCTGAGTCTGAGATCCTTTCCCATTCGGATATCTGTCAGATACTCCAGTCCGTAATAAAGCCCTTCCAGCCCTTGTTCCTCACCTTCTATGCCCCCGTGTTTGCTGGACTGCGCGCCCGCGGCAATGAACACCGCGTCATAGCCCTCTGCCAGCAAGTCATTGACCGTATGCCTGGCATCAATGGGAGAATTATAACGAATCTCGACCCCGCAATTTTCAATGTAGCTGACCTCCTGTTCCACCACTTCTTTGGGAAGACGAAATTCAGGGACCGCAATTCCGAGCATTCCGCCGGCCACGGGCTGGGCTTCAAAAACAACTGTCTTATATCCCATTTTCGCGAGAAAATACGCACAGGTCAGACCCGCGGGGCCGGCCCCCGCGACCGCGATTTTTTCAGCTTTGGTCACAGGAAACCGCGCTCTTTCCGGCCCGATATTTTCAAAATACCAGTCCGCGGCAAACCGCTTGAGGGAGCGAATGGCAACAGGTTCGTCCAGCTCCCCCCGCCGGCATTTGAACTCACAGGGATGAATGCAGATTTTACCGCACACGGCCGGAAACGGATTTCTTTCCCTGATGATATCAACGGCTTTTTCATATTTGCCATTGGCAATGGCCGCGACATAATTGGGAACATCAATGCCCGCGGGACACGCGTGCTGACACGCGGAGATGACCATGGAATCACATACCGCTCCCGCGCAGCGATGTTCCTTAATATGGTCTTCATATTCCTTTAAGAAATATCTCAGGGTGGAAAGCGCCGGTTTGGCACAGGTCTGTCCCAGTCCGCAAAGGGAAGTCAGGGTAATTGTCTCTCCCAAATCCTTAATGGTCTCGATATCCTTTTCCTGTCCCTTTCCTTCGGTGATTCGTGTCAGGATTTCCAACAGCTGGGTGGTTCCGAGGCGGCAGGGCGCACATTTTCCGCAGGATTCCGACTGGGTGAAGCTGAGGAAGAACCGGGCAATCTCCACCATGCAGTTGTTCTCATCCATGACCACCATTCCGCCGGAACCCATAATGGCCCCCAGACGCTGAATGGTGTCGTAATCAATGGGTGTATTTAAAAACTGTTCCGGGATACATCCGCCGGAGGGTCCGCCCATTTGCACGGCTTTGAATTTTCTCCCTTTGGGAATGCCGCCGCCGATATCGAAAATCACCTCTTTCACGCTGACACCCAGCGGCACCTCAACCAGTCCGGTATTGTTCACCTTTCCGGCCAGGGAGAATATTTTTGTTCCGCCGCTGTTTTCAGTGCCTATTTCCGCGTACCACGGTGCCCCGTTTTTAATAATCAGGGGGACATTGGCCCAGGTTTCCACGTTGTTGATATTGGTGGGTTTTCCGTCGAGTCCGGCCTGGGCAGGAAACGGGGGTCTGGCGCTCGGCATCCCGCGTTTTCCTTCAATGGAGGCCATGAGGGCGGTTTCCTCGCCGCACACAAAGGCTCCGGCTCCCATTTTCAGACTGAGGTGAAAATTAAATCCGGTGCCGAGAATGTTTTCTCCCAACAGCCCCAGTTCTTTCATTTCTTCGATGGCAAGGGTGAGGTGGTCAACAGCAATGGGGTATTCCTCCCGCACGTAAATATAACCATATTCAGCTCCCATGGCCCGGGCACCGATGAGCATCCCTTCCAGCACCGCATGGGGATCGCCTTCCAGAACGGCCCTGTCCATAAACGCACCGGGGTCGCCTTCATCTGCATTGCATATGATATACTTGGGACGGCCCTCGGCTTCTCGGGCGAACTTCCATTTAAGACCTGTGGAAAACCCCGCCCCGCCCCGTCCTCGCAGTTTTGCAGCGATGACCTCCTCAGTAATCTGCTCCGGAGTCATTTTCGACAATGCTTTGACAAGGGCCTGATATCCGCCGGCCGCGATATAATGTTCAATTTTGGTGGGATCAATGCGCCCGCAGTTTGCCAGGACCCGTCTTTCCTGTTTCATATAAAACGGAATCTCTCTGCGATAAAACACAGGACGATGCGTTGAAGGGTCTTTGTAAGCGAGGCGGTCTATCAGACGGTTTTGTCTGAGGGTTTGGGATACAATCTCGGCAGCATCCTCCGGGTTGACTTCCTGGTATTGAACGCCCATAGGCTCGATTGCGATAACCGGAGCTTTGGCGCAGAATCCGTGGCATCCCGTGGCCCTGACCTCGACTTGCTTTGACACGCCCTGTTTCCCGACTTCCTCTTCAATGGCCGCCATGACCTCGGACGAGCCATAGGCCCGGCATCCGGTCATGCAGATATGCACTTCGGTTTTTCCTTCAGTCCTCTGAGCCAGGATTTTATTACGGAGCCATTCCAGTTGTCCGACAGATGAAAGTTTCTCCATGGATTTCTCCTTATATGAAAGTGTTAGGTGTCAGGTGTTAGGTGTTAGGAAAAACTGTGAAACTTTTATTCTTCGTTGTGACCGGCAGGTAATGGCCGCTATTGAGAATCAGGAATTGAAAAATTTAACACTTAACACTTAACACCTGACACCTAACACTTCTCACTTTTCTTGTACTGGGACAGCACGCTGTTTACTTTTGTCGGAGAAAGTTTGCCAAAATAATCTCGGTTCACCATCATGGTGGGGGCAAGGAAGCACGCACCCAGACAGGCCACCGTTTCCAGCGTGAACTGATAATCTTCGCTGGTCTCCCCTTCTTCAAGTCCCAGTTCCTTTTTCATGAGCCTTAAAATGCTTCGGCTTCCCTTTACATGACATGCGGTTCCCCGGCAGCAGCGGATTACATATTTGCCCCTGGGCTTTAGCGTAAATCCCGCGTAAAAAGTGATAACGCCCTGAACCTGGCTGGGAAACATATTGAGCGCCTGTGCCACAGGCTCAATGGAATCCGGGGGAATATAACCGAAACTTTCCTGAATGTCCTGCAACAGCGGAATAAGTCCCCATTTTTCATGTTTGTGTTTCTCGATAATGGAAAAGAGCTGGTTCCAGTCTGTTTCTTTTGGCTTCATATTCATTTCCTTTAAGTGTCCAGGACAAAAGAAACCCGGCTTTTTCCTCTGAATAATACGGTTTCCCCCGCCAAAAAAAGCCGGGTTTCTTTGCCGCTCATTTTTTTTATCCCATACACAGCTTTTCTTTACCGTGAAAATACATTTTGAAAAGCCGGGTTTTTTATCTGAAAACATTTTCATAACCGGGGGCAAAAAACCCGGCTTTTTTATGAGCGTTTATTTTAAAATAAGTTCTCGAAGCCGCTGCCATTCGGGCAACCAAGTCCATACGTCTTCTGCTGATCTCTCTATCCCTACAATGACTCTTTCGCGGAAATCAGAAGGAGAACCAAGATTAAAGTGATCTAACGCTCTGTGCATTCCGCAAAGCAAATCTTTACCGGCGAAAAATGTCATATAATGCTTAAATCTGACCCCTCCGGGACGACAAGCCGGAAGCAAGGTATCAAATGTTTTCAATACGTCAGCTTTTTTCACAATCCGGACTTGTTTATATTCATCTATGATATTTCCGATCTCCGACCGACAATCATTTTCTCCGAACTGATCGGGAAACGGCATTTTCCATCGCTTTTCACCCCAATTATTTTTAAGTGACATCGGCTGAACCCGGTAAAGAGAAAGCGATACTCTGGCTGCTGTATAGTCTGTGATCATCTGTGCCGAAGTTTGCAAGGCTTTCCGATATTTATCAGGCGGCGGTGATTTGAGTCCTAGCGCATGTCGGACAACTTCAGGATCAGTCAGATAATTTTCAATTTCTTTTCTTTCCCATGACCAGCCGATATTCACTTTCTTTGTATTGTCGGTCATCTCCCACACACGGGGAAAGCTCCTCGGAGGTGTCTCATCATCATCAAAATCCCGGTCTCTGATACCGGCAATCGCTGCTGAAGGTATCGGACTTTCCTGTTTGAGAAAAAGAATCCTTCGGTCAAAAGCATATTTGCTGCCTGCGCCCTTTATTCTGCAAGTTGCAGGAAGCAAAGCTCGAAGAACCCTTATGTCAGGACTGTTTTTTCCTCCTTCGCAAAATAAAATATTTACAGGCACAACGATCCTCCGGTTAAACGATAAGTTTCAGGTTCCCCAATCACATCATTCACAGCATCAGAGTGAGTTGTAAAGATAAACTGGCAGTTATGCCCTATCTTGGGAAGCTGGCTCACCAAAAACTGCGCCGCAGGAGGATGGAGATTCAGGTCAATCTCGTCAATCAGTACAACTGAGTAGGCAATCTGCTGTCGGACAAACTCATACAAAATTGGAAATACAGACTGTTCTCCGGCTGACATTTCCGCAATATCGTAAGTGTGATGTCCGTCATTGAGTACAAAATAAGATTCTTGTTCCACAGGGGAATCCAAACTGGGCATCTCCTCCACCCCTGAAAATGACCGTCCTGGGAAAATTTTTTTGTAATAATTCTCCAGTGCCATTAAATAATCCGATGTTCCTGACTCCTGCCTGCGTTTCCAATCAATGAGATACTGGCGCAGCCGCCCCGCTCCGAATTCAAAAGAAATATCTCCGCTTTGCTCTTTCGATCTTTCCCCTCTTTTTTCCGCATATAAACCTGATCCCAGGTTGCGAAACTGATCAAACCAGAATATGCCCGGGAGTTTTGAAAAGCTTGAACGAACAGAAGGATTTGTCCTCAGCAGGCTCCGGGCATAATAACGCCCCTGAAACTGCATCCGTTCTTCAGGTTTTTCTCCAGCTTTCCAGTAGTCACCATCTAAGATCAATTTCACAGAATGGCTGTCACCTGGCTCAACATAGGAGTGATCTGCCCGAAATTCATTTGATTGCGAGTCATACCAGATTCGGGCGATTTTTCGTGTGGCTTCAAGTTCCTCGTCTTCAAATGATATTTGCAATTCAATTCGAGGAGCGCCCCATTTCCAAAAGCGGCCTGCCAAGAAACCTATCCAGTCAAAGTCAAATACGCTCTGAACAGACCGGGTTGCCAATGCTAACGGCAGAGCAACTGCCTGAAGCAAAGTCGTCTTTCCTGTGCCGTTATCACCAAGTATCACAAAACGATTGGTGACCTCCTCAATCGTTTTATTTTTGAACGACACATCAAGATTTTCAAATAACTTGAATTTTTGAATAGAAACGGATTCCACTTTCATCTGATTTACCTTATCCAGTCTCCGTAAGTGCGCCCGTCTTCCGAATACATGGGAATCACCCGGGCGATTTCCTGTTTTATTTTTTCAACAGAATCGTAAGGTTCCGAATGTCCCAATTTTGCAGTAAGATGACCGAGAATTTCCCAATCCTGCCGTGCTTCTCCCGGCGGGGATACCACAGGCTCGAAAACTTGAATCCTTCCTTCCATATTGGTAAATGAGCCGCCTTTCTCAAAAAAAGCCGCACCCGGCAAAACCACATCTGCCATTTCAGTGAGTTCTCCCGGAAAGATATCCTGAACCACCATAAAATCCAAGTTCTCAAGGGCCTTGCGAACCCTGTCCGGGTCAGGGAGAATCTCAAAGGGATTTTCTCTCAGGATATACAATGCCTTGAGATTGCCCTTTTCCGCTTCCTCGATCATACGAACCGCGCTGAGTCCCTGATCCGGTGAAAGCCTGACTTTCCAAGTATCCTCCCAGTGCTTTCGTGCGGAATCATCGCTGAGAAGCTGACGGCCCGGGAGCGCGTCCGGCAGAAGCCCCATGTCATAAGCCCCTGTCTCATTGCACGCTTTGGCAAGCACATAGAACCCTGTGTCTTCTTTTCCGAGGCTTTGGGTCATCGCCATGAGTTCAAGAAGGGCATTCACGGTTTCCGCCCCGTTTTCAGCCAGCATGATCTCATCCCCGGTGACAACACTGACTTTTTTCCCCCGGAGAACATTTGCCGCCTGTTTCAGAGAGTCCATGTTCACACCGGCTGCCTGGCAAACTTTATCCAAATCCGTGTCGGAAAACAGGCTGCGCTGTTGCATTTCCGGCGAAGCACATCCGTTCTCCGTTGCCTGTTCCTCATATAACAAAGCCCCAATGCCTTTGATGAGTTCAAATTCGCTTTGGGGCCTTATTTCGAGAAAAGCGGATGAAAAAGCCGTGAGTTCTGTTCGTACCGGATTCGCCATCACCAGGGAAACGCCTTTCCTGGAACCTCTTTTAAGATAAAAACTCGCTACGGTGTTCATTTCCCCGGGATCAGCATTCAGGATAAAAACAGCGTCTCCGTTTTCAAGCCGGGCAAGCGGATTTTTCCGGCACCTTCCGTTTGTTTTCTCATCAATCCTGCGTAACACAGCCTGAGTGTATGCGGCCCTCGGATTATCCACGTTATTCGTTTCCACAAGGACCCGGGCGATTTTTTGGAAAAGATAGGCTTCCTCATTGTTACATTCTGAAGACCCGATAAATGCCACGCTCTGCGGCCCGTATTGCTTTCTGATATCGAGGATACGGGTGGACACGATCTCCAGCGACTCCTCCCATGAAGCAGGAGCCGGTTCTCCATCTTTACGGAGCAGAGGCTGGGTCAGTCGTTCAGCCTTGAGAAACTCATGGGGGAAATGGCCCCGGACGCAGAGGGTTGAACCGTTTACGCTGGTTCGCACATGTGAGGGGCTGACTTCTGCGATCTGATCACCGACAACGCCCATGGTCACGGAACAGCCCACACCGCAGAATCCGCACACGGAGCGGGATTCTCTTTCAGGAGTTCCCACATAATACTCAGTTTTCGGAGACAGCGCGCCCGTGGGACACAGAGACACACATGTGCCGCAGAAGATGCAGTTTGATTTTTCCAAAGGCTGCTCATGGACCGTGGCAGGACGGGATATGAACCCCCTGTGATTATAATCAATTGCGCCCACAACCACCAGTTCATGATCTGCCCGGATACATTTGCCGCACAGGATACATTTGCTCAGGTCTCTGACAATGAACTCATTTGCCTGCTCCAGTGGTTTGTAATTCGGCATGGAATAAAGCTTGGTTTCCCCGATCCCCAACTGGGCAGCGATGGCGCGCAACTGACACCGGTTCCCTTTGTTGCAGACAATGCAGGATTCAGGATGTTCGGCCATCATCAGGCGGACGATATTCCGGCGGTGTCGTTTTATATCAGGAGAATCGGTTCGGATGCTCATATTGGGGGCGACCGGCGTGACACAGGAGGCCATAAGACGGCCTGTGTTTTCATCCTCCACCAGACAAAGACGGCACGCGCCGAACGGCTTGAGGTCAGGATGGTAGCACAGGGTGGGAATTTTTATACCGTTCTGTTGGGCAGCCTCCAGAATGCTGGTTCCGGGGGGGCAACTGATCTTCTTATTGTCAATGATGAGTGCGATGGTTTCCAAAACTGGCTCCTTTTTCCTGAACCCGGAAAATGAGAACCGAATAACCGGGTTTCACGTCTTAGTTTTTATCTCAGTTTTGCAGCGTCAAGATAATTTCCCAGCTTGTCTTCTCCGCCGATGGTGATGATGTGAACCCCCTGGCAGAGGTCTCTCAGACCGGTTACGGTATCGGTAAAAAGCTCTATGCTGGCCCTTTGCTTATCCTTTGCTCTTGCCAGTTTTTGAATAGTCCAATCCGGAACCAGTCCTGATTTTAAATGGCGGTTGAGGAACCGGCCCATGCCGGCAGTTCTCAGAATCAATACTTCCGCGATCACCGGGACATTAAACGTGCCAGCCTGTTTAATGAATTTTTCAAAACGATCCAGATCAAACACCGGCGTGGTGAGAAAATATCCCGCGCCGATATCTGTCATGGTTTCCATTTCTTTCATCTCCAGTTCCGGAACATTCTTTCCCCATGCGGACTCCACACCGGACCCCAGTATGAATTCAGCCCTGGAGGCCAGTTCTTTTCCGTCAACAGTGGAACCTTCGCGTATGTATGCCAGCACCGACGCGAGTTTTCCTGAATCAACATGGAAAAACATCATCTCCTGGAGGCTGTCCCCGGTAATACGGTAATCCTCTGTAAAAACGAGAAGATTCTCCACTCCGGACTCATGGGCAAGTACAAGGTCTTTTTGCAGTTGTATGCGATTCTTTTCCCGGAGCGTGGTCTGATATATGGGGTTGAAGCGGTTTTGCTTCAGTATTTCACAGGTTTTAATGGAATCACCCACAATTCCCTCCATTTCCACCTCTGACACTGAAACACCGTCCACACGGCCCCGCACCCGTTTGAGACTCTCAACCAGTTCTTCAGGGTCATCATCTCCCAGGGGGGCCTGGACTTCGGAAGTAACGACAAATCTCTTTTTTTTCAAGGCGTCTTTTAAATTCATGCGGGCCTCCTTTCATCGCAGCCCCAGCAAGCGGGCAACTTCTTCTTTGAGCTGGGGCAAAGGCAGGGGTTTGGAAAAACAGACATCCGCGCCGTGTTCCTTCATTTGCTTAAACTTTTCTTCATCCAGATATGCGGACAGCACGATGATTTTTGTATCCTTGGTATCCTCATTGGACTTTATTGTCTTACATACTTCGTATCCTTTGATATCAGGCATCATGATATCCAGTATCAGAAGATGTGGCATGAAATGATTGACCTGCAACCCGGCCTCGAACCCGTCAGAAGCGGAAATGACCTCATAATCAAACTCATCCTCTTCCAGGGCCTGGACAATGGTTTCAACAATGATGGGATCATCGTCCACCACAAGGATTCTTTTTTTTGTTTCGGTCTCCTCCTCCTCGGGAATCGGGATACCTTGTCTTTTCATAAACTCTTCAAGGTCCGCCTTTTTTATCCGACGATGCCCGCCCACGGTCTTATACGCCTTGATATGACCGGCATCTATCCAATTGATAATGGTCTTGGAAGAAACATTGCAATGCTTGCTTGCTTTAAAAACGGTCAGTGTATCGTCCATTACGCAGCCCTCCTTGTTTGTATTTATTTCAGTTATTATAGTTTTTTCTGTTTGTCAAGCGGATTTTTTGAAATCCCATCATAACTATCATTAAATATTTTAAAAAAAATATTTTAAAAAAATGTTGTTTCGATTTTTTTAATTTAGTTATTATAGTTATTATAGAATTTTTAGTTTGTCAAGAAAAAATAATAAATCGCTGATTTGAAATCATCAGAACCCATAAACTTTTAAATGGATTTAAATAACTATCTTGAATTATGTGTGTCATTGTTTCTGGTCACTTGTTGCTGTTTACGGCAGATTAAAAAAATCTGTAAAAACAGAAAAAACTATAAAATTAACGTCAGCAGGTCTGTCCACTATAAGAAGGGCCAGTTCGCTCATGAAGAATCAGTTAATGATAAAAAGAAGTGCGAAAATTTTATTTTCGCACTCCTTTTTATCATTTTCTGTTGTCAGAATACGTTCAAACTGCGGCAGTGTCAAAAGGAACATCCCCGGCCGGGCCGGTCTTCGGGGAAAAGGCATTCTCCTTTTTCCCAAAACAGATTTGCTGACAAATAACATTCTGAATTCAAAAAGAATTGATTTTTTCAAACTGAGTCTTTACAAATCATTCTGTTCAGATTATTATAATAAACGCTCATAAAAAAGCTGGGTTTCTTTGTCGCTCATTTTTTTGTCCTTTACATGGAAATAAGACATGTAATTTTTTGGACGCTCGCAAAAATAGAATTTCTGCACTCCGGATCATCATCAACTTAATTTTTTAAAGGACATTCCGGCAGACATGAAGAAAGGAGGATCACAATGTCTTTTTCGGCCATCGACAGAATAATCGAGGAATTTCATCTTCTTTCCTGGGACGACAAGGAGTATGTCGCGAATGTGATGATAAAACAGCTTGCCGAACTCGGAAGGGAAAGGGTTGCCCGCAGGGCCGCGGAGGCAAAGGCAAATTTTGACAAAGGGAGAGTGAAAACCGGGACCATCCGGGATTTGTACGAGGATCTTGAAGATGATTGAGATTTCATGGGACAAAGGCTTCAAAAAAAGTTACAAAAAACGTGTGGCGGACAATCAGCGGCTGAAGAAAAAATTTTGGCAGAAACTGGAGCAGTTTTCGTCGGATCCCTTTTTTCCCGGACTGAGAACCCATAAGTTGTATGGCAGGCTGACAGGATTATGGGCTTTCACTGTGGATGATGATCGCAGAGTTGTATTTGAGTTTGTCGGAGATGATCATGCTTTGCTGATTGATATCGGGAAGCACGATGAGGTCTATTGACTGCAAGATCGCCCTGGCCCCAGTGAGCATGACAGATACCAATGTCGGCTGGATCAAATTCGACCCGAGCCATGGCGGCGTAACCATCGGCGCAGACGGCTCTTTTGACGGCTACGCGTGGGCGGAGAACGTGGGGTGGATTCATTTTAAGAAAACTACAGCACCCGCATACAATGTTGTCACCACATGGAGCGGCGGGACACCGCCTCCCGGGGGAACACTTGCGTCCCCGACCGGTCTGACAGCCACGGTAATTTCCGCCACCCGGATCAGGCTCAGTTGGACGGACAACAGCGGCAGCGAGACTGGCTTCATCATAGAGCGCACGGACAACATGTCGCCGTGGGTGCGGGTCACCATGACCGGGGCAGATGTCACGAGTTTCACAGACAGTACCCTGAGATGCAGTTGGCAGTATTCGTATCGGGTCCTTGCACATAACGCAGACGGCGACTCAGAACCTGCCGTAATAGCCAAAATAATAACAGCGGCCTGTCCGCCATATGATCCGCTTCCCAGCAGTATCTCGCTTAATGGGGGTACTGACGCGGACTGCGGCGGAACCATCACCGTGCCCGAGAACCAGGCAGCGGGAACGCTCATCGGAAACCTGTCCGCCGAAGATGCCACGGCCGGCGGAGATACTCACACCTATGCGCTGTTCGCTCCCGGGGGGATACTCGGATGTAACCCCTCCTTTTCCATTCAGGGAAACCAGCTGATCACGAGAAAGCCCTTTGATTTTGAGAAGAAAAAATCCTGCCGCATCTGGATACAGACCCATGACGCACACAGCAACCTGAAGACCTGTCATTTTGACATCAGGGTCACGGATGTGCCCGAGGCCCCGTCTGATCTTCAACTGCGGAATTATGACGGCGTGAGGGAGGACTCGCCTGCGGGAACCGACGTGGGAACACTCGTTGCCAAGGACGATGACGGCGATGACTCGCACACTTACGAGCTGGTCTCCGGCGAGGGAGACACGGACAATGCCTCTTTCACCCTTGAGGGCGACACGCTGAGAACAAAAGCGGCCTTTGATTACGAAGCCGGAGGAGCCTCCAGGAGCGTTCTTGTCCGCACCACGGACAGCACAGGACTGGCTTACACAAAGCAGCTCTCCGTCGAGATTCTGGACATGGCAGAAGCAGCTGTCATCTCCCGCATTTCCGATCTCGGCACGGATGACGAGGTTCCCGTGACAGCGGAATTCACTGTGAGTGATCAGGACACAGCATTATCGGCCCTGAGATTCTCGGCAGCCTCGGACAGTCCCGATCTCCTGCCTGCGGAAAACATCAGATTCGGCGGATCAGGCGAGAGTCGCACCGTCATTCTCACGCCGGTCACAGGCATGTCCGGAGCGGCAAATGTCACCGTGTCCGTGGACGACGGAAGCATATCCACGGAGACAGACTTTGTCCTGACCGTGACCACAGGGCCGGAACTCCGGGCATCCGCACAGATTGCAGCCGATACCGGAAACACCGTGGCTCCGGGCGGGGTTCTGCCTTACACAGTCAGCATCTCCAACACCGGGGACCGGGATGCCGAAGGCGTGAGGTTTGCGCTTCCCCTTCCTGAAAGCACCGACTATGCCGAGGACACTGCCGGTGCGGTGATCCGTTCTGTTTTCAGAAACCTCGGAAAGGCTTCCGCGCCTGTGTATGACAGCGAACTGAGTCAGACGGAGTGGATCGGAGACATCGGATCCGGAGAGACTGCGGAGATATCCTTTGATCTCAGGGTGAGACCCGGAACAGAGACCGGAGAAATGATCTCATTCGGCGGAACCGTGTCTTATGACACCGACGGCGACGGTGTGAGCGACATCACCCGGGACACCGACGAGATTGGCGACGGGTCCGCTGATTCGGAAATCAGAATCACCGTGGAAGGCTGTCTCCCGGGTGACACAGATGCCAGCGGAGTCATTGACATAAAAGATGCGGTGCAGGTGATACGGACGCTTTCAGGAACAGACACAGGAGAAATCTGTCCCGAATCGGACATGAACGGCGACGGAAAAACCGGCCCCGAAGAGCTGATTTGGATTTTGCAAGAAATCTCGAAATAAAAAAAAGGAGTGCAAAAATTGCATTTTTGCATTTTTGCATAAATCTCCGGAGTGCAAAAATTGCATTTTTGCATTTTTGCATAAATTTCCGGAGTGCAAAAATTGCATTTTTGCATTTCCGCATAAATCTCCGGAGTGCAAAAATTGCATTTTTGCATTTTTGCATAAATCTCCGGAGTGCAAAAATTGCATTTTTGCATTTTTGCATAAATCTCCGGAGTGCAAAAATTGCATTTTTGCATTTCCGCGTAAATCTCCGGAGTGCAAAAATTGCATTTTTGCATTTCCGCGTAAATTTCCGGAGTGCAAAAATTGCATTTTTGCATTTCCGCGTAAATTTCCGGAGTGCAAAAATTGCATTTTTGCATTTCCGCGTAAATTTCCGGAGTGCAAAAATTGCATTTTTGCATTTCCGCATAAATCTCCGGAGTGCAAAAATTGCATTTTTGCATTTCCGCGTAAATCTCCGGAGTGCAAAAATTGCATTTTTGCATTTCCGCGTAAATCTCCGGAGTGCAAAAATTGCATTTTTGCACTCCGGATTCGCTACTTGCAAAAATTGCATTTTTGCACTCCGGATTCGCTACTTGCAAAAATTGCATTTTTGCACTCCGGATTCGCTGCTTGCAAAAATTGCATTTTTGCACTCCGGATTCGCTGCTTGCAAAAATTGCATTTTTGCACTCCGGATTCGCCGCTTGCAAAAATGCAATTTTTGCACTCCGGATTCGCCGCTTGCAAAAATAAAATTTTTGCACTCCGGATTCGCCGCTTGCAAAAATGTAATTTTTGCACTCCGGACCCGATGCCTGCAAAAATACAATTTTTGCACTCCGGATACTGTTTTTTACACTGCGGAGGAAAAAATGCTGAAGCGTTATATTCATACGCCGGCGCATCTGTTTATTGATGACACTTCTTACTTTATCACAGGTGCAATTTACCGGAAACGTCCGCTGCTGAACAGTCCAAGTCTGAAACTCGGACTTTTCGAACTTTTTCAGGGGTATTTTGACAAACATGGCTGGGAACTGCATCACTGGGTCATCCTGGACAATCATTACCATCTCATAGGAAGAAGCCGGAAAGGAAAAGATTTGTCAGCAATTATGCGAAATGTTCATATTCTTTCGGCCAAGGAAATTCACAAAGCAACATGCTGTGAAAAGCCTGTATGGTGGAATTACTGGGATTACTGTCCGAGAAATGAGAAGGAACATATGACCCGTGCCAATTATCTGCTGTTTAATCCGGTCAGGCACGGTTATGTGAGGAGCCTTCATGATTATCCTTTTTCCGGTTTTCATAAACTTTACACGGAACATGGCAGGGAAGCTCTGGTAAGACAATTTCGGGAATATCCTGATTATAAATCCCTTGTTTTGCACGAGGCAATGGAAGATGACTTTTAAGCGTACAAACCCTTCCGGCGTGCAAAAATTGCATTTTTGCATTTCTGCGTAAATCTCCGGCGTGCAAAAATTGCATTTTTGCATTTCTGCGTAAATCTCCGGAGTGCAAAAATTGCATTTTTGCATTTCTGCGTAAATCTCCGGAGTGCAAAAATTGCATTTTTGCACTTCTGCGTAAATTTCCGGAGTGCAAAAATTGCATTTTTGCATTTCTGCCTCTGCAAAAATAAAATTTTTGCACTCCGGATTCGCTGCGTGCAAAAATAAAATTTTTGCACTCCGGATTCGCTGCGTGCAAAAATAAAATTTTTGCACTCCGGATTCGCTGCGTGCAAAAATAAAATTTTTGCACTCCGGATTCGCTGCCTGCAAAAATAAAATTTTTGCACTCCGGATTCGCTGCCTGCAAAAATAAAATTTTTGCACTCCGGATTCGCTGCCTGCAAAAATAAAATTTTTGCACTCCGGATTCGCTGCCTGCAAAAATAAAATTTTTGCACTCCGGACTGATAAACATTACTCTCTCTTTTATGAAAAAAGAATCGTGTTTATATGCCCTCTGTCGTTGTTTTATACACAGGAAGAACAATGGTAAAGGTTGTTCCGTATCCAACTTTGCTTTCAACCTTAATATCGCCGCCGTGATCTTTTATGAATCCGTAACAAACTGACAAACCAAGTCCCACGCCTTTCACGCTGTCCTTTTTGGTGGTAAAAAACGCTTCAAACACCTTGGCAAGATTCTTTTTTTTTATGCCTCTGCCCGTGTCGGAAATTTTAATTTGAAAATAATTTTCGTCAGATTCCGTTTCCACAGTCAGCACTCCGCCTTCAGGCATGGCATCTTTGGCATTTGAGATCATATTAAGAAAAACTTGCCGCAACTGGCTTTTTGACGCGTAAACCTGCCCCGGATTTTCATCAAACGAAGAAAAAACTTTGATGCTGTTTTCCTGCAATTGTTTATGATGCAGAAGCAGAATCTCATCTATGGTGGTATTGATATCCGTTGGCTGGCGTTCTTCCTGGTCAGGCTTGGAAAAAGAGAGCATTTTTCGCAGCATTTCAGCCAGTCTCATGGTCTCGGAAAGCGACATGTCCAGAAGCTTTCTCCGCTTGTTCTCAGGAGAAATTTCGGTTTTCATCAATTCCAAGGTGTTCATAATGCCATAAAGCGGATTGTTCAGTTCATGGGCAATCTGAGAGATCAGTCGTCCCATGGCCGCGAGTTTTTCAGAGTGCAATAACTGTTCCTGGGTCTGTCTCAGCCTTCGCTCCATCTCCAGCCGTTCCTCAAGATCAACAAACATGCCTACGGAAGCAATCTGATTTCCCTTTGCATCGTAAATAATATTTGCGGAAAGATTGCCTTCGACGCTTTTGCCATCTTTTCTCAGAAACACGATAGGATAAGACCTTAATTTGCCCAGACCGCCGTACTCGGAACTCCGCATCATTTTCATCACTTTTCGGGCCATGCCCTCCGGATAAATTTCTGTGATATGGATATTTCTGATCACATCCTTTGCCATGTATCCGAGGGTTTCTTCGGCCGCCTGGTTCCAGAGAATAATATTTCCCTTCATATCTGTTGCCATGATGGCGTTGGGAGAACTTTTAACAAGATTATCAAGAAAATCATGCGCTTCTTTGAGTTCTTTTTCCATCTGCTTTCGCTGGGACTGATCCAGATTGATCCCCTCGTATCCGAGTACATTGCCCTGATGGTCATAACGGACATGCCCTGTAAGCAGGACCGGAATGATACTTCCGTCCCTGCGTTTGAATTCAACTTCGTAATCAATCACATGGCCTTCCTGTTCAATCATTTCCCTGAATTTCTGACGCTCCTCAGGTCTCACATACAGATCCTTGGTAATATCAATTCTGAGAAATTCTTCTTTGTTATCGTAACCCAGCATATCCAGAAGCGCCTGATTCACATCCAGAAATTTTCCCTCTTTGGTGCTGATGAACACACCGCAGGCCACCAGATCAAATAATCGCTTGTAATCTTCTTCTGTGGCTTTAAGTTTCTCCTCCTGTTTCTTTTCATGAGTGATATCACGATATATTGTCAGCTTTGATGTTGTTCCGTCAGTGTTTCTTAACGGCAGCTGGGTCAGTTCATAGACCTTGTCTGTGCCTGGAATCTTCAACTCATAATGGAGTGTTTTTCCTTCTTCAAACACTTCTTTTGCTCTGCACCGGGGACATATTTCATCATGGCCTGTTATTACCTGATAACATTTCTTTCCCGTGCCTTCTCCGAAGACTTTGATCATGGCTTTGTTCATGAATTCAACCTGATAATCCTGGCTGACAATATAAATTCCATCTTCCATGGCCTCAAGAATGGAGGTCAGCCTCTGAGTGTCGTTATTCATTATAACTCCTCTTTATATTAACAACTATTTTTCTGATTATAACGAATTCAGGGGAGGGCTGATCAAGCCCTGTAAAGGCGGCATATTTGTAGCAGCAGAAATGTAGGGTGGGTGGAGCGAAGCGGAACCCACCGCACAAGGTGGGTTCCGCTTCGCTCCACCCACCCTACACCCTACATTTCGGGCAGATTATTTTTTGGGAAATTTCTAAGGGCTGCATATTTGTAGCAGCAGGTTTGTAGCCCCTGCGGGATTTTATCAGCATCCCCTAAATCCGTTATAATCAGCTATTTTTTTTAATTTTCAATCTGCTGATAAACCTTCTCTTATCCCTTTATATTTTAATATTATATATGCGATTCGTTTCATTCGCAACTCTTTTTTCAGATAAGCAGGATTTTGACTCCCCTGTCTTTGCAGGACATTTCCCTCCGTAGTTTTTTGGGAAAATGCCTGTCGCTCCGGACAATCTTTTTCTTAAAGTCTATATGAAGTCATTGCAAGTCAGAAGATGACGGAGCCTGACCGCATAAAAGGACCGGTTCCAATTATTCTGAATTATGCGCCGATAAAAAATTAAAGACGCATATTGACATTGGATCAAATCAATATTATTATTACCCGATGTTTAAGTTTTTTTCTGTCATTCCTGCGAAAGCACGAATCCACTGTTTCCGGAATTGGCGCATCGGTCAAAAACGGATTCCTGCTTTCGCAGGAATGACAGGCTGTCCGGCGCAGGATTGGATCAAAAAACTTGATTATCGAGTAAAACGATGTACAGAGGAGAGAATAATGCTCATTTCCATAGATAAATACGGAAGTATAACACTCCCGGTTTCGCTCAGGAGGGAACTCAGACTGGATCAGGAATCATACCTTGAACTGTCTGTCGAGGACGGGAAGGTCATTGTGCTTGAACCCGTTGCTGTTCAACGTAATATCCGACTTAACGAGAAGGGACTGACCAAACTTGAAGAAGCCAGGAAAAGCGGAACAGGAGAACTGCCGGAATGGCTGATCGGGGATATGCAGAATGCCGAAGCTGATACCAAGCAAAAAATTTGTTAAGGATATTAATAAATTTCAGTCAGATGTGACGATGCGGAAAAAATTGCCAAAACGCTATCTTTCCTTGAAAAAAACCCGCTTCATCCCGGTTTGAACCTTGAGCGAATTGTGAATGATCCGAAGGCATGGTCTGTTCGCATTGATCGCAAATACCGAATATCTTTTGAGCCGGAAGAATTCCTGCTTTCAGGGAACCCGAATTGGTCTGCTTCGATCCTTCTCTTACGTTTTCTTGACCACGATGATTTATACAGAAATCCCCGATAGGCGGTCAACCATGCAAAGTGAACAAAAGCGGAGCATTGCCCAACAGATTCAGTTCTCATTTGCTGCATCCGCATGAGTTGTGAGTCTGCATGAATTGTGTGTAAAAAGGGAATTACGGGTTCCCGGTTGAATGGAATCCTTTTACCATGAAAATACATTTGGAAAACCCGGGTTTTTTGTCTGTTCTCACCACATATTTTCATGACCGGGGGTGAAAAACCCGGTTTTTTCATGAGCATTTCTTATAAACGGCCATGACCTGCCGGTCACAACGAATGATGAAAATTTTGCAGTTTCTCCTAACACCTAACACCTGACACTTAACACTTTCATATAAAATTTTGTGTCACGGCGATTCAGAGGCTGCTGTGGTAATAAAGCAGCCTCCGCCGTTGCCACCGCTCCCTATTTCTGATGAGGAAGCGTTTTCATCCGGACTTTCGCTAAAAATCCCAATCGGACCCGGGGGATAATCGCCGGAGTAGGCCATGGCCTGCTTAGGAGAATTGAGAATTGAGAATTGAGAACTGAGAATTGAATTTTCAGTTTCCGGTTTTGACTGAGACTGTGCAGGAAATCTTAGAAAAACATTTTCCCGCCTGGCTTTCACCCAGTATCCCTCATATCTTCTCATTTGCTGAGTGTCCGAGCAATAAATACCGTGTTCCCATCTCCACAACCCTTTGTGAATATAGGGATTGTCATCTTCTAGTTGGGAGATGGTTCTGATTTCACTTTTATCAATCATATTGCCGCGGGCATCGGTAATATTGCAAGCCTCGTCATATATTACGACTTCCACATCACTCCACTCATAATCCGCATTGTTGGGACACGCGATCATGTTCCAGCCATTTCCGGTGTCAGAATTATAAAACAGCCGCACCTCTTTATCATAATCCGTATCCAGAGGAATGCCGTCCATTCTGATATGAAACCCGTGCCGGGCAATAAACCAGTATGCTCTTCCAGGCTCAACTTTAAAATCATCGCTTCCGTATTCCACATACTCGCCATCTCCGTTTCGAGGATCATAAGTGGCGATAGTGAAATTTTCGGTGTAATAGTCTCCTGTTATCATATCACCGAATACGCTTTGGGACCCCGGTTCATCGGGCCACTGGACAAAAGACAGCATTACAAACTGCTCCTCTTTGGTTCCTGGCTCGGTGCGAACCTCAGTGTTTTGCTCGGAATCACCTAACCTGAACATATAGTACGGAGACCATGCAATTTTTTTGCTTCCTGAATCCTCATACCCCACCTTCCAGACATATTCCAGACCCGGTTCAAGGTCGGAAGCAGTATATTGAGTCAGCGCTGTTGCCTCCGCTGTAAAGTCAAATGACGCGTCGTCATCAGGACATTTTATTCCCCTGGCCTGTCTTATAAACCAATGGGTGCGGATATGCGTATCACCTTCAGGGTCTGAAAACTCACCTGCGCTGAAAAAGACCTTACCTTTCGGCAACACAGAACCTTCTGCCGGGAAGATGCCCGCTGGAGTATCCGGGGGAATATTGTCCTTAGGACCGTCAGAAATAATAATGACGAAGGTCTGCGGGGGACTGGTATTTTCTCCGCCATTGTCGATACCGCCATTGTCAGTCAGCGTGGCTGTCACTTTCACCAAGGGCGGGTCCTCTGGTGCAGATACGGATGCAAGCGTAAATCTGAGGGTTCCGTCCAAATCAATTTCAGGCGGGGATTCAAATATATCTTCGTTCTCTGTTGTGACATTGAATCCCAGCAATGTCTGATCAGATTCGTTCCCGGGACCGGTACGCATGTCAGCAGCCCATGCCTGGATTGTGTTTTCTCCGGCCTTTCTGTCTCCCACAGGATTCTCTCCCTTGGTAAACGTGGGCGGATCATTGACCGGCATCACAGTTACTGTCATTATGGCGGTGTTGGAATCCGATTCCTCGTCATTGACTCGGAAGGCAAAGGTGTCTGTTCCGTTAAAATCAGGATCGGGCGTGTATAAAAAATCTCCGGTGTATTTATTTAAATCCGTCACACTCCCATTTTCCGGTGGGAAAGGGATATGATAAGTCAGTGTATCGCTGTCCACATCGCCGGCAATGAGACGGCCTGATACTGAGATATCTTCATTGGTCGTCAGATCGCCATTGTGTGCGGAGGGAAAATCATTGACCGGGGAGACAGTGATTGAAACAGCCGCGCTGTCGCTGGCAAGCTTATTGTCCGTGACCTGAAAGGTAAAAGTATCTGGTCCGTTAAAATTTGCATCAGGAAAATATTCATAGTCTCCGGTGTCTTCATTGAGTGTCACCTTTCCATGGGAAGGCCCTTTTGTAATGCTGTAGATCAGGATATCTCCTTCCGCAGCTTGGTTATCCGCGTCACTGGCTTCCAGTTTACCTGATTCTGAGGAGTCTTCGCTGACTTGCAAATTTCCTCTCCTTGCCGCAGGAGGATCATTTGCCGGCAATACGTTTATTTGTATGGTATGATCCGTGACGTCGCCGCTGGCATCGGAGAATCTTATGGTAATGTTGGTTGTTCCATTTTTGTCGGGTTCCGGAACAATTTCAATTAACCATTTTTCTCCTTTTGTATTTATCACACCTGAGCTTTTAATCAGAATATTATCATTTTTTAATAATTCTGGTGAAGCATTCTCCGTAATTATGGACGAATAAGGGCTGTTATCTCCTTGTATGTAAAAGTTGTTCGATATTTTTTCATCCTCGTTTATTGTCATCTGAATGGGCAAATCGGTCAGTACAGGAACAGCAAAGGCTTTTGTCAGAATGCCTCCGCTGATGGTCAGACAGACAAATCCCGCCATCAGGGTTATGTATTTTCTCATCATTATCACCTTACTGACACAGAAAATTATAGGAATGAAAGAGTAAGCCTTCTCAGCGCCTTATGTCAGGCTGACCTCTGAAAAAAATATTGACTTCTGATCATAATGTTATAAAAATATTCTGATTATAACGGATTTAAGGGATGCCCCGGGAAAACTGCGGCATACACGGAAAAAAGACGTATGTTTCGGATTTTCCGGAAGGTCTCCTCGGACAGGTCCGGGACGGGTAAATGGAAACCGCCCTTCTGCAAGCTCAGGGTGCGGATCGGCCTCCCCAAAATCCGTTATAATCAGGATAGTTATCCGGGAAAGAAACCTGGCTTTTTTTCCGGAATGACCCGCCATCCGCGGAGGAAAAACCCGGGTTTCTTTGCCACTCAGAAAAAAAGATGTATGAAAAACTTTTGCTCAGGTAGCTATTTTTTCCCGGGCGGACAATCATCCGAATCCGGCTCGTCAGACCACACCGGAGAACCTGCCTGAAGATCGCCGGGAGCGGCAGCAGCGCCGTCCCGTCCCCTTATCACAAAACGGCTCACATCCGCACCGGAACGGCCGGAGCAGGGGGCTTTCATCCATTGCGACGCGTCAAGATAATCAGCGGGTAATATCGTCAGCCCACTGGTAATATCAATGTCCGGGGCTTCGATTCTCACAGTTCCGTGCTTGCCCCGCTCTGATGTGGCCGTGACTTTGCTGTCCGAGGATTTGATGTAATTGTCAGTACGGATAAAAACAGCTCCGCCGTCTCCGTCCTGAGCATTGGCTTCCACAGGGCTGTGATTCAGAATAACGAGTTTGGAGTCGGTTGTGACATCCCCGCCCTCTCCCTTGCCCAGTCTCACGCTACTGGTGATCTTACCGTTCAGCAGATAAATTTTGTTTGCGGCATTCACATTTATTTTCCCGCCGCCTGCTCCTTTTGCCTCTGTCGTGAGAGATGCATTGCCTGTCAGTCTGATATTGTCGGCACTGACCTTTATTTCACCTGCATCGCCGCCCAGATTCACTGCATTGCTGGCTGAGGAAATCTGTGACTGTGTGCCCATCTCAAGCGTTCCGGCTGTGAGCGTGATATTTCCCGCATTACCGTATCCGTTGGCTGATGTGCTGACAGAACTGCCATTTTCCATTCGCAGGGTGTCGGCATTGATGGCAACGGTTCCCGCGTCCCCTTTAAGGAGTTTTATCCACGCTCCCTCTGCATACAGAAACGTTTCCGACTCGCCGTTTCCCATGTCAGATACTTTTACCACATCGCCAGTCTGAGAAGAAAGACTGTCCCGCTCTGTCATATTCGAAACCGCCCGGGTGTCGTTCAACGTAATCCATTCTTTTCCCGAATAAAAAAAACTCGTCGGCCTTCCGTCCCCGGCGTTTGCCACGTTTGCCACGGTGCCTGCCTGAAGATGAAACAATGTGTTTTGATCAGCAATATTAAGCGCATTCTCAGCGTTTATCCACTCGTTTTTGTAAAAAACAAAACGGGCTTCTGATCCATTGCCGGTATCTGTGACATTAGCCATGAAACCGTCCGTAATAAAAGGCCCCTGTTCGGAAAGTTCATTCAGTTCCGCAGTGCCCGCCACGGTAATGTGATTTAATACGACTAGACGCTGTGAAGGTACGCAAATTACCTCCCCCGCACACTGACCATCATCAGCTATGGAGACGATAAGCGCATTGCTATTGCCGAGTTCGCTCCATTTATCGGATGAATAGGCAAAGCGTCCGGGTTTGCCATCGCCCGTGTCCTCGACCTCAATCACATCACCTTCAGCTATGGCGTATTTGTCTGAGAGTCCATTCAATTCCTCGATATCAGAAGCTTCATAAACAGACTGGATTCTCATCAACCCGCTTTCTGTAAAGATATATTTCTCTGATCTTCCGTCACCCCTGTCCGCAACATTTATCAGATCGCCCGGTATCAGGGCCATTTTATCCCGTTCCGAAATATCTGCAAAATTATACACATTGGCAGTCAGACTTTCAGAAGAGACTGATGCATCTGTGCCAAGCCTCAGATGGCTGACGTTCAAGGTGATGTTTCCGGCTTTTCCGCCGCCCGCACCTGAGGTGGATATTTTCCCTCTCTCGGAAAGCGTCAAGTTCTGTGCCGTGAGGTCAATTTTACCGCCTCTTCCCGCATTTTCATCTGCTCCTTCGGATTCTGAATAAACACCGCTGACAGACCGGTTGTAATTCTCAGTTGAAAATCCTGTCAAATATTCTGACTGACTCTCTGCTCTTTCTTTCAGTTGTATGCCGGATGCATCACCGGAAATATGAACCGAATCCTGCGCCCGGATTTCAATATTCCCGCCATCTGCATCGCAGTTTGTGCCGCTTTCAATGACTGACCCGTTTTTAATAATAAGAGAACCGGTTTCCAGGGTGATTTTTCCAGCATTGCCCGAATTATCGCCCACACCTCTGGTTCGTGCGTAAATGCCGGATCCGAATCCGTCCTCGTTTTCACCGTGAGGATTGACGCCGGAGAGTCGGGTCGTCCCCGCGACCTGAATACTGACTTCCCCGGCCTGACCACTTGTTTTTCCCTGAGGGGCGATGGAACTGCTGGCGATCTGTCCGCCGTTTTCGAGAAACATCTCTCCGGCTTCTATGAATACATTTCCTCCGTGTCCGGCAGGTGTTCCGGTTTCTTTGGGGTTGGAAGATGAGGCGATTGAGCTGCTCCAGCCTTTACTGTCAGCGCCTGTGAGGGTCAATGTTTCGCGGGCATTAATTGCAACGTTGCCGCCATTTCCTGGCCCGAATGCACTTGTGACAATCTTGGCACCGTCATCTAACAGGATATCCTCCGCTTCCAGTAAGACATCTCCTCCGTTGCCGCCATTGCTTCTCGCATCCACTTCAGCGTAAACATTGCTGGAAAGCCCGGGATCACTCGCCTCCCCGGTAAAACAGAGGGATTCTCGTGCGCGGAGGATTACATTGCCGGCGTTTCCTTTCCCCCTTGTCTCGGATTGAATGAACGCACCATCTTTAAAATAGATATTATCCGCCTCAATCTGAACTGTTCCGGCATCCCCCGCGTCTTCTCCCTGATAAAATGTTTCCGCATAAATACCACTGGGCAATATCAGATCATACATGGTTATTATAATGGAATCCGGGCTATAACTGTTTGAAAGGGTACCACAAATAAAATAGGAATAATTGTCCTCCCATTCGGGATTCCCGGATGTCTGCCATTGTTTATTATTTTCCACAGAATTGATCAGATGCTCACTATTATCCCATCTCTGACCGCTGTCACCGGAAAATGTGACAGACGCATCAGCGTTTAACGTGACATCGCCTCCTTTCCCCTTTCCATGAGTGTTGGCAGCAATAAAACTTCCTTCCTGAAATATAATATCAGCGGCTTCGACATAAAGAGAGCCGCCAGTTCCGGAATTCTCGTCCGTACTTCGGGTTATCAGTGATATCCCGCTGGACCCGAAATCATCGCTGCTTTTCCCGGAAAAGATGACCGATTCATCTGCTTTCAGGTTCACATCAGCGCCTTTGCCGCTTCCGTATGTGGCCGATGTTATATTGGCGGTTTCATCAAACCGGATATTTTTTGCTTCAATGAAAAGACTGCCAGAATCTCCGTCTCCCTTGTCCCCGCCGTGTTCCGTCCGCATACCGATTCCGGTGCTGCCGTATCCCCGTGCATCGGGGCATATATGTTTGACTAAAGTATGACCTGAAAAGTTAACGGTTTCAGAAGCTTTAAGAATCACATCGCCCCCTTTGCCTTTGTCATAACTTTCTCCGGATATATATGCGCCATCTTGGAATGAAATGTCTTTTGCTCCGATCACAAGGGTACCCGATTTTCCGTGGCTTTTGCTCCTCAGTCCGATTCCGCTGCTGGTGCCATAAGTTCCGCTAAGGTGATAATAATCTGAAAAATTGACAGATTCGCTGGCATTCAGGGTAATATTTCCACCATTTCCCTTCCCCTCTGTCTCGGATAAAATATGCGCTCCCTTTGTAAATGAAACTCTATCAGCATTCAGGGTAATATCTCCCGCATTTCCCCGTCCCTGTGTTTCCGATAAGATACGGGCATAAATGCTAAATGAAATGGTATCCGCATCCAGCATAATATCGCCGCCGTTTCCCACGCCTTTCGTACCTGCCGAGACAGATGCTTCATCTTCGAATAAAATGCTTTTGGCTTGTATCCGAAGACTTCCCGAATCTCCCGCATCTTCCTGGGAACTTTGGGTGATCACCCTGATCTTGCTCGGTTCCGACCCATTAAGCTCATCTGTGTGACCACGGAATGCAACTGTTTCCTCGGCATTAAGAATGATGTTGCCCCCGTCGGCATTCCCGTCTGTTCCTGCCTGAACAACCGAGCCTTTTGCAATTTCGATATTTTTGGCTTCAACAGAAATATTTCCGCCATTCACAGAATTAATCCACGCAAAATCAGAATGAACCGATTCGGTTCCTTTAAGCCTTATATCTCCCGGATCACCATCGCCTTTGGCTTTGCTGGCAATAACCGTGCCTCGTCGGAGAGAAATGACTTTTGAGTCAACAGAAAGATTTCCCGCTCTTCCGGAGTTCTCTCCGTAAGTGCCCAGAACATCAACCCCGTAAAACGGGCCACACCCGAGATCATTTGTGGCATTTTTAGGATTCATTGTCAAATTGACAGATTCAGATGCTTTGAGGGAGATATCCCCTCCGCCGCCTTTGCCGGATGTGCGCGTTGAAATCGTGGTATTTTCCGAATCAATATTTTTCGCTTCAATGAAAATGCTGCCTGAATCTCCCGCACCTTCTTCCTGTCCCCGAGTTACCGTCTTAATGGAGTTCATGCGATCATAATAACCGGAAAAGACGGCATCTTCCGATACTTTAAGCCGTATGTCACTTCCTTTTCCCGTACCAGAGGTTTCCGCAGAAATCCGGGCACCATGTCCCAGAGATAACGCATCTGTCTGAATATCAATCACTCGACCGTCCCTGTCCCCCGTGGTTTCAGACCGAATGCCGCTGTTATCAGCAACAAACTGACCGCCCCGGATAAATACGCTTCCGCCTCCGGTTCCGCTGACATCCAGAGCGGCTTTTTCGGAAAGCGTTATATCTCCCTTTTCCGAAGAAGTGACATGCAGATCAAATTCGCTCGGTATGACTTCCCCCTCGGAGGCAACAGCCGCCATGTTGATCCGTCCGCCCGGGGCTTTGATATCTCTCAGATTCACGGTTTCCATCTCAGGAATGGGATTGCCGTCCTCATCAGTTGCCAAAACAGGATTGCCCTCATCATCAGACACCGGTTCCCCGTTTTCATCAACGGCTTTTACAAATTCCGGATTGCCTTCGTCATCAATCGCCTGTCTCCGGTAAAATATGCCTTTTATTTCAATGTCCCCGCCGATGACGGACACGGTTTCACCTTCGGGAACACCGAGAAGACCGGTGTCATTTTCATCATCACGGGGCGCAATCTCCCCGCCTTCAAATGTGATCTTCCCGACACTGTCATCCAGAAATCCGAAAGCGCTCGGAGCGGCCGTGGAAAGCACATCGCTTTCCAGCGGATTTGCGTAAAAGCGTTCATTTTGGCCCAGGCGCAGATAATCCGCAGTGCTGACATGAAACGACCCGCTTAAATCCAGCGAGGCATTTGCCCCGAACATCACCCCCGCGGGATTCAGCATGTACAGATCCGCTCCGGGGATGGCCGAACCGAGCCGGCCGTCAATCCACGAAACATTTCCCCCGGTGACACGGGAGATGATGTTTTGCACCGAATCCGGACCGGAAAAGGTCGCACGCTCATCCGTATGGATATTGAACTGCTGAAAGCTGTGGAACAGATTTGCCCCGGCCTGCCTGCCGAATTCGGCCTTAATCTCATAATCCGGCCCCGGGAGACTCAGCTTTCCCGCATTTCCGAGGGTTCCGTCCAGTTTAATGCCCCGCGGGTGAGTCCCGTCCGCATGAACCGGAACAGCGATGACAATCAGCATAAAAAGAACAAAAAAATATTGTGAGACGGTCTTCATCATTTTTTCCTTTCAAAAGCTACAAATATGCTGCCCCTACGGGGCATTGCCTGCATCCCCTAACTCCGTTATAATCAAAAAAAGCTGATTATAACGGAGTTAGGGGAGGCCGGCAATATGACAACGGATTCAGGGGATGAAACGGATAGTACCGGCCGATATGACAGCGGTTCCCCGAAGGGTGTTTCCGATCCGGAAAGCCCTATCCCTTATCCCGGCAGGCAGCCCGTAATCCGGTGCCGCGGGAAGCCGATCTGAAAAGTCATATCCGTTTCATCCTTTTTATCCGCTGTCATATTCACGGCCGGAGCCTCCCCAAAATCCGTTATAATCAGAAAAAAAGTAAAGCAGACAAAAATAAGCACCAGACCATAAGTTTTCTGATATTTGCCTGGAAAAGAAACCCGGGTTTTTCCCCGGAATGAGCCGCCACCCGTGATGGAAAAAATCGGGTTTTTTCGCATTTCACATAAAAAACAGGTATAACTCGATGTTCAAGTTTTTTGACCCTGTTCGACCAAAAAGCCTGTCATTCCTGCTTTCGCAGGAATGACATAGAAAAACTTGAACATCGAGTATAAAAAACTTCAGCTCAGGTGCTTATAAACTCCCATGAGCTGCCGGTCACAACAAATGATGAAATTTTATAGTTTTTCCTAACACTTAACACCTGACCCCTGACACTTTCATATAAACGGCCATGACCTGACGGTCACAAAGAGGCATGAAAGTCTCTGCAAAAAACCGCTTCGCTTAATTTTTGCACTCCGGACTTTCATATAAACGGCCATGATCGGCCCGGTCACAACGAACGATGAAAGTTTTATAGTTTTTCCTAACACCTAACACCTAACACCTAACACTTTTTCACATAAACCTTTTCAGAAGCTTTTATCCCCTGATCAGCAATTCTCTTTTAAAGGGCAGCTCTCTCAGCCTGATCCCCGTAGCTCTGAATACGGCATTGGCCACAGCAGGGGCAACCGATGGGAAAACAGGCTCACCGATCCCCCCGGCTTTAAGGTTGTTCCGGGCAATATGCACTTCAATATCCGGTACTTCAGACATGGTAAGTATTGGATAATCATCATAATTGGCCGTTTTTACACCACCGTTTGCAAAACTGACCTTTTCATAAAACGCCACACTCAGTCCCATGACCACACCGGCTTCGGCCTGGGCCCGGATCGCATCCGGATAAACAGCAGTGCCGCAGTCCAGAGCGCAGACCATCTTGTGAACCGTGATCTTCCCCTTTTTGCTGACCGACACCTCTGCCATGTGAGCGGCAAACGACTCAAAGCAGGACGTGACAGCCACCCCTCTTGCCCTGCCTTTGGACACAGGACTGCCCCATCCGCCTTTTTCAGCCAAAAGTGACAGGATATTATAAGGTCTGGAGCCTTTTTTCATGTGATCAAGACGGAACTGAATCGGATCCTTTCCCGCGGCATGGGCCATCTCATCCATAAAAGATTCAACAGTGAAAACATTGACAGAGTAGCCCACCGACCGCCACCACCCCACCGTTATGGGAAGATTCACCATCACATAGTTCACCAGCAGGTTTGGGAGTGAATACGGCATATCCCTGATGCCCGAAACCGCATCCGAATCAATGTTGTTCTTCACATATTGGGGCATCTTCCTGGACATAACAGATGGTGCGGCAACCTTATGTGACCACGCGACCAGCCGACCGCCCTTATCCAATCCGGCCTTTATTCTGCACTGACTCGCCGGACGGAAACAGTCGTTGGCAAACTCATCTTCACGGCTTTGGATCACTTTGACCGGACGGTTCAGTGTTTTGGAGAGCAAAACCGAATCCTCAACCGGGTCCTGTTCCCCGCGCAGACCAAAACCGCCGCCGGCAGGCGTGGTCATGACTTCCACTTTTTCAACAGGCAGACCGGTCAGCTTGGATGCCGTGAGCTGGGTAGCGGTCTGAGCCTGGGTCGGAATCCACAAACGGCAGCGCTCTTTTTCCACATGGGCGGTGCAATTAATCGGCTCCGCCTGGGCGTGAGAGATATAAGGCAACTTGTAGGATTGTTCTATTGTCTGAGCGGCTCCTGCCAATGCCTTTTTCACATCGCCACTTTTTTGGGCAACTGCTCCTGATTTTTCAAGATGTGCTTTATACAAAGCATCCAGGGTGTCATCATTAAGGTCCGGATGGGACCCGTCTGACCACTTTATTTCGAGGGCATTCCGGCCCTGCATGGCCGCATAGGTCGTTTCCGCACAGACTGCGATTCTGTTCTCAAGGGGCACCACTTTGATCACCCCTTTGACCGCCATGGCCGCTTCTGCATTATAGGACCGGGACACGGCTCCGTAACGGGGCGGACGGGCCACAACCGCGATGCACATACCGGGCAGGGTGAAGTCAATACCATAAACAGTTTTGCCCATCACTTTGTCCGGGATATCCAGTCGGTTCCTTTGGGTGCCGATAATACGATAATCCTTTGGAGACTTCAGAGGAGGATTTTCAGGAACCGGCCGTTTTCCAGCAGCTTTCGCCAGTTGCCCATAGGTAAGGCTGCGTCCGTCCGGATGAATGACTTTGCCCTCTTTTGTGACACATTTTTTCGGAGGAATGCCCCACTTCTCAGATGCTGTTTCAACCAGCATTCCCCGGGCCGCGGCCCCCACCTCGCGAAGCATATCCCAGCGATGGCGGATACTGCTGCTGCCTCCGGTCACCTGTACATGCCATACAGGGCTTTTAAACGGCTCTGCCGCAAGCGCCATTCTTACCTGTATTTTTTCCCATGGTGCATCCAGTTCGTCCGCGATAATCATGGGAATACCAGTGTGGGTGCCCTGGCCGAGATTTGTCTGACCCATCCAGACAGTGATGGTGTCATCCGTAGCAATCTCCAGAAAAGCGTGGGGTTTAAAGGAGGTACCCGCATGGGCCAGCACCAGTGAGGCGTTAAAGATATTCAGCTTGCCGGGCAGGGCTGCTGCCGCGACCACAAGGCTGCTTTTTTTTAGGAAATCTCTTCGAGTCATATGTGTATTCATGGCTTACCCTCCCTGTTTTGCAGTCATTTCCGCGGCCATTTGAATCGCCTTTTTGATCCGAGGATGCGTGCCGCAGCGGCAAATCATATGATCCATCTCATTGTTGATCTGTTCTTCGGTCGGATTTGGCTCACGTGAAAGAAAATCAACCGTCTGAAGCATGATGCCCGGCTGGCAGTATCCGCACTGGGGCACCTGTTTTTCGATCCAGGCAACTTTTACCGGGTGATTTTCCGGCAGGCCCTCAATGGTCGTGATCTCACTTTCCAGGACATCTTCCACGTTAACAACACAGGAACGCCGGGCCTGGCCGTCAATAAGAACCGTACACATACCGCATTCGGCAATGCCACAGGTGTATTTCACACTCGTAATCCCCAGGTTGTCCCGCAGGACCCACAACAAAGGGTTCCCCGGGGCAGCATCAACCTGCCTTTTCGTACCGTTCACATTTAATACAATCATATGTCCTCCTTGGTTTGGGTAAGTCGCCCGAAGCGGGCTGTTGGGGCTGTTGGGGTCGGGCCACGCCAACATATTGAAAAAATAAAAAAACACTCCTTAAAACAGGCGATTTCAGGGCCTATGTCACATTTTTCGGTATCAGAAAGAGCGTTACAGGATTCTGAGTTTTTTTCCTATATCGCTCTTTTTTGCCCCGAAAAGAGCGATATAAGCCCAATTTCAGGCCAAAATAAGCAGGTAATTCGTCTGATATTAAATACTTGCCACTGCCCGACTCTATACCCCCGACTCTATACCCCCCTATACACCCGCTATCTGGCAGTCAGCTTTCTGAGAGTTTGGGAATATTGCCGAATCCGATATCGGTATTCAGAGATAGCAGGATTATGTTCGTTTTGAATCACCCGTCTGAGCGTTATTTGCCGCTTCCGCAATTTCAGTATGAGGCATGTCTCATACTGAGTGATCTGAAGTGCGGCATAACTTCATGTTTTTGTTGAAACAACTGTGCGGCTGGTTTGCAGATCTGTTCTATTAAAATTTTTCTTGATTTTAAGTTAACATATTTGTTAATATAGATACTATGAATTGGGAAATATATTATTACAATGAAAAAGTACAAAATGAAATTGATTCATGGCCTGTCAGTATTCGTGCTGTTTATGCCCGGATTACAGAACGAATAATTGTATTCGGACCCAATTTGGGTCTGCCATTAACGCGTTCCATGGGTGACGGTCTGTTTGAAATTCGTGCAAAAGGACGCGAGGGTATTGGCAGGGCATTTTTCTGTACTGTCATTGGTTCCAAAGTTATAATCCTCCATTCTTTTATAAAAAAATCCCAAAAAACGCCAGTTAACGAGTTAAGAATTGCACGAAAAAGAATGAAGGAGGTGTCATGAAATCCCACAATGAAATGGTATCCGGATGGATGGAAGATCCGGTGTTCAAAGCAGAATATGATGCACTTGAGGATAAATTTGCACTATTCGATGAATTAATCAAAGCTCGTAAAAAGGCCGGATTGACTCAGGCCGAAGTTGCAAGACGGATGGATACTAAAGTTCCGGCAATAGCACGTCTCGAAAGCGGCGGAGGTAGTAAACAGCATTCTCCGTCTGTTGCAACACTTAATAAATATGCAAAAGCTGTCGGATGCCGGTTGGAAATAAAATTACATCCGTTAACAAAAATACCAAATCAACTATAAATGCATAACAAGAGAAATCCGGGGACACCATACTTATTTTCAGGCATTTGATTTGATAGTTCTTGAAAAAATTAGGTATGGTGTCCCCGGAATTTTCTCCGGAATTTTCTGATATAAGGACTGTTTAAAGCCCAAATAAAGAAACAGTTCTGATTATAACGGATTTAGGGGAGGGCCGGCAAAACCCCGTGGGGACGATATGTTTGCAGCATCCGTCATGCCGGGCCGGCCAGGCCCCATATGCATCAGGCTAAGAATGCGGGACGGCTGCCGGACGGGGTTTGCAACCCCGTCCGAAACGTTTGCGGGCGGCGATCCGGAAAATATTCCGGACGGGGTTGCAAACCCCGTCCTGCAAAATCAGAGTTAATAAAAACAGTAGGTTGTAATCTTAGCCTGATGCATATGGGCCAGGCTCTCCCCTAAATCCGTTATAATCAGAAACAGTTTCTTTAATATCTGATAGTTGGCACGGCCCGACTCCAATGACAGGCTTTAGCCCGCTTCATTGATCAGGTTTGACGGCGTTTAGGCCGCTATTCTTTTTCTATTTATTCCAATTTTTCTCTTTCAAATCCTTTCTTTTTCTTATGACTGCAAAATTAAGTTAGGTGTCCTGGAATTTCGGAAAGAAATGTTCTCACATGCACTTATTTCGCTATATGAATGCTGGCGCTTTTAAAAGGTTTTTCCCAGTCGATATTTAGATGAAGCGCCTTGTTCAAACCGGAAAGATGTGATGTGAGCACCTTGTCTATGGCGGGGGAAATGCTGTCTGAAATCAGCTTGTCCACCAACTCATCGATTGCTGACTCCACAGGCCCGACCGCTGACTTGGCTTCCGGCAGATCGTGCAGTTGTTGGAGGGTTGCCACACGCTTGTTGATCTCGCTGATAATATCTCTGGCACGATTCAAAGTGTCCAATAGCACTTCACCGCTACCGGAAGGGGAGAGACTCCCGGTTTTCGTCATATCATTGGATTTTGATCCGCAGACAACTTCCAGTTTATGCTCCAACTCTCGGATAATGGATCGAGACTGCGCCATATCGGACTCCAGCGTCTCTATTTTTTTCAACAGATGCGTGTTCTGTTGTTTTTCATCAATGTATAGCTGCTCATAGTTCGGATGACTCTTTTTCTGTATGATCTCTGTCGAAACGGCTGGACCTGTCTGATTCTCCTCATCTTTTTCTTGATTCTCATTCTTTATCGACAATTTGACATCCGATGATGGGGGGGTGTCAAAAGTATTGGATACACTTATTGCAGCCTCTGCATCTTCAGGTGCTTCCAATGCTTCTGTGGTTTCGAGCTTCTCGGGCGTTTCAAGCGCTTTGGTGTCATCGACAATTGGCGTTTGCTTGTCCTCCCGCTCCGGCTCATGGGTGGTTTCCGCCAAGTCAATGTCCTCGGCTCGGGGCTCCGGCTCCGAAGCTGTCAACGGGTCAACGGTGCCATTGGCTGTAACGGTGTCATGTGTCTGAATGAGAAACTTATCCTGAAGAGCAATACCGTATAGATTCGGATATTCGGGAAAACGCTTGGAATCCTTTTCAATGATATCCATAGTCACCTGTCCCATCTCCCAATCTGCAATGGCTTTAGAAAATGTTTTCAATGTTTTGCTTTCGTCCGCCATTCCCGATGAACTGGAAACGTCCATCTGATGCTGTTTTTGTTTGATTTTGAGCCAACGGTGTCGCAGAAAGGATCGAGTCTCTTCCGAAATGTGGGAATTACTGTCTGAAATGTCGATATCCGTATCGTAAAATCTGGCGATTTCCGAGTATTGCCGATTGGTTCGCTCGACAGCATTGGCCAATTCCTCATACTTGAGCATAATATCACCGGATCCCGTCGGATTTTTGAAATTGTTGACATAGTATTTTGCAAACGATAAAATTAAATGATCCAGCGGGATTGACTTGCTGTCTTTGGATTTTAATCGTTCCGGTTTGATATCGGTGGCATGTACCATAATTTTGATGAGTATTTCCAAAATAGTCCGAACAATGCCTGCATTATCGGACGAGAATATCTCATTTATGACATACTGCTGATAGGGTTTTTTTCTGATGGCTTTTAGAATTTTTCTCAACACCTTCCGAACATATTTCGTATACAAAATCGCACTGTAAAATTCTACTTCAAGAATCTGGACAAATTGTGGATTGAGTTTGGCATGGTCATGGAGGTATTTCAGAAGCGTTACGATAAACTGCGCGTCCTTTTGAGCACGAATCAGTCTTACCACCTGATCCGTATATTCTGCCGGGGTGTTTTCAAAATTGCGGAATAGAAGGGTCAAGATCGTCTCGATCCGATTCGATTGAGTTGTCTTTCCCGGCACCTGCATCAATATTTCCGACAAAATAGCGCAATGCTTCGGCGAAAATGGGATGGACGGATGACGCTCGTACAACTGTGCGATCTCACACTGAATATGGTCGATGGTGATCGGCTTCTCCCCGGGCTTGTTCTTTTTCATCAGGTCATACAACGTGAAGTAGTGGGCGAATTTTTTTTCGATCTCCTGGCTTTCCACAGCCGTCGCATACAAAAATTGGATATTCTGCTTCTCTTTTTCAGGATCCCACAATGCCAGCGCCTTGTCGAACATCTTTAAGGAAAAATAGATTTCCGCAATGTTTTTTGAGCATCTGTAACCGGGGAGTTTCAGGCGAAGCATGGCATCTGCCAATTCTTCGAGCTGGTCGGAATCGGTGGAGACTTGCAGAGTCTTCTTTTTTAACAGATTGGAAATGCGTCCGATCAGTTTCTCTTCAAATTCATGGAGCCAGATAATCTCATTTTCCGTAAAGAGATCGGCCAGCTGTTGCGATTTTTCCGTCAGCACCTTCACATCGAAGCGGGATCGAAGCATGAACTCCCCCACAAACAGCATATGCTCATCTTTCGACGCGTTGATCAGTTCCGGCCAGCAGCCGCCGTTCCAATAACACTGAACCGCAGCAGTCCGATCTTCCGCCTGTTCAAAATAAGTACCCGCATCCGCCCATCGTCCATCGATTCGTGCAATATGGGCCTTGCAGAGATTGATATGCTCCTCTTCATGCTCTTGAGAAAGCCCCGAGCGTTTGTAATATTGGATGGCAATGTTCAGTCGTTCGATGGCGGCACTACCCACCGCGCCCTCTTCCGTGGCTTTCCGGAAGTAATGCTCCGCCTCTTTTAGTGCAATCCGGGCTTGCTGACTCTTGGAAATGTTCTGTTTGTAATCAGGATTGCTCTCAAAGGTATCGAGAACTGTTTCTTTTCCCAAAATTTGATAACGCCAGTCACGACTTTTTTCATCGTCCTGGCAAGTTTCGGGTAGAACTGGCTCACCGTTGAGATACGCCTCAATTCCGGTCAGAAATGGCTTCCAGAACCCATTGATTCCTTTGGGAGTATCCATGACTATAAGTTCCTGCCTTGCCCGGGTGACGGCAACATACAATTTGTTGAAAAAATAGGCAACCTTGAATGTAATGTTGTCATCATTGAAATCCTCGTTCTGGAAAATGTCAAAGAAGTGTTCAAATGCACCACCGTTCAGGATGCTTTTCTGGGCGATATTGTTTCGGTTCAGTAGCTGAGTCACTTTGATGTTGTCAAGAATTTCATTGATAAAGTGCTCACCGTATTTATAAACGACAACAGTATCGTGCTCCAGTCCTTTTAAAAAGGCAGCCGACTTGATAATGAAGTCTTCCGGTTCCAGTCCGTCTTCCGCGATGAAGGTATCTTCACCTCCGGGCTCGCAAGGGGCGATGAAAATACTTAGTCCCAGTTTGGAGTTTCTATATTCGGTGAGACTCCCTTTCATTTCGAGAAGTGCGGGTTTGACAACCTGGTCATTAGCATATTGACGTGCAACCTGGGGAAACTTAATATCTTTTTCAAAAAGAAATACCCGTCTGAAATACTGTATCATATTGGCAAGTTTCACAATCGTGTGGGTTGACCGATAATTCATCTTCAACTCAATAAATCGTTCTTCTATGTTGATGGGCAGCTTGAATTTCCGAACGATATCTTCGGTGAACATGCTTCTAAGGCGGGTCCAGCTAAATCCTGTGGGATTGACGGTTTGAAACGGGTCGCCGGCAAAGATGACGGGAAAACTGCTTCTTGTGGAGAGATCGTTAAAATTACTGAACTCGGAGAAGCGTGTCAATATCTGAAGCTCGACTTTTGTAAAATCCTGGGCCTCATCACAGAGAATAATGGAAAAATTGGACTGAAATCGATCTTGCCGATCAATGTCTTTGTCTTTTTCATTCGCCTTTTTCTGACGTTCGATCTCGTTAATAAGATCGATGTTATCCCAATATCCTTTATCGGTTAGTTTCTTGTAAAATTGTTCATAGATCTCTTTATAGACATACCGATATGTATCCTCATCCAGATTCCCCCTGTCATCCCTGACGATTTCATGGAAGTCGTTTTCCATTAATTCCGTTGAGAGACGATATCCCTTGATAAAAGTACGGATAATGTACCAAGCGACTTCCGGTGAGTACTTTTTTCGCATCTGATCCGAGATATGGTGGATTCCGATCGTTGTCCATTTTCCATGTTCATCAAGTATTCGTGAGTAGAGATAAGCTTCACGAAAGCGATAGAAGTTAATGTATTGATTCAAGTGGTACTCCCCTTCCGAAAGATCGAGGGCCTTTCTCAGAAATCCGATGAAGGATGAAAAATAATTGGCGATTCTCTTTTCAAGGGCATCTTGAATGATTTCCTTCTTGAGACTTTCAGGGGTTTCCGGATCAATGGACTGTCCGAACATCTCATTGATATCCAGTGAGTATTGCGGATTTTTCCGGAGCAGCATGGCGATCTCTTTCATCGAATTTTTCAGCAGATGCTGATTTTCTGTAATGAAAACGATCTCGTTCCGTGGTGTGTTATCATTGTCGGGTTCGATAATTTTTTTGTAGCAAAGTTGAGCGAACAGATAATAGAGCATGGTGGACTTGCCGCTGCCCGCCTGCCCATTGATAAAAACGGGGAATCGAATCTGTTCAAGCAGCTCCACCTGATCGGGTAACAACGACAGGTTGGCGTTATCATCGATGCTTTTTTGGATGTCGAACCAGATTTCACGATCCTCTACGTCGATGATCATACTGGGGTAGGCACGTTCCGCACATCGACTCACTTCTTTTTTATCATAATTTCCATCGATGACCGTAAAGTAGAATCTTGGATCGTCCATAATAGTCGCAATGGCCCGATCTATGGCGTCGGACTGTTCACCACATTTTTCAAACGCATTGTGCAGCAGATATTTGGTTTCCCCCTGGATGCTCAATTTTTCGTATAAAATGCAAATCCCCCCCATACTCGCTTTGAAGATGTAAGGACGATCAGGGTGCGGGATAGTGTCGAAGGATATGCCTTCGCTCTCTTTCTTGACGATAATCCGTTCCAGAAGTGTCAGGAAATCCGGGCCGTAAGTGTCAAGCTTTTCAAAAATGCTCTGCTTCCATTCGTAAGTTTCATAGACATCGAAATGAAAGTTGATTTTAAAATTGTCGATCCATTGACTGATTTCAGCCAGTTTCACTTCATCTTCAGCTACTTTTTCGCGTTCTTCTTTTTCCTTCAAGCTCCGGCGCTCTTTGTCCCATTTATGGTAAGACGATTTGAGAGCTGCCTCTTCATTTTTGAATCCAGCGATAAACTCCGAAGGGTCATGAATGATTTTCTTGTATTCCGCTTCGTCTTTGGAACGACCTCTTAAAATCCGCCGAAGACAGACGAATGTAATCTCTTCCTTCTCGATGATTAAAGACTCTTTCTGGAATAAGAATCGATAGGTTCGATCCCTCGTTTTTTTGAACAGGTTGGAATTTTTGATACAGTCTCCGAGAAGAAACGGTGCTTCGCTCTTTTGTAGTTCATTGATGAATCCTGTGACAAACGCCTCTGAAATATCTGTCGTTTCAATATCCTTATTGAATTCATCTGAAACATAGACGTAGTGATTTTGCAGTTTCTCATTATTACATTTTCTTATTGAAGTACTCGTACCGTTACCGTTTTTTTTGCCAGAGAGATTGGATGTTGACATATTGTTTCTCCATTTCAATTCAAGATGTTTTGTCGTTTAGTGCTGTTTGACGATGAGGCGGTCGCCACCGGAGGACGCCTACAGCCATGTAGGCCGGGTTGAGGAACGAAACCCAACACTTTTGCGGGCCGTCAATATGAGAGATGATCGTCGTTGTCGGGTTTCGTTCCTCAACCCGACCTACGGAACTTCTCACCAGTAGCAAAAAACAGAGCAACGAAGCAGCGGCGTTTTTGCTGTCCGAGTGAATTTGCCTTGTCAGATTCTCTTAATTCTCATCTCCGTGTTCACTTTTCTACAATTTTCTGTTGCTGACTGTCATAGTGATAATTAACAATGTCTCCATTTATCAGAAGCCGAACCGCTGTTTCAATGACATGCAGCGGCACAATGAACCATTCTCGAGGTGTATGCCGTTTTCCTTCACTATCAAAAACATCAAGATTCAAACAGGATTCCGCAAAAAATGTATGTAACAGCATTTCCAGTTTTTGCGGATTTAAGTTGTATGTTTCAAACTCAGTTACCAGCTTCACGTCTGCCATCAGACAGGTAGGTTCCTGCTTTGCATTCCGGATGCGCTGTTTAATTGGCTGACTCGAAAAACCGATCTTGTACAGATTCCTGATTTCCCTGATCTGCGGATCTTCACTCAGAGATTGCAATACATAAATATAGCCAGTTGCTTTGTCGTCCGGTGTAATCTGTTCTGATTCACCAAACAATTCCATCTGAACATCATCCACTATCTGACGACTGGTTTCATCTTTCCAGAGCGCCGAAGCCAGAGACCGCAGCAGCAGATTGGACTCGGTTCCGTTTTCAAAAACACAGTAAAGCCGAGCGTCTGTATTACCGAAGTTTCTCAGTTCTCTTTTACCAACATTTGCCACATAAACCATCATGCCTTGTAGAATGAAAAACGCACCGGAGGTGATCTGCTGTTCACTGCTAAATGATCTCAGCACTTTCTTCTTTGATGCCAGTTCAGCATGAGTCTGCTTAAATAAAGGCTCAAATTGCCCGAATTCCTCACATGGCTTACGTTTGGCGATATAGTCCGGCGTGTCAGCAGGCTTCGGGACATTTTTCAGATTGAAAATGTCATTCAGATCAGCTTCGTCCGACAGATCATCTCCCAACAACCCGAACACATCATCCTCCAGCACATCATCTATTGTGTTAATCGCTTTGGGCTCGGGTATTCTTACGTCACCCAGCAAATGAAGGGTATCAGACGCTGCCAGTGCGGCAGCTTTCTCAGGGTTCTCCCGTAATCCTTTTAAGCGACTGTAAAGTTTCCGCTCGCTGATGTCCCGAGTCTTGGCAGGCTCACGGTTATGCTCCCGCACAAAAGCGATGATCTCCTCAAACGAAGCAATCAGCCGCTCATCTGCGCTAATCGCTGACGATGCCTTTGGCTTTACCTCCAGTAACCCTAACGTGTCAGTTTCCAGAATACTCTCCATCTCTTTGATAAAATCAATCATTTGTTCTTTTTCATTTGCCGTTGTCGTTTCTTGTTTCTGAGATAGACCAATGCCTCGGCCATCCTTTTTTCCAATGGGTCTGGTGAATGAATATCCGGCTCTCGTCCGTTGTTTTTTTTCATAAATGGCCCGATTTTGTCGCGATAAAGAATCACTGCCTCCTCGTCCGTCATCTGGATGCGACCCGCGTCAATGGTTTCCTGGATCACTTTCAACAATTTTGCCGTCACTGATTTTGAAAGCACTTCAAATGCCTTCTGAAACGGATTCACCCGATCAATCAGATCAATGTGAAGGTCTTCGATATTGACAAATTTCCCTGCCATCCGCACAAAGCGTTTGTTACCAACTTCCTTGATTTCACTGTTTTTGATGACCGAATCCGCCAGAACATACTCGCGAATTTCTTCAACCTCCTCATGGCTGAGTTCAGGGTATTTGGTCTGTATTATCTTGGGGATCATCACTTTGTTGATCACCTCGGGTTCAATAAATTCCCCGGGCAATGCCTGAAGCATTTTGTTATCCTGCAAGATCGCTGCTTTAAGGTCGTTTAAGTCAGATTCCACAATCTCCCTCACCCGTTGGGAACTGAGTTCGCAGCATCCTCCGTGTCTGGGCATCCTTTCCAAACCTTTTATTTCAATTTGCTGTGCAGGATCTCGAAGCTGTTTCTTTATCCACTCAGAACGCTCAATAGAGGCGGATAAGGGATCCGCTGAACTGTTAGCATAAACCAGCTTATCGTCTTTAAATACAAGATACCAATTATCAGCAACATACAAACTGTAATCTTGAACTACTCCTTCCAGTCTCATATCGGAAGCGTTTTGCTGGATTATCTTAAAATCCCCAATATGAATAAACGGTGCAAGTTTCTGACTGCCCGTACATGCTGACAAAAAGTATAACGAAAACAACAAGACAAGAATTTTAAACAAAAATATCTTCATGGGCTTTTTATTTTACTGAGTTCGCTGAAAAATATAACTTTGGATTATGCGGAAAATCCCGGCATATATATCTGTATGCAAGCATATATATCTATATGCTTTTGGGAATTTCTCCCCCCGTCCGACACGAACCCCCACGATGAGATGGGACGTGTCACAGCCAGTTTTCTTCTTACCTCCCGGCTCCCAATCAGACTCCTCGGTAATCAGTTCGACCGTTTTAAACCGCTTTTTTCCTCATCATACTCGATATCGGACACATACAAGACGATCTCCGTACTGGGTTGAAAGTTTTTTTGTTCCTTTCAGTCCGGGTTTTAGACTCAGCAGCGTTTTTATATTTTTATATTACAAAAATTATATTTGAAAAATTCGGTGAAGGCTTTTTTTAAGACTTGGAAAAACGCATTATTCCATGAGGACTGAAAAGTGTGCGTCCGAGGCCGGCCGGAACAATGTGTTTTTTTCCGAGCTGCTTATTATAAAAAATAATATCCTCCGACAATATGTTATTGCATTTATCCCAAAAATAAAACAGGTATGATATTTACAGTCAGCAAATCGTAATTTTTCGAATACTGCGGTTTCACGGGCAGGATGGGAACGCCTCAGTCTGCTGACAGTCAGTGTCCGTTTTTAAAGAAATGAATTTTATCTCTTTATTACTATAAGCCGGAAGAGAATGCAATATAAATTTTCAGCCTCGGAGTTAAAAATCTGATTTTTTGAAAAACATCCCTCCGTAACCTATCGTTTTTATTTTTATATGAAAGTGTCAGGTGTTAGGTGTTAAGTGTTAGGAAAAACAGCAAAATTTTCATCATTCGTTGTGCCGGCAGCTCATGGCCGTTTATAAAATTGAACTTATCAAAACAGGAAGTCCCCCCTTCGACAGGCTCAGGGAGCGGACCGGCCTCCCCAAAATCCGTTATAATCAGCATAAAATTAATAAATCCGGAATATAAAAAAGAAATATTTATGTGTCAATAAAGCGCATAGCCTCGGTATTTTCAGATTGTTCTTGATTTTAATTATATGTTTCAGTATGTTCAGCTTACTTATGAATGATCACTTAAAAAACCGCATTCAGGCGTCAGAGACAGTCAGTAGATCGAAAAGTTTTCGGGCTGTCGCGGGACAGACACGGCGAACGGGGGAGAAACCCCATATGCATCAGGCTAAGACTGCCGGACGGGGTTTGCAACCCCGTCCGAAACGTTTGTTTTCGGGGGTCGGAAAATATTTCGGACGGGGTTGCAAACCCCGTCCGGCAGAGGCAGATCACAGGTTAATAAAAACAATGAGTTACGATCTTAGCCTGATGCATATGGGGAGAAACCCGGCTTTTTCCGGCGGGGGGAGCCTTCTGTCCGGGGAAAAAAGCCGGGTTTCTCTGCCATGCCCCACACAGTCCGGAAACTTTTCGATCTACTGACTGTCAGTTCCCAAAAATTTCTGATCTGCTGAAAGTGGTTAAGGAGAAGGGCATCCTTCATTTGCCAGTCTGTACTTTGCTGTAAGACAATTTTGCAAATTGTCTGAAACAATTTGAAAAATTGTTTCACATACCGAAAAAAATGCGACCTGTGCGGTTAAACATAACTATTTGAAATTTAAAAAATATGTAGGGTGGGTTCCGCTTCGCTCCACCCACCCTACAAATATTGTAACCGCACAGGTCGAAAAAATGCAAACTGCTTTTCAGCTTCTATGAAGAATGCCATGAGAGGAACAATTTTTTTTAATCTGAATGCTGAGGAATAAAAAATGAAATCTTCCTGTCATTTATTTTCTGTTTTTTCTGTAATTATAATCATACTGCTTTTAACAGGATGCGGTCACGGGATAAGTGTTCCTGTTATCAGACCCGCTGAAATTGATCTGGGCCGCGCAAATAAAATCGCCATCGGAAGAATCACCGGGAATATGGGCCCGAGAATGGCTGACCTGCTTACAAGCAGATTATTCGAATCTGGTTATTTTCAAGTCCTGGACAGGGAAAATATTGACCGGATTATGCAGGAACATCAGTTAAACCTCAGCGGCCTTGTGGATGAGCAAACCGCTGTAAAGCTGGGCAAGCTTACAGGGACGTCCGCTCTCATTTTCGGACATTCTGTAATGACATATCAGCAAAAACGCTGGAAAGACGAGGCATATAAAGATAATGATGGAAAATTTCACCGAAATTATCACATAAAAGGGATTGCCAAGGCGCTCACATCCTTTCGGGTGGTCAGCTTGGAAACCGGAAAAATTCTGGCTGCAAAATCAATATCCCAGGAAGCAACGGATGCCATGTCAGAGGATAACCGATGGCCCCGGCCGCCTTATAAAGAATCACTGGTTGACGATGCAGTGAACAAAACCCTTGACACTTTTATGAAAATGATTGCGCCTTATACTGAATATGTTCAGGTGAAATTTGCAGACTCAGCGCTGCCCGAAGGGAAAAGCGGCATCCGTTTTGCAAAAAACGGACTGTGGCGGGACGCCTTGGAACAATTTGAACTGGCTGCCCAAAAAAGTCCGAACAATCCTGACATATTGTATAATCTCGGACTTGCCTACGAATATAATTATATGTTTGCTGAAGCAGTGGAAGTCCTTAAAAAAGCGAATAAAATAAGACCGGATGATAAATATCTGAAAGAAATAAATAATATCAGACAAATGGAAGCAGAGCAAAAAAAATTGGATCAACAAAGCATCATGAAATGACATCTGTTTTTCAGATCAGTAAAAAAATGTCAGGTGTTAAGACTTGGGAAAAACAAAAGATATGTTCTGAATACCTGATATTCCGAACATCTGACCTGAATGATCACCAGATGGAAAATTCAAATACATCCTCGTAAGCAAGATCAGCTTAAGAATAATGCAGTCTGACACCTGATACCTAACACCTAACACCTAACACCTATTTCATTGGGAGAGTCCATGACTGATCAGGCGTTTCAGTTTTTGTCAAATTTAAAACCCTTTTCTTTTCTTCCTGAAAGTGAAGTCCGAAGGATAGCCGACAATATATCTGAGAAAAATTATCCAAAGAACACCATTTTATCTGTTCAGGGCAAATCAACCGTGGATCATATCTTTGTCATAAAACATGGTTCACTGGAACTTTATTATGAGGCAGAAGGGAAAAAAATACAACCCGGATTTCTTAAACCAGGGGAAGTGTGTGGCGCAATCGCAACGCTCATGAATTCAGCCACCGCGGTGCGAACAGTCAGAGTGAATCAGGATTCTTCGTTTTACACCATCCCCAGAGAAATATTTGCGGAAGTCTGCAACCGTTCTGAGATATTTCGGGATTTTTTTGTAAAAATCTATGGCAAATTCATGCGTGATGAGTCGTATGCTTCCATTATTGCAACAGGCCAGGCATCTCATTTTCTGTCCGGGGTGGTTCCGTTTTCCTTTCTTCATGAAGAGGACCTTGAAAAAATTGCCTCACATCTTTCTGTTGTGCATTATCCCAAAAACACGGTCATGCTTGTTCAGGGACAGTCAGAAGTTGAACATCTTTATATTCTTCAGAAAGGTGCCGTGGAACGCTATTATGAAGAAAAAAGTGGCAAAAAAAAATTACGGGGCGTGTTGTACGAAGGGGATATTTATGGCGGAATTTCCATGCTGATAAATAACAGTATTTCCGTTCGCACGCTCAGGACTATTGAAAAATCATATTTTTATACGTTACCCAAAAATTTTTTTTTGGATATTTGCAACCAGCATGAAACCTTTTCCGAATATTTCACTGACACGTTCGGCAAACAGATGATTGACAAAACATATGCCTCAATTATCACAAAAACAATGCACTCGGGAGACGAGTCCCTGCAATTTCTGAATCAGCCCATTTCAGGCGTTTGTAACAAGTCGCTGGCTTTCTGTGATATGGATACACCCATTCAGGAAGCCGCGTCCGTAATGACCAGACACAGAAGCAGTTCCATCTTTATCAGGGACACAGAAGGAGATGTTGTGGGCATTGTTACGGACAGTGATCTGAGAAGAAAGGTGATTTCAAAGGGATATGATATTCAAAAGCGTGTTTCCGGCATCATGTCTTCCCCTTTGCGTACCATTTCGGCCCGGGCGCTTGTTTTTGAAGGGCTGATGTCAATCATGAGGCAAAACATAAAACATCTTGCAGTTACAGATGACAATGACAGGGTTATCGGTGTGATAACCAACAGCAGCCTGCTGATCACACAGACTCAGTGCCCTTTCTTTCTTATTCGTGAGATATCCCAGGCCCGCGGCAGCGCGGAAATTACAGATAAACACGGCAAACTGCCGCCAATTATAAAAAACCTTATCTACGGCGGTGCAAAGGCAAAAAATATCAACAGTCTCATCACCACGATTTCAGATGCCATACTATATAAACTGATCGGTTTTGCCCTTGATGAACTGGGACCGGCACCGGCCAGGTTTGTATTTATGACGCTGGGCAGTGAAGGAAGAAAAGAACAAACTCTGAAAACAGATCAGGACAATGCCATTATATTTGAAGATGTGCCAAAAGAATCAGAAAAAAACGTCAGAGATTATTTTTTAAAGTTCGGGGAAAAGGTCTGCACCTGGCTGGATCAGGCAGGCTATGATTTCTGTGACTTTGATATCATGGCAAAAAATCCCAAATGGTGCCAGCCGTTGTCTGTATGGAAAGACTATTTTTCATCATGGATGCTTGCCGAGGCCCCGGAAGATTTGTCTCAGGCAAGCATTTTTTTCGATTTCAGGGGAATTTACGGGGACATAAGCCTCACAGACGAACTGCGCGGCTATATTTTCAGTTCTGTTGGCAACTGGTCAGTTTTTTTACGTCATCTTACTGAAAACGCACTTCATTTCAGACCCCCCATCGGATTTTTCCGTAATTTTGTTGTTGAGTCAAAAGGCGAACATCGTAACAAGTTTGACATAAAAAGCGCGATGATGCCGATTGTTGATTTTGCAAGAATATACTCGCTGAAAAATAAGATTGAAGAAACCAACACACTGAAAAGGCTGAAACTGCTTCATATGAAAAATGTTTTATCCTATAAAGATTACAGTGATCTTAAACATGCATACAGTTTTCTGATGCAGCTACGATTTGTCCGGCAGGTCACGGCTGTTACCGAAGAAAATGCAAAACCGGATAATTATATTAATCCGAAAGAACTCTCCCGCATAGAGCAGACCGTGCTGAAAGAAATTTTTAAAAGAATAGAAAAATTTCAGGGAAAATTAGGTTTTGATTTTACCGGAATCGTATGATATGGAATCATTATTCATTATTGGTCATTGACAAATGACCAATGACCAATGACAATGACCAATGACAATGAAAGGAGCTTTGCATGTCAATTATCACAATTTCCAGGCAATTTGGTGCTGGTGGCAAAACCTTGGGGAAAATGATTTCCGAGAAATTGGGATATTCTCTTGTGGATAATGAGATCATCCAAATGGTTGCAGAAAAAGCAAAGGTTTCATCCCAATGGGTGGAATCCATTGAAAAGGAGGCAGGCGGAAAATTCCTGAAATTTATCTCCGGAGTGGTCCCGAAAAGTCTGGTGGATCGTGTTCTGGATGAGAAACGAGGTTATATTGATGAAGAAATCTATGTGGATTCGCTTCATAAAATTATTTCCAGGCTTGCGGATGCGGGCAATGTGGTCATCATCGGAAGAGGCGGCCAGTATGTTTTAAAAGAGCGTGAAGACACTTTTCACCTGCTGCTTATCGGTGAAAAAGAAGATCGTGTGAAATTTATGGAAGAACATTACGATCTTACGTCCAAACAGGCTCTTCAGGCTGTTGAAATGGATGACAAACGAAGAATTAATTTATACCGTAAATTTGGTAAAAAAGACTATGACCACCCGGATCTTTATCATATAGTCCTTAATATGAGCAAGGTTGATCTGGAAACAGCGCGCGATATGGTGTGCCGATTGGTCAAACCTTAGTCAGAACCTCCCTTGAAAGAGGGGAAACACGAAATACGAAACAAATTCAGGAGACGGTCTTAACGTCAACAAATTCTTGTAAAAGAAACTGAAATCTGAAGATGTTGCTTTTTTTTATCATCAGATTTCAGATTTGTTTCGTATTTCGATATTCATCTGTAGGATTTATTTTATCTTTGCGACTTTCCAAGCTTTATATAGATCACCAGGTTGCTGATACGGCCGAAGTTCTTGCTGTCCGGTCACATGTTCATGTCCCGTCCGTAATTATTAATGATGTGCGTGAGGTCTTTGACACGGTGTCTTCGGCAAAGGATCCGGTCCGAAAAGGAAAGGATATCCTTTTTCTTACCCAAAACAAAGGCGCTTTTGTCCGAAAATGTCCGGGAACCCGTTATTATACCTGCTGTGGTTATAAAATTCTGCACATCGGAACATTTTGTGTGATGGACTGCTCATACTGCATTTTGCAGTCTTATTTCCATCCGCCTGTGCTTCAGTATTTTGTCAATCATAATGACATGCTCGCTGAACTGGATGACCTGTTTGCTGAAAAAACCATATCCCGAATCGGAACCGGCGAGTTTACAGACAGCATGATATGGGAATGGTGGACCGGTCTTTCAGGTCTGCTTGTACCCAAGTTTTCCGGGCAGTCCCGGGCTGTGTTGGAACTGAAGACCAAGACTACCGCGATTGAGGGCTTAAAAGATCTTCCCCATAACCGCAAAACCATTGTTGCCTGGTCTTTAAACACGGAAAAAGTCATTCACAGTGAAGAACGGCGCACAACATCGCTTTCCGCAAGGCTCAGGGCCGCGGCAACGTGTGAATCCTGGGGCTATCCTGTTGCGTTCCATTTTGATCCCATGGTGATTTATGATGGGTGTGAAGAAGACTATAAACAGGTGATCAGACAACTGTTTTCATATGTCTCCGCGGATAATATCGTATGGATCAGCCTGGGAAGTTTTCGGTTTATGCCGTCTCTGAAGCCGATCATCCAGCAGCGTTTTCCGGATTCAAAGATTGTTTATGGGGAATTTATTTCAGGCATTGACAACAAAATGCGTTATTTTAAGCCGCTCAGAATTGCGCTCTATCAAAAAGTGGCGTCCTGGATAAAGGACATCGCCCCTGATGTGCTGGTTTATTTTTGCATGGAAGATGATGAAGTGTGGGAAAAATCGCTCGGATTTGTTCCGGCCGACCAGGGCAGCCTTCCGGAAATGCTGGATAAAAGTGCAGTAAAGCACTGCGGTTTGAAAAGATGAGCAGGGTGTAAAATACCGTCAAGGTTCGGTTACAAAAGGCCCGAAAGCGATCTGATGCTTTCGGTGTTCTGATTTTAAAAATTTTTAAGACTATTTACCACCTTTTCCGGAAATGGTGGTAAACAGACTGCCAGATGAAATCCGGTTTTTCAGGATTATCAGGAGACTTGTCAATGGGAATCATCTTCCATTGACAGCCGCTATACAGAAGCTAAAGCATATTGTATCCGACCAGATAAGTGCTGAGGGGTGAAATTCTGCATTCCCATTTTATCGGGTATATTATTTAGTTCGAGTTCCTTTAGCTGTCTGTTAAAATCCCTGGTCTTTTTGTGCGTCTCTGAAATATTTTTTCATGAAATCTGCAAGATTTGACGCGTCATAAGTCATGTTCAGGCTTTTTCTGAGGCGATCCAGGTCTTGATTCAGTTTCTGTGTATTCTGGTATCTTGATTCTTTATCACTTTCCAGGCATTTCATTACAATCCGGTTTAATTCACGCGGAATATCTGACCTCAGTTTTATAATAGGGACAATATCATTTTGTATAATTAGTTTATACACTTTTATCGGAGTGACCTCATCAATAAAATGGCGTAATTTTTTTCCGGATAAAATCTCGTAGAAAACAAGACCAAAAGAATAAATATCTCCTCTGCTGTCCAAGTGTTTCACACCTTCTGACAACTGTTCAGGAGCGATATAGGCAAGTGTGCCTTTGACTTCCCCGGGCATGGTCATCACCCCGGACATGGTTTCAGAATTTGCTTTGGAAATTCCGAAATCCGTGATCTTTACTTCGCCGTTAAATGAGATAAGGATATTGCTCGGCTTAATATCCCGATGAACAATATTCAGCCATGTCCTCTGCTCATCATGTTTTTTAAAATGGGCATGCTGCAAGCCCTTGCAGATTTGTGACGCGACAAAAACCGCCTGATCAACAGAAAAAGGCGTTTTTACCACATCTGTGATTTCAGACAAATTTTTTCCCCGGATGTATTCCATGATAATGGCATTCTGGTCTTCGTAAAAGTCAATGATCTGAACAATATTGGGGTGATACAGCGAAGCCGCCAGCCTCGCCTCCTGCTTAAACATTGCGATAAACTGCTCATTTTCAACAAGATGAGGTAAGACTTTTTTGATGATAACGGTTCGCCGGAACTCCCCTTTTTCGTTGACCGCCAGAAACAAATCCGCCATTCCCCCGCTTGCGATCTTGCGGATCAGTTTGTAAGTGCCAATCCCGCCCAGTTTTTCACTTGTAAGTTTGGACGAGGGAAGCCATTTCTGAAATTTGTGAGAAACGGATTTAAAATCCGGCCATATTTTTTCAAGACTGCTTTCCCTGAATCCTGTAATCGGATTCTTAAAACTGATAATATCCATGCCGGTCACGGCCATGTGCATATAGCGTGTCGCCTCCCGGAACGAAGGTTCCTCGGACAGCACTTTTGCCAATAATTTCTGAGCAGTTTCTTTTTTATTTTTTTTCAGCGCATCCAGTGCCTGCTGGTATAAATTCTCCAACCTGAGCCTTTTTTTTACCTTCTCGGCTTTTTCCTTTGCCCCGATTTTTTTGTAGGCTTCCATGGCCTTATATAATTCATTGTTTTCATAAGCCATATCCCCTTGTTTTTCATAAATCTTTTTATATTCTGAAACAGCTTCGGGCTGTCTGGGATCTAATTCCAGAATTTTTTCATAAAGCGCCAGCTTCTCAGTTTCCTGTTTTTTATGTCTGGTCTGACTGATCAGCGCCTGGACAAGACGGGGACGTGCTGTCCAGGGATTGTGTTTATAAAGAGATTCAAGTGATTTTAAAGCCTCATCGGTATTTCCCTGAGCCAGAAAAATCTCAGCCAGCATCTGATAAGCTTTGCGCTGACTGGGATCAAGATGAACCACCTGCTGAAGTAACGGAGATGCCTCTTCAAGCTCACCGCTTTTATAGAATTTTCGGGCTGCTTTGAAAAGCTGTTCCGAAGTCTCTAAAATTTTTTGTATTTCTTCCCGAACCCGGGCCAGGGGTTTGTATTGAATAAGCCATTGCCGCCACATTTCAATCCGGATGCGGTATCCGTTCCCTTCCGGCTCGATCAGATCCCATTCTTTAAGCGATTTGGGGACATTCTGCAAATCTCCGATCAGGATATGCGCACCGCTTCCCCGGAGATGTTTCTCAAATTCCTCCCTGGAAATTGTCTGGGAGCCTGTTTCAGCCAAAGCAGAGGCAACCACCCGTTCAGCCAGACCTAATCCCTCCCATAAGTGTTCCAATGTATCTTTGGCATTTTCCAGGGCTTCAGGAACTGCCATTTCTATATCTTTGGCCTGAACAACAGGGACCTCTTCCGGGTTTTTATCATAAATTTTTTCCCATATGGTCCGGCAGAGCCACTGGGTCAGGCAGGCATGGCCGCCTGTCAGATGCCGAATTTGTATTAACAGTTCATCAGGCCACTTTAAAGAAGCATTCTGTTTTGAAAGATACACCAGTTCAGACAGGTCTTTCTGAGATAAAAGAGAAATATGATGAAATTTTATTCCTCTGAAAAGAGAAAGACATGCACGGGAAAGATCCTTGGGACGCCGTGCAACTGTGAAAACGAATTTTAACCGTCTTGTATCAGATAATGTCTGCTTCTTCGTTTCCAATGCGGGACTCATGGTCATCAAATTACGCAGGTAAGGAAAAAGCACGGACACAGACGGCTCATTGCCAAAGTTGTCCAGCATATCAAATTCATCAAAAAGTAATATAAGCGAGGCCCCCTCAGGCAGGCGGGAAAGGACATAAGGAAGAAAAATTTTTTGAAATTTTATTAAAATATCACCATCTCCCGGGGTATCGGAAACAGCCTTCTGAGAATCAAAAAAAGCTTTTAAATGGTCTGACGGAGAAATATCAAGAATATGCAAAATCTGATGGGTCAGATATCTTATCACCTGCTCCGGAGAAAAACTGGCCTTGTCCTGCAAATCAAAATAAATCGGAACATAAGGCCCTTTCCGGGGCAAACGCACTGTCAGTTCTTGTAAGACAGATGTTTTCCCAATGTGTTTTTTTCCATAGAAAACCATTGTATTTTCATAAGGTTCTCTGATAAATCGCAGCACTTTTTGTAAAATATTTGCACGACCGACAAAGGCCCGGGTTCCGCCCACCGGCTTTCCGACAATATAGGGATTTGTGTTGAAAATCATAATGTTATTTTTTTAAAATTTCGGACTTGGGAAAATTCCGACATTTCCGAACGCTTGTTTGATTTGGATAAAAATCGTCAGTGAAATTTCAACTCAGTATGTTAATACCAAATAAGTGTTTTGAAATCAAGCACTCAGGCACGAGTTCAGCGTTTTGAAAAAAAACTGAGAAAAAAAGACTAAGAATGCTTGTAGTTTTCATCTTGTTTTGATATAAGATAAATAATAAAATTTAGCCAATTAAATTAAATAAGGAGGTGATTCAGATGACCCCATAAAATTTGTTATGCCGGTATGCCCTCATCAGGCAGACAAAAAGGCTTCAAAACGTAATCTCAAAACATTTTTTTCAAAAAAAGGAGAATGATTATGTCTGAAAGCGTTTATAAAGTTATCGAAGTGGTGGGAACAAGCACCGAATCCTGGGAAAAAGCCGCAACAAATGCCGTGGAAGTCGCTTCCAAAAGCATCAATAACCTCAGAATCGCGGAAATCAACAAGCTGGACCTGAAAATTGAGAATGGAAAAGTGGCGGCGTATCGTGCCAGGGTAGCATTATCCTTTAAATACGAATCATAAGCCCTGACAATAAAAACGGCGATGCAGGTATGCTCTCGTCAGGCAGAGACGCTTCAAAACGTTGACCGTGAAATAATTTTTAACCAAAAAAGGAGAAAAAATTATGTCTGAAAGCGTTTATAAGGTGATCGAAGTGGTAGGAAAAAGCACTGAATCCTGGGAAAAAGCCGCAACAAATGCCGTGGAAACCGCTGCCCAAGGTCTCAGGAACCTCAGAATCGCGGAGATCAGCAAGTTGGACCTGAAAATTGAGAACGGAAAAGTGGCAGCGTATCGTGCCAGGGTAGCGTTATCCTTTAAATACCTCGACAATCATAAATTCTCCGGAGATTTTGAAGGTCATTCCGATTTTTGACTGAAATGATGAACGCCGAACATTTCATGCTTATTTTTACAGTTCTGACGATTTCAGTATTGTTATGAGAACTTATGACTGACGAGTAAAAACGACTCATAATCACAATAAATAATGCAGGTTGCCGCGTCTTCTGCCTGTTATTATTCAACTCCTTAAAATCGGCACGCAGCCGACACACAAGCCTTATGGCTGCATGCCGACCCTTTGACCACCTTACAGACATTACGTTTTTACCTGCATTTTTATAATAAACGCAAATTTCATACCAAATCTGCCCTCGCCGGCCTCATCAGTGATCAATCTGAACAACCAAAATCAGGGACAAAGAAAATGGCGGAAAAGAGAAAACTGAAAAGAAGACATCTGATTTATTATTTGGATGTTTTTGAAAGAAAAACCGGCCAATTCGTTGGGAAACTGGTTGATATCACAACGGACGGGGTTATGTTAACCACTGAATTTCCTATAAAATCAGGCGTAATTCTGCAATTAATCATGTTATTGCCTGAAGAAATAAGAGATCACAAACAAATTACTTTTGATGCCAGAACTCAGTGGGTTGAAAAAAGCATCAAGCCCGATTTCTATGATATTGGCTTTGAACTGCTGAGTATTTCCCATAAAGATATTGAAATTATAGAAAGTCTTATTTTTGATTTTTCCTTTAAAGACTGAAAGTTGAAACTGGAGACTGGAAACTTGAAACTGGGGTCAGGTTTCAAGTTTCAAGTTTCAAAACCAGGAGACAAAAAAATGGAAAGAAAAACAACGGCTTTTTTCATTTTGTTCTTTTTTATGTTTATAATGATGTGTCATATGCAAACATCTGATGCTAAAAATATTCAATCTTCAATTGAAAGTTCTCAGCTCTTCCGAGTACTGGATATCAGTGAGCGCACTTATGACGGGGGGCCTGCCATTGCTGTTCTTTGTTCAGAATCGCTGGATCCTAAAAAACGCCATGATGAACACCTCCGTATCAGCAGTTCGGAGGGATTGCTTAAAAGTGCCTGGGTCCTTTCTGATGATCATCGTCTTCTCTTTTTTCCGCATGTGGAATCGGAAACCGAATATTCTGTTTCTGTGTTGGAATCCTTACGCTCTGCAAGCGGACAGCAACTCAGCAGGCGGGTAAGCAAAACTATCACCACGCGTAAGATTACGCCTATTGTCAGCTTTGCCAGTGAGGGGTTTGTGCTTCCGGCAAAAACGACTGACGGGCTGCCTGTTGTCACTGTTAATGTGGAAAATGTCGAGATTGAGTTCTTCAGACTGAATGAAAAAGGGCTGGTCCACTTTGTGAATTGGAAGAACACAACCGGACGCAAAGATTATTACAAACTCAGTCGGATTCAAAAATATGGTGATCTTGTTTTTTCAGGTTGTTTTGATCTGAATGCGCCCCGAAACAAGCGGACGGTCTGTCATATTCCCGTGGAAGATATCAGCGCGTTGCAGGCCCCGGGAGTCTATCTCGCGGTGATGCGGGAGCCGGGAGAATATGCTTATAACTACCAGGCCACTTATTTCCTGGTGAGCGATATCGGACTTCATGCCAGAATTTATGAAAATGAATCCCTTCTTGTCACTTCCTCCCTGAGTACCGGATCACCTCTGCCTGATGTCAGCCTGACCTTTTATGATAAGAAGGGTGTGTCCGTGGGCGAGGGGCAAACAGATTTGGACGGGCGTTATCGTTATCCTGAAAAACTCCTGGGAAAAGTTTTCATGATCAAAGCAGTTTCAGGTGGGCATATCAGTGTGTTGCCGCTGAATGTCCCTGCCCTGGATATGAGTGAGTTTGATCTGGGCAAACGCAGTTATCAGGCTCGTGAGATTTATATTTTCAGTCCCCGGGACTTGTACCGCCCGGGGGAAAAAGTGATTGTATCCGCGCTGCTGAGAAACTATGACGGCAGGTCAGTCGAAGCGCTGCCCCTCAAAGCCAAATTGTACCGGGCAGATGGCCGGGAAATGAAGAGCTTTACCTGGCACGCCCGGGATATCGGGAGCAGTGAGCAGCTCAGTTATTATCAGACCGAATTGGATATCTCCAAAGAGGCTCAGACAGGGCTTTGGAGTCTCAAACTGTGGGACAATCCCTCCGCGAAATCGCCTGCCGGCGTTTTTGAGTTTCATGTGGAAGATTTTTTACCGGAACGGATGAAACTTGAATTAAGTTCTGAGCAGCAGGCTCCGGGGCCGGAGGATGATCTGAAAATTGATATTTCCGGAGAATATCTGTATGGCGCGCCCGCGGCAGGAAATACATTGTCTGCCCGTGTTCGTGTCAGGGCAAAACGCGAGATGTCTGAGAAACTGAAAGGCTTTCAGTTTGGGGATGTCCGGGATGAGACCTATCAGGATCATTGGGAATTATCAGAAACGACAATGGATGATCAGGGAAAGCTGTCATTGACAATTCCCAGCCGATGGAAGGAGATAAAGAGTCCCCTTTCCGTGCGTGTGATTGCCAGCCTTTATGAAAGCGGAGGACGGCCTGTTGTCCGCAATATTGAGAAAACCATCTGGCCCGGTAAAACCCTCATCGGCATCCGTCCGCTTTTTGATGAAAAATCAGCAGATGAAGGCCCTGTGAAATTTGAAGTGGCAAAAATAAACCCGGACGGAACCTTGGTGCCTGCGAACAATCTGATGGTTGAACTGACCAAGGAAGACCGTGATTATTATTGGGAATATTCCGAGTCCACAGGCTGGCAGTACCGATATACGGAAAAGAAGTATCAGTTTCTCACCGAAACCCTGAATATCAAAGCAGGAAAGCCCGCGCCTTATACACTTCAGTTACAAAAAGGGCAGTATGTGCTTGCCATCAGAGACACGAAAACCAATCTGATCACCAGTCTTCGTTTTCGGGTGGGGGCCTGGTGGTACTACGGCGCTGACCAGGGGGGGGCCGCTCGTCCTGACAAGGTCGTGCTGACGCCTGACAAACCCGCGTATCGTCCCGGAGATATTGTTCAGCTGACAGTGACACCTCCCCATGACGGAGATGCTGTGATTCTGGTGGAAGGGGAAAGCCTGCTCTGGTTTAAGCGGATGAAGGTTTCCGCGGAAGGGACTGTGGTTGAAATCCCCGTATCCGCGAGCTGGGACAGCCACAATATTTATATCAGTGCCGTGGTATTCCGGCCCGCGAGCGCAAAGGAGAAAATCACCCCCAATCGTGCGGTGGGTCTTGTCCATCTTCCCCTGGACCGGTCCTCACGAAAATTAAGCATAGACATAAACGCCCCTGAAAAAGTTGCCTCACAAGGCCCCATGACTGTTCGTTTGAAACTGGAAACTGGAAACTCGAAACTTGGAACACACCAGCCCGCCTCAAGTTTCAAGTTTCAAGTTTCAAGTTTCGTCACCCTGGCCGCAGTGGATGTGGGGATTCTGAATATCACGGAATTTAAGACTCCGGATCCGTTTGGCTGGTTTTTTGAACGCCGGCGCTATGATGTGAACAGTTACGATATTTACGGCAAAGTCATTGAAAATCTCAAAGGTCAGTTGGCAAAGCTGCGGTTTGGCGGTGATGCGGATTTTGGCGGCAAACGTCCGGAAAGTGAGGTCAAGCTGATTTCGCTGTTTCAGGGGCCAATGCGGTTTGATGACAATGGCGAGGCTCTGCTTACGTTTGATCTGCCTGATTTCAACGGCAGGCTGAGATTAATGGCGGTTGCTTTCACCAAAGACAGCTTTGGTTCTGCGGAAACAGAGGTCACGGTTGCCGCGCCCACGGTCACGCAACTGGCGATGCCTCGTTTCCTGGCTCCGGAGGATGTCACGGAATTTACCCTGGATGTTCATAATCTCAGCGGCGATGATCAGCAGCTCACTTTGGAGATGAGCGCAACGAATCCTCTGAAATTGGAAAGAGGCGAGCGGATTCTTCAGCTTGCTGACCAGCAGAAAACTACGCTGCGCTTTCCTGTGAAATCGCTTCCTTTTCCCAAATGGAGCCGGGGAATGAGAGGGACTTCGGATCAGGGGATCATGTCAAGTACCATCCGCATGGAGCTTGAGGGCGAGGGCATTGCTTTGGCACGGGACTGGCAACTGGGTATCCGGCCCGGGTATCCCGGCATTGTCCGCAAAGTCCGGAAGATTCTGAACAAGGATGAGAAAATTTTTATGCTGGGGGCTTCGCAGGCTGCGGATCTGATTCCGAGTACGGTTGATGTCAGCCTGAAAATTTCACCAGTGATTCCTTTGGATATTCGGAACGCGATGCAGGGACTGATTTCCTATCCTTACGGATGTCTGGAGCAGACCGCCAGCCGGGCATATCCCCTGCTTTTTGCCACGCCTGAGCGGGTGGCGCAGTTCAATTTGCCGCGTCTCACCCACGAGGAGAGAATCAGCCGTCTGGAGAAGGGGATTCAGCGTCTCTCCACCATGCAGTTGGCATCCGGCGGTTTCGGATTATGGAACAAGAGCAGCCCGGAAACGCCCTGGCTTACGGTTTATGCCACAGATTTTCTGGTCACGGCACGGGATCTCAGCGTGGATGTGCCGGAGGATATGCTGGACAATGCATTGGAACGGCTTGAGAAATATCTGTCAGGCGGAGCGTCCTTGTCCGAATACGGGACCAATGAGGAAAGGCTGCATCTTGATTTTGCAGTTCGCAGTTATGCGGCCTATGTTCTGGCAAAAGTAAGCTGGGCCGATCTTGGCACATTACGCACCCTTTACGACAATCACCGCAAAGAATCCGGTTCCAGTCTGCCGCTGGCGCATCTCGGTATTGCCCTTGAGAAAATGGGAGACAATAAGCGCAGTAAGGAAGCCCTGAAACTGGCAACTGAAAAACGCTGCAGCCGGTACGGATACTGGGGGGATTACGGCAGTCTTATCCGGGATTTGGGGCTGACCATCGCGCTGTTTATTGAAAATAAGGCTGATGGCACTGAGGGGTTTGACAAATTAATGCTGGATTTGGAGGATGCGTTACATGATCGCCAGTGGTTCAGCACCCAGGAGAAATTCGCCATTTTCAAAGCCGGTCTGGGTCTGGAAGGACGGGCAGGTAAGGAGTGGAAGGGACGGATGACGATTGCCGGTAAGGAATCTGTGATTAAGAAAAAAGGTGCGTATATTGCAAGTCCGTCAGTGAAAGACCTAACACGGGGCATCACTTTTGCTTCAGAAACACCGGGTTTTCTGTACGCGTCCGCCATTATCAGCGGCTATACAAAGACGCCGCCGCCAAAGGATGACTCTCATATTTCCATTGAGCGGGAATTGTATGATTCAGAAGGAAATTTCATTCAGCGGAATGAGTTTAATGTGGGCGAACTGCTGGTGGCGCATCTTCGGATCAATTCCAAAGAATGGATTCCTGACGCCCTGGTTGCGGATCTCCTGCCTGCGGGATTTGAGCTTGAGAACCAGAATCTCATGCACAGCGTGAAACTGGATGATATTCAGATGGAGGGGAAATCCATATGGCGGCTCAAGGAGCAGGCGGACATGGTGCATGAGGAATATCTGGATGACCGGTATGTGGCCGTTGTGAAGCTGAATGAGCATTCTCCCACACATTTGTTTTATCTGACCCGGGTGGTCTCTCCGGGAACCTTCACTGTGCCGCCGCCGTTTGTGGAATCCATGTACCGGCCGGAAATCAGAGGGATTGGGGAGACGCCGGAGCCGGTCAAAGTGCTGAATAAGAATAATTAGAATCTGCAATTACACGGCATTCATGCGGGATTATGGAATATAAGTACCTGACCATAAGTTTTTAATATCTGCCCGGGAAAGAAACCCGGCTTTTTTTCCGGAATGATGCTTCTCCGAAAAAGGAAAAAGCCGGGTTTCTCCGCCGCTCACAGAAAAAAAGCTGTATAAAAAACTTTTGCTCAGGTACTTAAGTACCTGACCATAAGTTTTTAATATCTGCCCGGGAAAGAAACCCGGCTTTTTTTCCGGAATGATGCTTCTCCGAAAAAGGAAAAAGCCGGGTTTCTCTGCCGCTCACAGAAAAAAAGCTGTATAAAAAACTTTTGCTCAGGTACTTATCTGGTCTGAGTCTATAAAACACAGAGCCGAATCAGAAAATGCTGAGAGCCTTTAACATAATATTTATTTGTCAATCCGGAGTGCAAAGTTTGCTTTATGACTCCCTCGGATTCACAGTTCCGGGCCGGACGCATCTCATAAAGCAAGTTTTACACTCCGGCCAATCTTTCTGTTAAAAGCTATACAAGGAAAACTATGACCGATGAAATGGAACAGAATCCTTGGTTCGTCTTCGCTTGGGGCAATTTTATGTTTTTATGTCTTGTTCAATTCCCCTTCTTCCCGATTCTTGCCCAGAAGGTCAAGAAACGCTGTGAAGAATTGGGGCATACTATTACTGGAAACATTATCTTCAGTGTACTGAACACATCCCAACTGTGGAAACAGGCGAATGATGTCCTCAAAATTACAAATGACCCCGAACTTAATCTGCTGATGAAATAAGTACCTGAGCAAAAATTTTTCATACATCTCTTTTTCCGCGAATGGGGGAGAAACCCGGCTTTTTCCGTCACAGGCCGCGGGTCATTCCGGGAAAAAAAGCCGGGTTTCTTTTCCGGGCAAATATCGAAAACTTATGGTTAGGTACTTATCACGTCGGTTTCCACATGTATGCGATAGCATCGTTAATCTTTGTGGGTATAGCGATGTTTGTCGCTGTGGGTTAGTCAAAGCCGGATGAGATTCAGACGGAGATATATGATATAGATTGGTATGGTTAAACCGAAAAGAAAATTAGCGAATTGCACAGGTTTCGAATGGGATAATGGGAATATTTCCAAGAATTGGGATAAGCATGACGTATCAGCAGCAGAATGTGAACAAATCTTCTTTAACAAGCCCCTTATTGTAAAGCGTGACAAAGAACATTCCAAACTTGAAAACCGATACTACGCACTTGGTCAGACGAATATGGACAGATTTCTTTTTGTCGTATTCACCGTTAGAAACAAAAAAATAAGAATTATTTCAGCGCGGGATATGACCGGGGCGGAGACAGAGAGGTACTTAAAATGAAAAAGAAAATCCCCAAATTTAATAGTGAGGCGGAAGAGCGCGTTTTTTGGCAGCAAAACGATTCTTCAGAATATCTTGACTGGTCTGATGCGGAGGAAGTTGTATTTTCTCAGCTGAAGCCTTCAACTCGAACTATATCAATCCGCCTTCCCGAGTCAATGATTGAAGAATTGAAATTATTAGCCAATAAACGAGATGTCCCTTATCAGTCGCTACTAAAAATATTTCTTTCAGAACGAATTGATGCCGAATTACATCAATACCGAACAACGTCAGAATCATGCTTTTCAGCGAACGCAAAAAGCCACGGCAATTCAGGAAGCACAATACTTATTTCCTGACAAAGAAAGCCCGGCAGAAAATTGATACCGAATAAATAAATATTGTGTCCCCCGAATTATCGGGATGACAGGTATGTGGCGGTTGTGAAACTTAATGAGCATTCTCTGACTCATTTGTTTTATCTGATCCGGGTTGTCTCTCCGGGGACTTTCACTGTGCCGCCGCCGTTTGTGGAATCCATGTACCGGCCGGAAATCAGAGGGATTGGGGAGACCCCGGGGGCGGTTAAGGTGCTGAATACTCGATGTTCAAGTTTTTTGTCCTTGACTAAATAAAATTAGTATTTTTAACGAGCTAAAATTTCGGGATAAATATTCCCTTTGCAAACTTTGAAAATACAACCTGCTGAATTTATTGATTGCCACATAAAAATCCGGCCTAAAAATTAATAATAAATTCGGTCAACAGAAAAAAACTTGAACATCGAGTGAATAAGAATAATTAAAATATTTGGTAGTGTTTCAACTCTATATGTGAATTCTGTAACAATTTGAATTAACATACTGAATATTGGATAAAATTCAGATTTGGGACACTACCAAATAATTTTTTATATATACAAAGAAAAAAAATTATATGAAATTAAAATTTCTTGATCTCTTTGCAGGAGCCGGTGGTTTATCTGAAGGATTTGTCCGGGCCGGCTTCTGTCCGGTGGCGCATGTGGAAGCTGATCAGGCAGCCTGTTTCACACTGCGAACGAGGATGGCTTACCACTGGTTGAAGTCAGAGGGCCGGGCCGAGCAATATAATGATTATCTGTATAGAAAGATTTCGCGTTCGGAGCTTTACAGTCTTGTTCCGGATCGTCCCATCAACTCTGTAATCAATGCTGAAATCAGTAAAGATTCTTTGCCGGAAATATTTATAAAAACAGATGAATTGCTTGATGGTGATAAGCTTGATCTGATTATCGGGGGGCCGCCCTGTCAGGCATACTCAATTGTCGGTCGTTCAAGGGACAAAAACCGTATGAGAGGCGATAGCAGAAACTATCTTTATGTCTATTATGCTGAGTTCCTTAAACATTACCGTCCATCCTTTTTCGTCTTCGAGAATGTGACTGGTCTTCTGTCAGCTAAAGATGAAGATGTAATCTTTATTTCGACAATATAAGAAGTCAGTCCTGTGTTTCGGAATATGAAATGAGGTTATGGCATGAATAAAATAAAACGAAAATCATGGACAAGAGAAGAGCTTATCCTTGCGATTAATCTCTATTGCAAAACCCCGTTTGGAAAAATCCATATCAGAAATCCGGAAATAATAGACCTGGCAAAAAAAATGGGGAGGAGTGCAGGATCAGTCAGCTATAAACTTGCTAATTTTGCAAGTCTCGATCCTTCACTTAAAAGGAAAGGTGCATCTCATACGAACAAGCTCGACCGGGAAGTATGGAACGAATTTTTTGAAAACTGGGAAGGCATGGCTTTAGAAAGTGAACTGAGCATGGCCGTGTCAAAAGGTGAAAAGTCTGAATTTGAGTTCAATAAGGTGGCTGAAGGAAAAACAAGGGATGTTGTTGTAAAAAGCCGAATAAATCAGAACTTTTTCAGACAAATGATTCTGGCCTCCTACAACAACACATGTTGCATTACCGGCATGTTCGTTCCTGATTTATTAATTGCAAGCCATATCGTACCCTGGTCAGTGGATGAAGATAATCGCCTTAATCCCAGTAATGGCCTTTGCTTAAACGCTTTGCATGATCGAGCATTTGACAAATGAAGTTTTTCTGAAAAACCTTTTGCCCCAGTTGGAGACATGGAAAGCTTACGGAAAGTCAAATTCGTCAAGAACCGAGAAGGCATTGTTGCGCTTTACGCTCAATCATCTGATGCAGATACTTGATGAGGACGAGGAGCAATGCTTCCCGGAAGAAATATACATTTACCCACCACTGTCAGATGCTTTGAAGACGGGAAGTGTTATTGAGAAAGAGGATGACAAAAGCCTTTATGCCATATTAAATCCGGCTTGTGATCTTGTCGTCAGAAAGAATGGTGAATATAAAACAGATCGCATTATGCTGGTGGAGATAGAAAAAAGGGAATTGTTTATTGATGCAGCGTTGAAAGATATTACTAATAAAAAAAAGAAGAAAAACAGACTAAAAGATGTCTTCGGCAATAATTACAATGCGTACTCTCATTGGCTGCCTCATACAAAATTTTTTGAGGGGGGTTTTCTTAATTTTAGAAAAATATCAACTCGTACCAAAGAGGAGGTTAAGAGTGCGTATAAACAACCACATATTCAGATATCGCCAGACTTCATAAAAGATATATTATCCCGTTTTTCCTCTTATTATGCTCGTCAGGGGCAACCTGATATTGAGTGCGATAAAATAATTGAAGAAATCGTTACCTCATCCGGCGATACGAAATGATGATAATTTCGGAATTTCAGGGGGCATTCGGAATTTAGGGAGAAATTCGGGGGACAAATTCGACAAAATTCGGGGGACACAATACTTATTTCTTGAGAAAAAAAGTCTGGAAATTGGGACTGAATAATATTGTGTCCCCTGAATTTCCTGAATTATGGATTTACAAATAAATCAGAAATGAAATACTTCAAAGATGATGACATTCTGCACCTTGTCATTTCCGAGGAAAAGGAGGCGGGAAGTGTGGAAATAACTCCGAACATCATTGCCGAGATAAACGGGGACGGCGAACTGATCGGTATGGAAATCCTGAATGTTTTTAATTTATTATTTATCGGAACTATGAGGACCGGTCATTTGTGGCGGAGGTTCCTGAACCTCCCGTTTGCATGGCACACGGGGACACATTATGAGGTAGTGTTCTAAAACTGGACTTTTCTGAAATCTGTGTTATTATAGTATAGTCATTCAGGATAAAAAACTGTTTTCGGAGGAATATTTCGATGGCACTGATTCCTGTCCGCTGGACGCTCTGCGGAGGTGAGAAAGTGAAAAAAGAGGAAAGACAGATGAGGGAAAGCAGCGTTACCTGTGTCAGAATGAGAATTGCGAGGCAAAATCCTTTCGGTGGTGTTCTAAAACTGGATCTGAGCCGATATTTCCTAAATTGATTCAAACGGTTAAAGATTTTAGCTCCAGTTTTGGAACACTACCCAAAATGTTCTCATAACTGTTATTTTTTGTGCAAATATACTCAAGATTATACACTAAAGTGTGTTATGAAAAATTTTAAAATTGGAATTCGATTACAGTTGATGATGTTTGTTTCAATAATATTGTCTGTTTCAATATTATCCATGTTTATGATCTGTTATAGCATAGCCAAAAAAGAGATCATAGATGCAAAGGGAGAAATGTTCGCCAGAATATGTAAGGATGTTCTGGGTTTTATTGAATTACAGGATGAAAGAGTCGGAAACGGAGAAATTTCATTACAAACTGCACAGGATGAGGTAAGAGAATATGTAAACGGTCCCAAATTACAAGATAGAAGCAGAGATGCATCAAAAAGCAGGATGAATCTGAATTTCAGCGGTAAGGAAAAAGACCCTTATATGTATGTCTGGGGACTTGACAGTAAAGGAAATATAGTTATGCATCCTTTTAACACTGAATCGACAAGTGCCTGGGATTTAAATATTGATGGGAAATACACAACTCGTGACAGCTGGGGAAATCCTAAAAGAACAGGATTTTTGTTTAGAGAATTATGGCAAAATCCTGGAGAACCGGTTTATACATTTTTAGCCTATCAGCTACATTATGAACCTTGGGACTGGATAATCGGGGCAGGTGGAAGAGACGAAGTATTTTATAAAGAGATTAAAAAGAAGTTGATGTACAGATTTCTGTTGGCGGCAGTTATACTTTTTTCAATTTCTTCTGTGGTTGGCTACTGGCTTTCCAATAAGATTTCAAAACCGTTAATAAATTTGGCAGATAATGCGAGACAGATATCGGAAGGAAATCTGAACGTGGAGATACAATTAAAGCAGAATAATGAAATAGGTGATCTTGCCACCTCCTTCAATTCTATGATAAAAAAACTAAAAGAGACAGTTTTATCAATAATGGAAAGCGCAGAAAATGTAAGTGACGGAAGTGAGCAGATTTCAATGCGTTCTCAGCAGATAGCGGAAGGTGCAAATCAACAGGCAGCATCTTCCGAAGAAATTAGCAGTTCAATTGAGGAACTCTCTGCAACAATAGAACAAAATGCCGAAAACGCAAAGCATACAGAAGAAATGGCTGCAAAAGCAGAACACAGTATAATAGAGGGACAAAAAGCGACTGAAAATACATTGGAAACAATGCTGAAGATTTCGGAAAAGATAATGATTATTGATGAGATAGCAATAAAAACAGATATGCTCTCAATAAATGCATCAATAGAAGCAGCAAGAGCGGGTGAATTCGGAAAAGGTTTTTCTGTTGTAGCTCAACAAATAAAAAAGTTGGCGGAAAAAAGTCGGAAAGCAGCTAACATTATAATAAACTTAGTGAATTCAAGTGTTGGTATTAGTGAAAATGCCAAAATGATATTATCGCAAGCCGTACCTGATGTGCAGAATACAGCCAAATTGGTTCAGGAAATAGCCGCCTCAAGCATCGAACAGAATGAAACTGCAAATCAGATAAACGAGGTGATTCAGGAGTTTAATTTAGTTGTTCAGCAAAATTCAGCAAGTTCGGAAGACTTGTCAGCATGTTCGGAAGAGCTGTCAGGTCAGAGCCGATGCTTAAAAGATGCAGTCAGATTCTTTAATCTTGAGGATAATATTAAAATCAATGACATTTCACAGATAGAGGACAAAGTGATGAAAACTATTTCGGAAACTTTTCAGAATATTAAAACTGATAATTTTGAATTAACGATAACTCCCAAAGAGCATCAAAATAACATGAAAAAGCAGAATGAGATAAATATGGAACCTGATGAAAGTATCAAAGATTATGAATTTGAAAAATATTAGTAAATTCAAAGGGCTAACCCGGAGCTGATTGTGTCAAGTTAAATCCAGATCGTTGGAACTGAACGAAAGTTCATGAAATTCGATAATGTTGTCCAGCGGGTGATCGGAAAACAAGAAAGTCCCGCACGGCTAAAGTGTGGCCGACAGGCCGTAAGTGAAGTCCGAGGGCAAACCCGGCAACGGGCGTCCGAAGCCGGACGGAACGAGGGTGCAGGCTGTGTGACTGAGCCCCGAAATGGGTATAGTTGTGGTCAGGAGGATAAGCTTCCGGGAAACCGGAAGTGAAAGCCGACGTTGTTCAGCGAACGGAAGGCGGCAATCCTGAAAACGATATGGCAAGTATTCAGGATACCACCGGGGTCTGAGAGCAGGGCATGCACTCATGGGGACAACCTGGGAACTTGAGAGATCCGTATGTTTCCCTGCGGAGAAAGAAAGGTGTAAGGAAATCCGGTCAGAAGACAGAATCCCGGCGCAGTGGAGGAAGCCCCGCCGCACTGACGAGCCTGCTGAAAGGCAGGAACACAAACACAAAAGAAGGGCAAAGCAGGGTATCAGGCAAGGATAGCGGAGAGCGAACGAACCTGAGACGGACATGCGGAAGTCTTAGCGGATCATAGTACCGACGGATGGCGGATAAAGTGCCGTCCGGTAAGGCGGGGAAGTAAAGCCCGTGCGACCCGCCGCAGGGAAGGAGAAGCAGGGTATAACGTTTTTCTGGTAGGAACTATGGGAGATACGCAGAGATCACAAACCATATCAACGGTAAATCAGGAGATTGCGGAACAGACTTGCTGCAATCCGGCAAAGACGGAAGCCGGCCTGAAAGCCGGTATAAGCCCGCCGGTATTAGTCGGAGAGACATCCTTCGGGAAGATACGGATGCTGGCGGAAAATAATCCTGACATGGTTTTCACATCCCTGGCACACCGGATTGATCTCAGCTTACTGAGAGATTCATTCCGGGCAGTCCGGAAAAGTGAAGCCGCCGGAGTTGACGGGATGACAGCAAAGGAATATGCTGAAAATCTTGATAAAAACCTCTATAATCTGTATGAGCGGCTGCGAAGAGGTCAGTACGTGGCAACCCCGGTAAAAAGGATATGGCTGGATAAGGAGAACGGAGAAAAACGACCGATAGGAATACCTGCGCTGGAGGATAAAATTGTTCAGAAGGCGGTGGAGACGGTTCTATACGTCATTTATGACGTAGATTTTTATGATTTTTCTCACGGATTCCGGAAAGGGCACAGTCAGCATATGGCAATTCACGAAGTGCGTGAACAATGTCTGAGACTGAACATCAACTGGGTTGTGGATGCGGATGTAAGCGGATTTTTTGACAATATAAACCATAATTATCTGCAGGATATGATAAAGCAGAGAGTAAACGACGGCGGAATACGGAAGCTGATTGGAAAGTGGCTGAATGCCGGAGTGCTGGATGGCGAAAAGTTGAGCCGTCCGGAAAGCGGCACCCCGCAGGGAGGTGTAATCCATAGGTGTAAAGTTAAGGAACTGCTGAATTGTAAAAATATCCTTTTATAACATATGGTTGTTGTTTAAATAAAATGCAAGAAATGCCGTGTCGCAAATTACTTTTTCATTGCATCTCTCAGCACATGCTGATATTCCGGACTGTGTGAAAAAAACAAAATATCCGACAATCTCATAAGATCATATTTGGGAGGACTGTGCAATGATAAATAAACAGATTAAAATTGATGTCAGAACAGTTAAAAAGTTTTTCAAAAAAGGAAAGATCAGAAAAATAGCTGAAAAAACCGGTTTCATAAAGAGAAAACGGAAATTGGACGCATTCGAATTTTTCATATCGCTGACTTTCGGTTCGCTGACAACGACCACAATAACTCTGGGTGCCATAGCGGAAAATCTGTCCGAATGTATTTCAAGGGCGGGAATAAATGACCGTTTTAATCAGTATGCCATTGATTTTCTGACAGAAGTTTTTTCATTTTTTTTCAGAACGGCGACTGAAAACGGACATAATATCAATATTGACGTATTAAATCAGTTCGGCAGAGTGAATATTATTGACAGTTCGTCATGGGAGCTGCCCCCGGGCCTGAAATCCGCATTTCCGGGATATAACATTGCGGGTTGCAAAGTTCAGTTAATGTATGATTACAAAACCGGAGTGATTCAGCTGTTTGATATAAAAAAACAAACGTGTAACGATCAGAGTTATTCGAAGACACTGGGCGATCAGATCAGCGCGGATGATCTGCTTATTTTCGATCTGGGATATTCAATTGCGGACATGCTGAAAATAACTGATGACAAAGAAGCCTTTTTCATATCCCGTTTTAATTATTCCGGAATCGGTCTGTATATAAAGAAAGGGGAAGAATATGAGAGAATCGGAATCTCGGAGATATTGAAAAAGCTGAACGGCAATGAGACAATATTTGAATTCGAATGTTATACGGGAAACAAAGAGAAAAAGATAAAGATACGCTTTTTCGCAGTCAGAGTTCCGGAAGAAGTTGCAAACAAAAAACGGAGAAAAATGTGTCAGAATGCCAAAAAGAAAGGAAGAACCCCCAAGAAAGAATCACTGCGACTGTGTGAGTGGAACTTTATGATGACAAATATTCCTGCTGAGAAAACGGAGGATGTGAGAACCATCCTTGCATTTTATCCGATCAGATGGTCTGTGGAATTATTTTTCAAACAGTTTAAATCGGTATTGAACATTCATAAAACAGAAGTAAGAAACAATGAGGACAGGCTCAGGTGCGAAGTATTGGGAAAAGCGATAGTTGTGATGTTCATATCCTACTGTTATTCGAATGCCAGATCAGAGGCATGGCGGATACTCGGCGAAGAGGTAAGTATTGACAAGACAGTGAAATATTTCAGAAGAAACATAGCCGGTCTGACAGTGCTGCTTTCGGATTCTGCTGACAAAGCGGCAAAACATGTCAGGAAAATGATAGCAAAAATAACTGACACATGCCGGAAAGAGAGGCAGAAAAGCAGAAAAAACTCCCTTGATGTACTTATCGACGGAGCAGTTCTTGAAAACTATAAATATGTAAAGGTAAACCTCTCGGAACTCGGGCAGCCGGGTAAAGGCATGCCTCTGTCTTTCCGTCTTTTCAATCTGATAAATGTGAATTTATTTTTTGAAATCATACCGTTAGCAGGTTAGTTAAGTATCCTTAACTTTACACCTATGAGGTGTAATCTCCCCCTTGCTGGCGAATATATTTCTGCACAACGTCCTGGATGACTGGTTTGTAAAAGAGGTGAAGCCCCGCATGAAAGGGCGGTGCTTCATTATCCGATGGGCAGATGATTTTATACTCGGTTTTGAGGCAAAATCAGATGTATACAGGGTAATGGAAGTCCTGCCGAAACGATTTGAACGGTTCGGTCTTTCTCTGAATATGAAAAAGACAAAACTGATACCGTTCGGCAAACCGGACAAAGCCGGGAAATACAGACCCGGAACATTCGACTTTCTCGGATTCACATTCTACTGGGGAAAATCCCTTAAAGGATACTGGATAATAAAGAAGAAAACAGCCAGAAAGAGGCTGTCCCGCTTCCTGAAAGCGCTGTGGGACTGGTGCAGGAGGAATCGCCATAAACCCTTGAAAGAACAATACAGAGCGTTATGTGAGAAGCTTCGTGGGTACTATCAGTATTTCGGAGTACGGAGCAATTACAGAGCATTGGCTGTTGTTCATGAACATGCGGTGAAAGCCTGGCGGTACTGGCTGAGTCGCCGGAGCCATAAGGGCGGAATAACGTGGGAAAAATTTGTGAAAATCAAAGCAGGATTCCCTCTGCCGTTACCCAGGATAATCCATGACATTTGAAAAAAAAAAAAGTCTGTGGGCAGCAAAGTTATGCGCCAGACGGAGTGTCGCCTGTTTGGTTTCCGACCCGGTAAAAAGGGTCAGAACCGAGGAACCGGATGAGGGAAACCTTCACGTCCGGATCTGTGGGGAGGGCGTCAGGTAACTGATGCCTTTACCCGGAACTCGGACGCGAAAGGGTTCCGGTCGCTACGCTCCCTCCCCCCATGTGCGGGACTACCGTTTTATTTTCAGGTAGTTGAAATTTTGGACTTTCGATCAATGACGAATAAACCAACATATAAAGAATTAGAACAAAGAGTTAAGGAATTAGAACAGGCTCTGAAACAAATCAAAACTGAACATAAGCAATCGGAAAAATCATTAAGGTTCAGCAATGCTCGTTTTAGAAACTTGTTCGAAAACGCAGCATTCGGTATCATTATCTGCCGTTTGATTAAGGATGAGAAAGGCAGAGCCATTGACTTTGAACATCTTCAGGTTAACGCTGCCACCAGGCGGCATACCGGTTTCAATCCCGAAACGCTTGTAGGTAAACGTGCTTTAGAAGTAGCAGCAATAGAAGATATTGCCAATATTATAAAGATATACGGACAGGTTGTAGCCACAGGAAAACCTTATGAATATGAACAACACTTTACAATTTATGATCGAACTCTGCAAGTCGGTGCATTTCCGATAGAAGACGATCTGTTTGCGTTGACATTCATTGATATTACTAAACGTAAACATTCGGAAAAAGCGCTGCGTGAAAGTGAACTGCGATTCAGAAGCACATTTGAACAAGCTGCGGTTGGAATATGTCATACGAATCCAAGTGGAAAATTTGTAAGGCTTAACAAACGATTTTCTGATATTGTCGGTTATTCTAAGAATGAAATATTTTTATTGACATGGCAGGATATTACCCATCCTGATGACCTTGAAGCTGACTTAGAATATGTTAAGCAGGTAGTAAATAATGAAATTCAGACTTATTCAATGGAAAAACGTTTCATACGTAAGGATAATTCTATTGTTTGGGTTAATTTAACTGTTTCATTAGTTCGGGGTAATACCGGGGAACCGCAATATTTCATCGGGGTTATTGAAGATATAGATTATCGTAAAAAAATGGAAGAGCAACTTAGGCAAAACCAAAAAATGGAAGCCATAGGAGTACTTGCAGGCGGCATTGCTCATGATTTTAATAATTTGCTTGGAGTTATCTCAGGAAATGTTTCTTTTGCTTTATCGCAATTAAATTATAGTAAAGAGCTATTCGAAGCATTAGAAGATGTACAAGAGGGAACAAAACAAGCTCAAAACCTGACTCAGCAACTTCTTACTTTTGCCAAAGGCGGTGAGCCGATAAAAAGAACGGCAAACCTTAATCATCTTATTATAGAATCTGCTAAGTTCGTTACCCGGGGGGCTAAATCAAAATGTGAATTCAGTTTAGCAAATGATTTATGGGCTGTTGAAATTGACAGCGGACAAATCAATCAAGTCATCAGCAATTTGATAATAAATGCATCTCAAGCAATGCCTGATGGTGGCAGAATTAAAATTCGGACAGAAAATACGGAGATTGAAGCTGACAATAACCTGACTCAACAAGCTGACAGATTCATCAAAGTCACTGTTGAAGACCAAGGTATCGGCATTTCAGAAAAACATCTTAAAAAAATCTTTGAACCGTTTTTTTCAACAAAACAAAAAGGGAGCGGACTCGGACTTGCCACATCCTACTCAATAATTAAAAAACATGGTGGTCACATCACCGTTTACTCAGAGCTTGATAAGGGAACAGCTTTTCATATTTATCTGCCTGCCTCATCTGATATTTACAAAGAAATTAAAGAAAATAAAGACCATTCACATCATGGGCAAGGCAAGATTCTGATCATGGACGATCAAGAACCTATCTTAGAAATGCTTGGCAGATTATTAAATCAGATGGGCTATGAGACGGCATTTTCAACAGATGGCGTTCAGGCTGTTGAAATGTACCAAAAAGCATATCAATCCCAACACCCATATGATTTAATAATCCTTGATCTTACAGTTCCCGGAGGAATGGGAGGAGCAGAAACCATTTTGGAGTTATTGAAGATCGATCCAAAAGTTAAGGCGATTGTCTCAAGTGGTTATTCAAATGATCCGATCATGGCTAATTATAATGAATACGGCTTTTGCGGAGTTATAGCAAAACCGTACACAAAATCTCAACTCACTCAACTTTTAAATAAGATATTTCAGGAAGAACATTAATTCCTAATTTTAGTGAGAAATACTTCTGATGAACGATTACATCCGGAAATCGAAACAGGATTACTGTAAAGAAAAGAAGTTTGGTAAGCAGCCACTCGCATAGCCCGGGGCTGATCGTGCCAAGATAAATCCGGATCGTTGCGCGCCAAGCGAAGCTTGGTGCTTCTTACGGGGTGAAAGTCTCTGCCGGATAAGGTCCGGCCAGCCGCCCGTACCGAGTGTCGCGTGCGGTCAGGACGGGCATACCGTCGAACGACCCGTATGAAGCGTTACAGGCCACAGGGGGAGGAACGTCGCTCCCCTGAAGCATGTTAACACATCGTCAAGACTAAAAATGCAGACGGCGGCGTTCTTAACGCAACGGAAGCCAACACAAAGGAATCGTTAGAAGCACTGCAAAGCTTGCTTTAGCTTTGATCGGGCGAGATTCCGGATGGGCTGCCGGTGTCCGCAGGGCGTGGCATGTATGAAGAGAAGTACACAGGAACTTGGGAGACCCTCAAAGTTCCTGCCGGAAAAAGGTGACAACCCCTGACTTTCTCTGATATGGAGAAAGGCAGCAGGTAAGCGTACCCGATGAGAAGAAGGAGGATCGCCGATGACTTCCGGGGAGTCATACTCACTCATAATACTCTGATACGGTAAGGCTGATCTGATGGGGAAGGGGTGAGCAGAGTTGCGCAGTCCGCAAAGGAAACTACGCCCGGACAATGCTGATCCGGATAAGCGGAGCAAACCTCACTGCGGAGAATAGCAATAACCGTAATTTTTGAGCGGAGTATCGAAGCGAGTAACTCTGAGGAACTTTGTGCGGTAATTCCGCACGCAGGGGGCTGTGAGGGGGCAGTTGTCCTACCCCGATTATTCTTTAACTAAATCAAAGGGGAGAGCATGGCGTCTAAAGAGGTAAAAGAAAGAAATGACAGCGTTATCAGAGAGTTCGCAGACAAGGTTATTGATGAAGCTGACAAACGTGGTCATAAAAATGCTACGGTCGGCAGTGGAGTTGGCGGTCTTATCGGTGGCTTGTTAGGTTCTTTTGCAGGCCCGCCCGGTGTGGCTGTTGGAACAGCACTTGCAGGAACAATAGGTTATCTGGTGGGTGAAGCAAAAGATGAGGAGGAATAAGACATTTCTGTAATCAATTAGTGTCTGTCATCTGAATCCATTATTTCAGATTATCAGAGACAAACACTATAAATCGAACAAGGTTATGGGGCTAACATGAAAGCAACACCTGTAAAAGTTCAGTTGGCTGTATCAGCGAATCCCCCACCGTCGCTTATCTGGCTCGTTATAGTTTTTATCAGATATCACGGTTTTTAAGAAAAGGAAAAACAGATGCTTCAGACAATCACACCCGAGATTTGCAGCAAACTCGGAAAAATCGGTTTTGATGAAGATGAAATAAACACCATTCGGATGATTCACGAATTAAAAACAAGAACATATCAGATCAACATAAAAAAACTGATAAATCAGGCTGCTTTTGAAAGTCTGTCGGAAGGAATTGCCGAAACTTTTGAAAAAAACAGATGGAGCGAAGACGATTTTTTTGAGATTGTCGAAAGACACAGGGAGAAAAAGAGGAAAAAGTGAGACTGGTCGTTGACACAAACATATTTTTCTCCGGCCTGAGTCCCAAAAGTTACTATCATCCGATTCTCAGGGGCATATATTCGGGAAAGTGCAAGCTGCTGGTCTCAACTCCTGTTCTGTTTGAATATGAGGAGATTTTGCAGAGAGTGTTTCCGAAAGAACTGCTGGAGCAGTTCTGGCTCTTTGTCCTGACTTCCGAAAATGTGGTCTTCGTCAGTCCGACTTTCAGTTTTCAGCTTCCCTTTGCCGACGAGGATGATCAGAAATTTGTTGATTGTGCGGTTTGCGGCAGTGCGGACTTTCTGATTACAAATGACAAGCATTACAATATATTGAAGGATGTCAGATTTCCGAAAGTCAGAGTGGTCAGGGGGAAGACATTCATTGAAAAATTTGTCACATGATATAAACAAAATATAAAAAAAATAACCCGTCGTTTGTCGTGCCAAGATAAATCCGGATCGTTGGAATCGGGCGCAAGTCTCGTGAAATTCGATAATGTTACCCCGCGGGTGATCGGGGGAATCCCTGTAATTCAGGGGACACAATACTTATTTCCTGACAAAGAAAAGCCCGACAGAAAACTGAGACCGAATAAATAAGTATTGTGTCCCCCGAATTATCCGGAAACCATCAGTGCCATAGCAGATTATGCTGAAAATGCAGGCGATATGATGCGGGCCATGCTCGTAAAGTAGGAAAATGGAAAAGCTGACGCCATCCGGCGGTGCGGAAGGCAGTCAGTTTTAAGCGTATTCGCGACACTCCGATATGTATAACGAAGTAGATCAGAGATGAAGGAAATTTGGTTTGATTAATAATATGGCGGGTTCCAGAGAAATTGCTCTGCCTTTAAGAACAATTTCTCTTTTCATAGCATATTCATAGAAAAGTTTTGCTAAACCAGCGAAAGGCAGAGGCGCTTAATTTTTTTCTTCTAAAAGTGCTTTATGGCTCAGGCTGATTTTTCCGTCTTTCCTGATTTCAAGAACTTTGACCTGAATCGTCTCTCCTTCTTTCACAACATCCGTAACCTTTTTTACACGGCGTTTTGAAAGCTCTGAGATATGTAACAGACCGTCTGTTCCGGGTAAAATTTGGACAAACGCACCGAAATCTGTTATTTTTACAACTGTCCCGTCATAAATCTGTCCGACTTCCGGTTCTATTGTAATTTCACTGATCCGGTTTAAAGCCGCGTCGGATTCCTCTTGTGAATTAGAAGAAATTTTAACGATCCCTGAATCATCAATCTCAATCCGAGTATTTGTTTCAGCCTGAATCGCACGGATAATTTTTCCGCCAGGTCCGATAATATCCCGAATTTTTTCAGGGTTAATCTTAATACTGATCACTTTCGGGGCATAAGGTGAAATTTCCTCCCGCGGCTGCTCCAGCGTTTTCAGCATTTTTTCAAGGATAAACAGCCGGCCTGTACGGGCCTGTTCAAGGGCCTTTTTCATGATGTCCTGTGAAAGCTCATGAATTTTAATATCCATCTGAAGCGAAGTTATGCCCTCATTTGTACCGGCCACCTTAAAATCCATGTCCCCGGTGTGGTCTTCATCCCCCATGATATCAGAAAGGATAACCACCTTGTCCTCATCCTTCATCAGCCCCATTGCAATGCCCGCGACCGGTGCCTTGATGGGAACCCCTCCGTCCATCAGGGACAGACTTCCGGCGCAGACTGTTGCCATGGAGGAAGATCCGTTGGATTCAAGTATCTCCGAAACCAGACGAATGGTATAATCAAATTCTTCTTTTGGCGGCAGAATGGGTTCGATGGCCCGTGTGGAAAGCCCGCCATGACCGATATCTCTGCGGCTGGGTCCTCCGATGCGTTTGACCTCTCCCACTGAAAACGGCGGGAAATTATAATGAAGCATAAAAGGTCTGAATTCCTCTCCGCTTAATGTTTCCACCCGCTGTTCATCCATACCGGATCCGATGGTCAGAATACCAAGGGCCTGGGTTTCTCCCCGGGTAAAAAGCGCACTGCCGTGAGGTCTCGGAAGAATGCCGACTTCACAGGTGATGGGCCGTATTTCATCAAATTTTCTGTTGTCAATACGGCGTCCCTGTTTCAGTATAAGCTCTCTGGAGACTTTTTTATGAAGATCATTAAACACTTCATAAACTTCACCTTTGCGATCCGCATAATCTTCTCCGAGTTCCTCAAATATCTCTGTTTTGATGGCTCTGAGCGCTTTGCCGCGTTTTACCTTTTCAGGTATCACAATGGCTTCACATAGTTTCGGCATCGCGAAAGCTTCGATTTTCTGAGCCAGTTCCAGGTCCTTTTCAGGTGGAACAAAGGGTCGCTTCGGAGCCCCGGCTGCCTCTTTCAGTTTCACTTGTAAATCTATAAGCGGCTGCATTGCCGAATGGCCAAAAAAGATGGCTTCAAGCATATCTGCTTCGCTGACAATATTACCGCCGCCCTCCACCATGACCACGCCAGTTTTTGAGCCGGCGATAATGATGTTGATATCACATTTTTCCCAGTCCGCTATGGGAGGATTGATAATAAACTCCCCGTCTATGCGCCCCACGCGGACACATGCAATGGGACCCTCAAATGGTATGTCTGATATCTCAAGGGCCGCGGATGCCCCTGTCATGGCGAGCGTATCCGGATCATTTTCGTGATCCATGGACAGTACTGTTGCAATCACCTGGGTCTCATAAAAAAAATCCTTGGGAAAAAGGGGGCGTATGGGACGGTCAATCAGCCGGGCTGTCAACGTCTCTTTTTCACTGGGTCTTCCGACTTCCCGCCTGAAATAATTTCCCGGAATACGGCCTGCCGCATAGATTTTTTCCTGATATTCCACTGAAAGCGGCAGAAAATCCGTACCGACTCTCGGTTCATTGGCAGCAACCACTGTGACAAGTACAATGGTCTCTCCATATTGAACGACCACAGACCCGGAGGCCTGCTTGGCAACTTTGCCGGTCTGAATACTCAGGGACTTTCCCCCAATTTCTGCTTTAAACAAAATTTCCATGTTTATCTCCTGAAAACAGTTATCAGTTATCAGTTATCAGTCAACAGCGATCAATTATCAATTATCAATTATTAGCTGATGACTGGTAACTGCACAGTTTACTGATCACTGATTCACTATCGTCTCAGTCCCAGAGCCTGAATGATCGTTCTGTATCGTTTCACATCTTTGTTTTTTACATAATTTAAAAGTCTGCGACGTCTTCCGACCAGCATCAGCAACCCTCTCCTGGAGTGATGATCCTTTTTATGAACCTTTAAATGTTCTGTAAGATAAGTAATGCGATGGGTCAGAAGCCCGATCTGAACCTCAGGTGAGCCTGTATCATCTTCATGCAGTTTAAAACGATCAATCAGTACTTTTTTTTCTTCTGTTGTGAAAACCACTTTTTTTTGCCTCCTTATCTGTCATTCGTTATTTGTCAGTCTGTGACGAATGAAAAACACAACAATATTTATAACGATGACTTCCTTTATTATCACTTAATATGGCCAGAAGGTTGTTATCTGTATCAACAATTTTAACAAAATTCTGTGTATTATCTGTTTCTGCAAGCATAACATCCTTTTTTGTTATGACGTTACCATACATTATTTTTTTAGTCAAAACATTATCAGCAACATAAGCAGGCATGTCCCGCAAAGCGTCTGACATGGGGACCATCCGATCTGAGACCCTGCTGAATTCCCCCTCGGGGGAAATGAGTTGTGCCAGTTCTGACAGGGATACGGCTTCATTTATAGTAAAGCCGGTGCTTTTAGTCCGTCTGAGTTCTTTAAGGTGGCCTCCGCATCCCAGGGATGCTCCGATATCCGAAGCCAGTGTTCTGATATAAGTTCCTCCGGAGCAGGATACGTCAAAACGTATTTCCGGAAGACTGATATCAAGTATGTTAATGGATGAAATAAAAACCTGCCTGGCCGGTTTTTGGACAGGTTTGCCTTTTCTGGCAAGCTTATAAAGAGGGACGCCTTTATGTTTTAAGGCCGAATAAACCGGGGGGACCTGCTCAGTTTTTCCTTCAAACTGCCTGAATACAGATGTTATGGTCTCTTCAGAAATATTTATCTCATCATGCCTTGAAATAATCGTTCCGGTCAGATCCTGAGTATCTGTTTCAATTCCCAGATGAAGAACAGCTTCATATGTTTTATCGCCATGCAGAAAAAATCTGGCAAGTTTTGTGGCCTGATTGACACAGCATAACATGACCCCTGTTGCAAACGGGTCAAGCGTACCTGTATGGCCCGCTTTTCTGACGCCAAGCAGTTTTTTTACACGAGCGACGACCTGGGCGGAAGTTACATTGACAGGCTTGTCAATAACAAAAATTCCATTTAATTCATTCTGCATATATTAAAATCTGTTGAAGACACGGAGCAAATCGGACTTGTCGAGTTGTTGAGTTCAGTTGACAATTTCTTTGGCCAGATTAAAAATTCCGTATTTCAGATCAGATATCGAAGACTCAATATTAAATCCCGCCGCAGTCCGATGTCCGCCACCGCCAAAATTGGCGGCAATTGACGCCACATCAATCGTTCCGTCGGAACGCAGGCTGACATGAAAATTTCGATTTTTCGCAACAGACCCGGGACGTTTTTTGATTTCTGACTGTTGTTTTTTGACCGGAATATGATAATCCGAAACTGGCAGTTGGCAGTCAGGAAGCCAGCATTCCTGAATAAGAACAGCGAGTTTGACATCTTTTATCCGTCTGGCATAATTGATCAGCCCGTCCGTGTCCTCAGCCTGCGTACCGGTTTCATCAAACATATCCCGGGTAATTGTCATCATGGACACCTTACCATTATATGAAACTTCAAGGGTATCAAGGGCCAGATTTAAAAGCTTCAGACGCCCCATGGAATATCTTCCATACACATGCTTGGCAACATTATACGGATCAACGCCCAGTGCCACCATTTCATTACAAATTTCAAACGCTGCCTTGTTGGTGTTTGAAAAACGGAACGAACCCGTATCTGTCAGAATTCCCGTGTATATGCATGTGGCAATGGCCGAAGTTATCGGAACCCCCATTTTTTTTATCAGACGATATATGATTTCCGCGGTGGCACATGCAGATATATCAATCAGGTGAAAATCACCAAAATATGTGTTGGTGATATGATGATCAATATTGATGAGTTGAAACCCGGAACCTGACTTCCCTAATTCCGACCCCATCTTACCCACTCTCTGTATATCTCCGCAGTCGAGAACAATGGCAGCGTCATATTCAAATGTCGAGTTTTGAATGTTGTCGAGTGTCGGAACGATGCGAGCGACTGATGGCAGGAAGCAATAGACAGTCGGGATCTTGCTTTCGTTATAAAGCGTTGTTTTTATATTCAACGCATTCAGCGCAAGGCCCATAGCAATCAGAGAACCAACCGCGTCGCCGTCCGGATTGACGTGAGAGGCAATGAGCACATTTTCGCTGTGCTTCAGATAGCGTATGATATTCTCCATGACTTGCATTAATTGAACATTGAACACGTTTCAGTTCAGGCATCAATCTTCAATTTTTTTAAGTACGTTGTCAATATGTGCGCCATAGTCAAAAGACGTATCATAATAGAATTTAAGAGTGGGCATATATCGTAACTCAAGTTCCCGGGCAAGCGTGCGTCTTATATACCCCATCGCACTTTGAAAGCCCGCTGCCACTTCTTTTTGTCTGTCTTCGCTGCCTGCTGATGTGGAAAAAAATATACGTGCGTTTTTCAAATCCGCTGACATTTCAACGCCCGTGATGACTGTCATATCGAGGCGGGGATCTTTAATCTTTTTCCGTAAAATATCGGACAAAGTTTCTTGTATCAGGCCGCCGACTCTGTCTGCTCGTTTAAAAGGTTTCATAATTTTAATTGAGAATTGAGAATTGAGAATTGAAAAAAAAGAAATTCTCACTTCTCTTTTCTCAATAACTGATGATTTCCATTTCAGTGTCAATAATTTCAGCAAGGCCCAGATTTTCTGCCAGATTAAATAATTTATCTATTTTAGAATTTATGACCTTCTGATCATTTCCTGTCAACGCGAAACCAATTTCCGCCCTTTGATAAATATCATTCGATCCCACTTCCGCGACCGAAACATTAAAATGATTGCGCAACTGGGTAATGACGGATTTCACCACCTTTCTCTTTCCTTTCAGAGAACGGCAGTCATGAATCCTGAATGTAATGATTCCGATACCTATGACCATATTTTAATTGAGAATTAAAAGTTGAAAATTGAAAATTAAAAAATTATCAAGGCATCCTTCATACAGACTAAAAAGTAGTTTACACTTTTTCCGGCATCTGGAACAATTTGCAAAATTGTTCTGTAGTAAAGTGTAAACTGACAAATGAAGAATGCCTTGAAAAATTATCAATTATCAATTATCAATTATCAATTCTTTATGAGATTTCCGGTTTAATCTCTTCCAGATAATAACATTCTATGATGTCACCGACTTTGATGTCATTGTAATCTTCGATGCCGATCCCGCATTCATAACCGCTTTGCACTTCCTTCACATCATCTTTGAAACGACGGAGAGAAGCCAGCTTGCCTTCAAAAAAGACAACGCCGTCCCGGAGAAGGCGCACAAGCTTGCCTCGCGATATCTTTCCGTCGGTCACATAAGTTCCCGCAACCGAGCCGACTTTGGGGACATGAAATACCTGGCGAACCTCAGCCCTGCCCAGGACCCGCTCTTCATATGTGGACGCCATCATGCCCACAATGGCATCCTGGATGTCTTTGATGGCATTGTATATGACATTGTAAAAGCGCATATCCACATGTTCTTCACTGGCAAATGCCTGTACTTTCGGCGTGGGGCGGACATTAAAACCAATGATGATGGCATCAGATACCGCTGCCAGGGAAACATCTGATTCGGTGATGGTACCGGTCGCGGAATGAACCACATGGATGGTGACTTCTTCGTTGGAAAGTTTTACCAAAGAATCTGTAATCGCTTCAATAGAGCCATGCACATCTGCCTTTATGATGAGATTGAGTTCCTTGACTTCGCCTTCTTTCATCTTCTCAAAAAGTTTTTCAAGGCTCATCCGGCTGGTTTTTGCCAGTTCTTTGGCCCGCTGCTTCTGAACCCGATGAACACTGACCTGCTTGGCGCTTTTATCGTCGCTCACAGCAATAAGCTCATCACCGGCATTGGGCACTCCGGAAAGTCCGATCACTTCCACCGGGATCGAAGGACCCGCGGATTCGACCTGCACGCCTCTGTCGTTCAGCATGGCCCGGATTTTTCCGTGATGAATGCCGCATACGACCGAATTTCCCGCGTGAAGGGTCCCTTCCTGCACAAGCACGGTGGCAACAGAGCCTCTGCCGGAGTCCAGTTTTGATTCCACCACATACCCCTTGGCGAGCTTATCTGCATTGGCTTTCAGCTCAAGGACTTCGGACTGAAGCAGTATCATCTCCAGAAGATTGTCAATGCCCTGATTCTGTTTTGCAGAAACCTTGACAAAAATGGTGTCTCCTCCCCAGTCTTCCGGTACAAGTCCTTGTTCGGAAAGTTCGCGCACCACCCGGTCAGTATCCGCATTTGCCTTGTCAATTTTGTTGACCGCTACAATGATGGGAACCCCGGCGGCTTTGGAGTGGTTGATTGCTTCCACTGTCTGGGGCATGACCCCGTCATCAGCAGCCACCACCAAAACGACCAGATCCGTCACCTTGGCTCCCCGGGCACGCATTGATGTAAACGCCTCATGTCCCGGTGTATCCAAAAAGGTGATCTGTCCGTTGTCTGTTGAAACATTGTATGCACCGATGTGCTGGGTGATGCCTCCGGCTTCGATTTCTGTTATTCTGGTCTTGCGTATGACATCCAAAAGCGAAGTCTTACCATGATCCACATGCCCCATGATCGTAACCACCGGGGACCTTTCCGTGAGCTTGGCAGGATCATCTTTTTCCGTGGTTTCGCTTAAAATGCTTTCTTCCTCAAACGAGGCTCTTTCCAATTCATAATCAAATTCCGAAGCCACCAGAACTGCTGTGTCGAAATCTATTGTCTGGTTCACCGTCACCATGACGCCCAGACCGATCAGCTTCTGGATCATTTCATTGGCTTTGATGCCCATCCGTTTTGCCAGATCAGAAAGAACAATGGTGTCATCAATTTTGACTCTCCGTTTGATAGCTTTCGGCGTTGTGATCTGAGGCTTCTGGGCTTTGACATTTTTGGCCTTGGCAGCACCCCTGCGGCCTTTTTTACCTCGTTGTGATCTGTCGTAAAGTGCAGCTCCTTCAACCACCTCTTTTCGTTTAAAAGAAATTTTCTTTTTGGTCCACTTTATTTCTTTTCCCGAGGACGGTTTATCCTGAGAAACAACGCGCCGGGTCATGTCCGCGTCTGATTTTTTTCTCTGATTCTTTTTCTTTTTATCTCTCAGGGGTGAATCTTTTTGTACCGTTCTGTCTGTCGGAGGTGTCTTCGCACCATATGGGGCCGAAGCTGTCGTCTGTCGTCTGCCTCTTGATGATTTTTCAGCCAACCCTTTTTTTTTGATCACTTCCTTTGGTGCTGATGCTTTTTCCTGTTCTGTTGGCAATTTTATAATCTTTGCAGGGGTCTCTTTTTTTCTTTTTTTTCTTTTTCTGGACCGCTTTTCATTTTTTAAAGCCTGAGCCGGTTTTTCATCCTTTGATACGGAGGGTCGCTCCTGTGACGGACGAACAGGTTTGACAGGTTTGACTGCTGACTGGCCTGCCTTTTTTGAATCAGCATCATTATGTTTGTCCGTCACATCCGGGGAGGTTTCCCCTGCGACAGAAAGACTTTCCTTCGCATTTTTTTGAGTACCGGCTTTTTTCTGGTCATAGTCAGGAGCAGGTGCTTCGGTAATTTTAGCTTTATCTTCCACAGGTTCCTTGATTTTATCTTCCACGAGCAGTTCTTGAGGGGATTTTTCACTTTTATCAGATGGCTGCTCAATATTTTTCATATCAGGCATCTGATCTTGTCCGGGGGGTTCTGTATTATCCTTCGCAGAGATGTCAACAGGAGGATGTTCTTTAGATTCAATGGGTTCTGGCTGACCAGGCTTTCCCAGTACGCGTTTTTTGCGCCTTCGGATAACCGTTGATTTTAAACGTTTTACATCGGATGAGTCAGATTTTGCACCGAAAACATCGGCTCTGACCCGGGTTACAACATCATCATCCAGAGAGCTTACATGACTGCCTACCGTAATATCCATATCCTTTAATTTTTCAAGGAGTACTTTGCTTTTCATGTTAAGGTCCCTGGCAAGCTCATATACTCTGATCTTAGCCATCCATCCCCCTTTTTTTAAATTGAAGATTGAAGATTGAAGATTGACAATTGGGGATTTGAATTCGCAGATTACCCAATCTTCAATCTTCAATCTTCAATTAAAGTGTATTATTCTCATTATCATTTTCAACCTGTTTTTGAACATCCGGGACAGATGAACCGTCCGACTCAACCAGATCGTTATTGTCAATCGGATCATTCGCTGAGGCATATTCGGGCATCTCGGTGTCCGTTGAATTTTTTGACAAAGTATCTTCATCTGTCTCAGTATTCGTTGAATCATCCGGCAAAGCCTCTTCCTCAGTCGTCTCAGGGTCCCCCGGACTGTCCGACAAATCCTCCTCAGCTTCGGAATTGCCTCTGACACTTTTATCCGGAGATGTTTGCTCCTGAGTGATCTCGGAAGTCAGATGTAATATCTCCCCATCAGGGTCTTCCATATATTTTTTTGCAATTTCAATGAGTTCCAGAGCTTTTTCTTCGGTAATATCCCTGACCTGAGTCAAATCTTCCACAGAACTTTTGCTGAGTTCCTCAGCAGAAAAAAAGCCTCTTTCATACAACGCATCTGCCAAGCTTATGGTCATCCCCGGCAATGCCATCAGAGAATTATAAGCATCTTCCATGTCTTCGCTGTACTGAGCCTCACTTTTGACATCCAGACGCCACCGGGTTAATTTGGAAGCAAGCCGCACATTCTGTCCGCCTTTTCCAATTGCCACGGACAAAAATTCATCAGGGACAATGACTTCCATGGAACGGTTTTCCTCGTCAATAATAACCCTTGATATCTCCGCAGGAGCCAGGGCATTACAAACAAATTTCGCGGGATCAACATGCCAGGATATGATATCTATTTTTTCGCCTCTGAGTTCCTGGACAACATTTTGCACCCGGCTTCCTTTCATGCCCACGCAGGCTCCGACCGGGTCTATGTCTGAATCATTGGAGGATACTGCAAATTTTGCCCGAACCCCGGGTTCGCGGGCCGCCCCCATGATGGTCACGATACTCTCGCTGATTTCAGGTACTTCTGTTTTAAAAAGATTGATCAGAAAGTTCGGATGCGTTCTTGACAGAATAATCTGAGGTCCCCGCGTGTCCTGCCGTACATCCATTATATAGGCTCGTATTCTGTCCCCGCGTCTGTAGGTTTCTCTCGGAACCTGTTCACGCTCAGGAAGAACAGCTTCGGTCTGCCCCAGATTGACAATAATACTGCCCCGGTCAATACGCTGGACAATGCCGTTTATGATCTCACCTTTCCGATCAATAAATCCTGAATAAACGGCCTCTCTTTCAGCGTCTTTCATTTTTTGGATAATGACCTGTTTGGCGGATTGGGCCGCAATCCTGCCAAAAGTGCCTGTGTCCATTTTGGTGCCGAGACTGTCGCCAATTTCACATTCCGGATCAAGTTTGAGTCCTTCTTTCACAGTGATTTGGAGCATCTCATATTCTTCAACAGGTTCGCTGATCTTCTCCACCACTTCTCTGAACTGAAATACTTCGATTTCACCTAATTCTTCATTATATTTGACTTCAATATCAATCTTATTCCCGAATCTTTTTCTGGCCGCAGACCTCAGCGCTTCTTCAATTGCTCTGATAAGAATGTCACTTTCAATGCCCTTATCCCGGCTCACCTGCTCAATGACACGCCTTATATCTGTTATAAACATCCATTATTCTCCGTTAAAGAGATATTTTAATTGATAATTGATAACTGATAATTATCAATCATCAATTATCAATCAACTTTTTCTGGCACAAGCCGCGCCCGCGTAATTTCCTGATATGGAATCAGCAGGATTTTGTCATCGACCAAGAGTTTTACACAAACTTCCGAGGTTACCGGATCTGATTTTAGCCCGGAAACAGAGGGGGGTACTATTTCTTCCGATAATCCTGCCAAAACCCCCTGGATATTTTTTTTCCCATCAACAGGACCAAGGGTTCTGATCTTTACTTTTTTCCCCCGGAATCTTTCAAAATCAGTTCTTTTTCCCAAAGGGCGATTCGGACCCGGTGAAGAGACTTCAAGATTGTATGGCTCATCTTCAATACCTGAGGACATAAAATGAACATCCAGAAGATCATTGACCTGACGGCTGATGTAAACACAGTCATTTAACGTAACCCCTCCGGGTCTGTCTATATACAGACGAAGCACCCTGCCCCCTGCCTCACGCTGATATTCGACGTGCGCCAGTTCCATTCCTTCAGCTTCACACAAAGGTTCTGCTATCTGCCTTATCTCTTCAGCTTTTACGTGGTCACGTTTTTTTTCATCTTTCTGGCTGTCCCGTTCTTCGGAATCAGTTTGCCGACGTGATTTTCCGGAACGAGAAGCTTTTTTTTCAATCGGTCGGTTTTTATGTCGCCGGCGGTGTTTCACCTTGAAGTATCCTTTTTTACTGTACAGGAAATAATAAAAATTTGTAAAAGCGACAAGGAAGCCGGATAAGAAGGGAAAAAAATTCCTTTCCTGTCTTAGCTCCCTGTAGTTTCTATTTTTGTACAGAAAATAATAAAATCCGGACTCTGAAAATCATTTTTCGGAGTCGTTGCGAAAAATGATTTTCGCACTCCCGGAGCTGATTTTATTGTTTTTAAATTTTCTATTTTATCTGTATGTGCCTTATCTTTATTATAAAAACAAAATAAAAAAACGGGCTGCCGCCCGCTTTTTTCAACCACATAGACCTTTACCATAGTGTATTTAAAAACTTTATCTGTTCATATATATAGCCATAACAAAAAAGTTAATCCCGAATCATACATACACTCATAATAAGGAAAAGGTCTATCCTCAGATAGCCTTTATAAAAAATCGGACTTTCCATGGAGCGGGCAACGAGATTCGAACTCGCGACACCAAGCTTGGGAAGCTTGTACTCTACCAGCTGAGCTATGCCCGCTCACCATTTAAGAGTTATTATACTACAGAAAACTTTTTTGTCAACATTTTTCCATCATAAATTTAAACACCTTTGACAATCCGCAGTTGTTTGACATATAATTTTCTATCAGTCATTATTTCTGAAAAATCATAAATGACAAACGACACGGCAGACAGGGAGTATTTAAAATTGAAGAAATTATTGGTAATCATTTTATTTTCATTCATTGGTGTTTTTTCGTATTTTTTTCTGGATATTTTACGATATGCAGATATCTCCGCAAATACAGATCAGGAAATATTTGTGGTTGTCCCTCCGGGCCAGCGGTTCAGTCTCACTTCCGAACAGTTGCATCAGGCGGGCATTATTAAAAATCCTTATAAATTCAGATTGCTTGCCCGAATCAAAGGACATGACAAAAAAATAAAAGCGGGTGAATATCGCCTCTCTTCCGCTATGTCGCCCAATGAAATCCTTGACATAATGGCAAAGGGAAAGGTTTTTCTCTGCAAGCTGACCCTGCCCGAGGGCTATGATCTGCATCAGATTGCTTCAACTGTTGCCAAACTCGGGCTTGGATCTGAAAAAGAGTTTTTGGCGGCCGCGACAGATACGGATTTTATACATGAAAAAGGAATTAATGCCTGGACCTTTGAAGGATATCTTTTTCCGGATACTTATTATTTCCCAAAAGGTGTGACCGCTAAAAAAATGATATCCACATTGGTCAGTCGTTTCTGGTCCGTATTCACCCCTGAATGGAAAGAGCAGGCTGAGAAACTGAAACTTTCAGTTCATCAGGTGGTCACGCTGGCATCCATTATTGAAAAGGAAACAGGTGTTGCTGCTGAACGTCCTGTCATATCTTCGGTTTTTCACAATCGTTTAAAAAAAAGGATGCGTCTTCAGAGTGACCCCACGGTGATTTACGGTATAAAAGATTTTAACGGTAATATCACCCGAAAGCATCTTAAAACTCTGACACCTTATAACACTTATAAAATAAAAGGACTTCCACCGGGGCCAATTGCAAATCCCGGAGCCGAGTCCATAAAATCAGCGCTCTGGCCTGCTGACACCTCTTATCTCTATTTTGTTTCAAAAAAAGACAGCACACATAAATTTTCAAAAACATTGAAAGACCATAACAGAGCCGTGCGAAAATATCAATTATCAAAGTAGAAAAAAATTTCCCGATTCCCGTGGGGTATTATCAGTAGATGGAAAAAATCCGATTAATCCGCAAAGTTCGTAGTTCCGCCTTCAGGCGGTCTCAGTGAAAACAGATGCTTACACTTGCACAACAGACCGCCTGAAGGCGGAACTACGAACTTTTTCCATCTACTGATTATCAACTGATCAAAAACTTTCAGGAAAAATTTTGCAGACGCGGGCAGAAACACCGCCTGCTGAGCCTGTCGGAACACCGCCTGCTGAGCCTTTTGCTCTGTTCTGCAATGAATTTATTACAGTCCCGGGCCGGAAGCCCCGGTTTTAAAAGGTGAAATTTATGAACATTACAACATTTTCAAAAGAACAACTTGCCGGACAGCGTGTGATGGCGGGGTTTGACGGAACAGATTTAAACAACGACCTGAAATTTCTGATTGATACACTAAAAATCGGAGGCATTATACTCTTTACGAGAAATCTGTCCGGTCCGGATCAGATAAAGGAACTGTGCCAGTCGGTTCAGGAATACGCACGCATAAGGGGACAGCCTCCCCTGTTTATTGCCATTGACCAGGAAGGGGGACAGGTGGCCAGGCTGAAGGAACCTTTTACACAGTTTCCCGGTAATCCCAAAATGAAAGATGAGGCAGATGCTGTGCATTTTGCCAAAGTCACAGCAGCAGAATTAACAGAGCTCGGGGTCAATATGAACATGGCACCTGTCATGGATGTCGCACCGGAGGGAGTTCAGAGTATAATGGCAGAAAGGGTTTTCGGACATACCCCCGAACGGGTATCTGCTTTGGGGACCAAGGTTATCAGGCATTTGCAAAATAATCGCGTCATGGCCGTTGCAAAACATTTTCCGGGAATAGGGCGCACCACCTCGGATTCTCACAATGACATGCCTTTTCTCAATGCGGATATGGCGGCGCTTGAGTCTTTTGACCTTCTGCCCTTTGAAGCCGCGATAAAACAGGCGGTCGCGGGAATCATGTTATCTCACATTTTTTATAATAAAATTGATCCGAAATGGCCTGCAAGTCTGTCTCCCCGGATTGCAAAGAAACTTCTGCGAAACATGATGGGGTTTGCCGGCATCGTGATAACCGATGATTTGGACATGGGCGCGATAAAAAAACATTATGATATCAGAACAGTCATACAACAAATCCTTTCTGCTGATATAGATATCACGCTGATTTGCCACAAAGGGCCGAATATTGAAATTGCCTTTGAAGAGATTCTGAAGGGCATTACAGACACTCAGGAAATAAAGACAAGAGGAGAGGCGTCTGTCCGGCGGATATTGAAACTGAAAGAAAAATATTTGTAGTCTTCAGAAGGCAGACTGCCGAAGTTTGCAAAAATATTTCAAACGGGGTTGCAAACCCCGCCCGGCATAGTCGGCATAATATTTCGGACGGAGTTACAACCCCCGTCCGGCACAGGGCATAGTCCGGCATAGTCCGGCATAAAAGCGAGAACAAAATAAAAATAACAAGGAGACTCAATGGACCCTACCTGCACATTGTTCAGGACAAAATTGACAGACACCATTCGGGAATGGAAAGACAAAGGCATTCCTTCCCGGTCCGAATTTGAAGCCAGAGCCGGAGAACTGCTGGAATGGAAAGCGGACCGGGGAATCACAGGGCTTTGGAAAAATCCGCTGCTGATGCTCACTGCCACTCTTGATGACGGAATGGGCATGGGGCTGAAAGTGATTCACCGCTACGCAGAGGTGGCCGGGCTGCGGGTTGTTCCGCTCGGACTGCTTCAGACACCCGAAAACATCGTGTCCGAATGCCAAAAGCATCGTCCTGATTTCCTCGGGCTTACCGTTCTCCAGCTGGATACGGACACGCTCGTGGCGGAGATCAGCGCACAGCTTCCCCAAAAAACCCGGATTATCGCGGGCGGCCCGGTGTTCAGATATGATCCTGATTTTGCCGAACGCACAGGCATCCATGTTGTGGCAAAAAATGCGATTTCGTTCCTGGAATTCCTGCTGGGGACTGATTCAGCGGGCGTTTCTGCCTCATTTATCCAATAAGACCCAAGGAATATCCCCAAAAATAAAATACCCGGTGTAGGGTGGGTGAAGCGAAGCGAAACCCACCGCACTGCCTCATTTATCCAATAAGACCCAAGGAATATCCCCAAAAATAAAATACCCGGTGTAGGGTGGGTGGAGCGAAGCGAAACCCACCGCACTTTTCCAACAATTCTTATCTTACTCAAAAAAAGCTGTACCCTGCATTGAAAATGTTTCAACCAGGGTGGCTCTGTCCAGATACTTGTTGCCCCGCTCGCAGGAGGTTTCAGGGGCAAAAAGGCACGCATGACAGGCTGCACCGTGAATGCCGGTGGTGTTTTCTGTGGGCAAATGTTCCGCACACAGGGGATCCGACGCACATACCCGTATCTGCTCAAGAGCCTGGTCAATATGCCTGCCCAGTGTCTCAGGATCGCCAAGATTCACCAGACCGCCCAGGGTACCTTCGCTGTCTGATGCCGCAGTGTAAATCAGGATGCCTGCCATGGACAGTTCTTCAGGGTCTTCTGAATAACGTGAATAAATCCGTTCACGGATACTGGCCGCGGTATAACCGCATTCAATGGACAACTGCCGCATCAGCCCATGGGCAAAAGAATGAAGCATGACATATCGGAGAGAAGGAAACCCGTGGTCATTCGGCTCAATCTTTCTCATTTTGCGCCATCCGATGTGACCTGTGAAAAAGAGCTGATTTCTCTTTTTCACGGCCCGCTTTTCATACCATTCACGGATTGCGGATTCTTTGAAATGCAGGAACAATCCTTCACCATGGACCTCGGCCGCAGGCAGCCATGTGGGATCCTTCCGGGAAAGGGGCGCAAGTCTTTCTTCGGGGATTTCATCACCATCCATAAAATCACCGGGGCTTTCAATACGAGTGAAATTCATGATGGCCCGCACCTCACGAATGCGCTCAACCAGAACTGTTTTTTCTATAAATTTCTCATACCCCGCGGGCGGTGCCACCGCACGAAGTTTGAAGTCATCTGTGACAGGACTGCCTTCGGGATTTGAAAAGACTTCCCATTCCGGTATTTTCAGGCTTTCTTCTTCGTTGTCCCGGGTGTCTGCCTGATCCTCAGATGCTCGTTTCTTTACAATAGCGTCCCATATTTCCTCATCTGAAAATTCTGTGAGAAATGAGAAAAAAGGGGTCTGACGAAAGGCTCTGAGGATATCCAAACTTGTCACCGGTTCCAGGGTTGCCCAGTTGTCATGAAGGATTTGTATGAGCCGGGTCGCTGAATTGGGAATAGATATGGCTGATAATGTTATGGGAAACCAGGCATTGGAAGCGCCCAGCAGGGTGACTCTGAGAGGTTCGGAACATCCGTCTTTGTCCCGGGTTCTCAGGTGAGGATGCCATGCTTTGCAGGAAGGCAGCACATCACTGCCTCCGGGACCGAGCGCATCTCCCATGCGTCTCTCCATGCCACAGGATTCGCATTTTACGATAATGTCTGATGCCTCACCTGACACACCGACTTCTTTTAGTATGAGAACAGAAGTTTTTTCAGAACATCTCTGCCCCCTATGCACATAGTCTGTCCAGGGGAAATCATGCAGATGTCCGTTTTTGCAGGCCACGACAAAGCGCACGGGCAACGCGGGGGGTTCTTTTGCTTTGTTGCAGTTGATATGAACATAGCGGGTTCGGTCAGGATAATAAGGCACGGACTTTAATTTGAAGAGACCTGAATCCACGGTTGAAATATGATTGCATCTGGAACAGCGCAGCCACCGGGGAAAAGGAACAACAGGCACTCCGATCTGAGGACCAAAAGGATTGTCATGGTCTTTTGCATCCGGATCAAAAGGCGGCATACTGAGTTTTTGCAGTTGTGAGCCAAGTCTTAACCTGAGTGCTGCGAGCAGGCGTTCTTCTGTGACAGGCTGGCAACGTGAGGTATCCCAGTCATCCAGTCCCATGACCAGAACAGACATATTCGGCAAATCTATGAGCGAGCCAATGCCAAAGGTGTATAAAAGCTGACTGGGTCTCAAATCTCCTAGTTTTATCATTTTTGTTTCTCCATTATTCATCATCATCATCAATCCGGAGTGCAAAAATAGAGCGAAGCGGTTTTTTGCATCATCAAGCATCAATCCGGAGTGCAAAAATAGAGCGAAGCGGTTTTTTGCATCATCAAGCATCAATCCGGAGTGCAAAAATAGAGCGAAGCGGTTTTTTGCATCATCAAGCATCAATCCGGAGTGCAAAAATAGAGCGAAGCGGTTTTTTGCATCATCAAGCCGGATCGCAAAAAATTAAGAAAAACGTTTTTTTTAAAGATGATATTTAAATAATTCCAGGTGGATGCAAAAAAACCGCTCCGCTCTCGGTGCAAAAAACCGCTTCGCTCTATTTTTGCACTCCGGATCACAGGCCCTCTTTACGAATCTCTGCAAAAAACCGCTTCGCTCTATTTTTGCACTCCGGATCACAGGCCCTCTTTACGAATCTCTGCAAAAAACCGCTTCGCTCTATTTTTGCACTCCGGATCACAGGCCCTCTTTACGAATCTCTGCAAAAAACCGCTTCGCTCTATTTTTGCACTCCGGATCACAGGCCCTCTTTACGAATCTCTGCAAAAAACCGCTTCGCTCTATTTTTGCACTCCGGATCACAGGCCCTCTTTACGAATCTCTGCAAAAAACCGCTTCGCTCTATTTTTGCACTCCGGATCACAGGCCCTCTTTACGAATCTCTGCAAAAAACCGCTTCGCTCTATTTTTGCACTCCGGATCACAGGCCCTCTTTACGAATCTCTGCAAAAAAACCGCTTCGCTCTATTTTTGCACTCCGGATCACAGGCCCTCTTTACGAATCTCTGCAAAAAACCGCTTCGCTCTATTTTTGCACTCCGGATCACAGGCCCTCTTTACGGAATCTCTGCAAAAAACCGCTTCGCTCTATTTTTGCACTCCGGATCACAGGCCCTCTTTACGAATCTCTGCAAAAAAACCGCTTCGCTCTATTTTTGCACTCCGGATCACAGGCCCTCTTTACGAATCTCTGCAAAAAACCGCTTCGCTCTATTTTTGCACTCCGGATCACAGGCCCTCTTTACGAATCTCTGCAAAAAACCGCTTCGCTCTATTTTTGCACTCCGGATCACAGGCCCTCTTTACGAATCTCTGCAAAAAACCGCTTCGCTCTATTTTTGCACTCCGGATCACAGGCCCTCTTTACGGGTCGGTGTCTTCATTCAGCCCGAAACTGTTTTCATCTAAGACAAGACTCACGGACGGCTCAACATCCCGCAATGAGTTGAGGCATGTAAATTTTTGCCATTTTTCTTTACCCGGAACTTTAAGCAGACCCAGGGTGGTTCCGTCCCGTTTTTCTTTATACCCCAGCGTCCAGGTTCTGGCCCTTTTAATTTCACTCAGCCAGAAATCCCGGCGCTCAAGCAGCATCTTTCTCACATTTTCGCGGATTTCCTTATTTCCCTCCGCGAGTTCGACCCGTGTGATGATGGATTCAATGGCATTCTCAAGCTGCTCATGATCTGCGGTCAGATCACTTGCCCTGGAATTCTCATTGAGTTCATCACTTACCAGCCGGATCAGAGAGACCATGATTCCTGACAGCCCTCGGTCCAGCGCACGGGGCGCAAAGGGCGTGACAGACAAGGCCTCGACATGCTGGTAAAATGTGGCATGATAATGCTCAAACTGCTCATAATGGGAAAGATCACGAGGACGGGCCCAGTTATAGACCGTCACGACCAGTCCCGGATATTTCCGCCCCACCCGGCTGGTGGCCTGAATATATTCAGCCGTGCTTTTGGGCTGTCCCGCGACCGCCATAAGTCCGAGCCGGTCCACATCAACGCCCACGGATATCATGTTGGTTGCCAGAACCACATCCAATGGCGCGGGCATGGAGACTTTTTCACCTGATTTTCGCTGAACTTTACGTCTGGCCTCATCCTGTTTGCTGAATCCCACATCCAGCCGGTCCAATATCCTGGGAATGTCCGCACTGCTTTTTCGGGAGGTCAGTTCTTCAAGATAGATACGGAATCGTTTTGCCAGCCCCCGCTGGTCAGCATTACGCAGGCGATTGGAGATGTCATCCTCCACAAGACGGCGGGTTCCGCCCAGCTCCCGGATGGAGTTGAAATAACCGGCCAGGGTCATCCAGGGATCCGCGGCAGCACCGTATTGATCATAGAGTTTTTTTGCGGCCCCGAGCAGCGCCACATACACCCGGATGATCACCGAGGGATACCGTCTGCCAATGGCGCAGATTCCCAGATAGCGCCGTCCGGGTTCTTTGGCAGGATCGCGTTGCAGGGAGAAAAAATTGTCCGTAATGTCCGTGCCGTGCGGCGGAAACACACTCACTTCCCGCAGAAAGAGTTTGTTCACCTGATCTTTTGCCCGTCGGATGGTGGCTGTGGACGCGATCACTTTTGGACGCACATTTTTGCCGTCAACAATCCAGGTGCATAGCGTGTCCACTGCGGTTTCATACAATCCCACCATGGACCCCAGCGGCCCGCTGATGAGATGCAATTCATCCTGGATAATGAGGTCCGGGGGACGCAGCAGCGGATGGGGCAGGGTTCTGGCAGGTGCCAGGGAGCCGCTTTTGGGATGGGAGTTGCGACCTTCGATTTCCGGAGAACGGAACCCGTGCCGGGTGCAGAAGCCGTTGACCTGACCAAACAGCATCTGAACCGCCCCTTTCCACGGCATCTGGGCAAATTTGTCCACTGTGGCAATGAGCAGAGTGGGCGGATGTCGGTAAATTTCCTCATCCACAACCCGCGCGGGAATGCCTTCATCCGGAGACTGAAGCTGGGTAAAAGGGCAGCGATGTCCCATGGGATCACCGCAATACATAAGGGTGCGATGGATGGTTCCCATGCCTGAACAAACTTTGATGTGTTTGCCAGGGTCTATGGCTGTTCCGCACCAGGGGCAGGTGGTCAGCTGCGCGGGCGTGCCGCTTCCGCCGGTTCCCATGCCTCTGCCATGAGCATTGGCAATGGCATCCTGCGCCTGTTTGGTTGTATTGGGTGTGGCCCGCATGCCTACCCACAGGCCAATACGAAAAGGGGCCTGCCCCCATTTATCCGGGTCTTGCCTTCGGATGACTTCGCACGCGCAGATAAGGGTTGTGGCTCGCTGAAACTGCTGAAGTGTCAGCAGTCGCAGGGTGTAGCGCATGAGTACTGCGACGCCGTGTTCCCCGGAACGCCCTCCGATATTTCCCTGCAACCGGCGCAATGCCATGGTATAAGCTGCCAAACCAAGATAGGCTTCGGTTTTTCCGCCGCCTGTGGGAAACCATAACAGGTCCGCGAGGGCCTGTGTTTCATGGCTCCGGTCTTTGTGGTGCAAATCGGTCACACTGGGGAGATTGAGCAGGACAAAAGCCAGTTGGAACGGATACCAGGTGCGGTTCCGAGGGATGTCAATATCTTTTGTGCCATCTTTTTTCTTACGCTGCTGTTTGCGGATTTGTTTTGCAAAAATGGAGCGAATGCGCTGAAGGTGCATGGCTTGATTGGCAAACCGGAAGGCCTCGGCCGCATGTTTGTCCTGAGTGAGAAGGGTGATTCCTTCCCGAATGCGTGACAGTGCTTTCTGGCAGTTTTTTATGGTTTCCTCAGCAGCGTGAGTATGGAATTCCAATCCTTCCCCCGGGTCCCTGATTTTCTCCTGCTGCCTGTGAATCCAGTTTTCATAAGCTTGTGCCAGGGGCATTAATTTTTCCGGGAGCTGGGCGTCTGGTGTTTCTGACAGTTCCTTCATGTCCAGCACGAGGTTTTCAAGATCAGGATTGTCCTGTTTTGTAGGCGGCGTGGTCCTGGGGACTTCATAAGCGGGAATGCTTTGGGTTTTCAGACGGATTGCCCGTTGCGGGTCTTTCGGATCAAGGTCCGCATGAACACTGATGCTGTGTCCCACGGCAAATTCTGTCTGTTTGCGATAGACCATGGTCAGGGATTGTAATTCGGTCCGGGTGACGGGATCCATTTTGTCATAATCCACAGTGTGATTGAACCGCTTGCGGAAAATGGCTGCCCCGTCCGAAGCTTCTGCCATCATTTCTGCCTGAAACAGCCATGCCGTGTCTTTGTTTCGTCCGGGTTCTTTCTGACCGTTGACCAAAAACAGGGTGGCTAACCATCCGTCATCTGTCTGACGCATTCTCCCCTGAATCGTGACCTGGGGTTGTTGTTCCGTGATGGTCATGGGGGAGATAACTCCCTGTTTTATGGGGATGGATAAGATATTTTCCACTTGCTCCCGTTTCCACACATAAATGGTTTTGCCGGACTTTTCTCTGACTCTGCCGGTGTTTTTCTTGGTGTAACGCCCCCATCGCACGGTGAGTTTCAATTGTTTTGCTTTTTGGCTTACAGCAAAGGTCATGCCCATGGATGAGGGGAACATGGTGTCTGACTGTACAGGTGAAAGATCAGGGGTTCCTTCGTCATAGGAATCTGTTCCCGCGGCGGCAATGTCGTCCATTTCCCCGGGGTTGACCGAGACGCTTTTGGGCGCGAGCTTGCCCACGAGGTATCTTTCTGAGACACGGTCTTCATATTCGTTCAGAACCTCTTGTTCACCGTCGCAGGGACCGAGGAGGTCTTTGATTACCAAATTCTCAAGCATGGCCCGAAGCTCTGCAGGAGACTTTGAATCGTTTGTCAGTGTTTCTGTCATTGTTTTTCCTTAAATTATTTCGTCAAAATGCGCCTGGCGGTTCCATTTCCGCAATCCCCTGTGTAAATCCCCGGCAAAAGGGAGTGCAAAAATGGAGCCGCCAGGCGGAATTTTTGCGGTTCTCCAAATGCGAAAATTCCGCCTGGCGGCTCCATTTCCGCACTCCCTTGCGAATTCCGAGAAAATGCGAAAATTCCGCCTGGCGGCTCCATTTCCGCACTCCCCTGTGTAAATCCCCGGCAAAAGGGAGTGCAAAAATGGAGCCGCCAGGCGGAATTTTTGCGGTTCTCCAAATGCGAAAATTCCATTTTCGCACTCCCTTGCGAATTCCGACCAAATGCGAAAATTCCATTTTCGCACTCCCCCGTGTAAATTCCCGGCAAAAGGGAGTGCAAAAATGGAGCCGCTAGGCGGAATTTTTGCGGTTCTCCAAATGCGAAAATTCCATTTTCGCACTCCCTTGTGAATTCCGAGAAAATGCGAAAATTCCATTTTCGCACTCCCTTGTGAATTCCGAGAAAATGCGAAAATTCCATTTTCGCACTCCCTTGTGAATTCCGACCAAATGCGAAAATTCCATTTCCGCACTCCCTTGCGAATTCCGAGAAAATGCGAAAATTCCGCCTGGCGGCTCCATTTCCGCACTCCCTTGTGTTATTGTGTTAAAAATCGTCTTCAAGGGCCTCGTGGAGAACGAGGGTTTTGTATTCCTTGTAATTCTTAAACTGACGGGCCAGGTGTTCTCTGCCCTTTTCTGCGTAAAGTTCGTGAAAGCTGGAGAATGGATAATCCCTCAGATCCTTTGTATAACCGTGCTTCACCGGGTTGTCCAGCAGATAGGTGACCCGAATCATGTAGTCCCTGTTGTCATCTTTCTTCCGGGGGCAGTAATCCCAGTAATTCCACCATACGGGCTTTTCACACCTCGTGGCATCAAGTATCAGAAATGCCGAGGCACGGTGGATATTCCGGATGATTGCCGGCAGATCCTTTCCTCTGTGGCTTTTTCCCATCAGATGATAATGATTGTCCAGGATCACCCACTGATGCAGTTCCCAGTCATAATCGGCGAAATTTTTCCGAATGAGGCCGATGAGTTCTTTTTTCAGTTCCGGGTCGGCGAGCAGCATCCGCTTTTCATAAATGGCGGCTGTGATGAAGTAAGGTTTGTTGTCAAGCAGCAGATGCGCCGGCGTATGATCACTCCGTTTCAACATATATTTTCTCCTCCTTTCTGTTAATTTCCTAAAGTTCTGAAATTTTCCAAAGTCGGCAAAAGGGAGTGCAAAAATGGAGCCGCCAGGCGGAATTTTTGCGGTTCTCCAAATGCGAAAATTCCATTTTCGCACTCCCTTGTGAATTCCGACCAAATGCGAAAATTCCATTTTCGCACTCCCTTGTGAATTCCGACCAAATGCGAAAATTCCATTTCCGCACTCCCTTGTGAATTCCGACCAAATGCGAAAATTCCATTTCCGCACTCCCCCGTGTAAATTCCCGGCAAAAGGGAGTGCAAAAATGGAGCCGCCAGGCGGAATTTTTGCGGTTCTCCAAATGCGAAAATTCCATTTTCGCACTCCCTTGTGAATTACGCCGAAATGCGAAAATTCCATTTCCGCACTCCCCCGTGTAAATTCCCGGCAAAAGGGAGTGCAAAAATGGAGCCGCTAGGCGGAATTTTTGCGGTTCTCCAAATGCGAAAATTCCATTTCCGCACTCCCTTGCGAATTCCGACCAAATGCGAAAATTCCATTTTCGCACTCCCCCGTGTAAATTCCCGGCAAAAGGGAGTGCAAAAATGGAGCCGCTAGGCGGAATTTTTGCGGTTCTCCAAATGCGAAAATTCCATTTCCGCACTCCCTTGTGAATTCCGACCAAATGCGAAAATTCCATTTCCGCACTCCTTTGTGAATTCCGACCAAATGCGAAAATTCTATTTCCGCACTCCCCCGTGTAAATTCCCGGCAAAAGGGAGTGCAAAAATGGAGCCGCCAGGCGGAATTTTTGCGGTTCTCCAAATGCGAAAATTCCATTTTCGCACTCCCCCGTGTAAATTCCCGGCAAAAGGGAGTGCAAAAATGGAGCCGCTAGGCGGAATTTTTGCGGTTCTCCAAATGCGAAAATTCCATTTCCGCACTCCCTTGCGAATTCCGACCAAATGCGAAAATTCCATTTTCGCACTCCCCCGTGTAAATTCCCGGCAAAAGGGAGTGCAAAAATGGAGCCGCTAGGCGGAATTTTTGCGGTTCTCCAAATGCGAAAATTCCATTTCCGCACTCCCTTGTGAATTCCGACCAAATGCGAAAATTCCGCCTAGCGGCTCCATTTCCGCACTCCCTTGCGAATTCCGAGAAAATGCGAAAATCCCGACCAAATGCGAAAATTCCGCCTAGCGGCTCCATTTCCGCACTCCCTTGTGAATTACGCGGAAATGCAAAAATTCCGCATAAGTACCTGACCAAAAGTCTTCAGTCGGATAGTTGCTCAAATCCGATATCCAACCCTCTTTCATTGAAGATGACTTCATCAGGAGTTATCTTTATCTCAATATTTGCAAACAGCGTTTCGCCGTATCCGTTTTCACCGACAATATAAATTTCTTCCTGTCTTCTAATTTGTCTAAGCGTATTTCGTTCAGATGAACGTAACTTTTCAGAGAGTTGCTTTTCAGGTATGGAATATGATGTTCGTCTGTTTTACTGATTTGATCCTCCGCTCCTTTATTCTGAAACTTTGCCGGTGGGTGAGGCAGAGCCTCACGATATGCGTTACAAGGCAGAGCCTTGTAACGAGTAAAAGTTTTTCAATCGTATGAATTCGATTTTCATTTTTTCTTTCCTTAAATGGTTTTCTTTCGCCTCTTGCCCCACGGGATTCACTCACCAAATAAACGCTTTTGCTTTGAAATTTTTGTTTTTTTAGATTTCTTTGATGGGGTTGTGTTTTTCTTTCTGCCTTTGTCATGAAGCCCTAATGCGACTTCCTCGGCGTAGCGTTCATGGTTCAGGCGGAGGAGGCGGTCTAAGATTTCACGGCGGGCTGATTCGGACAGGGTGAAGCGGATGCCCTGCTTGGTTTCGTGAAACCCGTGTTCAAGATCAAGGTCTGTCCAGCCATATGCCTGGGCAACGGCGTTGTCCATTTGGATATGAAGCTTTCGGAGTTTTTCAATGTCGCTGTCGTTTTCATCTTCGCTGTGGAAGCGGTTGTAGGTGGCGGTTAAGCCTTCCTGCCGGGTTTTCATGATGGATTGGCGGTGGTCGTAATATTCCTGTCCAATATTCTCCAGATTATCATTTGTCTCTGGGAATGGAAATGTTTCAAAACAATCTGTTAAGTTGTAACGATTTCGTGTTTCAAGTGAAGAACCATAATAGCGTGCCCATACTTCATGTAGTGAAGATTGAAGAACTGCAAAATTAAAGAAAGTTTCAAGAGCGAACACATTTAGTGCATTGGAAAAAACTATTTTAGAGACCATAAATTCAAAGCAGATATATTTTGATACAACACAGTTGACAATTGGCATCTCAATGGAAGAAATAGCCCTATAAAGTCCTGGTCTCGCTTCATTATAAATCCACCAGTTATCGCGATTAGCCTTGCGTTTGACCGTTTGCCGATAAGGATAAACTCTTTCTTTTACAATTTGCATCAGCAAATTATATTTAGACGCGTTATCTTGAGTCATTCCTGAAAAATTGATTACCATTCTTGAAGAATTTTGATCAGGATGAGTTAAAAAATCTTTTCCGTTTAAGAAAGGCCAGATGAAATCTATTGACTTTGGTTCCTCCGCTATGATGTTCTTCTTTTCATCCTCTGATATAACAAATCCAAGTCCTCCTATATCAACACCTTTAAAGCCGATATTTGCTTGAGATAAAAGCTTATAAGGCTTTCTTTCATCAATTGCACTATCTAAAAAAGTAGAAATAAATTTTACAGCTTTTCCAGCCAAGAAGTATTGTCCTTGATAATTGCCTTTAAATATATATACACAGGCTATTTGGAGAGAAGCAGAACCCGGCCAAGGCAAATCTGGATCCGCTCTTATGATATGTGAACCATTTTTAACAATTGGAACAAGACTTGAATCCCTGTTATCTGTCTCTTTAATCGAATTTGTTGCAACGAGTCCCATGCAGCCATTCATCTTCAAAAGAGTTATTGCTTTACGAAAAAAACGAGCACATAGATCCGCATTTCCATGAACTCCTTCTTGAGTCAAAAGCAGCCAATCCCGATATTCATCACCGAAATAACTACTAATTCTATTACCCCATAGAAACGGCGGATTCCCTATAATTGCATCAAACCCCTCCTTCCGATGATCATCCATAAAAATTTCCGGAAATTCCAGAGGCCAATGAAACGGAGAATGATCCCCTAAGAGTTCATCTGCCTTTTCTCTCAGAGTGTCCACAATCTCAGTTGTCCTGAACGCTGAAAACCACGAAAAAAATTCCAGGCGTTTTTTTTCCTGGGCTGTCTTTGTTCCCTTCATCAGATACGGCGCAACAAACATATCCCCGGCCAGTTTCAAACGCCCGATCTTTGCCTCAGCCTTTTTATGCAGCGAGGCCTTGCGCTCCACATCCCGAATATCCAGACTTCGCATACTCTCCAACGCCTTGCGGTGAGCAATGGCATCATTGATCTCCTTGAGCATGGGCCTGAACGAATCCTCATCCTTATTTGTCGCAGACCAGTTTTTCAACTGCACCCGGTCCACCCCCAGCAGAGAATCACCGCATTTCAGCGCATGATCCAGAAACGTGAAGGGCCGGTTCTTTGCCATGGTTTCAAGCCATAAGGACAGCTTTGCCATTTCAACAGCCATGGGATTTTTGTCCACCCCATAAAGACATCGCTCGGAAATCAGCCGCAGCGCAAGCGTATATCGTTCATCTGAATCCTCCGGAATGGGATATTCCTCTTCTCCGTTATTCTTTGACAACTCCCCCTCTGGCGTGATGACAAACTGGCCCTCAGCATTCTTTTCAAGCGCATTCCAGGCCCCTGTCAGACATCTCGCAAGATATCGCCCGCCCTGCACCAGAAACGCGCCGGACCCCATAGCCATGTCACACACCTTGAGACTCAGAATCTCTCTAGCCGTTCTCAGTTTCCATTCTTTTTCGGGCCTGCCCTCGGAAACGCCCTCATACACCAGCGGCTCCAGCGTATGCCTTACAATGGGTTCTGTGAGTTCTGGCGGTGTGTAATGGGTTCCGCTGGTGCGGCGGTCTGTTCCCTGGGTCACATAAACACTGTTTTCAGTAATCACCACCGGATAGCCCATGGAATCTTCCCGAAGCAATGCCGCATAAGGCATGACACGCGCCTTCAAATCCTGATCATTGTCACACGCCACCAAAAGCTGTTGTTCGTCAATCACGGGCGGTTCGGCAAGCTCATGGCGGATGGCCTTGACAGTTCTGCCGGTCTGCTTTTTAAGAAACTTAATCAGTTCCTCCTCATCTTTTTCCCGGAGCCGTTCCAGTTCTGACAGCAGAACCTCTCCGTCCTTGTCTCTGCCGCATCGGAGTCCGAGAACAGGCTCCTCTGCGCGAACCGCGGTATGATCCAGAAGCCCCTCATACACATAACCGATCTGTTCCACGCCCAAAGAACGGAAAGACAACCGCCGTGCCTCCGCGGGACCGCCGCCGGGAATTTTTTCCTGAAGAATCTGCAACGCTGACAACAAATGTAACACCGTGCGATTATTCACAGGCAAAGGCATTGCCGGGGTATCTTTCCATGAGGTTCCTGGCTCACGCCCTTCCAAAAACGGAAACCGGTCCGGATCAAAAAGCCGCCCGCCATAAGCAGGAAGATGCAGCAAATCATGATTCATGCCGCCATACACGGCCCGGAATGTTGCAAGCAGACGATACCACGCGTCCTTTCTGTATTCCAGCACCTCCTCGCCAAACCGGTCCGCGTCTTTCTGAAGCTGTTCACGAAGCATTGAAATCGAATAATACTGATTATACAAATCCTCACCCAGCAGCAGAAGCTTGCGTTCCTCAGCAGAGAACAGGAATACCAGACGCATCATGATGGTCAGGGCCGCATCATAAACCGCTTTTTCATCCACATCCCTCAGCAGCGGAGACACAGCATTCTTATCCTCACGATCCAGCGACTGAATCAGCACCTCCACGGCCTTTCTCACCTGGAACCCGAGCTGATCTGTGACATCTTTCTGATTTTCCGCGCTTTCCTGGAAAAGTGCCTCAAGGGTATCTTTTTCTGACACGCCGACAAACCGGAGAGAAGAAAGCAGGCTCCGGAAGGCCCTCAGCGTGATATGTTCCTCAAACCACAAAGAAGCGTACCAAGTGACATAAGAGACCGTGCCTTCCTCCGGGGCATAAATCAGCATCCATTTCTCACCATTAGTCAGCAAGCCGGTTCTGACATCGCAGGCACGCAGCAGTTGCATCATACATGCTGCCGGGGACATACTTTCCTGTTTGCTTTTTTCCAAATCCTGATGCAAAGGCAAGACAGAAATCAGAATTCTGGGTTTGCCAGGAATGCCTATGCCTTCAGGATTCATCAAGGCAAAATCCGGCAGCGGCATGTCATTTTCCCGCGTCCGCACATAAAGATCAGACGGTAAATCTTTGCCCCTTATCAGCAGCTCCTCTTCAAGTTGTTCCTCTCCCCAGGCCAGGGTTTCTGTGATGACAAACCGGATCCATTCCTCATGGAGGGCAGGATCAGGACAAAGCCCCTGCTGATTATCCTGCCATTCTTCAAACGCGGCTTTCACATAGCGAAAATGTTCAGAATCATGAGTTTCCAGGCCCTGCGGAAAAATACGCATCAGCACCGGCAGGGACAGGAAAGGCCCTGAAACCTCGATAAGTTGTATCCATTCAATATGATGACGTGCAATTGACATTATTTATCCTTCCGAAAAAGTCCGGGTCCTGCATTTTCCTTTTGAAAGGCATCCGGAAATTGTTTGATAAAATCCTCTGTAGAAAGATCCGCGGCCGCGCCTTTTTTTATTGGTGTATCTATCTGCATGGATTATGGTTAAGAACGTATGGGGATTCGATTTCATCACAGTTCGGGTTCTGATTCAGACTCTCTTTTTCAAGACAGTATAAAAATTCTCCCTTTTTCCGATCATCAGTATAAAAACTTTCCTGATTATAACGGATTTAGGGGAGGGCCGACCAGGCCCTGTAAGGGCGGCATATTTGCGGGTGTGCCCCGGCTTTTACACAGGAACAGGTTTTATGTGTAAAAGGCGGGACGCATCCGTTTTTTTGCCACGAAGGCACGAAGGCGCAAAGTCTCACAAAGTCTCACAAAGTCTCTTTGTGCTTCCTTTGTGTCTTTGTGGCTGATTTTTTTGGATAAAAGGCGGGACACATCCGTTTTTTTTGCCACGAAGGCGCGAAGTCTCACGAAGTCTCTTTGTGCCTCCTTTGTGTCTTTGTGTCTTTGTGGCTGATTTTTTCGGATGTGTGAATGCCGGAGTCTTCAGATACCAGGATGCGGGGTGGAATGACCACATCCTCCGGCAATTCTCTGAGAGCCTGCAAATGATGGAGCAGAGCCGTCTCAATCAGAACTGTCTCTTTTTCCCCTTTGGCCTGAACATATTCATCCATCATTCTCTTGGTCTCCGGTGATACCCGTGCTGAAACCTGAATCTGAGATGCGATCATGCTGCCACCTCCTTTCTGTATCGGACAGAAATCCCTGCCATAACGCCAATCAGCCGTGCCATTGTCAAACCTTTCTTTTAAAATTAACATCCCACCCCGGCAATGAATTGCCGGGTTATTCTCAGTGGTCCCTCCGGGACTGAATTGCTCCCTTTTATTTCTTCTCATGGTTCCCCCTGCTTATATGTGCAAGGATTGTTTATAAGCAGGGATTTTTTTTATGATCATCCTTTTCTTATATCTGCAAGGATTTTTGATAATCATGGGGGCTTTTATGAAATGATATTATCACCATGAAATCAGTCTGAAATATATGCGGACCAGAAAAATATATGTCAGGCTCTCAACGTCCTGACATAACCTGCCTGGCCATATTCAATAATCTTTCTGTCCCGAGTTATCAGGGTTGCTCCGAGTTCACGCGTAGCCGCGACGATAATGCGGTCAGCAGGATCTCCGTGAAAATCTCCGGGTAATCGGCTGCTTTCTATTGCTATTTTCGGAGTGATCGGAGCTAATCGGACACCCGGAGCTGTCAGTGCCTGTTCAACCCATGTCAGAACATCTCCTGAAAAAGAAATTCTCCCTTTCGCTTCCAACATGCCAATTTCCCAGATCGAAATCGCAGAAATACGAATATTCCCGTTTGCCGCCGCGTTGTTGATCGCTTCCAGGCAGACAGAGGAACCTAATGTCTTATCACCGTTCATCAGCCAAATCCAAACATGGGTGTCTAACAAAATAAGGGGATTATTCATCGGCTTTCCATTTCTCTTCAAGCGGTTTTATAATATCCTCCCGAATTTCAACCATCCCTTTTAAAAATCCAAAAATTTCCTGTGTGCGCTCTTTTTTTCCCAAAAAAGGGATCAGATGGGCAACAGGTCTGCCGCTGTGGGTAATGGTGATGTCTTCCGGGTTCTTCTGAATATTTTCTATCAGTTCCATACATCTTTCTTTAAATTGTTCGGCTGGAATTTGCATTGTCGTTCTCCTCAAAAAATGTCTTTCTATATCTGCAAGGATTGTTTATAAGCAGGGATTTTTTTTATGATCATCCTTTTCTTATATCTGCAAGGATTGGTGATGATCAAGGGATTTTTTGTGAAATTATGAAATGATCCCTGTACTTTTGGGAACAGAATATGACATCCTGTTCAGAATGGCGGAGCTGTCGTTGCCGGACAGGGTTTGCAACCCCGTCCGGCAAAAAAACTGTCATTCCTGCGAAAGCAGGAATGACAAAAAGAAAAACTCAAAAATCATTTTTCAGCAAGTTTGTTGGGAATCAGAAACGTCACTGCCACAGGAAACAGCCGCGGGGTGGGATTTTCGTATTTTTTATGAACCGCGTTTGTCTCCCGTTCAATTTCATAGGGGATTTCCTCCAGACGGACTTGCAGACTGTCCCGGTTTTTTTCGAACTGTTCCCGTTCCGGATCTGACCATAATGAAAGCTGCTGAGGCGCTTCGGTTTTCAGTTCGTTCGCGATATTTTCCGCCAACTGGCTTAAAATTTCTGTCATATCCCGAACTTCTCTGCTTTCCCGGTCATCCAAAAATTTCTGAAGATTTTTGGTCCGATCCCGCATCCGTGCTTCAAGGGACTGGAAAAGGGGCTTTTCAATTGTTGCCCATAACTTGTTCAGTCGTTTTTCAATCTTTTGCGAAGCCCGAACCGGCAGCGCGGCTTTTAAGGCTTTCTGAACCTGTGTCACATTCAGGCGTTTAAAACGTCCCTCCCGGATGGTTCCCCCGGCAGTGATGATTTCCTCATGCAGACGGTGATGAACCCCGCCAAGGACCACCAGACGCCCATAAGCAATGACACCGGGCGTGTCAAGAACACTATCCGGAACCTGTCTCGCGGTGACCCGGTTCAGATATTGCTCTGAATCCGAAGACCATATTTCCGCACGCAAAAGCCGGGTGGCCATCTGAACCAGCCGGTGATTCAGATGAATCAGGACCACGTCATCCCTGCCCTGTGCCACAGAATGATCAAATGTGACCGGTCTGATTTCTCCGGTGTGGGGATGGGCAATGCCTTCCGAGCATCTCGCCCAGCTTCCTTGGAGAACAGGCAGGATATATACAGGAGAGGAAGTTCGCTGACCTGCGGGATCCGGATATATTCCCGGAAGTTTGGTTTCCTCAAGAGGCGGCTGATTTGCAAGTGCCAGGGCCGCGGATACCACCGCATGAACATTTTCAGGTGACACCCTGAGTTCACGTCTTGATTCCTGCAACTGCTCATGGAGTTTGCCAATCTGATGTCGCAGATCACGTTCAAAGCGCAGTTGCTTCCGAGGCGCTCCCGCTGCCGCTTCCGCGTCCCGGGTGTCCAGCCGGGTTCGCTTTCCCAGCATGGCCTGCTCAACCTGAGTGGCAATGACCGGGCCGACTTTGCCCAAATCCTCCCGAATCTGATTCACCTTGATCACCGCCCGCATTAAAAATTCAAGGTCCCCTTTCAGCTCTCCCGGAGAAACCGTTTTATCATGAGCATCCCTCTCAAACCCCTTTGTGACAAAATGATGAATCAGCACCTCAGATGATTTTTGTCCGTGGCGGTCCAGCCTGCCGTTTCTCTGTTCCAGCCGGTTGGGGTTCCAGGGGATTTCATAATGAATCAGGCGATGACAGTAATTTTGCAAATCCAGCCCTTCGGAAGCCGCGTCTGTTGCCAGAAGAATCCGCACCGAAGATTTCTCAGGCGTTGTCTGAAACGCGGCTTTCACCTGTTCCCGGTCTTTGGTATCCATGCCGCCGTAAATGAGCATGAGCCGGTCATTGCGGGCAAAATTTTCTCTCACAAGTATGTCATGCAGCCATTTCTGAGTGGTGCGATATTCCGTAAAAATCAGCACGCGCTCATTGTTCCATTTCCCATTGGGGCGCAAAGTTTCATTCAGCCATCTGATAAGAGTGTCTGCTTTGGAATCCCGAATGGCAGAAGCTTTTTCAGCATAGGTTTTCAGTTCGGTCAGAAGCTTCTCCTCCTCGGGACGCAGATCACGGAGAACCGAAGTGGCATTCTCAACAGCTTCAATGGTTCCGTTTTCATACACATCATCATCGGCAAAATCCTCCTCGATTGCTTCAAGACGTTTGCGCAGAATGTCCAAAGAGGGACGTTTTGTAACCGACCGTTTCTTCTGTCCTGAATTGCGAAGGGTCTTTATATGCTGTTCCAATGTGGACAGGAATGCGGCAGGTGAGCTGAACAGTCTTTTTTTCAGCAGCTTGAGGACAAATTCCGTGGCATATTTTTCAGAACCGTCTGAAATGCTTTGCCTGCGTAATTCCGTGTATTCTCTTAATTTCTGATGCGCTGTCTGTTCGGTTTTGCCATAATCCACCTCAAGGGGTTCAATGACACGGGTTGGAAAGCGGGAGGTCCCGTCCCATGAAAAAAGTTCTGTTTTCAGACGGCGCACCATCACGGCCGCAAGTTGATCAGGTGTGGGCCTGACTGCCCTGGCAAAGCGCTGGTTATCCAAAAGTTCCAAAAGGGCGGAAAAGCTTTCCGGATACCCGTTATGGGGCGTTGCCGTGAGAAAGAGCTTATGTTCAAAATGCGGGGCAAGGGTCAGAATGGTCTTTGTGCGCAAAGAAGGAATCGCATAATTCCCCGCCCCGGACGGGGCCACATTATGGGCCTCATCCACAATGAGCATATCAAAACGCCGGGGATACGTGGATTTTCCATGGGCAGGCAACAGTTCCCGGAACAGGCGCATGGGACGGTCACGCTTGAGAAAGTCTATGGAGGTGATGAGCCGGGGGAAGTGATTCCAGGGGTTTACATGCAGCCCCCGCTCACGCCGCAGTTGTTTCATCATCCTGCTGTCAATAATACGGAATTCCAGCCCGAATTTGTCCCGCATCTGTTCCTGCCACTGGACTTGTAAGGAAGCCGGACAGATCACCAGAACGGTTCTGGCCCTGTGGCGGAGAATCAGCTCCTGAATCACCAGACCCGCCTCAATGGTTTTGCCAAGTCCCACATCATCTGCAATCAGGAGATTCACCCGCGGCATTCTCAGGGCACGGACAACCGGATCCAATTGATAATCTTCAATATCTATGCCGCTGCGAAAAGGGGACTGCAGGGACTGAATATCAGCAGAAGAAACCGCCCCCCATCGGACCGAATCCAAAAAAGCATCCAGCCGCGGGGGATCATCAAAGCCATTCGGAGATGGCAACGCAGGTTTTTCAAAAATACGGGTTCCGGGTTCTATCTCCCAAAGCACCTGAAGTTCATCCCCCAGGGCATCATCTTCCACAGAGGAAAGCGATACCAGGTGCATGGGCTTTTTCAGACCTTGTGCGGACAGATCCGGTGGAAAACAAGGAACGTGAACCTCGGTGACGATAAAATTTCGGCTGCGGACATCCACGAGCTGACCAGGTTCCGGAAGCGTGGTTCCTGAAAAATTTACCATTATATTTTTCCTTTACGAACAATTGGTTTGATCCCCTGATCAGACTGACGATCTCAGTTCATCAGGTTTTGTCATATTCAGCAGATGGAAAATCCATATCCATCTGCTGATACTTGCTCCTCTTTGCGCCAGTTGATTATTTTAAACTGATTTGACAATGAAAGCAAGGAACAAAAAAATATGAAAGTCATTTCAGCCGTGCCTCGGCATTTCTTCCATATCGTCTGCCAGACGGATATCCGAATGATGTGTCCCTGCTTTAAAACAATGCCTTGCATTTAAGACAAATTAAGTGTAGGAAAAAATAAGTCAGAGCAGGATTTTCCCCTTGCAAAACAAATATACCGCGCTATTTTGTTTACAGTCAATTTATTTTCAGCATCTGCTGCCTTATGCCCTGATTCATGAAATATCAGGTGTATCCGGCCGCGGGTGTATCCGGAGGGTTTCTGATGAAAAATTCTGATTACTGGATCCGTAAACTGAAATTAGTGAAGCATCCTGAGGGCGGATACTTCAGGGAAACACACCGTTCACACGAATCTGTTGCCGGGAATGCCCTGCCAAAAAGGTTTGACGGGCAACGGTCGTTCTCCACGGCCATTTACTTCCTGCTCAGAGGAGATCAGGTTTCGCATCTTCATCGCATTAAATCAGATGAATTATGGCACTTTTATGATGGCAGTGCCATGACCATTCATATGATTGATCCTCACGGGCAATATAAGCAGATACGACTTGGCCGTGATTTGGATAATGGCGAAGTGTTTCAGGCCGTCGTTGAAAACGGGTGCTGGTTCGGTGCCACAGTTGACATTTCCGACGCATATTCTTTGGTCGGATGTACCGTTGCCCCGGGGTTTGACTTTCATGACTTTGAAATGGCAGACAGATATGAATTAATTGCCATGTACCCGGAACATATCGAAATTATTGAAAAGCTGACCCTGGCATAGTCAAATATGCGGACCTTTTTTTCAGTTCCGCAGAGACATTCTCTGATAAGTAGCTGATCAAAAGTTTTTTATATATCTTTTTTTTGCGAACAGCGGAGAAACCCGGGTTTTTCCATCACAGGCCGAGGACCCTTCCGGAAAAAGCCGGGTTTCTTCTCCGGGAATATATCGAAAACTTATGGTTAGGTAATTAACACTCGATGATCAAGTTTTTTTCTGTCATTCCTGCGAAAGCAGGAATCCACGGCTCCCGGAACCGCGGCCTCGGCCCGGAACGGATTCCTGCTTTCGCAGGAATGACAGGCTTTCCGTCCGGATTGTATCAAAAAAACTTGATTATCGAGTAACACCTAACACTCGATGATCAAGTTTTTTTCTGTCATTCCTGCGAAAGCAGGAATCCACGGCTCCCGGAACCGCGGCATCGGCCCGGAACGGATTCCTGCTTTCGCAGGAATGACAGGCTTTCCGTCCGGATTGTATCAAAAAAACTTGATTATCGAGTAACACCTAACACCTAACACCTAACACCTAACACTTAACACTTAACACTTAACACCTGACACCTAACACCTAACACTTAACACCTAACACCTAACACCTAACACCTTTTTCATACAAAGACTTATGAAGGACATTTATTTAAAAAAACAAAGAATGCGTTCAGAGGACACGATAAACGACAGCACCTCTGATTTCACATCAAAATACTTTGCTGTCAGCTATTTATATTCACTTTCCGAAACAGACCCGGATATCATAGAACCGGAGACCATTCTCACACTGGAAAGGCTCATAAAAAAATCAAAGATTTCTCATCAGAGACGGAGCTTTTTTTTGTTCAGGCAGGCGGCTGAAACGCTAAGTTCCCTTATTGTCCGTTCCCATGACAGAGACATCGCCGAACTGGCATTCTCCGCACTGAAAAATATTCTGAATACAACCGGCGGGGATTCGCACCGAGTGGCGGCCGAATCTCTGGGAAGCCTTCCCTTTTCAGTTCACGGCCCTGAACTTAAAGACATTCCGATAAAAAATGTTCCCCGCGTGTCCTGGCAGAAAGTTTTGGATGAAAAAGGGTTTGAGATTGCTTCGCCGCCTGAATTTATCGGAAGGAGTTTTGTTGCCGGTCTTGCCCGGAACAACGGGCTGCTGGTGTTCAAATTCGCCAGATCCGATGATTCGCCGAATGCCCTGGTCAGAGAAGCGCTTTGGATGGAACATCTTGCATCAGGAGAATATTCTTTTCCTCCGAGATTTAATATCCCCGCGGCCATAAAAATTAAGAACACCTATCTGTTCAGTTTGAAGGGGATTCCTTCAGCAACAGCCGGAAATAAGAACCTTCACCCTGAAAGATATGCCATCGGCTTTATCGCGGATAAGGATTACTTCACCTATCCCAATGATTCCGTGCCGGAGACACGGCCCGGGGACACGGAGTTCAGGGAAGTGATGTTCAGAAACGCGTGGCTGCTGGGAAAACTGACCGCACTGGGGATTATCCATTCAGCCCCCATTCCGCTCTTTCATAACCGGGTTCAGCGGACACGGAGAAGAGATCAGGGGCTTTATGAATGGTTCCGGGCAGGAAGACTTGACCGATGGCTTGAATCCTGCGCTTATCCGAATCTGGGTCCCACAGGTATCAGGGATTTTGAACACCTGGTCACTTTCAGAGGCGTATCAGACCGGACCCTTTATCGTCATATCGGCAACCATGTTCTGAGCCTGTTGCTGGTGATCGGGAGTTATTTCCGCAATAAAGACAAAGACAAGGTCGGCTTTGATGCTGAGGGCGAGCCTGTGGACGCGAGGTCACTTTTTGACGAACACGTTCTCAGGGAGAGTATTCGCGGAGTGTTCCTGCATTACTATCAGGGATTCACCGGAACGGATTTCAGCGGTGAAATGCCTTTTGATCTGGATGTGCTTACCTCCCGGATGATTGAAGAAATGGGGGTGGATCGCCATATGGAAGAGATATTAAGGGTTGCGGATCAGAATGCCATGACCGCTAAGGAATTCAGACGGTTCCTGGAAGTCAGGGGGTTTTCGGATGAGGAAATAAAAAAATTTCGAAAAGGGGCCGAGGAAATTGTTATTCAAAGCGGGCCGCATCTTGGCGAGTTTAACCGGCAAATATCTTTGCCCGAACTGATTGAATCCGTGGGAACAATATCCGCGTTGTGTATTGCCGGGAGATATTGGAAAGAAAAATATCTGAATATCTGAGCATCTGTCGAACATGGGCAGCAGCTTTGAAAAAATAAGAAAGGTGTATGATATGAATCAGAACAATCAGGTTATCACGTATCTGGCCCTGACCGTGACCGTGATTTTTTGGGGGCTGTCATTTGTGGCGACAAAAGTCGCGCTTGAGAGCCTTCCCACATTTACATTGATCTTTATCCGTTTTGGGCTGGCCGCGTGTCTGTTTTTGGCTCTGATGATGCGGTTCGGATTTCCTTTGTTCACGCTAAGAGAGCATGGCAAACTGCTGCTTACAGCGATGTTTGAACCCGGGCTTTATTTCATCTTTGAAACCATTGGCTTGCAGCACACCACCGCGCCCAAAGCTGCTTTGATTATTGCCACGATTCCCTTGGCGGTAACTGTGTTGGCATCATTGCTGCTTGGCGAACGCACGAGTATGCTGAGTTTCCTGGGGATCGGCATCTCTCTTGCGGGCATTTCAATTTTGGTGGTGGGAGATCCGCAGTTCCGTTGGGGATGGGGTGGTTCCCTGGTCGGAGATATTCTGATATTCGGAGCAGTGATTTCCGCGGCCTTTTATATCATTTGTGCCAGAGATTTGGGACGAAATCACACTGCCCTTGAGATTACAGGATTGCAGATTATTTACGGGGCGTTTTTCTATGCCCCGGCTTTTTTATGGGAACTCCCGGGGATAAACTGGTCAGCAATCAGCGGACGTTCCCTGACAGCGGTTGTTTATCTCACGGTGTTCGCCACCGTGGCCGCGTTTATGTGTTACAATTACGCGCTCACACGGATATCCGCATCTCGGGCATCGTTATTTATCAATTGCATTCCCGTGGTGACGGCTCTGGGGGCATGGGTATTGCTCGGAGAAAAGCTCACGCGCATTCAGATTGGCGGGGGAACCCTGGTATTGCTCTCCATTTGTCTGACCAGCCTGCCTGTTTTTCGGCCCGCCCCGCGGAAGCTCAAAGAATCTGTTGCGGAAGTTTAAGGAAATTCCCAAAAAATAATCTGCCCGAAATGTAAAAAAGTAGGGTGGGTGCAGCGAAGCGAAACCCACCCTACATTTTCTTTTTGTCCTTTACACAGAGAGTTAGGGGAGCCGACCAAGCCCTCCCCTAAATCCTTTATAATCAGATATCTGCGAAGATGCAAGCGTGAGCAGTCACCTGCGCATCCTGCTGAAGGAAAAATCAAATGAAAGACCTCTCCAAAATCAATATGGAACAAGACCTTCGAAAATATTTCGGTTTTGATGCCTTCCGGCCCGGCCAGAAAGCGGCCATCCGAACCCTGATGGAAGATCGTCGGGTGTTATGCATTCAGCCCACAGGATATGGAAAATCTTTGCTGTATCAGTTGCCGTCTTTGTGGACGGACGGACTGACCCTGGTGATTTCTCCGCTGCTGGCGCTGATGCGGGATCAGATCCGGCATTTGAACGAACGCTTCGGCATCCCGGCCGCCAGCATTAATTCTGATCAGACCGCTGAGGAAAACGCCGCGGCCCAGCGTTCCGCGTCTCAGGGCCGCATTCGAATCCTCTTTGTGGCCCCTGAAAAGCTGGACAATCTGGAAACCTACGAATTTCTCCTTGGGCTGAATGTGGGCCTCCTGGTGGTGGATGAGGCCCATTGCATCTCCACCTGGGGCCATGATTTCCGCCCTTCCTATCGTCAGATCGTGAACGCGGTCCGCAGTTTTGAGGAAAAGACCCCTCATCTCCGGGTCCTGGGCCTCACAGCCACGGCAAATCAGCGCACAGAAGCGGATATTGCCCGTCAGCTGACAGATCCCGCAGGCAATCCTCTGAAAATCCTTCGGACAGGCATGGACCGCCCCAATATCAGCCTTTGGGTGATACCGGTACAGGGAACCGCTCAGAAACTCGAAGTCTTGGAAAAGCTTGTCCGGGAGGCAGAAGGCGCCGGTATTCTTTATTGCGCCACCAGAGAAGGAACTGAGGTCATCAGCGAATACCTTACAGAGAAAAATCTGGATGTTGTTTCCTATCATGCGGGATATGATTCGGAACGGAAACGTGAGTTACAACAGGCATTCATGGAGGGAACCCGCAAGGCCATTGCGGCCACCAATGCTCTGGGAATGGGCATTGACAAGCCTGATATTCGTTTTATCGTTCATACAGACATTCCAGGTTCTGTTACCGCGTATTATCAGGAAGTGGGCAGGGCTGGCAGAGACGGTCTTCCTGCCCGGGGAATTCTCCTGTTTGATGAAAGGGACCGGCGCATTCAGGATCACTTTATCCGGTCGGCCCTGCCCAGCCTGGAGGATTTCCGCACCGTGTATGCGAATATCCGGCCTGATGAGAAAAATGCCCTCCCGGGCCTCTTTGCCGTGAAAGTCAGAACTGGCCTTCATCCCACGCGGGTGAATTTGATTCTGGCAGAACTCACGGAGCAGGGACTGATCAAAAAAAAGCTGGTCAGCCGGAAACAGGTCTATTGCCGCACAGAGAAAAAAACTGCACCTGATCTCACCCGCTACACAAACCAGAATAGCGTGCGCAAGACGGAGCTGGAATCCATGCTTAACTATGGACGGGGAGAAGCCGGTTGTCTGATGCAGTCGCTCAGAGTGGCCCTGGGAGATGATCACGCGGAACCCTGCGGCCGGTGCAGCCAGTGTCGTCCGGATGTGTTTCCCTCGGATTTCGCAGCTTCCTTCACAGGAGATGCGGCCCGATGGTTGGCTGAACGAGATGTGCCTATTTCCGCGACAAAAATCCCGAAGATGTCACAAGGTTTTTCTTTGCTGAACGGAGACCTTCGGGCACCGCTGTTTGTCCAATTCATGCGCCAGCGGGCTGAAAACAGCAAAGGAAAAAGCTTTCCTCAGTTACCTCCTGATCTTGAAAAACTGCTCCTCAGAAAACTGGAGTTTCTGAGGAAACGTCATGAGTTCGGGGCCGTGGTTCTGCTTCCCTCAAGAACCTGGATGCAACGGGAATTTACCGGTAATGCGGCATCCCGAATGATCGGCATTCCTGTTTATTTTGACCTGCTTTCCTGGAAAGAGATGCCCGCGCATCGCCAGGGAGAATTGCTCAATAACGACCAGCGAAGGGAGAACGTCAGGGACAAAATGCACATCACGCATCAGCTTCCGAACATCTCCGGACACGGGGTGCTGCTTTTGGATGATTATATTGGTTCCGGAGCGACCTTAAAGGAGGCGGTCCGGGTGTTGCGAAGGCAGGCCGGTGTGTCCGGGGAAATTGTTCCGCTGACCATGGCGCGTGTCCGGTGGCGGCTTGGAGCCAGGGGGATGATTTGAAACAAGACAAATTATGGCTTTGACAAAAAGAGAATGAAGTGATATTCTGAATATCAAATACAGAAAAAAATAAGCCCGGCATATTCTGTCTCGGGTCAAAAAAAGATGAGTGTCACCACAATCACAGTATCTGAGGGGATATTCCGGCACCTGAACAGCCTTTCATTTGAGCTGGCGAGTGATCTTGATATCGAATTTTGAGGGGAGTCTGCCTGATTCATCACCGGGTTTGTGTGAGTTCATCTGTCCTGCTTTTATTTCACATCATCCGCAAATCAGTGAACGCCGCAGACGCACAAAAAAACAAAGAAAATTCGGATGGTTCCATTTTCCGATGATAAAATTCATTTGCTTACCGAATCATTTCCTGATATATTAAAATTATAGTCAGTGCAATCAGCGGTTCAGACAATGAAAAAATGATTTTCAACAATTTTCCATCAGCACAGCATTTTTGGAATGCGCCGGCAATATTCTATCTGAAAAACAAGCGGGCAGAACATTTGAAACAGAGGAGACATCTTGAAGAAAAAGAAAAAAGCATCCAACAAATTCGATATTCGTCATAAGGAGACACTGACACTTTTCCTGAAGGAATATTTTGAACTGTTCTTTCCTGATCTTGCGAAGATCATGCAATTCGAAACAGCGATATTTCTGGACAAGGAACTGATCGCGCTTCTGGCCGGAGAATCCGAAGATGAAAAAACAGAAGAGGATCATTATGAAATCACGGATGCCCTGATACTGCTTCAGATACATCTGAACGGAAAACCGGAGTGGATACTGATTCACTGGGAACAGCAGAGCGGGCGGGAAACAGATTTTGAAAAACGCATGTTTCACTATTTTTGCGGGATTTATTTCAGGCATGAAAAACTGATCTTTCCCATTGCCATGTTCACCGATCCTGCAAAATGGCGAAAACCTGTGAAAGACAAATTTTCGCTTTCCCTGGGCCGATATCCCATAAATGAATTTACATACCGTCTGATTAAGCTGAAAACGCACAAGGCGGAGGATTTTGAGAAAAAGATCGGAGAAAACCCTCTGGCTGCCGCATATCTGCCCCTCACGGATTATCCTAAGAAAGAACGCCCCATGATCAAAGCCAGAGCGGTGAAGGGGATAGCCGGGATTCCGGAGGGGAGGAAACGGGCCACGCTTTATTCGCTGATTCAGGAGAGTATCAGACTGAACAGCGAGGAGGAAAAGCAGTTTCAGGAAATTATTCGGACAAACCCGATTTATCAGGAGGTAAAAATGTTACAGTCTGTCAGAGAAGTAGGAATTGAGGAAGGGGTTGAGATAGGGGTTGAAAAAGGCCGAACTGAGGCTCTGGAAGAAACCGCTATAAAAATGCTGAGTTCCGGAGTGCTGACAGCGGAACAGATCGCCTTGTTCACAGGACTGGAAATCAGCAAAATAAAAAAACTGGCAAAAGATATACAGTCCGAAAAACAGAGTCATTAAGCCCAGGTCAGCAGAACTGAAATAAGTCAGTGACAAATCCGCAGAAACGACAGTTTGGGAACGCACCGGCAGCTTCTTATTATTATTCTAAGAAAAAATGCCCCATGATCAAGGCCGGGACGGTGAAGGGGATACCCGGGATTCCGGAGGAGTTTTTGGCTGATGCGGCGCTTCCGAAAGCTTCGGATTCCTGCTTTTGCAGGCTTCGGCGTGAGTTCATACTTCGGCGAGATCATACTTCGGCAAGCTCAGTCGAGTCGTCGAACGGAATGACAGAAATGAACCTGATCATCGAGTATCAGACTGAACAGCGAGGAGGAAAAGCAGTTTCAGGAAATTATTCGGACAAACCCGATTTATCAGGAGGTAAAAATGTTACAGTCTGTTGAAGAAGTAGGAATGGAAAAAGGAATGGAAAAAGGCCGAACTGAGGCTTTGGAAGAGACAGCGATAAAAATGCTGAGTTCCGGAGTGCTGACAGCGGAACAGATCGCCTTGTTCACAGGACTGGAAATCAGCAAAATAAAAAAACTGGCAAAAGATATGCGGTCCGAAAAACAGAGTCATTAACCCGGGGCCAGCACATCTGTTTACATAGAATCACCAGATCGAAAAGGTTTTCAGGCCCGCGGGGCAGACAGGACGGACGGGGAAGAAACCCGGCTTTTCCGGGCCGGGGAGACACTTTGTCCGGAAAAAAAGCCGGGTTTCTCCGCTGTCCGAAAGCCGGGTTTCTCCGCTGTCACGAAAGCCGGGTTTCTTTTTTACCAACAGCTTAATCAGAAGAGAGGAAATTAATATTATGCCATGGGTTTATGATCCTCACGCGGGAGGAGTGAAAATTCCGGAAAAAACAAAAGAAAGTACCAGAAAACGAATTTTGGCTTATGCTGAAAAACATTATGCTGGCAGATATACGCGTCTTGAGATACGTTTTCGGAAACAGTTCTGCTATATTGACGCATATATGGAACCCCATGTGCCGGATGGTTTTCCACCGCCCGGGTACCCGGAAACTCGTGAGCAGTATATTGAAAGGGTTCGAAACACGCCCACACATCTTTGCAGACTTCGTCATTTTTCAGAAGACAGATGGAGTGTGGCGTTTTACACATATAGCAAAGAGAAATACGAACCGACTTTTTTTCATAACGGCTCTGATCATGGTACGCCTGAAGAGGGGTTTGAAATCGGAGCTATCTATCTGATGGCTGAATAACAACATGAATATATAATTAATTTAGCTATCATCCATCAGGAGGTTATGAGGGAACAGTATCTCACCTGGCAGGTGAAAAAATGACAGTTGTGTAAAAAGTACAGGCACGAAAGATAAGAAGGGGAAAGCGTATTTTTCTTTTCTTAACCGATTTTCCCGTACTTTCGGAAAAAGACGGGAAAGCGCGCTTTCCTTTTCTTATCCCGCTTCCCTGTACTTTCGGAAACAGAATATAACCGTCAATAAAATTCGTCAGAATCAGACAACTGACAACTGACAAGGAGGTGACACCATGCCAACCGGAGCCTGTGGAATCAATTGTGATGTTTGCAAATTAAAACTTCTGGAGGTATGTTCTGGCTGCGGATCAGGAAAGAGCCTGGAAGCCCGTATGAAAATTGAGGCTCAGGAAAAAATTTTCGGCGCTTCCTGCGCTGTTCTGTCCTGCGCATGTATGAACAATTTTGAGTATTGTATGAGAGACTGTGATTCATTTCCCTGTGATAACTTCTTGATGGGGCTTTATCCTTTTGGTCAGGGATTTCTGGAAATGCAGAAAAGACGGCGTGAGCAGAGACCCCCGGCTTTAGACCACAACAAAGTCCGGATCACTGTCCCCCCGGAGTTCTGGGATAAACTGCAACAAAGAGATGTAAACAAACTCTGTAATTTTACTCTCGCGGACCCGCATCCTTCCGGAGGACTGGTTTTTCGTTTTTTGCATGAAAACGTGCGGGTGGATATTGGAAGCCGCTGTCTGAAACGTCTGAACAGGGGACAGTGGGAAAAGACAGATGATCCCCTCCTTGAACTGATCACACTGGTCTATCTGAATCATGTGAATTCTCTTTATCCCTTTGGAAAGGATATCGTGGGTGCCAAAGACCTCAGAGAAGCTCATTTTTTTCAGGGGCCTCATGAACTTAAAACTGCTCCTCTTTTGGAGCGTTACGGGAATGACCCGGACGGATTCAGAAAAGCAGCGGAATATCTGAAAGGCAGGCCCGCAGATATGGCAGATGTTGCATATATGTTGCTGCCTTTTCCCAGGGTTCCTCTGTATTATCTTCTCTGGGAAGGTGATGAGGAATTTGAACCCAGAATTTCCGTTCTTTTTGATCGTTCCATTGAAGCCTGTTTTGCAGGGGATGCCATATGGGGGTTGGTGAGTCTGGTTTCTCTTGCCCTGCTGATCGGTCCTGAAACAACAAAAATATAAATCAACTGAGCCATGAATTTTTTTACAGACAGCTTTTTATCAGCATTGACGCTTCTGAAGTCTTTTGATCCTGATCTGTTCAATATTGTTGTTGTTTCTCTCAGAGTAAGTCTGTCCTCCACTCTGATCGCTTCTCTCGCGGGGGTTCCCCTGGGGTTTTTCATTTCCGTAAGTCAGTTTAAGGCCAGGAGAGCCGTGATCACCATATTGAACACCATGCTGGCGCTGCCCACGGTGGTCATTGGTCTTTTCACCTACGCGTTCATTTCCAGAAGAGGAATACTCGGGGACTTTGATTTGCTTTACACCCAGAAGGCCATTATCATCGGACAGATCATCCTGATCATTCCCATAGTGACCACGTTCACCATCTCGGCCATCAGCCGCATTGACAGCCGCTACAGAAAGACCGCCATGACCCTCGGAGCGAATCAGGTGCAGACAGCACTGGTACTTTTACATGAAGCCCGTTTCGGAATCGTCTCCGCCATTGTCGGGGGATTCGGGCGGGTAATCTCGGAGATAGGGATCAGCATGATGCTGGGCGGAAATGCCAAGGGCTTTACCCGAACCATGACAACTGCAATGGCACTGGAATATGACAAAGGAGAATTTGTTCTGGCCGTGGCCCTCGGAATGATTCTGATGAGTATCAGTCTGGTCGTCAATGTGGTGATAAACTATTTCCAAGGAAGAGTTCCTGATTAATTGCCCCCCCACATAAACAAGGAGTGCCAAACTTACAATTTGGCAAGTATTTTCGCTGAAAATATTTGCCAAACTGTAATTGGCGCATTCCCGAAACGCTATGCCCTTGAACTGCGTTTCTGTTTTCTGTGATCCAGTAACCGCATGACATTTTCCTTCATTAATTGTTCCTGTCCGATAACTTTTTTAAGCACTTTCATTGCCTCGGCTTCCTCCTTCGGAACAACCTCATACCGTTCGGGAAAGATAAGAATGCTCGGATTTAAAGCCGTTAATATTTTAATAAGGTTCATAAAAATGACCAAAAAAATAAGTGAGATGGCTACCATTAATATGTAAAACATTGTTTTGTCATTTTGCAGATCAGAAAGCATCATGTCATAGATTCTTTTTTCATATTCTTTTACAATTGACACTTTTTCACCTGAATTTTTTTCTATGGAATGAACCAGATTGTTCAGCAGACCATCCAGGGTGGTGTGAGCTGATGTATTGGAAATATTATAACTAATGAGATTGAAAGCAAATATTGAGCCTATAATGATGAGTATGATCGGAAGGACAAATCTCAGGAACATTTTCGTTAAGATACGGAATAACATATCTGTCATTGCTTTCTCCTATAGATGATGAACCAGACTGCGTTATTAATAATCAATACAATTAAAAATACCAGAATCAGGAGAAACTTATTCCCCACCGAGTGAATATTTGTTTTTGCAACATTTGTTTTAAGACGGGCGTTTTCAGTGCTTAACAATGTGATTTGCTCTGTGAGACTGCCGAATTTTTCTGCCTTTTTTGCCATATTTTTCCTCAGTTGAACATTTTCATTTCTCAAATCCATGAGCATTTGCATGAGTGTGTTCACGCCCTGATTTTTTTGTTCAGGTTCATCAGTGCATCCGCTGACAAGGCATGTTACTGCAATGAAAATGAGTATGGGAAATAATAACTGACTTCTCATTAATTTATCCATCTTATGAAGGTGTTAGGTGTTTGCTCGTTTCGAGAGGCTCAATGAGTAGCGATTCTGCTAAACTCCGGCCCCTGCACCCTGACCCCGGCCCCCGCCTCTGTCCCCTCAATACTGTTGACCTAAGGCTGAACAGGTTTTCCGGTGTTCTTTCCGGAGTGCGAAAAATGCTTTTTCGCAAGTGCAAAAATACAATTTTTGCACTCCGGATCGGCCCGGAATTTTTTAATTAAGTCAATACTGTTGACTTAAGGCTGAACAGGTTTTCCGGTGTTCTTTCCGGAGTGCGAAAAATGCTTTTTCGTAATTGCAAAAATACAATTTTTGCACTCCGGATCGGCCCGGAATTTTTTAATTAAGTCAATACTGTTCTTTCCGGAGTGCGAAAAATGCTTTTTCGCAATTGCAAAAATACAATTTTTGCACTCCGGATCGGCCCGGAACTTTTTAATTAAGTCAATACTGTTGACTTAAGGCTGAACAGGTTTTCCGGTGTTCTTTCCGGAGTGCGAAAAATGCTTTTTCGTAATTGCAAAAATACAATTTTTGCACTCCGGATCGGCCCGGAATTTTTTAATTAAGTCAATACTGTTGACTTAAGGCTGAACAGGTTTTCCGGTGTTCTTTCCGGAGTGCGAAAAATGCTTTTTCGCAAGTGCAAAAATACAATTTTTGCACTCCGGATCGGCCCGGAATTTTTTAATTAAGGAATCGGTATTAAATAACTTTCCCATTTTAATTTATTGGAATTGCACGATAATTCCATTTGGGTAAAATTTTGTCGAATACAATTCGCATTTCTGATTTAAAAGTTTCAGCAACTTTTCGACCGGTTTCATAGACTTTATCAATAACATGGACAAAGACTTTTAAACCTTTTTTGGTATGTGTTTTGGCTATCAGATCAGTCACCACCTCCAAACTTGAAAAGATTACTCCCTGACACGCACGAGTAATATGAGGAAACAGGCGATGTTCGATCGGATTAAATTTGGAACAATAGGGCGGGTAATGAGCGATTCGGATTTCAATCCCGATTTCATCCGCCAGAATTTGTAAATCTTGTTTGAAAAGGTAATGTCGGGAACTGTTGCTGCCGCCACCATCGCACAATATCAAAACTGACGTGGCATTTGGATATATTCGGCAACCGTAACCATACCACCAATGACGGAAACTGTCACAGGCAAATTCACTGGTATCATGACTTGTTCCCACCTGAACATACCCGATATTGAGTCGCAGGTCATAAAAACAATGCGGAATTATGACACCTTCGGCAAAACTTGTAAAATCATGATCGAAAACTTGCAATTCCTCCAGCGTATATAGTCGGCCTTTCCTGTAAAAATTTCCAAGATATTCTTTTTTCTTGGTATCCATGCTGATAACGGGATTACCGGCCTTCCGGTATTCTGATCTGAGTTTCAAAATATTGTCAAACTGAGCGTCGCGATCTGGTACGTTTTTTTTCATAGGTTTGCGTTTCTGAGCTTTACGCAACCGATAGTCATGCTTTTTGAGCAATTGACGGACAATGTTACGACTCACTTTTACTCCGTATTTTTTTTCCAGAGCCTCCGCGATTTCCCACTCCCTCAGATTTGTCCATCGTACCTTTTCATCCATCGGATCTCCTGCTGTATGCTCACGCACCACATTCAAAAACTGCTCGTCTATTTCAGGGTGCTCAGTCAGATACTGTTTGCGTCCGCCACCTTTTTTACGTATTTCAGAAGATTCAGCAGGAGATTTTCCAATTTGTTTTGCTACGATGTGTCCGGGCAGGCCGCTTACTTCGATCGCTCCTTTGCGCACAGTCCGCCTGCTGCAACCCAAGACTTTGGCAATATAATTTTGTCCGCCATGTCCCAATTTCAAAGCTTCAATACCGGCATATCGCCGGCGGTCTTTTTCATTCAGACTCTCATAGTATCGCCGCATGATTTCTTCTACTTCTAAGGAATAGGGTTGCATAATAATCTCCTTTTGATAAAGTGATTTTGAAATACACTTTACAGGATTACGCAATTTTTTAACATATAAAAATCAAAATGGGCATATTATTTCATGCTCATTCCTAAGTCAATACTGTTGACTTAAGGTGGGGCGTCTAAATTCACTCCGATTTCTTGACTGCTTTTTGGACCATCCCTCTGACCTAAAAAAACTTTATCCGCATGCCGCCTCTGAAATCTTAATTTCCGGGAGCGATTCAGCTCGATTTTCCAACTCGGTCAGGGGGCCGGTTATTTTTTTACAATTACTTGAAATATTTATATTTATAATTTTTTTTGCTCGTTTTTCGGACTCCGGAATAAACTCAGAATTTTCTGCTGTTTTATCCGAGAGTATTTCAAGACTGCCAGGGTTTGCCAGGATTTTACGACGTTGTTTGGTTAAAGAAAATAAAGACTCTGAAAATTCTTGTTGCTCTCTGAGACTGATATTCATGACTCTTCGGGCATCTTCTCTGGTCAGTTCACCACACATGGCGGGCATGCGCAGAGCTATGCGATTGGCGTCTTTTATCTCTCCGGTTCCATGTTGCTTTGAAACTGCGAACAGAGACTCTATATTATCAGAAGTTATTGGCATTCCTATATTTTCTAATTTAAGCTCCTTGGCAATTATGATATGTTTGTCTAACCAATTAGTAAAACCTGTACGCACAGATGATCGCGGAGGAATGGCTTCAAGCAGCTTTTTACTTTCTTCATAAGTTTCCAGGTTAAGCCCCTTAGTTTTAAGTATTTTCTGGCATTCTGAAAGAGTACCTGAGTCGCGAAGAAAACATTCTATAAAATTTCTGCACCTCGGAATCTGATCAATGCCTGCTCGCAGCTTTGAAAGGACGGATCCCTTTGGGGCACGACCTCTCGGAGAATGTCTGAGCAACTGAGCCGCCCAATTCACCAGGCGGCGGAGGTTCATAAATCTTGATTTTGTTGAAACCTTCGGAGGTGCAAGACAGGCAAGAACAGTCTGTTTGAATTTTTTTGAAACTTTACCGACCGCAGAGATAAAGATATCAAACATCGGATGATTCTGATATTCATGTTTTAAAAGATTAGCGACAGTGTGTGATATATCGTCAATGCTGACACTGGGAAGGCCTTGTTCCGCCAAAAGCCTGGTAGCTTTGGCAAGGTCTGTTCCTCCGTCTTTGAGATATGCTACCGGCATTCCCCCGATACCGATAACTTTTTTCAAAAAATCAGCTATGGCCTCACCAGTCCAGGATACTGCTACTGAAACAGCAACGCAGTTTACATCTTTAAGAGTAGGAGCGGTTTCATTCAAATCATGATGGTTAGCATTCAATGACAGCAAAGTAAGAATTTTACCTTTTCCTAAGGCAATACTGATATCTATTATATAAACAAAGCCGTTGGAAAACGGATTGCTGTTAATTTCAGCCCCGCGCAGCGGGACGGCATTTCGGAGTCTTGCTACGGATAATCGGGTGACCCAGTTAATAATTGTCTGAACACATGGGACTTTTGTTATTCCCAAGTAATCAGCAAGAACTCTGAGAACTCTCGGTACCGCTCGGAAACTTATATGAGCAACTATAAAAAGCTTCAAACAAATATAGATAAGTTCTTCTTTGTTGTGAACAGGCTGAGTATTTTTCTGACGTTCTTTTTCCAGTTGTTTTCTGGCTTCATCGGCATCTTTCTTGTATTTATCACGCTCTTTTTTAATACGGCGCTTTTCTTTTTCATGATAACGTGCATTCTTGCCACGTTCAATCGCTTTTTTCTTCCAGTTATCTCTGCTTTTTATCAATTTGGACTTTGAACTCATAATAATCCTCGTAATTTTATTAATATTGACATAATAGTATGGTAAATATGTTAAAATAACAATCAAACTATATATTATCAAGATGAATCTATAATTGATTACATGAAGAGGTCCAAATTGTAGTTAAAAAAATTAAGCCAAAAAGGCTGTTTTTAGACGCCCCAGACTTAAGGCTGAACAGGTTTTCCGGTGTTCTTTCCGGAGTGCGAAAAATGCTTTTTCGCAAGTGCAAAAATACAATTTTTGCACTCCGGATCGGCCCGGAACTTTTTAATTAAGTCAATACTGTTTTTTCCGGAGTGCGAAAAATGCTTTTTCGCAAGTGCAAAAATACAATTTTTGCACTCCGGATCGGCCCGGAACTTTTTAATTAAGTCAATACTGTTCTTTCCGGAGTGCGAAAAATGCTTTTTCGCAAGTGCAAAAATACAATTTTTGCACTCCGGATCGGCCCGGAACTTTTTAATTAAGTCAATACTGTTCTTTCCGGAGTGCGAAAAATGCTTTTTCGCAATTGCAAAAATACAATTTTTGCACTCCGGATCGGCCCGGAACTTTTTAATTAAGTCAATACTGTTGACTTAAGGCTGAACAGGTTTTCCGGTGTTCTTTCCGGAGTGCGAAAAATGCTTTTTCGCAAGTGCAAAAATACAATTTTTGCACTCCGGATCGGCCCGGAATTTTTTAATTAAGTCAATACTGTTGACTTAAGGCTGAACAGGTTTTCCGGTGTTCTTTCCGGAGTGCGAAAAATGCTTTTTCGCAAGTGCAAAAATACAATTTTTGCACTCCGGATCGGCCCGGAACTTTTTAATTAAGTCAATACTGTTCTTTCCGGAGTGCGAAAAATGCTTTTTCGCAAGTGCAAAAATACAATTTTTGCACTCCGGATCGGCCCGGAACTTTTTAATTAAGTCAATACTGTTCTTTCCGGAGTGCGAAAAATGCTTTTTCGCAAGTGCAAAAATACAATTTTTGCACTCCGGATCGGCCCGGAACTTTTTAATTAAGTCAATACTGTTCTTTCCGGAGTGCGAAAAATGCTTTTTTCGCAAGTGCAAAAATACAATTTTTGCACTCCGGATCGGCCCGGAATTTTTTAATTAAGTCAATACTGTTGACCTAAGGCTGAACAGGTTTTCCGGTGTTCTTTCCGGAGTGCGAAAAATGCTTTTTCGCAAGTGCAAAAATACAATTTTTGCACTCCGGATCGGCCCGGAATTTTTTAATTAAGTCAACAGCATAGCTCCGTCCCCTGAGCTTGTCGAATGGGGCCTTAGCTTGCAACCCCGTCCGAAATGTTTATCCTGTTGGCGGGCGGCCGAAGACCTCCGAGGTTTTGAAAACCTCGGAGGTCTGATATCACCCGTCAGAGTCAGTGCAGTTGGGCACTGGCGGACTGACACATGAATCCGAATCAGTCATTTTCGGTTTTTTGCTTAATCAAAGGCAGTGCATTGGATACTGCGGCCGCCAACGTCTCAAATTCCTCTTCATGTTCATCAGCCCATTCCCCGAGGCACACGACCACTGCTGATAATTTTATGGATTTCACAGCCGTTGTCAGTTTGGAAGGCATCAGCCCGGGATAGACATCATCATCAATCTTAAAAAATTCATAGACTTTGCGCTTTTTGTATTTAAGATTATTAAACGCCCACGCATCAATTTCAACAAGTGTAAAAGCCTTTTTTTTACTGGCCTCCATCAAATATTTGTCCCGCAGTCCTGTAACGCAGAAATATGCATCTGCCTCTCCGGATTCAAGCGCGGTAATGGCTCTGGTATTCCGAAGCGGCAACGTGGCAACGTCTTTATATTTTTTATCCAGCGAAATAAAGTTGTTCCATGTGATACGAGACCCGGCATTAAGAGGACCCACCGCAACGGTATGCGATTTGTTCAGGTCGCTGAACTCGTTGATTTTGCTTTTTTTTGAAACAACCAGATGGGCATATTCATCATGGAGAAAGCCGATTGTCGCAATATCCGCATTTGCCTGAAGCAATGCGTCAAACTGAACAATGGCAAGCTCAATTTCTTTTTTCTTCAGTTTATCCAGATTGATTTTACTGCCCCCGGGAACAATCTCCAGGGTCAGATTGGTGCCAGCGAGATTTTTTTTGATAATCGGCGCGGCAATTGTGCTATAGACTCCCTGTTTTGAGCCTGTTCCTATTTTCAATATTTTTTTCTCAGCGCCAAAAGCGGAAAAAGACACAAAACAATACATCGCCAACGCGGAAATGATAAAAACAAATTTTTTCATAATTCTCAGTCTCCTTTTTAAATGTTGCGGAGTATCCCTTTTTCAAGCAGATAACCCTATGTTATAATTAGCATATAAAAAACTCAGCAATCTCAGCAGTCTCGTTCGGTCTCGTTCCCACGCTTCGTGTGGGAATGCAGCCCAGACGCTTCGCGTCGTGTTTTCACCTGTTGTCCGGGACGCAAAGCGTCCGGAAGGCACTCCCACGCGAGACATGGGAACGATCTGCTACAAATATGCCGCCCTTACAGGGCTTGGTCGGCCCTTCCCTAACTCCGTTACAATCAGAAAAATTTTATAGTTTTTCCTAACACTTAACACCTAACACCTAACACTTTCATATAAAAAGCAATGCGAACCAGTCGAAATCTGCGTTATAATTTTTTTCCTTTCAGATTTATTACGGAAGGGACATAGCACAAATCAGTACATGAGTCACTAAAATTTTTTATGATATTTTTGTATCATCCGAAACGCTGACGGACAGATCACAGAGAACGAAGCGATAAAACAGCCATCCGGAGTGCCGAACTTGCAGTTTGGCAATATTTCCGATTTCCGGAAACAGAGGAATTCTGCCAAACTGCAAGTTTGGCACTCCGGACTGAAATTTATCTGGCTTTGATCTCACTTTTGAGAAGCTGCTTTAAGCCATCAAGCGTGCCTTTCCACACAGCATCCTCACCTGCCATAATTGCAACAATGACATTTTCCTCCACACTGACTTCCAGAACAAGTTCTTCGTCTCCTACTTTGAAGACAGCTTCTCCCCATCTTTCTGCGGGAAGCCCTGTGGCTTCGCAATCATAATCCGTCCGAATTTCTCCGGTCATCCTGATTTCACCCATTTTTTTCCTCCTATTTTCTGATGTTGATATCCCCTGCCCTCTGTAACAGAGGCGGCGATAACGAGGCCAGATCGGTTTTCTCTCTGAAGGAGATCAGGGGATGTTGTTTATTACTTTCTGATAAAATAGCCGAATAATCATAAATAGCAACTTATTTTTATCGAAAACTTTGTTACTATCATGGCAAACCTGAGAAATCAAAATAATTCAAAAAATACTCCCTCCCTATTGATTTTCTTTGTTTTATATGAAATAATATTTAAAAATATAACATCATGCCAAATTATGGCCTGACCTAATTAAACAGATACGGAATATTTGGGGCTTCTGTTGATAAATCAATAAGTTTAACACAGTTTTAAGGTATCTTATTAATCTGGTCAAGCCATAGATGGAAATCAATCTGTACAGCATACAGTGTACCCCGGCCGGATGGCGTGTTCAGATTTGTCGGCCAGAACTGAGCATGAAGGATAACCTTGACAGGTTTCACCGAATACTTACCACAAAAGGAGGCTGAAAAATGCAGCAACAGGCTGTTTCTATGATTTCCGAGGCGGAATATATCGAGCAGGAAAGAACCGCGGAGATAAAAAGCGAGTATTATCAGGGCGAGATATTTGCCATGGCAGGGGCTTCGAGAAAGCATAATCTTATTGTAGCAAATGTTATCGGTGAACTTCGTTATCAATTAAAAAATAAACCCTGTCGGACCTATCCGAGCGATATGCGCCTGAAGACTGAGGCAACCGGTTTATATACTTATCCGGATGTCATGGTGGTCTGCGGAGATGAAAAATTCACTGATGAGAGACAGGACACCCTGCTGAATCCCGATGTGATTATCGAGGTGCTTTCCGATTCCACCGAGAGTTATGACAGGGGCAGGAAGTTTCAGAATTACAGAAAAGTGGGGTCATTGAAAGAATATGTGATGATCTCTCAGCACTGTCGGAAGATCGAACGATTTCATAAAAATGAAAAACAACAATGGGTACTTACGGAGTCGGATAAGGAAAACCCCTCAGTTTTTCTGGAAAGCATCGGATGTGAGTTGGAACTTTCAGAAATCTATGATAAAACAGAGGATATTTCTTCCTGAAATTCCTGCTTTCGCAGGAATGACAGAAAAAAACTTGATTATCGAGTTTCAAGAAAAAAAAATATCCGGAGTGCGAAAATAGAGCGAAGCGGTTTTTCGCACATATTCTTAAAACTCGATAATCAAGTTTTTTGACCCGGACCGAACAAAAAGTCTGTCTTTCCTGCTTTCGCAGGAATGACAGAAAAAAATTATCCGGAGTGCGAAAATAGAGCGAAGCGGTTTTTCGCACATATTCTTAAAACTCGATAATCAAGTTTTTTGACCCGGACCGAACAAAAAGTCTGTCATTCGTGCGAAAGCAGGAATCCGTTTTTGGCAGGTGCGGCGCTTCCGGGAGCAGTGGATTCCTGCTTTCGCAGGAATGACAGAAAGAGACTTGATTATCGAGTTTCAAGAAAAAAAATATCCGGAGTGCGAAAATAGAGCGAAGCGGTTTTTCGCACATATTCTTAAAACTTGATAATCAAGTTTTTTGACCCGGACCGAACAAAAAGTCTGTCATTCGTGCGAAAGCAGGAATCCGTTTTTGGCAGGTGCGGCGCTTCCGGGAGCAGTGGATTCCTGCTTTCGCAGGAATGACAGAAAGAGACTTGATTATCGAGTTTCAAGAAAAAAAATATCCGGAGTGCGAAAATAGAGCGAAGCGGTTTTTCGCACATATTCTTAAAACTCGATAATCAAGTTTTTTGACCCGGACCGAACAAAAAGTCTGTCATTCGTGCGAAAGCAGGAATCCGTTTTTGGCAGGTGCGGCGCTTCCGGGAGCAGTGGATTCCTGCTTTCGCAGGAATGACAGAAAGAGACTTGATTATCGAGTTTCAAGAAAAAAATTATCCGGAGTGCGAAAATAGAGCGAAGCGGTTTTTCGCACATATTCTTAAAACTCGATAATCAAGTTTTTTGACCCGGACCGAACAAAAAGTCTGTCATTCCTGCTTTCGCAGGAATGACAGAAAGAGACTTGATTATCGAGTTTCAAGAAAAAAATTATCCGGAGTGCGAAAATAGAGCGAAGCGGTTTTTCGCACATATTCTTAAAACTCGATAATCAAGTTTTTTGACCCGGACCGAACAAAAAGTCTGTCATTCCTGCTTTCGCAGGAATGACAGAAAGAGACTTGATTATCGAGTTTCAAGAAAAAAAATTATCCGGAGTGCGAAAATAGAGCGAAGCGGTTTTTCGCACATATTCTTAAAAGCTATATCAGCAAATTGAAAACCTTTAGGAAAAGCCCTGAAAGAGCGATTTATCACAGCCTCCCAAGACGGAATCTCATAACTTTTCTTTTCATCCAAAATATAAAATCGGCATTTAAAGCAGCCTTTAACATATTTGATTTATTTAGGCAACCCAACAGAAATCAGGAATTTCAATGGTTATGATTTTTAATTTTAACCTTCAATTTTATAATTCTCTGTTATAATAAAAAAGGAAACCCATGATACTGATCATAGATTTCGGCTCGCAATACAATCAGCTCATCGCACGTCGTGTGCGGGAGTACCATGTGTATTGTCAGATTGAGCCGCCCAATATTGACACAGATTACATCAGAACACTGAATCCGGAAGGAATCATATTATCCGGCGGACCTTCAAGTATTTATGAAAAAGAAAGTCCCAAGGCGGATAAAGGTATTTTTGATCTGGGAATTCCCATACTCGGCATCTGTTACGGGATGCAGTTTATGGTTGATGCGCTCGGGGGAACCGTGAAAGGAGCAGGAAAACGGGAATACGGGTTTGCAGAACTTATCATTAATAAAAACAAAGGACTTTTTAAAGACATTGATAAGAAAACAAAATGCTGGATGAGTCATGGGGATTCCGTGGCATCCCTTCCGGAAGGATTTGAAATCACCGCTTCCACGGAAAACACAGACATCGCCGCAATTGTTCATCAGGAGAGAAATCTTTACGGTCTTCAGTTTCATCCTGAAGTTGAGCATACCCCGGAAGGCAAAACCATGCTTGCAAATTTTCTTTCTGACGTGTGCGGATGCAGACCGGAATGGACCATGGCCTCTTTTGCCAAAGACAGCATTGCTGAAATAAGGGAAACTGTTCAGGATAAAAAAGTCATATTAGGTCTGAGCGGGGGAGTGGATTCCTCTGTGACGGCTTTGCTGATTCACAAAGCCATTGGGAAAAGCCTCACCTGTATTTTTGTGGATAATGGCCTGTTGCGAAAAGATGAAGGGGAAAAGCTGAAAAAGACACTGACCCGGCATCTTGACATCAACATACGATTTGTAAACGCTGAGGACGCTTTTCTCAAAGCCCTTGCCGGGGTGACAGACCCGGAAAAAAAACGTAAAATTATCGGCAAAATTTTTATGGACGTTTTTGAGGATGAGGCCGGTAAAATAAAGGATGCTGAATTTTTGGCCCAGGGAACCCTGTATCCTGATGTGATCGAATCTGTATCTGCTTTTGGCGGCCCCACGGCCGTGATAAAATCCCATCATAATGTGGGAGGGCTTCCTGAAAAGATGAAATTGCAGCTTGTGGAGCCTCTGAAATATCTGTTTAAAGATGAGGTACGTGTTCTGGGTGAGGAGATCGGTCTTGAGGAAGAACTGGTATGGCGTCAGCCCTTTCCGGGCCCGGGACTGGCGATCAGGGTGATCGGAGAGATCACCAAAGAGCGGCTTTCGGTGCTGAGAGAAGCAGACGCTGTTTTGCTTGAAGAAATAAAAGCCAGCGGATACTACAGACAATTATGGCAGTCATTCGCTGTTCTGCTGCCCATTAAGAGCGTGGGAGTCATGGGAGATCAGCGGACATATGAGAATATTGTGGCCATCCGGGCAGTGACCAGCAAGGACGCAATGACAGCGGACTGGGCAAGGCTGCCCTATGATCTGTTAAGCAATATTTCAAACAGAATAATCAATGAGGTGAGAGGTGTAAACCGGGTGGTTTACGATATCAGTTCAAAACCGCCCAGCACTATTGAGTGGGAATAACAAGAGACCCCCCTCCTTCCCAGGCCCGCGATACTGTTGACTTAAGAGCAGGCGAATTTCTCCGGAGTGCGAAAAATACTTTTTCGCAATCGCAAAAATAAAATTTTTGCACTCCGGATCCGCCCGGAACTTCCTAAGTCAACAGCATTGTTCCAAGCCCGGGTCAGGCTTGTTTCCATGTCAGTGGCCGGAAACAAGACTGGTTCGGGGTTTTTCGATCTGCACATTCTTTCAAATCTGATTTTTTAATTATATAATAATATTATTTAAATTAAATAAGTTATATCATTATATTCATAATTTCTCAAAAAACAGTTCGAATTATTATTTTTCAATGCTTGCATATTTTTTATACTTGTCATATAAGCCTCGTTTATATAAAATTCAGGGTTGTAAATTAAATCACCGGACAAATGCACAACCCCAGAAAAAAGGGGCATAGGATATCATCTTGAATAGATAAAATAACAGTCCTGCCCGGAATTGTCAAAAAAACAAAACTACAGAGATTCCTTTAATAAGGATTGAATCAGTGTCAAACAATTTTCTTTAATCCTTAGTAAATTAGTTCTATGCAAATGGGATAATTTTTATAATTCTTTATATAAAAAATAAAAAACTGTAATTTCTCAGGATGCCGGAATCAGAATAAGCGGGGTTGTCTGTGCTGTGCATGAGAAAATCCGGCAGAAAAAAGTCTGTCATGTCGGTGATTCCTGAATACCTGAATCGTTATCAAAAATTTTATAACCCTTTAAAGAAAGGATAAAAGGATGTCAGCAGATGTTCAGACACTTAAATCATTAGAAATCTTTTCAGAGCTTGCTCATGAGGATGTGGAGGAGATTGCTTCCCTGATGACCCCACTGAAGATAATGGAGGGGGAAACCGTCATGCGGAGGGGCGATCCTGCTCATACCTTCTATATTGTCTTGTCAGGCAATTTTATGGTCCATTTTAAAGATGACCGGGCAATCACATTGCATAACAGGGGCGATATCATGGGCTGGTCCACAGTGATCACCCCTTTTCAATACACAGGTACGGGCGTGGCCCTGACCGATAGTGAAATTTTGTCTCTCCCGGGACAGAACTTTCTTCGTCTTATTCAGGGGAATTCAGTTCTGGGAGATAAGATTATGAAAAAAATCAACGCTGTGGTTGTAGAAAGAATGCCTTTTGTTTCGGAAATAAGAAAGGAATCTGAGGATAATTGATGAGTTTCCCATATATTTCTTGATTCAATATTGTTAAAAGTATTATAATATTTATTTGTAAATTTTTTTTTCTGATTTTTTGAAGGCACAGCTTTTCCCGCGAAAAGTAACGGTTGTCATAATTGCATTGCCTTGACAATATGATGTTCCGAAAAATCAGAATAATAAAGATTATATAATAAATTGTATTGGATTTTCGCCAGTTAAAGGCGGAGTTTGCTGTTTTTTATAAAAATTTATCAACTCAAAGGAGGTAGCGGATTGAATGGTTTGGAGGCAATAGCAGCTCATAACGGATGGGCCATCTCTGTCGTGGGTGTTTCAATCGTTTTTACAGGACTGACCCTGCTTTCTCTTACAATTTCTCAGTTGCATAAAGTCATCAAATTTTGGGATGAGCGGGACAAGTTTTCCCAGCAGGTAAAGCAACTGTGGAAAAAGGAAGAACCCCGGGAAGAAAAAGAAGAGGAAGAGGAAGAGGAGACTATTCCTGATTTTTGTTTAGCTCAGGATATTGACGAAATTACTCGTCAGTTTAAACTTTTAACCAAACGGATCGGCGAGCCTTTCCCACTTCCCAAGCTTCTTGAAATTTCTGAAAGATGCGGATTGTTTCGCCCCCACTCGGCGATTAACTATTTGCTCAGGACAGAACGCATCCTTCCTGATGGGAAAGGTTATTTCTATTGGAATGAAAATAAATAGGTTTCTCATAATAAAATAGCAGAAGGAAGCCAGGCTTTTTCAAAAAGACCTGGTTTCTTATGGCCAGTTGAAAAAAATAAACTTTTGAAAAAAAGGAGTAATAGCTAATCAATGGAAAATCTGACAAATCTGTTGACGGAATTTATAGCCAACACTGGTTTTGCACTGGCTGACTACCGTTATATAATAATGATTGTGATAGGGCTTGTATTTATTTATCTCGGAATTGCAAAGCAATATGAACCGCTTCTTCTTGTGCCCATCGGTTTTGGTATTCTGATGGGAAATATTCCAGTATTCAAAGGGCTGGGACTTGCAATATATGAAGACAATAGTGTCCTGCATTACCTTTATTTTGGTGTTACTTCGGGGGTTTATCCCCCACTAATCTTTATGGGGATCGGAGCGATGACCGACTTTTCAACAATGCTTGCCCGTCCCTTGCTGATGCTTCTGGGTGCCGCGGCTCAGACAGGAATTTTTATTACATTTCTGGGAGCCCTTGCTCTGGGATTTGCTCCCAATGAAGCCGCATCCATCGGTATTATCGGCGGGGCTGACGGTCCCACGGCCATTTTTCTCACGGCAAAGCTGGCACCGGCACTGATCGGCCCCATTGCGGTTGCCGCGTATTCTTACATGGCACTTGTTCCGGTGATTCAGCCGCCGATCATGAAGCTGCTGACGACCCGGAAAGAACGACTGATACGGATGGAAGAACCTCGCGAAGTTTCAAAAAAGGAAAAAATTATTTTTCCTATCATTGGCTTTCTGCTTTGCTGTTTCCTCGCGCCGGCAGCATTGCCGCTTCTGGGAATGCTGTTCTTTGGCAACCTGATGAAAGAGGCAGTTGTCACGGAACGTCTTGCTGTGGCAGCCCGTTCGTCAATTATTGACAGTGTGACCATATTGTTAGGTATGACCGTGGGAGCCAGCACCCAGGGCGATGTTTTTCTCACGCCCCAGTCTGTTGGGATTTTTATACTTGGTGCGGTATCTTTTGGTATCGCGACAGCATCCGGTGTTATCTTTGCGAAAGTAATGAATCTTTTTCTCACTGTAAAGATAAATCCGCTTTTAGGAGCAGCAGGAGTATCGGCTGTTCCTGATTCTGCCCGCGTGGTTCAGCATGTGGGACAGCATGAAGATCCGACAAATTTTCTGCTCATGCATGCCATGGCACCCAATGTGTCAGGAGTTATCGGTTCGGCGGTTGCGGCAGGTGTTTTGTGGAGTTTTATGCTGTAAAAAAACATTGGCAGTTTCGGAAATATACACTCTCCGGAACTGCAATTTATTTTCAGCAGCTCGAAAAGTTTTCGGAACAAAAGGAGTGCGGAAATGGAGCGAAGCGGAATTTTCGCAAAAATACTTGCCTCGTTTCATCTTATCGCTCCGAAGAATTGTCATCGGAGACACAATATGTGGAAAATTTTTTCGATCTGCTGATAAGTACCTGATCATAAATTCTCGCACACAATATCTCCGAAGTTTCCAAAAGCTCGTTTTCAGCCTGTCTTTTGCCATTAGCTACAAACACGGAGAGCAGGAAGGCGATTTTTGAGATTATTTTTTTCTTAAATTAAAGTGCCTTCCTTATCTGTTGATTGATATTGAATTTGCCTGCCTTTTCAAAACATCCGAACTTATTGACGACCGATTTAAAAACTCTCACTTTCCAAAGATCAACGCACCTGCCATAGCATTTCCTTTTTTGCAAAGCTTACTTTGAACTCTGGCTACAAGCCAATAATTCTTCCCTCAGTTAATTTTACAAAATTTAAAGATTCTGGCAAAGGAAATATTATTGTTGGATCAGAATAACTGACTCGGAGACGGACGCTGAGGAAGACTCATCTTTGAAAAAAAACGGCAATTTTGATTTTGGAAAGCGTCACTGCCGGAATTCGGGCAGGATGATCTGGGAAAATTTATGATTTCAGGATATTGTGGTTTCATCGGAATCTGTTGCGGTCTGAATGGGAAGTGCCGGAAACACCGGTCGCTCTTGACAAATATCTTTTCTTATGTTACTGAAATTGTTAGTTTGTAATGTAAACTAATTTATTCTGACAGACCTGTTTTGTTTATCAAATTGCCCGGACACAGGCAGATAAAAGGTAATATGATGGAGATTTAGGTGATGTTCCGAATTTGGATATCCACCAATATTTACTTTATTGATTCAGATAGTTATATGGGCTTATATTCAGTTTTAGAACGCTACCAACCTGTGCTGGCCGGCATTTTTATAAAGGAATATTTATGATGAGAATTACACTTACACCTGACATTGAGCAGGCAGTAAACGAATACGCCCGGATTCAGGGAACAACCCCCGAACTGCTTGTGCTGGGAACGCTGCGCTCAATATTTCTGCTGACAGACAAATCCGTCGTCACGGAACAATGTGAGACGCTTGCTGACATGCTTCATGAACATATCGGTGTTCTGCACAGCAGCGAGCGCATTCCGGGCGGTGCGCGTATGTCAGAAGACTGCGGCACAAAATTCACCAAAGGGCTTGTCAGAAAACGGGAACAGGGAAAGATATGATTCTTACGGATACCGGACCTCTGATAGCTCTCCTGGATGCGGATGACACTTACCATGAATTATGCGTGGCTGCCCTGAAACGCCTTCCACCCGGCAAACTGCTGACAACATGGCCTTGCTTCACTGAAGCCATGTATCTCCTCGGAGCGGCAGGCGGATACAGATATCAGGAAGCTCTGTGGAAACTCCGCTCAGACGGATATCTGATTTTCCATGAACTGACACCGCCGGAAACAGATCGCATGGCAGAACTCATGGGAAAGTATCGTGATATTCCGATGGATTTGGCTGATGCCTCATTGGTAGTTACGGCAGAGAGCCGAAAATTATATCGAATATTCACGACAGACGGTGATTTTTATATATACCGCATGAAAGACGGAAGGGCATTTGAGGTTATTCCCATGATTCGCAGATAGCAGGCAATTAAACCTGTTTGATTTCTCGGGAACAGGGTTTCAGCACATATATTTCAATCGTAAGTTTTGCCAATTCCTGTTATGGAAGTCTTTCAGGATGTTGCGGTCTCAAGGGAATCGGTTTGCAGCCGGAATAAAAATTGCCGGGAAATTTCAGCCTGTTTTTTTACTTGACACGCTCATTTGTTTTAAGTTAGTAATTTTATTCAGCAGGTTAAATATCTCTTAAAAGGAGCAGCTAACTTATTATAAAATAAGCTAAAAGTAAATATATGGTTTAGCGTTAATGTAGTCATCGTCCAGACTGAAACCGCCAATTTCTAACACAGACGATGCAGACGGAGCCGCGCCCGTACGGGCGCGGCTCTTGTTTTGTGTCTGTGTGGGGTGCTTGGCGGTACCTAGTCTGGGCGCAGAAGAAGAGTCTGCGCCCTTTTTTTTGCAGGCTCATAAGGAGCCGCATTATGACAAATCAAATCCCCACCTTTGAAATCTCACCTGTCTTTTACATGGCTTTGAAAAAAGGAGCAAAAACTGGCTTTGGCTGACCTTCCGCCGCAAATGTTCATATTCGAAATTGAGAGCGGATATATATGGATAACAAGCTAAAAAAAAAATAGATGGGAGGCAGCCATGTTTAATAAAAATAGTGAAAAAGGACTGAGGTTACTTTTGACGGCTTTGTTTGCTTTAATAATCATATCTGTATCAGCCTCAAACGCTTTGTCTGATCAAATCACCATAGATATACCGCCTGTGGAAGTGACGGTTATAAAAGATGCAAATGGCTATGCCAGTTTTTCAGGTGAGGGAATCCAGTATCTCAGCCAAACCGGTGAGCCGGCGCTTCCGTATCAGGTTGTCAAGACCCTGGTTCCTCCGGGGGCTGATCTGTCAACCATTGAAGTTTCAGTGAAAAGATCAACGGTTGAGTCGAATCCGGTTGAGTCTCAGGATGCTTGGGAAGTCCGCCCCACGCCTGTGCCGACTGTGAACCAGGATGAACCGGTTTTGAACCAACAAGGGCAGAATGAGGAGATATATGCGACCAATGCCCGTTTTCCCTCAACCCTTTTTCATAATGTGAGTACAGGCAATCTGTGGGGATGGCAGTTGGTGGACATACCGATAGCCCTTTTCCAATACAACCCTGTAAGCAAAAGCCTTTACAGATTGGATGCCAATCAGGCTGTGATAACATTTGAACACAAGTCTTTTCTGGTTCCCAGGCTCCGCCTGGGAACCCATACACAGAGGCTCTGCCTCGAATCCTGTCACCTGTAAGGAGGTGGGTAAGGAAAAATTTTCCCGCCCCCTGCGAGAGACCACCTGTGATTCCTAAATGCGAGATTCGCATTCACAACTTTCCACATAAACTTCCCCCTTTGGGCAGACCACCCAGTATGCGGCAGGAGATGACGGCACCTTACAGAAGGACTCGGCATGGTTTTCCGAAATCAGAAGCGTACATCTCCTAATCCCACAACTCATTTAGGATTACAATAAAAGGGTTTGGCATTTATAATTTCGGATTTTTAACTTTTTAATTTAATGAGGTGTAATTATGGAGAAAAGAAGAAAAAATTATTGGATGAGTTTTCTGCTGGCACTGTCGCTTCTCTTCGGAGGGACAGCATCTTCTGCGCTGGCACAGAGTGCCGATGTCGAAATTGTGGCTCCGACGTTCTTCGTGGCAGGGGAGGTGGTCACGGTGGATATCGTGGTAAGGGATCACCCGAATTTCAGAGGGGCGGATTTTAACATCACTTATGATCCTTATATCTTTTTTCTGGTTCCCAGGCTCCGCCTGGGAACCCATACACAGAGGCTCTGCCTCGAATCCTGTCACCTGTAAGGAGGTGGGTAAGGAAAAATTTTCCCGCCCCCTGCGAGAGACCACCTGTGATTCCTAAATGCGAGATTCGCATTCACAACTTTCCACATAAACTTCCCCCTTTGGGCAGACCACCCAGTATGCGGCAGGAGATGACGGCACCTTACAGAAGGACTCGGCATGGTTTTCCGAAATCAGAAGCGTACATCTCCTAATCCCACAACTCATTTAGGATTACAATAAAAGGGTTTGGCATTTATAATTTCGGATTTTTAACTTTTTAATTTAATGAGGTGTAATTATGGAGAAAAGAAGAAAAAATTATTGGATGAGTTTTCTGCTGGCACTGTCGCTTCTCTTCGGAGGGACAGCATCTTCTGCGCTGGCACAGAGTGCCGATGTCGAAATTGTGGCTCCGACGTTCTTCGTGGCAGGGGAGGTGGTCACGGTGGATATCGTGGTAAGGGATCACCCGAATTTCAGAGGGGCGGATTTTAACATCACTTATGATCCTTATATCTTTACCTATATAGACGGACAGACAACGGACGGCAGTTCTTGGCCGATAGCCAACTTCACCGACGACGGGCCGGGTTCGGTCAACGTGCTTTTGGCAGGAGCTGCCGGACAGGTTCCTGCCGCCGTTGAGACGACGCTGTTGCAACTTTTTTTTGACACAGCAGATATGATTCCTGACGATTCCTATAACTTTGCCATTACTTACGATGAAACTGACCCAAGCAAAGGTATCATTGATGACACGATGACACCGCTGATTCTGACGATTACGGGCGAAAGTGTCTCTCTACCTATCAGAGTGACAGCTACGGTTTCAACGGGAGCGGAAACAGGGATCATAGAACCTGCCGGAGAATCTTTTTTCAACGCAGGAGATACTCCGACATACACGATAACTCCGTCTGACTGCTACGGGGTGTTGGCATTTACGGTTGACGGTGAGGATAGACTCGCAGAACTTAGTAACGGAACTTCAGGCGGCACATTTACTTTTTACCCCCCTCTGCTCAATGGCGACAACATAGCCATCACGGTTGCTTTTGAACAGCTACCCGGATGTCGTCTGCCCGGCGGATGTCCGGTAATATTACCAAGCGAGAACGGAACAATAAGCGGCCCGATGATTTGTAATGAGGGCGAGACCCCGACATATACGGTGACACCTGATCCGCATTATGAAATTGACACATTTGAAGTTCTCGGAGATGAGAATGCCGTGTTGACAGACAACGGGGACGGCACATACTCATACACTTTTGCGGCCCTTCCGGCGGGTTCTGCCATCGCTGCGACTTTCAAAATCAAACAATACGCTGTGACAGCGACCGCTGACGAAAACGGAGCCATTTCTCCGGCAGGGGAGACAGAATATGCCGCGCTTTCAACTCCGGAATATACCATCACACCGAACCCGCTCTACAACTGTGTGATTGACACCGTCACGGTTGACGGTGCTGACGTGACCGGCACGGAGAATTATGTGCTGAATGAAGACAGAACCGCTGTTTATACGTTCCCTGCTCTTGAGGGCCCCGCCGTCATAGAGGCGACCTTTACGGGCATACTTAATATTACAGTGACAAGGGGAATCGGCGGAAGTGTGAAAGCCGTGGATAACGAGATAATAGATGATGTGGTTACGGTGTTTGCAGGCGATGATCAGAAATTCAAAGTCACGGCCAAAGAGGGCTACTACATTAAGCGAGTGAAGGTGGACGGAGAAAAAATACCGTTAGATGAAGATGAGGTCACTTCTTTTAGCTACACCTTCAGAGCCATTGATGCCGACCATACTTTTAAGGTAAAATTTGGCGAAATGCATACGATAACAGCTTTCGCCGGGGAGAACGGAACCATAAGCCCCGCAGGAGATATCATGGTTGCTGACGGGGACAGCGTGACATTTACGATCACACCTGATGAGAATTATGTGGTTGAGGCGGTGACTGTGGATGGTACGGAGGTGGAACTTACAGACGGAACCTACACCTTTGAAAGCGTGGATGCCAACCATGCAATCGCCGCTTCATTCAGGCGATGGCGAGGAATAGCAGACATCATACTGAACGGCGGAGATTACGACTACGACTTCAGGATCATTTTTGACGAGCTGCTTCGTATTATCCAGCTTTACAACTCAGGGGCGTATCACTGTGATGAGAGCGGCATGGACGGATTTGCTCCGGGCGAGGGCGATCCTCTCACAGATTACGCCTGCAAACCTCACGGTTCAGACTACGATGACGCGGAAATGGGGAATGCCCAGGATTGGGTCATTGATTTTGGCGAGCTCCTGCGGGCAATTCAGTTCTACAACAGTGACGGATATCATGTGGATGAGACAACATCCGACGGTTTTGCTCCAGATATGACGGAATAGTAGATGTAGGTTGGGTTGAGGAACGAAACCCAACGCCGATGTTTGAGTATAAGGACGTCCAGTTTCGTTCCCCCACCCAACCTGCATTGGCAGATGAATGTCCGACACAGCCCGTCACCACTGACCAGATGCGCCCGGACTGGCAGGAAAACTCATCAAAACCACAGGAAATTCTTGCAAGCATCTTCTTATTTTGATATAAATGACAATTCCTACAAGGATTGTTTATGAACAGGGACATGTTCCGAAATCAGTTCGGATGACATCATTGGTCAGAGTTTCCCTGACACTCTGAAATTTTGCAATCCTCATGATATCAAAAGCAATAAGAGGAGAATTATTATGAACATTGAAACCCGATCCAGAAAAATAGCCGACATTATGGGAGAGGCTGTCGTTCACAGCACCTTGAAGAAAATGGCACAGTTTGAGATGGGAAAGTGCCAGCAAAAAATGGAACATCTGAAAAAGGAGCTTGCGCCATTTGAGGAACGCTTCGGAATGGAAAGCCGGAACGCATGGACGGCATATCAGAGCGGAAAGCTCGGTGACGACGGAGATATTATGGAATGGATGATGCTTTTTGAAAATTTTCTGGCCCTGCGACGGCAATATGAGCCGATCAGGGAGGCCGGAGTCTGATGATTGAAGAATACTTTCAGTAAATAACCTCTTTCCTCGGCTCACGCACATGGGCGGCATCGGTGCGGCTGATTCGTCACGATGTTCTCGAAACAGACAAAGAAGAAATTCTCATTTATCGTATTCGGATTAATCTCTCTGACGGCGGACTTCTGGAAATGAGAGAAAGAATTGTCGAATCAGAAGGACAACGGGAATCAACGACTTACAGCTTTCACTGGCAAAACAGGGACGGAAGTCTTGTAAAACGATGGGACAATGTGCCTCACCATCCGGAACTGGATAATTTTCCTTACCATGTTCATATAGACGATGAGGCAAATGTGGTCTCCGGGAAACCAGCAGATGCTTTGGACATGCTTACCGAAATTGATGAGTGTTTCCGCCAGCACTGACAGATATCGTCATCACATCACCCACGAATACCTATCACATGCCGTCACCGCTGACCAGATGCGCTCATACTGACAGGAAAAATCATCAAAGCCACAGGAAATTTTTGCAGGCATCTTCTGATCCTGGTATAAAAAATCACAAAAGTTTTTCTGTAACTCGATAATCAAGTTTTTTTTTGTCATTCCTGCTTTCGCAGGAATGACAGGCTTTTCAGTCGAACCGGGTCAAAAAACTTGAACATAGAGTTAAAAGAGTGCGGAAATGAAGCAAAGCGGAATTTCCGCAAAAACACCGCTTCGTTTCATTTTAGCGTTCCAAAGAATTGCCATAGGAGACAGAAATCATGGATTTTGTAACTGGTCAGGTGCCAGAAGACGACTCAGGATTGATTCCCTCCCGAAACCCCACTGAATTCTGAATAGCAGAATCATTGCAAAAGTTTAATCTATCCAGCCCATCCACTTCTCGTCATCTTTGTCCTCGTCCGCGTCCTCCTCTTCGAGTTCATGCGGTTCCAACTTTGGATAGAGAAGTTCATCCAGCTCTTTCACCCCGAGTTTTGCCACAAGATAATCTGAATCTGTATCCATATTTGGTGATACATCTGCTTCATCTGCGGTCTCATCTGACACAATCTTCGGCGGCATCAGTTCATCCAGTTCTTTAACCCCCAGGTTTGCAACAAGAAAATCCGAATCTGTATTGACCGCCCATGCCACGGCTTTGTCTTCCTGTTCATTCGTGGTGATATCTTTCGCCAATACGTCCGCGGGTACGACCTTATCTGACTTTTCAGGTGGTTTGCTTTCCAGATTTGTAACGAGAAAATCCGAATCCGTATTGGCGGCCCACGCCACAGACTTGTCTTCCGCTTCATTCGTCGTTACTTCATCTGAGGCTCTGCTTTCTGAATTTTCATGAGGAACATCTGTATCAGTATCTGCCGGCAAAGCTGTGGCGTTTTTCTCGGACGGATTCATAATCTCATCTAATGCTTTATCTCCGAGGTTTGCCATAAGATAATCCGATGAACACCAGTCACCGTGTTCCTCTGCTTTTTTCCAATTTTCTTTTATTCTTTCCCTGAAATAATATTCCTCTATTTCTTCCCGCAAAAGAAAAAGAATGATTTTTATTAACTTGGGGGTATCATCACCCGAGTTTTCCGGATTTCCCCTTGCTTCTGTTAACGCTATTTTTCTGGCGACCTGAATGATGGTACTCCATCTGTCATTGGCCTGACTTTGATTTTCTCTTTCCTTTTCTGCCAGGCGTCTTTCCACTTCTTCCCGAAAAAGAAAAAGAATGTTTTTTATTAATTTAAAAGCATCAGAATCCGGTTTTTTTGATTTTTTGTCATTTTTGGCTTCCAGTCCTTTTAATTCTTCTTTTATTGCCGGAGACCCTATCTCTTCAGCAACCTGAATGATTATCGTTTTCAGCATCTCAAAATTTTCACAAGTATGCCTGTAAGCAAAAATTTTTATCAATGCAGAATTAACCGGGCTGTCTCTTTTAATCTTAAGCTTTCTTTCCCTGTGAAAGACTGAATGGTCAATACTTTTAAGCAGTTCATAAATAACTTCCTGAGATCGCTTTATTAAAATATCGTTTTTTAAATTTTCGTTTTTAACCATTCTTCCCCGCCCTCTTCTATTTCATTCAGCATCTTGTAAAATTTCATATGGATTGTATAATTACCATTCAAATAACTGTTTGTAACTCCGATGATCATCCCGTTTCTTTCTATTTGAATCCGGGATTTATTTTTAGGGAGAATGAATTTTACATTCAGCCCCCGGGCAAGCAGCAGAAGCGCATTCTTTTTAGTGGTTTTAATGTCAAAAGATAATCCGCCGACTGAAATATCTGAAATATTTCCTTTGTATGCTTTTCCAATGGGATTTCCCGAGGGGTTCAGTATCTGGAACATCAGCTTTCCTGATATTCTGAGCCGCTTGTGAGACCTGCGATCCATGCCTTCGTCGTTGAACAGATCAACAGGCTTCGAAAGCATAAGACAGTAATCATTCAGTTTTGCCGAAAGCGTGGGGAATTCTTTCTGCCATTTCACAAATATATTTTTTTCCAAAAAGCTGAGTTTTACCCGGGATAGTGTTATCAGGGATCTTGTGCAGACACTGATGGAAAAAAAAGTATCTTCCCCCGCAATATCACCGGGGCCTAATGTTTCCAGCAGAATCTCCCTCCCTTCCTTGCTGTAAAACATTTTCAACTGTCCATGATTGATGAAATAGAGATAGGGACTTAATTCGCCTTGTCTGAAAATAGGATCATCCGTATCATAGACACCGTTTTTCAACGCTAAATACAGCGTGTGTGCTTCTTCGGTGGTCAGTGAATCATACAGGGCTGACCAGATGTCCAGGTGGTCATGATCTATGGAACCACTTTTTTCTTCCTCGATGATTTCAGCAGATTTTATGATTTCAGTCAGCGACATGGGATCAAGTTCAAAAAGTTTTTCCCTCAGTGCTTCCGCTTTTACAAAGTTTTTTTTTCTGGCATATCTGACAATTAAGTCAAATAGCAACTTAACAGCGTGTTCCTTGTCATTTTGCCTGGCATATTGATCAACCAATTCTTCGTCTTTGGAAAAATTGCCCATTTCCTGTTTTTTCCTTTCAAATGCTGATAATTTTGGATATGTGGTTATTTTTCCAGATATTTTTCAACCTGTTGGCTTTATCTGTTTATTTGCCCTGTGCGTATTTTATAATTTTTAATATGTGTTTTTTATATCAAAGTAAATAACAGATACAAATTCATTTTTCAAACAAAAGTTTTTATGTTAAATAAAAAAATAAAATAAACGGTAATCTGAATAAATTACTCAGAAAGGGGAATTTCTTTGCTGATGTTGACAGGACAATGTGTTAATAATACTCGATCCGGCCGGACGTCTGTTGTTCCTGCTTTCGCAGAAATGGCAGAAAAAATTTGATTATCGAGTAATAACTATCTGAGAAAACTTTAATCATTTTTTCAGTCAGAAAGAACCCGTCTCAGGCAGATTTCCCCCTTTGTTATTAATTACAATAACAGATTAAATTATTTACACCACACTACTTTTTTGACATCATAGGTTTTGCAGGATAAATTAAAATGAGTGCCAAAAAAGAGCGAAGCAGTTTTTTGCATACTCCGGAAAGAATTTTTGATCTCTCGATGTTTAAGTTTTTTGTCATTCCGTTCGGCGACCCGACTGAGTTCGCCGAAATCTGAACTCACGCCGAACGGAATGACAGGCTTTTTGTCCGAATCGGGTCAGAAAACTTGATCATCGAGATATCTGCATGTTCCCATGCTTCGCGTCCGGTGGCGGATCGAATCTGCGTCCGGCGGGGCGACCGGCAGATTCGGGACGCAAAGTGTCCGCACTGCATTCCCATTCGAAGCGTGGGAATGAGATCAGCTTTCCATCTGCTGATTATAGAAAAAAACAGGAGGTTTTATTTTATGGAGCTTATATGGTTAAGGCAAATGACAGAATCAGAGTTGTTTCTGCCGTGTCTGGTATCAGGTATCGGGGGGGCTATGTCACACTATGTCATATCGTCTCATCTGTGGCCGAACCGACACAAAACTTATACATGGTGGTTTGCCCTCAGAAACCATAGAAAATTGGGAGAACCGTGTGAAACAGATATTGTGCTTGATCGCAGCGGTTACAGTCTGGGGTTCAGTACCCAGAGAAAATGCGCGCTATGGGTCTCTTACATTATCTCAAAAAAATCCATTGGCGTTGATGTTGAGAGAGGTAATATCTTTTATCCTGATCCTGATATCCCTGAAAAATACAGGGTCAGACCTGATGATTTCAGGAATACAGGATATGACAAAGGCCATCTGGCCCCGAGCGCGGCCATTGATTACAGCGTTAAAAGCAATAATGAAACATTTGCCATGTCAAATATCGCGCTTCAGCATCCCAAATTAAATCGTCAGGCATGGGGAAGTCTGGAGGGAGTTATCCGGGGGTGGACCCATACCAAAGGCAAGCTGGCTGTTGTCACAGGTCCTTTGTATGGCAAACGTTCCACCCGGGTGAACGATATTCCTGTTCCCCGCACTTTTTATAAAGTTGTCTATTCATTCAGTCATAATTCGTTCATCGGATTTATCATTCCTAACAAAGACATCAAAGCGGGTGAACTGTGGAATTATGTCATGTCGGTGGGAGATGTGGAGCGTGAGACCGGGTATAAGTTTTTTAAGAAATTAGGTAAGAAAAAACAGCAAAAAAAGAAAAAGCTGGATTTGTCCTGGTGGAAGGACGGATGAATTGAGAATGCAATTCCACTGTGAAAGACCTCCGAGGTTTTGAAAACCTCGGAGGTCTCGTGTCACCTGCGAAATATTTTATCTGAAGTCCCGGAGAGACGGCTGAGAACAGCCCGGCAATTTATTGTCGGCGGATCCGTAAAATCCGTTATAATCAGAAATAATGAACTCACCAAAAAAAAAGGAACCAACCCTGCGCGTCCTTCGGAAGCTTCTGCTTTGGCCGGGCCTTGTCATAACAGGTGGGATAATCTGCCTGATCTGCACACTTCTCCTTTTGCCTGTGTTCGTTTCAACGCCATGGTTCGGAGGGTTCATTGAAAGCCGAATTTCAAACACGCTTAACCGTCCCGTACTTATTGAAAGCATTCAATGGAAATGGTCAGAAGGGATTCTGATTAAAGGTATCCGCATACCAGATGATCCTGCCTTTTCCGACAAGCCTCTGTTATCTGCGGAGAGAATTACCGCAGAGATACGCATTAAAGTCATTAAAGAATTCTGTCTGATTTTTAACTTGTTTTTGGATGCCATGGATATCCGAGTTATCCGAGATAAGAACGGACAGACCAATGTGGAAAAGCTGCTCTCACAGATCCGAGCTTCAGAACCGAAAAAAAAAGAAAAATCTCAGTTGTCTCTTGCCATACCCATTGATATTCAGAGCAAAATTTACCTGAACAAAATATCTTTTCTCTCGGAAGATCGCTCGACAGACAGGCTTCTGACATTAAAAGATGCTTCAATACACCTGGATATGCCTTCCCTTTATTCAAGACCGATAGCTCTCAATGTTTCATCAGATATGAAGCTGGACGGCCGGCAAGTGCCGCGTGCTCATCTGAAGGTTTTCATCAAAAATATCTTTGATTCCCGTGGAAAGCCCGATCTGACGGGGATTTATGTTGATACCGAGACTGAACTGCCGGGGCTTCGCCTTGCCATCCGCAGCGACTTGAAGGAAAGAACGCTTAAAAGTCAGGCAGAGATGAATCTGAAGCAGCTTACTGAAGTCCTGAAGCCATTCATGCCGCGTCCGATTTCCGCCACTGAAATTGCAGGAAATCTTAAACTTGTAACATCTGTTTCCGGGGATCCCCGACAATCCATATTCTTTGATACAGCCTTGGAAGGAACCGGACTGGGCCTTTCCGGTGCGCTGATAAATGATAAAAGCCTCGGGCCGGTTCATTTTAAAATTTCCAACAAAGGGAACTTTGACAGGGCCTCCGGAAAATTATCAATCCGAACAGGCGAACTTGACTTGCTCGAAAAGAGCAGGCTGTCTTGGAGCGGCCATGTATCGGATTTAAAAAATGGAATACAGGACATTCATTTAAAACTGGCAGGTTCATTCTCTGATCTGGAAGAAATATTTAACAAACTGCAAACAGTTCTCCGGCCGCCCATGTCTGAGGCTCATATTTCCGGAAATCTCAAATTTGAGATACACGCTTTTGGAAATCCCGGACAACTATTATCCTATGATGTCAATGCGGATGGCAATGACCTCAGACTTTCCGGCGGACCTGTTAAAGACAAGCGCATTGGTCCGGTCCGCTTTGATATCTCCGCTAAGGGAAAATTTGACGCACAAAAAGGAATGCTGTCAGTGAAAAGCAGCAGACTTGATTTGCTTGAAAATTGTGGCTTCTCATGGCGCGGAATTGCCGAAAAACTGAATACACCTTCTCCGGAAATTGATCTTAATTTGGACTCGTTAAAACTTGATCTCGGAGAGTTGCTTAACACAGGAAAAATGTTCATACCTGACACATTTCCTCTTCGCTTCACCCGGGCCAGTAAAAAGGGGATAACAGCTCATTCTCCGGTTCTGGAAGTAAAAAATGCTCGTTTTGCAGGAACCATTCCATCAGGTCCGAGCAGTATCAGACTCAGTGATTTAAAGTTAAAAATACCTGAATGTCAGTTCAACTCTGCCAAATCAGCTCTGTCAGCCACGGACCTGAGCCTTTCAATCTCCAGTATAAACTCAGTACTTACGAATTTTTTTCCAAGACAGGCAGAATTGGTGGCATCTTTAAGTCTGAATACGCTTCTCATAAAAGGAAAAAAAGAGATATCAATAAAACAGTTGGAAATCCCCGGCATGACATTTAACGCAGAAGATATTCGTAAATCAGAAAAGGGTTTTTTGGGTCTGAGTTCACGGTTTTCCATAAGAGAATCGCTTCGCATAAACAGATTGAACATTCCCTCGGTCATTGACATTAAGAAGGGACAGCACGCGCTGAAGGCAAAAGGCCGGTTGCGGACGGACAGAGGCCCCGAACTTGTGTTAGAAAATCTAGCAGTGTCCGCGCCTCTGGTGACGTTCGGACATCCCAAACACGGCACATTCAAAGCAGGTTTTGATTTTAATACGGCTGTATCTGAAATGAATTTTCAGGGGCTCAGGCCCTTGAAATTAGATATCAGCGATTTGACATCTCGTATCATTATTAATACGCCTGATAACAAAAACGTCCTGAAAATGGAGATCAGTGCGGATGCAAAGGATACGGCCCTGGCCTTTCTCAATACAAAGGGAAAAATTGCCGTAAATCTGACGCGGCTGTCTGAAAATTTTCTTGAGAAACAATCAGACCTGTCCTCTGCTTCGCCAAAGGATAAAATGCGGTTAGGAGGAGACGCACAATTGGGCTGGCATATTTCCGGCAGGCTTCCCAATGACGGTGAACTCAGAAAATTGAAATCAATGTCATCCTTTGACTTGGAAAAAGATTTGCCTTTTCTTGACAAATTGAATATTTCTTATGGAATGAAAGATGCGGATGCGGAGTTTTCATTAAAGAAAAAGCACCGACTGAAAATTAAGTCTTTTTCTCTCTCCCCTCCGCTGAAATATGCGTTTGACAGAAAAACCGGAGCCGGAAAGCTTTCCGCCAATATTTCCATAAAACGTATTGAGGATATACCTTTCACAAAAATTAAGCAGCCCTTAGGCGTTGATCTGTCGTTTTTATGTCAGCATGATCACCTTAAAGCTGTCACATTTTCTCAGACCATGGAAACAGCGCCTTTCATTGTAAAAAATAAGGTGGATGCATCTGTTTACGGCATGGATCGCATTCTGAAACAGAATTTTAAAATGCCATTGACGTTGTGGCTTAAATATCTCGGAGGAACGCTTCGTGGAAACGTGAGTATTTCGGATACTTCAAAATTGGCAATATTCACGGATACCATAAAAATCAGCGGAGGATTAGAGTTCGGAACAGAGGCCGAACTGTCTCCGAGCCGGAATCTCAGGACAAAAATCTGGATAAATGCATCTGAAATGGATATTCATAAAGGAAATTCATTCAACATAAAGGGCCTGGGTTCTGCTCTCAATCTGGAGAAAAACTATCAGATAAGAACACGCGGAACCGGAGATAAAAGGAAGGCAAACCGTGACCGGCCTGCAAAAACGCCTTTATCAGCCGAAGTTATGACGCCTGATTCTGCTGCCGCGTCTGTATCTGAAGCAGGAAATCATCTGGTTCAGCGGTTCATGGATGAAATGCAAAACCGCTTTACCACACAGCATTCCCTTTCCTTCAACTCCGCCCGCATCGGAAGCGGCTCCATGCCTGTGAAACTCGGACACGCCAAACTCGACCTTGATCTGAACAAAGAAATGCCTGCGATTGACTATTTTCAAATTGACTTATTTGGCGGAACTGTAATAGGCTCAGTTTCAATATTACAGAAAGCAGATGCGTTTTTCCTTCAGGCCCGCGTGACTTTTTCGGGGTTAAACACCGCTGAAATGTTCTCCGGGGGTGACCAGGAAGCGGGCGGCGAAGACACGCAGGTAAGCGGAGAACTATCGCTTTTTCTTCCGCTGTTTACCAAGTTAAAACCGCTGATCCGAGAATTAAAAGCAGACATCCGACTCAGCCATATCGGTTCCCGGGCCATAGGTCAGCTTCTCTATTCGCTGGACCCTTACGAAAGCAACGAAGCCATCATTTCTCAGCGCCAGCTTTTTCAGAAAGGGACACCCCGATGGATCAGGCTGACAGTCAGGAATGGCAATCTCTCATTAACTGGCGAAGTTGAAGTAAAAGGAATTTCCCTGGAAATCCCCCGGGTGGATCGTCTCAACATCGCCAATTTGTCAGGGCTTGACCGATTCGGAACACAGATCACCGTTTTCAACCCCGTCATCAAGGCCCTGAAAATTTTTTCGGCAGATGTTTTAACAGTGGATAAAAACTTGAAACTCGAAAATTGAAATAGCTTTCAAGTTTCGAGTTTCAAGTTTCGAGTTTCGAGTTTCCAGTTTCAAGTTTCAAGTTTCAAGTTTCAAGTTTCAAGTTTCAAGTTTCGAGTTTCCAGTTTCCAGTTTCAAGTTTCAAATTTCAAGTTTCCAGTTTCCAGTTTCCAGTTTCCAGTTTCCAGTTTCCAGTTTCCAGTTTCCAGTTTCAAGTTTCAAGTTTCAAGTTTCAAACCAAGGAGGGTAAAATGAGAAAAATATTTTTGGTCATTCTTGTTGTGTTATGCGGCTGTACGCTGGCGGAAGTCAAGGTTGAAGTGATGAGCGAGCGCACGAGTTTGGAGAATCAGGTTCTCGGAACATATAACTCGCTTGACAAAGAGATGCTTTTGCTGGCCTCTGTGAGAGGGGTTGACTCTGATGGAACTATCCGTAAACCGCGTGTTCACAGCCAGGAGCATAAGGACGCTGTGACTGCCATGCAGATTCAGGCATTTCATGCGGATGATCTTCAGGCGTTTAAGCAGCTAAGATGGGTCGGGGAAAACAATGAGGGGCTGCTCACGATCTTTTCTATGGAGAAAAAGGACGTGCCTGAGAATCTGAAAGATTTTGCAGAGAGATACACGGAAGATGAATTCAATGCTGTGATTTCCCAAGTCAATGAGGCAAGGAAAATCATCATGCGCCGGGCCATTGAGATGAACGAGAACCTGACCGAAGAAGACTTGCCGAAAATCCGCCGGATATTTGGTAAGTTTAATGCGGAGAATGCCGCCGCGGGTGAGAAAATTCAGGGGGAAGATGGCGAGTGGACAGTGAAAAATTTTGAAAATTGAATGCGGAGTCGTGCATTACAGGAATGTCAGATAAGAAGATGGTTTTTTTTTATCCTTTTCTCATCTGACATTCTTGCGGTTATAATAAAAGTTTATAATTTTTTATATGACAGCCAAAATGTGCCGAATCGCACCGTGAAACTGTCAGATTCCGTGTTCAGAGCTTCAGCTCGGATTCCAGTTTTTTTAGTACTGATTTCAATTCACTGATATTTTTGTCAAAGAGTTTCTTTTTGGACATGACCGGGCGTTTCAGGAACTGCTGCATTGTCTGAATTCTGCCAATCAGTTCACCTTCTTCTCTTCCTTCTTCTCTTCCTTTTTCTCTTCCTTCTTCTCTTCCTTTTTCCTCTCCGATCTCCACTCCGATCTGAATAAGTTCCTGACCGGCAACGGTCTGGTCCAGCGGGGTCAGTTGTATCATTTTTTCCACCTCCTTCAGGGTGAGCTTTCGGAACCGCTGCACAACAGCATATAACAGCAGTTCCGTGAGTTCGTTTGTCTCATGCTCCGGGAGTTCCAGGGAACGGATGGCCTCCTCCCACTGCGGAACAAGCTCCGGCAGCCTTTCCCGGTCTTTTTTCCTGTCCGAGAGCATCAGCGGTTTCAGCACGGTCAGCACGCCCGCCTTTTTTCCTATCCCCTTCAGACAGTCTGCAAGATTTTTGCGGATCAGCCGGCAGGGCGGTCTGCATGACAGCATGCGGTTGTCAGGATCATATTTCTCATCAGTAAAAAGAATGATCAGGATGAACGGCCTGTCGCTGTCGTTCTCCTCATACCACGCGCACACCTCACGGAAGGAACGCCAGTAAATCGTATTGTCATCATAGCCCTGAATTTCGACGAAGACATTAGGACCTTTCCCGTCCTTAGGTTTCATAAAACCGTCAAAACGTTTTTCGGTTGTCTTGACGGTGATGCTCTCAAAAGCATAATCACCGTCCAGTTTCAGCCGGACAAGCCGGAACAGGCTCCGGGGAGCGATCCGGAACAGTTTGTAAAACAGCGCATCTGTTTTCATAAGCACCTGTGTGGTAAAAGAACTGGTTTGAAATTGACAATAAGATATCTCAGTATTGTATAATATGCAAGGAAAACCTCTCATACGAGCATTTTCTTCCGTTCTCCGGGAATGTCATATAACACATATTATTTTTTATACTTTTCTTATCTGACATTCCTGCGCTTATGTCAAAAAATTAAGTACCTAACCATAAGTTTTTAATATCTGCCCGGGGAAGAAACCCGGCTTTTTTTCCGGAATGATGCTTTTCCGACAAAGGAAAAAGCCGGGTTTCTCTGCCGCTCACAGAAAAAAAGATGTATAAAAAATTTTGATCAGGTACTTATAATTTTTCAGACGGCAGCAGCAAGAGACCAGTCGCCTCCGGCTGACAGCCAAGATGTGCCGAATCGCACCGTGAAACTGTCAGATTCCGTGTTCAGAGCTTCAGCTCGGATTCCAGTTTTTTTAGTACTGATTTCAATTCACTGATATTTTTGTCAAAGAGTTTCTTTTTAGATGTGACCGGGCGTTTCAGGAACTGCTGCATTGTCTGAATTCTGCCAATCAGTTCACCTTCTTCTCTTCCTTTTTTTTCTCCGATCTGAATAAGTTCCTGACCGGCAACGGTCTGGTCCAGCGGGGTCAGTTGTATCATTTTTTCCACCTCCTTCAGGGTGAGCTTTCGGAACCGCTGCACAACAGCATATAACAGCAGTTCCGTGAGTTCGTTTGTCTCATGCTCCGGGAGTTCCAGGGAACGGATGGCCTCCTCCCACTGCGGAACAAGCTCCGGCAGCCTTTCCCGGTCTTTTTTCCTGTCCGAGAGCATCAGCGGTTTCAGCACGGTCAGCACGCCCGCCTTTTTTCCTATCCCCTTCAGACAGTCTGCAAGATTTTTGCGGATCAGCCGGCAGGGCGGTCTGCATGACAGCATGCGGTTGTCAGGATCATATTTCTCATCAGTAAAAAGAATGATCAGGATGAACGGCCTGTCGCTGTCGTTCTCCTCATACCACGCGCACACCTCACGGAAGGAACGCCAGTAAATCGTATTGTCATCATAGCCCTGAATTTCGACGAAGACATTAGGACCTTTCCCGTCCTTAGGTTTCATAAAACCGTCAAAACGTTTTTCGGTTGTCTTGACGGTGATGCTCTCAAAAGCATAATCACCGTCCAGTTTCAGCCGGACAAGCCGGAACAGGCTCCGGGGAGCGATCCGGAACAGTTTGTAAAACAGCGCATCTGTTTTCATAAGCACCTGTGTGGTAAAAGAACTGGTTTAGAATTGACAATAAGATATCTCAGTATTGTATAAGATGCAAGGAAAACCTCTCATACGAGCATTTTCTTCCGTTCTCCGGGAATGTCATATAACACATATTATTTTTTATACTTTTCTTATCTGACATTCCTGCGCTTATGTCAAAAAATTAAGTACCTAACCATAAGTTTTTAATATCTGCCCGGGGAAGAAACCCGGCTTTTTTTCCGGAATGATGCTTTTCCGACAAAGGAAAAAGCCGGGTTTCTCTGCCGCTCACAGAAAAAAAGATGTATAAAAAATTTTGATCAGGTACTTATAATTTTTCAGACGGCAGCAGCAAGAGACCGGTCGCCTCCGGCTGACAGCCAAGATGTGCCGAATCGCACTGTGAAACTGTCAGATTCCGTGTTCAGAGCTTCAGCTCGGATTCCAGTTTTTTTAGTACTGATTTCAATTCACTGATATTTTTGTCAAAGAGTTTCTTTTTGGACATGACCGGACGTTTCAGGAACTGCTGCATTGTCTGAATTCTGCCAATCAGTTCACCTTCTTCTCTTCCTTCTTCTCTTCCTTCTTCTCTTCCTTTTTTTTCTCCGATCTGAATAAGTTCCTGACCGGCAACGGTCTGGTCCAGCGGGGTCAGTTGTATCATTTTTTCCACCTCCTTCAGGGTGAGCTTTCGGAACCGCTGCACAACAGCATATAACAGCAGTTCCGTGAGTTCGTTTGTCTCATGCTCCGGGAGTTCCAGGGAACGGATGGCCTCCTCCCACTGCGGAACAAGCTCCGGCAGCCTTTCCCGGTCTTTTTTCCTGTCCGAGAGCATCAGCGGTTTCAGCACGGTCAGCACGCCCGCCTTTTTTCCTATCCCCTTCAGACAGTCTGCAAGATTTTTGCGGATCAGCCGGCAGGGCGGTCTGCATGACAGCATGCGGTTGTCAGGATCATATTTCTCATCAGTAAAAAGAATGATCAGGATGAACGGCCTGGCGCTGTCGTTCTCCTCATACCACGCGCACACCTCACGGAAGGAACGCCAGTAAATCGTATTGTCATCATAGCCCTGAATTTCGACGAAGACATTAGGACCTTTCCCGTCCTTAGGTTTCATAAAACCGTCAAAACGTTTTTCGGTTGTCTTGACGGTGATGCTCTCAAAAGCATAATCACCGTCCAGTTTCAGCCGGACAAGCCGGAACAGGCTCCGGGGAGCGATCCGGAACAGTTTGTAAAACAGCGCATCTGTTTTCATAAGCACCTGTGTGGTAAAAGAACTGGTTTGAAATTGACCATAAGATATCTCAGTATTGTATAATATGCAAGGAAAACCTCTCATACGATCATTTTTATTTCTCCGGTATTCATTCTTTATCTCCGAGATGTTTTTCAACGATGTTACGAATTTGTCTGATCTGAAATGTCATTGCCAGTTTACGAATCTCTTCTGTGAACGGAACATATTGCTTATCTGCCTGTTCAATTTCATCCAGTTGCTTACGAATTCCCATAATGTCGCCGTTGCGGACAAGATTATGCAACATGGTAAGCTCTGACAGCGACGGTATGAAAGATATTTTGTCGTCTTTTCGCTCAGGCATGACAGATTCATCATGATTTTTATATTCCCATTCCAGTTCGAGATGTGTTTCTAATTTCTCGAAAATTTCTTTGAGCTGTATGGGCTTTGAAATAAAATCATCAAAACCGTTTTCTGAGATGATTTCCCGGGGAGAGCGCAAGGAGCTTGCTGACACGGCAATGATCTTAATCTGTTTCCTCAGATTTGAATTACTCCGGAGCTGTCGTGTTGCTTCAAATCCGTCCGTCCCCGGCATCACCAGATCCATAAAAATCAGATCAGGCTGAAATTTTGAAGCAATGCGGATTCCCTCATCCCCGTCAGTGGCTTCGGAAACTTCAAATCCCAGAGATGAAAGTAATTTGAGCAGAACTGCCCGGTTCTCCCATCTGTCATCTGTTACCAGAATTTTCCGCGTTCTTCCTTTGTAACCAATGATATTTTCCTCATCTGACGGTTTTGTTTCTGTCCATTCGGAAGTCTCCGGCAATTCCAAATCAAAATAAAACACACTCCCCTTTCCCACGGTACTTTTCACATTCAAATCGCCGCCCATCAGGCGGACAAGTTTTCGGCTGATGGTCAGTCCCAATCCTGTGCCTTCAATGCTTCGGGTGTGTTCGCCCACCTGTTTGAAGGGCGAGAAGATGTCTTTCAACTGCTCACGGGATATCCCTATGCCTGAATCTTCCACCTGAAAATGTATTAAAGATGCGGAGCGAGGAGTCTGATCTTCCGGATTCATATTCAGCGCGTGCGATGAACAAACCTCATCTTCGGCTTTGTCTTTTCTGACTCGCAACACAACGCCGCCTTGGTCAGTAAATTTGACAGCATTGCTCATCAGATTGAGCAGAATCTGGCTCAGTCGTTTTTCATCCCCGCGAACAGCGGCCGGAAGGTCAGGGGCAAATTCCGCGTGAAATGAGATTCCTTTTTGCTGTGCCTGTATCCGAATGATCTTAGCCAGCGCATTGAGAAATTCGGGAAAAAGAAAACCACTCTCGTAAATTTCCATCTTCCTGGCCTCAATTTTGGACAGATCCAGAATCTCATTGATCAGATTCAGAAGATGCCTTCCGCTGCGTTCAATGATATCAATTCCCACTTTCTGAGAGTCCGTCAGACTTTCATCTCTTCTGAGAATCTGGGCATATCCCAGGATGCCGTTGAGAGGGGTGCGGAGTTCATGGCTCATATTAGCAAGAAACTCGCTTTTGGCGCGATTGGCGATATCAGCGGCTTCTTTGGCTTTTTTTATGTCTTCTCCTGCGATCTCCAGTTTTCTGTATTTTCGGGCATTATCAATGGCAAGTCCGCAAACATTTCCAATGGTATGGGCCACATTGAGATAATGCGCTTTATATTCCGGAAAGGCAAAGCTGTTTAATTTAAGAATTCCAACAGGTTTGTTCATATAACTGATCCGTAAATAAAAACCGTCCTGATTCTCTGTCCACGCGTAATTTGCTTCAAAATTCAGCATACTCTCAACTTCATGTTCAAGATTTCCTGAACCAGCCCCGGAAAATTGTATCTCGCCTGCTTTCCCATCTGTAACAGGCAGATAAAGCAACTGGGAAGGCGCACAGAGAAGTGTGAAAAGTTCGAGAATGCCTCTGATGACATCCTCTTCCGCGTTAATAGCGGATATTCTGTTTAACAAGCTATACATCATCTCGTAATCCGCCAGTTTTTTGCCTGAATCCGCCAGAACTGCTGCTGATTTTTTTGTTTCCTTTTCCAACTGCCATCTCTGAAAGATTTTCATTAAGAACAGACGGAGAAAATCTGTTCCCACCGGGAAAATTTTGTATGGAAGGTCCAGGAAATCTGCCATCTCACGGAGGTTCTCAGCTGCATCGGAATTTACGCCGGTATCCAGCAGGATCAGTTGCTTGGCAAATTCGCCAAAGAATTTTCGTGCGGTTTCCCTGTCAAATCCCCATTTTTCCATATGGAATTTCCATCGGGATACCCAGCCCGGGGTCGTCAGATAACTGCCTTCTCGGATAAGCGCATCAACAAGTGTTTTATTTGTGAGCAAATAAAAACAATTGTCCTTTATTTCGAAAAACATGTCATGGCGTTGCGTTTGAAATTTATCGGGTATCTCGATACATCTGCTTCCGAGAATGCAAATTTTATTGTATTCGGTTAACGTATTCTCTCTTTTTATGATTTGTTCCAAATTTAAAGGCGGATGACCGCATTTTGATGGAAAAAGGGCATATTCAACATTTTCAAATGGATCTGAATCCAGGATGCTTTGTATCTCTCCTTGGTAATTCTCACACATAAAAAAGCAAAGTTTATTTTTCATAATTCTCAGTCCAGTTCAGCGGATAATGTCCCCATTGATGAACTGCTTCTGATATGGCGAAGAGAATATCGTCCGGAACTTGAAAAGGAATTTCTCCGTGATTATCCGAAAGAATATATCCGCCGCCTCCGGCTGCTTTTGCAATGGATTCCTTTACAATTTTTTCAGCGTGTTCCGGTGTCCATCTCGCCATTTCTATGCCATTCAGGTTGCCCAGTATGCTGATTTTTCCTTTGCAGACTGACTTTAGTTCAGCAATATCCTCCAGACAACTGATTCCTATCGCGGCTGTTCCTGTTTTTGCAATATCATCCGCAATGGGAAGACACCGCCCCGATGCCATATGCGTCGCGGTAGGTCCCTTGATCCGTGCGATGGTTCTTTTGGCAATTTCAAACCCTGTTTTAAGGTACATTTCTCTCGGACTTATTGTTGCGGATGACACCGGATCAAAATAGCATATCGCGGTCGCGCCGGCTTCCAACTGAGCATTTGCCCATTGCACACAGAATTCTTCATTGATTCTCATCAGATGCCCAAATACTTCCGGCTGCTCATACATGAGTTCGATGTATTTATCAAACCCCATTTGCATCACTGGTAATGAAAAAGGCGAGATCGCAACGCCGATAATCGGAGCGCCATCCTGAATCTTTTCCCTGAGCATTTCTATGGCTTTCAAAACTTTTAACAGGCAAGATGTCTCTCTGATACTCGGAATTTCCAGGTTTTTAATCGTCTGAACATTACGAATGAAAGGTTCGCCGGAATTGGGAGGACCGTCATCGCTATAGATCACTTCCGCACCCCAGGCTTCGGTTTCCAACGGTCCGTAAAAAAAGCCGGAAGCACAGTCATTGCGATATTTTTTCATCAGGCGAATCTGCCCTTCCGCGACATATTCTGCTTTGGAGAAATACGATTTTATAGAAAGCCCCAGTTCTTTTGCGCCATGCATTGTCGGCAGTAAGAATAACGGAACGCGGTCCGGTTCTTTATGTCCCAGTGTCGTCAGAACCCTTTCCAATGAAGTCATACTTGTTTTTTTCATAGCATCTCCCCCCAGCTATAAGTTTCAAGTTTCGAGTTTCAAGTTTCGAGTTTCAAGTTTCGAGTTTCGAGTTTCGAGTTTCGAGTTTCGAGTTTCAAGTTTCAAGTTTCAAGTTTCAAGTTTCGAGTTTCAAGTTTCAAGTTTCAAGTTTCAGCATTTTCCGAGTCAGCTTCACTGCGTCTGCTGCTGTGCGTCCCATTGCATCTGCCCCGACTTTTTTCCAAAGTGTTTCGTCGAATCGGAAAGGTGCCCCTCCCACGATGATTTTAATGTTCAGTCCCAGGCTTTCCAGTTTTTCCCTGAAGTTTCTGATGTGGAGGGCAGATGGAAACATCAACGTTGAAATGAGAAGAATTTTGATTCCGCCATTTTTGACCATTTCTACAAGATCATCTGTTTGTACGCCGCTACCATAGTCAGAAACTTCGAATCCGCTTGCTCTCATAACGGACAGCACGATTCGTTTTCCCAGGATATGATAGTCTTCAAAGGTGACGATTGCGATGGATGAGGAATTGCTTTGGGATGATTTTTTTTTAGGGAGGAGTGTGTCCAGAAGCTCCTCACAGATAATTCCGCTCATATACACCTGAGAAAGTGCCGCATCTCCCGCATTCCATTTTTCTCCGATCTTTTCCAAAGCCGGTGTGATTATTTTATCTGAAATTTCGGTCAGTTCAAGGTGCTTACTTAATTCAGCCAACGTGGCCCGGGCTGCCAGACGATCAACTGACAACAGATCATGCTCAAATTTTTCAATGGTTTCTTCAATGCTTGCCATAATGATCTTCCCTTTTTATGTTTTGATGTGTTCGGTGTTCAGGCTTTTTTTCTCCGGCTCGGACAATGTTCTCAGACCCTCTCCTGTCAAATACTCAAAATACCATATAACAGCATGGAAAGGCAAGGGAAAACAGACATTCACCAGATATTTTACAGCGTTGCAAAAAACGGGGTAATCTGTTACAGGGGGGATGTCGTGCAGTAAGGAGTGCCAAACTTGTAGTTTGGCAAAGCATATTTTATCCGGAGAGAACTTGCCAAACAGCAAGTTCTGCACTCCGTAAGCGGCAGGTTCGCAGGCCCCGCATGATGAATGCTACAAATATGCCGCCTCTACAGGGCTTTGCCTGCCAGACATGATGAATGCTACAAATATGCCGCCTCTACGGGGCTTTGTCGGCTTCCCCTAAATCCGTTATAATCAGCTTAATGTCAAAGCTTGCCAAACTGCAAGTTTGGCACTCCGGATGATGTCTGATTTTCTTAATTCAAAGGAAAGAACCCATGAAACTGAAAATGCTTATTCTTATTTTATTGCTGAGTATTGCAGAGGCAATCTGTGCTGAGGAAACAATACCCCGGTCAGAGATATTCGTGCCTGAACAAATCAGAAGTATTTCCATTGCTTGTCCCAAAGTCTCTCCGCCATTCTTTTTTATGAATGAAAACGGAGAAATGAGCGGTATCGGCGCTGATATCTGGCATCTGTGGTCCGAAAAAACAGGCATCTGTATCAGATTCATGCCCGGCGAGTGGAAAGAGAGTCTTGATATGATTCGTGACAGCAGGGCTGATGTCCATGCAGGGATTGTTTATACCCGGGAGCGTGACCGATGGCTGAATTATGTCGGACTGATCGCCCATACAGATGTCAATTTTTTCTTTCATAAGAACATGTTCGGTCTGAAAAGTCTTGAGGACCTCAGGGGCTTCAAAATCGGGGTGATCAGCGCCTCATATAGTGAAAAATATGTCCGGGAACATCTTCCCGGAGCTGTTTTGTCAAGTTATCCGACAGTTCCCGATCTGTTGGATGCGGCTGAAAAAGGAGAAATACTGGTCTTTGTCAGATCAGTTGAAAATACGCTCTGGGCATTAAAAGAACGCGGACTGCTTGGCGCTTTCCGCTTTCACGCGGACCGTCCGTTGTACAGGCGTCCTTTTTTTGCGGCTGTGCGGGAAGAAGATACTGAACTTTGCAGGGTGATCTCTGAGGGAATGAATCTGATCACATCAGATGAACGCGCCATGACAGAGCGAAAGTGGCTGGGCACATCCCGGAGCAGAACCAAAGATACGCTGATTATTGCACTGCCGAATGATTTTCCTCCGTTTACCTTTCTCAATGCCGAAGGTAAACCCGCGGGCATGTATGTTGATATGTGGCGGCTCTGGGCAGAAAAAACAGGAAGAAAAGTCGAATTTCGGGCGCTCTCCTGGAAGGAGACTCTGGAGGCTCTCAGGAACGGAGACGCTGATATCCATTCGGGTCTTTTCCATACGGAGAGCAGGACAAAATGGATTGCCTATTCCCAGCCATTTTATGAAATCGGAATGGGTGTTTACTTTCCAGTCAAAGGAGAAAAACGCTCAGACCCGGACATGCTCCCGGGGCAGAAGACAGGGTGTATTATCCGTTCTTATGAGGAGGAATACTTGCGAAAGCACTGGCCGAACACAGAGATTGTCACCTTCCAATCTGTGGAAGAGATGATCCATGCCGCACGGGACGGACATATCCGGGCATTTCTGGACGAGCCATTGTCAACCTGGGCGGTTTTGGCCCGACTCGGACTCTCCGGAGAGTTTGACACTCTCAATGAGGTGCTTTATACAAGAAAGCTTCATGCCGGTGTTCTGAAAGGAAATAAAGAACTGCTTGATTTGGTGGATAAAGGGCTGGACACAATGTCGAATAAAGAACTGGCTGGGATTGAAAGCCGATGGATAGGCGATTCTGATAAACAGTATTACAAAACCCATGAAAAAAACATACGCCTCACCGCTGCCGAGGAGGCCTGGCTGGATAAGCATCGCACAATTCGTCTCGGTGCGGACCCGGGATTTCCTCCGTTTTCGTATCAGGGAGAGGAGAAGGTTTATGATGGCATATTTGCGGATTATGTTCGCATGATCAGCGAGCGTATCGGCATATCTGTTCAGCCGGTCTTTTTGAAACCGCATGAAATCCTTTCCAAAGCAAACGCCCGGGAAGTAGATATTTTCTGCACGGGTGAGACGTTTGAAAACAAAAGCGGTATGAATCTGACCCCCCCTTTTTTTTCCATGTCTTTTGTGATTATCACTCAGAATGATGCTCCGTTTGTCAGAGGAATTGAAAGTTTAGCCCAAAAAAAAATTGCTGTTGCTGAGGAGTTTGATATCCATAAACATCTGTCGCGAGAGCATCCGGAAATTGAACTGCTTCCTCTTCCTGACACTCTGAAAGCACTTGAAGCGGTGTCTGAAGGCAGTGCAGATGCTTTTATCGGCAGTCTGACGATAGTTAGCCATCTGATTCAGCAACACAATATTGCCAACCTCAAAATTGCCGCGCCCGCGGGAATTGATGATAAAAAGATGATGTTTGCTGTTCGCAGTGACTGGCCCGAGCTGCTGAGTATTGTCAATAAAGCCCTTTCTACCGTTACCCCTGAAGAACACGAAAATATCCGTGGGAAATGGATGTCTCTCCGATATGAGCATCGGGTGGACTGGGCCTTTGTCTGGCCCTGGATATTGGCATCGTGCCTCATCTTTGGCCTGACGCTTTTCTGGAACAGAACGCTTTCAAAGGAGATTTACGAGCGCAGGCAGGCGGAGAGATATCTTGAAGCTGAGAGCGTTTTCCGAAATTGCATTATCAATTCAGCGAGCGAGGGCATCTGCGTCTGTTATGCTGTGGAAGAATATCCTTATGTGCGGTTTAACGTGTGGAATGAAAGCATGACAGAAATAACCGGATATACCATGGAAGAGATCAACCGGCTGGGGTGGTATCAGACCGTATATCCTGATCCTGATGTTCAGGAGCGTGCAAAAGAACGCATGCGCCAAATGCGGGAAGGTAAGAATATTGAACAGGAAGAATGGGAAATTACCCGAAAAGACGGGGACAAACGGCTTTTATCCATTTCGACCTCGGTGGTTGTGACCGGAGACGCTCTTCCATGTGCTTTGGCCCTGATGCATGATCTGACCGAAGTAAGGCAGGCCATGAAAGACCTGCTGGCGAGTCAGCAATTGCTGGCACAGGCTGAGGAGGTGGCTGATTCAGGTTCCTGGAGCTGGGATATCATAAGCAACACAGCAAAATGGTCCGCGGGAATGCACCGGCTGTTCGGAATATCACCAGAGGAATTCAGCGGCGATCCGGAGGTCGTATTCAAGGTGATACATCCTGAAGACAGAAAGACCATGCAAAAAGCCATGAGTGATGTTCTTACGAAAAGAAAAGCAGCACATCATCTGGAATACCGAATCATCCGGCCGGACGGAGAAGTGCGGCACATATGGGCGCAGGGGTCTCTGCTGTCAGATGAAAATGGAAATCCGGTTCAGATGATAGGAGCGGTTCAGGATCAGACTGAACGCAAACTGGCTGAGAACTCGCTGAGAGAAAGTGAGAAGCGATTCCGGGATATGTTTGAGTTTGCGCCTGATGCAATGTTTTTGGCAGATCCTGAATCCGGCGAAATTCTTGACACAAACCAGGCCGCATCGAAATTATTGCTGATGCCCCGTGAACAGATTATCGGGCTGCATCAGACCGAGTTGCATCCGCCTGAAGTGGAAAAAAGGTCAAGAGATACGTTCTGTCTTCATGTCAAAGAGCAAGAAAAAAAAGGAGCAACCCTCCCTCTTCAAAATTTTGTTCTTCGTTCTGATGGCACAACCAGATATGTCGAAGTCTTGGCACAAACAGTTAATATACAAAATAAGCCAATGCTCCTGGGGATTTTTCGTGATATCAATGACCGCAAACAGGCAGAGGATGAACTGAAAAAAGTGAATCAGGAACTCACCGCACTGACTGAATGCCGCCGGGTGCTTATTCATGCCAAAGACGAGAAATCTCTGCTTGAAAATATCTGTTGGACACTTGTGAAGGTGGTGGACTATCGTCTGGTATGGATCGGATTTGCAGAACATGACCCTGAAAAAACCGTGCGTCCGGTAGCTCAGTTCGGATACGAAGAGGGATATCTGGAGTCTGCGAGAATCAGTTGGGGAGAAAACAAATTCGGACAGGGTCCGGTGGGCAGAGCAATTCGTACAGGTAAGCCCTGTTTGATCAGAAACACTGCAACTGATCCTGATTTTGAACCCTGGCGTTCCCAGGCTTTACAGCGAGGATATGACGCCTTAGTTGCCATTCCTCTGAAGCTGGAAGATAAAATTTTGGGTGCGATAACGATTTATTCAAAAACAGCGGATGCTTTTGATGTGGCTGAGGTGGGTCTGCTTGAGGATGTGGCCGATGATATCATGTACAGGATTATGGCGATTCGGACCCATGACGAGCGTGAGCAGGCAAAAAAAGAATTGGAAAAAGCCAAAGAAGCCGCAGACGCGGCCAACCGGGCCAAAAGCGAATTTCTTGCCAACATGAGTCATGAAATCAGAACCCCCATGAACGCCATACTCGGTTTTACGGAATTACTTGACTCCCTTATTACCGATGAAAAACAAAAAAGTTACCTTGAAGCGGTTAAATCAGGCGGTAAAAATCTGCTGACCCTGATTAACGACATTCTTGATCTTTCCAAAATTGAAGCCGGAAAAATGGAAATTCAGTATGCGCCTGTCAGTCTTTATACTGTTTTTAATGAAATCAGGCATATATTTTCTATGGAAATATCTCAGAAAAATCTTGATTTTGTGGTTCGCATTGCCGAAAATATTCCTGAAAATCTGCTTCTGGATGAGGCTCGTATGAGACAAATTTTCTTTAATCTGGTTGGCAATGCCATAAAATTTACAGAAAAGGGAAAAATCACACTTGCTGCTGAAATTACATTTACGAATAACAGGACTGAACTGATCGTGGCTGTGGAAGATACCGGCATCGGTATTCCTCCTGAATCACAGGAGAAGATATTTGAGGCGTTTAAGCAGCAGGACAGTCAGAACACCAGAAAATACGGCGGAACCGGACTGGGGCTGGCAATTACAAAACGACTGGTTGAAATGATGAACGGAACGATCACTGTCAGAAGTGAATTAAACAGGGGAAGCTGCTTTGAGATAAGATTTCATGATGTATCTGCTGCCGGGAAAATTTGTGAGATCGGAGAAAAAAAAGAAAAATACACTGAGGGTGAGAATATTGTCTTTGAAAAGGCAACACTTTTATCCGCAGATGACGTTCTGATGAATCGCTTTTTGCTGAGAGCCCATTTTCGGAATACGAATATTCATGTCATCGAAGCTGAAAACGGGGAACAGGCCATGTCTCTTGCCAGGCAATACAAACCGGATATTGTTCTGATGGATATCAGGATGCCGGTGATGGACGGATATGAAGCCACAGAACAAATCAAAAAAGACGAGAAACTGAAACATATTCCTGTGATTGCCGTGACTGCTTTTGCCATGAAGGAAGATGAGAAAAAAATTATGCAAAGCTTATTTGACGGGTATTTGAAAAAGCCTGTTCAGAAATCAGAACTTTTCGGAGCGTTATCCCATTTTATCCCCTGTTTCGATGAGGCCGAGGAAAATCAGCGTGAACCGGAACCGAAACAAAAGGTTGAAAATATTTCCTCGGAAACTTTGGATAAGCTTCCTGAAATTATTGAACAACTTGAAAATGAACTTACTGTGTCATGGCATTCCGCACGACAGAAACAGATGTTTGATGATATTGAAAAATTTGCCGCTGAGACCGGAACACTCGGAGAAAGATATTCCTTGGGATTTATCATAAAATTCGGCAGTGAGTTATTGACTCATGTTCATCATTTTGATATTGACAGCATCGAAAGAATGTTAAGTTCATATCCGACATTAATTGATCGCGTCAAAAATTTGAAATTTGAAATTTGAAATTTGAAATTTGAAACTGGAAACTGGAAACTGGAAACTGGAAACTTGAAATTTGCTGATTATAACTTTTGCCGGACGGGGTTTGCAACCCCGTCCGGAATATTTTCCCGGATCGCCGCCCGCAAACGTTTCGGACGGGGTTGCAAACCCCGTCCGGCAGCGGATTTAGGGGATGCCGGGAAAGCCCTGTGGGGGGCTGCAAACCTGCATGCTACTCGACATCTATTTTCGAGTTTCGAGTTTCAAGTTTCAAGTTCCGAGTTTCAAGTTCCGAGTTTCAAGTTTCAAGTTTCAAGTTTCGAGTTTCAAGTTTCAGAGGAGAGAAGTATGAGTAAAAAATTCAACGTGCTAATTGTTGATGATATTTCTGAAAATATCCAGATGGTCGCGAATACGTTAAAGGAAGAAGGCTATCAGATGGCGTTTGCGTTAAACGGTGAAGATGCCCTTTCGCATACAGAGGCGATGTCATTTGATCTGATTCTTCTGGATATAATGATGCCGGATATGGACGGGTACGAGGTTTGTGAAAGACTGAAAAAAAAGCCTGAAACCAAAGATATACCGATTATTTTTTTAACAGCGAAAACAGATACTGAAAGTATTTTAAAAGGATTTGAAACCGGGGGCGTGGATTATATTACCAAGCCCTTTAATGGGGCTGAGTTATTGGCAAGGGTAAAAAACCATCTGGAACTGAAGCGGTCCCGTGAGGAAATTGAAGAACAGAAACGAAAAATCGAGGAACAAAACAGAAAGCTCATTGAAGCTGAAAAACTTCGTGAAGATGTTGAACGGATATCCCGTCATGATCTCAAAAATCCTCTTAATCCGATTATCGGGTTTTCCAGGCTGCTTATGAGCGATCATATTCTCAGTCCGGAACAAATCGAATATCTTAGCATAATTGAACAATCTGCCTGTCAGATGTTGGAAATGATCAATCTTTCTCTGGATATGTTCAAGATGGAGAGGGGGATATATCAGCTTAATCCTGTCCGCTTGAATATATTAGAGATAACCAGAAAAGTCATTGCAGAAACAGAAAGCCTGGCACAGGCAAAAGAAGTGAATCTGTTGCTGGGCAGCAATCCTTCGGATAATGGGGATATATTTACAGCCCGAGGAGAGGAATTGCTGTGTTACTCCATGCTCTCCAATTTGATTCAGAATGCCGTTGAAGCTTCGCCCATAGGAGAGCCTGTTGAGGTTTCTTTTGACCAGGGGGATATGGCTGTCATCTCTATTCATAACAAAGGGGCTGTTCCGGAAGATATCCGGGACACATTTTTTGAGAAATATGTGACATCTGGCAAACGTGGAGGGACAGGGCTGGGCACTTATTCCGCCAAATTAATTGCCGAGACACAAGGCGGAAGTATCCGTCTTGACACCTCGGAACCTGATGAAACCAGGATTATAATATCTTTGCCTATGGGTTGAACAGACGCTTTTTTCGGATGTAAAAATTGCGACCTGTGCGGTTAAACATAACTATTTGAAATTAAAAAATCTGTAGGGTGGGTGGAGCGAAGCGGAACCCACCGTTTACTGAATTTCGGTGGGTTCCGCTTCGCTCCACCCACCCTACAAAAATTGTAACCGCACAGGTCGAAAAATTGCACAGATTATCGAACCCAGTCATCTGAAAAACAGCAATCCGGGAAATTCAGCAGAGCAAAAATTTTTTCCGGAGTATGCAAAAAACCGCTTCGCTCTATTTTTGCACTCCTTTATCCGGGAAATTCAGCGGAGCGAAAATTTTTTCCGGAGAGAGTATGCAAAAAACCGCTTCGCTCTATTTTTGCACTCCTTTATCCGGGAAATTCAGCGGAGCGAAAATTTTTTCCGGAGAGAGTATGCAAAAAACCGCTTCGCTCTATTTTTGCACTCCTTTATCCGGGAAATTCAGCGGAGCGAAAATTTTTCCGGCGTATGCAAAAAACCGCTTCGCTCTATTTTTGCACTCCTTTATCCGGGAAATTCAGCGGAGCGAAAATTTTTTCCGGAGAGAGTATGCAAAAAACCGCTTCGCTCTATTTTTGCACTCCTTTATCCGGGAAATTCAGCGGAGCGAAAATTTTTCCGGCGTATGCAAAAAACCGCTTCGCTCTATTTTTGCACTCCTTTATCCGGGAAAATCAGCAGAGCAAAAATTTTTCCGGAGAGAGTATGCAAAAAACCGCTTCGCTCTATTTTTGCACTCCTTTATCCGGGAAATTCAGCAGAGCAAAAATTTTTTCCGGCGTGTGCAAAAAACCGCTTCGCTCTATTTTTGCACTCCTTTATCCGGGAAAATCAGCAGAGCGAAAATTTTTCCGGCGTGTGCAAAAAACCGCTTCGCTCTATTTTTGCACTCCTTTTGGTCCCGAAAAGTTTTCGAGATGATAAATCACTCTTTCAGGGCTTTTACAATGGAAACGAGTTTACATACAGAAGAGGAAAACAGAATGCCAGAATTAACGATTAAGGAATATCAGGCGATGATTGATGACTGGGTTCATACCATCGGGGTAAGATATTTCTCCGAACTGACAAATCTGGCCCAGTTGACGGAGGAGGTCGGAGAAGTGGCGAGAATCATGTCCAGGGTCTATGGGGATCAGAGCTTTAAAAAATCCGAGGCATACTATGATTTGGCAGATGAACTGGCAGATGTGCTTTTTGTCGTGGTTTGCATTGCGAATCAGACGGGGATTGATTTAACCGAAGCCATTCGGAAAAATTTTGAAAAAAAGACAGAACGGGATAAAAAACGACATTGGAATAATCCCAAGCTGACGCGTCGTTCTCCTTCTGTCTCATCTCATACCATTGAGAAGAACTAAACACCGGGATCAGACATGATTTCTCAGTTGAAGTTCTATGGGGTGAGGGCTGAGGTAGTGCTGTGCTTTCAGATAAGGCTGATCATATTTTCGTATGTAATGATTCAAGAGCGTGACCGGCACGATCAGGGGAATATTCTCGGTTCGATAATAATCAATGACTTCAATGAGTTCCTGCTTTTCATCGGATGAAAGCTGCGCTTTGAAATACCCCATAATATGCTGAAGCACATTTGCATTTTTTTTGGGCGTTGTCTTCAGCTGCAGAGCCTCTGTTAAAATGTTCTCATACTTCTCATATAACTCATTTATCCGCGTTCCTTTGGCCTCAGCCACGAGCTTTCCCATGATTCTGTAATGCTTTTGGCTGTGAGACAAAATCAGCAGCTTATGCCGGGTGTGATAATCTACCAAGTCCCCTCTGGTTTTCTTTCGGGCCGAAAGCTCCCGCCATCGCTTGTAAACAAAGATGCGTTCAATGAAATTTTCACGGAGTTTGGGATCATGGAGACGGCCTTCGTCCTCCACCGGGAGCAGGGGGAAATGTTCCATGAACATTCTGGCAAAGATGCCCACGCCGGTTTTTGACATCCCTCCTTTCTCACTATAAACCTTTACCCTTTCCATGCCGCTGCTGGGAGAATCTTTTTTAAAGATAAATCCGCAAAGTTCCTCGTGTTCCAACGTTCTCACCCGTTCGGAGGCCCATCGGATCATTTGTTCAGTGCGATCCTGTTTTGTACGAGTGGTCATAAGACGCGGAGCATCGGGGGATCCGACCAGCCGCAGGGTTTCTCTCGGAACGCCCATGCCGCAATCTGTTTCAGGACAAACCGGAACATATTCGACATATTTTCCCAGCGTGTCTGTGAGAAAGCGGTCCCGTTTATGTCCCCCGTCATACCGAACCTTATGCCCCAGAAGACAACTGCTTATCCCCAATTTAATTGTCGTTTTTTCCATAAGTTACGTTTTTATAAGGTGTTAGGTGTTAGGTGTTAGGTGTTAAGGCTAAAATCTGGTCCTAATCCTGCTCATGCACCTAACGCCTATTTTTTATTCTTCAAGCCACTGTTCCAATGTCGGCGGAGTGGGCAGGCGTGCGGAGACGGGTTTCCACTCGCATTGGGCGGTGAGTTCCACGCCCTCCTGAATTACGGAGACAGGTCTGTCTGATGAGACAACTACCACAACGATATTATGATGTTCCGCGGTAAACCGAAGCGCTGAATTAAACCGGGCACCCCTGGCTCTGTCTTCACCGGGTATGGCCCTGCCGTCAAGAATACAGGCAAACCCCCATAGTTTCAGGTCTCTCCCAATATGCAATGATCCGTCAAGCGCTGACAGAGATTGGGTCAGTTCCAGAAAACAGTCCTGCTGAAGATCAAGGGGCGCTTCCAAATGCTGGCCGGAGATTTTTATGGGCGGATCATTGAGATCAACAACAAGAGTGCAGCCGTGCTTGTGATCTTCCGCGTTATGAACAATTGCGGAGATAATTTTAAAAAGCGTGTGCTGGTCCGGCGTATCCAACTGAGATTCAATGAGAATCTCTTCCAGCTCCACCAGTTTGGCTTGGCGGGTGGAGGAGTGAAAACGCCCGTCAAAAAAGCTGCAAATCTGATTTCCATTTAATAGCAGAAAACCATGTCCGCCTCTGAAATCAGCACTGATCCGATATTTCGGCATTTCGCCGGTTGCAATGCCGATAATGAACTTTCCGTCAGAAATCAGTTTTCGCTCAGAATATTCCACTGCCTGAAGCAACTTTCGCACATGCTTAAAATTTTTCAGGCTGGGCTGTTCAAAATCTGGGAAACGGGCCAGAAAATTCACTTTTGATAATGCCCTGGACTCGATACAGACCATCTTTCCCCTTGGCCACGCGCCTTCTTCCAGGGTTTTGGAAATACCAAGCACAGCATCCAAAACAGGATAGACCCGTAGCTGAAGATCCATTCCCAATGCAATATTCAGTTCATCCACAATGTAATCCCGCACAGCATGGGTCGAGTATTCCCTAAGAACACATCCCGAAGTTCCGGTGTGGATGGTGCTTTCAGTGGCAGCCTCGTGAGAGAGAAGCCATATGGCCTGCTCCAGCCATCGTTCTGTGGGGCCGATGGAACACATATCCGGATGATGCTCTGTAAACCACATCTGATAAAACACAGACGGGGACCTCCCTCCGCGAGAAATAAGTCCGGTCAGTTCAAGGCTATCTTCGATACTGAGGGGATATTTCAGACACCTCACCTTCCGGATATTCGGGAAATCACGCCATTTGTCCGAATCCAAATAAAGTTCTTTGAGTTTGGGTTCATGCCCCCGGAGAAGTTCCTGGGGATCATAGATTTTTATCGGGCTGTCCGGTCTTGAGGCGTAAACAAGGGCCGCACGAGTCGGCCCGGAAAAAAGAGAGAGTCCTTCGCATAATCCTTCAAAAATATGAAAGGCACGCAACCTGCCGAGTGTTTTATTAATCATAGTATTTAAGAAAATATCTGTCGCTCCGGAGTGCCAAACTTGCAGTTTGGCGGAAACCTCATTAGCGAACTGTAAGCCTGGCACTCCGGATAATAGGGTATGTTCCTGTCATTATTCGGTAAATCCGAGTTGCTGAAAATTTTTCTGGACATGGGTTTCTGATAACTGGTATAAACGGCTATGATCTGCCGGTCACAACGAGCGATGAAACTCGGGGCAAATCCTGAATCCTGAATCACTTTCATATAAAAAGCAATATATGAGTATCACGATTGTGTCTGTAACAGCAGAACTGATGATATCTGACTCGTCAGCCTCCTTTTCCAGAAAATATGAAAAACCTGGGCAGGAAAATAACGCTTTGAATATAAACAGCTATATCCGTCATATATCAGATATTCAAAAAAAATGTCCAGAAAAATTTTAAGCACATGGAATTTATCAAATAAAAATCAACCTAAAAGGATTTGAACCACAGATTAACGCAGATAACACAGATTTTGCGCTGATTTTCTGATTATAACGGATATTCTTCCATCTGACAGTGGATTGCTTTTTTACCATCCGTATGCGGGGACGTGTGGTTCAAATATTTCCGGGGGAATAGGAACGATAAATCCGCTCATTAGGCGGTGTCCTTGTCAGCGGCAGACGAATGATAAATTTAGCTCCTCTCCCGGGTTCGGATTCAACAGACATGGTTCCCCTATGATTCTTGGTAATAATAAAGTATGAAACAGAAAGCCCCAGACCTGTGCCGAGCCCGACAGTTTTTGTGGTAAAGAACGGTTCAAAAATACGGGTGCGGATTTTTTCATCCATTCCGGGACCGTTATCCTGGATTTCAATTTGCACATGCTCTGCTTCCCTTTTTGTTCGTAAAATAATTTTGGAAGTGTTTTTTCTTTCTTTTATCTCAGCCATGGCCTGAGCGGAATTTCTCAACAGGTTGAGGATAACCTGTTCGATTTCTGTGACAATGCAGGGAACCTCTGTCAGCTGATGAGCATAATCCCTTATGATCACAATATATCTGAAATCATATTTTTTTTTGAGATCATAATCATTTGCAGCGAGTTCTATGGTATTGTCGAGCAGTTTGTTAATATTCGTCGGAACCATATTTGCCTCGCTTTGGCGGCTGAAGTTGAGCATGTTGGTCACAATTTTGGCTGCCCGTGTGCCCGCGTCTTTTATTCCGTTCATATATCTTAAAATACTACGCTTTTTTAAATAAGAACGAATGGTTTCCAAATCTGTTCCGCATTCTCTGGCAACTTTCAGGTTTACCTCAAGTTCCGGGGAGAGGCGGCGAAATGTATTCTGTGTACCCTGAAGGATCACCCCCAGGGGGTTATTGATTTCATGGGCCATGCCCGCGGCCAGTCCGCCTACGGACATCATTTTTTCGGTCTGAATCATCATCTCCTCAATCCGTACCCGTGAAGTGACATCATCTATCCGAATGACCGCTCCTTCCTCACCGTCAGCAGCCAGCGGATAGATCATAATATCATCGTAGCAGATTTCATCTTGCCTGAGCCGGATCTGTTTTTCAGCTTTTAACGGCCTGAGATCTGTCAGTGACCTGCGGATGCGATTCATCTGAGGATCCAGCTCGGGATAAACATCTGTGACAAATTTGTTCTGAGCCTCTTCAGCGCTGATGCCGACCACTTTTTCCGCGGCCATGTTCCAATGGGTGACTCGGCCTTCGTTATCCACTCCGATCATGGCTGAAGGCATAAAATCAATGATATTTTTTATGTATTGCTGACTTTTCCATAGTTTTTTCTCTGTCCGCTTACGCTCTGCGACCTCGGCCTCCAGATATGTTGCCGTGGCTTCTAATTCCTTGTGCATTTTTTGCAGTTGTTCATTTTTGAGGTAAAGCTCGGAATAAGAGTCCCATATCTCCGACACCATTTTGTTAAGAGATTGTTCAATCACACTCCACTCATCAACTCTTTCAAGCCGGATCCGGGCGTCAAAATCTCCGTTTCCCACGGATTCCAGTTCCTGGCAAATTAATTCCATGGGTTTTCGGATATTCAGCAGAAAAAAGATATAGGTAAGTACGCCGAACAGAATAATAACGGTGCCGGACAAAATATAAACAAAATACATGGAAGATCGCATTACTTTTTTCGTTTTTTCATGAATATGATGAAATTTGTTTATGATTTCTTTATTTAAGTTCTCCATGACACCGATAATCTGTTGTTTCCCTCTGTTCAGTTCAGTCAGACGGATATGAAATTCAGTGACGGCATCATTAAAAACTGCAATGTATTTCTCATATTCTGAAACACCGTTGAGTAAATTATTTTTGCAGCTCAGGACCTGAGGATCGAATGTGAGAAGCGTTCTGAGTCTGAGATGCAGTTCCGCCAATAAGGCACAGATCGTCTCTGCGTTTTTCTCAGAACGCAGCGTTTCCAGCGCTGCAAACTGAAGATTCACTTTAAGCAGATATTCTCTGTATGAGGGAATCAGAATGCTCAGTTGCCTAAGATCAGACACGTCTTTTTCCTCCGTGATAAGCAAAATGATCTTCTCGGAAATTATATTATCCATTTTAGCAAGGCTGTTAGTGAGATCGTCGTTAATCAAATGAACATGTTTGGAAATATCGTTAATCCGCGCACATTGTTTTAAAAAAAGTTCCAGCCGGGTTTTAAAATCTGTGAGCGATTTTTTCAATTTTTCATCCATTTTTTGGCTTGAGAGACGCTCTGTTTCATTTAAAAGAATATCTCCGTTGGTTTTCAAGAGTGCTTCATTTTTGTAAAATGTCCCGATCAGCATGTTGGCTCTGTCAAAAACGCCTGAAATTTCTCTTGCCATTCCCGCATTATGGATAATCTGTCTGGCCTCTCTGTCAATAATTTTATCCGTGAGTTCGCCTATATCGCGAAAGGCCAGGACCATGACGCCTATAATGATTCCAAACACAATGAAAATTATCAGATTCAGTAAGAGGATTTTTGCTGTCATACTTTTACTGTAATCAAATAGTTTGGAGAATGATTTCATAACTGTTCCTTTTTTTCAGGCGGATTAATATCAGCTAATGCTATTTATTATTAATTATTTAAAATTGTTATATACTATTTTTTCCGAAATTCTTTTTCTTTAACAGAATTGTAACAAAGAAACAACCCCTTTCCCTTATCTGAAAGTAGGATTTTCCTACCGCTGAATACTGTCTTTACCTTATTGATTTGTATACCTCCTTGTTTTATGAAACAAATATTTTTAGATGTTCCGAATATTCTTAAAGTTCAAATAACTTTAACTATAAGGAGAGGGATTAAAAATGTTTAGCCGGACGGGGTTTGCAACCCCGTCCGCAACATTTCACATAACCATAGGCAAAGAATATTCTCAAAGTTCAAATAATTTTAACTATAGGGGAAAGGGATTAAAAATGCTTAAAAGAGATTCTCAGGTTGACGTGTTGCTAATCACTACGCTCAGGGATGAACTTGAAATTATTCTTGAAGCAGAACCAGACTGGCAGGATCAGGAAGACAGTAAAGGAGTTGCCTATTACACCCGAAATGTTAATGGGAATATGGGAAACGGATTTTCATTTGCAGTTATGCAGCCCATTGATATGGAAAAAACTTCTGCTTCAGACGACACATGTCGTTTAATGAACGAGCTAAAGCCGCGCTGGATTTCAATGGTTGGTGTTTGTCCGGGGCGGCAGGGTAAAATGGCTTTGGGAGATGTGGTTGTTGCTGAACGCATGTTTCATTATGATGCGGGAAAAATAAAAGCTTTTCATGAAGGAGGGGCAAAAAAAGAAGACGCTTTTAATGAGATAACTAATTGTAATTTTAATTCGTTATGGATTCAAAATGCCCAAAATTTTTCTTCGGACTGGGTACGCACGATAAAAAGCAGACGACCGGCTATGATTACAGCGGTGTCTGATAAGCCAACGGTTCACATCACTCCGATGGGAACTGAAACACACACGGAAGAAAATCCGGAACTGTTTCCTCTGATGAACAGGCACATCCGAAAAATTTTTGAAACAGCCAACGTTGAAAAGGCAGATTCATGTCTGATTGTCAAAACAGTAACAGATCACACAGATGATGAAAAAGATGACCATTTTCGCCTGTATGCCATTGAAACATCTTACCGATTTCTTATGGCCTTTTTGAAAAATAACCTGCTACAATCAGGAACTTGGGAATTAGGAATCAGGAATTAGGCTCAAATATCAAATATCAATTGGCAATTATCAATTATCAATTATCAATTCTCTTTTCCATTATTCTTATGATATGTTCCACATCAACATATTTTGAGAAATGTTCGGCAAGCTGATCATAGTTTTTGTCTTTTTCAGCCCAGTAATCCCTTCTTTCAATGGCATTGTCAAACAATATTCCTTTTTCTTTGGCAACATGCTCAAGAAATTTTTTACGGAATGCGCCTGAATCGAAAAGCCCGTGCAGGTAAGTTCCGAAGACATTTCCCCGGGAATTGATGGCACCGTCCGGGCCGGTTTCCAGTTCCAAAAAATTTTTATCTGCTTCTCGGCCTTCTGTTCGGGAAGAAGAGGATAATTTCGTCCGTCCCATATGTATCTCATAGCCGCAGACTTTGACACCGAATAATTTATCCTGACCAACAGAACGCCTGACAACTTTGGTTTTTTCTATTTCTGTGAAAACATTGAGCAGACCCAGTCCTTGTGTTTTTTTCGTCCTTCCCTCGATTTCGTGGGGATCGCCTATTTCTATTCCGAGCATCTGAAAGCCGCCGCAAAGTCCCACAACCAGTTTGTTATCCCTGTCTGCAAATTTTTTTACAGGTGTTACCCATCCGCGTTCATGCAGCCACGTCATATCACTTACCGTACTTTTGCTTCCCGGCAGAATAATGACATCGTATTTCTCAAGCTGGTCCGGCGTTTTTAGCCAGGTGATCATGACTTCCGGTTCATTTTCAAGCACTTCAAGATCAGTAAAATTGGAAACATGCGGCAGTCTCACAACAGCGATATGAATACACTGGTCGGATTTGGGGCTTTCTCGTTCCGATGCTCTGGCATGGGAATGAGAAGCTATTGTTTTTTCCAGTGACATGCTGTCTTCGGCATCTATTTTGAAATCCGTGAAAACCGGCACAAGTCCGAAAACCGGTTTGCCGGTTCGCTGTTCGATATACTCAATTCCTGTTTTAAACAGACCGGGGTCTCCCCGGAATTTGTTTATGATGAATCCTGCAACAAGATTACGCTCTTCAGGGGAAATAATTTCCAGAGCGCCGATAATCTGGGCAAATACCCCGCCTTTGTCTATGTCAGCAACCAGCACCACCGGCGCTCCGACCGACAGCGCCATTTCAAAATTAACGATATCATGCTCTCTGAGATTGACCTCGCAGCAGGATCCCGCGCCTTCCATGACAATGGTATCATATTCCTGTTCGAGTTTCTGATAACTTTCCCTGACTTTGCTTTTAATCTCTGACTTCAGGCCGTAATAATCCCTGGCAGCCATATTTCCATAGACCTGACCCTGAAGCACCACCTGGGATCCCATATCGCTGTTGGGTTTCAACAGCACAGGATTCATATGCACTGACGGGGCAAGGCCGCAGGCTTCCGCCTGTGTCACCTGGGCGCGGCCGATTTCACCGCCTTCAAGGGTTACAAAAGAGTTGTTTGACATATTCTGGGCTTTAAACGGAGCCACGCGATATCCGCGATGTTTCAGTATCCGGCAAAACGCGGTTGCTGTCACACTTTTACCGACATCTGATCCGGTCCCGAGAAATATGATATTTGATTTTTTTTTCATATTCATATCCAATTTAATAAAAGCATCCGCACACCTGAAAATACAATCAGCGCAATGATTGCCGAAGCAAACGTGACATTCCACGCTGCCCGGATATGTTTCAGCGTAACCGGATTTCCGCTCTTGTTTATATAAGGTTTTTCAAGCCGCTGTCCGTGATAAAAATTGGGACCGCCAAGCCGCAGATTCAGGACGCCTGCCATAGCCGCTTCAGGATACGCTGCATTAGGGGAAGTGTGATTGTGTTTGTCACGGAGGGCCGCTGTCCAGGCATTGCCCCAGTTCTGGGAATATTTTTTTCCCGCCAGCATGACAAGAAACAGCGACAGCCTCGCGGGAATCCAGTTCATAACGTCGTCAAATTTGGCTGGAAAATAACCAAAATTTTTGTAACGCTCATTCTTATAGCCCACCATGGAATCCATGGTGTTAGCGGCTTTGTAAAAGATGGCAAACGGAGCGCCGCCGATAAACGCATAAAACAGCGGCGCAATAATACCGTCTGAAAAATTTTCTGCCAATGTTTCCACGCATGCCCTGGCAATGCCTTCCGCATCAAGATGTTCGGTTTCGCGCCCCACAATCGCGCTCAGATATTCTCTCGCGTTTTCAATATGATCCTGTTCAAGAGCTTCCATTACTTTTCCGACATGGTTCCGAAGATCCTTGACCGCAATGCAGGAATAGATAAAATAAAGGTTAACAATGAAAAAAATAACCGTATATTGTTTAAGATAATTATTTAAGACAAGAATGGTTCCCGCAGAAATTGAAAGCGTGGCGATCATAAGAATAAAACCGCCGCCCCTGCCGTCAAATCTGAAGGATCGAAGCATTTTTTCTATTGGTGTGATAATTCCATTACCGATAATTCTTATCGGATGAAAAGAATAGACCGGATCACCTAAAAACAAATCAAGCATAAAAGCCAGAGGCACTAACCATAAAATTGTATCCATATTTTTCAAGTTTCAAGTTTCAAATTTCAAGTTTCCAGTTTCAAGTTTCCAGTTTCCAGTTTCCAGTTTCCAGTTTCAAATTTCAAATTTCAAGTTTCAAATTTCAAGTTTCAAGTTTCAAGTTTCAAGTTTCAAGTTTCAATCTCCGCCAAAAATACCCTCTAACTGAATGCTGATACCAGGTGACAACGTATAATCATCATCCCGAAAAAAATTAACCGCTGGTTCCAATTGGAGAAACAGCCAATCTTGATATACAGCCTGCCGGTATCTGAAGCTCATTCGGTAGTTTTCCATGGCCGGCAGAGGCCGGATATTTCCCTCCGCGCTTAGGCTAAATCCGAACCCGAGCAAATCAGAAAGCGTCTGGGAATAGGATATTGAACTCCTGAAAAGGATCTCTGAATCGAACTCTGACCACGTTACTTCTCCTCTCATTCGAAACAAAGCGTTTTCAGGCAATCTTTGTTCGATATCCAAACGCGTGGTTTCAGAAAATTTATCCTGATTTCTCCAAATGAAAAACTGGGTCGGAGAAATAACCCATTCTTTCACTGGGATGATACCCCGCCACCGAATTCTCAAATAAGGATCCGGTTCCGGTCTGAACTTGAGGCCCGCGCTGAACTGAAGCCGGTCAGCTTTCGTCTCTCTGAGCACAAGGCGCAAGGCCGTGTCAAAGCTGTTATCTGTATCTGATATTTTTTGAGATTCTTTGACATTGTCATCTTGGAAGAGGCCATCAGCCACCAGTTGCAGACGGCGGTTTGTCTGAGGAAGCTTTATATTCAATCTCACCCGCTGCCACATACGGCTGTCCCTGCCTTCGGTGAACCGGGCCCCGAGTCGGATACGAAGACGACTGTTTTTTAATTCTTCATCAATTCGTTCGTCAATAAAAAAAGTGTCAATGTCGTATGCGATATCGTTTATCTTCGTAGAAACATAAGCATGGGCAGTATCCAGAATATCTTTTACCCGGGAGCCTTTTGTCTGATCCTGAGTCGCTTCACAGACTCCCGGGTAACTGAACGCGGTAATGAAGCAAAAAAAAACGATGAAGCATATTTCTTTGAATAATATGAAATTTTTAGTAGATTTTTCAATATATTGTAATGGTAAATATGTTTTATTCCCGACAAAAATATTACACATATGTATAAGGACGGACAGAGTGAAGGCTGTTTGCCGACGCGTTCGGCAATCCTGAGTCCCGGTGGATTTACAAACAGATTCAGATCATTTCAAAGATCGTGACCTATTGATTTAACATAATTTAAAAACAATAAACATACTTTTAACATATTCAAGTATTAATGCTATCAATTTTCATTATATACTGACATCTGCAAAGATTAATTTTCAATTTTCAATTTTCAATTTTCAATTTTCAATTCTGATTTTTTTAACCAGAGATTTAAACCGTTTCAGGTCGTCCGGCTCTCCTCCGTGCCCATATCGAAGTGAAATATAAAGTTCGGTAATTTCATTAACACTTGCTTTCAGGTCCTGTCTCAGCGTCCCTATCATTTTCGCATAATCCGAAGGCCCCTGATCCGGTCTTCTGGGAATGCCGACCCGGGCAAATTTTTCACAAAATTCATTATAGAATTGCTGAACAAGGTCTTTTTTTGCAGAAGGTTTTTTAAGTATCCGTATTGAAAACAGAAAAACAAAAACACTTATCATCCCCACGGATAAAAGAATCCATTTTACGGGTCCTTTCCAGTGACCGTTTTTTATTCCGATTTTTGATAGCAAAGTTTTCTGCTGATCAGATGAATACCCGACAAACCATATATCCCACTGGGTATTCACAACATCCCATCCGAGTTGAATTTTTTTCCAGTATTCTGCAAAAGGGCCGAGCTGCTTTAGTGACAGAAAATCAGGAATTTCTTCAAGGGAAAGCACTTCTTCAATGCCGCTTTCGATTCTTTCCGGGGCCACGGCTGATGTGGGATCAACTCTTACCCATCCTTTTTTGTCAAGCCAGACCTCGGCCCAGGCATGTGCATCGGATTGCCGGACAATGAGATAGTTTCCATATGGATTTACCTGTCCCCCGAGATATCCGCCCACGATTCGGGACGGAATATTTGCAGCGCGCATAAGAAAAACAAACGCGGACGCGTAATGCTCACAATACCCTTTTTGGGTTCTGAATAAGAAATCATCAATGGAATCTTTTCTGAGAAGCGGCGGTCGGAGGGTATAAATGAATTTGTTTTTCCTGAAGAATGTGAGGGCCGAGTCAATGATTTGCCAGGCATTATCCGTGTCATCAGCCCATTTCTGAGCCAGTTCCCTGGCTTTGGGATTTCCCCGGTCAGGAAGTTCCATAACTTGATGTTTCCATGTGGTATCCGATGCAGTGTTATAACTGGTATAGGATTTAAGCTGATAACGAATTTTTTGTCTGACCTTGCGTATTGACACCAGGGTATAATCATGGAGCATTCTTCCAATGGGAGGGGGGGAAAGGGGCATATCCAGGGCAAAGAGCCATTTCTGATGATGAGGTTCCAGGGTAATGCTGTATCCGACAGGACCTTTGCCGTGTTCGGGGCCGGCGGCTGTCGGAATTTTTTTCCCCTGATGCCAACGCATTCCGTCGAAATATTCAAACACAATACCCCGCCAATAGAGGAGATAACGTTCAGGAATACTTTCTTCGAATTCCGCTCTGAACGCTGTTTTATGACTGCGGACAAGATCAGATATGTTTCCCGGACTCAGGCTGTCTGTAAAACCTGTTTTGCCACTGCCTTGTATCGGAATTCCCCACAAGCTGCCGTGAATTCTCGGAAAAAGAAAAAAAAGCACGATCATCAGGGGGATCGCCTGCATTATAATCAGAGCGGATAAACGTAATTTTGCTTTTAGCTGTCCCCCGGGATGGTTGATATGGATCAAAACTGCTGTGGTGACAAAAACAGACAAAAACATATAGATGGTTATTGCCAAAGATTCAGACTCAAACAAACCAGTGATGATGATAAAATAAGCAATGAAAACGGTGATCATTCTGTCCCGGTGGGACCGCATCTCCAGGGGCTTCAGACCTGCCATGACGGACAACACGCCCACATATGCATCCCCGCCAAAGACATAGCCCGCGTCCAGCAGAACACCGGCAAAGCCGCAGAGCGTCAGCAGCAGACGAATCTGCTTTTTGGGCCAGGGCCATGCGTATTTCACTGTCAGTAATATATAGCCCCAGAGAAAAAGACACCACAAAATGATCCAAAACGGAAGTCGAAATACAAAAGGGACCATTGCCACAAAAAGCGTCATAAGAATCGGCGGAACATACCTGTCGGATGTTTTCATACATCCTCCGGGGGCAAGGCGAAAATTGCCATTGATTTTAAGCAATTATGCTTATGAGCTTCGCCTTTGTCCGGTCCGATGGTTTTTCCCGGCAGTCTGAGTTCGTACTCCAAATTGAGGCGGTTTGCTTTCAGAACCATATCGCAGAGCTTGGATAATTTTCGTTCTGTATCCGAGTCTTTAAGCGCATACCAGTCCAAAACAACAGATGAACCGGAGTGTGTGACAAATTCTTTGGTAAGGAGTCCCTGGCCCCGGGAAAAGGCTTTCCAGGAAATGTGCTGAAGCGGATCCCCTGGCTGATAAGCCTTCAGTCCTTTAAAATCATCAACTCCCGGACCTGCCTCGTTTTCTGTGTCATTGTCGTATGCTGAGGAATCTGCGTTCACAGGATCGAAGAAGCCGGAGAAGGGACGCGGATAAACAGTACATTCCAGATCAAGATAAAGTCTGTACCATGAACGGAAAAGTCCCAGGGGATATTCAGTGGAAATGTGCAAAGGCCCGGGCCTGAATATCCCCCTTTGTTCGGCCATGACCCGGACGCTGACCAAATTATCTCTGACTGAATTGCCTTTATCCGGCAAGATATCCCCCCGGGTGGTTTCTCCCCCGGGAAACCTGAATGAAATCGCCAACTGAGGGGTGGCTCCCATACGAACAATAAATTCAAAAACCGCTTTCTGATTGGCAAAAACGGGTTTTGTTCTGACAGATACAATCTGAATTCCGGAAATGTTTCTGAACGTATGCAAAACAGAGATGAAAGCCATGCTCCCCAAAAGAAAGGTCAGTAAAAATCCGAGGTTGTTATTATAGTTTGCGGATCCCGCAAGCATGGCCACCAGAATGATGAGAAACAGCAAACCGTAGCGGGTCGGAAGGATATATATTTTTTTTCTCAAAGCCCGGGGCGAGGGGGTTGTCTTCCAGAAGAATTTTTTCAAGAAAAAACGTTTCATCATGGAATCGGGACCTCCGTTAAAAGCGCGTTAAGTCTGTCCCGGGAGAATTCCCCAAAATCTTCTTTGGCGCGGAGCCTGTGTCCGACCACCCAGGGCAGGATTTTTTGAAGGTCTTCGGGCAGGGCATAATCCCTGCCATGGAGAAACGCCCAGGACCGGACTGCCCGCAAAAGGGCAAGACCGGCTCGCGGAGAGAGTCCTGTGTAGAAATAAGAAGATGTGCGTGTAAAATCAAGGATATCCTGAAGATATTCCAAAAGGGCGTCTGAAATATGAATCCGGGTGATTTTTTCCTGGATCGTCAGAACATCGTCAGCTATGAGGCAGGAATCCATATCAGAAAAAAAGTTCTGGCTTCCCCCTCCTTTCAGAAGTTCTTTTTCTGCCTCTCTCCCGGGATAGCCAAGCTCAATACGCATGAGAAAACGGTCCAGCTGGGATTCCGGAAGGGGAAAAGTACCGGAATGTTCAAAGGGATTCTGAGTGGCAATGACGAAAAAAGGGCTTTTCAGACGTCGTGTCTTATCTTCAATTGTGACCTGCTGTTCCTCCATGGCTTCAAGCAGCGCGCTCTGGGTCTTGGGGGTTGCCCGGTTAATTTCATCCGCGAGAAGTACCTGGGTAAATACCGGCCCGGGATGAAACACAAAGGAACTGCTTTTTTGTTCAAAAACCGAAATGCCCAGGATATCACCGGGAAGCATGTCGCTTGTAAATTGCACGCGGCGGAAATCAAGCCCCAGACATTTGGACAGCACCTTGGCCAGAGTGGTTTTGCCAATTCCGGGAATGTCTTCGATGAGCAGATGTCCTTTGGCAAACAAACAGGTCAGGGCCAGTTTGATTTGCTCTTCCTTACCTAAAATAACACTGCTGATTTGTTCAACAATACTCAGAAACTTCGGATTCATGGCTTATCTTTCCCAAAGATTAAAAAAAATTCCGGCAATCTCGTTCCCACGCTTTGCGTGGGAACGCAGGACGGACGCTTCGCGTCCTGATTTTGTCCGGGACGCGAAGCGTCCCGAAGGCATTCCCACGCGAAGCATGGGAACGAGGCTAAACTTCGGATTCATGGCTTATCTTTCCCAAAGATTAAAAAAAATTTCCAGAAACCTCGTTCCCACGCTTTGCGTGGGAATGCAGCACGGACGCTTCGCGTCCTGATTTTGTCCGGGACGCGAAGCGTCCCGAAGGCATTCCCACGCGAAGCATGGGAACGAGGCTAAACTTCGGATTCATGGCTTATCTTTCCCAAAGATTAAAAAAAATTTTCGGCAATCTCGTTCCCACGCTTTGCGTGGGAATGCAGGACGGACGCTTCGCGTCCTGATTTCGTCCTGGACGCGAAGCGTGAAGGCATTCGCACGCGAACATAGGAACGAGGCTGGGTGTGACCCATCTGCTGATAACGTCTGTTGCAAAGAAAATTAACATGGAAACGCTTGCATGTCAAAACTTAGTTTTATCCTTACAAAAGAAGAAACCGGGAGACCTGATAAGTTCAACGAAAAAATACTTTGCATCAGGGATGGTACTGAACTGCCCAGAGAAATGGCATATTCGAATTTTTAAATATGCCCCTCTGTCTTTTCAATAAGTTATAAATTAACGCCAGGTGCAACTTTTTTTTAACCGGGGAGATCACGGACAAACAAATGCCACAAAGACACGGAGGCACAAAGGAGCACAAATCGCCTTCGCGGAACTTCGTGCCTTTGTGTCTTCGTGGCATTACAGGTTGCACATCGCGTAAATTAGAATTTGACAACACAATCTTTTTTCGGCTATTTTTAAATATCCTTGGCATAAAGGAAATTTTCAAATTCAAATAAACGGCCATGATCTGCCGGTCACAACGAATGATGAAAATTTTGCTGTTTTTCCTAACACTTAACACTTAACACCTAACACTTTCATATAAACGGCCATGATCTGCCGGTCACAACGAGGCATGAAAGTTTCTGCAAAAAACCGCTTCGCTTAATTTTTGCACTCCGGACTTTCATATAAACATTCATGAAAAAGCCGGGTTTTTCGCCCCTGGTTATGAAAATATTTTCAGATAAAAAACCCGGCTTTTCAAAATGTATTTTCACGCTAAAAGAGGTGCTTTATGAAAGAGTCTGTCAGAAAATTATTTATCATTTATATTGCTGTCATGCTCACTGCTCATATATTTTTCCCAAAAAATGCCTTATGTATCACCATCAGAGAAGAAGAAGAACTTTCCCGTGAATTCATGAAAGTTGTTTTTAAACATCTTAAATTAATTAAAGATCCCCCGATTACGGATTATGTGAACAACGTCGGCCAGAAAATTGTTTCATCGCTTCCTGCCCAGCCGTTTAAATATCATTTTTATGTTATAAAAGAAGATAATTATAATGCATTTGCAACACCGGCCGGTCATATCTTTATATACAGCGGACTTTTTGAGGACATGGAAACTGAGGAGGAACTTGCAGGAATTCTTGCCCATGAAATCGCGCATGTGGTTTGCCGCCATGTGTCCCAAAAAATTGAACGTTCATCAAAAATCGGGCTGGCAACGCTTGCGGGTATTGCCGCAGGTATATTTCTGGGGATCGGCGGAGCAGGCGCGGCAGCCAATGCCGTGAGTGTGGGAACTGTGGCCGCAGGTCAGTCCCTGTCTCTTGCCTACAGCCGTGACGATGAAAGACAGGCGGACCAGCTCGGACTGAAATATCTGGCCCGCACAGGATACAGTGCGGCAGGCTTGCTGACTGTTCTGAAAAAAATCAGGAATAAACAATGGTTCGGGTCAGACGTAATTCCCACATACCTTATGACCCATCCTGCTGTGGAAGAGCGCATTGGCTATATTAGTGGAAATTTGAAACTTGAAACTGGAAACTCGAAACTGGAAATTCGGAATTCGGCGTTCAGAAGGGCGCATACCCGGCTTGTCGCTGTGTATGGAAATAGAAACAAAGCATTAGAAAGATTTGAGGTTGGGGTCCGCAAATATCCCCGTGATCCGCTGGCGCGTTATGGGTACGGGCTGATTCTGGAAAGAACAGGCAACCGTAAAGATGCAATCGTTCATTTTAAAAAAGCTTTGGAAAAAAGGATGTTTGACCCGTATATTTTAAAAGACCTTGGCAGAGCCTATTTGCTTGATGGCAACTATCCGGAAGCATTAAAAGCTCTGGAAGGTTCTGTCAGCATCGAACCTTTTAATGCTGAGGGACTTTTTTTTCTCGGGCGAACTCAGATGGAACTGAATACATTTGAAAAGGCCGCATCCACGTTTGAGACGCTTGTGGAAAAACACCCGGATTATAAACAGGCATTTTATTTCCTCGGGGAAGCTTACGGCAAACAGGGAAAATTAAAGGAGGCCCATTATTACCTCGGAATTTATTATAAAAATGCTGAAAAGTGGAAAAACGCCGAGTTTCATTTGAAAAAATCTCTGAACCTTACTTCTGATCCGGATAAAAAGCTCGAACTTGAGGAAATGCTGAGGGAAATCAGAAAATACCGGGTAAGAGAAAAGAAGCGTACTCCGTCAAAGCATTTTTAATTTATTTTTGGATATGTCCCACCTTTTACACAAGGACAGGTTTTATGTGTAAGAGGCGGGGAGATATCCGTTTTTTTCGCCACAAAGCCACAAAGGCACGAAGGCACGAAGTTTCACGAAGTCTCTTTGTGGCTTTGTGGCTGATTTTTTCGGATGTGTAAAAGGGGGGAGAAACCCCATATGCATCAGGCTAAGAATGCGGGACGGCTGCCGGACGGGGTTTGCAACCCCGTCCGAAACGTTTGCGGGCGGCGATCCGGAAAATATTCCGGACGGGGTTGCAAACCCCGTCCGGCAAAATCAGAGTTAATAAAAACAGTAGGTTGTAATCTTAGCCTGATGCATATGGGGAGAAACCCGGCTTTTCGGGCCGGGGAGACAGTTCGTCCGGGAAAAAAGCCGGGTTTCTTTGGGGTCCCGTCCACAGCCCGGAAATTTTTCGATCTGCTGAATATGGCAAAATGGGCATACATTAAATTGATCAAGTTTCTTCTTTACAATATTTATAGGAATTGATAACTGCATGTTAAATCTGAGTGCCACCCGACAAATCAAATCTTGTGGGGAATTTAATCTGAAACAGGAAGAAAATTTTATCTTATTTAAATTAAAGGAAAAATGTCCATAGAATATTACATTCTGATTACTGGCTATATTCTTGGTTTTTATATGTCCTGGAACATCGGGGCCAATGATGTTGCCAATTCCATGGCTTCGGCTGTCGGCGCAAAGGCGATTACCCTTCGGCAGGCCGTATTTATTGCAGGTATTCTGAATATCGTCGGCGCTACGTTTATCGGTTCTCATGTTACGAACACAATTCGTAAAGGAATTGTTTCGACTGAGATTTTTCAAGATCCCCACCTGGTTCTTATCGGAGGGCTTTCCGCGCTTCTTGCGGCTTCTTTGTGGGTCAGTTTTTCGACCTGGAAGTCGTTGCCAGTTTCAACAACACATTCGATTGTCGGCGCAATGATCGGTTTCGGAATCATGGCCGGGGGATTTTCTGTCATTAACTGGAAAAATCTTCTTGCTGTTGTGATGAGCTGGATCATTTCCCCGGTTTTCAGCCTTGTCATTGCATTTTTAATGTTAAAGACGATTGTAAAACTGATACTTTCCAAGGAGGATTCATTTGCCCGGGGATTGGAACTTTCCCCTTTTTTTATGGGGCTTACATTTTTTATTGTAGTGCTTTCATTTCTGTTCAAAACCCCTCTGGGAAAAACCTTGGCAGTGTCAACGCCGGTGGCTTTGCTTATCGCTCTGATTTTATCTGTCAGTCTGGGGCTTGTGGGAAAAGAACTTTTAAAGCGGTTTTTAAAGGACAAGGGACATAATGGCACTGAAGAGATATTCAGGCGTATCCAGATCGGAACCTCCTGTTATGTTGCGCTGTCCCAAGGGGCGAACGATGTTGCAAACGCCATTGGTCCGCTTGCGATCATTTATTTCATGGTAAAAACCGGGAGTGTGGAAGGCACAGTATCCGTACCTGTGTATCTCCTTCTGTTTGGGGGTCTGGGAATTGCCTGCGGAGTTTCCATGTGCGGATATCGTGTTATGGATACCATTGGTACAAAAATAACCACGCTTAGCAATACACGCGGTTTTTCTGTTGATTTTGCTGCCGCGACAACTGTGCTTGTGGCCTCCAAACTGGGGCTGCCCGTATCCACAACCCATGCTGCTGTGGGCGGGGTCCTGGGCGTAGGGCTGGCACGGGGAGTGGAAGCGGTTAATTTCAGGATTATATTTAAGATAATGCTTTACTGGGTGCTGACAGTGCCTGCTTCCGCCATAACCTCTATGGCTATATTCAAAATACTTCTGTTGTTTTTATAATTAAGGAGTTTGTATGCGCTTTCCATTTTTATCTTTGTTTATAACATCCCCATTTGACGGCCTTCAGGAACATGCGGAAAAAGTAAAGGAATGTGTGTGGGCATTTCAGCAGGCTGTTGAATGTCATATTTCAAGCAAATGCTCATCATATGAGGAGTTCAGACAGGAAGTCAGAAAACTGGAAAATGAGGCTGATGTCATTAAACGACGCATACGCGGCCATCTTCCAAAAGGAACCCTGATGCCCGTGGATAAATTTCAGTTATTCAGATATTTAAGAGAACAGGATCATGTCCTTGACGCAGTGAAGGAAACCCTCGACTGGATTTCTTACAGACCCGAACCCGGAATCCCGGAATCACTTGAAAAAGATTTTCTTCTGATGATTGATGCGATTGTTCAGCCAATTGAGGAATTAAACACAATGGTGGCTGAGGCAAGAAAGTATTTCAGAACGTATTCAGAACAACAACGAAAACGGGTAAAGGATATTATCCAAAATCTTCGGAATCTGGAACATGAAGCAGATATCTTGGAGGATGCTTTGAAAAGAAAAATTTTTTCTGTGATTCAGGATCCTGTCACCATATTCCATATGGTCAGACTGGCTGAAACATTGGGCGCTGTGGCAGATTATGCTGAAAATGCCGGGGATATGATGAGAGCCATGCTTGCTAAATAAAATTCGCTTTTTTCACCCTGTAAATACTTTTTTTACCCCATTGACGTGATTTGTGATTTGTGATTTGTCACTTGTAATTTGTGATGAAGAGGGGTTGATCCCTTTATTAGGGAAATCGAAATAAATAATATACCCGATACAAAAAACGTAGGGTGGGTGGAGCGAAGCGCAACCCACCTTGTGCGGTGGGTTGCGCTTCGCTCCACCCACCCTGCACCGGGTATTTTATTTTTGGGGAAATCCCTTATCATCTGCTTCTTATACAAAATCCCTGTGGGGAGATTATAAAAAGAGCACAAAAAAGTACAGGGAAAAGGGATAAGAAAGGGAAAAAAAATCATTTGTTATCATCCGCTTCTTATACAAAATCCCTGTAGCTGCTACTTTGATTATTATTTAATAAACGCTCATGAAAAAGCCGGGTTTTTTCGCCCCCGGTCATAAAAATATTTTCAGAAAAAAACCCGGCTTTTCAAAATGTATTTTCACGGTAAAATAAAAAATTTGTGAAGATAAAAAATCAACGAGCTTTTTTATTCTTGACATTGAGATAATTTGTTAGTAACAAATCAGCCTTAAATTTATTATTATATTTTAAGGTGTATGAGATGTGGTACGCCTGATGATCTTGAACATAAAAAATAAGAACAGGATAAATTTTTCTTGCATTTTGAAGACAAAGTGGTATAATTTTTAGAATCTGAAGTGCGTATGCTGGCTGATTTTTTTGAAAGATTTTTGTATGATTTGGGTATTATTATATCACAGCATTGAAAGAATGCAATTCTGTGCCGGGCAATAGAACAGGTGGTTGACAGGCGTATGCAAAAGACCAAACACGTTTTCAGTGTGATCCTCATCAGTATGCTGGTTGTGTCGGGGCTGCCATTTTTCAGCCCTGAGGATGCAAGCAGAGACAGAAGAGTAGATTTGCAGGACGCTATTCTGCTGGTAAAGGATGTTGCCCTTACGGTTGAGCAGCCTGCGGCATTTACAACCACCATGCAAAAAACACTTTCTGCATTACATATTGTGGCAGGTTTGAAAGAACATATCAAACCTGTGACAGAGTCAAAAACAGTTTCATCTGATAATCTGTTTTTGGCACTTCAATCTTCCTATCCTTTTTATTATTCTCTGGACGCGACGATTGTCAGATTCGGTGAATATACCAATTCTTATATGGTTGATCTTGAACCCCTTACCCCACCTCCACAGGGTGTCTGCTGATTTCAGGGGATGCCTTGTAAAAAAAGTAAGAAACGGTAAAAAAATGCAACTGACAATAAATGTATCCAGCTTACTTCCGAATGAAAAGATTTTACGGCTGATTACGGAAATAGAAGAAATTTTTGTGAGGGAAGGCATATCCTGTGAAATCGAAAAAAAAAACGTCCGCACATGATGATCCGTGGGACAGTCTTGATATTGAGGAAATTGCTGTTGACACAGGTATTGAAGATTTTGCCGAAAATCACGATCATTATCTGTACGGAACCCCGAAACGCTTATGTAACTGGTTTTTGTTGACACGTCAGCCCTTATTGCCATGGGAAACAGAAGAGATGTCTTTCATTCACAGGCTTTAAAAATAAGGAAAGAACTGAGACAGTCCCGGAGAAACTTTGTGACAACGGACGCAGTTCTGCTCGAATTCGGAAATGCCTTCAGTGCGGTAAGTCTGAGACCTGTCGCCGTAAAAATGATCGAAGCTGTCAGAAATTCAAAAAAATGGCGATGTGTCAGCACGGATGAGACACTTATGGAAAGAGGGTTTCGGAAATTCAGACAGGTGAGGGACAAAGAATGGGGTCTTGTGGACTGTATCAGTATGATTGTATCAAAAGATATTGGAATTACTGAACTGTTCACAACAGATCATCATTTTGAGCAGGCAGGATTCAGAATATTGCTGAAAAGATAGCAGATGATATGAGCGGGGCGCATCGGTTATGAATCGCATCGCCGAACCCGACCCGGGGATGAACTCTGTGATATGAATATTTCCGGTGAAATACCAAATCAATGTAACTTAAATTCGTTGTTAAATTTTTTAAATAAATTTTAGGTATGGAGGTAGAAAGAAAATGAAACATTTTAAAAGAACAACACCATGTTGGATGGTACTGCTAATCGGGCTTTTTGTCTTTGCCGGTTCAGCGTTTGCGGCTGAACAAACCGGAACTCTGACTACGGGTCCTGCAACTGGCCCAGCAGATGGAACTGTTTTTGATTATCCTGTAGCTTTTACCGCAACTGCTGATGTTGGCGGAGTGGCTTTTACTTTGACTTTTAATAAAGATGAACTGGAATTTGTCGGGCTTACAGATGGTGACGTTTCAGTTAAAGATCCTACGGGGTTTAGTGATGATCCGTACACCGCAGGTGAGGCAACTGCGAGCGATTTATTTTATCAGCATACTGACGCTGCGGATGCAAATGCAAATGGTGAAGTGCTGATCGCTGCCGCTTCTGCTACCGCACTTAGTGAGGGCATAATCTTTAATGTACAGTTTAAAGTTGTAAAAGCGGATGCTGCTGAGGGAGATGTGCTTTCTGTAGATGTAGCTGCTACGGAACTGGATAATGAGAGTGCTGGCTATAATACGACAAATGGAACAACCGTTGACGTACTGGGAGCTATGCCCGATGCTGATGGTAATTTTACGAATGTCTTTCCTGCATTAGGGACTACTCTTACGGGTGGAGATGTGACGGTTGGTTCAACCGGTCCAGCAGAAGATGTGACCGGAGACGGAAATATTAACCTTCTTGATCTCCTTGCTGTTATTGATCTTATGGGTAGTCCGAGTCCGGGTGCTGCTGATGTGAATGGTGATGGAAACGCTAACCTTCTTGACCTGTTGGCAATAATTGATAAAATGTAATGTATAAATTGAGGGTTGAATTTTGCAGATAATGAAAACAATGAGTTATAAAAGATGATGTGGAACGGAAACGTTTCAACAGTCGTTCGGTGTGACTCATTCGTTTTATCTCAGTTCAGCCCTTAATTCATATATAAAAGGTTTAGGTGTTATAATTTTTTGACTTTTAACTTTTTAATTTGTTGAGGTGTAATTATGGAGAAAAGAAGAGGAAATTATTGGGTGAGTTTTCTGCTGGCACTGCTGCTTCTCTTCGGCGGAACAGCATCTTCTGCGTTGGCTGCGACTGCCGATGTCGAGATTGAGAATCTGACGGGGGATTCGGCGATTGCAGAGGAACAAACGGGGATTACGGTGGATATTGTGGTAAAGAATCACCCGAATTTCAGAGGGGCGGATTTTAACATTACATATCCCACCGAAGTTTTTGCTAAGTGCAATGGCGGACAGACAATGGATGGCAGTACCTGGATGATCGGCAACATCACCCCTGGCACAGGTTCAGTCCATGTCCTTTTGGCAGGAAGTGCCGGACAGGTTCCGGAAGCTGCGGAGACAACGCTGGTACAGCTTTCTTTTGACGCTGCAACCTCTATTCCCGATGGTTCCTATAAATTTGCCATTACTTACGATGAAACTGACGCAAGCAAAGGTATTCTTGATGATACGATGACACCTTTAGAACTGACAATTACGGGCGGAGATATTGAAATTGCAAGAGCACCTAAGGTGACAGCCACCGTATCAGCACCAGAAGGAACCATAGAACCTGAGGGTACAACCACTTACGAGGAGAATCAAACCCCGACATATACGGTAACTCCGGCTGCTGGCTACCAAGTGCTGATATTTACGGTTGGAGGTCAGGATAAGCTTTCAGAACTTAGCAACGGAACCGCTGGCGGCACATATACTTTTACTACTGGATTGGTAGCAGGGGATAATATAGCTATAGATGTAGCTTTTAAACTGATCCCCACATACACAGTGACAGCATCAGCAGGTGAAAACGGAACAATAAGCGATGCAGGTGAAATGACGTATAATGAGGGAGCAACTCCGACATATACAGTAACACCTGATGCTCATTATGAAGTTGAAACATTTGAAGTACTCGGAGATGATACTGCCGCATTGACAGACAACGGAAACGGCACATATTCATACGATTATGCAGCTATCGCAGCGGATTCAACCATCTCTGTAACTTTTAAGATCAAACAATATGCTGTGACGGCAACGGCTGGCGAAAACGGAAAGATTTCTCCGGCAGAAGAAACATTATATTCCGCTCTTTCAACACCGGCATATACCATCACACCTGACACAGCCAATAATTATGTAATTGACACCGTCACGGTTGATGGTGCTGATGTAACAGGCAGTGCAAACTATGTGCTGAATGATGATAAATCTGCTGTTTACACTTTTGCTCCACTCGAAGGACCTGCTACCATAGATGTGACCTTTAAACCGGGTGTATTTGAAATTACGGTAATAAAGGAATCCGGCGGAAGTGTGGAAGCCGTGGATAACGAGATCGTAGATGGCGTGGTGACAGTGGTTGCCGGCGCAGATCAGAAACTCAAAGTGACGGCTAAAGAAGGCTACTACATCAAGAAAGTGAAAGTGGACGATAAGAAGCAGGACATAAAAGATAATACTTCTTTCAGCTACACTTTTGATGAAATTGCCACTGACCATACTTTTGATGTAAGATTTGATAAAATGTACACCATTACAGCTTCTGCAGGGAAGAACGGAACCATAGACCCCGCAGGAGAAATTATGGTCGCTGACGGAGATAGTCTGACATTTACTGTAACGCCTGATGAAGATTACGAAGTTAAGATGGTGACGGTAGATGGTGCAGAAGTGGAACTTACAGATGGCGCTTACACTATTGAAAGCATAGATGCTGCCCATACAATCGTTGCTTCCTTCGAGCATAAAGATGCGCGCATCGTATTGAACGGCGGAGATTACGACTATGACTTCATGATTATTTTTGATGAACTGCTTCGTGTCATCCAGCTTTATAACGCAGATGGGTATCACTGCGATGAGACTGGTGTGGACGGGTTTGCTCCGGATGAGCAGGGTGTGAGTTATGATGCTTTGACAGATTATAATTGCAAACCTCATGGCTCGGATTACGATGATCCGGAAATGGGGAACACCCAGGATTGGACCATTGATTTTTACGAACTGCTTCGGGCAATTCAGTTCTACAATACCGAAGACGGATATCATGTGGATGAGACAACTCCGGATGGATTTGCCCCGGGTATGGAATAATCCTGAAAATCGGTAACTCACATAAAACAACCTCATCTTTTTGCAGGTGGGGTTGTTTTGTATGAAAGACATAAAGTGGAACAAAAATCTAGCATTCAATAAATGTTGTAAGGATAAATGGTAAGGAGGAACAAGATGACTAACTTTAAAACTGCGTTTATTTTTGCATTGGCAATGGTCGTAACCTGTGCTTTTGCATCATCCGCACTGGCAGATGATACGATTACGCAAACCATAGAATATGCGGGGAACGCGACAGCCCTGGGAGCCAAGATAACATTGCAGGATGGCTGTTCTTTTGTGAACGTGGTGGACGGAGACAATGCACCTGAGATCACACCGAAAGCCGGTGCTGCCGGAACCCTTGACTTTGCATGGATAAACATCCCTGCTTCGCCTTTTACATTTTCATATACAGTTTCTGGCGATGGGTGTTCAGCAGAGATTAGTGAAATCATTGTGAAAGAGTAAAATCTGTAGAAATCTGATAAAAACATTATCAGAATTTGTATGATTCATTCTTATGATCAAATCTGTATTAACCCTTCAGAACCGCCTATGAGCGGAACTTCAAACATTTCATTCTACCCCTGTTCGGAGTTCCGTTCTCAGGCGGTCTTTTTCCGAGTGCCCAAGGGAGAAATATTTGTTTATGTTTATTTCCTGACGGCGAAGAGTTGTAAAAGTCTCAAATTGTTTATAAGAAAAAAAGAGGAGAAAAAATTATGCGGCCTTTTCTGGATTCTTCTAAGAAAAGCTTTATTCGCGTGATGAGCATGGCGTTTGCGCTTGCAATCGTTATGGCGTTGGCGGGGGGAATTTTTCAGGTGCCCTGTGCGAATGCTCAGGATACGCTGACCGCGACGCACATCACAGATAGTGCTGAATACACTATCGGAGAAAATTTGACAGTTACAACCACGGTAGAATACACCGGCGAAGTTTCCATGTTGGGAATTAAGGCTACATTGCCCGACGGATGGGAATTTGTTTCATTTGTGGAAGCCAGTGGAAATGATCCTTTTGTGAAACCAAAAGCTGGTGATACCGGAGACTTGGATTTTGGATGGATTGAAATCCCTACCAGCCCGGTTGCACTTTCCTATACGGTAACTCCCAAAGGAATAGCGGATGACCAGAATATTTCAGCCAGTGTGACATATGCGCGTGCTACAGGAAATACTGATCCCGCGACCGGAGGAACGAGTAATCCGGTAAAAATTTCCGTAACCCCGGAACTTCTTTCAATCCAGGCATCCGGTGAACCTCCGGTTGAAGGTATGCTGTCCATAAGCCAGCTTCCTCCGGACACAGGTTATGTGGCTGGCGGCGAACTGACCCTTGCAGGTAAGATAGAGTATAGTGACGGCCAGTTAGACGCGCTGGGGGTTAAGATCGCACTGCCGGCAGGCTGGACTTATTCTGAAGATTCAATAAACGGAGATGATGCGCCTGCCAACGCAAAACAGACCGGTAATGAGTTGGAACTGGTCTGGGCAGATATTCCCGCCACTCCCATTGATTTCACCTACAGAGTGATTCCCAATGCAATGGCGGGTGTGCAGACAATTTCTGCCACGGCGTCATATCTGTTCAAAGACGAAGAAATGAAGTCTGCACAGGCAGACGATCTTACTGTGAACGAAGGGACCATAACGCTGAGTGCGAGCCAGACTTCGGGGGATTATCTCGCAGGCAGCAAGCTGGTGATCGAACCTCAGATTGTATATACCGGCCCGTTGACAACCCTGGGTCTGGAAGTTACCCTTCCTGAAAACTGGACATATGTTTCAGTTGATCGAAAAGACGGCACTCCCATTACTGCAAAGCAGGATGGCAATAAGGTGAATTTTGCCTGGGCCGACATCCCTGCCAGCCCCATCAATTTCGCGTATACGGTGAATGTTCCCGCAGGCGAAGAGGGCCAAAAAGTTGTTGACGCCAAACTGATCTATGCACGGGTCGGCGATCCCGCACCTCAGACCATGGATGTGGCTCCGCTTACAATCAATGCTGCCGCGGGTGAAACACTGACCGCAACCCATAGCGCTGACGATTATAAACCAGGGGAAACCCTGACAGTTACAAATCAGATCAAATACACCGGAACTCTGAATTCCCTCGGATTTGAGGCGACATTACCCAATGGCTGGACCGAAGGGTATTCCATCGGAGGAGACAATAAGCCGGAGAGTGAAGAACTGGTTGGCAACACTTTGAAGATGTATTGGATTGACACACCTGCCAGCCCCATTGATTTCACCTATACGTTGAATGTTCCCGCAGACGCAGATGGGACAATAACCATTCCGGCAGAAGTGGTGTACGGACGCGCTGAAGGCGGAATCGAAAAAGACCCATTTATTCCTGATCCTCTCACGATTAAGAAGTATGTGGAAGAACCGCCGGTCACCGGTTTCACCATAGAAGCTATGGCAGAAGGTAATGGGACCATTTCCCCGGACTACATTATCTATGTGGAACAGGGAATGAGTCAGACATTTACCATGATGCCTAATGAAGAAGGATATGGCTTGGATGATGTGCTGGTAGATGGTGTTTCCGTTATGGCAGATGTTGTTGATAACACCTATACTTTCACAAATGTTAACGCTGATCATCGAATTCTTGCTGTATTCAAGTCCATGGGAATATTGGTTTGCGACACCCTTGAGAACGGAACAATTATTATCCAGGATAAAAAAGCGATAATAGATTCCGCTGAGGGGTATGAAGTAAAGGATGTTCAGGTAAACGGTGTGTCAGTAGGATCTGTTGCCGAATATGCTTCTTTTCCGGCCGAGTGTTTTGAATCTGGCAGCAGAAGTGCAAAGTCAGCGTCGGCAGCCATAGACGAGTGTTGGTGGCCTGGTTCCTGTCCTGATGACACTGGCGACGTTGATGACGGATGCAGTATATGTGCAACCTTTGAAACATCTCCGATAAGAGGGGAAAACGGACCTAACGGAATTGTAACTGTCACAGTAGCGAATGACATCCGGACAGCCACTATAATTCCTGATCCTGATTATATCGTGGATGAGGTTCTGGTTGATGGCGAGGCTGTGGAACTCACAGGAAGAACATATGTTTTTGCTGAGGGCGGAGATCACACACTGCTCGCAACCTTTAAGAGCGGTAAACAATATACGATAAAAGCGACATCCGGAGAGAACGGCACGATCAACCCGGTGGGCGATGTTAAAGTGGATCATGGCCAGAATCAGCTCTTTGAGATGGTGCCTGATGGCGAATATACCGTGGCAGAAGTAAAGGTGAACGGTGAATCCAAAGGTGCGCTGACAAAATATGAGTTTGAAAATGTCACCGCTGATGGTGAAATTCATGTAACCTTTAAGCCTTTAACTAATATTCATACAATAACCGCTACAGCGGAAACAGGCGGAACCATAGAACCGTCAGGAACCGTCAGCGTCGCTATTGGCGGAACCCTGACATTTGCCATAAAAGCTGACAACGGATATATTCTGAAAGATGTGACCGTAAATGGAGACTCCAAAGGACCTCAGGCTTCCTACACCTTTGAAAACGTCACTGAAAACTATGAAATCGTGGCAGTTTTTGAGAAAGTAGGCGCATGGGAACCCATTGACGGAGGCAGAATACTGGTTCGGGATGATCTGATCATAATCGATTCTCACTCCGGATATGAAGTCGGCGATGTTATGATAAATGGCAAATCATTTGGTTCAATTGCCACTTACTCGCTGGATGAGTGTTTTAACCCAGGTACAGAAGCAAGATCAGTCGCTGCTTTGGACCCGTGCTGGTGGCCCGGAGCTTGTGAAGACATTTCATGCAGCAGTGATTGTTGTGCGGAAGAGGGCGGTCTTGTTTGCAGTGACGGTGTCACCCTTTGCGCCAATGGTGATCAGCTGTCTGATGAATGTGCGGACTGCAATGCGTGCGGCGGTGTTATCGGCTGTATGATATATGTAAAATTTCAGGACTCTCCGATAACCGTTACAGAAGAAGAAAATGGAATTGTAACCGTAACTGTTGCGGTAAATGAAGATGAGACCCTGACACGGACAGCCACTCTGATTCCTGATCCCGAATATGTGGTAGATGTTGTTACCGTTGACGGAGAAGTTGCAGAACTGGTTGGTAATACCTACACCTTTGCTGAAGGTGAAATTGCCCTGAATGCCACCTTTAAGTTGGCTGAACCTGACAAATACACGATAACAGCTACAGCAGGGGAAAACGGAACAATTGATCCTTCAGGTGCTGTTCTTGTGGATAAGGGTGCAAATCAGACGTTTACATTTATTCCTGCTGATGAGTATGAAGTGGATGTTGTCACAGTAAACGGGGAAGTTCAGGCAGAAGCTGGTACAAGCTATACTTTCCTGAACATCATTAAAGACCAGACAATAAACGTGACTTTCAGACCGGTTGGGCTTGTTTATACAATAACGGCCGCAGCAGGAGAAAACGGTAGCATCTCTCCCGAAGGTGATGTTGATGTCGTTGCCGGTGAGAATCAGGTCTTTACGATAACACCTGATGCCGGATATGTCGTGGATGTTGTCACCGTTGACGGAGAACCTCTGGCAGAAGCAGTTACCACTTATACCTTTGAAAATGTTACCGAAGATGGTCATACCATTGAGGTCACTTTTAAAGAAGCTGTACAGTATGAAATACAGGCTACATCAGGGGCAAACGGTAGCATTTGGCCATCAGGTAAGACGCTTGTAGATGAGGGGAATAGTAAGACTTTTACAATGTCTCCTTTTGACGGCTATCTTGTGGAGGATGTGAAAGTTGATGGCGTATCTGTGGGAGCCGTTTCCAGCTACACCTTCTCAGATGTTGATGCTGACCATACCATCTATGTAACCTTCAAGCAGAAGGACCAGTACATAATCACAGCGACCGCATTTGAGAACGGAACGATCTATCCCTCAGACGATGTCTATGTGTATGGTGGTACGAACCAGACATTTACAATGCAGGCTGATTATGGATATGCGGTAGATGATGTTGAGGTTAACGGAGTATCCCAGGGCAAGATCACCAGTTACACTTTTTATGGTGTTATGCAGAATCATAATATCTCTGTAACTTTTGAACCGATTGAGCCGGGACCCGAATATATCATAACAGCTACGATATCAGGAGAAAACGGAAGCATATCTCCGTCAGGCGAAATTTTGGTGGTTGCGGATGCAAGTCAGACATTTGAAATGATACCTGACAACGGATACAGAGTTGCTGATGTTCTGGTAAATGGCGTATCTGTAGGCGCAGTGATGAGCTATACTTTCTCATCTATGGATGCTGACAGTACTATTTCTGTAGCCTTTGAGAAGATTCTGGTCGATACTTATGACATCGTGGCCACTTCAGGAGCGAATGGAAATATCAGCCCCTCCGGCTATGTTCCTGTGGACGCAAACGGAGATCAGACTTTCTTTATGCGTGCGGATGACGGGTACGCGGTGGATGAAGTTCTGGTGGACAATGTTTCTGTAGGCGCAGTAGCGGACTATACCTTCTATGATGTTACTGAAGCGCATGAAATCAGTGTAAGCTTTAAGCTGATTCCGCCGGAAACTTACATGATAACACCTTCTTTCGGACTGAACGGAACCATAGAACCTTCGGAAGTTCAGACAGTTAATGAAGGGGACAGCCAGCAGTTTGTTATAAAACCGGCCGATGGTTATGCCGTGGCAGATGTTAAGGTTGATGGTGTATCCAAAGGTGCCATAACCGTCTATACCTTTACAGACGTGGTTGCCAATCATACAATTGCTGCAACCTTTAAGCCTTCTCCGGAAGCTGTTACTTACATTGTAAATGCTTCAGTCGAAGGCAACGGAACCATAGATCCTTCTGGCGAAGTTGCTGTGTATGAAGGGCTTGCCCGTGTCTTTACTCTGACACCTGCTGATGGTTATGAGATCGGAGATGTTTTGGTAGATGGTGAATCAGTAGCAGAAGATGAAATTTTGCCTGTGAACGACAGTGAAGGTAACTACATTCATAGCACTTACACATTGCAAAATGTCATGAAGGACCAAACCATTTCTGTAAAATTTAAGAAGAAATCAGATGACGGAGATGACAACTGTTTTATTACCACAGCTGCAAATGGCTCAGGAAGTTCCTCTGTGCTGATGCTTATGCTGATGACGGTAATTGGCGGTATCGCAAGTGTTTTTCTTAGGAGAAATATGTAAGCGATGATAAGCGCATCAAAGCGGTTTTAACGCCGTGAGTAAGTAAAAGAAAAGGGCGGGGAATTTTATATTCCGCGCCCTTTTTTATTGAGGTGTGTCAGGTTGTCCTGAAAAAAAGTACAGGGAAAAAAGATAAGAAAAGGAAGGCCATTTTTCCTTTTCTTATCTTTTTTCCCTGTACTTTTACTGTGGGCAGCATCACGGTTATGCAATTTCTATGTGTAATTTTTTCCCCACTGCGTGAGCTACACGTTCTAAAGACTCTAAGGATATTGTTGTATTTTCAGGGTCTAAAATACGATCTAACTGAGATCGGCTGGTTTGCAGTCTTTTTGCCAAATTAACTTTTGTAATTCCGGATTGTTTCATGATATCAGATAATTGTAAACTGATTAAACGTTTATGAGCCTTTGCCGATACCTCTTCAAGAATACCTTCCTCTTCTAAAAAAGCGTCAAAACTGCCACCTTTGTGTTTGTTCATTATTTTACCTCTCTGAGATATTGAATTTTCCGTTTGCGAGCCAGATTTATCTCTTTTAACGGGGTCTTCTGAGATTTTTTAATGAAACCGTGAAGTAATATCATTTCATGTGCATGAACAGTAAAAAATACTCTGGCTATATGATTTTTTTTATCCAGATGAATTCGAACTTCCCATAGACCAGTATCAATTTTTCTGACCACAGGCATTCCCAGAGGCCAACGGAACTGAACAAGTTTTATCACTTCACCGATAATTTTTCTCTCATCCTTATCCAATTCTTTTAACCATTCTCTTACAGGCTCACGTCCTGATAAGCTTTTAAAAAATATAACTGATAAAATTGGGTCAGTATTCATATTTTAAATGTACCACAAAGGGTACATTCAGGTCAAGTCCTAATAATTTTAATGGTTAATGAGTATCTGCAACAATCCAGGTAGATATTGCCGACTTTTTCAAAGACCATGAATCATGAGCGGCAAAGTTGATGGGGAAGGCGTTTCGAGGTACTAATTTTTCGATTGATTGGTTGAACCCTAAAAAGCATATTGAAAAGAGACTGCAATACCATCATTTTTTAATCCGCCTGAAAGCCCGATCTTTGTGTTTCTTTTCAAATTTTCGATGAACCCCATGTTTTTTGTCCGGTTATATTTGTGAACACTGCTTATGGAACCATAAATGCTGCCCGTATAAAACCCCAGTCCGACAAAGGTAATGAGACCTCCGAGGGCTTCATTGCCGTTGTCAAAAGACTCATACGCCGCATACATCAGAGCGCCATTGAGCAAAAATGCGGTTGCAGCATCCCGGTATCTCCCGCAATAAAGATATCCCGCTCCCGGAAGGATTGAAAGAAATCCCGCCAGCCCGGGAAGCTTTTTAGGAATAGAACTTTCCCTGTCAAGCTCGGCAGACAGTTTTTTCAGCCGGTATTTATCTTTATTTTCAGGGCTTATCTTTCCAAAAAATGAACGTGCCCTGTCCCATGCCGCTGTTTCAAGGTATATCCATCCGATTCTGTAATGGACTTCATCCCGCACATCCCTGTCCTCTGCTATGGCAATCAGATTTTGAAGATTGGTAATCCCGGCCCCCGGGGCATTCAGTTTTACATGGCATTTGCTAATCATAAAATACGCCTTGGTGATGAAACTTGAAACTTGAAACTTGAAACTTGAAACTTGAAATTCATTGGGTTTGTCTATGATTGCTGTGAAAGCATTTATAGCCTTTCTGAATTGCTTGCTCTCAAAATATGACATGCCGATTTTGTGCATTGCCAGTTCAACCCTTTCATCCTCCGGGAAAAAATATACAAACCGCTCATATTCGCCAATGGCCCTGAAGTATTCGCCCGTTGAAAAATAATGCTCTGCAAGATTGAACTGCTTATCAGAATCTATTACAAGGATATTTTCGGCAAAAGCCTGAGAAATGGGCAGGAAAAGAATAAAGAATATTAAGAGGATGAGGCGAGGGGCGAGGGGCTTGGTGATTTGAGATTTGAGATTTATCATTTGTTATTTACTTGTGATTTGAGATTTGAGGTTTGAGATTTGAGATTTGTGTTTAGTAAATACCAATCATAAATTCGCCTTTAAAGCTGCGTAACCCTAAGCACTTCTTCGATGGTTGTGATCCCGCTTAAAATTTTATGGATCCCGTCCTGACGCAGGGTGATCATGTTTGCCTCGTTTTTTATCCGGTTTGAATCATAAGTCTTCAGGATGAGGCTTTTTAAATTAGCGTCCATCACCATGATTTCAACAATGACAATCCGCCCTTTGTAGCCTGTGTTTAAACACTCCTGACAACCCCGGGTACGATAGATGGTGTGGTTTCTCATCTGAGCCGGTGTAATACCGATGGTTTTCAAAGCCATGTCATCCGGAGTATAAGGTTCTTTGCAGTGGGGACAAAGTACTCTGACCAGTCTTTGCGCCGCGACAGCAATCACCGAAGATGAAATTAAAAAAGGTTCCACCCCAATATCAACAAGGCGGGTAATTGCGCTTGCAGAATCATTTGTATGAAGCGTGGAAAAAACAAGATGCCCTGTCAGCGCGGACTGAACTGCTATCTCTGCGGTTTCACGGTCTCGGATTTCACCCACAAGCACAACATCCGGGTCCTGCCTGACGATGGATCTCAGCCCCCGTGCAAAAGTCAGGTCTATTTTGGGATTCACCTGTATCTGACTGATTCCTCTGAGCTGGTATTCAACAGGGTCTTCAATGGTGATAATGTTAATATCCGGTTTGTTGATGGAGGACAAAACCGCATACAGCGTCGTTGTTTTGCCGCTTCCGGTAGGACCGGTCACCAGGATAATTCCATTCGGGGACGTGACAAGTTCTTTAAGCAAGTCAAGCGTTTCGGAAGACAGACCAATATCCGAAAGTGTCAGAAGTGACGTTGACTTATTCAGAAGTCTCATCACCACACGTTCGCCAAATGAAATAGGGATGGTGGAAACACGAATATCAATTTCCTGATCCCCGATTTTGACCTCGATACGCCCATCCTGAGGAAGACGTTTTTCCGCAATGTTCATTTTTGCCATGACCTTTATTCGCGATGTCAGGGCAGGCTGAATCCATTTCGGCGGCGTGAGGAGATCATACAAAATACCGTCAACACGGTATCGGACATTGAAACTGTCCTGATACGGCTCAATATGAATATCGCTGGCGCGGGCTTTTGCAGACTGTGAAATAATGTGATTCACGAGTTTGATAATGGGAGCATCACTGGTATCATCCATGAGATCCGCAGTGTCTTCGATTTCACTGATGATCATGGTGCCGTTTTCCTCCATTTCCATATCCTGAACCAGTTGTTCGGCAGAGCCTCTGTTAAGGTCATAAGATATGTTTATGGCGGAAAGGATCGTGTCTTTGGTTGAAAGAACAACTTGAAAATTATTCGCTTCGATAATCCTTACCAAATCATCAAGGGGCTGGAGGTTGGTCGGATCATTTATGGCAATGATATATCCCGGTTCCCCGGAGACATCTGACACCTCAGACTCCTGGTAAGTTTCATCTGTTTCCTCAGTTTCTTTTTTACTGTTGCTCTCCAGAGGAACCATGAAATATTTTTTAAGAAACTGCATGGGCACATTATGGGTGATATCTGTTCCAATATTATTCAGAGGAAGCTTGGGCCAGAAAGGGATATCATATTGGATGCTCAATGCTTCAAGCAATTGCGCTTCTGTAAGGAATTTTTTTTTGATGAGAATCTCGCCGGTATTTCCCCCTTTTTCCATTCGTATTCTTTGGACTTCTTCATAGTCTTCTTCTGAAATCCCGACGTTGTCTCTTAATATTTGTGAAAGATGCTTTTTCATAATTGATAATTGATCATTGGGTTGAAAAAAAGTTCGGAGTTCCGCCTTTAGGCGGTTTGCATGTCTTCAGACACTTAATAAGAGCCTGTTTGAAAAGCAAGGAACATGCGTAGCCTGTCCCCTTTCCGACTTACCGGGCCGTGTTCGGAATTACTTTTCAGACACGCTCCCAGTGTCCTCGCGGCAAAAAAAATTAGCCACAAAGACACGAAGACACAAAGGAACACAAAGAAACCCCCTGAGTCTTCGTGTCCTTCACGGCAAAAAAAATAGCCGCAAAGACACCTGGACACTAAGTAACACAAAGAAACTTCGAGAACCTTCGTGCCTTCGTGTCTTCGTGGCAAAAAAACAGCCTGAAGACACTGAGGAACATAAAGAAAGTTCGAGAACCTTCGTGCCTTCGTGTCTTCGTGGCAAAAAAACAGCCTGAAGACACTGAGGAACATAAAGAAAGTTCGAGAACCTTCGTGCCTTCGTGTCTTCGTGGCAAAAAAACAGCCTGAAGACACTGAGGAACATAAAGAAAGTTCGAGAACCTTCGTGCCTTCGTGTCTTCGTGGCAAAAAAACAGCCTGAAGACACTGAGGAACATAAAGAAACTTCGAGAACCTTCGTGCCTTCGTGTCTTCGTGGCAAAAAAACAGCCTGAAGACACTGAGGAACATAAAGAAAGTTCGAGAACCTTCGTGCCTTCGTGTCTTCGTGGCAAAAAAACAGCCTGAAGACACTGAGGAACATAAAGAAAGTTCGAGAACCTTCGTGCCTTCGTGTCTTCGTGGCAAAAAAACAGCCTGAAGACACTGAGGAACATAAAGAAAGTTCGAGAACCTTCGTGCCTTCGTGTCTTCGTGGCAAAAAAAATAGCTGCAAAGACACTGGGAGCCTATCTGAAAATTAAGAAATATGAGGAAGCCACCTGAAGGCGAAACTCTGAACTTCTTTATTCAACAGGCTCTGGCAAAGCTTCCTCAAGATTTTGCTGATTGTACATCTTGATGCCGCCTTCCTCAACCGTGTCAATGTGTTCTTTCTTTTTAAGAAAGATTTCTTCTGCTTCCGCAGGGTTTTCAATCACATGAGGTGTCAGAAAAACAAAAAGATTGGTCTTCTCACGCCCTTTTGATATGGATTTGAAAAGCCATCCGAGTCCTGGTATGTCGCCAAGACAAGGGACTTTATATTCTGTTAAGGAAAAACTGTCGTCAATAAGACCTCCGAGGGCTATGGTATTCTTATCCTGGACAATGACAGTCGTATCAATGGTACGCTTTAACGTGGTGGGACGTTCATCCCCGCTTTGTGCGGTGGTGTCGAGCTTGCTGACCTCCTGGGCAATTTTGAGACGAATCATCCGATCCCTGCTGATCTGAGGCGTAACCTTTAAGGTTATGGCAACATCCTTGTATTCATAAGTGTTATATGATTCGGAAGTGCTGGTGGTTCCTGTTTTTGTCTGATAAGGGACATTTTTTCCCACAGTGATACTCGCTTCCTCATTATCTGTGGTCAGAAGCTGGGGTGTTGAAAGGATATGGGTATTTTTGTCCTTTTTATATGCCTGTATCATTGTTGAAAGGTTGGGGAATTTAACGCCTCCGATTTCAATGGCTTCACTAAATATTCCCAGCGAAAAACCCGAAGGCAAAACGCCAATCCCTCCGGCACCCACAGCTAATCCCTTGATGTTGCTGTACGGACTGTCGCCTCCGCCACTGAATCCGCCACCGAATCCGCCGTCTGTGCCGTCGTGACTGGCCTCACCCATTGCCATCCACTCTGTCCCTAAATTAAATTCCTTATCCACATTGACTTCCATGATCAGGCATTCAATATAAACCATTGCCCTGGGAATGTCTAATTTCTTGATGACCTCTTCAAGAACAATGTAATCATCCTTTTCCGCCATGATGATAAGGCTGTTCGTGGCCTTGTCAGCAGTGATGTTGGTGGCCTCTGAAACAATGGGGGCCTGTTTTTTCCCTTTTTTCGTAGAAGTACGTTTCTGTTTGGTTGACAGAGACTGAAGAACTTTTGCCAGATCTTCTGCAGTGGCATATTCAAGATAATATACCCGTATATTTTCTGTGCCGCGAGGCAGCTCCTTATCCAGCCGGGCAATCAGATCCTTGATTCTCAGCGTGTCATCCTCGCTGGCAAGCGATACAATCGTGTTTGTCCGTTCATCAGCCACAAATTTGATTGTGTCTGTTGTTCTTTTTTTCTTAGTTCTTTTTTGCTGAAAAACAGTGGTCAGAAGTCTGACCAGCTTTGTAGCGTCAGAATGTTCAAGGGGAATGACGGAAATTTCCTGCCCCACACCCGGAACATCTATTTTTTTCAGGATTTTAAGCAGACGCTTTATATTTGAGTAAATATCCGTTATGATCAGCGTATTGGTCGGGGCATACGCCAGAATATTACTGTTCTTTGAAACCAGCGGCTTAAAAAGCCGGCTGATTTCACGAGTCTCCGCATATTTTAACGGCATGAGCTGGGTGACGAGCTTATCTTCCGAGGATCGCCATGTCTCTTCCACCATGGTTTCAATATTCTTTGAGCGTGCATCACCCGAAGAAACAATTTTTGTCACCTCACCCGCTTCCACCGTGGCATAGCCATGAACCTCCAAAACAGATTCAAAAACCTTGTAAAGTTCTTTTGCAGAAATTTTCTTTTCAGGAGAGATGATGGTCACTTTTCCCTTTACCCGGTCATCAATAATAAAGTTCTTTTTCGTCACCTTACTGACAAGCCTGATGAATTCACCAATATCAACATCAGTCAAATTTAAGGAAATATACATTTCTTCTGACTTCCCCGAAGATTTTCCGGATTTTTGTGCCAAGGATAATTGAGATGTCAGCATCAGAAAGATCAGAACAAAAAGTGCTATGGTTTTCAATCCCCTTACAGATAAAGAAAAAATACCAAAAAATTTTATTGAAAAGTTCATAAATAAGCTGTTCCTGTAATTCTGTGAAAGTGTTTAGGTGTTAGGTGTCAGGTGTTAAGTGTGTTAAGTCTTATGTGTTACTCGATAATCAGGTTTTTTGATCCGAACCGACCTGTCATTCCTGCTTTCGCAGGAATGACAGAACAAAATTTGATTATCGAGCGTTAGGAAAAAAACTCTGGTTTCGAGTTTCAAGTTTCAAATTTCAAGTTTCGAGTTTCAAGTTTCGAGTTTCAAGTTTCAAGTTTCGAGTTTCGAGTTTCAAGTTTCAAACCTATTCATCATCTATTGAATAATTTATATGTTGCATCCGGCCTCTTCGTTTTACTTCAACATCTACGTTGGAAGCGGACTTCAGACTGTTGTAAAACTTCAGGGCGTCATCTACGGATTCAATATCGTTTCCGTCAATACCGGTAAGAATATCTCCGCTTCTCAGCCCCAGTTTTGTAAAGATGGAATTTCTCTTAACTCTTGTCAGCGTGAGGCCGTCTGGTTTTCCATTTTTAAAATGAGGCCGTATTTTTGCTTGTTTCATGAGAGTATTGATATCACTGACTGCCTCTTCTATCTCGGAACGTTTCAATGATATTTTTTTGGCATCTTCTCGTGAAGAGGAAGCGGATGCTCTCCTTTCTGATGATCTGCCCCTTTTTCTGCTAGTTCTTTTGGACCCGGATTTCTTTTCCTCCATTCTCAGCACTTCTTTTTTACCTTTTACAAGCAGTCTCACTTCTTGCCTTAATACCTGATCTATTATTGTATCCTGAAAATCGGGAATATAATCCCCTTCGGAGTAAAGGCTTTGTTTTTTTTCTTTTATATTTTCAATAATAGCATATGCTTCTTCTGTGTCACCGGTGAAAGTTCCCCACAGTTTCAGCTTTAACTTGGTTTCCTCCAACTCTTCATTTTTCTCTTCCGGCTCTTCTTTTTTTTCCTCTACTTTCTCTTCTTCTTTTGTATTGAAAAGATTTCGTTTGATTATCGGATCATAATGAGCCAGAGGCTGGCGGGTTTCATTTTCAGAAGATGTCACCTCTCTGTTAACTGTTTCGGCCGGAGACCCGTAATCCAGTTGTGCTGTCGCGATTCGATAGAATGCTTTCACACTGAAATAAAGCATACCTGTTATTAACAAAACATTTAATATTATAAAATATTTTTTCATAGCACCCCTCGTTTTTGTCAGTCCCCGCGTGTCAGCTTACGGTTTATTTAACACAAGGCCCTATAATTTGGGATTTTTAAATGTACCTCTGATCCTCAACGGAAATGATCCTTCCCGGAAAATTAATGCTGCCGCACTTCCCAAATCTGCAATAAATGAAGGATGAGGGCTGATGCTTCCTGTAAGGTTCAGGACACTTTTTTCAACAGGCGTCTTTAGATCTATGGAACCGGTAAGATCAACATTTGCCTGGTCCCCCTTTGCAATACACTCTTTTATTTGAAGTTTCCTGTTGTTATCAATTGTTATATCCGCATTAATGGTCTTGAAAATAAATTTTTTCGATTTTAAAACAGGCGCTAAAAGTCCCAGTTTTGAATCAGACATGGAAAGTTCAATCTCACAATCTGATATGACAAATTTGGTATCTGTGGTCTTCTCAGACGCCTCGCTGCTGTTGTGTGTTATGTTCCCGTTAAGTATTCCTGATATGTCATAGTCAGGAGAAGTTTGTATTGCGCTGATCTTTTTTATTTGAATTCCTGACAGGACCGCATCAGCCCCGGCAATCTGAACGCGTGAGTCTGTGTCTGATTTTACAAGGGACGCTTTGCCTTCCCAGGTTCCGTCATATGATTTTCCTTTGAAGAAAAGAACCGTCTCAGGGCGAAACAGTGACATCAGTCCGGGAGCCACTTTGATATGTTCAGCTTCAAAGAGTAAATTCTCTTCGCGAAACAAATTGACATTGCTAAATTTCAACCCGGGAGGAATAGCTGGTTTTATCTGGTCAATTTTAATGTTAAGCTCGGGATTGGCATTGTTTATTTTTAATGTAACATACTTTTTTATTTCCTCTGACGGAAAAAGATAGTAAAGAAAAAAAGCTGTTGCCGCGATAATGTATATGGAATATAGAAGTATTTTTTTTAAAATATTCATGGGTTCAACAGTCTTTGAGTGTCTGTGTGTTTGACGGACATCCGATTCGGCAAAGAAACCCGGCTTTTTCTAACAGGGGAAAACGCCTTATCCGGGGAACGGGGAAAAAAGCCGGGTTTCTTCCCCCATTTTATCCTGTATCCATCTGAAATTAAATTTCAAATGTTTCAACCTGTAAAACAGCGTTTATAAAACCTTTTTCCTTCCCTTTTTTGGTAATTGAAATCTTCCTGATAAATACACTGTTTTCCGAAGTTTCTATCTTATGCAGATACGGTGTCAGTTGCTTTAAATTAATACCCTGAAGTTTCATTTCAACCAGTGAAAGCTTGAACGGGCTGTCTTTTTTGTCGGATTTCGAAGGTTTCATATAGGCAATATTATCCTTTATGCCTGCTTCGCCCGCGAGCCTGTCTAAAAAGGAAAAAAGTGTGAAGCCTTTTTTTTTTCGGGCAAAACGTATTTTCGATAATTCAGCCTGTTTTGTAAGGACATTATATTCAGATTGAAGGGCACGCATCTCTTCAAGGGTTTTTGTTTTCGATAGCAAATTTCTTTCAAGCCGTTCCTTTTTTTCCATAAACGGAAACACGATAAACTGAAGCAGAATAAAAAGGCATACAAAAGCCCCTCCTGCGAAAACGGTATATTTTTCTCGTTTGTTTAATTTCATCTGAGTACCTAAAAATGAGAAATCCCAAATAAATCGCAAATGACAAATTACAAGCCCCGAGCCTCTCGCCCCAAGCCCCTCGCCCCAATCACAAATCCACCTTCAGCTTAAAGCGCACACGATTGCCCCCTTTGGCAATAGTGGAAGAAGTGATCGTGACTTCTTTAAAAATATCTGCCTGTTCAAGCTTGTTTTTTATGTCGTCCACGGCATTGTATGTGTCAGTGTCTCCGGAAATCAGAATGTTGTTCTCTCCGATGACAAGCCGTTTAAATTCAACATCAGTCTCCTGAGGAATGCGTTTGCTGATTTCATTAAGAATGTCGGTTGTTCGTATATTTTCCGTTCCTCCTGGCAAAGCAGCTGTTTTCTTTACTTCTTGAATTGCAACCTGCATCTGAGACAGGGGATCAATAATTCTTTTCACATCTGGAAATGTTGTTTTGAAAATATTAATTATCTGACGGTCCAGTTCAGCCACTTTTTTTTCCAGGGAATATGAATCTGTCATCATGTTACAAAAAAGCAAAATCAGCATCAGTGACGCCAGAATACCTGTTTTGATAATGCTGGATTTATGCTCTGCCCATTGTTTTTTCGGTGCAAATTCACCTCTGCGGAAATTTAAACTGTTCAGTCCTTCCGTTTCAAGCAGGGCAAGGGCATACGCATTATCCATCTGGCCGGATGCTTTCTGCTCCTGTTCCCAGTTCATCTCCGGGGAACTTGCGGAAGACCGCATTCTTATAATGGTTCCTGTGTCTTTGACAATATCTGCCCGTCTTACAGGAATCCCCAGTATCCGTTCTGCTTCCGGTTCAAACCCGCTGGTAAAATCGGTATCTGTGCCGTATCCTGCGATATGTATCTCATTTGGCTGGTAATTTAAGTTTAATGGAAAAATTTCTTCAAATGCGGCAAGTGTGCGCTGTACTTCAATGCAAAGGGACTCCGTTCTTCCTGCATTTGAATTAATCGGAAAAGAGCGAATAAGGTATATTTGCCCGGAGATAATAACAAAAACTGAACATTTATCCGTATCAATGTCCATAAAAAGGCAGTCTTCAGGAATATTTGCAAATTTTGCCAGGCAAAGCGCCGTGGCATATCCTCCGACCGTCACAATTTCAGGCTCCATTTTCAGAGATACGAGCGTATTCAGGTATAATTTCAGCTTAGTCTTTTCAACTGTCGCCGTAATAATATTCGTGTGGTCTTTGGAATCAGGCAAATTGATGATATGAAAATCTGTTGTCACATCTTCTATGGGAAAAGGCAGCGTCGGTTCGAGTTCAAAAGGAAGCACCTGCCTGATTTTTTTCTGATCTCTGAACGGAATCTGAATATTTCTGTAGCATACCTGATCTCCGGGAAAAGACGCTACACATAGGGAACCGGCAGTATCTATCTGTCGGGTAATCGTTTCCAGGGCAGCAGGCAGACTAGTTTCAATTTCTTTCTGATCTGTCGGCACACGCGCATAGCTTTCTATCCAGTTTCCCTTGATGCCGCTTTTTACCAGAACCGCTGCCACGGCGTCCTGTCGAATATCTAAGCCGAGAATTTTTTTACTCATAATAAGTTGTCAGTTATCAGGTCAGTTTCCAGTTCTCTCAATTATCAATTATCAATTATCAAAGGGTCTGCCAGCTCAGAGGTCTGCATTTCCATTTACGGGTTTTCTTATCCCTCTCCCGGAAAACCACGGCTGATATGGTTAATTCTATATCATGTAATTTTGCAGTAGCTTCGATCCGAAAAAAATTACTTGAGTTTGTGATCACCTTGGAGTTGATGGTGACATCACTGCACCCCGGAGCGTTTTTATACCAGGTAGAGCCTGAAAGGCTGTTTATAAACCTTTTTGAATCCGAGGTTTCTTCACTTTCCTGGCGGTAATCGTAAATTGCCTGGGCGCATTCCAGATTTTCCGGCCCCACAAGCGCTCCGAGTACAGGAAGCTCTGCTGTGTTGATATTGATTTTCCCCTCATATGTAAAGTTTTTTTTGTCAACTTTCCGAGGTGCTTTTGTCATGCCATAAACCGTCATATAATCGGAAATCCCCGGTATTTCACCGGCTCCGTAGAAAAGCTCCGGATTAATTCCCTTTACCCGCGCAACTTCGTCAAGATCAGTAAACGGGGCATTTCTGCATGAATAAGGAGGATCAAGCGCCTGATAATGTTCTGATTCTGCTCCGCTCAGGCCTGTGATTGCATCGTCATCTCCTGAATCCAGCCAGTCTTTTACTGAGTTTATGATGGCTGTTGTCTCATTTATATCTCTGTCCTCATCCAGCGAAATGACAGGCCGAATCAGATTGTCCCATATGCTTGCCTGGAATTCTTTAAACTTGCGTCCTCTGGGAAAATCCACAAGTGCGTTCACCTGAATCTTACCCAGCTCATCACTGATTTTAAATGTCACACTTCCTTCTTCAAAAGGGATGGCCTGAAGCACTTCGCTTATTTTTTCAGGATCGGCCCAGTCTTCCTGAATAGAATCCAGACCTGACCCCGGGTCTGACATTTTATCTTTTATAAGCATAGCCATTGCCGCATGAACACCGGCAGATGCCATATATGAAAGGGTAAAGCGATCCCGGGTCGTAGCTGTGGTCATTACAGTGGCCCGTACCTTTCGGTTCAGTTCCAAAGTTGCCGCAATTAATAATGTGGTGATCGTTACCGTAAGAAGAAGCGCCATTCCCCGCTTATTTTTCAGAAGTTTTAACGGCATAAATTTTAGGTGTTAGGGTGTTAGGTGTTAAGTGTTAGGTGTTAGGTGTTAGGAACAGGCAACTTTGTTCTTCTTAAGGTACTCGGATTAAACTCATTATTCCAGTTTTTGATGTATGAAGTTCAAACAATTTGTGTATGATGCTTATGTTGGGATAATGAGTTTTTTCTGAGTACCTAACACCTAACACCTAACACCTAACACCTTTTATTTAACTTTTTCTCTGTAAACTAATAAGCTTACCATAGTTTCAAACAAAAGAGAAGCAGAATCATCTCCGAACTCCAGTTTTATCCGTACTGCCCTGGGAGTTGCATATTTGAACTCCTGGGATTCGGAGTCCCAATGATCATGTTCTGTCTCTTCGTCATCATAATATTTAATTTCCAGAGACTTGATATTTTCACACAATACAGGGTCAGTCTTTTTTTCTTCAAAAACCTTTCCCTCGAACCGTTTGTACGGGTACAAACTGTCTGCCCGCCTCAGCACATAAGAATCATCATCTGTACTCTGAACATAATAAACAATTTCCGCAATTCCGTCCTGCGTGCTTTTTTCAAGAGGCAGATGGGTTTGGGAGGTAAATCTTATTCTTGAGAAACTGCCGGTTTCCGCATAACTGATATCTCCCACAATACGATACGGATCCGGAGGGTTGTCCGTACCAATCCCCGGGCGAATATAATTAAATTCCGATGAGATACGGACTGACCGCAGATCCAGGATCATCCTGTCAAAACAGTTCTTTGCCATTTCATAGGCATCAATATCCTCATCAATCATTTTTGCGCTGGAAAATACAGAAGTAAATGAGCCGAAAATAGTGGTGACAATGATACTGAAAATAAAAATTGCAATTAAAATTTCAATCAGCGTAAATCCTGATGATGTTTCCTGTTTTTTCATAAAGGGCCTGGCGACTTCTGAGTTTTCATTACAATTTTGCCGGACGGGGTTTGCAATTTGCCGGACGGGGTTTGAAACCTCATCTGTCCGGCAAATATTTTTCGGAGTTTTTTTATCCTTTTTCGTCCGCAAGTCTGTATGTTCTGAAAGTATAGACGAATTCCCCCTCATTAAAGTTTACATTTATATCAATTCGTTTCAGACGTTCCGCCACACTGCCGAGAAATTCAGATTCAACATCCTCTACGGATGCACTCCAACTGTAACCTGCAAAATCATCGCCAAAGTCTCCTGAGTCACTTGTCAGATCATCCGCAGATTTTATTTCCAATTCTGCGATCTTGCTCTGCGCCAGCAGAGGCGCAGTTGTGTAAAATCTTGAAGCAATGGTCATTGCAACCGTCTGAGCGTGCATTTTATAAACAGCCACAAGCACGAAGGAAATAATGGAAACAGCCACCATGACTTCAAGCAGCGTGAAACCGGAAACTTGAAACTTGAAACTTGAAACTTGGTTCTGAAGTTTCGACTTTCGACTTTCGACTTTTGAGTTTCGAGTTTCAAATCTCAAGTCCCGAGTTTCCAGTTTCCAGTTTCCAGTTTCCAGTTTCCAGTTTCCAGTTTCCAGTTTCCAGTTTCCAGTTTCAGGTTTCAAGTTTCACTCCTCAAATCCCACATGTTCTTCATAGATTTTTATTTTTGACAGAAACGGCTCTATAAGAAGGGAGCGTTGATTATTGTCGTCGTCTTCAATATGGATCAGTACTTTGTCGGAATAGCCCTGTTTATAAAAACAGATATCAGCCCTGCCCATTGAAACGTTGCCTTTGACCGGATATTCAACAGCGGTTATTCTTATATCTTCAGGTATCTTATATCCTTTGAGTTCGCCTTCTTCCAGTGCTTCCTCTGTTACATCCCCGCTGCTTGTCCACATTGTTCCGCTGTCCAGGCCGATATGCAGGGTGTGAAGCTTCTGATTACGAACCGCATTCTCTTTAAGCGTCTGTGTTTTCACCATGATCCAGCCTGAGACTTTCTGAGATTCATTGAGTCCGATGGCCTCCTGGAACCGGGGCATGGTGAAAAAAAACATGATGCTGATGAGCGAAATGACGACAATGAGTTCAATAAGAGTGAACCCATCTTCGGCATTTCGCTTTTTGACACACTCTGCATTCGGCATATGTAAGTATTTAACCATAAGTTTTCAAACATTTATTTGTAAAAAGCTACGGTACGGGGGAAGAAACCCGGCTTTTTTTCCGGATGAGGCGCTTTCCTCTGACGGAAAAACCCGGGTTTCTTTTGCTCAGGTACTTATCATTCAATTTCCCAACTGTTAATGTCGGCGTTTTCGCCTTCGCCTTCTGGCACGCCGTCAGCTCCGTATGAAATGATATCAATATCACCATGAACCCCGGGAGAAAGATAGATAAATTCATTTCCCCAGGAGTCGGTCGGGACTTTGCTTTTTTCAAGATAGCCGCCCTTGGGATATTTGCTTGAATTTATGGAAGCCCCGCCAGTAGGAGGCTCGACCAATGCCTGCAATCCCTGCTCTGTAGTGGGATATGTCCCGTGATGCAGTTTGTAGAATTTCAAGGCGGATTCCAGTGCTTTAATGTCTATTCTCGCGGCAGCCTGTTTTGCTTCTCCAGGCTTATCCATTACTTTCGGTACGATAAGCCCGGCAAGAATTCCCAGGATTACAATGACAACCATCAGTTCAATCAGTGTAAAACCGCTATTGTTCGTTGCTTTTGGTAGTATTTTTTTTATTACACTCATTATTTCTCCCTTTCAGAAAAAAATTCAGTTACTCAATTTCCCAACAAATGATATCCTTGTCAAAGCCTTCCCCACCGGGCTCGCCATCTCTTCCATATGAAATGAGGTCATATTCTTTGCCGCTATATCCGGGACTCATGTAAATATAATCATATTTCCACGGGTCTTTCGGCATGTTGCTTTTTTCAAGATAGCCACCCTTGGGATATTTGCTTGCATTTATAGAGGCTCCTTGTGGAGGTTCTGCCAAAGCCTGCAATTCCTTCAATGAGCATGAAACCACGATTTTTCATTTTGTCCCTCCGTTGTCACCGGCACTTCGTTTTGTCAAACACTCATACACACTCAGTACATTTATCTTACAAGCTGATTCATTTCAAAAATGGGAAGGCAGATTGAAAGCACGATAAAGCCCGTAACCATGCCCATGAGCAGAATCATTATTGGTTCCAGCAATGACGTCATGCTCATCACAGTGGATTCCACCTCACGTTCATACACATCGGCAATTTTGTTCAGCATGGATTCCAACTGCCCGCTTTGTTCTCCTACCTGGATCATTTGGATGGAAAGACTGGGGAAAACATCGCCTTTTGACAGAGACATCCCCAACCCCTGGCCTTTTCCGACTTCCTGAGAAGCTTCTGCAATTGCGTCGGAAAGCAGCACATTTCCCACAATATTTTTTACGATGTCAAGGGCAGACAGCATGGAAACCCCGTTTTCAAGAAGCGATCCGAGGGTTCTGGAAAACCGGGCCACTGCCAGTTTTTTAGATAAGCCGCCGATACCCGGCAGCGAAAGGATGATTTTATCCAAAAAATGACGTCCTTTTTTTGTTTTTCTCATACTGCGAATGACAATGACTATTCCTGCCATCAGAATGAAAATACCCCACCAATAGGATTTAAAAATATGGCTTGTGGTGATAAGAAATTGTGTCGAAGCCGGAAGAACCCGATTCATATCCTCAAAAATTGAGGATATGGTGGGAACAATAAATGTCAGAAGAAAAAATAAAACAGCCGCGCCGATAAAGGACATCAGAACAGGGTAAGCCAGGGCTGACCGTATCCGGCTTTTTAATGCCTGCTGTTTTTCGGTAATATCAGCGAGACGATCCAATACAATTTCAAGGGTTCCCGAACTCTCACCCGCGGAAACCATGTTGATATAAAGCTGGGAAAAAATTCCAGGATACATGGACAGGGACGCTGCAAAACTGTTTCCCTCAACAATTGAATCCTTGATCTGCGCCAGGTCTTTTTTAAACACCTGGGATTTGGTCTGAGGTATCAGCGTGTCAATTCCTGATACAAGCGGAAACCCCGCGCCTACCAGCGTGGCCAACTGTCTTGTCATCATGGCAACTTCGGAAGGTTTGACACGGGAGAGGGAAAGAAAACGAGTTTTTTGTAAAAATCCGCTTTCTTTTTTGGCAGATGTTTTATATGCTTCCTTTATGGAAACAGGGAATATCCTGGAACTGCGGAGCTTCTGACGGGCTGCGGAGGAACTTTCAGCATCAATAATTCCGGAGACAGTTTTACCCTTCATATCCAGGGCGTTATATTCATATACTGGCATTTTGAATCACTTATCAGGCATACAGTTAAAGATTGTAAGTTTGAATCATTCAGATGAGTTCATTTCTCACAACCCGCGAAAAAGAGTCTTTGAAAAACAGGAGTGTATCGTGTTCGGATGATAAATCTTATCTTAGTCTTCTGTAGGCTATAGACGAATTTACCAGTGTTAAAGTTTACAACTCGGTCATTTTTTCAGAAGCCGGCATGGCCTGAGAATATTTTCAGGGCTGTTCGAAGTTTTTTTATGTGATGATCAATATGTCGGATACTTTTTCATAAACGGTCATGCTCGGCCGGTCACAACGAAGCATGAAAAAGTTGTAATTTTTATTAACACCTGACCTCTTTTTTATATAAACTAAAATAACCTGTTGAAATTAAAAGCTATCGGTGCCTGAGATCGGAATTAGGAAATTTTATAAAAACAACAGGTTGTAAAGACTGTCCGAACTGCTTGGATAATGTCATATAATATTTATGTTTTTTTTAATTTTCAAGTGAATATTTCAACAACTTTGAAAACTTGACAAGCTTTGAAAAGTATTGATATATTATAAATAATTGTTTTTACAGATTTTATAATTTGTGTTGTTAGGTACTTTAAGCAATGGATAATAAAGAAAAAGAAACGCTCCTGTTCGTAGATGATGAAGAAAGTATCTTGGAAATTGCCAATGACTATTTTCGGCAGAGGGGATACTATGTGATCACCGCGAGGAACGGGTCTGAGGCAGTAGAAATTCTGGAAAATGAGAAAATAGACTGCTGCTTTACCGATATTAATATGCCTGAAATGGACGGACTTGAACTTGCAGAATATCTGAGAACAAAGATTGATAATACAATACCTGTAATTATTATGACTGGTTTTCCTTCGTTGGACAATACGATCCGGACTTTGAAAAACGGTGTTGTTGACTTTCTGATTAAGCCGGTGAACCTGAACCAGATGGAAATCTGCGTGCGGCGTGTTTTGCGTGAACGGCAACTGTTTATAGATAATCTGATATTGAAACAGGAGGTTGAGAAAAAAAAGCAGCTTGAAAAACTCAATCAGGAACTGAGCCATAAAGTTGAAGAACTTCACATTCTGAACAAGATTATGAGCGAATTTTCCATGATCAGCACGAGCTCGGATGTCTTTGACCGTCTGGTTGACATGACCACGGAGATTACCTATGCGGATGAGTCCAGGTTTTATGTTGTTAACGAGACAATGAAATTTCCGTTTGAAGTGACAGCATCTTTTGTGAACCAATCTGATGTTGCAAGCAATATCGGTTCGGATGGAAAAATATTTTCCCATCATCGGCCGGGTTCTGAGAACGGGGAACATAAACTAATCATGGGGGTGTTGTCAGACAAATCACCTCTTCTGATTTCGGACAACAGGGTGCATCGGAATTTATCTGAAGAAATTCTGTCTTTTATGGCGGTACCGTTGATCATTCGGGGAAAAATATTTGGGGTGCTGACTGCCTCTGTTCATAACGGCCATGCGCTTTTTACTGAGAAGGCTTTGTATTATTTGTCATTTATGACCCATAAGGCTGCTTATGCCATTGAGAATCTTGCTTTGTATGAGAATATTTACGAAAATCTTTTTTCAACTCTTAACACGCTTGTACAGACAATAGAAGCCAGGGACCCTTATACAAAAAGACACTCGGAACAGGTGGCCAGTATCGCGGTTGCCATAGCCAAAGAGATGTGCTGTAGTGCGGAAGAGCTTGATATTCTCAAAGTTGCCGGACGGCTTCATGATATCGGTAAGATTGGTATCAAAGATGAAATTTTGCTGAAGCCCGGAAGGCTTACGGCCGAAGAATTCGAAAAAATCAAGGAGCATCCGGTTATTGGTGGGAGGATTGTCAAACAGCTCGGACTTTGGGACAGAGAGCAGCAGATCATCAGACATCATCATGAGCATTATGACGGCACAGGTTATCCTGACGGGTTAAAAAAGGAGGAAATCCCTTTTCTTGCGCGTATTCTTTCCGTGGCCGACGTTTATGATGCCATGTCCTCTGATCGAATTTACAGAGAGAGAATGGAAGAAAGCAAGATATTGAGATTAATCGAGAAAGGCGCTGGAACCCAGTTTGATCCTGATATTGTGGATGTGTTTCAACACATTTACAAGGAAGGAAAATTATGGTCGGGGCGAGAGGATTTGAACCTCCGACCCCTTGAACCCCATTCAAGTGCGCTACCAGACTGCGCTACGCCCCGACTGAATGGAGGTATATTACTTTGAATCTGATCTGTCAATACAAAAGATGAATTACTTGAGACCCGTTTTTTTATATTAAGGCATAATCTGACTTATATTTTTGATTTTTATGTATTTTTATCCTGTAATAAAAAATGCGGATCAGATAAAAAAATGGTTTATTTATCAATTAACAAGGAGAATGATGAGCCGTTCTTAGCCTTTATTCGGCCGTTTTCAGATACAAAAAATGTTGTTTCAGACAGCTGATCATTATTTGTCATGGATGTTAAGAAAAAAAAAACATTGGTACCTCCCCGGGTTTTACCGGGTGATACAATCGGAATAGCGGCTCCCGCGAGTCCCTTTGACACGGACAGCTTTTACCGGGGGATAAACATCCTGGAGTCCATGGGATTTCATACAGTTGTTTCTGATGATCTTTTTAAAAAAAACGGGTATCTTGCCGGGTCAGACAGACATCGTGCCAGGCTGGTGAACACCCTTTTTTCCGATAAAAAAATAAAGGCAATTGTTTGTGCAAGAGGCGGTTTTGGTTCCATCAGAATACTGTCGTTTCTGGATTTTGAAACCATTCGGAAAAATCCGAAAATATTTGTCGGATTCAGTGACATCTCGGCACTTTTATCCGGGTTCTATACAAAATGCGGGCTTGTCACTTTTCATGGCCCTATGGTGGAGACCCTGGCAGACGCGGATCAGCAGACAAAACATGCCATGTTCTCAGCAATTTCATCCGATATCAGTCTTAAAATAAAATCAGAAAACGGGATTACAGTCAGACATGGTTCTGTGTCAGGGCCGGTCTCAGGGGGAAATCTGAGTACACTGTGCCACCTCCTGGGAACTCCTTTTCAACCTGATTTCAAAGGACACATTCTGATTATTGAAGACAGGAGAGAGCCTGCCTATAAAATTGACAGAATGCTTTCTCAGATGAAACTTGCCGGTTGTTTTGACGGACTTGGCGGTCTTATTCTCGGGTCCTTTGAGGATTGCGGTATGATGGATGCCATTTTGAGGATTGTGGATGATATTTTCAAAGAAGCCCCTGTTCCGATACTTGCAGGTTTTGATATGGGACATGGGAAGCCCAATCTCACAATTCCGATGGGACTCGGAGCAAAGCTCGACGCTGATGATCATTTACTGTTATTTCAGGAGCCTGCAACAGTGCCTGTGATAAATGACAAATAACAAATCCCAAATGATAAATCATGATACAAGTTGACAGGTTGATGAGACAGGCAATACAGCATAATGTTTTTCCCGGGGGGGTACTCCTGGTTTTAAAGGAAGGTCAGACTCTTTTTTTTGAGGCCTATGGCTATGCGAATATATTTTCAAAACGCGTAATGACAAAGGATACGATTTTTGATTTGGCGTCTCTTACAAAACCGCTTGCCACCACTTTGGCAGTGATAAAGCTGATTCAGGATTCTGAGTTGGAACTTGACCAGCTCCTTGAATCTGTGATTCCTGAATTTAAAAACACAGACAAGGGGCTGATAAAAATAAAACATCTTCTCGGACATAATTCAGGGCTTCCTGATTATCGTCCGTATTATAAAGAGTTATGCCAGCTTTCCCCTGATGAGCGCAACGTGGCTTTAAAAAGTTTTCTTGTGAACGAATCGCTGATATGCCCCGTGGGCAGCCAGATGTTATACAGTGATCTGGGGTTTATGATTCTCGGCTGGCTGGTTGAAAATGTGTCAGGAAAGTCCCTTGACCGTTTTGTAACAGAGCAGATATACAAACCGCTTTGTCTTGAACATCTTTTTTTTGTAAAAAATTTTCTCTGCCCTTTTCCACAACATGAAAATTTTCAAAAGAATTATTCCGCGGGCAGGGATGATCTCTCCCAACAGCGAAATTTTGCAGCAACAGAACATTGCCCCTGGCGCGATATTGTTCTGGAAGGGGCCGTACATGATGACAATGCTTATGTGACCGGAGGTATTCAGGGACATGCGGGTCTTTTCGGAACTGCCGGGGATATTGGCAGCCTTCTGTCAGAACTCTTGGCAACATTTCAGGGACATTGTTCAAACTTCGTATTTGAAAGGGATGTCCTGAACGTATTTTTTGAACGCCATGAAAATACGGGCAGGGCCTTGGGATTTGACACCCCTTCTGTGCGTGATTCCAGTTCCGGCCGCTGTTTTTCAAAAAAGAGTGTGGGGCATCTGGGATTTACCGGCACGTCGTTCTGGATGGATCTTGATTGTTCTGTTATTGTGATACTGCTGACCAACCGTGTGCATCCGTCACGTGATAATATTAAAATAAAATCTTTCAGACCAGAGCTGCATGATGTTGTGATGAAAAATGTTGCAAGCATGGCGGAATAGCGATATAAATAAATATTTTTCACTTGTAATAATAACGTATTTTTGATAAAGATCAATGTTTGTTTTTTTATTTATTAAACATAGAACACTAAACTGAATACTTAACCACTCAGAAGGGATGACATGAGTCTGTTTGATGGATTTCTAGGTATATTTTCAAATGATCTTGCAATTGATCTGGGGACTGCAAATACGCTGGTGTATGTCAAGGGCAAGGGAATCGTATTAAGTGAACCTTCGGTGGTCGCGGTGCGTACTGACAACAGAACGAAAAACCGTGTGCTGGCTGTGGGTCTTGAGGCTCACAATATGCTGGGACGGACACCGGGGAACATTGTGGCCATTCGTCCGATGCGTGACGGAGTCATTGCTGATTTTGAAGTTACTGAGGCAATGATTCGTCATTTTATTCGCAAAGTGCATAACAGGCGAACATTTGTGAGACCCAGAGTCATTGTTGCCGTGCCATCGGGAATTACTCAGGTTGAGAAGCGGGCTGTCAGGGAATCAGCCGAGTCAGCAGGCGCCCGGGAGGTTTTCCTGATTGAGGAACCTATGGCTGCCGCAATCGGAGCGGGGCTTCCCATTACCGAACCGACCTGCAACATGGTCATTGACATTGGCGGCGGCACAACCGAAGTTGCTGTGATCTCCCTGGCTGGTATTGTTTACAGCCGGTCCATCCGGGTGGCCGGGGATAAAATGGATGCCTCGGTCATGCAGTATATTAAGCGGAAATATAATCTGCTCATTGGCGAAAGAACAGCTGAGATTATTAAGACCACCATCGGGAACGCGTATCCTGATCCTCAGAAACTTGAGACAATAGACGTCAAAGGCAGGGACCTTGTGTCAGGCATTCCCAAAATTCTTACAATCGGCACCGAAGAAATACGGGTTGCCATTTCCGAGCAGATAGATGCTATTGTTGAAACTGTGAAAATGGCTTTGGAGCAGACACCTCCGGAATTGTCAGCAGATATCGTTGACAAAGGGATTGTGCTGACAGGCGGCGGGGGTCAGCTGACAAATTTGGATACGCTTCTGAGCGAAGAAACAGGGCTTCCCATAAAAGTCACTGAGGACCCTTTGTCAACTGTGGCGCTGGGTTCCGGCAAAGCGCTTGACACTATCGGTATTCTCAGACAAGTTGTAATTACCTGATTTGTTGTCATATAGTTTGCTGATGTTTTTTGGCCGGCGGATAAATGTTGTTTGGTGATATCTGGTTATGTTTTCAAAAAGGACAATGGTTGTTGTCGGTCTGATTGTTCTGGCGGCTGTCTGTGTCACAGGTCTTTCTGTTTCCGCCAGACAAAGACATATTTCCTGCGGAGCCGGAATTGTCATGTTTTTTGTGGCTCCCTTTCAGGACGTCAGAACTTATTCTGTTTGTTTTGCAAGAAGAATCTGGACCCATTATTTCTTTCTTGTTTCCGCAGCGCAGGACAATGACAGGCTCAGAAAACAGCTGAAGGATGCTGTCAGGGAAAATCACCGCTGCAAGGAAACAGCGCTTTCCAATCTCCGGCTGCGCAAGTTGCTGGATTTTCGGGAAAGTATAAACGAGGATGTTCTTGCGGCCGAAATTGTCAGCAAAGACCCCTCTCCCTGGTTCAGAAGTGTGATTATTGACAAAGGCCGAACCCACGGTGTGAAAAAAGGAATGCCTGTTGTGGTTCCCGAAGGAATTGCGGGACTGGTCACAGATGTGTCATATTATTATTCAAAAGTTCTTCTGAGTATTGATCAGAACAGTGCGGTGGATGCGCTTTTGCAAAAAACAAGAGCACGGGGAGTTATCAGAGGCAGATCGGACCGGTATGTTTTTGAGTATGTGCTGAGCAAATATGACGTTGCAAAAGGGGACAGAGTTGTTTCATCCGGTCTGGACGGAGTTTTTCCAAAAGGGCGCTGTATCGGAACAGTCTCAGATGTCAGCCGGAGCAATTCAGGTATTTTTCAGGAAATCACAGTGACACCCAGTGTTGATTTTGAAACACTTGAAGAAGTTCTGATTGTGCTGAATCTGCCAAGTCATCCTTTTTTTCTTCATTCGCTTCCGAAAGAGGAAACTTCCTCGGATTCCCCTCAGAAGACAAAATAGAAAAGAAAGAAGGCAGGCAGTGAGAATCTGTTTTTGCATGTTTATATGTTTCGGACTGATTATTTTTCAGACAGCCTTTATATCGGATTTTTTCTCAGCTGGAAAATTTTATGACTTATCTGTTCCTTTTATTTTGTTTATGGGCATGTTCCGTCCTGTTCATGAAAGTCTTTTCTCCGTGTTTTTTCTGGGATTTTTCATGGACAATCTTTCCGGGGGGCCTTTTGGGCTGTACGGAGTGACATATTTATGGCTGTTTGCAGGAGCCAGATGGATTGCGACATTTCTGCATGTGAATAATTATATGCTTTTGCCGTTTGTGGCTGCTCTGGGAGTGCTGACTGAAAATTTTATTTTTTTCGGAGTGTTTGTTTTTCTGACAGAATATCAGTTTCCGGAAAATGCTTTGAAAACATTTGCTGAACAGATTTTGTGGGCAATTTTTACGGGCGTGTTTTTTCTTATGGTTTTTTATCACATTTATAAAAAATGGGATGAATGGCTGCTGGACAGACAGGCTGCAAAGCAGGAGGGGAACGGTGTCTGACGATTGTTCTGTGTCCGGCTCGAGGAAAGGGTGAGGCACTGAATGTTGTCGGCATATGACGGTTTTACAAATAGTTTTGTTCCTGTTTTTTGTATCTGTATGGATAAATATTTAGATACTGCTGACAGAAATTGGTATAAGCACAGACTGGTTACGGCCATGATTTATGTGATGCTGGCTTTTGTTGTTCTGGGAGGCCGGCTGTTTCAGCTTCAGGTGCTTGAAGGGGAGGAGTTCAGGAGGTTTTCTGAAAATCAGTCCATCCGGCTGCAGAGCATAGAGCCGCCCAGGGGGCTGATTTTTGATCGCAAAGGAAATTTGCTGGCAGACAACCGGCCGTCTTTTGATCTGAGTATCATATTAAAAGATGCCGGGCCTGCGGAAATGACTTTGGAAAAGCTTTCCAAGTATGCGGATATTCCTAAGAGCCAGCTGATGTCAAAAATCAGAGCCGGCAGAGGAATTCCTTCTTATAAGCCGGTTCTGCTGAAACAGGATATCGGGAGGGATGTGCTGGCCGCAATTGAAGTTCACCGGTTTGATCTGCCGGGGATTGTTATTGAAGTGAGGCAGAAGCGGTTTTATGCGCAGGGACGGACAGCTGCGCATGTGACAGGATACATGGGGGAGATAAGTGCGGCCGAACTGAGTTATTGGAAAGATATGGGGTATCGGACCGGGGATTTTGTCGGGAAATTCGGAGTTGAAAAGTCGTCAGAGCGGTTTCTGAGGGGGAAGCGGGGGGGGCGTCAGGTTGAAGTGAATGCCAAAGGACAGGTGATCCGGGTGCTGAGGACCGTTGATGCGGAGCCCGGGCAAAATATTTTTCTGACAATTGATCAGGAACTGCAACAGAAAGCGGAACTGCTTATGGAAGGAATTCCGGGAGCTGTGGTGGCCATGGATCCGGGCACAGGGCATATTCTGGCCATGGTGAGCAGTCCGTCTTTTGATCCCAATACCTTTATCGGAGGAATGTCTCACAGAGAATGGAATGCGCTGATTTCCGATCCTTTCAGGCCCATGGAGAACAAAGTGATTCAGGGGGAATATCCGCCGGCATCCACTTATAAAATTGTGACTGCCATTGCGGGGCTGGAAGAGGGAGTTATCAACAGAAATACAACATATTTTTGTCCGGGATACCATCGGTATGGGAATAATATTTTCCGGTGCTGGAAAAGAAGCGGTCATGGTTCAGTTGACATTGTGAAAGCGCTGGCCGGATCCTGTGATGTTTTTTTTTATCAGGTGGGACTGCGGCTGGGAGTGGACCGTCTTGCGGATTATGCCGGGGCATGCGGACTCGGGACACTGACTCATGTGGATCTGAATCATGAGGCCCGGGGGCTGATCCCCACATCAGAATGGAAGGAAAAACGTATGGGGGTTCCGTGGCAGAAAGGGGAGAATCTGTCAATTGCCATTGGTCAGGGGTATAATCTTGTCACGCCGTTGCAAATGGCTGTGCTGACAGCTGCTGTTGCAAACGGTGGTATTTTGTACCGGCCGCTGATAGTGAAAAAAAGGGAGACTGTCGAGGGCCGGACCGTTTACAGAGGCGACAGGGAAATTGTCGGCAGGCTTCCTGTGAGCAGGAAGAATTTGGATATAGTGAGAAAGGGTCTGTGGGAAGTGACGCATGGCAGAGCCGGGACTGCCCGGGTCGCCCGGGTCAGGGGGCTTGGGATCAGCGGGAAAACTGGGACTGCCCAGGTTGTGAGCCGTAAGAGAAAGAGCGGTGACCGCAGAGTGAGATCGCTTCATCTGAAGTCACATGCCTGGTTTGTGGCTTATGCGGAGCCTGATGATCCCCGGATTGCCGTGGCAGTTCTTGTGGAACACGGAGAGCATGGGTCGGGTACGGCTGCTCCGATTGCGAGGGAGCTTATTAAGATGTTTATGGGTTTTCAGGGGGTGCCGGATGTTTCTGTGGTTTCTGATCCCGGGGATGTTCCGGTGTTGTATGAGTTTTCGGGGGGTCCTTTTTTTTGAGGTGTGTTGTTTTTTTTCAGGAGGCTGTCTGTGTTTGACCGACCGTTTGTTCAGCGTTTTGACTGGTGTTTGTTCGGGCTGATGTTTCTTCTCGGGTGCATGGGGCTGGTTGTGTTATATTCGGCTGTGACCGCGGGGTCTGATGCGCCGCGGAAGCTGCTGGTGGTGAGGCAGGTGCTTTGGTACGGAGCCGGGGGGGTATTATTGGTGTTTTTCTTTTGTGTGAGTACAAGTTGTTGGAGCAATGGGCCTATGTGATTTACGGGTTTTCTGTTTTTCTTCTGGTTTGTGTTCTGGTTTTTGGTAAGTATGCGGGGGGGTCAAGGCGATGGCTGGGACTGGGGGTTGTTTCGATTCAGCCTTCGGAGTTTGTGAAGCTTGCGGTGATTGTTATGCTGGCCCGGTATTATGCGAGGGTTGCAAATGTGAATGGTCTTACTTTTTATGAGCTTTTCAGGCCGTTTGTTGTTGTTGCTGTTCCTTTTATGCTGATTGTGAGGCAGCCTGATTTGGGGACGGCGATGGTGGTTTTGCTGATTGCTGTTTCCATGACGCTTTTTGTGAAGGTTGAGAAACGGTTGTTTGTCTGTCTGGGTTTTATTTCGGTGACGGGGGGGCCTTTGGTGTGGTTTTGTCTTAAGGGGTATCAGAAGCAGCGGATACTGACGTTTCTGAATCCTGATCTGGATCCTCTTGGTGCGGGGTATCATATTATTCAGTCCAAGATTGCTATTGGGTCGGGGATGTTTTTGGGGAGGGGGCTGGGCAGGGGGCCTCAGAACGCGCTTTCTTTTTTGCCTGAGCAGCATACGGATTTTATTTTTTCGGTGCTGGCTGAGGAGCTGGGGTTTGCGGGTTCTTTTTTTATGATTTTTCTTTTTCTGATGCTGGTTGTGTGGGGGCTGAATGTTGCGCACGGGTGCAGGGAGCCTTTTGGCACGATTGTTTCGGTGGGGGTGACGGCTATGATTTTTTGGCAGGTTTTTATTAATGTGGCTATGGTGACGGGTCTGATGCCGGTGGTGGGGGTTCCTTTGCCTTTTATCAGTTACGGGGGGTCTTCTGTGATTACTGTGATGATGTGTGTCGGTGTTCTGATGAATGTGAGTATGAGGCGCTTTCTGATGGAATAGGTCTGGTTTTCAGGGTTTGTTTTTTTACCGGGGGGAGGTATGGGCAGGAAGAAAAAGGTGGGTTCGATTTCCACGTTTCTGGGTTATGGTTCCAGTATAGAGGGGACGCTTGAGTTTCAGGGGACCATACGGCTGGACGGAAATGTGAGGGGCAGGATTACCAGTAACGGCGGTACGGTCATTGTTGGTGAGAAGGCTGTGATTAATGCGGATATTATTGTTGACGGGGCTATTATTATGGGGGAGGTCAACGGCACCATAGATGCCAAGGACAGGATCGAGGTTTATCCCCCGGGCCGTGTTGTCGGTGATATTCAGGCACCTATGATTTCAATTGACACGGGGGCGGTGTTTAATGGAAACTGCGGCATGAAAGGACAGCAAACCGTTTTTGAAAAAAAATCCCCGGATTCCTCTGAAAAGCTGGCAATCACTGACGAGCCGAAAAAGAAATAATATTTTTCAAAAAACTTGACAAATTGAGAAACTTGATGTTACAAATATCAGGATATAAAACTTAGCCCGGATTATCCATGAATTAATGAGCAAACGGCATACCTTATTGATAAATAAAGAAAACCGTTTTTATGCTCAGATTTTCACAGCCTCTTTATTTACGGCACAAAAAAGGGGAACGATGGAGAATTCAGGTGTGTCTGGGGTGTATTTTTTTAATGTCATGCGGTGTTTTAAATCATTTTATTCGGTGGAGGATATTGTATGGTAAGTATAGATGGGTCCCTTTTTATACAGATTGCTAATTTCCTCATTTTGATATGGATTTTGAATACAATCTTGTATAAGCCTATCCGAAATGTATTGCGTCAGAGAAAAGAAAAAGTCACAGGTCTTGAGCGGGATATTGATCTTTCCCAAAAAGATGCAAAAGAGAAATCAGATGCTTTTTCTTCCGGTATGAAAGCAGCCAGGGCAAAGGGGCTGAAAGAAAAGGATGTTATGGTTCAGGCTGCCGAGAATGAAGAAAAAGAGATCGTGGGGAAGATTAATGAAAAGGCTGCTGCCGAACTTGCAAAAGTTCGGGAAAAAATTGCAAAAGACGCAGAGGGTGTGAGAAATTCTCTGGTGAAAGAGATTGATACATTTGCACGTGATATCGGTAAGAAAATTTTGGGGAGGGCTGTCTGATGAAAAGAGCGGTAATAATATGTCTTATGGTATCGGTTCTGTTCTTTTTTTCCGGTGCGGCGCTGGGCTCGGGCGGCGATGAGGGCCATGGTGCCGAACCAAAGGGATGGATAGCCACAGACACCTACCGAGTCATGAATTTTGCTGTGTTGGCAATCGCTCTCTTTCTGATACTGCGTAAACCCGTGTCACAGGCGCTGGATGCACGTATCAGAGGAATACGGGAACAACTGAGCGAGCTGGAGGTCAGAAAAAAAGATGCTGAGACAGAACTGGCTCAGTACAATAAGAAACTTTTGCTTTTGGAGCAGGAAACCGAGAAAATTGTTGCTGAGTACATAAAACAAGGCAACGAGGCAAAGGAAAGAATTCTCAGGGAGGCGGAATCCGCTGCTGAAAAACTGGAGGTTCAGGCCAGTCGGAACATTGAAAATGAGTTTGAACGTGCCAAATTACAGCTTCAGCAGGATATACTTGAGAAAGCCCTGATCAAGGCTGAACAAGTTGTAAAGCAAAGGATTACGGATAAAGACCAGGAAAGACTGGTAGATGAATACTTGGAGAAGGTGGTGGCGTAGAGAAAACCTCAGTCTCGTTCTCAGTGCTTTCGACCCGGGAACGATGCTGAGGTTTTTTTTAAGTAGAAAGGTGGTAGCGTAGTGAAAAATTTAGCTATAGCAAGGCGTTATGCCAAGGCGCTTCTGCTGATTGGCAAGGCGGACGGCCAGGCGGAAACGTACAGAGAAGAGCTTGATGGTTTTTCAATTCTGATTGCAAAAGAAAAAAAACTTGAACAGGCAATTTGTAACCCCCTTTACGATGCTGCCGGCCGAAAAAAGGTTCTGCAGGCACTGGTGGAGAGGCTGGAACTCTCAAGGATCGTGAAGACATTTCTCTTTTTGCTGTTTGACAAAGGGCGGATTGGATTCTTAAATAATATTAATGATTTTTATCAGAAAATGGCTGATGAGCTAAAAGGGGTGGCACGTGCCAGCCTGGTTTCGGCCACTGAGCTTTCAGAAGAAACCGTTGAAAAGATTAGTATTGCCCTGTCAAAAAAGACTGGCAAGGAGATTGTTTTGGATGTCAGACAGGATCCCGGTCTTATCGGAGGAATTGTTACCAGGATAGGGGACCTTGTTTTGGATGGGAGCATTAAGACACAATTGATTAATATGAGAGAATCCTTAAAAAGGGGTGAATAAGCGGTAAAAAGTTTGCCCGCAGATTAAAATCACAGCCTGTGCTCGCAGGTTTTTAATTTCGCTTAATAATTCAAGATGTTGCGGATAAGATCGGAAGATGGTGGTACTGCTGTTGGAGAATTTCCGAACACGCAAAATATGCAATGTGAAACGGTGAAGGTGTCTGATAAACTTTGATTTTGATTAAGCGATCTGAGGCAGGCAGTGAAAATGCGGCGAGATCATACTGCAGGAATTTGTGGGAAAACGCTCGTGTACAAGATGGCAATGATGTCATATTTGTTTGGTATTATGACCAACTTGGTTAAGTCGAGAACTTTGCCGTATGCATATTTTGCATGCAAGAAAGGAATCAGGGTTTAATGGAATTAAGAGCTGAAGAAATAAGTCAGATCATTAAAGAACAAATTACAGATTACGACAAAAAAGTCGAGCTGAGTGAAACCGGCGTTGTGTTGTCGGTAGGTGACGGTATCGCCAGAGTATATGGTCTTGAAAAAGCCATGGCCATGGAACTGGTTGAGTTTCCGGGCGGTATTCTGGGTCTTGTGCTGAACCTTGAAGAAGACAATGTGGGTGTTGCCATTATGGGTGAGGACATCCATATTAAAGAAGGCGATATTGTCAAGCGGACAAAACGTATTGCACAGGTTCCTGTGGGAGAGGCTGTTCTGGGGCGTGTGGTTTCGGCCATGGGTGAGCCGATAGACGGCAAGGGGCCTCTTAATGCAAAAGAGTTTTCCAGAGTGGAAGTGGTCGCTCCGGGTGTTATTGCCAGAAAGAGTGTTCATGAACCCTGTTACACGGGGCTTAAGGCGATTGATGCCATGACTCCGGTGGGCAAGGGACAGCGTGAGCTGATTATCGGTGACCGCCAGATCGGTAAGACCGCATGTGCCATTGACGCAATTCTTGCTCAGAAAAACACAGATGTTTATTGTATTTATGTGGCATGCGGTCAGAAAAAATCAACTGTTGCCCAGGTGGTTTCTGTGCTTGAAAAATACGGTGCCATGGAATATACCACGGTGGTTTCGGCCTGCGCCAGTGATCCGGCCACGTTGCAGTATATCGCACCTTATGCGGGATGCGCCATGGGCGAGTATTTCCGTGACAGGGGCAAGCATGCGCTCATCATATATGATGATCTTTCAAAACAGGCTGCCGCATATCGCCAGGTTTCGCTGCTTCTGAGACGTCCTCCGGGACGTGAGGCTTATCCGGGTGATATTTTCTATAATCACTCCAGATTGCTGGAGAGGTCTGCCAAGCTGGCTGACAATGCTCCTGATCTGAGTCCTATGTATAAGGCGGGTGCCGGGTCCCTGACGGCGTTGCCTATTATTGAAACTCAGGCCGGTGATGTGTCCGCATATATTCCGACGAATGTTATTTCCATTACTGACGGACAGATTTATCTGGAACCGAGTCTGTTTTTCGCAGGTGTGAGACCTTCGATTAATGTGGGACTTTCCGTGTCACGTGTGGGCGGCTCTGCCCAGGTGAAAGCCATGAAACAGGTGGCAGGAACCCTGCGGCTTGATCTGGCTCAGTATCGTGAGCTTGAGGCGTTTGCGGCTTTCGGAAGTGATCTGGATGCTGCAACTCAGAAACAGCTGACCCGGGGGGCCAGACTTGTTGAGATTCTGAAACAGCCTCAGTATCAGCCATTATCTTTGGAAAAGCAGGTGTCAATACTGTATGCGGGCACGAGGGGGTTTCTTGACGAGCTTTCTTTGGATGCGCTGGCAAAATATGAGGCCGGTCTTTATTCGTTCATAGAAGACAGATATCCTCAGATTTTCACAGATCTTGCGGACAAGCAGGAGATTACTGATGATCTGGACAAGCTGATGACAAAAGCTCTGGGCGAATATGGCGAGGAATTTAAGGACACGTTATAAAGTGAGAAGTGGGAAGTGGGAAGTGAGAATTTTTCAGTTCTCAATTTTCAATTTTCAATTATTATGAGGTCGTATGGCAACGTTAAAAGATGTCCAAACGAAGATCGGTGCGGTAAAGAAGACTAAGCAGATCACCAAGGCCATGAACATGGTGGCGGCTTCGAGGCTGCGGGGGGCTCAGACGAGGATGGACGGGTTTCGCCCTTATGCGGGAAAGTTTGCTGATGTGCTGGGGAGTCTTGCGGAAAAGGCGGGCGAGGAGACAAGCCCTTTGCTGATACCACGTGAGGACGTAAAAAAGATAAATGTCATTTTGTGTACTTCCGACAGGGGCCTGTGCGGCGGTTTTAATGCGAATCTGATTTCAAAGGCGGAATTGTTTTTGAAAGAGAGGGCCGGACAGGATGCGGAGGTTTCATTTACGAATTTCGGTAAGAAGGGGCGTGACTGGTGCCGCAATAACAAACAGTTCATTGCAAGCGAGCATTTAAATGTCGTGGGAAGCAATTTTGAGTTCAGTGTTGCTTCAAATGCGGGACAGAAGCTGATTGACGATTTTCTTGACGGAATTTATGACGAGGTTTATATCATTTATTCGGAGTTTATCAGCATGGCAAGGCAGTCACCTGTCCTGAAGCAGCTGCTTCCGATACCGCCTATGGAATTGGCTGAAGAAGAAGAGGAAGCAGAAGAGGGTGTGTTCCTGGCGGAGCATATTTGTGAGCCGTCGCCTGGTGAATTGCTGGGGGATATGCTTCCGAAAAATGTTTATGTTCAAATATACAGCGGTTTGCTGGAGACATCTACCAGCGAACATGCCGCACGCATGGCTGCCATGGATAATGCAACCAAGGCGTGTAATGATATGATTGAGAATCTCACTCTGGCATATAACAAAGCCCGACAGGCAGCTATTACTGCGGATCTGATGGATATCGTCGGTGGTGCGGAGGCATTGAAAGGATAATTATTAATTGAGGATTGGGAATTGGGAATTGAGAATTATCAATTATCAGTTATCAGTTATCAGTTATCAAACGGAGGTCTATTTGATGGGAGAAAATATAGGAAAAATCACACAGGTTATGGGACCTGTTGTTGATGTTGAGTTTGAGCAGGGAAAGCTGCCTACTATTTATACAGCGCTTCTGATCAGCAATCCTGCCATCAGTGATGAGGGGGACAATCTTGTTGTCGAGGTTGCCCAGCATCTCGGGGATAATGTGGTTCGCACGATTGCTATGGATGTGACCGACGGTCTGACGCGGGGTCAGTCGGTAAAAGATACTGGCAAACCGATCATGATGCCTGTGGGAGAGGCGGGGCTGGGTCGTGTGCTGAATGTTGTGGGACGGCCTGTGGATGGTCTGGGTCCTATAAGCCAGGACAAAATGCTGCCGATTCATCGGGAAGCCCCCAAATTTACCGAACAGGATACAACTGTCCGGGTGCTTGAGACCGGTGTCAAGGTTATTGACCTGCTTGTTCCCTTCCCTCGGGGTGGTAAGATGGGAATGTTTGGCGGCGCAGGCGTTGGCAAAACCGTTATTATGATGGAAATGGTTCATAATATCGCCATGCAGCATGGTGGTATTTCCGTGTTTGCGGGTGTGGGAGAACGGACTCGTGAGGGAAATGATCTTTATCATGAAATGAAGGACTCAGGTGTTCTTCCTAAGGCTGCCCTGGTTTACGGACAGATGACCGAGCCTCCGGGAGCCCGTGCCCGTGTTGCGCTTTCCGCTCTGACTGCTGCTGAGTATTTCCGGGATGAGGAAGGTCAGGACGTTCTTATTTTTATTGATAATATTTTCCGTTTCACACAGGCGGGTTCCGAGGTTTCAGCTCTTCTCGGTCGTATGCCTTCTGCTGTCGGATATCAGCCCACATTGGCGGTTGATCTGGGTGAGCTTCAGGAACGTATTACTTCAACTGACAAAGGTTCCATCACTGCTGTTCAGTGTGTTTATGTGCCTGCTGACGATCTGACTGACCCTGCTCCTGCGACAACGTTTGCTCATTTGGACGGTACGGTTGTTTTGTCACGACAGATTGCCGAGCTGGGGATTTATCCTGCTGTGGATCCGCTGGATTCAACTTCCAGGATTCTTGATGCTGCTTATATTGGTGATGAGCATTACGGGGTGGCCCGTCAGGTTCAGAGTATTCTTCAGAAATATAAAGAACTCCAGGATATCATCGCTATTCTGGGTATTGAAGAATTGTCTGACGAAGATAAGGTTACTGTGTCCCGGGCAAGAAAAATGCAGAGATTTTTGTCACAGCCTTTTCATGTGGCTGAAACTTTTACCGGGACAGCGGGTAAGTATGTGAAGATCGAAGATACGGTAAGAGCTTTTAAGGAAATTTGCGACGGGAAACATGATGATATTCCTGAGCAGGCATTCTATATGGTGGGAGGAATCGAGGAAGCTGTTGAAAAAGCCAAAAAAATGGCTGAGGCATAAACCATTATAGGGGGGAAAAAATGGCTGGAAATATACGATTGGAAATTGTCACCCCTGAAAAATCTGTTGTCAGCGAGGACGCTCAGATTGTAATGGCTCCGGGTTCCCTGGGTGAATTTGGTGTGCTTGTCGGCCATACCCCTTTCCTGACTACGCTTAAACTGGGTGCTGTCCGCTATACAGATGCGGATGGAAAGGAAAGGAGCATATTTGTCAGCGGAGGGTTTGCAGAAGCACTTCCTGATAAAGTTACCATCCTGGCAGAGTCGGCCGAGAGAAGACGCGATATAGACTTGGAACGCGCAAAGGCTGCTCTGGAGCGTGCGCAAAAACGTCTGGATGACCAGAAAAAAGAAGAAATAGATTTCACAAGAGCCAGAGCGGCTTTGGAAAGAGCCATGCACAGAATGAGGGTGGGCGAAACAAGATGACAGTAAGTATTTGACAATTACTCTGAATATTAAGGGAATATTATTTATTAAAGGGCAGACTCGGAAAAATGGGGTTTGCCCTTTTTTATATGAAAGCGTGTTAGGTGTTAGGTGTTTGTGATTTGTGATTTGCGATTTGCGATTTGTGATTTGTGATTTGTGATTTGTGATTTGCGATTTGCGACCTGCGATTTGTGATTTGCGATTTATCAATTATCAATTATCAACGGAAAGGAAAATAAAATGCAGGAAAAAAAGGTTGCGGTCATCATACTTGCCGCGGGTATGGGAACACGTATGAAGTCAGACAAGGCCAAAGTTTTGCATGAAATCCTTGGCAAACCTATGGTTTTGTATGTTGTTGAAACAGCAAAGATGATTACCAATGATATCATTTTGGTAATCGGAAACCAGGCTGAGAAGGTGCGGGAGGTCGTCTCAGAAAAAAATAATGATGTTATTTTTGCGTTGCAGGAAAAGCAGCTTGGCACAGGCCATGCTGTTCTGTGCGCGATATCTGCCATACCTGAACACATCGAAGATGTCATTATTTTATGCGGAGATGTGCCGTTAATTCGTTCTGATACGCTTATGCAGTTTATAGATGATCATACAGAAAAAAAGCGTGATGTATCTCTTCTGGCGGTTCAGGTGGATAATCCCAAAGGCTATGGCAGGATTCTTACTGATAAAAAAATGAATCTTGTCGGAATTGTTGAAGAAGCAGATGCAACAGATGAACAAAAAAAGATAAAAACGATTAATACGGGTATTTACTGCGTAAAAAAGGAGATTTTAATAAATGCATTGCAACAAGTTAAGCCGGATAATGCCCAGGGTGAGTTTTATCTTACGGATATTATCGAAATAGCCTATAAAGCAGAAAAAGTTATCGGGGTACTGATTGGCACTGATGCCAATGAAGTTGTCGGGGTCAACACACCTCATGATCTGATGACGGTTGAAACCATTATAAACGACAGGCAAATTAAAATGTCTTGACTTTCATTTATAGGAAAGATTATTATATAAACAATATGAGGTGAAAGATTGGAAAATGAGGAAATACTGCGACAATTTGAAGAAATTGAACAAAAGGTTGAAAAATTAATCGAGCTGTGTCAGTCCCTTAAAGCGGACAATGCACAGCTTATAAATAAAATTAATCGGCTAGAGCATGAACTTCAAGAGAAGGCTGATGTGGAAAAAGGTCATGCCGAAGAAAAGGCTTTCATCCGGTCAAAAATTGACAACTTGTTGGTCAGATTGAAGGACATTACCGAAGTATCTTAACAAAAACAAGCGGATGGCGGCGTAAAAGGTAAAATCCACAGACCATTGGAACAGCTTATAACAATAGAAATTTTAGGTCAGTCATACACATTCGGAACGGAAACGGAAGTCTCAAAAGCAAAAGAGGTGGCTGATTTACTGTTAAAAGAAGTAGCCAAGGTTGAAATTCAATTATCAGGAAAATCAACAATAATAACAAAACAAACGATTTTGATTTTAGCTGCATTGAATATTGCCGGTGAAAACTATAAACTGAAAAAAAAATATTCAGAGCTGTTACAAGATATATCCGAACGATCCGACAATCTGATACGTTTGGTAGATACATGTTTGTATTAATGTAGGTGATGCTGGCAAAATGACGTGTGGCTTTAACAATGATGATAAGGTTAAAATGCTGAGTGGTGCTGAATACTGGATAGCGATTTTTAGATATTGGATACTGGTTGCGGGCTATGGCTTTATCAGGAGTGCCACATCCGGATACATGGCATTCTGCGTTGAAGAAAAATTGAACTGTCGGATCACTTCTTTAAACACGCATAAGATTGACGGAATTGAGTGTGACCCCTGTCGTGTTCGTGATTGGGAGATGTTCTTTGTGCCAACACTATATAAAAGGAAACCCTCTCTGATTTTGGTGTGCAGGTTTCTGTCGGAACAGAAAAAGCCTAAAAAAATTACAGGGTGTCCACCATGAATACATGGTTCAAAGGCCTACCAACACGGCACTGTGGCGGGGGTCATTTTTTAGAATTATAATTTCAGTAACTCGTCAGTTATAATTTTTTATAACCAACTGAAAACAATGATATTTTAAAGGTATTCACAAAATTCAGGAGGATTGATTTCAGACGGTTATCAGAACGACCGCGGAAATCCCGGAGAATTTATGACTCACGAGTTCAGTAAATAACATACCTTTTATTGTTTTGCTCTTCTGAAAGTCTCACCCCAAATTCACCTCATAAGGTTTTTCTATATGTGTTGCCATATTTGTGAATTCAGTTATGAAGACGCTAATATATTGATAAAATTCAAACTTATTGTGGCAAAGGTTTTGCTGTAATATAAAAATGATGGTTTTGTGAAAAATCAGATTTTTGAGATTATTATTTGTAAAATAAGTTAGTTATGATCAGGCTGAAACAGCTTGTGTCTTATTTTTTACGATACCATCGAAAATTGATAAAAATAAACAGTGTTACGTCAGAAAATTTGCCAAAGTAAACGCTCATAAAAAAGCCGCGTTTTTCGCCCCCCCTCCGGTTATGAAAATATTCTCAGATAAAAAACCCGGCTTTTTAAAATGTATTTTCACGGTAAATCAAAAGAAAGCAACTGGTGCAAACAAGGCAATTTGGGTGGCATGACAAACAAAAAATCAATCATTATAGTTTATTAATTTTTTTTCAAAAATCAAAATCAATCATTTGTTCGGAAAGGCATCTGCTGATTTTTGTTTTTTTCGAATGAATGCATCTGGTTATGACGGTTTTTTGCGCTTTTCAATTTTGTTTTGAAGAAAATTTTTAGGGGGCGACAAAGTAGGATATTTCTGTCTTTGAATACTCTTCTCACCCCATTGACTTTTTTCTCTGCTTTATGGAATGAATCGTTTGGGAACTATATAATCTGATATTTTAAGATATGACGACAATATGAAGAATATGGATCAATTGAGTTTGTCAAGGAGAAAAATAATGAATGAATATAGTGTATTAATAGGCATGATCGGCATAGTGGCAGGCTTTGCTTTTGCCTATTGGGCCAAAGGTAAAATTGTATCTCAGAAACTCAAAGATGCTGAAAGTGAGGGATTACGATTAATAGAAGATGCCAAACGCCGGGCCGAAACCCTTTTAAAAGAAGCGAAACTTGAAGCCAAAGACAGACACTTTAAGATGAAGAGTGAGTTTGACGCTGAAACAAGAGATACCCGGGCTGAATTAAAAAAAAAGGAAAAATGGTTGATACAGAAAGAAGAGAATATTGACCGGAAAAATGAACAGTTCGAACGAAGAGAGCGTGAGGTATCTCGCAAAGAAAAAAAAATGCTGAAGAAGGAAGAGGAAATTGAGCATGACAGACTGAAATATAACGAGCTTGTTGAAGAGCAGAAAAAGCAACTTGAAAAAATTTGCGGCCTTACCGCTGAACAGGCAAAAGAACTCCTGATTCGGGCCATGGAGAACGAAGCGCGATATGAGGGGGCCAAGCTGATCAAAAGAATAGAAAATGAGGCAAAAGAAGAGGCAGACAAAAAAGCTAAAAATATCATTGCCACGGCGATCCAAAGATATGCCGGTGATTTTGTCGCGGAACGTACTGTTTCTGTGGTCCAGCTTCCGAGTGATGAGATGAAGGGGCGCATTATCGGCAGAGAAGGGCGTAATATTCGTTCCCTTGAGGCAGCCACAGGTATTGACCTTATTATAGATGACACTCCGGAAGCCGTTATTTTGTCAGGATTTAATCCGGTGAGACGGGAAGTGGCGCGTATATCGCTGATGCGCCTGATTTCAGACGGCAGAATCCATCCCGCGCGTATCGAGGATATTGTTAAAAAGGTCGGACATGAAGTTGATGCTGTTATAAAAGAAGCCGGAGAACAGGCCGCATTTGAATTAGGGGTGCATGGTATTCATCATGAATTAATTAAGTATATTGGCAGACTTAAATTTCGAACAAGCTATGCCCAAAATGTCTTGCAGCATTCGGTCGAAGTCGGATTTCTTACAGGTGTCATGGCGGCTGAATTAGGACTTAATCAGAAGATGGCGAGACGCATGGGATTATTACATGACATTGGCAAAGCCATAGATCATGAAGTTGAAGGACCTCATGCGCTGATCGGCTCCAAGCTTGCCAAAAAATTCGGTGAGTCCCCAAAAGTGGTTCACGCTGTCGCAGCTCACCACGAAGATGTCCCGCCTTCAAGTGTTTACGCTTTTCTGGTTCAGGCAGCAGATGGCCTTTCAGGAGCAAGGCCAGGTGCGCGAAGGGAACTGCTTGAAAATTATATTAAGCGATTGGAAGAACTTGAAAATATATCGAATTCATTCAGAGGCGTTGCTAACTCTTATGCAATTCAGGCCGGAAGGGAAATCAGGGTTATTGTTGAGAGCGGGATGGTTTCAGATGAAGAAGCGATTTTGCTCAGTAAAGATATCGTGAAAAAGATAGAAGAGTCATTAACCTTTCCGGGACAGATCAAAGTGATGGTTATTCGTGAGACAAGAGCCGTGGAATATGCAAATAAGTAAAAAAATTTTGTTCCCGGGTTCGGTCCGGACTTTGGGAACAAAAAAAGAAGAATTTTTGGATATCCCGGCCTCTTTTACAGATAAAAGGAGGAGTTTAGACTAATGAGTGTGCTTGATGTTCTTTATGAACGAGGATTTATTGAAAAAACAACCCATGAGAAAGAATTAGAAGCGTTTCTTAATAAAGAGAATATCACATGTTATATCGGTTTTGACCCCACTGCTTCCAGTCTTCACGTCGGAAGCCTTGTTCCTATTATGTCGCTCGCACATATGCAAAGACACGGGCATCGCCCTATGGCACTTGTCGGAGGCGGGACAGGGCTTGTGGGAGATCCGAGCGGAAAAACTGAAATGCGACAAATGCTCACATCAGAGATGGTGGAAAGCAATGTCATGGGAATAAAAAAACAA
>NZ_CP061800.1:4800000-7420000 GCF_017377395.1 Desulfonema magnum | reverse complement strand
AAGGTGATAGCCCTGTAAGTGAAATGGATCAGTCTTCCTGGGTCAGATTCCCAAGTACCGCGGGACACGAGGAACCCTGTGGGAATTCGGGAGGACCATCTCCTAAGGCTAAATACTACTTGACGACCGATAGTGAACCAGTACCGTGAGGGAAAGGTGAAAAGTACTCCGGTGAGGAGAGTGAAATAGTACCTGAAACCGTTTGCTTACAAGCAGTGGGAGCACTATGGATATTGTTTCGGCAATATTCAGTGTGACTGCGTGCCTTTTGCATAATGAGTCAGCGAGTTGTTTTACGCAGCAAGGTTAAGCCGTTAGGTGTAGCCGTAGCGAAAGCGAGTCTGAACAGGGCGACTGAGTTGCGTGGAGCAGACCCGAAACCAAGTGATCTATCCATGGCCAGGGTGAAGCGCCAGTAAAATGGCGTGAAGGCCCGAACCGTTGTAGGTTGAAAACTACTCGGATGAGCTGTGGATAGGGGTGAAAGGCCAAACAAACTTGGAAATAGCTGGTTCTCCCCGAAATATATTTAGGTATAGCCTTGCAAATTAAGTAGCGGGGGTAGAGCACTGGATGGGCTAGGGGTCCTACCAGATTACCAAACCTAACCAAACTCCGAATACCGCTAACTTTTATTGCAGGAGTCAGACTACGGGAGCTAAGTTCCGTGGTCGAGAGGGAAACAGCCCAGATCGCCAGCTAAGGTCCCTAAATATGTGCTAAGTGGGAAAGGATGTGGAAATGCACAGACAACCAGGAGGTTGGCTTAGAAGCAGCCATCCTTTAAAGAAAGCGTAACAGCTCACTGGTCGAGTGAGTCTGCGCCGAAAATGTAACGGGGCTCAAGCACATTACCGAAGCTGCGAGATCTTCTTCGGAAGATCGGTAGGGGAGCATTCTGTTCGGGTTGAAGGTTTACCGAAAGGAAGATTGGACTGGACAGAAGAGACCATGCTGACATGAGTAACGATAAAGCGTGTGAAAAACACGCTCGCCGAAAACCTAAGGTTTCCTGAGTAAAGCTAATCTTCTCAGGGTTAGTCGATCCCTAAGCCGAGGCCGAAAGGCGTAGGCGATGGCAAACAGGTTAATATTCCTGTACCACCGGATTATCAATGTCCCATTCGGGGCGGGAGTGATGGGGGGACGCAGAAGGGCAGGTCATCCACCTGTTGGATTAGGTGGTTTAAGCTTGTAGGCTGAGTGGAAGAGGTAAATCCGTCCGCTCGTTAATGCCGAGAAGTGATAAGGAGAGACTTTGTCTCATAAACTGACTGATCCCATACTGCCAAGAAAAGCCTCTAGCAAGATAATCAGGTGATCGTACCGCAAACCGACACAGGTAGGTGGGGAGAGAATCCCAAGGCGCTTGAGAGAACCCTGGTTAAGGAACTCGGCAAAATGACACCGTAACTTAGGGAGAAGGTGTGCCTTTATTAGGTGAAGCACTTCGCGTGCGGAGCTGAAGGAGGCCGCAGAGAAATGGCGGTAGCGACTGTTTACTAAAAACATAGGACTCTGCTAAGTCGCAAGACGATGTATAGGGTCTGACGCCTGCCCGGTGCCGGAAGGTTAAGGGGATTTGTTAGCCGCAAGGCGAAGCTTTGAACCGAAGCCCCGGTAAACGGCGGCCGTAACTATAACGGTCCTAAGGTAGCGAAATTCCTTGTCGGGTAAGTTCCGACCTGCACGAATGGCGTAACGACTTCCGCACTGTCTCAACCAGGGACTCAGTGAAATTGTATTGGCGGTGAAGATACCGTCTACCCGCGAAAAGACGGAAAGACCCCGGCACCTTTACTACAGCTTGACATTGGATTTTGGAATAGTATGTGTAGGATAGGTGGGAGGCTATGAAACCGGAACGCCAGTTTCGGCGGAGCCACCCTTGAAATACCACCCTTGCTATTTTAGAGTTCTAATTTCGACCCGTTATCCGGGCGAAAGACAGTGTCTGGCGGGTAGTTTGACTGGGGCGGTCACCTCCCAAAGAGTAACGGAGGTGCGCGAAGGTTCCCTCAGGCTGATTGGAAACCAGTCGTGGAGTGTAAAGGCACAAGGGAGCTTGACTGCGAGAGAGACATTTCGAGCAGGTACGAAAGTAGGTCTTAGTGATCCGGCGGTTCTGAATGGAAGGGCCGTCGCTCAACGGATAAAAGGTACGCCGGGGATAACAGGCTTATCGCCCCCAAGAGTTCACATCGACGGGGCGGTTTGGCACCTCGATGTCGGCTCATCACATCCTGGGGCTGGAGCAGGTCCCAAGGGTTCGGCTGTTCGCCGATTAAAGTGGTACGTGAGCTGGGTTTAAAACGTCGTGAGACAGTTTGGTCCCTATCTTTCGTGGGCGCAGGATATTTGAGAGGAGCTGTTCCTAGTACGAGAGGACCGGAATGGACGAACCAATGGTGTTCCAGTTGTCGCGCCAGCGGCATTGCTGGGTAGCTAAGTTCGGCACGGATAACCGCTGAAAGCATCTAAGCGGGAAACCAACCTCAAGATTAGATATCCCTTCTGTATGGAAACATGCAGACTAAAGACCCCTTGAAGACTACAAGGTTGATAGGCCGGATGTGTAAGTTCAGTGATGAATTCAGCTTACCGGTACTAATCGGTCGTGAGGCTTGGCCACAATTTTGACACAAATATTTTGAGCGTTTTTATGTGCGTATATCCGATTTAAATTAAATATTGAGAATATTTTCTCGGTGGTAATGGCAAAGAGGAAACACCCGTTCCCATCCCGAACACGGAAGTTAAGCTCTTTTGCGCCGATGGTACTGCATGGGCAGCTATGTGGGAGAGTAGGACACCGCCGAGAATTCTTTATATAAAACCCGGATTCATTTAATGAATCCGGGTTTTTTTATTTTGTAGAGAATTTTTTAAAACTGCCTGCCCTCTCTCCGCAAGGATTTCATATAAGAAGATGACACAAAATTTTTGTAGCGAAAAAAATTACAGATTTGTTGGCATCCTTCACAAAAGCTCAAAAGTAGTTTACACTTTTTCCGGGTTGTAAAACAATTTGCAAAATTGTTTTACAGCAGAGTGTAAACTGTCAAATGAAAGATGCCGATTTGGGCATCCTTCACAAAAGCTGAAAAATAGTTTACACTTTTTTCCGGGCTGTAAAACAATTTTGCAAATTGTTTTACAGCAGAGTGTAAACTGTCAAATGAAAGATGCCGATTTTTTCCTGATTATAATGGATTTATCAATGAGATGAGCAAGTGACGGTTTTTTTTAGCAAGGTCTCCGCAGAAAAATTTTATGTTTTTTCTTGTTCCTTTGTTCCTTCCAAATGATATGTTATTGCTTAATTTATAAACAGTTATATCCGATGCTCATGATAAAACATGAAAAGGGGAACGGCGTTTCTCAATTTTCAATTTTCAATTTTTAGTAATTAGCTGTCAGCTACCAGTTGGTTGGAAAAATTTTATGATACCATTTTTTAGGCGGAGATTTCAAATCAGATGACTGCGCTTCAATGGGATATTTATTTTTCATTCTTTCTCGGATTCTTTTTTGTCGGATTTCCGTTTTTTCTATCTTATCCAACAGACTTGTCACATTTACATCCTCAATAGATTTTTCACAGGTAACGGTTAGTTTGTTTTTTTTTTCGAATTCTGACAGAACATCGTAATCAAAGCGGTGTTCACACCCGGGAGAACAGATACAGGGAATTTTTTTTTTTAAAACGAATTTTTTTGATGGTTTTGTGAATCGCTGCAAAATGAGAACGAATCACCGCCAGAAAATCCTGTTTTGTATCCCCGTGAATCTGGATTGTCACAATTTTGGTCCGGGGTGTGATGCTGACTCTGGCCTCATTCCCTTGGTATTTAAAATAAGCCCCCTTACGCCAGCAGAGCGGTTTGCCATTATGGATGATCAGAAATTCATACATCCGCACAATCAGACGGGTCATCACACCGGCAGGCAGGAAATTATAATGATACTCAAATTGAAGAAAATCTTGCGGATTCCAATAGTAACTGACTTCCACGGGGGGTAAAAATTCTGTGATAATGTGACGATTGCCCTCGCTGAAAGGAAACGCCAGTTCAAAATTTGTCATCAGTCGCAGAATGGTCGCATATTTGTCCGGCGGGTATAAATCCTGATCTGTCCATATTTCTGCCAGCTCATTATCATACAGCATCCCGTTTTTTTTCTGAACTGCTTGTGCGTCCAGAACTTTATAAACCGCGTCTGTTCCCCATTCCGGTTTAAGAATAATGGTATTTTTTAAAAGGGGATCATTCTGAAAATGTAAAATAATTCCCAAATTGTGAAGATAGCGGCTTAAAGTTCCTGCCTCATTTTCTTCTATTCCGGATTTTTTACAGAGATGCAGATATTTTTCATAAGGTACGTGATCTCTTGACACATCTTTCAAGGCATTTCGTATGTTCAGCCACGAGGAAGGCCAGAATGTTCCCATCAGAGGCAGTTCATAAGCCTGATTACGGATAAGTTCCCGAAGGCCATCAATACCAGTACCGCTTTTTGCACTGGCTTTCGCTGATGCAATAATCTGGGGATAACGTTGTTTTAACTCCTTGAAATTCAAATCTTTGGCCCGTTCATCGGATTTGTTCATCACAATCAGAACCGGGCTGTCTTCGGCAAATGTTTCTATAATATTCAGCCAGTTAGCAATACTGTTATGCTCATCTTCCTGACACGCGTCCCAGACCAAGATATAAAGAGAATGCCGGGTAAGGAAAAACTGGTGGGTGGAATGGTAGATTTCCTGCCCTCCGAAATCCCAAACATTCAGCATCATTCGGGTTTTCAGTTCATCCGGGGCTGTCAGTTCCCAGGACTGAATTTTGATACCCTCGGTAGTCTGGTGTTCCGAATAATTATCCATGATCAGACGTTCTGTCAGACAGGTCTTGCCGACACCTCCCTGACCCACAATCATCAGCTTTGCCTCATAAAGAATCTGTCCGCCTTTGTCTGATTTTTTCAAATAATCCGTGACAGAGGATAACCCCTGATCCATGATTTCCATAGGCGGAAATGTAAGGGGATTGTGATCCATATCAAGAACTTTCAGCTTTTTCAGATGAACAATTTCCGTGGGCAGCCGGGTAATTTGGTTTGAACTCAGATAAAGTATGGTGAGATTTTTTAACTGAACAATTTCCCTGGGCAGTTCTCTGATCTGATTGGAACTTAAATCAAGAATGGTAAGGTTTTTTAATTGGACAATTTCTCCGGGCAGTTTTCTGAGCTGATTGGAATTTAAATAAAGAATTGTGAGCTTTTTGAGCTGAAAGATTTCTTTAGGCAGTTCTCTGAGCTGATTGGCACTTAAATAAAGCTGAGTGAGATGTCTGAGTCTTGCTATTTCTCCTGGCAGTTGTGTTATACCGCGTTCAGACAAATCAAGTTCAACAGATTTTTCTTTTTCCGCTTTGCTGATGATTTCTAATAATTTCTTCCGGGTCATCTTTTTTTGATAAAAAATATTAAAAATTTACTTGTCAGAAACCGTTCGTAAACAGATAATTTCAGCAGATTGAACCTCTTGGACGATGGTTCAGTTCAATGGGATTTTTTAGGAAAATCAGCCCGTATTCCGTTTGAAGACCGATGGTTATCATTTTTTTTGCATATTTTGATAACTACCTGTTTTTAATATTGTTCCCATTCAACTGAACCCGTGTTCGCATCTTTCCTGCTTTCGCAGGAATGACCAAAAAAAATTTGATGATCGAAGTCACAGCATCAATAACAATAGAGATGATCAAGCTTCACTGCTGATAATCCCCGGAAGGTTTAATCCCGGTACACCGCTATCTGCAATAGAAATCTTATCCGGAAAGTCATACTGTTTTTTAGCTTTTCAATTACATTGATGCCGAATCCCTCATCAGACAAAAATTTGCATCCGATACCTGACACCATAATATTTTCTTGTTTTATTCTGTCTTTTGTTTCCATTGATCTGTTTTGGCAAACGCGTTCTGAGCTGCTTTTAAAAGGATTTCCAATTTTACCGGCTTGGTGAAATAATCGTCAAATCCGGCATCCAGACAATCAGAAAGTTCAAAAATCGAGGCATACGCTGTTATTGCGTAGATAATGGTGTATGGCTTGTCTTTTTTAATCTGTCTGCACAATTCGATGCCGCTCATTCCTGGCAGTTTTAAATCTAAAAACATAACCCGGAAATGTTTTTCTTTCAAGATGGTCAGCGCTGTTTCCGCACTTTCCGCTGATTGAATATGATAACCGGCCTTCTCAAAGGCTTCTTCGAACATATGTCGGATAATTATGTCATCATCTACGACCAGAATTTCTTTTTCGCTCATAAAATGATTTCCTTAAAACCAAGGCGTATTCACGAATTAGGAAAATAAATCAGTCGGTTTTCCCTAACTCATATATAAAGGATGTCTGATTTCCCCATCTGTTTTAATTGGTACATGCAAAAAATGTGGTTTTTTACATTTAGGTTAAAAAAATAATATACTTGAAGACATCTGAAGTTCTGGAAACTTCGGGAGTCCGGTCGGTCTGCGGGGACCTGAGGAGGGGATGACCATAGCCCTTTATCTTGTTTATTTCATAAACCAGAGGGAAAAGTCAATGGAATATAAGCACAGCCGGAGAATAGAAAATTGGCAGTCCCGCACAAATAGTGATGAATAAGATTCTGTATCCTGATGTTCGGGGAACTGAACGGGATTCATCGCTATCTTTGCAGGACTGCCAATTTTATTTTCGCACTCCGGATAAAAATTCCAAAAAATTTTTGTCCAAGTACTTATTTATTTAATCAGAACAAGCATAACAATAAACAACATTGCCGCGGCCGCACTGATTCCCAATGAAGTGGAAGCGGTTTCAAAGGCAGCATAAACATTTTTTTTCAGAACAGCCCGCTCATTTTCTTTCTTACCAGTGAGAAAACACGCGGGGATAATAAAAAGAAGCGTGAGTCTGGCAGGCGCATTTTTTGAAAACCTGCCCAGTGAGGCGCTCAGGTTACGGGCAAGTACCTTGTCACAAAAGCGATTTATTCCGTTAAACCCCTTATCTGTTAAATTAAAGAAATGTCTTGCGCCTTTCCGATAGAACCAGTCCGTATCCAGATTGATGGCCCGAATTTCCGCGGGATAATAACCGGACCGGAGAAGCAAGTAAAAAGCCAGAATGCCGAACATCAGCAATTGTAACTGGCCCACAACATGCGCGCCTGTATAGGGGACATATTCCACCGGATAGGGAAGAATATCATACAAAGGCTGAGGATATACACCTAAAAAAACACACAGAAACGCGGCCATTCCCATGGCAATCAGCATATTCAGCGGCGGTTCTTTTGCCCGGATACCGGAATCATGACCGAAAAATGTAAAATAAGGCACTTTGATTCCCGCATGGGCAATAACTCCTGCGGAGGCAAATTGCAGCATGAGCCAGACAGCCACCAGATGATGATGACCCGCCGCGCTGATAATCATGGATTTGCTCACAAAACCGCTGAACAAAGGAAACGCGGAAATAGACGCAGCTCCGATCAGGCAGAATAAACAGGTCAGCGGCATGGTCTTGTACAGCCCGCCGATCTGGGTGCATTTAATTTTCCCCGTGACATGCAGGACAGAACCGGCTGCCATAAACAATAAGGCTTTGTAAAGAATATGGCAAAACGCGTGGGAAACCGTTCCGTTAATCGCCAACTGGGTTCCGATTCCCACGCCGCACATCATAAAACCGACCTGATTCACCAGACTGTATCCCAGAACCCGGCGGATATCATTTTCGATTTCCGCGTAAAACACAGGGATGATGGTCATAAAAGCCCCGAGCCAGATGAGCAGCTCTGTTCCCGGAAAGGTTCTTGCCATAACATAGACCGCGCTCTTGGTGGTAAAGGCACTTAAAAAAACCGCCCCGGTCGCGGTGGCTTCGGGATATGCGTCTTTCAGCCAGGGATGGAGCGGCGGGATGGCCGCGTTCACCGCAATGCCGATGAAAATCAGCCACGAACCCATGCTGCTGAGTCCTATGAATCCGAATGTCAGGGAACCGGAGTTGTGAATATACAGGATGATTCCCGCAAGCAGAAATAATCCGCCAACGATATGAACCAGGATATAACGAAAGGCCGCGGCTTGTGATGCCACTGTGCGCCGGGCCAAAATCAGGAAAGTGGAGGCCACAGCCATAATTTCCCAGAAGATATAGAGGGAAAAGAGATCGCCTGCAAACGTGACACCTAACGCGCTTCCTGCATAAATAAATCCTGCAACATGCTGTAAATCATCCTCCGCTTTTAGCGCAAAAATGATGGCGATAAATGATATCAGGATGAAAATATAGCCAAAAACCCGGCTTAACCGATCCACCTGCCCCAGTACCAGATCGTAATTCAGAAGTCTGAAGGTCCAATGGCTGCCATCAGGAACACTGACCAGAATGACAAATGCCACCAATGGGAGTAAAAGCATGAACGCAGATTTGATTTTTCCCTTTAAGAGCGGGATAAAGAGCGCACCGATAATGAAAATCAGACCCGGGGGAAAGCCCATATTTAGCAAATAGCTAATCATAATATTTTTCGTCTCTCTTTGTAAAAACTCTCAGAAGTTTGGCAGTGAAAATGACTACCACACACGAAACAAAGCCAAAAGCGGCAAAAAACCAGGGATCCGCTTCCCAGGTAAATTCAGCGTGTTTATGGATAAAAAAATCAGCAATCAGGAGGGCGAACAGAGAGGCGTAAAAAATTCGCAGAAGCCTTTTTATATTTTCCGGTTTGTCAAATATTTTCAGTTCTTTTCTCATTTGAAGATTTCCTAAATTTTATGTGGGAGTGTCAGGTGTCAGCAGCTTAATCCTGAAATTCGTGTTTTTTCTTTCAGAAAATAAAAGCTGGCAACAGATAAATCACAATATCCAAAGGACAAATTACAATGACCGGAATTTGGTCTTTGTATATTGGAATTTGGTGCTTGTAATTTGTTATTTTCGGTTTATCCGAGTCAGGGCTTTTATTTATTCCGATCTTTCACCTTGAACTCCCATTTATACGGCTCTTCTTCCTTACATCCTCTTATTTTCACTCTGAAATCAAAAGTTCCGTATCGGTCAATCAGGTCTATTTTCACAATGGCTCTCCAAAGAGTTTTGTCAACAATGGTCATGGCGTAGAACGTAATTTTCACATCTTCTCTTCGTTTATCTGTCTCATTGGTTATGGTTCCCCGGAGGTAGCATTTTCCCTTATTCCTTCCCTTTTCAATTCTCTCCAGCGTCAGATTATCATAAGAATAATTCTCGTTAATTCTTCCTCTGGGGAAAAATGCGTTTGCAGAGGAAACAAACAGCATGACACTTACAAACAAAACAACTGTAACAGCGATTCGTTTCATGTTATCTCCTTTTCGTTACGATGTGAAGTTTTACTTTCCTGTCCCTCCGGGACAAATACAGAATTGCCTCCCTTAAATGAATGGCAGTCTCTCCCTGTCCCTAAAGTCAATGCTGTTGACTTAGGCAGTTACGAACGGATCCGGAGTGCAAAAATTATATTTTTGCGCCTGCGAAAAAGCATTTTTCGCACTCCGGAGAGAACACCGAAATATCCGCTTACGCCTGAGTCAACAGTATTAGCCCCTATCTGTCCGCTTTTTGTGCCTCGCCGCAGGACGTTCCCTGAGCCTGCCGAAGGGGAACGTCCTGCGGCGAGCCTGTCGGAGGGGGAGAAACATCATCAGGCAAAAAAACAGCGAAAAGTGATATTTTCAGACGGCCTGCTCCTAAAGGCATCGAATAAAAATAAACCCCAGATAAGCCACTGCCACGGCCATGGCAATATAAAAAACCGTCCGATATCCCGGAACTGGTTCATGACTCAGCTCCATTTTTTCTTCATCTTCCATATCAGAATCCTCCTGTAATTCCCTGAACAGCCACCCGGGCCAGTCTTAAAAACGGCTGGGGATAAAAGAACAGTATAATTGAAACAAGTGCTGTAATCTTCAGCGGAATCAGACACCAGGGCGGCGCTTCTCCGATTTTGTTTTCAAACATGGACGCTTCCGGCGTGCAAAAAAAGGCTTTGTAAACAATGGGCAGAAAATATGCCGCGTTCAGAAAAGAGCTTGAAAGCAGCACCGCCAGCATTACCCACTGATCCGCCTCAAGCGTTCCCAAAACCAGATACCATTTGCTGATAAAACCGCCGCACGGCGGAAGACCAATGACGCTTAATGATCCGATGAAAAACGCGGTCATGGTGATGGGCATTTTTTTTCCGATGCCCACCATCTCGCTGATGTTTTTTATTCCGGTGGTGACAAAAATGGCCCCTGCACAGAAAAACAGGGTAATCTTGCCAAAAGCATGCATGGCAATATGCAGCATCCCGCCTGTCAGTCCTTTTGGAGAAAGAAGGGCCGCACCGAGAACAATATAAGAGAGTTGTCCGATGGTGGAAAAAGCAAGCCGTCGTTTCAGACCGTCCTGGGAAAGCGCGATCAGAGACGCCGTAATAATGGTGAATGATGCAATAACACAGATCAGCGTGTTCAGATGTATGGGCAATCCCGTGGTGATTGTTTTTGAAAGACATTCTGTCCCGAATACGCCGGTAATAACGCGGAATACGCAGAACGCACCGACCTTAACCACCGCAACCGCATGTAGGAGGGCGCTCACAGGCGTGGGCGCTACCATTGCGGCAGGCAGCCAGGAATGAAACGGCATAATCCCGGCTTTGGCAAATCCGAACAGGAAAAGGAGCAGGAGAATCAGATTTATCGCGGGTGTTCCGTGTCCTGTCATAAATCCCTGGTTGGCAAATTCAAGATCGCCGGTCATGTAATATGTGACCAACATAGCAGGAAGGACAAATCCGATTGAGGAGCCGACAATATACAAAAGATATTTCCGCCCCGAACTTCGTGCTTCCATATCCTGATGATGCGTTACCAGGGGATAAGTGGCAAAGGAGAGCATTTCGTAAAACAGATAAAGCGTGAGCAGATTTGCTGAAAATGCCACGCCCACAGTCGCGGACAGAGAAAGTGCAAAAAAACAGAAATAGCGTGTCTGGCTGTGTTCTTTCAGCCCTCTCATATATCCCACGGAATAGGCAGATGTGACAATCCAGAGTGAGGAGGAAACCAGCGCAAAGAGTATCCCGAACGCGTCCACCCTGAATTTAACAGCAAGCCCGGGAAGCACTTTTGCAATGGTGTATTCGATTTCTGCTCCGTGAAGAATCACAGGAACCATCGAGGCAATGATCAGAAATTTGGAGATGGCTGCCGCAAAGGTCCAGCCTTCACGTAAGTTCGGTTTTTTTCCGCTTAAAATAATAAAGGGAACAACGAACAGCGAAATCAGAACAGCAATAAACGGTCTTATAGAAAAAATTGTGTCCATAATGATTTAATAATGAATTCCTTATCTTCTCCCCCTCCATGATAAAATAGTTTTAGATATCCGTTCGTTATGAAAAACAACTATCCCCGGCCGCTTTTATTTCTGAAGAATTTTTGCCTCGGTCTCCTGAACTATTTTTTGAATCATGCCTTCCTGTTCCATTTTCTGCAAAACTGAAGTGATTTTAGGAACAAGCTTTTTATGCTTTTTATGCAAATAATTGTATAATGGCAGTTCAACTAACGGAGGTTCCAAAACTCTCATGCCGCTGCCTTTGAAGTGATTTTTAATGAATACCAATCCGTCCAAATGGGCATAAAGGGCAATATCAATAAGCCCTTTGTCCAGTGACTTAAAAAGTTCTTCAATAAGATTAAAATCATAACGCTTCATTTGCTTTGTAGGGGCATCTGAAAACTGAATTCCCCTGACGATCCCGATCTTATAAGGCTTGAGACTGTCCCAGCCTTTCACGGGGAAGTCCGTATTTTTAGTAAACACAGAGCCTTTGAAAAAAATAATCGGTACCGGAATCCTGATTAAATTGGGACAATGTTTCTCCGTGCCGATAATTCGGAATAGCTCTCCGTCTGTTCTGCCGTTGTTTGCCATTAATAAGGCTCTTTTGGCTGGAAATTTCTTTACGACAATCTGCAACCCGATCCGTTTATAAGCTTCTCTAAGAACCGCCTCACTCAGATCATCTGCCACAGAAGCACTTTGAAAGGTTGAGAATATCAATGGTTCACTCGCAACAAGGGGCCTTACCGTCAAAAACACACTCACTATGGATAAAAAAAATAATGTCTGTTTCATATTTCATGTTATCTGTCCGGTACGACGAACTGAACGATATTTGTCAAAAATACCAACAAAGTGCATACCGATGATGGAAAGTGATATTGCAACTGTCTTTTTGCACTCCGGAAAAGATTGCTGATTTGAGTTTTTATGCAAAAAATCGCTTCGCTCTATTTTTGCACTCCGGAAAAGATTTATGCAAAAAACCGCTTCGCTCTATTTTTGCACTCCGGAAAAGATTTATGCAAAAAATCGCTTCGCTTTATTTTTGCACTCCGGAAAAGATTTATGCAAAAAATCGCTTCGCTTTATTTTTGCACTCCGGAAAAGATTTATGCAAAAAATCGCTTCGCTCTATTTTTGCACTCCGGAAAAGATTTATGCAAAAAATCGCTTCGCTTTATTTTTGCACTCCGGAAAAGATTTATGCAAAAAATCGCTTCGCTTTATTTTTGCACTCCGGAAAAGATTTATGCAAAAAATCGCTTCGCTTTATTTTTGCACTCCGGAAAAGATTTATGCAAAAAATCGCTTCGCTTTATTTTTGCACTCCGGAAAAGATTTATGCAAAAAACCGCTTCGCTCTATTTTTGCACTCCGAAGAAGATTTATGCAAAAAACCGCTTCGCTCTGTTTTTGCACGCCGGAGAAGAAGCAAAAAACCGCTTCGCTCTATTTTTGCACTCCGGAAAGGATTTTTGATCTGATGAATTTTTTTGTGCGCCTATCTGTACAGGGTCCCTTCGTGTTTTAACCAGCCGTTTTCATGACGCCCTTTGGGATCATGATGCGTCCAGTGAATAACTCCCCCTTTTTTGCTCCACTCGTATTCACCATAAAATTCCACTTTATCCCCTTTTCTGAGAGCGTTTATTTTGGGAGCAATGTCAATGTTATGTGCGATTAACAGTGTCTGTCCCCAAGCCAGCCTGATGATAAATCTCTGATGTCGGCTGCCCTTCAGATCATCGGGAAGAATTTTGATGACTTTGCCAACCCCTTTAACCTGTAAGTCACTTTGTTTGTTGTTAAAAGCATTTTTTATCAGCAGGTCTGCCGCACTGTTTTGCAAAGCAGGCTGATCAGCAAAACACAGATTCTCACTGCAGAATCCATACAAAACAAAACCGATTGCAATAATAATGAATAATTTTTTCACGTCTTCCTAAACTCCTGTGTCAAAAGGATTTAATCAAATGATGAGCAGGCTCATCAGCACGAGGACGGAAACACAGCAAAACTAAATTCTGTAATAGATTGAATCAATGTGGTAACTATCGAAGCATATTCGGATTTGGGACACGAGATATCTGCCATAGTTTTTAACGTATTGAAAAATAAGCAATTACGGAGTAAGAGAAGAATTTTGGATATCAAATGACAGGGACTATAACATAACAGATTGCTATTGTAAAATATTTTCAGAAGAGGATAAAGAAAATCGTAACTACATACTAATATTATGCCGTTCCCTGAGCTTGTCGAAGGGAAGTATCCGCTCATAAAGATCACCAGTATATCCCGCGGAATGGCTCTGATCTGATCAGGCTCACAGATCCCGTCAGTCATCGGGAAATAAATGTCTTATCCTCGGATTTCCCTGGGATTCCTGTAAAAGCTGCCCACGTCCGCTGATCCTTTTTCCGCCAATAATCACTGTCAGTTTTTTCACAAGCGATTTCATTTGTTCGGCTTGCTCCTTCAGTTCTTTGGACACGGAAGCTGATTCCTCTGCATTGGCCGCATTTTGCTGACTCACTTTGTCCATATCGTTTACAGCTATGTTCATCTGATCTGTTCCATCAGAAAGTTTTTATGTCATTTCTGCGAAAGCAGGAATCCGCTGTTCCCGGAAGCGATGCATCGGCCAAAAACGAATCCCTGCTTTCGTAAGTTTTTCGGATCAAAACAACCTGATTATCGAGTGAAATGTGTTATGATCAGAAATTATGTTACTGCTTTTTTTGTGCATAAACCGGGTCCACCTTTTGCAACCACCCTTGAATATTCCCATTCCGGGGATACCGCCGATGCAGTTCTCTCAGCATATCCGCGGCATTGTCATTTAATTCATAATATCGGTATATGACGGCCAGCCGGGTCAGCAGCTCGTCAGAATCTTTCGGACATTCGCTCCTGATTTTTTTCTCGGCCCGGATGACTTTATCCAGTGTTTTTTGATCCAAGATAAAAAACGCTCCGCCTCCCTCGGATGTTTTCCCGTTCGCAGTTGCGGAAACCTTCCACGAATAGAGTTCATCAGGTTTCAGGTCTGATTTGTCATAGCTGAGACGATTCTCTTTAGCCGTTGTCTGAAAGCAGCAGCTTCCCAAGGTGTCGTAAATTTTGAGCATGTAATTCCCAGCCCCCTTCACAGGTTGCCATCGGAACAAAATCTGTGAGGAACGCACTGCTGTGTCGGCCAGCCTGAGAATGACAATATTGTGCGACTGCTCATCTCCCCGAAGCACCACAGCACCGCTCTGCTGAACATCTTCTCTGCCCAGCAAGGTTTTTGGGAGGAGATAGTCTGTTTTTGAGGCGATGATCTTGACGTCTCCTTCTTTTTCACTGGCGTCGGTTCCGAGCGTAATTTTTCCAGGACCGGAGATTTCCTCCCGCACGCCCGGGAGAAAATAGTTCAGAACCAGGACAGTATCGGGTTCCAGCCTGATCTTATCCCCTGTTTTCAAGAAATCCAGGAGCATAACTTCCCTGGCCTGTCTGTCTCCTGTCTCATAATATGCCCTGCCTTTTTTAAGATCAACGACCATTGCCGCGTCTTTGGCAGAACAGATCATGCTGCTGATAAAAATCATAAGAATGGAACCTGTTACGGTCACTGCAAATTTTTTCATTATTCCTCCGTTTTTAATTTATGGCGTTTCACTCGATAATCAACTTTTTGACCCGGATCGAACAAAATGCCTGTCATTCCTGCGAAAGCAGGAATCCGTTTTTCGCAGATTTTACGAATCCGGAGACAGTGGATTCCTGCTTTCGCAGGAATGACAGAAAAAAAACTTGAGGATCGAGTTTCAGCCATTAAATCCTGGTCCGAACCTGATGCTCCCTTGTCCGACCCCTGATTTTCCTGATTAAAGAATTTTCAGGATTACCAGCGTATTATCTACATGGATTAGGGATAAGCAAGGATTTTCCCAATAGCTGTTTTTTAATCCCTGCTTATCACTAATCCGTGTAGATCATAACTGATTGCGAGAGATCACGACTCTCCCATAAACACAAATGCCCCCCAGAACAGCGGATTTGCCCCGCCGTATCGTTTCCTCACAACCTCCATCTGTTTCAGTGCGGCGTGTCGGAGGGCCTGATTTCTGTTCATTTTGCCGGAAATGATGTTTTTGTAGAATTCGGTCATAAGTTCCTGAGTTTCCTTATCCGGAACAGACCACAGGCTCATGACCAGGCTCCTTGCGCCGGCCTGGGTGAATGCCCGCCGGAGACCATAGACGCCTTCCCCGGCCCGCACATCTCCCAGACCGGTTTCGCAGGCCGAAAGCACCACCATGTCCGTGCCTCTGAGCTTCAGACCGAGTATCTTTTCCGCGGTGACAAGACCATCACTGTTGTCAGAGGTTTCAGATTTCAGTGCGGTGTTGGCACCGGCAAGGGCAATACCGGAACGGAGGAGGGGATTTTTGAGTTGGGCCATTTTTCTTCTCAGGGATACTGACGGTGTTTGTTCTGACGGGGGTGAGGAAGGGAAGAAACGACCAAAAAATACTTGCTCTTGAAATTGCTTTCTTCTCATCACTTGTATTTCTCTGATAAATTTTTCATCAATAATTTTGTGGTCATCCAAAAAAAAGCCGTGGGTTGCAACGTGCAGAATTTTCGGGGTATTTTTCTGAAACAGAACTTCTTCAAGTGCGGCTTTGTCTGTGTAGAGTTCCGCATTTTTTTTGCCCAGAAGGTTATAAACAGCCTGAGCCTCAGCTTTTGTTTCCGGCAGTTTTTTGAACTTAAAGTCTCTCATATCGGAAGATCGGACAAAGAGGGCATTGTTGTTGCCGGTCTGATTCAGTGCCAGCGCCTTTATGGCGGAAGCCTTTTCCTGAGCTGTCAGATTAAAATCAGGGTCTCCGAAGATCAGTGACTTGCCGCCCTTTTCTCCGCTCTCACCGAATGCGAGGATATCCTTTCCCGATGTCAGATAGGTGAAAGTGTAATTTTCGATGAGAAATTTTTCATCTGGTTTCTGAAACACTTCAAAGGGAATCAGACTCAGATTGCCGTCCGGAGAAATAAAAATATTTTTTACATCTCCGAGTTCTTTTTTCAAAGGGGAAAAGACCAGATCATAAGCATTTCGGGCATATTTTTCCGTCATCCTTCCCATTCTTTTCAGGCTGATCAGCTTTTTGTATCCGGCAATGGCCTTGTCTATGGCTGTTGCATCTCCGAGATCAATCATCGCTATATTGTCCCCTTTGCCGGCATGAAGCACAAATGCCAGATAATGCGGAGGATCCCATTCGTATTGTTCTTTTTCCCGCCCGCGAAAATGAAACGGAAACAGAATCCTCTGATCTTCGGGCATGGCTTTGAAATCAAATGTCGGAGCCAGAACAATCTCAATCAGTGCGGTATCTTCGGGAAGCGCCGCGGCCACCTTTCCGCAATCAGCGTTTGACATCTTCTGTTTCAAAGCAAAAGGCTGGCTTGTCCGGCTCAGTTTCGTTTCCAGCTTTTTTTTCTTCTCCTCCAAGTCCGAGACTTTTTTGTTGTAGCTTTTTTTATTCTCATTTTTCCCCCCTTTGAAAACAAGTTCTGAGAGCTGCTTTCTGGTCTGGGAAAGTTCCTGAAATATTTTCTCTGCCCTGGGATTTTCTGTATAGACGGAAGCTTCCTGAAACACCTTATGGGCCTCCAGAATAATCCCCTTTCTTCTGAGCCAGTGATCAAAGGCTTTTGCCGCTGCTGATGAATCCTGGCTGAGATACTGGCTGACGAGACTGAGAAAAAAATAGAGTCCTCCTTTCTGGGACGTTATGTATTTGATTTTTCCTTCTTCGGAAGCGGTTCCCAATACCCGGTCAATGAGCATGTTGTCTGCTTTCAAGGCTCTGTCAAAAAAGTCAAGGGCCTTGCCGAACTTTTCCGACCTCACATAAAACAGCCCCATTCTTCTGAGATCCGGAGCCAGCGCTTCAAGAGATTTCGCCCTTTCTGCAATGCTGAGAGTTTTTTTCATCAGAGATTCTGCTTTGGCATAATCCTCAATTTTTCCAATCACTTCAAAGAGATCAATATTCATAAATATTGTAATTCTTACGGTACTATCAGAAGCAATTTCACTTAACATCAGAAGCGTTTCAATGTAGGAAATGAAATCTTCGGTTTGTTCTTTTCTTTTCACTTCTCGTATTAGCTCGATCAGCCTGCTTATTACTGAACTGCAAGTTACTCCGCTGAGAGCTTTGGAAGGATTCTGAGCAATCTGAACTAAAAGCTTTTGGTCTGTTATATTATTCAGAGCTGCTTCAAGAACCCCATAATGAGAAGTATGCTGAGCAATATCAGCTAAAACTTTTTGGTCCGTCAGCTTCTTTATTGCTCCTATTCGGACATATTCAGAAGGGGCATTTTGAGCTATATCGGCTAATATTTTTTGGTCATTCAGCTTTTCCGCTGCTGCTTGACGAACCCGATAAGAAGAATCATTTTGAGCAATGACAGCTAATATTTTTTGGTCAGCCAAGTTTTTCACTGCTGCTTCTCGAATCTGATAATCAGAATTATTCTGAGCAATGACAGTTAAGATTTTTTGGTCAGTCAAGTTTTTCATTGCTGCTTGACGAACCCAATAAGAAGAATCATTTTGAGCAATGACAGCAAGAATTTTTTGATCATTCAGCTTTTCCACTGCTGCCTTACGAACCTCATTATCAGAATCATTTTGAGCAATGACAGCTAATATTTTTTGGTCAGCCAAGTTTTTCACTGCTGCTTCTCGAATCTGATAATCAGAATCATTTTGAGCAATGACAGCTAAAATTTTTTGGTCAGCCAGCTTTTCCACTGCTGCTTGACGAACCTCATTATCAGAATCATCTTGAGCAATGACAGCTAAAATTTTTGGGTCAGCCAAGTTTTTCACTGCTGCTTGACGAATTCGAAAATCAGAATCCTTTTGAGCAATGGTAGCCAAGATTTTTTGGTCAGTCAGGTTTTTTATCGCTTTTATTTGGATATCTTCATCAGAGGCATTTTGAGCAATATCAGCTAAAACTTTTTGGTCTGTCAGCTTTTCCACCATTGCTTTCAGCTTTCCCATGGCTGCTTTACGAATCTCATTATCAGAATCCCTTTGAGCAATGACAGCTAAGATTTTTGGGTCATTCAGCCTTTCCACTGCTGCCTTACGAACCTCTTTATCAGAATCCCTTTGAGCAATGACAGCTAAGATTTTTGGGTCATTCAGCCTTTCCAGTGCTGCCTTACGAACCTCATTATCAGAATCATCTTGGGCAATGACAGCAAGAATTTTTTGATCATTCAGCTTTTCCACTGCTGCCTTACGGACCTCATTATCAGAATCATCTTGGGCAATGACAGCAAGAATTTTTTGATCATTCAGCTTTTCCACTGCTGCCTTACGAACCTCATTATCAGAATCATCTTGGGCAATGACAGCAAGAATTTTTTGATCATTCAGCTTTTCCACTTCTACTTTACGAACCTTATCAGAATCATTTTGAGCAATGCCAGCTAAATTTTTTTGGTCATTCAGCTTTTCCACTGCTGCTTCTCGAACCTGATCATTAGAATCGTTTTGAGCAATATCAGTTAAAATTTTTGGGTTGTTCAGCTTTTTCACTGCTACTTTACGAATCCCATAATCAGAATCATTTTGAGCAATGACAGCTAAAATTTTTTGGTCATTCAGCTTTTCCACTGCTGCTTGACGAACCTGAGAATCAAAATAACGAACCGGATATTCAAAATCATTTTGAGCAATGGCAGCCAAAATTTTTGGGTCATTCAGACTTTTCACTGCTACTTTACGAATCCCATAATCAGAATTACATTCAGCAATATTAACTAAAATTTTTGGGTCATTCAGCTTTTCCATTGTTGCTTCTCGAATATGAATATCATAATCATTTCGAGCAATATCAGATAGAATCTTTTCCACCGCTGCTTCACGAACCAGATATTCAGAATCATTTTGAGCAATAGCAGCCAAAATTTTGGGGTCATTCAGCTTTTTCACTGCTGTCTTACGAACATAAAAAAAAGAATCGTTTTGAGCAATATCAGCCAAAACTTTTTGGTCATTCAGCTTTTCCACTGCTGCTTCTCGAACCTGATCATCAGAATCGTTTTGAGCAATATCAGTTAAAATTTTTGGGTTGTTCAGCTTTTTCACTGCTACTTTACGAACCTCATTATCAGAATCCTTTTGAGCAATATCAGTTAAAATTTTTTGGTCATTCAGCTTTTTCACTGCTGCCTTACGAACATAAAAAAAAGAATCGTTTTGAGCAATATCAGCCAAAACTTTTTGGTCATTCAGCTTTTTCACTGCTGCTTCCCGAACCTCATGTTCAGAATCGCTTTGAGCAATATCAGCCAAAATTTTTTGGTCATTCAGTTTTTCCACTGCTGCTATACGAACCCAATAATCAGAATTATTTTGAGCAATGACAGCTAAAATTTTTTGGTCATTCAGCTTTTCCAATGCCGCCTGACGAACCGGATGATAAGAATCATTTTGAGCAATGTCAGCGAGGACTTTTTGGTCAGCCAACTTTTCCACTGCTGCTTCTCGAAGCTGAGATTCGGAATCATTTTGGGCAATTTCAGCTAAGATTTTTTGATCAGTCAGATTTCCAACTGTGCGAATAGATTCAGGAGCGCTTTGGGCAACAACAGCCAAAATTCTTGGATCACTCATATCCAGTACATCAGATAATCCCCTGAAAATGCTAAAGCTGAAAGAATGAAGAAACCCATAAACATTTTTCAAAGCAATATTAGCTAAAAATTCTGGATTGTTTTTATCTGTCGTTTTGCTGGCTGTCTTTTTAGGAATTTCTTTATATAATTCTGCTTTTTCATAATGAGGATTCTGAACAATGTCTTCTGACAGCGTTTGATCTGTCAGCTTTTTCAATGCCAGTTCTTTAAACCAAGGATCCGAATCACTTTGAGCAATATCAGCTAAAATTTTTGGGTCATTCAGCTTTTTCATTGCTGTGCGTCGAATCCAGTCAAGAGAAGCATTTTTCACAATGTCAGCTAAAATTTCTGGGTCATTCAGCTTTTTCAATACTGCTTCAATAACATGTTTATAATGAACATTTTTCAAAATGTCAGCGAGAATTTTTTGGTCTGTAAGCTTTTCCACTGCCGCTTCTTGAAGATTAGTATCATATTTCGCAATTTCACCGATCACTTTTTGGTCTGTAAGCTTCTTCAGTGCTGCTTCTTGAATATCATAATCAGAATTACTTCGAGCAATGTCAGCGAGAATTTTTTCATCTGCCAGCTTTTTCACCACTTCTTCATTGGCATATTTGGTAAAAAGCTTGGCAAGTGATCCCGAAGAATCATTCTGAATAATTTTTGTCAAAACATTTTGATCTGCCAGCTTTGTCAGCCTTTCCACTGCTGCATTCTGAAACCGACTATTCTGAAACCGACCAGAAAAATCATTCAGAGCTATATATGTCAGAAGTTTCTGGTCTCTCAGATTTTTCACTATTTGAAGATTTTCTTCTGATAAATTTTTTGATATTCTTTCCAATACCTGCTGACGGACTTTTTCATTCAGCCCTTCAAGTTTCACACACATCTTCCTTCGGAACTTGAAAAATTTTCTTTGCGAAGCCCGGGGGTCTCCCTGTTTTTTTAATTTTTTGACACATGCCTCATAAGCAGAAATGTTAACAGACATATCAACAACATAATCAATCCATTTCGGATCATTCAGTTTTTTTAATGCGGCATTCTGAGTCTCCGACAATGAATACAATGCGTTTGTCATAAATACAGGATCTGTCAGCTTTTCCGAAGCATTCTGGATTTCCGAATAAGAATTGCCTTTTATCACAACATCAGCCAGAATTTTCTGATCTCTCAGTTTTTTCACTGCCTCTGTACGAACATCTTCATCTGCATCATTTAATGCGATATTAGCCAATACTTTCTGATCTCCGATATTTTTCACTGCCACTGCACGGACATCTTTGTCTGCGTCATTTTGAGCGATCTTAGCCAATATTTTCTGATCTTCCACCTTTTTCACGGCTGCGGCACGTATTTCAGGCAAAGATTCATTCAAGGCGATCTCGGCAATGGCTTTGGGACAGGTCAGTTTGCACAGAGCAACTGTTTTCCGTGCATATATATCCGAGGTGTTTTTTTCCACAAGGCTCAGACTTTCCGGCTCTGTCAGCTTTTCCACTGCCCCGATACGGACATTCCGTTCAGCAGCGTTCTGAGCGAGATGGATTAGCATGTCCTGATCTTTTAATTTTCCGAGTGCTGCCGCACGGACATCCTTCTCGGAATCGTTCTGAGCAACAGCGGCCAGCACTTTCTGGTCATCCACCCTTTCCGCCGCTGCTTTGCGGATATCCGGATCAGAAGCGTTTAATGCCACATCTGTCAGCACTTTCTGGTCATCCACTTTTTCCGCTGCTGCTTTACGAATATCCGGATCAGAAGCGTTTAATGCCACATCTGCCAGAGCCTTCTGATCAAATAATCTTTCCACTGCCTTCCTGCGATCTTTTTCAAGGGGGCTATTCAAAGCCTTATCTGCCAATGCAGCCTGGCCATTCAGCCTTTTCAATGCCAAATTTCTGAGATATGAATTGTTTCCCTTTGCAAAATCCCTTAGAATTTTTTCATCGCACAAAGCTGTAACGGCTGCTTCACGCAACGCTTTATCAGAATTTTTCAATGCGATCTCAGCCAAAAGTGGCTGATTATCCATTTTTAAGACCGCGGCCCTGCGGACATTCAGGGATCTGTCATTGCTTAAAATTTTAGCTAATATGTTGTCATCATTCAGATATTCGAGAGCAGCCTCACGCACACCCGGTTCAGAGGCTTTCAGTGCAATTTCAGCCAATACAGCCTGATCAGTTATCCTTTCCAAAACCTTCTCGGCAACAAGCTCAGAAGAAGCATTCATTGCGATTGATTTCAACGTCCCAAGTTTCAGACCATAAAACGCTATATCACGAATATCCGGATCAGAGGCATTTAAAAATATGTCAGACAAAAGTTTCTGGTCTGTCAGGAATTCGGTAGCAGTTCTCCGAACCTCGGGATCAGAAGCATTTAAGGCAATATCCCCGAGCAACTTTTTATTATCTGCCAATTTATCCAGTATCAATTCAGGATTCGAGGGTTGCGCGTTCAGCAGGACATCCAGCATAAGCTTATGATTGGTCAGTGTTTTTGCAGCGGCTTTCCGAGTGTCCGGGGAATAATCCTCACTCGTTGCTATCTCTGCCATGGCGCTTTGAATCATCAGCGATTCCTCATCACCCAAAGACAGAAGTTTCCGCTCTGCCAGCGATGTGGCAGCAGCTGTCCGAACCTCCAAATTGGAAGCATTCAGGGCAATATTCACGAGGAACTTTTTATTATCAGCCAATTTATCTATTATCAAGTCAGGATTCGGAGGGTCTGCGTTCAGCAACGTATCAAGCATCACCTTTTGGTTGGTCAGTTTTTTTGCAGCGGCTTTCCGAGTGTCCGGGGAATAATCCTCATTCACTGCTATCTCTGCCAGATCAGTTTGAATCGTCAGAGACCCCCCATCATTAAAATCCTGTCCTATATTAATCAGCTTTTTTATCAATTCCTTACGGGTATCCGCATAAGAGACTTTTGCCGCTATATTGGATAGTATTTTCTGGTCAGACAATTTTTCCAAAGCTATTCTGGCAATATCCCACTTACTTTTTAAAACAACTTGTAACAGTAGTTTCTGTTCGTTCAATTTTTCTGCTGCCAGTTTACGAACATCCGGATAAGCCGCATTATTCAACGCTGTTTCAGATAAGAGATTTTGATCAGTCAGTTTTTTTACAGCCGACTTGCAAATAGATAAAGATGACCCGTTCGCTACTTTAGCCAGAACTTTTTGATCGGTCAGCTTTTCTACCGCCACCTTACGAACATCTGAAACATAAGAATTTAATGCCAGAACAGCCAATGCTTTTTGATCATCTATTTTTTTCACTGCTTTGACGCGTATTTCTTGGTCAGAAGCGTTCCGAGCAAGACGGATTAACATCTCCTGATTTTCCAATTTTTCGACTGCCGCCACCCGTACCTGTTTATCAGAATCATTCTGAGCAATGGTGGCCAGCTTTTCCAGAGCTGCTTTGCGAATGTCGGCATCAGAGCCGTTCGTTGCCATTTCAGCCAGCAAATTCTGGTCGGAGAGCTTTTTCAGGGCCGCCTTGCGAATATTTGAATCAGGGCCGTTCATGTTCGTTGCTATCTTAGCCAGCAAATCCTGGTCGGAGAGCTTTTCCAGGGCCGCCTTGCGAACATTTGAATCAGGGCCGTTCATATCCGTTGCTATCTCAGCCAGCAAATTCTGGTCGGAGAGCTTTTCCAGGGCCGCCTTGCGAATATTTGAATCAGGGCCGTTCATATCCGTTGCTATCTCAGCCAGCAAATTCTGGTCGGAGAGCTTTTCCAGGGCCGCCTTGCGAATATTTGAATCAGGGCCGTTCATATTCGTTGCTATCTCAGCCAGCAAATTCTGGTCGGAGAGCTTTTCCAGGGCCGCTTTGCGAACATTTGAATCAGGGCCGTCCATATCCGTTGCTATCTCAGCCAGCAATTTCTGGTCAGAGAGCTTTTCCAGAGCCGCCTTGCGAATGTCCGAATCAGGGCCGTTCATATCCGTTGCTATCTCAGCCAGCAAATTCTGGTCGGAGAGCTTTTCCAGGGCCGCTTTGCGAACATTTGAATCAGGGCCGTCCATATCCGTTGCTATCCTAGCCAGCAAATTCTGGTTGGTTATTTTTTCCAAGGCTGTTGTGCGAGCATCCGAATCGGATGTCTTCCGAATAAAATAAGCCAGCATCTGATTATTCAGTTTTTTCAATATGATGTTACGAAATCCCGGAACAGGAGCTTTCAGAGCCACCTCTGCCAAAATCTTATCAACAATCTGTATTTCCAGGGGGTTGTTTGCTATAAAATACAAAACAAACGTAAACACCAGTGCCGCCGCCAAGATCAGTTTTCTCTTTTTTCCGCTTCTGCTTTTTTTCCTGACCGGCAACGCCTGATCCGAATCGGCCTTGCTGTCTTTCTTATCTGTGGGAACAGATTTTACCGTTTGCTCCGACTCTTCTTTCCCGATATTTGCAGCAGGCAGAATCTCATTTTCCAGCTCGCTCTCTTTTTTCCTGATCGGCAACGCCTGATCCGAATCAGCTCCGCTGTCTTTCTTATCTGTGGGAACAGGCTCGGCCGTTTGCTCAAGTTTTTCCTTTTCAGCATTTTCAACAGGCGAAATTTCATTTTTCGGCTCGGTCTCTGGTTTTCGGGGGGTTGTGATCTCCTGCTTCCCAACAAAAGGAATATACAGCGAAGCCTTGCAGGAAGGGCACTTCACCCGTTTGCCAGCGAACTCTGTCGGCGCATTGATCTTTTTTCCGCAATTTCGGCAGTTCACTCGGATACCTGTGGCGGCTGCTTTTCCAGGCTTTTTCTTTCCCCCGGTTTGTTCGGGAAAAGAAATATTCTGTTTTTCAGAAGGAATATGCAGCGAGCAGCCGCATCCCGGGCATTTTACCCGTTTCCCTGCGTATTTTTCAGAAGCTCTGATGTTTTTCCCACAGTTTTCGCATGTTATGTGAATAGGCATTTTATCCTCTCTTAATTCTGTAAACGGAAAATCTCATCCGTGCAGATTTATTTTCATGGTCATCACTGATAGCGGCTACAAATATGCCGCCCTTACAGGGCTTGGTCGGCCCTCCCCTAAATCCGTTATAATCAGTATTTTTTTGAAGAGTTGCTCCCTGCGATGCGGAGCGTCCGGTAAGAAGTGCAAGCACTGCCTTGTGCGAACACTGAAACCCGATGATCAAGTTTTTTGACCCGGTTCGAACAAAAAGTTTGTTATTCCTGCGAAAGCAGGAATCTGTTTTTGGCAGATGCGGCGATTCCGGGAGCAGTGGATTCCTGCTTTCGCAGGAATGACAGAAAAAAAATTTGATTATCGAGTGAAATACAGACTCACAAGGCGCAGCCTTGCACGCCGGATATCGGTCTTACAGAGACAAACAGCGACAGGTTATTTTTTTCCTACCGCCTCAGACAAATCGGTAAGTTTTGCATCTCCGTCCACTGCGTGTTTTATCGAATGAGAGGGAGCAAGATACATGACAGGCTTGTTTTTTTCGGTATATCCTGCCCGGGACAAAGTTCCGATCACCTTGCCCGTTAGTTTGCTTATGACCGGTGACCCGCTCTGAGATTGAAACTCAACATGATCTTTAAGGATCACGGCATGATAATTTTCCTGTGTTTCCGTAACCATGCCGTCAACCAGAGTATATCCTGCGGGAGATTGGGGATCTTTGTTGGGAAACCATACGCCCTCATGTCGTTTCAATCTCACCCGGTCATCAAGTTCAAGCACACAACTGTCCGGCACGGCATTTTCCGGGGGCATTATCAGGTAATCATAACGCAGATCCATAGGAAAGTCGGAACCGCCATTGCCCAGTTTCCCCCATATCCTGGCAAAAGAAGCGACAGGTTCAAATCTCTCCTCCGAAATGTTCAACCAGTAAGCTTTTTTCAAGCGGGAACCCTCGGTGTCTATGAAATGCGAACTTGTGACAGCGGCAATTTGCTTGTCAGAGGATGACACAAAAAAGCCTGTGCCCTGAAATGTGGGTTCCGCATCATTCCAGACAAACATCGGCTGAAACAATATCGGAGAACTGGGAGCGCTGATATTTCCGTCATATTTTACCTTTTCCTCATTGTAATAATTTTCCTCACCCGGCCCCGCAGGCATGATCAGGCTAATCAGGCCAACTACAAGGACGAATCCCAAAATTCATGTTCCCCAGATTGCCCATTTTTTCTGAACCCTCAGGAGATGTTCGACACTGTCCCATTTTACATTCCGCCATGCCCATTCGTTTCCCTTCACACCAAGAACAAAACGCATGGGGATATTTACCAAAGGAACAAGGCAAAGCAGGGCAATATTTGTCCGGTTGCCCAGTCCCCATATCCAGCTCAGAAAAAAAGCCCCCCAGTTCCACTTTCTGATTTCGGGCGGAACAATTGCCGCGTTTCCCTGTCCGGATGTATTCGCAGTCTGAAAAACTTTATTCCGGACAGCGGAGAGTTCTTCCCTGCACGGGGCGCAGACATATTTTTTTGTCCTGCTTTTGTGATAGAAAATGTTCTCGGATGACAGTTCTCCCCCGCAGCGGCGGCAACGGTCTTTTCCCTGCATGTCAGGCGGAAGGTCGTTTTCACCCCAGTCTTCCCCCTGATTCAGCCCTCTCAGGCATCTCCCGCAAACGGGCATTTCTGTCTGCTCTTCCCATTCGGTTAATTCCTGATGATCTGATACATTTTTTCCGCAATGATCACAAACGATTTTCATCTTCTCCTCCTTTTTGAATATTAGATTTTATAACATAAGCATCATAATAAGTACCTGGACAAAGGTTTTTCGGTATTTTTATCCAAATCTCATTTAAGCCAGTTCGGGAATTTTGCTGATAATTTTACCTGAAAATATATGTCCAGGTACTTATGTCTTCTGAAACTCGGACAGAAATCAGGCCAATCCCCAAATCCTTTAATCTGGGTTCGGACAACCCCGCCAAAGGCAATGACGATTTTGACATATCACACCCATAAAATCACTTCAAACTTTTAATGTTTTGCTGGTCAGGGATAATTTGTGAAACCTCCTTAATCCCCGGTAATCTGCGGTTCAGATCGCCCCGGAGCCGGAATAATCTCAAATTTCCCCAATCTGCACGAATCTGTGGTTCAAATCGCCCAGTCATTCCGGTTCTCCCAATCCCTTGAAACCCGTCTGTCTGAGTGAATTTTTCCTAATTGCCGAAGCTTTTTTGTGCAGTGATTCCGCTTTGCGGTAAAGTAAAGACGGCGTATGAAGTTCTATATCTTCGTCCAGTCTTTGTGCGGCCCGGGGATGATCCGTTCCCAGCGCCTGTCTGCACATCATCAGTTTCTCCATGAACTGCGGGTTTGCTCTGGCGTAATCTCCCGCTGCTTTGCAAACATCTGCCAAGCCGTCCATAATATCAGCTAATTCAGGACATTGCGATTCGCCAATTTTCTCACCTATGTCGGCAAAATTCCGGCATAAAGATGTTGCACAGAGATAAGTATCTTCGCTCTTAATAAACCCCTCTTCTTTATTTTTAAAAAGAGATAACATACGAATGAGCGTTTGCAGCGTTTCAGGATGTCCGAGTCCCAGAGATTCTGTCTTTACGGAGAGAGATTTGTTATATAGAGACATTGCTTCGGCTGGGTCTCCGTCTTTTTCATACGCCGATGCCAGATCATCCGTGAGCCTGAGCGCATCAGGATGTTCCGGACCGAGAGCCTTCTCCGTCATATCCAGTGCCTCTTTATATTCCTTTATTACATAATCACCTGCTGATCCCCACCAAAACGTAAGAAACCATGCGCTAAAGGCTTTGAATTGGGCCACATCAGGATAATCGGGAACAGAAGCTTTTATTATCTCTTCAATCGCTATCTTCATATCAAATGAAGACCTACGATCACCCCGATTCATGTATCCGAATAGCTTTTTATATAACAGCGTCAGATTTTGCTCTTCCGAAGAAATTGCAAATTTTGAAAGAAAAAAAAACGCATTATGTCTGATATTCTTTCTGGTATCCTCCGTATAAAACAGAACGATATCCCATGCCTTTTTGCTGCCGATTTGGGCAAGAACAGAGAATATACTAATGCAAGTAATCTCATCAATATAAATATCTTTTTTTAATTTGGAAGCCAGAAAATCAACCGTGTCGTCATTTTTGAAAAAATTTCCGAGTAACCAGACAGCGTTATATTCGACTTCCATCATCTCATCGTCACTTGCTCGGCGCAGGCCTTTTTCAATATCAGGAATTTGGCGCAGAAGCTCTTCTTTGTGAAAACCTCTTATGATACTCAGATACTCAATACAGATGCTTGCTGTAGCTCGCACCAAGGGATTTGGATCGTCAATCATCAATTCGATCATCCTGTATTTTATCTCCACATTGTGAGGACTATGATAATAGAAACAAACGATCTGTTCCACAATAGGAACAAGGCGGACGCTGATTGCCGGCGCATATTTCACCATCATTTTTACGGGATATGCAGGGAAAAATATAAGCCCGGCAATCCACAAAAGGATGAACAGACCTGCGGTGATTTTTGCCGTTATGACAACAGGTCTTATGTTCAGACCCCGCAGATGCTTTCTGAATATGAATGCTGACACCGCCAGCACAATAAAGAGGACAAAAAATCCGCCTTTATATTCTGTTCTCACTGCTACGCCAAAGTGCTTTCTCAGAGACAGTTCGTCATCATAACGGTCGCAGATATTCCGGTATCCATCACGGGTGAGAGGACTCCGCCCGGGGCGCTCAAATTCAAGAAAAATATCCGTGGGAAGATAGTAATTCGTGGGTACAAATACCGGTTCGACATTACCTCTGACATCCGGTTCATCATTGTATTTGTAAACCACGCGTTCAAGCCTGACTCCGGCAGTGGCCCAATAATGGACGGATACCAATTCATCAAACGCGGGCACAACTACCCGTGTATCTCTGCCCAGATCCGGGTCGTCCGTCAGGGAGGAGAGCCATTGGGAAGCCGTGTTTTTTGCGGCGGCAATGTCCTCGTCATTCATCTCATCCTCCAGATAGAGCGGACGCTGACCGATTTCCGGAGCCAGCCGTTCATATAATCCGTAGCAGAGCAGTGCCATGTTCCTGAGTTCCGTGTCGAGGTCGGTCTCAAGGGGCGGAGAGTTTTCATTACTTCTGTGAATCTGCCTGAGAAATTCCTGACCCAGCACGGCGTGCATGGCATTTCTCAGAAAACGATATGCACGGGCATAGCGAAGATAAACCGTGGCCGTAGGTTCAGCCGAAAATTTCGGCCCGATCTCGATCTTTCGCTTTTTTTTCGGCTCACCTCCGCCGTCGCATGCCGCTAAAGGTACTGCAAGATGCTTGATATGCGTATCCCGATGTTTTGTAAGGCTGGTTTTGAAGGCATTTTCCAGACGCTTTTTGTAATTGTCGGACAGTCTGAGTTTGTGGGATTCCCGGGCTTTTTCAGGAAGAAGCAGGGTTTCCATCGCATACCATTGATAATCATACCACCCGGAATCCGGCTTGGGTTCCAGAGATATCTTTCCGCTTCTGACAGCGTCTATGACAACCTGCATGGGGCTTGTGCCGGGGGGCAGTATCAGTCCGTTCAGGATGGCGGTTTCCTTGCTTTCCGAGTATGAGACAAGGGCAAAACGAGCGCCATTTCCGAAACGCGGGTATAATTCTCTACGGATATTTTCCATTGTTTCAGGTTCGAGCATCTCGTCAATGCTCATTCCGGAAGGCAGCGCTGCCGCGATATCCTCAAATGACAGAGAGACCGGGGGATTTGTGAGTTTCGAGTCAAATTCCCTGAACCGTGCAAAAGCTTCGGAGAGTTTTTTATCCTGTGAGATGACGGCGGCGAGAACGATGCACACGGGCAGTTTCTCACTGATATCAAACCCCCGGGAAAGATAGTGATCCTGCATAAACATGGCTCGGAGCTGTTCGTTCCATGTCCAGAATCCCGCAGGCTCAGACAGGAAAGCCAGCTTTTCCTTTCGGACTTTGTCAGCCATATCCGAACCGAGCCGGGGTTCGTTTCCGCCCAGACTCAGAGCGCTTGCCAGATGAACAGCCGCAGATTCGACGGCTTCTCTTTTCTCCTCGGGAGTCCGGGCGAGCAATTTTAGCACTTCATCCAGCAGTGCCGAAAGCGCGGCTGCCTTGCTCAGTCGCTCGTCTCCGGGAAGGCCCTGCTGAAGCGCCGCCTCCAGCGCGGCACACAGACCGTCGTCAAACTGCTTGAGTTTGCCCTGCACGAGATGTACCGACGGGATGAGCGGCAGACCCGAATCCCGGCAATATTCAAGTGCTGCCTTGTAATCCCGGAATATTTTACCGCAGTGCTTATCCGGCTTTGCCACGTCAAGGCCAAAAGTGGCCATACCGTTGTTTATCGTGTATTTGGTTCCGTCAGGCCCGGTCTTTTCAATGTCGGCAGCCTCACCGGAAAAATCTTTTATATCCCACTGCGGCGCAAAAAAATCAAACAAAATTCCGAGTCCGATCAGGCCGAGAATAATCAGGCCGGCGATAATCTTGGCGACAATTTTCAATATCCGGAGATACGATCTTTTTTTCATCACTGATCTTCCATTTCTTGTTCATCAATAGAACCCTCTGAATCAATACGATATATTTTACTGCCCCTGATATGCGAGGCGCAGATCGAAAGTGTTTCCTTTTTTCCGGATTCGACAACTATCTCAACATCTTCAGAGGGTTTGAAGCCGTATTCTTCCAAAACTTCCAATGTCACAACTCCCTCGGGGAACTGTTCAAAATAAGTCTGCGATGCTGTACGGGCATTTTTGATCTGGTTATATGCTGCGCTATCAGCCTTCATTAAATCACGCGCTTCATTCATCGTTGAAACCATCGTCAGCCCAAGCCATACACCTATCAGAAAAGTGGTAAGATTGGCTATCAGGGTCGCCGTCGCTATCCTGCTCGGACTCGGCATGTTTTTATGCTTGTGAGAATTTTTTTTGAAAAGCCCCTGATAATAACAATCCTCTATGCAGAGCGGTATGATTTCGGCAAAATACAATATGAACACACCTGCAATCGCAGTCAGGGGATATGATATCAGATGAATTTTTATAACAGACCATAAAGAGATTTTTGATTTGCCTATCAACACCAGATCAAGAACAAGCCACTCGATAATCATTGTGGGAAAAGCCAGGAATATTTCCGGTCCGAAAATTCCGTAAACCCTGGGAGCAAACATATTTGCAAAAGACACTTTGGAAATAATAAGGATAACGGAAAGAAACGATATGGGTAATAAGCATTTATTTCATTTTCCGGAATCTCCTCCAAGGGCTATTTGTGAAATAAACTCCGGAGTGCAAAAATGAAGTGAAGCGCAACGGAACGAAATTTTTACACCCGCCAAACAAGACTGTAAAAATTCCGCTCCTTCGCACCATTTTTGCACACCGAAGTTAGGTTTGCAGTCCAGAGTCAGCTATGAAAGATGTTCTTTCAGAGCGTGACACAGTGAACGAATGACCCCCTGGGCCGTCTGGGGATGCTTTGCCATAAGGTCATAAAGAGAAGCTTGCTCCAGATGGAGGAGACGCATTTGGCCTACTGCCGTGATGTCATAAGGACATGGCTCGTCCGCAAGAATGGCCAGTTTTCTGAAAACAGATCCCCGCTCCAGAAGGGCCAGCTCCGTGTCTCCGTCACACACGGAGAGCCTGCCTTCCGTGACCACATAGATGTTTAAACGGGCCTTCATACCTGGTACCATCCGGCAAAGTCCAGACCCCTTTTCCGTAAGGCACCCTATATTTAAACTGTCCTGTCCATTCAGAACCATCAGAAAAGGTTTCGGTTCCGTTGCCGTGAGGCATACCATTGCGGAACTGTCCTTCATAAGATTCTAACCTGGATTTAGGACATTCTTCCTCATCCGAGGAGAATAAATCCAGGTCAATATCAATATCAAAGTCCTGATAAGGGTCATTCTGCTCTTGAACAGCAACATTCCAATATTTTATAAGCCCATGACCGTGAAACATCCCATTCCTGAACTGGCCCGTATATTTGGTACCATCGGGAAAGGTGACTTTGGCCTCACCCTCGTATTTCCTACCGTCGGGAGAAATTATGGCCGTCCATCTCTGAGACCGGCCCATTTTAAACAGACCCGTGCATTCGGAACCGTCAGGCAGGGTCCATGTTCCCTCTCCATGGGGCCAGCCATTCCTCAAGCGTCCCTGATATTTATATCCCTCATATTTATGCCCCTTCGGATAAGTTTTGATCACATTCCCATGAACCTTGCCATGTCTGAACCGAAGCTCATACTTTGTTCCGTCGGCAGCGGTTATGACCGCCTCTCCGTGAGGCTCGCCCCGTTTGAGCTGTCCCTCATACATAATATGGGAAAAAGTCACTGTTCCCGATCCATGGGGCAGTCCCCGTCTGAACTGTCCCTCATATTTGTATCCATATACCGTACTTCCTTCATCTGAATCGAACAAATTAAAGTTTTCCGCCACATCAACCATATCAAGCAGATCAAAATAAACGCTGTATCTGAAATAATGACTATGCGTTAAGATTCCCTGTCCGTGAAACATCCCATTTTCAAACTGACCTTCATATTCAGTGTCAGGAAAGGTCACGGTTCCTCCCCCTTCATATTTCTTCCCGTCGGCCCGGGTCACGATTCCTCGCCCCCCGCATGTGCCATGTTCAAACTGACCTGTGTATCGGGAACCGTCGGGAAATATCCATGTTCCCTTCCCGTGAGGTCTGGCACGTTGAAAAAGCCCCTCATATTTGTGACCGTTCGGATAGCTTATACGTCCCTGTCCGTGAGCTACGCCATCTTTAAACTGCCCCTCATATCTCGTACCATCCGAAGAACGCTTGATTCCGTGCCCGTGATGCAGGCCCTTTCTGAACTGCCCCTCATATGTCTTTGTGCCGTCTGAAAGAATGGTGGCTCCCTGTCCGTGGGGAAGACCTTTTTTAAAGTGTCCCGCGTATTCATAATTACGAAAGAACATCCTTCCCTCTCCGTGAGGCAACCCCCTTTTTAAAGGCCCCGCATATCTGCTGCCATCAGGGAGAATCACGTTTCTCGGTTTGTCTTTGGCAGTGCTTCCAAGAGCCTCAAAAAGAACCCGCCGGGATACTGTGACCCCGTCTGCTCCTGCGGCCAGCGGTTTGCCGTACTCTTCTTCTAACCCCAGGGCAAGCCAATTCATATCCCCGAATCTTCTACAGTAAATGATAATGGGAATATCTTTGTCTCCTTTCCTGATTTCCCGAATCAGCTCAATGCCGGCATGTTCATTGTACTTTCCGTTTTCCATCCGTCCCATATCAGAGATGATCCGATCAAACTTTTCGGATTCGAATTTCTTCATTGCTTCCGAGGAAGATGTCGCTGTAATCACCCGGGTTCCGCCCCGGGTGAGGATATCTGTTTCCTCACGGTTGTTCTCCGGCTCATCATCAACCCATAGGACGGCCTTCAGATGGGAAAGATCAGGTTTTTCTTCTGAATCTGAAACTTCCGACGAAATAAACGTTATATGAATCACGCATTCGTCGGACACAAGGGACGATCCCCTGATTTCCGGCCCCTCAAAGCGATGGTCGTAGCCCCTGCCTATGGATTTGAAGCGGCTCTCCTCACATTTGCCGGCCCTCTCCAAAAAGTCCCTGGCCCTGGCAAGAGAAGGCTGTTCCTCTGTCCGGCTCTTTCTGAGCAGCAGCGCATCCATGGCGTAACTCTTCGCCAGTTGCGGATGAACCGCCTTGTATGCTTTTTCATACGAGAGCATGTCCAGCCCGACAGCCTGCCCATTGATGAAAAACAGACTCCCCCGCTGACCCGGCACATATTCAAATGCCTGAATGTATTCGTCCAGTTCCGCACTTTTTGCCGTATAGGCATCCCGCATGGCCCCCGTGGGCGATGACGTGCCTGCCATTCCGTGCATTCCCTCAATGTCTGACCAGATACGGTGCTGATCTGAAGAATAGCCCCGGTGACTATGCAGCGATGCCGACACAGAGGACATGTTAAAACACCTGAGCTGGGAGGAGAGCATGTGTTCGGAATGGGAAAATTCAGGTGATGAATATCTCCAGCGTCCCTGCTCCGTGCAGCTTACGGGGATGACGGCCTCCGTGTTTCCAGTGAGCAGGACGGAGGTGTTCAATATCCGGTTCTGCTTGGCCCCCGTGAGTTCTTCGCCGTCAACCAGGAGAACCCATTGATCAGAGGGGTTAATCACCCGGAGTTCCGGCACGGAGCCGGAACGGTCTATTTCGGTGATGGTTATCAGTTTTACGTCCAGGGCCTCTTTGAGCGTAAGGTATTCAAGGCCGCTTCTGACAGATGTGAAAAGCGGCACCATTGCCATGTTTCCGAAACACTGCAATTCTCCCAAGCTGAGTTCTGCGATGTAGCTGCTGATCATCGGATCCATTTTGTTACCTCCTGAAAATTTGATTTGCCGAAAAAATCCGGCTTTTTCGGGTAAAAGGGGAACCCGGGCTTTCTGGAAAAGCCCCGGGTTCCCTGCGGAACTTCACGATTCTCCCATAAACACAAAGGCCCCCCAGAACACCGGATTTGCCCCGCCATATCGTTTTTTCACAACTTCCATCTGCTTCAGAGCCGCGTGGCGGAGGGCCTGGTTTCTGGCCATTTTGCCGGAAATGATGTTTTTGTAGAACTCGGTCATGAGTTCCCGGGTTTCCTTATCCGGGACGGACCACAGGCTCATGACCAGGCTCCTTGCGCCCGCCTGGGTGAATGCCCGCCGGAGACCATACACGCCTTCCCCGGCCTGCACATCTCCCAGGCCGGTTTCACAGGCCGAAAGCACCACCATGTCCGTGCCTCTCAGCTTCAGACCGAGAATCTTTTCCGCGGTGACAAGACCATCGCTTCTTTCCGGGTTGTCCGATTTCAGGGCGGTGTTAGCTCCGGCAAGGGCGATGCCGGAACGCAGCAAGGGGTTTTTATAATAAGCCTCTCTGCTGTTTGGTGCCATATGCATAGAGTTCAGGAAAAAACCATGAGTCGCCAGATGGAGTATTTTCGGAGCATCTTTCCGGAACAGAACTTCCTCCATTGCCGCTTTGTCCGTGTAAAGCTCCGAATTTTCCTTACCAAGCAAATTATAAATGGTTTCAGCTTCTTTTTTTGTTTCCGGAAGTCTTTTGAATTTCAACCCTCTCATATCCGCGGCACGAATGAAAATTTCTCTTTGTTCTGTCTGATTCAGTGCCAGCCTCTTTATGGCAGAGGCTTTTTCCTCCGCTCCCATATTAAAATCCGGGTCTCCCATGATGAGATGTTTTCCGCCTTTTTCCGCAATCTGACCAAAAGCCAGGGCGTCCCTGCCCGCGGCCAGATAATTAAAAGTGTAATCCTCAATGAGAAATTTTCCATCCGGTTCTTGCAGCATTTCAAAGGGAATCAGGTTCAGATTGCTGTCAGGCGAGGTGAAAATTTTTTTCACATCTCCGATCTCCTTTTTCAGGGGAGCGAATATCAAATTGTAAGCCTTTTTAGCAAATTTTTCCATCGTTCTCCCGCTTTTTTTCATGGTAATCAGCTTTTTGTATGCGAAGACTGCCTTATCTATGGTTTTGGCGTCTCCGAGATCAACAATGGCGAGCTTGCCACATTTGCCTGCATGAAGTACAAATACCAGATAGCGATCAGCAGGTTCCCATTCTTTTTCCTTTGATTCTGCTTTGAAGTTATACGACCATATCCTGGCAAATTCAAGCAGAACCGTATTTTCAGGAAGTGTCCGGGCAACCTTCTCACAATTCGCCCTTGCAATTCTCTGCTTCAAAGCAAAAGGCTGGCTTATCCGGCTCAGTTCTGTTTCCAGTTCTTGTTTTTTATTTTCCAGCTCAGACAGCTTTTGGGTGTAATCCACAGCTTTTTTCTCTGTAAATACAAGTTCTGAAAGCTGTTTTCTGACTTCAGAAAGTTCCTGAAACACTTTTTCGGCCCTGGGATTGTCTTTATAGAGCAGAGGCTCCTGAAACAGCTTGTTGGCTTCGAGAATGACACCTTTTCTCCTGAGCCAGATGTCGAAGGCTTCTTTTTTGGCATCAGCATTTTCTTTAAGATGCTGAGTGACAAAACTGAGAAAAAGATGGAGATTTTGTTTTTTTGAGGAGATGAATCTGATTTTTTCCTCTTCGGAAGTTGTCCCCAGTACCCAGTCAATGGTCATATTATCTATGTCCATAGCTCTGCGGAAAAAGCAGGCGGCTTTTTCAAAGTCGCCTGAACCGGTACAAAACCGTCCCATATCTCTGAGGTCAGGAACCAATTTGTCAAGCGGTGTTATTTTTTCCAACACTGCCAGCGTCTTTGTCAATAATGGTTCCGTGTCAGGATATTTCCTGATTTTTTTATAAATATGCCTCAATATATGCAGATTTCCGGCCAACTGATCATCTGTCACAGGAGGTGTGTTTTCAATAAGTTTCAGAAGTTTTTCAATTCTGGGAACCGCACCTTTATAATCCTCGTGTTTATTCAGTCCGCCTATCTGATTCTTCAGTTCGTTTATCTTTTTGTTCAGGGAAGTTATCGCTGTCTCATGTATGACAGAGTCCGTATCAGTCTGTACAAGCTTAATCAGAACTTCCGGATCGGTCAGTTTTGCAACAGCGCTTCTGCGTATCATAATGTCAGAATCTTTCAGAGCAAATTCTGCCAAAATCTTTTCGTCTGTCAATTTTTCCGCTGCCCGTCTGCGAATTTTAATATCAGGATGTTTCAGCGCAACTTTGGCTAATGCCTTCTGATCAGTGATTTTTCCCATAAAATCGTTTATGGGAAACGGGTCATCCAGCTTGAGAACAGCTTCGGCCAATAAATCCTGATCCGTCAGTTTCTTTGAGACCAGTGTGTAAAATCCTCTGCATGGGGTCTTTATTGAAGCAATTTCACTCCACACCTTTTGATCATAAATCTTTTCCCAGATTTGGCTGACTGAACTTTGAACACCACACTCAGAATAATATATGTCTTTTGGAAGTTTCTGATAAGTCCTGTTCAGCTCCTTTATAATGAATTGTCCCATAGCCTTCTGATCAGTCAGCTTTTCCGCCGCTTTTACACGAACCGACATCTCAGGGTGGTTCATGGCGATTTCTGCCAAAACCTTTTGATCGGTCAGTCTTCCCAGTGCTGTCAAACGAACCGCTCCGTCAAAGTCATTGAGAGCGGACTGCGCCAGCTTTTTTTGATCGCTCAGGTTTTTCAGCGCGGCTATGCGAACTTGTTTGTGAGAGTCATTGAGAGCGATCTGCCTCAGCGTTTTCTGATCTGTCAGACTTCCTGCTGCTGCCTTGCGACACCCCTCATAAGAATCATTGAGAGCGACCTGAGCCAGTGTTTTCTGATCTGTCAGTTTTTTTACCGCTATTTCGCGTAAACCCGGATGAGACTCGTTGAGAGCGACCTGCGCCAGAGCTTTCTGGTCCGTCAGTTTTTCTATCGCTATTTTATGAGCCAAACCAGAACCTTTCAGAGCGACCTGAGCCAAAGCTTTCTGATCTGTCAGTTCAGCCAGTTTTTTTAGCAGGATACATACCTGATCAGACTCATTGAGAGCGACCTGCGCCAGTGTTTTTTGGTCTGTCAGATTTTTTACCGCTGCCATACGAACATTCTGATGAGAATCATTGAGAGCGACCTGCGCCAAAATTTTCTGGTCTGTCAGCTTCTTTACCGCTGCCTTACGAATATACCAATAAGCGTCGCTGAGAGCGATCTGAGCCAGTGTTTTCTGATCTGTCAGCTTTTTTATCGCCGCCTTACGAACATCCGAATAAGAATCATTTAGTGCGGCCCGGGCCAGAATTTTCTGGTCTGTCAGCTTCTTTACCGCTGCTACACGATTCTGAGGATTAAGATCATTTTGAGCAATGTCAATCAGAAGCTTTTGATCTGTCAGCTCTTTTATCATTGAAGTCTGATCTGTCAGCTTTTTACCTGCTATGTTACGAACTGCTGCATCAGAATGACTCAGGGCGATCTGCGCCAAAATTTTCTGATCTGTCAGCTTTTTTACTGCTGACAGACAAACCGTTTTATCAGAAACATTCAGAGCGACCTGAGCCAATGCATCCTGATTGTTGAGCTTTTTTACTGCGGCTTTACGAACATCTCCATCGGAATCATTGATCGCGATCCGAGTCAGCACTTTCTGATCTGTTAATTTTGTTACTGATGCCTCACGATTCCAGGCATGAGAATCATTTTCAGCAATATCAGCCAGCAGATTCTGATCTGTCAAGTCTTTTATCGTCGAAATCTTTTGATCTCTCAACTTTTTTATTAACTGTCTGCGAATGAATTTATCAGGATCATTGAGAGCGATCTGCGCCAGTGTTTTCTGATCCGTCAGCTTTTTTATTGCTGCCTTACGAACATCTCTGTCAGAATCATTGAGAGCCACCTGAGTCAGTGTTTTCTGATCCGTCAGCTTTTTTATTGCTGCCTTACGAACATCTCTGTCAGAATCATTGAGAGCCACCTGAGTCAGTGTTTTCTGATTTGTCAGCTTTGCTGCTGCCTGTCTGCGAATGAATTTATCAGGGTCATTGAGAGCGATCTGCGCCAGTGTTTTCTGATTCGTCAGCTTTTTTATTGCCGCCTTACGAACATCTCTGTCAGAATCATTGAGAGCCGCCTGAGCCAGTACATCTTGATCCGTCAGTTTTTTTACGGCTATTTTACGAACAGATTTGTCAGAAGCGTTCAGAGCTGCCTGAGCCAACGCATCCTGATCGGTTTTTACCGCTGTCTTGTGAGCATCTCCGCCAGAATCATTGAGAGCAAACCGATTTTTTTGGTCTTTCGGTTTTACTCCCGGTGAACTGCGAACATCTGTGTCAGACTTAAATTGAGATGTTACTGTTCCACTCACATCAATGAAATAAACTTTGTTACCGTTAACATGGGAAGTCTTAATTTTCAAACTTTCAAATGTTCCGTTTTCAACAACCAGTTCAACGCCTTCAGCAGGTCTCAAACCGAATTTTTTCAGATCTTCGACAGTTATTGCGGAGTTCGGATAATCTCTAAAATAAGCCACGGCAGCCGTATAAGCGTTTTTTATATCAACAGATGCGAAGGTGTCATATGCTCGACGATCTCTCTGTGATCTTGAAACTCCGGAGTCCTTCTGAAAAAGCTTTTCTTCCGCTATCATACGAATTTTTCTGGCAGAAGGGCTATTAGCACTATAAGGGCTGCTATGCACCAGAATCAACGCATCGCGATCTGTCAGCTTTTTTACTGCCGCGATACAGATTTTTTCATCAGAAGCCTTGATAGCGATCTGAGCCAACGCATCCTGATTTTCGAGATTTTCTATCGCTGCTAACCGAGTTTCAGCAGGGTTATAAGGAGAGATGGCAGTTTGAATCAGCGACTTATTTTTCAAAGCATCAGACTTGGGTATTAAAAATCGCTCTTTTCTGATGTATTTTTCCAATGCTGTCTTACGGGCATTTATAACAGCATTATTTCGGGTGTTCAATTTCTTTAACGCAACACCTAAAATCTTCTGACCTGCCAGCCGTTCCGCTGCTACCGACCGAACCCATTCCCGGGAATCTTTTTTCATAACAACCGCCAGCAATTTCGGATGAGTCAGTTTGTTTACGGCTTCCCTGCAAACCTTTGGATCAGAATTATCCGGGATAATACAGAGCAGCCATTTCTGATTGGTTATTTTTTTTATCACTTCCCTGCGGGTTTCGGTATCAGGAGCGTAAGCGTGACCAATTAATTCAGTCTGATCAGTCACCTTTTTTAACGCTTCTCTTAATTTCCGTACAGGTTCCGGTATAATTTCAGATGATGTTTCCTGCTCATTCGCTGTTTTCAATGTTCCCTGTTTTATGAACCTTTCCAATGCAGCCTTACAAGCATCCGGCAAAGAATCATTCTGTGCGATCTCAGCCAATGTTTTCTGATCCGTCAGTTTTTTCAGGGCTGCCTCATAAACAAAGCTGGTGCCGGGTATATTCGCGGCAACATAAGCTAACCATTTCGGATCGGTCAGATTTCTTAACGCGGCTTTCCGAACCCCGGAATCATAATCATTCAGCAGGAAATCGGATAGAAATCTCTGGGTTGTCACCTTTTTTACCGCTGCTTTGCGAACATCCGGATCCGAGTCATTTTGTGCGATCTCAGCCAATAGTTTCTGATCGGTCAGTTTTTTTAATGCTTCTTCACGAACATCCTTATCAGCATCATTCTGTGCTACAGCAGCCAACATTTTCTTATCACGGAGTTTTCGTACCGCGACAGCCCGTATTTTTGCTATGGATTCATTCTGCAACTCCTCGGCAGTCATTCCGGATTCGGTCAGTTTCCTGCATAATACTGCTGTCTTACGGACATACATATCCGAAGCATGTTGTTCAATATCGCTTAAAGCCTGCGGGTCTGTCAGATTCTCTGCTGCCGAGATACGCACATCCTGATCTGTGGCGTTTTTCGCAAGATAAAGCAACAGTTTCTGATCCGTCAGTCTTTTTATGGCCGCGTTTCGAACATTCTTTTCAGGATCATTCTGAGAAAGGGCCGCCAATACTTTCTGATCATTCAGGCGTTCAGTTGCTATCTGGCGAATATCTGCATTGGAAGCATTCAAAGCAATATCTGCCAACTTTTTCTGATCTGTCAGCTTCTCCACCGCCTCATCACCTAATCTTTCTGATGCGATCTCCCGAAGATATGCGTCAGAACCATTTGCAAAATCAGTCAGAATTTTATGATCATACAGATTCATCACGGCTTTTCTGCGGATATCCTTGTCAGCATCTCTCAATGCCATTTCGGCTAAGACCTTCTGATCTTCCAACTTATCCAATACGATCTTTCGGACATCCGGATCAGAAGCATTCCGGGCAATATCGGCTAATATTTTCTGAACCGCTAATTTTCCCGCTGCTGTTTTCCGAACTTCCGGTGACGGATCATTCATTGCGATTTCAGCTAATATATTCTGATCATGCAGGCTTTCCACAGCGCCTTTACGAATATGCCAGTCAGAGTTGTTTTTCGCAAAATCGGTCAGGTATTTCTGATCGGTCAGATACGCTGTTGCTGCCTCACGAACTTGGGGATTGAACGCGTTCAGCGCTATTTCGGACAGGATATTCTGGTCGTTTATTTTTTTCAAAGTCCTTGCGGCAATAAGCCACGAACCGTTCAAGGCCACGAATTTCAACGACTGAGGATCGCTTAACCTGTCAGCCATCATCGGATCAGAGGTGATCATCGTCACATCTGCCATAAGTTTCTGATCTGTCAGCTTTCTGACTGCCTGGTAAAGCATAATTCTGTCAAAAGTGTTTATTGTAACAAAGGCTAAGGCTCTTTGATCGCTCAGTTTGTTTTGCATAATCTTTTCAGCTATAAGCATAGCTTCCATATAACGACCTTTTTTAACAGGAGCCTTCAGAGCCATTTTTACCCAAATATCATCAACCAACTGTATTTTCATAGGATTATTTGCTGTAAAATACAAAATAAGCGTAAGTACCAGTGCCGCCGTCAGGATCACTTTTCTCTTTTTTCCGCTGTTGCCTTTTCTTCTGACCCGTTTGCCAGCGTACTTCTCAGGTGCGTCAATATGCGTTCCGCAGTTCTCACACTCTGCCATTATGCCTTTGGCAGCCGGGTTTTCAGGTTTCTGCTTTTTTTCGGATGCTTTGAAAGCCCGTTCAGTTGCGGAAACAGGAATGGAAACAGACTGCCTGCAAGACGGACACCTGACTTTCTTGCCCGCGGATTGTATCGGCGCATTGATCTTTTTTCCGCAATTTTCGCAGTTCGCCCCGATACCTGAGGCTTTTTCAGACTTTTTCTTTCCTCCGGTTTGTTCGGGAAAAGAAATATCCTGTTTTTCAGAAGGGATATGTAACGTGCTGCCGCATCCGGGGCATTTCACCTCTTTGCCCGCATATTTTTCAGAAGTTCTGATGCTTTTCCCACAGTTTTCGCATGTTATGTGAATAGACATTTTATCCTCTGTTAATTCTGTAAACGGAAAATTTCATCCGTGCAGATTTATTTTCATGATCATCACTGATAGTTATGTGACATATCACAACCATAAAATCAGTTCAAATTTTTTTTCCAAAACATCCGCAAAAGCGGCTTCTCTGTCGCTGATTTTCCCGTTTTTACAATGCCTCTTCACATTTATTTTTTCTGATTATAACGGATTTAGAGAAGGCTCACCAAGCCCCGTAGAGGCGGCATGTTTGTAGCAGCTCCGCCAAGCCCCGTAGGGGCGGCATGTTTGTAGCAGCAGGTTTGCAGGCCCCCCAATGCTACAAATATGCCGCCCCCACGGGGCTTTCCCGGCCCGGCATGATTTGCTACAAATATGCCGCCCCCACGGGGCTTCTTTGCCTTGTGCGAACACTGAAACCAAAAACTCACAAGGCGCGGCTTTGCACTCCGGCGGGAGGGGCGGTTACGAGTTCAGGGCGTGACACAATGAACGAATCACTCCCCGGGCCGCCTGAGGATGATCTGCCATAAAATCATAAAGCGGCTTCTGATCCAGACGGAGAAGACATGTCTCACCGACTGAAGTAATGTCATAAGGGCATGGCTCGTTCGCTAACACGGCCAGTTTTCTGAAAACAGATCCCTTCTCTAAAAGAGTTAGTTCTGTATCTCCGTCACACACGGAGAGCCTGCCTTCCGTGACCACATACATGGATTTGCAGATATCTCCCGCGGCCAAAACCCTTTCCCCATTTTCCAATTCAATCGCCTGGGCAGCGGAAACCAGAGCGTTCAGATCTTCCTCGGATATTTCCGAAAAAATATCCAGGGATTTCAGTATTCGGCAAACTGAAAAGGATGGAACAGGATCAGGCAAAAAGCGGTTTCACATCGCTTCTGCTCAGTGTCGCCGCCATGGTTTCCGTGACGACTGCCGAAGTTGTTCAGAAAGCCATGGAAAAAATTCCCACGAAAAAAATTTCCGAATGGTGCGGAAAATTTCTTGGAAAATCCGTTCAGACGAAAAGAAGAGAGGCATTCTCATCTCCCAAAAAAACGGAACAAAAATGGGATCGGTTTCAGGATGCTGCATGAAGCTTCTTTTCATCAGACTACTAAGTACCTAACCAAAGTTTTTAATACCTGCCCGGGGAAGATATCCGGCTTTTTTCCGGAATGATGCGTCTCCGACAAAGGAAAAACCCGGGTTTCTCTGCCGCTCACAGAAAAAAAGCTGTATAAAAAAACTTCTGCTCAGGTACTTATCTTCAAGATATTTTCTGTTGTCATCCCTGTCAATTTTTGGTATATATTATTAACGTATCAAATTTATCACAAAAAAAATTTACAGATGGAAAAAATTGATAAGCGAATGATTGATAAAATTGTTGTTCAGCTTCCCGCGGGCAGATTTAGCGAGATGAAGAAAATCTTACGGTCTGCCCAGTTTAGTATCTGTCCATAAATTTTTCGGCTTTTTATCCAATACTTTACCTGCATAAGTTATGAGAGGTTGAGAAGAAAAAATTAAGGATCGGATTCTTCGGAAAAATTGTCTCATTTTACTAATATATTAATGTAATTTTTTTTACTCATATAATTCATCTCATTCTCATTTACAAAGAATAAGAAACGGTAATTTTCCACCGAATAAAATTACTCGTTCCTGTGAAAATGGAGGATTCTCAGAAAATCTTCGCCTTGAAAAATGAGATTTCAGAAATTCTGTGGAGAAATTTCTGACCGGATTCCACATTTCACCCCTCAAAACTTATTTGGTCGGATATTAGTTTATCATTAAGTAAATATCTGAGCAAAAGTTTTTTACTGATTATAATGGAGTTAGGAGAAGCTGGCAAAGCCCGCGGGGACGGAATCTTCGCAGCATTCATCATGCCGCACCTACGGGGCGGCGGCCTGCAAATCTGTTGCTACAAATATGCCGCTCTTACAGGGCTTGGTCGCTCCTCCCCTAAATTCGTCATAATCAGTTTATTTCGTCAACGACGGCGTGATTTACGTTTGACAAGGGGCATAGCATGTAATCAGTTGTCGCTGACACTTAACACCTAACACTTAACACCTAACACCCAAAAAACAATGAATCCAATTCCCAATTCTGCTCACCGAGCCTCGCGTTCGATTGTATGGATGGCTAACAATCCCGTTGCAGCCAACTTGGTCATGCTGGTGCTGCTTGTTGGCGGCGCAATTATTCTTTTTATGCAGGTCAAACAGGAAGTTTTTCCCGAATTTGAGATTGACTTGGTCAGAATCTCCATACCTTATCCCGGGGCTTCGCCGGATGAAGTCGAAAAAGGCATTATTCTGGCGGTCGAAGAGGCGGTGCAGGGATTGGACGGGGTGAAAGAGATCAGGTCCACCGCGACGGAAAGTATGGCTTCGGTAAATGTGGAGCTGCGTTATGATGCGGATAAACGAAAGGCAATATCAGATATTAAAAATGAGATTGATCGGATCAGTTCTTTTCCTCTGGATGCGGAGGAACCCATCGTCAGTATTCCCATGCAACGCCGGGAAGTTCTGGCTCTGGTTATCTACGGGGACCAGGATGAAAAGGTTCTCCGTGAGCTGGCAGAATCCGTGAGAGATGACCTTCTCAAAGAAGAAAAGATCACCCAGGTTGAACTGGGGGGAATCCGACCTTTGGAAATCAGCATTGAGGTCCCGATGTCCCGGCTGAGGGCATACAATCTCACCATTGACGCCATTGCAAAAGAAATTGCACGTTCCGCAATTGAACTGCCCGGAGGCGGTGTGAAAACTGCCAGCGGGGAAGTTCTCCTTCGAACCACGGAACGCCGGGACCTGGGTAAAGAATTTGAAGACCTCACTATTTTAAGTACAAAAGACGGCTCCCAAGTGAAATTGAAAGACATCGCCCGGATTCAGGACGGATTTGAAGAACAGGATGTGGCGAGTTTTTTTAATGGAAAACCCTCGGTGGAAGTCGGTGTCTATCGTATCGGCGATGAAACACCTCTGGAGGTGGCCGCGGCTGTAAAAAAATATAAGGAACGTCTCGACAAAGTGCTTCCTCCGGGTATCAAAACCGCTATCTGGAGAGACCGTTCAGAAATTTTCCATCAGCGCATAGACCTGCTGAAACGGAATGCTTTTATCGGTCTGTTCCTGGTGCTGGGAATTCTGGGCATATTTCTGGAAGTACGACTCGCATTCTGGGTCACCATGGGAATTCCTATTTCTTTTCTGGGTTCCTTTCTTTTCCTTCCGGCCGTTGACGTATCCATTAATATGATTTCTCTTTTCGCGTTTATTATCACCCTGGGAATGGTTGTGGATGACGCCATTGTGGTGGGGGAAAGCATTTATGTGCATCGCCAGCACGGGAAAAAATTTATTGAAGCGGCAATCAGCGGAGCCAATGAAGTTTCCACGCCGGTGATTTTTTCCATCATGACAACCATTACGGCCTTTTCTCCCCTTTTCTTTGTGGAAGGAACAATGGGAAAAGTATTCCGTATTCTGCCCTCAGTCGTTGTTATTGTACTTCTGCTCTCGCTTTTTGAATCGCTTTACATACTCCCTGCCCATCTCGGACACTTGGACAAAGCTAAAGAAACAGGCATCAGAGGGCGTCTGCATCGGCTTCAGCAGCGATTCGGAAAGCTGGTGGAACGTATGGCCGAAGGTATTTACGGCCCCATGGTGCGGTGGTCGGTAAACAATCATTGGATCACCTGGGCCTTGGGCGTTTTTCTCCTGATTGTCGCCATCGGATTTGTAAGCGGGGGACGGATCAATATCACGTTCTTTCCCAAGATAGAATCGGACTGGGTGGTGGCTGATGCCACCCTTCCTTACGGTGTGTCTCTGGAAGAGACCCAAAAAGTACAAAAGCAATTGGAGAAGGCCCTCTGGCAGGTGGTGGATGAGGAAAGCCCGGGATATCGGGACAAATTATGTAACGGCGTTTTTACCCAAATCCGCGGCAGCCATCTGATACGGGTTATTGCTTTTCTGGTTCCCACGGATCAGAGAGATATCAACGCCACCGACTTTGCCCAGCAATGGCGGAAAAAGATCGGATCTGTTGCCGGTATGGAGTCTCTGATCTTTGATTCCACAGCCGGCGGACCTCACGGGGGAAGTCCCATTGATATCCAGCTCAGTCACCGGGATATGGATATATTGGAACGGGCGGCCTCGGAACTGGCTGAGTTGCTGAAAGCTTATGAGGGCGTCATTGATATTAATGACGGATTTGCCACAGGAAAGTCCCAGCTGAATTTTACCATCAGGCCGGAAGCGCAGAGTCTGGGACTTACGGCCATGGAACTGGGACGCCAGATGCGTAACACATTCTGGGGGGCTGAGGCCATCCGGCAGCAGCGGGGGAGAAATATGATCCGGGTTGTGGTGCGCCTGCCCAGAGAGGAGAGAACCTCGGAATATGACATCGAAGAACTCTTAATACGCACCCCCGGGGGCGGTGAAATGCCTCTGTCACAGGCTGCGGAAATTACGCGGGGAAAATCCTACACCGCTATTTCCCGGACGGACGGACGACGCACGGTCCATGTCACAGCAGATGTGGTAGCCAGTGTGACGAGCGCACGGAAAGTAATCGCGTCTCTGATGAAAAAGGAAATTTCTGATCTGATGACACATTATCCGGGGCTGAGTTATTCTCTTGAAGGTGCGGAACGTCAGGGACGGGAGTCCATGAAAAGCCTGGGGGAAGGATTTGTCATCGCGCTGCTGGTGATGTATGTGCTCATTGCAATCCCTTTTAAAAGATATATCCAGCCGCTGGCAGTTCTGTCAGCCATTCCTTTTGGTATTGTGGGGGCGATTATCGGGCATGTGATCATGGGCTACAGTCTCAGTCTGGTCAGTATGATGGGGCTTCTCGCACTTTCCGGCGTGGTGGTGAATGATTCCCTGATTCTGGTCCATACGGCCAACCGGATGCGGGATGAGGGGACACCGCTGAAACAGGCGGTCTGTGATGCGGGCGTGCGGAGATTTCGTCCCATTCTCCTGACATCTCTGACCACCTTTCTGGGGCTGACACCCATGATTTTTGAGATGTCGCTTCAGGCACGATTTCTTATTCCCATGGCCATCAGTCTGGGGTTCGGCGTGCTTTTTGCGACGTTTATTATTCTCCTCATGGTTCCGTCGTTTTATCTTATTATTGAAGATATCAAAGATATTTTTCTGGAGATTGTCGGAGATTTTGGGAGGATTTTTGGTAAATTTTTGAAATTTTGAAGACCTCCGAAGAGTTGAAAATGTCGGAGGTCTTTCATAGGCCAGGTCGTGTCCTGTAATGAATAACTTATGAATTTGCTTTGCAGACCGAGGTTTGCTTCACATAAAAACTTCGCTGATGATAACGGATTCAGGGGAGGGCGCGACATGCTGAATTTATTGTGTCACAAGACGCCGTCCTCCCCGGACGTCATTCCGGGGGAAAACTGGCTCGATGTGCGATTTGAAATGCCACGAAGGCACGAAGGCGCGAAGTCTCACGAAGTCTCTTTGTGTTTTTTTGTGTCTTCGTGTCTTTGTGGCTTTGTCTTTTCGGTTAAAAAAAATTGCACATGGTCTGACATTTGAAAACATCACGATTTTCCGGAATGGCGGGAGCCTCCCCTGAATCCGTTATAATCAGTACATTTTTTTCTGCGAACGGCGGAGAAACCCGGCTTTTTCTTTCAGGGTCAGTGAATCATTTCGGAAAAAAAACCGGGTTTTTCCCCGGGCAAATATCGAAAACTTATGGTTAGGTGCTTAACAAAGCGCAGCGGTTTTTCGCGCACAACAACACACCTTTGCTAAGTGCCACGAAAAACTGTGAAATTCATACTTCGTAAATTCTGAAAAATATCGAGTAAAGCACTGGCACGACAATCAGCGTCAGCACCGTGGCAAAGGTCAGCCCGAACATGATGGTCACGGCCATGTCAATGAAGAACGCGTCAAACAGAAGCGGAATCATGCCGAGAACCGTGGTAATCGCAGCCATTGACACGGGGCGCACACGGCTGACCGAGGATTCCACCACTGCCTGAAACGGTGCCTTGCCTTCCCGGATTTCCAAATTAATCTGATCAATAAGCACAATGGCATTTTTGATGAGCATCCCGGCCAGACTGAGGAATCCCAACAGAGCCATGAAACTGAACGGCTGTCCCGTAAGCAGCAGCCCTGCGGTCACGCCGATGATGGCAAGGGGAACACAGAGAAAAATAATCATGGGCTGGCGTAACGCGTTGAAAAGGCAGATGACGGTGACGATCATCGCCAGAAAACTGACCGGAAGGACCCTTCCCAGTTTTTCCTGGGCTTCGGTGGAATCCTCATATTCGCCGCCCCATTCCATTTCATATCCCATAGGAAGCTCAATGGCCTCAATCTGCGGCCTGAGACGATTAAAAAGAGGACTGGCAAGACCGATTTTCGGATCGCATTCCGCGGTGATGGTTCGCATCCGGTTTTGCCTGTGGATGATGGCGTCTTCCCATTTAATATGATCCCCGGATACAAGCTGGGATATGGGAACCATTTTCCCGGTCATGGGGCTTCCCACCTGCAAATCATTCACATTATCCACATTGATCCGCTCCCCCTCGGGGGGCCTTGAGACAATGGGAATCAGTTTATTTTCCTCACGATAGACACCTACGGAAAGCCCGCTGAAAGACATCTCCAAGGACTGATTCAGATCAGAACGGGATATACCCACGCGCCGCGCCTGTGCTTCTGCAAACTCCGGGCGGATCACTTTGACCCGCTGACGCCAGTTGTCCCGGATATCTTTGGACATAGGATCCCCGCGCATGATCGCCTGAGCCTGGTCTGACAGCTGGCGGAGAACTTTGGGATCAGGCCCGCTGAAGCGCACCTTAATCTTGGCCCCGCCTCCGGGACCGAGGACGAATTTTTTTGTCTTAGGCTCCGCGTCCGGGAAATTTTCCCACAGAAACTGCCGGATTTCCGGAAGCATCCCGTCAATGGTATGATAATCCTTTACCGTGACCAGCAACTGACCATAAGCTGTGTCCGGCTTTTCAGGGCTGTAAACCAAAGTAAAACGCGTCGCACCCGAACCAATAAAGGAGGCCACGGTAGCCACTTCCTCCATGCTCATGAGATATTGCTCAATTTTCTCCATATCTTTGGCAGTTTCCGTAATATGGGTGCCTTCGGGGCGCCAGTAATCAATCATAAACTGGGGCCGCGTGGAAGATGGAAAAAAGCTGTCCTTGACAAATCCGAAGCCATAAACAGAAAGGGCCAGAAGTCCTATCATCAAAGTGCAGGCCAGCTTTCTCCAGTTCAGGCAGATGATCAGAAATCTTTTGTAAGTCCGGAAAATCAGCCCGCCATACAGGTCCTGGTTCTCGCTCCCGGGTTTGGCAGTCAGGAGCATGGTGCAGAACAGCGGCGTCACCGTCACAGCCAGGACCCAGCTCATCATCAGGGAGATGAGGATCACCTGAAACAGAGACCGACAGAATTCCCCCACACTTCCGGGGGCAAACCCGATCCCGGAAAATGCGAAAACAGCCACCACGGTTGCGCCGAACAGCGGCCACATAGTCTGTGAGACAATCAGAGCCGCTGCCCGGATGCGATTTTTTCCCCGCTGAATATAAATCAGAATCCCCTCCGTGACCACAATGGCGTTATCCACAAGCATACCCAGCGCAATGATCAGCGCGCCCAGGGATATTCTCTGGAGATTGATATGAAAAATATTCATAAAAATAAACGTGGCACAGACCGTGAGAAGCAAAATCGCTCCGATGAGGATTCCGCTGCGAATGCCCATGAAAATCATCAGCACGCCAATGACAATAGCCAGCGCCTCGGCCAGATTCAGAACAAAACTGTTCACGGATTTCTTCACGCTTTCGGACTGATACGACACGATTCCCAGTTCCATGCCAATGGGACGGTTTGCCTCAAGCTCGTCAAGGCGCTTGCGGATGGCTTCTCCCATTTTCACGACATTTCCGCCGGACACAGTGGAGATGCCCAGGCCGATGGCGGGCTGTCCGTTAAAGCGCATCATGGTTTGTGGCGGTTCCGCATATCCCCGCGTGATGTTTGCCACATCTCCGAGTGTGATGAAACTGTCGGATTTGCCCCCATGAACCAGGAGTTTGCCGATTTCATCCACGGATTCAAACATGCCTGTCGGAGAGATGCGGATATATTCCGGTCCGACTTTTACCTGTCCTGCCGGTGAAACCGTGTTCTGCTGATTCAGCGTGTTATAAATGTCCCGCTGCGAAACCCCCAGCTCGGTCATGCGCGAACGGGACATCTCCACATACACGACTTCCTGCTGAACGCCGTAAAATTCAATCTTTGCCACATCCTTTACCAGCAGGAGTTCCCGTCTGAGATCGTCCGCATAATCCTTGATTTCTCTGTAAGAATAGCCATCTCCGGTAATGGCAAAGAAAACACCATACACATCACCGAAATCGTCATTCACAACTGACGGGCCCGCGCCCGGAGGCAGATGTCCCTGAACATCTCCAACTTTGCGACGCAGCTCATCCCATATCTGGGGAAGCGTGTGTTTGTCATATTTATCCTTCATCTCCACTGTGACAATGGACATGCTTTTTCTTGAAACCGAGGTCACCTTTTCCACCTGTCCCATCTGCTGGATCGCAGTCTCGATAATATCGGCGACCTCTTCCTCCACTTCTGTGGGGGACGCGCCCGGATAGTATGTGACGACCAGGGCTTCTTTGATGGTAAACTCAGGGTCTTCGAGCCTTCCCAGATTCTCATAGGACAGGAAACCGCCTCCGATGATAAGGATCACAAACATCAGGGTGATGGTCTTTTTATGAATCGCATGTTCCCCCAGGTTCATTTTATGCCCCCTTTTTCGTTTTCAAGAACTCGCACCTCCATGTTTTCCTGAAGAAAATGAACCCCTGCTGTTGCAATCATTTCTCCAGCTTTAAGTCCTTGGGAAACTTGAATGTCTTTGCCAGTAAGACGGCCCACGCTGATTTCACGTTTGGAAACGGTCATGTTCGTCTGATCCACAACCCATGTGTATTGTCTGCCGGGTTCGTCAGCAAAAACAGCGCTCACAGGAATGGTAAACAGAGAGCCATTCGCATTCCCGGAATGCTTCATTCGGCCCGTTATCGTGGCTGTCATTCCGGGAAGCAGGCTGACACCTTCCGGAGCCGCCATGGTCAGCGTAACAGGGTAGGTTTTTGTCTGCGGGTCCGCCTGTGTGCCGTGTTCTTTGATCTCAACCGCAAATTCCTTATCAGGCAGAAATTCGAATTTAGCCGTTATTTTGGCGATGTTTGTTTCATCAACGGTGGCCATATCTTTTTCAGGAATATCAACGAGAATTTCAATGCTCGACACATCCTGAAGGCTCACAATGGGCTTCTTTGCATCAACATCTTGGAATTTTTCCACAAATTTCTTTGCAATGACCCCGGAAAACGGTGATCTGAGATATGTGTCATCCAAGGCGGCCTGGGCTTTTTTGCGCTGGGCCTCCAGTCCCCTGATGCGGGAAGTCATGGCGTCAATATCCTCCCTGCGCGCTCCCTTTTTCCCTTTTCGGAGATTCTGGGAGGCTGTATTAAGATGAGCCTTTGCAACATCACGGGCGCTTTTATAACGGTCATAATCTGCTTTGGGCACGACCTCCTGTGAGTAGAGATTTTCATAACGCTTAAAATTTTGTTCTGCTTCCTGGAACCGTGCCTTGGCCGCGGCGACTTCAGCCTCCAGCACCTTTACATCTTCGGGTCTTGCCCCGGCTTTCATGGATTTGAGATTGGCGCGTGCTTCAGCCAGCGAACTCTCGACATGGGCAAGATCCGTTTTATAATCCCTCGGATCAATGCGGGCAATAAGATCGCCCTTTGCAACAGCCTGCCCCTCGTTTACAGGAAAATCAACCAGAGGCCCGGATATTCTGAAGGCAAGATCAACCTGCTGAGACGCCTGCACTTTTCCGGGAAAAGTCCGAGTATCGCCCCCGGACGCCGACGATGTCAGAACCATTGTTCTGACAGGTCTTACAACAACCGAGGCAGCCTTTTTTTCTTCCTCCGCGCACCCTGTCAGAAACAGGAAAATCGCCGCCATAATCGCACCCAATCTTATCACAAACACATTCACTGTCATTCCTCCTATGTAATTCAATTATCCAATTATCAATTATCCAATTATCAATTATCCATCAGGCCGTTAAAAAAGTTCTTTAAAAATTCATTTCTCACATTTTCTATATCAAAACCTGATTTGTTATGTAAATACTGCATGACAACACCGTCAAAAGCTCCGAAAAGGCAGAATGCCAATGCTTCGGCATCTGCATCATTTCTGAAAGCCCCCTGAGTTTTACCCTGTCTGATGATTTCAACGGTAATTCTTCTGACTTTTCTCAGACTTTCCTCGAAGTTTTTTATAAAAGTTCCATATTCTCTGTCTCTCAGGTGAAAAAGCCGACTCTCCATATACACGATAAATATTTGTTCAAATTCCGGCGTGATTGTCATGGCTTCGGTAATCAGTGCGGAAAGTTTCTCCACCGGATCGGTGAGACGACTTAAAGAATGAAGCAGATTGCCTTCAAGCTCACAAAGAATCTCTTTTGAAGCCTCATTTAAAATATCCTCTTTTGTTTTAAAATACAGATAAACAGTGCCTTTGGCAATTTTAGCCCTGTCCGCGATTTCCTGAACAGTTGTGTTTTCAAATCCTTTTCTGGCGAAAATGTCAACAGCCGCTTTTGCAATTTCAGAACGTCTCTTTTTTTTATCTACTATTTTGGACATTTACACTTCCTTATCACTGCATTTTTTATGACTGACCGGACAGTCATAAAAAGGTAGCTATGAAATATCTTTTTGTCAATGGGGAAATGTCATCTTGTTCATTTCATCAATTTCAGAAAATCATTTCACCACATAAATACCTGAGCAAAAGTTTTTTATATTTGTCCGGAAAGAAACCCGGCTTTTTTTCCGGAATGATGCGTCTCCGACAAAGGAAAAAGCCGGGTTTCTCCGCCGTTCGCAGAAAAAAGATATATAAAAAATTTTTGCACAGGTACTTATTTTCATGACAAGGGGTGAAAAAACCCGGGTTTTTCATGAACGTTTACCATGTAAATCCATTTGAAAAACCCGGGTTTTTTGTCTGTTTTCACCACATATTTTCATGACCGGAGGTGAAAAAACCCGACTTTTTTATGAATGTTTCTTATAGGAAATCCTTGCATCTGAGGCGGGTGATAATGAAGCCCGGGCTTTCTGTAACTTCGGATAAATATTAATGCGCTCTGACAACAGAAAAAGATAACTTATTTGATTTTATCAAAAATTATCATTTATTGAAAAGACTTGACAACATAAAATTACACATGCTATTAAGTTGACTGAGCGCTCGTTCAGATATACCTGATATTCATTCGCCACCTCTATGGAACTTTAAATTTATGAAGCAACAAACGCCCAAAATAAAAGATATACCCACACAGGTAAAAAATCCCGATCTCGTTGAACGAAGACGGCGTCAGATTGTTGATGCGGCCGTCCAGCTTTTCATCGAAAAGGGATTTCACAAGACCACCACACGCCAGATCGCCAACGCCGCGGGGTTTTCCATTGGTTCCTTATATGAATATGTCGCATCCAAAGAGGACGTTTTATATATGGTTTGCGACGCAATTCACGCCGAGGTTCAGCGGGGGTTGCAGTCTGCCCTTGCCAGAGCGGGCAAAGGCCGAGATGCGTTATCTGAGATGATCCGGGAGTATTTCCTCGTGTGTCACCGAATGTCCGACCATATTCTTCTGATATATCAGGAAACTCAGGCCCTGCCCACTCAATGGCGGGAAAACGTGCTTGAGAGCGAACTGGGGATTAGCGGTGTTTTTGTCAAGGTATTGGCACAAATGGCCACATCCGGTAATATGCCTCATTTGGATGAACATTCCATCGAACTTATCGCTCATAATATTACCGTGTTAGGGCATATGTGGGCGTTCAGACGCTGGTTTCTGGCCCGTCATTACAGTATTGAGGATTATATAAAGCTTCAGACTGACTTTATTCTGGGGATATCCACACGGAGTTCTGAGGATATCCATTCGAATTTATGAAAGTGTCTGAAGTTAATAGAGTTAATAAAGTTAATAAAATTAAAAATTTTTTCATGTTTCGTTGTGAGCGAACCGCTCATGGCCGTTTATATGAAAGTGTCTGAAGTTAATAAAGTTAATAAAGTGACTGAAGTTAAAAGTTCTTTCATGTTTCGTTGTGAGCGGACCGGTCATGGCCGTTTATATGAAAGTATCAGATATTAAATTTTAGAAAAAAATAGGGACATTCGAAGTATCGTAAATTTCGGAAGTCTTTGAATACAAAATATTTTTTAGAGAGAACATCCATTCGGAATGAGCGTTGAAAATTGAAAAATAATTCTCAATTCTCAATTCTCAATTAAAATAAGGAGAGGTGATGGAAACAGAAATTTATAAACCAACACACAATGTCAGAGTTGTTACCGCGACATCTCTGTTTGATGGTCATGACGCGTCCATAAATATTTTTCGCAGGATATTGCAAAGCACAGGTGCTGAAGTGATACATCTGGCGCATAACCGGGCTGTTCAGGAAATTGTGGACACCGCCATACAGGAAGATGTCCAGGGGATAGCTATCTCAAGTTATCAGGGCGGCCATGTGGAATTTTTCAAATACATGGTTGATCTTCTCAGAGAAAAACAAGCGTCGCATATCAAAGTGTTTGGCGGCGGGGGCGGTGTCATCGTACCTGAAGAAATCAGGGAATTGGAAGAGTACGGTGTCACCAAAATCTATTCACCCGAGGATGGCGCAAAATGGGGACTTCAGGGCATTATCAACAACATGGTCATGTCTATGGATTTCTCCACTGTCCAGGATAAAAAATTTGATTTTGACGAACTGACTCCGTCTAACAGCCTTATGGTGGCCAATCTTATCACAGCCATAGAGCAGTCAAAAGCCGGGCAAAACGGTCATCTCGCCAATCTCAGAGCCCAGATCAGGGAAAAAATCGGTGATCGGAAAACACCGGTCATCGGTATTACCGGAACTGGCGGTGCCGGCAAATCATCCCTCACGGATGAACTGATCTTACGCATTCTTCATGATATTAAAGATGTTACCGTGGCCGTTATCAGTTCTGATCCTTCCCGGCGAAAGACCGGCGGCGCGCTTTTGGGTGACAGAATACGCATGAATGCCATTGGCAGTCCCAGAGTTTATATGCGTTCTCTTGCCACCCGCATGTCTCATACGGAAATTCCCAAATCACTGCCTGAAGTGATCGAAGTGGTAAAAGCCGCAGGCTTTGATCTGATTATTGCGGAGACAGCAGGTATCGGACAGGGCGATTCCCACATTACTGACATCGTTGACCTTTCCATGTATGTGATGACCAGTGAGTTCGGGGCCGCGTCTCAGCTTGAGAAGATAGACATGCTGGATTATGCGGATATCGTGGCTGTGAACAAATACGAGAAACGGGGAGGCGAAGACGCGGTAAGGGATGTCCGGAAGCAGGTGCAGCGCAATCAGGACTCATGGCACAAGAGACCCGAAGAAATGCCCGTATTCGGAACCATTGCTTCCAAATTCAATGATGACGGTGTCACAGCCCTGTATCATTCTCTGCTGGAGACCATCGCGGACAAAACCGGTGTAATATTCGAATCTCATTTGCCAAAGCCGGAAACCAAAACCTCCACATCCAAGACCATTATTATTCCGCCGGAGCGCACCCGCTATCTTTCTGAGATTTCTGACACCATAAGGACCTACCATAAAGATACAGAAGAACAGGCTGACGCGGTCCGAAGGGTATGGCATCTGAAAGAAACGGCAAAGGCCATCAGCAAAGATACCCTGGAAGGCGATACATCATCACTCCTTTCACGCCTTAAAGATGAGGTGGCAAAAGCTGAGAAACTCCTGGACAAAGAAACAGCGGAACTGGTTGGCAAATGGGACGAACTCAAAGCTGCTTATAGCAAAGATGAGCTGGTTTACACCGTCCGGGATCGTGAGATCAGGGTTCCCATGTACACCGAATCCCTGTCCCATCAGAAGATACCCAAGATTTCACTTCCAGGATTCAAGGACCCGGGTGAAATTTACAGATGGATGCGCCGGGAAAATCTCCCGGGATATTTCCCATATACAGCGGGGGTGTTTCCGTTAAAGCGGGTGGGCGAAGACCCTACACGCATGTTCGCGGGTGAGGGCGATCCTGCTAAAACAAACAGACGATTCAGACTTCTCTCTGCCAATTATGAGGCAAAACGTCTGTCCACCGCGTTTGATTCGGTCACTTTATATGGTTATGATCCTGAGAGACGTCCGGATATCTATGGGAAGATCGGTAATTCAGGGGTCAGCATATGCACCCTGGATGATGTCAAGGTCCTTTATGGTGGTTTTAACCTGTGCGCGCCCAGCACTTCTGTTTCCATGACCATCAACGGCCCTGCCCCCATCATGCTGGCCATGTTTATGAACACTGCCATTGATCAGCAGGTGGACAATTTTAAAGAGGAAAAAGGGAGGGAACCTTCGGCCGAGGAGTATAAAGACATCCGGGCCATGGTCCTGAGCAATGTTCGCGGCACGGTCCAGGCGGATATTCTCAAAGAGGATCAGGGTCAGAACACCTGTATTTTTTCCATTGAGTTTGCTCTGAAGATGATGGGGGATATTCAGCAATTCTTCATAGATAACAATGTCCGTAATTTCTATTCTGTATCCATTTCAGGCTACCATATTGCGGAAGCCGGCGCGAATCCGATTTCACAGCTCGCACTGACACTTTCCAACGGATTCACTTATGTGGAATATTATCTGTCCCGGGGAATGCCGCTTGACAGTTTCGGCCCCAACTTGTCTTTCTTCTTTTCCAACGGCATGGATCCCGAATATACGGTCATCGGCAGGGTGGCGCGGCGGATATGGGCTGTTGCCATGCGGGAGAAATACGGGGCTTCGCCACGGTCCCAGATGCTGAAATATCATGTCCAGACATCAGGTCGCTCCCTGCACAGCCAGGATATTCAGTTTAATGATATTCGCACGACGCTCCAGGCCCTTTGCGCGATTTATGACAACTGCAACAGCCTTCACACCAACGCGTTTGACGAGGCCATCACCACACCGAGTACGGAATCGGTTCGCCGGGCTTTGGCAATTCAGCTTATCATTAACCGGGAATGGGGACTGGCTAAAAACGAAAATCCGCTCCAGGGCAGTTTTATTGTGGAAGAACTGACGGATCTGGTCGAAGAGGCTGTTCTTTCCGAGTTTGATAAGATTACGGAGCGCGGCGGGGTTCTGGGCGCTATGGAGACAGGGTATCAGCGAAGCAGGATTCAGGAAGAATCCATTTATTATGAGACCTTAAAGCATACCGGGGAATATCCCATTATTGGCGTCAACACGTTCCGGGATCCGCATGCAGATGGTGAGGATTTCAGTGAAGGCCCGTCATGTCTTGAACTGGCAAGAGCCACGGACGAAGAAAAGGAATCCCAGCTGAACCGCCTTGAAGAGTTCCAGAATCGGCATAAGGAAGAAGCGCCGGCCGCGTTGAAACGTCTTCAGGAGGTCGCGCTGTCAGGAGAAAACATATTTGCCGAAATTATGAACACTGCCAGAGTCTGTTCTCTCGGACAGATTACCCAGGCATTGTATGATGTGGGCGGTCAGTACAGGCGGAATATGTAAATAAGTACCTGAGCAAAAGCTTTCGCTATCAGAGACCTCCGAGGTTTTAAAAACCTCGGAGATCTTTATATCCGAAAATTTATGACCAGCTACTTAGGGATTTTCCAATAAATAAAATAGTCGGATCTAGGGTAGGTGAAGCGCAGCGTAACCCACCGTACATTTTCTGGTCATTTGGGTAAAATGACCAGTGGCAACATATAAAAAGTCTCTGATATCAGCAGCTCACTTTTTTTATATCGTTTTTTTCGGATAACTATTCTGTCATCCTTTTTTTCCCATCTTCTCTTTCACTCTCCTTCACAGGTTATCACATCCGCGGGATGTTGAAGACACCGCATTTTCGGGAATATACCCATAACTTCTGATAATTCAATAAACTCAGCACTCCGCAACCTCGATGAGTCCGGGGAACATGACAAATCTTATTTTTTTAAAAATAAGAGATTTTCGAAGATATGCTAAGATTTTATCGGAAAATATTTTTTCCCCCGATCGCGGGGACAGTACCGATCTGCTTAAAATATTTAAACAAAAAAACCCAATTCAAAAAAGGAATGTATTTAGAGACAGTTGTATCTGATCTTAATCTATAAAACAACAATATCAGTGAGATAACATTTCTTACAAATCAGTGCCAGACAAACATAAAATCGTATTCAACTGAGTTGACTAAAGCGGCCAGATGCCTTAAATAAATCAGATGTGTTTTTCAAAAACTTTCAAATAATCCTATAAGGTCAAAAGAAACCGTTTTTTAAAAGCGGTATCTGTCTTCATTAATTTCCAAAAAATAAAGGTAGCTACTCAGATATCTGCGAGTCAGAAGCTAAACGTCAGGAGCCTGAAGCGCTTCGGAAAACCCTCCTATGCATTCCCAGAGGGGGCGGCTTTGGTCTCTCCGGTCGGATTTTTTTCGCGCATTCCGAAAGATTTTCATTGGATTACTCTTTCTGATTTCTGATTTGTACAGTTACAAACAAAAAGGTATTATGCAAAAACTCTGGGAAAAGGCAAAAACTGCGCTTAAAAAAAGTGTCCCTGTCCACACTTATAAAATGTGGATTGAACCCGTGGATTTTAAAAAGAGTGAAGAGGGTAAAATTGTACTTGCCTGTCCCAATTTTTTTTCTAAAAAACGTGTTCAGGATCACTATGGCGCTCTGATAGAGTCTGAAATCAACAAAATTTCAAAAAAGCCCTGCAAACTTTTAATTGAGATTTCAGAAAAAAAAGAAGCTGTTAAGAAAAAAAAGTCAAAAAAATCAGATAAATCAGATAAATCAGATAAACTCGAACCGGACCTTCAGCTCACGCTTCCCACGGCCAACCCCCCTGAATCCCGGGGCCGTCTTTTGCGAAGAGATTTTACATTAGACCGCTTTGTGGTGAGCAACAATAATGATTTTGCTTATTCAGCAGCCCTTTCGCTTGCCTCACGGGAGGACCCGAATCAGAATTCACTGTATTTATTGTCAGACACCGGCATGGGAAAAAGCCATCTTTCCCAAGCCATCGGACATTATATTTTGTCCAAGCGCCCGTTTGACAGGGTTTATTATGCGACTGCCGAAGATTTTATGAATGAAATGGTCCATGCGTTTCGGACCAATTCGGTTGATCAGTTCAAAGAAAAATACAGAAATCACTGTGATGTGCTGCTGTTGGAAGATATTCAGTTTCTGACTGGCAAAGAACGTACCCAGATTGAGCTGGCCCTGGCCCTGGATTATCTGCTGAATGCGGACAAGAAGATTATTTTTACCAGTTGTTATCTGCCCACAGATATTCCGAAAATGAATGAGCAGTTAAAATCACGGATTTCAAGCAGTCTTATTTCCAATATAGACCCCCCGGATTTCAGGACAAGAGTTAAAATATTGCAGAAAAAAGCAAGGGAAAACGGGTATAAAATGCCCAGGGATATCACCGATTATCTGGCGAGCGAGCTTTCGGATAATGTCCGGCAGCTTGAAAGCGGTCTTATCGGGGTGACAGCAAAGTCATCCCTTCTGGGACGCCCTATTGATATCGGCCTTGCAGAAAGCGTGGTAAAAAACATTACAGTGAACAGGCCGCGACCCACTGTTACAATAGACCTCATAAAAGAACTTGTGTGCAGACATTACAATCTTTCCATAGATGAAATCATATCACGTTCCCGGAAGAAGTCCATTGTCTGGCCCAGACAGATGGCGATTTACCTTTCCCGCAAATATACGGAGCAGCCCCTCCAGTTCATCGGTAAAAACTTCAACAGATACCATGCCACGGTCCTTCATTCTGTTGCCGCGGTGGAAAAAGGATTAAAAGGAGATAGCAGTGTGCGGAAGCAGATGGAATATCTCTGCGGAAAATTGGAGGCAGAAAAGCTTTAGCAAAAATTTGCATTGCAGGCATCTGACAGCGGGCTGTCTTTTTCGGTGACAACAAAATATGAAAGCAAAAACAATAGGTTTCACCTCTCCCTCCTCAGTTCTCACTTCCCATTCCCCGGTTCACACTTCCCGCGGTCTCTCACCACTCACATTCCAAAAGCTGAAAAAGATTGTGGGGCCTGCCCATTGTACCGAAAAAAAAGAGGACCGTGTCTGTTATGCTTATGATGCTGCCGCATCTGCATATCTTCCGGACGCGGTGGTGTTTCCGCAAAATGCCAAACAAATATCCGAGATATTAAAACTGGCAAATGAAGAAAGGTTTGCGGTCATTCCGAGGGGGGCGGGGTCCGGGATGACCGGCGGGTCCGTTGCTGTGAGACGCGGCGTGGTTCTTGTGATGACCCGCCTGAACCGGATTCTTAATATTGACAAAAATAATCTGATTGCTTTTGCGGAACCCGGGGTGGTCACGGGCCATTTTCATAAGGCTGTTGAGCAACAAGGGCTTTTTTATCCGCCGGATCCCGCAAGCTCCGAATTTTCAACCCTGGGCGGAAATGTCGCGGAATGCGCGGGGGGGCCTCGTGCGGTGAAATACGGCGTTACCCGGGATTATGTCCTGGGGCTTGAAGCGGTTCTTCCCACCGGAGAGATTATCCGTACCGGGGTGCGGACAGCCAAAGGGGTTGTGGGCTATGATCTGACCCGTATTCTGACCGGGTCCGAAGGAACCCTCGGTGTCATTACCCGGATGACGCTTCGGCTCTTGCCCCTGCCTGAGACGATAAAGACTATCACAGCTTTTTTTGACAAAATAGACGCGGCCGCGGAAACGGTTTCAGAGATCATCAGACATCGTATCATCCCCCGGACCATTGAATTCATGGACAATGCATCCATACGGTGCGCTGAAAATTATCTTAACATTGGTCTGCCGACTGAACCGGAGGCCCTGCTTCTCATCGAAGTGGACGGAACAGAAGCAGAAACAGCGAGTGCTGTAAACGCGTTGGAATTGCTTTGTCTTTCCCTGGGAGCCGCGCGTGTTGAAACAGCAAAAACAAAAGCTGACGCGGCAAATCTGTGGAAAGCGCGCAGGGCTGTTTCTCCTGCTTTGTTTCAGTATGGTCCGCATAAGATCAACGAGGACATTGTTGTCCCCCGGAGCAACATACCGGATATGGTCAGAAAAATCAGCGAACTGAGAGATAAGACCGGCCTTTTTATTGCGAGTTTCGGTCATGCCGGCGACGGAAATATCCATTTCAATATTATGCTTGATAAAAAGAATAAGACAGAACTGGAGAAAGCTGATGCCGCTGTTGATGCGCTGTTTGATTACACCCTTGAACTGGGCGGAACCATTTCCGGCGAACATGGTGTGGGAATCACCAAATCGCCTTATATCTCCAGAGAGATCGGCTCGGCAGAACTGCATCTGATGAAGAAAATCAAGGTGGTGTTTGATCCCGGAGGCATATTAAATCCTGGCAAAATTTTTCCGGAATGAAAAACGGCTGATTATAACGGCTTTGTGAAATTGTCATATCCCGGATGTTCAGGACAGGTCCCCTGAAAACACATCAGTTCGGCCTTTCGGGTCTCAAATTTTTCTGAAGTCTCATCGTTGGAAACTCATTTGTCATTTTAAACAGAGCTGAGAAGCTTCTTGTCGTCTGAATCATGGGGTGTGCAGCTTGTATCACCATCTCCAAGCTCATATCCGTCTTCCGCACAGGAATCGCAATGATAGGACTGACTGTTGAAAAGCTGGATAACACGGAGAAGTTCTGAAAAACTGATTTTATGATCTGCCGGTTTGTAATCTCCGCTATGACAATCGCCAAGATCAGGCATGGCAGCTGCCACACTCAGGCTGGTTGGCTCTCCCCCGGGACTTGTATCTGTTCCCTCCAATCTCACTGTCCACTCACCGGGCATTGGGTTGTCTATCCTGTATATTTCATAAGTTGCGCCTAACATATGATATACATCAGAATTTTGAGAGGCTCTGTCAATGACAGTTCCGTCAGGCTGAATAAGGGATGTTTCAACGTCACTGCCCGGAATAAGCCTTTCAAGCTGAAAGGAAAGAGTTCCTCTTATAATCTCAAATACCCTTTCAATCACCTCATCTTGGAGGATAATCAATTCCTCATCATATAGTTCATCTGCTCCATGAGCGGTCCGGGCAATTTTTCCGTAAAGCCGACCTATCGCATATACCGCTGCGGCTTCTGTGGATACTTTAAAATATCCTCCTCCTGTAACTTCGGCGATCCGTGCCAGCAAATATTCGTCAGCGTTGTTACTAAGACCAATTGTAAATATTTTCCTCCGAAGAACTTACGCTTCTTCGGAGGTACTGTATCGGGATTTTCAGATTGCCCCTTTTTATGAAATTCATGGTGTTACCTCCCGATGCCCGATATGAAGTGAATTCAATCGTCCCTGCGGGACTCGTCATATTGTTCAACTCACCCCCGGCAATAAATTGCCGGGCTATTTTCGGTCGTCCCTGCGGGACTTTGTTCGTACTGTTCAGCTTTCCCGGCAATGAATTGCCGGCCTATTTTCGGTCATCCCTGCGGGACTTGTCATATTGTTTACCTCACCCCCGGCCTATTTTCGGTCATCCCTGCGGGACTCGTCATATTGTTCAACTCACCCCCGGCAATGAATTGCCGGGCTATTTTCGGTCGTCCCTACGGGACTGGAAATCACTGCATCCCCTGTAAAATAAAAAAGCCGGATCACTTCATTCCAGGCAACCCGGCTCGCTCCCGCGAGACCCCTGGCTTTCCGTCCCTGCCTTGAGTGTACATTGAATTATGTTTTGCTCTGAATTATTCTTTAGCACACAAAAAGTTACAGATAGGTTACAGGCTCCAAAAAAATATTTTTTTAAAATTGGCATCCCTTTCAAATCAGAACGGCATCAGGGGGGGCGCGAACCTCTTCGCAGTTCGGGAGAGCAGATCGCTTTTTTTATGTTTGGTTTCTCTTCTGCCAATTTTTTGCTTAAAACTTGTAGTACTCCCTGATCTCAAGCATATCAGAAGGCGTTCTGACCGGATTGACAAGAATCAGGGAAATTTCAAATGCCCCTGCCAGCCACCAGATCAATTTTTTATCCGCTGGTCTGATATTGAATTCAAAGCATTCTTCCTGAGAACGCTCCAAATCGGAAAGATATTCTTTCGCCTTTGCCCTGTCGGTGAAAACACTTATCCCGGGTTCTCCGTTAACGATTTCACTCGCGGGTATCCATCCGCCTGTGATGGTTTCAAATTCAGGCACAGAATACGGCGGCATCATTTTTATAATGAAGATTTCTTTTTGGGGAGGAGTCTTTTTTGTTTTTACAGAATATTGAATTGCAGGCTTCTGAATATCTGTATTCTGAGGTTCGGATCTGAAAGCAACATAAGCAAAAACAACTGAAAGCGACAATCCCAATATGCTGATAAGATAAAAATTATCCATAATAACCTCCTTAAAAATTTTAAAAATAGCAAAAAAATAAATTGTTTTTTCGGTCTTCAGCTCCTGTTATCTGTCCTCAGACCAATGATGAAACTCAGTGGCTTTCCATCCTGAGTTCACGGCGGGTTTGCTTTTATCCGGATGTTAGTAATTAATAATACTAATGATTTTATGATAGTATCCGACCAAATAAGTTCCGAAGGGTGAGATTCGGAAAAACCGGACACATGAGAATCATCCAGGACAGTTTTTCAAACTGTCCGAAAAACAATTTAAAAAATTGTCTTACATCTCGGCAGCCTGTCAGTATTTATTTGGTCATGTAATAAGTAAGTACATAGCCATAAGTTTTCGATAGTTGCCAGAGAAAGAAACCCGGCTTTTTTCCCGGAATGATCCGCCTCCCGTGAGGGAGAAAGCCGGGTTTCTCCGCCGTTCACAGAAAAAAAGATGTAAGTACCTAACCATAAGTTTTCGATATCTTCCCGGGGAAGAAACCCGGCTTTTTTTACCGGAAAGATCCGCGGCCCGTGACGGAAAAAGCCGGGTTTCTCAGCTGTTCGCAGAAAAAAAAGATGTATAAAAAACTTTTGATCGGGTACTTATAAAAAATTTTTGATCGGGCAGTTATCACTCGATAATCAAATTTTTTTCTGTCATTCTGTTCGACAACCCGACAGAACCCGCCGAAGTCTGAACTCACGCCGAAGCCTGCGAAACCAGGAATGACAGGTCCTGCCGGATCGGATCAATAAACCTGATTATCGAGTATCAGCAGATGGAAAATTCATAAACATCCTCGTTCCCGTGGTTTGTGTGGGAATGCCTTCGGGACGCTTCGCGTTCCGGATAGCGAACGAAATCAGGACGCGAAGCGTCCGCGCTGCATTCCCACGCGAAGCGTGGGAACGAGATCGCTAAAATTTTTTCCATCTGCTGAATATTAATTAATAAGTTAAAAATTCCGCAGAATTTATGATTGCTGAGTAACATGCAAAAAGTTACAAATAGGTTACAGAATCAAAAAAAATATTTTTTTCTGATTCTAACTGGACAGTAGAAAGTTCTGACTAGTAAATTGAGTAATTCATAAAAAAATCGGTGGATTTTTTTGTGAAACTACATTATATGATGTGATCATAATAGCAAAATAAATTCAGTTATAAAAGGAGTTTTTATTATGATCAGTATTATTGAATCCGTCATATCGGAATTTCGTCAGTGTTTTTCCCGTGATGCCGCTTTTTCCTGGTTTTCGATTGTTATTTTCGGTCTTATAATCCGATTTGACCATCACGGAATAAGCAGCATAATCCGGTGGCTTATGCCCGATCCGGCATGTTATGACCCGATGCCGCGCTTTTTCCGGGCTTCCTCATGGGACTCGGAAGAACTCCTGAATTATTGGATAAAAACATCCGTCAGCCGGTATCCTCTCATCAAATTCAACGGACGCCCCCTTCTCATAGGAGACGGCATAAAAATAGCGAAGGAATCGTCGAAGACGCCGGGCGTGAAATCGCTGCATCAGGATTCGGAGAACAGCGGCAGGGGCGAATACATAAGCGGACATCACTTCGGATACGCGGGCCTCCTTGTCGGCCGCCCCGAAAAAACCTTCTGTCTTCCGCTTCAGGGACAGATTCACGAGGGAGTCGGTGCGAGACGCCATGACATAAAAATCGGAGGAGAACCGACCATGGTGACCCGGATGGCGAATCTTGTCATCCGGACAGCGGAACAGACGGGATTTCCGTGTTATGTGACTCTTGACGCCTGCTTTTCCACAGGACCCGCTTTTCTGACCTTCGGGGAAGCCGTCAACGACAACGGCGAACAGTCTGTTCATCTTATCACCCGTGCGAAGAACAATTATGTGGGATACCTTGTTCCCGAAGACAGTTTGTTGGGAAAATATGAAGGCTGGCTGAGAACAGCCTCCTCCGACTGTCCCTCGGAGGGCGTTGTGCGGAGTGTCATTCAGGCGGAATTTCTGTCCTCTCTCGGCAAAGTTCCGGCTGACCGAACTTTGCGGATGATCCGGGGAAGAGGTCGTGAAACTTCGTCCGACATTGCCGCATGAGACTATATATATAGGTATAAACATATTGCTGTCCGGTTACGAATTACTCAGTTTACTAGCTAAAACTTTCTACTGTACAGCAATCAGGCGGTTTTCAGAGTAGGCAAACATCGCAGCAAAGGCAGGATTTACAAACACCAGTTTTTCCTCCGCGAGAATGTAAACGCCATCAGCCACATTCTCCGTAAGCAGGCGGTATCGTTCTTCACTCGCTGTCAGCGAAGCCAGGGTTCGCGTGTGTTCATTTATCTTTTGTCTGAGCTGATCATTGGATTTCAGCAGTTCGGCAGTGCGCTCCTCAACCCGCTGTTCCAATTCATCCGCGGCTTTTTGCAGGGCAGCCTCGGCCTGTCTGCGCTCTATTATTTCATTATTCAGCTGCACATTTATCTTTTTCAGTTCTTTATGAGAATCCCTTAAATCCAGATGCGTCTTAACTCTGGCTCTGACTTCGCAAGGATCAAAAGGTTTGGTGATATAATCAACAGCCCCTGCTTCAAAACCCGCGGTCTTATCTTCCATCTCACCCAGGGCAGTGAGGAAAATGACCGGGATATCTTTTTCGGCCGGGTCATTTTTAAGACGGCGACAGACCTCAAAGCCGTCCATTCCGGGCATCAGAATGTCCAAAAGGATAATATCAGGCAAATAAGAACTGACGTGTTCAAGCGCGCTTTCGCCGTCGAGAACAACGGAAAGATCATATTCATCGTCAAGGGTTTCTACGAGTGTATGGAGATGTATTTCAGCGTCATCTACCAGAAGTATTGTGTGTTTCCTGGAATTCATCCTGGATATTCATTCAATATGTTCCGAGGACGATAACACCGTAACTGGCGGATGCAACATCCTGACCCCGAAAATCATTTTCCGAAGTCAGGGCGAAAAAAGATTTTCTCGCTCCGGACCAGGGGCAGGTCAGCATGTGAAAGATGTCCGAGGTTTTAAAAACCTCGGACATCTCATGTAGCGGAGGTCTTATGTCACCCCGAACATGATCCGCGCAATTGGTCAATCCCGCGGAAGTGTTTCTGTTCACTCAGGCGATGTGTTCTGACTCATTAAAAAATATTAAGCAGAGAAATTTGTCACAGCAGGAGTTCATCACATATGCTCCGCCACCGTAACGGTCCTGTCCCCCATCATGTTCACATAACTTCCCATTTCATTATCGTACCAGCCGTAGATCACCGCCTGCGTCACCGGAACCCTTATGGTGCGATTTTTTAAAGACGATATAATATCCTGTTCGATTCCCGGTATTTTCTCCAAATCTATGGTCAGTTCCGCGGTTCGGGTGTGGGTCTCGTGCCCCTCTATGACAGTGGCGGCTCTGGGCAGTCCGATAATATCACAGGAGACATTTTGTTTTTCTGTATAATTAAGATATCCCCTGGGGTCAGTTTCCGCAGCCTGACGGTATATGCCGTTGATCATTTCCCGCTTTGTGAATTCTCCTGATAATTCTTCCTGGAGATTCACAACAAGAATGACCAGGGAGCCTGTTGCGGTGGGAATCCTTACCGACTCCGCAATAAAACCGATATGTTTCATTTCCGGAATAACCAGTGCCAGTGCTTTGGCCGCGCCCGTTGTGGTCAGGATGATGTTATTCATGATGCTTCTGTTTTTTCTCAGATCCCCGGCTCCGGTCTTTGGGAGCCGGTCCAAAACCTGCTGGGAGCCTGTGGCCGCGTGAACCGTTGCCATTGAAGCAGAAAGTATTTTCCGAGGCAGAAAATTGATCAGCGGTTTCATCATGTGAGCAAGGCAGGTGGTGGTACAGGAAGCATTGGAGACGATTTTATGGCATCTGGGATCATAGTCATTATCATTGATACCCATGACCGTTGTCACCCAGTCATCTCCGGGTCCGTTTCCGCTCAGATCTGCCTTCTTGTCTTTAATTTTAAACGGGGCTGAAACCACCACCTTGTCCGCGCCTGCCTCAAGATGACCCCGGACCGAACCTTTGGGATGATCCGGAGGAAGACTGGGATCAAGAAACTGCCCTGTGGTGTCAACAACCAGCTTTACCCCCTGGTCTTTCCATCCGATTTCCCCCGGGTTTCTGGAGGTTCTTAAAAATCGGACAGGCGTACCGTCAATCGTCATTGAACCTTTTTTTTCATCTATATCACGAATTACCGGCTCGGACTTATGGCCGTGCAGATATCCGCGAAGCAAGCCGTAACTCGAATCTCTTTCCACATAATGTGCGATATCCTCAAGAGACGTCCCCACTTCGCGACCCACGTTCACAACAATCTCATCAAAATATTTCCGCCCTACATGATGCCACACTGTCAGTTTGCCGATTCTGCCAAATCCGTTTACGCCTAGCTTTTTCATTTTCCATCTCCTTATCTATTGAATTATCAGCAATTTGGTTACTATTTTAGCGATAGCCGGACTTGATGCTATCGTACCGATTATTATTAGGATCCAACGCCAAGACAATTTAACTCTAAAATCCAAGCACCCATCATTTATGGAAATTACCATACCATACCTGCTTTTGCTTTCAGGGTTCATTTGAGCAGCCATCAAAAACCTCCCTTTTGTTTGTCATTGGTCATTTCCCACTTCCTGCTCTTCACTTCTCACATCTCACATCTCAATTCTTAGTTCTCACTTTCATAAGTCCTTCATAAACAGAGCCTTCCCGACCGTTAATACTGATGTAGTCACCTGTTTTTATAATAATATCGCCCAGGAAACCGGTTTTTTCTTTTTCATTGCACACGAGTTTTCTGCATCCCACGACGCAGGTTTTGCCCAGATTATGCGCCACGACAGCCGCATGGGACGTCAGTCCTCCCCGTGCGGTAAGCAGACCGTCAGCCGCATGAATCTCCCGGATATCATCCGGGACCGTATCTCCCCGGAGAAGAATCAGGGAGGTTTCCGGTTCCAGCACTCTCCATATGCCGATATCCTCCAGCGTGAAAACTGCCCGTCCGCTCATTGCGCCGCCGCTGACGCCCACACCGTTTCCCAACGCCCGCTTCACTGCAATTTCATCAGGATCAAAGGTAAAAACCTTTTTTCTTTCCCGAATGGCCATATCCCTGGTCTGAAGCAGATAGAGGTCTTTTACCGAAGGGCTTTCAAATGTAAACTCCATTTCCTGGGGACTCCAGCCTTTTTTATAAATCAGTTTATTGGCCCATGCTTTGAGCGCTTCGTAAATTTCCGGAAAATGAGATTCAAGGGTGGTATCAGTATCCCTCATTTCAATATCCTGCTGAAAAATTGAAATTGGCAGAGTCGTAACCAGGCCGGCCACCACATCTTCGCCCTGATTTCCGATGGTAAAATCCCCCCATAACCTTAAAACCTCTCCTGACCATCTGGGATTATGGGTAAAAATCACGCCGGTACCGGATTGGCGGGAAAGATTGCCAAAAACCATGGACTGAACTGTAACCGCCGTGCCCCAGTCATCTGATATTCCAATGATCTTGCGATACGTCTTTGCTTTGGAGGATTCCCAGGAATTGAAGACTTTTTTTATGGTGGTGAGCAATTGTTCAAAAGGCTCCTCTGTAATCTCAAGGCCCCAGGCTCTTATCATCTCTTTGTAGGCCATGGCCACTGTTTTCATTTGTTCTCCGGTGAAACCTCTTTTATAAGGAATGCCCAGTTTTTTCTTGAACTCGCTGATAATTGCATCAAAATCATCTCGTTTAAGATCATATGACATCCCATAGCATTGCAGAAACCGGCGGTAATTATCCCAGGCAAACCACGGATTGCCGGTCTGAGCGGCAAGGCCGGCCGTTATCTTTTCATTAATCCCTACATTAAGAAATGTATCCATCATTCCGGGCTGTGATATGGAGGAGCCGCTTCTCACGGAAAAAAGCAGCGGATTTGCCGGATACCCGAATTTCTTGCCTGTAATTTTTTCCAGAAGCGAAATTTGCTTCGCGACCTGTTCTCTGAAATTCCGTTCGGCCGGCCGATAGTTTTCGATCATCTTTCTGAAACGGAACACCTCAGTGGTAATGATAAAACCCGGAGGCACGGGCAGCCCGTAGTTCTGTAATTTAATCAGATTCAGTCCCTTGTTGCCCAGATAAATGATGCCGGTGCTGGCAGCTTCGTGGTCAATCAGCATCATTGCGCTCTGGGGATCGTAGATAAGCAGCTGCTGGAGCTGATCATCGGGAAGTTTGTCTGCCTGCCGGAAAAGGGTGCTGAGGATTCGACTCAGAAATACATCCAGCTGCTGGAGTCCGAGCGAATGTGCGATTTTTTCCCGGGAGAAAATTTCCGACACCCTGTGCCTCATTTTTTCGCTGATGGGCAAAGACTCCTCATCGGCCTCTGACAACTGATTGTCATTCCGGGGAAGATATTTGGGCAATATCTCCTCAGCCGGTATCCGGGAAAGAATTCGGGTCAGATTTTCTTCGTGGATATTGTTAAAATAATCATTGATGATATTTTTGACGGCCCTGGCAAACCCTTTAAAAATATCAAGGTACTGCGTAAAGGTGAAGCCTCTGACCTCAATTGAATGCGCCAGAAAATCAAGCTGGCGTTCAATTTCAACCGTTGAAATGCCATCCAGTTTCAATGCCCTGTTAAATAAGCTCAGGCGGGCGAAAATCTCATGCGATGTTGCTTTGGTAATCAGGGAAAGGTCAATATTTTCATTCAGCTCTTCGAAAAGAACATTCACAAGCGCTTCGATTCGGAACGTGAGACCGAGAGCGTCAAATTTCATTTCATGATAACTGCCGTACATGGAAGGGATGTCCACGGTAAAATGTCGTTTTTTATAAATATCTTCTCTGATTTCATAAGATTGGGGGGACAGAATCAGATTTTTTAACAGTTCAAGATAATTGAGCAGTTTAAGAATTGTTCTTTTAAAACTGACCTTGGGCCGGGCTGCTTCAGCCAGTGCGTCTTTCAGCTTGTTCATCGCGGGAAAGGCTTCGGATCTCGGCAGAGAAAAATAATTTTCCGGTTCGGTGCCTATCTTGGAATAGCTGACAAGGTCATATTTCTGGCACAATAATTTGTATAAAGATACGGCAAGTTCCGCCCTTTCCAAATCCTCATCAGATACGTCTTCAATATCTTTAAACAGATTTTTAAGTTCCTCCTGTTTTATTGTAAGAAACCCCTCGGGCAATCCGGGTATTTTTTCATCAAGGCAGGATAATATCTTGTGAATCCCCTCAGTATAAGGCCCGTTGCTATCAATCTGCTCGTAGATACTTGGCGGCACAAAGGATTCAAGCGGCTTTTTTTCTCCGGAAATCCAGAAATAAAAAACAGCTTCCATAAAGCCGATGATCCGATTGCTGCTTTCAACATGGATCTGTTTTCTCAAAAAATGGATAAGAATATCTTTTCGGTGGCTTATCTCATCAATCTGTGTGGATATGTCCCTTAATTTTCCCTCTGCACCGATATCATTAAAATAAACAGGAAAAAGTTTCGCCAGTTGTTTCACAAGATTATAAACAGGCTTTATATCGCTGTTTAAAAGCCGGGTGACATCCCTGGGAAAAAGATCCGTATCCCTGATAAAGACCCCGCACAACGAAAGATGGATGATCAGGTAGGAAAGAAGGCGGGTCGAGTATTTGGGGTTAAGTTCGATCAGCTGAAGCCATATTTTTATATTCTGAAGATGGGCTGTATTGACTTTTATCTGCCAGTCGTTTCCGACCCCCCTGATCATTGGCGACTGAAACCCCAGGTCAATCACCGAATTAATAAAAAGATTGATAAGGTCGCTTTCATCGGTCTCAGACACCCCTTTTCCCATATTCAGAACACAGTTCAGCGCAGTGGTCGGAAATTCCGCGATTCGCTCCTTTAAAATGGAAAATGTCTTTCGTATAATTTTTTCAATATTCAGATGACGTTCGTGGCTGATGAGCCAGCTCAGTGTTCTGTTGATATCTCTTAATGCTTCTTCGTGTATCATTGAAAGCCCGGAGATACTCATGATATGGAAAAGGAATATCACTTTCCAGCCCTTGCCCTGTCCGTTTCTCCCTCCTGCATCAAGAAGTCTGCCCGGCATGTCCCGATAAACTTCGACAATCTGATTGTAGCCCGGAAATTCCAGGGATTTGGGATTTGGGATTTGATATCTGATATCTGATATCTGAGATTCGAAATTCAAAATTTTCGAATTCCATTTGCTGATTTGTTCGTGGGATATGTTTTTAAAAAATTCATTTAATGTTTTCCGGGCTTCGGGGGTAAGCGGTTTCAAACCGTTCTCTGCTTCTTCTTCGAACCATTGCCAGGGGTCTTCCTGGTTCAGCCAGTAAGCATATGTGTGTTTATAATATTTCACAAGGAGCAAGACAGAGGAGCGAAGGCCGAAGCCTGAAAGCTGAGGATTGCTTACAGCCGTGAAAAGGGCTTTTGTGAGCTTTTTTATTTGGTAGAAACTTTTGACGAACAAGAAAAAATGGCTGTCATCCAGCATTCTTATACGATCAAAAGACTCATCAGTCAGCTGTATGAATTTTTCAATTTCAGTTCCGGCTTCCTTTATGATATGCTCTAAGAAAAGAAGAAGGTTATCCGCGGCATCTGATTTGACATCTGTGTCAGTGTTTGCTTCTTCAATGGCATTGATAAAAATATCAACAAAAAGCCGGGCAGCATCATTCCCTTTGGGATGTTTTCTGAAAAGATGAAGATAATCCAGGGAATATTTTCTGGCTTCTTTTACAATGAATTGCCAGTTTTTATGAGGATGGGAGAGTTCTGCCAGAAAGGTGTTCAGTCCCTCCATAATGCCATAATAGCCGGACATAATATCTTGCAGGACCAGATATTTGGAATCTATGGTAACCTCGACATGGTAACTGGCCAGATTAGCCTCAAGGGCTTTTGATTGTATCAAGTTGGCATCCTTTCCAATAAACCAAACGAATTAAATAACAGCCATGACCTTCCGGTCATAACTTTGCAGGACAGGGTTTGCAACCCCGTTCGAAATATTTTACCAAATCACCGTGTGTGAATGTTTCGGATGTTTTTTTGCGGGACGGGTTTGCAACCGCAACTCAGCAGAATTTTTCCGGTATTCTCTCCGGAGTGCGAAAAATGCTTTTTCGCAATTGCTTTTTCGCAATTGCAAAAATAAAATTTTTGCACTCCGGGTCCGTTCGCAATTGCCTAAGTCAACTCTCCGGAGTGCGAAAAATGCTTTTTCGCAATTGCTTTTTCGCACTTGCAAAAATAAAATTTTTGCACTCCGGATCCGTTCGGAATTGCCTGAGTCAGCAGCATTGCCTGCCCCTCTCCAATACTGTTGATTTAAGGCTGAACAGGTTTTCCGGTGTTCTATCCGGAGTGCGAAAATAAAATTTTCGCAATTGCTTTTTCGCACTTGCAAAAATAAAATTTTTGCACTCCGGGTCCGTTCGGAGCAGCCTGTCAGCAGCATTGCCTGCCCCTCTCCAATACTGTTGATTTAAGGCTGAACAGGTTTTCCGGTGTTCTATCCGGAGTGCGAAAATAAAATTTTCGCAATTGCTTTTTCGCACTTGCAAAAATAAAATTTTTGCACTCCGGATCCGTTCGCAATTGCCTAAGTCAACTCTCCGGAGTGCGAAAAATGCTTTTTCGCAAGTGCAAAAATAAAATTTTTGCACTCCGGCTCCGTTCGGAACAGCCTGTCAGCAGCATTGCCCCCCTCCGATACTGGTGACTGAGGGCTGAACAGATTTTCCGGTGTTCTCTCCGGAGTGCGAAAATAAAATTTTCGCAATTGCTTTTTCGCACTTGCAAAAATAAAATTTTTGCACTCCGGGTCCGTTCGGAGCAGCCTGTCAGCAGCATTGCCTCCCTCCGATACTGGTGACTGAGGGCTGAACAGATTTTCCGGTGTTCTCTCCGGAGTGCGAAAAATGCTTTTTCGCAATTGCAAAAATAAAATTTTTGCACTCCGGCTCCGTTCGCAATTGCCTAAGTCAACTCTCCGGAGTGCGAAAAATGCTTTTTCGCAATTGCAAAAATAAAATTTTTGCACTCCGGATCCTTTCGGAACAGCCTGTCAGCAGCATTGCCCCCCTCCGATACTGGTGACTGAGGGCTGAACAGATTTTCCGGTGTTCTATCCGGAGTGCGAAAATAAAATTTTCGCAATTGCTTTTTCGCAATTGCAAAAATAAAATTTTTGCACTCCGGGTCCGTTCGCAATTGCCTAAGTCAACTCTCCGGAGTGCGAAAAATGCTTTTTCGCAAGTGCAAAAATAAAATTTTTGCACTCCGGCTCCGTTCGGAGCAGCCTGTCAGCAGCATTGCCCCCCTCCGATACTGCTGACTTAAGGCTGAACAGGTTTTCCGGTGTTCTATCCGGAGTGCGAAAATAAAATTTTCGCAATTGCTTTTTCGCACTTGCAAAAATAAAATTTTTGCACTCCGGGTCCGTTCGGAGCAGCCTGTCAGCAGCATTGCCCCCCTCCGATACTGGTGACTTAAGGCTGAACAGATTTTCCGGTGTTCTCTCCGGAGTGCGAAAATAAAATTTTCGCAATTGCTTTTTCGCACTTGCAAAAATAAAATTTTTGCACTCCGGCTCCGTTCGGAATTGCCTGAGTCAGCAGCATTGCCTGCCCCTCTCCAATACTGTTGATTTAAGGCTGAACAGGTTTTCCGGTGTTCTATCCGGAGTGCGAAAATAAAATTTTCGCAATTGCTTTTTCGCACTTGCAAAAATAAAATTTTTGCACTCCGGGTCCGTTCGCAATTGCCTAAGTCAACTCTCCGGAGTGCGAAAAATGCTTTTTCGCAATTGCTTTTTCGCACTTGCAAAAATAAAATTTTTGCACTCCGGGTCCGTTCGCAATTGCCTAAGTCAACTCTCCGGAGTGCGAAAAATGCTTTTTCGCAATTGCAAAAATAAAATTTTTGCACTCCGGGTCCGTTCGCAATTGCCTGAGTCAGCAGCATTGCCTGCCCCTCTCCAATACTGTTGATTTAAGGCTGAACAGGTTTTCCGGTGTTCTATCCGGAGTGCGAAAATAAAATTTTCGCAATTGCTTTTTCGCACTTGCAAAAATAAAATTTTTGCACTCCGGATCCGTTCGGAGCAGCCTGTCAGCAGCATTGCCTCCCTCCGATACTGGTGACTGAGGGCTGAACAGATTTTCCGGTGTTCTCTCCGGAGTGCGAAAATAAAATTTTCGCAATTGCTTTTTCGCACTTGCAAAAATAAAATTTTTGCACTCCGGGTCCGTTCGCAATTGCCTAAGTCAACTCTCCGGAGTGCGAAAAATGCTTTTTCGCAATTGCAAAAATAAAATTTTTGCACTCCGGATCCGTTCGCAATTGCCTAAGTCAACTCTCCGGAGTGCGAAAAATGCTTTTTCGCAAGTGCGAAAATAAAATTTTTGCACTCCGGGTCCGTTCGGCACTTCCCTTGATGGGAGTCAGGGGAGTGTCCGTTCACAGGTATATTAATTTTTGGGAACTCCCTTAACACCTGACACCTGACACTTTTTTTTATGATAAAAATAGCAGAGATAATATGTATTTTCAAGAAAATTCAGGGATGAGAAGATATTTGAGATGATTTTTGACGACGCGGGAAGGCTTTGAACATTTTTTTTTGGCAACCCTCAGGTCTTTGTTTGGCTCGTTATTCCTGAAACAGAAAAACATCAGACGAGAGCAGAGGATTTAAGAATGGCGGAATCTGGCTTTAAATATTCAGCCACTTTTTTTAAAAATTTTCTGGTATCAAGCGGTTTGGTCAGATATCCGTCACATCCGGCTTCATAGATTTTTTCCTCATCCCCTTTCATGGCAAAAGAAGTCAGCGCAATCACAGGAATATTTCGGGTTTTAGGATCAGCTTTTAAAATTTTTGTTGCTTCAAAGCCGTCCATGACAGGCATACGGATGTCCATAAGAATCATATGCGGAGAATAAAGCCTGGCAAATTCTGTTGCCTGCCTGCCGTTCGTCGCCTCCAAAGTGACATACCCGGACACTTGGAGAATATCCCGTACCAACTTGAGATTTACGGGATTGTCTTCGGCAATCAGTATGATTTTTTTCATCTCCGATCCTCGGAACCTTTTAAATTTCATTCGTTATTTGGTTATTTACTTTATTTAAGAGCAGTTCAGGGGTCCGGGCATTTTCAGGAAAAGTGGCAATGGACCAATGAATATCCAGTCCGTTGACCACACTGTTAAGGTTCTTTGTCAGCCGGTCGCAGGTCAGCTTTGCTCTGTTGTAATCAGTATCTTTAAGAATCAGGTAAAGCTGGCTGCTCTGTTCTATTCTCAGCAAATCATGTTCTCTTTTTATTTTTTGCAGTGTCTTTCCGATTTCCTCTGCTTTTTCTTTTGAAAGCTTTTGTTCCGTATGCAGGCGGCATAACGTAAAAAAACGGTTTGACATTCCGGACAAACGGATCAGTATATTCAGGTAACTGGAGAGAACGGTCTCATCCTGGATACTAATGGCAGATATATTTTCTGCTTTTGTCATACTGGCTTCCCGGGCCTCGGGATTCAGCGGCAATACAAAGCTGAATCGGCTTCCCTTTCCTTCGCTTCTGACCTGCATGGTTCCGCCGTGCATCTCTACAAATCGCCTGGCCAGGGACAGTCCCAGTCCGGTACCGGCACGGACTTCATCTGTGGGATTACGGACCTGATAAAATTCATCAAAAATATTTTCATGGTCCTCAGGGCTTATGCCGATACCCGTGTCTTCCACTGAAATTTCAAGCCAGTCACCTGTTTTCTGTTTTTCGTGTCCTGTGTTCTCTGCCTGTCTTACCTCTACAGAAATCGAGCCATCCTTTGGTGTAAACTTGGCTGCATTGGAAAGGAGATTGAACATGATTTGCTTTAATTTTCGCTCATCCGCCATAATTGTCAGGTTATCCAAGTCACCCGGAATGTCAAGGCTGAGGTGAATTCCGTTTTTTACGGCCTTCTCCTTGATCATAATCAGGCTTCTTTCCAGCAGTTCTTTTATTAAGACCGGAGAAGGAGTGATATCCATCTTGCCTGCTTCCACCTTGGATATATCCAGAATATCATTGATCAGACCAAGCAGATGCTTCCCGCCCTGAAGAATGTCATTGATGTATTCGGCCTGTTTTTCATTGAGAGACCCAAAGTACTCATCCTGCAAAACCTCTGCAAAACCGATAACCGCATTCAGAGGGGTCCGGAGTTCATGGCTCATGTTGGCAAGAAAATCACTTTTAGCCAGATTCGCAGCTTCGGCGATTTTTTTTTCCTCTTTCAGTTTTGCCATTAATTTGGCCTCTGTGATGTCACTGATGCGGATAATGGCTCCTTTTTCTTCCATTTCCCTTAAAGGATAAATATCCACCTGTTCAGTTTTGTCAGGAGCTGTAAAACTTTTTCTTTCAAATGTCACTGCATGGCTTCCGGAAATTGCCGAAGCAATGTCATATTCTTCACAACTTATTGGTTCTTCTATCAGTTTTTTGTAAGAAAGACCGTCGGTAACATCTTGCTCTTCTGATATCTGATAGTAGGCTTTGGCGGCTTTATTCACGATCTTAACAGACATATCAGGATATAACATTATCAGGGGATCCGGAATTCCGTCAAAAACAGACTGGAGCATGGTCTGATTTTTAAGGAGATCTTTCTGAGTTCGTTTCTGTGTTTCCATTGCCTGCTCAAGCTCCCTGTTGGCAATGACCAGATCAGCAGTACGCTCTTTCACACGCTGTTCCAGTTCATTTTTTGCTTTTCGGAGCGCTTCATCAGATCGTTTTTTTTCAAGAATTCTTCCCAATCGCTCAGAAATCGAAGTGACGAGGCTTTTTTCTTCCTTTTGAAAAGGGTCGTGACAGATATCCGGTCTTTCTTCCAGATAAATTACTTCTATTTTTCCGATTTTATTACCATTAACAATAATTATCTCAGAAATTTTCTGATTGTCCGATTTCTGATTTTCAAATTGTGAGTGCTGGTCAGCCATCGAATGGCGTGTTTCAAAAATCTCTCCTTCCAGAACAACTCGTGCATAACAGATTTCAGGGTACTGAAATGCCGGGGGAATGATATCAACAATACTTTGGATAATCTCTTCTGATGAAAGATTATTTTTCTGGCGAAGATCGGAAATGCCAAAGAGACAGTTCAGTTTTTTAATGCTTTCCGCAAGTTCACGGTTTGCCTGTTCCAAATCCCGGGTTCTTTTTCCGACTTTATTTTCAAGGTTTTCCTTGGACTGTTTCAGTTCATTGAAAAGCGCTTTGTTTTCAATGCGCAATCTCCGTTTTTCCAAGGCACGGTTTAATGCAATGAAAAGTTCATCCGTACTTTCAAGAGGTTTGAGCAGATAATCAGATGCCCCCTCATCCCGCAACGCTTTTATAGCCGTATCAAATGTGGCAAAACCTGTCAGGATGATGACCTCTGTGTCTTCGTCCATGGCTTTGATCTGTTTCATCACTTCCAGGCCGTTCATCCCGGGCATTCTGATATCCGTAATGACCAGATCAAAAGGTTCGGCCTTAAAAATGTTTATGGCTTCCTCACCCCTCAATGCGTTTCTGACCTGAAATCCCTCTCTGGCTAATAATTCACTGAGAAATTTTACAATATCTTTTTCATCGTCTATGATTAAGATTTTTTCATTCATGATAGGTTCCACCTTGCCGTCGGCAAGATAACTAAGGGATTTTTTTAAATACATCTGGTTAGCACAGAAATCCGTAAATAGGTCGCTGACTTAATAGGACATAACAAATGCCTCATCTCTCCGATTCTGATGGAAAGCTTTCGAAACCTTTCCGAAAACCTGCGGGCTGTTATGCAAATCTCACAGGTCCGATGTCATCCCTTTTATTTTAAAGTCCGTTAAAAGCGCAGATGCACAAAATTCAGCGCAGTCCCTCCGCTCCTCTGTGAACAAGGCCGCTCTCTGATTCCTGATAGCAGGTTACGCTGTGTGTTATCCGCTTTGTATGTTTTTAAATGATTATTTAATCATTATTACTTAACAAATATCATAATATGGTGTGGCAAAACAATCAGGAAAAATATCCTTAATTATATATGCCCTGCATTTCGCCTGTCGTTCATAATCACCTGAATCTGTCAGTATCAAATTCTGATTATGCAAAACATTATTCAAAAATTGTTTTAAATTCAAAGTCATTACAGAACTAAGCGAAATGCAGGGGAATTTAACTATATATAAATGTTCCTGTTCGTCAGGCTCACAATTCCTCGGCGAGAACCTTTTACCAATTTGGTCAGAAAGAAGCAGTCCGGCCTGGTCCCCCTTATTGTTCTGATACAATAATTGGTCAAATTCTTTTACAGCCAGCGTCTTAATGTGATGGAATCAGATTCATTGGTTTTACTTTTCAACCCAATAAAACCAGTGAAAATCGGACTGTCAGAGGGATCTGTCTTTTTCAGGGGATATTTTATCTCCGTTTTCCCCGGTGAATATAAGTTTGCTGACCTCACTGCTGGGAACGGAAAGTTTGTTTTGAAACACTTTCTGGCCAAAAGGATAAATAGTCTTCAGGCTGCCGGTGTGAATGAAGATTCTGACAACACTGCCGCAGTTGGCTTCCAGTTTGTTTATCAGCTCATACGCGGAAGATCCGTCAAAATCCCCTGTGAGCTTCAAATGCAGATTATTTCTTTTTCGATGAGATAAAATTCGGAAATTGGTTGCCATTAATTTCTCTCCTTTTCCTGCTGATTTGTCATTATTATCTGTTTTTCAGGGTATCAGAACGCCCTCTCCCGAAGGAATCCTCCCGGGGGAACATTTCTGAAAACATTTTTTAAACGACCATGACCTGGCGGTCGCAATGAAACATGAAAATGGTCATCAGAAGTTTTTTAATTTTCAGTTTCATATAAACAGATATAACCTGTCAGTCACGACGAAATATGAAAATGAGACCGGAATTTTTCAATTTTCAATTCCCATTTTCATGAAGCTATAAATAACATAGCATCGTCAAAAAAAGAAATATATCAAAGCAAAAAAATATTTTCCATAGGGAAAATCCTGATTTTGTCCCGAAGATTTCTTAAATATGATTGAAGCTCAAAAACTGAGCGCTGAGAAAAAGAACCTCTGATTAAATCTGTATTATTCACAATATTTCAGAGAAAATTATTTATCCTGCTGATAAATAAACAGATACAGAAAAAAAGACTCAGAAATTCAGTTTTCGGATTGGCATAATTTACAGCAAAAACGGCTTTTATGAATCATTCAGATCAAAGCGGAATAATTTTTTTTCTGATAGCCAGTCTGATAAGATCAGCTATGGATTCAAGGTCCAGTTTTGCCATAATATTATATTTATGAGATTCCACTGTTTTTGGACTTATGCACAATTTATGAGCAATATTTTTCGTGGAATTTCCTTCAGCCAGAAGCTGAAACACTTCCCGCTCACGCAGGCTGAGAATTTTAAAAATATTTTCTTCGATATTACCTTCTTCCAGGGTTTTTATATGTCTTAACAGAATCGTGGGGGCCATTGTGCTGAAATAAGTACCGCCTCCGTTCACCGCTTTGATCGCCAATATCAGTTCTGAAATGGGGTCTTCTTTCAGAACATAAGCTGATATGCCTGCTTTGAAAAGATCAATAATAAATTCTCTGTCCGAATACATGGTGTAAATGATAATCCGAATATCAGAAGATATTTTTTTTATCTGCAATGTGGTATCCAGGCCGTTCAAATCAGGCATGGAAATATCTGTGATGACAATCTTGGGCATCAGAGATTCCGCAAGCTTCACAGCTTCTCTGCCATTAAGGGCCTCACCTGCCACTTCGAATTCCTGATATTCCCGCAAGGTGCTTTTGATCCCCTCTATGACTACCCGATGATCATCTGCTATAAGAATTTTGGTTTTAGGCATAAATGGATTCCCCATTTGAAATTCGAAATGTTTTACAGAGGTATTTCTGCCAGCAAATGCGTGCCCCCTCCTTCACGTGATTCAATCTGGAATTCTCCGTTAAGTTGTATCACCCTTTCCCGCATAAAAACAAGCCCTAATCGTTTGCCTTTTTTCTGATCCGCCATGACCGTTTCAGGATCAAAGCCAATCCCGTCATCTTCAATACTCACCGAAATGCTCTGATTTTTAAGGATCAGATTTACAAAGACCTCTTTGGCTTTGGCATATTTCACCGCATTGTTAAGGGCTTCCTGGGCAATGCGGTAGAGTGCAATTTCTTGCTTTTTGTCAAAATGCTTTGGAAAATTTTTGCTGTAAAAAAAACGGATTTCAATCTCAGTCTGATTTTCAATCTCATTGAAAAGTTCCCGAAGAGCAGGGACCAGCCCCAGCGTATCCAGCATGGCGGGCCTCAGTCCGTGAAAGATGTTCTTGAGTTCCCTTATGGCCTGGCTTGCTTTGTTTTTTGCATTTTTTATCCCGGCTTCCAGTTCAGTACGATTATTTTTTACATTCCTGACCAGTTCAAGGCATATTTTAAGGGACGTCAATGTCTGTCCGATCTGGTCATGAAGCTCCATGGCCACATTCTTACGATCTTTTTCCAGCAAATCAATCAGTCTTTTTGACAATTCTTTTCTCTGATAATGCTCTGCCAACAATTGTTCATTCATACGTTCCAAGGCTTCATCTGCCCGGTTGTGTTCGATGGTTTTTCCCAGCCGGTCGGCAATAGCGGAGATTAAATTCTGTTCTTCCTTTAAAAGAGGGCATTCATCTTTTTCCAGGTTTTCATCAAGATAACAGACCTCTAAAACCCCGATCTGCTGACCACCTATATGAATATTACAATATTGCCTATGGGCGGTTTCTGTGAAATTTTCAGTTTTGAATTCCTGACCCTCCAAAATAAGGCGTGTGCAAGTCTTTTCCGGATATTGCCAGCCAGAGGGAATGTGACTGACTATCTCCTGAAGCATTTCATTGAGCGGGACATCTTTTTTTTCAAGAAGCTTAAAAATACAGTAAAGGCAGTTCAGTTCTTTGACCCGCTCACTCAGCTCTTGTGTGCGTTTTCGCAGCATTTCTTCTGTTTGTTTGATATTTGTGATGTTACGTGAACTCACAGCCACACCGGAAACAGAACCGCCGTTCTCAATTAACGGATAATAGCCCACATCCATGAACCTCGGTTTCCCGTCAGCGAAAACAAACCATTCCTGATAATGAATTTCTTCACCGGCAAGACAACGGTCAAGATAGTCTTTCACAGAATTTTCAAATATTTCTGTTCCTAATAGTTCTGCAACGGAATGGCCTTCAATTTTGTCTTTGGGTTTGTTATGATATTTTGTGTAGGCATTATTTACCGTCCGATAAATATAGTTTCTGTCAATAAAAGCCATCTTGTCCCTGATCGTTGAAATAATAAGTTCATACATGGACAGAATTTTTTCCATGCGCTTTCGCTCTTCTATCTCACGTTTCAACTGATCATTTGTTCTCACTAATTCAGCGGTACGTTGTTCAACTTTGAGTTCCAGATTTTCATGTGCTTTGCAGAGGGATTCATAATGTTTTTCCCGATCTGTTCTGATTTTCTGCCTGAGCTTCAGCTTATCAAGACATATGGACACTCTGGCGCAGATTTCCGTCAGTTCGCAGGGTTTAAGTATATAATCATCTGCATTAAGCCTGAGCGCATGAATTGCGGAGTCCATATCACCAAAGCCGGTCATAATAATGACCATGGTTTCGGGATTCCGCTTTTTTGCATGCCTGAGAACACTTAATCCGTCAACTGGCTCCATGACCAAATCCGTGAGTACCAGATCAAAATTTTTTTGGTCTGTCACCTCAATGGCTGAAGCGCCGTCGGAAACTGCTGTAATGTCATATCCCTGACTTTTAAGAAACTCGTCTGTCATTTTGAGGATCAGAGGATCATCATCTACCAATAAAATTTCATATTGTCCCATTATCATTTTTCCCTTTTGAAAAAACAGGGGAAGCCACAGGGGAATTGCCCCTTCAGACGGTTGCGGATTTTAATTTTTGGAAACCTGTAACTAAACTGAGTTTTATTATCATCTTTTTAAATCAGATTCAAGGTGTAAACAGATAAATATTGGGGACGAATGCCTAAAACCCTGCCCGCTTTGATTTTGACGGAAGACCACCTTGAAGCTCTGGCGAGGCCGGGGAAACTCTCCGAAGGATCATAAGTACCTAACCATAAGTTTTCGATATATTCCCGGGGAAGAAACCCGGCTTTTTTACCGGAAGGATCCGCTGCCCATAATGGAAAAAGCCGGGTTTCTCCGCTGTTCGCAAAAAAAAGATATATAAAAAATTTTTGATCAGGTACTTATGGGCTAAAATGGGTTGATGGAAAACAAGCCCTGAAGATAGATAAGAAGTGTCACCATAAAAATCGGAAGCGTTTTTACTCTTTCAGTTAAAATGGAATTTCATTCATACTGAATATGGCCATGAGCATGGATATAATGATAAATCCCACCACAACTCCCATAATAAGAATCATGACCGGTTCAAGAAGGCTGATAAATCTTTTTACCATATTTCTTACAACTTTTTCGTAATTGTCCGCAACTCTCAGCAACATTTCATCAAGTCGTCCTGATTCTTCGCCCACCGTGATCATCTGAACTGCAAGGGAAGGAAAAATTCCGGTATCTTCCAGGGGCTTTGAAAGTCTTTCCCCTTCTTTGACTCGTTCACGAATTTTTTTCATTGATCCTGCTATCACCTGATTGCCGATAATGTCCTTAACCAGATCAAGCGCCTGCAAAATAGGCACACCGCTTTTGACCAGGGTTCCCAGTGTTCTGGCGAACCGGGCCACTTCTACTTTTCTGACCAGTTCACCACCTATGGGAAAATTAATTTTACAGGTATCCATCCTTAAACGCCCGCCCGGGGTCTTCGCATACTGCTGTAAAAAGAAATAAGCAAGACTCATGGTTCCGATGATAAGCCACCAGTATGTTCTCAGGCCCTCGCTCAGTCCGAGTAATATCTGTGTTGACAGGGGAATGGCCTGGCCCATATCAGAAAAAATAATGGAAAATTTCGGAATCACAAAGGTCATAAGGATAATGATTGAGATGCCTCCCACAAAAACCAGAAAAACAGGATAAATCAGGGCAGATTTTATATAATCACTGATATCCTGAGCGCTTTCCAAAAATATTCCCAGTCTTCCCAGGACAGCATCCAAAACCCCCCCGGCTTCTCCGGCTCGTATCATATTCACATAAAAAGTTGAAAACGCATGAGGGTATTTTGCCATGGCGTCCGACAGATAGCTCCCGCCCTCAACAGACTTTAACACTTCCCGGATAATTTTCCTGAATTTCTCTTTTTCCGTCACATTGCCGAGTATGGACAAAGCCCTGTCCACAGGAAGCCCCGCCTCCAGCAAGGCGGAAAGGTCCTGCGTGAAAAGCATGACATCTTTGGTTGAAATTCTTGTGGCAAAAGAAAGAACATTCAGGTTGCCTGTGAACATGCCCTCAGCACCGTTGCCCGAGGTCCTGCCAGCCAGACGAATGTTTATGGGAATATAGCCCATATCCTGGACCTTGCCTGCCACTCCTTTTTCATCTGTGCCTTCAAGGGTTCCCTTAATGATTTTGCCGGAAGTATCTGTTGCTTTGTATGAATATAGAGACATATATAGGTGGTGTTAGGTGTTAAGTGTTAGGTGTCAGGTGTTGGGTGTTAAGTGTTAGGTGTTAGGTGTTAGGTGTTCAGGTATTAGGTGTTAAGTGTCAGGTGTCAGGTGTTAGGTGTTAGGTGCATATTTGTCGCATTATGTATTTTTCTGATTATAACGGATTCGGGGGAGGCCCGCGAATATGACATCGGATTTAAGGATTTACCGGATATTCCGGGCCGGGACATCCGTCTCATCCTCCTGTCCGCTGTCATATTGCCCGATACCGCGGAAAAAACCCCGGGCATCCCCCAAATCCGTTACAATCAGGTATTTTTTAATGCTTTATGGCATTGTTCGATATAGTAGGCAGCGTCTTTTGAATGTCGGAGTTTCAGAAAATAGGGAAGCGCTTCCGCGTATTTTCCCAAATTCATGTAGCTGATCCCTGAACACATATGCAATGGCTCGCTGTCAGGGAAATATTCAATGCCTTTGGAGAGAATGCTGACAGATTCTTCATACTCTCCGTTTTTCTGCTTAATAATGCCCAGTCCCAGATAAGCCCGATGATCAGGATAATATGTTAATGATTTCTGGTATAATCTCTCTGCAATCTTGTCTTTATGTTTAATCGCTTCAATTTGGGAGTAATCTCCGTGAGTGAATGTCATTCCGAGCTTGGAAAGAAAATCAGAATGGGTCATATATAATTCTTTATTATCTGTCAGTTCAATCTCATCAGCAAAGCGATAAAGACTCTCATAGTAGGTGGTTCTGAGTTTTTTTCCATAAGCCAGAATAATTTCCTGAGACAAATGGGGATCACTTTCAAAATAGAGTATATCTTCAATTTGTTTCAGCCATATATCATCAAAGTTTCCCCTATCCCCTTCAGTGAAAGGAAAATTTTCCTTAGTTCTTTTCTTAAAATCAGCATAAAGGGCAGTTCCCGGAAAGATGTCAAGAATGTAAAATATGGCACTCAGGGGTTTTATTTCATTTATCAGGTCAATAGTCTCCTGGATGGTGTCCCAGCTTTCCCCGGGACATCCGTAAATAAAATAAGCCCGGGCCAAAATGCCATAAGCAGTTGTCAGTGAAAAGGCTTTTTTGATCTGATCGGTCTTAATATTCTTGTTCAGCTGCTTTCTTATTTTTTCCGAACCGCTTTCCACGCCATAACTGATTTGGATACACCCTGCTTTTTTCATCCAGTATAATATATCTTCGCTGATATGATCAACGCGGGAAATTGCCGCCCAGCTGATGTTAATATTTCTTTCAATGATTTTTTTACAAATTTCAATAACCCGATCTTTTTTCAGTGTGAATGTGTCATCAGAAAAGTAGAAAAAACCAACGCCCCTTTTGTAAAGAAGCTCCAACTGATCAACAAAATAATCAGAAGAGTGAAACCTGACTTTACGCCCCCAGAACTGGGGAGACCCGCAAAACGTGCAATTTCCAGGGCATCCCCGGGTCAGGGCCACATGCTGATAGGTAAAATATTTTGCAGGAATGGGCAATTCATCAAGATCATGAATAAATTCGGCAGACGCTGTTTTTACAACCTTGTCCTCTTTTTTGAAAGCAATTCCCCTGATCTTTTCAATCTGTTCATGATCTTTATTTTCAATACATTTTACAAGATTTAAGAACGCGTGTTCTCCTTCTCCGATAACAACAAAATCAATTTCTTTAAAATGTGTCAGAAAATGTTCCCATAAAAAAGTGGCGCCGATCCCGCCGAAAACAATTTTCACATTCGGGTTCACCTGCTTTGCCATCCGGGCAATTTCAATGCCGCCCCATCGGTTTGCGTGCAGGACGGAAAATCCGATCACATCCGGTTTCTTCTCTGCCAGAATGTCTTTTATTCTTTGGTCTTCCCTGCTGAAATTATACCAGTTCAGTATTTCAACATCATAATGATTTTCCATGAGAAGCGCGGCCACATAGTAAGCCCCCATAGGAACAATACTGATGTCTTCCTCGTGAACCCTGGCTTCAAGACAATATGGATAAATAATGAGTAGTTTCATGCTTGTGATTTGTGATTTTTAATTTGTGATTTGTGATTTGTAAACGCTCATTTGTCATCGGCCGCATGGTGAAGGCTTTTCATACCGATGTAAATGTAATGCAAACCAGAGGCTATGGTTAAGCCGGCCGTGACCCAGTATAATCTCTTAATGGCAAGAGGGGTTGATATACCCGGGTTCAGAAGGACAAAAAAAATGGTTAACAGTTGGGCAAAGGTGGTACATTTGCTGACAAGGCTCGGTTTTATTTCAATCTTGTCCCGTGTACCTGTAATTTCAAGAACAGCGTATCCGATCACGATGATAATATCCCGGCTGATGACAATGACCGTGAGCCAGCCAGGCACGATCTTCAGAACAGCCAGACTGACAAAAGCAGACATGAGAAGTATCTTGTCTGCAATCGGATCAAGATATGCGCCTAATACGGTACGCTGGTTAAAACATCTTGCAATAAGGCCGTCCAGGGCGTCACTGATTCCCGCAACAGCAAAGACTAAAAGTGCGGGGAAAAACAGACCCCTCATCAGACAGATAACAAAAACAGGTGTCAGGAGTATCCTGATAATTGATATAATATTGGGAATATTTATAGGCATTGATTATAATTGATAATTGATAATTGATAATTGACAATTGATAATCAGCAGCCAGAAAAAATTTTTAACCATCTCGTTCCCACGCTTTGCGTGGGAATGCAGTGCGGACGCTTCGCGTCCCGAATCCGCCTGACATGCCAACAAGATACGTCTGAAATTTCCATCTGCTGATAATTGATAATTAAAAGATTCCGGTTTCCACTTTTATGTTTCATTGTGACCGTTGGTTCATGACTATTATTTGGAAATAAGTTCGACTCTCAGGATATCATCTGATACACGATAAAATTTGGTGCGAAACAGCTCAAAGGTTTTTGATCTCAGTGCATCTTCAAACGCTCCGGTATTTCCTTGAAAGCTGACATGAATGGTCGCCTCATCTGATTTCATCTCCCGGATCTGTATTTTTTCGACTTCCGGTATTTCAGTAAGTGTCCTGCGGAATTTTATGAAATTTCCCAGCTGGCTGGTTCCGCTGACAATAAGCTCCAGCAAGTCTGTTTTTTTTTCTTGTGACCGGCTCTGGCGTATATCTGGCTTCCACGGTTCTGTTTTCCGCACATCTGCTGGCTTCCACGGTTCTGTTTTCCGCACATCTGCTGGCTTCCACGGTTCTGTTTTCCGCACATCTGCTATTGTCGGAGACTTGTGCCAGGCAGCGCTTATCTGTGAAGAGAGTTCTTTGCCTGCAAGGGTGCCGGATGATGAAAGCGCGTCTCTGGCACCTGATATTTCATCTGCGCTTACTTTTACGGAAGTCTGAAGCGTGGACGTGATTTCTTCGCCCGTATCTGTCCGAATGGCACGGGCTGACACCGTCCCGCTGAATGATGATGTGTTTGAGACGTTATACACAATGGATTTCCCCACAATGACCACATCTGCCTGCAAACGCTTTGCAATATTCATCGCCTCCTGATTGTCAAGGTCCGGTTTATAACCTAGGGATGTATTCAGCTTTGTATCGGAAACCCTGTATCCGTGGGGTACGACAATAAATCCTTTTTTTTCCATTATCTTGGCCATGGCTTTTTCTGAAAAAGCATCGGGCCGGGTCATATTTTCCCCCCACCAATATTGCGGCGAATTATTCAGATTCTGTTCCGCAATGAGAAACAAGACATTGAGGGGCTTTTTTACATCATTACGGGCTGTCATATCAATGGCCGCCAACTGTCTTTTTTGTGCTTCGATTCTGTCAGTCTGAACAGTTGTCTCCAGCATTATCCGGTATGTCTTTCCGGTATCAGACTCTGCCAGCACTTTGTAATTTCGAACAAATTTGTCCGGATGATCACACAAAATTTCATTTAATATCTCAAAATTATTTGAAAAAATATCAGAAGGTAAAATATTCAATGCCGCCAGATCAACCGCGGAAGCCAGTGCGTCTGAGATGGCCTGTTCCCTTGCTTTTGCCACATTCTGCCCCCGGATCGGACTGGTCCCTATCACTGTCACCGTTTTTGTGGATGGGAAATCCTGAGCCAGTGCGGGGTCTGATAAAATCATCAGACCTGCGACGACAAGAATTGAAAAACATAATCTGCATACGGAACAAAACATTATTTTTTTACCTCCTCTTACTGAACTCGGATAACGCCGCCTGCTGGAATGATTGGTTCGGCAGCCTCCGCTTTAATTTATGCAAAAAGCATCTGCATACAGATAAGTATCTAACCATAAGTTTTCGATATTCGCACGGGAAAGAAACCCGGCTTTTTTCCCGGAATGAGCCGCCGCGTGTGAAGGAAAAAGCCGGGTTTCTCCGTGGTTCACAGAAAAAATATGTATAAAAAATTTTGATCAGGTACTTATTTTTAGGTGATTCCAACAAATCGTTGGCCAAAAAATTCGCTTTCAATTCGTTTACGAAGCTTTATACATAATTTTCATTTAAAAAACAAGTTTTTTAATGAAAATTATGCCTGTTATCCAGCCTGAGCGTATTGCCCGACTACGCTGATTCTGACAAGTGACATGAGACCTCCGACGAGGCTTTTAAAACGACTCAGCTAAACTCGCCGAAGTCCTCGGAGGGTTTCCTTCGGCACTCTGGTCCGTCAGCATCAGCTTGGTCAGATAGCAGCCCGCACCCTGTTTTTATCATCCACTTCTTCAATCCTGACGCTGACAAGAGTATTTTTCAATTCATCTCCGCCATTCACCAGAACAGGGATATAATTTGACGTGCTTCCCTTTAAAAGACCCGAAGATTTATCTCTTTTGCTTTCAATAAGAACCTCAGCGCTTTTTCCCACAACTGTTCTGTAAAATTCATTTTTTTTGGCATTTCCAAGTGTTCGCATCTTCTGGCATCGTGTCTTGATCACCTTTGACGGAACCTTGTTCGGATAAGTGCTTGCAGGCGTTCCCTCACGGGATGAAAAAGGGAAAACATGCAGGTAAGTCACAGGCAGGTCTTTTATGGTCGCATATGTATTTTCAAAAGCCTGCTCGGTTTCGCCCGGAAATCCGATAAGCGTGTCCACACCAATGGCCGCATCAGGCATCATCTCATGAATTTTGGTAATCAGCGTTCTGAAAAATGCGTTGGTATAAGGTCTGTGCATCTGCTTTAAAATAAAATCATCTCCGCTTTGCAACGGAATATGAAAATGATGGCAGAGTGTGTCTGATTTTGCCACGAGTTCTATGATATCATCAGTGATTTCATGAGGTTCTATTGAGCTTAACCGTATCCGGTCTGTTCTGTCTGAATCATGGATACAATGCAACAGTTCCGAGAGACTGGTTGCCGGAGAAAGATCAGTCCCGTAGCACCCGAGATGTATTCCTGTCAGAACCACCTCATGGAATCCCGCATCTTTTAACTGTCTGATATTTTGCAATACATTTTCAAAAGGCATGCTCCGGCTTCTTCCCCGGGCATAAGGAACAATACAGTAAGTGCAAAACGTATTACACCCATCCTGAATCTTCAGAAAGGGCCGTGTTCTTGCGTTTGAAACTTGAAACCTGAAACTTGAAACTTGGCTATCCGGCTTCCGGTTTCCAGTTTCCAGTTTCAAGTTTTCAACGATTTTATGCTTATCTTTATGACCGATGATATCGGACACACCTTTTATTTTTTTTATCTGATCCGGTTCGGTCTGGGCGTAACAGCCTGTTACAAGAACACGTCCTTCGGGGTTGGACCGTATGGCCTGCCGTATGGCCTGCCTTGACTGCATGGATGCTTTCTGAGTCACTGTGCAGGTATTTATAATGCAGATATCCGCTGTTTCATTGTCATTGGCAGGAACCCATCCCTCGGATTCCAGTTCCCTGGCAATGACCTCTGATTCGTATTGGTTTACTTTGCAGCCCAGTGTTATGATATTGAATTTATTCATAGGTGTTTTTTTAGGTGTCAGATTTTAGGAAGATGTATTTCAGCACGCAGGGTGGAAGGAGTATAATGACCGGATACCTGTGGGTCTCAAGTGTATCACCGGGTTATACGCCTTTTTATCAGCAAAAGCTTCCAAAAACGCTTCATGGAAAGGTGCATTTCTATTATGTGAAGCATCTTCTGGAAAACTATCAAATCTTGTTACCAAAGTTTTAATCACTTCAATTGAAATTTTTTCTTTTACACGATTTTCCAAACTCACTATTTATTTCCCTTTAAATGAAATATTATTTCTGAATAAGCTGCTCTGTCTTTTTCAACCCTGTTTAACACTGGTCTTTTATACTGATTTACAATTCTCATTTCAGACAATTCAGCGATTTTTGCATAGAGTCCGTATTTATCATTGGCAACTAAGAAAACATCATAATCATCCTGTAAATATTTTTTGCAATTGTTCAGAACATCAGAAATACCTCTGACATAAGATTCTCTTGCAGCTTTACCCTGACCTTTGTACAAAGGACCGATCTCTGATTCATCTTTTCTTTCAAATCCGAATAAGTCATAAGCATAAGCGTGTTGTTCGTGATAATTTATCAGTCCCACATAAGGCGGACTCGAAAAGATTCCCTTAATTTTATGTGCTTTTACCAATTTCCCAAACTCAGCATCTTTTTTTTCCATCTCATTAAATATATTTATTATTCTGCTGTCTCCGCTCAGACACCTTTGAAAAGTGGGAGTACGCAACTCATCAAATAGCTTAATCCGTTTTAAGGTATCTTTTGTATATCTTTCCCACCAACTCAGGATGGAAAACAGGGGCTTACATATTTTTCCATGTTTTTTACAATAATATATTGATGTTACAGGCTCAAACAAAGTCGCCAGATCAGAATGTGTTGTTGCTCTGCATGAACGAATTGTACGACTTAAAACAAGCGCGAGAATTTTTTTAGTTGTCACAGTTTTTATTGATTTTATCTGCTGGAATACAAAATCAATTTCATCTCTGACAACTTGCAGAAACCATTTGTCAAGAAAGGAATCATTCCCTTTTTGTTTAAGTCTGATTCGATATTTTTTAACTAATTTTTCATAGATTTTTAAAAATTCTTTTTCTTTTTCTTCCCCATATATTTTTTCATTTATTTCTTTTTGTCTCACTTTGAATTTAAACTCAGGTGATGGGAAATATTTATTATTAAATATTCTGAGTTCATTCAGCAAATGATTCTCAAAATCAACGTTGTTTTTATCTTCCTGAAATTGTCTGAGTCTTAATGATATCTTTTTTGCTGTATGCAGAACATCATTAATGTCGTATTTATCTACTTTTGCATTACTGATGAAACTGTTAAAAGCTGAAACATCTGTTCCAATGGCGTGAATACCTAATTCACCTGCCTGAACAAGTGTTGTTCCGCTACCGCAGAATGGGTCTAAAACAATATCTCCTGAATTAAAAAACACTTCTTTTTTAAATTTATCAACATGACTGTCTAAAAAATATTCAACAAGCTGAGGAATAAATTTCCCCTTATATGGGTGCAGTCTGTGAACATGTTTGGTTGTTTCTGATTCTTTGTATTCAGAAAAGGATAAAGTCCAGTTTAAATCTTCACCAAGCTGCTTTTTCCATGTTTCTTCTTTTGTTAAAAAATGCGAACTGTAATATTTTTCCAAATCATATCTGTTAATGAGAACACTTCCGTTCCCTCCATTTTTAGGAATACGGCCATATTGAATCAGATAAGATATATTCGATGGTGTGACATTCTTTCCCAAATATTCAGAAGCCCATTGACTGGCTTCCTTGATTGTTAGTAATTCTGACATATTAACATCTTTCCTTTATTTTTCTTTATGGTATATAACTTAAAAACTGAGACTTGACACTTAACACCTGACATTTTTTTCAATCCACCCCCCGCCCAGGACTTCATCTCCTTTATAAAACACGGCTCCCTGTCCGGGGGTTATGGCTGACTGCGGCTCATCAAACCTGATGACTGCCGTATGTGTGTCAACAGGAAACAGCACAGACCGTGCTGCTTTATGGCGGTATCTCACCCGGGTATGAACCTTAATCGGGTCAGTTGGTTTCCGGCTGATCCAGTTTATCCCTGCCACCCGGCATTCTCCGGAGAACAAATCTTTTTTTAAGCCCACCACCAGACGATTTTGCGCCATGTCCAGGCGTACCACATAATAAGGTTCCGAAGCAGGACAGTTAATGCCGCGGCGCTGGCCGATGGTAAAAAGATGCAGCCCTTTGTGTTCCCCTATTATATTGCCGTTTATATCTTGTATCAGTCCCGGTTCCGGCTCAAATCCCTGGGTCCGGACAAGAAAATCACCATATGTTCTGCCTTTGATAAAGCATACATCCTGGCTTTCTTCTTTTACAACAGGATGAAGTCCTTTTTTTTCAGCCAGTTTTATCACCTCTGATTTTGTCATATTTCCCAGGGGAAAACATGCGCTCGCCAATTGCTCCTGTGACAGAAACGCCAGGAAGTAAGACTGCTCCTTTACCGGATCCGTTCCCCTGTAAAGATGAAACCTGCCGCTGTCATGTTTTATGATTCGGGCATAGTGTCCGGTGGCAAGACAGGAAACGCCCAGTTTTCGGGCAAAATCAAGAATCGTTCCGAATTTTATGGACGGATTGCATACAAGGCACGGATTCGGGGTTTTACCGCTCTGGTAGGATTGTGTAAAATAATCAACGACTTTTATTTGGAATTCAGTACTACAGTCCGCGATTTTTAACGGAATCCCAATCTGGTCCGCTACAGATTGAATCTGTCGGGAATCATCAGATTCATATCCGGTAACAAAATGAATGCCGATGACCTCATACCCTCGTTCTTTTAACAAATATGCCGACACAAGCGAATCAATACCGCCGCTGATGGCAATGGCTATGTTTGAAACTTGAAACTTGAAACTTGAAACTTGGTTATCCGCGTTCGAGTTTCGAGCTTCAAGTTCCGAGCTTCCGGTTTCCAGTTTCAAATTCCGAGTTTCCAGTTTCCAACTCCCAATTTCAAGTTTCAAGTTTCATTCAAAAAACGCATAGTTTGTGGGGCGGACTTTCATTGCTCTGGTAGGGCAGGCAGGTACGCAAAGTTCACAGACACTGCATTTTTTCTGATCAAAATTAACAATCATCTCAGGGCGCTGAATCGAAAGGGCACCAGTGGGGCATACTGCTGTACATGCGCCGCAATGCGTGCATTTTTCCTCTTTTCTTTTGATTTCCTGCTCTGCATTCTTAACATGGACGCCCTGTTCTTTGAGATAGCTGACACCTTGCCTGAAATTTTTTCTGGTCCCGTAAAGTTCAAGAACCAGGATGCCTTCTTTCCTGGGAAACACGGTGGCATTGAGTATATTAAAAGTAAGGTCATAATCTCTGACCAGGGAACAAACAATAGGTTTATGTACGACGTCTCCGGGGAAACGAAGGATAAGTATTTTTGAATACATAATAAACTCCGACAAGACATATTGCTTTTATAAAAAAAGAAAATACTGTAATAATGATTTCAATTCATGTCAACAAATAACATTGAAGCATTGAAGCAAAAATAGGGAAGAAATGCGGGACAAATCAAAATATTCCGAAAAAATTTTTTTGTAATACTTCGGACACTTTTTTATGTTATAATAAATTACGTTATCGCTTATCGAAAAAATATTTTCCGTTACTAACTTATTTCTGCTGATAAGAATTTTTAAGATATAATTTTGGCAGCGTAAACAGTACGAAAATTTTTTCCGGAGTTCAAAAACAGAGCGAAACGCTTTTTTACAGCGGAAAAAGCACAGCCGGAAAGACCAGCATGTTAAAGTGGCTCATAAAATGATCAAAGCAGGTCACACTCAGTATCCGATTTTCCTGATGGTTCATTTTTATTCCTCGGTGATTTGTGATTGGTCATTTTCTTCCTTTTCGTGTTTTTTTCGTGGTTAAAATTTTACATGAAAGTGTCGGATATCAGGAAAATCTGTTAAACTTTCATGTGTTGTTGTGACTGACAGTTCATGACTGTTATAAAAAACTGGTTTTGGAAAATAAAATAACCTGGTTTCCACTTGACAACCTTCGCCATAAAAATTAGGTGTTAAGTTTCAGGTGTCAAGTGGCAGGTGCTAAATGTCAGATTAAGTTGTCAGGTATTCGGAACTTGCAGGCTTATTTTTTAGCGTCTGACATCTTTTGTTCTTTAACGACAGAGAGTTAAACAGAAAAATAATGATCACCGAACCTTTTATAAATGAGAATTCCCTGATTCACCGGCTTGATCCGAGGGTCAGGCTTGTCTTTGCAACGTTATATTCCTTTGCTGTTGCGGTTCTGAATCAGTTTCCCGCGCTGGCGTGGGCACTTTTTTTGTCATTTCTGCTGGTGCTTCTGGCCCGGCTGAACTTCCGGGAAGTCGGCAGAAGACTGGCGATGCTCAACACTCTGCTTCTTTTCTTTTGGGTGGCATTGCCTCTGACTTTCGAGGGAGAGCCGATATTCAGCATCGGGCCTATTTCCGCAACCCGGGAAGGAGTGTTGCTTTCAGCTCAGATTACCCTGAAATCAAATGCGATTTTGCTGGCTTTTATTGCACTGGTTGCCACGTCACCTTTGGCCACGCTGGGACATGCCATGAACCGCCTGTGCGTTCCTGAAAAAATCGTTCACCTTCTCCTGCTGACCTATCGGTATGTTTTTGTCATCGAGCAGGAATATCAGCGTCTTATAAGAGCTGCAAAAATCCGGGGATTCTGCCCTAAGACAGATATACACACCTACAGAACATATGCGTATCTTATCGGAATGCTTTTTGTCCGAGCCTCAGCCCGGGCCGAACGAGTGCATCAGGCCATGGTGTGCCGCGGATTCAAAGGAAAATTTTACTGCCTCAGCGAGTTTTCGCTCACCCGGCTGGATGTTATCTGCTCGGCTTTTATGGTCGCGGCAATTATCGGATTGGAGATGTTGGAATGGTTCGTGAAAATAACCTGATTATTCATATGCAGGACGTTTGTTTTTCTTATCCTTATGGCGGGCAAACAATTTTGGAGAATCTGAATTTTAAACTGCAAAAAGGGGAAAAACTGGGGCTTATCGGTCACAACGGGAGTGGTAAGACAACCTTTTTGCATATCATCATGGGGCTTTTACCGGTTTCAGCCGGCATTGTTCGGATTTTGGGAAACGAGGTAAGGACTGAAAAGGATTTCCGTGTGGTAAGACAGAAGATCGGTCTTCTGTTTCAACATGCGGACGATCAGCTCTTCAGCCCCACAGTGCTTGAGGACGTGGCTTTCGGGCTGCTGAATCTGGGCAAGTCCCCGGCAGAGGCCCGTGAACTGTCTTTGAAAACGCTGGAACAACTGAATCTGAAAGGATTTGAAAACCGGGTGACGCATAAATTATCCGGAGGAGAGAAGAAGCTGGCGTCGTTAGCCACCGTGCTGGTCATGCAGCCCCGGGTGCTTCTGCTGGACGAACCCACCACCGGCCTTGACGAAGCCACAAAGGAGCGCATTATCAGCGTGTTGAACAACCTTGATATCAGCTATATCATCGTGTCTCATGAATATGATTTCCTTTCCCGCACCACAAATGACATTTGCACCATGAAAGACGGACAGATCATTTATAATGGTGACTCTTCCATGTTGCACACCCATTATCACAGCCATAAAATGGGAAAAGTGTCTCATGAGCATCACAACGGGCCAATCTGATTTGATGACAAAGCATCAGGATAATATCTTGACACGTTATATCACCTGTGTTTTTATTTCGAGATTACCGTTGGTTGAGTTCGTCGTTCCGCCTTTAGGCCGTGTGACACCGCGTAAAGGCGGAACGACGAACTGAATGTATATTCTTTTTCGGAAATCGCCTAACTATTTGTAATGTGAGGAGTATTGATGTCAAACCCGTTAAAACTCGCGCTGGCTCAGGTCATGGGAAGCCCTTTTCCCAAAGACAACCTGGAAACCGCACGGAATTTATGTGCCGAAGCTACTGAACGCGGGGCTGAGATTGTTGTCTTTCCTGAAATGTTTATGTCACTTCCCCGTAAGTCGTTATCCTTAGCTGATGTTGCAGAACCCATAGACGGTCCCTTTGTCACATCGCTTGGCACACTCGCAAAGACACTCCGTCTCCATATTATCGCCGGGATATGGGAAAGGATACCAGGAAAAACGCGGGTCAGAAATGCGGCTGTCATGCTTTCACCCAAAGGAAAAACACTTACTGCTTATCGGAAACTCCACCTTTTTAATGCGTTGAACATCCGGGAATCTGACTTCATGATCGCCGGAAAAGAGCCGCCTGAAGTGGTTCCGGTGAATGATTTCAAAATTGCGACAGCCATTTGCTATGACCTCAGATTCCCCGAACTTTTCCGAGACCTTGCATTCAGGGGGGCGGACCTTGTGATTATTCCGTCCGCATGGTATTCCGGCCCGCTTAAAGAAGATCACTGGCTGACGCTGCTCCGTGCAAGAGCCATTGAGAACACAAGTTATGTTGCCGGTGTGAATCTGGCAGGTTCTGATTTTTGCGGGAGAAGTGCCGTGTTTGACCCCTTTGGGATTCCCAAAGCCGAAGCCGGAGAGGGAACAGAACTCCTTGTGGTTGAACTTGAACACAGCAGACTCAGTGAAGTGCGTTCAAAACTGCCGGTGCTTCAACATTGCAGGACCGGAATTTTCGAAGGTGCGCCCTGACCACTGCGTTACCCGTCTGCCTCTAATTCAGGCACTAAATTTTCAGGGTTTTTCCCTTCTAATGCCGCAATGACATTTCTTGCAACCATTTCCGACATCTTATTTCTCGCCTCGGTTGTAGCAGAGCCAATATGAGGAAGCAATATGACATTTTCCATGGAAAACAGTTCATGGGTAATCTCTGGTTCAAATTCATACACATCAAGCCCGGCCCCTTTTACCTTGCCGGACCGCAACGCGCTGACCAGTGCTGCTTCGTCAATCACCTCTCCCCGCGAAGTGTTGATCAGATAAACACCGGTTTTCATTTTTTTGAACGCGGCTTCATTGATTAAATGAAAGGTTTCCCGGGTTGACGGCGTATGAAGAGAGATGACATCTGACTGTTGCAGCAATTCATCAAAGGAGCAGTATGCTGCCTCCAGTGCTTTTTCCGTATTTTCATCCAGAGGAGTTCTGTTATGGTAAATGATGTTCATTCCAAACGCCCTGCATTTTATGGCCATACTCTGCCCGATTCTTCCCATTCCCACTATGCCCATAGTTTTTCCATTCAGTTCATCGCCCAGAAGCAGCATTGGTTCCCAGCCCGTAAAATGGCCCGCCCGCGTCAATTTATCTGCTTCGATGATTCTTCTTGTCAGACTGATCATCAGGGCAAACGCAATTTCAGCCGTTGCATGGGTTAATACTCCGGGTGTGTTCGTCACCATTATTTTATATTTTTTGGCAGCGTTAAGATCAATATTGTTATATCCCACAGCATAGTTTGCCACAATTTTCAGTTTTGGCGCGACAGAGAATATGTTCTCATCTATTTTATCTGATAGCAGAGAGACAATGGCGTCACAGTTTCTGATTTGGGAAAGAAAAGTTTCATCAACAGCACCTTTCTGACAAATTTCCACATGATATTTTTCTTTTAAAAGACGTATTCCGATTTCAGGAATCTGATTTGTTATACAAACCTTTTTTTTCATTATTTCCCCCAATATAAATATAAGTATCTGAGCAAAAGTCTTTATACATCTTTTCCTGCGAGCGGCCGGGAAATTCGGCTTTTTTCTGTTAGGATGAGAGCATGATCACGGGAAAAATCCGGGTTTCTTTTCCAGACAGATATCACTCGATAATCAAGGACAGATATCATTCGATAATCAGGTTTTCTGATCCGATCCGGCCGGGTAGCCTGTCATTTCTGCGAAAACAGGAATCCGCTACAATCTGTTATTCCCGTGAAAGCAGGAATTCATTTTTGGCCCATGCCATATTCTGAGAACTGTGGATTTCTGCTTTCGCGAAATCAGGATGCGAAGCATTCTTGCCACATTCCCACGCGAAGCGTGGGAACAAGATCGCCAAAGGTTTTCCATCGGCTGATATTCACTATTCCCGTTGACAACTGGCCCCTGATGACTCCCTTAAAAAATTTTGAAAATTTAAAATTGATTTTTAATAAATTATGAAGTAGTTGTCAATTTAACTTTGTACGAACAACTTGTGAACCAAATAAAAAAATCAGAACAAACATCCCCGATTTTCAAGACTTGGGACGTTTCAGAGACTTGGACAAAAATTTTCCACTATTCGAACATATCAGAAATTTGGGACATCTGACACACTCTGAACTGAAAAATATATGTCCGGGGATTTTAAAGCACATTTTTTCCCAGTTTTTTTGAAGTTTATTAAAGAATATATATCAGAGAGGCGCTAAAATGACAGCAGACCAGGTAGCCGAACATACCAATGCAATTCTCAGAACCCTTGCCAGTGATCCCTTACCCATTGATCCTGATCTCACTCTCTGGCAGGTTTATGTGGTACCCTCCGCCAAATATTGGAACACCGGAACCAAAGACAAAACAGACGAAGAAGAGACAAAAAAAATTCCCGATCTCATTGAATCGCTTCTCAATAATCTTGAAAACTCAGCCGACCCCATTGTCATTCACGGGCAGCCCGGCCATGGCAAAACTTCCGCAGTTTTTATGCTGACCCATGAGATTGTCACAAATGAAAGGAATAAGAAACAGACAAAACCCGCTACAGTTTTGATATATGAGTTTAAAAATCTGGGAAGACTGGATGACAACGAAATCCGGGTATTATCCACGCGGACACCGTTTGTCCGGGGAGAAGATTTTTTTTATGGGAGAAACACGGTTCTGATTTTAGACGGCATGGATGAGCGGCAGGTGACAGACAGAAGTGATATCGCACTCAAGGAATTTATCCGGCATATGTTTCATCTTTCAGCGGAAATCAATCAGCGTGAAGATTCAAAATTCAATCTCATTCTTACCGGACGTTCCCAATTCGTCAAACAGGTACAGCCTTCGTTCAGCGCGGATTATCATCTTTATGAAATTGAAGATTTTTCCAGAGCCCAGGTGGATACCTGGTTGAAAAAATATTGTGGCAAAAAGCAGATCAGGCCGCACCTGAAATACAAGGATTTTGTGGACTGGCATCTTGAGGACCTGATTCATCAGCCGATTTTGCTCACCATATCTTCAATGATTCTGTCTGACATAGAAGGCCGGAAACTCCTGGGAAATCTGCCCAGAGGACAGATTTCCCGGGGGGATATATACAGAATGATCATCAAATGGACCTATCTGAAAAAATGGCAGCATCAGCCGAACCGAACTAATCTGCCGGATGAAAGAACATATAACCAGTTTTTGCGGATTGTTGCGTTTATTCTTTTTCAGCATGGTCAGGAAAGCATCAAGGTCGGCACCCTGATTGAGTCATTGAAAAAAGACAATGCACTTTACGGTCTGGAAGTTGTCAAGCTTAAAAATGATCAGCAGTTAGAAGATATCTCCAGAACCCTGGCTGTCAGCTTTTTTTTCAAGGAACTGGAAGATAACGCTTTTTCATTTATTCATAAGACGATCAAGGACTATCTCACCGTGGAAGCGCTTTTTGATCTGTTCAATGAGGCAACAGAAATATTTCGCCCCGGACGGCCTGAGAAAAGCTGTGATGCCATGGCAAGTGATATTTATTTTATTTCCGGTCGGGCAGTGATCTCTCATGAAGACCATGTCGCATTTTTGCGGGATGTGATCGCTGATCGCAAGGCAGAAGCCAAAGAACTTTTTGAACCGCTGGAAATGTTTTTCAATTTGGCGCAAACTCATGTTTATCTTTTGAAACATGAAAATGGGCGAAACGCGGATCCTCTGACAACCGAAGCGAATGTCTTATCCACGCTGCTTCACTGGCTCACAGAAATTTTTAATATCTTTTCAAAAAAAGAAAAAAAAGAAGGGTATGCAGATGGCAAATTGTGCCTTTTCGAGAATCATGATGATTTTTACAAATTTATTTGCCTTTTAAATGCCGTAAAATATGGTAATTTCTCCGATCATCATTTCCATCTCCATGGCTTCAATCTGAGGAAAGCTTCATTAAGTGAAATAAGTCTGAGCGCCGCGGACATGAACAAAACCGATCTGCGATACGCAAATCTTCGTTATACAAATCTGAGTGAGGCAAATCTGAGTGAAGCGAATCTGAGCGGGGCGGACCTGAGCTATGCAAATCTGTGGGGCGCGAATCTGAAGGGTGCGGACCTGATTGTCGCGAATTTGCTCGTAGCAGACATGGGCGGCGCAAATCTGAGCGATGCGGATCTGAGCGGGGCTAATCTGAGCGGGGCTAATCTCAGACACGCGAACCTGATGAATGCAAATCTGAGCGGGGCAGACCTGAGTGAGGCAGACCTGAGTGAAGCAGACCTGCTCAATGCGGATTTGAGCTTTATAGACCTGATTCACACGGATTTGAGGGATGCGGATCTGGGCGAGGCGGACCTGAGCTACGCAAATCTGATTGAGGCAAATCTCAATGGCGCGGACCTGAGCGGTGCAAATCTCAACGGGACAAATCTGAGAGGGGCAAATCTCAACGGTGCGGACCTGAGCGGAACAGGTCTGAATGATGCGAAAGAGCTTACCCGTGAGCAGCTTGAAAAAGCAATTGTGGATCACACGACCGGAATTCCTTCTTTCTGAAACAACAAGCCTGATTTCTCTTTTTTGCTACAAGGATTTTGTATAAGAAACGCTCATAAAAAAGCCGGGTTTTTCATCCCCGGTCATGAAAATATATGGTGAAAAAAGACAAAAAAACCCGGCTTTTCCAAATGTATTTTCATGGTAAAAGGATTATAAGAAAGGTAATCTGATTCATGCCGTCTGAATCACCTGCATTTATCTGTTCATTTTCTGTGCGGCAAGATTGCCCTTCGACAAGCTCAGGGGCCTCTCTCAGGGCGCAGGGGGCGTTTTCTCAGGATTCAGGGGATTCTCTCAGAGTACAGGGAAAAGGTAAGGAGTTCCCTGAGCCTGTCGAAGGGGGAGTACTGCCCCTGTTGGGTTCGGATTGGCAAATTCAGGAGGCTGATTTATAGGGTGGCAGAACTTTTTATTAAAGATATGATGAACTTCCTCTTTACAATGTCTTCAAATATTGATAATGTTATTTATTTATGAAGAAATCTGATAATGTAATTATTCAGGATTCAGAATGAATAAATTGCCTGTAATCTCCTGAAATCTGTGTCCGTGGAAAAAATCCATAAAAAAGACCATATCCGTTCCAGGAAATTCGGAGAATATTTCAGGACTGTTTTGATTCGTGACTCTTGAATAATTACGAATAATCTTAGGGAAGATTTATCTCTTATTCTGCTTCAGCAGTTTAACAAAAAAATTGTTCGGAGTGCAAAGCCTGCTTTGCACTCCGAATTGCGTGTAATATCAGTTGAAATCTCTTTAAATATATGAGTGTGCATCAAATGGCCCTTCCGTCAGAAAATGATGAACTGAATCAGCTTCAGGCAGAAAATCGTTATTTAAAAAAGACTGTAGGCGAACTGCATGATACCTTGAAAAAACTGAAAATTGAAAATGATGAAAACATCCGAATTGCCAGAGCCGAAGCTAATAATGAGATTAAAGAACTCATAAATACGGTAACCGCAGAACGCGATAAGATGGAAAAAATGCAGTTTGAAGAGGCTGAAATCGAACACAGAGCCGCTGTCAGATTTGAGGATGAAATCAAACAGCTCAGAGAGACCGTGGATGCTCAACGCTATGAAATGGAAAGACTTCAGTTTGAAAGGGCTGAGATCGAGCGCAAGGCAGCGGGCAAAGCCGATGAGGAGATCAGAGAACTCACACAGACCATCGGCGCGCTGCGTGACAAAATGGAAAGTATGCAGTTTGAAGAGGCCAAGATCGAACACAGAGCCGCTGTCAGATTTGAGGATGAAATCAAACAGCTCAGAGAGACCGTGGATGCTCAACGCTATGAAATGGAAAGACTTCAGTTTGAAAGGGCGGAAGTTGAGTATAAGGCAGTGAAGAAAGCCGATGAGGAGATCAGAGAACTCACACAGACCATCGGCGCGCTGCGTGACAAAATGGAAAGCATGCAGTTTGAAGAGGCGGAAATCGAACGGAGAGTGACTGCCAAATTCAAAGATGAGATCAGTGAGTTCAAAAATACAGTGGCTTTTCAGCGTGACAAAATGGAAAGTATGCAGTTTGAAGCGGCGGAAATCGAACGGAGAGTGACTGCCAAATTCAAAGATGAGATCAGTGAGTTCAAAAATACAGTGGCTTTCCAGCGCGACAAAATGGAAAGTATGCAGTTTGAAGCGGCGGAAATCGAACGGAGAGTGACTGCCAAATTCAAAGATGAGATCAGTGAGTTCAAAAATACAGTGGCTTTCCAGCGCGACAAAATGGAAAGTATGCAGTTTGAAGAGGCCAAGATCGAACACAGAGCCGCTGTCAGATTTGAGGATGAAATCAAACAGCTCAGAGAGACCGTGGATGCTCAACGCTATGAAATGGAAAGACTTCAGTTTGAAAGGGCTGAGATCGAGCGCAAGGCAGCGGGCAAAGCCGATGAGGAGATCAGAGAACTCACGCAGACCATCGGCGCGCTGCGTGACAAAATGGAATTCATGCAGTTTGAAGAGGCCGAGATCGAACGCAGGACAAGAGTCAGATTTAATGATGAAATTCGGGATATCAGGGCGATTGTGGCTGCTCAACGTGATGAAATGGAACGGATGCACTTTCGACAAAAAGAGACCGGAAGCGGATCCGTGATCAGAACCAATGAAGAGGTTAAGCAACTCAGGGAGACCGTGGCCGAACTGCGCAGTCAGATAAAAAAGATAACACTTGAATATTCTGAACTAAAAGAAAAAACTGAAGATCACTTCAAGGATAAAATTACAGAACTCCAAGCCACAGTCACGGCCCAACGTAATAAAATAGAAAAGAGGAGTGAACAAAAGACTGTGGTTAAAGCACGAGCAAAAACAATGGCAAGACTGCCTTTGTGATAGCGAGAGTGAAAAGTAAAATGAAAAGTGAAATATTCAGATATCACTTTCATAGTTTCTGATTATAACAACGGATTTAGAAGAGGGCCTGCCAAGCCCTGTAAAGGCGGCATCTTTGTAGTAAATCATGCTGTGAATATGCTGCCTCCCGGGCATTACCGGCCTTCCCTGAATCCGTTATACTGAGCAAAGGCATGATTGGGGATTCTCAAATCCGTCTCAGCCCTTGCAAAATTCGTAACTCAGCAAAATCCAGAATCCCAATTTATGACCTTTGACAGTACACAATCAGCATATTTTATTGTAACCAAGTCGGGCATGACCCTGTAAGAAAAAATTTGGTTTTCTTGTCAGGCTGAGTGATGACACTCTCCTTCCTATCTGCGATTATGCTTAAGGCGATTTTATGTCGGGGATGTTCTTTTCCGGAAATCGTCTGACATCTGTAAACAACATAATAAAAAAGCGGAAATCAAATAATAAAAATTTGAGGAATGTAATGCAAAGTTACAATCAACCCAAGCTGCACCCTGTTAATCAGGAGGATCCGGACATCGTGATCAGCGAAGAGATACCGGACATTGTGATCAGTGAAAAAGAGCCAGACATCCTGATCAGCGAAGAGAAGTCTGACAGTTCGGCAACAAAGGGGAAACTGACTCTGAAACGTGCGGAGATGCTGCTTAATATCTCCAAAAAAATGGCAGGGTTTGAAACTTTGGACGGAATGCTCGGAACGCTTGTTGACATCATCGTCTCAGCATTGGATGCGGATCGGGCCACAGTGTTCTTACATGACAAAGAAGCCGATGAATTGTACTCTCTTGTTGCCAGAGGAAATTTTCATCACGAAATCAGAATGTCAATGGACAAGGGGGTTGCCGGTTATGTCTTTATGAAAGGCAAAGGCGCTATTGTTAATGACGCATACTCAGATAAACGCTTTGACAAGAGTGTAGATAAAAAAACCGGCTACAAAACTGAAAGCATTCTCTGTGATCCGATCAAAACGGTCAAAGGTGAGATTATCGGTGTCGCTCAGGTACTCAACAAGAGAAACGGCCGGTTCACGCAGGATGACCTTGAACTCCTCGATGCTGTGACCAGTCAGGCTGCGGTCGCACTGAAGACCACCCAGATCGTCGAACATATGAAGTCCCGTGAGCGTGAGATGAAGGTCTTAAACAAGGTCATTGCGGATATCACCTCAGAAATTGATCTCGGAGCCATCTTGCAGAAAGTTATGGCCCAGGCCACGAAAATGCTTGATTCTGACCGTTCGACACTTTTTCTCAATGATGAGAAAACAAATGAATTGTTTTCAAAAGTAGCTGCCGGCACAGATGAGGAAATTCGTCTCCCTAACCATCTGGGGATCGCCGGTACTGTGTTTACATCAGGCGAAACGGTTAATATTCCTTATGCTTATGCCGATCTCAGGTTTAATCCGGGCTTTGATAAAAAAACTGGTTATTTCACCAAATCCATTCTCTGTGTTCCGGTAGTCAACAAAAACGGCAAGACCATCGGGGTTATCCAGCAGTTGAACAAGCGCAGGGGACCTTTTAATGAAGAGGATGAGTCCCGCCTGAAGGCATTTACGGCTCAGATTTCCATAGCATTGGAAAATGCAAAGCTCTTTGATGATGTTCAGAACATGAAGAACTTTAGTGAAAGCATGCTGCAGAGTATGTCAAACGGCGTGATCACTTTAAATGAGGACAGGAGAATAAAAACCTGCAACGCGGCAGGTCTGAAGATCATGAAGGTTGCTTCTGAGGACGAGATTCTTGAACATCGGGCTGAAGATTTTTTTAGCGGTGCCAACAAATGGATTCTGGACAGAGTTCAAAATGTTGAAAAAACACAGGAAAATGAAGTTCTGATGGATAAGGAACTTGAATTCGGAGGAGAAAAAGTATCCGCAAATTTGAATGTTCTCCCCTTGTTCAGCATAGAGAAAAAGCGGGCAATGATAGAGGACAAGGAAGTTGTCATAGAAGAGAAAAAGAAACTGGGGTCCATGATTATGATCGAGGACATCAGCAGTGAAAAGCGTATGAAATCAACCATGTCCCGATATATGGACCCGGATGTGGCTGATCAGCTTCTGGCGGGCGGCGATGAGGTTCTCGGTGGCAAAAGCACCGAAGCCACGGTACTTTTTTCAGATATACGCAGTTTTACCACATTGACGGAAGAACTCGGAGCTCAGGGCACTGTTTCTTTGCTGAATGAATATTTTACCATTATGGTGGAATGTATTCAGAATGAGGGGGGCATGCTCGATAAATTCATAGGGGATGCCACCATGGCCGCGTTTGGTATTCCCATGCCCCATGATGATGACGAGGATCGGGGAGTGCGTGCGGCCATTTCCATGCTCACTGAGATGAACAACTGGAACGAGCAACGTATTGCTCAGGGCATAAAACCCCTTGATATGGGCATCGGGCTCAACACCGGCATGATTGTTACCGGTAATATCGGCTCCCCCAAGCGCATGGACTACACAATGATTGGCGACGGCGTGAACCTTGCTTCCCGCTTGGAGAGTGCCTGCAAGCAGTACTACGCCCGTATTCTGATCAGTGAGTTCACTTTTCAGAAATTGAAAGGGACTTACCGTATTCGTGAAATTGACCGGGTGGTGGTGAAAGGAAAGACCAAGCCGGTCGGAATTTATGAAGTCCTTGATTATTATACCGAAGAAACTTTTCCCAACATGGGAGAGGTGATGGGCTGTTTCAAAGATGGCCGGACCCGGTATCTCGAACGGGAGTGGGACAGAGCTGTTCAGACGTTCCAGACAGCCCTCGGACTTAATCCCAATGATAAGCTTTCGCAAGTATATATAGATCGGTGTAACCATTATAAAGAGGATCCCCCTCCTGACGACTGGGATGGTACGTGGGTGATGAAATCAAAGTAAATCGTGTGAAAGCATAATTTGTTTTAAGCAATACCGCAGTTTTTTTCTTCCAAAAAAGTCAGTTTCATTTTTTTTCCGTTTCTTTTCATAAAAATAGAAGATGGGGGGAGACTATAGGACTGTCCGAGGTGCCAAACTTACAGTTTGGCAAAAATGCTCAGGTTTGCGGATATTGTAAGATTTGCCAAACTGTAAGTTTGGCACTCCGGATCGGAAAATATTTTCCGAATTTAAATGAAAGGATTACCGAATGCGTATCATCCGCTTTTTAGATGAAAACAACAACGAATGTTATGGATATAATTACCATGACGATATTGCCACCCCGCTGAAAGGTGAATTGTTCGGCGGACAACAAGCAGAGGACACGGGACCAGAGGTTCGTGTGAAAAAGCTGTTGGCACCGTTGCAGCCGACAGCGATTCTGTGTATCGGGCTGAATTATCGTCAACATGCCAAAGAAACCGGGATAAAGCTTCCGGATTATCCGGTGCTGTTTATGAAAAACCCCGCAGCAGTCACCCATCCCGGAGACCCTGTTGTGTTACCGCCCTCCTGCTTGGAACCTCCCCAGGTGGATTATGAGGCTGAACTGGTCGTAGTGATCGGCAAACCCGCCAAAGATGTGTCCGCAAAAGACGCGCTTGACTATGTGCTGGGATATACCGCTGCAAATGATGTATCTGCAAGACGATGGCAAAAACACGCCGGCGGAGGTCAGTGGGTGCGAGGCAAAAGCTTTGATACGTTCTGTCCGCTGGGCCCGGAACTGGTCACAGCAGATGAGATTCCTGATCCTCAGACCCTCCGGCTCAGGTGCATTCTCAATAATGAGGTTATGCAGGACAGCAACACATCCGATATGATCTTCTCCGTGGCTGAACTGATTGAATTCCTATCCGAAAGCACCACGCTTCTTCCAGGCACGGTTATCCTGACCGGAACCCCCAGCGGCGTCGGTTTTGTACGCGAACCTCCGGTATATCTCAAATCCGGTGATGTGGTCGAGATCAGTGTTGAGGGCATCGGCAGTCTGAGTAATCCGGTTGCCTAGAATAATTGAGAATTGAAAATTGAGAATTGAAAATTGAAAATTGAAAATTGAAAATTGAAAATTTGAGCGGAGGCGAATAATATTATAAGATGAATATTCAAAAAAAAGTTCTTGTTACCGGCGGTGCGGGGTTTCTGGGCTCCCATTTGTGCGAGCGTTTGCTGAAAGAGGGGCATGATGTCCTGTGTGTGGACAATTTCTTCACTAGTTCAAAGGATAATATTCTGCATCTTCTGGATAATCCCTATTTTGAAATGATGCGGCATGATATCACTTTTCCGCTTTATGTGGAGGTGGATGAAATCTTCAACATGGCTTCTCCGGCTTCTCCGATTCACTATCAGTTTGATCCGGTTCAGACGACCAAAACCAATGTACACGGAGCCATCAATATGCTGGGGCTGGCGAAACGTCTCAAAGCCAAAATTTTTCAGGCTTCGACCAGCGAAGTTTATGGTGATCCTGAGATTCATCCGCAGCCGGAAAGCTATTGGGGAAATGTGAACTGTATCGGGTTGCGAGCGTGTTATGATGAAGCCAAACGCTGTGCGGAAACCCTTTTTTTTGACTATTATCGCCAGCATGGTGTCCGTATAAAGGTTGCGCGTATTTTTAATACCTATGGCCCGCATATGGAGTTCAATGATGGCCGGGTGGTTTCCAATTTCATTATTCAGGCCCTGAGAGGTCAGCCCATCACTATTTACGGAGATGGATCACAGACCCGCTCTTTTTGTTATGTGGATGATCTCATTGAAGGCATTATCCGATTTATGAATTCCTCGGATGATTTTACAGGCCCGGTCAATATGGGAAATCCCGCGGAGTTCTCCATTCTGGAACTGGCTGAGAAAATTGTCAGCCTGACAGGCTCTTCTTCAGAAATCGTGTTCAGGGCATTGCCGTCAGATGATCCGAAACAGCGGCGGCCGGATATTCGGCTTGCCAAAGCGAATCTGAGATGGGAGCCTGAAATTCCTCTGAAAGAAGGGCTGAAACACACCATCGCCTATTTTGATGCTTTAATGACGAAAAACAGGACAGATAAAAATGGAGATCAGTATAAATCTTAGCAAACATTGTATTGAAACAGAAGCAAAAAAACTTTATAATCGGTGTCTTTCCCAATATTTCAGAGCCGACGCGGACCTGGAGCGGCTTGAACAAAAAATTGATATCCTGAAAACAATTTTGGAAGAGTTTGATTTTCCCCGTCTGAGAAGCAGATATCCTGAACTCGCGGGAGATCGTGAGGCTGAGGTATTTATTTCAAAAAATAATGAAAATCAGATAGTTATAATTATTGACGGCAAGGAGACCAAACCATTGACCCGTAAAAAGTAGAATTATAGCTTTTAAGAAAATGTTTGTGTTGTGTGCGAAAAACCGCTGCGCTCTATTTTCGCACTCCGGATAGTCTTTTTCTTAAAATCTGCAGAACAAGCTTTCAGGTTGTCTGTCCGAAGGAGCAATCGGGAACGGCCGCATATGGATTCCCGGTTCCTGAAGACTTGGCTGCCTTTGGTTTAAGAAGTATCCATTGAAAAATGAAAGATAACAACAAACTTGCCTATCAGATCATTAATACCGAATCCGAACTCAGAGAGTTGGCAACTGCCCTTGAAAAGGAGAAAACCGTCGCGGTTGACCTGGAAGCAGATTCCATGTATCATTTTAAAGAAAAAGTCTGCCTTCTTCAGATCGCTGCAAAGCAGGCAAATATCATCATTGATCCTTTACAGATTAATGATTTGTCTCCGCTGAAACCTATCTTTTTCCGACATGATATCAGGAAAATTTTTCACGGGGCAGATTATGACGTGCGTTCCCTGTACAGAGATTTTAATATCGAAATCAACAATCTTTTTGACACACAAATTGCGTGCCGGTTCCTGGGAATCCCGGAAACCGGTTTGGAAGCGGTGCTTCAGAAACAGTTTCATATCAGCCTTGATAAAAAATATCAGAAAAAAGACTGGTCTCAGCGGCCATTGCCGGAAGACATGATGGATTATGCCGCGAAAGATGCGGTCTATCTTGTTCCCCTTGCCAAACTTCTTGAAAAAAGGCTTGAAAAAAAAGGCCGGCTTTCCTGGGTGTATGAAGAATGCCATGATTTAAGCAAGGTAAGATGCGCTTCGTCTGATGATGATCCGCTGTATTTGAGATTCAAAGGGGCGGGGCGGCTTCGCCCCAGAAATCTTGCTGTCCTTGAGAGTCTTCTTCAGTTTCGTAAACAAATAGCGGAGAAGAAGGACAAGCCGCTTTTTAAAATTTTCGGGAATAATTCTCTGATGAGAATTGCAACAGCAAAGCCTGTAACTTTGCAGCATTTGGAAAGAATTAAAGCGTTGAGCCGAAAACAGACCGCCATGTATGGTGATATTATCGTGGCCCGGGTCAGAAAAGCCCTGAAAATTCCCGCGAAAGACCTCCCTGTGTATCCGAGAAAAAAAGGCCCTGTACTGTCGCCCAAAGTGCCTGAAAGAGTCAAAGCCATCAAACGCTGGAGAGATGCCAGGGCTAAAAAGCTCGACATAGACCCTGCTTTGATTTGTAACAAGGCCCTGATCAGCGTCATTGCCGTACAAAATCCTCGCAATACAGAGGAAATTGAGAGCATTGAGGAAATGAAAAACTGGCAGCAAGAGGCATTTGGAAGAGATATTGTTACGGTTTTGCGCAAAGTCCGGTAGGGCGGGTTCGGTTATGTTTCAGAAAGAAAGGAAGGCAGATGGAAGAAAAAATTATATTCGTGTCAGAAGCGTATGAAATAGAGGGGCTTTTTGAAAAAAACGACGGAGAAAAGGGCGTTGTCATCACCCATCCGCATCCGCTTTATGGCGGAGACATGTATAATTATGTGGTTGAGGCAATCCTTCACGCGTATAAAAAAAGCGGATATACCACATTAAGATTTAATTTCAGAGGGGCCGGAAGAAGCCAGGGAATGTATGACAACGGTGTCGGAGAACAGAAAGATATCAGGTCCGCAATTTCATATCTTCTTGGACAGAACATAAAACAGATTGATCTTGCAGGATATTCTTTTGGGGCATGGGTAAACGCCAAGGTTGCCTGCAATGATGATCTGGTGCGGAATATGGTCATGGTCTCTCCGCCGGCAGGGTTTATGGATTTTCAGCCTGTATCCGCAATGCCATGCCTGAAACTCGTTGTCTCCGGTGAAAGAGATGAGATTGCGCGGGCCGACCTCATAAAAGATATGGTTCCCATATGGAATCCAAAAGCCCGGTTGGAAATAATAAAAGGCGCGGGTCACTTCTACTCAGGACATCTTGAAAAATTGCAGGGGATTTTGGAGGGGGTTGTGGGTCAAGAATAAGGAACAGGGCTGACTAAAAAGAATCCGGAGTGCAAAAATTTTATTTTTGCAGATGCTGTCCCCGAACCCTGACTCACCTGATTGAATGATTGGCAGGATTTCTGTCTGACCGCCCGGGTTGGCCGATTCATTATCCCTACAACGACACTTAGCAGATAATTACTTGAAGTCATAGAATTTGAACGAAATGACTCATATCCACAACTTTTTGAAATTATTGACTTTATCCTATAAGTGTCGTTGTAGGGTTATTAAGCTTCGGACATCGGAACAGGCCCGGCACAAATCATGAAAATCTTTAAATCAGTTGAATCAGGGTTCGGACAATTTGCAAAAATAAAATTTTTGCACTCCGGATTGTGTCACATGCAAAAATAAAATTTTTGCACTCCGGAAATAAAAAACGCCGGCTGTCCTCTCATCCTGCTTTCAGGCGGAAAGGAACAGGCGGCGTCTGATGACAGCGATTTCCCGAAGCTTACAAAGTCCGAGCGTACCTCTTGATTGATTGAAAAATGCCTGATTTTTCAGGAAAGTCAAGCATTTTCTTTGAAATGTTTGCAGAGAGGTTCATTAAGATGTCTCCTTGTTTGTTTCGGACTGACTCTCCCCCGTCTCTGCCTCGGCATTCAGGGCAATGGGGTATATGCTTAACATGAATTGAAACTCCTGAAACAGCTCATCATATGTCAGACATCTCACCTGTTGCGAGTGAACAATCACATGCCTTTCCCGCCACCTCAGCCTTCTTTGCTCCGAAGAAGCCAGAAATTCTGATCTGCCGATAATGAGCATGCTCATTGAATCAATACTTCTGGCACCAAAACGATCTTCAAAAGCATATGACTTTTCCTCATCATCAAGTTTGTAGAACCAGTCAATAACCTGACTGAACCCATGTTCGAAACGATATCCCCATTCTGATGTGGCTCTGGTTCCTTTTTTAAATATGCTGTTACGCTTTGCGTTCTCCAGTTCGATGAAACAATACGCATTCCGATTGGAATCACCCACGGCAAAGTCACAGACGAAATCACCGAACAAATCATACTCCTGTGCAATTTTATCCACTTTTGTGATGCCGGGATGCAGGTTTCCTATCAGAGCCGTAAAATTTTCAGATTCTCTGAACAGGGGCAGCAGCTCTCCCTGTTCGGACAATTCCGCTTTTGTGTCGAGCAAGTTCCTGAACTTGTCCAGTTCCTGTCCGCATAAAACCGGATCAAATTCAAATGCCTGAAAATCTTTCACGCGTCCTCCCTATCATCTTTGAGCATATCCGATATGAACTGCAATTTTTCATGCCGGACAATATCAAGAATTGTTGAGGCATTCCTGGCCGCCTGAAAAATTACCCTCAGGTTCTCACCCGCACGAATGAGATAAATATCTCCGTAACCCCTCAGTTTTGAGGCGGCAGGCGGAGTGAATCCTGTCGAGCGGGCCTCGCTGAGTGCGCTGACCACTCCGTCTTTTTCATAGTCAGTTAGGCGATTCAGACAAATCTCTGCCCGGGGGGTAAGCTGGAAGTTACTAAGTTTTGACAATTTGCCAACCTCCTATCTTGTATAAACTGATAATTCCGAAATGATTGTATCCCGTTGACAGGTTTTGCTTAGAACAAAAAAGGCAAATGAAAATGCTCACGAATAATATTTCCGAAGCCTTTGCGCCTGCCGGATTCAGATTTTTCCGCATACCCGGAATTCTGAATAATGTTCCGGGATATTCGGAAAAATTGACTGATTACCATTTAAAGATTATCTTAGATAAAAACTGTCATACAAAAACAAAAGGAGGATAATCTTATGTCGGATTTAAATAAAGAATTAAAATGGTTCTTTGTCATATTCAGCAGAGAGTTCCGTCAGGATAAACGCATTGCCTTTGAAACTCTCATGTTTCTGGCGACAGCTCATTTTTTCGGGTTTTACAATCCGAAACAGCTTGCCGATTTTCTGGACATTCCCCATCAGGGCCTTTACAGAGCCATAGAAGGGTGGAGCATTTACTATCTCAGAGAAATGCTTGTCCGTTTTATGGTAAGGCAGGCTGCCGAGGAACTCGGGCCTCTCTTGGAAAAAAGTGATGCGACCATATCCCGGGCCGGTATAACTCTGACATTTGACAACAGCGTGATCGAGCGTCTGGGAAAACTGCTCCGCTGCACATGGAGCTGGTACAGCGGCCGTTGCAAAAAAGTGGTCAGCGGCAACGATCTGATGGGAATTGTGATGACGATCGGCGGCATTGCCTTTCCTCTGCATCTGCTTTTCTGTTCCAAACAGGGTCGGGCCAACACTGACAAGCCGGCTCTTCTGATCTCCATGCTGACACGGCTTAAAGAGGAATTTTCCAGGGAAGGTATTGATCTGACCGCCTTCCCCCTCACTTTTGACTCATGGTTCGCATCCGACGATCTGAAAAAGCGGCTCCGCGCCCTGGGATTTGAAAAAATTATCATCGCGGGCAAGGGCAATTATACTTTTACAATCGGCAAGGCAAAACAGAAAGCCTCTTCATGGAAAAAAACACTCGGACTGATCAGAGATCAGTGGGGAATCGATGTTCCCTCCCTGAGAACCGCTGCTTTCAGCCCGACCTTCGGGTGTGTCATTCTTTTCTTTTTCCGAAAAAGCTCCACGCGTACTTATTATCTCATGGATTTCAGCCCGGTTCCCCTGCGCGGCGCTGAAATCTGGCATATATGGAAGCAGCACCATATTATCGAGTGTTTCTGGAAAATCCTCAAGTCGGTACTCGGGATAAAGGCCATGCGCCTTCAGGGTGACGGCCTGCATGCGGCCCTGTTAATAAAGGTAATCGCATATATACTTGCGACAAGGCTCAGTATGAGGAAGCCCTTTTTGAAAATGTCCGTCACGGAGATCATGCGAAAAATCAGAAGGGAATGCGATCTCGAAGCTATTCTCCGTAACCATTTCTGTCTTCCCATTTTAAACACATAACGAGTTATTACAATATGCCTTGTTTTAAATTACCGGCCGGACATAATCTCTCAGTTTCTCTGATGAGCCCGGAATATTATTTAAAATTCCGAGTGTGCGAAAAAAGCAGAGGCCGGCAGGAACAAAGGTTTCGGAAACATTATTCGTGAACATTTTCATTTGCAGTTTTTTCCTAATATTACAGTATCAAAGAAATAAAAGCATTTCGGAATTATCAGATAAATAATTTTTTTATAATAACCTAAACAGAATAATTTGTAAAGACGTTTTTTGAAAACTCTCGCTGCCGCCCAAATTAAACCTTTATTCTGATAAACCTCGATACCGGGAATCCAGAATAACCACTTTTCCTCTGTCCGTATCGCAGCGAATCAGCCGCCCAATGCCCTGTTTCATCTTTATGTCGGTGTCGTAGTAGTACCTGCTCCAAAATGCTTTCGGGGACATCAGCTTTTTTCTTGCCATCTGAATCGGATCAAAAGGCGTGGGGTACGGAATGCGGGTAATAATAACCTGTGTCAGCGTATCGCCTTTGAAATCAACGCCATACCAGAAGGTGTCCACTCCGAATAGCACACTCTCCCTCATCTCTCTGAATTCGTCGCACAGATGAATGGTGGAGCAGCCCTGGTGCTGGATAAGCAGCGGATAGGTTGTGATGGACTCTGCGACCTTTTCCGCGATTAAATTCAGATCACTGTAACTTGAGAACAATACAAGGGTACGTCCCTTGTTTTTCTCTATAAGTTCCGGAAGAATTGTGACAAGCGTGTTGACCCACAAGGCTTTGTTGTCAAATTTCCCATTCACGGCATTTTTCGGAACTATGATATCCATTGCATCTTTGGGAAAAGGCGAAGGAATTACTTGAAAGCGGAATTCTTTCGGTTCTGTTCCCTCTTTGGCAACAAAGGGCCTGTCCATGCCGGTTATACTTTGAAAATTATCAAAACTGTCCCTGTGGCAAAGGGTTGCCGCAGTGTAAATGACACAGTCTTTTTCCTTATAAATGTGCTCTCGAATCAGATCCGCCACATCCACGGACTGGGCAGCCAATGTCCAGTTTTTACTGAAGCACTGATACGCCGTGACTTTATCCTGTGAAACAAGATTGTCCTCAATGATGTTGAGCGATTCTGCATAGTCATCCAACTGGCTCATGGCAATTTTAATTCTTTGGACAGTCCGCGGCTGTATTTTAAGCATCCGGCAAAGATTCGCGTCTCTGACCCATTTTAAATTTTTGCCAATATCCTGTAAAGCATATTCCAAAGACATCATGTGCGCTTTGATATGACCGCGTTTGAAACCCGGATGGTCCCATTGAAGCTCGCTGACCTGGCCCGGTCTGGCTCCGGGATTCATGGCAGTGAGCGAACGCCAGAGTTTTTTGATAAGCTCACGCACGGTGTTCATGTTTGTCAGAGATGTGTTTATATCCTTTGCGAGATTCGCAGCCGCTTTTTTCAGTATCCGTGTCACAGCCGGTTCCAGGGTTCTGAGAACCCCTGAAATCTCCCATGAACGCACCTCCGCTCCCAAGGCCCCCCGCACTGCATTTTCAAAATGGTTGGCCTCATCAATCACATAATTTCGAAACAGACCCGATAACAGGGTGTCATTGTCCAGCAGAGCGAGTTTATGATGATTCGTAACAATAAGGCGGGCCGAACACGCCTCTGCTGTCACAACCTGGGCCGGACATCGCGTATGCCTGGGCGTGCATCCGTCTCTTGCCGATATTTCGTTCAATGTCCGATAAAAAAAGAAATCACTCCCGAGATAAAATTTAATCTTTTCCCCGGCCGTATCTCCGTCCGCATCTCGGAAACAGAATACAAGGTTGAGAAAATACAGCCATATCAGAAGCCGCTGGCCTTTTAAATCCTCTTCATATATATGGCCAAGCTTCTCCGCGCAGATATAGCTTGATTTTCCCTTTAAAAGCGCGACCGGAATATCCTGATAATGCTTGAAGATGTCTTTGGTAAAAGCCAGCTCTCTTTGGAAAATCTGCTGCTGGAGGCTTTTGGTATATGTGGAAATAGCGACCCGTGCGCTTGTGTTTTTGCGGAGAAATTCCATGACCGGTATCAGATATCCCTGTGTCTTTCCGGTTCCGGTACCGGCTTCAATGGTCAGGACGGCCCCGTCATTAATGGCATCCGCGACCTGCTGCCCATACTCAGCCTGTTCCGGCCTGAATATATAGTCTTTGTCCGCGTCGGCCATTCCCTGGTAAAGATTCTCAAGATGATCCGGGGATATTTTTTTAATGGCTGTATTTTTGTTCTTTTTCTGAGCCGGCTTTTCCGCTATCTCAAGGAACTGTTTCCAATTTGAAGTATCCCTAACAACGCATGAATCAAAAAGTCCGCCAAAATATTTCTTGTAATTTCGGGCGATATGAACAAAGACATCACCAAAAAGAGTGTCGCTTTTTTCAAGAAAATACCGAACTGCCGCTGCGCGGGGAGTCCTGGTGTCATTGAGCGATTCGCCGCAGATATGTTTTACAACTTCAACAGATAAATCAACAAGTTCCTCGGCTGTGAAACTGACTTTGTCCCGTGTTCTTCCAAAAACATATTCCCATAGCCGCCTGGGCGTATAAGATTCCAGATGCGGAAGAAAAAATTCGGCCGCAAAGCTGATATCCACAATGGGAACATGTCCGCAGTATTTTCGCAATTCATCAAGCGTGTCATGATGATCAAAAGCAAAGACAAATTTCTGATGGTTTAAAAATTTTCCGAGGTCGGCAATGACATCTTTATGAAGGGGAGCTTTGTGAAGCGCCTCTTTGGAGATATTGGAATAATATTTTTCTCTGCCGGTGAGCAATGAATACCGCACAGGAGAATTGAATTCTTTTTTGGGTTTGTCCGTGTCAAGAATTGCCGCGGCAACAGAATAAATACGATTATTTCTGTCCGCTTTCAAACCAGTATGGGCATATATGAAAACAAGCTGCTGTATTTCATGGGGATATGAATTTAACATAAAACAGGTCTCCGAACCATCTAAAAATCCTCGAAATCATCATTGTCCAAAGGAATAAGTGATTTTGGCTTTATTTTTATTGGTTCAAAGTTATTATACGGAGTCACCTCGTTATGTGTTTTCACGGTCTGCCTGTCTTGTGTCCGGGAAACAGCTTTATCATGCACGCCGCCCCCGGTCATGGCTGTAAGTTTGTCCGCGAAACTTCTCATTTGTTCCGCCTGGGCTGAAAGTTCCTGGGACGCTGCGGCAGATTCCTCGGAACTGGCAGCAATATGCTGGGTTAATTTGTCTATTTCATTTCCTGTCAGGTTGAGCTGATCAATTCCTTTGGATTGCTCCTTGCTTGCCTGGGTGATTGAGGCTGTTTTCTCACCCATCACTGTGGCGGACTCAATGATCTTTTCAAAATCATTATTAATATCCTTTATTGAACGTGCGGCCTGAGTCACCCTTTGCACCGTGGTGTTCAGCAACAGCTGAGTATTTTTTGCCGCTTCTGTTGATCTCAGGGCCAAATTCCTTACTTCCTCAGCCACAACTGCAAATCCGGCTCCGGTCTCACCGGCCCTGGCCGCTTCTATGGCAGCATTCAGCGCCAGCAAATTGGTCTGAAAAGCGATCTCATCAATGGTTTTTATAATCTGACTCATCTGCCCGCTGTCCGCCTCAATCTGACTCATCTGCTGCGTGAGTTCAATCAGCGATTTCAGAGACTGAGCAGAATTTTCTATATTTTTATTCATCAGGTCCTCCGCCCCCAGGGTCAGTTCCGAAGTTTCCCGACTCATCGCGCTCATTTCTTCCAATGATGCGGAGGATTCCTCCACGGACGCTGCCTGTTCTGCCGCATTTTCGGACAAAGACTGGCTGGTTGAAGCGACTTCCTCGGCCGTGGCGGCCAACTGATAAGCACTCTGATTCAGGCCATTAACAACGTGATTAATGGGTCGAATAACAAATCGCTTTATACTGTCAAACAGGGTGAACACTAAGGCGATATTTATAATAAAAGCTGTAATGGCCAGATATACGACAGAATTAAACAGCTCCTCCAGCATGAATTTCGAGGAGATATAAATCTCGACAACGCCTAACCCTTCATAGTCTTTCATGATATCCCTGCTCATCTGCATATTGACCTTATGCTTTCTGATTTTGGCAATACTTATCCCCTCTTTGCTGTCCGACTCCGTAATGGCCCATTTGTCGTCTCTCTCTTTACCGATAAATACGGTCTTCCCATCTTCCCTTTTTACAATAATCGCATAAATCCGTTTTTCCATCATTTCGGACAATATTGTTTCTTCAGCAAGATGCTTATCCACATCCCAAAGAGAAACAGCAAGATTTTTTGCCAGCCGCTCCACGGTAATATCAGCCAAGTATTTTAATTCATTATCCATATTTGATTTAGTCGTGAAGTAGTTGAAAATAACAAAACACGCCATGATAATGGTTGTCTGTACAATGAGAATTGCGCTTATTTTTAAGCGAATGCTCTTGCGTAGCAGGCTCTTATAGATTGATTTTATGTTCAAAATTTTTTTCTCCTTCCAAACTGTGAAGTGAAAAATTTTCACTTCTCACTTCACATAAGGTGCATTATTTCAATATTTCTCCATTTCTCGTTCAGATATTCCGCCACCAGCCGACGATGACACTGAAGCGGATCATGTTCGCTGCATAACAAACAATCCCCGTGCTTCAGGTTACCAGACATATTTTTTTCAATCTTCCGCTCTGACATCAGACTCAGAAACTGCTTTTCATACACGGACCAGTCCCCCTTATTTTTTTTATATTCATCTAAAATGTCCTTGTTTGGCGCAAGTTTTGGTATGTGTATGTAATCTATATTACATATTGTTTTCAGGAAATAACACAAATCATCTCGTTTTGCAAATGCTGCCAGCTGAGAAACATTGTTAAGACGCACATCAACGACGCGCTTTACACCGGCCTGGTTTAATGTTGTAAAAAATTTTTCCGCGGATTTTTTTGTAAAGCCTATGGTAAATAGTTTTATCTTACTCATGTGGTTCTGTTTCCTTTATGATGTATGCTATTCTTTCACTTTGTTTATCGTAGGCGCGCTGAATAAGGTCTTCCTCACTGTCAAATAAGTCCGCCGGGGGAATCTTGAGCATTTCCATCAGCCGTTTCTCCGAATCACGATTATTCTCAAGTCTGCCATCTTCCAGAATATGTTGAATTTCAATATCGTGAGAGCGAAGATGGCGGCATATTAAAATCATTCTGTGGCATGTGATCGGATCCTTCTCCGAACACATCAGCGCAATATGATATGATTTCATTCCGTTCTTTAATCTGTCAATGCCTTTGCTGAAGATATCTGTTTCTGCAAGCTTGCTGTATTGCACTTTACCGTTCTCATAACACGCGGGGTCATCACTTCTCGGTCCTAATTCCTTTCCGAGAAAAACATATGAAATCCCATGTCGTTTCAGTTCTCGCCGGATTGTCTCGCGATTAAACTGGGGATTGAATTTGCTATAAGGGCTTGAACGAACATCGCAAACAGCTGTGATACAGTGGATTGACAGCAATCTGACAAACGCGTCTGAAGCGTGCGTTGAGTGACCAATGGTGTATATCTTATTCATTTATATTTAACCTCATAAACAATTGAGAATTGAGAATTGAGAATTATCAAGTGTCAGCAAATGGAAAAGATCTTTAGCGATCTCGTTTCCACGCTTCGCGTGGGAACAAGAATGTGTGTGAATTTTCCATCTGACTATCAATTATCAATTATCAATTATCAATTATCAAATCCCAATATTCCTGCCACAAGCTTATAGCAATAGCCGTTATAAGGTTCGCCGACGCTCACACAAAAATAGAGATGATTTGTATTGACAGGATATTGCCCCTCATTTTTTTTAAGATATTTGCTTTCCATGACAGGATCAGTTATGACCAGACAATAGCGTTTATCATTAAAATCGAATTTTGCGCGTACCTTTTTATCATAGGATTCCTGGCCCACGGTGATACACACATTCTCCGGTTTTATAAACAACAGAGAGGATGACAGTTTTTCATCGGCCATTTCCTGGGGAATTCTGTCATTAAAACCATTGTAGCTGTGAAATCCGTCTGTCCACAGGGATTCAGGGCAGTCACACAGCTTGGGGATATCTGACAGGGAGAATTCTCCGGTTTTTATCCAGGATCGGTTTTCATCTATGATATGGTTTTCTGTCTGATAGGAATACGGGGCAGGTTTTATGAGTGAGAGCGTTATAATATCCAGGAGCTTTGGGATTTTTTTATTGGGAAGAAGGATATCATTTATCGAAAGTTCCCGGTTTTCCCGGGTGCTTACAGGTCTGATCCATTCGCCAACAGCGGAGGAAAGTACTTTTCCCGCGATACAATACCTTGAATATTTACGGGATACAGCCAGACATACCATTTGTTTGTCAAAACGGTTCTGTTTTTTATCCTGGTTCTCAAACAGCCCCGCACGAATACAGCGTAATATTCCATAGTCATACCTTCCCTGAAACTGATCAAAAATCGGTTTTAAGGCCTCTTTCTGATCCGATGGCAAGGCATGAAAAGCCTTTTCAATTTCAAAAACTTCTTCCTGTGTCAGAGATATGATCTCATCAACAGAGAGATCATTTTCCTCAATGGCTTTTGAGAAATGGGTGTAAATGGTGTCTGTTTTTAATTCCCGATGCTCGGCAATTTGCTCCGGTGTCATCCCTTTTTTAAAGAGTGCCAGCGTCTCCATCACAGTGGAAGAAAAAGAATTGGTTGTCAGCGGCGCGGTTTGGACCTGCTCCCGTTTTTTCAGTCTTTCAGGAAGTTCATCCGGAACGCCGTATTCCTGAACATGCTGCTGAATAACCTCCAGAAACGCCTCTCCGTAAAGTTCAAGTTTTTTTCTGCCAATTCCGTAAATTCTCCTCATTTCTTCCAAAGACCGGGGAAGATATAGCACCAGTTCTCTCAGAGTGGTGTCATGAAAGATGACATAAGGCGGGACATCCTTTTGTTTCGCAATCTCCAGGCGCACATCCCGTAATCCTTCCCAAAGGAGCATGGACGCGGGATCATTGAATTCTTCTTTTCGTTCACCAGGGGATCGGAATCCCCGTTCTTTTTTTGACGGAACCGGGTCTTTGCGAAACAGGACACGCTGTTCTCCTCTCAGAACCGGGCGGCTCTGAGGAGGCAGATAGAATCCGCCCTTGGTTTCCATGTCCGAACAAAGCAGCCCCGCGGCAATCAGTTGGCGAAATACGGATTTCCATTCTTTTTTAGAAAGTTCCGAGCCAATGCCAAAGGTCGAGACTTTGTCATGTCTGAAACGACGGATTCTTTCGTTATCTTTTCCTGTAAGCACATCACTCAGATATTCCGCCCCGAAACGCTGGCCGGTCCGATACACACAGGAAAGGGCTTTTTGCGCGGCAACAGTTCCGTCCCAGGTCTCAACCTTTCCCTGGCAGGTATCACAATTTCCGCAAGGCTCGGGAAGAGTTTCCCCGAAATAACTTAAAAGCACCTGACGCCGACACTGGGTGGTTTCACAAAATCCCAACATGGCCTCTGTTTTTCGTTGCTGGGTTCTTATAAACTGCGTATTGCCTGCGGACTTATCCAGCATCTGGCGCAACGCGACCACATCTCCGAGGCTGTAAACCATCCAGGCATTTGCAGGCAGTCCGTCACGTCCGGCTCTGCCCGTTTCCTGGTAATACGTCTCCATATTCTTTGGCATATCCAGATGCGCCACAAAACGGACATCCGGCTTGTCAATCCCCATGCCAAAGGCGATGGTGGCAACGATAATCACGCCGTCTTCCTGAAGAAACCGGCGCTGATGATGTAATCTTGAGGCCTGATCCATTCCTGCATGATACGGAAGCGCTGTGTATCCCCGTCCGGAAAGCCATTCAGCGGTTGATTCGACTTTATTGCGACTTCGGCAATAGATAATTCCCGCGTCCCCGGAGTGTCCGGCCTGAAGAAAATCCGCTAACTGTTTTCTTCCGCTTTGTTTCAGTTCCACGCTGTAACAGATATTGGGGCGGTCAAAACTTGAAATGAACTGCCCCGCGTTTTTTAAACTCAGCTTTTCTAAAATTTCCTTGCGGGTCACAGCATCTGCTGTTGCTGTCAGAGCAACTCTCGGTATATTAGGGAATTGTTCCAGAAGAATGGAAATCTGCAAATATTCAGGTCGGAAATCATGTCCCCACTGAGAAACACAGTGGGCTTCGTCAATGGCAAACAGGGCCACACGGGTCTGGGTCAGCAGGCGTTGGAAACCAGTGGTCATAAGCCGTTCCGGAGCCACATACAAAAGATCGGTTTGTCCGGAAATCACCCGCTGACTGACTTCCCTGGCACCTTCCATGGTCAGGCTGGAATTCAGGAAATCTGCCCGGACGCCGTTTTGCCTCAGCGCGTCCACCTGATCCTGCATTAGCGCAATCAGAGGGGAAACCACAATGCCCACCCCGGGGCGGATCATTGCCGGAATCTGGTAGCAGAGGGATTTCCCGCTGCCAGTGGGCATGAGGGCAAAAGCGTCTTTTCCTGCTATCAGGTCCTGGATAATTTCTTCCTGATGTTCACGGAAACGGGTATAGCCGAAATAGTCTCTTAATACAGATTTGGGAGAAATTTGTTGTAATGGTTCCATCCCCGCCACCTTATCATCTGATTTGAAAACTGGCAGTGTTTCAAAACTGGACTTATTTTTTTAACATATTGAATCAATATGATAAATATCGGATCATGCCCGGTTTTGGAACACTGGCCTGAAAATTGTGATTAAAGAACCCTGATTTTAACTGATCTGACCAAATATGATTCTTTATCATAAAAAAAAAAGCATTGTAAATAATTAAAATTTAAATCAGACGATAAAAACAATCACAGGGTTCGGACTGAGGCTGTAACTGAGGTAAGATTCACAAAGCCTGTACAATGACAGAACAGACAGCTTATAATTTTCTATAGAAGAACAGCAGGCTTGTCAATGGGGTAAAAACAGTATTCAGGCAGTCAGTGAGCCAAATTTTTTCCGGATTATAACGAATCAGACAGAAACTGCCAAGCTCCTTAGGAGCGGCCGCTACTAAAACCCCTGCAGGGGCGTTAACAGCCTCTTCTAAGTACCTGACCAAAAGTTTTTTATAAATATTTAATCAAAAATTTTTTAACTATTATGAGAACTCGACAGTATACTGAGAACCCAGATTCAATAAAATATTATCAAGATGTTCTTCCAGTTTGGAGAATGAAATATACGCGGAGAAAGGCAGCCACTCGTATTTGATTTTACGCCACAGTATTTCGATAAGATTCAGTTCGGGAGAATATGTGGGTAAGAATTTTATATTCAGCCCTTTTTTATGCCACTCAGGCAGACATGACAGGAATTTTTTGCTCTTATGAACGGACGAATTATCCATGATTACAAAGGTTTTTTGCGAAATCGACTCGCTGAAGCTGTCGAAGCATGCGATCACGAGATCAGCGTCCGTTCCTCCGCCTTCGAATATAAAAGGTGTGAAGGGGACTTCGATATATTCGCCCTTCGGCTGCCAGGCGTAAGGCACACAGGGGGTCGGACAGAAATCGGATTCGTCAAAATAGCGGACATCGATTTCTCCGTTCTCCTGACGTTTCTCCAGGTCGGCGATTTTTTCCTGTGCCTTCTCAAATTTCTCATCGTCCCGTTTTCCTCTGAGAGATTTGCGGATCCGTTTCCAGGTCCGTTTCTTTTTAATCACACGTCTCACCGCGGATCTGCTGACTTTCTTACCCGGTCATCTTCGAGGACGGCGATGATTTTGTTCACCGAACGGGGTTCCTCCTCAACCATCTGATGAATGTGATCCTCATCCTCCGGGGTCAGAACACAGGGGCGGCCGGAACGCGGACAGCCATACAGTCCTCCGAGACCGTTTTCCTCCCACCTGCTTATGACGGTGTAAACCGTCTGGCAGGTCATCTCACAGATATCCGCTATTTTTTTCACCTGCCGACCTTTGTTGCTGAGAATTATGACACGCGCCCTGTCGCGCACCCTGGCACACGGGTGATTCTTCTGTGCGGACTGCAGGGTGGTCAGTTCGGGTTCCGTCAGATCGAGGACTTTTTTCATAACGCAGACTCCTTTCGGCAAATTTCGGATTATTTTCATGTCTGCCATAAACTATATGTCATATTTTTTTATTGTCAATAAATTATTGATCAAATATTTAAATAAATATAAAAAACTTTTGGTCAGATACTTATCATTATAAAAAGGGGGTCAGCCTCTCCGCTATTTTCTGCCTCGGAATGATTTTCTTCAGGACAACGAGTTCGTTTGCCTGATCGGTTATATTATTGCTTACCCATTCCGGGGTGAAAGCTTCCTCAAAATTTTTTTCAATCATTTGAGTGTAACCTAAATGTGTTGTAAGTAACAATAATATTAATATTGAATAGTTAAAATAAGATGCTTGCTATCTGTCCCTCTTTATTGCATAATATTATACAGGAAACAGAAAGGGGGAATCATGCAGGCATTTTCAATGGAAGAAAGTATAGTAAATGGTAATTTGCAGGTCAGCGAACTTTTTGAATTTGTTAAGGAACATGCATCGGAACTTGAAGCATATGAAATGGAGCAGTCCGTTTTTTCATATGTTATGAAAATCGGCCTGACAGCCATGCAGTGCTATTTTGCTGCGAAAGGCACAGGGGATGAGGGGCCGGAACTGACATCGGAGGACGGGGATGTTTTAAAACGTGAAAGTGGTCTTCGGGGTAAGGACTATTTTTCAGTATTCGACAAATTCAAAGTTCCCCGTACCTGTTACCGCTGTGAGGGCAGACCTGGTGTCATGCCTTTGGATGCCCGTGCCAACTTGCCCCGCAACTGTTATTCATATCTCCTTCAGGAATGGATGGATATTTTATGTATCCGAAACACCTTTGAAGAATCATCTGTTTCTCTGGAAAAGCTTATGGGCATCAAAGTATATTCAAACCGGTTTGAATCCGTAAGCCGGGAGACATACATGAATTATGATCAGTATTATGGTCAGAAGGAACCTCCTGAAAAAAACGACGAAGGTTCAATTAATGTCATAGGGTCTGACGGTAGACGGTATCGGCGTGTCAGTTATCAAAAGCGAGGCTGCCAAAATAAGATACCGCCTTGGCAAAGGCGAAAAACGCCAAAAAAAAAGAGGCAATGGTGGGTGTCAGTTATGGAATTGCGCCCAAAGAAAGAAATCCGGAGGAAGTTGCCGGAAATCTGGTATACTCTGAAAAGCAGGAAAAAGATAACAAAAAATCCGAGGTCCGTGCGGAAAATATCAGACGAATGGCAGGCCTGGAGCGTCCGAGAAGCGAGGTGATGACAGAGATTGTGAACTGCGCCCGGCAGCGTGATCCTGAAAACAAAAATCCCCTGGTCGTTGTTATGGACGGGGCATTGTCATTACGGACTCTGATTGCAGAGATACTTAACGGGGTTGAACATACAGGTATTCCGGATATTATTCATGTTACTGAGTATCTCTGGAAAGTCGCCAATGCTGTTTTCGGAGAAAGGACACCTGAAGGAAGGAAATGGGTTTATGATAATCTGCTTCTCATCCTGAAAGGTCGTGTCCAATGGGTTATCGGAGGGCTGGAACACATGATGGGAGAGGGGACTCTCAGCGCGGCTCGGACCGAATCCGTAAAAACGGCAATAAGGTATTTTAAAAATCATCAGGAATGGATGCATTATGATGACTATTTGAAAAAAAGGTTATCCCATCGGGTCAGGCGTGGTTGAATCAACATGCGGCCATACTGCAAAGATCGGACGGAAGGCACCGGGCGGCGCTGGTCAGCAGACGGAGCGGAAGCCATACTGCTTTTACGTTCTGTTTATACCGGCAGCGACTGGGATGCGTACTGGCAGTTTCACATGGAATTGGAAAGAAGTTTTTATTATCATGATGCTTTAAGTGCCCTGGGAATAACTGATGATTATGATGAATTGGGGAATCACGTTAATCATCAGCAAATATTAAGGAAAGCGTCCTGATATTACTAAAACGCATTTAGGTTACACTCTGATCATTTCCACCCTGGACACCAAGGGGAAGGAGACATTATACTTAAAAGACAGGATACAAAACCTCGGACTGACTCCCCTGCTGATGGATATCTCCATGCGAAAAGGGACAGCAGCCTCATTCCGGACAGATATCTCTCCGGATCGTGTAGCATCAGTCGGCGGGAGTAGCTTTGAGGCAATGCCGGAAGGGCCGGTATTCCCCAGATTATATCCACATGCAGTGTGAACCACATGACCCCGGCCAAATCCAAATACAAACCAGAATACCATAAGCGGCGACAATACAAACTGGATAAATTTCGGACATGGGTCCGCCTCTCGCCTGATGAATTAAAAACAGTTGCAGAAGCGTTTTCAAAAAAACTGAATCAGGCCCGGGGGCCGGTAAAGGTTCTGATACCGCTTCAAGGATGGTCAGGAGCGGATTGTCCGGGGAATCCGACTTATGATCCTGAAGAAGATCAGGTCTTCACCCGGGCACTTCGTGAAACATTGAACCCGGGCATTGAAATTCTTGAAGTTGATGCCAACATGGAGGATGCCAAATTTACCAATGCAATTACTGAGGCGTCAATGGAGATTTTTTAATTGAATAAATCCATTGAAAAGCGGCTGGAAGAGATTGCAAAACCCTTGCTCAGAAAAGGACGTAAGGGAGATTGGGAGCATGTGACCCGGACCCTTGACTATGGCAGATATTTGTTGCAACATGAGGAAGGAGAAGCAGATATCATAATTCCGGCACTTTATCTGCATGATATCGGATGGAGCCAGATCAAATTTCAGGATTTTACGAACGCCCCGCCTGCCCTTGCAAATCATACCAGAAGCAAATATCTGCATATGGAGCGGGGAGCTGAACTGGCGAATAAGATTTTACAAGATATCGGATATAATCCTGTAAAACGTTGTGTCATTGTTTCAATCATCTCGGTCCATGATATACCGGAAAAAATTTTTGCCATGGAAAATCCTTCAGCAACTCTGGTAATGGAAGCGGACAGACTGGACCGTTATGGTTTGGAAAGCCTCAGACGGTTTGAGGATATTTTCGGACCGGATTATCTGAAAGGAGAAGATGGTCAGCACTGGATAGCCTATCTGCGAGAAGGACTTAAAAGCTGGTTTAAAACCCGGACAGGCATAACTTCTTCTAAAGCATTAGCCAAAAATTCCGGTTTGTTTAATTGTGTTTGATTGTGTTTAAGTGTAAGATGTTAGGTGTCAGGAAAAAATTTTACATATTCTTTCTTAACACCTAACACTTTAACACCTAACACCCCAACACCCAAAGGATACCAATGGATTTTACAGTTAAGACAAACAAAGGGGCCTATGACATAGAGGCATATGTCAGGTTTATCGGGCAGGATGTGTTGGTAGCCATATCAGGCGGAGAAAAGCCGCACATCGGTGCGGTGTCTGTGGCACAGCCGAGACCGAGCCTCAGAGATCCCGAAGTAACCAGCGCCACGGCTTCTGTCATCTGTCTGCTGGGACACAAGGAAGATGCATTGGCGAAGAGCATCTCGGAAGTTTTGGCTGCAAAACTGAATACTCAGGTTGTTGTAACCGCGGGCATTCACTGGGACAATCTCACCAAAGAGGGGATTCAGACTGTGGTTCAAAACAGCAGGTCTCTTTTGGATATGATTTTGGAGAAGATCATAACAGGGTCACAAAAATGAGTTTTTTTCCATAAAACACAATTTGTTAATAACAGTCATATCCCGCGTCTGCAACGTAATATGAAAGCTTAGGAATGAGCATGAAATAATATGCCCATTTTGATTTTTATATGTTAAAAAATTGCGTAATCCTGTAAAGTGTATTTCAAAATCACTTTATCAAAAGGAGATTATTATGCAACCCTATTCCTTAGAAGTAGAAGAAATCATGCGGCGATACTATGAGAGTCTGAATGAAAAAGACCGCCGGCGATATGCCGGTATTGAAGCTTTGAAATTGGGACATGGCGGACAAAATTATATTGCCAAAGTCTTGGGTTGCAGCAGGCGGACTGTGCGCAAAGGAGCGATCGAAGTAAGCGGCCTGCCCGGACACATCGTAGCAAAACAAATTGGAAAATCTCCTGCTGAATCTTCTGAAATACGTAAAAAAGGTGGCGGACGCAAACAGTATCTGACTGAGCACCCTGAAATAGACGAGCAGTTTTTGAATGTGGTGCGTGAGCATACAGCAGGAGATCCGATGGATGAAAAGGTACGATGGACAAATCTGAGGGAGTGGGAAATCGCGGAGGCTCTGGAAAAAAAATACGGAGTAAAAGTGAGTCGTAACATTGTCCGTCAATTGCTCAAAAAGCATGACTATCGGTTGCGTAAAGCTCAGAAACGCAAACCTATGAAAAAAAACGTACCAGATCGCGACGCTCAGTTTGACAATATTTTGAAACTCAGATCAGAATACCGGAAGGCCGGTAATCCCGTTATCAGCATGGATACCAAGAAAAAAGAATATCTTGGAAATTTTTACAGGAAAGGCCGACTATATACGCTGGAGGAATTGCAAGTTTTCGATCATGATTTTACAAGTTTTGCCGAAGGTGTCATAATTCCGCATTGTTTTTATGACCTGCGACTCAATATCGGGTATGTTCAGGTGGGAACAAGTCATGATACCAGTGAATTTGCCTGTGACAGTTTCCGTCATTGGTGGTATGGTTACGGTTGCCGAATATATCCAAATGCCACGTCAGTTTTGATATTGTGCGATGGTGGCGGCAGCAACAGTTCCCGACATTACCTTTTCAAACAAGATTTACAAATTCTGGCGGATGAAATCGGGATTGAAATCCGAATCGCTCATTACCCGCCCTATTGTTCCAAATTTAATCCGATCGAACATCGCCTGTTTCCTCATATTACTCGTGCGTGTCAGGGAGTAATCTTTTCAAGTTTGGAGGTGGTGACTGATCTGATAGCCAAAACACATACCAAAAAAGGTTTAAAAGTCTTTGTCCATGTTATTGATAAAGTCTATGAAACCGGTCGAAAAGTTGCTGAAACTTTTAAATCAGAAATGCGAATTGTATTCGACAAAATTTTACCCAAATGGAATTATCGTGCAATTCCAATAAATTAAAATGGGAAAGTTATTTAATACCGATTCCTTAGACATTTGCTCCTGACATATAATACTCAGCAAGCTAATATTTTTTTATTCGCCTCTGGGGGGAATGAATATGTTTTTCTTCAAGAGAACAGCCTTCTTATTCTTGGTAACATTAATTCTGAGTGCCGGGAAAATACCAGCATATGCAAAAATGCTGAGGGCAACTATCGCCCACATGCCAATTTATGCTGAAAGTGAAAATAAAGGTGTTTTGACAGACCTGATTAAGGCGATAGATGAGGTATCTGAACATACTATTACAGCAACTTGTAAATTCGTCCCCCCCCTGAACAGGAATTTTAAGCTGCCAGGGGACGGCCGGTATAAGTCCGTTTGAAGGGCTTGGCCATGGTCTCATTGAAAAAGTCGATGAATTTTCTCATCCGAAGTCGGAGATGTTCCGTGGAAGAAAAGTTTCCCCGTCTTATAAGACGCCGGGAAAGAACTGAGAACCATATTTCAACCTGGTTCAGCCAGGACGCATGTTTCGGAGTATATATAAAATGAATGCGATGCGAAGGATCGGACAAAAATTCCTTGCGAGTTTCCATCGATTTCAGTATTCCGCTTTCTCCTTTTATTCCGAGAAAAGTGCCGATGGAGCATCTCCGGGCGACCAGTTCCGCCAGGGATTCGGACTGATGTGTGTTGAGATTGTCCGTGATGAATATCCACTTTGCCTCGGGATCTGTGTCAATCGTCCGCCCGATATGCCGGGCATAGTCATCCTCGGTTCTTGTCGGGCTGATCGTCGGTGCGATGATCCGTCCGGTGGCGACTTCGAGGTTGGCGATCAGACAGAGCGTGCCGTGGCGTTCATAGTTGTATTCGACACGTTCCGGTTTTCCTCCGGGTTCGGCGGGGTGCGTGACGTGACACCTTTCCAGCGCCTGAATGCCCGTCTTCTCATCGTTGCAGACAACATGTGTCCCCTGTTTGTGAAGTTCGGACGCCTGCCGATATATGTCGCAGACGGCCCTGACCTCTTCTCCGAACTGCTCCTCATCATCATACTTCGCATTCAGCCAGTACCTCGATTTATGCGGTTTCACCTGAGCCTCTCTCAGAAACCGTCCCACGCTGTCCGGCGATATCGTTTCCACAATCTCCCGGCTTACCCCCTCCCGGGCAATATCCTTATAAGTCCTGCCGCTGACCGGTCCGTCGGAGTCGTCGAGGACCTCGCAGGCGATGGCCACGATGTGTACGACCTGTTCCGGCGAGAAACGGGGCGGAGCGCCCGGACGCGGAGCATCGCCGAGAATTTCCGCAACCTTTTTCTCATACTCGGCGGGGCTGATTTCCTTTTCTCCCGCTTCTTCCGCATTCTTCAGATTCGGCTGAGATTCTTCCCATCTTTTACACCATTTGCGAACTGTTTTTATATCCGTTTCCGTCTCCTCCGCAATCTGTTTCTTCGGCATCCCGTCCGCATGCAGAAGAATAATCTCACTTCTTTCCCACAGCCGTTTCTCACATGCGGTACGACGAGTCATCTGTTCAAGGATATCTCTCTGTTTCTCCGTCATGGGAAATTCCGTATCTTCCCTGCTTTCCGTCACACTTTCGCAGGGTATTTCCGAAGAACTGTTTTCTGCCGCGCCTTCAACGAACATCTGAGACCTCCTTGGGAATTTGTTAATTATCTTCATATGCAACACGAACATTCTGTTCGCCACATATCAGAATTTTTGGCAAAAGCAAAGGAATTTTATCCGGTAAAATATCCTGAAAAGGGGGGGACGAATTTACAAGTTGCTGTACTATAAACATCAGAGTGGTTCCCTTCAAAAGGTCCTTGTATTATGTCAAAATCGGTAAGGCGGATTTTCATATTCCGCTGATAAAAAATCCTACTGTCAGTGAAGACTCCTTGGATTATGACCATTCTGCGGAAACGATTTTTCATGTCAATTTTGTTCTGTACTCAAATAAAAACAAGGTGCTTCACAAACAAAGGCTTAAGGATTATTACATAGAAACAGATCTGGCCCATACACAATATTTTGACTTTCCGATTCATCCTTCCTCAAGAATTAAAAGCAGTTTGACAAAAGTAAATATGGGCAGGACAGACGGTTTTATTTTTGCAGATACGGCCTCGGATCCGCTCATTAGGAAACACAATTTTAAAAATATCAGAAGAGAGTTATACCAGGTTTTTGAAGTAAAAATAGTTTTACCCAAAGGCGGACAGGGAGGAGAAACAGACAATATCCTCACATCCGAGATAAAAAAATTACGTCAAAGTGGTAGGTACGAAAACATAATGAGATCTATTGACCGCCCTTATGACGATTGGCAGCCTCAGAGCCGTTGCGAATCTGTCCAAGACAGAAAGGAAAAAAAATCATGGCAAGACGAATAATTATCGGAATTGCAGGGGCAAGCGGTGTGACTTACGGCGTAAAAATGCTCACTCTGCTCAGAGACAGGACAGATATCGAATCGCACCTCATCATATCTGAATCCGGAAAAAGAAACATTGAGATTGAAACAGAGTACAGTGCGGAGCAAGTTGAGTCCATGGCGGACTTTGTTTATGATAACAAAGAAGTGGGGGCGGCTCTGGCGAGCGGCTCCTTCCTGACCGAAGGCATGGTGGTTATTCCGTGTACCATCAAGACCCTTTCCGGAATTGCCAATTCCTACACCACTAATCTCCTTGTGAGGGCTTCTGATGTGACATTAAAAGAAAAGCGGAAACTGGTTTTGGTGGTGAGGGAAACACCGCTTCACAAAGGACATCTCCGGCTCATGACAATGGCCGCGGACATGGGCGCACATATTCTGCCCCCGGTTCCTTCCTTTTATCACCAGCCAAAAACCATTGACGATATTCTCAATCAGACCATCGGAAAGATATTTGACTACATGGGAATCGAACATGATCTTTTCAGACGATGGGACGGATCATTGTTGTAGTGGGAAATAATATCTGTTACCCGATGCAGAGCGTCTGCCAAGACAAGGCTCGCCATGCAGGTTACTGTCACTACCGCTTTTCCGATACCACTCTCCTCAGAAGGTAAGTAGTATCTGCTGATTTTCTATTTTCTTTTGATTTCCATACTCTTATATGGTACAGTTTACTCATCGTTCTGAAAGGCTTCTGTGAGCCTGAGACGGAGTTCTGACAAAATTGTAACACGGAGGAGGAAAAAAATGATTGAAAAAAATTTTGAGGAAGCTTTCACCCCGGAATGGGTAAGCAATAATATAACCGATCAGGCAAACGAACTCGTTGTCCTGAGAAAAATCATTCCGTGACAGAAAATAGCGGAGAGGCTGACCCCCTTTTTATAATGATACAAAGGGACGCGTCGGTGTGTCGCTCCGGACAGTCGTTGCTGTCCTGATTATTGCCGGACTCCGGCTGCTCAGTGACCGGCAGGTTGTCAGTCAGGTCAGGGAGAACCGTTATATGCAGTATTTCTGAAATGTTGCCGACAGTGATCTGCATACTTTCATGCATGACAGCACTCTCTGCAGAATACGGCAGCGGCTCGGAGAAGAGGGAATTGCCGTTATCGGATCGGAGGTATCCGAAATTCTCCGTCTCGCCGGTGTTATAAAAGGAGATACAATAATGGCTGATTCCACGGTGCTTCCGGGCAATATTGCCTATCCCACGGATATCGGACTGATCTGCGACGCTTTCGGAAAAATGAGCCGGCTTGCCGAACATCACGGAATCCCTCCGTGGTGGGATGAGAAAGAGGTGAAAGAACTCCGCCGCGAATATAATATGAATAAGGACAGAAGCGGAACAGCGGAATATCTTTTCGGATTCGCAATGATTTTTCTCAGTGCCCTCCCTGTATTCGGAGAAAAGGTCGCGGACCTCTCCGCACCGGACAGCGAAAAAGGAAAAAGCCCGGGAACTGCTGACGTTGCTGACACGGCTTAACGAACAGAACGAACAGAAAATCGCGGGAGAGAGACATATAAAAGACAGGACAGTCTCTCTCAGCGATCCGGATATGCGTCCGATTAAAAAGGGAAAAAGTCATCCTGACTGCGAATTCGGCACGACAGCGCAGATGACTTTCAACCGTGACGGTTTTATGATAACAGTCGAAAATTTTATCGGAAATCCCGGTGATAAGAAAATTTTCGCCGACACTTATGACCTTTTCACAGACCGTATGCAAGGATTTCCCGTCACGGTTGTCACGGACGGCGGATACCGCAACCCGGGCAATATTGAGAATCTGCCCCCGCAAACTGAGAATGTGTTCATGGGACGCAGTTCCGACGTGTGCGCGGACCAGCGTGACTTCTGCCTGAGCGCCCGCTCCGCGACGGAAGGATTCATCGCAGTTGCAAAAAATCTCCGGGGCTTCGGAAGGAGTCTTTACCGGGGGCTGAAGGGACACCGCATATGGTCCCTGCTTTGTCAGACCGCATACAATCTGAAAAAATTTCTCCTGCTTTGGTTCGCGGACGAAATCAGTGAGGAGAGCCTGACAAAGCTCGGACCCGGCTGATTTCACAGTCACGGACATTCCGCTTTCACTCCGGTATTCCGAAGGAAGGAGAGGTCTGTCCGAAAAGCCGGATTTCCGGCATTGTTTTTCCCGAAATTTCATAAAAATCATAAAAAAGCACCTCAGAACTCAGATTTCGAACTCCGAACCGAAGGCATAATAAGGTACGGGGTGGGGTGATGAAAATTAGCTATATTCAGAGAGATTTCTTTTATAAAAATGTTGTGATTTTTGTTCCGTCATATGATTGTGTTTTAAACTGACTTATGATATTATCTGCCAGTTTGTATAAAATAAGAAAAAAAGGAGGGCAAAAAAAATGAGAGATGCGCAAAACGGAGAAAAAATTTATAAAAGCCCCCGAAGAAAGCTGGTCAGATTTTTTGAGAAAAGTCGCGATCAGTGGAAAGAGAAATGCCGTGACGCCAGAGTGAGGAACAAACGTCTCAGCAACAGAGTCCGTTTTCTGGAAAAAGGCAGGGAGAAACTTAAAAATCAGGTGAGAGATCTCAGGGCGGAACTTGCCCGGATAAAATCGGAGGAACGGAAAAGAGAGAAAGAGTATGAGACATTGAAAAAAAAAGATGACGGGAAGGCAGATATGCCGGGATATGCCGAGGAGTTTGACATTTTTCCTTCCGGCCACAGTTATTCTGTTGCCCACATTTTCCTCTTTGTCTCTCTGGTTCTGTCATCGGCGACATGTCTCCGGGGCGCGGCCCGCGCCATTGAGATATTCATCTCGTTCCTCCGTCTTCCGATGTCTTCTCCGTCATGGTATTCCGGCAGACTGTGGCTGCTCCGCCTGGGATATTACAAGCTCACAAGACCGAAGACGAAGGCGGCGAAGTGGGTATGGATAGTCGATCACACGATTCAGATCGGAGCGGAGAAGTGTCTGGTGATCCTCGGCATCCCTCTTTCCTCTCTGCCATGCCCCGAAAGATGCGTCAGCCATGAGGATGCGGAGCCGATTTCCCTGCTTCCGGTGACAAAATCGGACGGAGAGATCGTCTGGCAACAGCTCGAACATGCCGCGAAAATAACCGGAGTACCGAGAGAAATCATAGCGGATCACGGAACTGACCTGAAATCGGGAATCGGCAAATTTTGCGGGAAGCATGAGGAAACCTGTTTCATATATGATATAAAGCATAAGACCGCCGCCGTTCTGAAATGCGAACTCGGGAATGACAGTATGGCTTTCTCATAAAAATAAGTAAAAATTTTGAAGAGGTTATACAGGCAGGATATCCGAACAGGCATCTGAATCTGTAATATCCTGATAATCCGTAAAAATACTTAGGTAATGTTCTAAAAGTGGAGCTAAATTTTTTAACCCTCTGAATCAATTTGGTAAATATCGGAACAAGTCCAGTTTTAGAACACCACCAAATACTTATGCATAAAATGAACCTGATTTTTCAGACATCGGTTATCCGGCAGGCTTCTGTGATTTCTCGGGTATGTCCCACCTTTTACACAAGGACAGGTTTTATGTGTGAAAGGCGGGACACATCCGTTTTTTTGCCACGAAGCCGCGAAGGCGCAAAGTCTCACGAAGTCTCTTTGCGGTTCCTTTGTGTCTTTGTGTCTTTGCGGCTGATTTTTTCGGATGTGTAAAAGGCGGGACACATCCGTTTTTCTGCCACGAAGCCGCGAAGGCGCAAAGTTTCACGAAGTCTCTTTGCGGTTCCTCTGTGTCTTTGTGGCTTTGTGGCTGATTTTTTCGGATGTGTAAAAGGCGGGACACATCCGTTTTTTTGCCACGAAGCCGCGAAGGCGCAAAATTTCACGAAGTCTCTTTGTGGTTCCTTTGTGGCTTTGTGGCTGATTTTTTCGGATGTGTAAAAGGCGGGACCCACCCGATTTCTCAGGCGGAAGCCGGAATTGGTAATTTTTTAACTTCTTGAAATTATATTTTATATTTTTATGATAAAGCCGTGCTATTTAATTGGATGAAAAATATAATATCAGGCTGTTTATGTTTTGCTGAGAGGGGAGGGATTTACGAGATGACATGGTCTTTGATGGCTGGTAGCTGACGGTTGGCTGCTGTCGGTAACCCGAAATTTGCTCACTAATTTAAAAGCATTTCTGTTATTAGCCGGAATAGCGCAACTTTATCATAACCTATAAAATATCATTAAAAATAAATAATTTTAGCTTCAGGCTGAGAAACCACAAAAACTGGCAGAATAACCAATATCTAAGAAATAAGATTTATTTTATGAATACTTATCTTTTAAACTACAAACATGCTGTCCCTGCCAAAATTTTTTAAACAATATCTGAGTTATCCTTTCAATAAGTGTTCAATTTGAACACTTTGACTAGACAAAATGTTTAAATTGAACACTTACAGCAGAAGTGTATATTTTTGTGTTTTTCAACATATACCTTTTAACAGATTGAATATAAAATATATTTTATAAAAAATATTTTTTGACACGATTTGGTACCGTTCTTGCTTTAAGTATAAATAAGGCTAAAGTCAGGATTTTAAGAACAGGTTATTTAAAAGTAAAATTGCAGGAGGTGTCAAATGAAAAAGTTTTTAGCAGCATTAACAATTATGTTATTGGTTGCAGGGATGGTCAGTGTTGCCGGCGCTGTGGAGGTGCAGCTGACTCATGAGGGCAAAAAGAAGACGACAACCTCAACTTACAACATTGATTTCGCAGGCGTGTCAGAGGATAATACGACTTGGAAATACAAAGTGACCCAAAATAATGGCAAGGCGCTGAGTCACTGGAACCTGGGCTTCATGTATGAGGGAAGCTTCATTGATATGACAAAATATGTTGAGGCAAGCAACATGGAAGGCCCTGGCCAACCCAGTGTGGGAAATGACGGAAGCACGAATTGGGACAGTGTCAACATTCTCAAGTGGGATACACCGAATGAGTTTAAAGAAGCTGAATTTTCTTTTAAGATAGACTATGAAAAATTCTCTCAGGATTATGATGTGGAGAAAGTGGAATTTCAGGTAATGGCCAAAGCTGGTACGGCGTATAACACAGGTTATGTTCCAGAGGCAGCTTTTAACCCTGTAAGTTCGGCTCCAGCTCCGGCAGATACACCGTCTGCTGTTCCGCCGGCAACGGATGAAATCGCTTCCCTGCCTCCGGAATATACAACTGATGAGCCTATGGACGTTTCTTCTCCGACTGAGGAGGAAACACCTCCGGCAACAGAAAATGAAATAACGACTCCGGCTGAGGAGACCACTTATGTTGATGATACGTTTAACGAGATAGATCCGAGTACTGTCACTGAGGCTGTCAATGAAACCCATACATCCGGGAATACAACAGGCGTCTCAGGCGGAAGCGGAAGCGCGGCTACTCCCGAACCGGCCACCATGTTTCTGCTGGCCTCCGGTCTTGCGGGTCTTGCAGTACTGAGAAAAAAATTTAAATAATTGATATAATTATCCATTGACAAAAAGGCAGAGCCGAAACCGGCTCTGCTTTTTTTATTCGAACATTTCCGAGGTCAGCATCTCCGCAACGGTCATTTTGAATTTTTGTTTAATACCAAAGGCTTGTTTCAGTTCTGCTTCTAATTTTGCCATTTCAATATAAAAGGGGGTCCGATCAAATTGGAAATACCCTTTTCCCTCAGACTGTTTTGTGAAAGCTTCGCATCCCGGACTGTAAACGGCATTCTGTCCTGGCCGCCGAAGTTCATGGGAAATGCCGTGCAGCCTGCATATCATGGGACGATAATCATATAATACACAAAGACCGTCAAAATTCAGAGGGCACATCAGCCGCACCGGCATACCTTTTTCGTCAGCTTCAGCCGTTTTTCTGCATACATCCGAGGCTTTTTTTCTGACTTCTGTCTGTTGTTCATGCTTAAGTGTTTTATATCCTTCCAGAATATAAAAATACTCCGAAAACGTATGATGACAGAACCGGGTGAGACAACAGTTATCTTCGCATCCGGAACAATGAAAACCATAGAAATCCGCAGCTTCTTTGTATTTTTCATTCATGGCCGCGTAAAGTGATTTTAATTTGTCTGAAAAAGGCAAATATTTTTCAGACGGTAATGTAATTTTTTCTAATTGCAAAATATTCCTTTCCTTATTCTTTGGTGTTCTTTTCAACAACCCAAAGCCTATCACAGTCACATCATTATTGTCTGATTATAAACGGATTTAGGGAAGGCCGGTCAAGCCCCGCAGGGGCGGCATATTTGTAGCATTCATCATGCAGGCCCGGCCAAGCCCCGCAGGGGCGGCATATTTTCAGCATGATTTACTACTACTACAAATATGTCGCCCCTACGGGGCTTGCAAACCTGCTACAAATATACCGCACTTACAGGGCTTGATCGGCCCTCCCTCCCCTAAATCCGTTATAATCTGTTAAGTGGATTTACAGGATTTCTGTCAGACCTCCGAAGTTTGCGGGATTTTCGGGATCATTTCCAAATTCCGTTTTCATGCTGCCCGGAATTGTATGGAAGCCAGCTCTTCCCCGGAAACTCTGGAAGATATGTTCAGGAACTCGACCCCGACCACCTGATTGTTTTCGTCAAAATCGAGAATGACACCCGGCTGAACCTCTTCGGATTCAACGATCCGGGTTTCGTCAAGGCGGAAATAGAGAGCGTCGTTTTCCTTATCTACTCTGATTCTCATGGCTTTTTCTCCTTAGTCGTCTGTCAAAAAAGGCTGTCACTGCACGGTTCGGGTCAGCGTTCACATTGATGACCACGCGCAGCCAGCGATTTCCATATTCTGAAATTTGTCTGATAAAATGGCGTGTGCCGTCCTCATGGTCTTCAGTCCTGTCCGGGTTCTGAAGGGTCTCCTCCGCCCATGACCGGCGGATATTCCGTTCTTCGAGCATTTCGTTGAAATGTCTGGTATATTCCATGAACAATTTCCGTTAGTTTAAAAAGTGATTACCCATGTTCCTGTTCAATTTTCTCATCTTAAAATTCATATTACTCCGGCGGATTTAAGTACCTGATCAAAAGTTTTTTATACAGCTTTTTTTCTGTGAGCGACAGAGAAACCCGGGTTTTCCCTTTGTCGGAAAAGCATCATTCCGGAAAAAAAAGCCGGGTTTCTTCCCCGGGCAGATATTAAAAACTTATGGTGAGGTACTTATCAATCCCCGGTAGCGGTTCAGGATCATTTTCGGAAAAGATGGCAGATTCACCCAGTATGACGACTTCAGCCCCTAAAATTCCCCCCCAGCACAACAATCTCCACAGCATCATAATTTCCGCCCAGATCCATTACCGTGAGCTGGTATCGCCCCGGACGTTTGAACTGATAAAACCGTGTCTCACCGATTCCGGTCTGATGAACAAGCTCTCCGTTCAGCAGCCAGTAGAGCCGCCCCTGTCCGCCCTGAGCCTGAAGCGTAATGGTCGGCAGCTTGGTTTCCGCGCCCGGAGGACGAAAAACAGTGTCCGATTCAATCCCCATAATCCGGATATTTTCAGCGCAGGAAGAGACTGGTTTCTTGCAAACCGGGTCCAGGCGAGGCGGACGGCAAGCCGCTCTCGTACAAGGATTCAGCCAGGGTTCCGCAGCCCTGGGCCATCGGGCAATGGTTTTACGCACCGGATTCGGAACCGGACAATCCGCATCCACACGCAGGCCGCTCTCCGGATGAACCAGAATTGTCATGGGATTACTCAGCCAATGGCGGTCCGCACGATCCGGAAAAGTCGGAGGAATGACATCATTCAGAATCCAGGCATGGCGGCGCTGGTGACACAGGGAATCCTCTTTGCCAGAAGGACGAGTCCCCAGGGGCCAGCAAATCTCAGCCCGTGCCACACTTTCCGGGACTGAGGGAGGCGGCCCGTATCCCCGGGGCAAGCTGTCAACAATGGAGAACAGCAGCGGTGCAGCCGTTGCCCTGCCATACTGGCCCGGAGACGGCGTTCCGTCGGGCCGCCCCACCCATACCCCGATGGTATGACGATCCGTAACCCCCACGGACCAGGCATCTCGGAAACCATAGCTGGTTCCGGTTTTCCAGGCCACCCCCCGGGAATGCTCCAAAGACACACGCCCCCCGGGCAAATCCGGGCGCCGATGTTCCTGCAAAATCTGTCGGATGATATAGGCTGCCCCCGGACTCAGAAGACGGCGCTCGCTTATGGGATCATCTGTTGTATAACGAAGCTTGCCAGCCAGCCCCTGGCAGGCAAAAGCGGTATATGCGCTGACCAAATCCTCTAACGAGGCCCCGACCCCGCCCAGAATCATGGTCAGATTTGGCTCCTGGTGCGGCGGAAAGCGCAAGCGCAGTCCCCCCTGACGAAGCCGGGTATCAAAGAATTTAGGGCCCAGACGATCCAGAATATCCACAGCCGGAATATTAAGGGAGCGTTGCAATGCCTCACTCACACTGACCGGACCTGAAAAAGCCTGGGTAAAATTCTCAGGACGATATCCGCTGAATGAGAAAGGCGCATCCACAAGCAGACTTTCCGAATGAATCAGCCCCTCTTCCAAAGCAAACCCGTATAAAAAGGATTTCAATGTGGAACCCGGGGAGCGGTATGCGCGAATCATATCCACATGCCCGAAACGGCTGTCATCCAAAAAATCCCCGGACCCGACATAAGCTTTTACAGCCAAAGACTTATTTTCAACAACCAGAGCAGCCGCGGAAGTATGCTCGGGCGTGCCCTGAATGAATCCATAAACCAAGTCTGCCACAGCCTGCTGCATATAAGGATCAATAAACGTGCGAATAATCGAGTTTCGAATTTCAACCTCCGAGTTTCGAGTTTCAAATTTCGAGTTTCGAGTTTCAGATTTAAGACGCCTGGCAAGAAGCGGCACCATCATGGGCCGGGGATTAAACCGCGGCGTTACCCGTTCAATTTTGGCTTCTTCCACGGTTTCCCTGTCCCACACCCCGAACTGTGCCATGCGGTTCAGCACCTTATTGCGCGCTCGGGTAGCCCGTCCCGCATGCCGATCTGGTCGAAGACGGCTGGGAGCCTGGGGAAGCACCGCTAACAAAGCAGCTTCGGCATGGCTTAATTCTTTGGCAGATTTTCCCAAATAGGCAAAGCTGGCAGCCTGAACCCCCTCGACGGGTCCGCCAAAAGGCGCATAATTTAAGTACATGGTCAGAATTTCTTTTTTGCTGTAATAAAATTCCAACTGAAGGGCACGAAACATTTGTCTGAGCTTGCCAGGTATGGTTTTGGAGTGAGGATGAAAAAGCCGTGCCACCTGCATGGTGATGGTGGATCCCCCGGACTGCGGTTTGCCAGTCTGAACATATTGAAACACCGCACGAAACAGCGCATAGATATTAACTCCCGGATGATGCCAGAACAACCGGTCTTCATAACTGAGCAGGGCTTTAAGATAAAGGGGTGACACTTCGCTCACTCTGACAGGATATCGCCACACGCCTTTTTCATCAGGGAAACTCCTAAGCGGTGTGCCGTCCCGGGCGATGACTGTCACAGCGAAGCTTTTTTCATCTTCCGGCATGGAGAGCGGGAACATTTTATCCATCATCAGAAAAATGATAAAAGGAATAAAAATAAATGCCACAGGAATGGCGACACTGTAAAAAGGATTTGGTGATGCGTATTTTTTTTTCATCAGAACCAACTGCTATCATTCATTAAAATATTGTTGCCAAAGCTTCTGATACATGGTATATGCGGAAGCAACTGATTGGAAATAAGGCGATTTCCAAAAATGAATATACCATAAGTTCGTAGTTCCGCCTTTAGGCGGTGTCACACTGCCTAAAGGCGGAACTACGAACTAAAAAGATATGCCGGTATGTTCTTTTCCGGAAATCCTCTGAATTATTATCTGATAAAAATATCATAATCTTAAGGAAAAAACAATGAAGATCATGCACTATTCCGAGGCAGAAGCCACATATTTGAATACCGACACAGTAAAAGGGGTTACAGGGCGGGTCGCCATTGGCAAAGCTGACGGGGCCGATCATTTTTGCATGAGAGTTTTTGAATTGTCAGAAAACGGATATTCTCCCCGGCACTCTCATGACTGGGAACATGAAATATTTATCCATTCAGGCAATGGCGAAGTATTATGTGATGACAAATGGATACCTGTTAGCCCCGGCAGTGTCATTTTTATTCCCGGAAATGAAGACCATCAGATAAAAAACACGGGGGATGGACAACTGGTTTTTGTCTGCCTGATTCCTTCGGGATATCCTGAAATGTGATGAATGTCTGAGTGTCTGAATGTTTCTTTCCTGGCAAAATTTTCACAGGCCATCAGACACTTAAACACTTAAATTCAAACTTTGGAAAAACAAGAAAATGAGAGACAAGGAACTGGATATCACAACAATACTTCATGTGCTGAACACTTTTCCCAAGGCGTTTTTTGTATGGGGCATTCTGGATATGAAAAGCCAAAGACCCGTGGAAATGGATGAAAAATTAAAAAAAGAATTTCCTTATCTTAGCGGTTTTGTATTCCTGAATAAGAACAATTTTAACCAGTATTGCAAACGATCTCTCAAGCGGATTGTCATCAGGGGATATACTTATTGGGAATACAAATCATTTCAAAAGGAAATGCCCACATGGCAGCTGATTGACGATTCGATCCAGCCTGTCGCGGGATTTTTGCTGACCAAATGTATTGAAATCGGAGTAAATTGCGAATCCTTTCTGGCAAGCCGAAAAAACAGCAGTGAAAAGCATAATTTTAACAGAATTCAGGTGCTGCTGGATATTTACGAAAACGGGCCCCGGGAAGTCTCGGATCTGAGCGGTGACAGCGCTGTGTGGGACAGCAACGGAAAATGCCGGCATGTGGCAAAATTAGCCGAGGCAGGTCTGATCGAACATACTTTATTTTCCTCCCGGGAAAACCATATCGGATATCAGTGGATACCGGGAAAAAATCCAAAAGATGTGTCTTATGATTATCCGGTCGGCGGAAAAGATAAGTATCGGATTGCCATAAAAAAAATTGTGGATATCCTGTCAGCATCGGATCGTACCATGGGACCCTCGGAACTCGCCGACTTAGCCGGATATGCAAGTGAAAGCTATACCAAAAATGCGGTCAGACAACTCCATAAACAGGGGTTTGTGATACGGTTGAGCAAGGGAAACCACTCCATTTGCAAACTTACGAGAAAAGGCGAACGCGTGGTTAAAAAAATAATTAAGCCGCTGATTCTGGGGCTGAACGGTGATGAAAAACAGGCAGAGACATTCCTAAGAACCACCCCCACAAAGAAGCAGCTGCTGGCAGCCATGAGAATGTACGAAGGAAGTTTAAAGCGTTCCAAGGTGAAAAAAAATAAGCGTTAAAAGATTTTCAATTTTCTGTTTCCGAAATATTTTTATACGATAATATTTTAATTTTTCAAAACGTTATTTCGTCACCTCCCAATTTTCATCGTTCCCAAACTTCGGGTTTGGGAATGCACCTGCACACAAAACTTTTCCCAAATAAAAAAACAGATGGGACTATTCTTTTTTCATTTCCATTTTCAACAAGTTTATGGTAACTATAGGTTTCAAGATAATGAGCAGTGTTCCAAAACCGGATGTAATCCCATAATTACCAGATTAAGCCAATCTGTTACATGCTTTATATTCAGGATCGGAACACTTATTACTCGATCAGCAAGTTTTTTTTGTCATTCTTGCGAAAGCAGGAATCCACAGCTCCCGGAACCTCGGCATCAGCAAAAAACGGTTTCCTGCTTTCGCAGGAATGACAGGCTGTCCGGCTCAGGTCAGAAAATCTGATCATCGAGTATTAATAAAACATTCAGCATAAAGAAAGGAGACAAGTTTTGAAAACTTCATTGAATCATTCAATCCTGGCGTTGATGATTGCCAGCTTGCTGTTCATATTTTCCGGTTGTGACAATTCGGATTTTGTTGTAAAAACAGGGACCCTTTTGGACAGCGCGGTAGAAGGGGTGGAGTACGAAACAATGACGCAATCCGGCACGACCGATGCAGAAGGTCTTTTTTACTACGGTGAGGGAGAAATAATCTCATTTTTTCTGGAAGGCATATTGCTCGGCCAGACAAAAGCAAAAGAAATCATTACACCGGTGGATCTGATCAGCGGCGCTTATGATGAAACCCATCCTCATGTTATCAATATGTGCAGATTTCTGCAATCTCTGGATGCAGATGCTGATCCTGATAATGGTATTCTCATTTCTCCTGAAGTTCGGGATGAGTTTGGGAATTATTCCATTGTTTTTACTCAGTCATGTGAAGATTTTGAAAACGATGATGAGGTTCGGGGACTGTTTGAGACCCTGAACATGCTTGGTTACTTTCCTGACACAAATGAACGCTCTCTGATCTCAGCAGACCAGGCCTCAGCCCACTTTAAACAGACTTTGGAGTCACTGGTTTCTTCAGATGACAATGACAGCGGTGATAGCGGTGATGACAGTGATGACGGTGATAGCGACGGGGGCTGAGGGGGCTGATAATACTCATCAGTTTGATGAGAGAAGGAGTGTGGAAATTTTATTTTCGCAAGGTTTTTGTTTCTGCGGGCTTTGCAAAAATAAAATTTTTGCACTCCGTTACACGGGGGGATGTATGCGAAAATAAAATTTTCGCACTCCGTTACACCGAGAAATTCATGCGAAAATTTTATTTTCGCACTCCGTTATACCGAAAAATTTATGCGAAAATTTTATTTTCGCACTCTTCTCCACTTTTGTCATTATATCGACAGTGCTTTTTTTATGGCTGTCTTTACTGCCGCCACCTGTTCTGGCGATTTTATCTGCTGGTCTTTAAAATCTTTTACATAAAAAACATCATACACCCGGTTGCCTTTTGTGCTGATTTTGGCAGTCCAAACATAAAAACCAGATCTGAAGAGTGCATCGCTAATTCTGAAAAGAACTCCCGGAAAGTCATAAGTATGCACCTCAATCGTTGAAAATGTCAGATCAATTTCATTCCTCACGATCACCTCATGCGGTGTTTGCAGAAGCTCTCCAGAATTGAAAATCCTGGGCACAGGCATTTTAGTATGAACTAACAGCGACAAATCCAATTTGCCGGACAAAACAGCTTCCAGTTGGTTTTCCGCACGCACAAATCCTTTATCATCAAGAACCTGACCAGGAATTGCGCGAACATTGAAAATATGAGAAGTCTTATCATCCTGTCTGTAACTTATTGCATTAAAAATATCAAAATTGTTTAAAGTGAGTACTCCTACAAGCTTTGAAAATATGCCAGGACAATATCTGATACTGACTTTTACCGTTTTTATGTTTGAAAAGGAGGTTTGCTGTTTTACTTCCCAAAGAAACCTGCCTGTATTTTTACTCATACACGTTTCCTCCCAAGTATTGTATTCCGAGGTGTAACAGGGACGTTGTGAGGACAATACTGCTTTCATGCTGATTTATTTCCTTTCGTAATTTAGCTAATATGCTGGACCGATTCCGAATCAGAAACGTACATTTTTTGTATCTTTTTATTATCAATATTTGTTCCGGGGAATCCGCATTTTGTCCGTTGAAGTCATTCCGGATCAGGCTGCGAATCATTCATTTGGCAGTATCTCCTCTATGGCCGCCTTTATTGCTGCTATCTGATCCGGAGAATCCGCCTTTTGTCCGTCAAAATCCCTGATATAAAAGACATCAACCACCTGATCAATTTTTGTGGCAATTTTGGCAACCCATACATCAAGCTTGCATCTGAAAAGTGCATCCGTAATTCTGAACAGCAGTCCGGGAAAGTCGTAGGTGAACACTTCGACAATAGTGAAAAAACTGGAGCTGTCATTATCCACAACAATTTTAAGCGGTCGTTCCTGTGTTCGGGGTTTGGAGATACCATAATCAGACATCTTCTCACTGAGTTTTGCAGCGAGTTCCAACTGGCCTGACAGGGCTGCCTGAAGATTTTCCTTTGCGTGCTGCCATTTTTCTTCCTCAAAGACCTGATCCGGAGGAGGATTGACTTCAAACACATCAAGGGCAATATTGTTTCGCCATGTAAATATCCGGACATCGAGAATATTGATGCTGTTTAATGTGAATACGCCTGCAATCTTTGAAACAAGCCCGGGACGGTCCTTTGCACAGATGGTAAGCGTCCTTGTGTTTAAATCAGGATTACTGACCACTTCCCACACAAAATCAGCATTCCCGAGTTTTTCATACAGTCTGATATGGTCCAGAATATCCTGGGAAAGGGTATTCAGCAAGTATCGGGGGGACATGACATTAAAAAGCGTTTCCATATCCTCCCGCTCCTGTGATGCTGACGCTGACCTCAGAATATCCGCTTTTTTCTTTTCAATGATCTCAACGGCCTCGGTTGTTGCAAGTTCCCCTTTTTCCAGAATACTTAACACTTTCAGGAAAAGGTCTCTTAAGAGAGTTGATGTCCAGTCATTCCAAGCCTTGGGCCCGGTGGAAACGGAATCTGCGACGGTCAGCAGGTAAAGCATCTTCAGACGCTGGGTGTCCTTTATCTTTCTGGCACAGAAAATAGCTGTTTCTTCATCATTGATATCCCTTCTTGTGGCAGTCTTTATCAGAAGCAAATGTTCCCGAACCAGAAATGACACCGTTTCAACAGCTTCAGGACTGTAACCTTTTTTCGTGAGTATGTTGCAAACGATCTCCTCGCCTTTTTGCGAATGATTTCCCCCTGGCTCTCCCTTGCCAATATCATGAAGCAGCGCTCCCCAGAGCAGCAGGATTTTGTCAGTAATTTCCTCATACAGATCAGCGCATAAACGGTCATTCAAAGGGTCTTCGGATGTGCCGAATTTTTTTATGATCCGAACAGTACGCAGCGAATGTTTATCCACAGGATAAAGATGATATTCGTCGTATTGAATCCGACTCTCAATGTGGCTGAATTCAGGAATAAACTGAATCAGGAATCCTGTGTTTAACATTTCATTCAGCACGTTGAATGTGGGCGCGGGCGTGGCCAGAATTCGTTCAAATGATTTCACAGCAGAAGGAGAATTTCTGAAGTCATCGTCAATAAGATGTATAAAATCTTTCATAAGACGCCTGGCCTCCGGGCCTAAGGGGAGTTTCAGGCGGGCGCTTTCCTCGAATATTTTTATCATAAGATCAGGCGTGTTAAAAATTTCCTCGGGAAAAGCAAACTGAAGCGTTCCTTTTTTCACTTCCAGACCTTCTGTTTTGGTCTGCTGCGTAAGCTTTTTTTTGCGTTTTTGCGTTTTTGTATTCTCCAATTCATAAAGAAACAAGAGATGCCGCTGTTTTATAAACTCCATTTGTGCATGAAGCCTGCCTAAAAAGACCTCCACGGACTGCTGTCCGTTTACTTTTCTGAAGTTCATGGCACTGGCAAGTTTTTCCTGATATTCAAAATGAAGCTGGTCATATTTTCTCCCGGCCATAAAGTGCAGACGATTTCTCACTTCCCAGATAAATGAAAGCGACTCTGTGAGCGAGTTAAATTCGTCATGGGAAAGGCATCCGTAGTATTCCATATCCCTGGGCTGCCTGACATTTGTTCTTATCCGGGCAATCCATAACAGCGTATGGTAGTCTCTTAATCCCCCCTGACCCTCCTTGAGATTCGGCTCAAGCAGATATGCTGAATCTCCGAAATACTCATGCCGCTCCCGGTTTTTTTCAATCAGCCAGCGAATAAACTTGTCTGCTCGTCTGAGAACAATTTTTTTCCTGAGCTTCTCTGTCAGCTTTGAATACAGAAAAGACATGCCGCATATGAATCTGGAGTCCAGAAGAGATGTCATCACCTCAATGTCAAGACCCGCAAGCTCCACACATTCTTCAAGCGACCGTGTCGCATGGCCCACATCAAGCCCGATATCCCAAAGCGGATACACAACTTCCTGAATCAGTTCCTCAGCCACATCCGGAACATTTTTTTCAAAAAGAAAAAGAATATCCACATCTGAATGGATGCACTGTTCTCCTCTGCCATATCCCCCCAGAGCAATAATGGCATAGGGGGTTTTATTTATGACCATCCTGAGACCCACCATGCTTTTTTCAAAGCTTTCACGGAAATAATCATCCAAAAGCCGGGCATTCTGCTCCAGGAAATCAGGAACGTCTCCGTTTAAAAAATTTGATATCAGCTGCTCCCGATTTTTCCGAAGTATATCTGAAGTGTGTTCATTTGTGTTTCTCATTATCTGACTCCTGATTTAATTATTAGCAAAAGACATGCCATTATGATAAAAAATATTAAATTATGTTTCAGTTCAGATGGATATGATTGAAAAAAACATAGAAACAAGGTGCTCAGACCTTGCAAAATTGTAAGAGTTCGGCCATATTAATTACAGAATCGTAAGATTTCTAAGCAGAATCAGCAGGTAATTCTTATCTTAATACTCTTGCCAGATTGGCAAATATGGCTCAGTTTTTTCAAACCGAGCCGGGCGGGCGCACTGATACGAACCTGAGGCCCTGAAATCAGATATTTATATATTATTTCAGATTAGCGACTGATTCACAAGAAAAAAACTGATTATAATGGATTTAAGTATCTGACCAAAAATTTTTTATATTTATTTAAATATTTGTTCAATAATTTATTGACAATAAAAAAATATGACATATAGTTTATGGCAGACATGAAAATAATCCGAAATTTGCCGAAAGGAGTCTGCGTTATGAAAAAAGTCCTCGATCTGACGGAACCCGAACTGACCACCCTGCAGTCCGCGCAGAAGAATCACCCGTGTGCCAGGGTGCGCGACAGGGCGCGTGTCATAATTCTCAGCAACAAAGGTCGGCAGGTGAAAAAAATAGCGGATATCTGTGAGATGACCTGCCAGACAGGTGGGAGGAAAACGGTCTCAGAGGACTGTATGACCGTCCGCGTTCCGGCCGCCCCTGTGTTCTGACCCCGGAGGATGAGGATCACATTCATCAGATGGTTGAGGAGGAACCCCGTTCGGTGAACAAAATCATCGCCGTCCTCGAAGATGACCGGGGTAAGAAAGTCAGCAAATCCGCTGTGAGACGTGTGATTAAAAAGAAACGGACCTGGAAACGGATCCGCAAATCTCTCAGAGGAAAACGGGACGATGAGAAATTTGAGAAGGCACAGGAAAAAATCGCCGACCTGGAGAAACGTCGGGAGAACGGAGAAATCGATGTCCGCTATTTTGACGAATCCGGTTTCTGTCCGACCCCCTGTGTGCCTTACGCCTGGCAGCCGAAGGGCGAATATATCGAAGTCCCCTCCGCCGCCGGTTCCCGTCTCAATGTTCTCGCATTTATGAACAAAGAGAACAATTTCACACCTTTCATATTCGAAGGCGGAGGAACGGACGCTGATCTCGTGATCGCCTGTTTCGACAGCTTCAGCGAGGCGATTTCGCAAAAAACCTTTGTAATCATGGACAATTCACCCGTTCATAAGAGCAGAAAGTTCCTGTCATGTCTGCCTGAGTGGCATAAAAAAGGGCTGAATATAAAATTCTTACCCACATATTCTCCCGAACTGAATCTTATCGAAATACTGTGGCGTAAAATCAAATACGAGTGGCTGCCCTTTCTCCGCGTATATTTCATTCTCCAAACTGGAAGAACATCTTGATAATATTTTATTGAATCTGGGTTCTCAGTATACTGTCGAGTTCTCATAATAGTTAAAAAATTTTTGATTAAATATTTATAAAAAACTTTTGGTCAGGTACTTATTTCATTTCAGCACTCCGAATCATAAAAAATATCAGAAAATTTATGGATAGGTGCTTATTATCTTCTTAGTTTGGTTCAACTCTCCCTGACCCGTATCACCGAAATGATATCATCCTCGCGGGGCTTGCTTTTGAAAATTATCCTGATTATAATAAGTTTCAGGCTCTGATTTCGGGAATCTGTTTTTACAAAGCTCCGGGCGGATATTCCCGGAAAACAGCAGCTTGAGAAGAAACAAATATGCCGGATATTCGGTTCACGGAGACCCGTAACGAACGCCAGCCGTCCGGAGTGCGAAATTTTTTATACATTTTTTTCTGTGGGCGGCAAGAAAACCCGGCTTTTTCCGTCACGGGCGGAGGGTCATTCCGGAAAAAAAAACCGAGTTTCTTCCCCGGTCAACTATCGAAAACTTATGGATAAGTACTTATTTTTCGCTGTTCGCGCAGTGTGTGTTCGAAAAATAATTTTCGCAGTCCGGATATGTGACAGTACTGCCTGCCGGAACCGGAAATCAGGCTTCTGAAAAAATCTCAGATTATGCCAGTGGTGAGTATATAATCAGAAGTTATCAGGTATAGAAACTGAGAAATGAAAAGTAAAAAATGAAAAAAAATATAACCATAATATCCTTTTTGCTTTTGATGATAATCTTTTTACTTATTGACAGAAAGCTGTTTCAAACAGAAATCCTTAAACTCACCGAGACAATCAGCTCGCTTGAAAAGTCAGTCGCTGTTTTAAGAAACACAATTCTCGAACAAAACCAAAGGATCAAAGTGATTCAGGGTATGTTGCGGAAAAAGGAGGTAAGACAGACTGATAATTTTCAACATGATCTGCTTTTATATGGGATATTTTCTGTTCTCGCGCTTTTGTCGGCAATGATTATCGTTTTACTCATGCTGAAAAAAAAGTTAGGCTTTATTCTGGATATTTTATGCGAAAAAATTCATCAAACTGAAAACACACTTATTTCGCAGATTATTAAATCAGCATCAGAATTGACAGGACTTATCGGGCCTTCGGACCATTCTCCGCCTTCGGAATTCCCTGTTTCAACCGATCACACATTAGCACTCCGAGTCGGTCAGGAGATTCATCGGATGCGTAAAAGAACAGAGCATATGCCGGAACATACAAAGGGCCTCACAGCATTGAAAAATTCATTAAAAAGGCTGGAACAGGCGTTTAATGACAAAGGCTATGAACTCACTGAACTGCTCGGAAAACCCTTTGCAGAGGGAATGACAATTCATGCAAGGTTTGTTCCGTCAGATGAATTCGGCCCGGGAGAGCAAATCATTACCAAAGTGATTAAGCCTCAGATCAGTTTTAACGGGGTTTTAATTCAGTCCGCCGAAGTTGAGGTGAGTATCGGAGAATAATTTGAAGACGTTGCATGACATTCTTTTTTTCTGATTCTGACGGATTTTGTTGACAGTCCGGCCGAAAGTACAGGGAAAGGGGATAAGAAAAGGAAAACGCACCTTCCCTTTCTTATCCCTTTTCCCTGTACTACTTTCAGAAGCATAACATTTTGCCGGACAGGGTTGAAAACCCCGTCCGACAGAGGCATGGGAACGAGATGAGCCGATGCATGGGAACAAAATGAATTTTCAATTTTCAATTTTCAATTTTCAATTTTCAATTTTCAATTTTCAATTTTCAATTCTCAATTCTTTTACATCCACCCGATGGCAATAACCGTCACAAGTACATCCTCTATAATCTCTTCTCCTGACAGTTTTGACAAAATATCTTCATCATCTATCGGCACAAAAATAATCAGGGCGATGCCCTCCAGGCCGGATTCTGTCGCGTATTTTGCAGCCTCGTGTTTTGCTCTTCTGAATTCAGATGCATTTATGAATTGCCTGACCTCGATAATGCCTTTTTTGTCTTCGCATTTCAAATGCAGCGCAACCTTGCCGCTGCCAGTGGGAAATTCGGGGCTGATCAGGCATTGTTTGCCTAACACACTGTGAAGCCACGAATACAAATGGAAATATCCGGAAGACTCTCTTAACCGTAAATCTGATTTCCGGAATCGCTCTTTCCACGGGGTAAATCCTTTTGATTTGAGCCGGACCACATAATTTTTGTAGCGGGTGATCAGGGCCTGAAAGTTCAGTTCCTGCCCGTTGAACACATCTTCCATTTCATCAAACGGGTTCAGCGCCAGGACAGGCGTAAAATTTCCCACAAGATCATCTGTCAGGGTTTTGTAGAGACGTTTCTGAACAAAAGGACATGAAAAACGACAGACTTCCAGCTCTTCCCCCCTGTCATCCACATAGCCTTCAGCATCAATAATGCCGTTCAGATACAGATGATTGCACCAATCCGCATCCAGCTTGAAAGGAATATCTGACCGGGCAAAAATTTCAAGCATCTGGGGCCGGTATTTTTTTTTGGTCATTTTTATGAGATTCAGAAACATATTGTTCCACTCCACATTACAGGCTCGGCCATAGACACGGTTCCAGACCTTCTGATCTATTATTTTGTCAGGACCCGGCTGATAATTCTCGGTGAGAAGTTCACCAAACCAGCAAACCAGTCCGGGATGTCCCCGGGTAACATCAAAGATACTCATCACCACCTCCGGCTCTATTTTCTGGTGACTTTCTTCCTGGTAGTGCTGAAAAATTTCTTGCACCTCATCTATTGTAAAGTTGGGCACATGCAAAGATTTCCGAACATTAAAGGGCATGCCCCGGCTGCCTTCAACCCCGACTGCCGCACGCACCCCGATCAGACACAGCCCCTGAAGCAAATAATTTTTCTGATTTATATACATATCTCGGAAAAGCGTGGCCAATTTATCAATGACCTTTGCAGGCAAACTGTCAAATTCGTCCATAAACATCAGAACAGGCCGATTGAAAAGCCCCCTGCTTTTGTGAAAAAGCAGGGACCAGTCTTCCCACGATGCCGGCGCATCCACGTTCAGTTCAAATCCGTCCAGCATAAGCTTTGGGACTTTTTTTAAAAATACTTCGTCGGGGTCATCATCTTCCATGACAATTCCCTGCATGGATATGGTACCGATGACAAACCTGCCACCGTAACGATTTTCGATTTCCTTCTTCACCTGCTCCATGAGCCAGGTTTTTCCTGATTGTCTTGGTCCCCATATGGTAAAATAATAACCGCCGTCCGCCATATCTCCGATCATCTGATCTCTGCAGTGATCCACCAGATATCTGCGTTCCACATAGAAATGTGTTTTGCTGTTTACTGGTCCGTAAGAATGAAAGTGTCTCATGAAGTGCTTCCTTTTGATAATCTGGCAGATGGAAAAATTTTTATTCAGCCTGCATCATCAGAACCGAAGGTGTTCAAAAATTTTCAATCTGCTGATAATGAATTAAATTCAGCAGATTGAAAATTTTTCACACTGTCCGATGAATATTACCCTGTCACATGAGTGCTAACGGATCTGACCAGGGGTTAAAACTTTCTGATCTGCTGAAATTGGTAAAACTCCTGATATCAGGGAACAGTCTGAAACTGTTTTTCATCTAACCATAGGCATATTCCCGAAGTCAAGAGAGAGTATCTTATTTCATCTTTATTTCTTGTCGTATCTGCCAATTGTGTGTTAAAGATTTTCTGATTATAACGGATTTAGGGGAGGGCCGGCCAAGCCCCGTGGGGGGTGACATATTTGTAACAGCATTCATCGTGCCGGGCTGGTAAAGCCCCGTCGGGGCGGCATGTTTGTAGCATTCTGCACCACATCAAAAGATAATGAAAAAGGATAAGCAGATGGACTCAAAAGGAAAAATTCTCCTCGTTGATGACGAACCTGATTTTGTGGAATTTGTGAGCTGGCAGCTTGAAACCCTTTCTTATGCGGTTCATACAGCTCCGGCCGGTGAAAAGGCTCTGGATATTCTGAGCAGAACAGATATTGATATCCTTATTGCTGATATTCGTATGCCCGGGATGGACGGCATCGAACTTATCCGGAGGGCCATAGAACGCCGGCCCGACCTTCAGTGCATTGTGATGACGGGTCACGGAGGCATAGACACCGCGGTGGAAGCGATGAAACTGGGTGCTGTCAATTATCTGCGAAAGCCGGTGGGAGTGGAAGAATTGGATGTGGCCATTGAAAAAGCCATGGAAAAGCTCGGTCTGATCTTGGCGGTTCGGGAAAAGCAGGAGCGTCTTGAAAAGGTCAATGAGGAACTCTCAAAGGCAAACGCGGAGCTGACCAAACTCCGTGGTCAGTTGGAAGCGTCGCTGAGAGAGGAAAGCTCGGGGCGGAAAAAAGCCGAAGCAGCGCTTAAAAAAGCCCGGCTCCGTGAACTTATTGTCGAAGTGCTGACGCTGTCGCTGCGCTATTGGAAACAGACAACACAAAAGACAAAAATAGAACTGGCTGAGGACAGCAAAATATGGACAGCTTCCATAGACAGCGGCGGCACGTACAGAACACGAACCCTGGATCGCTATCTCAGGATCACCTCTCTTCCGTCAAATCCCCGTTTCGGAGATGTTCTGGACACGGCTTATTTTGTTCTGAACAACTGCTCGACTTATCCTGAAATGAAAAGCAATTTGGAGGAAAAAATCGGTCAGCTTGAGAAAATACTCTTGGAATCCCCTTAGAAAAGAAATAGGAGCAGATAAATATGACAACGCCGATATATGAAACAGGCGTGATTCACGGCCGGTTTCAGATACTGCATAATGATCATGTCAAATATATTCTGGCAGGGAAATCGTTTTGTGAGCATATGGTCGTGGGGATCACAAATCCGGATCCGATGCTGACGCTGGAAGAGACCGCTGATCCGGGCAGAAGCAATCCCCTGGCAAATCCCCTGACGTATTATGAACGTCATATTCTCGTCAAAACGGTTCTGGAGGACGAGGGATTAAATTCGCGTGAGTTCTCTGTTGTGCCTTTGCCAATCAACCTCCCGGACCGCTACAAATATTATGTACCCCTGGATGGTGTGTTTTTCCTGACCATTTACGATGACTGGGGCAGACAAAAGCTCAGTTATTTCCAATCAGTTGGTCTGAAGTACCATGTTTTATGGGAGGTTCCTCCTGAGAAAAAAGGCATCAGCGCGAGTGATATCCGAAAGCGAATCCTTAGCGGCCGGGCATGGGAGCATATGGTTCCGGAAAATGTGTCTGTTCTCATAAAAAAATGGAAAATTCCTGAGAGGCTGAAAAACATTCACGCGTCATCCCGGGGTGTCCGATAACATCGAAACTGAGGAACACTGTTTTGCTGTCGGCTGTGAGCTTTTCCTTATTTTCTGTTATCACTCAACAATCAGGTTTTTGACCCGATTCGAATAAAAAGCTTATCATTTCTGCGAAAGCAGGAATCCGTTTTTGGCAAATGCCGCGCCTCCCGTAGAGCCGCTATGAAGCATTCATACGACAAACTTTCCCGATATTTTGAAACGGCTCGGGATATCCCTGCTTGTTTCCACCTATCAGGCAGGAAAAGTCCTCCCTTCGGGGGACCGCTTATCTTCATGATCAAGTCGCAGAATTTTCAGGAAATATTTTATTTCTGTTTTGTCATATTACTATCGTTGTTTATAACAGATTCAGAGGCTCAACGTCTGATGTTACACACTGGAATGAATTGAAGGATAATAAAATGAGTCAGAAGGAGAACCATTCAAAGCTGGTCAGTCAGGACCATAAAGTTATCAGTGATCCGGATGAGAATAATCAGCACTCGGATTACGGACGCGATATAAGAAAAATTATGCTGAAATTGCTGCTGGTAATCAGTCTGGTCGCCGGCAGTGTTCTGACGGGTCTGCTTTATTACCAAACCAAATCCTTTGCAATAACAGAAGCCGAGAAAAAAATTAAGAACTTGCTGCTGCAACAAAAGGGGGTTCACAACTATATCACCCATCATCAGAAGCCCGAGGTATATAGGCTTAAAGAAAAAAAGCATCTCTATGAAGCGTATTTTTCTCCGCAACTTTTATCAGGCTCATATGTCACCAGAAATATTCACCATTATTATAACCAACATCGCGAAAAACTCGGAATGGCGGAGTTTTATTATAAGCTGGCGGCAAACAATCCTCGGAATCCCTTAAACACAGCAGATAAATTTGAACAGAACCTTATCAGAAATTTTAAATCCGGTGGACAAAAAGAATATTCAGAAGTAGTTGAACTCAATGGAAAAGAATATTTATATTATGCCCTGCCGTTTTTAGTTAATAAGCCCAGTTGTATGCGGTGCCATGGCACTCCCGATGCAGCCCCTCAGGAACTGGTCAGACGTTATGGAGATACAGCCGGTTTTTATGAAAAATTGGGGGACATGAGGGCAATTATTTCGATTCGGGTTCCGTTGGAGAGCGAGATGGCCGAAGCTCGCCGTACATTCTTTATCCACGGTGCCACCACGTTTTTTGTTCTTATTCTGTTTTTTGTTCTCGGGGGAACGCGGCTGCTTGCATATTTCACCAAACATTCGGAGCGTCTGATTAAAAAACGTTTTGAAAGTGAGACGCTTTTTCGTGGCACCTTTGAACAGGCTGCCGTGGGGATTGCCCACTTGTCTCCTGATGGAAAATGTCTCCGCGTCAACCAAAAATTTTGTGAGATTACCGGGTATGACAATGATGAAATACTGAATCTGTCTCTTGCAGATATTACAAGTTCCGAGGATACGGATGTTGACAAGGAGATGTCGCTGCAACTTCTGAATGGCGACATTGCCACTTATTCAACTGAAAAACGCTATATTCGCAAGAACAAAGAGACCGTCTGGGTCAATGAGACAAATTCTCTGAGCAGAGATGATCAGGGAAAACCGGATTTCACAATTTCTGTTATCCAGGATATTACTCAGCGCAGGCAATTGAAAGCTGAGGTTGACAAGGCACTTATACAGGCTGAGGAGGCAAACTCAAAATTATCAGATGCCATGAACGCTTTGTGGGGTGAAATGGAACTGGCAAAAAAGATACAGACGGTTTTATTACCTGAAAATACTAAAAATATTCATCCGGATTTTGAGATTGCCGCAACAATGTTTCCGGCAGAACATGTCGGAGGCGATTTTTATGACTTCAACTTTGACAAATCAGGTGCGCTGTGGTTCGCCATCGGCGATGTGTCAGGGCACGGCATCACGCCCGGACTGATCATGATGATGGCGCAGACAATTCACAGCACAGTGACCGCCAACTTTGACACTGATGCGCGGAGTCTTGTCGTCAGAGTCAATGAAATTCTGTATATGAATGTCAGTGAACGGCTGCATGAAAACCATTTTATGACATTCACGGCACTTAAATATCTGGGCCGCGGACAGTTCCAGCACGCGGGAGCGCATCTTTCCATGCTTGTTTATCGTCAGAAAACCGGAGCTTGCGAGCTTGTCAGAACCCGGGGCGTTTACCTGAACTTTAAGAAGGATATTTCCAAAGCCACAAAAAACGCCGAGTTCTCTCTGGAACCGGGAGATATTCTCATTCTCTACACCGACGGTCTGACAGAGGCGGAAAACCCGGACGGCAAAATGCTCGATATTGACGGGTTTATGAGAATCGTTGAAAAACATGCTCATCAGGAACCCGAGGCAATGAAGGAGATGATCATGGCTGATGTGGTCCGGTGGTGTGACAACCGGCGGGAGGATGATATGACGCTTGTTATCATAAAACGGGTGACAGAACATTAAATAAGCCCGAAAAACACCTGTTTTTGAATTTTTTATGCTGAAATAACAAGAGGATATCATCATATCCGCACCCGACCCGCCATACATCTACATCAGAGGTGTTCCCAAATAAGGCTTTTGAAGCTTTTTGCCATTTTAAGTATCTGTTTTTTATTGAGTCAGAATTTATTTAGGAACAAGTCTGCTGTGGGCAGATTTTCCGGTTTTTTGCTTTTTTGATATGTCTGAAATTTTCCAGGCTGATTCCGAGTACTTGTGAGCAGAGAAAAACAAAGGCATTCAATGCCTGATTCCGTGTGCTTGCCGCGACATTACGCTTGGTTGCCAGCTAAAGAAAGAAACTGCGATATTTCAGTTTTCCTCATTTCCGAGGGATGCGTTTTCCATGGAAGATGACAAACTGTCTGATCCGATCCGATCCGCATAAGTGTCTTTCTGTGCAGACGGAGTAATGTTTTTTACGCATGACCTTCCGGATGTTATTAAGGAATCCTCTATAATTTATAAAAAAATAAAAACAAAAGGTTAAGGATATATATTTTTCAAAAAATCAGATTTTTTTACTCTGATGCTGAAAATTTATATTGCATTCTCTTCCGGCCCATAGTAAAGAGATAAAATTCATTTCTTAAAGAACGAACACTGACTGTCAGCAGACTGAGGCGTTCTCATCCTGTCCATGAAACTGTAAGGAATGAAAAAGCTGAGTATTCAGAAAGTTATGATCTGCTGACAGTAAATGTCATACCTATCTTATTTTTGGGATAAATGCAATAAGGGAATTCAAAATAAATAACATACCCGATACAAAAAATGTAGGGTGGGTGGAGCGAAGCGGAACCCACCGCCCCTACATTTCCGGGTATTTTATTTTTAGGGGAAATCCCTAAAATATTGTCAGAGGATATTATTTTTTATAATAAGCAGCTCGGGAAGAAAACATTATTCCGGCCGGCCTCGGACGCATAATTTTCGGTCCTTATGCAATAATGCGTTTTTCCAAGTCTTAAAAAAAGCCTTCACCGAATTTTTCAAATATAATTTTTGTAATTGAATAAAGATTTGAGTCTCAATAATGTGCTTCTAGGGAGTTAATACTTTGGCAAAAAATCTGATTCACTTAATTTTTAAATACTTACAAATAGTTATCAAATTCATCACTAAATACAATAAACAAATTTGGAGTAAAAATGAATACCAATTCAAGGACTGATCAATTAAATAAAATTAAATGGCTTTCGGATAATCATGCCGATCTTCTTGATGCAAATAAATCACCTTATATTCCAACCTATGGAGATATTACGGAATTAAACACATGTCGTCTGATCATGGATTCCGTTGGTAAGGATTTGCTTGCTGAAATCGCCGAAGATACAATTGATCTGCTTGATACATCTGTGGCTATTTACGAAGCTAACGGGGATTATGCCTTTGGTATGTTCTCCTCTGGTTGGTGTCAGTATTTGGACTTGGCATCCCGTCAACTTTGTAAAACCAATGATAATCAAAAGGCCTTGGTATGTGGTAAATGGCTTTGTCATGAAAATTGTTGGAACGATTCAGCCAAAGTAGCCATTGAATCAGGGTGCAGCACTGATATTAAGTGTGTGGGCGGAATCTGTTTATATTGTGAACCGATTTATTCTGCCGGAAGGGTTATCGGTGCGATCAATATAGGATATGGCAATCCGCCGAATGATTATGAGCAATTAAAACAAGTGGCTAAAAAATTTGAAGTTGATATGGAAGAACTTGTTAAAATTGGAGGGACTTATCAGTCAAGGCCCCAATACATTATAGATTTAGCCAAAAAGAGGTTGAAAGCCTGGGCTCGGTTAATAGGCGACACTGTTGAAAAAGAAGAAGCCAAACGAAAGCTAAAAGAGGCTCAGAAAAGAAATCAGGCTTTGCTTGACCATTCTCCAGTTTGCCACAAAATAGTGGACCTTGATTTCAATCTGAAATACATGAGTGCCAACGGATTTAAAATGCTGAAGCTGGATTATAATGCTGAGGTATATGGCAAACCTTATCCTTTTGAATTTTTTCCTGAAACATTTCAAAAAGCAATGACAGAAAAGTTGAAACATGTAAAAAAGACTGGCGAAATAGTTGTACTTGAGGCACCGGCGAAGGATATTGAAGGTAATGAAGTCTGGCTTGAATCATCACTCATACCTATATTTGATGATGATGGAAGGATTGATTACATAACAGTTGTATCTGCAAATATAACTCAACGTAAAAAACATGAGAAAGAAAAAAAACGATTTGAAGAACAACTCAGACAGTCACAGAAAATGGAAGCTATCGGCACATTAGCTGGCGGTATAGCACATGATTTCAATAATATGCTTGGTATTATAACAGGTAACATTTCATATGTACTTAGCCGTTTGAATAAGGATGATGAATTATACGAGGTGCTTACTGATATACAGGAATCATCAAAACAAGCCCAGGGGTTGACAAATCAACTGCTTACGTTTTCCAAGGGAGGTGCGCCCGTAAAAAAAGTTGCTGATATCAACAAAATAATAAGAGATGCTGCTATTTTTTCAATCAGAGGAGCAGCATCGAAGTGTATTTTTAATTTATCGGAAGATTTATGGCCTGTTGAAGTCGATGAAGGTCAGATAAATCAGGTCGTCAACAACTTGGTGATCAATGCGAATCAAGCTATGCCAAATGGCGGAGCGATTGCCATCTGTACAGAAAATGTGACCATTGAATCTGAAAGCGGTATCCCTCTGCCATCAGGACGATATGTCAAAATTGTTATTGAAGATCAAGGTATTGGCATACCTGAGAAGCATCTTTTAAATATATTTGAACCTTATTTTACAACCAAGCAAAAAGGAAGCGGTCTTGGCTTAACTACCACATACTCCATTATCAAAAAGCATGAGGGCTACATTACTGTATATTCAGAAATTGAAAAGGGAACGGTTTTTAATATTTATCTGCCAACTTCGTTAAATGATTTCAAGGAGCCTAAAGACCAGAAAGAAGCTAAACATAAAGGTCAAGGCAAAATTCTGGTTATGGACGACCAGGAACCCATCTTGAAAATGGTTGGGAGAATGCTGAAGAGCATGGGATATAAAACTGCCTTTTCCGCGGATGGGTCTCAGGCAATTAAAATGTATAAAAAAGCTCAAACAACTGAAGATGCATTTGATGCGGTAATTCTTGATCTTACCGTCCCCGGAGGCATGGGAGGATTAAAAACAATCATTGAATTATTGAAGATTGATTCAAATGTTAAAGCCATTGCTTCAAGTGGTTATTCAAATGATCCCATAATGTCAAATTACGAGGATTACGGTTTTTGCGGGATAGTTCCAAAACCGTATACGAAATCACAATTAGCTGAGATTTTGAACAATATATTTGCTGAAAAATGATTAATTTCCTAAGGAAATGAGCTGCCTATTTATTTTGACTTTTATAGCATCCAAAAAGGTCAACCTATGTTTCATGGAATATCGACTTTTTGGAACTGGAGATAATTAAGATTAAAAAATTTGGGAATTCGGGGGACATAATACTTATTTTTTTGACAAAGAAATAATTGTTGTATATGCCTGCTCGGAGACGATATTAAATCGGAAATTGTCATCCGAAAAGCCGGGCGGAAAGTTGAAATCGGATAAATAAGTATTGTGCCCCCCGAATTTTTTGTGGAAATACAAAAAGGGGTTATGGATAAATTTCCATAACCCCTTATTTTAATCTGGCTGGCTGAGGGACCAGGATTCGAACCTGGGTTAACGGGGCCAGAACCCGTCGTCCTACCACTAGACGATCCCCCACTGAATTTATGAAAAAGTTAGTACATCATAAAATCAGTGAAGTCAAGATAAATTTTCGTTTTTGTCCACAATAAATTGAACCGCTTTTTTCAGCCGTGATAAAACCTTTGTTTTACCAAGCACTTCAATGATTTCAAATATTCCCGGACTCGCGGTTTTTCCGGTCAGGGCCACTCTTACGGGCTGTGCAATTTTACCCAGTTTAAGCCCCGCGGCTTCCATCACCTTTACAAACACGCGCTCAAGGGTTTTTTCATCAAACTGATCAAGAGATTCAAACTCTGTAGCCAATTGTCTTAAAGGTTCCAGGATAACTGGTTTCAGGAATTTTTTTGCAGCTTTTTCATCATAGGAGATATCATCCTGAAAATAGAACTCAGCCCCCTCTGCCATCTCCTTCAGTGTTTTGCTGCGGATATTCAGGGTTTTTATGACCGCTTCAAGATATGTCTCATCATCAGCCTCAATTCCTCTTTCTTTTAAAAAAGGGATGAGGGGGGCAATAAGCTTTTTCGGTTCCGCGACCTTGATATGATCCGCATTAAGGGCCAGCAGTTTTTCCTGATCAAACACCCCGGCCGAGCGCCCGATATTTTCAAGAGTGAATTTTTCAATCAGTTCATCCCTTGTAAAAAATTCCTGATCCCCGTGAGACCATCCCAGACGGACAAGATAATTGATCAGGGCATCCGGCAGATATCCCATTTCCCTGTAAGCAGTGACAGACATGGCTCCGTGACGCTTGCTCAGACGGGTCCGGTCATTGCCAAGCACCATGGGAACATGCCCGAACGCGGGCAGGGAGCTTCCCAGTGCCTTATAAAGCAATATCTGCTTCGGGGTGTTGTTCACATGATCATCCCCCGTATCACCGTGTTAATCCCCATTGTAATGTCATCAATCACAACCACAAAATTATATGTGGGCGTGCCGTCGCTCCGGGCAATGATAAAATCATCCAGTTCCGAATTTTGAAAGACAATATTACCTTTTATAATATCTTCAAGCACAGTGGTTCCCATGAGCGGGGCCTTAAAACGGACAACAGTGTTTTCCCCTTTGGGAAGCCCTTTTTCCCGGCATGTGCCGTCATATCTGGGTTTTCCTCCCGCTTCCATTGCCTTTTTCCTCATCTCGTCCACTTCTTCAGAAGAGCAGGAACAGTAATAAGCGTGACCCGAATCCAAAAGTTTCTGTATATATTCTTTATAAATGTCAAACCGTCGGGTTTGAAAATAAGGCCCCTCATCCCAGTCAATGCCGAGCCATTCAAGGGCATCAAATATGGCGTCAACAGATTCCTGGGTGGAACGCTGAATATCTGTGTCTTCAATTCTGAGGACAAATTTCCCTTTTGTATGGCGGGCGTAAAGCCAGTTAAAAAGGGCCGTTCGTGCTCCCCCCACATGAAGGTAGCCCGTGGGACTGGGAGGAAAACGTGTTACAATTTTTTTCATTTTATTTCACCTTGTTATATAGATTATTACTCGTTAAGACCTGATTTATATTAGTAATAAGTAAAACAGCCAAATTTTTTTTGCAAGCAGAATATTCCATCTGACCATTTTTCACAGACGCTGAAGTTGCAAGTTTTAGCAAAAACGCTTTTAATAACATATTATTTCTGAAAATACAAGAAAACAAAATAAAAAAAATGTGAAAAACTCTTGACAATCTGCTCTATTTAAATTACTAGAATCTAACTTATCTGTTAGTGAATAATATATAAAATATTTATAAATAAAACATTTAGTTAGGAGATTACTTATGGCAGTGCCAAAGCGTAGAACATCCAAGTCAAGACGGGACAAACGGCGCACCCATCATAAAATTGCGGGTATTAATCTGTCCATCTGTCCCCAATGTAATGAACCCAAACTTCCTCATCATATATGCGGAAACTGCGGTACTTATAAAGGACGCGTTGTACTTGAATCCGAAGAAGCATAAATGAAAAAAGGGAACAGACATGGCAGCAGTTGAAACTGAAAACGGAGCCGTTCTCAGAGGGTTGGATGCCGAATCAAGAGAGATGGTAATAGATACTGTCAGGCAGTTAAAAAAACGGCTCCTTACCAGGGAAAAGGTCCTTGAATTTGACAGAAAGGAAATTTTCCCAGAAAACACGATCCGGGAAATACTGGGACCGGATGTCGCGCTGCAACTCCTTTTTATACCCGAAGAATATGGGGGAATGGGGGGCGGCGCTCAGGATTGTTGTGCGGTAACCCGTGAAATGTCCAAGATTTGTTTGGGGATTGCCACGGCTTTTTTTGCCATACAACTGGGTACCGATCCTATACTTGTCGGTGCCACTGAGGTGCAGAAAGAAAAATGGATCGGTGCCATTGCCGAGGGAAACACCATTGTGGCCTATGCCGTGACCGAACCCGAAGCCGGAAGCAATGTGGCAGCCATTAAGACAAAGGCTGAACCGGTGTTAAATGATGCCGGAGAAATCACAGCATATAAAATAAACGGGACAAAGCAGTTCATTTCAAACGGGGGGGCGGCTGATTTGGTCACCGTTCTTGCAAAAACGCCCGAAGGCCCCTCGTTTTTTGTTGTGGAAAAAGGAACACAAGGATTTGTTCCCGGCAAAAGTGAGGAAAAACATGGTATTCGGGCATCCAACACCTCTCCGCTGACATTTACAGATGTGGTTGTCCCGGCCGAGAATCTTGTCGGAAGCGTCCCCGGAAAAGGACTCAAGCAGGCCAACCGGGTTTTCGGATATACCCGTCTGATGGTGGCCTCCATGGCGCTGGGGGCCGGCCAGCGCGCCCTTGAAATTGCCATTCCTTACGCGAAAGAGCGGATTCAGTTCGGAGGCCCGCTTTCGGAAAAACAGGGCTATACCCACAAACTGGTTGTTCCTCATGCGGTTCGGCTGGAAGCCGCGGCCGCTTATTTGGATGAAGTGGCTTTGCGACTGGATTCTTCCGAAGAAGATTTACAGGTGGAAGGTGCCATTGCCAAGTTGTTTACCCCGGAAGTCGCAAACAAAGCCGTTGATGAGGCCATGCAGGCCCTCGGAGGATACGGATACATTTCTGAATTTGAAGTGGAGAAGATAAAAAGGGATGTAAAAATCACCTGTATCTATGAAGGAACCAGCGAGATTCAGCAGAATATCATCAGCACCTTCCGCTGGAAAAAGACTCGGAAAACAAACGGCGAATATTACAATGATATCTGTACTGAAATGGAAGAATCAGAGACCGGTGATATCGGTGCCCGGTTTTATGCGCTTGCAGCCAGCGCACTCAACCACACCATCATGCTGGTTCATGATAACAAACTGACCCGGCAGCAATACATCATGTTTGCGTTGGCAGATATGATGACATATGTGGAAGTCGGCGCAAGCATGGCCCGAAAAGCAATAAGCCTCGAAGAAGCAGATGATCCCAATGCTGAAAAAATCAAAACCATGTCGAGGATTTTTGCAAATGAAGTGGCCCAGATGGTTGCTCAGAACGTACTTAAAATCCTGATGGGATCCGGAGCATTTGATCAGAAAACCATTTCCAAGTTCATGGACTCTGTTTTTTATAACGAACTGATTTCCAGTTACCGGAATATTATAAAAGATATGGACAAGGTGGCGGATATTTTGTTTGAGAGGTGATTGGTGATTGGGACTTGGTGATTGGGGATTGGGCAGTTACAAATCACAAATCACAAATTTCAAATCACAAATTTCAAATCCCAGAGAGGTAATTAATGTCGGAACAAGTTCAGCGTACTATCGTTGTCACGGGCGGCTCAAGGGGGATTGGGAGAGCGATTTGTCTTGCCCTTGCAGGACCGGACACGCACATATATTTTAATTATTTCCCGGCTGATGAAGAGGCTTCCAAAACTGAAAAGCTGATAACAGACGCGGGAGGTATGGCAACCAGCGCGGTCCTCAATGTCGCGTCAGAAAAAGATGTGGAAAGCTTTTTTGACAGAATACTTGATGAAACCGGAAGAATAGATATTCTGGTGAACAACGCGGGTATAACCAGAGACAGCCTCCTGGTCCGTATGAAGGACAAGGACTGGAATGATGTCATAGATATCAATTTGAAAGGTACGTTTTATTGTACCCGGGCCGCGACAAAACCCATGATGAAACAGCGGTTCGGCCGTATTGTGAACATAGCCTCGGTTGTCGGTGCCTCAGGTAATCCCGGACAGGCGAATTATGTGGCTTCAAAAGCCGGAATTATCGGCCTTACCAAAGCTGTCGCACTCGAACTCGCGTCAAGAAATATTACCGTTAATGCTGTTGCTCCGGGTTTTATCGAAACTGACATGACAGCGGCACTTCCGGAGAAAGCAAGAGACGCAATGTTAAGCGGGATTCCTCTGAAGCGCGGCGGAAAACCTGAAGATATCGCTGCCGTAGTTGCATTTCTGGCTTCTGAAAACGCCGCATATATTACTGGCCAGACAATTCATGTGAACGGCGGAATGTACATGTAAATAATTGACAATTGATAATTGGTAATTATCAATTCTCCATTATCAATTATCAATTTTTAAAAAAGGAGACTATTATGTCCGTTGAGGATAAAATAAAAAAAATAATTGCAGAAAAACTGAGTGTTGACATGAGCGAAATCGTGCCGGAAGCTTCTTTTGTGGATGACTTGGGCGCAGACTCACTTGACCTTGTGGAACTGATCATGTCCATGGAAGAGGAGTTTGATATAGATATTTCCGATGAAGACGCTGAAGAGCTGGTCAGTGTCAAAGATGCCATTGATTATGTCAATAAAAACTCATAAGTTGTTATTAACCATTGGACCCTGACGAGTCTTCAGTCAGGAAATGATATACAATAACCAACGAATGACAACCAACGAATGACGAATGACAAATGACAAATAACAAAAACAGGCGGGTCGTTATTACAGGTGTGGGACTTGTCACCCCCTGGGTATCGGTGTGAACGATACATGGAGTGCATTGTGCGCCGGTAAATCAGGTATAGGTGAGATCACCCGGTTCGACGCGTCTGCCTTTCAGACAAAGATTGCCGGAGAGGTAAAAGATTTTCATGCCGGAGATTTTCTTCCTAAAAAAGATGCAAAGCGTATGCGGCGATTTATTGCATATGCTGTTGCGGCCAGCCGCATGGCCCTGGAAGATTCCGGTTTTGTGATCAGCACTGCGAATGAAAACAGAATAGGGGTCTTTACAGGATGCGGTCTCGGGGGGCTTGCATTTCTGGAGGAAAACAGCAGAATTATTGACCAAAAAGGTCCGAAGCGGGTCAGCCCGTTTCTGATCCCCATGCTGATAGGAAATATGGCACCCGGCATTGTTTCCATACAGTGCGGAGCCAAAGGCCCCAATGCTTCGGTCGCGACAGCATGTGCGGCAGGAACCCACGCGGTCGGAGAGGCTTTTGAAATTGTCAAATCAGGCAGGGCCGACGCTATGATAACTGGCGGAATGGAGTCTGTCATCACCGCGACATGCGTGGGCGGTTTCAATGCCATGAAGGCCCTTTCCACCCGTAATGACGAACCGGAAAAAGCATCCAGGCCCTTTGAGCGGGATCGTGACGGATTTATTGTCGGCGAAGGAAGTGGTATTCTTATCCTTGAAACGCTTGAAGGTGCTCTTGAAAGAGGTGCCCGTATTTACGCGGAAATCGTGGGATACGGAATGAGCGGAGACGGCTATCATATGACTTCCCCGCCTCCGGATGGAAACGGGGCCATAAGATGTATGGAGGCAGCTCTTGATGACGCGGGGCTTTCTTATGACATGGTTGATTATATCAATGCCCATGGCACATCAACACCGCTGAATGATCTCTACGAGACAAGAGCGATCAAGGCCGTATTCAAGGACAAAGCGCATTCAGTCCCTGTGAGTTCGACCAAATCAATGACAGGTCATCTTCTCGGAGCGGCCGGCGGCATTGAAACGGTTTTCACGGCACTGACAATCCATGAGGGGATTATCCCCCCGACCATCAATTTCGTAAATCCCGGCGAAGAGTGCGATCTTGATTATGTTCCGAATGTTGCCCGAAAGCAGAATGTGGACATCGCCATGACGAATTCCTTTGGCTTCGGAGGGACAAACGCCACACTGATGCTGAAAAAATATCGTCCGTAAATTAAAGCGATTCTTGTTCTGGAAACTCCTAACACCCGATGTCCGGAATAAACCTGTTTCTTCCTGCGGAACCGAGAAGCCATGATATTTGCGACGGATTCTCTTTTCCGTAGGAATGGCAGGAAAAAAATTTGAACATTGGGTAAAACTGTGATGTATGAATTCCTGTTCATACAGGTTTGGAAATCAGGCATCGCATATCGCCTCTGGCCGGAATCATTTTGGCCGGAACTTTTCGCATCCCCGACCCCGATAGCATTCCTGAGAGAGAATAGTCAGATAATGCCTGTTTTCTAATCACTGATTTTCTCTATGCTAAACTAAAGATTAAAATAAAAAAATTTTATTATGAGTGAGCAAGAAAGCAAAAAATCGGTTATCTTCTCTCCTTCTTCTCAAATTTTGGATCTGATGCTGGATGTGATTCTGGATGTCACGCGGGCAGAATGCGGTTCTGTCATGCTGCTTGATAATAAATTTCAAGAACTTACGATTCGAAGTTCCCGGGGACTGAAAAATAATATTGTTGAACAGGCCCGCGTGCGTATAGGAGAGGGGGTTTCCGGCAAGGTCGCGGCCAGCGGCCAATCTGTTTTTCTCAGAGGACACAGCGGAGATTCTCGGATTGGGATTGACTCAGATGATCTGGTCAATGCTCAGGCGAACACTTCATGGATCCTGCCGATTAAATTTCGCGACCAGACCCTCGGCACAATCAACATCAATTTTGCGGATCCGAACCATAACATCCCGGGCGGACAGGAAGTTATAATAAATGAAATTCTCAACCGTTTCTTCGAATACCTCATTCGGACGGACACCCTGGCGGGCAGACGTAAAGGTGATTCACAGCTTTACATGATGAACATGTTTCAGGAATACCATACACTCCGGGAAATGCGGATTGTTTTCGATTATATCTTCCAACTGACTGCCAATCTTTTGGGAACCCAAAAAAAAGGCGTGATACTTCTCAAAAAGCCCGAGTCCCATTTTTTTGATCTGGTTCTGGGCTATGGCGTTGAAACCAAACAATATCGGGAAGTTTACGAGCAACTGCTTTTCCAACTGAAAAAATCAGAGATTAAATCTGCCCTGAAGATCAGGATATTTAGGAGCAAAGATTTCTCTTTTGTTTCAAAAACTTGTTTTCAGGAAGATTTCTTTATCCTCATCCCCCTGTCCTGTCTGGACAGCATAGAGGGTGATATTCTGCTTCTTTCGGATGAAACACCGCGGCTCGGTGAGTCTGTGAAAAATGCTGTTCATTCAGTTTGTAACGTTGCTGCCAGTATGATCCGAGAATCGGTTCCGGGACAGAAACTCCAGGATATTAGCCTGACTGACAGTCTGACCGGGACTTATAATTACGGGCTTTGGTGGCGACGGCTTCATGAAGAACTGAGCCGGGCGCGGCGTATGAAAGACGCTAAAATTTCACTCATCGTGTTTGATGTGGATCATCTCAACCGCTTTAACCTCACTTACGGCTACCTTATGGGAGATCATCTGTTGCGTATCATTGCCGACCGAATCAAAGGCTGCCTTCGTCCCATTGATATTGTGGGGCGAATCGGAGGAGAGGAATTCGGTGTTGTCCTGGTCGGTGCTGCGAAAGAAGATGCGCTCAGGGTCGGAGAACGTATTTTTAAGTCTGTGTGCGGGATTCCGGAGGACATGCATGTCAAATTGTCATCCCCTCTCACCCTGAGCGGGGGCATGGCCGGATTTCCGGATGATACGGACAGCCCCGGAAAACTGGTGGAAATGGCTAAAACTGCTCTGGTCTCGGCAAAAATCATGGGGGGAAACTGTATTAAACTATTTGAACAGGCAGAGGAGTAAACAAGATATGTTTTCAGTACGAAGCACATCAGGTTCTATTACCATTATTATCGGAGATATGATTATCTGTTATCTGTTTTTCGGGCTTATTCTCCCGTTTCTGGCCTACTCTCCTGAATGGCTAAGTTTAAGCAGTTTGTACGGTTATCTTACATTTTCAGTCCTTACCCTGGTTGTTATTCTCTCTCTCTGTTTTACCCGCCTCTATTCTTTTATGGAGTATATCTATCCTGTTGACCTTATCAAGCGAATTCTTCCCGCTTTTGCACTCTCCTTTGTGAGCATTGCCACCATGGGCTTCTTTATCAAAAGCGTTATTCTGTTGAGCTGGCGTCTGCTGCTTCCCCTTGTTCCGATTTACGGGTGTATGTTTATTTTTCGTTACCTGGTGTTTTATGGCCTGACAAAGAACCGGGAACGGATTCTGATTGTGGGGGTGACGACCCAGGCCCGGGAAATCATTAAGGAATCTCACAGAAAAAGATTCAGAGGATATGAGATCGTGGGTATTGTTACTTCCCAGGAAGCTCAGGTGGCCACCAAAACAGAGGGGGTTTCTGTGCTGGGACTCATGGAAAATGTTCAAAAAATCGTTCAGGAACATACGATTGACAGTATTGTGGTGACATTGCGGGAGCGGCGAGGAAAACTGCCGGTGTATGAACTGCTCGGGTGCAAAGTGAAAAATATTCGTATTGAGGAGGGATTTACGTTTTATGAAAAAATCAAACGTAAGATCATCATAGATGAATTTCTGAAACCGAGCTGGTTTATTTTTGAAACCGGTTTTTTTTATACGTCCATTCATGGATTTGCCAAACGAACCCAGGGAATGATAGTATCGTTTATTCTGCTGACTTTTCTCTCGCCGATTCTGGTTTTGGTTGCGATTTTAATTAAGCTGGAATCCCCGGGGCCCGTATTCTTTCAACAGGAACGGGTGGGGCTTAACGGCAAGCCGTTTCGCCTGCTTAAATTTCGGTCTATGTGTCAGGATGCCGAGAAAATGATTGGGCCGGCTTTTGCTCAGAAAAATGATCCCCGAATAACACGGCTCGGGATGCTGACCCGCAAAATCCGATTGGACGAAGTTCCCCAGTTTATCAATATTTTCAAGGGGGACATGGACTTGGTCGGGCCTCGGCCGGAGCGGCCTGTTTTTGTCAGCCAGTTGGAAAAAATTGTACCTTACTACAACCTGCGCCACGTTGTGCGTCCCGGTCTGACCGGATGGGCCCAGGTAAATTATCCTTACGGAGACAGTTTTGAGGACAGCAGGGAAAAGCTCAAATATGATCTGTATTATGTAAAACATTTTTCCTGGTATTTGGATTTGCTGATTGTATTTCTGACTATCAGAGAAGTTTTATTTAGCAAAGGACGCTGATTGTGGCTGCTTATTATGTCTTACCTTTTGCCTTGTATGTGATTCTGACGCAGATTCCCCCGGCGTTTCCGAGTTATTATCCGTGGTTGTACGCCGCTGTGGTGCTGGTGGTCGGAACTGTGACAGGATACATCCTGATCACCCGGCAACTGATACGTCCGCATAGGAATGTGATTGCAGGCGTAAGTGTCGGGTTGGCAGGGATTGTCCTTTGGATATGGCTGAGTGGTCTGGGGGCGGAGCAGTATGTGATAAGATATTTGCCGGACTGGCTCATACCAAAACCGCGGGCCGCTTTTAATCCGTTTGAGTCTCTCCCGAATCCTGCTGTCTGCCGGGGATTTGTGGGGATACGCCTCATCGGACTGGTTCTTGTTGTGCCTATTGCAGAGGAACTGTTCTGGCGGGGATTCCTGATGCGCTGGGTAATTTCCCAGGACTGGGAAAATCAGGAGATCGGACAATTCACCCCTGGTTCTTTTTTATGGGTGGTGGTGTTATTTACCCTGGCACATCCTGAATGGCTCGCTGCTGCGGTTTACTGCGCGCTCCTCAACGGTCTGATTTATTGGAAACGGGACCTGTGGAACTGTGTGGTTGCTCACGGGGTGAGCAATCTGGGGCTGGGGATTTATGTGCTTGTCACAGGAACCTGGGCCCTTTGGTGATGATTATAAATCCAATACTCCCAGTTCGCCAGTTTCCTCAATGGCCACCTGAAATCCTTTAAAATTTTTAGGTATTATATCAGACACAGCGGACGGAATACATGAAACAAATACGATGATACACTCCGCGCCGTCCTTTTCTCCCTGGCCCACACCTTCAATTCCGTCATATTCTGTCTACTGATGAAAATTTCAGATCGGAATCTCCAAGATGAAGATTGGTCATCTGCAGAGGGGATATTTGCCGGACGGGGCTGCAAATCCTGTCCGGCAAACTAACTTTTTGCTAATATTCCTGACACCGGAAGACATGCCAAAATAAGTACCTAACCATAAGTTTTCGATATCTGTCCAGGGAAGAAACCCGGCTTTTTTTTCCGGAATGATTCGCCGGCCCTGAAGGAAAAACCCGGGTTTCTCCGCTGTTCACGGAAAAAAAGATATAAAAAAATTTTTGATCGGGTACTTACAACTTTGGCACTCCTCCGATTTTAAACCTGTCAGACAGCTTCAGCCGTTGCAAATATCTGCGCCAGTATCTGATCGTTGTCAAATCCCTTCAGACGGATCGCACCTGACCGGCAGGATGCCACGCATAAACCGCACCCTTTGCACAGGACAGGATTAATCTCTGCTTTTCCGGGAAAGAAACGGGCTTCCGCGTCAATAAAAGACGGAGCCGAATACGGACAGATGGAGACACAGACTCCGCAGGAACTGCATATTGCAGGATTGGTCTGAGCCACTGTGCCGCTGGTATGGATGTTTTTCCGGGCCAGAAGCGTGACAGCACGGGACGCGGCTGCTTTACCCTGAACAACAGACTCATCAATGGGTTTGGGATAATGGGCCAGTCCGCAGAGAAAAACACCGTCCGTGGCAAAGTCAGAGGGTCCCAGTTTGGCGTGTTTCTCCACAAAAAAGCCGTCGTCATTTAACGGAACCTTGAAAAACTGCGAGACCTCGTCCACTTTGTTCGGCACAATGGCCGATGCCAGCGTGAGCAATCCTGTCTCGATCTTCAGAGGACACCCCAGAATATGATCCGTAACAGTTACGAAAAGCCTGCCGTCATCCTCAATGACAACTTCCGGTTTGTGGTCAACAGAATACCGCACAAAGATAACCCCTTCTTCCCGGGCCTGTTTATACAGATATTCCCGCTCACCGTATGTTCTGATATCCCTGTAGAGAATATAAATATTCATATCCGGATTCAGGCGTTTTAACTCCAGGGCATTTTCAATGGAATGCGTACAGCAGACCCTTGAACAATAGGGGCGTTCAGGCTCCCTTGAGCCGACGCACTGGATAAATACGGCAGATTCAAGGTCCTTTAAGGATGCATCCTTATCAATAAATTTCTTGTCAAGTTCCAGACTGGTAATGATCCGGGAATCCTTGCCATAGCTGTATTCCGAAGGTTTCAGAGGAGAGGCGCCGGTTGCCAGAACCGCTACGCCGTATTCGAGAAGCTCATCCTTTCCGTTGGAGGAAAGCGTTGATTTAAAGTTCCCCACAAAACCATCAACCGAGGTAAGCTTGGTATCAAGATGCACATGAATCTTTTCATCTTTTTCAATTTCATCTGTAAGCGCAACAAGCTTTTCCTGAATATCATCCCCCTCTACCGTATGAAAAAGACTTAAAGCCTGACCCCCGAGCTGACCACTCTGCTCAATAATATGGGTTTCATATCCCTGAAGGGCAAGACTCTTCGCTGCTGACATTCCGGCAATTCCGCCGCCAATAACCATGGCAGTCTGGTTCACATCAAGTTCGGCTTCTGCGAGCGGTTCCATGAGCGCGACCTTTGACACAGCCATTCGCACCAGGTCCTTTGCCTTTTTCGTGGCAAGATCGGGATTGTTTTTGTGAACCCATGAATCCTGATTCCGAATATTACACATTTCAAACAGATACTTGTTTAAACCGGCATTGATCAGGGTCTCCTGGAACAGTGGCTCATGGGTCTTGGGCGTACACGCGGCCACCACCACACGGTTTAAATTTTTCTCTTTGATAATCTGGGTCATGGTTTCCTGAGTGTCCTGGGAACAGGTGTAGAGATTGTCCATGACATAATCCACATACGGAAGGGTTTTCGCATATTCGGCCACACTCGGGACATCCACCACGCCGGCGATATTGATACCGCACTTGCAGACAAACACGCCTATCCGGGGACGCTCATTGATCACATTGGTCTCAGGTACAGGCGCTTTGGTTTTGGTAAGGGTGTTCCTGGCAGAACTGAGTATCTCTCCGGCAGAGGAAGCAGCCGCGCTGGCATCCACCACGGACTGGGGAATATCTTTGGGACCCTGGAACGCACCCGCGATAAATATTCCTTTTCGAGAGGTTTCCACCGGCTCAAAGGTTTTGGTCTTGCAGAAATTGCCCTCGGTCAGTTCAACCCCGAGTCTGTTTGCCATCTCAACAATCTCCGGCGGTATCTGCAATCCCACGGACAGAACAATCTGGTCGAATATCTCCGTCTGTAGCTCACCGGACTCTGTGATATATCGCACCGAAAGATCATCGCTGCCCTGAACCGAGTCAATACTGTGAACCCGGGTTCTCACAAAGCGGACCCCCTGTGTTTTGGCATTCTCATAATATCTTTCAAAGTCCTTGCCATGGGTCCGCATATCCATGAAAAATATCGCGCAATCCAGATCATCTCCGGCATGTTCTTTGGCAATGACCGCCTCTTTGATGGCGTACATGCAGCAGACCGAGGAGCAATAAGGATTATCACATCGGTTCATATCCCTGGATCCCACGCATTGAAACCAGGCGATCTTCTTGGGTTCCTTGTGATCCGACGGTCTGACAAGATGCCCCAGTGTGGGCCCGGAAGCCGAGAGAAACCTCTCCATTTCCATGGAAGTGATGACATTGGGATGAGTTGCATAGTTATAAGAATCGAATTTTGACGGATCAAATGCCTCAAAACCAGGTGTCAGGATAACAGAGCCGACATTCAGTTCAAGGGTCTCGGGCTGCTGCATATGGGTTATCATTGACACGGCTTCTTTGGAACCACATGCTTCGACACATTGGAAACATTCGCAACAGTAACCGCAGTTCAGGCATCGTGCGGCTTCGGCCCGGCCTGCTTCGTCATCATAGCCCAGTTCCACTTCCTGAAAATTGCTTTTACGCTGTTCAGCAGGAAGTTCGGGCATTTGGGCCCGGGCATGCACTGGCTCATTTTTCGGGATCGGACGGTAATCCGGGTTTTCTTTGGGAACAATCTCCCGGCCCTGTGCCATGTCCTGTCCGTCTATATAGCGGACAATGGATTCGGCAGCCTCCCGTCCTGCGGCAATGGCTTCAATGGCAGTTGCCGGCCCGGTCTGCACATCCCCGCCTGCAAAAATTCCTTCACGGCCTGTCGCATAAGTAAGCGAATCTGCTTCCGTGGTTCCCCACCTGGAAAAACTCAGATCTGTCACATTCTCAACAGGGGAAAGATCCGGGCGTTGTCCGATGGCCGGAATCACCTGATCTGTCTCAATGTCATATTCGCTTCCCGGGATGGGAACCGGTCTTCTTCGGCCGGATGCATCCGGCTCGCCCAGTTCCATGCGGATACATCGGATACCCGCGACGTTGCCATCCCGTACCAATATCTCCTGAGGTGCTGAAAGGTATGTGATTTTGAGACCTTCGACTTCTGCGGCATGGATTTCCTCTTCCCATGCCGGCATTTCAGCACGGGTCCGGCGATAAACAATGCTGACTTCCTCGGCACCCAGCCTGACCGCACAGCGGGCCACATCAATGGCAACGTTCCCGCCGCCGATGATGACCACTTTTTTTCCAACATCTGCTTTGCCGGACAGATTTACTTCGCGTAAGAAATCAACGCCCTGGCGAACCCCTTCTGTGTCTTCGTTCGGAATCCCCAGACTGAGCCCTTTGTGTGCGCCAATAGCAATATATACCGCCTTGTATCCCTGACTGAAAAGATCATCCACAGTCAGTCCCGGGCCGATGGGTGTGCTGGTTCTGATTTCCACACCAAGATTGGTGATCACCTCGATATCCTGGTCCAGAACCTTGCTGGGAAGCCGATGCTCAGGAATTCCCACCCGCAACATACCGCCTGCCTTGGGAGCAGATTCAAAAATAGTTGACAAAACACCTTTTCGGGCAAGGTGATAAGCCGCGGAAAGTCCTGCCGGGCCGGAACCGATGATTGCCACTTTTTCCTGTCTGGACGGCAGACAGTCAATTTTCACATCCCTGGGGTCAAACTGATCCGCAGCCAGTCGTTTGAGGTCCCGGATAGCCACGGGTTCATCAACTTCACACCGCCGACAGGCTTTTTCACATTCATGGGGACAAATTCGCCCGAGTACACTGGGCAGAGGCAGATCGTTCATGATAATTTTCAATGCCTCTTCGTATTTTCCCTGCCCCACCATCTGCACATATCCCTGAACATTCAGGCCAGCGGGACAGGCCAGACGACAGGGGGCCTTGTCAGCTTTCTGTATGGCAAAGGCCCCTGGTATGGCCTGAGCGTATTTTTTATAAATTGCCTTTCTGTCGGCAAATCCCTCATCAAACTCACTGGGTAATGTCACAGGACATACCTCCGCACAGTCGCCGCAGGAGGTACATCTGGAAGGATCAATATAACGCGGTGCCTTGTTTATAAAAACATTGAAATTTCCCTCTGTTCCTTCAACCGTTTCAACTTCTGCACAGGTGATCAGGTTGATATTCAAATGCCGGCCGACCTCGACCAGTATAGGAGAGATAATTCACATGGCACAGTCATTGGTGGGAAATGTCTTGTCCAACTGCGACATCACTCCGCCAATGGATGATGACTTTTCTAAAAGGTGAACATAATATCCCGAATTAGCCAAATCCAGGGCAGACTGCATCCCGGCAATTCCGCCTCCCACAACCAGTACTGACCCAATTATATCCTTAGACATTGTTTCATTCTCCTGATAAAAATTTGTAATGATATATCTGCTAAATTAAATTTTTTTAAAAACAAAATAAACTAAAATTTCTAACCTGTGAAAATGAGCTTGTCAATAAAATTTAACCTTTAGTCTCGGATTTCCGCTGAGAAATTAATTTAAAGTTACTGATTTATAAAAATAATATTTTTGAGATAGGTCTAATAAAGATTATTTTCGACAGCTTATCATCGTGATAGAAAACAGAAGGGACTATCACAGAGGTATTATTTCTGTAACTGTTTGTTTTGAATACTTATGTTTGGATTACATATTTATCAGGGGAAATGCGGCATAAAGTTTTCAATTCCAATCTGCAGGGGTGAATTATCACAGCTCGGGCCAACGGCCCGGAACTGGAACCATTCTAAAATATTCAGCCCTGAAAGTGCGGATTATGAAAAATGGGTATGTCCCACCTTTTACACAAGGACAGGTTTTATGTGTGAAAGGCGGGACACATCCGTTTTTTTGCCACGAAGGCACGAAGACACGAAGTCTCACGAAGTCTCACGAAGTCTCTGTGTCTGATTTTTCGGATGTGTGAAAAGCGGAACCGGCCGTTTTTTTTTGCCACGAAGGCACGGAGACACGAAGTTTCACGAAGTCTCTGTGTCTGATTTTTTCGGATGTGTGAAAAGCGGAACCGGCTGTTTTTTTGCCACGAAGACACGAAGTTTCACGAAGTCTCTGTGTCTGATTTTTTCGGATGTGTGAAAAGCGGAACCGGCTGTTTTTTTGTCACGAAGGCATGAAGACACAAATTTTCACGAAGTCTCTCTGTGGCTTTGTGGCTAATTTTTTTCGGGTGTGTAAAAGGTGGGACACACCCTGAAAAATGTGTCGTTGTAGGGATATACATGGTATAATTTTTTGATATTCAGTAAATGGAAAAATTTTTAGCAATCTCGTCAACAATCTCGTTCCCACGCTTCGCGTGGGAATGCAGCGCGGACGCTTCGCGTCCCGAATCCGCCTGACACGGGAGCAAGTCCGCATATCGCAGGACACGAAGCATCCGAAAGGCGTTCCCACGCGAAGCGTGGGAACGAAGTATGTGTATGAACTTTCCATCTACTGATATTGGAAAGCAGGGAGCTTTTGTTCTTATATGAAGCCATTGTGAAAATCTGCAAAAAGCACAGGGAAATCGGATAAGAAACACATTGAAATTCCCTTCTTATCATCTCCTCTTCTTACATAAAATCCCTGTAGAGAAAAGAAGGGAGGAATCAGACTTTGTTTTTCTTTATTATTTGACATCTCGTAACGATTCAGGCATATGAAAGAGGTATATATCTTTAGGAAATGAAATCCGACTGATACAACTGAAAAAAGTTGCTTAAAGGAACACCAATAAAAAGACTTCTCTATTTATAAAATGCGGGGATGGGGTTCTGCCCCATACGCATCAGGCGATTTTGCCGGACGGGGTTTGCAACCCCGTCCGGCAAAATCGCCTGAGTGTTCAACTTATAATCAACTGAATATTAATTAAAAAACGCATACTTCCAGATGCTTAAACATTTTTTTATTGCAAATTATGAAATATCTTTCCATACTCGGATCAACCGGTTCTATCGGTTGCAACACACTTAACATCGTGGAAATGTTCCCGGAGCGGTTTGCTGTCAAAGCACTTGCTGCAAAGAGCAATGTCCCGCTGCTGGCAAAACAGATTGGGCAGTTTCATCCTGAGATCGCCGTGGTCTTTGATGAACAGCGTGCCCTTGAGTTGAAACATATCCTTCCTGCAAACGCAGGCGTTGAAATATTATACGGAGATGAAGGCTACAGGGCCGCGGCAATACATTCTTCTGTTGACATCATAGTCACCGCGGTGGTGGGCGCGGCCGGACTGATGCCCACACTGGCCGCCATAGACGCGGGAAAAGATATTGCTCTGGCAAACAAGGAAACCCTTGTCATGGCCGGTGAGATCGTGATGAAACAGGCTGAGGAAAAGGGTATAAAGATTCTTCCTGTTGACAGTGAACATAGTGCCATTTTCCAATGTTTCGCGGGACAGCGAAAAGCAGATTTGGATAAAATACTGCTTACTGCCTCCGGAGGCCCCTTTTTAAACAAACCGGGAAATGAATTTACCGATATAAAACCGGAACATGCGCTGAAGCATCCCACATGGCAGATGGGGCAGAAGATCACCATTGATTCTGCCACCCTGATGAACAAAGGGCTTGAGGTTATCGAAGCAAAATGGCTTTTCAGTGTTTCACAGGAGGAAATTGAGGTTGTTGTTCATCCGCAAAGCATTGTTCATTCCATGGTGTCTTACAAGGACGGGTCTGTGATTGCCCAGCTGGGCATCCCGGATATGAAAGGGGCCATTGCATACGCGCTCTCATGGCCGGAACGTCTTCCGTTAAAACAGCCCATACCGGATTTTGCAAACATGAAAGGGCTGACCTTTCAGAAGCCGGATATGGAAAAATTTCCCTGTCTGGCCCTGGCGTTTGAAGCCTGTGACGTGGGCGGAACCCTTCCCGCAGTGCTGAATGCCGCAAATGAAGTGGCTGTATATGCTTTTTTAAATCACCGTATATCATTTACAGATATACCAAATATCATTAAAACCGCAATGGATCGGCATAATATTGTAAAACATCCGGAAATTTCTGATATTCTTGAAGCAGATCACCGGGTCAGATCCGACATAGAAAAAGAGTTATTTTAATCATGATTACAACAATTTTTTCATTTGTCGTTGTTTTGGGCATTCTTATTTTTTTTCATGAACTGGGCCACTTTCTGGCTGCCAGAGCGTGCGGTGTCGGGGTTGAAAAATTTTCACTCGGATTCGGCCCCCGGTTGTTTGGCAAAACCGCAGGCATTACAGACTATCGCATATCTGCCATTCCGCTCGGGGGATATGTCAAAATGGTGGGTGAGGAACCTGACGCTAAAATTGATCCTGCTGATATTCCGCTTTCGTTTACCCATAAATCTGTTTTCAGACGGATGCTGATTGTTGCCGCGGGTCCTGTTTTTAATCTTTTTTTGGCAGTGATTATTTTTTTCGGAATTTTTCAAGTATCGGGTATCCCTGTATCAAAAGCGCTGATCGGAGAGGTGCGTGAGGGGACCCCCGCGTACCAGGCAGGCTTGCAAAAAGGAGATACGATCCTTGCCATTGATGAAATTAAGATTGACACCTGGGAAGACATGTCAGGGATTATTTCTGAAAGCAGGGGCAGAGAGCTTGCGTTGTCTGTGCAGCGGGGAGATTCGGTTTTTGACGTGAATATCATCCCCAGACTCACAACAACCAAAAATATATTTGGTGAGGACATCGAACGGCATGTGATCGGAATCACTTCTTCCCATGAGGTTGTTTTCAAAGATTTAAATCCGTTTCAGGCCCTTTCCGCGAGCCTGGTTCAGACGTATGATATTGCAAAACTGACAATTGTCAGTATTGTGAAAATGATACAGGGCAAGATTTCCGCGAAGGAGAATCTGGGCGGACCCATTATGATTGCACAGATGTCAGGCAAAATTGCTAAGGAAGGCCCTGGCCAGTTGGCGTTTTGGATTGCGCTTCTCAGTGTCAGCCTCGGGGTTCTCAATTTTCTTCCCATACCGGTTCTGGACGGGGGCCATCTGGTCTTCTTTTTTATTGAGCTGCTAATAGGGCATCCCGTGAATACAAAGATGCGGGAAATCGCCCAGCAGGTCGGCATTTTTGTATTGATTTTGCTGATGATCTTTGTGTTTTATAACGATATTGCACGGGTATTTTTCAGTTAGCACTCATCAGTAAACAAACTCAGCAGATCGAAAATTCCCCTGGTCCGCTCCTGCTGAATTGACAAATTTTCCCTGCTTCGCTCCTGCCGAATTGACAAATTTTCCCTGCTTCACTCCCGCCGGATTGACAAATCCGGCGGAAATAAAAAAAGTTCCGTAGATTGTGCTGAGGAACGAAACCCAACACCTGGCTGAGTGTCTGAATATAAAAAACTGCTGACTGAACTGCGCTTGTAACAAGGGATCTTTTGTCCTTAGACGATTTCCAAGAATGAATATACCAGTTCGTAGTTCCGCCTTTAGGCGGTGTCACACCGCCTAAAGGCGGAACTACGAACTGAAAAAAATGTGCCGGTATGTTCTTTTCCGGAAATCGCCTTAAAAGTCCGAACCATGATTAAAGGATTATGGGGTTCTCTGATGAAAATACCCTTGCCGGCCGGGTAGAAATCCTGTAAATCCTTTCATCATGCGAATCAGGGTTCGGACAATTATTACATTGCAGTTACAAAACAAAAAAAGAGAGAAATATTTTTTTCAAACTATTACCAAATCATGTTTTCAAAACCGAACCTGCAATCCTCTCTGACAGGTCTTATGATTCTTTTTTTCGGCTGATACCCACAGAAGGAGGAAAATTTATGTACCGTACCATTGAAATCAAAGAAGATGATTATCGCTATCTTGAGAAATCTGCAAGGCTTGCCGGAACAACAATACCGTCTCTGCTCAGAGAACTGATCGGAAAAAAAAAGGCGGCGGATGAGAGTGCCTTTGCCAAGACTTCGGTTTCTGACCGGACATGCGGAGAAAAAGGCCGATGGGCGAAATTCTCGGAAAAAATATGTGAAAATCCGCCGCTGAGGGGGGCCGGTGACTATGTTCGTGAATGTTCTGAGAAATTCAGGGAAGATTTCACATTCAGGCACGATGAGGAGTAAAAAAGATATGAAGTATCTGTTAGATTCGGATGCGGTGAATGTTCTGTATGATGACGGACGTAAAAAACACCATAAAGCGATACACAGAAAAATTTCACTGCTCAGAGATGAGGATATGCTTCAGATTTCCGTTCTTGTGCTGTACGAACTGGAATATAGTTTCTTTAATGCCCCGGCTGACAAAAAAATTTGTATCAGAAATACGATTGATTCTCTGCTTCGTGACTTTGATGCTGTTCTTCCTGTGGAACAGGTGGCTGCGCCTGTTTTCGGAGAATTGAAAGCCCTTCTCAGAAAAAAGAAAAACCTCAGCCGCAAGGAAATGAGAAAACATAATATTGACATCATGCTTGCAAGTACCGCAATCATTAATTCATCTGTCCTGGTGGGTGCAGACAGTATCTACGGTGACATTGAAAATCTGAATCCGATGTTCCGGTCCGAGGACTGGTTTGACGTGTAAATTCATCAGGATAATAGCTATCATAAAAAACATAAAGCTTGATAAGATGGAATCCCAACTGATTGTCTGAATATAAAAACCTGCTGACTGAACAGCACTTGTAAGAAAGAACCGTTTATGCTAATAGTCTGAACCATGATGAAAGGATTTCCGGGATTTCGGTTCAGCCGGTCTCGCCGCTTGCCAGGATTCAGAAAATTCAGAGGTCGGACACAAACCCTGCAAACCCTTTAATCAGGTGAATCAGGGTTCGGACAGGTGAGTCCGGGGCCGGTGAGCCTGTCCGAACCCCGATTAAGGGATGAAAGGATTTTCCGGATTTCGGTTCCACTGATATCACCGCTTTTGCCAGGATTCAGAAAATTCAGAGGTCGGACACAAATCCTGCAAATCCTTTAATCCGGTGAATCAGGGTTCGGACAAGCGAATCAGGGGCCGAACAACTTATTCAAAACAAAAGGAAAGGAAGAAAGGAGATGCTGCCATGCGCTTTTCAGAGCTTTTCCAAATGTTATTTTCAAAATCAGTTTTTGCAATTGTTCTGATCATCGGGCTGGTGTGTGCGATGCCGGTTCATGCGGCAACCATCACCGTAACCAACGGGGATGACAGCGGAGCAGGCTCTCTCCGGCAGGCCATTGCCGATGCGCAGTCCGGGGACACCATTGTCTTTCAGGACGGGGTTACAACGGTTACGCTGACCAGCGACCAACTGGTGATTGACAAAAATCTGACTATTGACGGCGGGGGCGGGATGACGGTTAAGCGAAGTAGCGGAGTCAGTACGCAGTTCCGTATTTTTTACGTTGACAGTGGTATGACTATCGAAATGAAGAACATTGTAATCTCTGATGGAAAAGCACTCGATGCCTCTTGGAGTACAGGCGAACATGGCAGACATGGTGGTGGTATATACGTTGGTAACGGAGGTATATTAACTCTGAATGAATGTAGCGTAAAAGCTAATGCTGCTGGTGAAGGTTCTCACGGTTCTGAAACAACAGATGGTGGAGACGGAGGGTTCGGAGGTGGAATATATGTTGAGAATAATGGAACACTGACGCTAAACAACAGCACTGTGAGCAATAATATTAGTGGTAACGGCGGTGACGGTGTTAAAAAAACGCGTGGGGGACCGGAAACAACAAATGGTGGCGACGGAGGATCCGGAGCTGGAATATACGTTGAAGAGAATGGGACGCTGACACTGAATAACAGCATTGTAAATGACTGATTATAACGGATTCAGGGGAGGCTCCGATTTCGGGAGGCTGCGCGCGACCTTCCGTTTTCACAGGAAGCCGGACGGACATTCCCGGAAAACGTCGGTTTCCGGGGAAACAAATATCCTGAATTTCCGGTTCCCGGGACCCCGTGACGGACAGATTTTCCATTCTGACATATAGTAATTTCAGGATGTTGTGCCCTCCCCTAAATCCGTTATAATCAGGAAATATAATATCAGGGATCAATATCGTTCGGCATGATTTTTGCACAGCCGGACGGAAATGCCCGGCATTTCCGCATTTTGGAGAAATTGTTTCCGAAAAACGCCCGGCGGACATTTCGGGATTTCAGTTTTCCGGATATATGAATTCAGTTAGTTACAAATGTATGCAAAAATCGTGCCGAACGGTATTGATCAGGGATATCATTTTTATCTGTCAGACCATCGCCGTTATCGTCATTAAGGTTGATAACAATGGGTACGCAGATAACTTTTTTGAAATCCGGTTCTTCATCCGAACTCCCTTTCCAAGACCACTCCAATTCAGGATCAAATTCTCCCACCGGCGGCGTGAACTCGCAGTCCGCCATGGAGTGGCTTATGTTGTTCTCCTCGTCGCTTTCCGGGATATCATTCTCGCTGTCCGCAAATGCGAAGATGAGGTTGTCGGCAAAGAGCAGGGTTCCGCTCACCGGGACCGGAACGGTGAGCGAGTCGCCGGGACCGGGCACCTCCGGCACATGGGCACTCCCGATCACATTGTCCTGAGACACGTTGAAAAGCCCGTCATGGTCGCTGTCCTCGAAAACTGTCACCTCACAGCCCGCCTCCGGGGAAAGATTTCCGGTGTTGGCGATCACGACCTGCACGGTTCCGGCGAATGCGAGAGTCCGGGGATCTGTTTCGGTGTCCGAAACGTCGGCATCCGTCACCTCCAGATCGGTGTGCCGGTCCGGGACGGCGACGGTCACAGCGGCCGTGACGGTTCCGCCGGGGCCTGACGCTGTGAGCGTGTAAGTTGTTGTCTCTTCCGGCGAAACCTCGGCGGTCCCGCTTTCGGAGATATCCCCGATGCCCGGCCCGAGCGTGCGGGAGTCCGCACCTGATGTGTCCCATGAGAGAACGACAGTCTCCCCCGGACTCACAGATGTCGCCGAGGCCGAGAAGGTCACCTGCGGAACCGGGACATCGCCTGTTTTTGTCACGGTTATCGGATCGCTCTCTCCCGAGCGGTTTCCAGCGGCATCATACGCCTCGGCCGTGTAGGTGTAAGTCGTCAGAGCCGTGACCCCGCTGTCCGCATAGAAAGTCTCAGATGTGCTGTCGCCTGTCTCCCCGTTGCGGATGACGTAGCCGGTCACCCCGACATTGTCGGAACACGGGTCCCAGGTGACGAGGAAATGAAATCCGTCGTCATCCGGAATCTCCGTGACCGTCATCTCCCGGGGCACGGTCGGCGGTTCCGTGTCTTCCAGGGTCACGGAAGCCGGCTCACTCTGTCCCGAGCGGTTTCCCGCGCCATCATACGCTTTCACTGTGTAGGCGTAGGGTGTCAGAAGAGAGACATCCGTGTCGCTGAAAGATGTCTCCGTGACGGTTCCGAGAGACACGCCGTCCCGGAAGACCTCGTAGCCGGTCACGCCCGTGTTGTCGGAACACGGGTCCCAGGAGACACGGATCCGGGAGCCTTCGGACGCGGGGATGCCCCGTGCCGTCACTCCCCCGGGCACGGCCGGCGGTTCCGTGTTCCCCGGAGCCGCATAGGCCGGCGCACTCCGGCCGGATCGGTTTCCAGCGGCATCATATGCCTCGGCAGTGTAAGCATAAAGCGTCCCCGCTGCAACATCGCCGTCGGTGAAAGATGTCTCCGCCACAGTTCCGAGGAACACGCCGTTCCGGAAGACCTCGTAGCCTTCCACGCCCGTGTTGTCGGAGGAGGGTTCCCATGAGAGCCTGACCCCGGGCCCGGAAATCTCCTCAGCTGTCAGATTTTGCGGCGCGGAGGGAGGCTCCGTGTCCTGAACTGTGTCAGGCTCAAACACCGCACTGACAGTGTGAGCGGCAGTCACGTTGAAAAAAGTGTGATCCGTGACCGCTCCCGCGGACACGCCGTCAGTAAGCACATCCGCCACATGCCACCCGGTGTCGGGTGTGAACGTGAAGGTCTGTTCTCCGCCGAGAGCCGCGGCGACTTTGCCGGAGGGGCTCACAGTTCCGTGTTCCCCTGCCGATGCTGTGATGATCACATAGTCAGCGTCCGGCTCCCCGACGGTCACCGTGAGACCGTCCGAGAGCGAGACCTCCGATTCCAGAGGCAGGTCCGCCACGATTCCGGCCGTCTCCGAATCGGACGAGACCCGGTCATTTCCCCGGAACGAACTCACTGTCACTCCGCAGGTTCCGGAATCATCGGCATCGAGTCTGATGCCGGCGATGTCCGTTCCGGGAAGGGAGACTGTCTGCCCCCCTTCCGGGCCGACCTCAAGAACCGCCCCCGTGACACCGCATATTGTGTCCCCCGAATTCCGTTATAATCAGTTAAAAACCTCGGAGGTCTTATGTCGAAAGTTTATGATCAGGTATCTCCGACGCATTGAAAAATATCATCCAAGCATAACCTATTTTATTCGAAAGGTCTGTCTGTGTAGTCATACAGGCGTCCCCCATCTGAAGAAAGCAGGGGGAACAGTATGAATTACAGAACAGCATTCAGGGAAGGGTTAAATGTATTCTGTCGGGTCCTGTATGTTTGCCTCTTTAAAGCCTTTTTTCCTTAGGATGCAGCTGTCGCACTGACCACATGCCAGACCTTCTGGTGAAGGGTCATAGCAACTGTGCGTGAGAGAATAATCAACCCCCAGTTCGGTCCCTTTCCTGATAATTTCGGCTTTTGTCATATAAAGAAGCGGCGTTCTTATCTTTGTTTTTATGATACCTTCCACCCCCGCCTTTGTGGCGAGATTAGCCATACGCTCAAACGCCTCGATATATTCGGGTCTGCAATCAGGGTATCCGCTGTAATCAATCGCGTTGACACCGATGAAGATGTCAGAAGCCCGGAGAACTTCCGCATAACCCAGGGCATAAGAAAGAAAAATGGTATTTCTCGCGGGTACATAAGTAACCGGAATCTCCTCTGCCATATTCTCTTTGCTTCTGTGTTTTGGCACGGCAATGTCATCTGTAAGGGCTGAACCGCCAATGGGTTGAAAATCCGTTCTGATCACAAGATGCTTTGCAACCCCGAGGGCGGCGGCCACGCTTTTTGCAGCGTTCAGTTCAGACGCGTGGCGCTGTCCGTAGAAAAAGCTCAGGCTGTAAATTTCAAAGCCCTCATGCTTTGCAATGGCCATGACAGTGGTGGAGTCAATTCCTCCGCTTGAAAGCACAACAGCCTTTTGTCTTATCATGTTTTTATACTCCTCTTTCTGTTTCAGGCCATATGATCTTATGTAACTGAAGCTGAAACCTGACCTGAAGTCTGTCTTCAAGTATCCATTTTGCAAGCTCGGCAGGGGGAATTTTTCCCAATACCGGAGAAAACAGCATATGATTTATGGCAATTTCTGAGCATTCAGATGCCGTAATCTTCTTAGCATATTCATAATCTTCACGATCACTGATGACAAACTTGACCTGATCTCCCGGATGAAGCCGTTTCAGATTTTCCAGATCATTTTTCCTGCTTTCCCCGCTTGCGGGGCATTTCACATCCACAATTTTCACACACCGTTTGTCAACTTTGCTGATATCAAAACTCCCGTTTGTTTCCATCATCACTTCATACCTGTTTTCAAGAAGCTGATGAATTAAAAACGGGGTGTCGCTCTGTAACAGCGGTTCACCGCCCGTAATTTCAATGAGAGGGCATTGATATATGGCTGTCTGTTCCAGAATTGCCATGATATCCATTTCCGAGCCTTCATGATATGCATAACGTGTATCGCAATATGAACACCTCAGATTGCATCCTGTAAGCCTTACAAAAACACAGGGACGCCCGCTATAAAGGGATTCCCCCTGAATACTGTAGAATATTTCGTTTACTAAAAGGGACATAATTGTATTTTTTTTAACACCACCTGAAGGATTTAAATGATTTTTGGGTATCTTTCATAAAAGCTGAAAACCCATTTCAGCAGATCGAAAAATTTTCGGCCTGTCACAGGGCAGACATGACGGACGGCGGAGAAACCCGGGTTTTTCCTTCAGGAGCGGCGGATCATTCCGGGGAAAAAAGCCGGGTTTCTTCCCCTGGCAAATATCGAAAACTTATGATTAGGTACTTACTTTTCAGCTATTGTGAGGGATGCCAATTTTTGTCTGACAGAAATCATGGAAATCCTTTTTTTGTTGATATAAGATAAATTTCAGATATGATATTATAATTTTTATCAGAGAGGAACAACTATAAAATTCTGTTTACAGAAATATTTTTTTTATATACTCAGTGATTAAATTTAAATTTTTTGTTACTGACTCTGGAACTATAAATTTTCAATAGGTTAAACTCGATGATCAGGTTTTTTGATCCGATTCGGACAAAAAGCCTGTTCCGTTCGACTGAGACTTCGGCGTGAACTCATTCGAATGCTCACGCCGAAGCCTGCGAAACCAGGAATGACAGAGAAAACTTGAATATCAAGTATCAAAAGAAAGGAAACATCTGTATGTTATTCGGAATAATGAACCTATGTTTTTCAGGCATAGGAAAAAAAATGACAAGAGCAAGTTTCATTTGTTTGTTTCTGCTACTGTTTTTTGTGATATTTGCACACCGGACAACAGACGCAAAAACAAATCCCGCACCTGACATGAATCAGGAAGAAACTGAATTTGAACTGTATATTATCCGATTAACAGACCCTCCCGTGGCTGCTTACCAGGGAAGCATTAGCGGATTATCTGCCACAACTCCCCGCAAGACAGGTAAAAAACGGTTGGATATACGGAGTTCTGCCAGCAAAACCTATCGCAAATATCTTTCTGACAAACAAAATGAAATAATGGCTTCCATGGAACAGACCATTGGCCGTTCGTTCGAACCGATTTACACATATGATGTTACCTATAATGGTATGGCTGTCCGGCTGACCCCTGAGGAAGCAGCCCGGATCGCCAAACTTCCGGGCGTGATTTCTGTTCAGCAGGACAGACCGGTTCACCTGATGACTGATGTTTCTCCCGCGTTTGTCAATGCCACGGAAATATGGGATGGCAACGGAACCAACGGCCTTCCTGAAACCAAAGGCGAGGGCATTATTGTGGGAATCATAGACACCGGCATATGGCCGGAACATCCTAGTTTTGCAGATGACGGCACCTTTCCGCGGCCGCCGTCCAAATGGGGGGGAAAGTGTACCCCTCCGGCAGACGGAACAAAGGGGTATAAATGCAATAACAAGCTGATCGGCATACAATATTTTTTGGACGGGTATCTGGCTCGGAATGAAGATGAATATGACGGATTGTTTCTTTCAGGCAGGGATGATGTGGGACACGGAACTCACACCGCCTCTGTGGCAGCAGGCAATGAAAATGTTTCAGCAGATATATATGGTACTGACCGGGGCCTGATCTCAGGAATGGCCCCCCGGGCCCACATTGCTTCCTATAAAGTCTTTGCCCCGGGCGGTGCCACTGAGGCAGATTCTGTGGCAGCCATAGACAAAGCTGTGGCTGACGGGGTGGATGTCATTAATTATTCAGCCGGAAGCAGCCTGGCCTTTGATCCGTGGCGGGATCCGGATGCCCTGTCCCTGCTTGCCGCCTGCGAAGCAGGGGTTTTTGTCGCTGTTTCAGCCGGGAACACCGGTCCGAAAGCATATTCTGTTGATTCTCCTGCCAATGCGCCCTGGGTTACTTCTGTGGGGGCCAGTTATTTTAACCGTCTTTACCTCAGTGATATTGAAATTCAAATATCTGAACCTGAGTCCGGGTCAGACCAGGGCATTGAAATTCGGAATTATTACGGAGCAACCACGACCCGGGGAATCAGCAATTTCAACCTGGTACATGCCGAAGGCATTGCCGATGTCGAAGAAGACACCTCCGGAGCCTGTCTTCATCCTTTTCCCACAGGCACGTTCCGATCCACAGACGCGGTTCTCTGTCCGAAGGGAAATATTGACACCGCAACCAAAGGAAATTTTGTTCAGGATGGCGGGGCAGGGGCCATTATCATTTATAACGATGAAAACAATTATGACTTTAATTCCTATTCCTGGCCGGTTCCTGCTGTACTCATTTCAAAAGAAGCAGGCTCGGAAATCAGGGAACTTCTGATTCACAGTGCTTCATCAGAGGCCGCGGACAACGAAAATCCCCCAGACCCTGGTTCCCGGGCCCGCACCCCGAATCCGATAACCATCAGCTTTACCAGAGGGGAATCTGTTTATGTTCCTGATCCCCGAATTCCGGCAAATACTGTCGCGGGTTTCAGTGCACGGGGACCCAATATCAACGAGCTTTCCAATGAACCGATTAATGTCATCAAACCCGATATCACCGCACCCGGCGTCCATATTCTGGCCGGTGTCTCACCAGAATATATGATTAAAATTAACGGTGTCCTGGGCCGATTTGGTCACCAGGGCGAGCTTTTTCAAGTCATGCAGGGAACCTCCATGTCCAGCCCTCATGTGGCAGGGCTCGGAGCCTTGCTTAAATCCCTTCATCCGGAGTGGACCCCCGCACAGATTCAGTCAGCCCTCAAGACCACCGCTGTCAGCGAAAATTATAAGGCACGGGGAGAAGATGGCGATGAGCCGGCAACCCCTTTTGATCTTGGCGCGGGGTGCGTTGATGTCAGCAGAGCAGCCCGTGCAGGTTTTGTCCTTGATGAAACCGGGGACAACTTCAGAGCAATTGATGAAAATGACGGGGAGGATGCGTCCACCCTGAACCTGCCCGGTCTGACATATGCCGACTGTCTGGGGGAATGCAGCTGGTCCCGCACCTTGCAGAGCGCAATGGATGTTTCGGTAGATTGGACCGTGTCAGCAGAAGGTCCGGGCGCCGCAAACCTCACCGTAAGCCCCACACAGTTTACCCTCCGGCCGGGAGGAACACAGACAATTGACATCAAAGCAGAATGCAAAACAACTTCCGGATGTCCTTATGGCGAATGGGTATTTTCCGAAATCAGATTTATTCCTGAACTTGAAACTCGAAACTTGAAACTCGAAACTCGAAACTCGAAACTCGAAGATACGGACCAGGAATCCGAGTTTCAAGTTTCAAGTTTCAAGTTTCAAATTTCACCCGCCCATTTTCCAGTGGCGTTTCGACCGCTCGGGGGAATTTCTCCTGTGGAGTCCCTTGAAATTAAGACCCGCCGGAATCAGGGCGTTTATACTTTGGAAGGTTTGAAAGCCATTTCAACAGACAGTCTGACAGGCAATGTCTGGTTTGGTGAGCCTGAACAGATAACAGCCTCTCTTCCTGAAGATTCGGCCCATGACGAGGTTTATGACGACCTGAATGACGGTGTTTTTATCAAGAAAATTGAGGTTCCTGACAGTGCCAGACGCTTTATTGTGGAAATCATTTCTTCCACCGCGTCTGATTTGGATTTATATGTTGGTATTGATGATAATGGTGACGGGCTTCCGAATGCAGCAGAACAACGTTCCAAGAGTTCGGGAAATTCGTGGAAGGAGGATTGTGTCTTTCCCAACTCAGGTGAACCCTTGGAACCGGGAACTTACTGGGTGCTGGTCCAGAACTGGAAAGGGTCTGGCAATCCTGAAGATGAGTTTACCTTAGCTATCACAGTTGTTGATTCAAAACTGGAAACCGGAACCTGGAAACCGGATATTTCCGTGCCTGATCAGGTGTTTTTTAATGAGCCCTTTGATGTTGGCATCTCATGGGATGCGCCGGACCTGGAGCCTGGCAGCACCCAGGAGGGCTGGATCGAAATCGGCACGGATCATCAGAATTCCGCTAATATTGTGTCAATGCCGTTTACTTTCTCGCGCCTTGCAAACGATGTGACGATTAGCTCAGACGTTATTTTGGTGTCGTCTTCTGATCTGAATGGCGAACTGCAATCTCCTGTTCATCCCGGAGATAGGATATACTTTACTTTGAAAATTCAGCCAGATACCATCCAGGGGACGCCCCTTGTTTATACCCTTGTCAATACGATTCCTGCCGGAATGACTTATGTTCCCTGGTCAGCGACTCGCGAACCGGACGCTGTCAGCGGGAATCAGATAACCTGGACGGTGGAGACGGATAAGCGGGGCAGGACTATCGAAATCAGTTATGAAGTGACAGTGGATGAAGACCTGCTTCTGTCCGGTGACAACATTTCTCCCCCCGTGACACTGGTTAATACAGTGGAACATTCTGTAAACGGAGGGCCTCAGGCCCTTGCCAAAGCTTCGGTGGAAATTACGGAACAGCCTGTGATTATCATAAACAGCGGCGAAGTCAGCCTGCCCATTCCTGACGAAAACGCCAAAGGCGTGGGGTCAAAACTTGAGATCAGTAAAAAGGTGATACTCACAGATGTGAATGTCAGGCTCAACATTCGGCATCCTTATGTTGAAGATATCAGCGCCTGTCTGATTTCACCTTCCGGCACAAAAATCACCTTGTTTGAAAATCTGACCGGCACAAGGGCAAATTTCAGAAACACAAAACTGGATGATAATGCCGAGATCAGCATACACAACGCGGACGCGCCCTTTACGGGAACTTTCCGGCCAACAGATTCTTTAGATGTGTTCCGAGGAGAACCTGTGAATGGCCGGTGGAAGCTGAAAGTTTATGATGACAGGGCTTATGATGAGGGAATCCTGGTTTCCTGGGGGCTTGAGATCAGGTTTGAATCTCCGGAGCCGGTTGCAAATGAAGACACTGCCGTGACCAGTTGGGATGAACCTGTTTTCATCAATGTTCTGGAGAATGACAATGACCCGGACAACGACCCCCTGAGACTGATAAGGGTGGCAGCGCCTTTGTACGGTACTGCGGAAATTTATGATAATGAAACTGTCATTTATACTCCGGAACCGGAATTTATCGGCGAGGACCAATTTATTTATACAATAACAGATGACAACGACGGCACTGCCCAGACATCTGTGTTCGTGACCGTGGAAAAGAAAGGCGAATCCTTTGTTGTGACAACGTTGGAAGATGTGACAGATGAAGATGAAGAACTGTCGCTTCGTGAAGCCGTTCTGGCTGCTCACACGAATCTGTCAGTGGACGGCTCTCCTGAAGGCGGTTTTCGGGATACCATCACCCTTCCCCCGGGTGTTCTGGAACTGGGTGAGGAAGGCCATCTGGATATTGCCTGTCATCTGAACATCATCGGAGACCCTGAGGCCGGAACAATTCTTGAGACCAGCGGGTCAGAACGGGTGTTTTATGTGCATGAAGGGGCTGAGGTGAAAATTGAAAATCTCACCATTTGCAACAGCGGAACCCTGACTTCAGATAATTTTTTTTATGTTTATGATAGTTCAGACTGGTGGGAATATCCTTTTATTATTGAAACAGGGAGCTGGGAATTTGGATCTCTTTATTCTGTAAACGGAGGATCAGGCCATGAGTATATTTCTGACAGAGATGCCGAAAATAGGAAAAACATCTCCCCGAGATCTGACAGATACATCGAACCGGAACCGGAAGCCTGGCCCTGGATGGCGGCCCTGGTATATCGGGAGCTTGACGCTTCTGACGGCCAATTCTGCGGCGGCACGCTGATTCACCCGGAATGGGTGCTGACAAGTGCTCAGTGTGCGGGGGCGAGGGGCGAGGGGCTGGAGGCCAGAGGTATTGATGTGGTGTTAGGCGCGCAGAATCTCCGTGAACACGAGGGCGAGCGGATGAAAGTGGATGAGGTGATCATTCATCCGAACTACGATGCTGACACAATGGATTCGGATATCGGACTGCTGCATCTGTCTGAACCCTCATCCCAAACTTATGCAGAAGTGATTGCTCAGGGGGACCCCTCGAAAATGGCTGAACCGGGAACAATCGGAGCAGTCATTGGCTGGGGAAATGCCAACGGCAGTTCAGAAAATTATCCTGAAGCACTCTTTCAGGTTTCCGTGCCGATTCTTTCCAATGAGGAAGGTTCCCGGCATTATGAAAACTTGCCGGAATACAATCCGATTACAGAAAACATGCTTGTGGCAGGCTATGAAGGCGTGGCAGAAGATTCATGCACAGGCGACATGGGCAGCCCCCTCATGGTGTCACCTGAATCTGCAGTTCTCAGTTCTCAGTTCTCAATTCTCAATTCTCCAATACAGGCCGGTATTGTCAGCCAGAGGGAAAGGTGCGCGCTTGCCGGATATTATGGAATTTATACCCGTGTTTCCCGGTTCGGAGTCTGGATAGATGAACAAATCGGAGGATATCCTCTCCCCTCGGGTCTGGAAGGCGGCGCTATCCTGAATAAAGGAACACTCACGGTAATCGGCACCACGCTGACCGGCAACTCGGCCGTCAAGGGAGGAGCAATTTACAACGCGGGTGTTCTGACCCTGATGAACAGCACCGTCAGCGGCAATTCCGCAAACCTGGGCGGAGGGCTTTGTAACGAAGGGAAGGCCCGGATCATCTTCAGCACCATAGCTGAGAATGAGGCCAGAAAGGGCGGGGGAATTTTCAATGTGGAAGCGGCGAGGGCCAAGGGCCAAGGGGCGAGAGAAGAAGATTCAACTGAATCTCTGACCGTTGAGAACACACTGATTGCCTGTAACACAGCCATTCTGGAAGGGCCTGATGTGAGGGGAAGTGTCATAAGTCATGGCGTGAATCTCATCGGTGACAGTGCGGGCACCAGCGGGTGGCAGGATAGTGATCTGTCTGACACGGATCCCCTTCTGGTTCCGCTGATGGATAACGGCGGCCCGACCCTGACCCATGCAATTCAGGCCAATGGTCCTGCTTCTGATGCGGCAGACAGTGAGGTCCCCGAAGATAAAATTCTGACGACTGATCAGCGCGGGGAACCCCGTGTTTCAATGTATGATATCGGGGCTTATGAATATGATGGCAAAGCGTATCCTCCGGTGGCTCTGAATGACGTTGCTGTTACCACCGAAAATACCTCTGTTATCATCAAGTTGCTTGCCAATGACAGGGATGCCAACGGTGATGATCTGATCATTGAAGAAATTTTTTCCGAATTTGCTTACGGTGATATAAAAATGAAAGGAAAGAAAAAGGTCATTTACACACCATCTGAGGACTTTATCGGGAGGGACTGGTTCTTTTATACTGTCAGTGACGGGAAAAGCCTGTCTGACGCCTTTGTAGAGGTAACAGTAAATCCTGATATGTTGCCAGTGACACAGGATGATGAAGCTTTAACTATCGGGAATACGTCTGTGATTATCGAGGTGTTGGCAAATGACAAAGACCCCGAGGGAAATCCCCTGACAGTGGCAGATGTGGCTGAACCGGAAAACGGCGTTGCTGTCACGGACGGTGTCACAGTCACTTACACACCCAATTCGGATTTCATCGGCACAGACCGATTTATGTACCGTGTCAGCGACGGCTCCAAAACCGGCAAAGCTTTCATCACCGTCACTGTGGAAGAGGCAGCGGATCCGGAGCCTGACTCAGGGACCGATTCTGAAAGATATCACAGTGCGGACTATGACCCGGCAGATTATAAGATCGGATTTTCAGAGTTGCTCCGCGTCATCCAATTATACACAAACGGTTCCTATTGCTGCGGTGTCCCCGGAATAGCAGACGGGTATGCTTTGTGTTCCGACTCCCAAGTGCCGGATGCGGAACTTTATAATTGTGCGCCCCATGATTCAGACTACAGCCCCCAGGATTGGCGCATTGATATGAATGAACTTTTGCGGATGATTCAGTTTTACAATGTTTCTGGTTATCATGCAGATGACAGAGGAGAGGATGGTTTTATCCCGGAGAAATAAGAAACTTGTCCGAATCAGTTCCAAATCCCCCAAAACGCTTGACTGGGATTGATAAATCCCAGACATTTTATCAGGAAATGGGAAATATTTCATAACGCTCGCGTTTTCAGCAGATTTCCCAATCCCCCGAGAGCAATTGGGAAGCGTTTTCGGCGGTATCGTTCCCACGCTTTGCGTCTCGAATCGCCCGCCGCACATGACGAGAAGCGTGGGAACAAGGACGAGAATGTTTCTGAATTTTCCATCTGCTGACAAAGAACCTTCGCGGGACTTCGTGCCTTTGTGTGTTCGTGGCATTTAAGTCGCACATCTCGCGAAATATGAACTTTTTGGATTCTCGATCTGCCGAATATTGCCTGACATCCCCAAAAAATATGACATGCCTCCGGAAAGTTTGAACAAAACTTCCGAAGATTGTTGTGAAAATCATCATCAGAAGGGAAACCATTATGCCAATGAATGTCCGAAAATTTTCGCTCCCGGAGATATTTTTCGGTCGCGGGAGCCTGGAATATGCCGGCGGATGCGCCCGGATTCTCGGGGCGGAAAAGGTCTTTTCTGATTATAACGGATTTGGGGGACGCTGGTAAAGCCTCGTAAAGCCCCGTAGGGGTGACATATTTGTAGCATTCATCATGCCAGGCCGGTAAAGCCCCGTGGGGGCGGCATATTCGCAACATGATTTACCACTACAAATATGCCGCCCCTCCGGGGCTTGGTCGGGACATGCAAATCTGCTACTACTACAAATATGCCGCCCTTACAGGGCTTGGTCGGCCCTCCCCTAAATCCGTTATACTCAGAATCGCTCTTTCCACAATTTTCAGAAGATTTCTGCCTCTGACACTTTCCAAGTCTGCCAATATGTCTCTGAAATCATAAATACAGGGTGTCATTAACTGACCTGCCGGATTTTTCCACGGATACTCAGCATTCGGCCCCTCGGAGAGCGCCGGGGCCAGACGTTCCACTTTATCTGCCAGAGGCAGTATCCGGTCAATGTGGTATTTCAACTGGCGGGGAGATATCTTCCGCTCTTTCCGGATGGCTCTGTTCCGGGGAAGAAGCCGGATAAAACGACCAAATGCCAGATGACTTCTGCGAAGGTGTTCCAAATCACTTCCATAAGCTGCAAGATAGGCTTTTCCTGTTTTTTCCAATGTCATCTGTAAAAAATGAAGCCACTGGGAAGCCGGCTGACCGCCGGCCTTCAGCAGCTTGTAACATATAAAATCAGCCTTTGCCTGTCTGACATACGCCTGTGCAAGTGAGCCGCTCATGCTTTCCGCCCCTCCCGATGATTCGGAACGGTTCACGGGGCCAGCCCTCCGGCAGATGTATTTTCCCCTCACAGATGGCTTCCCATTCGTCAGGTGTCACATCGGCAATATATATGGGAACCGCCAGTTCTTTCCCGGGTGCGAACACAAAAGGTTCGACCTGTCCTGTGGCCAGAGCGTCCTCATTCACTTCGATAAGACGGATTTCCTGCCCGTTCTCCTCTGAAAACACGGCGATTTTTTTCAGACCCGATTCAATGTCAAAATGCTCAGTGACAACTTCGGAAATGATCTCTGTTATTGTCATTGTAAATCTCCTTTTGTATATGGCCGCCCGCATCCGGCAACTGCTGAATCTGTCTGCCGATATCGTCGGGCAAGTTGATTGTTATTTGCATTTTTCATACTCCTATTCTTTTTATTTGGTTTCTGCAAACTTGGTCTTTAATGTAGTGAAATAAGGATGTTGTCGAGGTGAACGACAGTTTCCGTAACGACTTTGGGAGCAATATCCTCCGGCTGACAGCGGAAGTACGCCAAAGCGCACTGTCATGTAGCTGGCTTCAGCCTGAATTCGACGTGAGACTTCGGCGTGAGCTCAGTCGAACGCTCAGTCAGATGCCTGCGCTTTCAGACCCGGAACTGATTCCGGGTCATTTCAGCTTTTTCACCTTATCGGCATGACAAAGATATGATATCTGTAATCCATCAGGATATCGGTTGTCCTGTCACCGAAAAATTCTGTCAGTTCGATTTCCCTGTCCTCATTTTCGGGTTCGGTGACATTGATCCACAGATCATCCGGATTTTCAGGGCTTTCTGTTATGTCAGCGAACCGGACATCCGGAAATTTTTCCGCAAGCTCCTCCAAAAAGCTTTCGACAAGTTCCTCTCATAGCTTGCATGACAGATTTCACCTGTCCTACGGATGGCCGATCCGAAACGACTGTAGCTACTCAGGCGGATGCCATCCCACACTCACCCAACGACGGCGGGCCGCGACAATGATCAGATCATTCATGTTCGGCGCGGGAACCGTTGCTCGTTCCACAGCGGTCAGACCGACAATCAGGGAACCGGTTTCATCCCATGCAAAGTGTTCATGCCAGTTTTGCCGACGCGGATGATATAGCAGCACGACTTCGCCGGTCACGGGGTCTTCGGCTTCTGTTTTGCTGCCTTTGAACTCATTGCATCGCCGACAGCAGAAACAGAGATTGCCAAACTCGGACAGACCGCCCCGGGACTCCGGAATTACATGGTCAACTGTCATGGGCTGTCCTGTGTTTATCTCTTTCGTATGGCAGTATGCACAATGCCGATTGTCAGCTTCGACCAGACGCTCTCTTAATTCTGACGGAAGATAGGTACTCACCCCGTCACCTGAAATTTGTCTGCGGGCGGAATCTGATGGCCGCGCCATCGAAGCAGGGCGGCCGCATGTGCCTTGCGTATCATCAGACGGTCAGACTCAATTCTCAGTTCAGTCAGTTCCCTGCGTTCCGCATCTGATATCGTCCCGTTTCTGTTCCTGTCAAGCAGAGCCTGATAACATACAAAATCCGCTCCGGTCTGACGGCTCCCGGCAATGCGCCACAGGGAGCGGTCATCCAGACGATCCAATGCGGCCAGGTCAGCCTGGAACTCGGCCGGAACATCATCCCAGCTAGGCGGACTCCCCGTCTGTATGGCTCTGAGAATCATATCGTTCAACGACTGTTTTGTTGCCCGGGCCGCCTGTTGCAGACGGATATAAATACTTTCAGGCAACTCCAGTGTGATTGTATGTGAAGTCATTTTTTTCTCACCTCTGCTTTTCTTTGTGTTCAGTGGTTACGGTGATGTCTCCCGCAGGGGGCGTGGAACCTGGGATGCCCTGATTCCGGAGTCGGATGCCAATTTTGCCGCGGGTGACAAGGTCAGTGTTTTTTCAGTTGCTCAATTTTTCTAGTGACAGCGTTATTTGCACCATTTTTCACAGCCTGCTGATAAAACTCCAACGCTTTCTCATCATTGCTGAGTTTCTGATGAAGATCCCCAAGATGTTCCAAGATGCTCGGATCATTAGGAACTATGCTGACAGCTTTCTCCAGAATGTCTAAGGACTTATCATAAAGTCCTTTCTTGAAACAGACCCATCCCAAACTGTCCATGATATGGCCGTCACCAGGCCTGAGTTTTAAGGCTTCTTGAATAAGATGCTCCGCTTCATCAAGATTTTGATCCATATCTGCATAGGTATAACCAAGATAATTCAAAGCATTGGCATTCTGCGGATCGAGACGTACTGCTGTTTTTATGGCTTCTATGCAATCCGCTTTTCTGTTCCATCTATCGTAAATTACTCCCAACCGGAAATAAAGCCGGGCATCTTCAGGAGCAATTTAAATTCCTTTGTCTTATGGTATGAATCGCCCGGCGGCTTCTTTCAGTTTCTCATTTTCAGGGAAATCCTGCAAGGCTTTTTCAAATACGGCTTTTGCCCCGTCTTTGATTCCGGCAACCCGGAGGACTTCGCCGAGATGGGCGGCGGTTTCCGGAGTTCAAAATGAAAAATTGTTCGTCAGTTGCCGGATATCCAGACACTTCGGATTTTTTTTCTTTTATCCGGCAACTGCCGAATCTGTCTGCCGATATCGTCGGGGAAGTTGATTGTTATTTGCATGTCATCCTCCTTTCTTTGGAACATTTTGAAGTCATTATTATTATTTCCACTCAGTACTTACGGTGCTGGCTTCCCCGCAGAGGGCGTGGATGCCGGGATGCCCTGATTCCCAAGCTGAACGCCGATTTTGCCGGGGGAGAGCATAAAGGTCAGCTCTTTTCCGTTATGCAATGTTTTCAATACTCCGGGCGGGCAGTCTTGCGGTTCGGTGTTGAGGCAAACCAGTCCCATGGCGGCTAATTTTCTAATGTTTCCGCTGATATCTTCGGAAAAAAGGAATCTGAAATTATTTCTTTTTTCCACATAATCGGTCAAAATCTTCGACAGACAGACCAGCGCCTTCCAAAATTCGCCTGAAGGTCTTCGGGCGGATAATTTCTCCGCGATGATAGGCGACAATTGTCTGTTTCCCTGTTTCAGGATTGTACCATTTCTGATGACTGCCTGACTGGTCAGCTTTTACAAAACCTGCTTTCTTCAATACACGGATAATCACATCCGCGGTGACTCTCGGCGTTTTTTCTCCCATCAGACGGCAATCTCCAAAATTTTCGCATTTTCGGGCAGTTTTTCAAAAAAACGGGGAATCGGGCGTAAATACAGATCAATCGCTTCTCTGATATTCCGAATTGTTTCGGCCTCGTCTTTGCCGTAGCTCACGCATCCCGGCAACTGGGGACAGTATGCCACGAACACGTCTTCGTCAGGTTCGATCACGATTTTCAATTCCATGGGGTTTCTCCTTTATTTTGTGCTGCAAAGTTTCCGATCTGTGCGATTTGCAGATTTTTCGGACAGAGAATCATCTTCTGTCCTGCGTGATTGTCTCCTAAACCGGCTTTCCCGGAACGCTGTCAGTTATTCGCATTTTATCCGCCTTTTTGGAAAAAGTTAGGTCATTATTATCATTTCTGTCAAAAAGTTACGGTGCGGGCTTCCCCGCAGCGGGCGTGGATTCCGGGATGCCCTGATTCCGAAGCTGAACGCCGATTTTGCCGGGCGGGAGCATGAAGGTCAGATATTTTCCGTTGCGTCTCACTTTCAATTTGTTGGGTGTGCAGTGTAACGATTAAAGCGCATTGTAGCTGGCTCCAGTCTGCTTTCGCTTTCAGCCCTGGAATTGATTCCGGGGCTTTGCTGATGTCTCCCTGATTGCTCAGTCAAGCAATTTCAACAGATCATCCGAATTCATTTCAGCGTCACGCAATATTTTTCTGAGCAGCCCCCGCCCGATATCCTTCCCGGAATGAGACGGAACTGTCACCAACCGCCCGTCATCATGTCTGAGCCGGACGTGACTTCCTTTTTGCCGGATCGGAACAAACCCGGCCTTTTGCAAGGCTGAAATGATTTCGTGTGATTTAAACATGGGCAGTTTTGTCATCTATCAGCACCTTCTGAATCCCCACAAAAGCGGAGTTAATGTTCGTGTCCTGTTCCTCCTCAATGCACATTTCAATGACCTCGGTGATGTTTTTCATCAGTTCGTCCAATGTCCGCCCCTGGGAATAACACCCGCGAAGCTGCGGCACTTCTCCGACAAAAAATCCGTCCTCATCTTTTTCAATAAAAACAAAAAATTCTCTTTTCATTATTATATCCCTTTCTATATGTTCAGTTTGTTAATCGCCGGGAGACCAGTCCCCCCGGGGAAACATTTCGGACGGGGTTGCAAACCCCGTCCTGCAAAGTTGTGATTCCGGGGCTTTGCCGGTGAATGAGGCAGGGCCTCGTAACGAGTATGAAACTGAAATTTTCAGACTTTTTAATGCTTACGGTGTCTGCTTCCCCGCAGAGGGCGTGGATGCCGGGATGCCCTTCCCCGACCGCATGATATTCAGCCTTCTTTTAAGAGCGACGGTATTTCTGAGCCATATAATGCTGATCCAGAGCATGGCGAAGGTATGCCACAATGACAGCCTGCCGGCTGAGGTTCAGTTCTGTCGCAATGTCATCCAGCTCTTTCAGCATGTCGGCCGGAAAATCCATGCTGATCCGCTGTGCGGGATATTTCATCTTCCCTTTGTTGGTGAAAAAACGGGAAATATCCTCTCCACTGTCAGCCATGTCGGCGATTTCGTCCGCCGACGGGATATTTGTCTTATAAGTTTCTTTCATAAAGCTTTTTCTCCTGTCCGGTTGACTTCCAAAGTGTCACGAGGTGATAATATTCTCCCTCCTCATCTTCTCTGAGTTCATAAATTACCGAGTATAATCTGCCCCGAATCCATCCTATCACACGGAACTGTTCGGGATCATCAGAACGCTGATCCTCATAATAAGGATGCTCCCAAATTTCGGCAGCCTCTTCGAATCCTGTCTTCCTTTTCGGATTCCTTCTCAGTTTTTCGCTTTTTTTCTTGTCAAATTCGAATCTCATAACACAGACCATCCGTTTTCAATGGTTACGGTGCGGGCCTCCCCGCAGAGGGCGTGGATGCCGGAATGCCCTGATTCCGAAGCTGAACGCCGATTTTGCCGGGGGAGAGCATAAAGGTCAGTTCTTTTCCGTTACGCAATACTTTCAATTCTCTGGGCGGGCCGTCTTGCGGTTCTGCATCACGGGTTGCAATAAACTGAGAGAAATCTGACACAGGTTTGCCGTCATAGTGGGTAAAAATATCGCCTGCTTTGATGCCTAATCTTTCACTTTGACTGTCGGGTGTGACAGATACCACAACTATTTCTGTCTTGATTTGCTGTCCATCGGTATCGAACCATGTGTTTCTAATTTGTTTGCCCCGGTCATCGTATTTTTTGATGGCTTTGTGAAAGCCGTCTTTATTCAGAGTCGGTTCGCCTTCGGTGTCAAAACAAGCCCATTCAATCTGATTTCCCCGGTCATCGTATTTGACAGTGTATTTGTGATAGCCACCTTTGTTAAGCATCGGCTTGCTTTGGGCATCAAAACAAGCCAATTCGACGATCTGATTCCGGTCATCGTATTTGGCAGTGACTTTGTGAAAGAAGCCTTTTTCGTGAAGCATCGGCTTACCTTGTTCGTCAAAAAACGCCTTTTCGGATGATATTGTATTCCCTGTCTCGCTGAAAGAGTGTTTCATAACCTGATTGCCAAATTCGTCATATTCTGTGATCTCAGTTACATTTCCCCGGTCATCGTATTTGTCAGTCTTTTTGTGAAAGCCTTCTTTGTGAAGCATCGGCTTGCCTTGTTCGTCAAAAAACGCTGTTTCAGACAATATTATATTCCCTGTCTCGCTGAAACATCGTTTTTCAAACTGATTGCCAAATTTGTCATATTTTGTGGTCTCAGTTCTATTTCCCCGGTCATCGTATTTGGCAGTGCTTTTGTGAAAGCCGTTTTTGTGAAGCGTCGGCTTGCCTTCGGTGTCAAAATGGGCCACTTCAATCATATTTCCCCGGTCATCGTATTTGGCAGTGACTTGGTGAAAGCCTTCTTTGTGAAGCATCGGCCTGCCTTCGGTGTCAAAATAAGTCACTTCAAGCGGATTTCCCCGGTCATCGTATTTCATGGTGGATTTGTGAAAGCTGTTATTGTTAAGCCTCGGCTTGTCATCGGTGTCAAAATAAGCATCTTCAGTCTGGTTTCCCCGGTCATCGTATTTGACAGCGCGTTTGTGAAAGCCTTCTTTGTGAAGCATCGGCTTGCCTTCGGTGTCAAAATAAGTCACTTCAAGCTGATTCCCCCGGTCATCGTATTTGGCAGTGAGTTGGTGAAAGCTGTCTTTTGAAAGAATTGGCTTCCCGGCATTGTCAAACACGTTTGCTTCCAAGGCATTGCCAAGTTTATCGTAAGTGTATTTTACCGTTGCATATCCAGCCTCATCATTCATTGGCATATTATCTTTGTTAAGGGTGGTCTCTTCAATCGCTAATCCCTGATCATCAAATTTCTGTAATCTGCCAAAAGCTCTGCCAGGTCCCGGTTGAGGATTATTCTTACGGTCAACATAGTATCTGGCAATCTCATCACCTTGGTCAGAATACTCAAATTTAACGAACTCGGCAGCCGATTTTATCTGGGGTTGCGGAAAGCCATCCTGACCGACAAAATGGGCACGGGTAGGCTGTCCCTCAACTGGCGGAGAGTAAACCAAACCCCAGACCAGTTTAGCATATTTATTGTATGCTTTTTCATAAACAATTTTACCCTCTGAATCGAGGACAAATTCCCACTGACATTCTCGAAATGGTTTAAAAGACATTTCTAATGGTGTAGGTGTATGGAGATAAGTTCCTACTCCATGACGAGGGGTTAATTCACATTTGCTGTCCACAGCCTGAACTTTCCAAACCGGATTGTAACGCCCTTTACGGATAAACTTAAACGACACCGCCCGGTGACGAACCTGCTCATCCGTGAGTTTTCCCACACCTTCCATGATTCCATAGCGTTTCGCATAAGTATTGTAATATTCAACATGCTCCCACACATAACCATCCAGATACCAGCCCATGCCGCCGAAAAGCAGCGCAATAACCATCACAGCAATCGCAGCGGTACGAATCATACCCCGCCGATAAGCAGCTTTTTGCCTGTGTTTTTCAGCATCCGGCATATTTGCCTTAATCCAGTCTTTGTCAAATGCCCGGAAATAGATACGATTCCGCACCCACAGAAAATTTTCAAACACCTTGGTCAGTCCTGATAAACGCAAAATACTGATTATCGGATTGGTATCATCATCACGGACTTTCTTCTGCGCCCGGACATATCGGTACAAATCCAGAATTGCCGCAGGATCGCCCTCCCCCCGCAACAGGCGATCCCGGACAAACTGCAAATTGGTATCACTCTCACGGGAGCGGGTGGAAAAGAAGATATCCTCACAAATCCGGTCAACACTGGCAGGTTTGCTCACAGATTCATCCCGGGCAATCACCTTGCAGAGCTTCTGGGTGAGATAAGGATGGCCGTTTGTCCAGTAAAGAATCCGTTTCAGCAGGGCATCTGCCTCTTTTTCATCCCGCCCCAGCCCTGTCGCCAGCGGTGCGGATTCCTCAGCCGTAAAATCGTTCAGATCAATCCGTGTGCCGATATTGAACGGGGTGAGGCATACATCCTGAATCAGATCGGTGGGCGTTGCAACGCCCACCAAACAAAAGGTCAGACGTTTCAGCTCAGAGTCCTGGGTTCGAGCATTGTAACATTGCCGAATTCCGGCAAAGAACTCGTCCGTGGAAAAAGGGAGACTCTGCACCACATCAATCTCATCAAGAAAAATCACAACCGGCCCCTGGCAATGCGGCAATATAACCCGGTGAATCGCTTCCATCAGGCGTTGCAGGGGACCGAGATGCCGGTGTTTGTCCCAAAACGCTTCCAATTGGTCGTTCAGGTTCAGTTCCCTTCCGAAATTCACCATCAGACCGTCATACCACTGCTCCACACTGAGATTGTTACCTATACTCGAAAGTTCGAGCATCACCACAGCCGCCCCCTCTTCCCGCAGACGATGGGCAGCCCGCACCATGAGCGAGCTTTTACCCATCTGGCGGCTGGTCAGCACATAACAAAATTCACCATTTTTCAGGGCATCATACAAGTCCGTATCTGCCTGACGCGGCATCCTCTCTGAGATTGCCGCCGGCGACATAAAAACAGATATGTTCATGGTCAGTCAGTTTTTCCTTTGACCCGACATCAATGTCGGAGCTGAAAGCAAAAGCGGCCTAAAGGCAACTTTTCAATACCGCTTTTTTTATCCGCCAAAAGAAAACAGTCTTTTCCAGAAACCCGATCCAGATTTCTTCGTTTCCACTTTTCTCAAATGTTTTCCCAAATACTTCAAATAAATCTCGCAACGCAATCGGACATCATTTTTGGAATCTCCTCGGAGTATGCCCGCGCTGCGAAGCCGGTAAAATGAGTCGTAATCCGGGCAGGGTTCTCCCACTATTACTTTGCTTACAATATCGCTCAACTCCGGCTCACGATTGAGAAGCATCAGCATACACCGGAGATGGTCATCAAATACGCCATCATCCTGGTCCGCTTTGGATACAAATTCATCATCCGCTTTAGCCACAAATTCATCAAAGCGCATATCCTGACTCACAATTTCATTCAACCCGCGACGGACAAGATAAGGCTGTCCTCCGACCAATTGATAGAAAATTCTCAATTCCTCATTCATCAGGGGCGAACCATAACGCTTATGCAGATTTGCAACCTCATTAAAGCTGAAATCATCCAGAACCAGCTTGGTTCCCACATTAAAAGGGGACTGATTCTGATCCTTGATAAACAGATAGGCTTCGGTGGCATAAGCAATGGCTAGGGTGAGCCGGGAACATGCTCCGCCCGGATTCAGCACACGCTCATTGTGCCAGGTCCGGAACATGGCAAATATCTCGCTTCCGAAACTGCAATGAAACAGCCGGTCCGCCTCGTCCATTGCCCACAGCAGAGGCTTCTGAGTATTGCCAAGAATATGCTGACGAAAATAATTTTCAAAGTTGATATTCGGAGCACGATGCGTTTTCCAAGTGTCCCGGGGATAAACATCTGTTCCGAGCTGATCTGCGAGCATCTCTCCCACAGCAAAAAAAAAGGATTCCAGGGTTTCCAATTGTGAATCAATAAATCTCTGGAAATCGGTCAGCAACACCTGCACACCTGCATCACGGGCTTTTTGCAATCCGCGTGCCAGCAAAGAAGTTTTCCCCACCTGGCGTCCGCCTTTGAGCAGCACAACCGCATCACGCCGCGACAATGCTGTCTGAAAATCCTCGTCCACCTGGCGCACCACATAAAATTTGGAATCCAGAGGCACGGCACCGCCGATCATCTCCAACGGGACCGGAGGATGCGGCAGCCTGTCCAGCAGCTCACAGACCAATGGCATATCATCGTCAGAATCCCGCCAAAGCGCATATTGCAACGGGGCAAGTTTGTTGGCCAATTCCTGTGGGAGCGGGTCTTCAAAATTAATCCGAACCGGGAACAGTTTCGGCCTCCCTCCTCTCTCCAGCGCTGTCTTATGAGCAATATCCACCTCATAGGCCAGCATCTCACTATATATGGACATCGGTGAAAGCAAAATCACCACAGCATCGGCATTTTTAAGCTCATATGTAATCTGTTTTTCCCATTCATCGCCGATTTTCATATGCCGGTCAATGAACACCCGGTGCCCGGCCTCAGCCAGATGCTTTTCAAGCAGCGTCAGCAGATGTTCATCCGGCTGTGCCTGTCTCTTATAAATCAGTGCCACCCGGAGTCCGTTGTCAGACATATTCTCTCCGTCTGAAAGAAAAATAAGATCAGTCAGCAAATTCAGTTCATGTCCGTGAACCGTCAGAACTGTTTTTCTTTCGCAAGGGTGCTGAAGCGACAGTCTATGCTCCCGGAACTGAGCCAGCGAAACCATATTGATATTTTTCTCCCTGAAAAGTATCTCATGGCCCGGCTGAATATTTGACACCGGCACAATAAATAAATTGTCCGGATTTTCCGGAGACAGGAATGCGTTCAGTTTTACATCAAATCCCGAAGGTGTCACAGCATCCAGGAAAGGAGATTTTCCATCTTTGATATCAATGCTTCCGGTACACCAGATATCATTCGGAATCTCCGATCTGACCGATCTGGAACGGCTTATCAGCGCGAGCAGATATGCGAGGTCCTGGGAATCGCCTCTGTAGATTTCATCCTGGATATCTTTTATCTCATATATTCCCCTGCCTGTATGCAATGAATCCGGAGCCAGCAATGATGCGGCCGTTGTGATATTTGCAATGTTTTTACTATCCGGCTTTGCAGGTTTGTACCCCTGTTCCGGCACATTTTCGTATGACAACGCCACATATCTTCCGCAGCCAATAAATTCCTTTCCCCTGCCTTTGTTCGGATATGCAAAGTGAAACATCATTCCTTCTCCGTAAGCATAAGGGATATTGCCCATTTTTCTTGCGAAGGGTCAAACCCCAGTTCATCGCTCTTGAAAATTTCATCCCCCAGCAGATCCGTCCCCAAACAAGCCTGATAACGGATTTCCTGTGTCTCGGGATTGACAAACCTGACCCATAATGTGGTATCCGCGGGGAAATCAGCTTCCCATGACAGATGAATATGAGCCGGGGTATCGTCATCTTGGCTTTCCCAGTCACAGATAATTTTTATCTCACCTTCCGCTTCTGTTGCAAAAGAATGCTCCTGTTTGGGAATATCATCAGCAGTCACAAGCTGTCCTGCCCAGAGCGGCTCCCATAACTCAGATATCCACGTTATCAGACGATCCGAGAGGCTCACCTGCTTCTCAAGCGTTTTTTTCATCTTTGCATGAAATCCTCCGACATCAGCGCCCATTTTGCGTAATTCTTCCCGCACATTTTCTATGGGCATGGCATCAATGATATCCGGATCAGCGTCCAGTTCCTCGGAAAAATTTTCCAGCCATGCAAGGGCATCAGGGTTGATCTTATTTGGTTTCAAAGACATGATATCCTCCTTTGAGAATCAGGTTTGATTATTTTTCCTGTTCCGATCTTTGTTTAAATTTTATCAGCAGTGATTTCAGTCGTCTGTTTGCATTGTAAATTTCCCTGACCGGCACTCCCAGAGCGTCGGCAATTTCCTGTGCTTTGGGAGCATTGTCATCCTGATGATTATAGCGATATTCCACCATCTGCCTGAGCAGTTCATCATCCTCTGTCAGAGAGCGTATGTCATCATACAACTCTGATGTTGCCGATGATTCAGGAGAAAATCCTTCCTTTGGATCATTTTGTCCCGCCGGTCTGCCATAAAAATCCGCAAGCGGCTGTGTGTCGGGTTTTTCAGCGTCTATGGGGACAGTCTGCTGATTTTTTTCCAAATTTCTTTGCCACTGCGCCTGAATATGGCTGACCTTGCTTCTGACAATACCGAACAGACAGTTCAGCAGACTGACTTTGTCCAATTTGCAATGCCTTCTTTCTTCTGAAAGATCCACAACAGCGTCATGAAGAAGGTCGTCAGGACTCGGAGCTTCCGGTATGCTGCGAAGCTGCCCTCCGAATCTCTTCCAAAGCCGCAGCCTCAGCCTGTCCCACTCATCTGGTGTCAGATTTTTTAGTGACGACAAAATATCTGATGAATCTGATTTCATAGAGACATTCTCCTTTCATTATATAAAGCCGATTTCATAGGTGTTTTAGCAATGAATAAGTATTTCCTTTTGCTCCCGCGTGATTTCTCAATTTGAACCATGCGAAACAGACAGCCTTCCATTTTTTAATAATGAAAAAAAGCGAAAAAATCAAGCTTTTTAAGGCATCATTCAAAAAAATCATCTCCCTGCATCGCAAAAAAATCCGGTTGCCCGGCTTACCCTTTTGAAAGCCGAATCTCTGGAAATGAGAAAAACATTTTACAACTCTTTCAATGTAAAGGAGAAAAAAATGCCACATCCGCTTATTCTCGGTGCAGGTGCGTTAGCTGCTGTCAAAGCTTACTTTGTATTGCATGGGGTGCATATTGCCACCACAGCCATAATGGCCGGTCTGTGGGCAATGATAGAAGGGAAGGATATCTCAAAAGCAGCTGTGAAAAAAGGAGCGACCTCAGCAGCAGCCGATCTTCTTGATGATATTCTTCATAAGATGTACTGATTGAATCTGAGAAGTTCGGAAAACACTCAAATTCAATTTTTCAAAAACGGCGAGGACAACATATTGTCCTCGCCGTTTTTTTTATCGCCAGCAATAAACAGTTTCCTCCTAAAATTTTTTTTCTCCGCCACCGCAAAAAGCACTCATCAGCGGGCAACAGATATTGAAAGCATGAGAGAGAACAATAACTGTAAAGGAGGAATAAAAATGGCATTAGATAATGTGATTGCTGAGGGTATTAAAAAAATGGCGATGGTGGATTACAGCTCGGACAGAATGAAACTCCGATATGACGCTCGGAAACATAGTCTGCCGGATTGGCGAGCAAAAAGTGTCGCCAAAGTAGGCGCTGTGGGCGGACTTACCGGATTAAGCGGAGGACCCTGGGCTCTCGCACTCGAAGCCGGTGATATTGCCTACCTGATGTCAATGGCCGGACGCGCCTGCTATGGTGTGGGATACATTCTCGGAAAGGAAGTGGATTACAGAAACGACATCCCCAATATTCTTGCGGTATGGTGCGGAGCTGCCGATGCTGTTGACAGCATTGCGGCAGGAAAAGTCGGCATAAAAATAGCTGGTAAAAAATCAGTTCCCTACGCCATGAAAGCCGGTGCAAAGATAGTCTCCAAAACAGCGTTAAAAGGCAGTTCAAAAGCCATGCAGAAAGTGCTTGCCAAAGTTGCGGGCAAGCTTGCTGCAAAATTATCGGCAAAAGTCGGCACAAAATGGATTCCCATCGTAGGCGGCATCGTCAGTGCCGGAATCAACGGATGGGTCGCAAGCGGTCTGCTTGACGCTGCTGAAGCGTATTACAAGCATGACTATCTTCAGTTCACCAATTGGAACACCACCAGAAATTTTTATGATTCCGGAACGCCCGAAAATAAAGGTTTTGTCTTTCGGCCGTCGCCCGATCAGTTTTAATAAAATCAGGATGTTACATCCTTAACCTGATACATTGAGCGCTCTCCCTGCGGGAAAAAGCCGGGTTTCTGCCCCGTCTGCCCCGTCTGCCTTGTGACGGCCCGAAAACTTTTTTTTCTGCAAAGAAACCCGGCTTTTTTTCCCGGACGGAGCACTCTCCCTGCGGGAAAAAGCCGGGTTTCTGCCCCGTCTGCCCCGTCTGCCTTGTGACGGCCCGAAAACTTTTTTTTCTGCAAAGAAACCCGGCTTTTTTTCCCGGACGGAGCACTCTCCCTGCGGGAAAAAGCCGGGTTTCTGCCCCGTCCGTCCTGTCACAGCCCGAAAACTTTTTTATCTGCTGAAAATGAAACATACCCGCGTTTAGGCGGTGTCACACCGCCTAAACGCGGAACTAGGAACAGAAAAAAATAGCATGTAAGAAAAAGTGTCTTTCTGTGTATCATCAGATATCTCCTTTTCCCAAATGTTCACAGAGGGTTATATTTTTTAAAAGAATCCTTCCGACTTTTTAATGAAACTCTTGAATTGGGGATAAAAATGTTATATTAATTCAGACAGGACATAATTTTATATGAAAGCGTGTTAGGTGTTAAGTGTTAGGTGTTAGAAAAAAATTGCAAAACTTTCATATTTTTTCCGGACGGGGTTGTGAACCCCGTCCGGAAAAGAATCCCGTCCTGCAAAAGGTGATCCAAAAATATCCCGAACAGGGTTGTAAACCCTGTCCGGCAAAAAATTTTATTTCCAAAAAACCTAAAAGAAGTGATCTGTCTTTTAAAGGAGGAAAACGATGAAAATATTATCTGTTATCAGGACGAACATACGTCTCATAAATGTTCTGTTTGTGAGTATCTCAATGATTCTGCTATTTGGTGCGGGAGATGGAGCTTATGCATGTTCGCCAGGAGAATGCGGTTGTGTTGATGGTGTGCAATCGGTATGTAACCTTATGGGATCCTGGATTCCATGTTCTGAAGCCCAAGGAACACCGTTTGCAAATGCATGCTTAGAGTGTCCCCCTTGTTCTTCAATAACGACAACGACCACGACGACAACGCTTGAACCACCAACAACAACGACAACAACGCCTGAACCAACAACAACGACAACAACGCCTGAACCAACGACAACGACGACAACGCTTGAATCGACGACAACGACGACAACGCTTGAATCGACGACAACGACGACAACAACGTCTGAGCCGACCACAACAACAACAATTGAATCAGAAAATCATAATCCGACAAATATCATTCTGAACAATACGAGTGTCACAGAGGATCATGATACAGGAACACCCATTGCTCTCCTCAGCACCGAAGATCCTGACACCGGAGACACCCATGAATACACCCTTATCTCCGGTGACACTGACTTCCGAATCAGTGGCAATGCGTTATTCTTTGATGGTGAATTTGACGCGTCTGTGCAGAATACTTATGACATTGAGATAAGAACAACAGACAGCGGCGGGCTGTTTTATGAAAAAGAATTCACGATCCATGTCACCGGGGAAGGAAACAATCCGCCGACGACGATTTTCCTGACCAGCAACAGAGTATCAGAGGGGCGGGAGATCGGAACCATTGTCGGAACCTTTTCCACAGATGATCCTGATAGCGAGGATACCCATACCTATGTTCTGGTATCCGGCACAGGCAGCAATGACAACATTTCCTTCAAGATTGATCCCGGGGATGACAAGCTGAAAACAGCCAAAATTTTTGATCGCTCAATACAGAGCAGTTACAGCATCCGTGTGAAAGCCACAGACAGCACAGACTATTCCACGGAGAAATTTTTCACCATCACCATCACGGATGCGAATTATGATCCTACGGGCATCACCCTTGACGGAACCAGCGTGGATGAAAATCAGCCAGCAGGCACTGAAGTGGGAACCTTCAGCACTGACGATCCTGACAGAGATGATATCCATTTTTACACATTGGTATCCGGTTCCGGCAGCGAAAATAACGGTTTTTTCAGAATTAATGACGACAATAATACATTGGAAACCCTCACAGAATTTGATTATGAAGCAGAAAAGAGCTTTCATATTCGTGTGAAAACAGATGACAACAACGGCGGTGACTTTGAAGACACATTTACCATCATTGTGAACGATGTGAATGATCCGCCGACCGATATCACTCTGGATAAAAACAGCGTGAGCGAAGAACTGTCCAGAGGCACGGTTGTGGGTGATTTCACAGTTACCGATCAGGATGCCAATGACAGTCATACTTATATTCTGGTCGCGGGTGATGGCGGTGAGGATAACAGTTCCTTTCTTATCGAAGCGGGAACAAATGCGTTGAAAACTGATGAAGTGTTTGATTATGACACAAAGAACAGCTACAGCATCCGTGTCCGAGCCACGGATAATGACGGAGAAACCTATGAAAAATCCTTCTCCGTAACGATTATTCCCAGACCTGATGTGGCATTTTCTCCGGCGGACCAGGAAACAAATGTGGCAATAGAGGAAAATATTATCATCCGTTTTACCAAACCGGTCAGACGCACAGATGACAGCGTGATTACAAATATAAATATTGATGATCTGATAACATTCAGAAAAGAAGATGATCATGGCACGGATGTGCCTTATGAAGCCACAATTAATACTGAAAAAACAGAAATCACCATTGTTCCGGATAGCTGGCTTGACAGCAAGCAAAAATATTATGTGGCTATCGGAGGAATGGAAGATAATGCTGATAATACCATAGAATCGGTAAGCATCACATTTACCACAAAAGATATAGATCCGCCCATCATAACCTTCTCTCCGGCAGATGGCGATACAGAAGTGATGCCGGATGTGACCATCAGAATAATGTTTAGTGAACGGGTTCGCTTACTTAATAACAGCGAGATTACAAATACAAATGTGGACAAGCTGATAACGTTCAGGGAGGACTGGTCCAGCGGTATTGACATTCCGTTTGATGCGACAGTGAACAGTCATAAAACCGCAATTGAAATAAAACCGAATGCTGATCTGAATCATGGGCAGACGTATTATGTTTCCGTGGGAGCGTCACTGGAAGACGAGGGAGATAATGAAATCTCCGAAACAGAGATGACATTCAGTGTTATCCCGCTGTTTTCTGATATTTCCGCCAATTTAAACGGTGTTTCCAGAAGTTCGGCCGCATGGGGAGATTATGATAATGACGGGGACTTGGATATTCTCCTGACCGGATATGATAATGACAACCTGGAGCCAATTACCAGAATTTATCGCAATGAAAACAGCCGATTTCATGAAGCTGTCGCTTTAATCGGTGTTGAATTCGGCGCGGTCGCGTGGGGAGATTATGACAAAGACGGAGACTTGGATATTCTTCTGACCGGATATGACGGATCAGAGAGCATTTCCAAAATCTATGAGAATGATGACGGGCGTTTTCTCGAAGACAGGGACGCTGATCTGACCGGGGTTCATCACAGCGCCGTGGCATGGCGGGATTATGACAGGGACGGAGACCTGGATATTCTCCTGGCCGGATATAATTATGAAAAAGAAGAGACCGTGGCAAGGCTCTATCGCAATGAAAGCGGACGCAGTTTTACAGATACCAAGGCCAGTCTGACCGGGGTTTATTACGCTTCTGCCGCGTGGGGAGATTATAACAAAGACGGAAAACCGGATATTCTTCTGGTGGGAAATGACGGCCTGTTTAAATCATCTGAACTCTATCGCAATGACGGCAGCACCTTTAAAAATATTAACATCGGGCTGCCGGGGGTGAGCAGCGGGGCTGCCGCATGGGGAGATTACAACGGAGACGGGTATCCCGATATTCTCCTGACCGGAGATGATGGCACAACAAAAATCGCCAGAGTCTATCAGAATAATAACGGAAGCTTTAAGAATATAAATGCCGATCTGACAGGGGTTTATCAGAGTTCCGCCGCGTGGGACGATTATGACAATGACGGAGACTTGGATATTCTCCTGACCGGAGACACCGGGGAGGATGAGGTAAGTAAGATTTCCAAAATTTATCGTAATGACGGCGGAGGAAAATTCATTGATGTTGAAGTTGATTTGGTGGGGGTGAGCAATGGTTCCGCTGTCTGGGGAGATTATGACAAAGACGGGTATCCTGATATCCTCTTAACCGGGGATGACGGCGAAAAAAAGATCACCAAAGTCTATCACAACAACTCATCCGAGGGAACACCGCCTTGTGCTGATTGTCTGCAAAGGGTCATAGAGAGTTTAAGGGCACTGGCGGGACTTGACAGAACAGGTCCCGGTCCTGATGAAATGGATGGTGACATATACGATGACGGAAAAGTGGGGCTGCCGGAAATTATTGAGTTGCTAATTCGGGCAGTTGGAAAAAAATAACGCTGATCTGGTAATGTAGGGTGGGTATTTTATTCTTAAAACCTATATTTGCTTTACCCACCCTGCATTTCAATAATGAGCATACAGATTATTTATAATTCCTGACAATTTCCTCTAAAGAGGCATCCTTGGTTCCCTGACCAATTGCCGCAAATTTCCATTCATTATTATGACGATAAATTTCACCCACGATCAGAGATGTCCAGCCTGAATAATCCTCTGTCAGAGCAAACCGGGCCATTTCCGTATTATCCGAAACATTTACAATACGAATAAACGCATTTGCTATCATCCCGAAATGTTGTTCTCGCTGCACGCATTTATAAATATTGACCACAAAGACAAGCTTCTGAATATTTTCAGGAACAGCAGGCAGATCAATCATTATCTGCTCGTCATCCCCTTCTCCCTGACCTGTAAGATTATCTCCGCTGTGAACCACGCTGCCGCATTTACTGGATAAGTTACCAAAATAGATAATATTTTCTTTTCTTTCCAACTTCTCCTCTGCATTCAGCATCAGTACGGAAGCATCACAATCTATTTGTGAACCACTGCTTTTTACAGGGTCCCATCCAAGTCCTGCCATAATTTTGGACAAGCCTGCATTATCTTTTGACAAGCTTATTCGCTGTCCCTTCTGTAAACTTATACCCATGACATTCTCCTCTGTAAATTGAAACTTGAAACTTGAAATCCGGATGTTTTGCAAATTTTCATGTATGCATATATAAATGTTCCGAGTATCGAGTTTCAAGTATCGAGTATCGAGTATCGAGTATCAAGTATCAAGTATCAAGTATCAAGTATCGAGTTTCGAGTTTCGAGTTTCAAGTTTCGAGTTTCAAGTTTCGAGTTTCGAGTTTCGAGTTTCGAGTTTCAAGTTTCAAGTTTCAAATTTCGAGTTTCAAGTTTCGAGTATCGAGTTTCAAGTTTCGAGTTTCAAGTTTCAAATCAGCCGGCATCTATGCCAAAATTCTTACAAAGCGCAGCCAGGCCCCCTTCGAATCCGCTTCCGACCGCGTTAAATTTCCATTCACCGCTATGACGGTACAATTCAGCCACGACAATTGCTGTTTCAATACTGAAATCTTCCCCCAGGTCATATCGAATCAGCTCTTCATTGGATGCCTCGTTGACAACTCTGATAAAGGCATTTGAAACCTGTCCGAAATTCTGACTTCTTTCAGCAGCTTCATGAATGGTCACAGTAAAGGATATCTTCTGAATCTCTGCCGGAACCTTATCCAACTCAACAATAACTTGTTCGTCATCACCTGCCCCCTCTCCTGTGAGGCTGTCTCCCATATGAATCACAGATTCTGACGCGTGGGTTTTGTTATTATAAAAAACAAAGTCAGCATCGGATCCCGCCTTGCCGTTTTCCCCGGTCAGAAAAGCGGCCGCATCCAGATCAAAAGAATGGCCGCCGTCATATTTATTTGTATCCCATCCCAATCCCACCAAAACTTTCTTCAGTCCCGGATTTGTTTTGGTCAGGTCCACCTTTTGCCCTTTTTTCAGACTTATTGCCATAATAAAATTTCCTTTTAAAAAGTGTTTAAAAACTTGGATGTTCAGGCATATTTTTGTCAGGCGGGGTTAAACCCCATATGCATCAGGCTAAGATTACAACCTACTGTTTTTATTAACTCTGATTTTGCCGGACGGGGTTTGCAACCCCGTCCGGAATATTTTCCGGATCGCCGCCTGCAAACGTTTCGGACGGGGTTGCAAACCCCGTCCGGCAGCCGTCCCGCATTCTTAGCCTGATGCATATGGGGTTAAACCCCGTCCGGCAAAGTGACCGTACCATCGGAACCGCTTTTTGTCAATCTGTTTCCAAAGTCATCGTAACTATATAAAATTGGTCGGGCCGGAGCAGGGTGAAATATTCTGAACAGAGAAAAGGCGGGCATTTTATACCCACTTTACATGGCTTTTTTGCGTTGATTTTTGTCAATAATGAAGTAAGGTGTCCCCGGACCTCCTAACAGATGAGGATACTTTTCTCTTACTTGTTGTTCAAGTTCCGAGTCTAAGTTAGCTTTGTACAGTGTTTGGGCTTTGAATAGCTGATTAAAAGTTAGATTTTTTGCTCCAAACAGGTCGGCTCCGATCAGGTTGGCTCCGCACAGGTTGGCTCCGCACAGGTCGGTTTCGATCAGGAAGGCTTCGGCCAGGTCCGCTCCGGCCAGGTCCGCCTTGATCAGATTGGCTCCGGCCAGATTCGCTCCGCACAGGCTGACTCCGGCCAGGTCGGCTCCGGCCAGGTTCGCTCCGCACAGATCCGCTCCGGACAGGCTGACTCCGGACAGGCTGGCTCCGGACAGGTCAGCATTGATCAGATTGGCTCCGGACGGATTGGCTTTGGACAGGTTGGCTTTGGACAGGTTGGCTCCGGACAGGTCTGCTTTGGACAGGTCTGCTTTGGACAGGTCTGCTTTGGACAGGTTGGCTCCGGACAGGTCTGCTTTGGACAGACAGGCTCCGGACAGGTCGGCTCCGGACAGGTCTGCTTTGGACAGACAGGCACCGGACAGGTTGGCTTCGGACAGATCGGCTCTGATCAGGATAGTTTTAATTAACTCGGTGTTGGATAAGTTGGCTCCGAACAGGTAGGCTCCGGATAGGTCCGCCTTGATCAGGTTGGCACCGGACAGGTTGGCACCGGACAGGTTGGCACCGGACAGGTTGGCTTTGGTCAGGTTGATTCTAAGCAGGTTGGCTCTGGAGAAGTCAACTCCGGACAGGTCGGCTTTGGACAGATTCTTATCGGGCAGGTTGGCATCGGACAAATTTTTTCCGGCCAGTTTTTTTTGGTATTTATTATTAAACTTTTCTTTGCATCCAATGATACAGCATATCATACAAAAAAGAAAGACTACTTTTCTAAGCTTCATCTTCAGTCTCCTTTTTTGTCACTGAGTTTAGTTGCCATGTTTTATCCTCATTCCGATCAAAAGTTCCGAAATTTTGGGGACACCTTACTTATCTTTCTTTTTTGCGTCGGCTTTTGTCAATAATTAAATAAGGTGTCCCCGAAATTCCCAGACCTGCTTACTCTGTTTCAATTCCGTAATTATCACACAACGCTGCCAGTCCTCCCTTGAACCCTCGTCCGATGGCATTGATTTTCCATTCATCTTTATACCGATAGATTTCTGTTACGACAATTGCGGTTTCAGCAGATAAGTGTTCCGCAAAATTGTAAAAGAGAAGTTCTTTCCGGGTATTCGCATCAATGATCTTCAAATACGCATTTGAGACCTGTCCGAAGTTCTGGCCTCTTTCATCAGCCTCGTCAATGGTCACTGTCACCGCCAATGTCTGAATATGAGACGGTGCCCGGTTCAGATCAAGCTGTACAACTTCATCATAGCATTCCTTTATCCCGATATGATGATCACTCCCGAGGCTTATGGCCCCGCACCGGCTCGCGGGGTTGTTGTAAAAAATAAAATTATCCTCTTCTGTTTTATTGGCCGAGTCAACCATAAAAATGGACACATCCAGAGCAATATCCTGATTTCCAGTGTTATTCAGTTCCCATTCCAGCCCTATGATCAGTCTTGAAATGTCCGAAGCTTTCTGATTCAGGCTGATTTTCTGTCCCATTTTCATCTCAAGGGAACCGGCTGTATCTGTTATATCATCTGGTTTTTTACGTTTTATGTCAGGTATGGGAACATTTGTCCCCTCCGGCTCTTCTCTGTTTTGCCGAGTATCAGGAAGCGGGTCTCCCAGAACAATATTGCCCGTATGTATTGTCACATCTCCCGTATCAACAGCCAGATTGCCGTATTTACGGGGCTGGGATGTACGTTTCCCTGTATCTATCACCAAACCCATGATTTGTTTCCCCTCAAATTTTAATCAATACTGAGACTTACACCGGATTCCCTTTCAGACGGCTGGACAATGACAATTTCACCAGGGTCGGTAAATTCAAGATAATAAGATTCACCGGATGACTGTCCGAGAAAAGTTTTCCAGCTTATGTCGGTTTTGAAATTGGGATCCCGGCCGGTCCAGCATACAACAGCGTCCGGATCAACAGCACACGGCGTTTCCAGAATAATGGGATTTCCGTCCGTGGTCACCGCGACCTGGGGCTTTTCCCCCCGCGCGGTAAGTTCCGAGGTAAACAAACCTTTTTGCGATACAACCCCGACGCCGATGAAACGGACACTATATTTGCAATCCTCTGTAAATGAAAGCAGATTTTCACTCTCAACCCCGATACTCTGTCCCGGCTGAAGGGTGATCACACTCACATGTTGTGCGCGGTCTGCCATGTAATATATACCGCGGCCGCTCACCTTCATCAGAGGCATATTTTCTCCGGTAAGCTTTCTTTTTGCAAACCCTATCACAGAATCCAAAACCCCCTGGTTCGGGCCTAACAAAATCTTTTCCGCCTTAAACTCCCCCTGATAGGCCACCATGGATCCCAGCTTGGAAAAAAACTGCCCCTCCCCTTTTGCCACACAAGTCACTTCCTGATGAACCGTGAAATCAAACATTTAAACTCCTCCGGCAGTGTTCCCGTTCTGAATATGAGCCATATGACCCCCCCGAATCAGCTTGGTACATATGGTGGAATATCCGGATTTGAGACACTACTCAAATATCAATAGATAACAATAAACACTGATGAAAAAGCCGGGTTTTTCGCCTCCTGGTCATAAAAATATTTTCAGATAAAAAACCCGACTTTTCAGAATGTATTTTTATGGTAAAAAAATGGACACCCTTCACAGAATCTGAAAAGCAGTTTACACTTTTTCCGGCTTATGGAAAAATTTATAAAAATGGTTGCCGTAAAGTGTGAACTGGCAAATGAAGACTGCCTTATTTTCTTATAATAACTATATCAGACAAATCAATAAAAAACACTTAGTCATAAACTTTTTTTGGTTTATTCGGGGGAGACAGACACTGATTCGCCCGATGATCAGGTTTTTTGACCTGATTTGAACAAAAAATTTGTCATTCCTGCGAAAGCAGGAATCCGTTTTTGGCCGATGCGGCGATTCCGGGAGCTGTGGGTACCTGTTTTTGCAGGCTTCGGCGTGAAATCAGTCGAACGGAATGACAGAAAAAATTTGAATATCGAGTGTGTACAAAACAAAAATTTTACAGTTTTTCAGATAATTTTTAATACCAAACGGTCCGTTGATTTTATTATAAAATAATTATATATAACAATACTAATAAGTTGTTGATTATCACGCCACATTCGGAATGTTTTTATTATTTTCTTGCATTCATTAAAATATGTGATAAAAGAAGCAGGAGCTTAATCTCTTAATGCAATCAGGCTGATCAAAGGGGAAGGAGGTTAATCATAGCGAGTCAGCTAATCAGATGCGGAACAACGAATTTGTTTCGTTTGCCGTATAAGTATCAATATTCAAAGGAGAATAATATGAAAAAACTTATGATAGTGGCCTTGGCAGTGCTGTTTGGCCTTTGTATTGTCGGAAATGCCTTTGCTGATGAGGCAGCCTCAAAGGCGGAATGTATCGCAAAATGTGAGGCAGTCAAAGCAGCGATCCTGAAAGACGGACTTGACGGCGTAGTTGCGAAAGTCAATGCTAAAGATGCAGCCTATGTTTCAGATGTGACTTATGTTTTTGTGCAGAAAATGGACGGTACCATGCTGGGACATCCCATGAATGAGTCTTTACGCGGCAAAAACCTCATCACCATAAAGGATAAAGTCGGTAAGGAATTTTGTAAGGAATTCGCCAGTCTTGCCAAAGAAAAAGGCTCCGGATGGGTTGATTATATGTGGACCAAACCTGGTGAAGAAAAACCATCACAGAAAATCAGCTATGTCCTGAAAGTGAATGATGATGTGTTTGTCGGCGCTGGTTTCTACAAATAATGAAAACTGTATCTTTTTCCCCTGATATTGATTGCTTTGATTAAGAGATGAGTTGCCCGCCCTTTTCGGAACGGGTACTGGTTTATAAAAAAAAATAATGCCCGATTCCCCTGAATCATCTGATAATTAAAACACTTTTTATGGGTTTATGCCTGTCAGAGTGTTCTGAGGGAAAATCGGGCATTCCTTTTTCTTTCAGATACTCCCTCCGCCGATGTGTGAATCTCCTGTGGAAGTGAAAAGTGAAACGTTCCGATTATAAATTTTATATTTCGGCAGTGTTCCAAATTCGGATATTGTCCCATATTTATCAAACTGATTCAGAGCGTTATATAGCTTATATCCATAACTGCGGCAGTGGCGTTTTTTTGCACCCTGATCCGGGGGCTTGCCCCGGGCTGTATAAGTACGCCTTTTCAGGACTTTTACAAAATATTTCCCATCTGCTGATTCTTTCCCAGGCAGTTCCCACAGACTTGCTTTTTCAGCAGAAGGGTGCTATTATTTTTATATGAGAGTGTCAGGTGTTAAGTGTTAAGTGTTAGGAAAAATTATAAAACTTTCATCGTTCGTTGTGACCGGCAGCTCATGGCCGTTTATATGAAAGTCCGGAGTGCAAAAATTAAGCGAAGCGGTTTTTTGCAGAAACTTTCATGCCTCTTTGTGACCGTCAGATCATGGCCGTTTATATGAAAGTGTCAGGTGTTAAGTGTTAAGTGTCAGGAAAAACTGTAAAACTTTCATCGTTCGTTGTGACCGGCAGTTCATGGCCGTTTATATGAAAGTGTCAGGTGTTAAGTGTTAAGTGTTAGAAAAAACTGCAAAACTTTCATACTTCGTTGTGACCGGCAGGACATGGGAGTTTATATGAAAGTCATCGGTGATTTGTGATTTGCAATTTGTAATTTGTCCTCTGCCTCGGCTTTCATGGTTCGTTGTGACTGACAGGTCATGCCCGTTTTGATCATAACAAATTAATTTTATTTTTTTTAAAACAGTCTGAATCAGAACAAAACAGATAATAATATTTTCTTAACCAATTCGTTTAAGAAGATGTCATCGGAAATAAATTTACAGCTAAAATCGAAAATAAGAAGTGCCAAACCGCAAGTTTGGCACTCCGGATGTGATGTGGATGATTGCCAAACTGCAAGTTTGGCACTCCGGAGGTGGCTGCTGATTTCCGATAATGTCCGGACTGTTGAGGAGTAAAAATCCGATTGAAATTCAATGATGACAGCGGCTTTATTATTCGGATGTTTCATGTTTACAAGCGTTATGCGTCAAAAAACGCTTTAATTGACATCAACCTTGATATTTCTGAAAATGAATTTCTCTTTATCACCGGTCCCACAGGAGCAGGAAAAACAACGTTGTTAAAGCTGCTTTACTTGGGAGAGCCTGCGTCAGAGGGTCAGATTCTCGTGGGCGGAAGAAGTCTGTCAAGGATTTCCCGAAGGCAGATACCTTTTTTAAGGCGAAAATTCGGGGTCATCTTTCAGAATTACAAGCTTATTCCCACCAAAAATATCTTTGATAATATTGCGCTTGTAGCGGAAGCGGTAGGCACAAAAAAGCGGCTGATCCAAAAAAAGGTGAAAAGTGTGCTGAGAGCGGTGGGCATGGAAGAAAAGCTGAAAGCCTTCCCCCCGGGACTGTCCGGTGGCGAGCAGCAACGCGTGGCAGTTGCGAGAGCCATTGCAGGTAATCCCGGAATAATACTCGCTGATGAGCCTACCGGCAGTCTGGACGCTGAATCCGCCCGCATTATTTTTGATCTTCTCAAAGGACTTCATACCCGGGGAGCCACCGTAATTATCGCAACTCACGATACAGAACTTATCCGCAGAACAGGGGGGCGGGTGGTCCTTCTTGAACAGGGACGTCTGAAAATGTCCACAATCATTCCCAAGCTGAGTTGATCTGATGCTGCGTTTTTTTAAAAGAGCCATACAAGATATCCTGGCAAACAGATTCCTGAATACTGTGACCATTATTTCCATTGCGCTGTCTGTGCTGATCATTGGCGCGTTTGCGCTTTTTTTTATTAATGCAAACGCAGTCATAAATTTTTGGACAAAAGGCATACGGATAATGGCATACCTTGAACCAGATATTCCGGATGAAAAAATTTCAGAGATAAAACAGAAAATTCAGAGAACAGAAGGGGTTCGGGATGTCCGGTTCATTTCAAAAGAAGATGCCCTGGAATTACTCAGAATCCAGATGAAGGAGCAGGCCTCCCTGATTGACAATCTGAATGAAAATCCCCTGCCAAATGCATTTGAAATACACGGCAGAACCGTTATCCGAAACTGGGAAAAATTTGAGGCCCTGGCACAACAAATCCAATCACTCCCGTCAGTGGCAGAAGTGGAATACGGTCAGAAATGGCTTGGAAAATTTATAAATATTTTCAACCTATTCAGATTGACCGGTTATGCAATGAGTTGCCTGTTTTTCATGGCAACGGTGTTTTTTGTGGCAAACACCATCCGGCTTGTGCTTTATTCAAGACATGAGGAAATTGAAATCATGCGTCTGGTCGGGGCTTCTGAGAGTTTTATCAAAGACCCTTTTTATATTCAGAGCCTGATACAGGGAAGCGTGGGCGGCATGATCGGTCTTGGCGTGCTATTTATTGGTTTTAAGTTTGTCATCGGAGATTGGATAGTGGATATCTGGGGCTGGAAATTGGAAATGAACCCTAATTTCGGATTTCCCATTTCAGATTTTCAAATCCGGTTTCTTTCCCCTGAGATTTGCATCGGTATACTCGCGGGGAGCATGTTTGTCGGATGGGTGGGATGTCACCTCTCTCTCAGACAGTTTTTAAAATTATGATGTCAGGGAACTCCGAATAAATAATATATCCGATTCGGGAACTTATGGAAAATGCCGCGCCCCCTGCCGCATTTCACTCGATGTTCAAGTTTTTTGACCCGGTTCGACTAAAAAGCCTGTCATTCCTGCGAAAGCAGGAATCCGTTTTGGGCAGAGGCCGCGCTTCCGGAAGCAGCGGATTCCTGCTTTCGCAGGAATGACAGAAAAAAACTTGAACATCGAGATTTCAGGTATTTTATTTTTTTGGAAAATCCCTTATCGAAGGAGGGCTATCGTTTTTGAAAAGAATCACAATTTTTAACTTTATAATTTTTGTCGGGATATTTTTTTACGGTGTCGGAACTTTCGGATCTCAGACAGATATTAAAATCGAAAGCTTCAAAAAACAAGCCCATGAAATAGATCGTAAAATAGAAAAGAACAAAGCTGAAATAGAAAAGATTGCCCAAAAAGAGAATGCCATCATAAACAGCCTGAATAAAACCGGGGTGGCCATTAACAAAGCCAGAAAACAGGCTCGCTCGCTTCAATCCGAACTGACCGGATTGGAAAACAAAATAAATAAGACCACAGAGGCCTCCCGGAAGCTTATGGAACAAATTAGAATCAGGGAAGATTACGCATCCCGGCGCGTGACTGCCCTTTATAAACTCAGCTATCTGGGCAAAATCCATCTGCTCGCGTCCGCAAATTCCGTAACTGACTTTTTTCAACGCAAAACAAGCCTGGAACGGATTCTTGCGTATGATAAGCATCTGTTGGAAACGCTTGCAGAAGACAAAGCCGACCTTCAGCATGTGCTGGACCATCTGAACGCCCAGAAAAAAGAAAAGCTCTCTCTTGAAGCTGCTCATCAGAAACAAGTCCGTATAATGTCCCGTAAAAAAGCCGAACGCTCAAAACTCCTTGCGAATATCCGTGAAAAAAAATCACTGACACTGGCTTCCATTAAGTCTTTAAAAGCATCTGCAAAGGACCTGGACCAGAAAATTCAACGTCTGCTGGTTCGGAAAACTCGGCGATTAAAAAAACCAGACAAAATCAGACCATCCCAGACCATCTCATCGGGAAAATTCCCTTCTTTCAAAGGCTCACTAAAAATGCCTGTTAACGGCAAGATCATTTCTTTTTTCGGCCCGTACAAACATCCTGAGTTTAATGTGAAGAATTTTCAAAAAGGGATTGACATTCAGTCAGAAAAAGGAAAGCCTGTTCAGGCGGTATGTGAGGGAGAGGTCATTTATTCCGGCTGGCTTAAAGGATACGGCAACATGATCATCATTGATCACGGAGATCATTATTACACCCTTTACGCGCATATCGAAGATATTTTTAAAAAAGAGGGAGACCATGCAGAAACAGGGGAGGTGATCGCCACTGTGGGAGACACAGGTTCTGTAAAAGGGGCCGGATTGCATTTTGAAGTGCGCCATTACGGAAAAGCAATAGATCCTATGAAATGGCTTAAAAAAGGATGAGCAATGCGTAAGGAAGCATTGACAATTGACAATGAACAGGCTAAGATATAAGTTTGTCTTCTGAAGCGTCAGTTTTCAATTTCAGATATTCAATATTCAATAAATACAAGGAGAAACAGGATGGTTCGAAAAAAAAGACAACATTTCAGGCTTTGGCTGGTGGTGGGAATTGCCGTATTATTTTGTACCGTAGGGTCAGGCTTTTACCGCGATCTTTCGGCCGATGATGAGACTTACAAGGGCCTTAAAATATTTTCCGACGTGATTGAACTGGTTGAAAAAAATTATGTTGACCCGGTTGACACAAAAGAGCTGATACAAAAGGCGGTCCAGGGAATGGTCAGCAGCCTTGATCCCCATTCCCAGTTGCTTCCGCCGGAAGCCTTTGAAGAATTGCAGATTGATACCAAAGGTGAATTTGGCGGCATCGGCATTGTCATCACCATGCAAAAGGGGGTTCTTACAGTCATTTCGCCCATTGAGGGAACACCTGCCTACAAAGCAGGGGTCCAGGCCGGGGATATTATTATCAAGGTGGATGGTGAGTCAACCAAGGATATGATGCTGTGGGAAGCTGTGAAGAAGATGAGAGGCCCCGAAGGAGAGCCGGTGACCATCACCATTGTTCGGAAAGGAGAGGCCAAACCCATAGATTTCAATCTGATTCGGGATAATATTCCCATTGAAAGTGTGAAGCATCTTGTGTTAAAACCCGGATACGGGTATGTCCGAATTACCAATTTCCAGGAAAACACAGCTGAAGACCTCAAAGCAGCTTTGGATAAACTTGAGTCAGGGAATACCCCGTTAAAAGGGCTTATTCTTGATCTTCGGGACAATCCGGGCGGGCTGCTTAACCAGGCCATCCGGGTTTCGGACCTTTTTCTTGAAAAGGGAACCATTGTTTCTATCAAAGGCAGGCTGAAAAAACATACAAAGGTTTTTAAGGCACGTCGCGACAGACACAAACGCAATTATCCCATTGTCACCCTGATTAACGGCGGAAGTGCCAGCGCATCAGAGATTGTTGCCGGCGCGTTGCAGGATCATAAGCGGGCCGTCATACTCGGAACAACCTCTTTTGGCAAAGGCTCTGTCCAGACGGTGGAAACCTTACGGGATGGCTATGGCCTTAAATTCACAATTGCCAGATATTACACCCCCAATGAACGTTCTATCCAGGCCCAGGGCATTGAGCCTGATATTGAAGTAAAAACCAGGTTCATAGAAGAGGAGGAAAATGGCGAGGAGGAAGATGGCCTGCTGAAAGAAAAAGATCTCAAAAACCATCTTGAAGCATATCCTGAGGAGGAAGAAACAGAGGGGACAGAATCTGAACCTGATGATAAAGAGGACGGGGGTAAAAAGAAGTCAAAGAAGCGTAAAACTGACTACAGGTATGGGCCTCTTAACATCGAAGGACTTCAGGAAGACAACCAGATTATGCGTGCGCTTGAGATACTGGTCGGTTATGGTATTTTCAAGGAAAGTCGTTATTAGTGCGTGATCGTACTGACTCTGATGAGTTGTTTTCGATGATCTGCGAGGTTTTCAAAACCTCGCAGGTCTGGTATATTACCCGTCAGAATTATTTTGGCGGAACTTGGTTATTAGCTGAAAAATGATGAGTACTCATAATTTCAAATGGCTGAAAAAAAAGAAGGGACAGAAAAAAAACCTGTTTTAAGAACCTGTTTTAAAAGGTTTGTCCCGGGATTGCCGCTTTTGCTGTTGCTGGCTGTTCTTCTGGGATATATTTCCCATTGTTCATTTTATGCTAAAAAAGAACCCTTGGCTCACAACACGCCGACATTTGAAATCTATCCCAAAGAGGCGGTTGTTCCCCGGACACGGATTCCCAAACCAGGTCCTCTTTTGCCCAAAGTGGCTATTATCATAGATGACATGGGATATGACAGCGTTATCGCTAAAAAATTTATTGATCTTGACGCGGCCATCACATTTTCCATTTTCCCTTACAGCCCGTTTCAGAAAAAAATTATCAGGATGGCCAGAGCAAAGGGAAACGATATCATGCTCCATCTGCCCATGGAACCCATGGAATATCCCGTGGTTGACCCCGGACCGGGAGCGCTGCTTACCTCAATGTCGCCGGAGCAGATCGTGAGCCAGCTTGAAAAAAACCTGAACACGGTTCCTTTTATCAAAGGTGTCAATAATCACATGGGATCCAGGATGACCACTGTCTCAAATCAGATGTATCAGATTTTATCTGTGCTGAAGAAAAGAGGACTTTTTTTTATTGACAGTTTCACAACAATGGACAGCATTTGTAAATCCTCAGCCCGTTTATTACAGGTTCCTTTTGCACAAAGAGATGTGTTTCTGGATCATATTCAGCATCCGGATGTCATCCGCAGGCAAATAAAACACCTGATCCGTGTTGCCAATAATTACGGTGAGGCCGTGGGAATAGGACATCCCCATATGGTGACCTATCAGATTTTGCATGAGATGCTGCCGCTGCTCAGGAAAAAGGTCCGGCTTGTTCCGGCTTCCGAGGTGGTGCATACCATTGGCTGATATGCTGTTTTTCTGATACTGATCTGTAGCGTATATTTTCAGCAGAAACTGCTGTTTCAGCCTGTCAGGCCATTGCCGGCAGATGGAAAAAAAGAGAAACAATATTGATGAGTTTGGATACGAAAAAGGAAATATCTGTCACCATACTTGGCTCAGGCACTTGCGTTCCTTCGCTCACACGGAGCGCATGCGCTGCCCTGATGGAAATCGGCAAAACAAAGCTGCTGTTTGATGTGGGCCCCGGAACCATGAGACAGCTTCTGAAAGCAGATACCACAATTTTTGATATTGCCTTTATTTTTCTCAGCCATTTTCATCCTGACCACTCAGGTGAGCTGGTCCCGTTTTTGTTTTCCAACAAATACTCCGGAGGAAAACAGCGGAAAACCTCACTTACCATTGTGGCAGGAAAGGGATTTTTCCAATTTTATAACAAACTGAAAAACGTCTATGGTCATTGGATAGAACCTGATCCGGAATTTTTTAAGATTATCGAACTTGACAACAGGGCTTTTGATCGCTACAAATTTAATGATTTCACAGTGGAATCCGCTCCCGTGGAACACAACGAAGAAAGCCTTGCCTACAAAATCAGCAGTTCAGGCGGAATATCGGTTGTTTATTCCGGGGATACGGATTTCAGCGAAAATCTTATAAAACTGGCCCGGGATGCGGAACTTTTTATTTGCGAATCCGCGCTGCCGGATAACTTGAAGGTCAGAGGGCATCTGACACCGTGTCTGGCCGGTGAGATTGCGACACAGGCAAATGTGAAAAGACTGATGCTTACCCATTTTTATCCTGAATGTGAACACGCGGATATTGAAAAAGAATGTCGTAAAACCTATACCGGACAGTTGGCTTTGGCAGAGGATATGATGAAAATAACCATTTGTTAAGCTGATGATTCCCTCGGAACGGTTTAAGGTCATCAGCAGGCCGGATGGTCAGCAGGCAACAATGAAATAACAAAATGAATCGAACCAATATGAAATACTACCCTGTAAACCTTGATGTACAAAGTCGAAGATGTCTGGTGGTGGGGGGCGGAAAAGTGGGCACTCGGAAAGTGATGACACTTTTGGAGTGCGGCGCCATGGTGACAGTTGTCAGCCCTGAGGCCACAAAAAAACTCATAGAACTTGCCGACAGCAAATCAATCACATTAAAAAAACGGCATTACCAGACAGCCGATCTTGTCGGGACGTTCCTTGTTATCGGCGCGACAGACAAAGAAGAATTGAACTGGCGGATCCATGTTGATGCGGAACGGATGAACAAACTGTGCAATATTGCTGACCGTCCCGAAGCCTGTAATTTTATTCTTCCGTCTGTTGTCAGCCAGGGAGATCTGATTCTTTCCATTTCCACTTCCGGAAAAAGTCCGGCTTTTGCGAAAAAACTGCGGGAAGATCTTGAAAAACAGTTCGGAGAGGAATATGCTGAGTTTCTTCATCTGATGGGAGCCATACGGAAAAAACTTTTAATACAAGATCATCACGCGCCCGACGACCATAAGCCTGTTTTTGAAAAGCTGATAAAAAAGGGCCTGCTTGAAATGATTCGGGACGGCAAAAAAGAAGAAACAGACCATCTGCTTGTTCAGGTTCTTGGCAAGGGATATGAATTTGAATCACTAACAAAAAAAGTGGGGTAAGTACAGATTTATCCGTCATCGGATATATCTCCATACCTGCAAACAGAGTATGATCAGTGGAACTTATCATTATTTTTACGATTTTATTTTATATGCTAAGTACGGCAGCATATTTTTCATACCTTTTTCTTCAGAAAAATTATCTGCACAGATCAGGGTTCTGTCTGCTGGGAGTCGGCTTCGTCTGCCATTCAGTGTTCATTGGTTACGAATTTGCAACATCAGGACTTCTCCCTGTTCATAATCTTCATGAAACCCTTTTGCTGGTCGGATGGACCATTGCCGGTGTTTTTCTTATGGTCCAGTATAAATTCAACCTGAAAGTACTTGGCATATACGCTGCCCCGCTTGCAACCCTTGTGATAGTCATTTCATCTCAGTTGCCGAGGGAACCGTCACAGGTCAAAAATATCTTTAACAGTTTCTGGCTTATCCTTCATGTGATGATTATTTTTATCGGCGAGGCCTCATTTGCCCTGGCCTGCGGTGCCGGAGTGCTGTATCTTATTCAGGAAAATGCGATAAAAAACAAAAATCATGGTTTTTTTTTCAAACGTCTTCCTTCGCTGGAGCTGATTGACAGCACAGGCTATGCCTGTATTGCGACAGGTTTCACCCTGCTCTCGCTGGGGCTTATTACCGGTTTTGTATATGCCAAACTGGTCTGGGGCAGATTATGGAGCTGGGATCCCAAAGAAGTATGGTCCGGCATCACATGGCTTTTGTATGCGGTTTTGCTCCATGAACGCCTTGTGTTGGGATGGCGGGGCCGCAAATCGGCAATTATGGCTATCATCGGATTTGCAGTCCTTTTATTTACTTTCTTTGGCGTCAATTTTCTTTTGGAAGGGCACCATGGAGAATTTACAAAATGGTAAAAACAGTGGTCACTGACCACTGACAACTAATAGCTGACTTATGTTCGATATTGTATTATTGGGATTAAATCATAAAACAGCGCCGGTGGAAATCAGGGAATGCCTTGCGTTCTCAAAAGATGAAACTGCTGTCGCACTGCAAGCCTTTCAGGAACACCCCTCTATTATAGAATCCATTATTCTTTCGACCTGTAATCGTGTGGAAATTCTTATAACGACAGAGAGCGCCCCCGATGCCGTGGAAGCAGCCAGAACCTATATTTCCGAATTCAAGAACATACCTGTTAATGAATTTGAAGGGAGCCTTTACATCCATAACGGGGACGAAGCTGTGAGGCATCTCTTCAGGGTTGCGTCCAGCCTGGATTCGATGATGGTGGGAGAACCTCAGATCCTGGGACAGATAAAAGATGCTTATCGGACGGCCACTTTGACCAAAACATCCGGTGTTGTTTTAAACCGGCTGCTGCATAAAACATTTTCTGTGGCAAAACGGGTCAGGACAGAAACCGGCATCGGAGATCATGCGGTTTCAATCAGTTATGCGGCCATTGAACTGGGACGTAAAATTTTCGGCACGCTTGAAGGAAAAAAAGTGCTGCTGATCGGGGCAGGCGAAATGGCCGAGCTTGCAGTGGAACACCTGATCCGAAACAGGGCCGGTGATATCTTTGTCGCCAACAGAACCTTTGAACGCGGCCTGGGGCTTGCAAAAAAATTCAATGGCAAAGCCATCCGGTTTGAAGAGATTACAGAATATCTCAAACTTGCGGATATTATCATCAGTTCAACAGGGGCCGCGGACTACGTTATCAGACATGACCAGGTAAAAGGGCGTATGCGTGTCAGAAAAAACCGTCCGCTTTTTTTTATTGATATTGCCGTTCCCCGTGATATTGACCCGGGAATCAACCGGCTGTCCAATGCTTATGTTTATGACATTGATGATTTAAAAGGCGTGATCGAAGAAAACATTGAGGACCGCAACAGGGAAGCGATCAAAGCCGAGAGAATCATTGATGAAGCTGTGATCAGTTATCATCAGTGGCATGAGAGCCTGGAAGCGGTGCCGACCATTGTTGCGCTAAGAAACAAAATAGATGCCATTGCAAAAACAGAGGTGCAAAAAACTCTGAATTCTTTAAGTCATCTGCCAGAGCATGACTGCCAGGCCATCAGCAGAATGACGGATGCGCTTATCAATAAAATCCTCCATAATCCCACGCTTTTTTTAAAGAATGGCAACGAATGTCACGGGGATAAGTCCGCTTATCTTGATATGACACGAAAGCTTTTTAAGCTTGATGAAGAAGATAACTGATAATTGACTGATTATAAAGGATTTGGGGGAGGCTTTACATAATTTCAGTATGTCCATAAAGACTGCCTAAGTGCTGAAAATTCCGGAAATTTGATCTTACAGATGAGCGATCACTTTTCAGCTCTTATAGGCTTTAAGAAAAAGATTATCCGGAGTGCCAAACTGCAAGTTTGGCACGCCGGAGTGAAATCTTGCCAAACTGCAAGTTTGGCACGCCGGAGTGAAATCTTGCCAAACTGCAAGTTTGGCACTCCGGAGTGAAATTTTGCCAAACTGCAAGTTTGGCACTCCGGAGTGAAATTTTGCCAAACTGCAAGTTTGGCACTCCGGAGTGAAATTTTGCCAAACTTCAAGTTTGGCACTCCGGAGTGAAATTTTGCCAAACTGAAAGTTCGGCACGCCGGAGTGAAATTTTGCCAAACTGCAAGTTCGGCACGCCGGAGTGAAATCTTGCCAAACTGCAAGTTTGGCACGCCGGAGTGAAATCTTGCCAAACTGCAAGTTTGGCACGCCGGAGTGAAATCTTGCCAAACTGCAAGTTCGGCACTCCGGAGTGAAATCTTGCCAAACTGCAAGTTTGGCACTCCGGAGTCAGAGACAAGATGCTGTTTCCTCATAACATCCGGAAAGCGAAAATCGGAAACTGATCGCTCAGTTTAGAATGGAACATCATTTATGAATTCAAATAAAATCGTTATCACGGCCGCGGTCACCGGTTCATTCGGAGATCGCTCTGTTTCTTCCCTTCCCATAACACCGGAGGAAATCGCCAACAGCGCGCTTGAGGCTTATGAGGCCGGCGCATCTGTTGCCCACATTCATGTCCGGGATGTGGACACAGGGAGGCCGTCCATGGCTTTTGAGCTTTACGAAGAAGTGGTTCAGCGCATCCGGGACCGCTCGGACATGATTCTCAACCTCACCACAGGAGCCGGGGCCCGTTTTGCCCCGGATGATCAGGAACCCGTAGGCTTTGCGCCGGAGTCCACCTTATGTTCGCCGCAAAAACGCATTGATCATGTGGTGCGATTAAAGCCTGAGATATGTTCCCTGGATCTCGGTTCTGTCAATTTCGGCTCCCATGTGTTTGTCAACTGCCTGCCGCATGTGGAACAAATGGCGGAACAAATCCAAAAGGCCGGTGTCAAACCTGAGATGGAGATTTTTGATTTGGGAGATATCGAAATCGCCAATCATCTTCTGAAAACAGGAATCGTTCAAGGGCCGCCCCTTTTTCAACTCTGCCTGGGCATCAAATGGGGCGCGCCTGCAACGCCGCAAAATATGATCAGTATGAAACAGTCCCTGCCTCAGGATGCGATATGGGGAGCCTTCAGTATCGGAGCAGCCTCATTTCCCATGATGACTCAGTCCGCACTTCTGGGGGGAAATGTACGCGTGGGGCTGGAGGATAACCTGTACATGGAAAAGAATAGACGAGCCTCCGGCAACAAACCATTGGTGGAGAAAGCCGTAACCATTCTCCGCCTCTTGGAAAAAGAGCCCGCGACACCCGACGAAGTCAGAGAGAGGCTTCAACTAAATTGAGAATTGAGAATTGACAAGAGAGATGCTTCAGTTCAACAGGAAATTATAAAATGTGCAAAGGCATATCGCAAATACTCCTGAAAAATGGCCTGATTATTGATCCGTCTCAAAAGATTCACCAAAAAGGCTCCGTAGTGATCCGTGACGGAAAAATCCTCTCGGTGGGAGAGGATGTCTCTGACACGGAGATGATGACGGTGTTTGATATGGAGGGCAAAATTATCACTCCGGGGCTTATAGACCTTCATTGTCATCCGGCCGCAGGGTTTGCCAGTATCGGGGTTCCGGAAGAGGAGATCGGATTAAAATCAGGTGTCACTCTTTTAGGTGACGCGGGAACCGCAGGATCAGCAAATTTCGAGGCCATGCGTCTGTTCATCGTTAATCCCGCGAACACAGATATTTTGTGTTTTCTGAATCTGGCAAGCGCGGGGCTGATCAGACTCCCTGAAATTCGTACTGAAAACGATACAGATATTGAAGAAGCCCGGGACGTGATCTCAGCGAACAAGGATATTATCAGGGGCGTTAAGGTCAGGGCCGTCGAACCCCTGGCTCACGGACCCGGGATAAAAGGAATAGAGCTTGCGAAAAAACTGGCGAGCGATGCCAATCTTCCCCTTATGATGCATGTGGGCGAAACCAGGCCCCGGGTCAGCGACGATAAGATGGATGATTTCTCGCGTGCAGCAGTTTCACTGCTTGAGAAGGGAGATATTCTCAGTCATTATCTTACATGGGAGCCGGGCGGCATGATCTTAGCGGACGGAACGGTTTATCCCGAACTTGAGGCGGCCCGGAAACGTGGGGTGATACTTGATTCAAGCCACGGACTCAACCATTTCAGTTTCACCGTTGCCCGCCATGCCATTTCCAAAGGGCTGATTCCCACAGTCATCAGCACGGATCTTTGTTCACCGGTTTTATCATCAGCGCCGTCGCTTGCGGTGGTGATGTCCAAATTCATTCACCTGGGGCTGAGTCTGGATCAGGTCATTGAGATGACCACCATTCAGCCGGCCAAAGCCCTGGGAGAGGAAAAAAAGCGCGGGAGTTTAAAACCCGGCATGACTGCTGATATTACGGTGATGGAACTGACCAAAGGAAATTATATTTTCAGGGACGGTACAAATGGCGAGACTTTGCACGGCGAAGTTTTGTTAGAACCCAGAATGGTGTTCAAAGCAGGAGAGGTTATGCCGGCGTATTCCCGCTATCATATACCACCTGCTTTCACATAAGGGATTTCCCCAAATTTAAATCAGTTCGTAATTCCGCCTTTAGGCGGTGTGTCATCGCCTAAAGGCGGAACTACGAACTTTGGAGCGCAAAAATGAGCCGTCAGATGCGACTTTTTTTGTGTTTTCTTTACGTTACCAGCCACGACACGACAGTCCTGAGTCAGACAACAGGCGCGAAAATCATAATCAGGAGGTAAGATGAAGAAATTTTCCCGGGCAATGGTACTCACAGGTCCCCGTAAGATGGAGATGCAGACATTTCATCTGCCGGAAATCGGCGAGAATGACGGTCTGCTTGAGGTGGAACTCGCGGGAGTCTGCGGCTCGGATCCCGGAATTTATCGAGGTGTGCCCACTCACGGTCCCCGGCCATTTCCTCTTATTATGGGGCATGAAATCGTGGGAAGAGTCGCCAAGATGGGAAAAACCGCACAGAAACGCTTGGGAGTTGCCGAAGGAGACCGTGTGGTCATTGAATATGCGTTTGGCTGCGGAATGTGCGAGTCCTGTCTCACGGGCGCATATTCAACATGCGAGAACAAGTATTTCTACGGATCCATGATCTCATGCCTGGAATCGCCGCATTTGTTTGGCGCATACAGTGAATATCTCTATATCCACCCACAGGCCAAAGTTCATAAAATCGGCGATGAAATCTCACCTGAGATCGGCGTTCTCATTTGTGCGGTGCTGGGCAATGGCATCCGATGGTTAAGGCGGATCGGCGGTGTATCCGTCGGCGATACGGTGGCTATTATCGGCCCGGGCCAGCAGGGACTCGCGGCAGCCGCTGTGGCAAGGGAATCAGGAGCAAACCCCATTTATGTCATTGGCCTCTCACGGGATAAGGACAGGCTGGACATGGCAAGACGTTTCGGAGCGCACCGAACGATAAACGCGGATGAGGAGAATCCCTGGAAAGTTATTTCTGATGAGACCCATGGCAGACTGGCTGACGTTGTTACGGACCTCAGCGGAAATCCTGCCGGGGCCGAACTTGCGCTCTCACTGGCTGGGAAAAAAGCCACAGTCGTGCTGCCCGGCATTTACAAAGGCAAAAAGGCAACACTGAATCTGGATCACGCGGTGCTGAATGAGATAAAAATATTCGGCGCGTATTCCCAGAATTTCCAATCTGTCCGAGCTGCCATAAAAATGGTCTGCCAGGCCCGATACCCTTTTGAAGAAATGATTACCCATCGTTTTCCTCTCAAAGATGCGGAACAGGCGGTTCGGATGGCAGCCGGTGAGGAAAAGGAGATTCCTGTCAAAGTGGTGATTGAGCCTTGGAACTGATCCGTGGTAAATTGCAGACTCCCGGTGTGCTTCTCCAGGCTCTCCTCCGTGTTGCGAAAAATATTCCGCTGCCTCATCTGTAAGCTCCTGCCATAGCAGAATGAGAAGTCCGCACAATACCTCATCGCGAATATCATGTGCCTTCATGGGCAGGTTTCTTTTTATCCTTATCACTTTCTGTACAACGTTTTCCAACCCTTTTTCTGTTTTTTTACCACGAGATCGTCAGCCCATATATTCACGGGAAGAAACCCGGTTCTTTCCGGGATAACCGCCGGTCATTCATGCGAAAGTAGGAACTCATAGCTCCCGGAAGTGCGGTATCTGCCAGAAATGGATTCCTGCTTTCGCAGGAATGACAAAAAAATTTGGTTATGAGTGTAAAAAATTTTTGCACAGGTACTTATCATTCCGAAGACCGCCGAACCATCGCATCACCTTTGTTATCTGTACGAGTAAACACGCAAAAGCCATCGCAACTGAGGAATTGCTCAGACAGGCGTATGCCGGGCATTTCAACGGACTTCCCCGCACATGAACACAGGCAGGACTGCTGGGAAAAATCAACCAACACATGGAAAATGCTTGCAAAATTTTTCTGATTCTGACATAATTTTAAATTTGTAATAAAATAACAGCAGTGTGTCAGTTTTGGACATAAATCCATATAACCATTTTAAACAATTAAATAAATATGCTTATAAAACCGATTTGGGAATATGACCTGTTTTTTTTAGCCTTTGTGCGTTTTCCAGAAAAAAATGCTCCCCCAAAAATGCAGGCTGTTTTTTTGATTTCTAAACGTAACTTTCTGAAATGAATTTTATTCTGAACAACCCTTTCCGCATTTTAGGTTTGCCTGTCACAGCTTCGGAAAGAGAGATCACAAAAAGAATATCTGATCTGACCATTTTTGCTGAGATGGGTAAATCCAAAACTTATGATACGGATTTTCTTTTTCTTTCGAGTTTTCAAAGAACTCCTGAAACAATCAGGGAAGCCTCCGCTCGTATTGAACAGCCTGAAAACAAAATATTTCATGCCCTGTTCTGGTTCTGGAAACATAACAATGCGGACAAAGTGGCTTTTGATTTGTTAAAGAACGGCGACGTTGAAAAAGCCGCAGATGTATGGGCGCAATGTGTTCATGTCGGAAACATATCCTCTGAAAATTATTCAAATATCAGAAACCTTTTCGTGTTATATCTGGGACTGGCCGCGAATGATCATCTCCCGTCTCCCATAAAACAGGATTTTTTTTTAAAAGGGATAAACCTTGGCGGTAACGTATTCAATAATGATCTGTCAGAAGCGTATGTCCGCGCTGTCGCAGGGGCGGACTGTTCCTTGGATAAAGAAAAAATAAACAAGTCTTTTGCTGATGAAGTATTTCGGTTTTTCCAAAACTATCCGGATAAAACAGACAGGATCACCATACAGGCATTATTGCACAGTTTCACGTCCTTTCCTGATGAAATTGTCTCTTATCTGACTGGGAAATTTACAGATAGGCCGATCCGACGCATTGAAACCGAAATTGAAAAAATCAGGAAACAAAGAACAGAGAATGCCTTTCATTCGGATCAGTACGGGGAAAAGCTTTATAAAAATACCCGGAACGATTTGACTTATCTGAAGCGTGTGATATTTAAAGAACTCAGACATATTCAAAACGCGGGATATCCGGGAGCGTCCGCGTTTCAATATCAGATCATTGCTGATCAGCTGGCAAATGAAATACTCCAATGTGCGATTGATTATTTCAATACATCAATAAAACAGGGTGCGGCTCATTATCCCGGGAAAAAGGCATTAACAATTGCAATGTACAGCGCATCTGTGGCCGCGGGTGAAAGAATTAAGAGCAGAATTAAAGAAAATTGCTCAGTCATGGAAACCTGGATAAAAGCAAAGTCTGAAAGAGAGCTGCAAAAGGAAATACAGATCCTTGGTGACGACATTGCAGAACAATTAAGCAGCCTTTCAGAGACAATTTCAGCCTCGGAACTTCATGAACTGCCGATTATTGTTCAAAATCTGTTTGAGCGTTGTATATATAAACTGATCATAATCAAAGAATATCTCGGATCAGACAACCCTGAGTATTTAAAATTAAGCAGTGCTGTGGCAAACAATGCGTCGGATTTATGTATGGCATATGCCAGCCGGACCAAAGCATATGAAAAGACAATAAACGTGATGAAAGACATCGGCACGCTGGACATGACACCTCAGATAAAAGAAAAATATGACAAAAATAATGAATTCCTGCATCATAAAAGAGAACATGAAATAATGAATGCGCTCCGGACGTCCGGTTCCGCTGATAAACATCAGCAGGCATTGTCCGATGAGAAAGAAAAATGCTGTTATATTGCTACCATGGTTTATGGTGACAGTGAATCGCCCGAGGTTTTGGCACTGAGAAAATTCAGAGATACAATATTAAAGAATTATCATTTGGGAAGAGTGTTTATCAGGCTTTATTACAGATGGTCGCCGCTTTTTGTCTCAAAATTTAAAGATTCAAAAGCAATGAACAAGGCAATTGAGATTTTACTAAACCAATTTCTTAAACTGAGAGTTGAAAACTGACGATTAAAAAGATGGTTTTGTTTAAGAGTATAAAACAGAAATTTCATATTATCGTAGGGGTTCTGATTCTTCTGGTTTGCGTCGGATATGCCGAACTTGCCGTATTCCTCAATAAGCTCAGGACCAGTTCGGAAACTGTGCAGGTATATGCAACCATAAACAAGGATATCAAAAAATTAGAAAAAGATTTCTGGGAGCTGAGGTTTTGGGAAAAAGTCGTTAACACCCGGAACCATCCGAACGCGGAAAAGCAGTTCGGAATCACCATTGAAAAGATTAAAAAAAGACTGCTGCTCCTTAATCCGAAACTTTTTACAGAGCAGTTATCAGGGAAAACCCTTCAGATATTCCGTCTGATTGTCGAATACAAAAACGCTTTTGACCAGCTCATGCAGTATGAGGCAGATCAGAAGGCAAACCGGATTCAGACGGACTCGAGTTATAATGCCCTGGCTTCTGTTATTCAGGCGAACAACGAGGCTGATTTTTACAGATTACTTGGCAGCATCGAACAATTTACAGCAAATCACCAGAAAAACCGGGGGGATCCGGAATATCAGGCCTTCAGAACTGTCTTTGAATTATTAAAAGAGAAGTTTAAGAAGCAAAACCTTATGAATGCCCGGGTGGAATCCGATTTCGCAAATCTCGAACATTCCGCTACCCGTGATTTCATGCTGGAAAAAGAAATGCGGCTGATTTACAAAAGACTGGATGAGATCAGCATGGGGCTGACAGGTCTGTTTTCGAATATATCCCAGAGTGCGGAAAAACTTTCAACAAAGGCAATATCAACCGGAAAACGGCTGCGGGACACGTTGCATCTCTGGTTTCTGGTTTCCGCAGGTATCGCGTTTATCTTACTATTAGTCATTATCAATATTATTGCCAAAACCATTGTGAATCCGATCAGGCAGATGTCGGAGGTTGTGACAGAAATTAAATCCGGAAATGATCAGGCACGTTTCTCCTCTGGTTCCGGAGATGAAATAGCGGAACTGGGATTTGCCTTTAATGACATGCTGGAAACCATCAGCGAGCATCATTATCATCTTGAGGAATTGGTGGAAAAACGCACGGCCGAATTAAACAAGACGCTCGAAAAAGTCGAGGAAGCCAATAAGAAGATTATGGACAGTCTTCAGTACGCCAAAATGATTCAGCGGTCCATGCTCACAAACCTGGACATGATTAAGATTTATCTTCCTGACAGCTTTTTCGTATGGATGCCCAGGGATATCGTCAGCGGAGATATTTTTTTCACGGATTCCTTTGATGACGGTTTTGTCATTGCTGTTCTCGATTGCACCGGACATGGCATTCCCGGAGCTTTTATGACGATGATAGCGTCTTCGGGACTGACAAGAATTATAAGAAACGAAAAGTGCCATGACCCTGCCCAGGTCCTTAAACAACTGAATTTTACGGTCAAGACATCTCTCCAGCAGGATACAGAATATGCTGTTTCCGATGATGGTCTGGATGCTGCGATTTGTCTTGTAAACACAAAAGAAAAAACCCTCGTATTTGCCGGGGCAAGACTGCCTTTAGTTTATGTTCACAATGATACATCACATATTATCAAGGGGGACAGACAAAGTCTCGGATATCGAAAATCCAATACAGATTTTAACTTCACAAACCAGACCATCAGTATTGAACAAGGAATGAGCTTTTATATGCTGACCGACGGGTTTATTGATCAGCTGGGCGGAGAAAAGAACCGTCGGTTCGGCACCAGACGTTTCAGAAATCTCGCAGAGCAAATCAGCAGGGAGCGTTTTGAAAAGCAGGGAGAAATGCTTCTCCAGACTTTCAATGAATACCAGGGAGAGAATGAAAGACAGGATGATGTCACTGTCATAGGGTTTGCTTTTAATGATTATCAGGGACAGACTTAAATTGCAAAAAACCGCTTCGCTCTATTTTTGCACTCCGGAAAAAAAAATTTCGGTCAGCCGGGTGATGCAAAAAACCGCTTCGCTCTATTTTTGCACTCCGGGAAAAAAAATTTCGGTCAGCCGGGTGATGCAAAAAACCGCTTCGCTCTATTTTTGCACTCCGGAAAAAAAAAATTTCGGTCAGCCGGGTGATGCAAAAAACCGCTTCGCTCTATTTTTGCACTCCGGAAAAAAAAATTTCGGTCAGCCGGGTGATGCAAAAAACCGCTTCGCTCTATTTTTGCACTCCGGAAAAAAAAATTTCGGTCAGCCGGGTGATGCAAAAAATGGCTTCGCTTTATTTTTGCACTCCGGGAAAAAAAATTTCGGTCAGCCGGGTGATGCAAAAAACCGCTTTGCTCTATTTTTGCACTCCGGAAAAAAAAATTTCGGTCAGCCGGGTGATGCAAAAAACCGCTTCGCTCTATTTTTGCACTCCGGAAAAAAAAATTTCGGTCAGCCGGGTGATGCAAAAAACCGCTTCGCTCTATTTTTGCACTCCGGATAAAAAAAATTCGGTCAGCCGGGTGATGCAAAAAACCGCTTCGCTCTATTTTTGCACTCCGGATAGAAAAATTTCGTTCAGCCGGGTGATGCAAAAAACCGCTTCGCTCTATTTTTGCACTCCGGAAAAAAAAATTTCGGTCAGCCGGGTGATGCAAAAAACCGCTTTGCTCTATTTTTGCACTCCGGAAAAAAAAATTTCGGTCAGCCGGGTGATGCAAAAAACCGCTTCGCTCTATTTTTGCACTCCGGAAAAAAAAATTTCGGTCAGCCGGGTGATGCAAAAAACCGCTTCGCTCTATTTTTGCACTCCGGAAAAAAAAATTTCGGTCAGCCGGGTGATGCAAAAAACCGCTTTGCTCTATTTTTGCACTCCGGAAAAAAAAATTTCGGTCAGCCGGGTGATGCAAAAAACCGCTTCGCTCTATTTTTGCACTCCGGAAAAAAAAATTTCGGTCAGCCGGGTGATGCAAAAAACCGCTTCGCTCTATTTTTGCACTCCGGATAAAAAAAATTCGGTCAGCCGGGTGATGCAAAAAACCGCTTCGCTCTATTTTTGCACTCCGGATAAAAATTTTGATCTGATGAGTATCTCCTGATAAGCGGCTTCAATATCGTGAGGATCATAGCCGATGGTATAAGCCTTTGAGCTGACAAGTGAGACATCCGGAGGACGCCTCGCAGGCATGGAAATGTCGTTCTGAAGTACAGGTTTGATCAGCGATTTGTCAATATTGAGAAGCCTTGCAACGATCTGTCCCATCTCATATCTTGAAATACGGGTGCGCCCGCCCAGATGAATGATTCCTCTCACTTTACTGAGCATGAGGAGCAGTCCCTTTGCCGCGCTTTCGGAATCCACTGGTGTCCGGTATTCGTCCGAAAAGAGCCGAATGCGTTTTCCTTCAAGCAGAGTGCGTATCATCTGCGGATCAAAACTTTTGCCTGCCCCTTCTGTATATCCGAACATGAGCGGCATCCGGCATATCGCCGTCTCAGGATAACGCCGCAACATTGCCTCTTCTGCCTCAGCTTTTTGTTCACCGTACACGCATATCGGATTTACCTCGCTTGTCTCGGCATAAGGCGGTTTCAGTCCGTCAAAAACAAGGTCAGACGAGGTGAATACACAGGGGACCCTGAAATCAGCGCATAACCCTGCTATGTTTGACGGAACTTCAACATTTACTTTTCGTGTTTCCAAAGGATTACGCTCGCAGTAATTCGGCTGGGAATAAGCGGCCGCATGTATCACCGCATCGGGCCGAATATCGGAAAACACATTTCTGAGTTCCGCATAATCAATGAGATTCAGTCTTATACTCGTTACGCGTCCCACATTTACAGAATTCGTGTTGCACACGCCGAACACATGCCATTCCGAAGCCGCGTTCACACATATGTTCCAGCCCAGAAAACCGCTGGCACCGGTGATGAGAAGTTTTTTTTTCATATTTTCAAATTTAGTATTTCACGCTCGATGATCAAGTTTTTTGACCCATTTCGGACAAAAAGCCTGTCATTTCGTCCGACGATCCGACTGAGTCCGCAGAAGTCTGAGTTCACGCCGAACGGAATGACAGAAAAAAACCTGATCATCGAGTTAAGTAAGTACCCGACCAAAAGTTTTTTATACATTTTTTTTCTGTGAACAGCGGAGAAATCCGGCTTTTTTCTTCAGGGGCGGCGGATCATTCCGGGGAAAAAGCCGGGTTTCTTTCCCGTGCAAATATCAAAAACTTATGGTTACTCGATGATCAAGTTTTTTGACCTGGTTCGAATAAAAAGCCTGTCATTCCTGCTTTCGCAGGAATGACAAAAAAACTTGAACATCGAGGGTTAGGTACTTAATTCTCTGTTTTCAATTTTTCTTTCACCGCTTCCGCCAGCTTGTGATTCACTCCGGAAAGCCTGCTGATTTCTTCGGGTGTTGCTGTCCGAATATTTTGGATGTTCCCGAAGTGTTGAAGGAGCGTCTGTTTTCGTTTTTTGCCGATTCCCGGAACCGTATCAAGAACGGAAATGATGGCGGTTTGCTTGCAGCGTTTGCGGTGAAAAGCGCGTAACCATGGGCTTCATCTCTTATCCGCTGAAGCAGGAAAAGCAGGTCATTTTCTCTGCCATATTTACAGAATTGGCTCTTCCGGGTTTGTAAATTTTATCCTCGGTTTCTCCGTTTTTCTCAGCTTTTTTGGCAATGCCGATCACCTCAAATTCTCCCTCAATATTCAGTTCTTTCAGGACCGACACAGCAATATTCAACTGCCCCTTGCTGTCGTCAACCAGCAGAAGATCGGGCCGGAGGTCTGATTTTTCTCCTTTGCCATACCGTGTTTTCAGGACTTCGGCCATATAAGCGTAGTCATCTTGTTTTGTGACGGTTCTGATTTTGTATTTCCGATATGAAGTCTTGTCAGGTTTTCCCTTTTCAAAGACAACCATTCCCATGAGGGTTTGGATAATTTTTCGTTCAGAGTTTCTGGCATTGTACAGGGAAGCAGATAGGAAGGGGAATTTTTTTCCTTTTCTTATCCGACTTCCCTGTACTTTTACGGGTAGTGTTCCAAAACTGGAGCTAAAAATCTTAACCATTTGAATCAATTTAGGAAATATCGGTTCAAGTCCAGTTTTAGAACACTACCCTTTTACGCTTAATAGCATTTTTGTTGAAACAAGACAAGAACAAAAGTACAGGGAAATAAGATAAGAAGAGGAATTTTTTCCTTTTCTTATCTCTCTTCCCTGTACTTTGGGAGTGTTCCAGTTTTGGATATCAGCCATATAACCTTCGGGATATGTTTGATAAATATGGGGCTATATCCAGACTTGGAATACTGTCAACAAAGTTTTCATTAATACTGCATAATTGACTGATTCTGTAAAAGATGATACAGACAGATGTGTAAGAGCGATAAATACCCTTAAAAAACAAGGAGGTGTCAGAATGGTGGACGGTATCACTGCGGCAGGTGTGGCAGCAGCGTTTGTTGTGGATATCGCGGCGGGAAATCTGAATGATCACGCGATTTGTCATATTATTACCAAGATCAGGAGCGGCGGCGAGCCTGTCAATCATGATCTTCAGAGGGCAGTGCGAAAATCCTTCCTTTCCGCGCTTCAGAGGATTGTGTCGGAGTGTCAGAGGGAACTGATGAAAGGTGCAGAACGGAAATTACCGTTATGGCCCGCCAAGTGCTGCCCGCAGGAACATCGGGATAATATGAAATGGCTGGACCGAAAAAACAGAGAACTGGCATCGGAACTAGTCTGATGAAAAGAAGCTTCATGCAGCATCCTGAAACCGATCCCATTTTTGTTCCGTTTTTTTGGGAGATGAGAATGCCTCTCTTCTTTTCGTCTGAACGGATTTTCCAAGAAATTTTCCGCACCATTCGGAAATTTTTTTCGTGGGAATTTTTTCCATGGCTTTCTGAACAACTTCGGCAGTCGTCACGGAAACCATGGCGGCGACACTGAGCAGAAGCGATGTGAAACCGCTTTTTGCCTGATCCTGTTCCATCCTTTTCAGTTTGCAGAATACCGATTCGATCACCTCGCTGCTTCCGAGGAGCCGCTCGCCGGGTCTGACTTTCAGTCCCTCATCCGCCACAAAAACAAGAAGTTCTCTGCGTATTTTCTCGGAACGGTCCGTGCGGGCCTGAAAATCCGGAAGCTCCCCGAGTTCACGGGCAGTTCCGCTACAGATACCTTCCTTTCTCACAAAACTTTCCGCAGTTTTCACAAGGCGGAGAATTTCCTCCCATTCCCCGATCTGCTTCTCATAACCTCTCACCCATCCCAGTTTCTCCTCAACTTTTTCAGGATCATAGTCCTCACTTGTCTCCGTCTCCTGTTTTTCAAAAAAGATGAGCATGTTCCGTCCCCAGTTAATAAGGATATCCGTATTCATGTACCGCGATTTTGTTCTCTGAGACGGAGGCGACAGCGGAGCCAGGGCCGTCTGCTGAATTTCCTTCTTCGTCTGCGACGCCGACGCTGCAAATTCCGACCATTCACTGTCATTCCCGAGTTCGCATTTCAGAACGGCGGCGGTCTTATGCTTTATATCATATATGAAACAGGTTTCCTCATGCTTCCCGCAAAATTTGCCGATTCCCGATTTCAGGTCAGTTCCGCGATCCGCTATGATTTCTCTCGGTACTCCGGTTATTTTCGCGGCATGTTCGAGCTGTTGCCAGACGATCTCTCCGTCCGATTTTGTCACCGGAAGCAGGGAAATCGGCTCCGCATCCTCATGGCTGACGTATCTTTCGGGGCATGGCAGAGAGGAAAGAGGGATGCCGAGGATCACCAGACACTTCTCCGCTCCGATCTGAATCGTGTGATCGACTATCCATACCCACTTCGCCGCCTTCGTCTTCGGTCTTGTGAGCTTGTAATATCCCAGGCGGAGCAGCCACAGTCTGCCGGAATACCATGACGGAGAAGACATCGGAAGACGGAGGAACGAGATGAATATCTCAATGGCGCGGGCCGCGCCCCGGAGACATGTCGCCGATGACAGAACCAGAGAGACAAAGAGGAAAATGTGGGCAACAGAATAACTGTGGCCGGAAGGAAAAATGTCAAACTCCTCGGCATATCCCGGCATATCTGCCTTCCCGTCATCTTTTTTTTTCAATGTCTCATACTCTTTCTCTCTTTTCCGTTCCTCCGATTTTATCCGGGCAAGTTCCGCCCTGAGATATCTCACCTGATTTTTAAGTTTCTCCCTGCCTTTTTCCAGAAAACGGACTCTGTTGCTGAGACGTTTGTTCCTCACCCTGGCGTAACGGCATTTCTCTTTCCACTGATCGCGACTTTTCTCAAAAAATCTGACCAGCTTTCTTCGGGGGCTTTTATAAATTTTTTCTCCGTTTTGCGCATCTCTCATTTTTTTTGCCCTCCTTTTTTTCTTATTTTATACAAACTGGCAGATAATATCATAAGTCAGTTTAAAACACAATCATATGACGGAACAAAAATCACAACATTTTTATAAAAGAAATCTCTCTGAATATAGCTAATTTTCATCACCCCAGGTACTTAGTGTAAGCATATCTGCTTAGGGAACACCAAATAAAAAATATACCCGGTACTGTCCGACTCATTGATTTAATTTCACCTGAATTAAGCGGTTCTCTTTGACAACAATCTGCCGATAATCTGATATAATCGCATTGCCTGTTTTAGGCGATCTCCGGAAAGAACACACCCGCATATTTTTCAGTTCGCAGTTCCGCGTTTAGGCGGTCTCGCACCGCACCGCACATTTTTCAATTCGCAGTTCAGCGTTTAGGCAGTCTCACACTGCCTAAACGCTGAACTGCGAACTGAACTGAGATATGCCGGGTGTGTTCTTTTCCAAAAAATCGCCTAAAATGAGGGACACACCTTTTTTTAACCAGAAAATTATAAGTACCTAACCATAAGTTTTCGATATTTGCCCGGGGAAGAAACCCGGCTTTTTTTCCGGAATGATTCGCCGGCTCTGAAGGAAAAAGCCGGGTTTCTCGGCCGTTCGCAGAAAAAAAATGTATAAAAAACTTTTGATCGGGTACTTAAAACTCTAAAGTATAACAGGTTTTTAATTCTACCTGTTGTATTATCAACAATTTACAGGTCATATTTTAGGCAGATTTGATGCAAGTTTCTGATAATATTTGTTTTTATTTTTTAATATAATTAAATCATAAGGTTGAAATTTTATCGGATCAGCCATGGCATAATTCGGACATCTGAGAGAAAATTTTCGGCTTTCCGACAAATTTTTATGATTACTGCTCATACTTGCTGCCATATCATAAATATGTTATTGTAAATAAAAGATATTTTTATAAAACACCGTGTGTTGTAAGTAAAGTATGAGTAATTCGAAGTCCGCCGGACGAAAAAGGCGGAGGAAAATCTCAGGATTTTCATCCGGGGCTGTTTCAAATTTAACTGTCCGTAAAATAAGCAAATATTAATATATCATTTAAAATAAGTAACTTGCATTAAAATTGCCTGAAATATGGTCCGTAACCCACTGAAAATACAATAGGTAGAATTATAAAGCCGATAAACTTTAGTTAAAACTGACATACCCGATATCTGAATTTTACTCAAAAAAAACGATTTCCATAAAATGAAACAGTTTTATTTTTTACTGAAATATACAGAAGCTGCTTTTTACACAAAAAAATAGTTTCCTTATTCTCGGTTGCATGGCAGGCCAGCATTCCCTCCTGCAATCGGTGGAGAAATTCGTGGAGAAATTAAACAATCTTTCATCTCTGCTGAGACTGTCACACTGTCAGGGTGGCAGAGAAATAAAACGGATTTTTTTTGCCCTTCTATGACAACAGTCACAGACTCCCTTTTTCCGTTCTGATAAAATCAGTTTTTTTTGCTTCCTCGAAAATAAATACGAACCCATAAACAGAGGTAATATCTGAGCCAATTAATTTTGATAGATTTGTTATTTCATAAGGATATGTCTGTCATGTAATTTTACGTCTTAATGTTTTATATCATATTGTTTTCATTGTATTTATATATATACGAAAAGAAATTTTTTCATAAATACAAAAAAAATATAGCTCAGATGGTTTTTGTATTGACAAAAAATAGCTAAATAGCTAAATTGTAGCTATTAATTTGGTAGGTTAATTTTTCTATAATTCTATTATCCCTCTTAACTTTTAATATGCCCGTAATGAGTTCAGAAAAAAACTCGTTATTTTCATACAAAAAGACAAGGAGAAAAAAATGCTTTTACCCAAGTTTGATTTTCATGAGCCTGCAACAATAGCGGAAGCTTGCCAGATGATGGCAGAATTCGGCTCAGAAGCCAGGCTGATTGCGGGCGGTACAGACCTGATGGTCAACATGAAACACAAGGTCATATCGCCGAATCATGTGGTTTCCCTTTCAAGAATTGACGATCTTAAAAAACTGGATTTGTCAGACAGCACCGTAAAAATCGGGGCCTGTTTTACGGTTGCGGAGATCACTGAATCGGAAGAAATCGGTAAGAAACTGAGTGCTTTGCGGACAGGTGCCCGCGCACTGGGATCTCCTCTGGTGCGAAATCGTGCCACCATTGGCGGAAATTTGGGAACAGCCCGGCCCGCGGCTGATCTTCCCCCTTCTCTCATGGTTTACGATGCAAAAGTGGTTCTGACAAAGAGTTCCGGTGAGAGAGAAGTTTCCCTGGATAGCTTTTTCAAGGGACCCGGAGTGACCGAAATACAGCCTGACGAGATTCTCACGGAGATCCGTGTGGATGTTCCGCCTCCCCACGCGGGAGCCGGTTATATCAACTTGGGCATTCGGCAGGCTCAGGATTGTAATTTGGTAAATGTCGCTTCTTATATTGCTTTGGACGGTCCGGACGGAACCATTCAGTCCGCACGGGTCGTGATGGGATGCGTAGGCCCGACGCATCTGAGAGCGTCGTCTGCTGAAAAACTTCTCATCGGCGAAAAACCTTCGGATGAACTGTTTGAAAAGGCCGGTGAGGCTGCCATGGGAGACTGTACCCCTATTGATGACTTCAGAGGCTCCGCACAGTATAAGAAAGCTATGGTCGGTGTGCTGACAAAAAGAACCCTCGGCATTGCCCTGAAAGAAGCAAAAGATCGCGGATAATTGGGAAACCGGGGAATGAACTTCCGAACTTACCGAACATACCAAATTCCCAACTTCCCAAATTCTCAGAAGGAGATTAATTTAAATGAAAAAACTCATTAATCTGACTATTAATGACAAAGAATATGAAGTGGCTGTCGAGCCGAATCAGACCCTGACGGACGTGATCCGTTATGATATCGGCCTGACCGGGACCAAAAAGGGATGCGAGACAGGAGACTGCGGCTCGTGTACAGTGATCATGGACGGGAAACCAGTCAACTCATGCCTTGTGCTGGCCATGCAGGCCGCGGGGAGAAATATCACGACCATTGAGGGCTTGGAAACAGAGGACGGACTTGACCCGGTTCAGGAAGCCTTTGTGGAAAAGGGCGCGGTTCAGTGCGGATTCTGTACATCCGGCATGATCCTTTCCGCAAAAACCCTGCTGGATCGCAATCCCAACCCGAACGAAGCTGAAATCCGAAGCGCCATATCAGGAAACCTCTGCCGATGCACAGGATACCAGAAAATCGTAGAAGCCGTAGAATCAGTGAACAAGTAATCAGTAAAGAATTGAAAATTGAAAATTGAAAATTATCAATTATTAATTATCAATTATCAATTATCAATTATCAATTATCAACTGATATAGGAGAAAATAAATGAGCGAATATGACGTGATTAATAGCAGAGCCCCCAAAGTGGATGCCCCTGCCAAAGCCACAGGTCGGGCAGTTTTTGTGGACGATATGAGTATGCCGGGGATGCTGTACGGAGCAATTCTGCAAAGCCCGGTGGCCCATGCGAAAATCGTTAATATTGATACGTCGGCAGCGGAAAAACTTCCGGGGGTGAAAGCGGTTATCACTTCCAAAGAAGCTGGCCTGGTTCAGTACGGCGTAAGCCCTGCCCGGTATGATGAAACCATTTTCTGCCACGACAAAGTAAGATACGTGGGAGACGAGATTGCCGCAGTAGCCGCCACAGACCTTGAGACAGCCTTGGAAGCTGTTTCTCTCATAAAAGTGGAATATGAGGACCTTCCCATCGTGCTGACCATTGATGAAGCTATGGCCGAAGGCGCTCCGGTGCTTCACGATAAATATCCCGGAAATTTATGTGCGGAAGTGCATCAGGAATTCGGGGACGTGGAAGCCGCATTCAAAGAATGCGACATCATTAAAGAAACGACGTTTAAGAATAAACGCCAGGATGCGGCGTTTATCGAAACCCAGGGTTGTCTTGCCAATTATGATCTTCTGGGCAACCTGACGCTGTACACTTCCACCCAGGTTCCCCATTATGTTCAGAGAATTCTGGCCATGGTTCTCAAGCTTCCTGTGGGAAAAGTCAGAGTTGTCAAGCCTTATGTGGGCGCAGGATTCGGCATCAAAGCCGGGACCAACCCCATGGAAATCATCTCATGTCTCCTTTCCATGAAAACCGGAAAGCCGGTGAAGATGAACTATTCCAGAGAACAGGTCTTCATGTTCGGCCGCGCACGCCATCAGTTCACACATACCATGAAAACCGGTGTGAAAAAAGACGGTACCATCATGGCACTGGAACACCAATGCTATCTGGACGGCGGCGCATATTCAAGCTTCGGAATTGCCACAGTATATTACGCAGGTTCCCTGCTCGGGGGACCTTACAAAATGCCCAACATGAAATATGACGGGTACCGGATTTACACCAACAAGCCTGCCTGCGGCGCACAGCGGGGTCACGGTGGTGTGGCTGCCAGAGCCTGCTGGGAACAGCAGCTGGATATGATCGCGGAAGAGCTGGAAATGGATCCCCTGGAAATGCGGCTGAAGAATATGATGGTTGCGGGAGACACCACCTGTAACGATCTCAACATGAGCAGCCTGGGGATGAAGGAATGTATTGAGGCTGTAAGAGAAGGTTCTGATTGGAACAACAAGAAAAATAGCCTGCCCAAGGGTAAAGGCATTGGTATGGCCTGCGGGTTTTTCGTTTCCGGCGCGGGATATCCCATCTATCGCTCTGAGACCTATCACAGCACCGCTTATATCAAACTGACCGAGGACGGAGGAACAGCCCTGCTTTATACCGCATGCGCTGAGATCGGCCAGGGATGTGAGACGACCTTCTCCATGATCGCGGCCGAGGCCCTGGGCATTCCGCTGGACAGCGTGAGAGTGGAATCCGGTGACACAGATTTCGGTGTTGACTTGGGTGCGTATTCCAGCCGGCAGACCCTCATGACCGGCCATGCGGTGAAGGAAGCAGCCGAAGATGTGAAACAGCAGGTGCTGGCGGTGCTTTCGGAAGAACTGAAGATTCCCGCGGAAGATATGGATATCAAGAAGGGCGTGGTCATCTTCAAAAAAGATAAACCGGATTTCAGTGAAATGCGAGTCCGTTACATCAAAGAACACCGCGGCTGGACCGATAATCCGGAAGAGGGAGACGAACTCTCCTTTAAAGAAGCATCCCGTATCGCGTATCTTGCCAAAGGAAGCATCGTGGGAACCGGTAAGTACAGACCGCAGCAGCTTGGCGGCAAGTTCAAAGGCGCTGCAGTGGGGACCTCTCCGGCTTACGGCTGTTCCGCACAGATCGTGGAAGTCACCGTGGATGAAGGGACCGGCAAAGTCACGATTGATAAAATGACCGACGCACATGACTGCGGCCGTGCCATCAACCGCACATCCGTGGAAGGCCAGATGCACGGGTCTCTCTCCATGGGAGTGGGTGAGGCCATGTATGAAGAGGTCAAGATTGATGACAAGGGAAAAGTCATTAATTCCGATCTGGCAGAGTACAAAATCCCCACGGCTCTGGATATGCCCAATATGGAGACCATCATCGTGGAAAGCGATGAACCCAACGGACCTTTTGGTGCCAAAGAGGTCGGAGAGGGTGCGATCATGCCCACCATCCCCGCCATCCTCAACGCTGTTTATGACGCCATCGGTGTGAGAATCTGGGAATTGCCGCTCACACCGGAACGGGTTTACACGGCCATTCAGGAATATAAAGACAAGAATAAATAAGAAGTAAGTTCTTTTGTCTGATTTTAAGTGTTTAAGTGTTTAAGTGTTATGCAGGAATATAACACCTAAACACTAAACACTATTTTTTACCAGGTAATATGATACTGGCAGACCCCATCGCCTTTTTTGACGCATGTAATTTGTGCGACACTCCCCCCTCTGATTCCGAACAGTATCAGCCATGAATGTCTCCCATATTGTTGGGTCAATCCAGTCATCTTTTGTCATTTCATCCCAATGTTTGCCGCAAGCCTTAAATAAAAATTCATCCGCTTTTTCCTGGATTTCGGGGGTAAGTCCCATAAGAGAACCTGTGAGTTGAATGATAAGTACCCGATCAAAAATTTTTTATACTCGATAATCAAGTTTTTTTGTTATTCCTGCGAAAGCAGGAATCCACTGCTTCCGGAAGCGTGGCCTCTGCCCAGAATGGATTCCTGCTTTCGCAGGAATGACAGGGTTTTTAATCGAAGCGGGTCAAAAAACTTGAACATCATCGAGTGATAAGTACCCGATCAAAAATTTTTTATACATCTTTTTTTCCGTGAACCGCGGAAAAGCCCGGGTTTTTCCCTCACCGGAGGCGGATCATTCCGGGAAAAACCCCGGGTTTCTTTCCCGGGAATATATCGAAAACTTATGGTTAGGTACTTATTCAGGTGACGGACAGACGGGGTTTGTTGTTTATGATGACGGAAAAGATGATGAGATCAATATCTGCGGGGAAGGACTGCAACACGGGAAAAAAGTCTGTCTGACAGTGTGCCTGACTTTTAAGCTCCCGGACAAATTTCTATACTTTCGGTATCGGATGCGTTCTGTACATCAGTCTGCGTTTTGCAACCAATGCTATTTTTTTCATAATCAGAAAGCCCAGTTCAAAGTCCTGATAAAAAAGGAGTGTGAGATCATCGGCCAGGAAACGCAGCACTGTAACCGGTGTCAACGTTTTTGCATCACTGAGATATGCCTTTTTCTCCATCTCAATTAAGGATGAAAATCCAATGGCTCCTCCCACTGAAATTGTCTCCAGCCGAACCGTTTTGCCTGTGAGACTTTCCATCTGAAGGCTTATTTCGCCTTCCAGAATGATATAAAAATAATCAGCAGCTTTTTTTCTCTTATTCAGATAATCGCCTGTTTCATATTTTTGCAGCTGGGCCACAGAAACCAGTCTTTCAATCATTTCATCTGATAATTCTTCAAAAAATGGAATGGATTTTAGAATATTGGGATCAACCACGAGAGTTCTCCTTTGAAAGTTGAAACTGGAAACTTGAAATCGGTTATCCGGATGTTCAGAGAAGCTTCATATATACTTATGTCGCTGTTCCGAGTTTCCAGTTTCCAGTTTCAGGTTGGCACGGAAAGGAATGAGCCAAAAAATATCTGATGATAAAGCCTAAAGCCTTATCAGATCATGGAGAGAATCTGTGTGACCACCTTCTCTATGCCCTTTGCCACGTCTTTTATACCAGGTCCCAGCATATAAGCGGGTGTTGTCACAATTTTATTTTTTTCATCCACCGCGATTTCATCCACCGCGCAGACTTTATGTTTAACCCCTATGGCGTTCAATGCGCCGATGACCTGTTCTTCTTTTCCGATGGTCATTTCCGGGGCTTTTTCTTTTACGGCCATGCCAAGCGTGGCCGGTGCGATACAGAGCGCGCCCACAGGCTTGCCCGCGTTCACCATGTCATTGACCAGTTGTCTGACATCGGGATTTACTTCCCCTTCGGGGCCTTTGAATGCAAACTCGCTCAGATTTTTCGCTGCCCCGAATCCTCCGGGCAGAATCAGCGCGTCAATATCGTTGCTCTTTACTTCTTTTATGTTTTTAATCTCACCTCTTGCAATCCTGGCGGATTCAACCAGCACGTTCCGCGTCTCATTCATTTCTTCCTGTGTGAGATGATTGATCACATGGGCCTGAGGGATATCCGGCGCCATACATACGGCCTCTGCCCCTTGCTGATCCAGGTAAAGAAGGGTTAAAACAGCCTCATGTATCTCAGCCCCGTCAAAAACGCCGCAACCGGACAACAAAACACCTACTTTTTTTCCCATATCTGCCTCCGCTTTAAATTATCTTAAATTATAGACTTCAAGAAAAAGATTATCCACAGAAGCGCAAGGGTTTTTTCCATATATTTTTTTGTATATTCAAAGTGTTTCTTATATACGGAAAGACCCTGCCCTCTTTTTGCTCGGACAAACATTATCTTAAAAGTTGTTGCTTTGTCAACTATGAAAGTGTTAGGTGTTAGGTGTTAGGAAAAATAAGCTCCGACCATCTAACACCTAACACCTAACACTTAACACCTAACACCTTTTTTTAATCATCCTTCAACTGCATACTGACCAATTCCGCAATGTCAAACGCCTTCTGCTCTTCTGTAAACTTTTTTGAACCATCGGTGATCATGAGAAGACAAAAGGGGCAGGCTGTGGCAATAACATCAGCGTTTGTGTCAAGTGCTTCTCTGGTTCTGACCTGATTGATTCTCGTTCCTTCTTCTTCTGCCCAGTAGTTGCCGCCGCCGCCGCCGCAGCAAAAGCTTTCTCTTCTGTTTCTGGGCATCTCAACAAGTTCTCCGATGGAAGAAACAACCTCACGCGGCTCATCAAGGATGTTGTTCCGCCTTCCCAGGTAACATGGGTCGTGATAGCAGATCGTTTTTGTGCTTTTTGTAAGGTTCAGTTTTCCTGACTCCATCAGCACTTTTATAAATACAGAATGCGGCGTGACTTCATATACACCGCCCAGTTTGGAATAATGACGGACAAAACTGTTATAACAATGGGGACATAAGGTGATAATCTTCTTTACCCCGAGTTCTGAGAACTCTTCAATATTCTGTTCTGCAAGTTCGTTAAACAGAAACTCGTTTCCCATTTGTTTGGCAGGATCGCCTGTACAGCGTGCTTCTTCAAGAATACCGTAAGAAACGCCGGCATGGTCCAGGATGTTCACCATTTCCCGCGCAATCTTCTGGGCGCGTTCCTCATATGTGACTGAGCATCCGATCCACAAGAGATATTCTGTTTTTCCGGCTTCAAAGATCGGGACTTCCAAGTCCTTACGCCAGTCTTTCTGGCCCGCACCGGTTCCGAAAAAGGGATGCTGTCTCAGTTCAAGGCTGCTGTGCGCTTTGCCCATGAGTTCGGGAATTTCGGACCGTTCCATAATAAGATGCTGCCGCAGTTTCATAATGGTCTTTGGCTGATTAATGCAGACCGGACATGCTTCCATACAGGCTGCGCATGTGGTACAGCTGAATACCGCGTCACTGGAGACCGCGTCCACCAAAGATTCGTCCTCTAATTTCCCCTGTTGCAGGTATTCCGCAAGTGTGACCATCACCCCTTTGGGGGAAAGCGTTTTTCCTGTCTGGGCAGCAGGACAGACTTCATGACATCTTCCGCACCAGAGGCATGTGGTATAATCAATCAGTCGTTTATAAGTGAAATCCGTGAGCTTGGCCGCGCCCAGCGGCGGTGTATCTTCAGCCTCTTCGTCTTCAAAAGAGGAGAAATCCATCACGCCCATTTTGGGTCCGGGAAGCGGATCCGCGAGGGCCGCATTGACCGGAGCCAGGACAACATGCACCAAGGGAGAATACGGAATATATGCAATAAATGCCAGAGCAAGCAGACCATGCATCCACCACATATACTGATGAAAAACAAGCCAGCCCTGCGTATCTCCGAACAGCGGCGGAAACCAGGTTCCGGCAATCACGTCCGGGGTAATGCTGCCGGCAGCGAGATGGGCAAGCGGCGTGTTCTGAGCCAGCCAGTTCCCCACAAATGCTCCCGGATCGGTTCCGTTATAGGCGATTCTGGCTGCCTCGGCCAGAAAACCGGTAACAAGAATAAGTCCCAGCAGAATGACAATGGAAATGAATCCGTTCCGCTCTTTAGGAACAGTTAATCTTTCCGGCGAAAAAAAGCCTCTTCGGATCAGCAGAAAAAGGAGTCCGCCCAGTGCGGCCAATCCCGCGAGGTCAAGCGTAAATGACATAAACCAGCGGTTAAAGATTCCGTTGAAGACAGGCACACCAAACAAAACATTAAGAAATACCAGCGCCGTCCCGATAAACAGGAGAACCATTCCCCAGAACAGGCAGCCGTGGGCGATGCCCGTATAGGGCTTCTTATATATTTTTGTCCCCAGAATTCCTTTTGTAAATAACGCACGGAGATATATCGGACCCAGTTTGCCAGGAAAATCCGGCCTGATTCTGGCCCTTCCCTGGCGTATCAGTTTCCACCAGCGATACATCCCATAAACAAAAAGCGCGACAAACGGAATCGCGAACGCATCAATCAGAATGCCATAGCTGATGTTCCAATAGGGAATCCGTCCCATTTATTACTCCTCTCTCAGTACGTTATTCAGCGCGGGCATAATCTTCTTATAATCAGCGATGATTCCGAAGCGGGCGCGCTTGAAGATATTGGCTTCCTCATCCTTATTAATCGCCACCACACATTTGGCATTGGCAATACCTGCCAGATGCTGGCTTGCGCCGGATATTCCGACTGCGAAATAGACACCCGGGGCAACGATCTTTCCGGTCTGACCGATCTGGAGTGTCGGAGCAGCCCAGCCTTCATCCACGGCACCCCTTGACGCACCGACCGCGCCTTTGAGAATCTCCGCCATCTCCTGCAACATGGAAAAATTATCCGGGCCGCCCATGCCTCTGCCGCCGGAGACAACCACTTCCGCGTCCTCAAGGGGGACACCTTCTGATTTTTCCTGCTTTTCCGCAATCAGGCTTACCAGAGGCTCTGCAATGGTCAGCGTCTCAGCCGCTGTTGTTCCTTCCAATTCGGCAGGTTCAAAATATTTTCTTCTTATGGTGAGAATCGCGGGCGTTGCGGTAATCTTATATGTTGCCACAGCCTTGCCGCCGTACATGGGACGCCTGACCACAAGATCAGGTTCAATGCCGATCACCTCGGAAACAACGGACGCTGAAAGTTTGGCTGCGACAGGTCCGGCAAGTCCTGCTCCCACGGTTGAGGCGCTGAACAGAACGACTTGGTATTCTTCTTTCTGAATCAGTTCGGCAATGGCCGGGACCAGATTTGCGGATATGGTTTCTTCAGTCTGCCACGCTTTGTTATAGACTCCCGGAACATCTCCCGCCCCGAGCGCAACGATATCCGGCGTGTCACAAAATTCCTTACTGACCGTAACCAATTCGCCAAGTCTTTTGGGTTCAATGATTTCAACAATAAGTGTTTTCATAGATATCGCTCCTCCCTCAGTTTTGTCAGTAATGTTTTTACGGTTTCTCCCACATCTTCCACCGGCAAAAATTCACATACCGAATCCATTGTTGGGATTTCCACGGAAACTTCTTCAATTCCCATGGCATTACTTTCAACTTCCGCGACTTTCTCCACTGGTTTTTTCTTTGCGGCAAAAATAGCCCGAACCGCGGGGATGCGAGGCACATTCTCCGGGATACTGGTAATGGAGAACACACCTTTGCCATTGAACTGCAAGTCGCGGCTCCCGGTTTCTGTAAGCTGGCTGATCTTCCATCCGCCGTTCTCAGATTCGATCTTACTGACCTGGGGAATGAAGGTGAGGCCCAGCATTTCAGCTAAGGTGCCATGGACAACCCCTCTGTCCATATCTGCGGATTGCTGGCCTGCCAGGATCAGATCCACATCGCCCAGATTGTCAATGGCCATTTTGAGATTCGCGGCAATCACCGACGCATCATCTGACTGTCCCGTAACCAGTACGAGTTTCTCGGCTCCCATTGCAATGGCTTTTCTCAGAACCGGAATATCGTCTTCCGCGCCGTAGGATATGATTGTCAGCGAGGCTGAATATTTTTCTTTTAACTGTACACCTGTTTCTATGGCATTTTCATCGTACAGTCCCATCATTCTCGTGTATCTGCTGTGCGCCCGATTATCTGATAACTCAAAATCCCCTGCCGGGACCTCATAATCGGGTACGACTTTCGCCAACACCGCAATATGCATATAACCCCCCATTCTTTTAGGAAGAAGTGTCCGGATGTTTCAGACAAGACCTCCGGACACTCACAGACACTTAACAACTTAACAACTAACAACTTAACAACTAACAACTCGGACACTTTTTAACAAAGGAAACAATTTATTTCCCCTTATACTCCGGAGGTCTCTTTTCACCAAATGCCTTGAATCCTTCCTTCCGATCTTCGGTATCTCTCAGCACACCCCAGAGCAGATGGGAAAAGGCAATTCCGTTTTCAAGCGGCATATCCAGACCCATGACGATGGCCTGTTTGGCAGCCTTTACGCTCAACGGTGCGTTGTTTGCAATTCGCTCCGCATATTTCGTGGCCAGATTCAGGAGTTCGTCCGGTTCCACCACATCACTGACCAGTCCGACCCGATGGGCTTCCTGTGAGTCAATCATTTCTCCGGTGAGAAGCATTTTCATGGCCACAGCCTGGGGAATTGCGCGAGGGAGGCACTGTGTCCCGTTCAATCCTGCCAGACTTGCCACTTTCACCTCTGTCAGACCGAATTTCGCCTTGGAACTGCATATTCTCAGATCACATGCCAGGGCCATTTCCAGTCCGCCGCCAATGGCGTAACCGTTAATCGCGGCAATGATAGGCTTCCACATTTTCATATGCGGAACAATGGGCTGTCCGTCCCGAAGATAAATCGCTGCCATACACTCTTCGGGCGGCGGTGTCTTTTTCATATCTGTGCCAGTGCAAAAGGATTTTTCACCGGCTCCTGTCAGTACAGCCACCCGGATATCATCATCATTTTTCACTTCTGTCCAAATATTGAACAATGCGTCAACAGATTCAGGGTCTAAAGAATTCATGGCCTCGGGCCGGTTCAGTGTGATGTACGCGACATGATTCTCTTTTTTGAAATCTACACCCATTTTTTATGCTCCTTATCCTTGTGTTACCCGATGTTCAGGCTTTCGGACCTGTCATTTCTGCGAAAGCAGGAATCCTTAAAGAGAAGAGGGATTCCCCCTTTCGTAGGAATGACAGGACAATCCTGAACATCAGCGATTAACAATTTTATTGCTCTTTTTCCATGATAAAAATATTGTACGGCTTTTTCTCCCGCAACAATGATCGTGCAATGGTCCATCTGTGGATTTCCGAAGGTCCTTCCAATATCCGCCAGATTCTGACCATTCTGGCCACATACTCGATCCCCAGTTCTTTTGAAAGCCCTACGCCGCCGTGCATCTGGATTGCTCTGTCCGCCACCTTTGAGAGCATTTCAGTTGCCAGCACTTTGAGGGAGGAGCCTTCGGTACGAAGGTCTGTGTAACCCTGGTCGGATTTCCACGCGGCATAGTAAAGCAGCAGCCGGGTACTTTCCAACTCCATGGTGGAATCCGCGATCCAGTTCTGTATGGTCTGACGGTCGCCCAGAAGTTTGCCAAATGTGGTACGGGTATTGGCCTGGTCAATCATCATCTGGATCAGTCTTTCGGCCATGCCTGTGCAGCGGGATGCCAGTTCGATGCGCCTTACGCCAAAACGGTTCTGTAAGGGAATAAAAGCCTTGCCCACTTCACCCAAAATCGCCTCATCTCCGACTTCGACATCTTCCAGGATCAGGTCCCAGGTCGGCATCGCGCCGATGACGGGAATCTCTTTTCCGATTCTCACCCCGGGCATGTCTTTGTCAATAATAAAGGCTGTAAATTTATCCCTTGTGGAAGCCTCTTTGTCTGTTACGGCAATCAGAATAAAAAACACATTGGATTTGTCACATTTGCTGATAAAAGTTTTTGTGCCATTGATGACCCATTTGTCTCCCTTACGGACCGCGGTTGTTTTCAGGCCGCTGACATCGGATCCGGCTCCGGGTTCCGTGGCTGCCATGGCAGAGTCAAGCTCATTATTGCAGTAAGGCACAAAGTATTTGTCCCGCTGGCTTTCCTGGCAACACGCATGCAAATAATAAAGGTTGGGCGCATCCGGGGGCAGCATGAACCCGTGAGGAGAAAATCCCACCAGACACTTGCTCATTTCTTCCATGACCATGGTCTTTGCCAGCATTCCCAGGCCCTGTCCGCCAAACTTCTCTTCAACCTCAAGTCCCCAGAAACCTAATTCTTTTGACTTTGCCAACAACCGCTCTTTGTCATCTTTGGGAATCAGCGGGCCCGGCTCGGTCCACAAACTCATATCCCGTTCAAGGAGGGTTTTTTCCAGAGGCATCATTTCTCTTTTCACGAACTCCCGCATGGCCTCTTTCAGCATCATATATTCTTCAGGAACTGCAAAATCCATATATAAGACTCCCTAATTAATCAAATAAATTATAAATTCCAAATTCCGAATTTGCTGTCCGGCTTTTGGATGACAGAAAACTTAACACCTGACACCTGACACCTAACACCCTTTTTAAGTCAGCACATCTTCGGCTGTGAGCTGCTCAATTTCTTCCTCTGAGTACTCCAGCAGTCCGGTCAGAACTTCTTTGGTATGCTCGCCCAGCAACGGGGCCGCAGTCCGCATCTCTATCGGTGTTTTGGAAAACATGATGGGGGCCCGGTTATACAGTGCGGAACCCACAACAGGATGATCAAGATAGGACCAGAATCCGCGCTCCCGCATATGATCGTCTTCAATAGCACTTCGGGAGTCATTTACAACGCCAGCTTTTACGCCATTTTGAAGCAGTTCTTTCATGAGCCAGTCTGAGTATTTGTCTCTGGTCCATGCTTCAATATTTGCGTTCAGTTCTGCCTCATTTTCCTTACGGCTGGCAAAAGTTGAGAACTTCTCATCTTCGGCCCATTCCGGATTCCCCATCACTTTTTTAAGTGAGAACCACTCATCTTCGTTGAAAACACCGATGGCAATCCATTTCCGGTACCCGAGGGTGGTATAGACCCCGTGAGGAGCTGCATCAGGATCCCCATATCCCAGAGGCCCTAAAATCTCACCGCTGCCCGCGTAAGCCATGGCATCCGTGGGCTTCATGCTGATGGCAGATTCCAACTGGGATACCGCCACGGTCTGTCCTTCCCCGGTCTGCTCGCGTTGCAGCAACGCGGCCATGATGCCGAACAGTGTATGACCCGGGACCATGACATGATCTGTATAGTTTGTGCCGGTTCCAAAGGGGTTTTCCCCGGGCATGCCTGCCCGCTCGGTCAGCCCGCACAAGGCATTCAGATTGACTCCGTAGCCCATATAGGCTTTATGAGGCCCTGTGATCCCCTGGAGACTCATGGTCACATAAATAATGCGAGGATTCATTTCTTTGACATCCTCCCATCCCAGGTTCCATTTTTCCATCTGGCCCACACGAAAGTTGTTAATGATAATATCGCTTTTCTTTATTAAACGGATCGCGACATCACGGGCTTTGGGATGACTCATGTTTAATGAGATACATTTTTTATTGGGGTTCCGGTTTGCAAAATAGCCGCTGCGTTCCAATCCCTCGGCAACTCCGTCTTTAAAGGGGCCTCCTTTTCTGAGGATATCAGGACGTTTTGTGCTTTCAATCTTAATGATCTCCGCGCCGCACTGTCCCAGAACATTTGTTGTGATAGGACCCGCACCGACCCATGAAAAATCGCATACAACAATCCCCTCAAGGGCTCTTTTCATATTAGCCAACATATATAATGCCCTCCTTTGCGAACGTATTGATCTCGTCTTCCTCGTATCCGAGTTCTCTCAGTATCTCGGCAGAATGCTGACCAAGGGTTGGCGCGGGATTCCCGAACCGCCATTCTAAATTTCCAAATGTGTAGGGCGCACCCGGATAAGTCACTTCTCCGTTCAAATTATCATGGTGTATGGTCTGCCAGAAATTGCTGTGTTTCAGTTGGGGATTCTCCAGAAGGTCTTTGCCATTGCTTACAGGTGAAATCGCGACGCGGTGAGCCTGACCTCGTTCGTACAGGGCCAGTTTTTCATTCTGCATGGTAAATCCCTCAAACACCCGGCAGAATGTTTCATATCCCTCTGCTGACAATCGGTAACTCGGCTCAATCCATCTGGGATCGTCAAAAACTTCGCATCCTTCGACCCCCTCATCCTGCATCCATTTCACAAAGGGATCCCACATGACTTTGTTCTTGCCCATGATCGCGACAATGGCAATAAATCCGTCTTTGCACGGATGGACAGACGCGGAACCGGCTTCTTTTCCCCGTCCTCTGCGGTTTTTTCCCTCGAGATCCCAGTACTGGGCGGCGTTTTCAAGGGCCATTCCCGTGGCTTCCATAGCTGATACATCAACAAACTGACCGATGCCTGTTTTCTTTGCAAAAAGCAACGCGATAGAACTGCCCACGGCAGCGTATGCGTCCGCCATCCGATAGGCCTGGTTGTCGCATGCCCGGACCGGCTTGTCATTGTCAATACCCGCCAGAAATAAAAATCCGCCCAATGCTGAACAGGTCAGATCGCACCCCGGATAATCCGCGTAGGGACCGAACTGTCCGAAAGGGGTAATGGATGTCTGAACCAGTTTCGGATTGACCGCGCTTAATATGTCGTAAGAAAGCCCCAGACTGTCAAGATAGCCCGGTGCGAAACTTTCCAGCAGAAGATCGGCCGTGCTGCACAGTCTGAGGAAGATATCCCTGGCCTTCTCCTGCCTGATATCCAGAGCCATGCCTCTTTTACCGCCGTTATAATAAAGAAACTGAAGCCCTCTTTCCCTGTCCTGAATGCCCTCGTAAAACGGACCGATATTTCTCAGCGGATTCCCGGTGACCGGCTCGATATGAATTACATCCGCTCCCAGGCCCGCGTACATCTTTCCTGCGTAGGGTCCCAGTTCTCCTGTGAAGTCAATCACCCTCACATCAGATAAGGATTTCCCATCATTTCCCATTGGTTTAAATCTCCTTTCAGTCAGAAAAGCAGCACAAGCTCTGGTTTATGTTTTATGAGTCCGCAACTGAAAAAGCTTGTCCTGCTTTTTGAAATATCAGCCGGAAAACAGGCTTCTTCCGCCGCACACATACAAAACCTGTCCGGTAATGAAAGAAGTCTCATCATCTGCAAGAAACATCACTGCGTTGGCGATATCATCCACTTCTCCCAGCCTTCCGGTGGGCTGTTTTCCCAGCAAAAAGTTTCTGTTCTTTTCAGGAAGCTCATACCACAGCGGGGTTTCAATCAGTCCCGGGGCAATACAGTTTGAGGTAATGCCTTTTCTTCCCAGCTCAAGCGCAAGGGTTCTCGTTAATCCCACCACGCCAGCTTTTGCCGAAGCATAAGGGGCCTGTCCGGGGCCGCCCAGCCATGCGCGGGATGCAATATTGATAATGCGTCCGTGGGTTCTTTCAACCATATAATTATGCGCGGCCTGGCTGCACAAAAACGCGCCTTTCAGGTTGACATTGATGGTGATATCCCAGTCCGCCTCTGTAAGCTTTCTCAGCGCGCCTGCGCGCTCCATCCCCGCGTTGTTGACAAGAATATCAATGCTGCCGAAGGTGTCCACCGTGTCTTTGATCATCTCATCAACCGAGGATTTATTGCAGATATCAGCCACTTTTCCGATAGCATCAAAGCCCTGGCGCTTGAATTCTTCAACTGTTTCATTGACCTTGTCAGCGACAATATCATTAATGACGACTTTGGCACCATTTTCCGCCATCCTCAGGGCGGTCTGCTTTCCAATTCCGCTTGCTGACCCTGTGACGAGGGCAACCCTGTTTTCAATTCCCATTTTTAACCTCCACTTAATCCTTAAAAACGATAATTTGCCGGATTCCTAAATTGACATGGAAAAATACATGCTCTTTCCGCCGCAGACAAACAAGGTCTGTCCGGTCGCGTACGGAGAGGTGTCCGAAGCAAAAAAGCCTACAGCGTTGGCAATATCCTCAGATTTACCAAGTCGCTGAACGGGCATACCCTTGGCCAGCTTTGCCGCGTCTTCTTCGGACATATCCGGCGATTCAAACGCACCGCCTTTTGCCACGCAGTTTACTGTAATATCGTCTTTTGCCACTTCAAGGGCCAGGGATCGGGTGAAGCCGAAGATAGCGGATTTGGAGGCTGAATAGTTGGCCTTTCCGGGCCATCCGATATACTCAAGATTTCCCATATTGATTACCCGCCCATATTTGTTCTGACGCATCTGAGGAATCACCTCACGACAGAAGAAGAACATCGGGTCCAGGTTTGTGGTGAGGGATTTATGCCAGTCATCATCTGAAAGGTCAGCGATCCCTTTGCCTTCGGAAGTATCCACATTGTTCACAAGCACGTCAATTTTACCGAACTTGGACACAGCTTCGCTCACGACCTTTTTCACTTCGTCAGCTTTTTCAGGAGCGGCAACAATGCCCAGAGCCTCTGCCCCTTCCTGCTTGATTTTTGATACGAGATTATCTATTTTTCCCTGATCCGTATCCGTGACAACAACCTTTGCACCGTTTTTCGCAAACCTCAGGCTCATTGCCTGACCGGCTTCGTCTGTGGCGCCGGAGATAAGCACAACCCTATCTTTAACTATCTCCATAATCCGTCCTCCTTACTTTAATAAATTACCAGATACCTTCGGTTTCAGTCCGTGTTACCCATACTGCTGAACACATTTTTTTTACCAGTCTCTGACCAGCATATGCATGGTACAGGCCGCATGTTCTGTTCCTGACAGTCCGCCGCCGGTGACATGGGACATGGCGACTCTCGGAACCGGATCCACCTGATAACCGCCGCACTGTCCTCTCAGCTGCTTGACATTCGCTGCAATCTGAGCCGCGCCGGATGCGCCGATGGGATGGCCGTAAGAAAGCATTCCGCCCCTGGGGCTGACCACACATTGTCCGCCATAAGTGGACTGGCCGTCTCTCAGGAATTTCAGTCCGTCGCCTTTGTCACATAACTGCATACATTCGTAATAGAGAAGTTCGGCAATGGTGAACGCGTCATGAAGTTCCAGGATATTTACTTCCTTCGGGCCGATGCCGGATTCTTCATAAAGCATCTCACTGGTCATTTCTGTAATATCATCACCGGTGATATCCCTGGGGCCGTTGTGATAAGGCCCTGAGGTGACAACTGTTCCTGCGACTTTTACCGGCTGTTCAATCCCCAGTTTCCTGACCATCTCTTTTGAGCAGACCACCACCGCGCCGGCACCATCGGCAATACCGCAGCACTGATGCAGGGTCATGGGATAGGCGACCATCCGTGAATTGACAACTTCTTCAACACTGATCTCACCTTTGAACCACGCATGGGGGTTATGGGTGGCGTGTTTTCTGTTTTTTACCGTGATCATGGCAAAGTCTTCGATGGTCGCGCCTCTGTCGTGCATATACCGCGTGGCCCGCATGGAGTATTTTCCGGTCATAACACCGCCGTGAACCGATTCAATATCATTCATGGCAGGCATGAAGGCTGTCCCGCTTTGTCTGCGAAGCGTATGATTTTCCGCGCCCACGCCCATGGACACTTCCGTAAGCCCGGTGGCAACATCCTTGATGGCCAGATGCACCGCCATGGCTCCTGCTGAACAGGCACTTTCCACGTTGATAACAGGTGTCTTGCCGCACATGCCCAGGTCTTTTAAAATGGTCTGGCCGGTGACAATACCATTATGAGCGTTTCCCACATACGCGCTCTGAATCACATCCGGACGGTCAATGTTGGACCCCTTTATGGCCTGAAAGGCTGCCTGCCGCCCCAGCGCGTCATAATCCAATTTATGTTTGCCAAATACGGTCTCTCCTACACCCGCAATATATACCTCTCGTTGCAGCTTCATAATAACTCCTTCCCGAAAACTATGCTGATACTTTTTTAAACTTATAGCTGATAATGGGTAAGCCGTCCTGATTCATTCGGATGGGACCGGTTGTCAGTTCCACCTCTTCATCACATTTGAAGCTTTCCACTTCTCCGTCAAGCTGGGCAAATATCCTTATTTCTTCCGGAAGGTCTATGTAACCGACAATATAGGGGGTATCCATCCCGGGCTGTCCGATATAGATGTCAGCAAAGCTGTACAAGATTCCCTTTCTGCTCAACGGAATCATTTCGAATTCTTCTCCCCAGCACGTGGGACAGGGACTTAATTTGGGGAAATCAAGTTTTCCACACTTTTTACATTTGTAACCCTTCAGGTACGGAGGTGAACCATCTTCCGGCACCTCTAAAAGGTCAGGATGAAAAAAAGTGATATCCGGTTCTTTTTCCTTTTTTTTCTTTTTTCCCTCCGCCATTTGCCTCTCCTTTCCTTAGTTACTTTAGGATTATATCAATTTATAAAATTTTATACTCTCAATCGTATTTTTAGCCTGCTCATACGATTCCGAGATATTGTTTCAATACTATAAAACTATATAAATTCAATAGATTGATTATGTTTATATAAAATAGTAAGATATATTTCATTAGAAGAATACATTGAGTCAAATTCAATTTGAGGCAGATTCAATCATAAGATCATTCCTCTGTCAACACTTTTTTGAAAATAATATAATAATACTATAACATAAAGATTTTAATGGTATAAAAAAATATGACATAAAAAGAACAAAATATCCTGTGTCATCGGTGTAAGTTACGGTCTCCGGTTATAAAAACCCTGTTTTAAAGAGATTGGAGAAACTGATGATCTTCTGCATTTATTTGAGGCGGATTCAATCGGCCTGTCATGCCGGGCGACGCTGAATTATATTCACCTGCGTCAGAACAGTAAACAGAACGTACCGGAGACGGTGTTTCAGCCAAGGGGCAGGGGCAGTTCATAATAAAGAAGGATCACTGGCCAATGCGCGGCATAAAAGCGCCGTGACCTGTCCGAATTCTTCTGTCATCTCCATGGGCGTGGTCTTACCAAGAAGAAACCATCTCACAGCCAAATGCGTAAATGTGCCGATATAAAGGTTTCTGAAGACCCTGTTGTTAATATTTGAACGAAAGACACCGGTTTTTTTCCCTTCCTCCAAAAGAGCATTCAGCATGTCATTATAATAGGTTGAATAACAGTCATACGCTTCTGAGGTATAAAATTCCTTGTTCAGCTTAATATCAGTTAAAAAAATTCTCAGAAATTTTTGGTCAGACATAAACAGAGTAAAATGATTACAAATCATACGTCTGAACTTAATGTCGGGATGTTCGGATGTATTCAATTTTTCCAGGGAATCTCTGAATTTTCTGAACTGCTCTTTGGGAATACAGAAAAGCAGGTCTTTTTTATTTTTAAAATATTCATAAATGGTTCCCTCTGCCACCCCGGCCCGGGTGGCGATTTCCAGCATGGTTGCCTTGTTATACCCCTTTTCAGCGAACACAGATATGGCCGCTCTGAGTATTTTCGAGGTCTTATCAGATTCCTCACTTAAAGAGGAAGCATTGGGATTTTTTTTGGAAATCATGGCCAGAACCAATGACATAACCGATTCAAAATCCCGGCTGGTCTCTTCAACTTCCTTGGATGCCAGACAGTTGACAGATTCCTCATCTAATAATCCGAATATCATGTCTCTGATAAGATTCAGATTCAGGTCATCACGAAAATAATTTTCACTGACCCCCTCTTTCAGGATACCCAGCATAATACCTGTATATTTCCTTAACTCCTGATATCCTTCATGATGATAGAAATTTTTATTGGCCCGGCATTCAAACAGCAGATTTTTCATAATCTTGGCATTGCTATATTTAAGATCACTCACAGCCAGATGAAACCATATCATCTTTCCCAGTTTGGACACAGGTCCCATAATCCCCTCAAAATGAAACAACAATTCCTTTCTTACTGCCTTCAGTTGTTCACCTAATACACAAAAAAGCAGGTCTTCTTTATTTTTAAAATAATGATAGATAATTGAATCAGCGACTCCCGCATTTTTGGCAATTTCCGCTATATTGGACTTTACCAGTCCGTTCTCGGAAATGATCTCCTTTGCGGATTCAAGAATTACTTGTTTTTTATGATTTTCCCCCACAATATCCTCCTTAAATTAACAGAATTTCCAAATCTGATAGTCATCACCTGAGCCTGAATAGCGATTCTGACCCTGCGCTGCCCTGAGCCTGATGATTTTCTGTGAACTCCGTAGTCCCGGTCAAAACCATTCTTGCTTGTCAAAGATATCTGTTCATCTGTAAAAATTTTCTGAGTTTTATTCGATATATAAGAAAGCCCTTTCCACAGCACTGTTTTTCACAGAAATTTCTTGCTATTTAAGGGAGTTTATAATTTTTTATGCAGGCATGACAAACAGATATCAAAACACAGAATACTAAAAAATATATTGGAGTCAAGTAAAAACTGAGGCATATACAGGTTATTTTACAAAAAAAATTCGCCTGGATATTTGATAACAAATCTGTCAAAGAACAACTATTTGCTTTAAATATAATGTAGTTCATTTTTCCTGAATAAATTCTGAATCACCTGTCAGCGTCCCTGTGGTTTAATCAAATGCCCCTCATTTGATATCACCTAAAATATACAATTCGATAAAAAGATAATTTATTCAGAAATATTTCTTTAATATCTGAAAAAAAATGCGTCCGAAAAGGATACCCGTGGCTATTTCAAAGCGCGTATATGAAAATAAAAAATGAATTCAAAAATAGAGCATGTTAACGGAATTGTGAGTCGTTTTTTTTTGAGAAAGGCTTATTTTTTTTAAAAAAATACTTGACAACATTCCCTGCTATCTGTTTAAATTACACTCAATAAACAGAACTGATCATGTCATATTCTATTTTAATTTTTTGAATAACAGAATTACTTAAAAATACTTCATTTTTCAAAAAATATATAATAGTAACGATTACTATTATATAAAAATGCTTGACAAAAACAGGGCTTGTCTATTATCAGCAGAGTATAAAAATTTGGAATTTCCTCTTCAGGGGGGCTGTTTCGGCGAGACAGTTCTCTGATCTCAGCGGAAACACCTGAATCCGAAATTTCGATTTCTTCAGACAAATCAGCGGGTTTCCGAGTTGTTATTTATATTTATTTTACTGAATGAAATTCAGTATATGAAATTTGATTAAGATTTCTGACACATCAGGAAAAAAAATGTCCGACTTTTTTACAATCCGAATTTGTAAAAAGCAGACGCGTCAGATAGTTTAGTAAACGCTAACCTCATTTATCATAAAAGGAGAAAAAAATGTCCAAATGTGCAGACTGTGCCTTTTTTTTCAGGATTCCGGAGGGTGATCTTGATTATGAGCAAGGTAAAGGCGACTGTGTGATGGAACAACAGGATGAAAAAGGAAAATTCTGGTTATCCAAACCTGTGTTTGAAAGCGATGAAGCGTGTTCCAAAATGGAACAAAAAAGATAAGCAATTTCAATGCAGCGGGAATGAGATGTTCTGCATATAACCAAGGGAAGCAAGGAGAAATACTATGCCAATTACAGAAAGAACTGCAAGGCTGAAAGAAAGATGTCGTTTTAAACATGTGGCGGGTGGCGAATATGTGGATCCCGCTGTAAAAGCAGGGGTTGAAAGAGCACGCTATGTCACAGAAGCTCATAGAAAGAGTATCGGCCAGCCCAAAGCAATTGTAAGGGCAAAGGGTCTTGAGAATATTCTGAAAAAAATGACCATCCACATTCAGGAAGACGAACTGATTGTGGGCGCGAACACGGAACATCCCAGTTATTTTCCCATGTATCCGGAACTTTCCTATTTCTCCACCATTGACATGGCAGACAGTCAGTACTGTACAGAAAAAGAAGAAATGAAGGCTATTGCTGAATATTGGCGCCCTTACTGTATTCAGAGCCGATGTGAACAGTATTTCACAGAAGAAGAATTGGATATCATGTATTCGGCCACTACGGTTCAGCCCCCCATGTTTGTCACCGCGTTCAGCAGCATTGTTCCGAATTATGAAACGGTTTTGGAAGACGGTCTGAATAAGCGAATAGAGATCATTGAAGCAAATATTGAGGAGGCAAACAAATCGCTGAGGAGTTCACCCTGGAATGCCTCGGAAAATCTTCCGCTGCTGCATCAGATTGATCAGTGGAAAGCCATGATCATCGCTGATAAGGCCGTTATTGCCTGGGCCCAGCGATACAGCCGTCTGGCCAAAATCATTGCAGAAAATTTTGAAAGCGATTCAGAAAGAAAAAAAGAGCTGCTGGAAATATCCGATATTTGTCGGAGAGTGCCTGCCGAACCTCCCACAGGATTCTGGGACGCAATGCAGTCCAAATGGTTTACCTATCTGCTCTGTCACTCAATTGAACGGTACAGCAGCGGATACGGTCACAAAGAAGATAAAGTCCTGTGGCCTTTCTATCAGAGAAGCGTCATTGACAAAACCCACCAGCCCATGACAAGGGACCAGGCTCAGGAAATTGTGGAGTGCGAACGCCTCAAGGTCTCCGAGCACGGAAGCACCAAAGGCAGACAGCTCAGAGAATTCTTTGCCGGTTCGAACGACCTCTTTATTCTCACCCTGGGCGGCGTCAATTCTGACGGCAGTGATGGCTGTAATGACTGTACCGATGTCATCCTTGACGCGGCAGAGAGCATCGTCACCACAGAGCCTTCCATTGCATTCCGGTGGAATGAAAAAGGACGGGTGGAGACAAAGCAGCGGGTGTTCAACTGCATCAAAAAAGGATTCGGCTTTCCCTCCATTAAAAATGACGAGCTCAACACCGAACAGCTCATGAAATACTTTAATGTGCCGGAAGAGATCGCTCGGGACTGGGCTTTGGTCCTGTGTATGTCTCCCGGGGTCACAGGACGAAGAGGAACCCAGAAGACAAGAAGCGAAGGCGGATCAGACATTTATCCGGCCAAATGTCTTGAAGTGGCGCTGAACGACGGTTTTGACAGCTTTTTTACCGGGATGCAACTGGGACCCCGGACAGGAAACGGAAGAGACTTTACAAGTATTGATCAGGTATGGGAAGCCCTGAAGACACAGCTGCGTTTCGGCATTGAACTGAGTCTGCGTTCCAAAGATATCGGCCGGGTCATGGAAGCCAAGTTCCTGTGCTGTCCCTTTATTTCCAGCATTGATGACGGATGCGTGGAAAAAGGAATGGATGCGAATGACCTCGCTGAGATTCCCAATCCCTGGCATAACCTCATTGGCGGCAGCGTGGTGGTGATTGATTCCATCGCGGCCATTCAGAAGCTGGTCTTTGATGACAAAAAATACACAATGACACAGCTTATGGACGCGCTGGACGCGAACTGGGAAGGCTATGAGGAAATGCGGCTGGATTTCTGGAATGCCCCCAAGTTCGGTAATGATGATGATTATGTGGACGCAGTTGCAAAGCGTTTCTATGATCTGGTCGCGGATGAATGGAAGCGAAACATAACATATTCCGGCACCTATCCGCTGCCCCTGGCCCAGTCTGTCGCGGGTTATATTGTCAACGGCCCCAAAACAGCGGCTTCGGCAAACGGCAGAAAAGGCGGGGAAGCATTGGACGACGGCGGATGTTCGCCTTATATGGGATGTGACAAAAAAGGTCCTACGGCTGTGCTGAATTCTGTTGCCAAAATTGACGCGTCACGGCACAAGGGAATTCTGCTGAATCAGCGACTCTCTCCGGTACTGATGAACAGCGATGTGGGATTTGATCTCTGGCATGCATATATGAAAGCATGGCATGACAAGGGGCTTGATCATGTGCAGTTCAATGTCATCTCTACGGAGGACATGAAATCTGCTCAGAAAGAGCCTGAAAAATATACAGATATGATCGTCAGGGTCGCGGGCTACAGCGCCAGGTTCATTGATTTGGCAAGGTACTCCCAGGATACGATCATAGCCCGAACACAACATGAAGAAAGTGTGGCAGGCGCTTAATTACCGGATTTCCCAGCCACCATGCTGAGATATCTGATAATTAATTTTATCTCGGAGGGTCAGGGCGTTTTTACTGAATGATAAGGGCTGTTCTCTTCTTTCAAACCTTCAACGCGGGATGCTGTTCAACCGATATTTCCCAAAACCCCCTGATCCTTTTACTATCAAAGAAGGAGAAATTTTATTATGCCAACATGCAAGGAATGCAAATTCATAACACCGTCTCCCACCGGAGACCCGCGTAAGGGCGTATGTCTTGTTGAAAGAATGCAGCTCGCTGAAACTCAGAAAACAAATGTCGCAATCAGAGGAAAACTGGTCAAAAAAGATCAGGAGGCCTGCGAAAAATTTGAGAAAGGCGAATCTTGGAAAGATATAAGCGAACTGCTTTAATCTCTGAGTCTGCTCGGTACTGGTTGTAAGCTGTCGGGGACAGACAGGAACCAGTAACCGAGACGACGACCATAAGTACGAGTAATTAAACCTTCTTTCATTCAAAAGGAGAAAGACTGTCATGAACCACAGCCAACAGGTAGCCAAAGACAATGGGAAGTTTCTTGTGACGAATATTCAGCGTTTTTCTGTCAATGACGGGCCCGGCATAAGGAGTACCGTTTTTTTAAAAGGATGTCCTTTAAGTTGCGCGTGGTGTCATAATCCTGAAAACATCAATCCCTATCAGGAATTTTATCATAATACGGAAAAATGCGTGAGATGCGGCGCGTGTGCTGATGTCTGTCCTGAAGGTGCCATAACACCGCCTGTTAAAAGAGAGACAAAAAAGGAACCGGAAATGGCTGTTGCGTGTTGCACAACTCCGGAAAGTTCCGCGGCAAGGGCAGTGCCAGAAGAGATATCAGAAACAGAGCCGCCCCAGATAGACCGGGAAAAATGCACCCATTGTATGAAATGCGTGGAGGCCTGTAAATATGAAGCCCTGACCTTGGTGAGTACGCTTATGACCGTGGATGAGGTGTATGAAGAAGTGAAACGGGATGAGATGTTTTACCAATCATCCGGCGGAGGAATGACGCTTTCCGGCGGTGAGCCTCTGATGAATCCCGAGGTGACACTTGAATTGTTCAAACGAGCGAAAGCAGACGGCATACATACCGCGTTGGATACCACGGGGTTCGCAAAGTGGGAAATCATAGAGGGCATTCTGGATTATGTGGACATTGTGCTTTATGACATCAAAATCATTGACGAAGAAAAACATAAGAAATGGACCGGCGTGTCCAACAAACTGATTCTTGAAAATGCGAGGAAAATGGCGAAGCGGGGCACAAACATGAGAATCCGGTCCCTGGTTGTCCACAATGTCAATTACTGGGACCCCGGGCACGCCAAGGGCGTGATGGCGTTTGCCAAATCGCTGGGAGAGAGTGTCAAAGGGGTTGATATCCTGCCGTTCCATAATTTCGCAGAAGGAAAATATGATCAGTTGGGAAGGAAAAATGTGTTTAAAGGTTTTCCAAATCTCTTCCAGGAAGATATAGAAGCGTATGAAAAGATTATCACAGAAGGAAACACATGGAAGACGACTGTCGGCGGGATGATCGGAGTTGAACAAGATGCAGCATGATATTGGTATTGTCACACATATCCAAAAATTTGCGCTAAATGACGGACCAGGTATCCGGACTGTTGTCTTTCTTAAAGGATGCCGGATGAATTGTGAATGGTGTCACAATCCTGAGGGGAAAAAACATTTTCCGGAAATTTTTCATTTTTGGCCCAACTGCGTTGACTGCGGCAAATGCATCCGGGCATGTCCTGTAGAAGGGGCAATGGAAAGCATCTCCAGGGAACCTTTATATCCGGAAGAAAAAGGATTCAGAGGTAAACTGGGTTCAAAAATCATAAAGATTCATAAGGATAAATGTCTGAACTGCTTTCAGTGTGCGGAAGTCTGTGAATACGGTGCCCTTGTTGCCAGCGGAGAGATCAGAAGCGCTGATGAAATCGTTGACGAGGTGGCCCGGGATAAATCTTTTTTTGCTGAATCCGGAGGCGGCATGACCCTGTCAGGGGGCGAACCTTCTGCACAGCCCGAGTTTGCCCTGGCCTTACTCAGAGCAGCCAAAGAGAGGGGGATCAATACGGCCCTGGATACCTGCGGATATCAGTCCTATGATAAATTAAGCAGTTTATTGGATTATACGGATTATGTATTATATGATATCAAAAATATGGATGAAGAGGCTCATATTCGCCAGACCGGGGTTTCAAATAAAATCATTCTTGAAAACTTAAAAAAAATTATCACACGGGATGATGTTACCACTTATGTTCGTCTGCCAGTTTTGCCAAATGTCAATGATTCTGAGGAAAATGTACGAAAAACAGGGGAATTTGTTCAGTCATTAGGTCTGAAAGATGTATATCTGCTACCCTTTCATCCCTTTGCGGGGCAGTCTTACAGACTCATTGGCATGGATTACCCTTTTCCCATCGGAGACAGCTATCCGGAAGAAAAAGCAAATAACATTAAGGAAATTCTCGAATCATATGGGCTGAATGTCTCCTTGTGGATGGCGTGGATTCCCAATGAAGAAGCAGAAAATAAGACGGCATAGAACGCAGAGACAAGGCAAGCTCTGCCAAATGCAATTTGTGCAGTTCTGACAAGGACATACCCGCCAGTATTTCATCCGTCAGAATCAGTTTGGTGAGACAGTGTTTCAGAATATTTAAAGGGAGGATTCCTGAAAGAGAATTCCTCCCTTTAAAGTTTTATCGCTCAATCAGAAAATATTTTATTATTGACTTCGGTTTTAGAAAAGTTTGTAATGCCTGTTCATTATTTTTAACAGATTGAAACTTTTTAAATCATGAAAGGCGCATTATGAAACAAAATATTGTTGAACGCAGAATCATGTGGGGGGATCTGGATTCTCTCGGAATTGTTTTTTACCCCAGATATTACGAATGGATTGATGCATGCGGTCATCTTTTTTTTGAAGCTATTCATCTTAATATATTAACATTATGGCAGGAAAGAAATATTCAGTTCGGACTTGTGGAAACATCATGCCGTTATTCCAGCCCTGGAAGATATCATCAGAAGATAAAAATTGTTACGGAGATTGACGCGTTAGAGAAAAAAACACTCACGCTGAAACACGATATTATCTGTTCGGAAACTGACAAACTGATGGTAAGAGGACTTGAAAAACGAATTTGCATGAATGTCGCTGATCCTGAAAAGATTCGTGCCATCAACATACCAGATGACATTTATGTAATTTTAAAACGTTCCCAGACTCAATAAGGAGGTCCCAAAGATAGCATACCCAAAATGGAGCGTTTAAGAAAATATTTGTCCTTCCAAAGCGCCAAACTTGAAGTTTGACAGGTTGGCAGAATCACCCAACTTCCGGAGTGCCAAACTATAAGTTTGGCACTCCGGATAATCCTTTTTCTTAAACTCCGCAGGTAAGTTATTTGTTGGGTGTTCCTAAGTGTAAAACAATAATCAAATTAAGGCAAAGCATACCAAGGTGAGGTGAAATTTTGAATGCAACAGCGAACAGCAGCAACTTGTTAGTGCCTGAGGAAGACCCGTATTACTATATTAATAATGAAACCGTGGGGATTTTGGAAAAAATCCATAAAATATCCCGGAAACACCCTGTTAATGTCCTTGTGGCCGGCAGACAGGGCTGTGGAAAATCTTCGCTTGTCAATCAGTACGCAGCCGTTTACCAGCAGCCAATGGCGACCTTTCAGGTGGGTATTCTTTCGGAGCCGGGGCAGCTTTTTGGTGAATATACCCTGGAAAACGGCGAAACCAGATATAAAGAATTTTTATTCCCTCAGGCCATACAGACCCCCAACTGTGTTGTCCACCTGGAAGAAATCAATCGACCTGAACATCCCAAAGCTCTGAACATGCTGTTTTCCATTCTGTCTGATGATCGTCAGGTATGGATGGATGAACTGGGCACATTAAAAGTTGCTGACGGCGTGGTTTTTTTTGCCACACTCAATGAAGGTGAAGAATTCATCGGCACCGAACTGCTTGACCCTGCCCTTCGTGACCGCTTTTATATTCTCCTCATGGATTACCTCCCCAACGAAGTTGAAAAAGAAATTCTGATAAAAAAAACCGGAATCTCAGAAAAACAGAGCGATGATGTCATAGATGCCATAAACATTCTCAGAAGCAATTCTGATTTGTCCATTGAGGTTTCCACCCGGACAACACTGATGATCGGAGAGATGATGGCAGCCGGAGGGACATTAAGAGAAGCTATTGTAACCAGCCTTCAGACAAACAAAGAGACCCTTGAATCTATCCTTCTCTCCCTTCAGATGGAAAAAGGATATCTGGAAAAAGGGGAATTGGAATATCTCTTGTTTACCAAACAGGTTATGCTGAATGAGAAGTGAAAACCTGCCTCCCCTCGTTACTCGTTCCCAGGCTCTGCCTGGGAATGCATACCCGAGGCTCCGCCTCGTACGTCACCGTTCGGCTGATATTTCTCATGAACAGTTCACGCAAGGCAGAGCCTTGGGATATGCGTTCCCAGGCGGAGCCTGGGAACGAGGGGGCAGATTATAAATATTCTGTCCGTATTCACGGACAGGAGCGCACAGGAGCGGATCAGATGTCCCATGAAATAGATACCCAGACCAAGGTTATTTACCAAACAGGTTATGCTGAATGAGAAGTGAAAACCTGCCTCCCCTCGTTACTCGTTCCCAGGCTCTGCCTGGGAATGCATACCCGAGGCTCCGCCTCGTACGTCACCGTTCGGCTGATATTTCTCATGAACAGTTCACGCAAGGCAGAGCCTTGGGATATGCGTTCCCAGGCGGAGCCTGGGAACGAGGGGGCAGATTATAAATATTCTGTCCGTATTCACGGACAGGAGCGCACAGGAGCGAATCAGATGTCCCATAAAATAAAAGCTAAAACTAAGGTTATAGAGAGATTCCATATCCCGGGCCAGGACGGATATTCGGAATTCTGGAGAAGAAACAAATCTCCGGTTGAAAAACTTGAGCTTGCCAGGTTGCTGTTATCGCTGAGAAAAGTAGCGTCTTATGTGGGCAGAAATGTGGGGACCATTGTGTGGTCCGGCATGGATTTCAAACATGGCATTGCCCTTGATCCGTCTTCTGTCATGGGAAAATATCCGGTTCCGCCTTCCAAGACCGACAGAATTATCGGGCTTACCATCCGAAAGGCATATGAAAAAGTGGAGTGGAGCGAGCGCTTCAAGGAACTGGCTCAGGCACAGATGGAACTGCCGCCGCATTACGCCTACAAATTCGATTTATACTTTGATATATGCGAAAATATATATTTGGACTGCCTCTCAAACCGCAGTGTTCTGGCCTGTTATACGGAAAAAACGCGGATATCGGAGATTCGTGAGAGGCATGATGTGGCATCGCATCCCCCCACAGTGAATGAACTTTTTTATATATGGTGGGGCATGGCAGCGGACCGAAGCGGGACAAAGTACAAAGAAGAATATACTGATACCTCTGTAAGAGGTTTCTCAAAAAGAACAAGCTTGGAGCGGTTTTATAAGGAACCACTCGCTTTACTGAATTCCATTGTTGACCTGCTCATCTATGAATGCCCGAAAATTCATGGGGTTACCGAACGGGGAAATTTTCGTCTGAACCTTTATCTCTCTATATGGCCCAGGCTTTTTGAATATATCAAATTCTGGCCCACAGATTCAACAGACCCATTTCTCAAAAAGGTTAAAATCGGCGAAAACTTATTAAAACTCGAAGATGAGGACCAAGAATCTGAAAAGCCGACCAGTCTTATTTTTGCCAATGAAATAGAGCAGTCTCTCAGAAAAAACACACCGGTTTTTACAGACCGGGTAAAGGACGCTGTTCAGAATGCTGATGATGTTGTCCGTGTTCAGGGCAATGACATTGTTATGCATGCGAAAAACCGAATTGACAAGAAACTCCTGCACAATCTTCAATTCGTTATTAAGACGGCCGCGCAGCGAAAAACGGCTCACAACAGAGGGTTGAAAACTGGTAAGATTGACCGGAGACGGCTGTTCAGAGCGCCCACCACAGGCACTATCTTTCAGTTGAAAAAAGATGATTTTGATTTGGTCAACGATATCATACTTCTTGTGGACGCGACCGGGTCCATGTCTGCTCCGAGCCGATGGGAGCAGATTGAAAAAGTATATCAGTCATTGTTTTCAGCAATTAAAATGTACAATAAAAACGCCAGAGTGTTTGCCTACAATGAAGTAAAAAGCGTGTGCCGATTAACAGAGATTTATCTCAATGACAGATTTTTCACTGTGCTGCCTCACGGAAAGACCGCGTCAGGCGAGGCCATTATCGCCACGGCCATGGCCCTGAAAACCGGACACAAAAAACCGTTTATCATCCATCTGACCGACGGAGCCTCAAACTGGGGATGCGGTGTTGACAATGCCATTGAATTCTGCAAAAAGAAAAGAATTAACCTCCTGACACTGGGGATGGGGTGCAGTGAGTCCAACAAAGCATCCCTCCGAAAGGAATATGGGAAGCTTGTGCAGTTTGTGGACAATCCTGACACACTGCCGGGCGTGTTCCGAACCCTCCTTAATCATAGCAAATGGGACTGATAATTATGGATAATCAGAATCTTATACAATATATACTTGATATTGAGTGGGATATGTTTTCCCGGGTGCAGAGTGCCTCGCCCGCATCGTGCCAGAATTCTCCGGACACCTTTCGAAAGATTCGCGCCAGCATTTATGACGCCTGGACAAAGGAGATGCTTGAATCCTATCTGAATGATCTGAAAATCGCCCAGGAAAGAGGGCGGAACCTCCTCACTGAAAAATATGCCAGAATGGATAATCTGATCCCCCCGTTAAAATCTCATCCGCTCATGGATCACATCGTTGAGATCGAAACAACTTGGCAGGAAGAAATAAGAAATAAATATCCTGCAATTTATTATCACACCTGCCGAAGCACTGACCCCAGCGGCGACGGAAGCAATTTTTCCGTATATCTCAGAAGCGAATTGGAAACTTACAGTGACCAGACCATTCAATTATACTATAAAAATGTGAAAACTGCCGCGGATAAGGGTGAAAATCTCGCGTTGCTGATGCTCCGGCGAATGGTAACAGAAGGCGGATATAGGGATTTGGATCATGCTGAAACTTATCTGAGCAGATGAAGAAACAAAGCATAAGTATCCCTCGTTCCCAGGCTCCGCCTGGGAACGCATACCCGAGGCTCCGCCTCGATAGCATTTTATGTAAAACATTGGCCGGATGTGACGCCCGAGGCTCTGCCTCATATGGCATTTTATGTGAATTATCGCTCGGACAGTTCGAACGACGACACACGAGGCGGAGCCTCGGGTATGTATTCCCAGGCAGAGCCTGGGAACGAGAACTTTGGGAGCTTGAAAAACATTGATTCTTCACGACAAAACATATCGTTTGCCGGGTGTTGGCAGGTGGGCGCACGCATGGCGGGTGAGAGTCATAGACCTTTCTGTAAGCCAGCCCGATATGATTCATTTCAGACCTGTTATTCTTTTTGCTGTTCGGTCAAAAGGCAGAATTCTTAAAACAAACTGTGCTGAAAGCCTGGGAAAATGGGTTTGTAAAGAATTGAAACTGGATATTGAGCATCTCCTCTGGATCGAGCATTTCCCTAATACGCCTGAGCCTATGCGTGTCGCAAAGTTCCAGCTAAAGCCGCTTTTTGGCGACGATATTTATTCTGTTCAGTGGCGGCCTGCCATCTCAAACGAAATTCAGGCGATCAGACCCTTTATTCCTGATATTGAAAATATCACCATAAATGCCACATCATGACGGACACAAAAAAATCGCCGACCATAGCCTGGATCAGAAACAAGGCAGAAAACCGACAATATCATATATCTGAACACGTCATCAGATTTCTCATGGCAAGAAAACTCACTATTCAGGAGACAGAGGATGCCATTTCTAATGGTAAGATCATTGAAATCCATCAGAATCCTATGAGGGGTGACAGTTTTCTTATCCTGGGATATTCCGGAGAAAAACTAATCCATGTTATGTGCGCTCGTGGAAAAAATGACTGGCTCATCATACTTTTTGCCTACGTCCCATCTCCTCCGATGTGGGAAGATCCCGAAAACAGAAGCAAATTAAAAGGTAAGGACATGGTTGACAGATTCGGAAAATGCTTTTTCTGTGGCGGAGAAATAAAGGAAATAACGGTTGGGAATTTTGATTACCGGCTTAAAGGGCAACTCTATGTGATAAAAAATGTTCCTGCGGGACTGTGCCTGCAATGCGGTGAAAAATAGGTGAGTGCGGACACAGGAAGAAAGATAAATGAGCAGATTGATGCGGGGAACTATTTGGGAACAGACAGTGTTTATGTGCTGGAATACGAATAAATCTGAGGATGCGTGGTGATGAAAGGATTGGAACTGGCTGAAAGCTATTACAGAAAATACGGCGCGAGGATGATAAAAGAGAAGTTCCCTCAATATCAGGATCGTATTGCAGCGGGCCTTGTGGGAGACGGGTCCGAGTGCTACGGATTTGACGACGGGATTTCAAGAGATCACGACTGGGGACCTTGCTTCTGTCTCTGGCTCAATAAGGCGGATTTTGAAATCATAGGCCACGCGCTTCACCTTGAATATCAGCGACTCCCCAAATATTTTAACGGATGTGAGCGAATCGCCAGTCCGTGGGGCAAAGGAAGAGTCGGTGTGTTTGAAATCGGCACGTTTTACAGAAAATTCATCGGGCTTCCGCATGCGCCAAAAACCCCGGAACAATGGCTTTGCCTTCCTGAAGCTTACCTTTCATCATGTACCAACGGCAGGGTGTTTTATGATCCCCCGGGACAGTTCTCCCAAATCAGAAAGGAATTGCTCGGTTTCTATCCTGAAGATATCAGACTGGTAAAGATTGCCGCGAGATGTATGACGGCTGCCCAGTCCGGTCAGTATAATTATATGCGGTCTGTCCGACGAAAAGCATATTATGCGGCCCAATATGCGGAAACCCAGTTCTGCACAGATATCATGTCTCTGGTCTTTCTCCTGAACAGGCAATATATGCCTTATTATAAATGGAGCCATCATGCCCTCTGTGAGCTTCCCCTCCTCGGAAAATTTCTGCATCAGAAAATTGACGATATGGCAGCTTCTCATAACTATGAAACAAAAAATGACATTATCGAAGAGATAAGCGCAGCCGTCATAAGAATGCTTCATCAGGAAAGGCTGAGTGACTCAGCCAGCGATTTTCTCCTTGATCACGGGCCGGTTGTTCATGCAAAAATCAGGGATAAAAATTTACGACAGCGGGATGTCTGGATTGGGTAATTTGTAATTTGTAATTTGTAATTTGTGATTTGTGAAATGAGGGAGACCGGACGTTGAAAAATATATTGATTATCGGGGGAAGCTATTTCGCAGGAAGAGTTTTTGTTGAAGAACTCTTAAAAACAAAAGACTATAATGTGTTTGTTTATAATCGGGGAAATATTCCTCTGGGATGGAAAGAGGTTACAGAACTTGTCGGAGACAGGGAAGACGAAGATCAGATAAGAAAAACAATACCGGAGAAAGAATGGCACGCCCTGATTGATTTTTGCGGATATACGCCTGATCATATCGAAAAAATGCTCCGATCCCTTCCGGGAACTTTGTCCCATTATATCTTTATCAGCACCACCTCGATTTATGAGAACCGTTTTGATCTGCCCATTAAAGAAGACGCGCCGAAGGTTCTGACGCTTCATCCGGAATTAGGCCCGTATGCAGATTACGGGATGAACAAGTGGCTTGCGGAATGCAAACTTGAGAAAGAATGCAAAGCTAAGGGCATCACTTGGACATGTCTGCGCCCTGCAATTATCTACGGAAAATACAATTATGCTCCCAGAGAATCCTATTTTTTTGATCTTTTAAGAAATAACAAACCGATCATCATACCGAATAATGCGCTCGCTCTTTTCAGTTTCACATGGGTGGAGGATGTGGCAAAAATTATTCTCAGATGTCTTGGAAATGAGAATGTTTTTAACGAGGCATTTAACATCTCCGGCAAAGAACTGATTTCATATGAAAGATGGATTGAGCTGCTTGAAGAACTCAGCGGAAAAAAGCTGAAGACCATGAGGATGAGCATTGCTGAGATGAATGAGAATGCTATCCCCCTGCCTTTTCCCCCGGACAGCCATCTTGTATATTCCGGCGATAAGATTCAACGTATTTTAAAATTTGAATACACGCCATTTGTGGACGGAATACGAAAGACCTATGAGTATTACCAAATGCTGCAGGCGAGAAAGAGGGCGACCCTTTAAACAGAGTCTGCTGCTTTAAATATTCCGTCAGAGAAAAGTTAGGGGAAAAAAATGAATTTTCAAAATAAACTACTGGTTACGATTATTCCCATAGCGATTATTTTCGTCAGTACCTCGGCAATTGTGTCTTACCTGATAGCATCAGATGGCATCATTTTTTGGCAAAATAAAAACATGAAGACCATTACCCATATGGCTGTTGACGAATTGGAAATTTGGATAAATGAGCATGAAAGAAGAGCAATTTTTTTTAGTGAAAACGGCATATTTCAGGCTGCATGCAAAGGACAGCGTATGCAGGAAGCCCTGACCAGGCTGATGAAATACCATAAAATTTCTCCGTTTTATGAAAATCTTTTCTTAGCTGACACCAATGGAAAACTGTTCATGGATACCATAAAGGGTGAGCAGATCGGTGTTGATATGCTCGAAATTTCCGGTATTCAGCTAAATGTGGAAAAAGCCAGACAAGGTGAGGTCTGGACGAGTGATGTCATCATATCGCCTGTCACGGACAAATCCATATTCCTGACCACTGCTCCCGTAATCTCTGAAGGAGGATTTGTCGGGATTATCGGAATATCCGTTGATCTGGCCGTGTTCTCCGATATTTTCCTCAGCAAAGTCACTATTGGCAAAACAGGTTACTTATATCTGACAGATTCGAAGGGAAATATTGTGGCACACCCGAACAAAAAATTTATCCTGAAAAACAGCATTTATAATTACGACTTTGGGGAGAAAATGCTGGCGCAAAAAACAGGTCAGTTTGTTTATGATTTTCAAGGAACCCACAAAATCGCCTATTTGGCGACTTACGATAAAAAAGGATGGCTTTTGGTTGCAGCTACTCCGGCAAATGAAGTTCTCGAAGCGGTAAAACATATGAGGAACATATCTTTTTTACTGGGACTGTCGGGTATTATGCTGCTTTCTCTCGTTCCCTGGCTGATAACAAATAATGTTTTTAAGGTGATCAATCGGGCTGTCACTGATCTTGAAGAAGTGAGCAGGCAAATGGTTTTTGTATCGGAAGCACTTTCTTCAGATAGTCAGTCTCTGGCTGATGAATCATCGAAACAGGCATCCTCCCTTGAAGAGACCTCCGCCTCATTGGAGGAAATATCAGCCAAAACCAGGACAAATGCTGAAAACGCAAACCAGGCAAATCATATTGTCAGCGGTCTGAAAAAGGATATGGATGACGCTAACCGAGCCATGTCCGAACTTACATTCTCCATGAAACAAATATCAGATAAGAGCGAGGAGGCTCATAAAATCCTCAGTATAATTGAGGATATTTCATTTCAGACCAATTTGCTGGCCCTGAACGCAGGGGTTGAAGCTGTCAGGGCTGGTGAAGCCGGAGCCGGATTTGCAATTGTGGCAGATGAGGTGAGAAATCTGGCTATAAGAGCTGCGACATCAGCGGAGAATACTGCCGGCAGGATCGAAGAAACAAGAGGAGAAATCAATAATGCATTAGGGCGTCTGAAAAAGACCCAGAGCGCTTTTACCCGGTCTGCGGAGGGCGTTTCAAAGATAAAAGCGTTGGTCGGGGAAATATCTCTGGCCTCTGATGATCAGGCCGAAGAAGTCGGACAAATTAACATCGCCGTTCTTGACATAGATAAAATAACCCAGCAGAATGCGGCAAATGCGGAAGAATCGGCCGGCACTTCTGAGGAAATGAAAGCGCAGGCTGCTCAGATGCAGGGCATTGTTGAAAAATTGGCAAGTCTGATCGGGAGCAGACAACAAAACATGAGGCCAGGCAGGGTTCCCCTGAATTTACCATATCAGCGAATCAAAAATACGTCTGCTGAACTTGAAACGTCTAAAATCAACAAAGGATGAAATCAGAGGGGGTTTATATGCTTATTTTTATCAGAATAATAATTTTGTTGCCTGCAATACTATGTATGATTATCGGAGTGACAGCATCGGCAAAAGATCTCAAAGCGAGCATTGCACAGATGCCGATACATGCTGAAAGTAAGGACAAAGGCGTTTTAGTAGATTTGGTGAAAGCCATAGCTGAGGTATCCGGTCACAAAACAGATATCAGGGTGGTTCCCTTCAAAAGGTCTGTATATTATGTCACAAGCGGTAAGGCGGATTTTCATCTGCCGCTGATAAAAAACCCTGCTCTCAGAGAAGAAACCCTGGATTATGACTATTCTACTGAAACGATTTTCCATGTCAATTTTGTTCTGTATTCAAATAAAAACAAAGCAATTAATAAAGCGCATCTTAAAAATTATTACATAGAGACGGATCTGGCCCATGTGCGATATTTTGATTTTCCTGTTCATCCGTCTTCAAAGATTAAGAACAGTCTGATAAAGGCTGATATGGGAAGAACAGATGGTTTTATTTTTGCTGATACAGCCTGTGACCCGCTCATAAAAAAATATAATTTTAAAAATATCAGAAGAAAGTTATATAAAAGGTTTGAAGTCAAAATTGTGCTGCCAAAAGGAGGAAGAGGGGGCGAAACAGATAAAATTCTGACATCAGCCATAAACAAATTACGGAAAAGCGGCAGATATCAGAAGATAATGGGAACTATTGATCTCCCATATGATGATTGGCAGCCTTAATATTAAGGAGGAGTGCCAAACTTACAGTTTGGCATACCGGAAAATAAACCCGGGTTTTTTCCCGGGATGATGCTCTCTCTCCCTCGCAGGAAAAAGCCGGGTTTTTCCGCCCTTCGCAGGGGAAATATATAAGGAGGAGTGCTAAACTTACAGTTTCAGTAGATCGAAAAGTTTCCGGACTGTGTGCGGCATGGCAGAGAAACCCGGCTTTTTTTCCCCCGGACAGAAGGCTCCCCCCGCCGGAAAAAGCCGGGTTTCTTCCCCGTTCGCCGTGTCTGTCCCGCGACAGCCCGAAAACTTTTCGATCTACTGAGTTTGGCACACGCCCATAAATCTGCTTCGTAATTGCGGAAGTCAGTATTAAGGGGCAATACTGCTGACTTAAGAGCAGGCGAAATTCTCCGGAGTGCGAAAAATGCTTTTTCGCAATTGCAAAAATAAAATTTTTGCACTCCGGATCCGCCCGAAATTTCTTAAGTCAGCAGCATTGGCATTTGTCAGCATTAAGGGGCGATACTGCTGACTTAAGAGCAGGCGAAATTCTCCGGAGTGCGAAAAATGCTTTTTCGCAATTGCAAAAATAAAATTTTTGCACACCGGATCCGCCTGAAACTTCTTAAGTCAGCAGCATTGGCATTGGTCAGCATTAAGGGGCAATACTGCTGACTTAAGAGCAGGCGAAATTCTCCGGAGTGCGAAAAATGCTTTTTCGCAATTGCAAAAATAAAATTTTTGCACACCGGATCCGCCTGAAACTTCTTAAGTCAGCAGCATTGGCATTGGTCAGCATTAAGGGGCAATACTGCTGACTTAAGAGCAGGCGAAATTCTCCGGAGTGCGAAAAATGCTTTTTCGCAATTGCAAAAATAAAATTTTTGCACTCCGGATCCGCCTGAAACTTCTTAAGTCAGCAGCATTGGCATTGGTCAGCATTAAGGGGCAATACTGCTGACTTAAGAGCAGGCGAAATTCTCCGGAGTGCGAAAAATGCTTTTTCGCAATTGCAAAAATAAAATTTTTGCACACCGGATCCGCCTGAAACTTCTTAAGTCAGCAGCATTGGCATTGGTCAGCATTAAGGGGCAATACTGCTGACTTAAGAGCAGGCGAAATTCTCCGGAGTGCGAAAAATGCTTTTTCGCAATTGCAAAAATAAAATTTTTGCACTCCGGATCCGCCTGAAACTTCTTAAGTCAGCAGCATTGGCATTGGTCAGCATTAAGGGGCAATAGGTGGTGTTCTAAAACTGGACTTGCCCCGATATTTGCCAAATTGATTCAATGGGTTAAAAAGTTTAAGTCCAGTTTTAGAACACTACCGGGGCAATACTGCTGACTTAAGAGCAGGCGAAATTCTCCGGAGTGCGAAAAATGCTTTTTCGCAATTGCAAAAATAAAATTTTTGCACTCCGGATCCGCCTGAAACTTCTTAAGTCAGCAGCATTGGCATTGGTCAGCATTAAGGGGCAATACTGCTGACTTAAGAGCAGGCGAAATTCTCCGGAGTGCGAAAAATGCTTTTTCGCAATTGCAAAAATAAAATTTTTGCACTCCGGATCCGCCTGAAACTTCTTAAGTCAGCAGCATTGGCATTAAGGGGAGGCTGTATCAAACCGAGTTTCATTTTGCAGGTCAGAGTGATGGGCTATGCTTTTAATTAACAAAGAGGAGAAAAGATGAAAAAAATTATTGGTATGACACTTATTGCCTTAGGTCTTGTAGGCATATGCTTTGGCATGGCCTTTGCCGGAGCGGAAAACGAATATCCCAATGGTATCGAAGGAATCAAAGCGGCATCTTTGCCGCCCCCGGGTTTTTACTACAGAATGTATAATGTCTTGTACACCGCTGACACGAACACGGATAAAGACGGAGATGAATTAGACATAGATTTTGATTTGACGCTCTTTGCCAATGCGCACAGATTTATATGGGTTTCAGATTGGAAGTTTTTGGGTGCTGATTTTGCGTCAAATATTATCGTTCCAATTTTCAATATTGATCTTGAGATAGGCGCATTGGGAGTTGATGACAGTCAGTTCGGCCTTGGCGATATTTTTATTGAACCATTTGTTCTGGCCTGGCATGGTTCACAGTATGACACTGTTTTTGCTATGGGGGTATGGGCACCGACGGGACAATATGATAAAGACGAACCCGCCTCTCCCGGAAAAGATATGTGGACATGGATGGGAACAGTGGGAGGCACTTACTATTTTGATACTGCAAAGACCTGGTCCGCTTCCATTCTCGCCCGGTATGAGATTCATGGGGAGAAAGATGAACTGGAAGTCACCCCCGGGGATGATTTTCATTTTGAATGGGGCATAGGTAAGACACTTGAGAAATTTTGGGATATCGGACTGACCGGCTATTGTCAGTGGCAGGTGAGCGATGACGAGGATGAGTCAGGTGCCGCATATGGTGAAAAAGACAGTGTTTATGCCATTGGTCCCGAAGTCAGTGTTTTCATTCCCTCAGCCAAACTTTTTATCTCATTAAAGAACCAATGGGAGTTTGGTGCTGAGGATCGTTCCGAAGGCAACTTCATGTGCCTGAATTTCACTAAGATATTTTAGCTCAGTTTTTAGAGATTACTTCTGATTAGCCCATAGCCATCTGACCAGTGTCCCGGCCCGTGACGGAAAGAAGCCAGATTTTATGAAAAAATCTGGCTTCTTGTATTTTATATGAAAGTGTCCGAAGTGACTGAAGTTAATAAAGTGACTGAAGTTAAAAGTTCTTTCATGTTTCGTTGTGAGCGGACTGTTCATGGCCGTTTATATGAAAGTCCGGAGTGCAAAAACAGAGCGAAGCGGTTTTTTGCAGAGACTTTCATCATTCGTTGTGACCGTCAGCTCATGGCCGTTTATATGAAAGTGTCAGGTGTTAAGTGTTAAGTGTTAGGAAAAACTTCAAAACTTTCATCATTCGTTGTGACCGGCAGATCATGGCCGTTTATATGAAAGTCCGGAGTGCAAAAACAGAGCGAAGCGGTTTTTTTGCAGAGACTTTCATGTTTCGTTGTGACCGGCAGATCATGGCCGTTTATATGAAAGTGTCAGGTGTTAGGTGTTAAGTGTTAAGTGTTAGGAAAAACTGCAAAACTTTCATACTTTGTTGTGACCGTCAGGACATGGGAGTTTATATGAAAGTGTCAGGTGTTAAGTGTTAAGTGTTAGGAAAAACTGTAAAACTTTCATCGTTCGTTGTGACCGGCAGTTCATGGCCGTTTATATGAAAGTCCGGAGTGCAAAAATTAAGCGAAGCGGTTTTTTGCAGAAACTTTCATGCCTCTTTGTGACCGTCAGCTCATGGCCGTTTATATGAAAGTCCGGAGTGCAAAAATTAAGCGAAGCGGTTTTTTGCAGAAACTTTCATGCCTCTTTGTGACCGTCAGCTCATGGCCGTTTATATGAAAGTAGCATGTAGGGTGGGTGCAGCGAAGCGAAACCCACCCTACATTTCGGGCAGACTATTTTTTGGAAAATTCCTTATAGGAAATCCATGTAGCGAAAAGAATTGTCATAAATTCCTAATCTGAAGCAGAGGATTTAGCCAAGTGATTGATGTGCGTAATATTTACAAGACGTTTTTCGTTCCTCATGAGATTCAGGCCATTGTGGATGTCTCAAGCAAAATCAAAGCCGGAGAAGTTGTTGTGGTTATCGGACCCTCAGGGTCCGGCAAAAGCACATTTCTCCGCTGTCTGAACCGCCTGGAAATGGCGGACAGAGGACATATCTATATAAAAGGTGTTGATATCCTGAGTCCCAAGACAGATATCAACAAAGTGCGGGCTGAGGTGGGCATGGTGTTTCAGTCCTTCAACCTTTTTCCTCATAAGACCGTTTTTGACAACGTAACGCTGGCGCAGCGGGTTGTGCGCAAACGAAGTCAGGAAGACGCTGCTCAGAAGGCAATGACGCTGCTGGACAAGGTGGGAATAAGGGACAAAGCCAATGCGTATCCGGATCAGCTGTCCGGGGGACAGCAGCAGCGGGTGGCAATTGCCCGTGCCCTGGCCATGGATCCCGAGGTGATGCTCTTTGACGAACCCACATCCGCCCTGGATCCTGAAATGATCGGCGAGGTGCTTGATGTGATGAAAACCCTTGCCAGAGAGGGGATGACCATGGTGGTGGTAACCCATGAGATGGGATTTGCCAAAGAAGTGGCAGACCGGGTGATCTTCATGGATCATGGTTCTATTGTGGAAGAGGGAACCCCCGAACATTTCTTCACCAGTCCTGTCCATGACAGAACCAAACTCTTTCTGAGTCAGATTCTCTGATCTTCCTATCACTCGATAATCAAGTTTTTTTTGTCATTCCTGCGAAAGCAGGAATCCACCGTTCCCGGAAGTGCCGCATCAGCCAAAAACAGATTCCTGCTTTCGCAGGCTTCGACGTGAACTCAGTGGAACGGAATGACAAATTTTTTGTTCGAACCGGGTCAGAAAATTTGATTATCGAGTATCAGCGATTCAGTGCCAGCATTCTCTCCCTTTGTCTTCCGAGGCAGGTCCGAGCATACACGATTTATTCAGTCCCGCAGGGATGCTTGAAGAAAACAGCCCGGCAATTCGAAGGACACGCTGTTCCCTGAGCTTGTCGAAGGGGGGAGGGAAGGAATAACATCGGACGAAAAAAGAGTAGAAAAAACTGGAATTTTTAGATGGTTTATCTTTAAGCCGAAGAAATTTTATCATACCAAAACAAAAAATGCAGGAAAACCGCTGTAATTTAAATGGCAAAACAGCGTCCTGAACTGTCAGCATAAATCCGTTGATTTTATTAAGGATGAAAACGAATACTCACACGATCCTCCCATCATAAAATAATTATTTGGGTTGACATCCCCAATAAAATAGATATAGTATTTTGAAATTATGGATCTGGAACTTGTAAAAAGAGTCGGTATCGCTGCTGCTTACAGAGGAGGGGGAGTACTTCGCTCTTATTTTGGCGGTTCCCTTGAAGTAAACAAAAAAGGGGCTATTGATCTTGTTACTCAGGCGGATATCGGCTCGGAAAAATTAATCATTGAAACCATTCGAGCAACATTTCCAAATCATTCCATCCTGGCTGAGGAAAGTGGTCTGAAAGAAGGTGCAGGTGATTATCAGTGGATTATTGATCCGCTTGACGGTACAACAAACTTTGCACATCAACTCGGTCTGTTCTCTGTTTCCATAGGGTTTGCCTTAAATTCAGACATTGTTGCGGGTATTGTCCTGAACCCCGTGAGCGAAGAACTTTTTACCGCCGTCACAGGGAAGGGGGCTGAATTAAATGGCCGACCCATAAGCGTGTCAGACACAGCAACAATTTCAGAAAGCTTGCTGGTAACAGGTTTCCCTTATAATTTAAAAGAGATATTTCCTTCCTTGCTGGCCCGCTTTTCCAATTGCCTGAAAGCGTCTCAGGGAGTCCGAAGGCTCGGTTCTGCCGCACTTGACCTTTGTTTTATGGCATGCGGACGGTTTGACGGGTTTTGGGAACAAAATCTGAACCCTTGGGACACTGCGGCGGGGATGCTGATTGCAAAGGAAGCCGGAGCAATGGTAACGGATTTTTCAAACAAGCCGTTTACGGTTGACAAAAAGGAAATCCTGGCAACTAACGGTAAAATTCATAAAGAAATGCTTTCGTTATTGGAAGCAAAAAAGGATTCAGAATGAAAAAAAAATCAGTAAGCAAAGTCGTTTTTGATGATCATGTAGGATGTTTTGGTGATTTCAGCATAAATGATCCGGTTTGTAAAAAATATTGCGCTTTAAGCTTACGCTGCACCATAGCGAGTGATCAGAATGACCAACTGGAATTTTTTGAAGATATGATATATCCTGATGATATGTTTATGAGATTTCATTGAAAAAGAACGAATGTTGCATGAGTTTTCAGATGATATCCTATAAGGCGCGGCCATGAACAAATTTGCTGTTATTTTTTTCTTGACAATAAAAAAGAAAGATGATATTAATTTATTTTTAGGAAATGAGGAATGGCTTTTGTGAAAGCTGTTTTTTATTTTATATAAATACAGGCGCGTAGCTCAGGGGGAGAGCGCTACCTTGACACGGTAGAAGTCGTTGGTTCAAATCCAATCGTGCCTACCATAAAAACCAAGGGGGTTACAGTTCAGGCTGTATCCCCTTTTTTGTTTTTTGCCAGTATTATGCTATCACATAAGCCATTAATTTGCCTTGGTATGATAAAAATCTTCTGATGATAACGGATTTAGGGGAGGCCGGTAAAGCCCTGTAGGGGCGGCATGTTTGTAGCCCCTGTACATGCTGCCCCTACGGGGCTTGCCAGTCTCGGCCTCACCCCTAAATTCGTTATCATCATAAAAAATTTTCTCCTCATGTCAGCCCAATCAGAAGTGTACCCAGCTTTTTCATCACATCTGTCGTCACCTCATCCGGAAGTTTGCAGGCCAAGTCTGCGTTTCTTGCCCGCCAGTCAAGACTTTTTATCTGATCTGACAGAATTACGCCGGACACACCACATCCCTCGGGAATCACAACCTCAAACGGATAGCCCTTCACCCGTGTTGTTATCGGACAAAACAGGGCGAGCCTCACCTTTCCGTTATACGCTTTTGGCGATAATACCAGAGCCGGGCGTTTTCCTCCCTGCTCATGCCCTGCCCTCGGATTCATGTTAATCCAAACGACATCCCCCCTGTCAGGCACATAATTCATTACCAGACCTCCTCTCCCACCGCGTCACCGGTATCTGTCTCTCCGTGCAGACTGTTTTCGGAAACCCCATTCAGGAGTTCCTCAAGTGTATAGCCGGGTGCGGAAACAGGTGTGATAACAATTCTCCCGCTGTCCAGAGACAACTCGACCACTGTTTCTTTTTCAATATTCACATTCAGGGCAAAAGCTTTGGGTATTCGCAGGGCAAGGCTGTTTCCCCATTTCTGAATTTTAGTCTGCATTGTTCAATCCTCCGTTTATATTGTTTAGACATTGTAGATACAATATAATTACAGAAAGCCGGAATTGCAATAAGGTAATTTTCGATGTGCTGACATTAGCCTAAGAATCGGCGGTCAAAACCGGAAACAGGGAGTGCCGAACTTGCAGTTTGGCACTCCGGATGTCTGGTCGGTCACAAATCAGCTCAATATGCTTAACAATTTATTCATTTCACGATTTATCCGGCTTAATACTTCAATCGTCAGCAGATCAGATTTCTTTCTGCGCATCCGGTTCGCCAACTGGCACACAGTATCCAAAGCGGTCATTATCAAAAATACAGGCGCTTTTATGATGGCTTTGTTTCCCGAATAAGGTATCTGAATATCAAAAAGCACTCCCTGAAGTTTCTGAACTTTTTCCTTTTCAAGGTCCGCTATCTGCTGAAAATCTTCGTTTTTATATCTCTCCTCAATACTTCTGACCTCGGCCTGAAAAAATTCTTCCCCTGTTCCGAATTTCTGCCTCAGTTGCATCAGTGAACGGATAATCATGTAATGTAAAACAGTTTGTGAGATAGCTGCCTTTTTGTTCAGGGATTCAATGTGTCCTGAAATACGGATGTGTCTGAATTCCGCCTGAGCCAGTGCTTTTAATTTTTTTTGCAAAGGACCAATATCTGCTTTCGTTAATATGGCTGATTCATTGATTTTCAAGCCCTCAAGATCATCATAAGCTGTCACAAGCTTTGTTTTTGCATGTCCGTCCGAATCAGAACACGCGACCGCATAAGCCGCCATTCGCCCATTGCATTCCGAAACCTCAGTTTCCAGCCGTCGGATACATCCTGGCATGTGGGATTCTGACATATAATTCAGAACAGCGTCAAACACAGGATCCCCGTAAGAACCAAAATGAAGTTTTCCATTAATGCCTTTCAGTCCGTATTCAAAGGTTCTGCGGGAGGTTGTCAGAATGGTTCCGTCCGAAATACCGGGAATATTTCTGAGACTTATGGCTTTTTTACTTTTATCAGAGAACACCGTACACCCGATATCGCGCAAATATGATGAACCGGACAGAACCTTCCAGATCGTATCAGGCGTGAGGGGGGATGTGTTTCTGTCCTCCGTACTCTTTCTTCTGAGCCGAAGATAAATATGGTAAAGTTCCTCAGGGGAAATTTCTCTGCGTGCAGACTGCTTTTGTACCAAATTTGCCTCTTTTCTGGCTTTTTTTTCCAATTCAGCCTCGCTGAGTTTTCCCTCAGCCAGATTTTTGAAATCATCCCGGGTGACAGGTAATAAGGACATCTGTTGGATTCCTACAATATCACCTGCCCGGGCAAGTCGGCTGAGAAGCCGGCCATAGACGATTTCTTCGGCAGAACCTGCATAACATAAATTACAAACATATACCTTTTCATGGGTCTGGCCGATACGGTCAATTCGCCCGATACGCTGTTCAACCTTCATAGGGTTCCACGGAAGATCAAAATTAATCAGCAGGTCCGCGGTCTGAAGGTTCAGTCCCTCGGCGGCCGCGTCCGTACACACCAGAATATCCGTCTCTTTGTTTAAAAACCCGCGTCTGACTTCTTCCCGGTCAGTGGAAATCAGTTCCGGATATCCTGAGTCTTTGAAATTTTGAAAGTCTGAAATCTGCCCCCCTTGTCCTGAAAATGTGCTGATACGCATATTCGGATCAATACGCCGGAGTCTCTCAACAATATCCGTAAGCGTATCATAAAACCGCGTGAAAATAACCGTCTGCCGGATGCGTCCGGGCCCGGAAAGTCTCCTTTTATCCAAAATACCCAAAAGTGCGGTCATTTTGGAAGACCTGCCTGAAAGGTCGGACAAGGTATCCAGCATAAACGATAAATGCTCATATTCCCATATCAGATCTTCTTTATTCCGATGCTGAAGAAGCTTTCCCACGATTTCCGCGCCATCATCACTTTCTTCCGGAATATCTTCCATATCTGGCTGTTGTCCTTGGTCTCCTCGTTTACATGCCAATGTCCGGGAACGAAAAAAGAAATTTTTTCCCGATAAAAATTCCAATGTGGACTGAACCCGGTCCTGACGGCGTTCCAGAGTCCGCCTGATCGCGAACAAACCCGAGGCAAAGCGAAGCCGCAAAAAACTGAGATAAAATCCCAATGAAATTTGTTGTTTTTTATCTCCGTTGTGAATAATCTCATGGCTGAGTTTTCGACAATATGCTTCCAACTGATCATAACAGATCTGTTCCTGATCTGTGAATGTTATTTTGGGAAGCGGAAGGATAATCCGCTCCGCGAGATTGGCGTTCAGCCGATGCTTTCCCTGATAGATTTCCAAGAGGGAGCGGCTGTGCCGGAGCATCACTCTGGAAAGGGGAGCACCTGAAAATATAAGCCGTTGAATACCTTTCAGTTCTCTGTCACGAGGGGTGCGGCGATGTTCAAGCCATCGCCGCACGGAAGTGCGAATACGGCCATCTGTCACCGTGTCCCGGAGATATGCATAATAATTGGGATCATGCCTTTCCACATCTGACATTGCCTTGCGAAAAAAAGACCATTCTTCTTCAGACAAGGGCATCCCCCGGATGAGTCGGCCTAAAATATCATAATAGAAATTTGCCAGTCCCGGACTCTCCTGAAACGCCCCTGCCCGCCAAGTCAGACGAATAAGATTAAAGACTTCTGAGGAATGCAGTTGCATAGGTGTTGCGGTCGCCAGAAGCAGGCATTTTGTTTTGGCACGCAGTTGTTCGGAAATGATTTTATACAGTCTGTTAAACCGGGGTGCTGCTCTGTATCCCCGGGTCGAATTTGTCTGCCGCGCGTAATGCGCTTCATCCACAAGAACCAGGTCAAAATTTTCCGCAAGTTTAAGCGCTTTTTTGTGTCCGGGTCTCACAAGCAGCCCCGTTGAAATAATGCTGAGGTTCGGAGAATACAGGGATGCTGATGATGCCTGAGATTTAAACGGCAGGAGAACTTCATGCCGGGGCGGCATGCCTCCCAGCGCACATGCGAAGGGCATCAGAAACTTCCCTGACATCTCCCTTTGCCATTGTTTCGTAAGGCTTGCAGGTGCTGCGATAAGTACCCGCCTGACAAGGCCGGAAAGATATAAAGAACGAATCACCAGACCTGCCTCGATGGTTTTTCCAAGTCCTACCTCGTCGCAAAGCAGATAACTGAAGGGCCAGGTGGAAATCAGACGCTTTGCCACAATTTCCTGATGCGGCCAGGGCGCGACCAGTGATGTTTCCATTCCTGTAAATCGTCCACCGGGAAGCCTCGGACCGTCTTTAATGAAGGCAAAACCTAAAAGTTCCGTGGGAGAGGGCGAGGCGACCTCCGAAAACACGGGGCGGGAACCGTCAATCTCCCTGGGATGTTTGGCCGTGTCTGCGATCTTAACCAGCCGCTTACGGACCGCTTCAGGAAGTATCCGCACCCGGAATGCGGGGTTTCTGTCATTCCAGAGAATCTCAAACGATTGTGCTGCTTCCTGCACCCGAAGATATTCCGTTTCCTCTTTCCAGTCACAGTGGACATCAATACTTTCGGTATTTACAGCGAGGGCTGTCCGGGATTCATTCAGAGCGCCTGAAATATAAATGCGGTTTCCGAGAACATCGGTGAAGATACCCAGCTTTTCACGGATATAGCCGTCCGCGACAGTGTCAGCAGACAGGCATTCTCCGCTTTGGACATGGATACGGAACGCCACCCGGATGTCCAAAATGCCTTCGCGAACAAGACTCCCTAAAAGCTGAACACCATTTCGGACATTTTCGGACCAGCTCCCGGGGTGATCCAATTCAGCGTTCAGTTCGTCTTCGATTTTCCGGTTTCCAGTTTCCGGTTTCTTATCTGCATACACAACAAACCGTGCCTTTCCCTTGTTGGCGAAAAAAGCGGAAAATCCTTGTGACGCGGCTGCCAAAGAGGCAGGACCGAAATATCCGCCCATACGGTCATAGCACACGGAACGCTCCAGCACGGGGATATAAAAATCATGGAGAATATTGAGCGGCTTGTTCCGGGAAACAGCAGAACCTGTGCGGTAAGCAATACGCCAAGGACAGGCTTTATAACCTTTTCTGAGCAAACTTCTCATAAATTAAGTGGGTTGTGACAGTACTCTGCCGTCCGGCAGGAGAGAACAAAATTACGAGGATTAAGTATCATCCGAAAAAAAAAGCCGGGTTTCTTCCCCTGACAGATATGAAACATTATCGGAAAGAAACCCGGCTTTTTCCTTCTTCCGAGACGCATCATTTCGGGAAAAAAGCCGGGTTTCTTCCCCTGACAGATATTAGACATTATCGGAAAGAAACCCGGCTTTTTCCCTTTTCCGAGACGCATCATTCCGGAAAAAAAGCCGGGTTTCTTCCCCTGACAGATATTAGACATTATCGGAAAGAAACCCGGCTTTTTCCTTCTTCCGAGACGCATCATTTCGGGAAAAAAGCCGGGTTTCTTCCCCTGACAGATATTAGACATTATCGGAAAGAAAGCCGGCTTTTTTCCTTTTCCGAGACGCATCATTCCGGGAAAAAAAGCCGGGTTTCTTCCCCTGACAGATATGAAACATTATCGGAAAGAAACCCGGCTTTTTCCTTTACGGAGACCCATCATTTGTCGGTGGGTCACCCTACTATCAAGACTTCCGAAGCTTAAAAAACTCCGGAAGTCCGAGGTATGATTACCGAGATTAAGCGGTCACTGCTTCTTTTTTTTCTGCTACGTTTTCCGAACGTTCATAACAGATCAGTCCGCATTGGAGACACCTTGAGGCTTCGGCCCGTGCCATTTCTTCTGTAAATCCTTTTTCAAGTTCCCCGCCTGCTGCCAGTTCTTTTGTGCTGCTTAATGGCATGATCTGACGCGGATTTGGGAGAACATTTTCAACATGATCAATATTTTGTATAACGGATCCGGGTTTGATCACATTTTCAGACAAATCCAAAGGAAGTCCGTACATAATCTGATGCATGGAAGCGGCTGCCCGTCGTCCTGCGGCAATGGCTCTTATAGCGGCACTGTAATCGGTCAGCACATCCCCTTCGGAAAACAGGCCGATTTCATCACTGCACGCAGGCTGTTTGTAAGGAGGTCTGCCTTCCCAAAGGACAGGTCCTGAAGGGGTTTTATCCGCTTCAGAAGCCTCAGGGGTTTCTGTTTCAGCCAGTCTTGAATCACGAGTGAAGATCATTTCGGGAAATCGTCCGGATGCCATAAACAGGTTTTTCGCAGGAATTATCTTCTTTTCGGAAGTATCAAGTTCAATATATTCCAGTTCGGTCAGACAGTCCCCTTCACCAAAAAGACGATTGATTCCGACATTAAAAATAATCTTACCGCCCTTTTCTTCAAAGGCTTTAATTTCAGTCTCTTCCACAGGACTGTATTCCCGTGTTTCCCGGAACAGGATGGTTATATTCGTCACACCAAGGTCTTTGCGGATTTTTTCGGCCGCATCAAGGGCAAGTTTTTCCCCGCCGACAATGACAAATTCAGCTCTGTACGGAATTTTATCATCAGATTTGATAAGGTCCAGCAGCAGAAACGTACCCGGAACAGTTTGTTCCACGATATTCGCTCCCCCGCGGGTCAGACGGCTGTCCCATCCCCCCGAGGCCAGAAGAACGGTTTCAAATCCCTGTTCCAAAAGCGAATCAATGGTGAAATCCTTTCCCAAGGTATTTTCACTTTCAACTGTCACCCCCATTTCAAGGATACCCTCGATATCCCAGTCCAGGATCTCATCAGAAAGCCGGTTTTTTGCAATGGCGCTTCGAAGCAGTCCTCCCAGTTTTGAAGTTGCTTCAAACACGGTCGGTTCATGGCCCAGACGGGCTGTGAAATAAGCAGCCGACAGTCCTTCCACACCGCCGCCGATCACAGCGAGTTTTCGACCTGTGTCCGGGGCTTTATAAGGCAGGATTCTCTTCCCGCTTTCCTTTTCAAAATCCGCGGCAAACCGTTTCAGGAAGTTTATGGCAACAGGTTCATCCACAAACTGACGTCTGCATTCTGTTTCACAGGGCCGGGGACAAATTCTGCCAATAACTGTGGGAAAAGGATTCCGCTCCTTGATCACCTGAACAGAACGGTGATAATCCCCCAGCGTAATCTGCCGGATATATTCCCGTATATTAATTCCCGCAGGACAGGCTCTCTGACAGGGGGTGGTGCATTCTTCTGTGGTGTATTCACGCAAAATGCGCCTTGTGACGGATGAAAGATTGATAATATGTTTCGGACACACCCGCTCGCAAGTCCCGCAGCCTGTGCATTTTTCTTCATCAACCACAGGAAGACCTTCCGGCCCCATTGTAATTGCGTCAAACGGACATGCTTTTGCACAACTGCCAAGTCCGAGGCATCCCACGGAACAGACTTTCATGCCGCCGCTGAGGAGAGCAGCTGCCCTGCAGTCGCTCAGACCATTATAAATATATTTTATATCGGCATCCTGCACCCCAAAAGTACAACCGGGTTTTGCAATGTCAGGCTCTTTTGCTTCAATCGCCACGCCCAGTATGGCGGCAATCGCCTCGGCAACCTCCGGCCCTGCGGCAACACAGGAATTCGGGGAAGCTTTGCCAGCCACAATTGCTTCCGCATTGGCACTGCAACCCGGAAAGCCGCAACCGCCGCAGTTGGCCCCCGGAAGCGCTCCTTCGACCGCCTCTATTTTAGGGTCAACATATACGTAAAAGATTTTTGATGCCGCGGCCAGACCAACCCCCACGACAATTCCCAAACCTCCCATCATACAAATTGCTTCTATCATACTTGACACTCCTAAAATTTATAAAAAATTTGAAATTTGAAATTTGAAACTTGAAACTTGAAATTTGAAACTTGAGACTGGAAACTGGAAACTTGAAATTTGAAATTTGAAATTTGAAATTTGGGATAGTGCTGCAAAGATAGTGATAAATCCCGTTCAGTTCTCAGAATGCCAAGACACTGAATCTGATTCATAATTATCTGTGCAGGGCTGCCAAAACTGGTATCCGAAAACTGAAAACCGGAATCCGAAAACTCGAATCCGGTTCTCAATTCTTAATTTCCAGTTTCCAGTCTCCAGTTTCCAGTCTCAAATTTCCAGTCTCAAATTTCCAGTCTCAAGTTTCCAGTTTCAAATTTCCAGTTTCAAATTTCCAGTCTCAAATTTCCAGTTTCAAATTTCCAGTCTCAAGTTTCCAGTTTCCAACTACCACGACCCGTCAATTCCTCTTAACCCGTTCATATAAAGACGTCCGCTTGCCACAAACAATGAATAGCGGGTCAGCAGAATGGGCAGGCCATAGGACCTTGCCAGCCTCATAACGTCTTTGCCTGGTCTTTTACCTCTTACAAAAACAATTGCGCCAACTTCTGCAATTTTAGCAGTTTGGATGACATTCTCAGTCGTGAGTCCTGTAAGCAAAACAGCTTCCTTTGCGACTGCGGCCAGCACATCTCCCATCAGGTCTGCTCCCCCGCCTGCAAATAATGTTTTATTTAGCTGATCCTCTCCTGTCAGAATCTCTGCTTTTAAAATATTTCGTATTTCAAATAGCTTCACTGGATTCAACCCTAATTTGGCATATTCAATTTTCTATTATTATGATATACCTCTTTCACATAATCATAAAAAAAAGTCAATGAATTGGTGATGTAAATCAAAAAAGATTGAATGAAATTTTTAACCATGATAATCTTTTCATAATGGTCATACCCCAGGGTCACAACAAAGTATGAAAAATTTCTATTGTTTCTTAACACTTGACGCTTAATACCTGACACTTAACAGCTGACATTTAACACTTAGCACCTTTTCATATGAATATGCAACAAAGAATTTACACTGTTTCAGAGCTTACCGCTGATATTAAATCCTTACTTGAGGAAAATTTTTCTTTTATCTGGATTTTCGGGGAAATTTCCAATTTTCGTATGCCGGCTTCCAGGCATTTCTATTTTACATTAAAGGATGAAAATGCTCAGATAAGTGCTGTAATGTTTCGCGGTCAGAACCGAAATTTAAAATTTGACCTTGAAGACGGAATGAATGTGACGGGCCTCGGCAGGCTAAGTGTCTATGCTCCCCGGGGCAACTATCAGATTATCCTTGAATATTTGGAACCTGCGGGAGTCGGCGCACTGCAAGTGGCTTTTGAGCAGCTCAAAGCCCGCCTTTCCGCTGAAGGGCTTTTTGATAAAGAACATAAAAAGTATTTACCTTTTTTACCTAAAAAAATCAGCGTGATCACCTCACCTACCGGTGCGGTTGTTCATGATGTTTTAAAGATTGTGAACAGACGATTTCCAAATGTTCATATTGAAATCGTACCAGTTAAGGTCCAGGGCCAGGGAGCGGACATGGAAATTGTCGCGGGTATTGAGCTTTTAAATCGCCGGGAAGATTCGGATGTGGCAATCCTTGGCAGAGGCGGTGGATCTTTAGAAGACCTCCATGCTTTTAATTCGGAAATTGTGGCAAGAGCTGTGTTCGCGTCAAAAATTCCTATTATTTCGGCTGTGGGGCATGAAACAGATTTTACCATCTGTGATTTTGTTGCGGATATTCGTGCTTCAACCCCTTCGGCCGCGGCCGAGCTGGTTATTCCGTTAAAGGATGATCTTGCACGGGAATGCATAAGGCTTTCAATGAGTTTAAAAATGAGGTTTTACAGATATATTGAGCGCCAGCGTTCACTTTTAAACGAAATTTCAGAAAAACTGACCCATCCCAGCCGAAAAATACAGGATTTGAGATTGAAAACAGATGATCTTGGCACCCGCCTTGTCAGAGCGTTTATAAACAGCATACGCCAAAAACGTGAACGCCTTTCCTGGCGGGCTGACAGATTACACGCTTTAAGCCCTGTCGCAATTCTGTCCAGGGGATACAGCATCACGAGAACCATTCCGGATGCCCGGGTTGTCACGAATTCGGAAACGGTAAACAAGGGACAGAATCTTGAAGTGATACTTGCAAAGGGAATTTTAACGTGCAGCGTGGAAGGAAAATCAAATAATGGCCAGACAGACAAAACAGACATTTGAAAAAGCAATGAAACAACTGGAAAAAATCGTACAGGAGCTTGAAAGCGGAGATTTGCCTCTTGAAAAAGCCATGAAAAAATTTGAAGAGGGGATGCAGCTTTCAAAGTTTTGTTCTGAAAAATTGGATGAAACAGAAAAAAAGGTCACCATTCTGTTGGAGGATCTGGAGGGAAATGTTTCTGAACAGCCTTTCACATCAGAAAAGGATTAAAAAATCGGGATTTCCGAACCATCGCAAATCCTTGGCAAAACCGAATCATTTGCCACAAACAGTCATGCCCAAGTCTTGCAACGAAGCATAAAAGTAAGACCAAAATTTGATAATTATCAATTATCAGTTATCAATTATCAATTATCAACCGGATTTTAAATATGTTTGACCTGAATTCATATCTTACTTCAAAAAATAAACAGATTAACAACGCTCTGAATGAAATTCTGAAACAGGATTCAACCCGGATATCAGCGGCCATGAGATATTCTCTCATGGCAGGCGGAAAGCGCATCAGACCTGTTCTGTGCATTGCCGGGGCCGAGGCTGTCGGGGGAAAGGCTGAAGATGTTCTGACAGCGGCCTGTGCCATTGAAATGATTCACACCTATTCCTTAATTCATGATGATCTGCCTGCCATGGATGATGATGATCTGCGAAGGGGGAAACCCACGTGTCATATTGCTTATGACGAAGCCACAGGGATTCTTACCGGGGATGCCCTGCTCACGCTGGCCTTTCAGGTCCTTTCGTCAGACAGCACAGGGCATCACGCATCAAAATTACTTAAAGTGATAAATATCCTTACACGCGCTGTGGGATACAAGGGGATGATAGAAGGGCAAATGAGAGATGTTGCTTCGGAAGGTGTTGAACTTGATTCAGCCGCGCTCGAAAAAATACATGCCTTGAAAACTGGCGCGCTGATTGAAGCGTCTGTAACTTCCGGGGCCATATTAGGCCGGGGAACGGCCAGAGAGATTGAACATCTCAGAATTTATGCAAAAAATATCGGACTGGCTTTTCAGGTCATGGATGATATTCTGAATATTGAAGGGGATCCCGCGGTGCTGGGCAAAGCTGTCGGAACGGATAAAATCCGGGAAAAAAGTACCTATCCTTCTGTCATGGGAATTGAAAAATCCAAACAAGCGGCAAAAAATATGATAAACAATGCGTTGCAATCGCTTGATATTTTTGATAGCAAATCTGATCCGCTTCGCGCCCTCGCAACTTATATTATTACGAGGAAACGCTAAAAAGAGGTTTTCAAAACCTCGCAGGTCTGACGCTCCGGCCCGTCATAATCGTTGCGGTCATGCGCCACACAGATAAAATTTAATAAGGACTGATTTTTATTCGTCAGGATATATAGCTGTTATCCTTAGTTATTAACTACGAATCAATTATGATAAAATGAGATAGGTGTGGTTTTACAGCCGTAATAAAAATTTTTCGATCTGCTGAATATTTTTATTTTATAATCCAATATCGTTCGGCATGATTTTTGCATAGCCGGACGGAAATGCCCGGCATTTCCGCATTTTGGAGAAATTGTTTCCGAAAAACGCCCGGCGGACATTTCGGGATTTCAGTTTTCCGGATATATGAATTCAGTTAGTTACAAATGTATGCAAAAATCGTGCCGAACGGTATTGTTTATAATCAGATTAATTTTTTATGTGTAATTCTTTTTATAACCTGTTAGAACTATTGTTATGATACGAAAACGGCGTATCTTAAAAGCAGGTCATTGCCACCCCTGAAATACCTTCTCCGCCCCATTGACTTTTTCCTTTGTTTTTATAAAAAAACAGGATAAAAAGAAGTTCAGTTTCAACCATGGCATGAACCTTCTTCATTAGGCCGGATAAAATTTTTTATAATCTTTGTCATAAAAATACACCGATGAAAAAAATTTCATGGTCGTTTAACAAGAGTGTTGCGGGAAGTACAATTCTGCTTCTCTTAAAAACATTTTTAAAAAAGCTGTAACATCGTCAATTTTCAATCAAAATAGGAGTTATCATTTTGAGTTTTTTAGAAAAAATTAATTCCCCCGCAGATCTGAAGCGTCTTTCTCCTTCAGAGCTTCCGATGCTTGCCGCGGAGATACGCAAATTTATTGTTGAGGTGGTATCCAAAAACGGGGGACACCTGGCTCCAAGTCTTGGTACTGTTGAACTGTCAATTGCTCTCCACTATGTTTTTAATAGCCCTGAAGATAAAATTATCTGGGATGTGGGGCATCAGGCCTACACGCATAAGCTTCTGACCGGACGCAGAGACCGATTTGACACCCTTCGCAGGCACGGGGGAATTTCCGGGTTTACCCGCATGAGTGAAAGCCCTTATGACGCTTTCACAGTGGGGCATAGCAGTACTTCCATATCAGCCGGTGTCGGGATTGCCTGCGCGAGATGTCTGAAAAAAGAGAAATCCAAAGTGATTGCCGTGATCGGGGATGGTTCCATGACAGCGGGGCTGGCTTATGAGGGGCTGAACCAGGCCGGAGACCGCGGCAAGGATCTTATTGTAATATTAAATGATAATGATATGTCCATTTCTCCCAATGTGGGAGCGTTGTCCTCTTTTTTAAGCCGCACGTTTTCAGCAAAAAAAATGCAGAGTCTGAGAAAGGAAATCGGGGATTTTCTTAAATCTTTGCCTAAAATCGGTGATGATATTTATCAGCTTGCAAAACGTTCGGAAGAATCTTTCATGACCTTTGTGACACCGGGGATGCTGTTTGAAGCTTTTAATTTTGAATACTTCGGCCCCATAAACGGACACCGTCTGAGCCATCTTATCAACATACTGAATAATATCAAAGAACTCAGAGAGCCGGTGCTGCTTCATGTTACCACTAAAAAAGGAAAGGGGTATCTGCCTGCTGAAAGAAATCCTGTTCATTTTCACGGTGTCGGATGTTTCAATATCGAAACAGGTGAATGCCCGGACAGCAGCACGGTTCCCACTTACACCAAGGTTTTTGGCGAAGCTATGGTCAGACTGGCTGAGGAAAACAAAAAGCTTGTTGCCATTACCGCGGCAATGCCGGAAGGCACAGGGCTTACAAATTTTGCAGAGACCTATCCGGATCGCTTTTTTGACGTGGGAATTGCCGAACAGCATGGTGTCACCTTTGCAGCAGGAATGGCCGCTGAAGGATTTCGGCCCGTTGTTGCCATATATTCCACCTTTTTACAGCGTGCTTATGATCAGATATTGCACGATGTGTGCATAGAGCGCCTTCCGGTGGTATTTGCACTTGACAGAGGCGGCATTGTGGGAGAAGATGGGCCTACCCATCAGGGGCTGTTTGATTTGTCTTATCTCAGAAGCCTTCCTAACATGGTGATTATGGCTCCGAAAGATGAAAACGAACTGTGCAAAATGCTTGTCACGGCCCTTGGGCATGACGGCCCCATTGCGTTCCGCTATCCGAGAGGAATCGGAACAGGCGTTGATATAGAAGAAAATATTGTTCCTGTCCCTGTGGGAAAAGGGGAAATTCTCAGACATGGAGACGATATTCTTATTTTGGCCGTAGGAAGTTCTGTCAACGATGCCCTTGACGCGCACTCACAACTGACAGAACAGGGAATATCCGCCACAGTGGTCAACAGCCGCTTTGTAAAGCCACTTGACTCGGAACTGATTTGTTCCCTTGCCAGAAAAATACCCCGGATGATCACCGTAGAAGAAAATGTACGCGACGGCGGATTCGGAAGCGCAGTCCTGGAATGTCTGTGTGACCAAGGCGTAACCAATTTTCAGCTTGAACGTATCGGCATACCAGATACATTTGTCGAACACGGTCCCCAGAAATTCCTCAGATCAAAATACGGCATTGACGCACCCGCCATCGCAGACGCGGCCAGAAAACTGTTGGGAAGTGAGAAATGAGAAGTGAGAGGTGAGGATATGATTTTTATTTAATTTTCAGCTTGTTGAATGGTTCATTGTAACAATGACAAAGTCACAAATCACAAATCACGAATCACAAATCACGAATCACAAATCACAAATCACAAATCACAAATCACAAATGACAACTCACCCAAAGAAAAAAAGGCTTGATCTGGTCATCGTGGAAAAAGGACTGGCGCAAAGCCGACAACGGGCCAAAGCGTTGATCATGGCAGGGAAGGTTCTGGTAAATCATCAGCCAGTGGATAAGCCCGGGTCGCTGGTTTCGGGAGATGGTGCGATAACGATTAAGGGAGAGGATATTCCTTATGTCAGCAGAGGCGGTCTTAAACTTGAAGCGGCCCTGCACGCGTTTGATATAAAGGTAAACGGGCTTGTCTGTCTTGATGTGGGCGCGTCCACAGGCGGTTTTACAGATTGTCTGCTTCAGCATGGCGCGGAGCGCGTATTTGCCGTGGATGTGGGATATGGGCAACTGGCATGGAAACTGAGGCAGGATCCGCGGGTTGTTGTTATCGAACGGACAAACATCCGCTATATGCCTGCTGAAACCCTTCCCGGGCCTGCTGATCTTGTTACCATAGATACTTCCTTTATTTCGCTTAAAATTGTTGTTCCCGCGGTTCTCAAATTTATGACACCGGAGGCAGAAATTCTCGCTCTGATCAAGCCTCAGTTTGAAGTGGGAAAGGGCAAAGTAGGAAAAGGCGGCGTGGTACGTGACACCTCGCTGCATGATGAGGTCATCCGTTCGCTTTGGGATTTCTTTACCGACGTGGGCCTTTCCTGCAAATCTGTCATCCCCTCTCCGATACTCGGGCCCAAGGGGAACAAAGAATTTATCATTTTTGTGAAAAAAGCCTGATCCACCAATAAATTGCCAGTCGGTTCTCCTGCTGCCGAGTTCTGAATCTGAATGATTCAGAGGCAGGCAAAAAAACGATCCTTGGAAACAGACTTGACACATCCTCCTATTTTTATTATATTTCCAATATGGTAAATGCAATATTTATTCTTTAAAATTAAAACAAGGAGGTCTTATGTCGGCTCTTCAGCACGCGGCAGTTTATGAAGATGATATCTCCGGCCACAGCGAGCAGACCGGAATCGAAGCTGCTCTGAAAAGACTTGAGGAGCTTGATCTGCCTACGGAGGATGGTATTCCATTGGAAACAAACTGGCATCGCATCCAAATGAATCTTCTGATCGACCTGGTTCACCAGTTGTGGCGTGACCGTCAGAATTATTTTGTCGGCGGAAATATGTTTATCTATTTCAGCGTACAACAGGTCAGAAACCGTGATTACCGCGGACCGGATTTTTTCGTTGTAAAAGATACGGACGGAACCCGTAAGCGTGATGCCTGGGTGTTGTGGGAAGAAGGCGGACAATATCCCGATGTGATCGTGGAATTGGCTTCAGCGTCAACAATAAAAACGGACCTCGGACTCAAAAAGAACCTGTACGAGCGCATCTTTCGCACCCGGGAATATTTCTGTTATGATCCCGATGAAGACCGGCTGTATGGCTGGAAACTGACCCCGAGCGGATATGTTGAACTGACACCTGATGACCGGGGAAGATTACGGAGCAAGGAACTCAGTGTATGGCTCGGAACATGGGAGGGCGAGCATCAGCGTCTTGACACGCTCTGGCTACGCTTTTACACGGATGAAGGGCAGTTGCTTCCGACCTCGACTGAAGCGGAAACACAGCGTGCCGAAGCTGCCGAAGCCGAGCTTAAACGTCTGCGCGAGATGTTGGCAAAACAAGGTCTGACTGACGACGGGAAATGAAAGGGACCATTGAACTCACCTCGCAGGTCTCATCTTATCCATCATCCGGAGTGCAAAAATTAAGCGGAGCGGTTTTTTGCATCCTGAAAAATTAAGCGGAGCGGTTTTTTGCATCCTGCCGGAATTCTTCAAATATCCGGTGCAAAAAATCGCTACGCTTAATTTTTGCACTCCGGAACTGGGTCAGGTACTAATCATTCGCATTTAAAAACAATTTCATCTCCCTCAGCATCGGCTCTTATGGTCGCTCCTTCTGCAATATTTCCCTTGAGAATTTCCATAGACAGCGGATTTTCAATATATTTCTGAATGGCGCGTTTTAAAGGACGTGCGCCGTATATCTGATCATATCCTTTTTCCGAAAGCAAACACGTTGCCCCATCTGAAAGAACAAGGTCAATCTTCATTTCATCAAGTCTCTTCCGGAGCCGCTTCATCTGAATTTCAACGATGGCACCGATCTGATCCTGGGTAAGATTTTCAAAAATAATCGTCTCATCTATCCGGTTCAGGAATTCGGGCTTGAAACTTGCCCGGAGAGCGTCTGTCACCCTTTTTATCATCTCCTCACGCGCGGATGCCCCGAGTTCCTGTATCCATTGGCTGCCCACATTGGATGTCATAATAATAATGGTATTCTTAAAATCAACGGTTCGTCCATGCCCGTCGGTCATGCGTCCGTCATCCAGAATCTGAAGCAGCACATTAAAGACTTCGGGATGGGCTTTTTCGATCTCATCAAACAAAACTACGGAATAAGGCCGGCGCCGCACCGCCTCTGTCAGATATCCCCCTTCTTCATATCCCACGTAACCCGGGGGCGCGCCAATAAGCCGTGCCACAGAATGTTTTTCCATATATTCTGACATATCCACCCTGACCATTGCCTGATCACTGTCAAAAATAAATTCAGCCAGGGCCTTGGCAAGCTCTGTCTTTCCCACGCCCGTAGGTCCCATGAAAATAAAAGAGCCAATGGGACGGTTTGGATCCTGCAGGCCGGAACGCGCCCGGCGGACAGCATTGGACACGGCCACAATTGCCTCATTCTGTCCGATAACCCTTTCCCCGAGACGGTCTTCCATATAAACCAGTTTTTCTCTTTCCCCTTCAAGCATTTTGCTCACCGGAATTCCCGTCCACCTGGATATGACTTCGGCGATGTCTTCATTATCCACTTCTTCCTTGAGCATCTTGCTGGTTTCCTGAAGTTCGGCAAGGTTTCTGTTGGCCTCATCCAGACGCTTGTTCAGTTCCATGACCTTTCCGTATTTCAGTTCGGCTGCTCTTCCGTAATTCCCTTCCCTTTCAGCCTGCTGTTCTTCAATGCCAATCTGCTCAAGCTCTTCCTTAATCCGCCGGATGTTTTCAATCATATCTTTTTCATTCTGCCACCTGGCCTTCATTTTCAGAAGCTCATCCTTCATGGCCCCCATGTCCTGTTCAAGCTTTTCAAGACGCTCTTTTGACGCGGGATCAGACTCTTTCTTCAAGGCTTCCCGTTCAATTTCACCCTGGGTGATTTTTCGCTGAACTTCGTCAATTTCCACAGGCATGCTGTCAATTTCAATCCTGAGCTTGGACGCGCATTCATCTATGAGATCAATGGCTTTGTCAGGAAGGAACCGGTCTGAAATGTAGCGGTTGGAAAGGGTCGCAGCCGCAACAATAGCCGAATCCTTAATTTTCACCCCATGATGAACTTCGTATTTTTCTTTCAGCCCCCGGAGAATGGAGATGGTATCCTCCACAGTAGGCTCACGGACCAGAACCGGCTGAAATCGCCTTTCAAGGGCCGCGTCTTTTTCAATGTATTTGCGATACTCGTTTAACGTTGTCGCACCCACACAGCGAAGGGTTCCCCTGGCAAGGGCCGGCTTCAGCATGTTGGAGGCGTCCATTGCCCCCTCGCTTGCCCCCGCGCCGACGAGAGTGTGTAATTCATCAATAAAAAGAATGACTTCCCCTTCGGCACGCTCCACTTCTTTTAAAACCGCTTTCAGGCGGTCTTCAAATTCTCCCCGATATTTTGCGCCCGCGATCAGCGCACCCATATCAAGGGCAACCAGACGCCTGTTTTTCAGGGTCTCAGAGACATCCCCCTCAATAATGCGCTGGGCAAGCCCCTCAACAATGGCGGTTTTTCCCACTCCGGGCTCTCCGATAAGAACAGGATTGTTTTTGGTTCTTCTGGAAAGCACTTGGACAATACGCCGGATTTCATCATCCCGGCCGATGACCGGATCAAGCTTGCCCAGACGAGCAAGATCGGTGAGATCACGGCTGAATTTGTCAAGTGCCTGATATTTTTCTTCGGGGTTGGGGTCGGTGATGCGCTGGCATCCGCGAATGTCCATAAGGACCTTTAAAATGGATTCCCGTGTCACGCCGTAGCGTCTGAGAATTTTTGCAGCCTCCCCTTCTTTTTCATCTGAAATCGCCAGAAAAATATGTTCGGTGCTGACATATTCATCTTTCATCTTTGCAGCTTCGGCAAACGCCGCGTCCAAAACATTTTTGCCTCTGCTGGAAAGATAATTATCCCCTGCCCCGCTCACTTTTGGTAATTTGTCAATGGCTATGGCCGTGTCCTGGGCCACACCTTTGGGGGAAACACCGAGTTTACGGAGCATGGCCCCGGCAATGCCTTCCGGCTCATCCAGCATGGCTCCGAGAAAATGCTCCGGCTCAATCTGCTGGTTGTTATGCTGTGAGGCCGAGGCCTGGGCATTTTGGATAAGCTCCTGTGATTTTATGGTAAATTTGTCAAAACGCATCATTGCCTCCTGTATTATGATCGTGTTAGGTGTCAGGTGTCAGGTGTTAGTGACACTCTGAAACTTTTATTTTTTTATGTGTTTTTATGACTGAATGGACATGGTTCGTAATTATTTCGGGTATAAACGGGTATGTCCCACCTTTTACACAAGAACAGGTTTTATGTGTGAAAGGCGGGACACATCCGTTTTTTTTGCCACGAAGGCACGAAGACACAAAGTTTCACGAAGTCTCTCTGTGATTCTTTTGTGTCTCTGTGTCTTTGCGGCTGATTTTTTCGGATATGTGAAAAGCGGAACCGGCCGTTTTTTTTGCCACGAAGGCACGAAGACACAAAGTTTCACGAAGTCTCTCCGTGGTTCCTTTGTGTCTTTGTGGCTGATTTTTTCGGATATGTAAAAGGTGGGACACACCCAAACAAATCAATGTTTTTTCTCCTTTTTTTGTTTTGATGTTTATCTTGGGATTTGCCATTATACAAAAAAAATAAGAAATTCGAGATGATAGAGAGTATGTTGTCGCTTATTTGAAAAATAAACACTGAGGATTTGATGTCAAAGCAAATTTTTCAGTTAAAAGGCGGGGCTTATTTTTTTCTGAGGAAAAGCTTGACAACTTAATAAAAATTACTTATTTTTATGTCATACAAAATGTGTTCTTTTTCATTGAGTTTATCTTTTTTTTAAAGGGGGCGAAACGGCTTCGACGGGGGCAAAGAAGCTTTGGTTGCATACCGAGTTCCTTCCGGCTCGTAAAAACGGGGGGAATTAACATAATCGCAGATGATTATGAATACGCTCTAGCCGCTTAAGGCTAGCGTCCTGTCGTTTCCAGCCTGCGGATTCGACAAGGGCGTCGACTTGCAGGATAGCTTGTTCTGACAGTCCTGCATCAGCACAAGTGAAAATTTTGCGGGATAGCTTATCAGGTATCGTGCCTGGAGGAGACCTGCATAAGCGAATCTTAGAATTCGGGCTAAGTATGTAGATGCCATTGTGGAATGTTTCCGGACGCGGGTTCGACTCCCGCCGCCTCCACCATAATAAATCAAACCTTTAACCCCTTTTCTCTTTACTGAGATAAGGGGTTTTTGTTTTTCTGTTTGAAGAATAACGGATGTATCTTTTTGATATGACTATTTAAAATATAAAATACATCCTGTCATATTACGTCATATGAATTACTCAAAAGTTTATATAAACGCATTTGGCTATGAACTTCCGCCCAATGTTGTCACATCAGAAGACCTTGAAGAGCGTCTTGAACCGCTTTATAAAAAACTCCATCTGCAAAAAGGGCAACTGGAAGCAATCACCGGAATATATGAACGCAGATTCTGGGATCCGGGTTATAAAATGTATGAGGGGGCAGTGGCAGCAGGTCAAAAAGCCATAGAAGCCTCAGATATTTCAGTTCAGGATATTGGTATGCTGATCTACGGAGGTGTTTGCAGGGATAATTTGGAGCCTGCGACTGCCTGTGCCGTGTCGCACGGACTGGGACTTGTGCCTGAAACTCAGGTTTATGATATTTCAAATGCCTGTCTGGGAATTTTAAACGGAATGGTCCATATCGCAAATGCCATTGAACTCGGACAGATCAGGGCCGGTCTTGTGGTTTCCTGTGAATCTTCGCGCCAGATCGTTGATATCACCATTGAGCGGCTCCTTAAGCATCCTGACATGGAGTTGTTCAAAAAAACCATTGCAACCATGACCGGCGGGTCCGGGGCTGTGGCGGTCCTTCTGACAGATGCCTCAGTTTCCAGCCAGGGCCATCAGCTTATGGGCGGTATTGCAAGGAGTGCGGCAGAACATCATAAACTCTGTATGTGGGGGCCTGATGCGGGAAGAACGGCTGAGGGCATTGAAGTCATGCAAACTGATTCCATTGGTGTGCTTCAAAATGGTGTGGCCCTTGGAACAGAAACATTCAGGGCATTTAAAAAAGAATTCTCATTACCGGATGATAAGCCAGATAAAGTTATCTGCCACCAGGTGGGAGCAGCCCATCAGAAAACCATACTTGAGTCCGTGGGTATCCCAAAAGAAAAAGATTTTACAACATTCCAGTATCTTGGAAATATCGGAACTGTCTCCCTTCCCATCACGGCAGCCATTGCATCTGAACGTGAATTTCTTGCAAAAAACGATCTGGTCGGATTTTTTGGCATCGGCAGCGGCCTGAACTGTATGATGCTGGGTGTAAGATGGTAGCTTGAGGCTTGAAACTTGAAACTTGAAACTTGAAACTCGGAACTTGAAACTCGAAACTTGAAACTTGAAACTCGGAACTTGAAACTTGAAACTCGGAACTTGAAACTTGAAACTCGAAACTCGGAACTTGAAACTTGAAACTTGAAACTCGGAACTTGAAATTTGAAACTCGAAACTTGAAACTTGAAACTCGGAACTTGAAACTCGGAACTTGAAATTTGAAACTTGAAACTCGAAACTTGAAACTTGAAACTTGAAACTCGAAACTTGAAACTTGAAACTTGAAACTTGAAACTCGAAACTTGAAACTCGAAACTTGAAACTTGAAACTTGAAACTTGAAACTCGAAACTTTTCTGATTTCTAATGGATATTTTTGCTTTTCGCCGTATTTATCCGTTTAAATCCCATTTCATGGATTTAAACGGTTTTGAATATCATTTTCTGGATGAAGGCACCGGAGACCCGGTGGTGATGATTCACGGGAATCCTACATGGTCTTTCTATTTTCGGAATCTGGTAAAGAAACTTTCACCTCAATTTCGGACTGTTGTACCGGATCATATCGGATGCGGCTTTTCTGATAAGCCGGATGTCGGAAAATACGATTACAAGCTGAAAAACCGTGTGGATGATATTGAAAGTCTTTTAGACCACCTTGATTTAAAAGAAAAAATCAACCTGATTGTCCACGACTGGGGGGGGATGATCGGTATGGCTTATGCGCTGAGGTATCCGGAAAGAATCAGCCGCATCATCATAATGAACACAGCCGCTTTTCTTCCGCCCGGGAGAAAAAGACTTCCCGCAAGGTTGTGGCTTATCCGAAATTTGAAGCTTTTTGCAATACTGGGGGTGCTTGGGTTTAATCTTTTTGCATATGGGGCATTGTTTATGGCATCCTGCAAAGGACTGCCCAGAGATGTCAAAGCAGGTCTGATATTGCCTTACAACTCTTGGAAAAACAGGATTGCAACGCTTAAATTTGTTCAGGATATTCCCGTAAATAAAAAGGATGTGAGTTACAAGCTGGTAAGGTCTGTGGATGAAAATCTGCATAAACTCGCAAACATTCCCATGCTCATATGCTGGGGAAAACATGATTTTGTTTTCGACGCTGACTATCTTGCAGAGTGGCAGCGCCGGTTTCCTCATGCGGAAGTCCATACATTCTCAGACGCAGGCCATTATGTTCTTGAGGATGCCGCGGATGAGATTATACATCTTGTTAAGGCTTTCCTGAAGAAAAACTGAGAGTCCTGAAGTCATCCTGCCATAATCAAAGTTTTTCGGAAATATTGGGAAATATTCTGCCTGCCGTCTGAAATAAGCGACTTCAATAAATGGCCTATCGAAAATGATCTGATCTTTGCCAACCAAATCCCCACAGGCTTATTCTTCTTTGTTTTTATTTTTTTCTTTTTATTTAATATGTTATATTGATATTACGACTTCCGGAACGTTTACAAACAATAATTTTGGAAGTTTTTAAGAAATCAGGTGTATATATAAAATATAATATAATATAATTTGTTAAAATAGGTAATGAAATAAATGCAGTTTTTGCGATATATCTCAGACTTTTTATTCCAACTTATTAAAAAAAGGAGGGGGTTATGGAATTTAATTTTTTTTCAAAGAACCGTAGCGTAACCTTTGTAACAATGATTTTGGCTTCATGTTTTTTATTTACAATCTGTCTGCCATCTTCGGTAGTTGCTACGAACCAACAGGAACGGCAAAGTATTTCTGTAGAGAATGCTCCGATTTACAAGCTTCCGACAAAAAACGCGGAAATAAGAAGAAGAGAAGGTGGTGAAAGTCGTGGCACGACTCGCGGACTGAGTCGCGGACTGAGTCGCGGACTGACCCGCGGACTGAGTCGCGGACTGACCCGCGGACTGAGTCGCGGACTGAGTCGCGGACTGACCCGCGGACTGAGTCGCGGACTGAGTCGCGGACTGACCCGGGGAGCCGAAACAGAGATAATATCGGTTCCCATACCAGCACGAATGTCCCCATTTGCATCTGAGCATACTGGTTTTACATCTGATCGTCAGCCGACATTACGATGGTATATTTCTGATTCCTGGCCGGGCAAGATCGAATTTACCCTGAACGAAACCAGAGTTGAAGAGCCTGTGTTAGAAACATATATTGACGGACCGACCAACGAGGGGGTATATCAGATCAGTCTTGCGGATTATAATATCACACTTAAAGCGGATGTTGAGTATGAATGGTTTTTAGCCATTGTCCCCGATCCGGAGGAACGGTCCGCTGACTTCTTGGGAAGCGCCACCATCAGATATCTTGCGCCTTCGGATGAATTATCAGAGCGTCTGAGCAGTACGCCGAAAAATAAATTATATACTGTATATGCTGAAAAAGGATACTGGTATGATGCCATTGACAATCTTTCCCGTCTGATTGACACCAGACCGGATGACAGCATATTAAGAACACATCGGATGAGGCTGTTAAAGCAGGTGAATTTGCCTCTGGCGGCTGCTTATGATAGCAAAATGCTTTCAAAGTAAACAAAGAAATTTCAGCTGCTCAGACATATCCCGACAGTGAAAAGTTGAAAGTAAAAAGTTGAAAATAAATCTGCAACATCTTGAAATCATTGACTGCCCCAATTGGGTTCAGGAAATATTGATGAGAATGATTTCAATACGTTACGAGAACTTGCGACTGTCGAAACATATAATTTTTATTCTGAAATAACAATAGTATAGTTATGGCTTCCTCAAAAAACATCTCAAAAAACTGAACCTCAAAAACCGACCCCAACCCCCCCAAAACCGGCTCCGAAAGAGACAGGAATAATAACAAACAAAAATGACCGGGCTTTCATTGGTGGTGCGACTGAAAAACTTCTGAGACTGCCAGAAGAAGATGGTGACTTCAGAATAGCAACACATCATTTTTTTATTGTGGAAAAAGGCATCCTTCATATTTGCCCAAAAGTACTTTACACTTTTGGTGATTTGAAAAAAAGTCCATTTTTTTTCAATCTACAAATTTTGTAGCTAAATAAAAGTAATATTTACAAATAGATATTGTAAAATCTACAAATTTTGTAGTTTTTTACACACTTCAAACATGATTAGCTAAAATTAACTACAAAATTTGTAGTTTTTTTTGTAATAGGTTGTTTATATTATAAAAATAATCAAAATTATCATGAATTAAAAAAAACATAAAAAATTCATTTTAGCTGAAAGTGTAAACTACTAAATGAAGGATGCCTGGAAAAATTCTTGTTTTTTTATTCTGCTCCTATTATAATTTTTTCGTAAATTACGAACTGTCAAGCTAATATCCCAAATTGCATGTTGGCCGGAAAAAAAGTCGTATAATCACTGGTTAGGGTTTTATTGGTATGATACCATTTGAGTTTTGAAATCATACTATACAAAAGCTTTATTTTGTTCTGTTGCAGATAATTGTACTTTTTCAATGCTTGATTTCAATAGTGAATTGGTATAATCATGGAAAAAAAAATGCCTCCCGTTCACCCGGGTAAGATACTGTCGGAGGAATTTCTTCAGCCGATGGGTATCAGTCAGTATCGTATAGCAAAAGACATTAGTGTTCCGGCGAGACGGATAAATGAGATCGTACACTGCAAAAGATCGGTGACAGCCGATACCGCCCTGCGGCTGGGTAATTTTTTCGGTATGTCTCCCCAGTTCTGGCTGAACCTTCAGACCCGATACGATCTGGAATTAGCTGAAGACCGTCTGAAAAACAGGCTTGACAAAGAAGTTCATATTTATCAGATCAGCGCAATATGAAACCAAGCAAAGGTCTTTGTGGCGCAAAGCATTCGCCCTGACCTGTTGGAGACAATCGTTCAATATGTCAACCGCCTGATGATCGAAACACATGCACTGCCAAGAAGCACCAAAGAACTCATCGCCGCATACACTTTTTTATACATCTTTTTTTCCGTGAACAGCGGAGAAACCCGGCTTTTTTCATCATGTGCGGCGGATCGTTCCGGTAAAAAAAGCCGGGTTTCTTCACCGGACAAATCTTGATCCGGAACAGACCGTGGGTCAGTATGTGCTTTATCGTCTGCTTCTGAATAAAGCTGATCCGGAACAGGGAATATATCTGGCGATAACCGATACTGTTTATGATGAAATATTCAGCGAACCTGTCGGCGAACCCGTAATACATGAACTTCCCATGAGACTTATTGTGACAGATTCGGAAAAAGAGGAGGTAAAAAAATGGATAGCACCGCAAAACAGAGAATTCAGATAAAAATAATTGAAAAATAGAAGAACAAGGAGGATTGCTATGACAATTGACCGCGTGATATTGGCAGTTGCAGGCAGCTTTATTCTGATCTCTTTATTGCTGTCTGTGGTTCACAGTCAGAACTGGCTCTGGTTTACAGCATTTGTCGGGGCAAATCTGCTCCAATCCGCATTTACCGGTTTCTGCCCCCTGGTTAAAATTCTCAAGCCATTGGGAATAAAGCCCGGAAAGGCTTTTGATTAAAAAAATATATTTTCTAAGAAACTAAGTTTTTTCAAAAAGACTTAGTTTCTTTTTATCACCGGAATAAAAAAAATGTTTTACATTTTTTCCCAATACCTAACACTTAACACTTAACACTTAACACCTGACACTTCTATATTTTTTTCAGCCATGCTTCAAGCCTTTGAAGCCCCTCTTCCGCAGAAACAGCAGGCACATACCCCAAATCCCTCCTGGCAGCGCTAATATCAAACCAGTGACTTGTTGCAAGTTCCTCAGCCACAAACCGTGTCATGGGCGGCTCACTCTTTATATGAAACATCTCATAAACGAACTCAAGCACAGCGCCGATCATCCGCGCCATCTTCTGAGGCATGGATCGCCTCACAGGGTCAAGTCCCCCTGCTTTCAGAATCGCATTGATCATATCCCATAAAGAAACAGGCTCGCCCTGGCTGATAAAATAGATATTTCCCGAAAGATCAGGACTTTCTTTTAGCTTATCCCCGGCCAGAATATGGGCATCCGCGGCATTATCTATATAAATGGTATCCACAAGATTCCTGCCATTGCCCACTCTTACCAGACGTTTTCCCTTTGCAAGAATCCTGGGAACAAGATGATTATCTCCCGGCCCCCATATCAGATGCGGTCGTAATATAATTGTCCTTAATCCCTCAGTTGCAGCCCTGAGAACATGCTGTTCTGCCATCGCCTTTGTTTTCGGATAATGGGCATGAAATTTTTCAGGATAAGGCACAGATTCATTCACCCCTTCCATATGGCTGCTGTCAAACACGACACTGGGGGAACTTGTATAAACAAGCCTTGAAACCCCATGTTTATGGCAGGCGGCAATAATATTTCGGGTTCCCGTGACATTGGTTCTGAAATAATCAGCATACGGCCCCCACACCCCGGGTTTTGCAGCTACATGAAAAACAAGATCAATACCTTCACAAGCCTGAGCCACAATCTCTCTATCGCTGATATCCCCCTGAATCTGTTGAACGCCAAGAGATGCCAACTCAGGATAGAAGCCCCGGGACAAACTTCGGACAGCATCTCCCCTTTGCACAAGCTGCCTGACAATTGCCCCTCCCAGGAAACCACCGCCCCCGGTCACCAGAATTTTTTGTGTATTTCGAGGTCTTATTTTGCTCATCTTTTCATCAACGCTTCAGCTTTCCAGTTTCAAGTTTCAAGTTTCAAGTTTCAAATTTCAAATTTCAAGTTTCAAATTTCAAGTTTCAAGTTTCAAGTTTCAAGTTTCAAGTTTCAAGTTTCAAATTTCAAGTTTCAAGTTTCCGCTCACGTCGCCCATTTTGCCAGTTTTTCTCTGAAAATTTTTGAATTGTGACGAATATCCACAGGGAACCCCTTATGAAACAATATGGTTTTTATTTCTTCTGTCATGGGATTACGGGCTGCAAGATTAAGCAGCTCTTTTTTAAGTGCGTGTTTATCAATATTTTTTCCGCCATTTTTCAGTTCAATACATATAATTGGTTTTTGTTCCGGAGGATCACCCACGCCCACAAGGGCACTGCGAAGCACCGCGTCATGATTGTTAAAAACAGCCTCACAGGGGATGGTAAAAAGGGTTCCGTTTTCCGTAACCACACGGTGGCCTTTACGGCCGCAGAACCATATTCTCCCTTTGTTATCCTCCCAGGCCAGATCGCCCATTCTGTGCCAGACATCATTCCCGTCCCTGATTTTTGCGAGGGAATCTGCCTTGGGCCTGTCAAAATAGTGTCTGCTTACCAGACCGCTCTTTACAGTGATTTCCCCGGTATCCCCCCTTTCAACAACAAGATCATCGGACCATTCCTCAATGGGATCATCAGTGATCCTTATGATGCGAACCTCTGTCTCCTCAAGGGGACGGCCCACACACATACCATATCCCTGGTCAGTGAATTTCCGGGTTGAAGACAGAATCTCATTGCTTCCGATGGAAATAATAGGCATGGCCTCCGTAGCGCCGTAAGGTGTGTGAATTTCAGTGCCTTCGGATAACATGGAAGAAAACTGTTCAATATTTTCAGGAGACACCGGAGCGCCCGCGGAAACAATCCGTCTCAGACACGGAAGTTTTATTCCCATTTCTTTGCCATAGCTGCCCACCCGGTTCAGCAGGGCCGGTGAGGCAAACATATTTGTCACCCCCTGGTTTAAAATGGCTTCTATGATCTTTTCAGGATTGACCTGAGCGGGTTTTGTGGGATCCATGTCCGGTATGACGGCTGTCATTCCCAGGGCAGGATCAAAAAGGGCAAACAGCGGAAATGTGGGAAGATCAATTTCACCTTCGGCAATGCCAAAATGAGATTTCAGGCGGCGAACCTGAGTGTCAAACATTCCGTGAGTATAGACAACACCTTTGGCCGGACCGGTGCTTCCGGTCGTGAAAAGAATCGCTGCTGTCTCATCCTGACGGGTCGGTGCCGCGGGATATGTTTCCCAAAGGGTCTGGCGGATATTTTCCAGCGTAAACCCTCCCCAGAACCAGCGGCGCCCAACAGTTACCCACGTCTTTATTGTTTTAAAAAATCCAGGATAAATCTTCCGAATGACATGGGCAAGGGGAATACCAATAAATGCTTCGGGTCTGCTTTCCCTGAGACATCTGACCATGCGGCGTATTCCCATGCCGGGATCAACAACAACCGGAATCGCTCCGATTTTGAATAGCGCAAATGTCAGCGCAAAAAATTCCAGGCAGGGCCTTACCATTAAAATTGTCCTGGTACCACGTGTTATACCGACATTTTCAAGACCGTGGGCAATGTAGTCGGATTCCTGGTCCAACTGCAGAAACGTCAGATGAGTATAAGCGACACGGCCTTTTTCATCCCATCCCACAGGACAGATCACAGCTCTTTTATAGGGCTGTATCTCGGCCATCCTTTTCAGATGAGTTGAAACATTTACCAAATTATCGTTATGTTTTGTCAAAGTAATATTATCTTTTGTCTGGTCAAAATCATCCATCGAAGAATCTCACATCCTTGTAATCATCAGTCACTGATCATTTATTATTAATTGTCAACGGACAAGTGACAATGAAAAATACTGAATATTAACTGTTTAATTCTTTAATGTCAAAAAATAATACAAAAAGCGGTAATCTATTTTTATTCTTTTTCTTTTCAAAAGCTTAAAATCCTATAGTTTTAAAAAGAATGATGAATAAAATGATTTGAAACTTCAAAAACATTGCCAAAGCATATAAAGTGAATTATAAATAGAATTTATATGTCGTAATTTTTTATAATATCCTGAAATTATTAATACTGACAATGTATTTGTCAAGTCAGCCTGTGTGCAGGACAAAAAAGATGAGCAGCAAAAAAACCCGGCTTTTTCCAGCAGGGAGAGCGCTTCATCCGGGGAAAAAAGCCGGTTTTTTTCTCTTCACCGCAATTTTTTTGTCCTGTACACAGCAAATTAGCATATTGTTTTTTAATTGGACACTTCAACAAAATTTTAAAAAATCGTGCCAGGCGTGAACAAGTGTGGAATTCAGCAAAAATTATCCGATGGTTTGCAGGGACCTTTGTTATGATGACAATCATATCGGGCGGACTTATCGCTACCGGTGTTTACCTTCATATCAGCGAAGAACTGCCTAAAGTGTCTTCCCTGAAAGACTACCGCCCGCCTTTGGCTACAATGGTTTATTCGGACGATAACAGAAAAATTGCCGAATTTTATAAAGAACGGCGGTTTGTTATTCCCCTGTCCAAAATGCCGAAAATTCTGATTCAGGCATTTATCGCGGCAGAAGATTCAAGATTTTTCACACACAGAGGTGTGGACTATCTTGGCATTATCAGAGCATTTTTTAAAAATATCGAGGCAGGAACAATTGTTCAGGGGGGCAGCACCATTACCCAGCAAGTTGTCAAGCCGTTTTTATCCGCGTCAGGAAGAAGTTACAAACGAAAGCTGAAAGAAGCCCTGCTTGCATACCGCATTGAAAAAACATTTACCAAAGAAGACATTCTTTTTTTATATCTGAATCAGATTTACCTGGGATATGGGGCATATGGAGTGGAAGCGGCTGCTGAGAATTATTTTGGAAAATCTGCGAAAGACATGAATCTTGCAGAATGTGCCATATTGGCAGGTCTGCCCAAAGCTCCCAGCGAATATTCCCCTTTCAAAGAAATGGAAAAGGCAAAAGCCCGGCAGAGATATGTTTTAAGACAAATGGTGATAAAAGGCTATATTACGGATGCTCAGGCCGGGGAGGCCATGAAGACAGATATCCATATAAAACCGAGACGCAACTGGTACATGGAAACAGTTCCCTGTTATTCTGAACACATACGGCGTTATATTGAGGACAAATTCGGACCGGAAATTTTATACACCGGGGGCCTTAAAATTTACACAACAGTGAATATTGAAATGCAAAAGGCGGCACTGGCTGAAGTTGAAAACGGTCTGAAATCACTTGAGAAGCGTCAGAGATATACAGGGAAAACAAAACCCCAGGCCACATTGGTGTGTATTGAGTCGGAAACGGGTCATGTGAAAGTCATGGCAGGGGGACGGGATTTTAAAAAAAGCCAGTTAAACAGGGTAGCTCAGTCAAGAAGGCAACCCGGGTCAGCATTTAAGCCGATCATATATGCGGCCGCGCTTGACAAGGGATATACACCTGTCAGTATGATAAATGACAGCGATGTCACCTATTGGAACAAGGAAACAAAAAAAGCGTGGCGGCCCAGCAACTATGATAAAAAATATTACGGTCCTATCCGGCTTCGCAGAGCACTCGCGCTGTCCCGCAACATACCGGCTGTAAAATTATTAAATGCCGTGGGCATTGATTATGCCAGAAACTATGCCAGAAAACTGGGGATAACATCTGATTTGAACAAAGGGCTTTCCCTTGCGCTCGGGGCCTCAGGGGTATCACTGCTTGAACTTGTCACAGCTTATTCAGTTTTTACAAACCTCGGCGATCTTGTTCCACCTGTTTTCATAAGAAAAATCATTGACCGGGACGGAAATGAGATTCAGGAACCGAATTTGCGGACTGAAAAGGTCATTGAAGCGAGCACAGCCTATATCATGACGAACCTTCTTGAAAGCGTGGTCAAACGCGGCACCGGACGCAGGGCCCTGGCACTGGGCAGACCCGCGGCAGGAAAAACCGGAACATCAAGCAATCTTCATGATGCCTGGTTTGTCGGATATACGCCTCAGTATATTACCGGAACATGGGTTGGCTTTGATATGGAACAGTCTCTCGGAAACAAAGAAACAGGTTCAAAAGCCGCGCTTCCCATATGGCTCAGTTTCATGAAAAAAATACATATAAATAAGCCAGTCATGGATTTTCAGGTGCCGAAAACCGTTGTTTTTGCCAGGTCCGAATGCTTTAAAGAAAGGGCTGTTCCGGCCTGGTATGTAAAGAGAAAGCCTGATGCCGTTGCTGGATCTGATCTTGCTGGATCTGATTTTATTGCCAGGCCCAAGCGGCTCACTTCCGGTCAGAATCGGACGTCTCCCCCTACAATTATCGGGTTGGAACAATTTTTTAAATCAACAATGTGACAGCGGGATTATCCGTTATCTATAAAATACATTTTCATATCCCCTTTGCCTTTTACCACAATCGTTTCCCTTTCAACAAACTTGAATTTATGTTTTACAAGATGATAAGTTGCTTCTGAAATATTGATTTTCATAGGCTCGGAATTTGATTCCATTCTGGAAGCGGTATTGATGGTATCGCCGAAAACATCATAAATATATTTTTTGACACCCACGACACCGCCCACAACTTTTCCCGTATGAATGCCGACTCTGATCTCCCATTGCGCTTTTGTATGATGATTTCGTTTTTTCAAATATTCAATGATTTCGATTGCCGATCTCACAACATTTTTCGCATGGTTCGAATTCTCTTCCGGCATCCCGCAGACACAAAGATAGGCATCTCCGATGGTTTTAATGCGTTCACAATGATTTTTTTCTATGATATTGTCAAAGGCCGTAAAAATATCGTTTAACTCATCAATGAGAAATTTGGGGTCCAGCTCGGCAGATTTTTTGGTAAAACCGACAATATCTGAAAAATAAACTGTCACATTTTCATAAGACTCAGGCTCGGTCTTACCTTTTTCTTTTAAATCATTGGCAACTCTCAGGGGTAAAATGTTTAAGAGCAATTTGTCGGATTTTTCTTTTTCAAGTTTGATAATATGATGCGCTGCCTCAAGTTCCGCGTGGGCCTTTTTCTTTAAACGATAACGGTTATACACAACAAACGCTAAAATTAAAACAAACCCGAATCCGCCTAAAAAGGAATTTCTCAGCAGCTTTTGCCTGGCTAATTCCAACTGACTAATGGCATTATCTTTTTTTAACAACTCGATTTCTTTTTCCTTTTTTTCAGTTTCATATATGGTCTGCATTTCAGCAATTTTGGCACTGCTTTCCTCCGTAAAAATAGTGTCCTTTACTTTTGAAGACAGCATATAGTATTCAAGGGCTTTCTGATAATTTCCTTTTGCCGCCCACAGGTCAGAATGAAATTCGTAATTTTCTCTGATTAATTCTTTTGCTCCGATTTCCCTTGCTATTTTCAATGCCTTCTCAAGATATGAAAATGCCTTGTCATAATCTTTCAGCTTTAAATAAAGTTCACCGATGTTATTTGAGATATTTGCAGTTTCATATTTATCATCCAGTTCCTCAAACATTTTTAATGCCTTCAGATAATATTCCAACGATCTGACGTAATTAATGATGTTCTTATAAATTACGCCGATATTATTCAAAGAACCGGCAATGGCCTTTTTATCCCCAATTTCTTCTCGTATTTTCAATGCATTCAGATAGTATTTCAATGCTTTTGTATAATGGTTTAAACGGTGATTGATCACACCGATATTGTGCAGAGAATTGGCAATCCCTTTTCTGTAACCGATTTCTTTTCTTATTTTCAACGCACTAAAATGATATTCCAATGCCTTGTCAAAGTTGTTCGAATAATCATAAACAACACCGATATAATGCAAAGAATCGGCAATAGCTTTTTTATCCCCTGCGGCCTCTCTTATTTTCAGCGCGTTCAGATGATATTGCAATGCGTTGTCATAATTACTTAAATTTTTATAAGCAACGCCGATATTGTGTAAGGCGTTTGCCTTCTCTTTTTTATCTTTAACTAATTTCAAAGCCTGTTCACCGTATATTATACTTTTTTTGGGTGATATTTCCCAATGAGCCTCAGCCAGTGCATTTAAAATTTTCACTTTTTCTTTGCCCGAAACCGCTTGCAATTTTGTCTTCAGACTTTTGATTGTGTTGTCTGCCCACAAGGTGTTTGAAAAGAAACAAATACAGATTAATAATTTTATCAAATTTTTCATGCTATTTTTTTTAAAATGATCGGATACCGCAACTCAGTATTCAAGTTTTTTGTTCTTTGCGCAGAAAATCATAACAGCCGTTTTCGCTACAAGGATTTCATATAAGAAACAGGATTTATAAGAAAGGATTAAATCCTTTTTTTAGAGTGTGTCCCACTTTTTGCACAAAAACATTTGTCGGCGCATGACAGAATAAAAACACTTTCGGTCAGACCGATGAGATCATGTTGAAAATATTTATAAAACCGTTTGCCATCCGGAACTGTCCGAAATTCCGTCACACGGACAGACGGCCGTCTGATTTCCGCCTTTGTGCAAAAGGCGGGACAGAACATATCCTCTTGATAATATTATGAAATCAGCATTGATCGCTGTCCCGGCATCTTTAATTTCGAACAGCTTTTGTGCAAAAAGTGGGACACACCCATTTTCAGACATATTTATCAGTTCACAGACTGATAGTCGAGATATTTTTAAGCGCAAGTGTGCATTTAAACATTTCCAAATAATGCCTGACTTTGTCTTGTATTTCAACGTATCAGTTTTTCAGCTCCGAGGGAATAGCGTTTAACCATGCCCATTTCAAGGGACATTATACCGATGTATAATCGGGTGTGTCCCACCTTTTACACATCCGAAAAAATCAGCCGCAAAGACACAAAGACACAAAGGAACCACAAAGAGACTTCGTGAGACTTTGTGCCTTCGTGGCAAAAACGGATGCGTCCCGCCTTTCACACATCCGAAAAAATCAGCCACAGAGACACAAAGGAACCGCAAGAAGACTTCGTGAGACTTTGTGCCTTTGCGCCTTCGTGGCAAAAAAACGGATGCATCCCGCCTTTCACACATAAAACCTGTCCTTGTGTAAAAGGCGGGACACACCCGTATAATCAAACCCCTTACAGACTGCTTAATTTGCCAACAAAAAGGCCAGATGATTATCTGACAGTGCCATAATTCCGGTTGACGGATGACAAATGGCAATGTAGTTTGTAGCGGTACATAGGAGGTATGATTGTAACTTATTGATATTATTTTGTACTTATTTTATTTTGTCCCAAAAGCGGTTCACACGTCAGGGCAGAACATAACTGTTTTTGTATTCATTAGTTCATCAATAGTTCGGACAGTTTTCACAAATCAGAGGCGTGTAAAGCTGTAACATATTGTAATTAAAGGATTTGAATTTTCCGCCTCGAAATTTATAAATTCTGTAAAAACAATAGGTTATAAAAACTGTCCGAACTATTGTTCATAAAACAGCCGCGTAAATCAATGGGGTGGAAAAAGTGTTTACGGGCAGGATTTTTCTGCTTATGACTTCCGAAAAACAGCTCAAAGGATAATTAATGTCTGTCCGAAAAGTATTAATTATTTGAATTTTAACAATATAATGCCATATTTCAAAACGAGGATTTTATCAAATTCTCATACTCAGTTTTTTAATACACTGACTGTGCTGAATGAGATTTATTCTCTGTACGAATAATTTCTGATTATAACGGATTTAGGGGAGGGCACAACATCCTGAAATGACTATATGTCAGAATGGAAAATCTGTCCGTCACGGGGTTCCGGGAACCGGAAATTCAGGATATTTGTTTTCCCGGAAACCGACGTTTTCCGTGAATGTCCGTCCGGCTTCCTGTGAAAACGGAAGGTCGCGCACAGCCTCCCGAAATCGGAGCCTCCCCTGAATCCGTTATAATCAGAATAATTTCAATGCGGTTGAAATCTTCGTTCTGACAAATATAGCTTTAATATAATAAAATCAGATTGTTCAAATTTTTTTGGACAGACACTGATTAGGTATCTGTCCATAAATTTTCCGTCATTTTTATCCAGGCGCTTATGTCAGCAAATAGAAAGTTTATCCCCTTTTTCTCCACGCTCTGTCTGGAATTTCATTAAGGTATTTACAGAATATTATTAATATAATATAAAGTATGAATTTTGTCAGCTTTTCCAGTCTTGAATTTAATAACATATTCAAAAATAAGAGGAAAATACAATGATAGAGATAAAAATTCCCGGTTACAAAGAAAATAAGCCCATACAGCTCAGACACCTTGTTTTGGATTACAACGGCACGCTTGCGTATGACGGACAGTTGCTTACCGGTGTCAGAGAATGTCTGAAATCTCTGGCTGATACAATTCAAATTCATGTGCTGACGGCTGACACATTCGGAAGTGTCCGATCTCAGCTTGAAGATATTCCCTGCGAGCTTTATGTTCTTCCCTCGGGAAATCAGGAAATCGGAAAACTTGAGTATGTGAAACATCTCGGGTGCGAACACACCATATCTGTCGGAAATGGCCGCAACGACCGTTTAATGCTTAAAGAATCAGCCCTTGGTATTGCGGTCATACTGGAAGAGGGCGTTGCTGTGGAAACCCTGTCAGCCGCGGATATTGTTTTTACCAATATTGTATCCGCACTGGAAATACTTATAAATCCGCTGCGTCTGACAGCGACTTTGAGGTCTTAACGAAATTTGTTATTGATATTGCCTTTTGACAAATAACACATTCAGAAAGGAGAGGGGGTATATGCTGGAATTAAAATCCGTCAATCTGATAAAGGATAAAATAGAAACACTTGTCATCCCTGTTTGTGAAGACAAAGAAATACACGATAACCAGACCATTGTTTCTGTTGTCAAAAAAGCAAAGAAAATCAGAGCATTCAAAGGCGAAAAAGATCAGGAAGTCATTTTCCATGATTCAACTCAGATTAATGCGGAAAGAATTATTTTTCTGGGTCTTGGAAAATTCGAAAAAACAGATGCCGAAGTCCTTCGCACCTTTGCAGGCAAGAGTGTGAAAAAATGTATCGCAAAGGACCCGGCCGAGGTCCTGATTGCCGTTCCCTCGGAAAAAAAGACAGGACAGGACATGGCCGTTATTCTTGAAGCCATCATATCAGGAGCTTTGCTTGGAAATCACCTGTTTGACAAATATAAAACTGAAAAAAAGCAGAAGCCGCTGAAAAATATCAGTCTGTTTATGACTTCTGAAACCGCTAAAAAGTTCAGCAGATTAGCATCGTCCGTATCTGCCGTATGTGAGGGAACAATCCTTGCCAGAGAATGGGTTTCAATACCATCCAATGACAAAACCCCTGAGCAGCTGGCCCAAGTGATAACAAAAGCTGCCGGAAAAGAACTCAGCGTCACAGTGTTAAAGGAAAATGAACTGAAAAAAAAAGGATTCGGCGCAATACTCGCAGTGGGGGCGGGCAGTGCGAACAAGTCCTGCATGGCTGTTCTGGAGTATAAAGCGAAAAATGCCAAAAAAACGGTAGCTCTTGTGGGCAAGGGAATTACCTTTGATTCGGGCGGCATCAATTTAAAGCCCGGGGGATCATCAAGAGAGATGAAGATGGACATGGCCGGAGCTGCGGCCGTAGCAGCAACACTGATTACCGTTGCCAGGCTGAAGCCTGCTATGAATGTTATCGGCATTGTTCCGCTGGTTGAAAATATGCTCTCAGGCACTTCTTACCGTCCCGGGGATATCATTAAAACATATCATGGGAAAACAGTTGAAGTGGGCAACACCGACGCGGAAGGCAGACTCATCTTGTGTGATGCCCTGGCTTATGCTGTTAAAACATATAAGCCCCAGACCATTATTGATCTTGCCACGCTGACCGGTGCCTGTATTGTGGCGCTGGGCGAAAAATTTGCAGGAGCATTTTCTTTTGATGACAAATTGGCTGAAAAGATTGTGCAATCCGGTAATAACACCCATGAGCGATGCTGGCGACTCCCGCTGCCCGATGATTATAAGGAATCACTTAAAAGCGAGATTGCCGATATCAATAACATCAGCGAAGGCGATGTAAGCGGAGCAGGAGCCATCACCGCGGCGCTGTTCCTTTCGGAATTTGTCGGAGATACCCGGTGGGCGCATATTGATATTGCCGGACCCGCATATCATAAAAAAGGAAACAAATACTGCGGCCCGGGCGGAACAGGCTTCGGTGTCCGGCTGCTTTGTGATTTGCTGGAAAAACTGTGAGAAGTGTTAGGTGTTAGGTGTTAGGTGTTAGGTGTTAGGTGTTAGGTGTTAAGTGTTAGGTGTTAGGTGTTAGGTGGGGTGATGAAAATGTTTCCAAAGCTCTGAAAAAGCTGATCCCGTTTTTGTTCCCCGCATTTTTTAACTGGCTGATTTTAAAGTTATAAAAAAATTGCGGAATAAAAATGGGATCGCAATTGTCAGCCCGGTTTGTGACATTTTCATCACCCCAGGTGTTAGATGTTAGGTGTTAGGTGTTAGGTGTTAAGTGTTAAGTGTTAAGTGCTACATGCCCAGATATTATGCTCGAAATTTTCAGCTTTATCTTTCCTAACACCTAACACCTAACACTTAACACCTAACACCTAACACTTAACACTTAACACCCAACACCTAACACCTAACACCCCCCAAAGGAGGGCTATGAAATATACCATTCTGATTTTAATAATTATTGCTGCTGTGACCTTTTCAGGTTGTTCAGGCAATAACGCCAAAGAATTATATGATACTGCAAAATTGGAAGAATTGCAGAACAACCCGGAACATGCCAGGCAGTTGTATCAGGAGCTTATTAAGAAACATCCTAAAAGTGAATATGCCAAAATCGCTAAAAACAGGCTGTCCGCATTACAAAAGAGCAATTAAAAGGATATCAGTAAAAGTGTCCTTTATTTTACCCGAAAAGCAGTTCACAGTTTCCGAAGGAGTGCTGAAATGGAATTTCAGCGCGGGAACCGAGGACTGTATGCTGAAATTTTATTTCAGCACTCCTTCAGGCTGTTAAGCGGAAAATAAGGGATGCCAAAAAAACCTTTTCTTTTTATCAGATTAGGAAATACCTATGAAACCAGAAATTGAACAAGAAAAATTGCCCCCGATTCAGATCGGGGATGATCCTGAACACTTTAAAATACTGGGGCTGTGCCTCGGAGCATCCACGATATCTGTTGTTCAGGTAGGATTGGAGCGGAACAAAGACGGCAGGAACGGGGAGAAAGATTCGCTAAAGCCAAAAGTGCTTGAATACTCGCTTCACCCCCATGAGGGAAATCTCAGACAAACGCTGATTTCCGCGATTGAACGTCTTGATCTGAGTTCATTTCACAAAATCGCCGCGACCGGCCGAAGATTCCGCAATTTCGTTAATTTGTCATCCATACCGGAACCTGAAGCAGTGGAATATGCGTATCGTTTCGTCAAACCGCCGGATATTTCATGTCCCGCTGTTGTCTCCGCAGGCGGAGAAACGTTCATGATATATGTTCTGAACCGTCTGGGACAGATATCCAACGTTCTGACAGGCAATAAATGCGCTTCCGGAACCGGTGAGTTCTTCCTTCAGCAATTGCGGAGGATGAATGTGTCATTGGAAGAGGCAGCCCAATGGGCCGCCACAGAATCGCCGCATCATGTGTCCGGCCGATGTTCCGTGTTCTGCAAATCAGATTGCACCCATGCGACCAACCAGGGGGTTCCAAAATCCAAGGTGACAGCCGGGCTTTGCAAAATGATGGCGAATAAGATCATGGAACTGTTGAAAAAGGTGGAGAGAAAAAATATCATGCTTACTGGCGGCACATCTCTCAACCGAATGATGACGGAGTATTTGCGTCAGGAGATTCCCGGGCTGATCATTCCCCGGGAAGCGCCTTATTTCGAGGCGCTGGGAACCGCACTCTGGGCAATGGAACACGAAACCCTTCCGTTTCCCGGAATATCCAAGCTGCTCAAGACTGAAATCACATCATTTGACACACTTCCTTCTCTCCGGAATTCCGAAGCCATGGTAGAATTCAAAAGCATTGAGACCGGAGAAATCCGCTCAGGTGATGTGTGCATCCTGGGGCTTGACGTGGGATCAACAACAACCAAGGCCGTTCTGGTGCGGAAAGCGGACAATGCCTTGCTTGCCTCTGTGTATCTCCGCACCAACGGAGACCCCGTGGGCGCTTCCCGGGAATGCTATCGCTCCCTCCTGGAAACTGCAAATTTGAAACTGGAAACTGGAAACTGGAAACTGGATATCGAAGGGCTGGGAGTCTGCGGGTCCGGGCGCCAGATTGCCGGTCTTCATGCGCTCACACAGGGGGTTATTAATGAAATCATCGCACATGCCACGGCCGCCATTCATTTTGACCCCCGGGTGGACACTATTTTTGAAATCGGAGGGCAGGATGCCAAATATACTTATATTACCAACAGAGTGCCTTCTGATTATGCCATGAACGAAGCCTGTTCCGCGGGAACAGGATCGTTTCTTGAGGAGTCTGCTTATGAGACACTGGGGATAAAAATGGAAGATATCGCAGATGTCGCGCTCAGGGGAGAGCATCCTCCCAATTTCAATGACCAGTGCGCCGCGTTTATTTCTTCGGATATAAAAAATGCGATCCATGAAGGTGTTGAGCATGAAGATATTGTGGCCGGTCTGGTATATTCCATCTGCATGAATTACTCAAACCGCGTCAAAGGAAACAGACCGGTTGGCGAAAAAGTGTTCATGCAGGGAGGAGTCTGCTACAACAAAGCGGTTCCCCTTGCCATGGCCTCACTGGTGGGCAAGCCCATCATTGTGCCTCCGGAACCCGGACTGATGGGAGCTTACGGCGTCGCACTCGAAGTCAAAAAGCGAATTGAAGCGGGCCTGATGGAAAAGCAGTCTTTTGATCTCGAAGTGCTGGCCAATCGGGAGGTGAAATATGGAAAGTCATTTATATGCGGAGGCGGCAAGGAAAAGTGTGACCGGGGCTGCGAAATTGCGATGATTGAGATTGAGGGCAAAAAATATCCCTTTGGCGGAGCCTGCAACAGATACTACAATTTGCGATACAATATCAGCTATGACACAAAAAAACTGGACATGGTCAGGCTTCGACAGCAGATTGTATTTGAAACTGAAAACTCGAAATTCGAAACTGGAAACTCGAAACTGGAAACTCGGAACTCGAAACTGGAAACTCGAAACTCTGAACTCGAAACCCAAGTTTCAAGTTTCAAGTCTCAAGTTTCAATTAACAGGAGCTTTCTGGTCAATACTTACTATCCGCTTTATTCGGCATTTTTCACCGAACTGGGTTTTGAAGTTGTGATTCCTGACGCTCCTTCCCAGGAGGGAATTGACCGGAGAGACTCTGCATTCTGTTATCCCGCGGAACTGTCTCATGGTTTTTTCTACTCGCTTCTTCGTGAGGAAAATCCTCCTGAATTCATATTTCTGCCTCATTTCAAGGCGGTTCCCGTGACAAACGGTTATTCAAGTACGCAGGTCTGTCCTTTTGTCCAGGGAGAGACGTTCTATCTCAGAACAACTTTTCGTGAGGAACTGAACAAACTTGAAGAAAAAGGAACTAAGGTTCTGACGCCGCTGCTTGATATGACCGGAGGGCTGGAAACCGCGAAAAAACCGCTGACGGAGACCGCCGTTCAGATGGGGATATCCAAAAAAAAAGCTGAGGAGGCTTTTAATATCGCCATTCTTGAGCAACAAGCATGTATCGCTGAAATGCAGCAGGCTGGAAAACAGTTGCTTGAAGCCCTCGAAACCGAACCGGATAAGACTGCGGTGGTGATATTCGGCCGACCATACAACAGCCTGGTGGATGAGGCGAATATGGGAATCCCCCACAAACTCGCCTCAAGAGGTATTCTGGTGATTCCTCTTGATTTCCTTACGTTGGATAATGAAAAGGCAAAACGTCACATGTACTGGGGAATAGGGCAACTGATACTCAAAGCTGCCAGGATTGTCAAAAGGCATCCTCAGTTGTTCGGCATTTACATCACCAATTTTTCCTGCGGACCGGATTCGTTTCTTCTCGGCTATTTCAGGGATATCATGGGACGAAAACCGTCCCTGACGCTTGAACTTGACAGCCACACAGCAGATGCCGGACTGGAAACACGGATTGAGGCGTTTCTTGATATTGTTACGGCCTACAGGCAGTTGTCCTCAAAACAGGAACCCGGAACCCGGAACCTGGAAACTCGGAAATTTTTTCCTGCCCGGACCGTACTGGACAATGGTATTCCAAAGGTGATCACCTCTGACAAAGAAATACTGCCTTTTACGGATCCGCGTGTGACATTTCTGCTCCCGTCCATGGGAAAAATCGCCACAGAAGCCCTGAGCGCGGTATTTCGCTCCGAAGGTTTCAGGGCAAAAGCCAGTTCTCCGGCCGATGAGGCCGTACTCAAGCTGGGACGTGCAAACACTTCCTGTAAAGAATGTCTCCCCCTGATACTCACCACCGGCAACATGCTCAAATATATTAACAACGGAAAACGGAATAATGAGATTCTGGTTTATTTTATGGCCACGGCTTCCGGGCCCTGCCGGTTCGGTCAGTATTATATTTTTATGGAAGATCTCATCAAAAGGCTTGAAATACCGGATGTGGCAATGTTTTCTCTGACATCGGAAAATGCTTACGCGGGCATGGGCAACGGTTTTCATCAGAAAGCATGGTGGGCCTTCGTGGTCTCCGATGTTATGGAAGATATCCGCTCCATGCTGCTTGCCAACGCGACTGACCCCGGGACCGCCATCAAAATATTTGATGAAGAATGGAAAGCAATTCTGTTTGAACTCGAATATGGAAGCTTCTCGGGTCTGGAAGATCAGCTTGGCCGGACTGTGGAACGGTTCAGCCGGATTGCCATGAAACGTCCGCCTGAAGAAGTGCCTACAATTTCTCTTGTGGGAGAAATTTTTGTCCGGCGGGATTCTCTGTCCCGCCAGTATCTGACAGAAACCCTTGCGAAAAAAGGGTTTGCCACCTTATGCTCACCCATCAGTGAATGGGTGCATTATTCTGATTATCTGGTGGACAAGGGCCTTGTTGATTACACGATGTCGAAAATGGAAAAGATCAGACATGTTCTTAAAAAACAAATTATGGCGAAATCCGAAAGGCGTCTCAAATCTGTCTTCTCCCGTTCAAATCTTGTTCATACATCGCCGCTTGATGTCAGTGCCGTGATTGATAATGCATCGCCTTATATTTCCCCCAACCTCTCCGGGGAAGCTGTCCTGACAGTGGGGAGTTCCCTCACCGAAGTGGCATCTCAGACTTGCGGGGTTATTGCCATCGGTCCCTTCGGATGTATGCCCAACCGTCTGTCAGAGGCCATTCTCAACGAGATCATGAATCGCGAGGGAAAACTCGCCACAGACCCGGAAAATGAGAAGCTCAGGGCCACGCTTACGAACATCGAAGACCTGCCATTTCTGGCAATCGAGAGTGACGGTTCACCTTTTCCTCAGCTTATTAATGCAAAGCTGGAAACCTTCTGTCTGAGAGCAGAACGATTACATAAACAGATGCTTGAAAATTTGAAGCTTGAGATTTGAGATTTGAGATTTGAGATTTGAAATTTGAAAACGGAGGAATTATGAAACAACTTGAAATGCTTATTGATCGGGTAATCAGCCGTGTCAATATCAATCTGAGAGAATTTAATTTTGATGTGAAACCTTATATCCGTGACACAGTGCCGACGGATCAATTGATCAAGTTCTATGCGTTTTACGGCATTACCTCCCATCACCCGATTTATTTCCATTTCCGCCATTCCAACATGGCGGGAACCTATTTTCTGGGGAAATGTATGGTTGATAACTCTGTGCTTTATAAAAGCGATGTCAGGGGAGACGAACTTAAAGAACAAGGGGATGTGCTTCATTATGAGGGCATGGAGATTCCACTGAACAAAGATCAGGAAATCAGAGTTCGGGACAGCTTTCTTATTAAGACACTGGTTCACTGTTATCCCCATGATCCGGAAAATCTGGATTTGTTTCTGATCAAACGCTCGGTGTCAACCCCTTATGCAAACATTCACGGCTCACCGCTGGACGGATGCTTCCTCGGTCCTTTCAGCACCGTTGATCTTACGACGCTTCACGACTGTGTCATAGGGACTTATGCGTATGTTCAGGCGGGTGAACTGTCTCATAAACAGATTGAACCCGGTCAGATATGGGTCCGAAACGGCAATGTATTTGATTTCAGTTTTCGTTTTTCAAAGGAAGTGCTTGATAAATATATCTCCTTTGAAGCCGGCAAAGGCGTTCAGGGGATACTGATGGATTTTGTGGAGGAGCGGGAAACCGATTTTGAAAGGCTTTTTGATACTGTTCATCTTGAAGCTGTCCCCGTGCCTGTGGGGGCCTCACTGAGCCGCTATGCTGTGCTGAAACCTAAAAGCAAAATTGGCGAAAATGTCCTTGTCGCACAACGAGCATATCTGAAAAACGCGTGGATGGGAAAAGGAGCCAATGCTCAGGAAAACTGTTATATCATTCATTCCCGTCTTGAGGGCTATAATGTCATGGCCCATGGCGCAAAAGTCATTCATGCGAAGCTCGGGAAAAAGACCTTTGCAGGGTTCAATGCATTTCTCCGTGGAAAGCTAGAGGCACCTTTGAGCATTGGCAAGGAAAGTATTATCATGCCTCATACCATCATTGATCTTGATGAACCCCTTGATATTCCGCCGGCACATCTTGTGTGGGGCTATATCAGAAACCAGGATGATCTTGAAAAACACTCTGTTTCTTTTGAAAAGCTCTCTGAGATCGAAGGTGAATTTGTCCTCGGGAATATGCGCTTCCGGGGCAATGGCAGGCAGTTTGTAGAGTCGTTTCAGAATCGTATTGAACATATCCTGACGGATAACGGCGCTTATTTTGACGGCGAGGAAAAAAGAGGCCATGCCCAGAAAGGGCAGAATATTTCCTTTAATATTATACAGCCCTATCCCAGGGGAGAATTAGAGGGACTTTATCCTGCCATGGATATTAACCCGTGATGGGACGTGAGAGGCGGAAAGCGGGAAGTGAGAAAGGATATTGCTTATGAAAGTAGTTATCTGGGGCAGCCGGGGGTCTTTGCCGGCTTCGATGAGATCAGAAACCGTGAGATACAAAATTTACAGGGCAATTGAAGCGGCAAGGGGACATGATCTGAAATCCAAACAAGATATTGAACAATTTATTGATACTCAACTCCCGTTCTCTGTGAGAGGAGGATATGGCACAAATACCTCCTGCGTTGAAATAAGAGATGGAGAAGAATATATCATATTTGATTCAGGCTCGGGAATTCGGGATTTTGGGAATTATGTGATGCAGACGGGAAACATCCCGGCCACATTTCATATAATCATGTCTCATGTTCATTGGGATCATATATGCGGCTTTCCATTTTTTATCCCAGCTTATATTCAAGGAAATCGTGTGAACTTTTACGGATTTCACGACAATATGGAGCAGGTTTTTACGAATCAGCAGGAGCCGCCCTGTTTTCCTGTGCCGCTTCGATTTATGCAGGCAGAAAAGCGATTTACTCAGTTGGAACTTGCTAAGGAGTATGATATCGCAGGATTCCGAGTCAGAGGGATAGAGCAAAATCATCCTCAGACATCTTATGGCTACAGCTTTGAGAAGGATGGTAAAAAGATTGTTTATTCCACTGACTCGGAACATAAAGAAAATTCAAATGATGAGGACTATCCTTTTGTAGATTTTTTCAGAGACGCGGACTTGCTGATATTCGATACCCAGTATTCCCTCATGGATGCCATCCATGTGAAGGAAGACTGGGGTCACTCAAGTAACATGATTGCTGTGGAACTGGCAGTCAGAGCAGGGGTGAAACATCTTTGCATGTATCACAGCGAACATACTTACAGCGACGCGACCATTGATAAAATGCTGCGAGAAACCAAAAGATACGCGTCAATTTATGATGATTCCTACAGGCTCAGAATCAGCCATGCATTTGACGGGATGGAGATTGAGGTGTGAGAATTGAGAATTAAAAATTGAGAATTGAAGAAATAAGTACCTAACCATAAGTTTCCGATATTCGCACAGGAAAGAAACCCGGTTTTTTCCCCGGAATGATCCGCCGCTTCTGAAGGAAAAACCCGGGTTTCTCCGCTGTTCTCAGAAAAAAGATGTATGGGAACTCGAAATAAATAATATACCCGATACAAAAAATGCAGGGTGGGTGGAGCGAAGCGGAACCCACCGCACATTTCACTTTTCCGGGTATTTTATTTTTGGGGAAATCCCTATAAAAAAACCTGATTTCTTCCTAGACAAATATTGAAAATTTGGTGGTGTTCCAAATTTGGACTTGTCGCAATATTTACAGAATTGATTCAGATAGTTATAAGATTTAACTCCATTTTTAGAACACTATCTGAAAACTTTTTCTCAGGGACTTACTTCACAATTTGCTCGCTTGGGATTGGCAAATCAGAACCTCTTCTTCCGGATTTTCCAAGCTAAGTAGGTTGCAAAAAGTCTTTTGAGAGCATATTAATTATTTTATATCAAATAGTTATGCCGAAGCTGTCTGGTGATACTCCGGTTATCTTTAACCGCGGTGCAAATCCTTTGAAAGAAATAAGCGGAATACGGGAGGCAGATCGGACGACCGTTCCTCCTCTCCGGCAGTTGCAAAAATTTTTTGACAAAAGGAAATATATATCATATCTTGTGGTTAAAAAAACAGGAGATGAATGATGACAGCTTTTTTTAAACTCGGCACACAGGACAAATTGGTTTTGGAATCTGTTCTCACCGCGGCGAACGAGGTCGGAGAATTCCGTCGCGCCCGGGCTCTGCTCCGGCCTGATGAGGGAATGTCCGTTCAGGATGTCGCCCATCTTTTGCGTGTTTCCCGCCGGACAATTTATAACTGGATAAGCCGATTTCGCTCGGATAAGAATATTTCACCGGTCCCGCAACTCGGAGATGCTCCGCGGGTCGTCCCTGTACGGCGCGGGGAATTATCGACCCGCTTATTCACAAGGTTTTCGATAAAGATCCGCGTGACTTTGGCTACCGTTCCTCCGTGCGGATGTCGGATATGCTTGTCCGATATCTTTCAGAGACATACGGCCTCGGAGTTTCTCAACGCAGCATAAGCTAGGCAATGGAACGACTTGGCATCATAATGGAAGAGTTCGCGTTATGATCTGATTCGTCGTTCGCCGACCTGGCATTACGGAGAATCCTCCTCTTCGAGGATGCCGCGGACACCGGGGGAGAGCAGGTCAGAGTGTCGATATCGGGCAGTTTTTCCGGCGGGGGGAGTCTTCTGTCCGGGAAAAAAACCGGGTTTCTCTGCCATGCCGCACACAGTCCGGAAACTTTTCGATCTACTGATACTAACTCCCTGTCGTGAAGGCAGCTTTCGTATTTTCCTATGCAAAGAACAAAAAAATTTGATTATCAAGTATAAAATTTTTTAATAGCGCTATTAAAAAAATAACATTTTTTTAACACTATTATCATAGCTAAATCTCTCCGAATAAATAAAGCATCTGTCCTGCCAACTTTTTTAAAAAAAAATATTACTAATTAATTAAAAGCCATAATTTAAAATGAAACTTAGTACTGTTTTTATTTTTCGTTAAGATTGGTGATCTGGCATAAAATTTGTATAATATAATATCTGCACGGATTAGTGATAAGCAAGGATTTTTCCAGATATCTGTTATTCGATGATCAAGTTTTTGGCTCTCTGGTAATTCGTGTTAAAACTTTTATTAAATTAAAACGGAATGATATCATTTTTTACAGCATTTAAAAATGCGCAAAAAATTTTCCGCATTAAAAATGCAAAAAGCATATTTGACGTAACATACTGAATTTACATATTATGCAAAATATCGGCATCTATGCCGGACGAATTCATAATATTTTGTTATTAAAGGATATACTATCTTTAACGCGGATTACCAAAGAGCCAAGTTTTTTTCTGTCATTCCTGCGAAAGCAGGAATCCACAGATCGCGGAAGCGCCACATCGGCCAAAAACGGATTCCTGCTTTCGCAGGAATGACAGGCTTTTTAGGAATGACAGGCTTTTTGTCCGAATCAGGTCAACTTGATCATCGAGTGATAAGCAAAAATTTTTCCAGATATCTGTTAATCCTTGTTTATCACTAATCCGTGTAGATATATAAAAATAGCCATACAGTATATTTAGTATCAGAGGACTTAAAACAATGCGCAAAAACTCCGGTTTCACACTTATTGAGTTATTTGTAACAATGGCGCTGATGGCCATTCTTGCTGCTTTTGCCGTACCCAATATTATGAAGTGGGTGCCCAATTACAGATTGAAAAGCGCTGTACAAGATACCTTTTCCAATTTCCAACGTGCCAAGCTCATGGCTGCCAAAAGAAATATCACCTGTACAATTATTTTTAACCAGCCCATAGATGATAAAACCTATGATTATGTTGTTTTTTTAGACCCGAATAATAATTTGGAATATGATAATGACGAGGATGTTATCGCCAAGGTAAACTTGAAAGAAAAGTATAAAGGAAGTGTTGACACGGAGAATATAACATTTCAAGATAATGTGGTTGCTTTTCGTCCCAACGGACTTCCCAGAAATAAGGGTAACGGTCTGGGTATGGGAACTGTTTCTCTGAAAAATACAAATGGCAGAATAACAGACATAATTTTATCATCAGCAGGAAGTGTCAGAATCAAGGTAGTCCTGCTCAAGTAGTGATGAATGAGATTCATCACTGCCTCTGTAGAAATACCAGAACTGAGAGAGTTAAATTATGATAACTAATTTTAATAAAAAAGGATTCACCCTCCTTGAACTTTTGGTGGTGCTGGCTGTGTCGGCAATAGTGATGACCGGTATTTATTCTGCTTATATAAACCAGCAAAAGGCTTATCTTGTGCAGAAAGATATTGTTGATATCCGGCAAAAGCTGAGAGGGGCCATGTTCATTATGCAAAGAGAAATCAAAATGGCAGGATTTGATCACAGCGGCGGCGGATCTGCCGGAGTCATCACTGCTTCTGAAAATGAATTTTCTTTTACTTTTGTGGCTGATCAGGATGAGAAAGATAATAATCAGGATGGTGAGATAGACGAAGCTGGTGAGACAGAGGGGATAAAATACGCTTTTTATACCTCTGAGGGAATAAAAAAGGTGGGAAGAGCCGTTATGTCGAGCGATGATCCCATTGCGTTTGCCAGCCAGCAGCCTCTGGCCGAATATGTTGACGCTGTCAGATTTATTTATCTCGATGGCGACAATGAGTTTCTGGCATATGATAGCGAAGGGTTGACAGATCAGATAAGAGCGGTCGTGGTCATACTTGTAGGCAGATCTGAAAAGGAAGATATTTATTATAAAGATACAAAAGATTACATAGATGAAAGCGGAAAACTGCCAGAGGATGATAATATTATCTTACCTGCACCGAATGATCATTTTCGGCGCTGGCAATTAACCTCAATTGTTCAATGCCGAAATCTTGGTTTGGGACAATAGGAATAATCAGAATGAGATTACATCAGAAATATAAAAAAAATATGAGATCAGGGAGTGTAAATCAAAGAGGGCAGGAAGGCTTTACCCTGATAGAGGTGATGATCAGCGTATTCATTTTGGTGGTCGGTCTTCTGGCGATGGCCATGATGCACGTGATGGCGATAGATGTGAATGGTCAGGCCAAGCGGATAACGGAAAGTACGAATTATGCCCAGAGTATGATGGAACGGCTGATGGCCACATCATATAGCAGTCTGGAACTTACAGATGGTTATGTGTTAGAAAGTGAACCCGCTTCTGGTTATAAACGGTTTACAAGAGTGACGTCAGGAACTACGGAGAACACGAAGAGAATACAAGTGAAGGTTGAGTGGCGAGAGTTTCTGAGAACTAAAAAAACTGAACTTGTCTGTATAAAGGATAGTATCTGATGATAACGGATTTAGGGGAGATCGCTATATTTGTAGCAAATCATGCTGCGAATATGCCGCCCCCACGGGGCTTGGCCGGGGACCTGCAAACCTGCTGCTACAAATATGCCGCCCTTACAGGGCTTGAATTCGGAGATAACCACAATGAAAAAATTAGATTTTTTAACAAATGAAGATGGTTTTGTTTTGGTGGTCGCTATGATTATGCTGGTGTTTCTTTCGTTGCTGGGAGTGGCCGCGACAAACACGTCATCATTGGAAATACAGATCGCTGCAAATGAGCGAACATATAAAAAAAATTTTTATAAGGCTGAAGCGGCGCTCAGGGAAGCCATGCAGAAAATCAACAGCAATGACTGGACCGTAAGCGGTGTGGATTTTGTCGTGTCTCCGAAAGACCTCGGGGTGGAAGAATTTTTAATAGATGGAACACTCATTGATATAAAAAAAGATCAGGTTATGAAAGCATGGCTGTTGAATGAGGCCAATCATGAAAAAGCAAGCATAAGTAATTTTGCAGGATATGCGGCCATCGGTCCGATTGGTTCTTCGGGTATGGGGATCGGGGCAGGTAATCTGATTCAGGGAGTACAAAGCATTACTTTTCTCGTATTCGGTTTTTACCATAAAGACAGTGAGCCGGACAGAGGAGAAGTGATTGTTGATGCGGGTCTCAGGATTATACGGTCCGCAGGATAAAAAAGAAGCTTTGCCATTGTCATATTTTTGCGTACAGGACAAAAAAGATGGGCAGCAAAGAAACCCGGCTTTTTCCGGTAAGGAAAACCGCCTCGTCCGGGGAAAAAAGCCGGGTTTCTTCCCCACATCGTAACTTTTTGTCTTATATACGGATCATATTTTTATATTAAAAATGATTTAAAAAGGGGCTTTACAATGATAAGAAAAAGCATAGTGATAATTGTGGTTGTTTTAATATGTGTGGGAGGAATATTTGGGGATGCTTTTGCTGACCCGACCATCAGCGGTTCACCGCCTGAGAGCGTGAATGAGGACAGTTCATACAGTTTTACACCAATAGCTAATGGTACCGGCACCCTGACTTTTTCAATTAATAAAACACCTGCTTGGGCAACCTTTGTCGCGACTGACGGCTCATTGTCAGGAACGCCGGATAATAGCCATGCCGGTAGTACCACAAGTGATATCATCATTACTGTAACAGATGATACTGGTTCAGCGAGTCTCCCCGGTTTTTCCATCGAGGTCGTCAATGTCAATGATCCTCCCACCGTCAGCGGCACACCAGCTACCACTGTGAATGAGGACACCGCTTACAGCTTCACCCCGACGGCAAATGACGATGACGGAGATACGCTGGAGTTTTCGATAACAGGCGATCCCTCGTGGGCAAATTTCAGTACAACTACGGGTGCGCTCACCGGCACGCCTGCAAACGACGACGTCGGAAGTTATACAAACATCGTCATAACGGTCACGGACGGCACTGAGTCCGTGAGTCTCCCCGGTTTTTCCATCGAGGTCGTCAATGTCAATGATCCTCCCACCGTCAGCGGCACACCAGCTACCACTGTGAATGAGGACACCGCTTACAGCTTCACCCCGACGGCAAATGACGATGACGGAGATACGCTGGAGTTTTCGATAACAGGCGATCCCTCGTGGGCAAATTTCAGTACAACTACGGGTGCGCTCACCGGCACGCCTGCAAACGACGACGTCGGAAGTTATACAAACATCGTCATAACGGTCACGGACGGCACTGAGTCCGTGAGTCTCCCCGGTTTTTCCATCGAGGTCGTCAATGTCAATGATCCTCCCACCGTCAGCGGCACACCAGCTACCACTGTGAATGAGGACACCGCTTACAGCTTCACCCCGACGGCAAATGACGATGACGGAGATACGCTGGAGTTTTCGATAACAGGCGATCCCTCGTGGGCAAATTTCAGTACAACTACGGGTGCGCTCACCGGCACGCCTGCAAACGACGACGTCGGAAGTTATACAAACATCGTCATAACGGTCACGGACGGCACTGAGTCCGTGAGTCTCCCCGGTTTTTCCATCGAGGTCGTCAATGTCAATGATCCTCCCACCGTCAGCGGCACACCAGCTACCACTGTGAATGAGGACACCGCTTACAGCTTCACCCCGACGGCAAATGACGATGACGGAGATACGCTGGAGTTTTCGATAACAGGCGATCCCTCGTGGGCAAATTTCAGTACAACTACGGGTGCGCTCACCGGCACGCCTGCAAACGACGACGTCGGAAGTTATACAAACATCGTCATAACGGTCACGGACGGCACTGAGTCCGTGAGTCTCCCCGGTTTTTCCATCGAGGTCGTCAATGTCAATGATCCTCCCACCGTCAGCGGCACACCAGCTACCACTGTGAATGAGGACACCGCTTACAGCTTCACCCCGACGGCAAATGACGATGACGGAGATACGCTGGAGTTTTCGATAACAGGCGATCCCTCGTGGGCAAATTTCAGTACAACTACGGGTGCGCTCACCGGCACGCCTGCAAACGACGACGTCGGAAGTTATACAAACATCGTCATAACGGTCACGGACGGCACTGAGTCCGTGAGTCTCCCCGGTTTTTCCATCGAGGTCGTCAATGTCAATGATCCTCCCACCGTCAGCGGCACACCAGCTACCACTGTGAATGAGGACACCGCTTACAGCTTCACCCCGACGGCAAATGACGATGACGGAGATACGCTGGAGTTTTCGATAACAGGCGATCCCTCGTGGGCAAATTTCAGTACAACTACGGGTGCGCTCACCGGCACGCCTGCAAACGACGACGTCGGAAGTTATACAAACATCGTCATAACGGTCACGGACGGCACTGAGTCCGTGAGTCTCCCCGGTTTTTCCATCGAGGTCGTCAATGTCAATGATTCCCCGACCATTACCAGCGACTCCCCGACGAGTACAGCGAATCAGAACGAGTCTTACTCCTTCACGGTTACGGCCACAGATATAGATGTGCCAGCGGATACGCTCAGTTACAGCATTTCCGATAACCCATCTTGGCTGAGTATTAATTCCGCAACAGGAGAACTGAGCGGCACACCAGGGTTTGCAGATGTGGGAACGACCACAGGAATAGTGGTAAAGGTCTCAGATGGTAACGGAGGAGAGGATTCCGTAACATTTGATATTACCGTTAAAATAGCTGAATACACGGTGACAGCCTCGGCCGGAACAGGCGGAAGCATAAGCCCGTCAGGTGATGTAAAAGTCCAGCATGGGAATTCTCAAAAATTTAATGTAACCGTGAGCGAAGGTTACGAGATCGTGTCGGTTGATGTGGACAGCGGTAGCGTGACTGAGGGGGGAACGCTTCCCAACGTGACTTATACTTTTGATTCTGTCACCGGAGATAACAGCCTGGCAATCACGTTTAAGAAGATAGAATACACTATAACCGCCACAGCCGGAACGGGCGGAAGCATAAGCCCGTCAGGTGATATTCCTGTGGAAAAAGGAGCAACTCAGAAATTTACAATAACCCCCGATGACAGCACATACAGAGTCGCTACTGTCGTAGTGGATGAAAGCCCGTTAAGTGTTGTCAAAGTAGGCGGTGCAGACAAGAACATAGAGGACGTATTGCCGGGAGATGTTGTCACCTATACTTTTTCAAATGTCACTGAACCCCATAGAATCGAGGCAACTTTTTCACAGGCTGATTATACGATAACAGCCACGATCAACGGTTTTGTTGGCGGAACCATAAGTCCTGAGGGGATTGTCGGAGTCGTGGAAGGTCAGGATCAGACATTCATAATGACCGGCAAGGAAATGCCTGGTGACGATGATTATAGCGTTGTCGAGTATATGATAGACAAGGGCACACCGAATGAGGAATTAGTAGTAATAAGTCCCGCAGTAGAGAAAACGACTTACACTTTTTCAAATGTGACAGCCAACCATACTATTGAGGTCACCTTCGGATATGTGTGGTATCGTAATTCATTGGACGATGCGGAAGAAGCCATTAGTTCGGGAAATGTGTATCTGACAGGCACGGAAATAAATCTGGATGCGGAAAACATGGGCGGCTTTCGCTTCCAGGAAGTTGAGGTAAAAAAGGGGTGCCCCGTTGTCAGAGCTTCGTTGGTGTTTATGCCTCCTCCTGATCCGCCCAGAACCACAGAAGGGGATATCGCTCTCGAAGTGTATGCACAAGCCGCTGATAATGCGCTGACATTTAAGTCAGAAAATAAAGATGTCTCAAACAGGCTTACCGATGCCATCGGTCCCCTCAGTTTTACAATATCGGCCGGAAAAACTATTCCCAGACTGGATATTAAGGAACTGGTACAGCAGCTTATTAACAGACCCGGATGGCAGTCCAAGAATTCAATGGTTTTCATAATCAAGGCTTATGATGTTGACCCTGATAATCCCGGAAAAAGAAATGCCGTATCCTATGATGGTCATGATTCATCGTATAAAGATATAGCAGCTCCTCTGTTGTCCATTGTTTACAATTGCGAGATACCTCAAGAATTCTCCATAACAGATGAAACATCAGAAGGCGGGAGCGTGACCTCAGATAGTGGCTTTATGAAGTTGTCAGCCAATCAGACTGTCAAACTGACGATCACGCCGAATCCTGGTTATAAATTTAAGGAGTTCTTGGTAGATGGCAATCCGGTAAGCGTTACCCCGGGATCCGAGGAGGGAACATTTACTTATAATCTGGATGTTGATAATAGCAATCATACAGTAAAAGCCGTTTTTGATGAAGTATTCTATACCATAACAGACGAAACATCAGGACATGGAAGCGTAGCCTCGAATGTAGGGTTTACGGGTCTGAAGTTTAACACAACTGCAAAACTGACCATTACACCTGCTGAGGGTTATAAATTGGAAAAGTTTACGGTAGATGACAATGAGGTAAGCGTTACCTCGGGAGCCGGGGGAACATATACCTATAATCTGCCTGTTAATTCTCAGAATCATAAAGTTAAGGCTGTTTTTGAACTCATTCCGATCATAACAACGACGACAACAACGACAACAACGACGACAACTCTTGCGACAACAACGACGACCACGACAACAACAAGCACGACTACCACAACGGCTGCTCCCTCTGACACGACCATACCGAGCAGTAGTATAACGACAACTACCAGTGGCGACGGTGTGACCACAACAACCGAACCTTATGTATGTATGCAAATTTCCAATGCACCGTTCGGAGCCAAAGGAAAAGCAGCGTCCTCCAATGTCATGTTTTTGCTGGACACATCTTCAAGTATGGACTCGTCATTCCAGTGTGATCCCAGCGATCAGAACAATGGCGGGGAATACAGAGTCGAAGGCGGGAAAACCAGAAGATATGTTTTTGATGATACAGATCCGAAAGTGAACTACTACAGCGCAACATATGTGCCTCAGGCCATCATGCCCAGATGCGAAAGGAACCGATGGAAGACCCAGTGTTCAGACTATAACTTTATCTATTATAATCCGGAAGATGATTATACTCCCTGGCCCGGGTATGAAGATGCTGATATGAATAACCCCAAATCAGATCCCCTGAAAAGCGCCACATTTGATTTGGAAGGAAAAGCCTATTGTTATATTATCCCGGGGTCTTGCTGCCCCGAGCCTAATACAGCGGATGAAAAACGGGCTATGGTTGGTTTGCATTATCAGGAAGTTGGCGGTGTCTGTGATATTAACAGTCCAGTCAATCCCGAGGATGTGGGCGGCAGACCAATTCACCGGGCACATTATTATGTGGAGAACGATGGTGAAGTCTGGCTTGTGGAACTTGACGGGGAAATCAGATTCTCCAAATTTGAGGACAGTAATGCCAATAATATTGTGGATTATGGCGAACTGTCAGAACCAACAACCACGAATCCGGGCATAGACCTGAAAGGAGATTACACGGCTGAACGCCAGAATTTTGTAAACTGGTACACCTATTATAGAAAGCGTATGCTCACTGCAAAAGCGGCCATTGCAAGGTCTCTTTCGGAAATGGAGGACCTCAATGTCGGAATTGCCGATATTCATAACAAGGTTCACCAAGGCGTTACCAGTGACAAAACCCAGGTGATGAGTGTCCTGTATAGCCTCGGAATGAATTCATTAACCCCGTTAAGAAGAGGGCTGAACAATGTGGGACAGTATTTTGACGCCAGACCGGGGGCCGGAAACGGCGGTTTTTCAGGGGAACCTCCCTACGGCACTTTTGAACAAGGCGGCAACTGTCAGATGAACTTTGTCATTGTGGTAACAGACGGGGCATACAACGGATCTTTCAGTTTATCCGAAAGTTCGGTTACCAAGATTACAGATACGGACGGAGATAACAACACCGAGTATGATGGGGGTAAATTTGCCAGCGGACTTTCAGACTCACTCGCGGACATCGCCATGGAATATTATGAAAATGACCTGCATCCGGACCTTCCTGATGATGTGGTGGATGGCGCTCCCCATCAGCATATGGTAACCTATACCATTGCGTTCGGTGTCGAAGGCGAGCTGAATTCAGATGATTATCCGGCCTGTCCCACAGGAACCTGTCCTGACTGGCCGGACACCCTGGGGAACTACGCCACACAAGAAAAAAGAAAAATTGATGACCTGTGGCACGCTGCTGTAAACGGAAGAGGCATATTCAAAAGTGCGGGAAGTACCCAGGAACTCGTGGACGTATTAACCGGTTTTGCACAGGACATTTCACAAAGAGCCGGAAAGGTGGGGCCGTCCATTGCCGCAAGTGGTCAGAAACTGATGCTGGGTATGAATATGTTTGTGACCGGCTATGACCCGGACAGCTGGGTAGGGGACCTGAAAGCTTATGAGATAGCCGCAACTGGGGAGGATAAAGGGAAAATAATAGGTTATCCTGACAGCCCCAAGTGGTCTGCCCTTGCAAAGCTGGATGCCATGACAGATGACGAAACCCTGTTAAAAAGAAAAATATTTACCTATAACGGAACAGAGGGGATCCCTTTCACCTTTGACAGCCTGACCTCCGGGCAGAAGGAAATGTTGGATAACAACAGCGCTGTAGCGGACTACCTGAGGGGGGATCATAGAAACGAAGGGATTCTTTTCAGAACCCGGCAAAGCGAAAGTGAAGAGATCGCAGGCCGCAGACTGGGAGATATTATTCATTCGGCACCGTTTTATAAAAAGCCTGTGGTATATGTCGGGGCCAACGACGGTATGCTTCACGCGTTTGATGACGCAACCGGAGAGGAATTATTTGCCTATATTCCCAACCTGGTATTCAGCAAGCTTATCCGTCTTACAAGAACCGGATATGCCCATGATTATTTTGTAGATCGTACCCCTTATGCAAAACAAATTGATTCAGGTCCCCTTGAAGGCAAAACACTTCTGGTCGGGGGACTGGGAAAAGGCGGAAAAGGGTATTATTGCCTTGATATATCTGATATGGAGGAGGAGCCACAGTCCTTTACTGAAAATCATGTCATGTGGGAATATCCGAAAACACCATATGATGAGACAGGCTATCCCTATTCCTCAGACCCTGACTTAGGCTTCAGTTTCAGCAGGGTATATATCGTGAAATCCAATATTGGCAAATCCGGAGGGGAGGACAAATGGATCGCCATCTTCGGCAATGGCTATGACAGCTCAAACGGTGAGGCATGTCTGTATATCCTTGATGTGGAAAGCGGAGAACTTCTGAAGCAAATTAAGGTGGGGGGCCTGGGTAAGGGCGTTCCCGGAGATCCTGCAGAAAGGAATACAACTGATGCGAGATGTAACGGTCTTTCCACACCGCTGCTCATTGATCCTAATCTGGACAGCCGCCTGGACTATGTGTATGCAGGAGACCTCCTGGGCAATTTGTGGAAATTTGATCTGACCAGTGAGAGCGCGAGTGAGTGGCATGTGGCATATGGAACAAACAACGCGCCTGAGCCTGTTTTTCAAGCCAGGGATAAAAACGGCAATCCTCAGCCTATAACCGCTGCCCCGGATGCCATAAGACATTGTGAGACCGATAAAAGAGGTTTTATCGTTGTTTTTGGAACCGGCAAATTCATATCGTCTGAGGATGCCAATGACATCAGTACTCAGACCATTTATGGCGTATGGGACTGGGAAGATGAATGGGATGTCAAGTCTCCCCCGGGCGATGACAAATACCTGGGACCCAGACCCGAAGGAAATTCTGTTGTCATCACTGAGGACGGGCCCCCTGTCCTGGAGCTGTCGCGGGTCAGCGAATCTTTTCTGGTGGAACAGACACTCCTTCCCGACACTGGGGCATATCGGGTGCTGACGGATCATGAAATTGACTGGTACGGGCCGGTGAGTGAAGAGGAAGAAGGAGAAGGACATGTGGGCTGGTATTTTGACCTCCCCAAAGAAGGAGAAAGAGTTCTCAACAATATCCTTATCAGAGAGGGCGTGGCCATTGTCACATCCACCATCCCCTCTTCGGAAGATGAAGAAGCAAATGTTTCTCCATGCAGCAGCGGAGGCGCATCAAGTTCGATTTTACATGCAATAAACGCGTGTACCGGAAAAAGACTTATCGAACCTTTTTTTGACATAAATAAGGACGGAGAGATTAATGCCAAAGATGTGACAGAAGGAGGTTTTGTTCCAAGCAGCATAGCGCCGACAGATGGTGACGGAGGAGGCGGCGGCGAAGTACCTCTTATCATAGAACCCGGTCTGTTGTACATAGACCCTGACGAACCCCCTGTCACGATTACGGAAATAACGGCAAAGATGCTTTATTGGAGAGAGTTTTGAGAATTGAAAATTGAAAATTGGGAATTGAAAATTGAAAATTGAGTCCCGTAGGGACGGCATATCTGTACTCTTTCATTTCTCAGTTTTCACTTCTCATTTCTCATTTTTAAAAGGGAGAATAAAAAATGAAAAAACGGATGGTTGCAGGATGGTTTGTTCTTTTTGCCTTTATAACGGTTACAGGTTATGCTGAAAATGATGTTCTGAAATCTCTGCCGGAAATCAAAGACATAGAAGCCGTGCCGGAAATCAAAGATATAAAAGCCGCACCGGAAATCAAAGACTTAAAAGCCGTGCCGGAAATCGAAGAAACTGAGAAAGAAATAAATTTTGAGGCCATCAGCCTGATTGAAAGAATGGAAAACGATGAAATTGTACTGAATGACAGCCTGTACAGATTTTCGCCTGATGTGAAATTCTATTCCAAGACAGGCAAACTTGTATCACGGTCAAAGTTTCATGTGGGAACCAGGGTGGGTTATATTTTAAATCCTGAAAATATTTATGAAGTTATATCTGTCTGGGAAGTTGAAAAATGATTTCACGATTTATTTTGCTGATATTGATCTGTGTGTGGTTTCCATGTTCTGTATCGGCTGAATTTTATCGGTACAGAGATGAAAACGGCGTACTCCGTTTTACAGATAATATTGCCGAAGTTCCTGAAGATCAGCTATCTGTGCAGACTTATAAAGAGCCGAATGATTTTCTCACTCCGGAACAACTGCAAGAAAAAGCGCAGAAGGAGGCGGCAGCGCTTCAGAAAGAGCAGGAAGCCAAAGCAAAAACAGAGGCTGAAACTAAGAAAAAAGAAAGTGATGCCCGGATATCTGAAATATCAAAGACCAAAGCAAGTCTGAAAAAACGGAAAAATATCCTGGATAAAGAGCGTGATGAACTGAGGAAAGAAAAACAGGCGCTTGCCACTGAAAAGGCGGCAGCCGCAACCCCTGATGCGCTTAAAAGTTATAGTGAGAAAATAAAACGCCTTAACGACCGGATTTCAGCCTACGAACAAAAACTGAATGCTTTTCAGAAAGAGGTGGAAGTCTTTAATGCGGAAGTGGAAGCCTTTAATGCACAGGCAAAGGAATAAGAAAATTTCCGAAGTTCGTAGTTCCGCCTTTAGGCGGTCTCACACCGCCTAAAGGCGGAACTACGAACCGGGGGTCATTCAGCGTTCGGACTGTGAATTTTTGCTCCCAGATAGACGGTTTTATCAGACTGAGTAATCAGAACTGTGGAGGTGGTATCTTCGGTGTGGAGTACAAGCACCTTACCAAAGTCCACAGGGGGAAGGCGAATTTTCTCTTTGGTTCTCGGACTGAACTGAGCGTTTTCCTGATAATATATGCTGTACTGCTGACCCGGAACAACACCATCTTTTTTTCCTTTGTCAATAAATGCCACGCTATGTTGCCCCAGTATTGTTGAATGCTCCTCAGCTCCGAAAATCTTTCCCTCAAGCCCTTTTACGCTTTCAGTCAGGATGATTTTAGGTGTCCGATTGTTGTATGGCATCAGAAAATCATCAATTTTAATTGTTCGGAACGACTGGATAACCTTGGCAATCACAAAACGAGGTTCTTTTTGGGTAATTTCAACAACACCTGTAAAATAGTGCTGCACGCCGATATGAGCATTTGTTTTCTTATCTCCTATTGGTTTCAGCGTCCGATAAGTTGTATAATATCTCCCGAGGGTGAGGGACGTGTTTCTTGTCTCTCTGATATAGATATCATCCCCCTTGCTGATCATCTGCTTATTCCCTTTTACATTGAAGATGGAACCGCTGGGAACCACGGGTTTCTGCCTAATGAAACCAACACGGTTAATCAGTGAATAGAAAAAATATGGCGGTTCTCCGACCCATGAGGATGTGTTTTCAGATTGGGCGTATTTGTTAAATTCAGTTCCCGGGTATGTAATATTTTCAGCTTCTTCAGCATAAAGCCTCACACAAAGAACAAATATCATTGACATGACGACAATACAGACACATGATGTTATCCGGAATTTTTTTATATAACACATTATAATCCCACCCTGTTATTTAATTCGTAATTTTTTTATGGAAAAAGAAGCATATGCCGCAGTGCGAAATTTTTTTCGCAGAGACTCTGAAAAAGGATTTTCGTACTTCGATTTTTGCTACAGGGATTTGATATACTCGATAATCAAGTTTTTTGACCCGGTTCGAACAAAAATTTGTCATTCCTGCGAAAGCAGGAATCCATTTTTGACCGATGCGGCGCTTCCGGGAGCAGTGGATTCCTGCTTTCGCAGGAATGACAAAAAAAATTTGATTATCGAGATATAAAAAGAGGATTTAATCCCTTTCTTATGAATCCCGTTTCTTATATGAAATCCATGTAGCGAAGGCAGTTTTTATAATTATATCAACAGCCATCATCTGCCTCTCTCAACGAAGCATGAAAAATTGTAATTTTTCCTAACACTTAACACTTAACACCTAACACTTTCATATAAAAATAAAAAAAGCCCTTTTGCTGATAAGCAAGCGGGCCTTTTTTATTTTATATAGAACTTATAAAATTAAAGATCAGGAGTTAAAAAATTTTTAATCCCTAATTCTTTTTTACATCATTCCGCCCATTCCGCCCATTCCGCCCATTCCGCCGCCGGCGGGCATGGCTGGCATATCTTGTTTTTCTTCGGGCTTGTCAGCGATCATGGCTTCCGTGGTCAGCATCAGGGAAGCGACACTTCCTGCATTCTGAAGCGCAAAACGTACCACTTTTGTGGGATCAATAACACCCGCTTCAATCAGGTCTTCATAGGTATTGGTGTCAGCATTGTATCCGAAAGAGCCTTCGCTGTTCTTTACTTTGTCAATCACAACAGAGCCTTCAAAACCAGCATTGTTGGCAATCTGGCGAAGCGGTTCTTCGATGGCTCGCATGACAACCTTCACACCCAGATTCTGTTCAGCATCGAGTTCTACTTTGCTCAGAGCATCCAGACTGCGTACCAGCGCGACACCGCCTCCGGGGACGATACCTTCTTCAACTGCTGCACGGGTCGCGTTGAGAGCATCTTCAACACGGGCTTTTTTCTCTTTCATTTCGGTTTCGGTCGCAGCGCCGACATTAATCACTGCCACACCGCCGATCAGTTTGGCCAGCCGTTCCTGAAGTTTTTCACGGTCATAGTCAGATGTGGTTTCATCAACCTGGGCACGGATCTGTTTTACGCGGCCTTCCAAAGCGGAACGCTCACCTGCTCCGTCAACAATGGTCGTGTTGTCTTTATCAATGCTGATACGTTTGGCCTGGCCCAGATCAGAAAGCGACAAACTTTCCAGTTTGATTCCCAGGTCCTCGGACACAACCTGTCCGCCAGTCAGAATGGCAATATCTTCCAGCATGGCTTTTCTTCTGTCGCCAAAACCCGGGGCCTTGACAGCAGCAACCTGCAATGTGCCTCTGAGTTTGTTCACGACCAATGTGGCAAGGGCTTCTCCGTCAACATCTTCAGCAATGATGACAAGGGGTTTGCCCATTTTTGCAACCTGCTCAAGTACAGGAAGAAGGTCTTTCATGTTGCTGACTTTTTTCTCGTTGATGAGGATATAGGGGTCTTCCAATGAGGCGGTCATTTTTTCCGCATCAGTCACAAAATAAGGAGAGAGATATCCGCGGTCGAACTGCATACCTTCGACAACATCAAGGGTGGTGTCCATGCTCTTGGCTTCTTCAACTGTGATGACGCCTTCTTTACCAACCTTGCCCATGGCTTCTGCGATAATGTTGCCAATGGTTTCGTCATTATTTGCGGAGATGGTGCCGACCTGGGCGATTTCACGCTGGTCTTTGGTGGGTTTGCTCATTGCATGAAGTTCTTTGACAGCAGCTTCCACAGCCTTGTCAATTCCCCGTTTGATAGCCATGGGATTGTTACCGGCCACAACGAGTTTCTGCCCTTCTTCATAAATCGCTCTTGCGAGTACGGTCGCTGTTGTTGTGCCGTCACCGGCCATGTCACTGGTTTTGCTGGCGACTTCTTTTACCATCTGTGCGCCCATATTTTCAAACTTGTCTTCCAGTTCGATCTCTTTGGCCACTGTCACCCCGTCTTTGGTAACTGTCGGAGATCCCCATGATTTGTCAATAACCACGTTTCTCCCCTTGGGGCCAAGGGTTACAACAACTGCCTCTGCAAGTGTTTTTACCCCGTTCAGCATGGCTTCACGGGCTTTCATATCATATTTTATCTGTTTTGCCATTTTTCTATCTGTCCTCCGTTATGTCCAAATTATTTTTTATTCGATTATTCCAAGAACGTCATCTTCACGCATGATCAGATATTCTTCGCCTTCAATTTTAACCTCTGTACCGGAATACTTCCCGAACAGAACCCGATCACCGACTTTGACTTCAAGAGCAATACGATTGCCGTCCTTGTCCAGCTTTCCAATGCCGACTGCGACAATCTTTCCCTCTGCCGGTTTTTCCTTGGCGGTGTCGGGGATAATGATTCCGCCCTTGGTTTTTGTCTCTTCTTCAACGCGCTGTACCAAAATTCGATCCTGTAACGGTTTCAGATTCATTTTTCAGATTCTCCTTTATTCTGATGAATGGTTTTTAATTTATTTAAAATTCATTTTTATATTATAACTGCATCCTTAAATTCAGGCAGGATGAGATATCAGTCTGTTTTATCAGTGCTTTTGGAGGATTCACTCCCGCTGTTGGCAGATGATGTCTCCTCTTTTTTCTTCGGGGTTCCGGAATAACTATCCTGTTTTTTACCTGCATAGTCTGTCACATACCATCCGGTTCCTTTCAGATGAAAACTGCTTTGAGAAATAAGCTTATGAAGACGTCCTGAACAATGTTTGCATGTCGTAAGAGGCATGTCAGAAAATTTTTGAATGACTTCTTCAATCCTTCCGCATTCTGTACATTCATATTCATAAATAGGCATATTTGAAAATCTCCTGTTTAAATATTTAAAAAATATGAAAAGGCACTGACTGAGCCTCTTCGGATGCTCCAAACGTTTGATCTAATATAGCGCGTGTTTTAACGTTGTCAAGAAAATGACAGGTAGTTTTTTAATGCGCATCGCCCAAAAAAATGCGTGTCACGGATTATTGTCTCCGTGAGTGGGAATTTATCAGAACCCTCCGCCATATATTATAAAATTTCAGCAAATTTATTTGCCGGACGAGGTTTGCAACCCCGTCCGTAAAGGTTCTTTGCAGGACAGGCCGTCTGAAATATTCATTGTCTTTTACAAGACGATTTTTTTTACGGTGCAGGCTTTGCAACCCCGTCCGTAACGTTTTTTGACAGAACAGACCGTCCGAAACATTCGTTGTCAGTGTTCCTGAAAAAATTACGGACGGGGTTACAAACCCCGTCCGGTACAGATGAACCCCGTCTGAACGCGGAGTTATGAACTTTAGTGAAAGCGTTATACCAACGTCATGTCGAAAAAATTTGAACATCGGGTAAGGACTTTTTCCAGTCCTGGAACCCGGAGAGTGGTGAGAATTTTATGGGCATCTTTGTGAACTCGTGTTTCTTCAGCCATTTTTTTTCGGGGGGGAGCATCAAAATTTTGTAAGAATTTACAAAATCTGACAATATGAACAAGCTCATGGGTGATAATGTATAATGCAAAAGGAAAAAGTTTTATGTCAGGAGATTGTTTTAAGGCAGAAAGAATGGCGTGGTCCTGAAGACATATTTTATAAAAATCATATATTGAAGAACTAAGACTTCTGTCTTTTCGTTTGCCTTCATAACGGATGACCTGCGCAAAAGGGCCGTGAACAATCTCGTTATGGCAAAGATCAGCCAGTGTTTTCACATCATACTTTCGCTGACGCCACTGACTGGCAGACATTTTATAGAAATTGTTTACCACCTCTTCCGCGACTGAGGCAGAATCATTTACAATGCTGATCTGTTCAGGGCTGAACGTTTCCAGATTTTTCATAAGCTTTGGTTTAAATTTTCTTATTTTTTGTCATTTAAAAGCTTGCAAAAAAATTGCAAACAGGTCAGTATATACCAAAATAAGTATTAAGCTTGTTTGATGCAAGAAAATAAAAAAGATCGGAGGTGATTTATTGGGTACTGTTGTTAAAAAGCGAAGAAAAAAAATGAGAAAGCATAAACACAGAAAGCTTTTGGCCCGTACGCGGCACCAGAGAAGAAAGGGTAAATAAATGATACCTGTTGCTTCTTTTTTTTAAAACAGGAAAAGCACCCGTTGCCAATGAAATCGGTGCTTTTTCTGTCTTTTATCTATTTATTCCCCATAAGGTCCGTAATGGCCGGAAGCCACGCTTTGTCACCCGGTCGCGGGAGACCTTTTTGTAAGTGTCTCCGCGCCCGGGAGGGGATATTACGGCTGTCCCGTGGGCAGACCATAGGTCTTTTTCCCAAAGCCTTTAAAGTATTTCAGAAACTCCGAATCTGTGGAAAGAATAAGAGAACTTTTGTCATCAAGTGTTTCACTGTAAATTTCAAGGGTTCTGGAAAACGAATAAAAGTCCGGATCCGCACCATATGCTTTGGCATATATTTTCAGCGCCTCTGCATCTGCTTTTCCTTTGATTTCCTGGGCAGCTTTGTAAGCTTCCGATGTGATCTGTTTCAAATCCCGATCTTTTTCCCCGATAATCTTACTGGCCTCACCTTTTCCTTCGGACCGAAATTTTTCAGCAATCTGTTTACGTTCCGCAATCATCCGGTCATACACGGATTTTCTCACTCTGTCCACATAATTCAGGCGTTTGATCTTCACATCAACAAGCTCAATACCGAATTTGTCAAGCTTGGGCTGAGCCTGTTTCAGGATTCCCTCTGTTATCTTTTCCCTGCCAGTTGTTATTGTGTATTGTGTGGCTTTGTGATCTTTCTGAACATCTTCCAATCCGATTTCAAGGGTATCCAGCTTCCGGTTGGTCTTGCGGACTGTTTCAATGAGACTGTAAGATGTGATAAAATTTCTTACCGCGGGATCAATGATATCATCAAGCCGTCCGATTGCGCTGTACATGTTGCTTACAGTCTGAAAAAACTTTACAGGATCAACGATTTTCCACCGGGCAAAAGCATCAACCCATATATAGGTTTTGTCCAAAGTGGGGATCTGTCCCGGGTCTCCGTCCCACTCCTGAAGATTTTTGGGGAAATAATTGGCTTTTTCAAGAATGGGAATCTTGAAATCAAGCCCTGGTTCTATCCTTGTTCTCACCACCTTCCCAAATCGGGTGAGAACCACCTGTTCTCTTTCATCCACAACATATGCCGACGCATATGCAAGAAAAAAGGCAACAATAGCAAAAACAGAGATAATTCCTTTGAATTTCATTTTTCTTTACACCACCTGTTTGTATGAAAGTGTTAGGTGTTAAGTGTTAAGTGTTAGGAGAAAACACTCAAACTTTCATGTTTTGTTGTGACCCTAAGGTCATGACCGTTTTAAAAAACGAATATTGATTTTTCAGTTATTTTTTAAGATTGAGCAGAGGGAGAAAATTTTTCTGGTCTGCATCAATAATATATTTCTGTCCCAACTTGGGAAAAAGGTCTTTCAACGCCTCAAGATAGAGTCGCCTCTTGGTGATATCCTTTGCTTTGACATACTCTGCATAGACCGCATTGAATCTGGAGACATCCCCCTGGGCACGGTTGACTCTGTCGAGTGCGTATCCTTCGGCAGCCTTTATTGTCCTTTCAGCTTCTCCCCTGGCAGCGGGAATGGCCTTGTTATACGCCTCTTTTGCCTGGTAAATCATCTTTTCCTTTTCCTGGACCGCCTGGTTTACCTCATTGAATGACGACTGGACAGGTCCCGGCACATTGGTCCGTTTCATTTCTATGGTGATGACATTTATACCGGTTTCAGCCCGGTCAAGTTCCGCCTGCAGAACAAGTTCTGCCTCGTCTGCAATCTCTTCCCGTTTGCTTATCACCTCATTAATGCTTCTGTCACCGATTACGAGGCGCATGGCTGATTCGGACATATCTTTAAGCAGCCGGTTAATATTTTCAACTTTAAAGAGATAATTGTAGGGATCACTTATTCTGTATTGAACGATCCACGGAACCAGTCCCACATTCAGATCCCCGGTAAGCATAAGGGCCACGTTGCTTTCACTTTCAGTTGAAAAGCGTGAGGACTCGCCCATGCCTGAGGATCTTAAACCGAATTCCTCTTTGTAAACACGTTTGATTTTAACCTTTGTTACAGATTCAATTCCCAAAGGCAGTTTCACGTTAAGACCCGGTCCCCGGGTGCGGACATATTTTCCGAACCGCTGAATAACGCCGACTTCATCAATTTCAACAGTGTAAACCATTGAAGAACCCAACATTACGATGATGATAAAAAAAATCAGAAAAGGCCCCCCTGGCAATTTAAACTTATTTACTTTTTTCATAAAATCGTCCAACTGGGGAGGCACATCACCTCTCTTGTGTTGCTGTTCCTTAAGCTTTTCCCAATCCCAACTCATTGTTTGTCCTCTGAATTTATTTTACAAACTCGGTTTTTCAATCTAATACCTTTATCTTAAATAACTATAAGTTATGTAAACTTGTAAGTCAAGGGAAAACCAACAGACATGGCATTGCTATTTTTTACCGTGAAAATACATTTTGAAAAGCCGGGCTTTTTATCTGAAAATATTTTCATGACCGGGGGCGAAAAACCCGGGTTTTTTATGAGCGTTTATTTTAAAAAATCAAAATTCAATAATATTAGATCAGTTATATTTATATTCAGGCAGTTTCCTGATTTTTCGGGATGCGCCCTGATTAATTATTTTTTTTAATTTCAGAATACCTTTGCTTGACATTATACAAGGCTTCAATATATTATTTTTTATCATGAAACCAAGAGAAAATACTAAAGAATTTACCCATATAGGCAGTATCATAAATAATACTTTAAAGAGCTACAGGTCTAAATCCGATGAAGAACTCGGTCAGGTTTGGAAGCTGTGGAATAATGCTGTGGGAGATGTCATTGCAAAAGATGCCCAGCCTGCGGCATTTAAAGGAAAACTTCTTCTGGTCCATGTTTCCAGTTCAGCATGGATACAGCAGCTTCAATTTTTAAAAAAGGACATGATAATAAAACTGAACAATGCCTTGGGAAAACATCTTATTGAGGATATAAAATTCAAAGTCGGACCTCTGTAATTTTTGGAAACAAAGTGAGTGCCTGAGAATGGATACAATTACAACTGATACCTTTTATAATGGGCAGCTTCAGGTAAGACAAAAGCGATCCGGATACCGCTTTTCAATTGATGCTGTTTTATTGGCATATCACAGTATGCCATATGCGGCTGCCAATACTGTTCTTGATTTGGGAACAGGATGCGGCATCATCCCCCTGATGCTGGCATATCATCATCCGAAAGTCAGAATCTGCGGAATTGAGATACAGGAGGAACTTGCTCATATTGCCGCACTGAATGTAGAAGAAAATGGCATGACAGATCAGATTCGCATTCTTTGCAGGGATATGAAAACCCTGAAGTATGATATGGTTTCCGGACCGGTTGAGCTGGTTGTCAGCAATCCGCCATACAGGAAAGCAAACTCAGGGCGGATAAACCCGAATCAGGAACGGGCAATAGCAAGACATGAAATAAAAGCCACGCTTTCTGATGTTATTGAAACCGCCCACCGCATGTTATGTACGTCAGGGAGATTTGTCACGATTTATCCGGCCGAACGTATGACAGACCTTCTTACACAAATGCGGGTTATCGGTATTGAACCCAAATATCTTCGTATGATTCATTCCGAAAGGGACACAGAAGCCAAACTGATATTGGCGCAAGGAATCAGGAGAGGACGGCCAGGCATAAAAGTCGGCCCTCCCCTGGTGATATATAATGAAGACGGTACTTACACAGATGAGGTCAACGCAATGTATAAAATTGAGAATTGAAAATTGAAAATTAAAATTCCAATCTCAATTCTCAACTTCCAGTTTCAATTCCCAATTCTCAATTCTCAATTCTCAATTTATTTATCACCTGGCCTGTAATAACCTTGGGGTAAAAATATGTTGATTTCCTGGGCATGGTCAGACCGCTTTCGGCAATGTCCTGAACCTGTTCGATCTTAGTGGGATTCAGAACAAAAACAATGTCACATTTACCAGAAGAAACCCTGTCCATGGCTTCTTCCGCGATGCTCGAATAGGCAATCAGTTTTTCATCATCAAGGTTGGTCTGATCAAACCCCAGTATTTCCATAAAAATAAGATGGGTCAGTATTGTCACATCAATATTTCTTAACACATCCGGAAGTTCATCGCCGAACAATTGCTCCATGACATTCGGTTTCAATGTCAGCAGGTACAGTTCCCGGATGTTTTTCATAAAAACCCCGATAGTGTTTTTTGATGCATATGATTTCAGCATCGAGACAAACTCCGCCTTTGCTTTTTCAGGTCCCTCCTCTCCGAAGGGTATTGCGATGATATCAAAATAATCTTCAGCTTTTTGGATAAATGTCTCAAGAACTGAATCCTGAACCCCTGTCAGCATACGATGCGCCGGCAGGATGACCATCCCGGGATCTTCCATGCTGCTAAGATACATCATAATATAATTGGCAGGATGAGTTTCAGAAAAATCAGGATCATTGGCCGCTACCCATTCTCTGTAATTCAGTGCGGTCTCATAGCGATGGTGCCCGTCAGCGATAAAAAGAGTTTTTTCTTTCATCGCATCGGAAATATTCGCCTGCACATCTGTATCACTTATGCGCCACATTTTATGTCTGTGACCTTTGCTGTCTGTAAAATCCGTATCCGGGGTCTTATCAGAAACAGCATTTTTTAATAACTTGAAAACAGTGGCATTTCTGTCAGGATAGAGTGAAAAAATCTGGCTGAGATTGGCATGACAGGCTTTCATAAGCTCAAGTCGTTCCGACTTTACATTGGAAAAGGTTCTTTCATGAGGAAGAACAACACCCTTTTCAAAAGGCTCAAGACCGACCCGCGCAATCAGTCCGAAACGTGTCACCATCTTGTCTTCCAAGGGAAATTCCATAGAAGTCAGATAAAATACAGCTGAATCGTCCTGAACCAGCAGACCCTCTGAAAGCCACTGATTAAAGCACTCTCCCGCTCTGGTATGGCAATTGTAATCACAAGTGTCATTTTCAGTTGTCTTGTTTAATATCAGTCTTACAATGTTTTGGGGATGACATTCATAGAATTCATTCTGTTCCTCTTCTGAAATAACATCAAAAGGCGGTGTTGTCACATCTGACAGATTATGAATTTTATCCGTATTATAGAGAATTCCCTTGAATGGAATAACATTTGCCATTTTTTAACTCCTTATTCTTATGATGGTAATGGGTTGCAGATTTGAGAATTTAAGCCTTATCTTAAGTACCTGAGCAAAAGTTTTTTATACATCTTTTTTTCTGTGAGCGGCAGAGAAACCCGGCTTTTTCCGTCACGGGCGGAGAGTCATTCCGGAAAAAAAGCCGGATTTCCTCCCCGGGCAAATATCGAAAATTTATGGATAGATACTTAGTTCCTATTCGGAATCGTCAGGTTTATAACATCCGAATCCCGAACGCGAAATCATGTCTGAAAAAATTAAAAGCTAATTATTATACTAAAGAAATAATATTATTCAAGTAAAATCAGTGTCAGCAGATCGAAAACTTCCGGGTATTCGGATTTTTTTCAAGCCGATGAGAACTGCAAAAATTGAGTTTGGTAAGGATTCTATATTCTTACAAAACTCAATCCTTGTAGTTTCACGGGCAGAATGAAAACAGGATTCGGGGATAACCGTGATTGGAAAATCCCGTCGGTCTTTCTCTTGCAAATTCTGTTCGGGCTGTTTATACTGAATGTAAAGCATCCTGACCGCATTCTCAAGCGAAGCATGGGAACGAGAAAACTGATTCAAATGGTTATACTCGATGATCAGGTTTTTTTCATCCGGTTCGGACAAAAAATCTGTCATTCCGTTCAACTGAGTTCACGCCTAACAGAATGACAGAAAAAAACTTGATCATCGGGTTATAAGTACCTAATTACAAAAATGTAGGGTGGGTGGAGCGAAGCGCAACCCACCGCACAAGGTGGGTTGCGCTTCGCTCCACCCACCCTACGTTCCTGTATTCCGGGTATTTTATTTTTGGAGAAATCCCTTATGATCATGAATTTTGTCCGTCATCCCTGATATTGATGTCCGGATTTATAATGAGGAGTTACAAATGTCTGAAAAATTAAAACTGATCTCCTGGAACGTAAACGGCCTGAGAGCCGCTGTGAACAAAGATTTTTTCAACTCTTTCAAAACACTGGACGCGGATATTTTTGCCATACAGGAGACAAAGCTCCAGGAACACCAGCTGACCCATGAGATGAAACATATTGACGGATATGAATCCTTCTGGAGTCATTCATCTGTGAAAAAAGGATACAGCGGCGTGGGGGTTTATACCAAGATAAAACCGCAGTATGTCCGGCACGGCATCGGCATCCCCGAATATGACAATGAGGGGCGGATATTGGAACTGGGTTTTAAGGATTTCGTATTTTTTAATATCTATTTTCCCAACGGACAGATGAGCGAGGAGCGTCTTCAATATAAGCTTGATTTTTACAGAGATTTTTTTGAATATGCGGACACATATAAAAAAGCAGGTCAATGCCTCATCATTACCGGGGATTACAACACCGCCCACAATGAAATTGACCTGAAGAATCCCAAACCCAATGAAAAATATTCCGGTTTTTTAAGAATCGAGCGGGACTGGCTGGACAAAATTATTGAGAACGGTTATACAGACACATTCAGGCATTTTCATCCCGATACTGTGAAATATTCATGGTGGTCTTACAGATTCAAGGCAAGAGAGAGGAATGCGGGATGGCGGATTGATTATTTCTTTGTATCAGAAAACATGGCTGACAACGGACAGATTCAGGATGCATTTATTGACAATGAGATTTACGGATCAGATCATTGTCCCGTGGGACTGGTGATAACAACATGATACGGATTTACATAACAGTGATACTTTTTGTATGTCTGACAATGAGCGCATGGGCCACTGAAAAAGGGCCCCTGCGTGTCAGAAATCAGTTTCCGCCTCATCTCATGTTTCTGACCCCCCTGCCGGATTCCCCGCGACTGATGCAGCGGAACCAGTTAAGCGTTTCGCTGTCTGCTGATTACGCCAGTGTTTTTGTAAACGCTGAATCAGAGGACTGGACAGCCCTCATGGATACGGAGATGACGGTTTTGGATGTGTCATTTGAATACGGAGTTACAGAATATCTGACCCTGTCGCTTGAAGTGCCGCTTATCAGCATGAATGACGGATTTTTGGACGGATTTTTGGAAGATTATCATAATATGCTCGGGGTTCCCAATTATGGAAGAGAAAATCGTCCGAAAAATGAATTTGCATATGTGTTGCAAAAGGAGGGGCAGGACTGGTTCAAATCAGAATCCGGCGGCTGTCATCCGGGAGACAGCTCTGTTTCCCTGAAAATTCCTCTGGCAGATGAAAAAGAGCCGTTTCTCCCCTGGTCTCTCAGTCTGTCTTATACGCTTAAAATACCTACCGGAGATGAAGATCACGGGTTTGGCAGCGGCGGTTTTGATCATGGGGTTTTCCTGTTTTCACAGTTTAATCTGTCTCCGTTTGTGCTTTATCTCAATCCCGGTTTTATCTTTTTAACTGATCCTGAGACATCCGGGCCGGAGATTTCAGTGAACAACATCTTTGCATTGCTTATCGCGGGGGAGTATATTTTCAACGATCAATGGACATTGTCAGCCCAGTTCAATTATTACACATCGCCTTTTGAGAATACGGGAATCCGCTCACTGGATGATGACAGTCTTGAACTTGCAGTGGGCTTCACCCGTGAACTCACATCGGCCATGACCCTGGAATTTGCTTTTTGTGAGGACCTGAGCCGCTCGGAACCCGATTTTAATGTCCATACCAGACTCATTTACAGGTTAGGAAACTAGGAGGAAGCGCAACGCACCGGAAAAAGGATATATGCTCAGAGACTCTGCTGTTGTAAAATTTTCCCATATATCTCCTTCACTTTTTCTCTCAACTCGCGAAACTGGCTTTCAGGAACTTTGGCAGGTCTTTTTCGGAGACTCAGCCTGTGTCCCACTGTTCTGTAAGTCAGATACGCTTTTCTGAGAAAATAGGCGGTGATGTCGTCAATAATTCCTGTTTTGGCCAAGGTTCCGATAAGGCGCACATTGTCGGTCCACTCAAGAAGCTCCGGATGTTCATGGGATTTCAACAGTACGAGGTATTGGACCAGGAACTCAATATCAACCATCCCCCCGGGTCCCTGTTTAAGATCAAAGGTTTCCGGATCATATTTTAAAAGTTCCTTACGCATAGTGTCCCGCATGCTCATAACTTCTTCCCGGAGTTTGGCTTTGTCACGGGGTCGGGCCAGGACTTCTGTTCGTATCTCTTCAAAACGGCGGATCATACGGGGCGATCCGATGATGGCTCTTGCCTTTATAATCGCCTGTTTTTCCCATGTCCAGGCTTCGTTAAACTGATAATCTCTGAACCCTTCAATATGACAGACCAGCACTCCGGATTTTCCGCTGGGCCGCAATCGCATATCTGCTTCATAAAGGAGACCGGCCGAAGTCGGTGCCGTGAGAATATGGATGACCCTCTGTCCCAGGCGGCCAAAGAAATGGCTGTTTTCTGTGGGACGTTTTCCGCCGATGGTCTGGTCATCGGTTCCCGCATGTAAAAACACCAGATCAAGATCAGAATCATATCCGAGTTCAAGGCCCCCGAGTTTTCCATATGCGATGACAGCAAATCCTCTCTCAAATGTGTCCTGACCCAGGTAGCAGGTTGGTTCTCCGTGAATCTCAACAAGGTGATTCCACGCCAGTTCAACCACTTTATTCAGAACGGTCTCCGCTATAGAAGAAAGATGGTCACTGACTCTCATAAGAGGAAGGGCCTCGGTGATGTCCGCGGCTGCCACACGCAATGTGTTGGTCTGTTTGAAAATGCGTAATTCTTCCATGTGCCACTCAAGATCATCAGGAGAAATCTGCTCAAGCCGATGACGAATTTCATTTTCAAGCTCCGGTCTTCCGGGCGGAACATAAAGCGTGCGGGAGTCGAGAAGCTCATCTAAGAGAACCGGATGGCGGGCCAAAAGAGACATGATCCAGGAACTGCTGTTGGCAAGCCTGATCAGATGATTCAGAGCCGCGGGATTTTCTAACAAAAGTGAGATATAGCTGGTACGTTTTTTTACGGTCTTAATGAGTTCGATGATGCGATTTAATCCGGGCGCGGATGGTTCGGACATGCTGATCTGTCTCAGTATCAGCGGGACAAGCTTGTCAATGCGTTCCCGGCCTTCCCGGGTAATGGTCACCGTGTCCAGATCATCATGCAGATGATTCAGAAGTTGTAACACCTCGTCAGGGTTTTCAAATCCCGCGGCTTTTATCACTTCCCTGGAATGCTCCTGTTCTGTGAGATTTAGCCATACTGCTTCCAAGTCATTCTCGGTTTTTTCATCTCCTTTTTCGGACGCTTTTGTTTCCAGCAACGTGTTAAAATGCCGGTGAACATTCTCCATATGTGTTTCAAGATGTGATGCGAAAGCCTCCCGGTCGGAAAATCCCATGGCACCGGAAAGGCGTTCCTGTCCCGGAGCATCTGAAGGAAGCTGATGGGTTTGCTGATCTGAAAATTCCTGTAAGCGATGTTCTGTGTTTCGCAGAAAAATATAAGCAGCTTCAAGCTCATCACATACATTCTGTTCAATATGGTTTTCCCGGACAAGTATTCTTAATATGTTTTGAATGCCTCGTTCCTGAAGAGAATGCACCACTCCCCCGCGTATGAGTTGAAATATCTGTCCGAAAAATTCTATTTCGCGTATGCCTCCGGGACCGAGTTTGATGTTATCTTTCATTCCCTTGCGTCTCACTTCAAGAGATATCTTCTGTTTCATTTCTCTTAAAGATTCAAACACCCCGAAATCCAGGTATCTGCGATAAATAAAGGGGTTCAGAGATTTCAGGAGTCCGGCCCCGGCAATTTTGTCACCTGCCACAACTCTGGCTTTGATCCAGGCATAACGCTCCCATTCCCGGCCCTGCATCTGATAGTAGGTCTCCATGGCATCAAAATTCATAACAAGAGGTCCGCTTTCGCCATAAGGACGAAGCCCCATATCTGTCCTGAACACAATGCCGTCCGCGCTGGTAGCGCCAAGGACATTTAACAGGCGACGGCAAAGTCGGACAAAGAATTCCTCATTTGTCACACACGCGGGACCTCCGATTGTTTCTCCTGGCTCAGAATAGGCAAAGATCAGGTCAATATCCGAGGAAAAATTTAATTCATACGCGCCTAACTTACCCATCCCCAGAACAACAAGATATTGCTGTGATCCGTCTGTTCCTGTGGGAACACCAAATTTTGAGCATTCCCATTCATAAAGAAATGAAAGCGCGTGTTCGATACACGCCTCGGCAAACGCGGAAAGATCGGCCATGGTCTCCGAGAGGTCTGCCCGGCCTGAAAGATCACGGCAGGCAATCCGAACCATTTCACGGCGTCGGACACAGCGAAGCACACGCCCCAGGTTCGCCTCATCCTCTGTCCCGGAAAGCATTGCCTTCAGCTTATTATCATATTCCTCTGCTGTGTATGTCTTTTTAAGATCACCGCTTTTGATAAGGTCTTCCAGTAGTTCGGGGTTTCGGATACAGCTCCTTGTGACAAAATCACTGAATGCGAAAACCCGTTCTAATTCGGCAGTCATTTCAGGATCATCTGGCGAAGAAATGCCTGCTTCTCCGATTACGACACAAAATTCATCCCATTTGTCATTTGTCATTTGTCATTTGCCATTTGCCATTTGTCATTTGTCATTTGCCATTTGCCATTTGCCATTTGCCATTTGCCATTTGCCATTTGTCATTTGTTATTTGTCATTTGTTATTTGTTATTTGTGATCACACAACACTGGCAACCCAGCCTCTCCGGCGGGTCGTGCGATATTTTTTACCCTATTTTTTAGTTTATAGGTTACTGGCAGAAAATTCAACAATTTTTATCAATTTGGAAATGCGCGCATATTAAAAATATTAAATTGTCTGATCGGCTGCTGAAAACATGTTGTTTCAGCAGCGCTTTTGTGATATAAATTCCAATAAATCGGAGATAATTTAAATATGGCATACTGTAAATATAAGGTTTTTTTATTTTTAATTATTATGTTGGCGATTATCGGCATGGCCCTTTCAGTTTATCTGACGATCAGTTTCTATCACCCTGAGATAACTGGAAAATTCATAGCCTGCGGAGATGGTGTCACAGACAATTGTTCCCTTGTCAGCCAGTCAGAATACTCGTCAGTTTTGGGAATACCACTTTCATCATTCAGTCTCCTTTTTTATATCTTTCTTTTTTTTATCCTTCTTATAGCGGCTTACGCGGATGGTCAATATTATGTTTATGGCTGGGCGGTTATTTTTCCTTTGTCCGCGGCATCACTGGTAATTGACGGAATCCTGGCCGGAATCCTCGTTAAGCTGGGAACGCTCTGCCTGTTATGTATCTCCAGCTATATCATCAATATTCTTATATTTATATGTCTTTTATTTTATCTGCAAGATATTAAAAAGGCATTTTCCGTAAGTTTTAAGGGCGTTTTTTTATTAACATTCAAAACAGAGTCGCAAAACCATGATAAAAGAGCGGTCATTGGCTTGTTTCTTCTTTTTTCAGTAATGTTGTTGTTGAATGTGGTTACACCGGAGCTTAATTTAAAAAAAGAGACCCATGAAGGAAAAATCAAAGCGTCTTTAAATGATTTTTATGCGTCAGAGCCGGTTGATATAGAATTTCCGGAAAGTTCAATGATGACAGGAAATCCGAATGCTCCGGTGAAACTCATTGTGTTTACGGACTTTTTTTGTAATGCCTGTTATCAGTTTTATCTTGCGGAGAAGTATCTTCTTTCAAAATATAAGAATAAAATCAAAGTTGTGTATTATAATTACCCCCGGGGCGGTTCATGCAGTGGGGAAGACGGTAAAAAGATACTCCGCCGATCATGTATTGCGGCAAAAGCATTTTTATCCGCAGGGTATTATAATATATTTGCGCCGTATCTGACCGCCCACTATCACAGTTATCAGTATTTATATAAGGACTATGACGAATCAAAAGCCATTGGAATTATTTCGGAGATTATGGACGATCAGGTGTTCTTGGAAAATATGAATTCACCTGAGACCGCTGAATTATTAGAACGGGATTTGAAACTTGTGCATCAGCTGAATATGAAAGTGACCCCCACGGTTTTTATCAACGGCAGAGCGCTGTTAGGGGTTCCTCCTTATGAGTTATTTGACGCAATCATAGAAAAAGAACTTAAAAAGGATAAAAAAAATGATGAATTTTAGCCATGCAAATGTTATTCGATACTTTCAGATCAGTTGCCTGTTTATTCCTGGCGTATTTTTGTTTTTCATCACTTCGTGTTCATCTCATGATATTCAGACGACACCGGAAAATATTGTTGTTCGCTACGGTGAAAACGGCACGCCCACTTATATCAAAGGGGAAAACCTTTGCTCCGGGCCTGATCATGATGCTGAATTTCAAGCCCTGAAGAAAAGAGAGCTTTATGAAGAAATTGCTTATCAGTTCTTTGATCACTGGCGCGAGATGTTTAAGCTTGATCATCCTCGGAAAACGCTTGAAGTCACTGACATGAAAATTGATGATATGCGGCACAAGCATATAAAATTTCAACAGAAGGCAGACGGCGTGCCTGTGTGGGGAAGGACCGCAGGCGTTCATCTGAATCCGGACAATGAGGTTTACCTTTTTATGGGAAATATCGAACCTGAGTTGAAACATATCGTAACCACTCCGAAACTCTCTGAGCAAGCTGCAACAGAGGCTGCGCTTTCAGAAATATCAGATGACAAGGAAAAATGGCAGGCAGAGGAAAAGACTTTATCCATATGGATGAAGGATCTGAAAACGCCCTGTCTGGTCTATATTGTCACACTGGTAAAAGGATTGGCGCACAAAGACCACTATTTTGTTGACGCCCTGAGCGGGAAGATTTTGCATAAGGTGTCCGGGACCCCGGATTAAAGCAGTAAAAATCATGTCAGTCACAGAGTGGATGAAGCGCAGCGTCCTTCCCATCACACTCATCTCATAAATCCCCCGGCAGGTCAGGCGCTCTGCTTCACCTGCCCAGCATGAATATCTGAAAGGAGAAACGTGATGTGTGTTTGTTCAAAAAAGATTAAATATTATTGTTTGCCTGTTGTCCTTTTTCTGGTCATCTTGGCATTATCCCTGGCTGTTTATGCGGATCCCGGGCCATCAGACAAAAATTCTCTGGGAGCCATGGTTACATTAACTGGCGGCGCTGACGGAAGAAAAGCCCTGGATGCTCAGAAGCCTGCTGTTCAGGAGAGTTCCCGTCCCTTAAAAGAAAAATTTGATAAGAAAACATCTCATACCGTATCACCGGATATCATCAGAAATTTCCAGAAAACCATTGCCGAAAAAGCATCCCGCAGCGGCGCAGCCGGAAAAAAAGGAGGAATCACACACGCTCAGTATAAAAATCTTCGTTCTCTTATTGACTCGAATTCAGGAGGCACGGATGTTCGTACTCATTTTAACAGAAACAATGGCACTCCCATTTTCATTAAGACAGGGAAAAATAACTCCCGAAAATCTGCCCGAAACACCGGCACAAGCCTTTCTTCAGCCAAAACCCAGGCTGAAAAATTTCTGACAGATAACCGTGATCTCCTCAGGCTGTCCGACCCGACAGCCGAAATGGTGATGAAAAAGGAATGGAAGGACGATCTGGGAAGCAAACATTTTCGTTATCAGCAGACCCATAAGGGAATTCCCCTGTGGGGCAGGGAAGTCATGGTTCATCTGGACGCAAATGATTCAGTTTTTCTTTTTCAGGGCCGGTATGAGCCAACCCCGGAAGAGAGGACAGAGATCACACCGGAGATTACAGCGGATGAGGCTTTGGATGCCGCCAAAAAACATCTCCGACTGACACACCCCGACGTGACTGCCACAGAAACAGCCCTTGTCATTTATACCGCATCCGACGGTAAAAAGACCCTGGCTTATCAATTAGATATTTCCCCCCGTTTTAACCAGCGATGGCTTTATTTTATTGACGCAAAAAACGGTTCACTTTTGCACCGCATCAATAATATTCAAAACGAACTGGTGACGGGCAGCGGTTTTGATCTGCATGATGCTCCCAGAACATTTAACACCTGGTATGAAAACGGAACCTATTATCTGCTCGATCCGAGTCTGCCATTGGATGAAGGCCCGCCTTATTCGCCTGTGCCTATGGAAAACTTTGGGAATACCTATATTCTGGACGCTGCTCAGGGTGACAGCGAATTATATCCCATTACCAGCAGTTCTCCTGACAGCGGATGGGACCCGGCAGGTATCAGCGCAGCTTATCACACGAGGCGTGTCCATGATTATTACAGAAATACCTTTGGCAGAAACGGCATTGATGATGAAAATATGAACTATATGGTGGTACTCCATCTTCTGCGGGACTATCCCGGAGCCTTCTGGAACGGTAAATTCGTATGTTTAGGCGACGGAGACCGGAGAAAATTTTCATCTCTTGCAACGGGTCTGGATGTGATCGCCCATGAGATCCAGCACGGTGTCACTCAGTTCACTGCAAATCTTATTTATGAGAATCAGAGCGGCGCGCTGAACGAAGCCTATTCTGATATTTTTGCATGTATGATAGACCGGGATGACTGGACAGTGGGAGAAGATGTGACCTTACAGTCTCCCTATTATCTTCGCAGCCTTGTCAACCCGGCCCTCGGAGTGAGTTCTCTTCCCACAAAAATGAGTGAGTACCGAAATCTTCCAAATACGGAAGACGGAGATAATGGCGGTGTCCACATCAACATGGGGATTCCGGCAAGAGCCGCATATCTGGTTGCAGAAGGACTTTCCGCGGAAGGGCTGGGAAGCAGTATTGGCCGTGACAAAACAGAGCAGATTTTTTACAGGGCGTTGACGACCTATTTGCAGGCATCTTCACAATTTCTGGATGCCAGATATGCCACGATTCAGGCGGCAGAAGACCTTCACGGAGCAGGTTCGCCCGAGGTCGGTGCGGTTCAGGCGGCCTGGGACGCGGTGGAGGTCTATGACGGCAATATCGGCACACCCATTGATCAGAATCCGACTTCAACGGATATCGTCGGCGGTCAGGACATGATGGTTTATCTTTCTCCCGCCCCCTATGAAGGTATGTATGATCTCTATGTGCAAACCATCCCTTCTCCTTTTACGGGATATGATCCGAGGCTGGACTCAAGGGATTTGAATTATGAATTCGTGAGAAAAACTCGTCCCTCGGCTGTAACATTCTCCGACGGCAGTACTGGTCTTTTTTATGTGGGAATAGATTATAATCTTTACGGAGTGTTGCTGGATGACCCGGACAACAGGGACTATAAACAGAAGATCACCGACAGCGGAGACATTTGGAGTTTTGCCATGTCGCCGGACGGCCGCTATTTTGCTTACACCTCCACGGCTCCGAATGATAACAACATCTATGTGGGAGACCTTGATACCGAAGAAATGACCGAATATCCGGCTGTGCCGTTCAGCGATCTCCCCCCAGGATACGATGATGTTATCAATACCATATTGTATGTGGATTCTCTGATGTTTGACTATACCGGTAAAACAATTGTATTTGACGCGCTCAATTGTTTGTCCACACCTGATAATCCCTGCACGGAAGATGAGGACAGCGGACACCGATATTGGTCCGTCGGGTTCCTGAATCTCTCGGACGGTTCTTTTGACTACCCCTTTCCGAATCAGCGTCCTGACGTTGATATTGAGTATCCGTGTTTTGCTTACAATAACAACTTTGTCATTGCATTGGATGTGATTGACCGCAGCGTCCCCGGATCTGTCTCCACCGGAACCTGGACCCTGAACTGGCAAAATCAGACCGAACAATTTGTGGTTGATCCGAATTTTAATGTTTATGGGGAGATGTTCTCCGGTGCGCCAACCTTCTGGGGGGATGATGATTACATCACCGTACAGGCACTTCTGGGCAACGAGACCCTGGCATACCGGGTTCCCATTGATGCTTCCTGGAAAGGTGATCCGGCATCAGCTGAATTGTTGAATGATTATGAGGTGATACTTCCTGTCATGCACCGAACCGGTGTAAGAAATCTCAATGCTGAGATTCAGGTCAGTGCCTCTTCTCTGGATTTCGGAACTGTGGAACCGGGCTACGTCTCAACCCGGGAGGTTACGCTGACCAATACCGGGAACCAGGATATAGACATATCGGATATTGTCATTTCCGGAGCGTCCGAGTTCAGCCATAACGGTACGAACACATTGCTGCCCCGGGACGCAAGCATGAATATCCGTGTCACCTTTTCTCCGGCCCGGGCAGGAGGAACCACTTCCGCCACGCTGATTATCACCAGTGATGCGGATGTTCCGCAAACCAACATCTCGCTCACCGGAACAAGCGCATACACAGCCGCAATTCAGACCAGTGCCTCGTCTCTGGATTTCGGCACAGTGGAACCGGGTAATGTCTCAGCCCGGGAGGTTACGCTGACCAATATCGGAGACCGGGATATAGACATATCGGATATTGTCATTTCCGGGGCTTCCGAGTTCAGCCATAACGGTACGAACATATTGCTGCCCCGGGACGCAAGCATGAATATCCGTGTCACCTTTTCTCCGGAACAGGCAGGAAAAACCTCTTCCGCCACACTGATTATCACCAGTGATGCGGGTGTTTCACAGACCAATATCTCGCTCACCGGAACAAGTGCGGACAGCAACGGGGGCAGCGGAGGCTGTTTTATCGGAACCGCAGTTTGGTAACAAGTTTTTTGTCATTCCTGCGAAAGCAGGAATCCACCGTTCCCGGAATCGCTGTATCGGTTTTTTCTGTCATTCCTGCGAAAGCATTCGCCACGGTTCCGGGAACCGTAATAAGTACCTCATCAAATATTTTGTGCCATTTTTATTGAAGCTGATATTTGTTAATTCAACATTTCACATATCAGTAGATCGAAAAGTTTTCGGGCTGTCGCGGGACAGACACGGCGAACGGGGGAGAAACCCCATATGCATCAGGCTAAGATTACAACCTACTGTTTTTATTAACTCTGATTTTGCCGGACGGGGTTTGCAACCCCGTCCGGAATATTTTCCGGATCGCCGCCCGCAAACGTTTCGGACGGGGTTGCAAACCCCGTCCGGCAGCCGTCCCGCATTCTTAGCCTGATGCATATGGGGAGAAACCCGGCTTTTTCCGGCGGGGGGAGCCTTCTGTCCGGGAAAAAAAAGCCGGGTTTCTCTGCCGCACCGCACACAGTCCGGAAACTTTTCGATCTACTGATTATAAATTAGGTACAAAACTTGGTAGTCCTGCAAAGGTAGTGATGAATCCCGTTCAGTCCCCCGATTATCAGGCCACTGAATCTCATTCATCACTACTTGTGCAGGACTACCCAAAACTTTTGCTGAGGTACTTATCGGCTAAAAATGGATTCCTGCTTCCGCAGGAATGACAGGGAAAAAAACTTGATTATCGAGTTATACAAAATCCCTGTAGCGATATGTCGGAATTTAATGGACAGGAGAAAAATATGTCAGCCGAGAAACGTAACTTGTGGGGAGGTGAGAAAACCTGTCACGGATTACCAACGGATCAGGTTCTCTCAGCACTGCAAAAGGAGATTCGCCGGAACAACACAGAAAATGCTGTTCTGCTGGCTTATGAAATGATGATTACCAGCCCTGCCATGGAAGCACACCTCTGGCGAAGGCTGATGATCATTTCTGTTGAGGATATCGGCTTTGGAGAACCCAATGCGCCTGTTATGCTCAGTACCTTGTATCAGATGGTTAAAACTTTTGACTGGGCGGATGACGAGCGCGCACTTTTTACTGTTCATGCGGTTCGGTATCTGTGCGGATGCCGGAAGGACCGCTCCAGTGATGAAATGGTCGCTTGGATAAAGCACGCTGTGTCGAGAGGAGAAGCAGAGGTGAATATACCAGATTATGCCCTGGATATGCACACGGCAGAGGGTCGGGCCAAAGGGAGAGGACTGGAACACTTTTATAAGGAAGGGGCAAAGGTTGTGCCGGAATTGCCCAATCGTGATGTCACGTATCGCCAGCGAATTTTGGAAATGCTTGAAACTTGAAACTCGAAATTTGAAACTTGAAACTTGAAACTTGAAACTTGAAACTTGAAACTTGAAACTTGAAACTTGAAACTTGAAACTCGAAACTTGAAACTTGAAACTCGAAACTTGAAACTTGAAACTTGAAACTTGAAACTTGAAACTTGAAATTCGAAATTGAAAAATTAAGTTTTACAGGAGATGGGAAATGGAGTATCCGTTGCAGGAAAAGATCGGAGACCCGGAACTGCTTGTGGGCAGGGAGAAAGAGTTCCGCAATTTTGGCAAATGGATTGCCGGGATCCCCAAAAGAATTTCCAAATCCAGGGTGATCCTTGCCCGCCGGAAAAGCGGGAAGACTTCGTTTGTCCAACGTATTTTCAATCAGCTCTGGAGTGATAACGGCCAGGTAATTCCGTTCTATCTTGATATCGCGGAGAATAAAATCTGGTATCCGCATTTTGCAATCATGTATTATCAGACTTTTGCATCGCAGTATATTTCTTTTCTGGAAAGGGACAAATCACTGCTTGACAAACCGCTTTCATTTGAAAAAATAAGGGAATACGGAGTAACAAAATCCATTATTTCTCTGGTGGAGGATATTGATTCACTTGTTGAGAATGAAAAAATGCGGCGCCATGATCTGATGTGGCTGACAGCCCGTTCAGCCCCGCATCGTTTCGCGGGGTTGTATGATAAGCGATTTCTGGTTATTCTGGATGAGTTTCAGAACCTTTCCCGTTATATTTACCGGGATGAAAGGTGCGAGGGAAAACCGGACGAAACTGTGCCGGGGGCATTTCATTCACTTTCCGAGTCCAAGACAGCGCCCATGCTGGTGACCGGCTCCTATGTGGGCTGGCTCATTGAGATCGCCGCGAAATATCTGGAGGCGGGGCGTCTGTCCGAGATTTACATGACCCCTTATCTGACCGAGGAGGACGGACTGGAGGCGGTGTACAGATACGCTGAAGTGTATGAGGAACCCGTGACCAATGAGACGGCTGTTCTGATCAGCAGGCTGTGCATGTCTGATCCGTTCTTCATCTCCTGCGTGATGCAGAGCAATTATGAAAACAGGGACCTGACAACCGCGGAGGGGGCGGCGGACACAGTGAATTATGAGATCACGGACCGCCATTCGGAGATGTCCAAGACATGGGGGGAATACATTCAGCTCACGCTGGACAAGGTGAACGACCGTCATGCCAAGGCCATCCTCCTGCATCTGAGCAGACATTCGGACAGGTACTGGACCCCGAAGGAGATAAAGGAGGCCCTGGGACTGGAGATTGACGCTGACAATATCCGGAAAAAGCTGAATCTTCTGGTGGAGGCCGATGTGATCGAATGGGGAAGCTCCGATATTGATTTCCGGGGGTTGCAGGACGGCACGCTGAATCTGATTCTGCGAAACCGTTTTGAGAAGGAGATTGCCACTTTTGTTCCGGATCTGAGACAGGAGTTTCAGCGTGAGATTGCCGGACTCAGAAAGGAGAACCGCCGGCTCCGGGGGACCCTGAACAATCTCTCCGGCAAGGTCGCCGAGATCCAGCTTGCCGCGGCATTCCGCAGCAGGAAACGCTTTTCCCTGTCCGATTTTTTTGACGGCGTGAGGGACACGGCCCGGCTGAACATCACCGATGTGAGACGCCGTGTCCTGCTTCAGCGGGATGACGGAAAAAATATGGAGCTTGACGTGGTGGCCGGGTCGGACTGCGGCCGGGTGGCCGTGGCCGAGGTCAAAAAATGGAAAAAACCTGTCACCAGAACCGCAGCCGAAGATTTCGCAGAAAAGGCAGAACGCTTCTCGGAACAGAATCCCGACAAAATCGTGCTGCCGGCTTTCCTTGCCCTGGGCGGATTCACAGATGACGCGCTGGAATTCTGCCGGAAACAGGGAATCGGGACGGCCGAGAAAATAGAACATTTCTGAAATTTGAAATTCAAAACTTGAAATTGAAAAGTTAAATTTTACCGGAGAAAGGGTATGGAATATCCGTTAGAGGAAAAAATCGGAGACCCGGAACTGCTTGTGGGCAGGGAGAAAGAGTTCCGCAATTTTGGCAAATGGATTGCCGGGATCCCCAAAAGAATTTCCAAATCCAGGGTGATCCTTGCCCGCCGGAAAAGCGGGAAGACTTCGTTTGTCCAACGTATTTTCAATCAGCTCTGGACTGAAAACGGCCAGGTAATTCCGTTCTATCTTGATATCGCGGAGAATAAAATCTGGTATCCGCATTTTGCGATTAAGTACTATCGGGCTTTTGCTTCGCAGTATATCTCCTTTCTGGAGAGAGACAAACGTCTTGTGAGTGAACATCTTTCTTTGGAGGATATCAGGGAATACGGACTCTCAAAATCTATAAAATCTTTGGTGAGAGATGCTGATTTTATGATAAAAGAAAACAGAGAGGGAGGAATGCATGGTCTGATGTGGGATGCTGCCTGCGAGGCACCGCACCGTTTTGCTTCTCTTTTTGAAAAACGTTTTTTGGTTATTCTGGATGAGTTTCAGAATCTTTCACAATATATCTATCCTGATCCTCATTTTGAAACCCGTCCCATTGATACGATTCCGGGCAGTTTTCATTCGCTTTCCGAGTCCAAAATAGCCCCCATGCTGGTGACCGGCTCCTATGTGGGCTGGCTCATTGAGATCGCCACGAAATATCTGGAGGCGGGGCGTCTGTCCGAGATTTACATGACCCCTTATCTGACCGAGGAGGACGGACTGGAGGCGGTGTACAGATACGCGGAGGCGTATGAGGAACCTGTGACCAATGAGACGGCTGTTCTGATCAGCAGGCTGTGCATGTCTGATCCGTTCTTCATCTCCTGCGTGATGCAGAGCAATTATGAAAACAGGGACCTGACAACCGCGGAGGGGGCGGCGGACACGGTGAATTATGAGATCACGGACCGCCATTCGGAGATGTCCAAGACATGGGGGGAATACATTCAGCTCACGCTGGACAAGGTGAACGACCGTCATGCCAAGGCCATCCTCCTGCATCTGAGCAGACATTCGGACAGGTACTGGACCCCGAAGGAGATAAAGGAGGCCCTGGGACTGGAGATTGGCGCGGACAATATCCGGAAAAAGCTGAATCTTCTGGTGGAGGCCGATGTGATCGAATGGGGAAGCTCCGACATTCAGTTCAGGGGATTGCAGGACGGCACGCTGAATCTGATTCTGCGAAACCGTTTTGAGGAGGAGATTGCCACTTTTGTTCCGGATCTGAGACAGGAATTTCAGCGTGAGATTGCCGGACTCAGAAAGGAGAACCGCCGGCTCCGGGGGACCCTGAACAATCTCTCCGGCAAGGTCGCCGAGATTCAGCTTGCCGCGGCATTCCGCAGCAGGAAACGCTTTTCCCTGTCCGATTTTTTTGACGGTGTCAGGGACACGGCCCGGCTGAACATCACGGATGTGAGACGCCGTGTCCTGCTTCAGCGGGATGACGGAAAAAATATGGAGCTTGACGTGGTGGCCGGGTCGGACTGCGGCCGGGTGGCCGTGGCCGAGGTCAAAAAATGGAAAAAACCTGTCACCAGAACCGCGGCCGAAGATTTCGCAGAAAAGGCAGAACGCTTCTCGGAACAGAATCCCGACAAAATCGTGCTGCCGGCTTTCCTTGCCCTGGGCGGATTCACAGATGACGCGCTGGAATTCTGCCGGGAACAGGGGATCGGGACGGCCGAGAAAATAGAACATTTCTGAAATTGAAAATCGGGACATGAAGGAGATAATTTAATGAAACCTATTATTTTTATTACGATTGTCATTTGTTTTGTCTGTACCGGACTTGCAACTGCCGATGAACTGCAAGAGTATTATGATATGGTAAAAAAATTTAGTGAGTCTGAAGAAAACGTCCGGAGTGCCGAACAGAATATTCAGGCGGACAAAGTTAAAATTCAGGAATGGGAAGCCCGTCAGGAAGAACATAAAAAAAAGCTAAAAAAAGCTAAAAAGAAAATCAGGAAGCTCAGAGAGCGTATTAACGAGAAAAGGGCTGTTCTTCATACGCAAATGGAATATCAGCGAGAGGCTCAGATGCAGATCAATGAGATGTCAAGATTAAATCCTCAGATACAGAAATTGGAATCTCAGAGGATGAGACAAATCCGGGATGCTTCTGAAACAGAAAGCAAAACATACAAACCGAGGAAAGAAAAAAACGATGCGCCGTATAAGAAGAAATCAGAAGAAGAGAAGGAAAAGTCCCGGGAAATACTTCATAAATTCCGTGAGTTTTTTAAAAATGAGTGAAACTGAAACAGAGGATATCCTGTAACACAATGAAAACACTTTATCACCTCAGACTTAATAAAAAGATAATCCGCGATGCCAGTATTGTGCTTCTGCCGGGTGATCCTGACCGGGTTCCGAAAATTGCTCAGTTTCTTGATCATCCCAACGCATTAGAATCCAATCGGGAATGGAATTCATATATTGGCGAGTTACAGGGTATTCCGATATTGATTGTGTCAACAGGGGTCGGCGGCCCGGCCACATCCATATGTGCGGATGAGCTTGCTCAGATTGGCATCAGAACTTTTATTCGGGTCGGAACAACAGGCGCGATTCAGCCCCATATTAAAGTGGGAGATGTCATTATTACCTCTGCTTCTGTAAGGTCAGACGGCGCAAGTAAGGATTTCGCTCCCATAGAATATCCTGCGGCAGCAGACTTTGACGTAACATCAGCCCTTGTGCAAAGCGCCAAAGCATCAGATTGCAATTTTCATGTGGGCATCACTGCTTCAACAGATACGTTTTATCAGGGACAGGAGCGATACGATTCTTTTTCCGGTTCAGTTCCCCCAAGGCTGAAAGGTTCCCTGAAAGAATGGCAGCGATTAAATGTTCTGAATTATGAAATGGAATCCGCCACATTGCTGACAATGTGTGCTTCAATGGGACTTAAAGCGGGGTGTGTCACAGGCGTTCTGGTGAATCGGACAATTCAGGAAAATATTGATTCCGATATTGTAGCGTCTGTTGAATTGAAAGCGATAAGTGTTGCTGTCAATGCGGTTAAAAATCTGATAAAAGTTGTTAGGTTTTAGGTGTTAGGTGTTAGGTGTTAGGTGTTAGGTGTTAGGTGTTAGGTGTTAAGAAGAACAAAGTTGTAAGTTCCGAGCGACTGACACTTAACACTTTAACACTTTAACACTTTAACACTTAACACTTAACACTTAACACTTAACACTTAACACTTTAACACCTAACACCTAACACCTAACACCCAACACCTTAATAATTAACGGATACAGATATGAAAGCACAACATCAGACAAAAATTTTTCAGGCCATGAAATCGCCTGATTTTTACCCTCACCCCGTAACGTCCCTGGAGGAGCGTGAAACCCATATTTCCAAGGTTTTTCTGACAGGAAGTTATGTTTATAAAATCAAAAAAGCTGTCAATCTGGAATTTCTTGATTTCACCTCTCTGGAAAAACGGCTGCATTTTTGCCAGCAGGAACTGGTGCTGAATCGCCGTCTGGCCCCTGATGTCTATCTTGATGTTGTCCCGATAACTTTCAGTCAGGGGCGTTATTCTCTGGGGGGAAACGGCCCTCCGGTTGAATATGCTGTCAAAATGCGTCAGCTTCCTGATGACCGGGCCATGAAAGGGTTGCTGGGGAAATCAGAAATTGACAAGAAAGTCATTGAGGAACTGGCCCGCGTTCTTGCCGAGTTTTACAGCCAGGCTTCCACAGGTGAACGCGTCAATGCTGTGGGAACATGGGAAACAATTCAGGCCAATTGTGAGGAAAACTTCAGCCTGTCAGAAAGATTCGCAGGCAAGCTGTTTGATGAGCGAATATTTCAAATTGTACGGGCTGCCAGCCGATCTTTTTTGCGGAGACGGAAAGCACTTTTTCAACATCGTATTGAACATGGAAAAATTCGGGACTGTCACGGGGACCTGAGAACAGATCACATCTATTTCACTGATGACGGCATCAGGATCATTGACTGTATTGAATTTAATGAGCGTTTCAGATACCAGGATATCACATGTGATCTGGCCTTTCTGACCATGGGGCTTGATTATGAAGGGTTTCCTCAGTTCAGTCAGCAGCTTCTCAGTGCTTATGTTGAACATACAGATGATCATGATGTTTTTGTACTGCTTGATTTTTATAAATGCTATCGGGCTTTTGTACGGTGCAAGGTGAATTGTTTTCGTATTGAGCAGGGCGGCCTTGACGAGCAGGAAAGAAACGATCTCATCAGGGAAACTGAGAAATATCTGGATTTTGCCTCCCGCTATGCATTGCAGTTCACCCGTCCCACACTTTGGATTGTCTGCGGTATGCCGGCTTCCGGCAAAAGCACGGTTTCTGAGGAACTGGCAAAAGCATTTGAAATCAAAGTGTTTCATTCGGATATTGTTCGCAAAGAATTATTCTCTGCAACACCTGATGATTCGGGCGTTGTTCCTTTCGGAGAAGGTATTTACTCAGTACTCGCCACGTCTTTCACTTATGGTAAGCTTCTTCTTCTGGCGCAGGAAGAGATTGACAGGGGCAATTCCGTTATTTTGGACGCGACATACAGCAGTGAGCGTTGGCGCACCGAAGCTTCGCGCCTGGCAAAAGATCATGATGTAAATATTATTTTTGCAGAATGTGTGGCATCTGATGATTTACTTAAAGAACGTCTCAGGAAGCGGGAGACAACCTCATCCGTTTCTGACGCACGGATACACCACTTTGAACAGTTCCGGAAGCGATACGAGCCGCTGAAGGAACTACAGGATGAAATACATATTCAGGTTGATACTGAAAAGCCTTTGGGAGAATGTATGAAGCAAATTTTATCGTCCTATAAAACTGGAAACTGGAAATATTGAGGTCCGGCGCATTGTTATGTATGCCTATGATATCCCTCGTATATATCCGAACACTCCTCCGACTTTTTTCTCATTTTTTTCGGAATCGTTTAGGGAATGCTATAGCTGAGAGGCGTCATATTTCGTTCGTGTCCGCTTCCTGCAAGTCCGGCCCTGAAACTCTCAGTTCCATTCCTTCAACTGGTGCGGAGATTCGGCTGGTGATGATGTGTTCGCCGGAATTCAGTCCTCGCACCAGAAGATCGTCTTTTCTTCGCCATACCACATCCACTTTTCTGATACTTAGTTTTTTCTCATGGGTCATGAGCCAGACCTGCTCTCCTTCTCTGAGTGCTTTCCGGGGAATCACAAACACATTTTCCAATTCCGGTCCCTGAATTTCCACTTTCACATAGGCCCCGAGTAACAGTGGTATATTTTTTATTACTTTTTCTGTGTTCAGATCAAACGGATCCTCAACAGCCACAAGAATCCGGGCCATACGTCCTACAGGATCAAGGTCTCCTAACAGACGCACCACCTTCCCCTGTCGCACAATCTGAGAGCCGGCCGCGTTATTTTCCTGTATAACAGTAACAAAAGATCCCTCTGTGGCATTGACTCCCGGGACTGAAATCCAGGACAGACGACGGACCGGAACCGAAATCTGAAGCCAAAATTCATCTGTTCCCACGAGGGTGACAAGCTTAGTCCCGGGACCCGCGGGCTGCCCTATATCCACAAATTTCTCTTTTACAAACGCATTGAAAGACGCTCTGATTTTTGTGCGCTCCACATCCAATTTGGCTTTTTTCAGACTGCTCCGGGCAGATGCCAGCGAGGCCACGGCTTTTTTCAGATGCGGTTTTCGCAAGACCAGATCACGCCCTGATTTCGTCGTGGCAATTTCCGAGCCCAGAAGCTCCCATTCCCGTTTGGCAGTCGCCTGTTTGCCCTGTTCCAATTTAAGTTCCATCATTGCCCGGGCAACTTCCGCGTTTCGCTGATCTGCCGCAATCTTATAATCCCGATCATCAATACGCATCAGGACATCCCCGGCTTTGAACAGCCCTCCGGGCATGAGTTCAGGGCTTATTTCAACAATATGACCCGAAACCTGTGGCTGAATCACCACCTCTTTCGCCGGAACTACCGTACCCATAGCAATGATTTTTACCTGTTCCGCCCCGGGCTGCACAGTAATAACATCCGCAAGCGGAGCGCCAATGGACACGGGTTTTCGTTTGGCAGACGGCTTAGTTGCTATCAATGTCTTGGCAATAAAGCCTCCGGCAGCCAGAATAAGCAAAATCAGTATAAATTTAAAAAATGTTCTCATAGCCTTAAAAATTGAGAATTGAAAATTGAGAATTGAAAATTGATATCACTCGATAATCAAATTTTTTTCTGTCATTCCTGCGAAAGCAGGAATGACAGGCTTTTCAGTCGAACCGGGTCAAAAAACTTGAACATCGAGTATCAGACAAAGAATTCTCAATTACATCAATTCTCAATTACATCAATTCCCCCAATTGCTCTGTATAGCTGAATCCGATGGGAGAGGAGCTGTTTTTTTGCGGATATCAGCCTTTGTTCAAGATTTTGCAGCGACTCCAGTGCGGTAAGAACCCGTAAATAATCATCCAGTCCGTTAAGATAACGATGGCGGGATTCTTTCAGCGACATTTTGGCGTAACGGATCTGTTCGTTCAGTTTGCTAAGATAAATTTGCTGCTGTTCCTCACGAACCAGAGCATCTTCCACTTCTTGGAACGCGCCGAGGACTGTCTGAACATATTTGGCGGAGAGTTCCTCCAGCATAGCCCGCTTTCTTCGCACTTCGGCAGATTTGCGTCCGCCGTCCCAGAGCGTCCCTGACAGATTGCCGAGGATATCCCATATTAAGTTTTCAAAAAGTTCGGCAAGTTCGGTGGCACGGAATCCGCCAGACGCGGTGAGGCCAAGGGAGGGAAAACGATCAGCAATGGCCGCACTGACTCTGTGGTCGGCCGCGGCAACTCTGAAATGTACCGCCTGTATATCCGGGCGTGATTTCAAAAGCGCTGACGGAAGGCCCGTCATCGGAAGCTCAGGTAAATCCGGAAGATTTCCGTGAGGTTCCGTGATCTCCGCTTGCGGAGGGTCTCCCAAAAGAACACTCAGTTGATGCAAAAATACACGGAGACCTGATTCAATGGGAGGAATTTTTGCGCGGGTTCCGGCCGCCTGCTGACGCTGCTGGTAAACATCCAGAGCAGATGCCTGCCCCTGTCCGAATCGAAACTGAATCAGTTTCAGATAGGTCTCATTAACTTTCAACTGCTCATGAGCCAGATCAAGCAACGCTCTTTTCTCGATGATGGAAAACCACGTCTCCGCAATCTCGGCTGTCAGGCTTATGGCCATGGTTTCCAAATCACGTTGGGAGGCTTTCACATCCAGTTCCGCGGCCTTGTTCAGTGACGCGATACTGCCCCACAGGTCAACTTCATAGGAGACAGCGGCGCTCGCGGAAAACTGATTATTGTAGGACGCTGTGGTTCCTGATGCCGGGGGCATTACCGGAATATTTGTCCGGCTCCGCCCTGAACGGGCGTCAACAGTCAGATGAGGCCACCGGGATGCGCCAGCCTGATCTGCCATCGCCCTGGCCTGCTCCAGCCTGGCCCACGCCTGTTTCAGATTCGGATTATCAGACAAAACCCGTTCAGCAAATCTGTTTAACTGAGTGTCCTGAAAACTTTCCCACCAGCATTTATTCTGGGCAGTACCTGTTCTGGAAAATCTTTCAGGCACAACAGACAGAGACACATTCCTCGGCTGATGTATCTGACAGGAAAACAATAAAAATGCAGCGGCTGTCATACATATACATTGGGAAAAAATCTTCAATAGTTCGGATATCTGACACTTAACATTTAGCACCTGACACCTGATACCTTTTTTTAAGCATCTTCATCAACATCAAGACTTTCATCATCTGCGATCTTAATAGCATTAATGTTGTTTATGGGATCTTTATCATCAAAATCATCTTCAATCTCATCTTCAAGCAGCTCATCTATATCATCTGGTTCTTCTTCAATTTCTTCTGCAATATCCGGTTCATCATGCTCTTTTGTCAGAAAATCAAGATCATCAAAAAAAAGTTCCGTGGGCAGATTATCCGCGGACCGGTCATCAAAACCATTATACATCGCTATAACCAAATCCGCTATTTTATTTGAGTATAAAGCGGGCGGATACATGTTATGAGTCCTTAATGTAGCAATAAGAGATGGCTTACCTTTTGAAATTGCAGTTCTGATGGTATCCTCTTCAAATTTTTCCTCACAGAGAAATGATAATATTTCTTTGTCCAGTTCTGCAAATTCTTTGATAATCAGTATTTTTTTCTCATCATCTTTCACAAGGGTGTATTTTTGTTTCATGATTCATGTCCTTCCTTTTTTAAAAGATCATAATACCAGCATGAAAACTCATACATACCTTTGAATCGCTCATCATTGTTGATTATCCCGAGACAGATTTCAAACGCGCCTCTTCCATATTCATTGCTGTATTCTTCGAGTTTCCGAGTTTGCAAAAATTCTCTTACGAGCGTCTGGGTTGTCCGCTTTGTCTTATCTTTTCTGATATCTATGGGATCCTGCGGCTCCTGAAAAGGATCCCATTCTTCATACCCTTTTTTCAGGATATGTTTCTGACGCCTCGGAGACATACTGTCAAACACTGCTTTTTTTCTTGCTTCGGCTTCGGCAGGTGAGAATTCACTCATTCTTTTTCTCCTTATCTTCATCAGAACCTATTCCGAGATATTCCTCATCATAGTCCGTAAGTATGGCCATGGAAAGCGGCACGAGCATATCCGCCATTTTTGTGTACTTGGATTCAATTGCTTTTACAAGCTCGTCAGATATTTCATAAAGTTTATTCTGGATGATATCCAGATGAACCGTGGGATATTGTTCGCCTTTGACAAAACCTGACTTCCCGCAGGTATGACCGGTTCCGCCTATGGATGTGGGGATTCCGTAAAACCTGCATGTGATCGGGCGCCACTCGTAAAGATCACACATATCCCGGTCATTCAGCAAAGGACACCTTACGCGTTCCTCTGCCATTTCCACCAATATTTCATCCTCAGATTTTCCGGATTCAAAATCTTTATAGGCTTTTCTTTTAATTTTATATGTGTTCCGATCTGCACGGTTCGCTTTTTCAATAAGCGCGGCTTTCTCCTTTCCTTCAAATTTTTTATTGAAATGATGATTGATATACAGCACCTCTATCAGGGTGAGATCAAATAACGCGTGGCAGCAATCAGAACACCCGACTTCGCATTTAACACATTCCGGATATTCTGATTTTACGCGCTCGAACACTCCCTCGACTGTTCCTAAAAGTTCCTCGTATTTCTTGAAAAAAGGTGTAAAATCTATATTCATAAACTTGGTTCCTATTATAATTAGTGATTAGTGGTTTATAATTTGCAATTTGCTTCCAGACCCCGGGGTCCATTTCATTTTCCAATACAAAACCTGCTGAAAATCTGATCCAGAATATCTTCCCTGATGGTAATTCCCAGGATTTCACCGAGTGAATCAAGAGATTCCTGAATATCCATGCTGATCAGTTCAAAAGGTGTTCCGTTCTGAATTCCTGATGCTGCTGAAGATGCGGCCTGAAGCCCCCGTTCAAGAGCGAGTTTGTGCCTCAGATTGGGGATGATGGTATTTTTGTCATCATATCCGCCCATGGAAACTGCTGCAATCAGATCCCTGAGCGCATCAACACCTCGGTCATAACGTACCGAAGTTTTGATTATCTCAGGCTTGCGAAGTTCCGGTGATATGGGAAGCTTCCAGGCATCAGGAATGTCAGGCTCAAATTTCTCTTCAACAAGGTCGGCCTTATTTGCAACAAGTATAAAATTTTTATGACTGATTTTTTCATATATCTCATGATCATCAGGTGTCAGCGGCTGGCTCAGGTCAGTCATAAAAAGAATCAGATCAGCATCTTCAATATACTCATAAGCTTTTTTTATCCCCAGAATTTCAACAGGATCATCTGTCTCATGCAGCCCGGCGGTGTCGGTGATTGTCACCGGGATGCCCCGGATATTCAATGTTTCCTCAATGAAATCCCTTGTGGTTCCGGGGATGGGGGTGACAATGGCACGGTCCTTCCGAAGCAGACAATTCATGAGGCTGGATTTCCCCACATTGGGTCTGCCCGCGATAAGCACCTTCAAACCGTCTCTTAAAAAATGCGCATTTTCATATTGTTTAATCAGTTTGTTTAATTTGTCAACAACCTGATTTTGAATGACTTCAACTGCCGAATCTGTGTCAATTGTTTCTTCAACATCTTCTGGAAAATCTATGGCCGCCTCTGTTTCAGCCAAAATGTGAAACAGTGAATCTCTTACAGATTCAATGTGTGCCTTTATATTGCCCCTGATCTGGGCAGTAGCGATGTCAAGCGATTTTTCTGTTTTTGCGTTAATGATATCAATAACAGCCTCAGCCTGTGTGAGATCAATACGGCCGCTGAGGTAGGCTCGTTTTGTAAATTCGCCCGGATCAGCAAGTCTGGCACCATGTTTTAACACCAAATTCAGAATAGCAGTTAATACGGCAGGCCCGGAGTGCGCATGAATTTCCACAACATCTTCCCGGGTATAAGAATACGGCGCGACCATAACAGCAAGAAGGATTTCATCCAAAACCCGGCCATTTTCAGGATTCACAACATACCCGTGATAAAGACGATGAGATTCAAAAACATTCGGGGTTCGGGGTTCGGAGTTCGGGGTTCGGCCGCATGATTTTCGGAAAACAGATGCGGCAATGGTCAGGGCATCTTTCCCGGAAATTTTAATGATACCGATACCTCCGCTACCTGCCGGCGTTGCGATGGCCGCGATAGTAGCAGAATTTGTCATTGGTTATTTGTCATTTGTCATTTGTCATTTGTCATTTGTTATTTGTCATTTGTCATTTGTCATTTGTCATTTGTCATTTGTTATTTGTTATTTGTCATTTGTCATTGGTTGTTGGCAAAGGCCGGATGTGACCAATGACCAATGACCAATGACCAATGCTGAGTTCCTACTTCTGACGTCCTGTATTGTTACCCAGATTCTCCTTCCTTCGGTGAAATCTTCTCTGGGGAAATATCACAAGCTTTCTGTAAAACCCGTCCCCCATGCTCTGGGTTCTGACTTCATTATCATCTTTCAAAGCAATGTGGACAATCCTTCTGTCATGTGCGTTTAACTGGCCGATTGTCACGGGTTTGCCGATACGCTTGGCTTTTTCCGAAAGACGCGCGGCAAGCCCCTCCAGCTTGGCTTTCCGATTATCCAGATATCCTTCAATGTCAACCTGTATGCGGATTCTGTGAGCATTATGTTTGTTGATAATTTTTTCAACTAAATATTGGATGGCTTCAAGGGTCTGTCCGCGTTTGCCGATGAGAACCGCAGTGTTGCCGCCCTCGACATTGAAAAAAATTCGCTCCGGCGTTTCTTTCACCGATATTTTCGCGTCTGTTGTGATAAAATCAATAATGCGTTGCAATGCACTCCGGCCAAGTTCCAGAGGATTTTCAGGAAAAATCTGAGGTTCCTGGCTGTCCTCCGGTGCTTTTTGCATCTCCTCTGATTCTTCTTTTTTCAGGTGTGTTACAGGCGATTTGCCGGCATCGCCCTTTTTGTTGACGACGGGAGAAAATTTTTCTTCGCTATTCGTCGTTTCAGGAATAATCTCCGTCGCTCTTGGTTTGGGTGAGGTAATTCGAATTCGTGCCTTTTTGACACCCACCAGCCCGAAAATACCGCTGGAACCGTAAGAAAGAACATCATATTTAAGTTTGTCTCTGGAGACGTTCAGGGTTTCACAGGCGTTTATGAGTGCCTTTTCAATTGTCTTGCCTTCAAATTCTGGATAAGGCGACATTATAACCTCCGTCAATTGAGAATTGAGAAGTGAAAAGTGAAAAGTGAAAAGTGAAAAGTGAAAAATCCCTTCGGCTCTTCCTGGTTTTCATTTCTCACTTTTCGCTTATTGCGCTTTTTTTTTCGAAACATAGTACTGTTGTGAGATAGACAGGATGTTGTTTACAAGCCAGTATAAAACGAGTCCGGATGAAAAATTTATAAAAATAAATGTAAATACAATCGGCATGAACATCATCATCTTGGCCTGTGCAGGGTCACCCGGGGGCGGCGACATCTTCTGCTGCAGCAGCATGGTGGCTCCCATAATAATCGTGAGTACAGGAATGCCATATGGCGGATCCATAAAAGGGATGGAAAAACTGAAATTAAAAAGACGATCCGGCGCGGACAGGTCATTAATCCACCCCATAAACGGAGCATGCCTGAGTTCTATGGCCTCATACAGCATTCTGTAAAGCGCAAAAAATACAGGTATCTGGGCAACCATGGGAAGGCATCCGCTCATAGGATTGATCTTATATGTCTGATACAATCCCATCAGCTCCTGGTTCATTCTTTTCTTATCGCCCTTATATTTTTCCCTGATGTCAGCCATGAGCGGCTGAAGTTTTTTCATCTCGTTCATGGATTTGTAGCTTATGTTTCCGAGAGGCCACAGAATCAATTTGAGAAGTATCGTTAAGATAATAATCGCCAAACCGTAGTTGGGGATAAAACTGTGCAGGAAATTCATTAACCAGAGGCATGGCTTGGCAATAAAATCAAACCAGCCAAAATTGATCGCCTTTTCCAGACCATTATTGATCTCATTTAGTATTTTCAAACTCTTAGGCCCTAAGAAAAGGTCAAATTCAAAACGCTGCTGCGTTCCGGGCCGGATATCACTGACCGGGTTCATATAGCGGCTTTCCAATATCTTATCTTTCACGAAAAGATGCATACTGGATTCCGCAGGTTTCACAGGAATGACCGCGGACATAAAATAACGGTTTTCAAGAGCAATCCATTTCAATTCTCCGTCATATTTGTTTTTTTCCTCGATATCATCAATTTTTATCTGTTCCAGGCTGTTACGGATCAGTGCGCTGGGTCCCTCAAAACCATACATTTGCTTGTTCTGGGGGACAGGATTTAAGAGCGACACGGTCAGGTTGTCATGGATTGTCTGCTCAGAACCGTTTTTTATGGTCACAGCAAGTCCGATGATATAAGTAGATGGAGAAAAGTGAAAACTTTTTTCAAATACAATTCCCTGAGGAGATTCCCATGAAAAAGAAATTATTTTATTCCGAGTCTCAACGCTTACTGACTCGGCTTCGCTGTCGGCTGAAAAGACCGCAGTTTCCAGTCCGGGAAGGCTGTTCCCGGCAAATTTGGTAAGGATGTTCCCGGGCTGAAGCGATTCCGGTATCATTTCTTTGAAAGGGGAATCCTTATCCACCTTTTCCTTGTAATCTTTCAGCACAAAACTTTTAAACACCGCCCCTTTTTCCGAAATTTTCACTGAATAAAAAGGGGATGTCACAGTGATGACTCTGGCTTCTCTGACAGGCTCTGTATAAGGCGTGAAAGCATCCTGAGCTTCGGGCGGGCCGATCATATCAGTTACAGGTTCGGCCTCTTTTATATATGGTTCTTGTTTTGCTAATTGTTCGGACTGCTGCGTTTTTTCTTTTTCCGGTTTCTGAACAGGCTGCTTAGGGGCAAAAACCTCCCACAGAAGAAACACCAGAAAAGAAAGCGCTATTGCTATAAGTAATCGGACTTGTTCCATATAATACTCTCTCCTAGTATAAAAAAATGTAAGGAAACAGTTTGACACCGTTCCCTACGGCTGTCTCGGATTTGCAAAAACAAAATGTCAGAATAAAAAAATATAGGGAAACGGTCTGACACCGTTCCCTATGCCTGTCTCGGATTTGCAAAAATAGACTGTAAAAAGGGGGATGGCGGCGCTGCTTAGGGAACAGGATCAATTCCTCCAGGATTGAAGGGATGACATCGCAGAATTCTTTTTAAAGACATCCATGAACCTTTAAGCAAACCATAACGCGAAACGGCCTGATAGGCATACTCTGAACAGGTCGGGTAAAAACGACATGTCGGCCCCAGCATGGGAGACAGCGTCCATTGATATGTCCTGATGAGTATCAGGAATATTCTCTTAATAATATATCACCTCGATATTCTGGCAAAAATATTTTTCAGCGAAAAAAAAGCCTGCTCGGATGTGATATCTGCGGCTTCTTTCTTGGCAATGATGTTTATATCCCACTTACCTGCAATATTATGTCTGTTTAACCGAAAATATTCACGGGAAAAACGTTTGATCCTGTTGCGTGTCGCAGCATGACCGACTTTTTTGGTTACAGTGATACCAAGGCGTGTCTGTTCACCGCGTCCCGGGCAGAAAACAGCCAGGAAATGTTTGTTGTGAACCTTTTTTCCGAATTTTGATATTCTGAGAAATTCAGGACGCTTTAAAATTCTGTCCGCCTTGGTAAAAGAAAATGCTCCCACTTTAAAGCGCCAGACGCTTTCTGCCTTTGGCTCTGCGTCTGTTAATAATTCTTCTGCCCTGTTTTGTTGACATTCTTTTCAGGAATCCATGTGTTCTGGCGCGTTTAATTCTGCTTGGCTGATAAGTCCTCTTCATAATAGTATAAATCCTCTCCTTTTGATTCAAAAAAGTTTAATCGCACTATTTAGACATAAGAAATCTGTCATGTCAAGACCCAAATGCCAAAATCAGAATTTTGCTGTCAAACTAAAAATGCGTCTGATTTTGCAGGAAAGTCGGACATCAGGCCGGCCCGGATATCAATATCCGGGCTGAAAGCTAAAACAGACTGAAGCCAGCTTCAAAATAATTTTGGCATATTTATTGCTGTACACCCGATGATCAGATTTTTTGGCCCGGTTCAAGTAAAAAGCCTGTTATTCCTGCTTTCGCAGGAATAACATAAAAAATTTGAACATCGAGAGTACAATTATCTGAAGAAAATAAACACGTTTGCGAATTGCTCAGGCAACAGAAATAAATAATTCGGCAATCTTTTTTAATGGGTAGTAAAAAAAGCTGGTCTTTTCCGGCGGACATACGCTCATCATGCTCATCAGCTGGATTTACACATTGAAAAAAATTCTGTAACAAGCCTCATTTTCACCAACTTTTTCTATGAGGTCTTCCATGTATCTGCAAAAAGAAAGGCTTCAGCATATCAGCAGTGTTGCCTATGAGGACAAGGTCGTTGTTTTTAGCACGGATGCCCACGGCAAAATTTTTTATACCGTGAAACAGGACGGATTTGAGAAGCGGAATGTGAGCGAGTGGAAAGAAATTGAGAATTGATATGGTGTCTTCAGTCCCGTAGGGACGGGTGAAAATAGCCCGGCAATTTTATTATCAAAGCGTTGTGGAAATCTTTCAAAGAATAATTACTCCCCCAGTGTAAATTATAAATCACCCGGCCGGAGTCCTGTGTGCCTGGCAATGCGGGCCAGCATGCGAGGACCGATTTCATCCCGATCATGAAACGAGAAGACAAAATCAGGCCAGTTGTCACGGGAAAGAACCCGATGGGAACCTCTGCCCTCCCTTTTGATTTTCCACCCGATCCGAAGCATCGCCGCAAGCACCTGCTTTGCTTTCGCAGAAGGCCACCGGCTCATGCTGCCACCGAAAAAAATGTCTCAATTCCGGGAACATTCTCGCCATGTTCTATGCGATCCGCCAATATCCGAAGTGCCAGGGACTGTGTTTTTGAAATGGCCTCATTCCTTGTCCTTCCGTAAGCCATCGCACCCGGAATCTCCGGGATTTCACAAATCCAACGCCCGTCATCTTCTTTCTCAATTTCAATAATAAAATTCATTTTTACTGTCTCCTCTGTCTTACGTCTTCAAATCCCCCTTTTCCCGTTATTTCCGGACAGACATCCCCTAAAACAGGGAGTGAAAGCTAAAGTGTCAGCAGATCGGAAACGCCCCGAAATGCTCCCGGGAGATTGGCAAATCCGCCGGAAATGTCCGCGGTTTACCAATCCCGGACGGGCGGGAAGACGGATTTCCGATGAGTTTTGTTATCATAGATAGCATTTGCTCAGAGCGCTGTCAAGAAGGCAAAACTGACTCGTAATTCCGAACGAATCCGGAGTGCAAAAATTTTATTTCTGCGCCTGCGAAAAAGCATTTTTCGCACTCCGGAGAAAATATCGGAAAACCCCGCTTACTCTTAAGTCAACAGCATTGGGTCAGAGGACAGGCTGGGAACAATAAAGCAATGGAAGGCAAACGCGGTTCAGAACATGGGTATATAGTTCGGGATGATGGCGGGGAACAAGAGAAGGCATGGAAGAAAGCAGACTGGTAAATAGAATGATCACTCTCATTTCCACGCTTTGCGTGGGAATGTAGCCCGGACGCTTTGTGTTCAGATGTTCAAAGGAACGTGTCACTCCTGCCACCTGTCGCTCTCTTTCTGACGGGACACAGGACGTGAAACGTCCCTGCTGCGTTCCCACGCAAAGCGTGGGAACGAGAATACCGCATTATGCCGGTGTATATTCAGGAGGATTCTCAGAGGGCGCGGTCATGGGGACAAACTCCAATTCCGGCTGAGAAATCGTAACCACTATAAAAGCGATGGCATCCGCATTTTCAGGTTGAACGATGATATCTTCCAAAGTGGAAGGCGGAGGCACTTTTTCGCCATATTCAAGCATTGTCTTAACATGACCGGTAAGGGCTTCACCGGCCATCTTTCCGGCCTCCTCAATTGTCTCCCCGGCCGAAATACATCCGGGAAAGTCAGGAAAAGAAACCCCGTAATCACTGTCCGAATCTTTGTGAATCAGGGCAATATAATTGGACATAATGATATCCTCATTTTTTTGGTAGTGGTACAGATATGGTGACGGCACAAATGCTTTAATTACAAAATGTTAAAGATATGCTTTCTTTCAAGTATATAGCGTTGTTCCGGTGAAAAACTGTTACTATTTCAGATTGTTAAGGGCCTAACGATACTGTACGGGTTAGGAACAAATTTTCGGGAAACCTTTAAGCATATACAAAAAATGTCCATAAACTCTCAAACTGTATTTGCAGGGCGAGGCAGCCTCCTGCTCTGCAAATATTGATTTGTATGAGATTTGTATAAATACAATTCATTGTTTGATTTTGGCATATTTACTGCTATGATAGATTTCTGAAAGAAAAAAATAAACACTTTTGATAATTGCTCAAGCAACAGAATGAATAATCCGGTAAAATTTTTTCGAAATCTGTTCAAGGGACACGGCTGCCGGACGGGGTTTGCAACCCCGTCCGAAACGTTTGCGGGCGGCGATCCGGAAAATATTCCGGACGGGGTTGCAAACCCCGTCCGGCAAAATCAGAGTTAATAAAAACAGTAGGTTGTAATCTTAGCCTGATGCATATGGGGAGAAACCCGGCTTTTTCCGGCCGGGGAGACACCTGGCCCGGAAAAAAAAGCTGGGTTTCTTTGCTGTCCCGCATATGGCCCGGAAACTTTTCAATCTAATGACTTTTAGCAATTGCTCAAGCGTCAGAAGGAATAATCCTGCAAAAATTTTTCGAAATCTGTTCAAGGGACAGAATAACAGGAGGATATCATGGGAAGTCTGTTTATACGAATCAGCGATGTCATTTCCGCCAACATCAATTATATGATTGATCGGGTGGAAGACCCGGAACGCATGATCAGGCAGGTCATCCTGGAAATGGAAGACCACATTCAGCGCGCTGAAGACAGTGTCATTGATGCCATTGCCAGTGAAAAACAGTTGGCCCGGGAACTGGCACATCATCGCGATAAATCCGAATTCTGGCGGGAAAAAGCCGAAGTTGCTTTGGTGGCTGATAATGAAGCACTGGCCCGGGAAGCCCTGATATGCAAAAAAGAACATGACAGGACAGCAAAAGACCTCGAAAGTGCATGGAAAATTGCAGCAGACACCAGCAAAAAACTGAAATCCCAGCTTCGTGACCTGAAAAACAAACTCACAGAAGCCCGTCAGAAACGCAGTGCCCTGGTGGCCCGGCTGCGAGCGGCTCAGGCCACTCAGCATATGCATAAGACACAACACCATCTTCAAAAGGGACTCAATGCCCGGGACAAATTTATCCGAATGGAAGACAAAGTCACAGAGATAGAAGCCCGGACAGAGGCCATCGCCGAACTTTACGATGAATCATCCGATCTGGAGCGGCAAATTGATCAGCTTGAGATAAAGACCGAAGTGGATAAGGAACTCGAAGAACTCAGGAAAAAAATCGGAATTAAAAAGTGTTAGGTGTCAGGTGTTAGGTGTTAAGAAAACAAAGCCACAGGTTCCGAGCATCTGACACCTAACACCTGACACCTGACACCTAACACCTAACACTTAACACCTAACACCTAACACTTAACACCTAACACCTAACACTTAACACTTAACACCTGACACCTGACACCTGACACCTGACACCTGACACCTAAAAGGACGAATACAATGGAAGGTTTCTTTGTCGTTATTGCGTTACTAATGTTAGCGGGTTGGCCTGTGGCGATTATTTTGCTGGGCTTGCTGCTCAGGAGGCGGCAGCGCGAGCATAATGCCTATAACCTGCTTCTGCTTCGGGAGGAATTGGAACGTCTGCATTCAGCTAACCATATTGACGGAAAGTCTGAAAAGGAACTGAAGCGTCACATTGACAAATTGCTGCGTCAATTGCTGCCGAGCGGCAATATGTCGTGGAAAGATCGGCGGGATGCTGCCTGGACGTATCTTTGTAAGCATCTGGGACTCCCTCCGGAATCAGATCCGCCCTGGCAGGAACAAGAAGAAAAATTGGCATCCCCGGTCACAGCCACGCTTTCCGCACCTGTGAAATCTGTTTCTGAAGCTGAACCACCGAAAAAAGACATTTTTATTTCCGAGCCAAGTGTTTCAAAACATGATACACCCCCGCCGCTCCCTGCCACAGCAAAGCAGAAGCCTGAAATTTCTCCGGAATTGCCTGAAATCGAAATTTCAACACCGCGTGTTCCGATAAAGAAGAAACCTGAATCGCCTTCCCCCTTGTCCAGGAGCGAGATTTCAAAACCCGATATTCCTCCGCCCCTCCCTGTCACACCGAAGAAAAAGTCTGAGCCGCTTCCTGAATCACTCAAAACAGCAACAGTATCCGTTACCCCCTCGCCCCAAGCCCCTCGCCCCAAGCCCCTCGCCCCTGCCAGCCGCTATGCGTGGGAGCCTGCCAAGCCAGGCGATCTGGAACAGGCTCTGAATGTGATTTCCGGTTGGCCCCGTGTGATTGCGCCCTTTCTGGTTCAGAATATCGGCTGGTTTATCAGCGGATTTCTCTTTATCACAGGATGTATTTTTCTTGTGACCTACACCGCAGGATTTTTCAGATCCCTGACCATTGCACTGATCCTGTTCGGTTACACCTTGGTGTTGCTGGGAGGGGCTTACCAACTGCTACGTCGGAGGCCGGAACTCCGCACCGCGGGCAGTGTCCTTATCACCCTGGGGATGATGCTGATTCCGCTCAGTATGGCCGCGTCCGTTCGCCTGACAGATATCGCCTGGCCTGATAAACTGACAAGCGCCGCAGGAATTCTCATGATCATGGCGAATGTCAGCATCTTTTACTGGGCTGCCCAGCTTGCATCCGGCATCATGGACCGCTCTTTGCAGGGACCTCACGCGAGAGTGTTTATGGGACTGGCAATTGTGCAGATCGCAGTGCCAATGGCAGCCCGAATTCCCGGGTGGTATGTCCTGCTCCTGATACATCTCACCTTGTCGGGATTACTGGGATACGGACTGATTCGCTTTATTCGTGACTGGCTGAAATCCATTTTTCTGGATCAGCGAAAACTGGCTTATTATTCAACCGGGACCCTGGTGTATGCTGCGATAGTATCCTTTGTTCACCTCACCTGGCGATGTAAGACGCCATTGCCTCCCGGGTATTCCGGCCCGTTTCTGATGATGCTGTCCGGGTTTTTATTTTATGTTGACGCTCAGTTCAAAAAATGGACCAAACGATACACGTTCCTGTCCCGATTCAGCTTTGCTGTCTATGCCCTTTCAATACTGGCGCTGTCCCTCAGTTTTCAAGGACTGACTGCAAGACTGATCACCCTGACACTGGGCGCGGGCGTTTATGCAACCGTGTTCAGGCATTATCTGACACTACCGCCGCTTTATCTGCTGCTGGCCTGTGTGGGATGTTTATATCACCAACTGATTCTGAAGCATTTTTCTTATGACGCCTACTTTCTGGCGAGCATTCCGGGACTTTCCGCTCTTCTTGGCATTTTTCACCGGACATTGAAACACAAAGCCGAAAACCTGGCCCGATTGTGTTTTCAAACGCTGATGATACTGACACTGGGATTGGTGGGATGGAGTCTGTTCCACGCTGCCCCGGGACGGACAGCAGCAACAACCGGCCTGACCCTGACCGGAATGCTGTACGCCACCCTGCGCTATCTCCCATATTGGAACTCCCAAACCCCAAATCATCTTAACACTCCCTGGCTGTATATTGTGCCGCTGGCCGGAGCCATCACGCTCGCATACTTGCCCTTATGGGGCGGATTAAGATGGACCGAGCAGCTCCCCCTCGGCCTGACATTGCTGGCCTTATTGCTGACCAGCATAGGAATGCGGACTTATCGCGGGATCACCGAGTCCGCAGCAATGACAACCCGAGTGCTGTCAAACAGCGCCTTACTGAGCGTGGTCACCGCCATTGTCATAACATCCCTGGCAGATAAGCCAGCGACATTTCCCAAAAACGCCCTCCTTCATCTGCAACTGATAGTGTCAGCCGGCGTGTTTCTCTGGCAAAGTTTATCCATGCGGGTGCGAGCCTTGTTTTACTGCGCCCTGATTCTCGGAAGCGCCGCGGGTGCTTTAATAAAACACACCCATTTCCCATATCCCTCCGCAGGCATAACAGAAACAGTAATCATCCTGATCACATGGGGAATAATCTGGAAATTGAAAAGGAGTTCTCAGCTATCAGCCATCAGCCATCAGCCATCAGTATCAAGTATCAAATTTCAAGTATCAAGTATCAAGTATCAAATTTCAAGTATCAAATTTCAAGTTTCCCCCTTGGAGCAGTTCATGGCTCTGCTGTGGGGAGTATCACTATTTCATTTTATCCGGTATCTGCCTGAATTTAAAATCAGCGTAAAATGGGGATTCAGTTCCGGCCTGATGACACTGACCGCGATGCTGCTGGTCTTTTATTTCCGGCTGCTTTATATGTGGTGGATTCCGCTGCTTCTCGGACTGAGTGCATTGCTCGCTCCTTTTTACCGGGCTTATACGTCAAATCTTCCGCTTCTGAGTTTTATTGGCACGCTGTATGCCCTTCTGGCCTGGCTCATCATCCCATGGCTTGCGGATTGTGCGCTTACTGTTCGCCTGACAAAAGTGATGCTGCTTAACGGCGGCCACGGCGGCGGTCGGAAGCAAGTGGAGGAGCAGACATATTACACCGCATATCTGATTACCCTCGCGGGAATTGCAGCAGCCGTCCGGCACTGGCTGAACGCACCCGGTCTGACCGTCCTCCCCGCATTCATCATCGCCATGGCGTTTTTCTGGCTGACTGGCAGGCATTACCGAAATCGCTTTCAAAGTCATGTTACGCTGACGATTTTGGTGACAGTGACGCTGGTCATTCACGTCCGAGTCCTGGGAATCAGCAATTTGCAAATCTTGCCTACAGACCCGCGAACCGGTTTATTGTTTGCTTTGCTAAGTCTCAGTTTATGGACCATCTCATGGTTGTCTGGCTGCAAGATATTTAAAAATGAAGATTTTCCGAGAAATTTTGCCCAAAGTCTTTACCGTAAGCCTTTACTACAGGCAGCCACACTTCTGACCTTTATGGCGGCAGGACAGCAGCTTGTTTTGGTATGGGGAAATTTTGCCCGGTACTTTGGCGGAACAACTGTTCTCACGCTGTGTCTCGCAAGCATTGGCCTCTTATTGGCAAACCACAGGTTACGCAGTCAGATGCTGAGTCTGACCGGAATGCTGTGGGCTGAACTTGGACTCCTGTGGATATACATGTTTTTATTTCACAGTGGCGAGCGGTTTTATCTCTGGCCGCCCCGAAGCGGCGATATCTGGCTGGTTCTGTCTCTGATCTGTATGGGGCTTTCCTTCCTGGCCTGCATCATGGCACGATATCCGCAATGGAAGTCATTGTATGCCAGGCCCCTGTGGTATGCTGCAATTTTAACTTATGGCTGGATTTTCCTGAGAACAGTGCTGTTATTTGCGTCAGCAATACTCGAAAAGAAAACCGGATACTATGGAATCTGGCTCTTTCTGATCATGGGCATAACATTGTTTCCGTTATCAGAACCTTTGCCCAAAGCACATTACTGGCGAGGGGCAGGTGTTCTGTTCATGCTGACCGGATGGGTTGTAAGTATCCTGCGCCTCAGTCACATACCGCTTTGGAACGACGCGCTGTTATTATCCTGGGGCTTTGCTCTCTGGGGGATTGCCAACAGCGTTTTACCGTACTTTAATTCCCGTTTTCCGGCATGGAGCATCTCTCCCGGAGCGTGGCCCCGGGCAGGATTTGTGTTCATTTCACTCGTTCTTTTTGACAAATGGGACGGACAGTTATCCTTTTTACCCGCGAACCTGTTCTCCGTGCTGCATTGGAAATATGTGCTGGCCGGAACTGCTTACTGCGTTCTCATGCGTCGTAACAGCCGATCCTCTGTGTTTCCGTGGCTGATTGTGACCGGATTCACCATCACCGCTTTTCATCTCCTTGACAGCAGCTTGGCGATCATAACAGACATCACAAGCCAATGGCTGAACCTGAGCCTGATCTCACTGGGACTGGCCGCACTTGCCCAATACCTTGCCTCCCAAGCCGGACACCAGAAAACACAAAATCCGGATAGTGAAAAAACGCTGCTGAAAACCCTTTTCAGCCCCCGGGACTTCAGATTCCCCGCATGGGTTATCTCAGCCGTTGCTTACGGATGGTGTCTGCTCGGTCTGGAATCTCTGCCTGAAAACGCTCTGTTGCCCTGGATATTTCTGACGCTGGCATTGGGACTTTTTCCCCTGCTGAGTCCTTTTGCATGTGCCCCTGTTCTCCGAGGAATCGGTGTCACTTTGTTTTTAAGTCTCGCATGGTTCAGTTTCATATCTGTTTACGAACTGACTGAGTATGGCCCGGCCGCCCTGCTATGGTCTTATATCTTATGGGCAGCGGCGAATTTTATCCTGACGCGGTTCAACAAACGCTGCCCCCGATGGGCGGTTGACACCGGTATATGGCTCTGTTCCGGGTTATTGTTAGTGATCATCAGCCCGGTGCTGACTATCGGTTTTATTGTTTTTCTCCACTGGACATATTGGCTCTCCCTCTCCGTTTATCTGTTCCTGATTTTGCGAAACAGTAAAAACGCGGGTCTCTCCTGGATTGCCGCGGGATCGCTGACATGGGCAGGAGTGTTATATGTCGGAGAACTTGCAGGATTACATATCATCTATGTTCATGAGAAAGAAATTAACCGCTTTGTCATTGGCACAATAATATGGGCAAATCTTCTTCTGGTTATGGTTTCTCTTTGGCGTCATCTGGGAGAAAAACTGGCGGATCGCCTGAACTGGCACGCGCATAATCTGACCGGTCCGTTTCTCTTCTGGCCTGCTGCCATTTTATATCCGTGCCTGATTTTCATGGTAACGAATTTAGCTGCTATTTTTTCACATCATCCCCACGCCTGGCCATCCCAGGTGCTGATTGCAGGACTGCTCACCGCCTCTCTCCTGCATTTGTTTCTGTTGCACCCCGGCATTCTGAACACTCACAGCCTTCTTGTTTCAGTTTTCGCCATGACTCTGACGTGGATTCATCCTGAGTCGGCATTATCTCATTTGCCACTTATCCTGGCGTTGTGGAGCGGATTTTTATTCATGCTTGCAGTTTTCTGGTCACGAATTTCAAACTCATCATTCGCCACTCATCATCTGAGGCATTTTGGGAATATTCGCAACGCCGTATCCGTCTGGCTTGTTCTGACGCAGTGGACTGTTATGCCTGCTTTACTCTTTGCGCCGGTCGCTTCTCTGTCTGAAAGCTTGCTGACCCTGGGGCTGCTGGCCGGAATTTTTACAGGAACAGCCTGGATCCGGCGCTCCTCCACTTTGGTATGGATCGCCAGATTCCTATGGCTCATACTGCTGCACACTTGGCCCCTGATGTGGATTCCGTCAGATCAAACCCAGGGACTGATCCTATGGCAGATATGGCCGCTGCTGCAAGCTCAGTTTTCAAGGCTTCAGATACTCTTTCCCTGGTATTCGCTGCAACTGAGTCTGATCATATGGCTGTTGGTGAAAATTCGAAACTTGAAACTTGAAATTCGAAACTCGGAAAGATTCTTATTTTTTCAGGAGAAACTCCTCGGAAATCTTTCATTTGAAACAAGCCTCGCCGTGGGCGAATGGGTTTTACATCTGATGGTTTTCCTCCGCCAGATGACTGCACACCTCCCTATGGAAAATGTCTGGCTTCATGGAACAGCCGCATTCATCTCAGCCGGACTCCTCATGGGGTTGGGAATACGCCGGTTTTATCATTCTCAGGAACCCGGATGGATTTACGGCGTGGCGCTGCTGGGCGGTGCTGCCGGTGTATATCTGCGCCTCTTATTACTCGGTCTGTCCCCGCCGGACATACAGGACACTGCCGCCATAATGGGAACTGCCTGGTGTCTGTTCATGCTGGGACGTTTCGCTTCGTCAGAGAAGTTGTCTGCGGCGCTGTCACGTCTGTGCATGAGTCTTCCATTACTGGCCCTTCTGACAGTGCCGTTTCATCTGTCCTCTCCTCATGCGGCCGCGACGCTGATGGCGGCCGGCGCATTATATCTTTCTCTGCGTTATACATCCGGCAGTCCAATGTCGCTTTATCTGGGCGTTTTCTCAATCAACGCTGCCATTTATCTTTGGATACCTGCATGGGCAAATCAGTATCATCTGATACAACTGTATGTGGTTCCCGCGGCTTTAACTGTTCTGATACTGCTTCACCTGCATCGCAAGGAATTAAAGAACAGCACACTTAACCGCGTGCGTCTGGCAGGCGTCAGCGTATTATACGCGTGCGCAACCCTGGATTTTTTTCTGCGTCCTGAACTGTCTGTTTTTCTGGTGATTCTCTTTCTCAGCCTGGTCGGTGTCGCCATGGGAATTATCCTGCGGATTCGGGCATTTTTATACGGCGGCGTCATTTTTATGGTGCTGAATATCGCGGGACAGTTATTTCTTTTCTATTCCAGGCAGAACGTGGGAAAAGGGGTTGTGCTGATTCTGCTGGGTTCCCTTATCCTGGTCGGAATGATCTGGTTCAACATCAGACGGGAAGACATTTTAAAGCGGATTCGCATCGTCCGGGCGGATCTGGAGCAATGGAAATAAGGGCACTGTTGTCGCTCGATGATCCAGTTTTTTTTGTCATTCCTGCGAAAGCAGGAATCCACAGTTCCCAGAAGTGCGGCATCGGCCAAAAACGGATTCCTGCTTTCGCAGGCTTCGGCGTGAACTCAGTCGAACGGAATGACAGACTTGTTGTCCGAGTGCGGTGGGTTCCGCTTCGCTCCACCCACCCTACATTTCTACATTTCTGGGTATTTTGGCTTATGAAGGCCGAAACAGACACTCATTTTGAATTAAAAAATGTGAAAAGCTTTACAATGACCGGATTGTGTTTTATAAATTTTTAATAATCTGTTCCGGAGACAGCAGGGGCAATTCCAGAAAAACTGCCCCTGCATTTAAATTATTTGAAAAACGCTGATTATAACGGATTTAGGGGAAGGCCGAGCAAGCCCTGTGGGGGCGGCATATTTGCAGCATGATTTACTTCCGCTTTGCTACAAATTTCAGTACTGACAGGTACTTGCCCACAAAGACCCGGGGAGCGGACGACTGAGAATTTGTCCGATGAGTATGAAGATGATTGATAACTACAGGAAGGATTTATAAAAAAATATTGAGATCTCTGTTTTTATATGAAATTATTTTGAAAAATGGAAAATTATGCGACATTGCGTATCATATGAACATTGTTATGAAGACAATCCTAAGCACGGACTGAAATCCAGAGGGAATATCGCACGTCGTCCCACAAACGGAGATTCAGCTCTGGAAAATTCCGTTCCCATAAGCGAGAGGAGACGACTGGGATATGATGCGATCAATATGGAACTGGTCGTATTGCCCCTGCATCGGACAGATGAGGAAAACTGCGTCAGATATTATCACGGATTCGTGATTGATGATCCTGATCAGCTCAGAAAACGTCAGGATATTATAAATACAGCGAAAAAAGCAGGATATCCGTTACCGAAAAAACAAACCAGGAGGTGAGCGAAATGCCGAAAGAAATAAATACCATAGAAGATATTCAGCCGGGTGATATTTATGAAGATTCAGCTTATCATCCGTGTCTGTGCATGGGCATGGACGGCCATGAAATATGGGGTGTGTCTCTGATAGACGGTTCGTATCCCAGATGCGAGGATATCGGTTTTTCAGGAGTGAGGAAACTGACACCCGAAGAGGCTTGGATTTGGCGTACCCAGGGGCCGCCGGACGCAGATTCAGAGATCATAGACCGCTGGTGGGATGACGGGGTCGGACAGGAACTTTTGGAGGAAATCCCCTAATGTAAGATAGAAGCAATTCCTGAAGACAAAGTGTTTGAGGAGGCTTTTGAGAGGAACTGACAAATGGAAGCAGAATGAAAGAAATTATCTGATTATTAACGACTCGTTGTCAGTTGTCACTTGTCAGCCCAAGGGTATTTTGTCTGAGAAAGGGCTTATGAAGGCTGAAACAGACACTCATTTTGAATTAAAAAATGTGAAAAGCTTTACAATGATCGGATTGTGTTTTATAAATTTTTAATAAGTTGTTCCGAAACAACAGGGGCAATTCCGGAGGAATTGCCCCTGTATTTTATTTGAAAAACGGTAATCAGCTCCCGGCGGACAGTTATCATCAGACCTTGTGTCCTCTGATAGCTGATTGCTGACAACTGATTACTGACAATTGAAAAGAGGTTTTCATGCAAAATTCGATTGCTCTTGTCGTGGCCACACGAAATAAAGGCAAAACATCTGAAATCAGAGAACTCCTGAAAGATTTTCCCATTGAAATCAAAAATTTGGATGATTTTGGTCCCATTCCCCAAGTGGAAGAGGACGGGGATACCTTTGATGAAAATGCTTATAAAAAAGCAAGTTTTACAGCAAGAATTCTGGGATATCCCGCGCTCGCGGATGACTCAGGACTGTTGGTGGATGCCCTTGACGGCGCGCCCGGGGTTTATTCCGCACGCTATGCAGGCGAGAACGCCACAGATGAAGAAAGATATGCCAAAATATTACAGGAAATTAAAGGGAAAACTAACCGGAAGGCCGCGTTTGAATGTGTCATTTCCATTGCGGTTCCCACGGGTCCGGCCCTGACATATGAAGCCCGATGTGAGGGGGTGATCGCTGAACAGCCTTCCGGCTCAAACGGATTCGGATATGATCCGATTTTCTATTATCCGGAGCTGAAGAAGACGTTTGCAGAATTAACCCAGGAGGAAAAGAACAGCGTCAGCCACAGAGGTAAGGCGTTCAGGGAAGTTCAGGAGGAATTTGACAAAATCCTAATCTGGATTCGGCAAAATATGCCGGTTCAGGAAAAATTTATATGCAGCGAGGATTAAAATGATCGAGGAGCTGATTCTAAAAAACAGAAGCTGCCGGCGGTTTTATCAGGATCATTCGGTGGATTCGGAAAGTTTGAAATCGCTGGTAAACCTTGCAAGATTATCAGCCTCAGCAGGGAATTTGCAACCCCTGAAATACATCCTCTCCTGTGATCCTGAAATGAACGCTCAGATATTTTCGTGCCTCGCGTGGGCAGGATATCTCAAAGACTGGCCCGGGCCGGACCAAGGGGAAAGACCATCCGCATATATCATTATCTTAGGTGATACTGAAATTAGCAAAGACTTCGGATGTGATCATGGCATTGCGAGCCAGAGCATCCTCTTAGGCGCGAAAGAAAAAGGGCTTGCCGGCTGCATTATCGGAGCGATAAACAGAGAAAAGCTCCGGGATATCCTGAACATCCCCGCGCAATTTAAAATTCTCCTTGCCCTTGCCATGGGAAAGCCCAAAGAGGAAATTGTGACACAAGACGTCGGCACTGACGGAAGCATCAGATATTGGCGGGATGACAAAGGCGTTCATCATGTGCCTAAGAGAAGTTCGGAGGAGATTATTCTGAATTACTGAGGTCTGCTCTGCTGCCTGGTTCGGATTTGGCAAATGCGGCAGTGTTCCCTTTCCGGATATTATCCATATAAGTGATTTGAATCCGTTCGGTAAATATCGGGTCATATCCGGATTTGGAACTAAGCCGTCTGAATTTTTAACTTTTTGCTCAAACCCCGTCCGGCTCCCTTCGACAGACTCAGGGTGCAGGTGCCGGGTACGGACAGAAACGCCGCTCGCTGAGTCCGTCGAAACGAGCAATGTTACGGACGGGGTTTGCAATCCCGTCTGTAATGTTTTCATTGTCCGGCAGACGAACTAAAAAAACGTTACGGACGGGGCTGGGCAGAAGGCTTACAAACCTCGTGTGGCAGAGTTCTCCTTTTTGGCAATATCGGAAAGGGACTGTGTAAACCGGACCTCTCATCTGTCAGATGTGCTGTTGACAATCAACTGCACAATCTCATGTTCGTCAGACCAACTCACCTCATGCAATTTCTCCGGCTTTATTTCCTTACCGTCCTTTTTGACAGCCTTGCATTCTGCCTGGAAAATTTCCGACTGACGTCTCAGGAACGCCTCCAACTCATTCTTTCTGATCCAAACGCCACGTTTAAGAAAGACGGGACCCAGTTCCCGGACGAGGAGATTAAAGAGTTTCAGAATAAAAACGCCCTTGTAAACCGGAACATCTGCTTCCTCTTTCGGATGCGTAATTGTACTCCGAAACGCAGCCAGATGCCCTCCCTTACGAAAAGTTGATCCCACCAGTCCTGGCATGGCAGCCGAAAGTGCAAGGACTGAACCATCCCTGACTATGGCTGACCCCGCATCATCCACAGGCTTTCCATTCAAAAAAATGGTTTCAATCCGATTTTCAAGATATTCGGGACTCACACCAAAGCCGTGGCAGAGCATATCCCTGATGCTTCGCCCGATCCGGGTTTGCAGCATAACACCATGCTGTAACAGAGGAAAGAAACAATAAATTTTGTCTGTCTCAAGGATCAGAGAGAGCGTTGGTGTCATTTGATTTTTCAATGTCTTTTTCTCCGCATTTAAGATGAGTGAATAAATGCCACAGACTGAGCTGCTTCCATAACCGCTTTGAGAGGAATGCTTTTTTCAAGGGCTACTCGTTTACAGTCCTCGTATTCCGGCGAAATATTAACAATCTCACCGCTGCATTCAGCCACTTTGAACTTTATGGGGCCGTATTTCGTGTGAATCTTTTTTATTGTTCTGTGAGCCTTGATCCGATTATCCACACGCCATCTCAGTCCGATGGTGGTGGTCTCCCTGATGAGAAAATCGGAAATTTTCATGACAGCCTCTGGCCGACAGATAACCGTAACCAGCGTGCCAGGCCGGTTTTTCTTCATCTGCAACGGTGAGAGAAATATATCCATGACACCCATATCCAGGGTTTTTTGGAGGAGATAGTCATACATCTCAGGATTCATATCGTCAATACTGGTTTCAATGACCGCCACCTGCTCTGTTTCATAGTCTGCGACTTCATCCAACGCGTCTCCGATAACGACCCGGAGCAAATTGGGAATAGCCAGTTCTGATGTGCCTGCCCCGTATCCGATGGCTTTCACCGTCATGGATGGCATGGGGCCGAAGCCGGAAGAGAGAGTGGTTAAAATAGCGGCCCCCGTGGGTGTCAGGAGTTCGCCCTTAATTTCGCAGGAAGACACAGGTTTTCCTCTGATGAGTTCAAGCGTGGCCGGAGCCGGTACAGGCAGCGTACCGTGGGCGCATGTCACGGTTCCGGTTCCCACACGGAAAGGGGAACAGAAAATTTTGTCTATCTTCAGCGCGGCAAGTCCGGCCACCGCGCCCACCACGTCAATCATGGCATCCATTGCCCCGACTTCGTGAAAATGGACCTTTTCAATGGTTGTTTGATGGACCTTTGCCTCGGCTTCAGCCAGCCTCCGGAAAATCTCCGCACTTTTTTGCTTTACGGATTCATTGAGAGTACTTTTTTTGATAATCTCTTCAATGTCCCGGAGATGGCGATGATGCTGGCGGTGGTGTTCCTCATCCACATATACCAATGCCTGACTTCCGCCAATTCCTTTTTTGAGTACCTTTTTCACTTGGAGATCATAGCAGGTAAGATGAAGTTTGGCAATTTCCTTGTTCAGTTGTTCTAATTCCAGACCGGCATCCATGAGCGAACCGAGGATCATATCCCCGCTTGCCCCGGAAAAACAGTCAAAATAAGCAATCTTCATAAGGTTCTCATACGAGGTGTTAAGTGTTAGGTGTTAAGTGTTAGGTGTTAGGTGTTAGGTGTTAAGTGTTAGGTGTTAGGTGTTAGGTGTTAAGTGTTAGGTGTTAGGTGTTAGTGTCAGGACACGACTAAATAAATTCTGACAGGCTGCCCGGATGTAATACAATTTTTTAAATTGTTTTTTCGGACAATTTGAAAAATAAGTATCAGACCATAAGTTTTCTGATTTCTCCCGCCCCTCGGAACTTATTTGTTTAGGTGTAGTCCGTCTAACTCACTTAGGGAACTCGAAATAAACAATATACCCGATACAAAAAACGTAGGGTGGGTGGAGCGAAGCGCAACCCACCTTGTGGACAGGCCCGCAACGAGACGTTCCAACCGGCAGACCCGTTGCGAGACGTTCCCTGAGCTTGTCGAAGGGAACGTCTCGCAACGGGCCTGTCAGAGAGGGAGGAACATCATCAGGCAAAAAACAGCAAAAAATGATATTTTTAGACGGCCTAGTTTAGGAGTCAGATGTTAAGTGCTGTCTGTCCGCGTTTATTTCAAATAATCCCGACAGACACGCCAGCCAACATAAACTCCCACCATACTGCCAACAACACTGAACAGATACGCGGCAGTCATACCAAAATAATTTCCCAGGCACCACCCAATCTGACTAAACACAGTGATACCTACTAATATACATAATTTATTCATATTGTTAAAATCTGACACCTTTTGTTTCTGCTTATGAAATTATAAAATTCGGTCTTATTTGCATGGATTAATTTAGTAAGGATTAAAGCGAATTGCTCATCACCGATTCAATCCTTACTAAAAGAATCCCTGTACATCTTTTGGGGAAGAAACCCGGCTTTTTTCACGGACGGGGCCACTTCCCCGATGGAAAAAGCCGGGTTTCTCCGCAATAAAAGCCGGGTTTCTGCGGAGTTCCTTTTTCCCGGCTGCGACGCGGGGAAGCAACCCGGCTTTTTTCACGGACGGGGCCACTTCCCATATGCATCAGGCTAAGATCGTAACTCATTGTTTTTATTAACCTGTGATCTGCCGGACGGGGTTTGCAACCCCGTCCGAAATATTTTCCGACCCCCGAAAACAAACGTTTCGGACGGGGTTGCAAACCCCGTCCGGCAGTCTTAGCCTGATGCATATGGGCCACTTCCCCGATGGAAAAAGCCGGGTTTCTCCGCAGCCCGTCTTTTTATAAACAAATATCGGAAAACTTATGGTTAGGTACTTATTATTCCAATTCTAAGACTTCAAATGTGTTATCGGTAAGGTCCACTGCAAGTATTCGATTTTTCAATATTGATTTTCCGCCGAGCAGAATTCTCGCCACTTCGGAGCATTGGAGAGACACCATCAGTGTGACAACCGGCGGCAGATTGCCCAATTCTGCCTCAGCTCCTTTTGACGGAGCCTCATCAGGATGACCATAAAGCATTTCCAACCCGGGATCTCCGGGAAAGATAACCGTCACATGCCCAGAAACACCTGCCACAGCAGCAGTGACATAAGCACACCCGATTTTTTGGGCTGCTTTCTCAAGCACAAATCGTGTTTTTATATTGTCAAGACAATCCACGATCACATCCGGTTTTCCCAAAATACGGAACATGTTTTCATGGCTTACAAATTCTTCATGCACGGAAACTTCCACGCTTGAATTGATTTCCTTTATCCGTCTGAGCGCAGCTCCGGCCTTGGTTTGTTCCAAATTTTTCTCATTACTCAGTAACTGACGGTTCAGGTTGCTGTCTTCAAATTTGTCGCCATCTGTCAGATTTAAAAAGCCGACCCCCATACGAGCCAGAATCTCTATGACAGCGCCTCCCAGCCCCCCAAGTCCCACCACGCTGACAGAACTCCGAAGCAGCGTTGCCTGCTCCTCCGGCAAAAGCATTTTTCTGTTACGCGCATATCTTTCAGGAATCACGCCATTTTCCAATGCGGCTGTTTCCACCTGTCTGCCATGTATGTGCAGGGATTCGGAAATACGGAAAACGTCCCGGACAGAAAGACTTTTGTAAGGTTCTCCGTCCGGATATTTTTTTTCTCGGGATGCTGATGCGACACTTTCTAAAACAAGGGTTTCGGACATTTTTATCCTCCGCCCAGCGGCGGAAAAATACCGACCCTCTCACCGCCTTGAAGGACGGTGTCAATATCTTTTCTCACGCTGTTTATGAAAATTATCCTCACATCCTCCGGCGGAACCTTTAACTCACGGATCACATCCCGGACCTTTATCCCCGGAGATATGGGAAATTTGTCAGGGTCAGGGGGGAGGAATTTGGACAAGGTGGCAAACAATTTGATTTCAATGTGTTTTTCCATAGCGGATATCACTCCTTTTCCAGCGGTTTATCAGCAGGCTTACTCCGGCGGCGCTTTATTCACGGCAATCTTGTTGATGAGACTGGCCTGATAGCCCGCGCCAAAGCCATTGTCAATATTTACCACAGATACGCCTGAGGCGCAACTGTTTAACATACTGAGGAGGGCAGCCACTCCCCCGAAACTGGCTCCGTACCCCACACTGGTGGGAACGCCGATAACCGGGCAGGAAACCAGTCCTCCCACAACGCTGGCAAGCGCGCCTTCCATGCCCGCGACGACCACGGAAACATTGGCCTCAAAAAGATCATCGCATACATTAAGCAGTCGGTGAATGCCGGCAACTCCCACATCGTAAATGCGGTTTACATGGTTGCCAAGGGTCTCAGCCGTGACAGCCGCCTCTTCCGCTACCGGAATATCAGAAGTTCCCGCGCTCACGACCGCAATATTCCCGACCTGTTCAACGGGCCTGGGATTGGCGACCATGATCCGAGCCTGTTCATGATACTGGCACTCCAAACCAATTTTTTCTATCGCTTCAAAGACTTCCCAGGTGGCCCGGGTGGCAAGAATATTAGAATGATGCTCAGACATTCTGTTGATAATTCCCTGAATCTGAGGAATGCTTTTTCCTTCGCAATAAATAACTTCGGGAACGCCGGTCCGCGCACATCGGTGCGTGTCAATCCTGGCGTATCCCAGGTCTTCAAACGGAAGATGTCTTAATTCGTGCATGGCCTCGTCTGGTTCTATCTGGCCATTTTTAACTTGCTTTAGCAGGCTGACTAAGTATTTGCTGTCCATGGACTTTTCCTTGTCTCAACGATTTGAAGAATGTTCAAACGGAGCTGCGGTCAGGGTTCAAACTTCCCATATGATACCCTTCCAAGTCAAGCGTTATAAATTTAAACCTGAGTGATTTGAAATGAGTCACAATATGGCTCCGCAGGGTGCTTTCGGCGATTTTCGGAATATCTTTCGGTTCGCATTCAATACGGGCAGTGTCGTTGTAATGCCTTACTCTCAGCTGGGGGGACAGCCCCAATCCTCTGAGAAATTCCTCAGCCTCATCCACCTGCCTCAGTTTTTCCGCTGTGATGGGACTGTGATAGGGAATGCGGGAGGCCAGGCAGGCATAAGCTGGTTTGTCCCATGTGGGAAGGTTCAGTTTTTTCGAAAGCAGGCGTATTTCAGCTTTTGTCAGCCCGGCCGCTTTAAGCGGGCTTCTGATACCCAGTTCCTGGGCAGCACGGCTCCCCGGACGATAATCGCTCTGATCATCATGGTTCTCTCCGTCCGCCACATAAGGAAATCCTTTTTCGTGCGCGAGTTTGAGCAGATCGCTGAAACGGCTTTTTTTGCAGATGTAGCATCTGTCCAAAGGATTTTTTACAAACTCCGGGAGGTCCATTTCATGGGATTTGACAAGCAGATGTTCCGCATCTGAGGCTTTGGCGAAACAGATGGCGTCTTGTTGTTCGCAACGCGGCGTTGTTTCAGATGAGACAGTGACTGCCAGAACATCATCTCCCAGGATATCTTTTGCCACTTTAAGAAGCAGGGTGCTGTCAACGCCCCCGGAGAAGGCGATCAGCACACGCCCCAGCGCTTTTAAGATATTTTGCAGATTTTGATATTTAAGTTCAGGTGAATCCATGTTTTTTTACCTTCCGAACGCTGCGTCTGTCTTTGTGTCATCAGAAATTATATTTGACATAAATCGGATATTGCATCATATCGCTTTGCAATTGCACGATAACGGCAGCCGATCTTTATCCGCCAGATATCAGGTCTGATTTCCTCAAATTCCAGAGAAGGATGAAAAGGATTTTCCTTCCAAAGCTTGTAAGATTCGTCTGCAAGCCTTCGGATTCTTTCTGGCAAATTCTGGTAACATTTCCAGAATCGCCTTGTCGGAAGGGAGATCATGGCCATGACCTGATATCCTGATCATGCAGTGCCTCATCAGCCTCTCTGATAAGAAAATCAAGATTTCCCTCATCAAAATCCTTGGCAATCTGACGATCCCACTCATCCCGATCTCCGGCTTTCTGCAAATCTTCCAAAAACTTCAAAACAGATTCAAGTTTGTCAGGGGAAAGTTTTTCAACCGTATGTTGTCTCCTGGTTCTCATTTCAGTAACTTCCATAAGACACCTCCTTCGCATCTATTCACTTGATTCAATTATATATTATCTGCCAATGTCTCCGAAACCGCATTCAGATATAACCTGATTATAACGGTTTTAGGGGAGGCCGGTAAAACCCCGCGGGGCGGCATATTCGCAGCATTCATCATGCCGCACCTACGGGGCTTGGCAGGCAATGCTGCTGACCTGGGTAATTCCGAACGGATCCGAAGTGCAAAAATTATATTTTTGCGCCTGCGAAAAAGCATTTTTCGCACTCCGGAGATGCTACAAACATGTCGCCCCCTACAGGGCTTTGCCGGCCATCCCCTAATTCCGTCATAATCAGAATTTGTTAAGCGAAAGTCTGACACATTCTCCTCGGACTGAACCGAAAAAAAACCTTTCTTTTTCACTTAAAAAAACCCATCCTCATCCCGCTCTGAAAGCGGCGGAGAAAGAAGTTCGTGAAATATCATCTGCCGCCGGAGGCTTTTTTCGGTGAGAATCAGGAGGTTCTCCAGTTCTGAGATGCTCGCCTCCTCTTCGACCTCGGAAGGAGATGACGGCTCAGAATCCGCCTCATCTGACCCGGACAAATCAGGTTCCGGTGTCATATCTCCGCCCGCCTGCACTTGGGCAAGCTCTTTTCTGAAATTATCAAAATGCTTTTTCAGCAAACAGAGTATCTGCTGACGGGAACAAGGATCCTGCTTCATCACAGCGTCAAAAAAACTCAGAATAAGTTCAAAAAAATTCGCATTCATGATTCATCCTTTGCTTTTTTATGATTCCTCGGACTCATTTTCATCAGACTTCCCTGATAACGCAAAAGAACGCCGCATATCTGTATCTGCTTTTACGCTTTTCATCCGGTAGTAATCCATCACTCCCATCGTGCCTTTCCTGAAAGCCTCTGCCATGGCCTCCTGGACATCAGCTTCTTTTTCCCTAATCCTCACTTTCATTTCAATCAGCCTGATTTCCATGTCTTTCTTTTTCTTTTCCGCTTCTGATTCGGCAATCTTCTTATTGGTTTCAGCACGCTCGGCCTCATGTTTTGCCCCGACATTCTCTCCCACATCCACATCTTCAATATTGATATCCACCACATCGAAAGCCAAATTTTCAGCCACTTCCGGGACCAGAAAACTTTCTAATATATTATGAGATGTGTTGCTGATATTCTCTTGGAATTCCTCATAAGAATTGGCTGAACCGATAGCCGCGACAATCCCCTCGCCCACCCGTGCAAGGATGGAATCCTTTCCCCCTCCCCCTACGACCCGATCAAGATTCATCCGTATCAGAACACGGGCAATTGCTGTCAATTCAACACCGTCCTTTGCCACCGCTGTCACTCTTTCAGTCTGAATAACTACGGGCCGAATCTGTGTCTTAACAGCTTCGAGTATATCCCTGCCTGTAAGGTCAATGGCAGCCGCGCGTTCAAAATCAAGCGGAATATCCGCGTTATTCGCCATGGTCATTGCTTCAATCACCAGCGGGATATTCCCATGGGAAAGGTTGTGGCCCCCGAGCTTGGCAATATCAATATCAAGACCAACCTTATCCGCCTGAATTTTGGATTCCACAATGAGGTTTACATCTCCTCCGGAAAGCTGATGTGATTTAAGAAAATCAGTATTTATTTTAACACCGGCCTGTTCGGCCTTAATGGTCGCATCCAGAATGAGTTTCACATCCGCGCCCGCAAGCATATGAGACTCAAGTTTGGAGGTGGTGATCTTAACCCCTGACTTGGCAGCCTTTATCTTCAGTTCAAGGATCATTTTCGGATCTATATCTCTCAGACTCATTAATATCAGCCTGAAAGGATTTACCGGGACCCCTAAGAGAAAGGACTTAATCCAGAGAGATTTTGAATGATACACATATAAGAATGCTCCGATTATGAAAATAAGAGCAGAAACAGCAACAATGAGAATTTTATATTTTTCCATCAAACCGCCTCGCGATATGAAAGTGTCAGGCCATTTCTAAAAATGAATATATCAGTTTGCAGTTCAGCGTTCAGGCGGTGTCGCACCGCCTGAACGCGGAACTACGAACTGAGAAACAGCCCGGTATATTCATTCATCAGAACAGAAATTGTTATTCACTCAATGTTCAAGTTTTTTTGACCCGATTCGAACAAAAAGCCTGTCATTCCTGCGAAAGCAGGAATCCGTTTTTTGGCCGGTGCGTCGCTTCCGGGAGCTGTGGTTTCCTGCTTTCGCAGGAATGACAGAAAAAACTTGAACATCGAGTATTCAGACATCGTTCGTCTTAAAATGCCCCTAACTGGCAGTTTTTTATTTTGATTTCCATGGCCTCGCATGCTCCGCTCACGGCCAGCTTGGAGATATTGAAGCGGGCCGCGATATCCCACGCGCTCTTGCATGAAAGCTTGCCATCAAGCAACGCTTCAGAAATTGCGTCCTTTAACTCCTGGCTTGCGTCATGCTGCTTTTTTACGACTTTTGTTTCTGGCGTATGGCCATAAAGTCCCATCTGGCATTTTATCAGTCTGAAATCCAGCAAATCAACATTTTTACCAACTTCTGCCGGTGAAACTCCCAGGCCCTCTGCAATCTGAAATGCAACTGCACAGGAAATCGCCTCATTTTTTGCATGTTTTAAAATTTCATCCCTGATAGCGATGTCCGGTTTTGCATCAGGTCCGTGTTTTTCTGAAAATTTTTTATCTTCATCATGTGCCATTTTTCCGCTCCTTTCATAAATTTAAAATAGGTTAATTATCAAAGTTTCTGAACCGCAGATTAATATACATCTCGGAAAATATTTTTTCCGGAGTGCAAAAATAGAGCGAAGCGGTTTTTTGCATCCCATACAAAAAATCGCTGTAGCCAATTTTCGAACTCCTTTTAACAGTATCAGCAGATCGAAAAGTTTCCGGGCTGTGTGCGGGACAGCCGAGAAACCCGGCTTTTTTTCCCGGACGGGGCGATCTCCCCCGCAGGAAAAAGCCGGGTTTCTTTCCCGTCCGCCGTGTCCGTCCTCTGACAGCCCGAAGACTTTTCCATCTGCCGAGAAACCCGGCTTTTTTTCCCGGACGGAGCGATCTCCCCCGCAGGAAAAAGCCGGGTTTCTTTCCCGTCCGCCGTGTCCGTCCTCTGACAGCCCGAAGACTTTTCCATCTGCCGAGAAACCCGGCTTTTTTTCCCGGACGGGGCGCTCTCCCCGGCCGGAAAAAGCCGGGTTTCTTTCCCGTCCGCCCTGTGACAGCCCGAAGGCTTTTCCATCTGCCGAGAAACCCGGCTTTTTTTCCCGGACGGGGCGCTCTCCCCGGCCGGAAAAAGCCGGGTTTCTTTCTTGGCCGCCGTGTCTGCCCTGTGACGGCCCGAAAACTTTTTCGATCTGCTGAGTATATTAAAAATTTTTTTTCAATCTGCTGAATCTGTAAAATCTGTGAAATTCCGCGGTTCATATCATAATTTATCCAATCAAAAAACCTGAGAAATCAGGAATCATTTAATGATACTGCAATTTTTCTGAAAAAACAATTGCAAACTGACCATCCTTGTCTTAAAAAGAAAATACAATTTGTCTGTCAAAACTCGGATTTCCCAGCATGTTTTCCAAAACACTAAAAAAAATTCAAATATGGTAGTTGCTTATGACACTGTTCGCTGCAAAACGGAAAAAAACTCGCCAAATCACGGTCGGAAATGTGAAAATCGGGGGCATGGCACCCGTTGCTGTCCAGTCCATGACCAATACATTCACCCAGGATGTTCCGGCCACTGTCTCACAGATAAAACGCCTGGAAGAAGCCGGATGTGAAATTGTCAGGGTGGCTGTCCCGGATGAGGAAGCGGCCACGGCCATCACTTCAATTAAAAAAAGTATCTCAATTCCGCTGATCGCGGACATTCATTTTGATTATCGTCTGGCCATTGCCTCGGCCAAAGCGGGCGCGGACGGGCTGAGATTAAATCCCGGTAATATCGGAACCATGGAAAAAGTAAGGGCCGTTGCTGAGTGTGCAAAATCCTTTGATATTCCCATTCGAATCGGTGTGAACTCAGGCTCCCTTGAAAAAGATCTGCTGAAAAAATATAACGGAGCGACCCCGGAAGCCATGGTCGAAAGTGCGATCCGGAATATTGAATTATTAACCTCGCTGGATTTTCATCAGATAAAAATTTCAATAAAAGCATCAGATGTCCGGCGTACCATAGCTGCTTACCGGCTTCTTTCTTCCAAGACCGATTTTCCTCTTCATCTGGGGGTAACAGAAGCCGGGACACTTTTTTCAGGCATTGTCAAGTCTTCGCTTGGTATTGGGATGCTGCTTGCGGAAGGCATCGGGGACACCTTCCGTGTTTCCCTGACCCGTGATCCGGTGGAAGAAATTCGGACAGCATATGAAATCCTGAAAGCATTGGATATTCGTCGGCGGGGGCCTGAAATTATTTCCTGCCCCACCTGCGGGCGTTGTAAAATTAATCTGTTCGAGATTGTTGAACAAGTTGAACAGGCGCTGCTGTCAAGTCTCTCGCCTGTCAGACTTGCGATTATGGGCTGTGTTGTCAACGGACCCGGAGAGGCAAAAGAGGCGGATATCGGTATTGCAGGCGGTGACGGGGTCGGAATCTTGTTCAAAAAAGGAGAAGTCGTTAAAAAATTTCCCCAGGACAAACTGGTTCAGGTGTTACTGGAAGAGGTTGAGAAATATGATGCTGAACTGAGATGACGCTTGGGGAACGCCGGCAGATTTCACAATATTTGCTGGCCGTTTCCCATATCTTCCAATTCAGATTTTATCGGCTTCTGCCTCGTCCATTCTCCTTACGCCCTCCATTAAAAGCCACATAAAATCCCCCATTTCATCGGCCTGCATATCTGCTTCAGGCAAGCCCGGGACAAATTTAAACCTGCCCTCCCGCTCTTTTAATATTTCATAAAAAGCTTCCTCACTTTCAGCGTTATTGTATTTCACACTGATCAGGGCCCCTTCTCTGAAACATAAGTCTGCGGAACCTTTGGGAAGTTGCAAGGTTAAGACACCGGTTTTCTGGTTGATGTTCAATGTTTGAAATAACTCGGATGGGGGCATGTCAGACAACTGGCCGGTCATGCCGGCTGAAAGGTCCTCTGACCTTACTGTGTTTGTATTGGCAAGCCTTCGGGCAAGCAGACGAGCAAAATACATTTGAAGAGACGGAAACTGTTTTAAAACATTTCTGAAATCCTTACCTTTTATATAGAGAATGGTTGTCGCTTCAACCACTTTTATGGTGGCCCCCACGGGATCGCCGCTGAGAAGGCTCATCTCTCCGAAAACCTCCCCTTTTCCCAAAAATGCGATGCTGATGTTATCATCACCCACGACCTCAACCCTTCCGAATATAATAATGTATAAGTTTGTTCCAGGCTCTCCTTTTTTTATGATGGTGTCGTTCTTCTCAAATTTTTTAAGTTTTAAATAAGAAACAAGCTTCTTGATATCATTCTCATTAAGTGTTTGAAAGAATGAAAAATCACTCAGCAAGCTTGCAATGGTGTCAATATCATCTTCATTTATGGCGGATTCGCTATTATTTTTCTTAGCTTCCGGTTCTTGTCCGGACTCTAACTTAACAAAACCGGTACATCCGCTACAATAAAACGAGTTATAAGAAGTTTCAAAATTTTCATTATTGACAGCATTTTTTATATCTTCTGCGAGTATAAGACAGGCAACCCTGTCATGGGGCAATAAAAGCAGGTCTCCTGATAACTTAAATTCATCTTCAAGTGTATAAAGGGGGCAGTTATTGTCCTCAGTGATTTTAAAAGACGCTTCAGCCAAGTTCATTATCCTCCTGCTTTTCCAAATATGAAAAGGACAAACTTGCTCATGTTACAGATCATTCAGGGATATTCACTTGATAACGACAATTTATTCTTTTTTCAAGTTCAATATTTAATCGTTTCAGAAGTGTCTGGCATGAAATCAGATTTATCATACGAGAATTTAAGTAGTTGGGCAAAAGTGTCACCGTATTTTTATGTGCAGGAATACAAAAAAATATATAAAAGGGGAAACAAATGGTTAGGCAGAAAAGGGAACCAGGCGCAAAGCAAATGACAACAGCAAAACGCCTGATTTGACATACCTGAGTTTTCAGCCTGTCACAGGCAAAAAGACTTTTTGTTATTAAACGAATTAATAATCATCAATTTTTTCAAAAAAATCCTTTTCAGCATCACACCGGGGACAAATCCAGTCATCCGGCAAATCTTTAAAAGGGGTTCCCGGTTCAACGCCGTTTTCAGGATCACCGACTTCAGGATCATACACATAACCGCAAGGGCATTCATATTTATCCATCATATCCTCCAACACTCTGATTTGATAATTATTAAATTTCTATTTTAGCGAGGTCACTGTCTTTATTTACCAGATTTTTTTTATATCTGAAAGGATTATTTGTTATGTGTGTTACGATTAACCCATTTTGTTACCAAAAAATAAGCATCAGAATAGCCGTCGGCAACACAGCAGGACAGACTTACATGCGTTTTTAAACAATTAAACGAACTGGTTAAGCTTATTCAGACACAGGTGAGGCGAGATGCTGTTTATAGTATCTGACTGAATGCGGGAGCAAAAAAGCCAGGTTTCTTCCTTCGTCTGAGTCCGGGACCAGAAAAAAATCCGGCTTTTTACGGCACAGCAGAGACAAGGCATGCCTTGTCTTATATCAGGAAAACAGTTTTTCAAAACCGTCCGGGGGCTGAAAGGGGTGATTAATTTGAAGTTCAACTAAAATGAAAATTTTTAGGCACACTTTTTGCAGGAAAAGATTTATAAGAGCGATTATCTTTTATGCCTTGTCAACATTCATAAACAAAAGGAGGTGCTAAATGAAACAAAAAAAACTGACCAGAAAAAAGATGAAAGCTGTAAAAGGCGGATGGACTTTTTTCAATATGATACTTATGACCACATACTTTAGCACGGACACGGGTAAAGGGAAAGGCGGACTGGACTTTATAATTGATAATCTTAAAATCAAAATTCGCTGATGCACTTTCCCATTGTCCCCAAAGAGGATAACAAACCCCAAAACATCCGGCGGTGAGTCGAAAAAAGGAAGGTTAAAACCTATCCTGACAAACCGCCGGACAAACCACCCCCACATCCCCAAATACCTCAAAATCTGTGTTGCTACCCTCGTGAACAAAAAAAGCAGAGACAACTGACATATAAAAACACATCAGTAAGTATCCTGCCAGAAATTTTCCGATATTTTATCAGGTTGTCTTATGACGCTCAATAACCAGCTTTTGGCAGTCCTAAACATCGAGTTTGCAGGAACCGCTTTTATTTTTGGGAAAATTCCTATGGGCTTTTTCGAAAATCGCCTGAGAAAATCGTCACCCTGAGAATTATCAATAAATTCAATCATCCGAGAAGAACTTGATCCTCAGCTTTAAAAACTCAGAAGAAGCAGAGCCGATGAAGAGCTGATACAAAGATCAGGGCCGTTTTCCCTTCGACAAGCTCAGGGAACGAAAACGGCGTACCCTGAGCTTGTCGAAGGGGGAGGCAAATAAAAATAGCTGATTCAGATGGCCTATATCAGACCTGTCATCTCCCCTTGGACGCTTTCATAGGAAATACTATAATTCCGATAGGATTTCCTAGAACATCTATCCCTCTGATTAGAATGATAATACTTATGATGTCATGGCTATGATCACACATAAGCCGATTATATTCAGACTGAATAATATAGAAAACCCTATACCTTTTTTTATTTGGGTTGTAAATCAAAAGATAAAAACACTCTGAGAAAATCATTTTTTTACATCAGGAAACCCGATTTTTCAAAACAGACCTGGTTCTGAGAGCGGAGACTGACCTGTCAGCATCACCGACAATCATATCCGACACCGCTCTTTGTTTTAGATGGTGCGGCAGGACTCCGGGGCATTCTGATATTAAATATTTAAGGGATTTCCCCAAAAATAAAATACCCGGTGTAGGGTGGGTGGAGCGAAGCGCAACCCACCGCACAAGGTGGGTTGCGCTTCGCTCCACCCACCCTACATTTTTTGTATTGGGTATATTATTTATTTCGAGTTCCCTATTTGGTATAAATCGGAGCAGGGTTCGCGGAAAAGTCGGCCGCCAAACAATGCTGATTATAATATATAACATTTTGTAATAATAATTTAAAAAAATATAATGCCCGCGACAGGACGCTGAAAATAATATGTGTATGAGGACCGTGATATCCTCTGCCTGCAAAAAAATGTATAAGACAAAAAACATTAGGCACACATCTTGCAAGAAAAGATTTATAAGAGCAAAAAATATCTTTCATACCCTGTCAACTGTCATAATTAATAAGGAGGTGCAAAATGAAAAAGAAAGAACTGACCAGAAAAAAAATGAAAGCTGTAAAAGGCGGATGGACTGATTTTGCCATGGTACTCGGTGTAAATTATGCTACTTCGGACACCGGGAGACGGAGAAGAGGCGGACTGGATTTTAATATTGCCGGGCTTTGTGTCAGAATTCGCTGATGCACGCTCCCCCTGCCCCGGCAGGGGGAATGTCACATTGCGTTGTAAATTTTTCATCCCTCTCAGCAGAGCGTGACAGACTGATTTTAAATGGTCAGCCAAAGCCAGGAGGGGTGGGAGGAATTTTTAACATAGACTGTCAACTGTCATAATTAATAATGAGGTGCAAAATGAAACAGAAAGAACTGAGCAGAAAAAAAATGAAAGCTGTAAAAGGCGGATGGACTGATTTTGCCATGGTACTCGGTGTAAATTATGCAAGCACGGACACCGGAAGACGGAGAAGAGGCGGACTGGATTTTAAGATTGCCGGACTTTGTGTCAAAATTCGCTGATGTACGCCCCCCTGCCCCGGCAGGGGGAATGCCACATTGCGTTGTAAATTTTTCATCCCTCTCAGCAGAGCGTGACAGACTGATTTTAAATGGTCAGCCAAATCCAGGAGGGAGGAATTTTTTAACATAGACTGTCAACTGTCATAATTAGTAAGGAGGTGCAAAATGAAACAGAAAGAACTGAGCAGAAAAAAGATGAAAGCTGTAAAAGGCGGCTGGACTGATTTTGCCATGGTACTCGGTGTAAATTATGCAAGCACGGACACTGGAAGGCGGAGAAGAGGCGGACTGGATTTTAAGATTGCCGGGCTTTGTGTCAAAATTCGCTGATGCACACCCTCCCTGCCCCGGCAGGGGGGACTTCCACATTGCTTTATAAATTCCTTATTCCTCTCAGCAGGCCATGACAGACTGGTTTTACATGATCAGCCAAACTCAGGAGGGAGGAATTTTTCACATAAGCTGTCAACTGTCATAATTAATAAGGAGGTGTAAAATGAAACAGAAAGAACTGAGCAGAAAAAAGATGAAAGCCGTAAAAGGCGGCTACACCGATTTCGCTATGGTACTCGGTGTAATGTACTCAAGCACAGACACCGGCCAAGGGAGACGCAGGTGCGGAGGAGGAGGAGGAATGGACCTGAAGATCAACTGTCTTAAAGTTAAGATTCGCTGATGCACACCACGTCCGACAGAAACCACGAACCAGCACGATCTCCGGCGGTGAGTCAAGATGAGAGGGAATCCGGTCACCGAGACTGCCTCCGTTCCCATCCTGGCAAGCCGCCGCATACACTGAATCATCTGTAAAAGTAACTTTGTGAAATCATCGGAATCGGGTATTGTGTCATCATACCGGCCATGGACTTCGGCACCGGCGCTCGTGCAGCCGATGATATGCAATATAAGGGTAGGATGACAAAGGATGGCTTACACGAACGCTGTTATTGCCCGAAATGACAAGGGTTTGCACGGAGTACTCTCGGATACTTGACACCTGACATCATCCTTCGCTTTTTCAGTCTTTCGCTCAGAGTGGGTTGCGTGATGCCCAGCAATTTGGCTGCAACGGTCTGATTCCCGCTCCGTTTCATAGCTTCATCAATGAGCATGTCTGATGCCTGTCTCAGCGTAGGCAGCATTTTAAGATGTGCGAATGGCGATCCCTTTTCTTTTTCCTTCATTTTTGTCACATAGGGCCGGATAAGCTCCGGAGAAAGCACCCCTGATCCGTCCCTGACCATGGCATCAACAATCATTGACTGCAACTCCCTCACATTTCCCGGAAAAGGATAAGTTTCCAACAAATTTGTAAAGGCCTCGGGTATTTCCGGCACCTCTTTTTTCTCTTTGAGATAAGTCTTCCTGACAAAAAATTTGGTCAGCAGCGCAATATCCGCTGAACGCTCACGCAGCGGCGGTATATGCACATGATGGGTTTGCAGCCGGTAAATGAGGTCCTCCCGGAATTTGCCCTCCTCCTGAAGTTTCCAGAGATCCCTGTGCGTACTCGTGACAATGCGGGCATCTGTCTGACTGTGTTTGTCACAGCCCAAAGGCAGGTATTCCCCTTCCTGGAGCAGCCTCAGCAGTTTCACCTGGGATTCAGGGCTCAGGTCCCCGATTTCGTCCAGAAAAAGGGTCCCGCCGGCAGCCTGTCTGATCAGTCCCTTGCGATCTCCAGCGCTCCCGGTGTAAGCACCTTTGACATGCCCGAAAAGGGTGTCTGAAAACATGGTGTCATCAAGACCGGCTGTGTTCACACTGACCATTTTCCCCCTGCGGCCGCTGAGTGTGTGGATGGCAGTGGCAAAGAGCTCCTTTCCCACACCGGTTTCGCCGGTAATCAGCACCGGATGAGGACTGGGAGCAGCGGCTTCGACATATCGGAAAAGAGAGAGCATTTTTTTGTCCTGGGCGATGATGTGTGCGAAAGCCTCAGGATTTTCGGGCCGGTCGGACCGGATGCACTGTCCCAAGCTCTCCGTTTCCCAAGCCGATTTCCTTAGTTTCAGGGCATGACGGACAGCGTTGAGGAAATCATGCATGCCCGTTCCCTTGACCACGCAATCAAACGCCCCGGCTTTCATGCACCGAACCGCTGTGTCCACCTCTGCCAACGCGGTGAGAACAATAACCGGAATCTCCGGAAATCTGTTGCTGACTTTTTTAAGCAGTTCCTCGCCGCCAATGTGCGGTGTCACCAGGTACAGAACCAGAACCCCGACCCGGTTCTCAGCAATCAGATCCAGCACCTGCTGGCTGTCATTGCAGATGATCAGAGGACTCACTCCGGCATCGAGTAACTGTTCCTTGATGGTCAGAAGCATGGTTTCCGAATCATCCACGATCATTACCGATGGTTGAAGTTGATTTTTATTTTTCATAGCTCTTCCAATTGTATTCATTTTTAGAAAAGATTGAAAAAATTCCGGGCGCATTGACGAGACGCGGTTTCAAATGCTCCCCAACTTATGAATACACCCAAAAATGTCCTTGCCGTTTTTCTTGATAATTTTGTCTTGGTTCTTGCTGTTTCTGATGATATGATTTTTTTTATGCAGAACAGAGTATTTTTATCATCATTACTGATTACTGAGCCGTCCAAAACAAGTATAAATTTTTTCAATAAAAAGCCGGATTACCCCATTATAGGCAACCCGGCTGTCTCTTCCGAGATCCGTAGCTTTCCGTCCCCGCCTCACAGCGGGTTTGGCTTTATCTGGTTGATCTTAATGAATATAAGTACCTAACCATAAATTTTCGATATTTGCCCGGGGAAGAAACCCGGCTTTTTTTTTCCGGAATGATTCGCCGGCCCTGAAGGAAAAAGCCGGGTTTCTCCGCGGTTCGCAGAAAAAAAAGATGTATAAAAAATTTTTGATCGGGTACTTAAATAAGCTTTAATCCTTTTTTATCGTATGCAGTTCCCTTCCGGAAGAGAACAGTCAATGAAATTTCCGGCCGGAGCCATCTGTCTGTGTTTCTTAATTCAGTGTCTCTGTAATACAGGAAAGGTTACAAATAGGTTACAGATTCAAAAAAAATCGAATTTTTCCAGCGTCAGCAGATCAGAAAATGTCCGGACTGTGTGCGAGAGAACGAAAAAAACCGGCTTTTTTTCCGGACAAAATGTCTCCCCGGCCGGAAAACCACGGGTTTCTCCCCTGCCCGTCGTGTCTGCCCTGTGACAGCCCGAAAACTTTTCGATCTGCTGAGAGTGATCATGTTATGATCATGCTGAGACGAATCCTGACGAATGAGATTTGGCAGGCATATATCAGTCCGGACAGATACGGCCGGACGTGGAATGACATTGGTTCTGAAAAAAGGATGTGAGAAAATTCTGACAAATGACATATGATCGGATAATTCCGGAACTCCCCCTGCCCCTGTTGTCGGAGATATCTGGCATCCGGGAGCATATCAGATTGAATTGTCGCCAACTTTGTTAAAAGCTCTTGCCCGCAGGCAATTATTCTCAGACCAGTGCGGACACCACACTGTCAAGAAACAGCATTCCCCGGCGGGTCAGCGCACAGCGTTTTTCATCTGTTTTGATTAACCCGTTTTCCTCAAAACAGTCTGTCATCTCCCCGAACATTTCGTGAAAGCTTACGCCAAATTTTTCATCAAATTTCTCAATATCTATTCCGTCTGTCGTTCTCAGTCCCAGGTAAATCGCCTCTGTGATCTGCTGTTCTCTGGTTAATATCTCCTTTTCCGCTATGGGAAATCTCCCAGCGCCAATGTCGCTGAGATACTTTTTTACAGAACGGTGATTCCAGTAACGACAGGGACTGACATAAGAATGCGCGGAAGGCCCGAATCCCAGATACGGCACATCCTGCCAGTATTTCTGATTATGCCTCGACCTTTCCGGTCCTGACCGTGCAAAGTTTGATATTTCATACTGGGCATAACCCTGTTTGCTTAAAAAGTCCACTGTCGTCTGAAACAAATCAGCCACTCGCCCCTCGGAGAGCGGAACAAAGCATCCTTTCCGGCGGTCTTTGTCCATAGCAGTGCCTTCCTCATAAGTGAGCATGTAACAGGACAGATGAGCAGGCTCGGATTCAACGGCCCGCTCCAAGTCGGGAATCCACGAAAGTTCTGTCTGGCCCGGAAGGCCATAAATAAAATCAAGCCCGATATTATCAAAACCTGCTTTCCTCGCCCATTGAATCGCCAAATGCGCTTCTTCTGCAGAATGAATCCGTCCGAGAAATCTGAGGTTTTCTTCCTGAAAGGACTGGACGCCGATATTTATGCGACTGACGCCTGCTCGATAATAGCCCCTGAGTTTTTCAGGTGTTACTGTGCCGGGATTGACTTCAATGGTGATTTCAGCATCAGGGAGAATTGGGAAGGCGTTCCGGGCGGTCTCAATGATCTGTCCGATATCTTCCGCATCAAACACGGAAGGCGTGCCGCCGCCGATATACAGTGTATCAAAAAAAAACCGGGTTTTCTGAAAAAACCCGGCTTCCATTTGCATTTCACGCATTAAGGCATTGATAAACGCGTGTTTAAAAGACAAATCCGTTATTGAATAGAAATCACAATACGGGCATTTCCGAATGCAAAAAGGAATATGAACATATAGTCCCGCAGGTTCAGGCTGATATGGGCGCATAATATTGCTGAATTGCCTCGCATAACCCTGGTATGGTATAGGATTCCGCACTGATATGAACATCAAACCCCAGTTCTTTCGCAGTATCGGCAGTGACAGGCCCGATACTTGCAATGGTGACGCCTTGCATCAGATTTTTTAGTGCGTCATCTCCGGGAGGCAGGAGTGATCTGAAATTTCTTACCGTGGAGGAACTCGTAAACGTGACAATATCTATTGCTCCCTCTTTAAGCTGAGTTACGAGAACATCCGCATTGTCACGCACCGCTTTTGTGCAATATGTCGTGACTTCGTCCACCATTGCTCCCATTTTTCTCAGTTCCACAGGCAGAACAGGTCTTGCCTCTTTTGCCCGGGGGAGCAGGATTTTTTTGCCCTTTATTTCCTCGTTTTCAAACGCATCCACCACCGACTCTGCCCGGTAGCTTTCAGGAACAATATCGCTGTTCAGTCCGAAATCACGCAGGCGTTTTGCCGTTGCCGGGCCAATGGCCGCAGTCCTCAACTGATGCAATGCCCTGACATCTTTGCCTTTTTCAAAAAGCCGCTCAAAAAAGAATTTTACGCCGTTGACACTGGTGAACACAATCCAATCATACTCGGAAAGGTTTTCAAGAGCCATATCCAGCGGGTTCCGGTCCTCCGGAGGAGTAACTTTGATGGTGGGATATTCCAGACATTCCGCACCGAGATCCGAGAGAAGTTTCACCAGATCGCTGGCCTGTTCCCTCGCACGGGTGACAACGATGCGCTTTCCCATGAGCGGACGGTTTTCAAACCATTTCAGTCTTTGCCTTAACCCCACCACATTACCCACAACAATAATCGCCGGCGCTTTCAGTCCGGCTGCTTTTACCTCTTCAACAATGGTCTCAAGGGTTCCTGTGACCGTCATCTGTCCGGGCGTGGTTCCCCATCTGACCAGCGCCACAGGTGTATCTGCATTCATGCCGTGTTCAAGCAGATTACGAGTAATATTCGGCAGGTTTTTGACACCCATGAGAAACACGAGGGTTCCGATGCCTTTTGCAAGAGATGCCCAGTCAATACTTGTTTCCGCTTTGGTGGGGTCTTCGTGTCCTGTCACAAAGGCAAGGGTGGAGGTAAAATCCCTGTGCGTGAGCGGAATTCCCGCATAAGCAGGCGCGGCAATCGCGGACGTGACCCCCGGCACCACTTCAAAAGGAACGCCTTCATCAAGCAATATCTCTGCTTCCTCTCCGCCTCGTCCGAAGATGAACGGGTCACCGCCCTTGAGACGGGTCACAACCAATCCGGATTTTGCTTTTTCCGCAATCAGCGCGTTAATGCCGTCCTGAGACAAGGTATGATCTCCGCCTTTTTTTCCCACATAAATAAGCTCGGCATTTTCAGGCGCGTATTTCAGCAGCGCCGGCGCGGCGAGATAGTCATAAATGATGGTATCAGCACAGCGGATACATTCCAATCCTTTTACTGTAATCAGTCCGGGATCACCCGGGCCCGCGCCGACCAGATAAACTTTACCATTTGTCATTTTCATATATTTGCTTTCAATGGAAAGGTGTCAGGTATTATAAGTGTTAAGTGTTAGGTGTTAGGTGTTAGGTGTTAAGTGTTAGGTGTTAAGTGTTAAGTGTTAAGTGTTAAGTATCAGGAAAAATTGTAAACCTCATTCCGGAGTACAAAACTGCAAGTTTGGCACTCCGGATAAAATTTGCTTATAATGAAACATGAAAGTTTAAGGCCACTTAACACTTAACACCTAACACTTAACACTTAACACCTGACACCTGACACCTGACACCTGACACCTGACACCTACACTTTCAGATTTTCAAGTATTTGTTTTGCCCCCATTGTGAGAAGGCAGTTTCCAAGGTCTGTCCCGATGGTTTCTGATTCTGTTTCAGGGCCTGAGAGGGTTTCCTGAATAATGGTTTTGCCGTCAACATCCGCGACAAGCCCGGAAAGGGTAAATATGCCTCGCTCAATTTTTCCATGCGCGGCAATGGGAACCTGACATCCGCCTTCGAGACAGTTTAAAAATGCCCGTTCTCCCATGACCACCGATCTTGTTTCCTGATGGTTGAGCGGACCAATCACGGGTTCAATTTCAGGATCATTTTCCCGTGTTTCAATACAAAGTGCGCCCTGTCCCACTGCCGGAAGCATGATATCCTCGTCCAGATATTCGGTTATTCTGGATTCAAAATTCATGCGTTTCACTCCCGCGGCAGCCAGGATAATAGCGTCCATGTCGCCATGTTCAAGTTTTTTAAGACGCGTGTCAAGATTTCCCCTTAACGGCACAATGTCAATATCCGGTCTTGCCCGTCGCAACTGAGCAGCCCGGCGAAGACTGCTTGTTCCGACACAGGCTCCCGCGGGAAGCTCTGAAAGCAAAAGCCCTTTTCCGGAGATAAGAACATCTTTCGGAGTTTCACGCTCCGGAACTGCCCCGATGCACAGCCCTTCGGGGATTTCAGAAGGCATATCCTTCATGCTGTGAACAGCAAGATCAATACGCCCGTCCAAAAGGGCCTCTTCTATCTCCTTGACAAAAAGCCCCTTGCCGCCCACTTTGGCAAGGGGGACATCCAGAATCTTGTCGCCTTTGGTTTTTATGATGACAAGTTCAACCTTGGCTTTCCATTCCCCGTTCCCGGATTTTTCAATAGCCGATTTCACCCAGTTTGCCTGCCAGAGCGCAAGTTTGCTGCCCCTGGTTCCGATTTTGATATGCCTGTCCATCAGTGACCGCAGCCCGAACAACTGGTTGCTGTGCATCCGCTGCATGATGAGTTTGCTGCGGAACGGCTCACGGTCTCACCGCCAGTTCCCTTGGTGATAAATCCGCACGCGGATATGAGTTTGTTCACCTCTTTGCTGTTGCATGAAGGGCACTCGGGCTGGTCACTTCCTAAAACCAGACATTCAAAATTATGATTACATTTATCACAATGATATTCGTAAATTGGCATTTTAATTCTCCTTGTACGGTTTGTTAAATTCCTGTTCATTGGAAATTTCAATATAAATTTAAGACTGTTTGTCAGAATTTCAATCATAAATCGCCTGTTTATTCCGAATAGCTCTGAATGTGTTGTTTTTTTTAAGTAGAATTCTGCCCCCTCAGAATACACCTTTTGCCCCATTGACTTGGTTTTTTAATATATTATCATACTACCGGATAAAAAATTCGTAATCTTTGTTAAATTATTCAAAATCAGATAGTTAAACGAATCGAACATTTATACCCAATTTAATAATTCCTAATTATAACGGATTTGGGGGAGGCCGGTCAAGCCCTGTAAGGGCGGCATATTTGTAGCAGCAGGTTTGCAAGCCCCCGCCAAGCCATGTAGGGGCGGCATATTCGCTACAAATATACCGCCCCTACGGGGCTTGACCAGCCTAGGATAATGAATTACTACAAATATGCCGCCCCTACGGGGCTTGACCGCATACGCATCAAGCTAAGGATTTTTATGATTCCGGAACGCCCGAAAACAAAGGTTTTGCCTTTCGGCTGTCGCCAGATCAGTTCCAATAAAATCAGAATGTTATGTTCTTAGCCTGATGCGTATGGGCTTGACCGGCCCAGGATAATGAATTACTACAAATATGCCGCCCCTACGGGGCTTGGCCAGCCTCCCCCAAATCCGTTATAATCAGAATAATTCCAATAGGTTACAATTTTTTGTCCGGTAGTATGATATATTATAAAATATTTATCAGACACGGCAGACGGGGGAGAAACCCCATATGCATCAGGCTAAGACTGCCGGACGGGGTTTGCAACCCCGTCCGAAACGTTTGTTTTCGGGGGTCGGAAAATATTTCGGACGGGGTTGCAAACCCCGTCCGGCAGATCACGGGTTAATAAAAACAATGAGTTACGATCTTAGCCTGATGCATATGGGGAGAAACCCGGCTTTTTTCGGCCGGGGAGCCACTTCGTCCGGGAAAAAAAGCCGGGTTTCTTCGCTCTTCCGCACACACTCCGAAAACCATCTGATCTGCTGAACACTGCCCGTTGAAAACATACTTCCACAGAAAAATTTGCTGATGATAACGGATTTAGGGGAGGCCGGAAAAGCCCGCGGGGGCGGCATATTTGTAGCGAATCATGCCGGGCCGGATAAACGGGACCCGCCCGGACCCGCTCGTTGAGCTTGTCGAAACGAGCCCGCCCCCCTTCGACAGGCTCAGGGTGCGGACCGGCCTCCCCTAAATCCGTTATCATCAGAAAATTTGCAGTCAAAAAAAATTTTACTGATGTGTAAGAATGAAAAATGCTTTTGCATAATATTCAGTTTAAAGGGGAATAGCAGCAGACCTGCCGCAATCTGATATTATATCAGGAGGACTGTGATGTTCAGAATCAGCATTGAGCCATTTGATATACGCAGTCGCACACCGCAGGCAAGATTTTTCTGGCAAACCAAATATAAGCCTTTGGTAGATAAAATCAAAAAGAACATTTTTGATCTGGGTTTATCTGTCTTAATATGGGCAAACGCAAACAATACCATTAAAATCCGGCTTCATGAAATAAACGAGGAATTAAGACACTTAAATATTGATGCGGATATCTGCGTTGCAACAGACGGGGCTACTGCGGCATCTGCTCCGAATGAATTAAAAGACAGAGGAAAGGACAAGGATATCATTATTCCGATTATTATCGGAGAATCTTTTCTTGTGGAACCATTCTTAACTGATTCGTCAGATATCGTGGGAAAACTTTCTGTTTTTCTCGATACAAGGATCATTGAAAATTATGAAGAAAATCGGTCTGATTTTAAATTGAAAGATATTTTTCAAAAAACGACTGCTCTGAATTATCCAAATGATTTCAAAAATAATAAATTCAATACGCATATTTTATATTTTATCGAGGCGATTCGTACCATAAAATATATGCAGTCGGTGTCCGGTAAAAGTCCGAGAATATTAAAATCAAATAAGGATGTTTTCTTACTTTATAAGGATTTTAAGCCCCAGGTGGATATCTTTCTGACCAGCAGCCATCTTTTTCTGCTGTCCTTTCTCAGATACCTCAACGGACTGACAAAAGAAAATTTTCTTGAACATCTGAATATTTCAAAAGACGCTCTTGATTCGGAAGTTATTCTCAATGACGTGTTAAATACGTTTGAAAATTTCGGGCTGATAAAAGAAGAATCAGACCGGTTTGAGCTGACAAACCGCGGCAATGCTTTTTTTGAACTGTTCGGACTGACGTGTTTGCCGGTTCTCGAAGATGAAAAAAAGAGTTTCAAAGAAAAATGGAGTCAGGCCCTTGAAAAGACATTTTTAACAAACTTTGAATTATGCGAACATGCTAAAAAATTGGAAGATTTATCGAAGCGGCTCTACTTATCTCTGTCCAGGAAAGATAGTTTTCTGCGATGGTGGCATTTTTTTGTGAATAAATATCTTTTTGACGAGATGACAGAGGCAGAGGAAGAATTTTGGAATTATCCGATAACCAGAATGCTTTTTGAAATCTGGAGAGAAAACATATCCGATGTAAAGCAAGATTGGCGGGCAGCGGAGAGAGAAAGAACCGAGTTTATCGAGTATGTGTTTGAAAAACTGAGAATTTCTAATGAGACGGAATTTTCTGATATATATCAAGAGTTTAAAAATTTGATATTTTCCATGAGTATGCTGAGACCAAATAATCAGGCACATATTTACCTGTGTTTTTCCTTTCAGATGCGTCCCTTAAAAAACATTATCCGCCAGTATTTTGACATTGCCGTGATCACCGGCCAGTATGATTTGTTATTAAAACGATATTCCCCCTATCACCATATGCTGAATATCAATGCCACCCACGGCCAACGGATAATGTTCGATCTGCGGCTGGATTTTCGCCCCGTTACCTTCAGGCTGGATCACAAATTTACCCTGGCTCTGGAACTGTCCAAAGCTGAAACTCGGAAAAAGGGTCGTTATATCACCTGTCCCGTTGTTCCTGACCAAAAGGCTGAAAATGACAAACTCGCGGAAATTTCCGAACAGGAGAAAACCATTAATAATATTTTTCCCTCCCCTGATTATCTGAGAAATATTAATTTTGGTGATGACGGCAAGGTTTATTATACCGGAAATGAAGAAAAGGAAGTTGTTGAGATGTACGGCCAGCGCCGGACGAACCTTATACAAAAAGAGGATGAGCTGAATCTGATCCGGGCAACCCCCAGACCTTCGCCTGAAAGCGGACTGATTCTCCGTTTCAACCTTCTGGATCCTGTGGCCGTTTTATTGGAAGGCATCAACAGAGGCAGGGATGTGTCTTTGGATGAATTTCGGAATGTGATGAAGTGTCTGGACTTATACGGACCAGAGGCAAAGAAAAGTGAAAACGAACGCCGCAAGCTGGACGATATTATTGATGAAGTTTTTGAAAAAGCAGAACCTGAGGGTCTGACAAAGAGTACCCTTGAGTTCCTGCACAGACTCCAGCAGATCTGTAATGAAGATTCGTGTGAGGAAGAAATGGCATGGCGGTTTCTGATCAGCAAATTTATGGGCGGTTATCAGAAACATGCGTTACAGGCTATCTGCCACCGGCTGACAAAAGAAGGGCTTGAACTGGTTTTCAGTCTGTGGCCCCTTGTCACCGGAAATGAAATAAAAATAAACCCGACATCCGGAGAAGTAAGCGCCCCTCCGAATTTGTCAAAAACACTCCTTCCTTTTACGGACAATCTCCGGCGGGAACTTCAGGATTTGCTGAAAAACGTTTTCACCCAATGTTTATATATTTCAGCCCCGACCATACGCGCCCGCAGCGAACCGAGAATGGCCGAGATGGTCATAAGGTATTGTCTGAATATAAAAAGTAACGAAGAGAACTTCCGTGAACGCCTGAAAGACCATCTGGAAAAGCATTATCAAATTCATTACAGCTTTATGGAGGAATATCGTCGGAAAGAGCAGAAGAATCCCGGACAAAACAAAAAATTTGAATTCACAGATGCTCACATCAAACAAATCCAAAACGATGTTTCAGATATTGTCGCATTAATTGAAGGCTGTCGCAAACGTCTGTTCAGCCCCGGTGAAAATAACCGTCTGCTCTGTTTCATAGACCCGGACAGCGTGGATGTTCAGATAGGCAAATTTGAATATGAGGGAAAGGTTCTTGATAACGAAGAAGCATTCAGGAAAAGGAAAAAAGAGCGTGAAAAAGAACTGGGTGAGTTCCAACATCAGGCATTAATGGAAAAAGAATCCCTTCTTGCTCAGAAAGAGAAAGAAATCACCAAAGCAACTCTTGAAAAAGAAAGACAGACTGAAAAAGCAAAGATTGAAAGGCTTACAAAAGCCGAAAACTGGAGGGAAAAGAAAGAATCGCTTAAGATAGAACAAGAAGAGATTGAGATGCAAAAGGAAATGTATAAAAAAGAAAGGGAACTGGCAATCAGCGAAGTCAGAAAAGAGGAAATTATCGCATTTAAAGAAGGGGATATGCAACGTTATTTAGTCTTGGCATTGTTAGAGGCTCATCTTGAAGGAGGGCTTGAAAAAGTCTGGAATATATTGGAAAGCTCTTCGACTGTTTTAATGATCATTAATCCCGATCTTTATCAGATGAAATCGCTTCATGAGTTGAAAAGAGATATTTTCAAGAGGCTGGAGAAAGATTTGTCAAAGGTTGATCCGATAACGCTTTCGATATTATTAAGCGATGATCATAAAAAACTTGTTGAAACAGATATTTATAAAGAGATGATGAAGGTGTTGTCAGAAACATTAAAGAATATTCCAAGACATGCCCCGTTTGTGGAGCGAGTGGTAAGCCATGAGCCTAAATCTCCTAAAAAATGAAACGAAAAAGCTGCTCAATATGCTGTCGGGCAGAGGATATCGGGGGATTCAGTATAAGAAGGGGATTATAAGAAGGAGGAGGAGGACTCAGTCTCTTTCTTATGAATCCCGTTTCAAAGGGAAAAACTGTTTTGCGGGTAAAATTAAAATTGTCAGCAGATCAAAAAAATTTCGGGAGAAATGGAGTGCAAAAATAGAGCGAAGCGATTTTTTGCATACTCCGGAAAAGCAAAAATTTTCGATCTGTCTGTGCAAAAAAGCGCTTCGCTCTATTTTTGCACTCCGGAAAAAAAAATTTCTGATTTTCTGAGATGCTTTTCAGCCATATTCTCATCTTAAAAAAAGGAGGAGGACTCAGTCTCTTTCTTATGAATCCCGTTTCAAAGGGAAGAACTGTTTTGCGGATAAAATTAAAATTGTCAGCAGATCAAAAAAATTTCGGGAGAACCGGAAAAGAAAAAATTTCTGATCTTCTGAGATGCTTTTCAGCCATATTCTCATCTTAAAAAAAGGAGGAGGACTCAGTCTCTTTCTTATGAATCCCGTTTCAAAGGGAAGAACTGTTTTGCGGGTAAAATTAAAATTGTCAGCAGATCAAAAAAATTTCGGGAGAAATGGAAAAGAAAAAATTTCTGATTTTCTGAGATGCTTTTCAGCCATATTCTCATCTTAAAAAAAGGAGGAGGACTCAGTCTCTTTCTTATGAATCCCGTTTCAAAGGGAAGAACTGTTTTGCGGGTAAAATTAAAATTGTCAGCAGATCAAAAAAATTTCGGGAGAAATGGAAAAGAAAAAATTTCTGATTTTCTGAGATGCTTTTCAGCCATATTCTCATCTTAAAAAAAGGAGGAGGACTCAGTCTCTTTCTTATGAATCCCGTTTCAAAGGGAAGAACTGTTTTGCGGGTAAAATTAAAATTGTCAGCAGATCAAAAAAATTTCGGGAGAAATGGAAAAGAAAAAATTTCTGATTTTCTGAGATGCTTTTCAGCCATATTCTCATCTTAAAAAAAGGAGGAGGACTCAGTCTCTTTCTTATGAATCCCGTTTCAAAGGGAAGAACTGTTTTGCGGGTAAAATTAAAATTGTCAGCAGATCAAAAAAATTTCGGGAGAAATGGAGTGCAAAAATAGAGCGAAGCGATTTTTTGCTTACTCCGGAAAAGCAAAAATTTTCGATCTGTCTGTGCAAAAAAACGCTTCGCTCTATTTTTGCACTCCGGAAAAGAAAAAATTTCTGATTTTCTGAGATGCTTTTCAGCCATATTCTCATCTTAAAAAAAGGAGGAGGACTCAGTCTCTTTCTTATGAATCCCGTTTCAAAGGGAAGAACTGTTTTGCGGGTAAAATTAAAATTGTCAGCAGATCAAAAAAATTTCGGGAGAAATGGAGTGCAAAAATAGAGCGAAGCGATTTTTTGCTTACTCCGGAAAAGCAAAAATTTTCGATCTGTCTGTGCAAAAAAACGCTTCGCTCTATTTTTGCACTCCGGAAAAGAAAAAATTTCTGATTTTCTGAGATGCTTTTCAGCCATATTCTCATCTTAAAAAGCGGATGACACCTGTGTTTCTTTTTCAATTTCCTCTGAAATGCGCATGGCGGCTGTTTTCGGATCTTTTGCATCCCTTATGGGTCTTCCGATCACGAGATAATCCGAACCGTTTTTTATGGCCTGTGCAGGTGTGGTGATACGTTGCTGATCATGTTTTTCCACAGCATCCCAGGAGGGGCGTATCCCCGGCGTCACGGTGACAAAATCTTTCCCAAACTTCTCCTTCACCATTTTCACTTCAAGCCCTGAACAGACAATTCCCGCACATCCTGCGTCCCTGGCCATTTCAGCCCGTTTCATGACAAGTTTTGACATATCAGAAGAAAATTCTTCTCTGAATCCGGCATGATGAATATCTTCACCTGAAACACTTGTCAGAACCGTGACCCCGAGTACGCCTGTTTTTTCTCGGCTCCCTTTTACTGCATATTCAAGCATCCTGGGCGTTTCTCCGCAGTGAACCGTTACAAAATCAGCCCCGAATTCCGCAACACGTTCCATGGCCCGTAAAACAGTTACCGGAATATCATGAAGTTTCAGGTCTAAAAATATTTTGGCTGTTCCCGAACCTTTTATGAAGCTTATCATTTCAGGTCCTGACTGAATAAAAAGCTCCAAGCCCACCTTGAACATGCCCACATGCTCCGAAAGAAGCTGAACATATTCTTTTGCCTGCTTTACAGACGGGACATCCAAAGGAAAAATGATATAATCTTTTGCTTGTTTCATAAAATGTTGTATCCTTTAATTTGGGTGTTAGCGTGTTAGGTGTTAGCGTGTTAGGTGTTAGCGTGTTAGGTGTTAGGTGTTAGGTGTTAGCGTGTTAGGTGTTAGGTGTTAGCGTGTTAGGTGTTAGGTGTTAGCGTGTTAGGTGTTAGGTGTTAGCGTGTTAGGTGTTAGGTGTTAGCGTGTCAGATGCTAGGATATCAGATGTTACTCAATGATCAGGTTTTTTGATCCGGTTCGGACAAAAAGTCCTGTCATTCCTGCGAAAGCAGGAATGACAAAAAAAAACTTGATCATTGAGTGTTAGGAAAATGAGGATAGAATTTTTCACTTTTCACTTTTCACTTTTCACTTCACCTGCCCGATGACATGCCACCAAATGCCCCTCTCCCACTGAACCCGGGGCAATGCGTAATTTCGGTTCCTCATGTTTGCACTGCTCTGTCATGATCGGGCAGCGGGTATGAAAGCGGCATCCTGAAGGCGGGTTAATGGGCGAGGGCACATCTCCGGCGAGAATCCGCGTTTGTTTTTTTACCGAGGGATCAGGAACAGGAATTGCGGATATCAGTGTTTGTGTGTAGGGATGCATCGCTTTTTCATAAATGGTATCCGCATCCGCATATTCAACAATTTTTCCAAGATACATCACCGCAATATGATCGGAAATATGTTTGACCACTGCAAGATCATGAGCAATAAAAACATAGGTCAGCCCCATATCCTGCTGGAGTTCCAAAAGCAGGTTCAGAATTTGTGACTGAACAGACACATCCAGCGCAGACACAGGCTCATCGCATATCATCAGCTTTGGGTCCAGGGCAATGGCCCTGGCAATACCGATTCGCTGACGCTGCCCCCCGCTGAACTCATGCGGAAAGCGTGTTACAGCGTCTTGGGAAATTCCGACCCGGTTCAGAAGCTGTCTCACTTTTGATTTTCGTTCTTCAGGCGAGCCCACACCATGAATAATAAAAGGTTCTTCTAATATATCGCCAATGGTATGCCGGGAATTCAGCGACTCAAAAGGGTCCTGAAAAATCATCTGCATATCTCGCCGCAAATCCCGCAGTGCTTTGCGGCCAAGAAGTGACATATTTTTTCCCTCGAATAACACATCGCCCTCAGTGGGATCATAAATCCTCAATATGGCACGCCCCACCGTGGTTTTGCCGCAGCCAGATTCTCCTACCAGTCCCAGAGTTTCGCCAGTTCTGACATTAAACGATACGCCGTCAACAGCATAGACCTTTCCGATCTTTCGCCAAAACACACCGCCATAAACAGGAAAGTGCATTTTTAAATTGGAAACTTGAAGCTTGAAACTTGAAATTTGGTCAGAATTTCGGGTTTCAAATTTCGAGTTTCGAGTTTCGAGTTTCGAGTTTCGAGTTTCCAATTTCAAGTTTTCAAAATGGCAACAGGAAAAGTGATTCTCACCTACGGATTTCATTGGCGGCTCTGTCTCACAAACAGCCTGAAAATAGGGACATCGGTTTTGAAAGCGGCATCCCCGAGGCAGTTCGTAAAGACTTGGAACCATGCCTTTGATGACATTCAGCTTCATTTTTCTCGGATATTCGAGCCGGGGCATCGAGGAAAGCAGACCTTTGGTATAAGGATGACTCGGATTTTTAAACAAGTCTGACACAGAAGCCGTTTCGGCCACTTTTCCTGCATACATCACCACCACCTCGTCGCACATCTCCGCAATCACGCCCAGATCATGCGTGATAAAAATAATGGTCATGCCGATGTCACGCTGTAACTGCTTCATCAGTTCGAGAATTTGCGCCTGAATGGTGACATCCAGGGCAGTAGTCGGCTCGTCCGCAATCAGAATATCCGGTTCACATGCCAAAGCCATTGCAATCATTACCCGTTGGCGCATCCCCCCGGAAATCTGATGCGGATATTCTCCCATACGTTTTTCAGGGTCAGGAATACCGACCTTATGAAGCATTTCAAGAGATTTTTCCTGAATTTCCTTTTTATTCATCTCTGAATAATGAAGCCGGAAAACTTCTCCGATCTGCTTTCCGATTTTGTGAACCGGATTGAGAGCAGTCATGGGTTCCTGGAAAATCATGGAAATACGGTTGCCGCGTATTTTGTGCATTTTGTCCGGATCAGTTCTCACGATATCTTTGTCTTGAAACAGAATTTCTCCGCTTTCAATAATACCGGCAGGTTTTGGCAAAAGTCGCATGATGGAGAGAGACGTAACACTTTTACCGCATCCGGACTCTCCGACAATACCGAGGGTCTGACCCTGTTTTACCTCAAAACTGACATCATCCACGGCCCGAATTCTCCCGGATTCAGTATCAAATGCCGTGACAAGATTTTTTATTTTTAAGATGACTTCGCTCAATATCTTTCTCCGGAGACACGCTTTTTTGCCAAACGGGGTTAGCAACATCAATAATCGCTCGTTGAGCCTGTCGAAACGGGCAATCCCCCCTTCGACAAGCTCAGGGGGCGGGTACGAAGTACGAGTACGGACAGAAAAATCGCTCGTTGAGCCTGTCGAAACGGGCAATCCCCCCTTCGACAAGCTCAGGGGGCGGGTACGAAGTACGAGTACGGACAGAAAAATCGCTCGTTGAGCCTGTCGAAACGGGCAATCCCCCCTTTGACAAGCTCAGGGGGCGGGTACGAAGTACGAGTACGGACAGAAAAATCGCTCGTTGAGCCTGTCGAAACGGGCAATCCCCCCTTCGACAAGCTCAGGGGGCGGGTACGAAGTACGAGTACGGACAGAAAAATCGCTCGTTGAGCCTGTCGAAACGGGCAATCCCCCCTTCGACAAGCTCAGGGGGCGGGTACGAAGTACGAGTACGGACAGAAAAATCGCTCGTTGAGCTTGTCGAAACGGGCAATCCCCCCTTCGACAAGCTCAGGGGGCGGGTACGAAGTACGAGTACGGACAGAAAAATCGCTCGTTGAGCCTGTCGAAACGGGCAATCCCCCCTTCGACAAGCTCAGGGGGCGGGTACGAAGTACGAGTACGGACAGAAAAACCGCTCGTTGAGCCTGTCGAAACGGGCAATCCCCCCTTCGACAAGCTCAGGGGGCGGGTACGAAGTACGAGTACGGACAGAAAAACCGCTCGTTGAGCCTGTCGAAACGGGCAATCCCCCCTTCGACAAGCTCAGGGGGCGGGTACGAAGTACGAGTACGGACAGAAAAACCGCTCGTTGAGCCTGTCGAAACGGGCAATCCCCCCTTCGACAAGCTCAGGGTACGAGGGCGGATAGCCTCATTGTTTTTTACTGATCTGTCTGCTGTTGCTATCCGCACCGACATTGATGCCGGGGCTTTTTTTCATTCCGGAAGTTTCATTTTATAAGTCTTATCAATGATCGTTACACGCGAAAATGTCTTTCCGGCTTTCATCGCCTGCTTTGTTTCCTCATGCACGTTCTTGTCATACCAGAACAATCCGCCCGTAGTACTTCCGAAAGGATCAAAAAGACTGCTGGAATGTTTCGTTCCCGGAGGATTTGGCAGTTTCCACCATCGCCAGTAAGCCTGTCGCACATAAGGAACCATGAACGTGGGAACAAAGCTGCCAATTTCATGCGCTTTCTCCTGAATTTTAAGAGAAAGTCTTACGCGCTCGTGTTCATTCAAAGAATTACGATATGCGTCAATCAGCTTGTCCATTTCAGGATCATCCGTATTGGTGATATTGTTGGTCTGGGGCTTGTGTGCATTCACAGAATGGAAATGTTCCCAGTATTGGGGACGCAAAGACGTACTCCACCCCATCCATGCCACATCATGTTTTTTTTCTATGACCTTTTTATACGCAGCCGAGGAATCCAGCTTCTGGAGTCTTAACTCAACTCCCGCTTTTTTTGCCTCTTCCTTCAAAACAACAAGTCTGGGCGCATGTTCGTCAATGCTGTAACTCACCTCCACGGAAAACCTCATGTTGTCTTTTTCCCAGATACCGTCGCCCCCTCGCTTCCATGCAGATGCCTTCATGTAATCATTCACTTTGTCCAGATCAAATCGCCTGGCTCGGATGGCGTTATTAGAATAACGCCCATAGCCCATGAAACCATGTTCAAGCCTGAAATAATCATTACGAAGCACCTTCTCGATCACCCGTTGTATATTCATGGCATGGGCAAACGCATACCGGACATTCTGATCTTTGAAAATTTTCCGATCCTGGTTGAGCCACATGCCCGTTGCAGATTGCCGGGTATTATTAAAAAACCATATTTTGTGAACATAGCCATTTTCAACCACCGGTATCTTTGTTTTTTCATGCCAGTAGCTCGGAAAATTAATGGCAAACACATCTTCTTTGGCTTTTTTAAAATACTCCCACATCATATTAATATCTCTGACCACATTAAAAATGACTTTATCCACATTAAACCGGTTTTTGAAATAACGGAGATCTGTTGCCCACCAATCCTTTTTTCTTTTAAACCTGACGTACTTGCCTTTTTTGAAATCGGAAATCTGATAAGGACCTGTGTTCGGAACAATTTTCCAGTTGTATTTTCTGACAAAATTCTTATTCAGTTTACCGTAAAAATGACGGGGCACGGGACTGAGACCCAGCTTCAAATGGAGGTCCGGCACAGCCCTTGCGCTGACAACCGCCAGTGTATGATCATCATACACAATCACTTTTTCGATTTCTTTGGTGTAATAATCATTGTACCATGGCGCGATAATATGTTTTGAACGCATGAACTCCAGCGTATAAGCAAAATCATCCGCGGTTACGGCTTTACCGTCAGACCAGCGGGCATCTTTGTTTAATTTGAAGTACATGGTTTTCTTATCTTTATCAAAAGCCCAATGAGTGGCAAGCTCCGGAATAATATTCTCTGTATTCGGGTGAATCCCGATCAGATCCAGTTGATTATCGAGTATCGCACTTCTGAAACTGTTATTTGAATCTGGCCCCACCACACGAAACGTCATTGGAAAGGTCATTATTGAAGAATGCAATGTGCCGCCCTTTTTTGCCTCCGGCGAAGCAAAGACCGGATCAGAATCATTTGTCAGCCATTCAATATCCTTTGGAAGCTCCGGAGCGGCAAACGCCACAGACTGCAAAAAGAAAACAGACACAATCACGGTCCTGATCATTACTCTCAGAAATTTATTCATAACTCTCCTTTCGTAAATTGGAAACTTTATTGCCCGATTTCAATTTTCAATTTTCATTCATAGGTTGTATGGAGTTTCGGATCAAACGCTTCTCTTACGGCTTCTCCGATAAACGTGACTGTGAGCAATGTAAGCACCATTGCGGTGACCACGGATCCGACAATCCACCATGCGCTCATATTTGCCCAGCCCTGTTGCAGAAGTTCTCCCCAGCTCGGTGTGGGCGGCGGGAGTCCGAATCCGAGATAATCAAGGGATGTCAGTGCGACAATTCCTCCTGAAACCGAAAACGGGGCAAAAGTGACGATAATGGCAACAGTGTTGGGGATTATATGTTTAAAGATAATCCGCCAGTCGGACGCGCCCAGGGCTTTGGCCGCGATCACATATTCTCTTTCTTTTTCTTTATACGTCACTGTTCGCATGGTCCAGGTCATCCCGATCCATCCGAAAAAGGCCATGATCACGATCAGCATAAAAAAATTTGGCACGACAATGGAAGAGATGATAATAATGACATAGAGAAACGGAATATTCGACCATATCTCGATAATTCTCTGAAAAAAGAGATCAAATCTGCCGCCCCAGAATCCCATTGCGCTGCCAATGCTCACGCCTGCGGTATAATTCACCAGTAACAGGGCAAGGGAGAAAAAAATTGCAATCCTGAATCCGTAAACCAGCCGGGCCACAATATCCCTGCCCACGGTATCGGTTCCCAAGTAATGTCTGTCTTTCAGAGATGGCGGAAAGGGCGGATATTCATTCTCTCTCAGATCATTTTCATACGCGTCATAAGGCACAACAGGCATCAGTATCCAGTTGCCTTTTCCCTGGGCTTCAAATTGTTTGCCCAGCTGACGGTAGTTCGTCTCATAATCATAATCCAGACCGAACACAGTTCCGGGAATCATATCGCCATAAGTCGGAAAATAATATTCGCCTTCATAATGTACAATCAGGGCACGTTTGTTGATCATGGTTTCGGCAAAAAGGGAGACACATATCATCACAATAAATATGAGAAAGGAATAGTATCCCCGCCTGATGGATTTGAAGCGTCTGATTTTTTTCAGTGTGAGCGGATTGAATTTCATAACCGGGCTGTTTGCCAAGCATTTCCGGAGTGCCAAACTTACAGTTTGGCATTTCTTCTGCTCTGGCTCTTATTTCTTATAGCATCTAATTTTTATCAACATTTTCGTCGGATACAGCGCATCAGACCTGCGAGGTTTCCAAAACCTCGCAGGTTTTCAAATAAAGGATGTATAAGGGATTTTGGCGTATAATGCAATATCTAAATTTTCAGACCGGGGGCAGCACTTCGGGTCAGCACCCAAAAGTATTGCCAAACTGCAAGTTCGGCACTCTGGATTGTCAGAATTCAAAATTAAGCATTATGATGGGGATTTGGCGAAGATCAGGGGAGAATCCGGAACGTCCGTCTATGTCTGTGAGACATTGGTTCAGGCGGTTCCGGTTGTATCGGTGAGCAGCGTCAATACCACCATATATGCTGCCGGTGTACCAGGTGAGTTCAAAAAAAGTGATCGCAGTGAATGCGCCCCACTGTTCATTCCGTGCGGTGTCTGTCATGCCGTAAATGAACAGACCGTTAAGAATCAGAGAGCGCAGGGCATTGGCGTATTCACCGGAATAAGCGTATCCGAGACCCGGAATCAGCCCCAGTATTCCGCCAAGACGCGGGGATTTGTCTCGTCCTTTTTTGTAACGCTCCAGGGCGGCAATTCCTGATGAGTTGTCATAAGACGACGCCAGCAGGGATTCTTTTGCCCCGGGAATATCTCCTTGTGAAACCATAATTCGTGCCAGCCGTCTTGATGCAAAGGCTTTGACATCCTCATCCCCATGACTTCCGATAATACTTTGCAGATAAAATCCGGCCTCTTCCGGATTGTCATCGCCAAGAGTAGCCTCTGCTCTTATGAGCAGGGACGGTATGGTCAGTTTCTGAGAATCATCTTCCGCATGGTCCAGCATTTTTGCGGTGAGTTCGTATTCCTTCATACGCAGATATTCATAAGCTGCGGCCCAGTAGTATCCCGCTCGGCGTTCCGCATCCTCTTCCATCAGGGCAAGGCGCCGGTATTCAATGGCTGCTGCCTCATGATTCCCTTCAGTTGCGATGTCCAAAGCCAACTGGCGTGTCATCTCAGTTGAATCACAAAAACTGATATTAGCTGTCACGAGGAGACTTGCAACCAGAACTGAAATCATCAGCACTTTTTTTCTTATTTCATCCAATCATCATGCTCCTTGAGGGGATCTCTGTACCGCCACCGCCCGTTGATACGGACAGGGGATTTTTTCTCGGCCACCACGTCAGGTTCGCGCACAAGCCTGTCCCCGATAAATCCGAGCCCGAGGATGCCGTGTTTTCGCAAAGCCTGCCTGGCATATTCCGAACATGTGGGATTCAGTGAACATCGCTGACCAATTGCCGGGCTGATCTGGCTGCGGTAAAAAGAGATGAGCCACTGTCCGGGTTTTCCTGTCCATGACCCGCTTTCTCCGCGCGGAGAGATTGCGCATTCCGCTCTGATCTCACGGGACCAGAGGGGAGAACAGCTTTTCAGTTGCATTTGTAAACCAGAGGAGTCCTCTGCGAGTTCAGAATGCTGTTTCAACAAAAGGGAAAGGGAACAGCCCGCTCTCAGAAACAAATTTCCGGATCGGGAATTTTCAAAGGCTTTTTTTAAATGTAAAAATGCCTTTTCCGGTTCTCCTGATTTCCAAAGCGCCCGGCCCAGTTCATAATGTGCGATAACAGCCGTTTCCGGAGAGGTGTCCGGTGATTCACAAAGCAGGCGGAGCGATTTTGTGCTGTCCTTGCCCGAACGAAGTTCTGAAACTGCTCTGAGAAGTACGGCTTTTTCGTGTCCGGGACAGGCTAACAGAACACGGCTGCATTCTGTTCTGCATGCGCGCCAGTTTCTCTCTTCAAAAAGATCAGTTGCCAGATCAAGCTGCCCGGCAGGTGAAAGCGCGGGAAACAAAACAATAAAAAACAGAAAAAGGGTTTCAGGCATAATACCTGAAACCCTGTCAATGACTTTAGGGCAAAATTGAAGCAAAATTAATACCAATTGGCTCCGTTTTTCTCTGCCCACTGATGAGCCGTCATTCCTTTGGCGCAGTCAATACCGTTCCATACTGCAATTATGAGACCTGCATACGGAATAAGAACGGACCATTCACGCCAGTGCAACTGTGATCCTGCGTTCCACTCTGTTCCAGTTCTGAGTCCCAGACAGCATCCGACAAAGAATGCCCCCAGGCCACCTGGTTCACGGCCGCTGACCTTGGCCTCTGACGCCAGTGGGCAAAGTGTGACAAGCAATGCCACAATACAACACACTGCAACTAATTTTTTCATCTTTTTTCTCCTCCTTTTTAAATAAGTTGATAAAAGATTTTATAATCTTTTCTACTCCTTTTACCTTAACCTCATCTTTTTTTCAGTGCCTATACCATGTGTTCCGAACTTAATCAAGCACTATTTTTTTATTTGGGGGCAAGGGGCAAGGGGCAAGGGGCGAGAGGGCAAGGGGCGAGAGGCTAGGGGCAATGGGGTTAAAGTGTCAAATGTTAAACATTGGATATTAGCCTCTTGCCTCTCGCCTCTCGCCCCTCGCCCCCTTAATCATACATTTTTTCAAAATCACCTACAAATTCAACATCCTTAAAGAAGATACCTGCCTTGAACATTCTGTCGGCCACGGGTTTGTTTACTTCCAGATTGTTGATACGTCTTGTTTCAGTCATCTCCTCACCGTCCGGCAGGGAAATGACGGCTTTATGAAGACATGGAATCCAGCAATGTTCATTTGCTTTTTGAAACGCGCTGTAATTATAATGAGCTATTGATTTTTTCATTTCTGATGAATCAAAAAACTCAATTTTTATCAGACGCTCTGAATTATCACAATACAGAACCACATAAGCTTTTTCAGCCTGATAGGCTTTTCTGATGGGATATTCATCTGTTGCGGGAAGGGATATTTCAGGAAGCCCTCTGAGCTTAAGAAGGTTTTCCATGGGCGTTCCCGGAATATTATTGATCGCTGACATCCATACCTCAGTCAGTTCTGATATGGACCGGGAAAAGCCTCTTGGGGCGTCCGTTTCATAATACCAGAGGGTTTTGCTGTCCGCGATAATTCTCCTTTTTCTGGGGGTGACATTATCCACATGAACATAATAACCTTTTTTATAATACACCCGACTGAGCATTCTCATGGTTCTTCCGCCGCCCTTAGTAGTTTTACGAATCTCGCAAGTAATCGTATCAATATTTTGATAGGCATCACAAAGCTTCTGCACAAAGCTCAGTTCTTCCGCCCAGCCGATATTTGCAGTGAGCAGCAGGGCCAACACAAAACCAATTGTCAGAACAGCACAGCCCGTTTCTTTCAGTTGTCGGACATATCTCATAGTATATACAACGATCTCCTTTCAATTATCAATTATCAATTATCAATTATCAATTATCAATTATCAATTATCAGTTATCAATTATCAGTTATCAATTATCAGTTATCAATTATCAGTTATCAATTATCAGTTATCAGTTATCAATTATCAGTTATCAGTTATCAGTTATCAGTTATCAGTTATCAGTTATCAGTTATCAGTTATCAGTTATCAATTATCAATTATACAGTCCTCTTACTTTATTGAGAATTTCACCAATATCTTTTAACGCTTTTATAGCTTCATCTTGTTTTACCACACATGCGTTCAGGCTGCCATAATGATGTTCCAGACAGTTCAGCAGGAGGTCTTTTAATTTCTCTTCGTCAGGTTTATAGCGAAGTTTGCTTTCTGTGTACAGCGTTTCCAGGTCTCTTTCCTTTGAGGCAAAATAGTTTTCCACATCTTCCTGAGTCCATTCCCCCCGACGAATGGCTTTTAGTTGTTCTCTGTTTCTTTCCAGGTCCAGATCATGCTCGGTCAGTATTTGCTCCACTTCATTTAATAAACGCACCACATGATAGGCAAATTTTACATCAAAACCATATTTGGCAATTGTATCTTTTCTTTTTCCTATGGGATTTTTGGTTCTCATTTTATGAATCTGAGAAAACGCATAGCCTTTGAATTTATGCCATGACCCCTTATGCAGAAAAGAATATCTGTTTTCCCTGACGAGTTCACCCACCTGCGTTGAGAACAAAACGCATCGCCTGGGCACAAATAAGCTGTCAATCATATTCGGATTGTTTTCCATACATAATCGGAAATACTTAATAATGGAGTACATTGTCAAATCATATTCGCGACCCCGGCCTCCGCGGGCAGACGGATCATATATATGATGCCGTTGAAACTGGTCAAATGATGGCCCGGGTTTGCCAAACCCCCGAATTTCACCTCTTAAATGCGGAAAGATATAATCTTTTGGGGGAATACAAAATCCATAGATATCCATATCAGATGTGTCATCAGAAACGCCGTAGGCAAAAGACCCCATCGTCACTTCATATTGGATACTCGTTTCTAGGAATCTCGGATGAGGCCCTAACAGTTCTTTTTTTTGCAAGCTTTGAAAAATACTGCCCATCTTAGTTTATTCCTTATTTTTGCCTTTTAGCTGCTCAGTTCAAATTTGCCAATCCGAACCAAGCAAAACAGGGAACTTATTTTGTCAATTCTTTGACGGTGATCTGGAAAACATTTCGGACGGGGTTGCAAACCCCGTCCGGCAAACGTCCGGAAACGTCCGGCAAAAGAAACTGTTTACATAATCCTTTTTAGCTACTTGTGTCAACAGGAAGATCATCGGTTTTTACCTCTGTCCATGACGATCAATCTCCTGATTTTATTCCCCGATGATTTTCACCAACACCCGTTTTTTCCTTCGGCCGTCAAATTCCCCGTAAAATATCTGTTCCCATGTTCCGAAATCCAGTTTGCCTTGGGTAACAGCCACAACCACTTCCCGTCCCATAACCTGCCGTTTCATATGAGCATCAGCATTGTCCTCCCCCACATTGTGGCGATATCCTGAAACCGGCTCATGGGGAGCCAGTTTTTCAAGCCAGACATCATAGTCGTGATGAAGACCGGATTCATCATCATTGATAAAGACTGAGGCTGTAATGTGCATGGCATTCACAAGAATAAGCCCTTCTTTAATTCCGCTCTCTGCAAGACAGGTCTCAACCTGGGGGGTAATGTTGATGAAAGCACGCCGGGTAGGTACTTCAAACCATAATTCTTTTCGATAGGTTTTCATGTTTTATCCATCCTCTTTAAAAAGTCAGAATCGGTGGGACAGAAACCCACCTTGCTGAATATTTATCTGATATGATCAAAATTTTAACATCTTTAGACGGTAATGGCAACACTGCAATCAATTTTTCCGACATTTTGCCACGGCTTCGAAAATAATAAGACTGCTTGCCATTTACAAGAACATCCCTATAATTATTTTTGGGTTGCATTCTTGCATAAAGCGTGGGAACGATATCGCTGAGGTTTCTTATCAGAGAAAACAGCTCTGTCTCTGACAACTAAATACAATCTTAATAATTTTTTACATGGGTGTTTATGAAACAACAATTTGAAATCACTGAAAACAAATGGCTGATTTTTTCTCTTGTGGCTGTCGGGGTGTTCATGTCAACTCTCGATGGAAGTATTGTAAACATTGCGCTTCCTTCTATCATGCATGATCTCGTTATCCCTCTTGCGACCATTGAGTGGATACCGATGATCTATCTGCTTACAGTGTCATCTCTTCTCCTGAGCTTCGGGCGTCTGAGCGATATCAGAGGACGCCGATGGGTTTACAGCCGGGGACTTATTGTCTTTTCACTGGGTTCTCTTTTTTGCGGGATGGCCCGAAACGCCATATGGCTGATTGCGGCGCGGTCTTTTCAAGGGGTCGGGGCAGCCATGATCATGGCCTGCACCCCCGCGCTCGTCATTGAAAGCTTTCCTGTTTCAGAACGGGGCAAGGCTATGGGGATGGTGGGCGCTGTGGTGGCCTCGGGATTAACCGTGGGACCGGCACTGGGCGGCATGATCATTCATTTTTTCTCCTGGCAGTTTATTTTCTACATCAACATTCCCATTGGTATTGCGACGGCCCTGGTTGTGACCAGAATTCTGAAAGGGGGAAATGCGGATGTCTCCAGACATGAGTCTTTTGACTGGGGCGGTGCGGTTTTGCTGACACTTTCCCTGGCATCTTTTCTTGTTGCCATCACACACGGATACAGCTGGGGATACATATCTCTGCCCATTATTTCTTTGTTAGGTATTTCTGTCGTGTCTGTGATATGGCTCATCCGGATTGAGACCCGCATTCTCCATCCCATACTGAAACCCTCTCTTTTAGAAATTCGCCTTTTCACGCTTCCGATTATTGCCGCAGTGTTTCTTTTTGCAAGTCTTTTTGTAATGACTTTCCTGATGCCCTTTTATCTGATGCATCCCTGCGGCTTTTCCGTAAGTCAGGCAGGATATATTATGGTTACACCCTTTGCTTTTCTTTTTGTTGTTTCCCCGGTTTCAGGAATTATCTCAGACCGAATCGGAACACGCATGCTTTGCACTTTGGGCATGGGCATTCTTGCGCTTGCTTTTTTTTCTCTGGCGCAGCTTTCCCCTTCTTTTACAGCCTTTCCCATTGTGTGGCGTCTTGCCCTTGTCGGCGTCGGAACAGCTATCTTTATTTCTCCCAACAGTGCGATTGCCATGAGCGCGGTCCCGGCAGCTTATAAAGGCGTTGCAGCAGGAACCGTGGCAACCGCACGCAACTTGGGAATGGCGATGGGCGTGGCTCTGGCAGGAACCATATTTAACAGCACTTTTTATACGTTAAGCGGAGGACTCAGCTTAAAAGTCTATCGCCCGGAATTGGAACCGATTTTCATGGAAGCGTTCCGTTACGCCATGGCCGCGGGAGGAATCGTGGCAATCACCGGCATGATTGTGGCCTTTTTGCGCGGACCCGAAAGAATCGAGAAAGTGGGAAGTGAAAAAGTGAGAAGCGAAGAAGTGAGAAGTGAGAAGCGAGAAATAAGGAATTAAAATGAAAAATAAATTGTTTTATATAAAAGCGGTATTGTTCGATTTTGACGGGACCTTGACAAAACCGGGTGCTTTGGATTTTCCCACGATAAAAAAGACACTCGGTTGTCCTGCTGAGTTGCCGCTTCTGGAATTTATAGAAAATATGACGGATCCGAAACAACAGGAGGAGGCCTGGTGTGAATTGGAACGTTTTGAACTTGAGGCAGCTGCCAGATCCGAGCCAAATCCGCAAGCTGAGGAAATGATTGCCTACCTTCATTCAAAGGGTCTTAAGATCGGAATTGTAAGCCGGAATAAGCTCGGGGCGATAAAACGGGCGCTGCGGAATTTCAGGACCATCAGCTTCTCTGATTTTGATGTGATTATCTCCCGGGATGATCCTGTGGCACCCAAGCCCAGCCCGAAGAGTGTTCTGATGGCCGCTGAAAAACTGGGCGTGGAAGCCAGCCAGTCGCTTATGGTAGGTGATTTCATATTTGATATTCAGGCGGGTCAGGATGCAGGAGCAATGACTGTTTTTCTGGACGATGAAACCAAAACCTGGAAACCGGAGACTCGGAGCGATTCAATAAAGGCAAGCGATTATACGATTTCGACTCTCGGAGAACTCAGGGATATTGTCCGGCTGGGAACACCGCTTCGTCCGGGCAAGTTCCCCAATGATCTTTTAAAAGGTGTTCTGGATCAGTTCGCGTTTAATGATCCTTCGGTGCTGATCAGTCCGGGGATTGGTGAGGATACCGCGGCCGTGGATGTGAACGGAGAAGAGGTGCTTATCCTCAAGTCCGACCCCATCACTTTTGCCACGGACTCCATCGGACATTATGCGGTTTTGGTAAATGCCAATGACATCGCCACATCAGGGGCCGTGCCCAGGTGGTTTCTGACCACGCTTCTTTTTCCCTGCGGAACCACCCCTTCTGATATTTTCCAAGTCATGCACGACTTGAAAAATGTGTGCCGGAAATGGGGAATTACGTTGTGCGGCGGTCATACTGAAATTACCGACGCGGTCACAAGACCCGTAATTACAGGAATGCTGGCCGGAACCGTTGCAAAACGCGACCTGATTGACAAGCGAAACATACGACCCGGAGACAGGGTGCTGCTGACCAAAGCAGTGTCTGTGGAGGGAACAAGTATCATTGCCAGAGAATTTGGAAACATATTAAAAGCACAGGGAATGACCGAGGCTGAAATCAGAGAATGCAGAGAATTTCTTTCTCATATCAGCGTGCTGAAAGAAGCGAAAATCGCGGGACAGTCTCGCGGAACCAGTGCCATGCACGATGTCACCGAAGGCGGCGTGGCAACTGCCATTGAAGAGCTGAGTATCGCCGGGGACCATAAAATCAGGATTGACATGGACAAAATTCCTGTTTTTCCGCACACGGAAAAGGTTTGCCAATTTTTGGGTATTAATCCCCTGGGACTTATCGGATCCGGCAGTCTTCTCATTTCTTGCAGAGGAAATTCCTGCGAAACACTCATCAGCCGAATTCAGCAGGCTGGCATAAACATCTCCGTGATCGGCGAAGTGCTGGAACAGGGACAGGGCATCGAAGCCATAAGCCACGGAAATCCGGCAGAATGGCCCCGATTTGAAGTGGATGAAATTACACGATTATTCTGATATAAATTATGCTTCGCTTTCAATTGCCGAACAACAGAAGAATCCTGAATATAAAATTGATAACAATCTGAATTAATTCTGTAAAAATATTGACAGGAAAGCTTCGGCATGTGTATGATGTTCTCCGGAGTCTGAAACAGATCGCTCAGATGGTTGCGTAATTCCGCAGCCGGACAGGGGACAGATGTTCGTCTGTATATATTTCAGGCGGAATTTGAGAGACTCGGAAGAAATAAAATCTCCCATCTCGCCCGGCTCGGACTGGGATAAAGGCAACGATCAAAACAGGCGGTGAGGTGACAAAATATGAGATTCAGACCCGAACATTATCTTGAAGCCGCTTATGAGCGGATAGACGCTGCAAGAAAACTTCATAATGAGCGGCACTATCCGGAGGCGATTTATTTTGCGGGAGTCGCTGTGGAATGTCTGCTGCTTGCATACAGGACAAGAGAAAATTCCGATTTTGAGAGCCGGCATGATCTCAGAAAGCTTCTGAAAGAGAGCGGAATGACAGATTTTATCCGTCAGAAAGATATGATAAGGCTGCCTGCGCTTCTGGGAGAAGTGTGGTCGCGATGGAAAAACAATTACCGGTTTGCCTCTTATGGAAGACTGACTTCGGAATTCAGAAGGCTGAAACTTGACAGGGGAATCAGAGGTGATGCCCTGAAACTGAATTCCGAGATAGTCATCCGCAATGCAATCGAAATCATCAACTTGGGAGTAAGACGATGGAATTCAGAGAAGAATTAGAAAATATGGTGTCTCAGATAGGACTTGAAAATCCGGTGTTGGAGATTGACATGACACCGACAGGAAGATTTGGCGGATTTGTTATCTCCGAGACATTCTCAGGCATGTCACATATTGAGCGTCAGAATATGCTCTGGGACAGACTGGGTAAAATGCTGGATGAGGAGAAACGGCTGAAAATCGTAGGTCTGCTGACAATGACACCTGCCGAGGTGGAAGATGCAGATTCTTATGACTGATGCTTAAAGACAGAAGTGAATTCAGTGCGCTTAAGCGCATTTCGCTAGCAGCCGGGGAACTGATCCCTCGGCGACAGGACATTTATAAGTCTGAAAAAGGAAACAAAAAATGACAAAACCAGCCAGAACCGTAACTTTTTTAACCATTGTGATCCTGTGCCTGTGCGGAACCCTTCGACAAGCTCAGGGCACCGCTTTCGCAGGCGGGCTGTCCGAGACCGGGCAGACATAAATGCTACAACAACACCGCCGAAATCCCCTGCCCCGCACCCGGAGAGGATTTTTACGGACAGGATGCCCAGTACTCAACAAATCCCCGCTCATACACCAAGTCAGACGCAAGCGGAAACGCCCTGCCCGATTCCGCAACTTCGTGGGCAATGGTGCGGGACAATGTGACCGATAAAAGTGAAGGTTACCTATGAAATATGAAATTCAGACTCGAACATTATTGTGAAGCCGTTCAAAAATGGAAATAGCAATATTTGTTATCTCCTTATATTTATTAAGCCTGACTTTTCCTTTTAAATCATACATTCCGCTGTTTATTCTGAGCCTTTCTGGTATTCTGACAGTTTTTTAAACCCGGTTTCCCACTTTCAATTCTCAATTTTCAATTCTCAATTCTCCGATCCCAGTCAAACTCCCGGCTTGTAACCGTATCTTCTATTCGCCGAATGCGACGCTCCAGGTTGTCATATCTTCGTCTTACCCGATTCACAGCCCCTCTTCTCGAATGCGTATAGCTATCATAAAATTCCTGTTCATCCTCCGTAAGTATCGGAATCACCGGCTCAGGTTTCATCACCAAGGCAGCGATGAAATACAGTCCCGCTATGGGCCATAATCCCGAACAGAACAAAACAATAATTGTGATGGTCCGCACCCAGAAAACAGAAAAATCAAAATATTCGGCAATGCCCCTGCATACACCGAGAATGACACCGTCGCGGGAACGATACAACCCTCGGCCGGACCTATTTTCAAATCGTCTCATTCTTCACGCTCCTTTCTTTCCCGATCCAGAAGGATGGTTTCAAGGGTGTCCAGGCGTCTTTCCATTTTTGAAAGTCCTTGATATATGTCCTGAATCATTCTGGTTTCCTCAGAGAGAATTTCCCGCTCTTCACGGGATAACCCTCCTCTGAGGATTCTGATGACAATAAAAATTGTACCGGCAACAGCAGACAACGCCAGAACCAGACTCCCAAAAATGACAGCGCCAATCAGAAGTGTTCTCATAATAAACTCCTCTTATGAAAAACCGGAAACCGGCAGATTTTCCAGTTTCCAGTTTCCAGTTTCTCTATTCCTTTTTTTCAAGAGGAGATTTCAAAGCTTGCAGTTCCTTTTCAATCTCATCATCAAGGCCAAGTTTGTCAAATTCTTCTTCCAGCGTGGATTTTCTGCCGAAATTTACCAGATCCGCTTCAGCTTCCATTCGTTCAATACGATTTTCAAGTTCATCAAACTTAGCCAGCGTCTGAGATGTGTCTATACGGCGGATTTCTTCCTGGACACGTTTTTTCCTTCTGGCGCGGATATGACGCTGTACGAGCATGCGCTGCTTTTCCCGGGCTGTTTTAAGCTTATCCTCAAGCTGTCGAATATCATCCTGATACTGTTCTGTCAAATCACCATGTTCTTTCACTTCTTTCTCAAGGGATTCTGCCCGTTCGGTATAATTACGTTTTTCCATGAGCGCTTCCCGGGCCAGATCATCCCGTCCTTTTTTGACCGCAAGTTTTGCCCTGTCGTTCCATTCCTGCTCACGAATTCGCACTTCTTCCAAATAGCGTTCAACTTTTTTTCTGGCAGCGATGACACCGGCACACGATGATTTGATTTCAACCAGTGTGTCTTCTATCTCACGGATCATCAGTTTGATCAGTTTTTCCGGGTCTTCCGCGTTATCCAGCATGGCGTTGATATTGGAATTGATAATTTCACGAAATCTTGTAAAAATTCCCATGATGTGACCTCCTTGAGTTGTTCATTATTTATTTATCGCTGATCAATAATCCGCCGGAGGGTTGCGACGCGCTTTCCCTGCCCGCGGATCCCCAGCCAATAAATTATACAGCATAAATCATGCCAACTCATATCTCCATGAAAAAAATAATAAATTTCAGTAGGTTAAAAATTTGATGGTTTAAAATGAACATAGTTTTTTTTACCAAAAATTCGTAATATTAACAAACAGATAGCTTTTTTTACCAAAAGCAACCTGTTTTCTGATTATGACGATTTGGGAGACTGTAGTGAATACATTTAGGGAACACGAAATAAATAATATACCCGATACAAAAAATGTAGGGTGGGTGAAGCGAAGCGCAACCCACCGCACTCCCCGACGTGCTTGTAAAAATAATCACCCGGTCAGAAACAGCCCGCCCGCGTCGTCAAGCATAACTGTCCCGGAGATGCGGCACTCATGGTATCTGTCACATCGCCGTTCTCATCATTTACCATCCGGACTCGTTATGTTTTCCGGCCGGGGCTGATCCCCGAGCGTTGTAAATCCCAGAGTGGCTGAATATTCTCCGAATGCCGCTGTGATTTCACCTGCCCCCGGGGTATCGCCTGCGAAAAAATCAATCCGGGCCGCGCCATTTTCATTTGTCAGGACAGTGCCGGAGGACGGAACAAAAAACCCCAGTTCCGGCGTTGTGGTGAATGTGATCACCTGATCAGGGATGGGGTTTCCGTCCGCATCGGTGAGAATGGCTTTTAATCGTCCCGGAGACTCGGCGCTGATGATATTGGTTTCTTTCCCTGTCACAGCATCTTTCAGGCGGAGAGATATATTCAGATCCTCCGACTGATTCCCGAGGCTGGTGAAATTCAGGGCCGAGGAATACTCACCAAACGTGGCCGTGGCTATTCCGGGTCCCGGTTCCGAACCTGCAAACAGGAGAACCGCTGCCGCGCCTTTGGTGTTCGTCAGCACCTCGCCCTTTTCAGGCTCTGTATATCCCAAACTTACGCTGAATGTGATAATCTCGTCGGAAAGCGGTCTTCCGGCCCCGTCAGTAAGCGTTGCCTCCAATCGTCCGGGAATTTGTGCGCTCACCGTATCTGTCACATATCCGGTTTTATTTTTTACCAATCGAAGTGTCAGGATTCTCTCCGGCGGCTCATCTCCCTTAGTATAAAAATCAACACTTGCGGAATATTCACCAAAAACAGCGGTCGCCACCCCCGGCCCGGGTTCTGTTCCGGTAAGCAGGTCAACAGTTGCCACGCCAATGCTGTTTGTCATGGCCTGACCCGCCTCAGGCTCAATCTTTCCCAGGGTTGTGCTGAACTGAATCACCGCGTCAGGAACAGGATAGCCGTCCTTATCCGTAAGTGTGGCCCTCAGACGCCCTGGCACAGCATTGCTGATGATCTCTGTGGAATACCCCGAACGAGTTGTCAGACGGATAATCAAATGATGCTCCGCCTGAATCACATCCGCATAAAAGATCAGGGACGCGGATTTCCCGCCATACATTGCCATGGCCTCCCCCACACCCGGATCTGAACCGGCTGAGAGGAAAACACTCGCCTGACCATGATTGTCTGTCAGCGCGCTATCCTCAGGCTCAATTTTTCCCCGTATCCCGTCAAAGGTAATTATTTTATTGGGAATCGGGGTCCCGTCCGCATAAGTGAGCGTTGCCGTCAGGGTTCCGGGAGCGTCCTCGCTGATTCGGTCTGTTTCTTTCCCTGCCGCGTCTGACAGCCGGAGAGAGATAATTATATCTTTGCCGTCCCCGGCCGTCCAAAAAGCCACCGGCGCGGCCGATGTTTCACCATATCTCACCGTGGCCTCGCCATTTCCCGGGAAAGCACCTGCCAGCAGCTTCACAAATGCCTGACCATTGGTGTCTGTCAGACCCGTGGCCGCGGCAGGCTCAATCATGCCCAAATCCGAGCCAAACGTAAGCATCTGATTGGCAATCGGCAATCCGTTTTCATCCATAAGGGTTGCGACCAGCCGACCCGGAGCATCCGCGCTGATTTGATCCGCAGGCTCTCCCGCGTTGTTTAACAACTGGAGAGAGAGACTGACATCAGGGATGACAAACGTGAGTGTCTCGGAATGTTCGCCTGATAAGGGATCATTGAAAATCACCCTGACCTCGCCCGCGCCTGATGCCGCGCCTGCTTCTATGGACAAAAACACAGTGGCCTTTCCCTCATTGTCTGTCACAGCCGTATCAGAGGGAGTCATTTTTCCGTGGGACGCATGAAACGTGACAGTCTGCTCAGGAATTGGCGTTCCGTCAGCATAAGTGAGGATCGCTGTCAGGGTTCCGGTGGTTCCGGCACGGAGCCTGTCTGTTTCCTGACCTTCAGCGTCTGACAATCGGAGAGAGAGACTTATCTCCCTGGGCTGATCTCCGGCCGTATAAAAACTCAGATGAGCTGAATCTTCTTCAAATGTCGCGGTGGCCACACCCTGCCCCGGTTCCGAACCTGCGAAGAGCTGAACCTTTGCGCTGCCCTGATCATCTGTTATGGCGACAGCATCCGCAGGCTGAATATTTCCCAGCGTCGCACTGAAATGAACAGGCTTGTCAGGAACAGGCTTTCCGTAAACATCTGTAAGCGTCGCATCCAGATACCCGGGAGTGTCGGCGCTGATTTCAGCGAGTTCTTCTCCGGCGTGATCCGCCAATTTCAGAGAAATCCTCAGTCCCATATCGCCCTCGGTTTCAAAGTCCGCGGTGGCCGAGTAATCTCCGAAAGTTGCCGTGATCACACCTGCCCCCGGTTCCGAACCGGCAAACAGCTCAACCTCGGCCTGACCGCTGCTGTCTGTCAGGGCCGTGCCCGCGGGAGGATCAATATCTCCCAATGTTGTGGTGAACGTGATCACCTTGTTGAACACGGGAACGCCGTTCATATCTTTCAGTGTAGCGATCACACGACCCGGGGAATCCGCACTGATTTTGTTTGTCGTATGCCCGTAAGAAGTCACCATCCGGAGTGCAAGGTGCATCTGGTTGCTTTCGATAGTAAATTTAAGAGCAGTCGGCGGATATTGTCCGAACGTGGCTGTGGCCTCGGCCGCGCCCGGTTCCGACCCCGCGAATAAATCCGCAGTGGCTCGGCCATATTGATCTGTCAGCGCGGTGGGAGCCTGAATATCTCCCAAAGTCGCATCAAAGGTGATCATCTCATCAGCCATGGAATATCCCTCAGCATCCCTCAGCGTCGCGACCAGACGACCGGGGGAATCGCTGCTGATTTTATCTGTTTCTCTTCCGTTAATGTCAGCCAGTCTCAGAGAAAGAACGATATCCGCGTGTTCAATGGCAAAGTTAAGCGATGTCTCCGAATATTCATCAAACATCGCCGTGATCTCGCCCGCACCCGGGTCCGCACCTGCCAGCAAGTCAACAACCGCCCGGCCATATCCGTCTGTCAGCGCAGTCGCCTGAATATCTCCCAGAGTGGTACTGAAGGCAATAATCTCATCAGCCATTGGCTCTCCTTTTTCATCTGTGAGGGTCGCGGTGACACGGCCGGGAGACTTGTCGCTGATTCTGTTGACTTCCCATCCTTCAGGGGAGGTCAGCCTGAGAGACAGGTTCACGTTTCCATCCCCTTTTGTCGTAAACCCCAGGCTGTCCGAATATTCACCAAATGCCGCTGAAACCTCGCCCGCGCCCGGTTCCAGACCGGCCAGCAGCGTCACCTTTGCCTGGCCGTTCTTATCTGTCAGGGCTGTGCCGTCATTGGGCTGAACATGTCCCAGTGTTGTGCTGAACCTAATCACCTCATTTACAATGGGGATTCCGTCCCCATAAGCAAGCGTTGCTGTGAGATATCCGGGCGCATCCGCACGAATCCGCCGGGGATGGCTTATCTCATTCCCCTCACCATCTGACAGCCGGAGAGAGAGAAAGATATCCAGATTCCCCACAGTTGTAAATCCGAGGGTGTCCGAATATTCATCAAACGCGACAGTGACCTCGCCCGCGCCCGGGTCCGAACCTGCGAACAGCTGAATCATTGCCCGGCCCGCTTTATCTGTCAAAGCTGTGCCTTCTCCGGGAAGAACATCTCCGGGCTGAGGATTGACAACCGTGGGCAGAATTCCTCCCAGCGTCGTATTAAACTGAATCACCTTATCAGGAATCGGCTCTCCGTTTACATAGTTAAGCATTGCCATCAGATATTCGGGTGAGGCCGCGCTGATGGTATTTGTGGTTTCCCGGGTTGTCCCATCTGTTTCCCAGGCTTCCTTTTTTATTAGGTAAACAGAGAGGGAAACCTCCTGAACGGTAAACTTTTGAATCACCGAATATTCATCATATGTGACCGTGGCAACCCCCTCGCCCGGTTCCGGGCCTGCAAGCAGATCAACCGCTGCCTGACCATTGGCATCTGTCAGTGCGGTGCCGGTCTGGGGATGAACCGTTCCCAGTGTTGTCGTAAAAGTGATCATCTGATCCGCCATGGGATTTTTTTCAGGCCCGTAAGTAAGGGTTGCCACCAGACGACCCGGAGAGGTGGTGCTGATTTTATCTGTGGCCGCGCGGGTTTCTTTGCTCTCTAACCGGATATCAATAGCAATATCCATATCGCCGTCAGTGGTAAAATCCAGGGCTGCCGAGTATTCTCCGAAACTTGCAGTGGCTTCTCCCTGTCCCGGGACAGCTCCCGCGAGCAGGTGAACCATTGCTTCTCCTTTGTCATCTGTCACAGCAGCGGCAATGGCAGGTTGAATATATCCTGCTGTGGTGCTGAACTGAATCACCTCACCGGAAACCGGAGTTCCGTCTGCTTTTTTAAGACTCGCCGTCAGCCGTCCCGGAGACTCGGCACTGATTTTACGAATATCTTCTCCTGCCTCGTTTACCAACCGGAGCGATATGTCCTTATCTTCCACAGAGACTTCTTCAAGACCGCCGGAACATCCGAAAATGATAAGAGTGCCAACCAGCAGGACAAACAGGTTTTTTAATAAATATCTCATTATGATTTTCTTTCTTAAAAAAGAGGTGTCAGGTGTTAGGTGTTAGGTGTCAGGTGTTGGGTGTCAGGTGTCAGGTGTCAGGTGTCAGGTGTTAGGTGTCAGGTGTCAGGTGTTAGGTGTTAAGTGTTTTGACCTCGTTCTTAAACTCCGGTTTGGGAACAAAAACGGTTTGGCGTTTTTGATCTGCTGGCATTAAAAAACAAAATATAAAGAAAGGAGGACTGAGTGTCAAATGAAAAAAAAACGAAATGTCGGGTTTCGTTCCTCAACCCGACCTACGCTCTACGCTTGCTGATTTTTTCATAAAAATTTAATTTTAAAATAGGAAGTTTATATTAAAAGCTATAGTTTTTCCCATATATTTTTCCATAGGTTTCCCATAATTGACTATGATGCAATCATCATTTATGCTGTGTCCGAATCTGACAGGAGACTCCGGAGTGCGAAAATTATTTTTCGCAAAAATTCCGGAGTGCGAAAATCATTTTTCGCAAAAATTCCGGAGTGCGAAAATTATTTTTCGCAAAAATTCCGGAGTGCGAAAATTATTTGGGTGCGGCTCTTTTAGGTCGACTTCCCTTCCACAAATTCCTTTGATGACAATTCGTCCAGAATGGCCGGGTCGGAATACTTTGAATAATGGTTTCTGTCAAATTCCTGAAGCTCATAAAATTTCCAATAATCATCAAAATCACCGCTTGATCTCAGTGATCGAAGCTTCAGCACCGCCTCCGCACCTTCCAGACTCCACCGGGCTCCGGTGATATCCATCCTGTCCCTGATCAGATGCCGGCAGGCGCCTTCGATCACACCTGTGGCAATCGGCAATCCCTCTCCGAGATACTCATTGTAACGCAGATACGGCGAATTTTTGAGAAGATAGTCGGCGCACACATCGACAGGTTTTCTCGAACTCCGTCTTATCTTCAGAAGGGTGGCGGACCTTCTCATCCCCCCGGCAACAAGACTGGCTCTGCCCCGCAATATTCCCAGAAGACGTTCTGAGACCCATTTTTCGGATGTCCTGCTTGCCTCATCATGAAAAACCCTCGCAGCTTTCCACAAATACTCGATGACGTGAATGATGTCCAGTATCACCACGGCGCTCACCGAAAATTTTTCGATCTGCCTGTTGACACTTTTCAACTGATGAGGATCCCCATCAACCAGACACACCCACTTTTTGCTGTTTGACGGGTCTCTTCTCAGAGCCTCCTCGAAAATCTCACGAATGACATCCTCCCGACTTTTCTCCAGACTTGCCCACACCCTCTTTGCCACGGGGCGGGGCCTTCCTTTTTTTTCCGATTCCGATTCCGGTGCGAATTCTCCTGCCACAGATTCGGGGGAGCGTACAAATCTCTCCATATGATAAACTGACGCGACAGTTGCCATGCGCTTACGATTTTTCTTTTCTCCCTTGGAGATTCTCTTATTCAGCTTTCTTCGGGCATTTTCAGCCTTTTTCCTTGTCTCCTCCCTCAGATCCTCCTTCCTGACAACTATTCCCTTGCCATCCGTTGTCAGAATCAGCAAAGGCAGTTTTTCCGCCTCCCCGGGCAGGAGGCTGCAAGTCTGCTCATAATACTCGTCAAAACACCGCACCGCCTTCCGGGACAGGTGTTCCGCCTGTCTTTTATGCATTCTCACTCCGGTCTGCCGTCTGATCGAATCTGTCGCTTCCGAAAAAGAACTTTTCGAGACTTCCAGGGCAAGTGCCTTTCTGATTCCGTAAGAATGGATGCCTTCGGGAAGATTCAGGACAGCATCCAGGGGAAACAGACTGCTCTTCCCGGGACGCGAATAACCTGTGCGTTTTATTCTCACCTTCCCGAACACTGTCATCACTGTCCTTTCCCGCAATATCTTATGAGTTCGTTCAATGCCATCGGAACCGGTCACGGATTTCCATACGTCATCTCCGCAAGCCCGGATTCTCAGATGATCTTCCATGAGTCTTCGCATCAGTTCGCGGCCTTCGCCGGACAAAAGATTTTCCAAATCACTGTGAGTCATAGAATGACTTTCAGGCAACTCCAGATGGCCGATGAGTTCCAGATATTTCTCTGTCGAGGCGGCGAAGGCAACTTCTGTTGTTGACAAGGACGACAATTATGATTTTCTTTCCTGTTTGCCATTTATCAGCATTTCCCTCATATGACTGTCCACTTTTCATACATAGCAAATAATACATAAAAAATCAAGGATAAAAATTTGTATCATTTATATATGATTGAATTTTCCACTCGACCTAAAAGAGCCGCACCCAAATTATTTTTCGCAAAAATTCCGGAGTGCGAAAATCATTTTTCGCAAAAATTCCGGAGTGCGAAAATTATTTTTCGCAAAAATTCCGGAGTGCGAAAATTATTTTTCGCAGTTGTGTAGGCAGGGTTGTCCTACAATCTACATGGATTATTGATAAGCAGGTATTTCAGATCAGAGGTGCAAAAAATCCTTGCTTATCACCAATCCGTGTAGATGAGATCCGGAAAATGTCGGGTTTCGTTGTTCAGCCCGACCTACGCTCGCTTTTTTGAGGGAGGTTTGAAGAGTCCCGTAGGGACGGCATATTTGTAGCAATGGCATGCCCCCGTGTTTCCGAGTCCCGTAGGGACGATATATTTGTGGCAATGGATAATATATGAGTTGTGCAGGTTGGGTTGAGGAACGAAACCCAACACCGACGAACATCGCTCATCTTTGATGACTGACGAAAATGTTGGGTTTCGTTCCTCAACCCAACCTGTATGAACTTATTTTTCTTTTGGTTTTTGTCAATAATTAAGTAAGGTGTCCCCGGAATTCATCGGTATATCATAGGGATGCAAAAAATCCGCTCCGTTCCTCCGCTCCATTTTTGCACTCCTTTCCGGTATATCATGGGGATGCAAAAAATCCGTTCCGATCCATTTTTGCACTCCTTTCCGGTATATTATGTTTCTCAGCCTGGCTCACATGAACTTTCACAGAGCGCATCGCAAAATGATCTTCAGAAAGTTTTTTGCTTGCAGACCACGTTTTTCCTTGTTATAATCACATTGATTTTTTAGAAAAATTGAAGACAACAGAAAGGAGGCGTCTTTTGGAAGCGTCAGAACTTTATGAAAAAGATTTTTATATCTGGACTCAGAAGAACGCCAGGCTGATACGGGAGGGAAAATTCTCTGAAACAGATATGGAAAATATTGCAGAGGAAATAGAAGCCATGGGAAGACGGGACAAAAGGGAACTGGTAAGCAGACTCGCAGTGTTGCTGACACACCTGCTGAAATGGCAATATGAGGCTGATTTCAGAAGCAAGAGCTGGAAATCGACAATCGTGACGCAGCGATCAGAAATTGACAGTCTTTTACAGGACAGCCCGAGTCTGAGACATAAACTGAATGAAAGAATTGACAGTGCTTATTCCCGGGCAAAAAACGCCGCTGCTGCCGAAACAGGGCTTTCTGTGAGAACCTTTCCTGAAACATGCCCGTATTCTCAGGAAGAAATTTTGGATACGGATTTTCTGCCAAAAGAAATATGAAGGGTGAATGGACTCGGACCAGATCAACCCAATAAAGATTATAAAAATGCGTCATATCAGCTCTTCCCGCCGAAATCCAATCTACATGGATGAGTGATAAGCAGGGATTTGAGGTCAGTCTGAGCCGGAGATCGTTAAAATCCTTGCTTATCGCTAATCCGTGTAGATAAAAGATGGCTCCGGCCTTGTAACGTCTCTTCTTGCCGTTCCCAATATCACACCGAGCAACATAAAATCCGCTTGCTTTCTGTGGGCTAACCTTGAAAATTCATTGAATTTAAAAGAAAAACGCTCTGAAAAAGCCTATTCTCAGCCATCTGCCCCCCCCATTTTTGTATATAAACTGAAACTGTTTCGGACGGAGTTTGCAACTCCGTCCGGCGAAACTCTCCGGGGAAAAATCCGGGTTTCTTTTTTATCCCTCACAGATTTTTGGCATGATATATTTTGCTAACATATTGTCATCATTTTGACAATTGGGCTGAAGCAGGTTTGTTCTATTTTATTTAAAAAAATCTTGAAAATATTTAATATAAAATTTATAATTAAAATTTTGGTTTTTAATTTTTAAGCACTAGGAGAAATAACAATGTGTCGTTTATTTGCAATAACCAGCAAAGATCCCCTGTCTCCGATGGTCGCCATAGAAGCATTGGATGTGATGCGGGAAGGCCATGACGGTTCCGGGGTGGGACTGTTTTTGCGGGACCTCGGGGGGCCTTTTGATGATATGAAAGACGCTCCTATCCTTTCGGGAATTTTCACCGAAAAAGGCATCCGCAGGCTGGACGGGTTTATGATGGAAATCGGGTTTATGACAAAATATAAATTGTCCATTAAAATTCCCAAAACACCGCCGCCAGGCGTGCCCAAACGGGATATCTATCTGATCCGGGCTTATGAATACCCTGAAGAATGGGAGGACCTGACAAGTGATGAAAAATACAGCAGATTGATGAACATGCGTCTTGAGCTTCGGAAAATGGGTGAAGAAAAAAAGGATATGATCGTGTTTTCTTTCTGGCCTGATGTGATCATGATCAAGGAAATCGGTGATCCGCTGAGTGTTGCCCGTCATCTGGGACTGGATCGGAAAGACCTCATGGCGCGGGTGGTCATGGCCCAGGGCAGGCAGAACACAAATTACGCCATCAACCTCTATGCGTGCCATCCCTTCTTCCTTGAGGGATTTTCCACCATGACCAACGGAGAAAATACAGCGTTTATTCCCATAAAGGAATATTTAATCTCAAGAGACTTTCACGGATATACCGGATATCAGTCCGACTCGGAAATTTTCACACATATTCTGCATTATACCCTTACGAAACTGGGACTTGATATTCAGACATATAAACATATCATCACACCGCTTCAGGATAAAAGCATTGAAGCGCATCCCAATGGAAATTTTTTAAAACATCTGAAACACTCATGCAGACGACTGATCATTGACGGGCCCAACTGTGTGATCGGAAGCCTTCCTGACCACAGCCTCTTTATGGTTCAGGATCGGAAAAAGCTCCGCCCCGGCGTGGTCGGGGGCAGGCCCGGCATGTTTGCCTTTTCTTCTGAAGTATGTGGTCTTGATGCGGTGATACCGGATCGTGACAAAAGCAAAGATTTTCAACCCATGCATCTGGATACAGCCATTGTAGGTCCGGATCGTCAGGAGGTTTCCATATGTCGTCAGACAGAGCCATTACCCCTTCTACGTTAAGCGTAAAGGATCTGCCCTGGCAGATTCTCTGGAATAAGGACAAATGCACCCTTTGCGGGAGCTGCACAGCCGTATGTCCTGTAAATGCCATTGAACTGGGGGTATTTCGTAAAAGAACCATTCACGCGTCTGTGGATATTGAAAAAACATCATCGGCTGATTACAAAATATATTACGGCATTCGCCAGAAAACAGATCCGGCTTATGCGTGCGTGGGATGCGCTGTGTGCAACATGGTCTGTCCCAATGACGCGATTATGCCGTACCGGAGCGATGAGGCAGATAAGCTGAAATTCCATTTTGACCGGGGCGGACAGCCCCGGCGGCGGGGAGGCCGGCGCAATGTTCCCGGAGGCATTCTGGATCAGATTAAGTTCATCAGGATATCCATGCTGACCGACCCTGCTTTGGACGCGGGACGCCATGAATTTGAACTCCGCACTCTTTTAGGAAGGGTTTTGCCGCCTGAAGAGAATTTGAAACATCTCAGGCAAAACGGCTGGATACCCCCGGTCAGAGAAATTTATCCGCTGATTATCGGATCAATGTCATTCGGAGCCTTGTCCCCGACCATGTGGGAAGGGCTTCAGATGGGTGTCACCTATCTGAATGAAGAATTGGGAATGCCGGTCCGTATCTGCACGGGCGAAGGCGGATGCCCCCCCAGACTGCTCCGGTCCAGATTTCTGAAATATGTCATTCTTCAGATTGCCAGCGGTTATTTTGGCTGGGATGAGATTATCCACGCCATACCGGAAATGAAGGAAGACCCCTGCGCGATTGAAATCAAATACGGACAGGGCGCAAAACCCGGGGACGGGGGCCTGCTCATGTGGTACAAGGTGAACAAACTGATTGCCGCGATTCGCGGGGTTCCCGCGGGGGTGAGTCTTCCCAGTCCGCCCACGCATCAGACACAATATTCCATTGAAGAGTCTGTTGCCAAGATGATTCAGTCCATGTACATGGCGTGGGGATTCAGAGTTCCTGTATATCCTAAAATTTCAGCAACTTCCACATCGCTTGCCGTGTTAAACAATCTCACCCGGAATCCATATGCCTCGGGACTTGCCATTGACGGGGAGGACGGCGGAACCGGCGCGGCCTATAATGTATCCATGAACCACATGGGATATCCCATTGCAAGCAATGTCCGGGACTGTTATCTGAATCTTGTGAAGACAGGAAATCAGAATGAAATTCCGTTGTTTGCCGGTGGCGGTGTGGGAAAAAGCGGAAACCTGGCTGCAAACGCGGCCGCGCTGATCATGCTGGGCGCGAGCGGTGTCCAGATTGGAAAGTACATTATGCAGGCTGCGGCAGGATGTCTGGGATCGGAAACGGACAGATGTAACATCTGCAACATCGGGCGCTGTCCCAAAGGAATTACCTCCCAGGATCCCCGTCTTTACCGGCGTCTGGACCCGGAAGATGTGGCGCAGCGTGTCGTGGATGTGTTTCTGAGTTTTGACACGGAATTAAAAAAGATCGTCGCACCTCTGGGAAGATCAACAGCTCTGCCCATTGGCATGTCAGACGCTCTGGGAATAAGTGACTATAACGCGGCTGAACGGCTGAGTATTAAATATGTGGTATAATTCAGTGATATCAGTGAGAAGTGATAACTGATAACTGATTTGGAGAAACTGAATGAATAAAGAACAATATTACGTAATTTCAGGCAAAAGAAATGAAATACGTCTTGATTCCCGTGTTCTGGAGGAAAAAATTCAGGATGCTGTTGAACGGGGATACAGGCATCTGGAGGTTGAAGCTTTTGGTCAGCATGGCATCGGGGGGCGGCTTTGGAAAGCGAACAATCAGAATGTTTGTGTAAAAATAACGGGGCATTCAGGACAGCGCACGGGGTCCATGGGCTTTCCCAATACGTTTATAGATGTCTTCGGGCCGGCTTCCGATGATGTGGGATGGCTGAACGCGGGCGCAACCATTGTGGTTCACGGGAGCGCGGCAAACGGCGCGGCAAATGCCATGTCCCAGGGAAAAATTTATATTTCCGGAAATATCGGTGCCCGGGGAATGACCATGACCAAACATAATCCCCGTTTTGATCCTCCGGAACTCTGGGTCCTGGGGTCAGCCGGAGATTATTTTGGTGAATTCATGGCGGGCGGCATCGCGGTCATTTGCGGACATAAATCTCAGAATCCGAACAATGTCCTGGGGTATCGCCCTTTTGTGGGAATGGTGGGCGGTAAGGTTTTCTTCCGCGGTCCCCATGAGGGATTCAGCCAGAATGACGCGAAACTCATTCCCATCATGGACGAAGACTGGCTCTGGCTGTTAGAAAACCTCAGACGCTATCTGGAACGCATTGCCCAGCCCGAACTTTTTCAAAAGCTCTCAGATCGGAAAGAGTGGCAACTGCTGGCTGCCCGGACAGCCAGCGAAAAGATTTCCCGTCAGACCCGTTCCATGGCATCTTTCCGAGAACAAGTCTGGAACAAAGAACTTGGCAGGGGCGGACTGATTGGCGATCTGACCGATATGGACACAAGTCCCATCCCCCTCATTACCACAGGGGACTTACGACGTTTTGTGCCAGTGTGGGAAAATCGGAAATACATGGCCCCGTGTGAGGCAACCTGTCCCACGGGGATTCCGGTTCAGGAGCGATGGCGTCTCATACGGGAGGGCCGTGTGGATGAGGCGGTTGATCTCGCGCTTTCCTATACCCCTTTTCCCGCGTCAGTCTGCGGATATCTCTGCCCCAATCTCTGTATGCAGGCATGTACCCGGCAATCCGCATCCATGACGCCGGTTGACGTGACCCAGTTGGGAAAAGCAAGCATTCAGGCAGAGCTTCCGAGCCTCCCTCTGGAGAGCGGGAAACGTATTGCCATCATCGGCGGCGGCCCCGCAGGCATTTCCGTGGCCTGGCAGCTCCGCCAGAATGGGCATAAGGCAATCGTCTATGATATGGCAAAAAAGCTGGGCGGAAAAATAACGTCTGTAATTCCGGGGAGCCGTATTCCCGATGAAGTCATCTCAACAGAATTGGAAAGAATCAGAAAAGTCATTCCTCATGTTCATCTTCAGCAACGTCTTGAACGTCATGACGTGGAAAAGCTTCAGCAAGATTTTGATTTTATTGTTATCGCGGCAGGCGCGCAGAAACCCAGAATTCCCCCTGTTCCCGGAAACGAGCGAATGATACCTGCCCTTGAGTTTCTTTCACAGGCAAAAGCAAATAATATCCGGCCGGGAAAAAGAGTGGTCATCATCGGTGCGGGGAATGTGGGCTGCGACGTTGCCACGGAAGCTCACCGGCTCGGGGCCAAAGATATCACGCTTCTGGATATTCAGGAACCTTTGTCCTTTGGTCATGAAAGGGACGCGGCCGAGGCCGCGGGCGCGAAATTCAGATGGCCGGTATTTACCAAAGAAATCACCAAACAGGGCGTAAAACTTGATAGCGGCGAAATGTTGCCTGCGGATACGGTTGTCATCTCCATCGGAGATGCCCCGGATATTGAATTTCTTCCGGAAAATGTGGAAACTGAACGGGGATTTGTCAAAGTAAACGAATATTATCAGACCACGGATCCCAAGGTTTTCGCTATCGGAGATGTGGTCAGACCGGGACTTCTGACAGATGCCATCGGGGCCGGCCGCAAAGCGGCCCGGGCCATTATGGACATTTTTAAAAGCGGACGCCCCTCAGACCATCGCCGTGAGATGATTGACCGCGCCCGGGTGACACTGGAATATTTTGATCCGAGGATAACGGAATTTAACGATATGGATCACTGCGGGTCACAATGTTCGTCTTGCGGCACATGCAGGGATTGCAGTTTGTGTGTGACGGTGTGTCCTCAGTCAGCAATCAGCAGACAGGAGACGGAAAACGGTGAATTCAGATATGATGTGGATGAAACAAGATGCATCGGGTGCGGATTCTGTGCGCAGGCTTGTCCGTGCGGTGTCTGGAATCTTATGGAAAACGAGCCGATGGATTGAATTGAAGTTATGCGAAAATCAACGTTCAAGCGCATTACTGATTGATATTGACAACTGTCCGAATCAGATTGAGGAACTGCCCCGGACCCTCGGCGATTTTTCAAAAATCATCGGGTGTTACGGCGGCAGTGATCCCAAAGTTCACCTGAGTCTGATCCCGCTTCTTGCTTCGGCCATGAGCGAAGGCAAATTGGAAATTGTGCGAATGAAGAAGAATGGGAAGAATGCCGCGGATTTCGGGCTGGCGTTCTGGGCGGGAAAACTGGCGGCTGAAATGCCCCCGGACACGGAGTTTCTTATTTTTTCCCAGGATTCTGATTTGGATTATGTGGCTGAAATGCTGCGAAGCGCAGATCGTAAAGTGAAGCGCATTAACGGCAGAGCTGCGAGTGTTACAACCAAGTCCGATTCAGGAGCCAAAGGGAAGATCAGAAAACCCCCGGTTCGTTTATCAAACAAAGACGCGGTTGAGAAATACTTTTCAACGTGTTTGCAAACCGCAAAAAACCGTCCTGCAAAGAAAATAGCGTTATCCAACAGTATTAAATCCTTTTGCAGAGGACAGGGCGAAGTCAGGCCGGAAACCATTTTGCGGAACCTGATCAAACAGGGCGTTGTTGTCATTGATGAACAGGAACGCGTTTCATATCCTCGCAAACTGAAATAATTGAAAATTGAGAATTGAGAATTGAGAATTAGGATATCTCCGGTGTTCAGTTCTCATCCCTTGATTTTATAAAATCCGGAAGCACGACAGTGGCCGTCTGTTAAGGATTAAAGTGGGTTCATATTCATCCAATCTCTACCAGAGAAATCTCCGCGGCACCTGAGCGCAATAAATCTGATGGGTAAAAGACCTCCGAGATTTTGAAAACCTCGGAGGCCTTCACCCTTAACGATTTCTGATGATAATGGATTCAGGGGAGGCGGCCAAAGTCTGTAAGTTTTTTATTTTTTTGATTTAAAACATTAATTCTTTTATAACACCGGATAATTATATCTTTTCCCAATATTCTTCGGGCATTTCCATGCACATTTTTAATGCGCCGATGCTTCCGCAGTATTCCGCGTCCTGTACTGTCGCGGCGTTTCCTCCGCCATAGACCTGAAGACTTTTCTCTATGGCCCGGTCTATCCCTTTCAGACGGGACCCGCCCCCTGCGATAATAATGTTGTTACGAAGCTTCTCCTGAAAATCCGGATCAAATGTGCCAACAAGTTTCTGTATGGCCTCACAGATCGGATGAGTGAGTTTTAAACACGATTCCCTGAGAATTTCTGTAATATCATACTCAGAGGGAATCCCATTTTCTGTGAGAGGGACTTTCACTGGCTCTGAAACATCAGAAACATAACCATACTTCTCTTTTATACGTCTTATAATCCGGGGGGTGAGCTGCACATCAGGAAATTTTTCGAGAATAGCTTTTGTAATCTTGTCATCAAGATAATTTCCCGCGATTTTAAGCGTCATCTGATCTGCTTCATCAGGAATGGCCCCGTGCATCCGGCATAAGTCCGTGGTTCCGCCGCCGATATCCACAATCAGGGTTTCATCAAACCTGTCAATGGAATATGCGACTGCAAAGGGTTCGCTGACAATGAGAATTTTATCAATAAAATCTTCGGTGATATCAATAATCGCCCGCTTGTTATTGAAACTGGCCTGGGCCGGAACACCGATGGCCGCATATATTTCATCCGCTTCCTGCTTATCAGAAAGCGCCTCCGCGATGATGTGTCTGAGAATAAGCCCTGTGGCCTCGGTTGCTCTTTCATCCGCACGAATCACCCCTTCGGCAAGGGGCCAGACCATATTGAGACCCAGCCGGTTGTCCAATGCTTCTTCTCCGAGGAGATATGCTTTGCCAAATCGTTTTTTTGATATGATATCTTTCGGATATCCCACGCAAGTTGTCGCGGACAACCGTTTGCCTGTTGACGTGGCAATGGATGTCCGACTTGTTCCCAGATCAATTCCGACATAAAATATATTCGACATAATATTTCTCCAAAATATTAAAAAAATCCCGAACCAGGAAATGAGTTACCCGGCTGTGTTCAGCTAGTTGTAAGGGATTTCACTTTTGTAAAAAAACATTTTTCTCCTCCTACTGAAGGGGGTCGCCTGTTCTTTTCCATCAGGACCCGGAAAGGCAACTGTCAGCAGATCGAAAAAGTTTTTAGTTCCGCCCTGATGCGGTCTCTGCTGACGATTTATAAAAGCCCACGACCTGTCGGTTGCAATGCAACATGAAAGTTTTACATTTTTTTCAACACTTAACACCTGACACTTTTATATAAACGGGCATGAACTGCCGGTCACAACGAATGATGAAAGTTTCACTGTTTTTCCTAACACTTAACACTTAACACCTGACACTTTCATATAAATTTTGTGGCAAATTCTTTTCTGTTCTGTTATAAATCTTTTAACTGTCAGTGCTGAGACACTCTGTCGTCTCAGAGGAACGCATTTTTGATCTGCTAATTTTCATTCAAAACGATAATCTTAACATCTAAAAGAGAATGGTATTCAGACACCATTTTTAAGGAGAAATGTCAACAATGAAAATGACCATTACCATATTAGCTGAGAATACTGTCAGCAAATCCGGATTGATCGGGGAACATGGTTTCAGCGTTTTAATTGAGAGAGGGGATGAAAAATACCTGTTTGACACCAGTCCCGGCGCGTCACTTCCCCATAATATCAAACGATTAGACAAAAATTTAAACGGTCTGAACAAAATCATCATCAGTCACGGCCACTATGACCACACCGGTGGGCTTAAGTGGGCAATTGAACAGACAGGTGAGATAGAAGTCGTGGCGCATCCGGATATGTTTTGCGAACACATGGCATTGAAAAATAAATTCGAATTTCAAAATTCGAATTTCAAAATGCCTGTTGACGAAGTTCCCCGGTATGTCGGTTGTCCACATACCCGGAAGGAATTGGAAGGTCTGGGGGCCTGTTTTAATTTTATTGATCATACCCATGAAATTGCCCCGGGTCTTTGGTTTATCACCGACACGGAACGGGACCCCGAACTGGTTCCGAATGACTTCCGGCTCGTCATACCCGAGGGAGAGTATTTTGCTCCGGATTTGATTAAAGATGACGCCACATTGCTCATTGAGGGAGAAAAATCGCCGATTCTGATTCTGGGATGTGCGCATTCCGGAATTCTGAATATCCTGAATTATGTCCGAGAGGAAATGAAAATCTCCGAACTCACTGCTGTCATGGGCGGGACCCATCTTATGTATTCGGAAACAAAAGATATTCCCCGTATCATAGACACGCTTGAAGGTTTTTCCATTGATCTGATCGGCGTGTCTCACTGTACCGGCATGAAAGCGGCTGTTGAACTGGCAAAACATTTTGGAGATCGTTTTGAGATGGCTTCGGCCGGAACTGTTTTTAATTTCTGATACGCTTTTCTCTCGTTACGAGGCTCTGCCTTACAAGCAAGGAGTCTCCCTGCCAAGCCCCGTAAGGACGGCATATTTATAACAAATCTGTTGCGAATATGCCGCCCCCGCGGGCTTGGCAGGGGGCATGCAAACCTGCTGCTACAAATATGCCGACCTTACAGGGCCTGATCGCCCCTCCCCTAAATCTGTTATAATCAGATTTTTTCCACGGCAGACTGGCAGCCGTGACCATTGTGACAATGATCTGCGGCCACGCCTCATGGTACGCATACAGGTATCTGAAAAAAGCGGCGAGTTTTCACAAGGTGATCAGCTGGCTGATGCGGAAGGACCGTCTGGCGAAGGCGATTCGCACAGGCCGTCTCGGAAAACTTTTCGAGGAGCTGGGAAGAGTTATGTCAAAGCGCCTTTGCAAACAAAAAAAAGGAAAACTACGCGTCAGCTTTTGGAGGAAAGAATACCATATATGAAGAGCTTTCCGCCCGACGAATCCGGTAATGCGAATAATGATCCAATTTTTATTTAAAAAAATTTTTAGCTTGATGCGTATGCGACAAAAGCCCCGCAGGGGCGGCATATTTGCAGAAGTCAATCGAAACAGCTTCTGTCCTCTTTATATAATTGAACTTCTGACTCAACCCAAAGGAGCCGCACCCAAATGATTTTCACACTCCGGGGTTATTTCCGGTTTGCCTCAAAGATTTCACGAGCGGCAATCAGCCCGTTTATCGCCGATGGAAAGCCCGAATATACGGCCATCTGCATGATCAGCTCAACAATTTCTTCCCGGGTGCATCCGACATTCAGGGCCACCTGCACATGGAGCTTAAACTGCCGAGTCATGGTTCCTCTGGCGACGCAGACAGCGAGAATTGCAATTTCTTTCAGCTTCAAAGGAAGTCCTTCACGTGAAATCACATCTCCGTAAGAAAAGTTAATGATAAATTCCGCCATATCCGGAGCAATGTCCGCGAGGCTGTCAAATACCTTTTTACCGGAATCATGGCTCACGGCCGCCAAGGTTCTGAGACCGCGCTCGCGTCTTGACTCTTCTCCGGAGGATGCTTTTTGTTCTTGTTTTACTGTGATGCCCCGGGTTTCAAAGACCTCTTTGGCCGCCGCGATACCGTTCAGACCGGCAGGAAAACCGGAGAATACAGTGGTGGCATACATAATTTCAACGATTTCTTCGGGACTGCATCCCACATTGAGTGCGGCATTGATGTGAAAAAGGAGCTGAGGTTCCGCATTTCCCATGGCTGTCAGGGCGGCAATTGTGGCGATCTGTCTGCATTTGAGATCAAGCCCCGGACGACTGTAAATATCACCATAAGCAAATTCAACGATGAAGCGTTCCATATCCGGTGCAATATCATTAAGGCTCCGGCATACTTTTTCCGCCCCGGCCGCATCAAGCAATTTTAAGTGGTCCCATCCTGTTTTATAACGTTCGCTTTTATCCATTTTTTTCTCCTGTAAGTACCTGATCAAAAGTTTTTTATCCATTTTTTTTCTGCGAGCGGCGGAGAAACCCGGCTTTTTCCTTCAGGGTCAGTGAATCATTCCGGAAAAAAAGCCGGGTTTCTTCCCCGGGCAAATATCAAAAACTCTGATTATAACGGATTCGGGGGAGGCCCGCGAATATGACATCGGATTTAAGGATTTACCGGATATTCCGGGCAGGGACATCCGTCTCATCCTCCTGTCCGCTGTCATATTGCCCGATACCGCGGAAAAAACCCCGGGCCTCCCCAAAATCCGTTACAATCAGCAAAAACTCATGGGGTACTTATAATTCATCCTCAGCAAATCGAAAAGTTTCCGGGCTGTGCGCAGGACAGCGGAAAAACCCGTTTTTTTTCCGTTCCTCCTGCCTGCCCCGCGGGGGCCTGAAAACCTTTTTGATCTGCTGATGCTCGGTAAGGTTCTGTTTCATCTTTTATCAGCAGAACAGATTAAAAATATAGAAAAAGAACAAAAATATGTCAAATATATTTTCATAGCATGACTGATATGATACAGATACTGATTATGGAACTAAAACAATTACAATATTTCGTTACAGTAGCAGAGGAATTGCGTTCCAGGCGGGCCGAGAAGCGCGTGCATATCTTCCGGACGCCCCTGGGTATGCAGATTCGCAACCTTGAAGATGAGCTTGGAGTCCAGCTTTTTTACCGGACCAGCCGATCTCTCAAACTGACCGAGATCGGATACATCTTTCTTGAGGAGGCGAAATTGATTCTTGAAAAAATAAAAACAGCGACAGAAATGGTCAGAAGCACGGCCAAGGGAAATACAGGCAGAATAGCAGCAGGATTTGCAGGGCCGGCCATGGACGCCTTCCTTCCGGGAGCGGTTCGGGAATTTCGGAGACTTTACCCGCGAGTGACTCTCTCACTGAATGAACTCAGCACGAACGCCCAGTTTGATGCCCTGCATTCTGGCAGAATACAGGTGGGCTTCATGCGCCTGTTTCATCATGATATCGGAACACTCAGGGCCCGGGTATTAATAAGGGAACCTTATGTGCTGGCCCTGCCATATGATCATCCGCTGGCTGAAAAACAGCGTGTGTCACTGGCGAACCTTAAAGATATCCCCGTGATCATATATCCCCGAAATATTCAGCCGGAACTTTATGACGGTATTATTGCAAGCTGTGAAGTCGCCGGGTTCACTCCCAACATCACCCAGGAAGCAGTGACAAAGCAAACCTCCATTGCACTGGTGGCCGCAGGGATAGGCATCGCATTTGTTCCTGCATCTTCGGCAAACCTCCGCCGGCCAGGCGTGGTATATCGTCCTGTTGCCGACGAACTTCCGAAAGTGGAAATTTCAATGGTCTGGCAAAAAGAGAAAGCAACACCTTTGCTCGGACGTTTTCTTGAGGTGATGAGGAGGTATGAAAGGATTGAATAGTTGCTGACACCCGATGATCGGTATTTTTACAGTCAGGGAAAAGCGTTGTCGCTTGGGAGTGCCAAACTTACAGTCTGGCAAAAAAGTCGGTTTTCAGGCATATCTTTCCGACGATAATCCCGAGGAGTGCAAAAACAGAGCAGACGCGGATCCTTTGCACTCCTCTGAACTTATGGTTAAAAAAATGAGTTTTCTCCTGCATCGCGGGCTGTGCTAATGGATTGTCCCATGTTCATGCGCGTCTAAAAGAACACTGTGCCGGTCCGTCCCTCCTAAAGCAGATATGTCTCCTTTCTTTTTTTCCTGTCTGCTAATGGAGATATTAATGAGCTCATAAACATCCAAAATCAGAGATATCCGCCCGTCCCCCAGAATTGTGGCCCCGGAGAAGCCGCTGTTTTCCTGTAAATAATCCACAAGCGGTTTTATCACTGTTTCCTCCTGGCCGATCAGGGCGTCCACCACAAGCCCCATCCGCCTCATGCCTGTGTTGACAACAACCACAAACGCCTTATGGGCATCCTGGGTTTCCGGATCAATATTGAATATCTCTGATAATCGGAGTAAGGACAGGGTGCTGTCACGAAGATGAATCACCTCAACCCCCTCGATCATGGAAATGTCATGTTCAAAAATCCGAAGCGTCTCCTCGACCGCGGCAAGGGGAATAGTAAAAATATCAGAGCCGACTCTCACCAGCAAGGCCTGAATAATTGCCAGGGTCAGCGGAATTTTTATGCGAAAGCGTGTGCCCACGCCTGCTTTCGAGTCGATTTCTATGGTTCCGTTCAGCTTTTCCACATTTTTTTTCACCACATCCATGCCCACACCGCGGCCCGATGTCTTGCTGACCTGAGTCGTGGTGGAGAAACCGGGCTTCATAATGACGCTCATCAGTTCCCTGGGAGCCATCCGATCCAGTTCATCCTGGGAGAAAAAATTTTTTTCCAGAGCTTTCTGCTTTATAAGTTCCAGATCAATTCCTCTTCCGTCGTCTGAGATTTCGATGACCACATGATTGCTTTCATGGTAAGATTCAAGTTTTAATATGCATTCTTCGGGCTTGCCTGATTTCCGACGCTTTTCAGTTGTTTCGCATCCGTGATCAACCGCGTTTCGAATAATATGAATAAGGGGGTCAGATATCTCCTCAATCACCATTTTATCCAGCTCGGTCTCTTCTCCGACAATTTCCAGACGGACTTTCTTTTTTTGATTTGTGTTATGAACAAGGTCTCGTACCAGCCTGGGATATCGGTTGAACAACTGTGCAATGGGCAGCATTCTTACCTTCATCACCCCTTCCTGCAATTCATTTGCCACCCGGCCCAGCGCCACAGTCGCCTCACTGAGCTTGAACGTGAGGGACCGGACCGGCTTCATTTCTCTCTGATCCAGACCGATATTTTCGTGCAGATGGCGCTGTAATTCTTTCATTTCTCTGTATAACTGGGAGAACCATGCGCGGCTCACAACCAGTTCTCCCACCTGATTCATGAGGGAATCTATCTTTCCCGCATCCACCCGGAGGCTGTGTTTCAGAACTTTCTCTGTCGGAGGTGCTGTAAAATCAGTTTTCCGGACACGGGCTTCTCCGTCTGTCTGAACCGTTTCAGCAAGACCCGTCTCTTTTTCAATGATTTCAGAAATAAGCAGAGGATCCGAGCCTGAAATCTTTTCTCGGGGTGCTTCGGGAACAACCCGGACTTCAGTTTCTGCTTTCGGAATTTCAATCTCCGCAGTTGAATCAGAGAGTTTGGCTTCCAAATCTCCCTGATAAAGTTCGGGATCGGATTCAGGGGATTCCGCCAGTTCTGCCACTGAATCAAAAACATCATCCAGCTCATCAAAAAGCCCCTGATAATCAGGAGCATCGTCCGGTTCTTCTTCTGCTTCCATTTTGGGAACATCCGCATAAGACAAGTCATCTTTTTCGATTTCATCCGGAATTTCGGTCGGAAACAAATGTTCTTCTCCCTCATCAGCCAAGGCTTCCGCAGCGGTCAGATCGTCTGTTTCAGCCTGGCCAGAATCTTTGGTTTTCGAAACATCCGCAGAAGACAAATCATCTTTTTCGATTTCATCCAGAATTCCGGGCGGGAACAAACTTTCCTCTCCCTCATCAGCAGCATCTTCAGCTTTCGAAACATCCGCAGAAGACAAATCATCTTTTTCGATTTCATCCAGAATTCCGGGAGGGAATAAAATTTCTTCTTCTGTATCACCCGGGGCTTCTGGAGAAGACATCTCTGTTTCAGAGGTCTCAGGAGGAGATAATTCCGTGTTTTCAAGTGCCGGGAGATCAGAAGATAATACCTCATCTTTCTGATCACCATCAGATAGCCCTTTGTCCTCCTGAACAGTCTCTGTTTCAGGGGACACAGGTTTTAAATCTGCTCCTATATCGTATTTGGGAAAGCGTCTTACGATTTGGTCAATATAGACCATCATGCCCGATTCTATGTCCGGCCCTGTGAAATAGCCAAAAGAAATTTCCTCTCCCAGGGACAGCTTCTCCTGAATGACTTTAATATCTTCAGTCCACTGATCATAAATTCGGACAAGCTTTTTATAATCCATATAGTTGGCCGAAGAACGAAGGCTGTTAATATATATGAGACTTTGGTCAAGGATTTCCGTTTTATTCTCTGAACGGCCCAGCTCGCCAATTTGGACGTTTAACAAAGACAGATTGTCTTTCATATGCTGGAGGAATATATCAAACAACTCATCGTCATATTCTTCTTCATACGTCTCATCATCCCCGATTTCTGTTTGCGCTTCTCCGTCCCAAAAATCGGGGGACACCGCGTCGGTTTCCTCTGGTTCGATTCTGTTTTCCTGAGACACTGCCTCAGATGTCGGTTCTTCAATATATGATTCCGGAAGTAAGAACCTCATAAAACGATGCAAATCAGCAAGCATATCATTTGCATCATCGGGAAAGGAAAGAACCATAGCCTGATTTCTCAGGTTCTCAAGATTTTTTGTAAGATCATCCCTTCCCGTACACTCTGATATTTGAATAAACTGTCTGATAATATCAATGACCCGAGTCTTTTTTTCATCATTGATATCGCCCCGGCCCATCTCGTATAAAATCACTTTAAGATCATCGTAATATTGACTAGCCTTCTCCATGTCAATATCATGACAGACCTGTTCATCCACCGGCGTTTTCGGGGGAGTAACTGCTTCGTCTGCAACGCCGGTGGCCGCTGAGAATTCCGTTTCCCCATTTTTTTCAACTAACTGACCATATTCCTGATTTTTTACTTCTTCGTCACTTGCTTTGGCAGACAGCTGGTCAATGCGTTCAATCAGATCTCCGATTTCTGTTTTTTCTGTCTGTGTGCGTTCCAGATCATCACTCAGCATGGCGATGCGATCTCTTGAATCAATGAGTATGTCAATGATCTCTCTGTCCGGAGACATCCCCCCGTGCCGGAGGATTTCCAACAGATTTTCCAGCTTGTGGGAAAGACCGGCGATTTTTTCCATCCCCAGATATTCGGCGATCCCTTTAATTGTATGGGCTGATCTGAAGATATCATTAAGAACTTCCTGGTTGCCAGGTTCTTCTTCCAACTGAAGCAGATTGGTTTCCATTTCTTCAAGAAGCTCTTCAGCTTCGGCAATAAAATCTTGAAGCAGTGATAAATCCATTGTGATATTCTCCTTAATTTGAGACTTGAAACTTAAAACTCGAAACTTGAAACTTGAAATTAATACTTATTCGGGCACGGGTTCAGTGTTTCGAGTTTTAAGTTTCAAGTTTCAACTATTTTCCCATCCTTGAGCCGGATATCATAAAATGCGTCAAATGACTGCACCATGTCCTGCATATCTTCGATATTCTCTCGCACGGATTGCACATCTTCCTGAAGTTGCAAAGGAATACCGGAGGAACAATCCTCAGTTGGCCGGCTTTTCTGAGAACGAATGATTTCATCAATTTGATCAAGAATCGCTTTTGAACAGGTGGTGTGACTCCAGATATGAAGCAGGATTTCCTGCAAATTCATCGCAAGATCATTAATTCGTTCTCCGATTTTACCAATTTCATCATGGGTTCGGACAGGAATTATTTCATCCAAACGGCCGTCCGCCATTTTTTTGGCTGCTTTTGCCATGTCGTCCAACGGTTTCATAATATTGCGAATGAAAAAAAACATTGTGAAAATGACAAATAATAATACTACAGCCATTACGAATATCATATGATTCCGCAAACGGGTCAGAATGAGGATGACTCCGGACATGTCAAAATTATGCTGTTCATGTTCAGATAACTGGCTGGTAATGCTTATCGAGATTTCCTGATACAGATGATCATTTCCCAGCTCGAAAATTATATATCCGCTTACGGACAAAAGTACAAAAATAAACAGTAAAAAAACGATCAGTAATTTTTTTTTCATTATATAGAAAATTATAAAATCGTATTCAGACCTTCGAGATTTCAGAAAATTCGGAAGTCTTCACAGGTTTTTATTTTCAGTAAAACGGCCTTTCTTCGTTCCCGAAATGCTTTTCCCCCGTTCCCGCAATGTTTCCCTATCATTTCCACGCTTCATGTGGAAACGAGATCAGGCAAATTGCGAGATCGTCGGAGGTTTTTACCTGAATAACAATAAGTTATCAGCTTCTAAGAAGGGTCAGTATTTCTTTTGTCTTATGTTTGCTGAGATACCCCAGCGCTCCGAGACGTTTTGCGTTATCGCTGTATCTTTCCTTGTCCAGATTGGAAAGAAAGATAATCTGGGCATTGTTGTCATATGTTCGAATATATTCGGCAGCCGTGAAACCATCCATTTCGCGCATGGTGATATCCATAGTTACGACATCCGGATTTAAAGACCGGTAAAGTTTCACAGCTTCCCTGCCGTTTTTTGCCTCTCCGACAATCGTATGACCTCCGGATTCCAGATTTTTTCTCACCATTTTCCTCATTATGGAAGAATCGTCAACAATCAGAATACGCTTACCCATTTTCCCCCCTTGCAATTTCGTTTACTCGTTCCCAGGCTCCGCCTGGGAACGCATACCCCAAGGCTCTGCCTTGCGTGGCATTTCACAAGAATCATCGGTCGTACTAACATATACGAGGCAGAGCCTCTGAAGACGCGTTCCCAGGCGGAGCCTGGGAACGAGAGTAAAGGCTCTGCCTCGCGTGGCATTTCACAAGAATCATCGGTCGTACTAACATATACGAGGCAGAGCCTCTGAAGACGCATTCCCAGGCGGAGCCTGGGAACGAGAGTAAAGGCTCTGCCTTGCGTGGCATTTCACAAGAATCATCGGTCGTACTAACATATACGAGGCAGAGCCTCTGAAGACGCATTCCCAGGCGGAGCCTGGGAACGAGAGTAAAGGCTCTGCCTCGCGTGGCATTTCACAAGAATCATCGGTCGTACTAACATATACGAGGCAGAGCCTCTGAAGACGCATTCCCAGGCGGAGCCTGGGAACGAGAGTAAAGGCTCTGCCTCGCGTGGCATTTCACAAGAATCATCGGTCGTACTAACATATACGAGGCAGAGCCTCTGAAGACGCGTTCCCAGGCGGAGCCTGGGAACGAGAGTAAAGGCTCTGCCTCGCGTGGCATTTCACAAGAATCATCGGTCGTACTAACATATACGAGGCAGAGCCTCTGAAGACGCGTTCCCAGGCGGAGCCTGGGAACGAGAGTCCTCAGTCTTCATCAAAGTCTTTGAGTTTTTTTATTTCTTTTATTTGCAAAATTCTGCTGAAATCCAACAGGATGAGAAGACCGTTTTCAATCTCGCACACCCCATGAATATATTGGCTTTTTAATCCTGCCACAACAATATCAGGTGGTGGCTCAATGGTCTTTGTCTGTATTTTAAGCACCTTTGTGACTGAATCCACAATAAAACCGGTGACCCGCTCATCCACATTAATAATAAGAATCCAGGTTGCTGATCCTTCTTCCTTTTTTTTCAGGGGCAGATTAAGCCGTTTGCGCAGGTCTATGACCGGTATGATACTTCCCCGCAGATTGATGACCCCTTCAATGAAATCCGGAGAATTCGGGACAGCAGTGATAGAAGCCGACCGGATGATCTCCTGTACCGAAAGGATATCAACCCCAAATTGTTCCTTACCGATGACAAAGCCCACCAACTGCATGACCTGATCTTTTTCAGACGGCTCCGCCCTCTGGTTTAAATAAGCTTGATCCATATCAGAAGCTCTCCTTAAAATTTGTGTCAGGTGTCAGGGTGTTAGGTGTTAGGTGTTAGGTGTTAGGTGGGCTGTCTAAATCAGCTAATTTTCTTTGCCCGCTTTTTGGATTATCTTCTGAATCGTGCCTTTCGACAGGCTCAGGGCACGGCGGCTGCCGTTCGCTGAACCTGCCGAAGCGAACCCGGGACAAAAATCGGGTAAAAAATAATGGTAAAAAACGGCATTTTTAGACACCCCAGGTGTTAGGTGTTAGGTGTTAGGTGTCAGGAAAAATAAAATTGTTGACACCTGACGCCTGCACCGGACACCCGCACTTAACACTTAACACCTAACACTTAACACCTAACACCTAACACTTAACACCTGACACTTAACACCTAACACCTGACACTTAACACCTAACACCTAACACCCTTTTATTTTTTCACAAGCTTTTTTTCAGCGTCGCCAGAATGTTTGAACTGGCTTACCTCTCTGGCGAGTGATTGCGACAGTGTCTGTAGTTCTTTTGAAATGCCTACAACCCTGCCCGCGCCTTCCACTGTTGAACGTGACCCCTCGACGTGTCTTGCGGCGATTCCGGACGCATTTTTCGATCTTTCAGCCTGAAGATCGGTCATTTGTTCCATCTCTCCGGTACGTTTGACAATTGTCTGCATTTCATCACTGACAGAGGCAGCGCCTTTGTCAGCTTCTGTAACCAGTTCAACAATGGTCTGGGCATTCTGTTCCACCACTGAGAGGGCCTTTTGCGCTGCTTCACGACGAGCACCCTGCTGTCCGGCATGAGATGCGATTTCCTGGGCAAGTGTGTTAAGTTCCTGCATCATGCTGTGGATGTTGCGGGTCCCTTTGGTAAGGATATCCGAGGTTCTGGAAATTTCTTCAATGGCCTGCATGTTGACCTCACCGCCCTGGGCGATTTTCTGCAAGGCAAATGCGGACTGATCTGTAAGATTTGTTCCTTCGGTAACACGGGTTGCGGAATCTTTAATCAGCTGGGTGATCTCCTTGGCAGCTTCGGAGGAACGCTGGGCAAGTTTTCCGACTTCATCCGCGACCACGGCAAATCCTTTACCATGAGCGCCTGCGCGGGCCGCCTCAATGGCAGCATTAAGCGCAAGCAGGTTGGTCTGCTCTGCAATTTCAGTGATTACGGAAATGATCTCTGAAATCTGATCCGAAGATTCGGCAATGGCCCGCATACCTTCAACGGTCGCGTTGACTGACAATGTTCCTTCATTTGCAGCCTCCAAAACCTGTCTTCCATGCTCTGTGGACCGAACCGCAATCTGGGTCATTTCTTCCACAGCCCTTGCAAATTCATCAACAGCCGCGGTTACTTTTGCCACTGCTTCACCCTGTTTTCCTGCCGTAGCCACAACAATAGCACCGGTTTCACCCATGGCGACAACCCGGTCCGTGGCAACCGCCACCTCATTGGCCTGGCCTTTGGAAGCATCTTCCACTTTATCCAATGCTTCCACAAACTCTCCGATATGCTGACTGGACAAATTTGCAGCATCCCTCTGAGCGTAGGAGGCTTTCTGAACTTCACCCGCAGTGGCTCCCATTGCTTTGAGTATCTTTTCTGATTCTATGACTTCTTTTTCCTGATTTTCAGCACGTTCTCTGTTGGCAGAGGCACGCTGGAACACTTCACTGGCGTTTTCATCTATTTTTCGGGCGCTGTCATCCACCATGACGAAGGCATTATTCAGGACTCGCATCAGTGCGTTGACCTCCGCGGCCATATTACCGATCTCATCCTCATATTCAATGGGAATTTCAAGGGTGAAATCTCGTTCTGTGGCAATCTTGTTGATCATTACTGCAATACGGGTAATCGGCCCGGCAAGCAGGTTTGCCATAAACAATGCAAGAACAACGACCAGTACAATGGTCATTATTGCAATAAAGAAAGCTGTCCGTTCCATCTCGGCAACGGGTATCATTGCCTCTTCCAAATCAATACTTGTAAGAATCGCCTCTTTTATCCCCAATATTTCAAACGGCTGATAAGCACAGATGACCTCGACACCTCGGTAATCTTTTGCAATTATAATTCCTGTTTCCCCTCTTGCAGCGCGTCTCACAGGTTCGGTATCCACTTTTTGTTTAAGAATCGTACTCTGAGAAGAGAACCGGGAATCAGAACGCATAAGAAGATCGCCAAGGTTGACCATGTATGATTCACCTGTTTCTCCCAGCCCCTGGCGTTCCTGGAGAATTTTATTCATTTCCTCATAAGGAAGCTGAAAAGCAAGAATACCCACATGGGTTCCGCCTGCCAGAATCGGAGATGCAATGAATACCTCCACATTGTTGGCTGGCTGGTAAAACTCAAAAAGACCCAGTTCCACATAGGCTGCGGGGGCTCGTTTGACCTTTTGAAAAAGTTTTGCCAAGTTGGAATTGGAATAAGGACCTGACGTAAGATTTGTGAAGATATCCGCACGCCTGGCCGCAGTCAACAAGATATTACCATCATTGTCAATTAAATGAATATCATGTAATCCGTAATTTTCCGCAAACTGTTTGAAAGTGGGTTCTGCTTCCCGATATGCCTTATGAAAAGGGGATTCTGAATAAATATCTCCGATAGCCGCGCGTGCGCCTGTTTCTCCCAATTCTCTGAACAATGGGGCCAGCTTCTGAGCAGCATCAGCGACCCGACGGGTTCCGGCCAGATATCTTGCCTCTGTTCCCATTTGTTCGAACCAGTCAGAAATATGCGCCACGCGAGAATCCCGGATGGCCTGAACCCTGTTTTTAAAACCCTCAGTAATCGCCTCTGCCGAAGAGCTGTTCAGAAGATAGGTAACAACAATGATGGGCACAAGACTGAGCAAAAGGGCAAAAATAAGAAGCTTGAACTTGAGATTAAGATTGCCAAACCATGACCATAATCCTTTCATTTTTTCCTGGTCTCCTTTCTTGTTAAATTCTCTATAACGGTCATGACTCTGCGTTCGCAACGAAACATAAAAAGCCCAGAGTCTTTTGTGACACTTAACACTTAACACTTAACACTTAACACTTAACACTTAACACTTAACACTTAACACCTGACACTTTCTTAAAAAACAGTGTTGACAATCACCTGCCTCATCAAATATGCTGACATATTGTTTCTGTTTGAAATATTCTTTAGGGAAGAAAATTCAGGTGAAAAATGATACACTCAATAAGTGTTATTTACTAATCCATATTGAAATATCATGCAAGGAAAAAAGCCAACCCTTTGACATATCATTATGATGATATAATCAAAACATACCTTCAGACAAGCTTTTTTGCAAAAACCTTTACAATCAGGGAATGTTAATTATGCTCTTTGTTATTGATGTCGGAAACACAAACACCGTAATGGGTATCTATGATGGCAAACAGATGGTGAAAGACTGGCGAATACGCACAGAAAGGAATTCAACAGAAGATGAGTTTTATGTCCTTGCAACATCTCTTTTCGCAGGAAGCAGCATGAGTTCCGAAGATGTTCACAAGACAATCATTTCCTGTGTTGTCCCGCCCATGATGAGCATTTTAGATTCTTTCTGTCGTAAATATCTGAACCATGAGCCGTACTGGGTTGACGCCAAAACTGTCGCGGGAATGCCAATACGTTACAGCAATCCCGCTGAAGTGGGGGCAGACCGGATTGTCAATGCTGTTGCCGCGTATGATAAATATAAAGCCAGCCTTGTTGTAATAGATTTTGGCACTGCCACAACTTTTGACGCGATTTCGGAAAAAGGGGAATATCTTGGCGGAGCCATCAGTCCCGGAATTATGATCGCCTCCGAAGCGCTGTTCAAAAATGCCTCCAAGCTGCCCAGAGTTGAAATTTTTTCAGCCCCTGAAAAAGTGATTGGCAAAGATACCGCGGGAAGTATAAAAGCCGGTATTATTTATGGATATGCAGGTCTTGTTGACGGGATAGTCCGCCGCATGGGCGTGGAAATGAAAACCTCTCCCCGAATTATTGCAACAGGGGGACTTGCGCCGCTCATGGCGAATGTTTGCGAGACCATTGAAATCGTGGATTCCACCCTTACCCTGGAAGGACTCCGCATTATTTATGAAAAAATGAGGACATAAGGAATTGAGAATTGAGAATTGAGAGTTACAGATCTGTTTCTCACTTCTCACTTCTCTTTTTCTTTAAGGTATCCTATGAAGCCTCGTATGCTGTTGCGGAAAAAAAAGCGTTCCCGCTCCTGAGCTTGGGGATCCATTTCATTCCATCCGGCAAGCAGCGGGTCCTTTCTTAGCAGCAGTTTCATACAGTGTTCCACAAGATTCTGTCCCTGATCAAACTGCATCTGTCTCCGAATAATATCAGCCCATTCAACTAATTGGCGTTTGTGAATTTTAAGAAGCTGAGGGGTTTTTCTTGTGGCACCGAAATGACCATAGCAAAGGAGGTCATGGGGAACAGCCATCAGTGTATCTATGCTTAGGATGCTTGTTTCCAGAAAAAATCGGGGGGGCGTGGCCGGTCTTAAACAGAAAGTGCCGTCAGGAAGTTCACTGTAACATCCGCCTGCCTCGCCTGCAAAAAGATAGGAACCAATGAGATAGCTGACGTGATGGGGCGCATGTCCCGGAGTCATAAAACACTTGATTCCGTGATCATGAAACTGAGCAGCATCACGAAGCAACGCTCCCGGGACAGCCCGGATGGGTCCGTAGCTTCGGGCAACATCACCGAGGGTTTTCACGCTTCCTTTCCACAGGCGGGAGGGATCGCTAAGATGAGGGATACCGGAATTATGGCAAACAACAGGTGTGTCAGGGAACCGGGAGACAAGGTCTCCGATTCCTCCGGCGTGATCAATATGGATATGGGTCAGAAGTATCGCATCAAGTGATTTTACGCCCACAGATTCCAAAGCCCTGATGAGCAGGGGGACAGTCGCGGCAGGTCCGACATCCACCAAAAACGTCTTTTCGCCCTTATAAAGCCACGAGCCGATAAAAGAACCGAATCCGGGAATATCCTGATCCAGCGGGATAAGTGAGAGTCCGGGGGCAATTTCAATAATATTCATATTAAATTTTCCAAAATAAAATGTTGAGTCCGTTGTATTTTTTCAGATATATTTTATTGTTATCTGAGACCTTAAACGGACATGACCCTGCGGTCACAATGAAACATGACAGCGGCTGTCAGAATTTTTCACTTCTCACTTCCGCAATTAATCAAGTCCCATTTTTTCCTCAAGCTTCCGGATTTCCGAAAGAATGGCACGTCTTTCTTCTTCGCTCAGATCTTCCTGATTCAGTCGTCTTTCCAAGCCCAGAAGAATCATTTCTGTTCGATAGTCAGTGCAGGTATATTCCATATCAAATTCAGTCCTTTTCGATTTTAACCTTTTATCTTTTTCAGTGATTCTTTGTAAACCCGATAAAAAGCGTCATTGTCGTTCACACCGCGTCTGAGGACCTTCTCCATATTATTAATGTCCTTAGCGTTGATAATAAGATTGACGCTCTTATTGAACGCCATCATATTGTCCATGGTGCGGAACCGTTCGGAAATAAGCGCAATAAACATATCACGCCGCGTGACCATAGGGAGCTGTTCCAGATGCTTGAGAACATGGTTCACATCCGGATCCCGGGTACCGAATCGTTCATTTAGCAGCACAAGGTCAAAGTCATGAAAGCGCATTTGCTTGAGAGCATCCCGGTGGGTCGCCGGCTCTGATGTGTGGTATTCCATTTTTTCCAATACAGCCTTGATGTTAGCCCTTACAGCCGCGTCTCCCTCACACAAGAGAGCGGTTTTCGTTCCTTCTTCCAGGAAATCAAACGGATTACCTGATGAAGCATCATCGTCACCATTGGCATCATCGTCATCCGGGGGCGGCTCAGAGGGGGGCGGCTCCGGGGGAGGAGCCGTTTTTTCAGCTTTGACCGGAGGTTGCTTATCCGGTGAAGCATCTGCAGGTTCTTTCCTGACCGAGATTTTATTTTTGCATTTAGGACAGGGAACTGTGAAAACCTTTCCTTCGGGAATTTTTTCAAGCTTTTTATCAGGGATATTGAATTTATTTTGGCACTTATCACATACAACATCCATAAATTATTCTCTCCTATGACATATCCATTTCCAGATTTTCAATATCAGTGGTGGCCTCACCGCGCTTACTTTTGACCATATCAACTCCCCGGCCCACAATTCCCTTACGCGAACAGTAAGCCAGAGCCGTCTCCTCAGTGATAAGCCCTTTTTCGTACAACTCTATCATATGATCATCAAAGGTGACCATGCCGAAGCTTTTGCTCGCCTGCTGGATCTCGTAATACGTCTTTCCTTCGGACTCTCCGTTCAGGATCGTGTCTCTGATCCGCATATTGCTTCCGATGATATCAAAAGCCGCCACTCTTCCGCCTCCCACCTTGGGAAGAAGTCTCTGGCATACAATCCAGCGAATCGTACCTGCAAGCCGGATGCGTATTTGTTTCTCTTCTTCTATACTGAACATACCGAGGATACGGTCAATGCTTTGGCCCGCGTCCACTGTATGAAGCGTGCTTACGACAAGATGGCCGGTTTCAGCAGCGCTGAGACCGATATCCACTGTTTCCCTGTCACGCATCTCACCGATGAGAATCACTTTGGGTCCCTGGCGGAGGGCAGCCCTGAGACCGCTGGCAAAGGTATCAAAATCATTTCCCATTTCCCGTTGATTAAATGTTGCCTTTTTATGCGGATGCGAAAATTCCACAGGATCCTCAAGGGTCACGATATGGGCTGCTTTGGTCTCGTTCATTTCATTGAGAACCGCGGCCAAAGATGTTGATTTTCCGCTTCCTGTGGATCCCGTGACAAAAATAATACCGTTTTTTTCCTGGGCCATTTTATAAAACGGTTCAGGAAGATTCAGGTCTTTACAGCTGGGAATTTTGGTTGAAAGCTGCCGGAGAACAATGGAGTATTTGCTCCGCTGGGAAAAAATATTCACCCGGAAACGGGCCTTGCCCGGAAGCGCATAAGCCGAGTCGCAGGAGCCTTCTTTCAAAAGCGTCTCTGTGAGGCGGCGGTCCCCGTTCACCAGGTTCAGCGAGAAAATTTCGGTTTGAAAGGGTGTCAGTTCTTCAAAAGGCGGATCCAGATCAACTCCCACGAGCTGACCCGCGCTCTCCACCTGAAACGGCTTGCCCACAGTAATGTTCAGATCGGACACACTGCTGTAGGCATCCAGCATCCTGGTAAGAATAAAGTCAATTTCCTGTTTTCTCATAACACCTCCGTCACTGAAGCGTTGTCAGTGAAGCATTGTGTCAGTTGTCAGCTAACGATAAATCCACCGGCGCAGGCTTTTTTCACGTCCGCTACAGCGCCGGTTCATTTTTTGTAAACCTTTTTTAAAACTTCATTTATGTTTTCAACATATTCTGTATTTTCGACATTATTAATTATTGATTCTCTGTATTGTGCATATAAATTTAAAATGCGTTTTTTTAATTTGTTGTCTAATACTGACAAATCTAACATCAGCGCATTATTCAAATCATTCGGCTCAAATTTTTTTAGCCCGTCTCCGTATTCCCGTCTGTTATCATTAAAAATCTGTTTTGCAATATCTGTTAACAAATATGCAAACAGCAGATCCGTCTCAACATTGCTGAACAGATTGCTGACCGGATATATACAATGAAAAGCTGTCAGATTACTTATTTTTGCCTCATTACGAACAAATTTTATTCCATTTCTGTTAAACACACCTGCCCATATGGGGGCGGGCGGTCTGTTTTCAAGCAAATACCAGGGGTTTCTTTTTGATGTCAGATATTTTTGATGAATACCTGCCTGCAAGCCAATGTCAATGTAACGCAGAACATTTTCATCTGTTATTTTTTTTCCGGCATTAAATAAATAAATATTGGCATTCTTTTTTTTAAGTCTTTCAAAGTGTTCCGAAGTAAATAAAGATGTGTCCGTATCTTTTGATTTGGTTATACAGGGTAATAAAAAATTTTCATTAATTGAATATTTTTTTGCTTTTTCCTTGTTAAATGCGAAATAGTCATTTGCGCCTGTTGCAATTCCCCGAACTACTTTTGCCATGTCTTTAAAAGGAATTAAATTTTTATACTCCTGGCTTCGTTGTCTCTGGTAATATGTTCTCCATTTAATATTGGGATTCAGAACTTTTTTATCTATTGTATTTTTTCCAATTGTATTTGGATATTCATTAATAATCGTTGATATTTCATTTAGTTGTCTGATATCATTTATTTTGGAAAAACAAATATGTTTGTCATTTTTATCTTTTGCAAGTAAAACAATTGCACTTGTGGTCAGAGCGTCATCAAAAACATTCTGTTTAAAATCAAAAATTATAATGTGTCTTAATGTATTTGATGTTAATAAATATTTTTTTACATATTTTCCATAATCAGAATTAAGAAATTCATAAGGAACGATATAAGCAATCCGACCCTTTTCATTTAGCTGGTATATTGATTTCAGAAGAAACAGTGTATAAATATTTGTAAAACCGCTTAAATTTATTTTTAATTTATTTCTGATTTTCTCTAATGCGCTTTTGTTCTGATAATCATGGAATTTAAAATATGGCGGATTGCAGACGATTGCATCATATTTGGTATCCCAATCATTGAAAATATAATCTTCCAACAACAAATTTACATTTGAAAAATCATTGAAATTTTGTTTTGCGATTTCAAAAATTACAGGGTCAACATCAAATCCTGTAATCTGAATTCTCTTCTGATTCTTCAAAAATAACCTTGAAAAAACACCCAGTCCGAATGCCGGTTCAAGCAGTGAGGATATCTTATCATTCCCTAAAAGCCAATTTACCATTATCTGAGCAATGGGTTCCGGCGTGAAAAACTGAGCGAATTTTTTACGATGCGCCAAAGGAACTTTTTGGGAGTATGTTTTCTCCAAAGTCATCTCTTAAAAATCCTCAATATTTAAAAGTGATTTCAGACTGTGAATATCCAAATATGCTGTTCCTTTTTCAAAAGTGACATAGAAAAGTAATCTTCCCCGTCCCATTTCCCGCCTGACACTGTTATGTTCTGGTTCAATTATTTTATAAGCGACCTGTGTTGTTTTTCGGGTATTTATTTTTATTGTTGTCTTATTCTGATTCTTAATATCTTTGCTAATCTCGTAATATTCACCTTCCTTTTCAGGGTCAGCTACTAAGGATAATATATTTTTGAAAGAAATGCCGTAAGATTTGTCAAAGAATACCTGAAAATAATAATGCGGGACATTAAACTTTTCAGTCCATTTATAAACAACTTTAATATCTTCCACTTTGGGGGTAATGCTTAAATAATCTCTTTTTTGAACAATCGTAATGTGTTCTTTCAAGTCTTTAAAAAGCAAAGACAATTCGGACAATCTGTCTGTCGCATACCAACTGGGTCGTCTGAAATTTATCGCATTTATTGTATCTTTATTCAGACCGTTTAATATTTCAATAAAATGTTTCTTCTTAGGGTGTTCTAACAAATCTGAATATTCCGATAATATCTTGTCTTTTATTTCTATTGCCTTATCAAGATGTATTGTCGTTCTGTTTTGCATTTCTTCTTCATATTTATCAATAAGAAACGCGCCGGAACGAATTTCTAAACCTGCAATAGCTTTTGTCATAACCGAGTTCCAAATCAAAATCTTCTTTTTTTAAAAACTAATAAATCAGGTCTTTTACCAATTGTATCCAGTTCATCTTGGAATTCATTATAAAATTGATTAAACCCCTCTTCTCCAGCTATTAAATCATCGGATTTACCATACCTGACAGCAATATAATTATGAGATGCTTCATTAATTGCTCTGAAAATTAAATCTTCTGCCCAGTCTCCCTGTTCTTTGTTTGTTATGAAATTAGAGGACGCTTGTGTCGGTGGTGAAGTCCGGTCTCTTGGCTGTGAAAAATCAACGACAGATGTGGGAATTGATTTAGTTAATTTTCTTATTTCATTAAAATATGACATTATATTTTTTTATATATAACAATAAGATAAACGATGACGGGAGATTTGTCGAATATTTTCAACTGAGTTCAGGTCCCCGCCATCCTGATTGATTTGTCCGGCATTTTTGCGTATATCAGCAGGGGGAGCTTTTATTTGCTCATTATAAATTAAATAAAAACTGACAACTGCCAGCTAATCAAGAACATCCGGCGCTTCTTTCAAATAGGGGACAAATCTGGCTTTTTCAATGGATTTCTGATAAGCCTCTTCCGGGTAAAGCCAGCCTTTGTCCAGCATCTCCTGAATGTGATCATCCAACAACTGCATTCCGTATTTTTTACCGGTCTGTATGGCGGAGCCAATCTGATAGGTCTTGTTTTCACGGATCAGGTTGCGCACTGCCGCAGTGGCGATCAGAATTTCCTGGGCGCAACAACGACCTTTGGGTTTCTTTTTAAACAGGTTCTGAGCCACCACTGCACGAATACCATCTGCCAACGTGGAACGAATCTGATCCTGTTCGCTGGACGGAAACACCTCGATAATACGGTCCACGGTTTTGGCGGCACTGCTGGTATGGAGGGTTCCGAAGACAAGGTGGCCCGTGGACGCGGCTTCAACAGCCAGAGCAATGGTTTCCAGGTCCCGCATTTCTCCCACCAGAATAATATCCGGGTCCTGTCGAAGCGCACCTTTCAGGGCCGCTCCGAAAGACTTGGTATGGGAGCCTATTTCCCGATGATTGACAATACAGCCCTGGCTTTTGTGTACAAATTCCACAGGGTCTTCAACAGTAAGAATGTGGTCCTTACGATTTTTATTCGCCAGATCAAGAATCGCTGCCATGGTGGTGGATTTTCCGCTCCCTGTGGGGCCGGTGACCAGCACAAGCCCCCGGGGAAGCATGGCCAGTTTTCGCAACACAGGAGGAAGTCCCAGTTGGTCCGCGGTCAGGATATCACTGGGAATTTCCCTGAAAACCGCGGCACATCCCCATTTCTGCATAAAAAAATTTGCCCGATATCTGGCAAGTCCCGGGATTTCATAGCCAAAGTCAACATCCCCGGTTTCTTCAAATACTTTTACTTTATCTTCCGGGGCAATTTCATAAAGCATGGCTTTTAACTCGTCATTTTCCAGAACCTTGTACTTGACCCGCTCCAGGTCTCCTCTCAGCCTGAGTGCGGGAGGCTGGCCCGATATGAGATGGAGATCCGAAGCTCCCTGCTCGTTCATCAATTTGAAAAAAGCGTCTATCTTTGCCATTATATGCCCTCTGTTTTGAAACTTGAAATTTGAAACTCGAAACTTGAAACTGGCTATCGTTATCATCTGAAATTATAAATTTGAATTTCAGACCATCACATTAGAGAATTCGAAATAAATAACATACCCGATACAAAATCGGGTATTTTATTTTTGGGGGAAATCCCTTATACTTTGCCCACAATTCTCAATTTTCAATTTTCAATTCTACATAAAGGTTGCAGCCAGACTGTAAAGACTGCCGACCAAAAAATTATTCAAAAAAGCAATGCCTACAAGCACAATAATCGGTGAAAAATCAATGCCGCTGAAAACAACCGGAATTGTTCTGCGTATGTGAGCCAAAAGAGGGTCCGTGACATTATGGACAAAACGGACAACCGGATTGTAAATATCCGGATTTACCCATGACAATATCGCATTGGCGATAATCAGCAGCATATATATATTTAGTACCATTTCAAGAACAACTGCAATTGCTTTAATAAAATGACCAATGATAAACATCTGAAAACCTTTTATTGCTTGATTTTTTTATAATAAAAAATTAGTTGGATTATATATCAGAATCAAAGATTAGCACAGATTTCGAAGATTGAAAAAATCTGTGCAATCCCTTCATCTGTCTGATCTGTGGTTCTGATGGTTTTACCTTGTTCTTTGAAAGGTTCAAAGCCGAAACTCATTATTTTAACCTTATATTTATTCTTGATTTTTTAGAATAAGTCAAGTTATTTCAACGTAAAATTTAACAGATTTCATACATGAAAACTATCAAGGAGAACAAATGGCAGAATTAAATAAAAAAATAGGTTTTATCGGCTCCGGAAACATGGGGGAAGCGTTTGTGGGTGCCCTCATTCAATCCGGGATATTTTCTCCTTCAACGATATATGTAAGTGATATCAGTGAAGAGCGTCTTAATATGATGCGCGGGACTTACGGCATTCATACCATGAATAATAATGTCAGGCTTTTTTCGGAGTGTGATATTGTTGTGCTTGCAATCAAGCCTCAGCAGATGAACCAGATACTTTCCCAAATTTCAGGCCAGGAGGGCTACGGCATATCAGATCGAAAACTTGTGATTTCCATTGCAGCGGGAATACCCATCAGAAAAATAGAGGCTTTGCTTTATTCTCCCCTTGATGACGGTTCCAGACAAAAATTGCCGATAATCCGGGTCATGCCCAATACCCCTGCTCTGGTATTATCCGGCATGTCCGGAATGAGCGCGAATGCTTATGTCACAGCCGATGAAGTGACGATGACCAAAACAATTCTGGAGGCGATGGGAAAGGTTGTTGAATTTAAAGAAGAAGAATTGGATGCGGTAACGGGGCTTTCCGGTTCCGGGCCGGCATATGTATTTTATCTGGCTGAATCCATGACACAGGCCGGTATCAATGTGGGGCTTGATCCGAATGACGCAGCCGTTCTGACACTGGCAACTTTGGAAGGGGCTGTTCAGCTCATGAAAGCGCGGGATGAATCTCCTGAAGAACTGCGTCGGAAAGTCACCTCTCCCGGAGGGACTACGGAGGCGGCGCTGAAGGTCATGGAAGAGAACAAGGTCAGGCAAAATATTATTGATGCCATTGCTGCGGCAACCCGACGTTCAAAGGAACTCAGTCAGTAAAAAAGGGCTGCACAAAAGGAAGTTACCATGTGGTTACTCCGCCAAAAGACGAGTTGCAGCTTCTCAAATTTTCCGGTCTGAATGCGGACGTGCAATATAACGAGGAGATTCCTTCTTTGACAAGCGATGCCAAAGAGCGAATATTAAACCTGATATTGAGGCATGTCAAAACCCAATGCTCAGATCGTTTTAAAACGATAACCACTGATTATAACGGATTTTAGAGGAGGGCCGAATAAGCCCTGTAAGGGCGGCATGTTTGTAGCAGCAGATTTGCAGGCCCCCCGCCAAGCCCCGCGGGGGCGGCATATTTGCAACATGATTTGCTACAAATATGCCGCACACCTGCTGGGCCTTCCCGCCCTCCCCTAAATCCGTTATAATGGGTGTGTCCCACCTTTTACACATCCGAAAAAATCAGCCACAAAAACACAAAGGAATCACAAAGAGACTTCGTGAGACTTCGTGCCTTTGTGGCGAAAAAAACGGATATGTCCCCGCCTCTTATCCGAAAAAATCAGACACAAAAACACAAAGGAACCACAGAGAGACTTCGTGAAACTTCGTGCCTTCGTGCCTTTGTGGCGAAAAAAACGGATATGTCCCCGCCTCTTATCCGAAAAAATCAGCCACAAAGAAACCACAAACAGACTTCGTGAGACTTCGTGCCTTCGTGCCTTTGTGGCGAAAAAAACGGATATGTCCCCGCCTCTTATCCGAAAAAATCAGCCACAAAGAAACCACAAACAGACTTCGTGAGACTTCGTGCCTTCGTGCCTTTGTGGCAAAAAAAACGGATATGTCCCCGCCTCTTATCCGAGAAAATCAGCCACAAAGAAACCACAAACAGACTTCGTGAGACTTCGTGCCTTCGTGCCTTTGTGGCGAAAAAAACGGATATGTCCCCGCCTCTTACACATAAAACCTGTCCTTGTGTAAAAGGTGGGACATACCCTTTTCGCCCCCGGCCATGAAAATGTCAGCAGACAAAAACCCGGCTTTTCAAAATATATTTTCATAGTAAAAGGACCGCATCCTCTTCTTATAATCCTTTTCTTATACAAAATCCCTGTAGCGAAAAGAAAGCACCAGGCTTATTGTTCTTTCAAAATTTTCCTCATCACATAGGGCAGAATGCCCCCATTTTCAAAATACGCCACCTCAATCTCCGTGTTCAGCCTGACAACCACCTCAAAACTCACCTCGGTTCCGTCCTTTCGTACTGCTTTTGCCTGCAAGACCTTTCTCGGTTTCATTTCTGAGATTCCCCTGACAGAGAATGTCTCCGAACCGTCCAGTCCGAGGCTTTCCCATCCCTGCCCCTGTCTGAACGTCAGCGGCAGCACACCCATGCCCACAAGATTGCTTCGGTGAATTCTCTCGTAGGACTCAGCAATGACGGCCTGTATCCCCAGAAGGGTTGTTCCTTTTGCAGCCCAGTCCCTTGAAGAGCCGGTTCCGTATTCCTTGCCGCCCAGCACCACCAACGGCGTGCCTTCGTCTTTGTATTTCATTGCGGCATCATAGATAAACATCTCGCTGTCCTCGGGAAACTTCCTTGTGAAACTCCCTTCTTTTCCCTTTACAAGCTGATTTTTTATCCTGATATTTCCGAAGGTCCCCCGCATCATGACTTCATGATTTCCTCTTCTGGAACCATAGGAATTGAAATCCTCAGACGAGACATTTTTTCCAATAAGGTATTGGCCCGCGGGATATTCCTCCGGGATGGCACCCGCAGGAGAGATATGGTCAGTTGTCACTGAATTGCCAAGCAAAAGCATTGCTCTTGCGTTGACAATATCAGAACGCGGATTCAATTCGAGATTGAAATTTTCAAAATACGGCGGATTTTTGATATAGGTTGATGCCTCATCCCAATTGTATGTCGTGCTTTCCGCAACAGGGAGTTCCTTCCAGAATGTATCTCCGTCAAAAATTTTTTCGTATTCTGCTTTAAAAAATTCCTGTTTCACATGTGCTTTTACAAGCGGTGCGATCTCATCAGACCCGGGCCAGATATCCTTGAGATAAATCGCTTCATTGTTCGGGCTATACCCCATGGGAGTCGTTGTGAGATCAACATCAATTCTTCCTGCAATGGCGAACGCCACCACCAGCATGGGGGATGCCAGAAAATTTCCTTTGATGGCCTGATGGATTCTGGCCTCGAAATTTCTGTTCCCCGAAAGAACCGAGGCAACAAAAAGATCATTCTCAGAAATTGCCCGTTCTATCTCCGGGTGCAGGGGGCCGCTGTTGCCAATACAAGTGCCGCAGCCGAATCCTGCAAGATGAAATCCGAGGGCCTCAAAATACGGCATCAGTCCCGCGTCTTCAAGATAATCCACGACCACTTTGGAACCTGGCGCAAGTGATGTTTTCACATAAGACGGGACCTTCAGCCCTTTCTCGACTGCTTTTTTTGCCAACAATCCTGCCCCGAGCAAAACAAAAGGATTGGAGGTGTTTGTACATGAGGTGATTGCGGCAATGACGATGCTCCCGTCTCCTATTTTTGTTGTTCCTCCCAGGTTCACCTCATACATTCTTTTATCCCCGGGCACGCAGGTTTCGTCCCGGGATGTCATGGTTCCTGATTCGTCATGAAAAGTGGAGATATTTTCCAGGTCCGCATCTCTTTCATGTTTGCATCCGAGCAGAATTTCATGAAAATTTTTCTCCATGTCTTTCAAAGCGATTCTGTCCTGGGGTCTGGCCGGACCGGCCAGGGACGGACCGACCGTTGAAAGATCAAGTTCGAGTACCCGGGTATATTCCGGGTCGTTTTCTCCGGTGTAAAAAAGTCCCAGGGCTTTTGTGCAGGCTTCGGCAATTTCCGCGCGGTCTTCCCGATAGGTCATTTTCATATATTCTATGGTTTTTTCATCCACAGGAAAAAACCCCATGGTCGCGCCGTATTCGGGGGACATATTGGCGATGGTGGCCCTGTCAGGAATGGTCAGATTTTTCATTCCCGGGCCAAAATATTCCACAAATTTTTCCACGACATTTTCTTTTCGAAGCATCTCCGTGACCGTCAGCACAAGATCACTGGCCGTAACGCCTTGTTTCAGTTCTCCGACCATTTTGAAACCGATCACTTGGGGAATTGACATATAATATGGCTGCCCCAGCATCACCGCTTCAGCCTCAATTCCGCCCACGCCCCAGCCCATGACCCCGATGCCGTTGATCATGGTTGTGTGGGAATCCGTACCCACCACGGTATCCGGGTAAGCCATGAGGTTTCCGTTGAGTTCCTCGGTAATGATTATCCGCCCCAGATATTCCAGGTTTACTTGGTGACATATCCCTGAATTTGGCGGAACAACTCTGAAATTATCAAAACTTTTCTGGGCCCATTTCAAAAGTCCGTATCGTTCCTGGTTGCGTTCATATTCCTTTTTTACATTTTTGGTCAGCGCATTTTTGGTGCCGTAATAATCCACCTGCACAGAATGATCCACAATCAGTTCCACCGGAATCAGCGGATTAATTTTTTTTGGATCGCCGCCAAGGGTTTTTACAGCATCCCGCATGGCCGCAAGATCAACAACTGCGGGCACGCCGGTAAAATCCTGCATCAGCACCCGCGCGGGGTGATACGGTATTTCCACAGGCGCGTCATATTGCTTTTTCCAACCCGCGATATTCAGCAGGTCTTCCTCTGTGACAACACGGCCATCCAGTTTTCTCAAAAGATTTTCAACAAGAATTTTGACTGAAAAAGGCAGCCTTTTTATATCAGCCATTCCCTTTTCTTCAATCTTGTTGATATCTGAAATATTATATTCCTGACCCTTAATGTTGATTTGTTTTATAAATTCATTCTGTTCCATAGTTTTCCTCCCTTTTTTGATCAGTTCCGGCCGTCGGCAAAAACACGCTTTTAAATGAGATATACTTAGCAGATCGAAAATCCCTTGGGTCCCTTTACAAAAGGAACGAGAGCGTCCGGACAGTTGGCATCTCCCCTTTTTTCCGAGAAAAGAGCCGGGGAGATTTTCAGTGAAATATTCCGAATTTTTCGATCTGCTGGTACTGAATTCGGTGGTGTTCTGAATATATATACGCTCCGATATTTAATTTATTGATTCAAAATGGTTATAAAGTTTGTATCCAGTGTTCAGAACACTTCCCCCTCGTTCTCAAACTCCGGTTTGAGAACGCACTTGTCCGCAAAGCTCCGGCTTTGCGTGTCCTGAAAACAGGGGCTTTTGTGATGGGAATATAACGCACTTGTCCGCAAAGCTCCGGCTTTGCGTGTCCTGAAAACAGGGGCTTTTGTGACGGGAACATATTTCAGAAAGATGCTTTCTCTTCTGATTCGTATTTCCGGTTCAGTTCATCAATGATCCGGTCAGCTTTTTCCTGATCCCATACCCCGAGGTATTTCTGTCGTTTTTTCCCCCGATCTTTTTCGTCAGATTGAAGATGTCCTCTCCTTTTTTGTTTTTGCCCCGTGTCTTGAGATTCCATCCTTTGTAATTTTTCGGAACACAGGAGCCTGATCCGGATTCTGTGTTCCTGTGGGACTTTTCCGCTGTTTCGGAAACGGATCCGGACGGCTCTTTTTTGTGTAACCCTTCCGGTGTTCCGGAAACACGCTGTTTTAGTTCTGCAATGTCGAATCCGAAACGCCCGGCCAGATCAATGCCCGTGTCTTTGCGTATGGATTCAATAGCCTTCAGCACCGCCTCGCTTTTGTCAAATCCGAGTTCCGTGAGCAGTTTTTTTCGTTTCCGGAACATTTTTTCCACTGCTGCATCGTCTTCTGCCATGTGACTCAGAGATTTAATTTTTGGGGATTGCACACTGTCCGCTAAAGAATAAAAACCGGTTTTTCGGATTGACGGTAACACTTCATGTGTCACCCATCGCCGGAACGGTTTTGCTTCTGGCTTGTTTGAACGAATCAGCAGGGTATAAAACCCGGGTTCGTAAAGTGTAAGCATTTTCTGAATACCGCCCGGGGTGTAGATTTTGGCTACCCCCTTTTCGTCATCATCGAGTCCTGCAAGAGCGTCGCGATGATTCTGAACAGTCAGAATTTCGCAGACATCCTTTGCAACGAACTGAAGCGGCTCACTGACCCGCTTCAGTTGCGTAGTTGCGTAGGTTGGGTTGAGGAACGAAACCCAACACCAATGATCATCGCTCATGTTGACGGACCACGGAAATGTTGGGTTTCGTTCCTCAACCCAACCTACAATAAAAAAAATTGCTTCCATCAAAATTTTATCAAAAGATTAGCGGAAGATTACTCAATTCATTCATCGTTATCTTTCCTCCTTATCTATTAAATTTTATAACGGATATTATGCTTTTGAAAATGGATTGTCAATAGGTTGAATTATATTTTATTGACATATATTATTGCTCTTAAAATTGACTGTGTAATAGAGATTTTCAGAAATAAAAAATCAATGGAACAAAGGCTCTGAGTTCTTTTTCGGTTCAACTGATTTCCGAGGCGGAATATTTTGAGAGAGAGCGTTTCGCTTATTTTCCATCTTCAAAATTTAAACTTGACAATTATTATTTTCTATTTTAAAAGAAATGTTTCATTATGTGATACGAAATCACATGCATTAAAAAAAATAGCTTTAACACTATCAGCAGATCGAAAAGTTTCCGGGCTGTATGCGGGACGGCAAAGAAACCCGGCTTTTTTCCCGGACGAAGTGTCTCCCCGGCCGGAAAAAGCCGGGTTTCTCCCCCGTCCGTCGTGTCCGCCCCGCGACAGCCTGAAAACTTTTCGAGCTACTGACAAATAAATAATCAAAAAGCCACGAAGGCTGTGGACGGAAAAAAAATTCCGCGAATGCTTTCGTGGCTTTTTTTATTGCCACATGAGACGGCTGAGGTTTTTTATTAAAAACATTTATAAAAACAGTTAGTTAAAATGTAAAAGCGCATTGTAAAAAACAGAGGATGTGCAAAATGAGGAAGATTATTACAAGAATATTACTGTCTGTTCCGGCAATTGTTCTCATATTTTATATGGCAGGCAATAGCAGCCTGGCATCGGACAGGGATTCTCAGACCATCACCGTCACAGACGGAGCAGGGCGTAAGGTCACAGTGCCAAAATGTCCTGAGCATGTGATTTGTTCAGGCCCGGGATGTCTGAGATTTCTCACTTATCTGAAATTACAGAATAAGATTGTCGCGGCAGATGACATGGAAAAGCGGGAGTCAGATTTGAAAACAAGACCTTACGCCATTGCAAACCCGCAATTCAAAGATTACCCGATTTTCGGAGAATTTCGAGGAAATGACAATCCCGAACTGATTGTCAGTCTGAATCCCATGCCGCAGGTGATCTTTAAGACTTTTGCGAACTCGGGGCATGACCCGGTTGAGCTTCAAAACAAGACCGGTATTCCGGTGATTGTTCTGAATCACGGAGACTTTTCCAATTACCGGGAAGATATGTACCAGTCCCTCAGAATAATCGCTAAGGTGATGTGCAAAGAAACCCGGGCGGAGAACGTCATTTCCTTTTTTAACCGGATCATTCAGGATTTGGATAAAAGGACAGCAGATATTGACAATGCAGACAGAAAATCCTGTTATGTGGGCGGTATCGGATTCAAAGGCCCCCTGGGTCTCCGCTCCACAGAACCGACATATCCGCCATTTATGCTTACCCATTCAGGAAATGTCGCTTATGATTCTGGAAAACGTCTGTCCGAACTTTCCCATGCAAACGTGGCAAAAGAAAAAATTATCAAATGGGACCCGGACATCCTTTTTGTTGATCTCGCGTCGCTGATTTCAGCCCCGGAAGCAAGCGCGGTGAATGAACTGAAACATGATCCCGCGTATCAGCAACTGACGGCTGTGAAATCAGGACAAGTTTATGGTGTTCTTCCTTACAACTGGTATGCTCAGAATTTTGGTTCAATCCTGGCTGACGCCTATTATGTGGGAACCATTCTCTATCCGGAAAGGTTCAGGGATATCAGTCCCGGGGATAAGGCAGATGAAATTTACACATTTTTGCTGGGAACGCCTGTGTTTGATGAGATGAACAAAACTTTCCAGGGAAAGGTTTTTACCAGACTTTCCCTTTAAGGCATTTCTTCAGTTCGTAGTTCTTCAGTTCGTAGTTCCGCGTTTAGGCGGTGTGACACCGCCTAAACGCGGAACTACGAACTGAAAGTTTGGCACTCCGGAGCAAAATTTTTCAGAGAGGAAAATTTAAGAATATGCATCTTACCTGTGTTGAATTTCCGACAGAGTATAAACGTTACATCAGCAGAAAGGTTTCATTGATTATCAGCGGAGTTGTTCTCCTCGCGATTCTTTTTATTTTATCCATTTCCCTGGGAGCGGTTCACATTCCTCCGGCCGAAGTGATACAGACCCTCATGGGGAACAGCCTGTCAAAGCAGTGGGATATTATTATCTGGAACATCCGGCTGCCCCAGTCGCTCACAGCGATTGTCGCGGGAATTGGACTGGCCGTTGCCGGAGCAGTGATGCAGTCTGTTCTTAGGAATCCCCTGGGCGCGCCGTTTACCCTGGGCATCACTCATGCCGCAGCCTTCGGCGCTGCATTGTCCGTGATGATTATGGGAACCGGCGTCATGCAAAGCAGCAGTGCAAGTGCTGTGAAAATCATTCATCCTTATTTTACCACATTTATGGCATTTATGTTCAGTCTCATTGCCACGGGCATTATTATCGGTGTTTCAAGAATCCGGGGATCATCCCCCGAAGTGATGGTTCTCACAGGCGTAGGACTGGGTTCGCTTTTTACCTCCGCCACTGTGTTTATCCAGTATTTTGCAGATGACATAGAACTGGCGGCAATGGTTTTCTGGACATTCGGAGATGTGGCAAGGGCCAGTTGGAATGAACTCGGACTGATGACCGCGGTTCTGGTATTATCCGTTGTGTATTTTATGTTTAACCAGTGGAATTACAATGCCATAAACGCGGGAGATGAGACGGCCAAAGGACTGGGGGTGAATGTGGACCGAGTGCGGATGCTGGGCATGTTCTGCGCTTCTCTGCTTACGTCAATGATTGTTGCATTTCTCGGTATTATCGGATTTGTCGGCCTTGTGTGTCCGCATATGGTGCGGCGTCTCATCGGTGATGATCAGCGTTTTCTGATACCCGGAACCTGCGTGGCCGGCGGGATTCTCCTGCTTGCCTCGGATACTGCGGCCCGCTTAATGATATCGCCGCATACGCTCCCGGTTGCTGTTCTCACTTCGTTTATGGGAGCGCCTGTTTTTATTTATCTGATTGTCAGGGGGTACAGACGATGATGCTTGAGGTGAACGGCGTTGCATTTAATTACCGCAGCAAAAACGTTCTGAATGATATCAGTTTTGAAGTGAACTGCAATGAACTCGTCACCATTATGGGCCCCAACGGTGTTGGAAAAACCACACTTCTGAAATGTATGAACGCCATCTTCAAGCCCGGAGCCGGTTCGATTCTTATTGAAAATGAGGACATTCTGAAACTGGGGCGAACAGAGATCGCCAAACGGCTGGGCTATGTGGCGCAACGAAGCGACTCCAACCGGATGACCGCGTTTGATGCTATTTTGCTGGGCAGAAAACCCCATGTCAGATTTAATATCTCTGAACATGATTTGCGAATCGTAAACGCCGCGATCAGGAAACTCGGTTTGGAGTCTCTCGCACTCAGATATATCAATGAGATGAGCGGGGGAGAGCTTCAGAAGATATGTATTGCCAGGGCATTGGTGCAGGAACCGAGGCTTCTCCTGCTTGATGAGCCTACCAGCAGCCTTGATTTGAAAAATCAGATTGAAATTCTTAAAATCATCAGGGAAGTTGTGGAAGAACATCAGGTCTCGGCCGTGATGACCATGCATAATCTCAACATGGCTCTGCGTTATTCAGATAAATTTATTTTCCTTAAAGACGGCCTCATATTTGCTGCGGGGGACCGCGATGATATTACGCCTGAAATCATTGAAGCGGTTTACGGAGTAACCGTGGGAATAGAGCATTATCAGGGCTATCCTGTTGTTGTCCCGATAAATTAGAATTTCACAGGGCCTTATGTGGGGGATGTGATTTTAATGTAAGAACTACAAGGAAGTCGGATAAGAAAGGGAAAAAATTTCCTTTTCTTATCCTTTTTTTCTGCACTTTTTTAGTAATTTTTTATAATTTCATATAGTTAAAAAAAGGACGGTTTGCTATGTCACAACAAATGGGAAAGTCAGGCGAGGTTACACTCATGCCTGTGGGGATAGTAAGAAACGAAATAAAGGAACCGCTTCTGAAAGTCGGCTCAGATGATATTGAATTACAGGAAAAATTTGCCCAGGCAAAAAAAAAGATTCATGAAATACGTGAAAAAGAATCCGAGGTGATTATTGAAAAAGAATTGGAAGGCATTTTAGAAGGCATTGAAGATTTTTCTCATGTGATGGTTCTCTACTGGGCGCATCAGATTCCTTCTGAAAGCCGCTCTCTTACAAAAATTCATCCCATGGGAAGAAAAGAATTGCCGCTCATGGGCATTTTCGCCACTTGCAGCCCTGCCCGTCCCAATCCTGTTCTTACAACCGTGGTTCAACTGGTGGAACGAAAGGGAAACATTTTGATAGTAAAAGGATTGGACGCGGTTGACGGAAGCCCGGTGATAGATATCAAACCATTTGCGCCCGGATTCTATCCCTCGGAAGAGGTGAAGACATCAGAATGGATGGAACAAATACAAAGGGAGTTTTCATAGGTGGGTTAGGCGTTAGGTGTTAGGCGCTTGCAATTCTGTTCTTCTTAGAGATTTCCCAATAAATAAAATACCCGCCTGCTGCCCGCGGGGGATTGACCTAATTATAGGGGGATTGACCTAATTATAACGGATTCAGGGGAGAACGTAACTTTCTGAAATTATCATATCAGAACATGCTGTTTTCTCCGACTGTCATTCCGGAAAAAACTGACGCGATGCGCGGCTTATAATGCCACGAAGGCACAAACGCGCGAAGTCTCACGAAAGCTCTCCGTGTCTCTTTGTGTCTTCGTGTCTTTGTGGCATTCTCTTTTCGGTTAAAAAAAAGCTGCTACAAATATGCCGCCCATACAGGGTTTGGCCGGTCCTCCCCTAAATCCGTTATAATCAGCAAAATTCTCTTTGACGGAAAGCCGCTTTCCACAAATGTTTATGCGACATTTGACGGCTTCACCGAAAATCCGAATACTTATGCCTATTTTACAGAGACAGATGAACAAGGAACCGCCAAGGTGAAAATAACCCATCCTGGCACATGGATGTTACGGGTACAGCATGAAATAAATGATGCTACAGAAAATTATGATAAGCACGTCATGCGTGCAGTGTTCGTTTTCGGAATAAACTAAGATGAAACGAATCATTTTCCTTTTCTTATCCGGTTTCACTTTCATGGTTCGTTGAGACCGGCGGATCATGAGCATTTACAGAAAAATTAAGTAAACGCCATCTGCAACTTTTTTTAACCGGAGAGAACTCGGACAGACAGAGAATACCACAAAGACGCGAAGACACACAAAGAATCTTCGTGAGACTTCGTGCCTTTGTGCCTTTGTGGCATTATAAGTTGCACATAGCGTTAAGTAAGGAAAAAAATGGCAAAAATTGAAAAATTACCACTGCTAAGAAGTATCAGGCTGATGTGTGCGCTTCTTGTTGCTATGGGTCTGATTGCCTGTCCTTTGCAGGCTGAACAAGAGAAAACTGATTCGGTTTATCTTGACACGCTCACAGTGATCGCGCCGCAGCCCGGTGTTGAGATCACAACGGATAAGACCGTGATCAAAACAGATGAATTCAAAAAGCCGGGAGAAGTCCGCACCCTTACGGATGTGCTGACCGAAATCGGCGGAGTAGATGTCCAGCGAATCACGCCCTTAATCTCAAGTCCCGGGGATGAAGTCTCCATCCGCGGACTGAACGAGGGGCGTATGGTCATAGAGATTGACGGACGCCGGATCAATCATACCGGTCACATGGGGAGATATATTGTGGACTGGTCCACTTTGAACATGGATGACGTGGAGCGTATAGAAATTATACGCGGCGGACATTCGGTCCTGCATCCTTTTGCCATCGGCGGTGTCATTAATATCATCACCAAAAAGGGAAAAAAGACAGATGAACTCAGACCTGATGTAAAAATCAGGTCTGGTTACGGAGACTTTGATACTTACAATCTGTCCGCCTCCATGACCGGCGGCGCGGCAAATATCCTCTCCTATCATTTTTCAGCAAGCAGGCAGGAGACCGACGGATATCTCAGAAACAATTTTCAGGAAACGGATTCATTCAACGGACATCTGACATTCCATCTACCCCATGAGGCAAGTTTCAGCATCGGCGCAAAATATGCTGATGTGCTTTACGGCTTTCCGGTGATCAATGATCCGGGCCGTGATGATTATGATTCTGATTATCCTGATTTTGTCAAAGATGCGGATCAGCTCAGGCATCTTCCCGGCCCCCAGTTTCCAGGAGACCACGACCCACACTGGGAAAAACATAACACCTATCTTGATGCTATCCTCCAGATACCATTAGGCCCAGGAACCTTTAAGATGCACGGATTTATCACAAGCGGCAGGCGCTGGGTCAGCCAGTACAGAGGAGAAAATTTTTCCGAGGATGTGTTCAGCGACGATGAGACCCGGGGATATATTGCAGAGTATCGAGATATTAAGCTGTTTGATAACTCCCATTGGCTGACGCTCGGTGCGGAATATCAGGAACTGGGACAGCCCGGGAGCAATCCCATTATCTATCTGGTCAAATCTGCATATATTCAGGATGTCATTCAATTGGGAAAACGATGGACCCTTACGCCCGGCGTGCGATATTACCATATTGACATGGACACGTATCATTCACAATTCGGGGAGGACTTGCCCACTGGCGGCAAAGAACAAACCGAGGACGGATTCTATCCGAGCCTGAAAGCAGATTTTCAGGCAACAGAAAAGACAGCCCTTTATGCTGCTGTGAGCCGGTCATACCGGCTCCCCTGCCCGTGAGATTACTACTGGTGGGCGCGGTGCGCGTCCCTGGAAAATCCTGTGTTAAAACCGGAATCCGCATGGGAATATGAAGCAGGAATCATCCGGGATTTTGAGGCAGTTACCATCAGAGTCGCAGGCTGGTATTATGATATTCAGGATTTTATCAATGACAATGGCATTACTTCCCCCGGAATGGGACTGGGCAGTAATTGTCTGTACAATATTGATCATGTAAAACTCTATGGCGGAGAATTGGAAGCATCGGTCAAACTGGGATCCCGCTTTCATGCCACGGCATCTTATGTTTACCAGGAGTATGATGTGGAAGAGACCGGGTTTGAAACAGACTGGACCTATTATCTGCCTGCACTGCTGCCCAAACATAAGATCAAACTGCTGGCACGTTATAATGTCTGGGAGAACGGATGGCTACAGTTAAGTTCACGCTATGTGGGCGAACGGGATGCCCAGAAAGGCGAAAAACTGGAGGAATATGCCACTGTTGACATGGGGTTTGAGCAGAAATTCGAAGCTGGCGGAATGGAATATATGGCAAGTGTCTTTGTCAGCAATCTGACCGGAACCAGTTATGAGGAACAATCCGGCTACAATATGCCAAAGCATGTATGGGGTTTTCAGGTCGGAGTAAATTTTTAATCAAAAGCGATTCTCTCTTAGAGCGTGTTTGAAAATTAGTTGAGACTATTTGTTTTCAGTCCCGTAGGGACTTCTGAAAATAGCCCGGCAATTCATTGCCGGGAAAGGTTTCCCTTGTTTTTTTTCGTCCCGTAGGGACGATTGAGAATATGCTTTTCTTCAACCGTCCCTACGGGACGGAATATCCAGAGGACTCCGCTCTCCCGGCAATGAATTGCCGGGCTATTCTCAAGAGTCCCTACGGGACTAAAAATGAAACATATTAACAATGAGACACATGCAGCCCAGCCAATTGGGAAGAAACATGACAACAAAAATCTGTCTCCGGTTGGACGGGTATTCAGATTTATAGCCTATTGGTTCGGATTTTCAGGTCTTTATGCAGCGTTTGCTGTCTGCCCCTTCTGCGGGCGGCAGGGATGTCCGGTCGGCATGGCATCAACAGGCACTGTTGGATTTTTTTTTGCACTGTGCATCCAAGATTGGAAGCATCTTTTGACTTTCATCAGGCAGAAGCTGAAGACACGGAAACACTAAAAAATATCATTATCCGGCGTGCAAAAATTAAGCGAAGCGGTTTTTTGCATCCAGCCGGAATTCTTCAAATATCAGGGGCGAAAAAACGCTTCGCTTAATTTTCGCACGCCGGATTTATGCGACTCTCGGAGGCGTTGCCAAACTGCAAGTTTGGCACTCCGGAGGAACAGACAGATAGAAATACAAAGAAAAAGTAATGAAAGGCGAAAAAACGCTTCGCTTAATTTTCGCACGCCGGATTTATGCGACTCTCGGAGGCGTTGCCAAAGTGCAAGTTTGGCACTCCGGAGGAACAGACAGATAGAAATACAAAGAAAAAGTAATGAAAGGCGAAAAAACGCTTCGCTTAATTTTCGCACGCCGGATTTATGCGACTCTCGGAGGCGTTGCCAAACTGCAAGTTTGGCACTCCGGAGGAACAGACAGATAGAAATACAAAGGAAAAGTAATGAAACAGGTAAAACAGATTATCGTGATGGCGTTCATTGCTGTGGCAGTGGCCGCAGGCTTTTTTCCGTCACAGGCCGGTGCCTGGGGCAGAGGTCATTTTTATGTTATCGGAATCGGCCCATCAGGCCCTCAGATGGCAACATTGCAGGCTTTGGATACAATTAAACAGATGGATACCATCATAGCACCGGAACAGCATGTAAAACTTTTTTCCGAATATATCGGAGATAAACCAGTTCTGTTCGACCCGTGGAAGGGTTTTTGGGACTACAATGGAAAAAGCTACAGCGAACTGACAAAAGAAGAATACGCCAAGTTCAAAGTGGAACGCTTCAGGCTGAGAGATGAGCGGGCGGAGCAGATCAAAAAACATCTGGAGAAGGGGAAAAATGTCGGTCTGCTCGACTCCGGCAATCCCTGCCTGTTTGGCCCGAGCCACTGGTATGTGGAAGAATTTGACAAACAGGATATTGTCATTATTCCCGGAATGGGATGCGATGCCGCTGCAATGGCGGCACTGGGCAAAAGTATCATTCCCGCATATAAAGCCCGCTTTGTCATGCAGAGCGCGCCCATGTTTCTGATGGATCACAAGTTGGAAGATCGCCAGATATTAAAGGACCTCAGCAAATATCCTGTCAACATGATTCAGTATATGGCTTTGGGCAATCCTGAGAAGACCTTCTCCGCTTTGGGAGAAATGTATAAGCCGGATACGCCGTGCGCTGTTGTTTTCTGGGCCGGCTATCCTGGCCGGGAGCGCATTTTGCGGGGAACTGTCGGGGATATGGCACAGAAGCTTTCCAACGAAAAAGAGAAATTTATGGGGCTTCTGTTTGTCGGCGATTTTCTTGAGGGCAAACCTTATGAAGCAAGCATGAAATTGCAAAACAATGAGAAATGAAAAGAAAGGATGGCAATTTAAGCTTTTTCGGTCAGCTCCGCATGGAGAAAGGGCTTACGGATTTTGGATTTTTCATTTCAGTCAGAGACAGGCAGCCGGACCGGCCAGGATCATCGGCTGCCCCGTTAGAAAATGCTCCCTTAGTGCTGAATCCCATAAATAATGTCCGGGCGGAATGAACAGTGATCTTATGTGATCCGACCTGCCGCCTTCGCCGCAAAGACACAGAGACACGAAGAAAACACAAAGAGACTTCGTGAGACTTCGTGCCTTTGCGCCCCGGTGGCAGATATAATTCACCTGATTTTGCGCGGTCGCGGGCTGAGTCATGCGGAACAGATTCGCAGTCTGTTCAGGCACAGTTTGAAAAATTGCGCCTCAACCCGGACATTATTTATGGAATTAAGCACTTAGCGCTCCATTTCAGAAATAATGTCCGGGTTCTCCCGCTCCTGCTCTTACTCCTCCTGCTCCCGCCACTGTCTTAATCGGACATCGGAAGCAGGATTAAGATTAAGAGTAGGAGTAGGAGTAAGAGTAATCCGGATATTAATTATGAAACGAAGTACTTAGAAATAGGAAATAGGAGGAAGAAATGCACAAAAAGACTATTAGGAGGAAGAAATGAATTTGAGGATGTTTGGAACAGACCGACCGCTACACATGCTCGTGGTTGGTCTATGTATGCTGTTTATTGTAACCACTCAGGGAATTGCCGCTGATGCTCCGAAAACAGGAGAACAGCCGGAGGCAGTCTCTGAAACCGCTGATGCTCCGAAAATCGCTGAACAGCCGAAAGCAGCCACGCTGGAGGAAATCACCGTACATGGCGAACGGCTGAAGGACAATATCAAAATCACTCCGGGCGCTATTGTCATCAATCCTGAGGATTATAAAAAAGCAGGCACCCCGCACACAGTTCTGGATATTTTGAAAGACCGGGCCATTTTCGATTTCCGCGGTGCCAGCGATCTGTCCCCCACCAACGACGATGTCCAGATGCGGGGGTTCGACACCCGCCAGTTCACCACCGCGGTGGACGGTCTGGCCATTCAGAAACTGGGAGGACACTGGGGCGGCCATTTCGTGGATTACAGCCTTATCCCCATGGAACAGATCGGATCCATCGAAATTCTGCCCGGTCCTCACAGCGCGCTATACGAGGGCAAAAGCTTCGGCGGGGTACTCAACATCAAAACCAAGGCCCCGGTCAGGAGAGAAACGCCGGAAGCCAAATTCAACGCCACAACCAGTTATGCATCATTAGGCACCTCGGATATTTCCATGAAAATGTCCGGCGGAAGCGGGTCCATGGACTATGTGCTGGGTTTCAGGGAATACCATACGGACGGATACCTGAAAAATAATGATAATGACCTGTCCACGGTTTCAGCGCGCATGGCATGGCTGCTTCCCAATAATGGCTATATGAGCCTGCTCGGGTCGTACACCGATAAAACAGAAGGCATTACTTGTGAAAATGATCCCGACGGCAATTTTTACGACGATGCTTATCCGGTGGTGGAGCGGGGGGATGTGAGCGGCCGCTGGCGGGACCCGGACTTGAACGCAAGACGGGAAAAAAAACCTTATTCCATAAGATTTAACTGGCAGCAGCCATCCGGAATCGGCCGATGGACCGTGGGGGCATATTATACTTATGAGGATCAGGAATTTGAGACGGATTCCGGCCTGCTGGCCGAAACCGAATGGTCCAGCCTGGGTGCGAAGATTCATAATGAGTTCCGCCTGACCGACAATCATTTGGTGACCGTGGGCATGGATGCCGCGGGTCTGGGGAATGATACCAGCAAAGCGATTGTCCGCACGCTCGCGGGATTTATCCAGGACTGCTGGTATATTACACCGCATCTCTCTTTTACCCCGGGCCTGCGCTATGAAAAAATCCGAATTCTATGGAACAATGAAAATTTTCGCAGCGGCGGATACGCCAATCCGGACATTCAGGAACTATATGTGACCCGGCATTATGACAAGCTGATGCCCAAGGCTTTTGCCACCTATGATCTGGACGGGCTGGCGGGTTTCCTGAGAGATACCTCGGTCTCAGTGGGTCTGAGCAAGGTCTGGACCCCCCGTGCCACCTGCGAGGTCTGAACATGGGGATCAGGGGTCGAGGTCGACCCCACAAAAGGATATGGCATGGACGTGATTTTCGAGCGCCGGGTGTGGAAAGATATCACCTTGATGGTCGACTGTTCCCATTATGAATTTGACAACTATGTGATGTGGGCCAATTCCAATTCCGATTATTTCCAGAACGCCCCCTGGGGCCGTCGCATGGTGGATCTGGAGGATGTGATCAAAAACGGCATTGAGGTGGAACTCAATGGAAATATAACCAAAAAGCTCTCCATGAATATCAGTTTCGCGTATGTGGATTGGGATTATCAGGGACCGAAAGGCGGCATCGAAGAAATGAGCGCCAATGATCTCGGCAACCGGGCCAAATACCGTATCAACGCGGGTGTGACATACGATATCACCGACCGGCTCCAGTTTCATCTGGATTACAAACATCAGGACAAGCAGGAGCGGGATGTCATTGAGATCATTGATGAGGACACGGGTGAGTTTGACGTGCGGCGAGTGAAAATTGACTCCTACGGTGTCATGGATGCATCTCTGTCCTATCGTTTTTTTGACAAATGGCATCGCATTGAAAACCCGACGCTTAAAGTGTTCGCCAATAACGCCGTGGATGAGGAGTACGTCAATGTCAGCGGATATCCGGCTACGGAAAGGACTTATGGCGTATCCCTCAGTATGACATTCTGACAACCTATTGAATTTAAAACTATCCGGGGATTGGATACAATCCCCGGCAACCTGAATCTCAGGGGGGTATGGATGGAACGTATATCTCGTATTATCAGACGGACATTTTTTATCACCGCCTTGACAGCCGCGGTGATCTGTTCTTTTCTTTCAATTACTTTGCCGGTTCATGGCGAGCAATACCAGCATGCTATTGTGACGACAAAAGACACTGGCGGACTCGGGGGCAGTTATTCCTGGATTCAGGAGCGGAAATCCGGCGGATCCAGGCTCAATGAACATAACATGACACTCACCATTTCGGATATCCGGGCGGCCTCACATTATGAATATTATTTTATCATGGAAGGCCAGGGACTGAACCGTGTCACCTGTTATGATATCCAAAGCCTGGACAATCAGGTGTGGCAGTATGCGGCTTATGAGTCCGATGAGACCGGAGACACTCTGCCCTGGGACATGATCACCATTTCCGAACGCAAAGCATATCTGCTTCGCTATGGCAGCAATGTTGCGTGGATTGTGAATCCCCTGGCGGAAAACGAAGCTGAATTTAAAACCGGAGAACTGGATTTCAGCGTTTATGATGACGGGGACGGGTCACCGGAGATGTGTTGCGGGGTGCTGGTCAACGGAAAAGCGTTTATTGCATTGCGCCGCGTGAATAGTGACGGCATCCCCCAGACTGCATATCTTGCCGTTATTGACACGGCAACCGACCTGCCGGTTGATACGGAGCAGGACGATGCCGGTCTTTATGGCATTCCCCTTTCCGTGAAATATCCCGTCTCCATTCAGTATCTGGCGGAAACCGGGGCGATTTATGTCCTTGGCAGCGGTACTCTTCTTCCGCAGCCTGATTATACTGGCGGGATTGAACAGATCGCCCTGGATTCCTATGACACCGCTATTGTACTGGATGACGGCGATGCCGACCTTCATCCCTATGGATACTTTACCGCTATGGCGCTGATATCAGCAACCGACGGTTTTTTTATCGGGGCAGCGTCGGAAAGCGACCAGACCCTGTATCATTTTGATCCGGCCGCGGGCGCGGCCGATGCGGTTGTGCTGAATGCCAGCAGTCAGAACTACATGCAGAACAAACAGTTTGCCGGTCTGGGCGGCGGGACCGGCCTGGACAAACATGATCGGCTGTGGATCAGCAATGTTACGAATCAGGAGGTGAATATCCTGATCACCGTGCCGAATCAGGGACTTTATTCAGGAGACGGAAGTATTGCAATACCCGATGATAATGACAGCCGGTCCATGCGGCCCGCGCAGATTGTTTTTTGTGAGGAACCTGAAGTTACGGAAGAAGACGAGGCCGAAAAGCCCAGCAGCTCCGGAGAAAGCGGCAACTTTTGTTTTATCGGCGCAGTGATGCCGTGAAAGGAGCAAGGGGCAAGGGGCAAGGGGCGGAAATCCTTAACCCCTTGCCCCTTAGCCCGTGAAAAATAATAATTTGGAGGAAATGGAAATGGAAAACAAAATGACAAGGGGAAAAAAACGAATAACATGGATGTTGGCCTTGCTTTGGCTCGTTTCGGTCATATGCGGGGCTGATATTCTGAATGCGGAAGCGGCCGTCAATGGGAGTTTCCATCTTGTGGGCGTCGGTCCGGGGGATGCCGAGCTGCTGACATCCAGGGCATTGGATGTGATTCGCGGGGCGGATATCGTATTCTGCAACGCAAAGAAACAGGAAAAACTGTCTGCTCTTGTGGATTTCAAGGGAAAACAGGTGCTGGACGGCTACAATGTTCTTTTCCGATATTACGGCAAGGACTGCGCCCAAGTTCCCGCAGACAAAAAATCTTGGCACGGCATGACTTGCGAGGAGTTTCATAAAAAGCAGGCCGAATTCGCCAAACTCGTCCGCCAAGCCGTAAAAGAGGGGAAACATGTCGCAATGTTGAGCAGCGGAGATCCCACCATCTACGGACCGGATATCTGGGCAGTGAAAGAACTGCATGATCTTGACCCGGTGGTGGTGCCCGGACTCAGCGCGTTCAACGCTGCCAATGCCGTCCTGAAGGTGAGCCTGGGGGAAGTGATCCTGACCGCTCCTTTTAAGCACAAAGACAGCAAGGACACACTGGAAAAACTGACCGGACATGACCGGGCCACATTGGTCATTTTCATGCCCCGGGACATGAAGGAACTCTTCACCCGGCTTTCGGCCGTCCATCCCGCGGATATGCCGGCCGCCATTGTTTCCAATGCGGGCATGGCTGGCAGGGAAAAAATGGTTCGCGGCACGGTGGGCGGATTAGCGGCAAACCTGCCGGACATGGATTTCCGACGGTCCATTGTCTATGTTGGCAAAGCTTTGGAACACGCCCAATTCGAAGCAAAACCGTCCCCGGAAAACGCCGGCAAAGGCAAGTTCTATTTGGTGGGTCTCGGGCCCGGGGACCCGGATATTGCCACGCTGAAGGCGCTGAAGATTATTGAAAGTGCGGATCTGATTTTCGTTCACAAACGCCTTGGCAAAAAATTTGAAAAGTATTTGGCCGGAAAAAACGTAATCCACGGCTATCACCGATTGTTCCCGTTTTATGGAAAAAAATGCGCGGATGTGACACCGAAAGACCAGGCCAGAGAGCGCATGAGCTGCGAAGAATACCATAAAAAACAGGCTGAATTCGCGGCCATAGCCCGGAAAGCTGTGGCTGAAGGCAAAACCGTTGCCATGCTCGACAGCGGAGACCCCCTGGTGTATGGTCCCTGTTCATGGTCTCTGACCGAACTGAACGATCTGAACACCGAGGTGGTGCCCGGGGTAAGTTGCTTCAATGCCGCCAATGCGGCATTGCGAGCCGGAGTCACCGAAGGTAAAAATTCCCATTCGGTCATCCTGGCATCCGGATGGTCTGTGGAAGAAATGGCTGCTCACCAGAGTACCATGGTCCTGTTCACCATGCGGACGGACTTCAAAAAATTCATTGACGGCCTGTCAAAACACTATCCCGCGGATACGCCCGTGGCTATTGTCTTCAAGGCTGGCTACGCCAAAGAGGAAAAGGTGATGCACGGAAACCTGGGCACGATTCTGAGCGATATGAGCAAAGACAAGCTGCCCTTTGAATATTTGCTGTATGTGGGTGATTTTCTGAATCACAGCGCGGATCGTTTGAAAAATTGAAACATCGGCTTGAAAAATTGCACACCGGGTTTGTCGTGACCGTTTCAGCGGTTGCGGTTGGAGCAATAAATCGCTCACCAGAGAGTGTTTGAAAAGTATTTTTGTCCCGTAGGGACATCCGGGAATAGCCCGGCAATTCATTGCCGGGAAAATATGTTACAATTTTTCCGTCCCGTAGGGACGGTCGGATATCAGCCGTCCCTACGGGACGGAAAATATGGGTGGATATTTTCCCGGCAATGAATTGCCGGGCTATTTTCACAAGTCCCTCCGGGACTTTTCAAACACCTTCTACGAATCCGTGCGCGAAGTTCCGAGTCAAAATTCAATAAAAAGGAGACGTAAACATGAAAACAAAATTTGGTGTGGCAATCTTTTTTCTCATCTTTTCCGCAACAGCAATCTGTTGCATTCCGGCTCAGGCCCACAACCTGTGGCTCAATCCGGACAATTTTTATCCGTCGGTCGGTTCAACCGTCAATATCGGAATCGGCTGGGGACACAAATTTCCCGCCAATCGGGTTGATCAGGAAATAAAGAAAGACCAGCTGGAAGAGATTCGGGCGGTGGATCCCGACGGCCTTGATGTGAGCCTTGAAAAAGTATCAGTCAAACTTTACCGGTTGAAGATTGAAAAGGCAGGTGCCTATGTGGTCGTTGCCAGAATCAAACCCGGATTCTTCACCAAAACTACCGACGGCCGGAAATGGGGCGACAAAACAACCGTAACCAACTCCATCAAATGCACCAACTTTCATATCCGGACCAAAACCGTCATTGTCGCGGGCGGTGCGGATAAAAATTTGGGGCACGCGGCCGGTCAGCCCCTGGAAGTGATTCCGCTGGCTGATCCTTCAAATCTGAAAAATAGCGGTACTTTCCCCGTCAAAATCCTGTTCGAAGGAAAAGCTCTGCCCAAGGCCGACATAAAAGCCACCTACGCGGGGTTTGTAACCGAGGATGTCGCTCCCCACAATCCCAAAAAGAATCACGGCCATAAGCATCATCATCCGGTGGAAACCGTCACCGACGACCAGGGCCGGGCCGAACTTAAACTTGACAGGGCCGGGTACTGGATGATTCTTCTTTCCCACAAACCGCCATATCCGGACCTGTCCGTCTGCGATGAATACATGTACAACATGGCTTTCACCTTTCAGGTGCGGTGATTCCGAAAGAAATCGGATATTTTAAAAAAATCCGATTTCTCCTGTCGGGACATACTTTGTCCGATATGACAACGCATGAACGAAATCGGACTTTTTTCAAAAATCCGATTTCTCTGCATGACAAACTTTATATCAGAGCGTGTTTAAAAATTAGTAAGGCTATATGCTTTTAGTTCCATAGGAACTTTTGAGAATAGGCTGGCTGTTTATTGCCGGGAAAAGTTCCGTCTCTTTTTCCGTCCCATAGGGACGATTGAGAAGATGCTTTTTTCAAGCGTCTCCAGGAGACTGAGCAATTCTCCGGATTCCACTCCCGGCTCAGAAGTCCCTGCGGGACTGGAAATCACAACACAAAACAAAAAGGAGAAAAAATGAAAGCAGTAAGGTACATGATAGCGATGAGCTTTCTCATCATTTTTGCAACAGCTTCAGCCCAGGCACACATGCTCTGGCTCAATGTGGACGACTATGGCCCCGCACCGGGAAAAGCGGTTCAGTTTGAAATCGGCTGGGGACACCAATTCCCCGCAGGTGAAGAAATGAAGGAAGGTATGCTGAACAAGGTATATGTGCTTGATGAATCCGGCAATGAAATTCCTTTGAAGCAGATTACCCCTGTGCAGTATAGTTTTGTTCCCGAAAACCAGGGAACTTACAGAATCGCGGCAAATATCAATCCCGGATTTGTCAGCAAGACAACAGACGGATATAAACTGCAAACCAAAAAAGGATTGGAGAATGTGGTTTTCTGCTTTCGTTATGACATGAGAACCAAAGCGGTGATCAGTGCCGGAGCAAAAGGAGAAAAATTCGGAGTTCCCGCAGGAGATAAGTTGGAGATTATTCCGCTGAAAGATCCGACTGTTTTAAAAGAAGGGGAGACTTTTTCTCTGAAAGTCATCTATGACGGCAAACCGCTTTCCAATGCTGAAATTAAGGCAACTTATGAAGGATTTTCCGGCAAACCGCATACTTATCCATATGAGGCAGTAACGGACAATAACGGTGAAGCCAGTGTGAAAATCACCCAAAAAGGAAATTGGCTGGTGAGCGCAGGACACAAGCTTCCCTATCCTGACAAAGCGGAATGTGATGATTATAAATATAACTACACATTTACTTTCAATGTAAAGTAAACAGAAACCAGAGGAGAGCCGTTCCGAAGTTTCTGATACTCGATGATCAAGTTTTTTCCGTCATTCCTGCGAAAGCAGCAATCCACTGCTTCCGGATTCGTAAACTCTGCGGAAAACGGATTCCTGCTTTCGCAGAAATGACAGGCTTTTTGTTCAAGTCGGATCAAAAAAACTTGATCATCGAGTGATAAAAAAAACTACCAGGGCGTATAGCAATAAGAAAGGAAATTTTATGTACAAATTCAACCTCCGGATATGGTTGAAATTTGCATTTATCATGCTTTTTTTCACAGTGTTTCTTCAATTCTGCAACATAAGCAATGCCTCTGAAAAGGAAAGCAAAGGCTCGCTCTGGCTGGTGAGCGTGGGCGTGGGCGATGCGGACCTGATCACAGTGCGGGCCATTAACATGATAAAAAAGTCGGATGTTGTCATCTGTCACCAAAGGACAAAGGAGAAACTCACGGAATATCTTGAAGGAAAGGAGTTTATGGATATATCCCTTGCCGGGTGGCGGAATTACGGAAAAGACTGTTCCGGGATAGAAGACAAGGAAAAAAGAGCTGCGTGTGAAAAAGACACCCAAACGCGTGCGGAACTGATTAAGCAAATTCGCTTGGCAATTGATGCAGGAAAAAACATTGCTGTTCTGGGCAGCGGAGACCTCCTGCTTTACGGAGGTCCTTATCGCTGGTATCTCAGGGAATTTAAGGATATCCGTCCGCAAGTTGTTCCTGGTGTCAGTTGCTTTAATGCGGCAAATGCCGCCCTGAGAAAAGATGTGGCCTCGGGAAAAGAGACTCATGCGGTTGTGCTTACGACCATTCGTGAACTGGAGAAGTTATCAGCACATCACCCGACAATGGTGATTTTTACCATGCATACCAAATTCGAGGAGCTGGTCGGAAAGCTGAAAACACTGTATCCTTCAAAAACCCCTATGGCGGTTGTGTTTTATGCGGGCTACAAGGAAAAAGAGAAAATTCTCAGGGGAACATTGGATACGATTTTGGAACAGGCCAAAGGACAGGAATTCCCCTTTGAACATCTGGTTTATGTGGGAGATTTTCTGAATTAGCAATGAAACAACTCCGGAGTGCCAAACTTGCAGTTTGGCAGAAACCCCATGATTTCCGGATGTATTGCCAAACGGTCATCTTTACAAGCCGGGGAGGCGATTTCAGTCCCGGAGGGACGACTGAAAATAGTCCGGCAATTCATTACCGGCGGGGTTTTATATTTTTTTAAACAGAAAGGAAATTTGAATGAGCAGATTTTTTATTTTTGGGATAAGACAGAGTATTCTTCTGGCATTACTTTTTATGTTTGCGGCGGGCTTTGTTCAGAATGCGGACGCACGAAAACAGCCCAAAACACAGTTGTATCTCGTGGGCGTGGGAACCGGCGATCCTGACAATATAACCCTGCGGGCGATCAATGTCATTAAGGATTCGGATATCATCTTCTGTCACAAAAGAATGCGGGACAGATTTCCCATTCTTTTGCAGGGCAAGGAAATCCATGACCCGGGGTTTGGCATCTTCGCGATATACGGAAAAACGCCTGAAGAGGCAAAAAAAAGCAAACGGTTCAACTATGAAGAGAAGATGAAAGCGTTTGAGCAGATCAGCGCCATCATCCGAGATGCTGTGAAACAAGGCAAAGTTGTTTCTGTCCTTGGCAGCGGAGATACCACGATCTACGGTCCGAATATGTGGTACATGGAAGCGTTTGAGGATCTGAATCCTGAAGTCATTCCCGGTCTCAGTTGCTTTAATGCGGCGAATGCTGCTTTGCGTAAAGGAGTTACCTCAGGAGAAAAAGCGCATTCGGTCATCCTCACAGCTTCCTTCGGGCGTGAGGAATATACCGGGCCGGACAGCATTGAAAACCTTTCCCAGCATCAGGCAAGCATGGTTTTTTTCACCATGTTCCTGGATATGGAAAAGGTGGTGGAAAAGCTGAAAACGCATTATCCCCCAGATACCCCCATAGCCATTGTGCTTTTTGCCGGGTACAAGGACAAAGAGGAGATTGTCCAAGGTACGCTGGACACGATTTTGGAAAAGACAAAAGGAGAAAAACTTCCCTTTGAACATCTGATCTATGTGGGGGATTTTCTCACCAAACGCTATAAAAAATCTGACAAATAAAGATGCACTCAAACCTGTTTATAAAAAATAAATCAGGAGAGTTCGAGGACTGGCTGACGATTCCGCACGTTCCAAAATCCGAGACCTGCTGGCAAGTGCCAGAGGAAACAGGGAGAGGAACACTCAGGGAGATCAGGTTTCAGAGCGGAATTCAATTGTATATTGCGGATTATCACACCCTTGAAACTTTTGTCTCAAAAAATGAAGATCATATTTCAGCATTTGGTTTCAGGTTTTGCCTTTCTGGCCGGATGAGACTGAGGGTTGGCTGTTTTAAAGATGATTTGATCATAAGAGAGGGACAAAGCGGATTTTTCTATTTTTCGGATACAAGCGGATTTCATGAAGAAAAGTCCGGGTTTCATAATTGCAGAGTATTAATCTTAATTGATCCGGAAACCTTTGTCTCCCTGATGGCGGATGAAGTTCACCAGCTCCCTGTAAAATTCAGAATCTCCGCTTCGGAAGCGTACTGCGATTCCTTCAATTCCGAAGATATCGTTACGCCTGCCATGAGAATGATCCTGGAACAGATCATTCATTGTCCATATAGCGGAACTGCCCGCAGATTCTTTATTGAGGCAAAAGCGCTGGAACTGATTGCCTGTAAGCTGGATCAGCAGAAGCCGGTCCAGTGTCAACCTGAAAATATTCCTGCTTTAAAAACCAGCGATGTCAATATGGTGCGTTATGCAGGAAAATTATTAAGCGAAAATCTTCAGGAACCGCCAGGTATCATTGAACTGGCAAAGACACTGGGAATTTCCAGAACCAAGTTGTACTATGATTTCAAGAGATTCTACGGCACTTCCCCATCAGAATATCTTCGTACCAGACGTATTGAGAAAGCCAGGACACTTGTGGAAGACGGAGATATGAATCTCACGGAAATTGCTTATTTTCTGGGGTATTCGAGTTCCAGCCATTTTGGCAGAGCATTCAGGCAATATTTTGGCATGGCGCCGAGCCATTACTGTCATAAATGAACCTGCATGATAGCTAACCCGTCTCCGAATATCTTTAGCTGCAAAAGATATTCAGTAGATCGAAAAGATTTTTAACGTATTGTTTAAGATTACAATTTTCCGGAGTGCGGAAATGGAGCGCAGCGGAATTTCCGCACTCCTTTGTTCCCAAAACTTTTCGATCTACTGATATTCATAATTATACACTCGTGAGTCGTAAATTTTGGCAGTTATATGTTGAAACAGTCAAATTAATTAAAAAAATATTTTCAAAATTTTTTGGATAATGCTATGTCTCCTATAATAAATATCATGGGAGGCGTAAATGTTAAATTATATTTTTGAATCGCTGAGGTACTTTTTATGGCGACCTGCCAGTTTTCTGATTCGTTTTGTTTTTGCAGTAAGCTCCAGATTCAGAATATGATTACGATATTGCGATCTAATTTAAACCACCAAATGTCATTCATTTATGACTGGACAATGTATGGGTGCGCCTATACTCTTTATATTTTACGACTCACGAGTTATACAGACTTTTAGCAAATAATTTGGGGAAGGCAGCAGGGAGGAGATAACAGATGAAGAAATACATTGATGTTTATAAAAAAGATGATTCCTTCGCACTGTCGGAAGCTGGTAAGGTTGTGGTGAACTTCAGTGACCTTCAGAAAGGCTGGTTTTTTAAGAATATCTGCGTTATACCCGGTCTTGAAATGATTATAACCAAACAGCCGAAGCATCAGGGACTTCGGGTGGATTGTGAAATTGCCCGGTCTCCGGTAAATTTTTGTTATAACCTGTCACACCCGGTTCGTAGCATCATAAGGCATGGAACCAGGAGCAGAAAAGAACTGGTAAGAACTCCGGGGAGCGGTGTTCTGGCATACTTACCTGAAACTTTCGGAATGACAGAAGTTCCTCCGGGTGAACAAATTGTCAGCGTATGCCTTCACTTTTCCGTGCATACCTTCAGGAAACTCTTTAACAAGGTTCCCCAATGTTTGAAAAAACTTGGTCTGACCCATTCCGGATCTGCTGGTGAGCGATTCTATCAGCAATCATTGTTTGACAGAAATACTTTTTTGGTTCTCAGACAGATTTTGGACTGTCCTTATCATGGGGAAATTCGCAGATTGTTTTTCGAGGCAAAATCACTGGAATTGGTGGCGATAAAGCTTTCAGAACTGGAACAGGATAGCTGCCAGAATGTCTCGGAACTGAGCCGCCAAGATTCGGAGCGAGTAAGGGAGGCATACCATATTCTGTTGAACAGTATTGAGCATCCTCCGAGCCTGAATGACCTGAGCCGCAATGTTGGAATCAACCGCAACAAGCTTAACCGGGGGTTCAGGATGCTGTACGGGGCAACCGTATTTAATGTCCTGCGTAATGCCAGACTTGCCAAAGCATGGACACTTTTGCAACAGACAGAACTGACGCTGGCAGAAATTGCTTTTTCAGTGGGATACAACAATCAGTCAAACTTTACCACAGCGTTTCGCAGACAATTCGGGATAACCCCGAAAACCGCACGTCAGGAAGGTTCGGGCTGTCCTCTCCCCCAAAATGTCATGTTCTGCTGACCTGTTATCCCCCTCCCCAAAATATTCCCATGAATCCGTTTGTGCGGCTCGCATAAAAAAAAATGCCTTTCTCAAAAGACATCCTCTTTTTAACCATTATATATGTCCTCTTTTTGCAAATATATTGCCTCTGATGAATTTTGATCAGCTACTGATTCCAACGGATTTTATTGATGTTTTTATCCCATTGAAACTACAAGGAAAAAGTATAAGAAAAGGAAGCGGCGGGTGATGTTCCGTATCTGCCGTTCCCGGCCGGACGGTGTCTCTGACAGGGCCTTTTCCCTTTTTTATATTTTTTCCCTGTAGTTCCGGGAAGATAGAAATATCAACAAAATCCGTTAGAATCAGATCACCTATTATCAGCAGATGGAAAAGTTTTCAGAACAAAAGGAGTGCGGAAATGGAGCGAAGCGGAATTTTCGCAAAAAGTTTGCTCGCCCGGAACATTGCGAACATTGCGAACGTTGCGAAAATTCCGCTTCGCTTCATTTCCGCACTCCGGAGAATTGGAACTTTGCGAACATTGCGAATATTGCGAACATTGCGAACGTTGCGAAAATTCCGCTTCGCTTCATTTCCGCACTCCGGAGAATTGGAACTTTGCGAACATTGCGAATATTGCGAACGTTGCGAAAATTCCGCTTCGCTCCATTTCCGCACTCCGGAGAATTGGAACTTTGCGAACATTGCGAATATTGCGAACATTGCGAACGTTGCGAAAATTCCGCTTCGCTTCATTTCCGCACTCCGGAGAATTGGAACTTTGCGAACATTGCGAACATTGCGAATGTTGCGAAAATTCCGCTTCGCTCCATTTCCGCACTCCGGAGAATTGGAACTTTGCGAACATTGCGAATATTGCGAACGTTGCGAAAATTCCGCTTCGCTCCATTTCCGCACTCCGGAGAATTGGAACTTTGCGAACATTGCGAATATTGCGAACGTTGCGAAAATTCCGCTTCGCTCCATTTCCGCACTCCGGAGAATTGGGACTTTGCAAATGTTGCGAGCGTTGCGAAAATTCCGCTTCGCTTCATTTCCGCACTCCGGAGAACCGCTTTCTGAAACAAGAGGCGTTTCTGATACTTTCCATCTGCTGATAATGGATACCAAACAGTTCAACACTTAATCAGCATAAAAAAGATGCAGTGAAAGCAATCATCGCTTTAAGGGAAGACGGTGAGAATCCGTCGCGGACCCGCCGCTGTGACCGGGGACGAAAGCTGCAAATATGCCACCGCCTGCAAACGCGGGAAGGCGCAGCAACTAGGAAGAACCGGAAGCCAGAAGACCTGACTGCATGATAAGTACCTGACCATAAATTTTTAATATTCGCCTGGGAAAGAAACCCGGCTTTTTTTCCGGAATGATGTGTCCCGGATAAAGGAAAACCCCGGGTTTCTCCGCCGCTCGCGGAAAAAGTATATAAAAAACTTTTGCTCAGGTACTTAAAAACGTCAGATCTCCTCCGCGGACTGGGGAGAATGATGATAAAAAAGCGAGGATAAAAACGGTATCCCCGGCTCTGATAATCAGGGCCGGGGATTTTTTTTACCTGGACACTGGCTCCCCTTGTATTGGGGTCCCAGGTCCTTTTTTATAGTACGGAGTGATTTTATGGATAATGTAAAAACCGCCCTGGCCCCTGATTCATCTGTATTATTAAATACAATGTATAAGATGGGACTTCTGTTCCTCATGTACATTGTGCAGAAAATTTTTCTCTGTTTTTCCTGGGCCCTGCTGCCTATAATTCTGCGCAATCAGGGGGCCAGCTTGGGAACCATTGGCTTCACCACCCTGGTTTACAGCCCCTGGGCACTTAAATTTCTCTACGCGTCTGTTGTTGATCGCTTTTACAGCATCCGCATGGGACGGCGCAAAAGCTGGATCAGCCCTTTGCTTATTATTTCAGGAATAATCTTGCCATTTTTGGCGAAGCTTTCGCCAACGGAAGATTTGGAGCTGCTCCTGATATCAGTGTTTGTTCTGAATCTGATCTTTGCCACCACAGACATTGCGGTGGATGGCTATGCCACGGACATACTGGAACCAAGTGAAAGACCTTGGGGAAATGCTGTACAGATGGCAGGCTATGTCATTGGTTATATGCTCGGCGCGGGTCTTTTTCTCATTCTTTGCAAGAACGAGGGATGGAGCCACACCCTGCTGATCATCTCGGGACTGCAAATGATGCTTATGATTCCCATCCTGCTACATAAAGAAATTTCGCCGGTATTCCGGGGAAAAAAAGGCGCATCTTTATCCGAAGGAATCTGGAGCGGCCCCAGTTCATGGGAATTTATAACCCGGCCCGGAACGCTCTGGTTTTTCTTATTTTCAACATTAATCGCGGTGTTTGAGCGGGGCGGCAGTCTGCTGCGCGTGCCCATGTTTGTTGATATGGGATTTGACCAGGCCAGTCTGGGGCAGATGAATATGTGGGTTGGCTCTCCCATGACCATACTGGGTTCGGTCATAGGAGGAATCTTGTTCAATCGTATGGGCCCCCGATGGGTGTTTATAACAGGGTGTCTTGGCGGTGCGAGTTTGAATTTCTTATCTGCGATTGTATTCCAAAACCAGATGCCTGGTCTGTGGCAGATCGGAATCATCATGGGATATGACAAGCTGGTGGCCGGTGTCATATTTATCATGATTTACAGTATGATTATGAGTCTGAGCGCGGGGAATCAGTCTGCCACCAATTATGCTGTGCTGTGCAGCGCGACGCACCTTGTGGGATTGGGAATCATGCCGATAAGCGGGAATTTATGCGATCTTACGGGTTATTTTAACTTGTATATGGGGCTGGGTTTCTTCGGCATCCTGGTTATTTTCGCAGGCGATTATATATTGCGTTGCCGTTTGGCGGAATTTTTTCAACTGACAAAAAAGGAGCAAGGAAGAGCGATATGATACGAAATGTTATTAAAGTCAGTATATTGCTTATATTTCTGACGCTGTTCTGTCATTATGAATCTTCGCATAGGCTACGAGCGGGAGCATTCTGATTTATATTTCTGGGCTGAAAATGTTTTTGACCGGCAATATTTTACTTTTCTCAGCCTGTTTCATAACTCGGTTGTGAGCATTGACGGTGCCCCCCGGAAATGTAGGGTGGGTGGAGCGAAGCGCAACCCACCGCACATTTTTTGTATTTTATATCGAGTTCCCTTAGGCAACGATTCCGTATCTGTCAAAGATTCTCCCGAGGGGAAGGCCGCGGGTTTGTCAGACAAAAGGGAAAACAAAAGTCCGATCCTTTGTAAGCATTTTAAATTAGAATTCAAAAGAAGAAAGGAAGCCTCACATAATGGAATCAATGGAAATGGAAAAACTGAAACTCAGCCCGAGAGCCAACTTTATCCGAGCCATACAAGAAAACGACCTGTCCTGCTGCCTGATCAAGACAGCAGAAATTCATGGTCATTTTTGCCCCGGGAGCGCTCTCGGTGTCATGGCCTCGGTGTACGGACTGAGGCAGGCAGGCTTGGAATCTCTGTTTGCCGAGGGAATGGAGAATCTCATGGCCGTGGTCGAGATAAACGCCTGCTTTGCCGATGGGATACAGGCGGTGTCAGGATGTACTCTCGGGAACAATTCCCTGGTATATCGTGATCTGGGACGACATGCCGTAACTTTTGCCATACGCGGAGAAGAAACCGGGGTGCGCGTCCGGGTTCGTCCTGATTTCCGATCCTGCATAGACCGGGCAGCACCTGAGTTTTATCCCCTTATGGAGAAAGTCATTAAAAACAGAAACGGAAGCCCGGAAGAAGAAGCCGCGTTCAAGGAAAAAGGGCGGGAAGCGGCATTCTCGCTCATACAACTCCCTTTTGAGGACTTGCTGATGACTGAAACCGCAGAGCCTGATTTGCCGGCCTATGCCCCGATCACTGAGAGCGTTTTCTGTTCCCAGTGCGGAGAGCAGGTTATGGCGACGAAAGTTGTCTCCAAAGGGGAGGAAACAGGTCTCTGTCTGATGTGCGCGGGCAAGAAATATCGCCAGGTCGAGGGACAGGGGATATCGGAAAAAGGCTGAAAACAACTTTGTTCATAGTCAGCCGGACCCCGGGACCGGCAATCTGACCGGGAAAATGATGTAACAGGAGGCAATTCAATGTATAGCTTGGGAATTGACATCGGATATTCATCACTCAAATTATCGCTGATAAACAGCGATAATGAGATTGCATATGATATGTATGCCTTGCATAAGGGAAGCATCAACAGTACCCTGAGAAAATCCCTTGAGGCACTGCTGCTGAAATATGATCCGAAAGACATCGCATTTGGTGCGGCAATCGGCAGCGGGAGCAGATTCTTAATAAAAACAGGAAAAATCGGATCTGCAAATGAAGTCGCGGCAATCGTGGAAGGCTGTATCAGCACCCATGAAGATATCGGATCAATTATTGAGATTGGCGGGCAAAACGCGAAATATATCACCGACTTTGCCGGGGAAGATAAATCACGCATAAAAATTTCTGCAAATTCCAACTGCTCCGCGGGAACCGGGTCATTTTTGGAGGAACAGGTCTCCAGGCTGAATCTGAAGTTGGAAGACTACGCGCCTTATGCGGGCAGAGGCAAATCCGTACCGAGGATAGCCGGGAGATGCAGTGTGTTTGCCAAGACAGATATTACCCATCACCAGCAGGAAGGGGTTCCGACAGAAGATATCTTGCTGGGGCTGGCTTATGCCATGGTCAGGAACTACCGGGGGGCGGTGATGAAAAAACTCCCCATGAAAAAGCCTGTCGTGTTTGCAGGGGGAGTGGCTTATAATCAGGCAATTATTCGCGCGTTGGAAGATGTGCTGAATCTGAAGAAAGAGGAACTCATCATCCCCGAACATTTCAGCACTATCGGAGCCTTTGGCGCGGCGCTGATTGCGGGCAGAGAGAAAATCAAAATCAATGTGGAACAGTTGCTGGGAGCCACGGACGATGATTTTTCTGAAGAAGATGACACCAGAGTTCACCTGCCTGCCCTGATCTCTTTCGGAACAAACGACAGCATTGGCAAACATGACGACAAGCCTGCAAATCATGATACAGACTGTTTGGAATGCTTTCTGGGCATTGATGTGGGATCAACCAGCACCAATCTGGTGCTTACGGACAGGAATAATCATATTGTTTGCTTCAAATATCTCAGAACCATGGGAAACCCCGTGGAAGCCGTAACCAAAGGGCTGAAAGAGATTCAGACCGAGTTTGGGCACAGGATCAGCATTGCAGGGGTCGGCACCACAGGTTCCGGCAGGCATATGATCGGCAGGCTTGTGGGGGCGGATGTTGTCAAAGATGAAATAACAAGTCAGGCAAAAGCGGCCGTCACCATAGACAGCAGTGTGGATACCATCTTTGAAATCGGGGGGCAGGATTCAAAATATATCAGTCTTAAAGAGGGCGCTGTGACGGATTTTCAAATGAACAAAATCTGCGCGGCAGGCACGGGTTCGTTTATTGAGGAACAGGCGAACAAGTTCAATATACCGATAAATGATTTCGGCAATATTGCCCTCGGCAGTGACACTCCCATTAATTTGGGAGAAAGATGCACGGTTTTTATTGAAACCAGCATCGCGGCACATCTGGCCAGGGGATCAGATGTAAAGGATATCGCCTCGGGGCTTTGCTATTCTGTTGTGAAGAATTATCTCAACAGGGTCGCGGGCCAAAAGAAAATCGGAAACAAAATATTCTTCCAGGGAGGTGTTGCATATAATCAGGGCGTTCTGAACGCTTTCAGGGCGATTACCGGCAGGGAGATATCTGTGCCGCCGTTTTTCAGTGTGACCGGTGCTTATGGGGCTGCGATTCTGGCAGGCGAAGAGATGGTTTCCGGGAAGACCCGGTTCAGGGGATTCGAGATTGAACCCAAAGAAGCGTCTCTTAAAATCCGGGAGCCATCTGAGCCAAAGATAAATAATGCACAACGCTTTAACAGACAGACAGAGGAACTGATATTCAAAGGATATGATGGCGTAACAGACAACAGTAAAAAAACAGTGGGAATCCCAAGAGCCTTGTTCACCTTCGGGATGTTTCCCATGTTTTACACGTTTTTCAAAGAACTGGGCTTTAACGTGCTGTTGTCAGACCCCACAAGTGAGGACACGATCAGACTGGGGCAGGAATATTCCCTGGGCGAGGCATGTTATCCGGTGAAGCTGATCAACGGGCATGTCGCGGAGCTGGTTCAAAAAAATGTTGACTATATATTCTTCCCTGATCTGTACACCGTGGATCATCCCGGGTCACAGTCAAGACAGAATTACGGGTGTGCATATATGCAGCTGGCCTTCAAAGTGATCAGTCAGGCCATGGAACTGAGCAGCAAAGGCATAGAACTGCTGGCACCGACCATCGCCTTCAGCCTGGGGAAAGAATTCATGATGAAAAGTTTCTCAGCCCTGGGAAAACAGCTTGGCACGGCCCCCGAACAGACGTTCAACGCACTTGGAAAAGGGATGATGGCGTTTCACCAGTTTGAAGAACGGATTCAGAAATATGGGAAAGAAGTTGTCAGCCAAATCAGACCTGATGAAAAAGCCTTTGTTATCATCTCAAAAATATACGGAGTGGCGGATCCCGTATTAAATATGGGAATACCCGGCAAACTCATGGACATGGGATATAAGGTCGCGGGGTTTTATGATTTGCCTGAGGGAGATATCTTCGGGGAACACCCGAATATGTACTGGCCCTTTGTTCAGCACATATTGGACCCGGCATATCTTATTAAGCAGCATCCCAATTTGTACGCGGTTCTTCTGACGCACCACGGCTGCGGTCCTGATTCGCTGGTAACTCATTATTTCAGGGAAATAATGGATGGCAAGCCCTATCTGAACATCGAAGTGGATGAACATTCTTCTGATGTGGGTGTCATCACCCGGATAGAGGCATTTGTGAACAGCCTGCCCCGGGAAGATGTGCAAAAAGCAGATGACATGGAGACTTACCTGCAAAGCATTGTCCATGAAAAAGTCAATATAAAGACCGACATGGCTGAGTTGAAAACCGGAACGCCTCTCTGTCTGCCCCATATGTATCCCTATTCCCAGGTTTTTGAAAAAATGCTTGCCAGCAGGGGAACAAACGCCAGGGTTCTGCCTGAAACAAACCAGGAATCTGTTGATATTGGCAGAAAACATACGCTGACCAATGAATATTTGTCCCTGACAGCCCTGCTGGGAGATGTCCTCAGGGAACTTGGCACGGAACAGCGTCATAAGGATGGGATCGCTTTTTTCATCCCCCAGACAGAGGGCGCGGAAACAGACGGACAGGCCAATCGTTTTGTGAGAACAAAACTGGATGCGGAGGGATATGGGAATGCGGACATTCTCGCCCCGTTCATAGAAGATGCTCTGGGTAAATCCCGGGAGGATCTGAAGCGAATCTTTCTGGGACTGCTGGGGGGAGACCTTGTCAGATTGGCGACTGCAACGCATCGGGACAAGTATTTAAAAAAACTTTCTGACCGAATCCGGAGCAATGGTCTTGAAATTGATGATCTCACGGACATGGGAAAGGAAATACGTCATGAACTCAGGGAGATGAAAGCTGGCGGAAAGAGGATTCTTGCAATAGGCGAGCCTTTTATCCTGTATAATGACTTCCTGAACAACTTCTCTTTCAGAGATATTGAAGATAAGGGGCATCGGGTTGTCTATAGTCCCTTCAGTGAATATGTGTGGGTCATGTGGAGAGATTTTCTGGATCAGAATAAAAGCAAGACCACGCAGTCCATGGAGGAGGGTCTGGATGAGTTTGGCAGGCATATCACTGCCGTATCTGAATCATTGTCAGATGAGAGTCCTTTTGAAAAAGATTTGGAAAATCTCATTATGACAGCAGACAAAACCATCGGATATTATGCTGGTGCATTTGGCAGGTACAGAGCCGCCAAAATACTGAGCGACCTGAACGGAACCCATGGGATCATCACCGCGGCTTCCATGTATGAAAACACGCAAATATCACTGGATATTTTGCATAAGGGCTTTGAAAACAGTCATTCCGCCCCTGTTCTGAATTTAAGCTTTGACGGAAACAGGAATGAGAATGATAAAATGAAAATCGAATCTTTTATTTATTATTTGTAGGAAAAGTCTGTCATGGAGGTGAGGCGATTGAATGAGGAAAATAAAAGTTGCCATGGACACGGTCAGAAAAAGCGGCGGAGCAGCTTCCAGATGCAGGACCCGGAGATTGTCTTTGATGCGCTTGCCCTTAAAGAGGGAGAGTCTTTTCTTGATCTGGGCTGCGGACCCGGTGACTATAGCATCCGGGCCGCAAAGCAGGTGGATGTGTCGGGAACCGTATATGCGCTGGATGCTTCGGAAAGCATGATTGAAGCCTTGAAAAAAGAGGCCGCGTATCTGGGCATAAAGAACATCCGACCAATGGTGGCGGATATCACAGAACCACTGCCACTTGCAGATAACCAGGCAGATGTCTGTCTTATTGCCACGGTGCTTCACATCCCCCCGGTAACCCGGAACATGGGCAAGGTGATCACCGAAGTCAGGCGTATCCTCAGACCGTCGGGCCGTTTCGCGGTTATCGAATGCAGCAAAAAAGATTTGTCTTTCGGACCCCCGGAATATATGCGTTTGTCCGCGGAAGAAATTGAGGAGGCTGTCATGCCGCAAGGCTTTGAAAAGATAAAACTGACTGATCTTGGCTTCAATTATTATATTGAGTTTGCCGTCAAATGATCAGCAGATCGAAAAAATTTCACCCGATCTGTCAGGATGTGAGAATTTTTAGTAATGATATGAAGTCATTGTCAAACAAATCCCTGTAGCTTTCATCAGATCGGAAAAAAATCGGATATTCAGAAGCTTTTGATCTGATGACACTATATGACATGCAGTTAAAGCGATCATCGCTTTAAGGGAAGACGGTGAGAATCCGTCGCGGGCCCGCCGCTGTGACCGGGGACGAAAGCTGCAAATATGCCACTGTCTGCAAAGGCGGGAAGGCGCGGCAATTAGGAAGAACCGGAAGCCAGAAGACCTGACTGCATGATAAGAATATCATCGCTCCTTCGCGGATTGTTGAGGAGTATGAGGATAAGATAAATAAACGCGGATTAAACACGGTATCCCCGAATCTGATTATCAGACTCGGGGATTTTTTTTACAAACGTCAATGATAGCCATCTGTTAATATTGTAAATACGAATATTTACAGGGAGTTTATTGTAAAACTGCCATCTGATAAAATTTTTTTGACAATCTTATCAGGAAAGGAACAAAAAAACAAAATGATGCGAATCCATATTAAGGTCTTTATTGTGCTTATAATTTCGGCGGTATTCTGTCGGAGCGCATACAGCGGGTCTGATGATAAGCAAAAGGATATCCATCAACTGGAAACTATAACCGTCACTGCCCAGAAAAAAGAAGAAAATCCTCAGAAAGTGCCGGTCAGCGTGGATGTTTTTTCCGATATCCGAATCGAAGATGCAAAAATTGAGGATGTCCTTGATCTGACGAGGTTTTCCCCGAATGTACACATGAAACAAAACTATACGGAACATGTTATTGTGATCCGGGGGATTCCGTCTTTCAGAGCATCCACGCATTCTCCCGCGGGTCTATATGTGGATGACGTAAGCTATCCGCTGCACTACATGCAGAATACCATGTTGTTTGACATAGAACGAGCAGAGGTTCTGAAAGGTCCCCAGGGGACATTATATGGAAGAAATACAGAATCCGGTGTGATCAACATTATCACCCGGCAGCCTGACAATCAATTCCGAAGCAAGGTTTTCGGCGAATACGGAAGCGATGACACCTTCCGATCCGGTGCAAACATCAGCGGCCCTTTGGTCAGTGACACGCTGTTTGTGGGAGCCGCGTTTCAATATAAAATTTCAGACGGTTATGCTGAAAATCTCTCTGACGGCAATGACCAGGTCGCTGATTCGGAGCAAGTAAACGCACGGACCGCCCTGCGCTGGACACCCGGAGATGCATGGGACATATCTTTGACAGCAGATGTTATGAATGCGGATAATCATATTGGCGGATACAGACTTATAAGCGGTCCTCATGCCAGCAATCCCTTTGAGGTCCGCAAGGATGAAGATGAATACTATAAAGAAGATGGGAACAGTCAGGGCTTACGCATCAAATATGAAGGCAGCATGTTTCATTTGCTCTCTGTTTCCGGGGCACTTTACCAGACACTTGACAAGCTGGCTGATACGGATTTGTGGGATGACCCGGGAGATCGGAAAGTAAATACCTTTAAGATCAGGGAGCGGCAATACAGCCAGGAATTTCGTATGTCATCTGCTCAGAAAGGTGCATTTGAATGGCTCGCGGGTGTGTACGGATTCATGGAAGAAACAGAGTTTAATTACAAATACGACATTGTTTCAAAAGGAATCACCGGAAAGCATCCCATTGCAAATATGGACACCGATGGTTACGCGTTTTTCGGACAGGGGACTTACACACTCTTTGAAGACTTACATCTGACCGCGGGGTTGCGTTTTGATCATCAGGACCTGGAAGGGGACCTCCGGGATGACATCAAGGGAAGACATTGCAGCCAGGACCTGACCTATGATGAGTACTTGCCCAAATTTTCCATTGCCTATGATCTTTCCAAAGATTTTATGGTTTACACATCCGCGTCCAAAGGGTATCTCGTCGGCGGGTATAACTGGCTGATGAATCCCACCTCAGAGACCTTTGACTATGATTCTGAATATACATGGAATTATGAATTGGGAATAAAAACAACATGTCTCAAAGGCAAACTCATCGCCAATCTGTCGGTTTTTTATACGGATATTGAAGACAAACAAGTGACGGAGTTTGACGCGGACACATCTTCAAACACGGTTACGAATGCGGCAAATGCACATTCTCAGGGAGTCGAATTTCAGGTCAGAACAATGCCGGTTCAGGGATTGGAGATCGTTGCGGGCTTTGGTTACACCCAGGCAAAATTTGACGAGTTCAAGGCCACAGAATGGAATGATACGCATACGGCGCTGATTGAAAATGACTATGAAGACAAATATCTTCCATATGCCCCTGAATACACCTATAACTTGGGAATCCAATATCGCAGTGCGAACGGTCTTTTATGCCGTGCGGATCTGTTGGGAACAGATCGGTATTACGGCGACATTGGGAATCTGTCCGAACAGGATGCTTATCAGACCGTGAATCTTCGTTTGGGATATGAGAAGGAATCTTTTGATTTCTATCTGTGGGCGGAGAATCTTTTTGACGAGGAATACCTCACCTATGTGGCTCCGTTTGACAAAAACAGCCATGTGGGATTTGACGGCCCGCCCAGGACGCTTGGTGCGACATTGACCTACAGATTTTAAAGGGTCATGGCCCGGCCGTCAATGAGTTTGTGCGGCCCTCATAAAAAAAAAATGCTTTAAGCAAAAGACAAGATGTTTTGAATGATTATATTCTCATTTTTTTAATCAGGTGACTGAAGTTGCCTAAATAATTTTTTTTTAAAAATCAGCAGTAAGGTCTGACAATAAGCCACGAAGGTTTTCTCTTTTGAAAAACAAGGGAATCCTTCGTGGCTTTTTTTATTTGAAAAAACACCAGTTGCGGAAAGAGGATTGAAATGAAAGAAGTTTGGAAAAAGCAGAACAGGATAATAATCAAGGTTTTTGCAGGACTGTGTCTGTTTCTGACAGGTATGGCAGGCGCAGAAGAAAAAAAGGTGCAAAGACTTGACGAAGTGGTGGTCACCGCGGACAGAATGGATGAGGATGTTACCCACACTCCTGAAAAAACAACGATTGATGTTGAGACCTATCAGACTGTCGGAACGCCGCAGAACATCTGCGACATTATCAGGAATCAGCCCGTTATTGACTTTCGGGGAGCCACCGACCTGGTGCCCGGGGATCTGGTGGATGGCGATGATACCATCTTTATGCGGGGATTCGGCAGCAATCGCTTTGACACCGCCATGGACGGCTCAACCCTTCGCAAGAGCGGAGGTCGTAATACCTATCATATTGTGGATTATTCTCTGCTTCCGCCATTTCTGATCGAAAAAGTGGAGATTCTGCCCGGACCGCATTCAGCCCTTTATCCGGGCAAAAGCATCGGCGGAGTGGTCAATCTGGTCACCAAAGCCCCCCAAAAATATGACACATCAAAACCGGACATGGCCCTTTCCGCCAGCTTCAAATCCTACGACACGCATAACCACAGCATCAGCCTGCAAGGCGGGGCAGGCAATTTTATCTATGACGCGGGCTTTCAAAAATATGCCACGGACGGCTATCTGCGGAATGCCGCCTCGGACATTGACACCGTTTTCGGCCGCATCGGCTATATTCTTTCTTCAGACGGCTATCTCACGCTGACAACATCTCATACCCGGGCAGAACGTGAGATTCCCATCAGAAATGATCCGGATGCCAATTATGATGACGGGCATCCTGTGGTAAAGACTTCTTCTTATGAGGAATGGCAGAAGCCTGAATGGGATGAATCCGCCAGTTCCTACCGCTTCACTTACCATCAGCCGAGTCCAATCGGTATATGGGATCTGAATGCATATTACAGTGAGGAAAACTGGGAAAAAATTTATTTCAGAAAAAATTCACAAGGGATTTATGATGCCTCCTGGGAGACGGAGTGGTATCAGCAGGGCGGAAAGCTTCAGGATGAAATCAGATTTTCAGATAACCATGTGATGACCATCGGAGCGGATCTGGGGCAGTACTTTGACGGGGATGGCAGAACAGATCAGAAACGAATTGAAATCATGTCCGGCTTTGTCCAGCACCGCTGGCGCATCATCCCCCGGCTGACCCTGACCGCCGGCATACGGTACGAAGATGTGAGCATATGGGTTGATAATACAAAATCAAACGGAGATATCTACATCAGCGGAAGGCCCGAATGGATTGAACGCAGCTGGGGCGAATGGTCTCCCAAATCGTTTCTCACTTATGAACTGGATGATATTGCCGCGGGTCTCCGGGACACATCCGTATCCCTGGGTATCAGCAGAATATGGAAGGCGCCTGACTGGCATGGCGACTATAATCCCAGGGGAATGCCCGCGGGCGCATGGACAGAACCCGAACACGGCATAGGCTGCGATCTGGTTCTGTCACGAAGAGTGTCAGATGATATTCAACTGAAAGCAAACTATGCCTATTATGAAATAAAGGACTATATCGCCCATAACTGGGACTATGCGAAATACACACCAGGCAGCGGCAATTCAGTGCCACCCGGTATGGAATACAAAGACTGGCTTATCAATCTGGACAAGGTCATCCGACATGGGCTGGAAATACAGTTGAGCGGACATCTCACCGATGACCTTTCTTTTTACCTCGGTTATGCTTACCAGACATTTGAAAACCAGGGAGACGAGCCTGCCGGAGAAACAGAACTGGACAATCAGCCCGAAAACAGGGTCAGCGCGGGACTGCGTTATCATTTATTTGAAAACACCCTGCTGCTTCTTGATTATAAATATGAGGATGAGCAGATCATTCAAAAATCAGAAGAGATCGGGCAGGATGAATGGCGCTTTACTGAAATCTCCACGGACGCTTATCATGTTTTTGACCTGGCTGTTCAGCAGACCCTTTTTAAAAAATGGGGTTTTTTAAACAATGGCATCCTAAAACTTTATACCAACAATCTGTTTGATGAAGACTATGAAAACCTGAGCGGCTATCCCGCGACAGATCAGACATACGGTGTCAGTCTGAGTCTGAAGTTTTAAATCATTTGGAGACGAAAGTGCGTAAAAGAAAAAAGATAACAGGCATATTGATAATTCTCTTTTTTGGCGTCTTATAAGTACCTAACCATAAGTTTCCGATATCTTCCCGGGGAAGAAACCCGGCTTTTTTTACCGGAAGGATCCGCGGCCTGTTACGGAAAAAGCCGGGTTTCTCCGCTGTTCGCAAAAAAAAAGATATATAAAGAAACTTTTGATCGGGTACTTATATGGATGCACCGACCAATTGCCTGATGAGAAAAATATCCTGGAAATAAGAAAAATAAAGATAAGGAGCCTCGAACCTGATGTCATTCTGATTTATGTTAGTTGTTATCTTATGGGCTTGTTCAAGGAGGTGGGTCACGGATATAACTTCGTTATTAAGCTGTTCAGAATATCTGAAACAAAAAAATAAGACTTGACATTTTTTCACTTTAAGATTAGATAGAAATTTTTTAGTTTACCAGAGGAAGCGGTATATATCAGGGGCGTTTTTCACTACCTGATTGTCTGTCTAAACAAAGCCATGCAGGCTGTTTTTCGGAAAGAATTCCGAAATTGTCTGCATGGCTTTTTTATATATTCGGAAAGATATGAAAAACGATCAATAACATACTGTAATAAAAATTAATAAGAATTAATTACAATCAGATAAAAATTAATTTTCCGGAAATTGTTTTAAAACTTGTCGGAGTTATAAGGAGCGACATTAAAGACCCCATTCTGCGCTCTAATATTCCTCAACAGTGAAAAGTTCAAAATTCAAAGTCAGAAGTTGTTTCGTAACCTTTTGAAATCACAGGGCGGCATATGCCCATATGCATCAGGCTAAGACTGCCGGACGGGGTTTGCAACCCCGTCCGAAACGTTTGTTTTCGGGGGTCGGAAAATATTTCGGACGGGGTTGCAAACCCCGTCCGGCAGATCACGGGTTAATAAAAACAATGAGTTACGATCTTAGCCTGATGCATATGGGCATATGCCGCCTCGGAAAATGTCGAGACTATTAATTTCAGGAGGTTATGAGAACTTACGGCTGTCGAGTAATATTCGATAATCAAATTTTTTGAGCCTGATCGATTTTATTGGCTCTATTCAACCCTGTAACAATATTTAGCTGTAACATACTAAAATATTAAAAAAATAAGCGTTATTTTCAGTTTTTTAACATAAAATAGAATAAAATCAAGTTATTACATAACGATTTTTAATTAGTTAAAATACTTATAACTATTTGATATTATTCTTAATTAAAATCGCAGCCCTATTTCACTTGAAAAAATGGCTAAAGTCTTTCATTGTAGATATAATCAGAAAACGATTTTCAACCTTCATCCATTATTTATTAGAAAAATTTATGGGAAAACATATGGCGTTCATAAACAGAAGATTTTTCATCTGTATCGGAATGTGTTTTGTCATACTGCTCACAGATATATCAGGAGTGCTATCAGATACTGTTCCGAACAGCAATTCCAAGAAAAAAAAAGAAGTAATAAATAATTGGAAAAGGCGAATGGAGCCTGCCGGGAACGTTGCTGCTTCCTTCAGGCAAAGGTCCCTACAGATCAGTCATACTTATGCATGGTTCCGGCCCTCATGACCGTGACGAAACCATCGGACCAAACAAGCCGTTCCGCGATCTGGCGCGCGGGCTGGCTTCCCGAGAAATCGCTGTTCTTCGTTACAAGGAACGGACAAAGTATCATGCGGAAAAATTCATAAGTGTCAAGGAAATCACAGTGAATGAGGAAACCATACATTGCAAGTCATATAGGAAATAAGCCGCCGCTCAGTTGCATGAATGACGGGTTACGGGTATCTAGCAGTGCAGGTCCGGGACGAGGCGCGGTCAGAATATCTGAGAACAATTCTCGTCCCGCGGCCACCTTTGTTTATAAAGATCAGAAAATTACTTTGAAAATAAAAGACGAAATCGTCGCGAAAATAAAATCAGACATTCAGTCCGCTCTAAAGCAATATGGCGGACTGAATCCTGACTACTTTGCCCATATTCGCAAGCTGTCCATAAAGTATTGGCATGATTTTGACCGGAGGAAAATTTTCGATAAAAACTAAAAGGAGAAAAAAATGAAAAAACTAATTGTGTATGCTTTGTTTTGCGGATTTTTTACGTTTATCCGATGGCTTTGTCCCCAGCCTGTCGCAGCCCACGGCACTGGCTGCCGCATACTCAGCGATAACAAAGCCGTAACTGCGGAGTTTTACTATTCTGATGGTGAGGCAATGAGTTATGCCAGCATTCTTGTTTTCGGTCCCGGAGATGATAAAACAGAATATCAGAACGGCAGAACCGACCGGAGCGGAAGATTTGGTTTTTATCCTGATAAGAACGGAACCTGGCGCATCGAAGCCAATGACGGGATGGGGCATAAAGCGCAGGCCGCGGTTGAAGTCCGTGAAGAAAAATCTGCTGAAACAGAAGCTGAGAAGAATTTCCCCAGTTCTCATGCTGAACTCGGGAACAAGGGAACATTGTCAACGCTTCTGAAAAGTGTTTTAGGACTGAGCCTGATTTTCAACATTTTTTTTGTGATATTTTTATGGAAAAGAAAAACAGTCTGACGGCTCAGGTGTCAGAATTCAGTAATCAGAAAGGATTTGGCTAAACACTTCTGCCGTGAATTCGATTGGACATCAGGCCCTATTGGAAATAAGAAAAAGTTGCTGCCAAAATTGGAAACAGGGAATGTCAGACCCGAAATCCGCAGTGCCAAACTTGCAGTTTGGCAGGAGGCTCCGTAAACAGAATATTACTTCGGAGTCTGGCTGCTTATTTCTGATAATGTCTGTTCTGACGAATGAAGGCTTATAAAAAATTATGAAAAACAAACTCAACAACAATGTTCTGAACAGAGAAATCGGTTTTTTCTCTGCAACTATTCTGGTCATTGCCAACATGATAGGAACCGGGATATTTACAACTTCCGGCTTTATTATGCAGGAATTGGAAAACCCTCATGCCATGCTTCTGTGCTGGTTTGTCGGAGGCATCTTCGCACTGTGCGGTGCGCTTTGTTACGGCGAACTTGGTGCGATGTTTCCGAAAGCAGGCGGGGAATATGTGTTTTTACGGGAAAGTTTCGGCAAATGTATGGGATTTCTTTCAGGCTGGATTTCTCTGATCGTAGGATTTTCCGCCCCGATTGCAGCGGCTGCCGTAGCCTTTGCCACATATTCCTTCAGCATGTTTCCGGTTCCGAGTGATTTGGCGGTGACCTTATCTGTCTCAGGCATCAGCCTTATTACTATATCGCCAGTCACGTTGCTGGCTTCCGGTGTGATCATTATCCTTTCGCTGGTCCACTACCACAGCCTGCTGGTCGGTACCAAGGTGCAGAACGGACTGACTCTGTTTAAAATAGCACTGCTCCTTGTTTTTATCATAGCCGGTCTGTGCCTGGGGAATGGCTCGTTAAACAATTTCTCCCAAGGATCGGGCATCGTAAGTTCGGTGTTTCAAGACAAGTTTGCCATATCCCTGATATTTGTCTCTTTTGCCTACAGCGGATGGAACGCGGCAGCTTATCTCGGAGGTGAGATCATCAATCCGGGCAGAAATATTCCGCTTGCGCTTTTTACCGGAACCTTTTTGGTCATATGTCTTTATCTGATTCTCAACTTTGTGTATATTTACGCACTCGGGACCCAGGAGATGAGCGGTGTCCTCGGGGTCGGGGCAAAATCCGCTGTTTCCCTGTTTGGAAAGGATATCAGCAAATATTTCAGCGGAGCCATTGCCATTGGCATATTGTCTGCTTTAAGTGCCATGATTATGACCGGTCCGAGGGTCTATTATGCCATGTCAAAAGACAGAGTTTTTTTTGAGCTTTTCGCCAAGGTGAACAAAATTCACAAAACCCCTGCGTATTCCATTTTTTTACAAGCGGGTATTGCCATTCTTCTGGTCCTCACCTCATCATTTGACAAACTGCTTCTATATATCGGCTTTACCCTTTCATTATTCACCATGATGACTGTGGTGGGAATGGTCATCATCAGGAGAAGAGAATCATCTGTCAGGCCGGAAAAGACATACAAAACCTTTGGCTATCCGGTGACTCCCTTATTGTTCATACTGGGAAATCTGTGGATTATTTTTTATTCTGTCAAGTGCAGACCTCTCACCTCTTTGTACGGATTATTGACAATAGCGGCGGGCATAGTGGTTTATTTTTATTTTGACAAACAAAAGCCTCTTGTCCTCACCGCAGGACGCGGAAACAAGGAAGGAGCGGAAACAGTGTAAGAGTGAATCAGGATGAAAAAAAGATTCTGATTATAACGGATTTAGGGGAGGCCCCGATTTCAGCATGCAGTCCGCAACCTCCTATTTTTATATGGCTTCGTGCGGACATTCCCGGAAAACGGCGGTTTCCGAAGAGACAGATGTCCCGGATTTCCGGTTCTCAGAACCCCGGGACGGGCAGATTTTCCGTTTTGCCATTTAATAATTTCAGGATGTTGTGCCATCCCCTAAATCCGTTATAATCAGAAAAGATTTTATAATAAGCATAACATTTTGTGATCACAGCGTAGGAAGGTTTCGGACGGGGTTGCAAACCCATATGCATCAGGCTAAGTGCTGAATCCCATAAATAATGTCCGGGCGGAATGAACAGTGATCTTATGTGATCCGACCTGCCGCCTTCGCCGCAAAGACACAGAGACACGAAGAAAACACAAAGAGACTTCGTGCCTTTGCGCCCCGGTGGCAGATATAATTCACCTGATTTTGCGCGGTCGCGGGCTGAGTCATGCGGAACAGATTCGCAGTCTGTTCAGGCACAGTTTGAAAAATTGCGCCGCAACCCGGACATTATTTATGGAATTAAGCACTAAGATTGCAGGACGGGGTTGCAAACCCCGTCCTGCAAAAAAATGTGATTTCCGAGGTTCGGATTCCGGCTGTTTTTTTTCGTCATAATCCGTCTCCTTTCATGCCCGAAGATTTTGTATGACTTTTACACAAATTTCAAGGTTCAAAAAGACTAAATAATATTTAGGCGATTTGCTGAAAAAATAATACCATCCGTCAGACAGGTCTGATCAGGATATCCCATTTGGCTAACAGGGGGTTTCGCTCCGACCTGGCTTCCACCTTCCACATGGCCTTTTTGGACACCGAAACACCTTTATGACAAACTTTGTGGTTGAGTCTCACAACAGGACTGACGCCTTTCCATTTCATACTCTCCGCCCCATTCAGGCATGATATCCGCATCCGTCAGCCTGGCTCCGTTCCAATGTTTTTCCAATATTCCCCGGCACCGCTCCGCAGGGTTGTGTTTGCTGTGATATGGCGGATGGTAAGGGAGTCGGACAGGCTTTGCGACATAATCTGTGAATTCCACGATCCGCCTGAGAGGCTGAGTTCGCCGTCCGTTACTTTCCGGGCCGTTGTCAGCCCTGACCTGAAGAAGGGGGACAGCATGGCGTCCCTCTGCCGGAATGCAGCTCCGTCACTCATACAGACTGTCCGTTATGAAGTCGCCTGTCCTGGCAGAACTGCCAAGGATCATGTGCAACCGTCCGTCGTCCTCATTCGCCATCCCGAACGGAGTGTGTTTTTCCCTGCGGCCCATGTCGTGGTCGGCCGCGCTGTTGTCGCCACGGGTTTTGCCTCCGCGGGAATATTCGCCGATTTTCGCTGTCGCCTTGCAGTCCATGCTTATACGCATGATCCCTCCTCCGGCCCCTTGTCCGTCCTTTTCTCTGATGTTGGCGAAAATCGCGTCTGTCTCCGGAATTTTTTTTGAGGTCCGGCTTTGATCACCGGGCGCAGCCGGCAGCCGTTGCGGCTGAGAGCATCCGCCATTGTTCCGGGTGACGGCGGCTTGTCTTCCGTGAGGCCCCGGTTTCTCAGCCGCCTCAGAGCTTCCGCCGCCGTCAGTCCGGTGAATGACAACGCGGTGCGGAAAATCGGGTCCTGCCGGCCTTGTGACTCCGCCGGCTTCCACAGGACCGCGGCCGCATCCGGATGCTTTTCTTCCCAGAGTTTGTTGCCGCGACAGGCTTTCCGCGCACCCGGACAGGTTATGCCGGTGCGTTTTTCATGAAGCCCCGGTTCAACGGAATCACGGCTCCGGCCAAACATCCTCTCCGTCTGACGGGGGACACCATTGCAATATTTCAGGGATATTGCCGCCTGAAATGACCGCCGTTCCGCTCCCGACATTTTTGACGCGGCCATCCGCAGGTCTTCAATGCGGGAGGTGTCCGGGGAATGTTTGTCGCTTTCAGGAGCGGGCATGTTCATAAGTCAGAATTCCTTTGCATAATGATATCAGATGTGTTAAAATATTTCATTTTAGCAAATCATCTGAAAATGTCAAAAGAAACTCTGTTTGCTTTTTGCATAACGCATATGGTATAATCTTTTTTGCAAATCATCTTATCATATGAAGATTTGTCATTAAGCTTTACGCAAATTTCATGCCATGAAAAACCAAAATCCGATTACCATAACACTGGGGTGATGAAAATGTCACAAACCGGGCTGACAATTGCGATCCCATTTTTATTCCGCAAATTTTTTATGACTTAAAAATCAGGCAGTTAAAAAATGAGGGGAACAAAAACGGGATCAGCTTTTTCAGAGCCTTGGAAACATTTTCATCACCCCACCATAACACTTTTATCATATAAATAGAAAGAGGTATTTATGAGAATTATCATCAAATTCATTGTAATTTTATGTGCCGTTCATGCGACACAAGCATTTTCTCAGAACAATCCTTTCATATCTGAGAGAGATGCGGAAATAGACGCTGAATTCAAATGGCTCAGAGCAGAAACCGTTGTTATAACAGCGATTGCCACCAAAACCCCCAAAGTGGCGCTTGATGCACCGGGAAGCGTTTCAGTGATTACAGATGAAGAGATTCAGTCCTTTATTTCCGAACACCCTTACAAGGCGCTTTCCCGCACAGAAGGCGTGTGGCCCCGTGCGTACAGAGGACTGGCTGATTACTGGTCCCGTCCTGTGATGCGGGGACACAGGGCACTGGTTCAGGTGGACGGCGTCAACTGGCATGATTACGGGTATTATGTCCATACCGGTTCCATTCCCATGCCGGATGTGGAACGCATAGACGTGGTCAGGGGACCGTTTTCAGCGCTCTATGGCACACTCGCACAAACTGCGGTCATCAATTATACAACAGCAATACCCATCGGCATGGAGATTGACGCATCCGCTTCTTACGGAGACTGGGACAGCCGCTTTTACAGCTTCAGATTCGCGGACCGGCCTTTTGCGGACGGTTTTTTCTACTCCTTTAGTTTCAAATCCCGCACTTCGGACGGATATGAGACCACGCCTTCTTACAAAAACTTCACTTCTGTTACGGATTCTGCTGACCCTTCCATACCGGTGGTTACGGGCTGGGAAAAAGATATCAGTCCGAGTAACGGCAAGGAACGTTACAAAATTGGTCATCAGGGAGATAACTGGTATGAGGATTATGGCGTATTTTTCAAAACCGGCTATGAGTTTTCTTATGACACCAAACTCTGGTACAGCCTGAATATCAGCGAATTTGAATATGGCTGGAGAGACGGGAGAAGTCTTCTCAGAGATAGTTCAGGAAAAACCCTGTATGAAGGCGATGCATATATTCAGGATACCGGAGAAACATATGCACTGACCTTGTCCCCTTTTAATTTTACGTCGGATCCGAAAACAAAAGAGTGTATTGCACAGACCCTGCATTTTAATCATTCAGTTCCTGACCGGGTGGATATTGCCGCTGTTTTTGGTTTTAATGACAAGGAGAGTGGCACGCATTATGTGAGCAAAAGCAGATACAAGGTGGAAGACAACTATCTTGCACAGGCGGATATCACGGCCACCTTTCATTTCTCAGACAACAAGACGCTGATTACCCTGGGACTCTCAGGGGTCCGGGAAAAAGCCACGGTCACGGATAAAAACCTTTCAGATTGTTACGATAAAGAAAGTGATGTTTCTGTCAGAGAAGCGACATCAGGCGTAAACCATACCTTCGGAAGTTTTATTCAGGCGGAGTATTCACCCACAGACTTTCTGACGGCTTATCTGGGCGGCAGGTATGACCACTGGTGGGGCAGTGATGCGAATTATTCAAATATTGATGGCGAACATATTGAATACGAAGATACGGATGACGGAAAATTCAGCCCCAAAATCTCTCTTGTGTATCGTCCCGCGGAAAACGGAAGTATCAGGGCCTCTTATGGCGAAGCCTTTACAGCCCCGTCTTTATATTATCGCACTTCGGTTTATTACTGGGAAGGCGGGGGAACCCTGTCTGTTTCAAATCCGAACCCTGATCTCGGGCCTACCACCAACCAGTCCTGGGAAATCGGCACAGAATGGGAATTTTTGGAACGAAAAATCCGTTTTAAGGCAACGTATTTTGAAAATTATTTTGAGGATATGATTGTCAATGAGGACAAGACGACAACCCTGGAAGACGGAACAATCCTGAAAGAGAGAATGCATGTGAATGCGGAAGAGGCAGAGGTAAAAGGCATAGAAACTGCTGTGGAAGCGCTTCTTCCGTATAATTTCAAGGCCGGACTTTTTTATGCTTATAACTGGTCCGAATATACCAAGACTCAGAATGCGTCCAAAAAGGGATGGGAGGTGGATGAAACCCCCACAGATATGTGGAGCGCGTGGCTCGGTTATTACGGAAAACATCTCGAAGCCGCGGTGAATTACCGCTACTGCGACAGCAGATATGATGATGAGAAAAACAAGGCTGAGGAAACATACGGTGCGGATGATGATTACCACCTTGTTGATGCCAAAGTCACTTTTAAGCCTGCGGATCATGTCTCAGTTTCTGTTGGCGTGGATAATCTTTTTGATGAGGAATATTACGAGTATTACCGGGGGGCAGGTCGTTACTGGCTTGGCACGCTGTCTGTTTCTTTCTGATTCCATTTCTGTCATATTATGCCTGTAACGATTAAGAGCAATCCTGTGACTGCTCCTGATCGTTGCAGGAAAAAGCCCTTCTTCTGATTGCTTTTGATCATAATTCAATCTGTTAATTCTGTCTCTCCGCAGACTGATCCTGTTTCCCCATGATCAGGCCTGCCTGCGAATTTTATATCTGCCATATCTCTGAGACACAGCCCGGTGTCTGTAATCCCGGACAAACTTTTTTCTTGCGGTCTCAGACCCGGACTGGTATATGTGTCACGTTGCTGTCAGGCAAAACTGCCAACCGTCATTGCCTGTATCTTACTAAAATCAGAAGAATATCGGAAAACTGGCATAAAGCCTGCTTTCCGGCTGACATGCGATTCTGTATGACAGCCGAAAAAACCGTATAATAACTGGTTCGGTCTCTTTAAATGAGCATTCCAATAGAAATAAAACAAAGTAAATTCTGACGGCACATTGTCTCCGAGACTGGAAGGCAGGCTGACAAAAGCATATGAACTTTACAAAAACCGGATGGTCGGGAATATAATTGTCAGCCGCGGAACCGGTGTCGAAGGCATTGACGAAGCTCTGACAATGAAAAAATATCTGAGCAAACGAGGAGTGCCGGAAAACCGCATCATTGCCGACAGCAACGGAGTCAATATTTATAACACCTCAAAAAAACGTAAAAAAATATATGAATGCCAATAATTGGAAGTCCGTCGTAATAATTACCCAATATCATCATATCTCCCGGACAAGATTGGCATTTCACAGGTTCGGCATAAAAAATGTCACATGCGCTCATGCCGATTATTATGAATTACGGGACATATTTGCAGTTTTCAGGGAATTGGCAGCCTGTTGTTATTATTTAATCAGAAATTATAATTGATACCGGCTAATTGAACAACTTCAGCCAATCAGGTCCTCATTAAAAAAAAATATGGCGGTGTTCCGAAACTGAACTTGTTCCGATATTTGCCAAATTGATTCAAAGAGTTATGAAATTTGGCTCCATTTTCAAAACACTGCCCAAAGGTGGAACGCTTTTAAGAATTTACAAATAAGACAAAATCAATGAGTCACCCAAAAGCGACATATTTTATCAGAGCAGTTAGTATCATTGCCTTGTCAATGCTTCTTTTTTCCACGACAGGGATACATTTTGTTCATCCTTTTTTCCACCGTCACGACGAACAGTCCTTACACTGCAAAACGCTTGCCGGTTTCAAACACTCTCCGGCTTTTGCTCATAATAAGCATGTCAAATACAAGGCAGACCGGAACTGCCCTGTATGTTCTTTTTTAAAGCATGTTCACATTTGCAAAATAAAGTTATGTGTGTTCCTGCCTTCATTGGCATTGCTGCTGATATTCAAACTCCTGTTTGAATCTATTCTCTTAAAACAGATCGGGTACTTACTTATCCCGCCCCGTGCGCCTCCTTGTTTATTCCAAAAATGGAAAACTGATTAAGAACATTTTACGGACTGTTCCAACTTATCGTCCGGTAATTAACACAAAAGGACCGCGTTCTATCTATGCCTATGCTAACTATTTGATACTATTTAAAATAGCTTTATTTTTTAGCCATTGATCCATATATTATACGCGGAATAAATAAGGGGAGTATAGAATTATGAAATTTTCTTATGCAATAAGATTATTATTTGTGCTTATTTGGACTTTTTCCTTCATCTTCACCAGCCCTGCATTGATCTGTGCAGACTCAATAACCCTTGATACTATCGTGGTAACTGCTGCGGCTGAGAATGAGGCAGATGAAAAAAATATAAAAGCAAAAACGCTTAGAACCCACAAGGTGGTTGATCTTGCTGAAATTCTTTCAAACGAAATGACAGAAGCAACAATGATTCGTAAAGGCGGATACGGAAATGAGGTCTCCCTGAGAGGATTTGGGAAATCCGATTTAAGAGTGCTGGTGGATGGCGGGGTTCTTGAGGGCGCTTGCGGCAGCAGAAAAGACCCGTCCCTTTCGCATATCAATATGCTGACTGTTGATAAAATAGAAGTCAGGCAGGGACCCTTTGATGTCACAAAGGCAGGCGCTCTCGGGGGAAGCATTAATGTTATGACCAGAAAACCGCAAAAAGAATTTTTGGGTGAAATTCTTATAAAAGCGGGCACCTATGATTTCTTAAGCAGCGTTTTTCACACTACCGGCGGCACCGAAAAAGTTCAGGGGTTAATCGGCTATAATTATTCGGAATCCGATCAGTACGAAGACGGAGATGGAAACAGACTTTATAAATCTGCTCCTGCTGGCCGCCCTTATAATGCCGAAGGGGAAAACATGAAGGCATTTGAAAAACATGATGTGTGGGGAAAATTGCAATTTACTCCCACAGAAAATCAGACCATTCTTTTTTCATATGCTTATGGAGAAGCCGATGATATCATGACACCAAGAGCCGGAGTGGATATTGATTCCGAAAAAACTTATATGAGCCGGGTCCGTTATTCCATAACCGGTCTTGGAAATTTTTCAGACGAGCTGAACTTTTCTCTGTACCAAAACAGGATCGAACATGAACCTTCTGACAAGTATCGGGAACTTGTAGGTGCCCCTTCTTTTCATCGTCATAATGAAGTAAAATCAACTATCACCGGAGGAAAAATAGAGAATAAAAAGTCTGCCGGATCTGCCCGGTTTACTTATGGGGCAGATGCCTACAAACACAACTGGAAGGGGGATATGTACAGGGACGACACCGGTGTAAATATGGATGACGAGCTTATTCCGGATGTGAACAGCTATGATTTCGGCTTATACCTGAATGCGTATAAGAATTATAACAAGTTGTCGCTGAACGCCGGTTTTCGTTATGACCGGTTTGAATCAGAAGCTGATGAGGCTCTCAAACAAAGCATTGCAGTAACATCCACCAACAAAAATAATGATGATCTGTTCAGCGGATATCTGTCTGCTGAATACTATCTGACGGATAATTCGTTTCTTTTCGGAGGGATTGGTCAAAGTATCCGCACCCCGACGGCTGTTGAACGTTATCTTCAATCTCCCAGCCCCTATTTTCATGGAAATCCGGATTTGGATTCCACAAAGAACAGAGAATTTGATCTCGGGTTCCGGTTAACAGGCCAAAGATTCAGTTTCAGTGCAAAGGGATTTTACAGCGATCTTAAGGACTATATTTACCAGCAGGGGAAGCAGACTGCTGATTCCCATCAAACTTGGACAAATATTGATGCCCATATCTGCGGTGCTGACGTAAAAATGATTGCAGATATTATATCTGATTTTTCCGTGGAAACCGCTGCTGCCTGGCAACGGGGCAAAAAAGACTCCGAGCCTGAGTATAATAATGATGATGATCTTGCCGAGGTTCCGCCGCTTAAAACAAAACTTGCATTGCATTATGACACTCAGATGCTTTTTGGAACATTAGAATGGATTCACTCTGCAAACGCTGACAATATTGATACTGATGCCGGCGAAAAGGCATTGTCAGGCTGGGACGTGGTTAATTTCAGAGGAGGTTGGAATTACAAAATGCTGACACTAAATGTCGGTGTTGAAAATATTTTTGACAGGCGTTATGCAGTGGCAAATTCATATGAGTGGGATGTTGTTTCCGGCTCAGGTGCTAATCCTGCAATTGTATATGAGCCTGGAAGATTTTTTTATGCATCTGTTTCTTGTAAATTTTAACATTTTTTGGGCTCTTTGGTAATTCGTGTTAGAAATAAATAGCTAAAAAATCAATTTGTTATTGTAAAAAGAATCAGATTTCGGCATCTGATTTTTTCTCCTCCCTTTGTCCGGCGGGAAAGCGGAGTATGCCCATATTCGTCGCGCCTTCCTGAGAAAAAATATTCTGGCGATCACCGTTCCCGGAAAGCACTCGGGACAGTGCGCCAGGATATCCGATTTTCCTTTATCGTGTTATAATTTTAATTATTACACAACAACTATCGTGTCAAGATAATTCTCAATTCAGGATTTTCTCAAAATTTACCAGCGTTTAAGGCCGTGGGATTCTGGTGAACAGCTTCTGTGACAGATAAGTACTCGGGCAACAGTTTGTTTAAGCAGGAATTCGGGGGACAGGGAATTATAGGAAATAAGTACTGTGTCCCCCGAATTCCATCACGGTCGGGAGGCCGATAACACTGTATCATTTGTTTCTTGTTTTTTGCTGAGAAAAAGATGACTCGGCACTATCGGAGTGGCAAAAGGCATACTTGCGGTATCTGCCCTGGGATTTCTGGGATTCGGTGTGCAGCCGCCTTATCCGGAATGGGGAACGCTGCTCATGGAAGGAAAGGATTATATCCTCAGTGCGTTCCATCTTTCGCTATATCCGGGAATGGCTGTCATGATTTCTGTGCTGGCGTTTAATCTGCTGGGTGACGGACTCAGGGATAACTGGGCAAAGATTGTGAGAGGGATATCATGTTAAGTTTTAAGCATCTGTATTTTTTTTCCCTTTATTGATCATATTCTGCAACAATATAGGTTTCAAGAGTATGAAATAAAGGTTTGTCAAAGTCTTCAAATCTGAAAATGTCAACGCCTTTGTCCAGCCAGAGAGAACAATTCTCTTTCCCCTGAATTTGAACTCTCCTGAAATGAGGGATTTCTCTGGACGGATCCAGAAGATCGTATTTTATCTTTACGTTCTTATCCTCATACTTTTTTTGAATTTTTCTGAACTGTTCACGGATATTGTCACTTCCCTCATCACATGTCGTCACTTTTATTTTCACTCCGGTATGAGAAGCTTTAAGCGCAATGGTATGTATCAACATTTCCAAACTTTTGAACTGATAGCGATTTCTCAGAAAACGGTCATAGATTTCGACATGTTCGATTAATTCCGGAATATGCTCGGACAAAAGGTCTTTCCACGATTGTCTCAGACCGCTTTTTACCCGGATCACTTTGGTCTTCTGAAGAAGTCCCGCCATCTGAGTTGCTGTCTGAGAGGGATCACCATGTTTCTCCGCAAGCAAATCAAAATCCTTTTTAACGCATTCAACAAAAGAGGTAAGTACAGATAATTCAACATGTCCCGCTTCTGCAAAGGGATTGGTGTTTTCGGGCCATCGGACAGCGTATTCCCCTGTGTCGGTTTTCAGGTGCAACTGTGAACGACATTCTTCTGCATCGGGAATCACCCATATATCCACATTTGGAAACTCCGCAAGCAAAGTCAGTGCGTGAATGGAGATTTTTTGCAGCGTGCCTGATGATGCAATTCGGTACAGGTCATCTCGGATAAACACATGGACCAATGCGTGTTTCATTGCCAGCTCATAAAAAATTTTGTACCAATCTCTTCCCACAGATTTTTCATGATGGTATTCTGGAATGCCATCCATGATCATCCGGACTTCATCAGCCCTTCTGATCTGCTGTTCAATCCATCGGCTGCTGTCTGCGATACCTAACGGGAAATATCCGTTCTCATTTTTCCGGTATGTGCTGCTGATGGCCTTTGCTAAGAAATCTGCCACGGGTCCGCGTTTCAGAAGATCATGGGCATACTGATTATAAAAATTTCTCAGACACGCATGACAGGACTGATCTCTGGAACATCCCACACAACTGTCTGCAATGCCAAAGGCCGCTTCCATGACATCTTGCAGATTTTCATATACCCTGCGAACATGCCCCGCGCCACCCGGAACATTGTCAAAAAGCACGAGGGAACGATAGCCCGCGCCGCCAAACTGAAGCACGGTTCCGTCAATATCATTTCTTTCAATATCCAGTGCCTTTGATGCGCCTGCCAGCAACGCGGCAGTAAGCGAAAGCCAGAATCCCTGGTCATACTGCGCCGAACTTGCGCCGCGGAATCTGAGTTCAAGAACATCGCTTTGAAATTCATGTCCGAGACAGACTTTTCTCAGCCGTCCGTTACAATCCATCCCCCAGGGGGTTTTGTGCTTTTTGGGTCTCTCTGCCCCTGCATCACCGTATCCGCAGAAAGAACACAGCCAGAATTTCTGATTCGCACGTCCGAAATTGAATACGGAAAGCACCCCGTAACGCGAATACCTTTTTTGAATTTGAATCCCTGATAATTCATCGGGATTTCCTTCCCGGATAAACTCATCCTCTTTCGGAGCGACTCTGTAATGAGAAAAATAGACACGGGTGGAGAAAGTTCTCTGGGGTCTTATTTCCACGGGTTCCTGACCATCTGCATTGATTTGAGTTTTAAAACCATAGACCGGCTCCACGAAGCTGCCCTGGGGTTCAAGTGTCTGACCGCATTCGCAAACAGTTTCCAATTCTCCGTGAGATGTTTCTGTTCTGTATAATTTTCCGCATTGCTCACAAATGGCAAAACGATACTCAGGCCATGCCCTGCCTGAGATCCTTTCCAGTGCGTAGCTTTTGATGATTTTTCCATTTGCAACAAGGGTACATCCGGGAGCATATTCACTTAATGCCAGTTTGAGATCACGATCCAGTTCCACTCTCTGTGCCCATTCGTCTTTGCTTTGCAATTTCAACGGAACAACATCCACAGGAAAACCATATTTTGGGAGAACATTTCTTGAAGCCAGAAAATCAAGGATTTGCCGCTTTTGAAGACGATTTTTCTGTGCCTCAACATAGGAATAAAGTTTCGGAATTTTCTTTTGCAGGTTTTCATATTCGCTGTATTCTGAAAGCAATTCAGTCTGCGCCAGTCCCAGACGACCGCCCCATGCGCTTTTTCCATCATCATCTTCGGTTTTTTCAACCAGTTTCTCTCTCCAATTCCATGAGTCAAATCCAAGAGATTTCCTGATTTCAGAAGGAAAAATTCTTGAAATCTCATCAAAAAGTCCCCGGGGTTCTTCCTGAAGCCAGCGATAAACGATCTGGGCTGCGCTCTCCTGTCCGAAAAAGAGCCATTGCACGGTTCCCCGCCATTTTCCCTCTGGCCCGTCAAACCGCTCAGGATGAATCATCCGCCAGAAATGCGACAGAACTGCTGAATGCAGATGCCGTCTGGCAATTCTGTTGTTATCAATGTTTATTTTTGGCGGTTGAACTTTTCCGGAGATGAGTTTGTTTACATCGTCAAAATATCCCAAATCATGGGGGCGGCTTCTGCAATAGGTGAGAACAAATGCAGCCGCGCTCAGACGTCTTCCGGCTCTTCCTGAACGCTGAACATAATTTGCGATTGTAGGGGGGACGTTACGCAGAAACACTGCAAGCAGTTGTCCCACATCAACACCAAGTTCAAAGGTGGTCGAACAGGACAGAATGTTCAGAGAATGTTCATCATCAGAAAAATTTCGCTGCCGCTCCGCGCCTTCCTGGCTCGTAATCTGGGCGGTATGCTCAAGAACGGAAATGGGAACCGGCTTGCCCTCATACAGATAGCGATAATGGTTTTCCGCAAATTCGATATCCGGGTCAACAGGCTCCAGTGTCCCCGGACATCTGTAAACAGGACAAACCCCTTTCAGGCTGATATGGCTCAGATTGCCGCAGGTATCGCATTTGAAAAGATTCTCTCCTGAACTCAAATGTCCGATCCAAGCATCATAACGGACTCTCCGAACAGCCCCGTCGTTTCCTCTGCCATCCCACAATCTATTGACAGAAGAGACTTCCTCCCAAATTCCAAATTCTTCTTGTATGGAAAGTTCCCACAAGTCTTCCAAAATCTGATGGATGCTCCGCTTGTCCGGATTCAATTCCATCCGCTCAAAAAGCCTCTCCAAAAAATCGGAGCGGATATTTCTGGCTGCCTGGGGATACCATGAGGCAATGGACAATTTGGAATGAACAGAATTGGGGCGAATGCTATAAGGACGATTTCGAGGCCAAAAATATGTGTCTTTAGGGAGTACATTTATGAGGTTTTGTAAAACATTCCGTCGGCGCAACTCTGTAAGAAAAATTTCAAGAAGTAATACAAATTCCTCAGCATTGAGCTGATAATCCTGTATAAGTCCCTCTTCCTCCTCCTTGACAATTTGCAGCAAATCATCACGGTGTTTTAATTCCCAGGTAATCAGGCCCACACCTTCCAGACCGTAACGGCGTTGAACACCGATTAATTCAGCGTTGATCCATTTGCTGACTTCCGACTTTTTGGTAAGCTCCGTATCCTTCAGACCGAATAAGCCGACCCCCTGAGCTTCCTCAATTAAAGGCGTAATCAGATCATTCGGATCAAAAGCTTCAATGCCCGGATTTTGTTTAAGAAGTTTCTTTACTGCCTTCAAAATCAACTGGCGGTGAAGAATATAGTTTGCAGTTCTGTCGAGATATGCGGCAAAATAAGCTGCATCCTGTCTTGAATCGCTAAACGCCAGAAGACGGCGTTTTCCTGATGCTTCGGACACTGTTTTTTTGACTGTGGCCAACCTCGCAAATCTTCCGCCGCTTTTCTGGTTTTCTGTTTTTTCAGCTTTTTCAGATTCAGGCTTCTCCGATACCCGCGGGATATCGCCCATCAGGGCATCTGTCAAAACAGAACTGGCTGCGTCGTCTCCCGGAGAAAAGGCCCGGATAATTGACCCTGCAAAATTTCTGCGCCCCCCGCAGGCGGGACAAGTTTTTACAACGGATCCGTTTTTAGCATATACCTGCCTCACAGGAAACCACTCTTCAGAATTTTTGGAATCATGTCTTCTGCAATACGGACAGGAAAGCGTGTTGTTATCGCTGATGAATCCGCAACGCGGACAAAGATACTGCTCATCTCCCATCTGTGTGGGGCCTGGCCTTGTAACTCCTGAAACCGGAGGTTTTTCATCTCTTAAAGGTTCTTCATCTTCGGCAGATTCAACGGCCTGCTTCAAATCAATGGACAGCCAGACGCTTTCCTGCATGTCTTCCAGCCGTGTTCTCTGAACATATGAAACAAAACGATGTCCCTCATCCACGTTCTGAAAATATCCGTGAAGAAAAGGGTGTCCGCACCGACTGCACGCCTGAAGTTCAAAAGCAATGGCTTTTCCACCAGGTGCGTCCGGAATTTCCCGATGACGACCAATAAATAATCTGGGCCATTGGCTTTGTTCGTCTTTTTGCTCGGATTTGAGCAGACAAACAGACAAGCCTTCAAGGCTCCGGACAAAATAATGATACCGGGCAGCTAATAACGGTGCGCTGTCCTGTTTCAGTCTCGCTCGTGATCCCAGATGAACCAGTTGGATGAGATTCTTTTTCAATGCCTCTGTATCTCTCTCTGCTCCTGAGACTCCCCACAATATCTCCACTGCCTTTTCAATGGATATCGGCTGATTTTCAAGCGTTTTTATCAGAGAACGCATTCTTTTGTCACCCGCCATCAGAGCAAAAATCAAAAAATCTTTGGCATGTTCCATGTTTTTCAGATTTCGGACTGAATCAACAGATCGGGCGATTGTTTTTTTATCCGGCCATTCTCCTGAATTTCCAGCGGCCAGCTTTTTTTGAACCGATTCGGTCAGAGCGGATATCGAATGATACTGCTCCTGCATGATATCATCCAGACAGTTGTAAAAATCGGAACATCCGTGCCCCCACTCAGGAAAATTTTCCAGAATTTTTTTAGGAGGAACAATATCTCCGGTAATCACATCTCCGGCTTCAAATGGCTCTCCGAAAAGATTTTTAAAAGAATTTGCAATGGTTTGTTTTGTTTTTTTGTTTTTTCCGCCAATGGTCGCACTGGTAGCAATGCAAAGCAGCTTTCCTTTCTGAGACTGGCAGATACGATCTTTCAGCCTTCTCATCAGGTATCCGATTTCAGACCCCATCGCGCCGGTATAAACATGGGCTTCGTCCAGCACCAGAAACCGCCAGGTATGGCCAGCCTCTCCGTCAAATAAAAGAGAATCCTGGGGCCGCATCAGCAAATATTCCAGCATGGCAAAATTGGTGAGCAAAATATGAGGCGGGCCTGTAATAACAGGTGAACCTTTGTGGGGCCAGTGTCTTGCCAACGGCTCTCTTCCGAGAATCTGATCCCGGCAGAAAAGTTCATTTGGCTGAGGAATCTCGCCATTTTCCTGCTTAAAAGATTCAATGCCCTGATAATAGGTCTGTTCTGTCTGTCCTGTATATCGTCCGAAAGTGATTCCGGTTTGCGCCGGAAGCAATTTCCTCAGTCGGGCCACCTGATCGTTTGCCAAGGCATTCATGGGATAAAGGAGAAGGGCCCTGACCCCGGGGCCGAGGCGATTCGCGGCGCGTTCCTTTAAAAGATAATCTATGATCGGCAATAAAAAGCATTCGGTCTTGCCTGATCCTGTTCCCGTGGCAACAACAATGTTGCGGTTCTCTCCGATGGTTTTTCTTAACGCGTTTTCCTGATGAAAATAGAGTTCTCTTTTCAGGTGAAGACAGTTCTCAAGCGCATCTGCATTCAGATCAGGAGCATAATTTATAAATTCCTGGCTTAAAACGGAATTCTTTTCCGTAATCATATCCAGAAGCGATTTGCCCTTTTTATACTTGGGGGTTGCTTCCAGAACAGGCCCCCGGAACAGCCCTTGGGAAGTCTTTGCAAGATTCTGGAACTGTCTGGCTAATTTCTTATTTTTTAACCCAAATGTGGTGATCAGATAGCGCAAATACGTCTCTCTGATGTTTTCACTGGCCCTGATCGGATCAATTCGTTTGTCAGTCATTGGATGATTTCCATTTAATATTTTATTACAAAGCCTTACGATAAGGAGTTAAGTGGTTGACGGTTCTGAACGAACCGCTCTGACATAATTCTTTAGTCTGTCATTACCATATTTAACACTGCCACTATAAAAGCTGATATACTGAAATAAAACATCCGAAGCCCAGAACGATGTCTTCTTTTGACAGAATATCGGATCAATAAAATACGCAAACAGCCCCTTGTTTCTGGATTCTTTATTATGAGTCAGCAGAGTTCCGAGTTCTTCCAGACTTGGAACCCGCCAGTCAGAATATCCGGCAAAACATTCATCATTAAGTTTCTCAATGTAAGTTTTTACTTGGGCCAATTTTATTGGTTTGGGCGATCCGCGCTTTTGCCACATCAGTCCTGTAACGCGATCTGTCACGGTATTATATCCGTTATCAATGAAATCATTATTAGTGAAAGGTCCGCTCCAAATATTTTTTAAATTCTGTTCATAAAGATGGGTAGAGTGTATTCTGTTTTTCCCTGTTTTCACTGGAAGAGAACCGACGATTTTTCCAGGATGCTCTATTTTCTCTGTTGATTGTGCTGATTTTGGCGAGGATATCGGTTCAGGGATTTTTCTCTTCTGTCTGTCTTGCAGTCTTTCAAGTTCTCTGGCAGAACTTTTATCTTTGGAAGACTGGTAAAGCCTTTTGTTCCAATACCAGCTTATGATCAGCTCGCTTAAAATAAGGTCTCTTAAAAATGCCTGGGGGAGAAAGTCATGTATAAAATCAAGTGTATCATCAAGAAGTTTTTTCAATTTTCCGAAGTGCTGGTCATCGCTCTTATTCTTAAAGATCGAATGCTCATACCCGTTAGCCTTTAACCTGATAATAAACGCTGCTGCTCCTGTAATTATCTGGACAGGGCTGTATTCTGAACGTCCGCTTATCATTCTGCGTAAAAGGGAATTGACCTCACTGCCTTCAGACCATCTTTTCCAGCGTTCAACTAAGGAAAAGGCGCGTTTATTATCTTCTGGACTTACGGACAATGAATCCTTCTTTTTAGACAGAGATTCCGCAAGCGCAATTTTTAAAGGCGAATCAGTATTAAGGTCTTTGTTATGTTTTACAACTTGGTCTTTTTTCTCCTCTTGGATAAAAAAAGAATCCTTGCGAGGCAGCTTTCCTAATATTGGCAACAAGGGAGGATTATCCCATAGCCTTTCAATGGGTAATTGTGCAACGACAGACCCTTTTTCAGAGGGAGATACAGCACTCATAAGCCACGCTGACAAAGAGAATTTCTCTGAATCCGACTTCATAACCGGAGCCATATTGCCTTTTTCTCGGCAACAACACCAAATCGTACCGGATTCTCCCAAGTAACGATGACTTGTATTCATACAAAGTTCGATTTCAATTCCCTCGGGAACCTGGCCCCACTGAAAAGGCTTGCAGTTTTGAAAACACGAAAAATCTTTATGTTCGATTGTTGATGGCTTGATTTTAAGGGAAAGGCAGGTCCTTGAGGGGTCTCTTGCATACCAGATATTTCCCGAAGAAAATGGTAAGGCTTTTCGGATGATATGATCACCTGAAATCGTTCTTAATTCACGATGCAGATGTTGGCTGTCACCGTGATAAAAAAGGTATAAAAAATAGCACCATGGCCAGGAAGTTATGTTATCTTCATGGGCCAGATTTTCAGAAAAAGGTGTTTGGGTCATTATATCATCAGCCTGAATATCAGGCCATTCCAGCCAGTCCATCCACCCCGAAGATATCCGCATCCATTTTGACTGAGGTTTTGATGTCTTATCTGCAAAACGATTGAAGCCAAATCGTGACTTCTGAACGTCAATTTCAGCGACCCATATTTCTGGCTTACCCGGTGGGTTCAGCTTTATTTTAACGGGTGGCTGTTCCCCGTCTTTTATGTTTTTCCGGATAGATTTTGCGGGGTCATCTGAAGCGTAAAAATTTAATACCCGATTTTTACGAGGCTCATTGGGATGGGGTGTCCAAGTGACGTTAAGCGTTTCAGAATCTTTATCCGTTCTGACAGATCGGACTTTGAAATCTTTAAATTCCGGTTTTCTCAGCAAGGTAAACAAAACCGGCCTTTCCTGTCCCCCATAATCATCAAACCTCAGACTCCCAGATTCAATCCCTCTCAGAGAAGATTTTAACTGATCAGAGAATTTGTCCAAACGAACAATCCATATTCTGCTGTTACGCTTGTAATTTCGCACCTCGTCAGACATCAGAGATATTCGCGTATTGTCTGTTGTGTTTTCAAACAGCAATCTCAGCTTATTTTTATTTTTCTGCAACTTTTTTGATAACAACTCTGAAATATGATCAATTTCAACAAGTGCCAGCAAATTTTCCCTGTCTAATTCATCCATACGTTGAACCGTAATATCCTCATTTCTTGAGCGCCAGAAACACCAGTCAATGTGTTCTTCTTCGCTGTGGCGCACCCATCGGATATCGCTCCTGGCAAGCAGGAGAATAATGGGTCGCAGAGAATTCGGGAAAAGCTTCAACGCGCAAAACGCATCTCCGTTATCTTCCTTCAACGAAATATCAAGCACTTTTGACTCAGACATAGAAACATCTGTGTTGTCAATGGGTTCAAAAAGTATCTGCTGTGAAAAGCCGATACGAAAACTGTCAGCAATCAGAGGATGATCAGCACTAAAAATTCTTCTGTGTTCATTTATAGGCAAAAAAACAAAGTTAAGAGTAAGATCATCCAAACCGATAGCGCCTCGGAAATGAACTTTATAGGTTCCCGGTCTTATGTTCATATCAGGAAAAGTGGCTGAAAAGCCATGACCTGTTTTTTGAAATTCAAGCTTGAAGAATCGTCCCCGAGTCTGATCATCAGAATCAAGGCAGATCAATTCACCGGACATATAGCCTCGCTGTGTGAAAACGAATTGAACATCTTTATAATCGGTAATAATGGGACGATCATCAGCACATCGGATCCAGGACGGACCCACAGACTCACCTGCAAGCTGTACACGATTCTGTTTTGAAGTTTGCCAGCGGAAGGAAATTGTTTCGTATATCTGTCCGGTTAAACAGGCATTCAGCCCCTCATAAAAAAAACTAACACTCTCTTCCTCTTCCAATTCACAGATGACATATTGCCACGCTTTCCATTTATGATAAAGCGGAATAGCTTCTGTCAGCCTTGTTCCGCCATCCAAATCAAAGTCAGACTGTTTCGGGTAAACAATGATGATCTCTTTTGGGCAATTTTCAGGAAAATTGCCAATCAGTTTGGAGGTTTCAGAATTGAACAGATAAAATGGCACAGCGTTTCCATCATCCCCGACAGGGAAATCGTAACGAACAGACATAAAGTCATTGCCAAGGACTTGAACACGCCAGAAATTTGAGGGATATACTGAGTCATTTCGGTTATCAGAGTAATATTTCCCATCTATATATACAGAACTGATTTTCGTTGTTTCGGATAATTCTTGTTGAGGGGCATCCAGAGGGCAATGGCAAATCTCAAGGTGAGAGTCTCGGCACGTTTCCTGAGGGGGGATGATAAGCATGGGAAACTCGCTTTCAAAATCAAACGACAAATGCGGTCTTCCGCCAAATCCCTCTTTTTTATTTCGCTTTTTTATTGCAACAAGCTGGGGTCTGTTTACTGACTCACTGAAAGCATCCACCATGTATTTGGGCAGCCCCCAGCGCCACCATTGTTCCTGACCATTCCTGTCCCAATTTTTAACCATATCCCAAAATTTATCAAGAATCTGGGCATTGACAGGCCAGCCATATTTGATAAATCGCTGAATGGTCTTAGGTTGGCATTCAAGTTCATTACTGTTTCGTATTTTATCAATAAGATGATTGCCCGTCAGATAGTTTCCTCTGATATTGCTCTGCTCAGGGACAACTAATTCCTTTATGAATCTGTTCAAATGAATTTCCGGAATAAGACCATGCAACAAAATTTTAGTCACATAGATCAAACCACCTTGAACATGCTCAAATGTTTCTAAGTCGTTTTCCTGAAGTGTTTGAAGGAAAAGTCTCCCACATTGAGCTGATGCATTTGCATCACAGGGTAGCAAAAGCCCGTTAAAGATATGAGGCCAAAGCTCATGCCCTGCGGCTTGTCCGTAAGAGAAAACTCCTTCCCAGACAAAATACAGACTTAAAACAGCTCTTAGCCTTTTCTGACTAGCATCATTCGGAATGGAGTTGATATGACAGTAAGGTCTTAAAACCCTTTGCAGGCAAGCTTTCAACATCTTATAAGTATCAGGTCCCTCTGCCCGTTCAATCTGCCCAATAATCCTGATATATGAGAACTCATCAAGGACAATCCCGCCCAGTTCATAAAAAAAGTCTGAGGCATTACTTGCTTGTCCGAAAATTTCACCTATCGTTTTCTGATCAATGCTCATTCACCAATCCTCCTTGATATCAGAGATTCTTTTTTTTCGTTCCCACGTTTTGTGTGGGGAACACAATGTCAAAACCTTCTGCGTCGAGTGAGGCAAACAGAGTGCGCCAGGAAATCCGAATTAAGTCAGATCAAATAACATGCTCAGTGTCAGGATCATTCCGCTATTTAATATTTGCCCCCACTTTCCTCTTGCATAGCAAAAATCTGCTGCTCACACATCTGATATGCTGTGACAAACTGATAAACATGTTCCCGTATTCCAAGAAAGAAAAGCCTGTTCAGAACAGGAGAAAGATAAGAAATCCGATGGTCTTTGATGGTTCCGTAGTTAAGTCCCAGCAAATCAATCATCTCGCCAATTCTTTCCACAAGGCAATCATCTTCAATATCCGGGTTCGGATAAAACACATGACGATCTTTATCATAAGCTAAAAATTTATGAGGATCATATTCCGGGGCATCCGGCTTCAGAATCTCATCCACAGGCTTATTTGTTTTCTGAACATTGATCTTATCCGAAACAGCGAAAAAATTATTCCAAAGCCAGCCTTTTTCAGATTTCAGCGTGCTGTCAAAATGATCAAGTTGAGCGGCAAATCCGGATATTTCTTTTTCTCTTTTTATATATCTTCCGTTTTCGTCAAAGTTGTCAGGGGCATATCTTTCTTTTCTTGCAATCAGAATTTCCGTATATGCACATAAGCCTTTCTGACAATAAAGCAGGCTGACCAGCACATCTTTATGATATTTATGAGACGAATAATATTTGGGATGATTTTGATTCGTTTTATCGTATCTGTCTGTCCATGATTTATACTCAGCAGCAAGAATCTCGCTTTTGTCAATTTTTCTCATCCAGTCTCCAACCCAGTTTTTTAGCCAATTTTTCAAATTCTTCCAACATCTTTTTTCCCTCTTCCGTGTCTGTCTTATCCTGAGCTTTAAGCTTCCGAAGCCTTGCTTTGAGATATAAAGCTTTTGTCAATGCTTTGTTTCTGAAAGTCTCATTCCCCTCAACACCTAAGTCAAAAAGATTCATTAAAATACTGTCCCACCTCAGAAAGCGGGGATCAATGAAATAATTATCTGTATGATTCTCTCCCTCGTAATATTTCTCCTGACAAACATACCCGTCTTTTCCGAATTTCAGTTCCACGATCTCCCAGGGTTCAAAGGACGAAGCGATCATCGGCGAATGAGTGGCAAAGAAAAACTGGGCCTGGGGGGCCAGGGCAGTATAGTAGTTTACAATTTCAGTCTGAATATCAGGATATAATGACCGCTCCGGCTCATCTATGAGAATGACTGTTTTTTCGGTATTCAGCTTGAAAAGCGGCGTGGCAGTCAGGATCACCTGTTTTGTGCCGGTACTCCAGCCTTTATAGGGGACTTGGATTCCGTTTAAGGTTTTTATTTTGATAAACTTCAGGTCTTCTGCGGATTCAAAGTCAAAATCTCTGTTTATCTCCAAGTTAAATCTGTTCAAAAGCGGATTCAATTTTTGGGCAAGCGATTCTATGGGATTCGGTTGTTCTTTTTTCCATTTCTTAAATTTTTCAAGAAGACGTTCACCCTCTTCAATATTTACAGTGAAAGCTTTTGCCAGCTTCTGACTGTGTCTCAGTTCTTCTTCTTTGTAATGCTTTATATCCTTTAAAATAAATTCCCATACTGCCAAGGCATTCTGTTTTTCAAAATCGAAAATCTTATCTTCAAAATTTACATCAGCCAAATGCGTTGCAGATTCAACCTCAGTCTTCAGAAAATCCATGGGGTCAGCGTTTCTTTTCTCTTGCAGAATCTGATTCAGATTCATACTGATCTCAGCAGGAAATGAAATCAGAATATTCGTATCTGCGTAACATTTCTCCCAGTATTCCCTTTTGTTCTCTGTACGTTCAAGTTTCCTGTTATCAGGATATTCATCAGTAAGTCTCCCGTTTTCAATGCCTGAAATTAATTTCACCCCCTCTTCCAGATAGGAGACTGCACTGATATGCTTCATATCAGAATTTCTATGCCTTGAATCCCAGGTTGCAAGCGATTTGCAGACATTCAGCAAATTCGTTTTTCCCGTCCCGCTCTGCCCGATGAAACAGACTTTGTCCAAAGGCTTTCCCTCTTTTTCGTGACCTTTGGGATAGGTCAGATTAAGTGTGAAGTCTTTGAACTGATAATACGTTTCTTTTATTTCGATCCGGCTGATTTTCATCTGACCTCCTTCCTGAGAAAAAATATTCTGGCGATCACCGTTCCCGGAAAGCACTCGGGACCGTGCGCCAGGATATCCGATTTTCCTTTATCGTGTTATAATTTTAATTATTACACAACAACTATCGTGTCAAGATAATTCTCAATTCAGGATTTTCTCAAAATTTACCAGCGTTTAAGGCCGTGGGATTCTGGTGAACAGCTTCTGTGACAGATAAGTACTCGGGCAACAGTTTGTTTAAGCAGGAATTCGGGGGACAGGGAATTATAGGAAATAAGTACTGTGTCCCCCGAATTCCATCACGGTCGGGAGGCCGATAACACTGTATCATTTGTTTCTTGTTTTTTGCTGAGAAAAAGATGACTCGGCACTATCGGAGTGGCAAAAGGCATACTTGCGGTATCCGCCCTGGGATTTCTGGGATTCGGTGTGCAGCCGCCTTACCCGGAATGGGGAACGCTGCTCATGGAAGGAAAGGATTATATCCTCAGTGCGTTCCATCTTTCGCTATATCCGGGAATCGCTGTCATGGTTTCTGTGCTGGCATTTAATCTGCTGGGTGACGGACTCAGGGATAACTGGGCAAAGATTATAAACATGAGGTGTCAGTCCGATGAGAAATAATGTGAATAAGTACCCGATCTGACAGGATTTTTGTCCGAAATGGGTCAGAAAACCTGATTATCGAGTGACAGGGTATTGGTTCCATTTTTGTGAGCAAAAGAAGCCCCGGCCTTTTTCACTATCGAGTTAAAACCATTGACAGTTCCTGATTTTCATGCCATATACTACACATATGTTTAGCCAAGCACATCTTACTCCCAGGCAATCAGAGATTCTGAATTTCCTTACAGAATTTCAAGACAAAAAGGGAATCTCCCCGACATACCGGGAGATTGCTGATTATTTCGGATTCAAAAGTACCAAGGCAGCAGCCGATCATGTGGCGGCCCTGGAGAAGAAAGGATATGTACGCAGACACAATGGTCGTTCCCGCGGCATTCAGATCCTTTTCCCGAAGAAAAAAGCAAAGAGAGAAGCCATTTCCGTACCGATCTTGGGAAATGTTCCGGCAGGTTGGCCGGAGCTGAGAAACGCACAATATTCCGGTGAGCTTATGGTTGACAGGAAAATACTGGGCAGATCCGCAGAACATCGCGTGTTTGCCTTGCAAGTGAGAGGGGAATCCATGATCGGCCGAGGCATATATGAAGGAGACTGGGTTATTGCGGATTCAGATCAGTCCCCCGGTGAAGGCGACGCGGTGGTGGCCCTGATTGACGGAAAAAATACCTTGAAAACACTTGCCAGGACGAAAAATCGCTTTTTTTTAAAAGCAGAGAATCCGAAATATCCTGACCTGATTCCTGTGGAAGAAATTGTGATACAGGGTGTGATCAGAACCGTCATCCGACAGATGGCCTGATGATATGGATTCGTAAAACTCGATGATCAAGTTTCTTGAGATGCTTGGAACAAGGCTTCCGTCATTCCTGCGAAAGCAGGAATGACAGAAAAAAAGTTGATCATCGAGTAAAAGGCTTAATGAAATTTGGACCAGACATAAGATTCATCCCGCCCAGATGGTGAAGAATCATAAGACAGAGATAACCCAACTGGCAAAGAGCCACTTATGGACATAAATGAATTTACAGAACTTCTCGGGTATAATGACTCGCCATCGTATTTGTCGAAATCAGAATTCAGCAGATATCCGGGATACTCGCATATCTTCAGGAAAGCTGAAAAAAAATGCTCACTGCGCGGGGTTTACATTCTGGGCGGAAATGACAATGATGCCGTGATTCCTGTCGTATATGTCTGCGAAGCCGCAACCGAGGAAGATGCCGCCACCCTGCACAAACAGGTCTGGAATCAGAATGTGGTCCCTTTTCTTCTTATTTCGACACCGAAAACATTCCGTCTTTATCCGGGTTTCAAATACGATAGCAAGTCAGAGGAAAGCGACACCCGGGCAATCCTGAAAATTTCAAAAACAACAAACCAAGTTCTGGAGAAATTATCTGAATTCAGGGCAGACGCTATTGATATTGGTCGTGTTTGGAAAAAATGGGGCAGGGAAGTATCTGTTGAAGCAAGGGTGGACAGAAGACTGCTCTCCAATTTGAAGAAACTCGGAGAGCAACTTATAAAAAATGATCTGCCAAGACATTTGGCCCATGCCCTTATCGGAAAATATGTTTACCTGCATTATCTGAGAGACAGAAACATTCTTTCTGATCGGAAATTTGAGCAATGGGAAATTGAACCCAGGTCGGTTTTCGGACGCGATGCCACGCCAAAGGGATTTTTCAAGGTTGCTGAAAAGCTCGACGAATGGCTTAACGGGGCCTTGTTCCCCATACCTGCAAGGGGAAAAAACGCCCCCTGCCTCAGACACATCCGAATGGTGGCCTCGACTTTTGCCGGAGATCATCCCATATCCGGCCAGATGCACCTGGATTTCAAGGCATACAATTTTGAATATATTCCTACAGAAACGCTGTCTGTTGTCTATCAGCAATTTCTGCATGACGAGGGCAGGGAAAAAGGGCAGGGAGCGTATTACACACCTGTCCATTTAGTAAATTTCATTCTCGATGAACTTGATGCAAAACTGCCTCTGCAAAAAGGCAGAAGCGTCTTTGATCCGGCATGTGGTTCCGGTGCCTTTCTTGTCCAATGCTACCGGCTGATTATTGAAAGAGAACTTACGCAGAACCCGGAAAACCGTCTTCGCCCTTCTGAATTGCGTGATCTTCTGGTACGGCATATTTACGGCCTTGATGTGGATGAAGACGCCTGCGGCATCACGGAACTCAGCCTGATACTCACGCTTCTGGATTATGTTGATCCGCCTGATCTGGAAAAGGCATGTTATAAGAAGTTTCAATTACCCGTATTGAGGAACCAGAACATCTTTCATTGTGAAAAAGGTTTTTTTGCGCCGAATTCAGCGTTTGAGGAAAACAAACCCGGGAAAGGTTTTGACTGGATTGTTGGCAATCCGCCGTGGAAAAAACTTTCTCGAAATGGCGATGAAGCGAGCGACAAGGCTGCTTTGGACTGGATGGAAAATTATCAGAAACGGTTCCCGGTCAGCGATAACCAACTGGCCGAGGCATTTGCCTGGGGAGTGACGGAATACATTTCAAAGCAGGGCCTGATCGGTCTGCTGATGCCTGCTGCCACCTTGTTTAAAACCAAAGGAAAAACTTTTCGGAAATGTTTTTTCAGTCAGACAAATATGTGGTGTGTTGCCAATTTTGCAAATCTTCGCCATTTGTTATTTGAAGGGGCTGCCAGTCCCGCTGCCGCATTTTTTTATTCATTCGCCAGTGACAGAGACGAAACGTATCACCGCATTATTTCTTATGCTCCTTTTGCCGTGAATCAGTCCGTTCGGCACGATACGAATACGCGGAAAAGAACAAAATTGTGGACGATTGCTGTTGATGCAAGCGAAATCCGAGAAGTTTTACGGAAAGATGTGATTTCGGGCAGCAGTTTGTATTGGAAGCTTGCGATGTGGGGATCGTTTCGGGACAGACATTTACTCAGGTCAATCGGGAAAAGTTTTCCAACATTATCTGACTTCAAGGACAAACATGGTCTTTTCATACATCCGGGTCTTGAGTTGCGAAATAAAAAAGATGCTAAAGACCCTGTTGAATACATACCGGAACTCATCGGAAACTCTGAGATTGATATGAGGGTTCTTCGGAACCATAGAAGAATTTTCTCGTTTCCTGATGAGTCACTAAAAAAAGTTGAGCCAGAACGAGCTTATGTCAGAAAGAGAGGCGGAATGAAACCTATCAAAATTTGCAGCCCACCGCATATCATCATTGACGCTGCCAGAAGATTTGCCGTGTTCTCAGAAGAATTCATAGTTGTTCCGCCAAGGCAGCTCGGAATTTCTGGAAAACCCTCCAAAGCCAATTTATTGAAAGCGCTGACACTTTATCTGAATTCTGATTTTGCTTATTATCAGCAATTTCTGACCTCAACTTTCTGGGGAGTTGAAAGAGACCGGCCTGACAAAAATGATTTGGAAAAGCTTCCCATACCCATTGATCTTTTGTCAGAAAAGGAATTGAAAAACTGGGCAAGGCTGCATGATAAAATCGTAAGACAAGAAAAAAAAGTCCGAGAAAGCAATACAAATCTGTCTGCACAAAGAAAAGAGGAAGACAAGTTGAATCTGCTGCTGTCTGAACTAAACAAAGCGGTGTATGATTTGCTAAGGCTCAATGAGGCAGAAAGATGGCTTATTGAAGATTTGCTTTTTGTCAGGATGAAACTGAATGAAGGCAGGATTCCCCGGGAGGCCGTCAGATCGGCAAAAGTATCTGAGATTGAGACATATGCAGAAATTCTGAAAACTGAACTTGATAATTTTTTAGATAACGAAATAAGGGACCAGCATAAAGTTTCAGCATATTATTCAGATCAGATTGCCATGATCAGAATCGAACACCCTGAAATACCGCCCGCAGGGCCTGTATCTGTTTCCAAAATAACGGATTCCGAAATTGAGAAAGAATTTTCAAGACTCAGACGAAATCTGTCACACAGTCAGGGGCAATGGATGTATTTTGAACGCAACCTGAAATACTATGAAGGCAGAACCACTTATTTTTTCAAGCCGATTCAGCGGCTCAGTTGGCTGAAAAGCCAGGCCCTGCTTGATGCGGATGAATTTATTGCTGAAAAACTGAACTGAATGGAGACCCAATGGCTGTCAGTAACCGCTCGCCGCGTCCTGCCAAATATCCTGATGACCGAGGAGATTATCAGCTTGCTTTCCGAAAGCATGTCTTCCAACTGCTGAAATGGGGATATGACCGCCTTGATGCTTTGCAATATCAGGATTGGGAAGAGGAGGAGATCACCAGTGATCTTGCCAGAGAACTTGATGAAATCGTTCAGGATCGGTCTTATCCGAGATGGGTCGGACGCTATTCCGTACATGAGGAAAAACCTATAACCACATCTGACCGTAAGGGGAAAAAGCGGCAGCGTCTGGATATTGAGATAGAAAGACTCCGACATGGCCGAAGGCCCCGTTATTCGTTTGAAGCAAAACGACTTTGTGCAAACACACACGCAACCATGGGGGCCTATCTTGGACCTGAAGGTCTCGGAGAATTCCTTTCCGGGAATTATGCAGCGGAAGAAAACGAAGCCGGAATGCTGGGCTATGTGCAGTCTGACACGCCGGAAGCTTGGTCAGAGAAGGCTCAGGACAAATTCAGGAGTGATCCGGATCTGGTTCAGGCGTATGCCGGCGGCACATGGTCAGACACAAGCATCCTGTCTGATTCGGACTATTGCTACTGCTCCTGCCATCAGCGTATCACGGTCGGGAGGCCAATAACACTGTATCATTTGTTTCTTGTTTTTTGCTGAGAAAAAAATGACCGGAGGATCAATCCTCCGGCTGAAAGCAGAAGCATCCTGAAGGAAGCTTGGAAACAGCCTGCCTGAGCAGGCTTTTGTTTTTTGCCCCGTCATTTCAACATCATCTGTCATTTGCCAGTTTGTCAGGCCGAAGTGTAAAACAGGCTTTGCACGCGGGACAGTATTTTTCCTGAAGCTGCCAGTCAAAACGAATCATGAAAAATTTGTAATTTTTCCTAACACCTAACACCTAACACCTAACACCTTTTTCATATAAACGGCCATGACCTGCCGGTCACAACGAACCATGAAAGTTTTATAGTTTTTCCTAACACTTAACACCTAACACCTAACACCTGACACCTGACACCTAACACTTTCATATAAACAATCAGCAAATCGAAAAGTTTCCGGGCTGTTGCGGGACCGCGGAGAAACCCGGCTTTTTCCCCGGATGATATGATTTTCCGGCAAGAAAAATTACCTAAGACACGCGGAAAACTCTTGCAATTCAGAAGCAATTCAGCCATTCTGCCTGAAATGATGACGTGGATTAACATCAAGGAAAAAAGGTTAAAATCATGGGCAAATTATTTGGCACTGACGGAATCAGAGGCGTGGCAAATGAATATCCGATGACTGCTGAAATGGCGCTGAATGTCGGAAGAGCAGTTGCCTCCCTTTTCAGAAAACAGGGGAGCAAATCAAAAATCGTTATCGGAAAGGACACCCGTGTGTCCGGTTATATGCTGGAATATGCAATGGCTTCAGGCATATGTTCAACGGGGGGGGACGCATATCTCGCGGGAACCCTTCCCACGCCCGGAATTGCGTTTATGACATCCTCGGCAGGGGCGGACGCGGGAGTCGTCATATCCGCATCCCACAACCCTTTTTACGACAATGGCATAAAAATTTTTAAAAATGACGGGTACAAGCTCTCAGATGAAAAAGAAGCAGAAATTGAGCAGCTTTTATCAGATGACAACCTGGCCTCCCTGTGCTGTTCTGCTCAGGAGACCGGCAAGGTTTATAAAATAGAGGATGCCAGAAAGCGTTACATCACGTTTTTGAAACAGGCGGTCCCCGGAGAATCCCCCTTCAGCGGCATGAAAATCATTCTGGATTGTTCAAATGGCGCAACTTACAGGGTCGGTCCTGAAATATTTACCCAGCTTGGCGCGAATGTCGAGGCTCTGTTTGTCTCTCCTGACGGGAAGAATATTAATGAAAATTGCGGGTCACAGCATACTGAAACTTTACAAAAAAAGGTTACGGAACAAGGAGCGGATATTGGTCTTGCCTTTGACGGAGACGGAGACCGGCTGATTGCCATAGATGATAAAGGAAACATTGTCACCGGCGATCAGATTCTTGCAATCTGTGCAAAGAGCATGAAAACAAAAGGGCTGCTGAAAAATAATCTGGTGGTCTGCACCGTCATGAGCAATATCGGATTCAAGCTCGCGTTAAAAGAGATGGGAATAAATCATATTATGGCGGATGTGGGGGACCGCTATGTGCTACAGGAAATGAGAGGCTCGGGCGCGGTGATCGGCGGAGAAGATTCCGGTCACATGATCTTTTCAGATCATCACACAACAGGCGACGGGATTCTCACTGCCCTTAAACTGATCCAGGCCATGAAAGAGGAATCAAAGCCTCTGTCCGAGCTTGGCAAAATCATGACCACATTTCCTCAGATTCTGATGAATGTGGAAGTGAAAAACAAGCCTGAGATTGAAACGGTTCCTGATATTGTCAATGAAATAAAATCCGTGGAAAACCACCTGGGGGAAAAAGGACGGGTGCTGGTGCGCTATTCAGGAACACAGCCTCTTTGCAGGGTGATGGTGGAAGGCCCCACCCATGAGGAAACCGAACGATATTGCCGGCAGATTGTTGATGTGGTTCAGGAAAAACTGGGGACCTGAACCGCTGACTGACACAGATTAAGGAGATTTCACAGATGATTTTTGTGTCTCCAAGCAAAGCGTCGTTCGTAGTTCCGCCTTTAGGCGGTGTGACACCGCCTAAAGGCGGAACTACAAACAGACACTGAGTTAGTCTCTGCCTCCTCCCAGAATATGAAGCAGAAACAAAAACATATTGATGAAGTCCAGATACAATGTCAGCGCTCCCATGATCGCGCCTTTTCTGACCACGGCCGCGTCAAGTCCCGCGGGCTGTGAAAGGGCCATGGCTTTGATTTTCTGGGTGTCATATGCGGTCAGCCCGATGAAAATAAATACGCCCAGATAGCTGATGATCATGGTCATTGCGGAACTCTGGATAAAGAGATTCACAAGAGATGCAATGATAATACCGATCAGCCCCATAAACATGAACCCGCCAACAGAGGTCAGATCACGTTTTGTCACCATGCCGTAAATGCTGCACGCGGTAAAAGTCAGCGCACAGACAAAAAATGTTGAAGCAATGGACGACATGGTATATACCATAAATATGACAGAGAGCGTGGCACCGTTTAGTGCGGAATAGAACAGAAACAGAGCAGTGGCGGTCGAGGCTTCCATTTTGTGTATTCTTCCCGCGAGAATAAAAACAAGGGCAAGTTCGCCGATAATAAGCAGAAAACGAACCGAATACATCATTTTCAGCAGGGTCATATTGCTTGCCACAACAAATGCGACAAGGGCTGTGAGCCCCAGTCCGACAGCCATCCAGTTATACACGCTTTGTATAAAGGAATTGACCATCACCTCTGTTGTCTGCGCTCTTTTTTCCAAAATCTCCATAACAATTACCTCCTTAAAATTGTTTTTTTAAATTTTGAACAGACTATAACACATTTGCCAGGCTTTTCAAGATAAAAATAGCAAAATATCATGAAACCGGAACAATTATATCAGAATCTTAAAGAGCTTGCTGAAAAACTCGGTATTACCGTATCCGAACAAAATCTTCGCAGCGCGGGCATCAAAGTCAAAAGCGGATTGTGCAAGATAAAAGGAAAACATCTTTTTGTCATGGATAAAAAATTGCCTGTCCATAAAAAAAATAAAATTCTTGCGTCCTGCCTGAGCAAAATGCCCCATGAAGATATCTATGTCGTACCGGCTGTTCGGGAAATATTAACCCATAACCCATGAACTGTTTAAAGAGGCCATAAGTGTCTGAAAAGTCATATCAGCGTACCGGAACATCCACAAGCTCATTCGGAATTCCCGGGCGCATCAACCATGATTCATCAAAATTTTATAAAAGCCGTTTGTATGAGGGCTTTGATAAAAAGAAAAAAATAAAATATATTGAAAACCATCTTCCCGGAAAATACAAGAACCGGATATTCTGCAAATCAAGCGAATGTATGGAAGAACTTCCGGATAACAGCGTTCATATGATGATCACCTCACCGCCCTATAACGCATCCAAAGACTATGATGACAATCTGAGTCTGGATGAATATCTTCAATTATTAAAAAGCGTGTGGGAGGAAACATATCGGGTGCTGGTCACGGGGGGGCGGGCCTGTGTTAACATAGCGAATCTGGGACGAAAACCTTATATTCCCTTGCACAGCCACATTATTGAGGACATGCAGAATCTGGGGTTTTTAATGCGGGGTGAGATTATATGGAACAAAGCATCCAGTGCCAGTCCTTCCACGGCCTGGGGAAGCTGGATGTCCGCAGCAAATCCTGTGCTGAGAGATGTGCATGAGTATATTCTGGTTTTTTCCAAAGATTCATTTTCAAGACAGCGGGGGGAAAGAGAGAACAGCATACAAAAACAGGAGTTTTTGGAATGGACCAAGAGCGTATGGACATTTCCTGCGGTTTCGGCAAAGAAAATCGGGCATCCGGCTCCGTTTCCCGAAGAACTTCCTTATCGCCTGATACAGTTGTATTCTTTTAAAGATGATGTGATATTGGATCCCTTTGCGGGCAGCGGAACCACCTGCCTTTCCGCATTAAAATCAGAGCGAAGTTATGTTGGATACGATACAAATAAGGAGTATGCGAAATTGGCAAGAACACGGATTCGGGCGTATCAGTCTGCAAAAAAGGAGGACACTCATAAACGAAGTCCTAAAAATTAAAATACCCGGATCCGGAGTGCAAAAATAGAGCGAAGCGGTTTTTTGCAAAAGGAGAGCAAAAATAGAGCGAAGCGGTTTTTTGCAAAAGAATAGAGCGAAGCGGTTTTTTGCAAAAGGAGAGCAAAAATAGAGCGAAGCGGTTTTTTGCAAAAGGAGAGCAAAAATAGAGCGAAGCGGTTTTTTGCAAAAGGAGAGCAAAAATAGAGCGAGGCGGTTTTTTGCAAAAGGAGAGCAAAAATAGAGCGAGGCGGTTTTTTGCAAAAGGAGAGCAAAAATAGAGCGAGGCGGTTTTTTGCAAAAGGAGAGCAAAAATAGAGCGAAGCGGTTTTTTGCAAAAGGAGAGCAAAAATAGAGCGAGGCGGTTTTTTGCAAAAGGAGAGCAAAAATAGAGCGAAGCGGTTTTTTGCAGACTCCGGAAAAGATTTTCGATCTGCTGAATGTGGAATATTGAAACTGAAAACCCTATACTTAAAGGAGGATATTATTATGGAATGTAAAGTCATCCGAACTGACAAGGCACCGGGTGCCATCGGGCCTTATTCTCAGGGAATTGCTGTTTCTCCGTGGCTTTTTGTCAGCGGACAGCTTGGTATGAAACCTGAAACCGGAGACTTGGCAGGTCAGGATATTGCTTCCCAGGCCCGTCAGGCACTCAGTAACCTTCAGCAGATACTTCTGGCCGCGGGGTGCGACCTTAATCATGTGGTCTCTGTTGATGTCTTCCTTACTGACATGGGAAAGTTCACCGAGTTCAACGAGATTTATCAGGAATATTTCTCAGAACATCGTCCGGCCAGGGCTGTGGTGGAGGTCAGCGCGTTGCCAAAAGGAGCATGTGTGGAAATTAAATGTATTGCAAGCTGTGCTTAGATAAGTGTCAGGTGTTCAGCCGGTCCATGACGGTTACAGAATGGCGATGTCAAAGGGGGCTGTTCCAGGTTCTGCTTGACATCGCTTTGTTTTTGCACTAACTTCTTACAAAAATTCAGGATATAGCCGGATGGATAAAAAACAGGATAACATCTAAAAAAGGAGGTTCCCCATGTTTAGCCGTCGAAACTTTTTGAAACTGCTTGGAATTATTTCAAGCGTGCTGATTGCTTTTCCATCTCGTCTGCTTTATGCCAAACCGCTTTCCATCAAACTTGAAAAAATAAAGGCGCTGAAAGAGGTGGGGGGGATAAAGACCCTTAAAATTAAAAAGAAACCGATTCTGTTCTTTCGAGATTCCGAAACAACCATCCGTGCCTTTGATCTGACCTGCACCCATAAGGGATGCGAGACCGCCTATAACAAAGAAACAAAACGCATTGAATGTCCCTGCCATCGGTCGGCCTTTGATCTGGAAGGAAATGTTCTGGGAGGACCGGCTAAGGAGCCGCTGAAAAATTTGGGAGCAAGTCTTAAAGACGGAAAGATTATTTTTTCTCTGGATTAATTTATGTCTCAGCTTTCAGCCATTGCTGACAAGGCAGAATCTCTTCTGATTCTGCCTTTTTATATTAGCCTCTTCTGATTATTTTTTAATTCAGAAGATTGAAATGTTTTCACAGGCACTTTTTTAAAAACCGGCTCAACCGGTACACGGGTACACTCGCAGAGACAAGGCATGTCTTGTCTCTGCCGAATTTAAATTTCTAATCTGACCACAAATAAAAATGACAAAATCTGATTTTCATCTTCAGTTCATTGTTTTTGCATTGGTATCCGCTGCGTTTACGAATATTTATATCACTCAGCCGATATTGCCGGTGTTGCAACATGAATTCACAGCAGATATGGTGCAGGTTTCTTTCAGTGTCTCTGCTGTCATTTTCGGCATCGCTGTATCTATTTTATTCTTTGGCTCTCTGTCAGACAGATTGCCTATCCATCCCATTATACTTACCGGCGGCGTCTCCGTTGCGCTCGGGGGGCTGATTTGTGCGGTGACAGAAAATTTCGGGATGTTAATCGCAGCCCGTTTTTTCCAGGGGATATTTATTCCCGCACTGACAACCGCCCTTGCGGCCTATCTGGCAAAAACCCTTCCCCGGGAAAGACTGAATGTGGTCATGGGTTCTTATATATCCGCGACAGTGCTTGGCGGACTTGGCGGCCGCCTGCTCGGCGGATGGATTCATCCGCCATTGCACTGGCGATATGCTTTTGTATCTGCGTCCGTATTTACGCTCATCACGGCATTTATCGCGTTCCGGGGACTGCCGCGGGGCAGTGCCGATGATACTCTTTTACAGCAGAAGAATTCAACACCTTTCGGGGAGTTGCTGAGGCGTTGGGATTTATTGCGTATATATTTTTGTGCGGCAGGAAGTCTTTTTATTTTTTCATCTGTTTTTAACTATCTGCCTTTCAGACTGAGCAGACCGCCGTTTGATTTTACAACAAAAATGACAACCCTGATGTATTTTGTTTATGTTATCGGTATTTTTATGGGACCCGTGGCCGGTCAGATCGGTAATCGTTTCGGAACGGGTAATACGTTGCTCGGAGGCACTTTTTTTTTAGGGCTTTCACTGGCACTTCTTCTGGTGCCTTCGGTTCCCGGTGTTGTATCCGGTCTTTTGGGCATCTGCATAGGTTTTTTCACTGTTCATGCCGCGGCAATCGGTTCTCTGAATCGCAAACTCTCCGAAGGACAGGGGCGGGCCAACGCATTATACACGCTGTTTTATTACATAGGCGGATGGTTCGGAATCACCGTGTCAGGATTTGCTTACAAACATGGCGGTTGGAGTGCTGTGGTTTATGTCGCGATGTTTTTTATGATTCCCCCTTTTGTTACAGGTCTCTGGGAACGCAACCCTGAATGGATACATGCTGATTTGTGAATGGATACCAGTTCACACTTTTTCCGAGTTGCAGAATAAGTTTGCGAATTGTTCCGAGACAAGTTGTAAACACAGTGAAGTGTGAACAGACAAAGGACAGACTTGCAAGATTCGGCTTTGAGCTTGTCAGATGGATTGTTGAGAACGGCGGTGGAGAAGTCGTGGTTCTCAAGGAATCTGATCTCTCACCGGAACAGGAGCTTGTTCAAGATTTACTCACCATTTTGCATGTCTTCTCTTGCAAAATGCACGGTTTCCGACGTTACAAAGACGAAATTGATAAGACTTTCTCCGACAAGGGGACAAAAAAGGACGTTTAAGCATTGGACGGACGTTTCACGTTATGTCTTCAATCAGACAATTGATTACATCAGAACTTGCATAGGATTCACGCCTTCATGGATGGACATTAAAAAAGACCTTTTGAAAATTTTGCCGGAGTGGTGCGACGATGTTCCTTATCAGGTGAAAGGCATTGCCGTCAAGGAGGCGCGTCAGGCTTTCTTCAAGGCGAAAGGACATCCCAAGTTCAGAGCTTTGAAAAATCCTGAGCAGTCATGTTTCATTCCCAAGACAGCGATAAAAGAGACAGGCATCTATCCGACGATCTCCGGCAAGGGTCTGTTTTTTCATGAAGCCTTGCCGGAGAACTTCAAAGATTCACGCCTGATATGGCGTCATGAAAAGTGGTGGGTGGCGGTGCCCCACACAATGAAACTACGAGAAGTCGAGAACCAAGATTCGGTAGTCGCCCTTGACCCGGGGGTGCGGTCATTCATCACTTTTTATTCACCTGATTTCTCAGGCAACATAGGACAGGGAGATTTTTCACGCATCCGGAGACTTTGCCATCATTTGGACAATCTGCTTTCAAAAAGGGACAAATGCAAAAACAAACAGAAACGCAGGTCCCTTACGAAAGCCTCCAAAAAGATGCGTGGGAAAATCAGACATTTGATCAGCGAACTTCATTTTAAGACCGCCAAGTTTCTTACGGATAATTTCGGAGTGATTCTTTTGCCCACTTTTGAGACAAGCCGGATGACAGCAAGAGCGGGTAGAAAAATCCGAAAGAAGACAGTCAGAATGATGCTCACCTTCTCACATTACAAATTCAAACAGATTTTGAAATGGAAAGCCTTTCAGACTGGCAGAACTGTTCTTGACTGCTGCGAAGCGTACACAAGCAAGACACATCCGCAGACAGGCGAAATCAGGAACATAGGCGGGGCAAAATGGATCAGACTGACAGATGGGTCAATGGCGGACAGAGATATTGTCGGCGCTCGGAACATCTTGTTGCGAGCTTTGGTAGATTCACCCACAAATTTCAATGTTTGTGCAGTTGATAATTCTTCGGTTAAAAAATTATTAAGAAAAAAGGATCGGTAAATCAGATGAGCAGAAAAATTATAGTGGCTGATGACTCAGAAAGTGTAAGACAGATGATCCGCTTCTCCTTGAAACAGGCAAACTATGAAGTTACAGAAGCCCGGAATGGAAGCGAAGCCCTGAAAAAGATCAGAGACACACATACGGATATGCTGATTACGGATCTGGATATGCCGGGCATGAACGGAATCGAACTGATCAGGAATGTTCGGGCCATCTCCGGATATCAATCCCTGCCTATCCTCATACTAACCGCAAAATCTGACACACTGATAAAGCAGAAAGCCAAAGCCGCAGGTGCGGACGGATGGATCACCAAACCCTTCAGACCTGCCCAGTTATTAGCTGTGGTGGATAAACTGTTGATAAATAAAGGGTGTTAGGTGTTAGGTGTTAGGGGTGTTAGGTGTTAGGTGTTAGGGGTGTTAAGTGTTAGGTGTTAGGGGTGTTAAGTGTTAGGGGTTAGGGGTGTTAAGTGTTAGGTGTTAGGTGTTAGGTGTTAGGGGTGTTAGGTGTTAGGGGTGTTAAGTGTTAGGGGTCAGGTGTTAGGGGTGTTAAGTGTCAGGTGTTAGGGGTTAGGGGTTAGGAAAGACCCCGAAACTTTCATGTGTTGGGGCAACCTCTGAATCATGATCGTTATATATGACTTCCACATGATCTGTGTAGGAGATAAGTTCAGCCACAATGGGCCGGATATGTTCGATGTTCTTCTTTTCTCTGCCTGCGTTTTCGATTCGCAGACTGATATCCCCCATTTCCTCGAAACCATAGCATAGTGATGCTCCTTTAAGCCGGTGTCCGATACGTTGTATCATTTTATAATCTCTTTTTGCCACCGCATTCTGCAATTCTCTGATTTCTTGTCTGTTTGTTTCAAAAAATATCGGAATCAGTTCTCTGATTTCCGAATTAACATAGGCAATTTTTTTCTCATTCCGCACTTGGGAATCCTCAGAGCAGACAGGCAACTTATTTTCATATTGAGGAGATTCCTCATGTTGGTTTTTCGTAACCCATCTTGAATATTTTCTCAATACTTCTGATAATTCCTGCTTCTTGAACGGCTTTGTCATATGTTCCGTACATCCCGCGTCCAGGCTTTCCTGTTTTTTGCCTTTGAGCGCGTGGGCAGTGAGCGCGATGATGGGAATCCGAGGTCTGTTATTCTTCAGTTCCCAGTTTCTGATGGCATCTGTGGCCTTATAGCCGTCCATCACCGGCATGTCAATATCCATAAAAATAATATCATAACGACCTCGAACATATTTATCAACACAGACTTTGCCGTTTTCCGCCATATCAACTTCGTGGACTGTATCTTTCAGGTAAAAGGAAAAAAGAATCCGGTTGTTCTGATTATCCTCGGCCAACAATATCCGCATCGGTGACACCTCTTCCCGGGTGTGAGTCTCAGCCTCGGGAACATATTCCTTTTCCAAATCCCTGCCCAGCATCGCACGGATAACATCTCTGAATTCCTGATGCTTAATCGGCTTGACAATATAATACGCAATTCCCATGTTTTTGGCCCTGGTGATATCCTCACTCACCTTTTCCGCAGTCAGCATCATCACCACCTGAGCAATCTGATCCGGAAACCGCGCTTTGATCTTCTTTGCTATTTCAAATCCGTCTGTATCCGGCATCCGGCTGTCCAGAAGGATCACTTGGAAAGGATTTGCAGCCTGAGCCATTCTCTCCAGACAGTTTTCACCGCTTTCACACAGTGACACATTCGCGCCCCATTGGTTCAGTGTCTCCTCTAAAATGTCCCGGCTCGCCCTGTTGTCATCTGCCACCAGAAAAGAAACCCCTTTCAGTTTTCTGTCTGTTATCTCGGACTTTGTGTTTTCTTGTAAGGCAAATCTCGCTGTAAAATAAAAAGTGCTACCGTTCCCGGATTCGCTTCTGACCCATATTTTTCCTCGCATTAACCCTGCAAGATGCCTGCAAATCGCCAGTCCCAGACCGGTTCCTCCGTATTCCCGTGAAGTGGAAGAATGTGCCTGGGTGAATGTCTCAAAAATCTCCTGCTGTTTTCTTTTGGGGATTCCGATCCCTGTGTCACTCACTGAAAATTGAATGAGAACCGCTCTGTCTTTTGAAATATACTCCGCCTTCCGAATCCTCACAATGATCTCTCCTTTGTTCGTAAATTTGACGGCATTTCCGATTAAATTGGATAGGATGCGGCGCACCCGGGCAGGATCTCCTATCACGGAACAAGGGAGTTGCGGATCAGGATGACAGACCAGTTCGATTCCTTTTTCATGTGCTTTGATTGCTATCACCTCACAGGTCTTTTCAACCAGGTCCCGAAGATTGAAAGAAATCTCCTCCAGTTCGATTTGTCCGGCTTCCACTTTGGAGAGGTCCAGAATATCATTGATCAGTTCCAGGAGACTTTCCCCTGCATTGCGGAACACACTGACACACTTGCGTTGTTCTTGGTTCAGCGGGGATTCCCAAAGCATATCAGCCATGCCTAAGATGGCATTCATCGGTGTTCGGATGTCATGACTCATATTTGCCAGAAATTCACTCTTGGCCCGGGTCGCGGCTTCTGCTGCTTCTCTGGCGCGGATTTCAATTTTTGCCAGGGTCTCCATCATCTTCTGGACCGACACTGTGCCGATTACCTCATCATCACGGGTCACGATAATATCATCATAGATTTTAGAAGCCTCCCGGTTCATGGCTGCCTTTGCCACTTCACCTAAAGGCTGATTTGCGTCAGCGATAAAGGGTTCGCTGTCCATCAGAAGGGATATTTTGCGATGAAAGAAAAGGGATACCCCGTAAAGCGTTCCGAGCTGACGATCCAGATGATGACTCATGAGAAGACCTTTCGGTTTTTTGCCCTCCGCAACCACCACGCTGCATAAAGAAGGCTGATCCCTCAGCATCTCTTTGACCTCGGCCACTCGGATATCAGGGGGAACCCGGATTGCTTTCCTGACAAGCTTTCTGATGGGAATGAGTGTCCTCATCTCTGCGTTTTTTTCATCCTGAAATGATATTTCATATGGGATAACAACAGACTCGGAAGGCTTTGGGAACTCGGGCTTTGCAAGATAATATCCCTGTCCGAATTTCAGTCCCATTGAAGCGAGGGTGCTGAGTTCCGTTGCCGTCTCAATGCCCACGGCAATCACCCGCGCGCCGATTTTTTCCGAAAGGCTTATAAATCCTTCTGCCATGGCTTTTTTTACCGGGTGATAACCGATTCCCCGAACCAATGATGTGCCGATTTTTATGTAATCCGGTCTGACCTCGGACACGAACTGCGGTGTGGAACGACCCGCGTCATCAATGGCAACCTGAAAACCCTCTTTTCTGTAATACTCAAGATTTCTGAGCAGCAGACTGTAATTCCTGATTCCGTGTTCTTCGGAAAACTCAAACACAATATTTTCCGGCTTCAGACCATAGTGCCGTATATAATTTCGCGTAAATCCCCCGATAAAATCCGGATCATTCAGGGATTCCGTGCGGATATTCATAAAAAGGATATGATCGGATGCTGAGGAACCGAAATTTTTTATCGCGTGTTCACGGCATTTTTTATCCAAAAGATAAATCTTTCCGATTTCTGCCGCATAATTAAAAAGCGTGGCAGGCTGATAAAAATGTCCTTTTTCAGGCCCCCTCACAAAGGCTTCCCAGCCTAATATCTTTCCGTTTCTGAGATTGACAATCGGCTGATAGACTGATTTCAGGCCCGGATTTTCAAGAATTTCAAAGAAATAATTCCGAAGTCCGAGTTCATATTCCTTATCATTTGCCGAAGTTTGTAACTCACAAAATGCTCTGAACAGGGTTTCATAAAACCCCCCTTTCTGATTTTTACTGATCAGTGCATAGCCCACAAGAACATTCGCGTGCTGCCCTGTTATATATGAAGAAATCCTGTCATTTAAGTTTCTCGATATATCTGAACGCACAGAAAGTGCCTGGTCTCGCAATTTAAAGACATAAGTATCCGGCAAATAAAAACAGATAATCGTTTCATCCAGCTTTGTTCGTTCGATGAAAATTATATCACCATCCGGAAAATACTGATGAAAACAGTTAATGATCTCCTCTTCCAAGTATTTAAGAAGATGAAATCCGGCTGTTGTTCCGTATTCACCGACCAGAGAATAAAAATCGGATATCTGGGCAGAAAGAAAAGCCACATTCTGTCTGCCAATTGAATATTCCAATTTGTCCAAACACTTGGGAGAAAGTGCCGTTAAGATAATATCTGAATAAAATTCACCTTTAAAGCCAGTATGCTGCCTTTCGATAAGACTTGTGTTCGTCGTCGTATGCTGCAATCACAACCTCCTGTTTGTTGAGCATGATTAACTTTCAGTTATAAAAAACAATAAGTTAATTCTGTCAATCCGTTAATTTCTTTAATCATGGTTCAGACAATTGTTTCAAAAATTACAATGTGATCCACCACGGCATCCGAAAATTCCGATGTCTCATGGCAACAAATCTGTTCATTCTTATTTATCATAGTTAATTGTTAAATTATTATTAGATCGTTATGAAAATTCTATTAAAAATAAAAGACCGTTCGGTTTCGTCATGGCAATCATCTGAATTTTTTCATCATGTTTGGACAATTTTTCAACTCCTGATTCACTTGATTGGCGGATTTTCAGGATTTTTGCCAGACTTCCGAAGCTTCTGCAATCCTGGCAGAACTAGCAGAACCGAAATCCTGAAAATCTTTTCATCCTTTCATCAGGGTTCGGACAAAGGGGGGCATGATCTCCGGCTTCCACGACTACGCTCGGAGTCTGATAGCTTTTATGATGGTTTTCCTGTCATAGCTCTGCAAACAGCTTCTCTCATCTTCATTTCCCTTTTATCTGTCTTTCCAATATCAGTTGCAACGCCTCTTTTCTGATCTTTTCCTCGTCCACTATTTCGGCAAGTTCCGATTCGGAATAGCGACCCTCAAAGGCTTCGAGCGCGGCATTGTCCAGTGCGTCTTCATAAGCCTCATGAACCGTTTCTCTCAGTTCTTCCTCTTTCAGATAATACCCTCCGGATTTTCTGCGTTTGTTCACACGGCTGATTTCACGGAGAGCGTTTCTGATCGAAAGTTCCCGGGAGCGGGTTGTCCGTTTTTCCGCTTCTTTTTTGATGAGATGAACCAGGAGAACGATGGTGAAACTTTCAACTTTGCTGATTTTATCATCTTTGCTCATATTTTCCATTTCCCCTATCAGGGCCATTGCATCGTTGTAACGTCCCTGCTCGAGGCAGGTTCTGAGTTCAAATAATTCTTCCATGATGATGACTTCTTTCTTTACCGTGAAAATACATTTTGAAAACCCGGGTTTTTTATCTGAAAATATTTTCATAACCGGGTGCGAAAAACCCGGCTTTTTCATGAGCGTTTATTATACTCAGTAGATCGAAGAGTTTCCGGACTGTGTGCGGCATGGCAGAGAAACCCGGCTTTTTTTCCCCGGACAGAAGGCTCCCCCCGCCGGAAAAAGCCGGGTTTCTCCCCCGTTCGCCGTGTCTGTCCCGCGACAGTCCGAAAACTTTTCGATCTGCTGATACTCGATGATCAAATTTTTTGACCTGGTTCGGACAAAAAGTCTGTCATTCCTGCTTTCATAAGCATGACAAAAAAACTTAATCATCGAGTTATACGAAACCCTGTCCCGGAACTGATTCCGGGGCTTAAATCTTAAATCTGAACCTGCTCTTAAAATGCCTCAGCGTCAGGTCTCTTCCATACACGACCTCCACCCCTGGAATCCTGTCTCTGTTGTCATAAAGGACCTTCGCAGCTTCTGCTGCTGAAAACAGATCCTGGTCCTCATACATCAGCCGCGGCACTGCCCCTCTGACAAAATTGACCCTCGGATCCGGAGGATATTCTTTTCCGTTTTTATATTTGCCGAACGCATAAACGCCCAGCTCGCAAAGACGGTGCCCGGCAATCAGCATCAGCGCGGTAAATGCAATGCCTTTGAACTCATGATCTTTGGTCTCGGTTCCTTCAAAAAACCTGTCCATATTCATGTAAACAGCGTGTCCTCCCACTGGCTTTATCACCGGGATATGATACGCTTCCAGTTTTCTGCCGAACTTCTCCACCCGCCGGATCCGGTGATCCAGATATTTCTGATTAACCACTGTCTTCAGGCCCTGGACAAGCCCTTTTAAATCTCTTCCTGCCATGCCGCCATAGGTGGGATGGCCTTCGGTCAAAATCTGATAATCCGTGAGCCTGTTCTGAAGATCAGGGTGTTTCCGAGCCATGCGCCCCCCTTCCTTGATCACCAAGGCCCCGCCGATATTGACCAGTCCGTCTTTTTTGAAACTGATATGAAATCCGTCTGCATATTCAAACATCTCCCAAACAATATCCTGAATGCTTTTGTTTTGGTATTGACTCTCTTTTTGCTGGACAAACCAGGCATTTTCGGCAAATCTGCACGCATCAAGGAAAAAAGGAATGTCATACTCACCCGCAATTTCACTCACTTCCTTTATATTGCTCATGGATGCGGGCTGCCCTCCCCCGGTGTTGTTCGTAATGGTGAGGTAAATGAGCGGAACCCGGTGATGCTCATTTTCCAGCAGATTCCTCAGCGCGTTTGTGTTCATGTTTCCCCTGAACGAAAAGGCCTCATCATTATGAACATGTTCATTGCATGGCAGGTTCAGAGGGAGAATGTTGTTGTTTCCGATGTTGGCTTCGGTGGTATCAAAATGGGAATTGCTGGGGATGATAAAATATGGCCTTTCCGATGGCGGAAACGCACTGAGTTTCTCTTCTATTGTGTTTCTGAGAGAGGACTCAAGCGAATCAGAAAACAGCGGTGAAACGCTGCCACCTTTATGCAGCATGCGGGAAAAAACGCTGAACAGGGCGTTTTCCGCGGCCCGGCCCTGGTGAAAGAGAAAAAGGGTTTCAGTATGTTCTCGGGTCTGATTCCAGGAAGGGCCGAATGTTTCCACCATCTGCGTCTTGAGATGGAAAAACCCTTCGTTTGATCCGTAAGCTTCATCTCCTAAGAGCAATTGGGACCATTGTGTCATGGTCATGGTGGTCGTGCCGGAATCAGACAGCAAATCGCATCCGGGAATATGGTGAGCAGGGAAGAAAAAGACATTCAGCCCTGTTTTTTCAACAATTCTCCTTCTCTCTTCAAAGTCCTCAGGCGTAGATATCTTAAACTGCACAGCCGCGTTCTTATAGGGCCTGGGTCGGTAATATGTTGGAAGTTCAGGTACATTATCCAGCAAGCCTCGGAACTTTGAAATAAAAAACTTAACAGCATCATCTGACATAGATGTCCTCCTTTCTGTGATTTGGGGTTCTGTTTGGTCCGCAGGGCGCGGGGCCGCCCGGGTATGTTGCCATTTAAGCCCCCTGAGCTTGTCGAAGGGGAAAATTGCCCGTTTCGACAGGCTCAACGAACTGTTTCGACAGGCTCAACGAACTGTTTCGACAGGCTCAACGAACTGTTTCGACAGGCTCAACGAACTGTTTCGACAGGCTCAACGAACTGTTTCGACAGGCTCAACGAACTGTTTCGACAGGCTCAACGAACTGTTTCGACAGGCTCAACGAACTGTTTCGACAGGCTCAACGAACTGTTTCGACAGGCTCAACGAACTGTTTCGACAGGCTCAACGAACTGTTTCGACAGGCTTAAAATAAATGTTGTAGTTACCCGATTCCCCCGGGGCCTCCTCAATATCTCCGCTTTACTGAATGTTCCGGGGCGGCGGAGAAACCCGGCTTTTTCCCGCTAAGGAAAGAACATTATCCCCGGAAAAAAGCCGGGTTTCTTTTCCGGGCAAATATCTCCGCCTTACTGAATGTTCCGGGGCGGCAGAGAAACCCGGCTTTTTCCCGCTAAGGAGAGAACATTATCCCCGGAAAAAAGCCGGGTTTCCTTTCCGGCAAACATCAAAAAACTTATGGTCTGGTACTTATGAGAGATGTCAGAAGGTAAAGAGCTTAACCCCGGGTTCGAGCAGCCCGTCCGCAACAAGAGGAGGGTCCGCTTTTTTGATTCCTTCGATAAGATCTGACTCTGAAGCCCCCTCCTTGTTTGCCAGATAAAACGGGCATACTTCAACAGTGACACCGCTTTTGATCAGACCTTTCAGGATCATCTGCGGCGACTTGTCTATTGGTTTCAGTATGACCTCTTTTCCATTTTTAAGGGCAATATCCCCTCCTGGACCGCATAAGAGAACCCGCACATATTTTCCTTTGTTCAGGGTCTGGGATGATAATGACATCGCAACCAACTGGGTCTGGGGTTCGGACGAGGTGACAACAACAAAAATACCTTTAATTTCTCCCCCGGCTGCGTTAGCAGCGTTTCGAACGCCGACCGGGTATTCCGGAGTACGATGATAATCAGGCTGACTGCCGGTCTCAGCTTTTCTGGTGGTTTCTGGCTTTGAGCGTTTATTCCTGACAAAATATATGATAACAAAAACGATGATTATGCCGTAAAATAATAAAACATCCGAATCTTGATATTCCATAATTATAAGTGTTAGGTGTTAGGTGCTAGGTGTTAGGTGTTAAGTGTTAGGTGTTAGGTGTTAGGTGTTAGGTGTTAGGTGTTAAGTGTTAGGTGTTATTCGATAATCAAATTTTTTGTCATTCCTGCGAAAGCAGGAATCCACGGTCTCCGGAAGCGCGGCATCGTCCAAAAACAGATGCCTGCTTTCATAGGCTTCGGCGTGAGTTCAGTCGAACGGAATGACAGAAAGAAACTTGTCTATCGAGTGATAAGTACCTGAGCAAAAAGTTTTTTATATTTGTCCGGAAAGAAACCCGGCTTTTTTTCCGGAATGATGCGTCTCCGACAAAGGAAAAAGCCGGGTTTCTCCGCCGTTCGCAGAAAAAAGATATATAAAAAATTTTGACAGGTACTTACTTTCATATTTCGTTGTGATTGCCGAGTGATGACTGTTATATGGAAAAGCATTAAATTCGGTGTCTGAAATTTATTTTCCGGAGTTGTTGCGGAAAATGTTTTTCGCACTCCGGAGCAGTTTTTTTCCGTATTTTCGATCTGGGCTGACACTGAGAAAAGCCTGGTAAGACAATGTGACAGGCGAGGCAAGTCAGTCAGACTATGAACAGATACGGTCTGATATCCTTGCCCCGATAAAAAAAAGTAAATGTATTATACATTTTTGGATTTCGTCTGATAAAAGCATACTGTTATAATCTGTGACTCAGCCCGAAAGTGTCAGGCTTGTCCCCCGCCTCGGAGTGGCAGAGAAATTTTTGCTTAGGAAAAAGTAGAAATTATCTCGTAGCACTGAAGCAGGCGCTTTCCTAAAACCTCTGAAAGGCTTTTATAGAACACCAGCCCGCAGTCGGGGTATTTTTCCAGGAGATGTTGGAGATCTCCCCTGTCAATTCTGAGCAGACTTGTCGGTTCCATACATTCCGCTGCTGCGGAATAAACATCTCTGCCCACAACACTTGACCAGCCAAAAGCTTCTCCTGACCTGCTGACAATATAAACCTTCTGACCGGTCTCACCAACATTCAATTTCACATTTCCCTTAATCAGGGTGTAAAACTGAGTCGCCTGATCGCCCTCGTGAAAGATAAAATCTCCTGCGTTGTGAGATTCTCTCACTGTGAGTTCCATGAATTCCTTCATGAAAACCATTGTTGTTCCCTGCAGAAGTTCTCCTTGGTCAATTATCATCGCAACCTCCTTTTGTTTAGAAGTGAAGAAAGAGAGAAGTGAAAAATGAGAATTAAGAAGTGAGAAGTCAAAAGGCAGATAATTGTCCCTTCATTCTCAACTCTCAATTCTCAATTTTTAATTTTTACTTCATTTTCAGTGGGTCGCCAACAGGCAGCCCCAGTTCCCTGGCTCTCAGAACCCGGCGAAGCAGTTTGCCGGACCGGGTCTTGGGGATTTCCTCCAGAAAGGCAATTTCCCTCAGTGCGATGTCGGAAGACAGGTTGGCTTTTACAAACGCTCTGATTTCCCGATTCAGCCGGGCAGAAGGAGAAAAGCCCTTATTTGTAGTGATAAATGCCTTCAGAAAGGACTCCCCTGGTTTTGCGCTTCTGGAAATGACCGCAGCCTCGCCCACAGCAGGATGCCGGTAGAGAGCCCGCTCAATTTCATAAGGACCGATCAATTTTACACCGGCCTTGATGAGATCATCAATACGACCCTGATGATAAAAATAGCCATCTTCATCTTTTATAACCATATCTCCGGTTAAAAACCACCCCTCGGGGCTGAAATATTCCTGATATCGTTTTTTATCCTGCCAAATGTCCGTCATCATGGAAGGCCATCCGAGCTTCAGCGCCAGTTCTCCCATGGTCAGGTCAGGCAAAGGTTTTCCTTTCTCATCAATTACCGCGGCTTCAATACCAGGGACAGGCTTTCCCATGGACCCTGGCTTTATATCCATACACGGGAAGTTTGCCAGACAGATCATGCCGGTTTCAGTCATCCACCAGGTATCATGAGGAGAAAGCTTCAGATTTTTTTTTATCCAATAGATAAGCTCCGGTGCCATGGCGTCTCCCACGGCCGAGATATGACGCAAATGCGAGAAATCATATCGGCCCGCCAGGTCTTCTCCCGCCTCGATAAGCCTTCTGATGGTTCCGGGGGTCGTGTACCAGACAGACACCTGATGTTTTTCCAATGTCCGATACCAGTTGGAAGCTGAAAACGGGTCTCCCTGAACCACCGAGGCTGCCCCGCAAAGCCACGGCCCGAAAGCGCCATAGACTGTACCGGTTACCCACGCAGGCTCACAATCGGTCCAAAGAATGCTCTCTTCCCGAAGATCAAGCACAAATCTGGCAGTTACCAGATGGCCGAGCATATCATGATGGGCATGGACAACACCTTTCGGGGGGCCTGTGGAACCGGAAGTATAAAGGAGATAAAGGGGAGTATTGCCCGGAAACCATCGGGGAGAAAACTGTGCCGGCATCTTGTCAGACAGCTCTTGGAGCAGGACTTCTCCGGGGAACAGGCCAGGCAGAGGCCCTTGTGTCAGAAAAATATGTTCAACTCCCTTCATGGCCTCACAGGGAAGATCTTCGCTAAGATCAGGATGGGTCAGGATGCCGCGGGGTTCTGCATTTTCAAGACGGTCTTCCAGTTCATCAAAGCTGAGGGTTGAAAAAAGAGGGCAAAACAGAACCCCCAGACGCGCACAGGCCAGCATGACAAAGTAGGCTTCCGGGCATGACGGCAGAAAGATGAAAAGCCGGTCCCCTGTTTTGAAACCGTATTTAAGCAAAAGATTGGCCCATTGGCATGAGATTTTCTTCAGTTCAAGATAACTGTAAGTTCTTACCTCTCCGGCCTTTTCAAATATCAGCGCGGTCCGACCCTGTCTGGCCGGATCATCAGCCCACCGGTCAATGGCCTCATGCACAATATTTATTTTGCCGGTTCCATGCCATGTGAACATCTTTTTCACGTCAGACCAGGAAAACGATTTACAGGTCTGTTCATAGGAACGGAGGTTTGTATCGGTATGTTGTGCGCGTATTTTTGCCTTAATCATAAAGACTTTCTCCGTTCTTCAACTTCGCGGGAACACTTAAAACCTCTTCTGACTGTTTGGTCTGACAGCAGATAAATTCCAATAGTTAAATTACAAATTACAAATAAATTCCAATCCCCAAATTAAAAATATCGGTGATGAGACATACAGCCCCCGATTTTCAGCCATGTCTAAGAATTTGGACATTGAAATTTGGGAGTTATTTGAAATTTGTTGTTTCCGGTTTATCCGGGTTGGGGGATTCGGAAAAATTCTTTTCTTACACACAATTCCCGGAGACTTATATTCTGTAACCAAAAGAATACTATGAAAAAATTTGGTTATTGTCAAGCTTCTGCTTGAGAAAAGAAGCTTAACGCTGTTATTGCAAGGAATCAACAGAAACAACACAGCCCTGTGAGCCAGGATCATGAAGCTTTTGTTGTTTGTGGAAGGGTGATACTACAGATGTTTAATTTTTTTGACTACAGCAGGATGAGGAAGATGTCCCTCGCATACAAATTGTAAAAAAGCGTATGCGGGGTGCGAAAACAGAGGGCAGCGTTTTTTTTTTCGTACACAACCCATTTTCTTAAAAGTTACAGATGAGTGAAGCACGACGTAAATCAACGTTCCGCTGCCGCTGATACGGTGATTGCATTGCGCTTCACCCTGCGCGACTTTTTGGCACCTCGGGGTGCTAAAAAAATGTGCGTCACTGTTTCAAGGTTCGCAGAAAACCGGTTCTCCAAGTTCTTTCAAAGAGAATTTATTGAAAATGTTGTGTCCGTCGTAGTCAAGAACCCGCAAATCGTCTTTCTGACGCAGATCGCCCATCACCACTTTAAAATGCATTCCGTATTTCTCTTTCACCGCATCCTCACCGACCTCATAGGCGATGTACTTTTTGATCCCTTTAGCAGCCAGCTTCTCAACAAAAAGAGCATCAGAAAAGGACTCATAAGTGGTCAGAATAACAATGGGTCCTGTGCCTGTAAAAAAAATGCCTCCCTTCATAATATGCCTCCTTTCTTGTTTAAAGATTAAAAAAAACAACATATTCGGATGATCTGAATATGTAATATCGCCCGGACAGTTATATTCTCAGACTTTCTTTCATCTTTAAGTACAACCCGCTCATATAAATATTTCTATTATACAACGAATAAAAATTCAATCAGGAAATTCCTGATTTTAAGGTATGAAATCACTGAATTTGATATGGGGAAAGGGATTTTTAATGGGCGGTGTCCCACCTCGGCCAGAAACCCGGGTTTTTCAGAATGAACTGACCCTTCTCTTAAAGCGTGTTTGAAAAATGACAAATATCCCCGAAAACGGGCCTGGCGATTTTTTTAACCGCGAAACACACGGAACACACGGAAAAATACCGGAACCGGGGAAATTTTCCGTCTGTTTTCGTATCGTTTCGTATTCTTTTTCGTGTGTTTCGCGGTTAAAAGCCGGTCTGTCCGTCATTTTTCAGACACGCTCTCAGAGCCACAAAGACACAAAGTGACACAAAGAGACTTCGTGAGCCTTCGTGCCTTCGTGTCTTCGTGGCAAAAAAACAGCCGCAAAGCCGCGTTCGGAATTACTTTTCAGACACGCTCTCAGAGCCACAAAGACACAAAGTGACACAAAGAGACTTCGTGAGCCTTCGTGAGCCTTCGTGTCTTCGTGGCAAAAAACAGCCGCAAAGCCGCGTTCGGAATTACTTTTCAGACATGCTCTCAGAGCCACAAAGACACAAAGTGACACAAAGAGACTTCGTGAGCCTTCGTGCCTTCGTGTCTTCGTGGCAAAAAAACAGCCGCAAAGCCGCGTTCGGAATTACTTTTCAGACACGCTCTCAGAGCCACAAAGACACAAAGTGACACAAAGAGACTTCGTGAGCCTTCGTGAGCCTTCGTGTCTTCGTGGCAAAAAACAGCCCGGAATTACTTTTCAAACATGCTCTTAGAAGAAAAAGCCGGGTTTCTTTCGGAGGAATTTTACTTTGTCCACACATTGTGCCTTGCATGGATTTTCAGAGCTTTTTTAATTATTTTTTCAACTCGGCCGGTCTTCTCAGCGGAAAAATTTTTCCCATGGTCATCTTCTGTCAGCGCTTTTAAAACCGCTTTTACAGAACGGGCCAGAGATCGCGGATGATATCCCCCTTCCAATGTAAAAAGAAGCGGCGGATTGCTGATCTCTGCCCTCAGATCAAGAAGCAGGCAGGTCAGCCATCCGAATACCTGTTCAGTCAGCCGGGACCTGCCAATGGGGTCATTATGATGTGCGTCAAACCCTGCGCTTACCAGAATCAGTTCAGGCTGATATCGCCTGACAACCGGGCCAAGTATTTTCTGATACAGATAAAGAATTTCCTTATCCTCCAATTTCCTGGGCACAGGGAGATTGACGGTATATCCTTTGCCCTGGCCTCTGCCGGTCTCCTCCCAGTCACCAGTATAAGGATATAACAAAGTATCGTGGGAAGAAAAATACAGCACCTCTTTTTCTTCATAAAACAAATCATGCAGGCCGTTTCCGTGATGAATATCCCAGTCAATGATCAGAATGCGCTGAAACCCGTGTTGCTTCATGGCATATCGTGCGGTCACCCCGAGATTATTGAAGATACAAAACCCTCCGGCCCGATCCGCAAGTGCATGATGTCCCGGGGGACGTCCCAGTGAAAAACACACATCACACTGCCCTGAAATCAGGGCATCCAAACCTGTAATACACCCACCCACAGCCAGCCACGCGGCCAGATACGTCTTTGCACTGGCAGGAGTGTCAGGCGCAAGACTTGTAAAATAATGATCCGCCGTTTTTAAGACTTTTTCAATATAAACCGGAGTGTGAATAAGTTCCAGATATTCCAGAGGGACAGGTTCAGGCTCAATATGAATGAGAGTGTTCCCGGGAAAATCTGTGTCCAGCATTCGATAAATGGCTTGCAGACGTCTGGGATGCTCAGGATGAATATGGCCAGTCTTATGTTCAAAGTATCTGTCATCCCTGACAACAGCGATCTGACGCCTGACACCTGACCTCTGATTATTCAATCTCCGATTTCCAGTTTCAAGTTTCAAGTTTCAAGACCATCATTCGCTCAGACGCGGAACTATATTCTTCAAGAAATTCAAAGCCGATTTTTCTATAGAGCCGTGTGGCCTTGAAATTATAGGCATCCACAGTCAGCCAGACTGAGCTGAGTCCGAGGTTTCTGATGCCTTCAATCGCCTTTAACGTGAGTTCTTTTCCGATCCCCCGGCCCCGGACAGTCTGGATCAGAAAAATCAGATATTCTGCATTTGCTTTGTCAAAGTCAGGCAAAATAGCGACATGACCCACGACCCTGCCGTCCTGCCAGGCCAGGAAGTTTTTTCCGATTTCAATCAGGCTCTGAATCCATTTGGTCCGAGCATGTTTGTCACGAGGGGGCATCCCCTGAAACTCGCCCTTTGGAGAAAAAGCATCGTACATTTCCTCAAGGAATGAATAATCCTCGGGCCGGCAGTTCTTTACCTCAAAAGGATATCCCTTCTTATCAGTCAGGCTCATGCGTCTGCTCCCCAATTAAATTGAGAATTTAATTTTCAATTAAAACATGTTCTTTTATCAGTTTTTCGATTACAGCAGGCTCGATGATGGCGGAAGTGTCTCCCAGCTCATTTGCCTTTCCTGATGCGATTTTATCAAGGATGTGTCTTATAATTTTACCGCTTCGGGTTTTTGGCAGGACATCTGCCCATTGAATGATATCTATTGTGGTGATGGGTCCGATTTCAGTCCGAACCAGTTCTGTGAGTTCTTTTTTCAGATCATCAGAGCGGGGAACGTCTTTGCTGAGGGTGATAAAGGCGTAAATTCCCTGACCTTTAATGGGATGGGGACATCCCACGACCGCAGCTTCGGCCACCTGTTCGTGAAGCACCAGGGCTGACTCGATGTCGGCTGTGGCAATACTATGGCCCGATACGTTGATAACGTCATCAATGCGGCCGGTGAGCCAGTAGTATCCGTCTTCATCCCTTGTGGCTCCGTCCGCGGTAAAATACATGCCGGGTATCTGGCTGAAATAAGACTCTGTGAAGCGTTCATGATCCCCGTAAATTGTCCGGGCCATCCCGGGCCATGGTTTTCGGATGCAAAGGACACCTTCCTGATTCGGATACTTTGCTTCCTCGCCAGTATCATCCAGAATTACAGGATCGATTCCAAAAAAGGGAAAAGAGCAGGACCCGGGCCTGACAGGAGCAACACCGGGAAGGGGCGTAAAAATATGACCCCCTGTTTCAATCTGCCAATAAGTATCTATGACAGGACACTGTTCCCTTCCCACATGACGGTGATACCATTGCCATGTCTCAGGCTCCAGGGGTTCACCGCCTGTTCCCAGAAGTTTAAGAGATGATATGTCATGTTCTTTGAGATAACGGATATCTTCTTTTGCCAGCATCCGAATCACGGTGGGAGCCGTGTAAAATTTATTCACCTTGTATTTCGCCACAATTTCCCAGTACCGGCCGTAATCGGGATAACAGGGTGCCCCCTCAAACAACACGCCCGTCAGTCCGTTGACCAGAGGGCCATACACGCTGTAAGTGTGTCCGCTGATCCAGCCGATGTTTGCGGTACACCAGAATGTTTCATTATCTTGCAGATCAAAGACCACCCGGGTTGTCATGGCTGCGTAAAGCAGATAGCCCCCGTGGGTGTGAACGATCCCTTTAGGTCTGCGGGTACTGGCACTTGTGTAGAGAATAAACAGCGGGTCTTCGGCATTCATGGGTTCAGGAGGTACAAAAGAGGGAAGGGACTTATCTGACATGGCTTCATGCCCCCATATTTCCCGGGAACCATCCAGATCAAGTTTCAGCCCGATGCGGCTGAACACAATAACACTTTCCACGCTCGGACAGTGTTTCAGGGCATCATCCACGTTTTTTTTAAGCGGAATGATCCTGCCTGCCCGATATCCGCCATCCACCGTGATCACCATCTTTGCACCGCAGTCCCAAATACGATTTACAAGGGCCTTTGCGCTGAATCCCACAAAAACAACAGTATGCACAGCGCCTATTCTGGCACATGCAAGCATGGCAACAGGAAGTTCGATGATCATGGGCATATAAATGACGACCCTGTCCCCCTTGCGAATGCCTTTGGCCTTCAGAACGGCTGCAAGTTTATTGACTTTATCGTAAAGGTCTGAATAAGTTAAGACCTTTGTTTCATGAGGGGCATCCCCTTCCCAGTAATACGCTACCTTGTTCTTGTGCTTTTCCAAATGCCGGTCAAGACAGTTGTAAGCGGCATTTAAGACCCCCCCGCCAAACCATTCGATTTTTGCCTCGTCAGCGTTGTAGCGGAGTACAACATCCCACGCTTTATCCCAGGACAGATATTTTTTTGCCTGTTCTGCCCAAAATGTATCCGGGTCTTCAAGCGACTGTCTGTGAAGACGCTCGTATTCTTCCATATTTTTTATATCTGCCAATTGTGGTCATTCTCCTTTGAAATTTGAAACTCGAAACTCGAAATTTGAAACTTGAAACTTGAAACTTGAAACTTGAAACTTGAAACTTGAAACTTGAAACTTGAAACTTGAAATTTGAAATTCGGCACTCCGGAGCGACAGACGTTTTCTTAAAAACTACTGATTATAACGGATTTAGGGGAGGCTGTCAAAGCCCCTCGGGGGCGACATATTTGCAACAGCAGGTTTGCTGTAAATATGCCGCCCTTACAGGGCTTGGCATGGGGGCACAGCAGCTGCTACAAATATGCCGCCCTTACAGGGCTTGGTCGGCCCTCTCCTAAATTCGTTATAATCAGAAAAACTATAATTTCAGAAAATATTAATCTGAAACATAATTATTTACAAGTATAAATTTGTTTAGGGCGTATAAAAATATGGGTGGTGAAAAATGTTCCCCCTGTTTTTTATCTTTAAGAAATTTTTCTGATAAAATCGGGATTTTCCTGATTTACAATATTTCTATATTAGGTGTTTAATTAAAGTTTGAATAAATTAAAGCGCTGCTTAAAATTGAGATAAACACCCTGAAGTAAGGAATGATCATAAATTTTCGGATATAAGACCTCCGAGGTTTTGAAAACCTCGGAGGTCTTTGATCGTAAAAACTTAACGAGAATTTTCCGCTTTTCTCTTATAAAAATAATTTTTCAGCAATTTGGAAATGAATACCGACATCTCTTCGTAAATCCAGGCGGTTCCCTTCAGGATTCTCACGGGGAATCACCCTGATTTTACCATTTTCAAACGCGGTCAGCAGCCTCTGGCGAAGCCGTTCAGCAACGATTGCCCTGGTCTCATCCGGTTTCACTGTCGCGTTGACATTCAGGAAAACAACCCGCGTGCCGTCTGATTTGAATGTTTTATCCTCCGCTGAGTATTTCATGGCCGAGGGGATCACCTGAATATTTTTCTTTTTCAAATAATCCAGATCCATATCAAGCGGTTCTCCTTTGGTACAAGACCAGGGATATCCTTTTTGTCCCTGGGGGCCGCCGGGTCCGGTAACCAGGGCCACACAGAGAGAAATCTGATCTGATCTGATTTCCGGGGCTGTCTGGTCCAGATTTCCCTGAATCGTGGCTCTGATCAAAGCGCCCAGATTTCTTATTCTACGGAAAATCGGCTGGGCTTCAGGTTCTCCGGGCCGGATATTCATCTCACACATTCTTATCTTTGTGGGTTTCATGTTGCTGTCAAAAGAGACAAAACATCCGGGATATAACACGCATGGTCGTAAAATATTCTTTTCTTTCAAAGCAGTGATGAACGGTCTGAAAATATCATCCGCTGCTTTCTGAATCAGTTCTGGCGTTTCCATGGGATGCGGCGAAATACTGCACATGCCGCCGGTAATGGGATTGTCTTTGCTTGCCGGCCCTGAAAACCGTTCCGGGTAATCCAACGCTGTGGGCAGAATTTGAAAATTGCCGTTTTTATCAACAAGTGCGGTAAAAGATATTTCAGCCCCGGACATTCTTGCCTCTATAAGCAAGGGCCATTTTGATTTTTTCCCATAAAGTTTTTTATAGTTTTTGCCATAATCTTTTATGAGAGTATCGTATATCTCTTTGATTTCCCAGGAATTTAAAATAATACGGGCACCTTTTCCGCCGGCGCTGAAAGGATACTTCAGGACCGCGCCGCCGTATTTATCCAATAATGTCAGACAATGGCCCAGAACCTCATCATAATTCCTCGCGTCCGCCTCATACCATTCATCAGCCACCGGAATGCCGTAGTCATCACAAAGCCGTTTGCAGGCAATCTTGTCCCCCTCGACAAACGAACCTTCCTGGGTAAATCCGATAACATGCTCACTCAGTCCGTCTTTTTCCAGTTCGTCAACCAATCCCTCAAGCAATAAATCTTCAGGCATTGGCAGAACACAGTCAACCGAACCGTTTTCAATCGCCGCTTTAATTGCTGCGGCATAGCCCTCTTTGGAATTATCCGCCGTAGGAATAAACTCCACAGGCCATCCCATCAGGTTTACAAATGGCGGCATGGCCGGCATTCCCCGAAAGACCACGCCCTGAAAATTATCCTGATGCGTTTCACTTGTTGCCGTGGAAGTCACCCATGCACCGAGAAGTGTTCTTCCGTCAGTTCCTGCAAATCCGATTTTATAAGTCATAAATGCTCATCTTTCAAAAATCTATTGCTATAGACTTTAAGAAAAAAAATATCCGGAGTGCCAAACTTGCAGTTTAGGGAACTCAAAATAAATAATATACCCGATACAAAAAATGTAGGGTGGGTGGAGCGAAGCGCAACCCACCTTGTGCGGTGGGTTGCGCTTCGCTCCACCCACCCTACGTTCCGGGTATTTTATTTTTGGGGAAATCCCCTGGCAAAAAAAATATCCGGAGTGCCAAACTTGCAGTTTGGCAGAAACACCTGAGAGAAACAACGGAGAGCAATATTGCCAAACTGCAAGTTTGGCACTCCGGAGCGGCATACTTTTTTCTTAAAAACTATATTTTCATCGTTTAATTTAAAAAAATACTTTGTCTGAATTCTTTTCAACTGTCCCATTAACAGGACCTTGGTCGCTGGATAATCAGATTTTTTTCTGTCATTCCTGCTTTCGCAGGAATAACACACTGTCCTGCCGGACCGGATCAGAAAACTTAATTATCGAGTTATACTGTTCCTAAAGCAACCTGTCTTTTTTGTCAAGAAAATAAAGAGGTTGAATGTTTTCCATAAGAAAATGGCATATTATCCGATAGTTTCAGCAAAATTATCATTTTCCCCTTCCGAGGCGCATCAAATTCAGGCAGCCCCCATTTTATTGAAATATTCTATTGCAAAATATGAATTTTTTATGTTAATCAAATCGAGTTCTATTTATATTACGATTTAAGCAGATGAAATAAATTCATTTTAATACTCGGTTATTTTGTAATGTTTCCGAAACGGTGACAACTTCAAAATTCAGAATGAGATATCAGATTACAAAATCTTTTGCACTGATACTTGTTTTAAAAAAAGGAGAAGATTTGAATGAATCATTTTAGATGGTATATCGTAATAGCGGCGGCAGTGTTCTTTGTTACCACAGGCATAGTTGGAGCAGGTGAAACTCTGAATACCGTAAAAACAAGAGGCGTTGTTCAGATCGGTGTGAATGACAGTGTCCTCGGTCTTGGAATACAGGACGAAAAAGGAAGATGGCACGGGCTTAATGTTGACACGGGACGGGCTGTTGCTGCTGCTGTATTTGGCGACACCACCAAAGCAAAATTTATCCCGCTGACGGCTGTGGAACGATTCACAGCACTGCAAAGCGGGGAGATTGATGTGTTATGTCACAGCGCCACGCAAACCTTGCACCGGGACACCGCACTCGGAGCAGATTTTGTTCATGTGAACTATTACGATGGTCAGGGGTTTATGGTTGCTAAAAAATCGGGCATTAAAAGCGCAAAAGAACTGGACGGAGCCACTGTGTGCATTCTTCCGGGAACGACTACAGAATTAAATGCGGCTGATTTTTTCCGATCAAACGATATGAAGTGGAAACCGGTTATTATTGAACAGACTGCTGAACTGAGTAATGTATTTTTTTCCGGACAATGTGACTGCATGATTTCGGATGTTTCTCAACTAGCTGGTCTCCGAGCCGTAAGCCAACCCCCCGGCGATTATATCATCCTTCCTGAAATCATTTCAAAAGAACCCCTTGCTCCCGCAGTGCGCCACGGTGATGATCAGTGGAGAGACATTGTGAATTATTCTGTTCTTGCCATGATCAATGCCGAAGAACTGGGCATCACTTCAAAAAACGTGGATAAAATGCTTAAAAGCAAAAAACCGTCGGTGAGGCGTTTCCTGGGGGTCACGCCGGGGAACGGAAAGGACCTGGGTCTTGATGAGAAATTCGCTTACAACATCGTGAAACAGGTGGGCAACTATGGCGAAGTTTTTGAACGTAATCTGGGACCTGGCACGCGTGTGGGACTTGAACGCGGGCTGAATGCTTTGTGGAAAGACGGCGGTCTGATGTATTCTCCGCCGTTTAGATAAATCAGAATGGCTAACTGATTGATCCCATAAAGAATATTCTGACAGATAACATATGAAAATGGGATCACAATTTCTCACTTCTCACTTTTACAGGGGAGGAATAATATTCAGATGAACACAGAACGGTTCAAGAAGTTTACAATTTTACATTCAAACGACATCCATGGCGATTTCCTGGCAGAAGCCGGGGGGCAGGAAGGGAATCTCATCGGGGGGCTGGCTCTGGTTTCCGGCTATCTCAACAAGGTACGTGAGGAAGAAAAAAATGTCCTTTACCTCATTGCCGGAGACATGTTGCAAGGGGCCATGATTGATTCTGAATATAAGGGTGCATCCACCATGGAGATTATGAACTACCTGGCCCCCGATGTTGTGACCCTGGGCAACCATGAACTGGACTACGGACTGCCCCACCTGCTCTTCCTGGAAAAAATAGCAAATTTTCCCATTGTCAACGCCAATTTGTATATCAAAAAATATCACAAACGCCTGATGCAGCCCTATATTATTCTTAATGTGGACGGTTTTGACATTCTGTGTATCGGCATTATCACCGAGAGTGTGATCAGTTCACTGAAAATGGACAGTGATATCAGCTCATTTGTGGGGCTGGAAGACGCAGCCGCGGAAGTGAGCAAAATTTGTAATGCTTATAAAGATGACGATATTGATCTGACAATTCTCCTCACCCATATCGGATTTGAGTCAGATAAGGAACTGGCAGCGATCCTGGATCCGGCATGTGGCGTGGATATGATTATCGGAGGACACTCCCACACCATCCTGGAACAGCCCGAAGCAGTGAATGGAATTCTCATTGCGCAGGCAGGGACCGGGACCGATCAGATCGGGCGATTTGACATTGTCGTGGATGACGATACCAACAGCATTGTGGAATGGAAATGGAAACTGATCCCGGTGGACAATCATCTGGCAAAACCTGACGCTGAATTGCAGAAATTCATTGACTCATTTCAGGAAGTGGTGGATCGGAAATATAATACGCTCATCTGCCGGTTTGCTCGGAAACTGAGGCATCCGAGACGGGAGGAAGAAACATCATTGGGCAACCTGTTTGCCGACATTTTTGCTGAGAGTGCGGGACTCAGTGTGGCGTTTGTCGGCAGCGGATCAATCCGGGGAACAGAATTAGGGCCTTTGGTAACGCTGGGGGACCTGTACAGAATTTTCCCCTATGATGATTCCATGTCCAAATTCACTGTCACTGGCGTTCAGCTCAGGCAAATTTTTTCACACATCATGCATCCGGAAAACAGAACCGGTGAAGGCGAATGCTATCAGGTGAACCGTGGTATCCAGGCAGTCTATAATGAAGCCCGGCGCTCACTTGACTCCCTGACACTTAATGGTGAACCTGTGACGGATAATGAATATTACACAATCGCGCTTCAAGGATTTCACTACAAAAACTCAGAAAAAAATATGGGTATCACCAATTCCGAACTGATGGCTCTGGCAGATTCCCATGTTGTTACCACCTCCATGCGTGATGTGGTGGAAGAGTATTTGCGTTCCCACCATAATATCAGCAACCAGGCTGAAGGGCGACTTGTGTATAAATGACAATCAGAGGCTCATTATTCGGTTTAGTCCTGAATCAGACTTACTGATACTCGATAATCAAATTCTTTTCTGCCATTCCTTTGAAAGCAGGAATTCGATGCCCCCGGAAGCATGGCATGGGTCGGAAACGGATTCCTGCTTTCGCAGGACTGACAACCTGTCCGGCCGGATCAGATCAGAAAACTTGGTTATCGAGTATAAAAAATCCATAATATATTCAGACCATGAATTGAAATTCATAAAATATCAGTTTGACAATTATTAAAAAATAGCCTACTAAAAAAAATTGGTAGTCCTGCACAAGTAGTGATGAATGGGATTCAGTGTCCCGATAATCGGGGAGTGAACGGGATTCATCACTACCTTTGCAGGACTACCAAAAAATTAACCTCTTTTAGTGTATTGCTGATAAAAAGGGAGTGCGATGATGATCATGACCGCTACTTCCCTCCGTTATATAAGTTGATTTTGGTAAGCCTGGCCTCTGAATAAAGAATCGTCAGGTAACTATTTCTATTCAAAAAACAAACATTGGGAGGACACAACCGTGGGAAAATTAAAAGGCACTCAGACCGAAAAAAATCTTTTGACCGCTTTTGCAGGGGAGTCCCAGGCCCGAAACCGCTATACCTATTTTGCCAGCCAGGCAAAAAAAGAGGGCTATGTTCAGATTTCTGATATTTTTACTGAAACTGCCAATCAGGAAAAAGAACATGCCAAGCGGTTTTTTAAATTTCTTGAGGGCGGAGAGGTTGAAATCACCGGAGCTTTTCCGGCCGGGATTATCGGAACCACCCTTGAAAACTTGAAAGCAGCAGCCGCGGGAGAGCATTACGAACATACGGAAATGTATCCCGGCTTTGCCAAAACAGCCCGTGAAGAGGGATTTGAACCCATCGCAGTTGTTTTTGAAATGATTTCTGTGGCTGAAAAGCAGCATGAAAAACGCTATAATGACCTTGCCGCGAACATTGAGGCAGGCAGGGTTTTCAAAAGAAAAGAAAAAGTGACGTGGCGTTGCCGGAATTGCGGCTATCTCCATGAAGGCAACGAAGCAATTGAGCAATGCCCGGCATGTGCGCATCCGCAAGCCCACTTTGAACTGCTCGGGGAAAACTGGTAACCTGACAGAATTTGTCCGTATTTATGGATTTTTATTTTTTTGTTACCTGCGTATAAGCTTTTTTAATATTTTTCATGTGGCTGAGATAAATGTTCAAGGCTGAACTTAGAAAAATATTAAGAAATTTTTGGGCAGGTGTTTCGTGTCAATGATGGGAATTTTTGTGTTTTTACTTTTTTAACCAAAAGAAAGGAGAAAGACATGGCCGAGAAGCTTCAAGTTTATAAATGTGAACTGTGCGGAAATATTGTTGAGGTGCTTCACGGAGGAGAGGGGGAACTTGTATGTTGTGGCAAATCCATGTCCCTGATGACTGAGAATACCGTGGATGCCGCAAAAGAGAAACATGTTCCTGTGCTGGAAAAATTTTCAGGCGGTGTAAAAGTGAAGGTCGGAGAGGTCGCGCATCCCATGGAAGAAAAACACTATATCGAATGGATTGAAATTATTGCAGATGGGAAAGTTTACCGCGAATATCTGAATCCCGGCGAAGCTCCTGAAGCAACCTTTACAGTGGAAGCCAGTCAAATTACGGCACGAGGCTACTGTAATCTTCACGGCCTCTGGAAAGCATAATAAATGCCTATGAAAAAGCCAGGTTTTTCGCCCCCGGTCATGAAAATATTTTCAGATAAAAAACCCGGGTTTTCAAAATGTATTTTCACGGTAAAGGATGTGAAAATTGAGAATCAGAGGCATCATTCTTAATTCTCAATTTTCAATTCTTAATTAAAAAGGAGGGGATACCATGGCCAGTTGGAAATGTAAAAACTGCGGATATACATTGGAAGCTGACGCTCCTCCGGAAGAGTGTCCGTCATGCAAGGAAAAATGTGAATTCGTTGACAATACCTGCTATACACCGGATTGTGAGACTGAGGGTGTTGACAAGCGGATAAAATAAAGGAGAAGCGTCATGCCAAAAGTACTTGTAGTATATGCCACAAGAACCGGAGAAACGCAAAGCATCGCTGACCTTGTTGCCGAAGGTATCCGATTTTCCGGGGCTGAAGCCGTGGTCACAAATATCAATGACATCAAAACTGAAGCTGATCTTCAGGGCTATGATGGCTTGGTATTTGGTTCAGCCACCTATCACGGCGACATGATGCAGAAAATGAAGACCATGCTTTTCCTTGCTGAAAAAGCGGGGCTTGAAGGAAAAGTCGGCGGCGCGTTCGGCGCGTTCGGATGGAGCGGAGAAGCTCCTGACCGAATTTTTGACACCATGAAAAACATCTTTAAGATGGATATGGTCAGCGCCCCCCTGAGGTTAAAATCTTCCATGCTTGGCGGCGGAACAAAGATGGCCCAGGATTATGGCCGGGAAATTGCCGCAAAGCTGGGTGAATAAATTGATAATTGATAATTGATAATTGATAATTGATAATTGATAATTGATAATTGATAATTGATAATTGATAATTGATAATTCTCAACTTTCAATTTTTAATTTTTAATTAAATAAGTAGTTAACGTTAATGTTCAATTCAACTAAAAAAAGGAGATTGCCATGGCTACTACACCGCAACATTGTCCCGGTTATGAACAGTTCAAAAGTTTGAAGTCCTTTACATGCAAATGCCCTGAGTGCGGAGAAGAAAAAGAAATATTTTCCGATGAGTTTGACAAAACGCATAAATGCAGTAAATGCGGCAAAGAAATAGACTTCACCCAGTGTACGTTGGAGGGAGGAGCTTAAAATCCGGTTTTATGATTGACGATTGGAGATTGGAGAGGAATTTTCTCCAATCTTCAATCCCTGAAACTTGAAACTCAGAATTCAGGCAGTAAAAAGATGCAGTCAAGCCTTCGGATTTCAAGTTTCAAGTTTCAATTCACAGAGGAGAATAAAATGGATGTTGTGCTGCTTTCGCGTTTACAGTTCGCCGCCGCCACCATGTTCCATTTTTTGTTTGTGCCGCTGACGCTCGGCCTGTCAATTCTGGTGGCGTATATGGAAACAAAATATGTCAGAACCGGAGATGAAACCTATCTCTCCATGACCAAATTCTGGAGCAAATTGTTTCTTATCAATTTTGCCCTGGGCGTTGTTACCGGTATTACACTCGAATTTCAGTTCGGAACTAACTGGTCGCGTTATTCCGCTTATGTCGGAGATATCTTCGGGTCACTTCTCGCAATAGAGGCAAGTGCCGCTTTTTTTCTGGAATCCACCCTTCTCGGCGTATGGATTTTCGGTTGGAATAAAATTTCAAAAAAAGCCCATGCCACGATAATGTGGATTATCGCAGGTGCCTCCACCCTTTCTGCTGTGTGGATTCTGATTGCAAATGCCTGGATGCAGCATCCTGTGGGCTATGTTATCAGAAACGGCAGAGCCGAGCTTGATGATTTTGCCGCGGTGGTTTTTAACAAATTTGCTATTTTAGAATTCCTTCACACGGTCAGCGCGGCTTATGTTCTGAGCGCGTTTTTTGTCATGGGAATCAGCGCGTATCATCTTCTGAAGAAACAGCATATTGAATTTTTTACCCGGTCATTTAAGATCGGTCTGGTATTCGGGCTTGTCTTTTCCGTGTTTTTAGCCATCAACGGCGACATGCACGGCGTTCATGTCACGGAAGTCCAACCTGCAAAGCTTGCGGCAATGGAAGCGCACTGGGAAACAACCACAAGAGCGCCGCTTCACATGTTCGCCATTCCTGATGAAGAAAATGAGAGAAACCTCATTGAAATCGGATCCATTCCCGGACTTCTCAGCTTTTTGGGGCATCATGATATCAATGCCGAAGTAAAGGGACTGAAAGATTTCCCCAAAGATGAAAGACCCCCTGTCCTGCTCTCCTTGCTGGCCTTCAGAACCATGGTGGGACTGGGAACCTTATTTCCCCTTCTGATGATCATCGGATGGTTTCTGAGAAAACGTCTGGTTGAAAGTCCGCTTTACCTGAAGGTGATGCTTTTTGCCATTCCGCTACCATATATTGCCTGTGAAATGGGATGGGTTCTGGCGGAAGTGGGACGCCAGCCCTGGATTGTCTATGGTCTGATGAAAACATCGGACGCGGCTTCGCCTGTGGCAGTCTCTCAGGTGGCGGTTTCGCTCATTGCGTTTATCGGAGTTTACGGACTGTTAGGCGCGACAGGTTTTTATCTGATCGCTAAAAATGCCAAAAAAGGGCCGGATTCACTGACAGAGGGGAGGTAAAAAATGGCTTTGCAGAGTATATGGTTTTTCCTTTGGGGACTGTTGTGGGCGGTGTTTTTCATGACAGACGGATTTGATTTCGGAATAGGAACCCTTTACCCGTTTATCGGAAAGAATGATGATGAAAAAAGGATCATGCTGAATTCCATGGGGCCTTTCTGGGACGGTAACGAAGTCTGGCTGGTCGCTGCCGGAGGCGTGACGTTCGCAGCGTTTCCCCTGGTGTATTCGGTGATGTTCTCATCCCTTTATTCAGCATTGATGCTGATTCTTTTTGCCCTGATTCTGCGCGGCGTTTCCCTTGAGTTTCGCAGCAAGGTGGATGATCCCGGGTGGCGTCTGGTCTGGGATATCTGCATCTTTGTGGGCAGTTTCGCGCCCGCTGTTTTGTTCGGAGTCACTTTTGCAAATATTTTTCAGGGATTACCCCTTGGTGAGAGTGGCGTCTATCACGGAACACTGTTTACCCTTTTTAATGGATACGGACTGCTGGGAGGTCTGCTTTTTCTGTGCCTTTTTCTGGTACACGGCGCATTATGGCTGGCGATTAAGACAGAGGGAGAACTTCATGACAGAGCCGTGTCGGTCGCGAACAAGGTGTGGGTGCTTCTTGTGATCGTGGCTGTGGCCTTTCTGATTGCCAGTAAATCTGAAACAGCGCTCTATGATAATTATATCACAAATCCGGCTTTGTTTATTTTTATTGTGCTGAATGTGGCTGCCCTTTTGGGCGTAAAGGTTTTCCTGGTTAAGAAAACCTATTTCAAGGCATGGTTCGCGTCCGCTCTGACTATTGTTCTGTGTACGTTTTTCGGCATTATCGGACTGTTTCCCAGGCTGCTGCCCTCAAGCATTAACGGAGATTTCAGCCTCACGGCCTACAATGCATCCTCAAGCCCGCTTACGCTGAAAATTATGCTGGTTGTGGTGATTGTTTTTATTCCTCTTGTCATTGCATATCAGACCTGGGCATATAATCTGTTCAAAGGGAAAGTGACCAAAGAAGACCTGAGTTATGATGAGGCGTATTAGGAAGTTACCAGAGTTCCCGCCGCAGACACATTACGTTTCGTTTCCATGCTCCTGCCGGATTGCTGAATCCGGCAGGGCCCCCGGACAACATAAGTACATAGCCATAAGTTTTTGATAAGTACCCGATCAAAATTTTTTATACATCTTTTTTCTGTGATCGGCGGAGAAACCCGGCTTTTTCCTTTATCCGAGACGCATCACTCCGGAAAAAAAGCCGGGTTTCTTCCCCGGGCAGCTATTAAAAATCTGGTAGTCCCGCAAAGGCAGTGATGAATCCCGTTCAGTCCCCTGGTTATCAGAACACTGACTCTCATTCATCACTGCTTGTGCAGGACTACCAAAAACTTTTGCTCAATCGATGTTCAAATTTTTTTTGTCATTCCGTTCGCCGAAGCCTGCAAAAGCACGAATGACAGGCTTTTTGTTCAAATCGGGTCAGAAAACCTGATCATCGAGTGCTCAGGTACTTATTATTTCATTAAACTGGCTTCACCTGCCCGGAAATTCTGATCTGAATAGCACATCCGCGACATTACGCACATACTGTTCGTCGGAGATTCCGTCGGTGGCTTCCTGCGGGAATTTTACAGCCCTTTTGAAATGCATGGCAATTTCTTTAAACAATTCAAGCCGCGCAGAAGGATCAAGCTCATCCCGGCGCAACAGGGCCTGCAACACGATTCCGGCTTCCCGGACAGAGATATGATGGCGCAGGCGGGCTTCCAAATGCGGATAATTCCGAAATGAATTATATTTGCCTGTAAGCAGCTGATCCAGATCCGGCTCCGAAACAGCGCCGTTCCATACCACAATCGTATTGGCTGCAAGATCACCAAGCCGCTGGACCCGAGGGCTGACCAGGCAGGCAAGTCCGCCCACCATATAAAATGCGGGCAGGCTGTCCACAAAACGAAGCAGATTGCGGATCACAACCTGATTGAATTGCAGGCGTAATCCCTGTTCATCCATCACCCTCAGACGGAGGAGACGTTTGCCAATGGTCTGTCCCCGCCAATACCATTCCATTGCAATACCATAGCCGATGGAAATAATAAAATACGCCAAAATAACGGCCGCCGAAGCAATATCCGGGCTGATAACGCCCAGGAAGCCCGCGGCAATTCTGGCTGTAAGCGAAATGACAAAGATACTTGCAAGATCAATCAGCCATGCCAGAAACCGGGTGACAGGCCCGGCAAGATGCAGGGAGAAAGCAATCCCCTCCGGGGTTTTGATGGTTAAGGTCCGTTTTCTTTCTTTGTTCATGGCTGTTCTCCGGAATATACTCGGTTGTGTGTATCAGGCATTATCGAAAATAAGCATCCGGATATCCGGAGTGCCAAACTTGCAGTTTGGCAATATTTTCATGATGATAACGGATTTTGGGGAGGCACCGGGAAAACCGCAGAATACATGGAAAAAAGACGTATGTTCCGGATTCTCCGAAAGGTCCCCTTGTACAAGCCCGGAGCGGGTAAATGGAAACCGCTCGTTGAGCTTGTCGAAACGGGGGGTGTGTCCCATATGCATCAGGCTAAGAATGCGGGACGGCTGCCGGACGGGGTTTGCAACCCCGTCCGAAACGTTTGCAGGCGGCGATCCGGGAAAATATTCCGGACGGGGTTGCAAACCCCGTCCGGCAAAATCAGAGTTAATAAAAACAGTAGGTTGTAATCTTAGCCTGATGCATATGGGGGTGTGTCCCCTTCGACAAGCTCAGGGCGCGGACAGACCTCCCAAAATCCTTTATAATCAGATAGTTTTAAATCTTCCCGCTGAGGCACACGCCCTGCCAAACTGTAAGTTTGACACTCCTTTTACACAACATAATGGTTTTTCAGATTTTTTTGCCAGAGTTCATAAAAAACGCCGAGAACGGTTTCAGGGGAGGTTCTGTCAAAGCATTCCTGTTTGTCACAGGTTTTCTGATGCGTCAGTTCAAAACACGGACTGCAATCAAGGTCAGCAGGTCTTACAACGCTGACAGCCCGTCCCACAGGCCGCCATCTTTCCGGATCAGACGGTCCGAAAACCGCCACAGCAGGCAGTCCCATAAATGCGGCCAGATGGCTCACACCGGAATCGTTTCCAATAAAACCACCGGCTATTTTAAGCAATGAAACAAGTTCTGTCAAATCGGAAATCGTGTGAACAATCCTGTTCTGATGATCCTGAAGCGATTTTGCCAGAAAATGCTCTGCAGGACCGAGTATAAATTCAGGCATGAAGCGGTCCGATCTGAGCGCAGTTTCAACTTGCGTAAAATTTGAAAGATGCCAGAATTTTTTTCTGCCCCCTGATCCGGGATGAATCAGTATTCTTGCAGGATCATACTGTTTCTCTCTTCTGTCCCTATGGAAAACAGATGAGAAAATTCCCTCTGAGACAGGAGGCAGCGGGTCAGCCAGCCCGCATTTCACAAGGTGGGATAAAATATGTTCTGTGATATGAATTCTCTGATGAACATCTGCCCGGGGGTGGATGAGATAGGCTTTTTTATGTGTGATTTTATTGATGGTCTGTCCGAGTTGTTCCGAATAAGAGAAAAGGACAATTTCATGGTAAGTACGCAGAATATTTTGCACCCGGGGATCCGCAGCATCCGAGTAAAGAGACGAAAAAGACGCTGCCTCAAGCGGAAAGTACTGATCTGCAATGTCAAGCTCACAGGCCAGTTTTCCAAGCTTGCTCTGACAAAGGACATCTGTCCGGCAGAATCTTTTTTTCAGCCGGATAATAGCGGGAAACGTTGCCACAAAATCGCCAAGGGCTCCCTGGTGGATAATCAGAAGTTTTGCCATCAGAAGAAAACATGTTACGACATATCAGAAAATGAAAAGTGTTCTCCGAATACTCGCCAGGGACTGACAACGCCCGGGCATTTTTCGGAGGAACTGTCAGTCCGCCGGAGGCGGCTGAGAGCATTTCCCATCTGCTGAATTTATAAAAGGAGAAAAAAATTCGGCAGTGCCACACATCCGGATACGAATCCATGTTTATCACATTGATTCAGACAGGTTAATTAGTCAGACTCAGAAACTGAACTTTATCAATAATACCTCGCCTCTGTCATTGTCAAGAAAAAATCCCAGTGAGCAAGATCAGGGGGTCGTGGAAAATACAGAACAATCATGCAAAATAAGACCACTGATTTGTCCTGAAATTTTAAAGTAAAAAAAAAACAGGTGAGACTGGTCCGGGCTTCTGAATTTTCTGAAACTCCGAAACACTTTGAACAGTGAATCAGATTCCTGTCCGGATAACTGAAAAATTACTGTGCGACTGCAATGATTCTGACAGGTCGGAACACTGTGAGCCGCCGAGATTTTGAAAACCCCGGCGGTCTTTTACCCGTCAGAATCACTGGGGGTCGGAGACGACGAAAGGAAACAGAACATGTCCAAACGACCATTCATCATAGCTCTTGTCGTAACCCTGATGGCAATAATCGGAGCGGGCATATGGTCTGCTTGGAAATCCCTCCGAAAACCGGTCGGGCCTCTTGAAAAAGCAACGATTGGCATCATACATCTCTCATTTACGGGCTATCCTGTTTATGTTGCCCTGGAAAAAGACTATTTTAAAGATCAGGGACTGGACATTGCCTTACAATACTATCCCTATGGAAACCTCGTACTTGACGCGGTAATCAGAGGAAAGGCAGATTTTGGCATTTCATCGGAAACGCCGTTCATGCACACTGTTCTGAACGGAGGAAAAATATACGCGTTTGCCACCACGATGACAGCGAAAAAACATCTTGCCATTGTTGCCAGAAAAGACAGGGGCATTCTGACACCCAACGATCTGAAAGGTAAGAAGATCGGAGTAACTACCGGCACAAACGGGGAATATTTTCTGGACACGGTTTTGCTCTTGCACAATATCTCACGCAATGATATAAATATAGTCCATTTGAAACCGGAGCAGATGGTTGATACCCTGATGAGCGGGGAAGCAGATGCCATCGCAACATGGAATCCTCTGATGTGCAAAGCCCGAAAAATGCTCGGACAGGGGGGAAGCGTATTTTATGCAAAGGGCCTGTATTCGCCTTTCTTTGCTGTTTCCGCAAGACATGATTATGTGCATAACAACCCTCAAATAATAGAAAAAGTTGTCCGATCACTTATTAGAAGCTGTGAATTTATTCAAAATAATTCGGATAAATCTCGTGAAATTGCCGCCCGATATCTCAGGACTGATCCTTCCCTGCTGAATGAATTAACCGCAACCTACCATTTTAAAATATCATTGGATCAGTCTTTTCTGATGACATTGGAGGATCAGTCAGAATGGGCAATAAAAAATAACCTGACTGAATGCACAACCGTTCCCAATTATTTGAATTTTATTTATACGGACGCGCTTAAAAACGCGGAACCTGCAAATATGACCATCATAAAATAACAAGGGAATTGAAAATTGAAAATTTGCAATCGTCAATCCTTATTCTTCAATTCTCTGATTGCGAGATGATAAAATGAATGGTAGTCCTGCACAAGTAGTGATGAATGAGATTCAGTGGCCTGATAATCAGGGGACTGAACGGGATTCATCACTACCTTTGCAGGACTACCGACGATTCAGTGTGACGAAATGTGGTCGTTTGTCGGCGGGAAATATTGTAAGGTATGGATATGGCTGGCAATCGATGAGGATACGAGAAAAATTGTCGGCGCGTATGTCGGTGACCGGGACACGGAAGGTGCCGAAGGTCTTTGGAACTCGCTTCCGCCTGTATATCGTCAATGCGCTGTTATTTATACAGATTTTTGGAAACCATATAAGAGTGTCCTTCCTTCGAAACGCCATAAATCCGTCCCGAAAGACAGCGGAAAAACAAGTTATATCGAGAGATTAAATAATACTTTTCGCCAGAGAATTTCCCGGCTGGTGCGGAAAACTCTTTCCTTCTCGAAAAAACTTGAGAATCATATAGGAGCCATATGGCTTTTCATTCATCACTATAATTCATTGATTTTAAATTAAATCATCATTACTACATCACTACCCTGAAAGCATGACCATCTTAAAATAAAAAGCGTTTGTTATGCGAATTACAACAAAATTCAGAATAAATACCGTTTGTTCTGTTCTTATGATTCTGTTCATCGGACTGACAGAACTGATGACGTTTCAAGAGGTCAGTTCGGTTCTAAAAAAAAGCAGCAGCATTGACCAGATTGTCAGAAACGCGTTTGAACTCAATCTTGTGACGTATGAATATCTTTGGAAACACTCAGAAAGAAGCCGAATGCAATGGCATCTGAGACATGAGGCCCTGTCGGCACTGATTGAAAATATAACATTTGAAAACAGAGCGGAACAACTTTTATTTGATAAAATAAAACGCAATCATGACAACATGAAGGCAATTTTTCCCCTGCTGGTTAATAATTTTCAAAGCCAAAAGAATCATAAAAAGACAGAACGTTCAGCAGAGTTTCAGGAACGATTTGTCAGCCAGTTGCTTGTAAAATCACAAAATATTATTACCAGTGTCGAACAGCTGAACATCATAAGCCGCAGGGAAGTTTCTGCCACCCAGCGGAACACGGCTTGGATTGTCTTATCCATGGTCTTTATTATTGCGCTGATGATCGCTGTCAATTCAGCTTTCATCGGCAGGGGAATTGCAAAGCCCATTGAAAAACTCTGTGAAGTCGCTGAGATGATTGGCAAGGGAGACCTGAACTATAAAATTGCCACAGCCGCAGAAGATGAAATTGGGGAACTGTCCCGCGTGTTTGATCAGATGACGGAAAATCTGGCGGCCGTCACTGTGTCACGGGATAAGCTTAATGAAGAAGTCAATGAACGTAAAAGAGCGGAGCATGAGCTGAGAAAAGCCAGAGATGAACTGATGCGGGCCAATGAACAGATCAGCGTCGCCCTTCGGGAAAAAGAAGTGCTTCTGAGAGAAGTTCACCACCGGGTTAAGAACAATATGCAGGTGATATCGAGCCTTCTTGATACACAGTGCAAATATGCCGGGGATGAAAATACATTTAAATTATTCAGGGAAAGCAGAGATCGTGTCAGATCCATGTCGCTTGTTCATGAAAAGCTTTATCAGTCCGACAGTCTGTCAGACATTGGTTTCAGAACCTATCTTAATGAGTTGACAAGGACACTGTTTAAGTCTTATAAAATCAGTAACACCAGAGTCAGATTGAAAACAGATATCGAGGATGTTTCCCTGGGAATTGACATTGCAATTCCCTGCGGCCTCATTCTTAACGAACTGATTTCCAATTCCCTGAAATACGCTTTTCCGGAGGAGAGGACCGGTGAAATCAGAGTATCCCTGTGTTCAGGGGAAAATGATGAAATTGAACTGACTGTCAGTGACAACGGGGTCGGGATACCGGAAGACAGGGACGTAAACAATTTTTCATCCTTAGGATTAAAACTTGTCAGAGGTTTTGCCGAACATCAGTTGGACGGTGAATTGAAACTGAACAGGAACAGCGGAACTGAATTTATCATTAAATTCCAAAATGAAAAATAATTAGAAATAAACGCTTATGAAAAAGCCGGGTTTTTCGCCCCCGGTTATGAAAATATTTTCAGATAAAAAACCCGGCTTTTCAACCGGCTTTTCAAAATGTATTTTCACGGTAAAGAATCAGGAATTAAGATTTAAGATTTTTTTAATCTTCAGTTTGACACTGTCCGAATTCTTAATTTCAAAAAAAGGGGATTGAGACATGACAAAGGCAAGAATTCTGATTGTAGAAGATGAATATGTTATTGCCGAAAATATGCAGGCCAAATTGGAAAAAGAGGGTTACGTCGTCTGCGGCGTGGCGCCCTCGGGAAAAAGAGCGATCCAAAAAGCAAAGACAGAAAAGCCGGACCTGGTGCTGATGGACATCATGTTAAAAGGGCCTATGGACGGCATTGAAGCGGCAAATCAGATACGCAAGCGTTTCAATATCCCGATTATTTATCTCACTGCTTTTTCAGACAAAGAGATGCTTGACCGAGCAAAAATAACCGAGCCGTTCGGGTATCTCCTCAAGCCTTTTGAGGATCGCGAATTGTACGCCAATATTGAAATGGCGTTTTATAAAGCCAGAATGGAACAAGAACTTCTGAAAGCCAAAAAATTTGAATCTGTTGCTATTCTTGCCGGGGGCATTGCCCACGATTATAATAATCTCTTATCTGTGATTTTAGGCAATATTAATATGGCAAAAGAGGATATAAGACCGGAATGCTTTGATATTTATGGTTTTTTAGATGAGGCCGAAAAAGCGACATTGCGTGCGAAATATCTCACGCATCAGATGCTTACCCTTTCAAAAAGCGGATTCTCGACAAAAAAAACAGATTCAATCGCGGACTTCCTAAAAGAATCGGTGAAGCTGGTGCTGACAGGTTCCAACGTGAGTTGTGAGTTTAATATTCCGAATGACCTGTGGCGGGTTGAATATGATGAGGCGCAGATGAGGCATGTCATCAGTAATATGACAATGAATGCGGATCAGGCCATGCCGGAGGGAGGAACAATTAATGTGTGTGCGGAGAATTTTGTTGTGGATGCGGAAAAAGGAGAACATGTCTTATTTTTAGCACACGGAAAGTATGTAAAAATATCCCTTCAAGATAAAGGAAGCGGCATTTCTGAGGAACATCTCCCCATGATATTTGATCCCTATTTTTCCACCAAAGAGAAGGGCACTCAGAAAGGAATGGGACTGGGGCTTGCCATCGTTTACTCTGTGGTCAAAAAACATAAAGGACATATTGCGGTGGAATCTGAACCAGGTGTGGGGACGACCTTCCATATCTATCTTCCTGCTTCTGAAAAAGAAACTGCTGAACCCAGGAATGTAAAAGTAAATTCTGTGCCTGTTGCTGCTGAAAAAGGAAAAAAGAAGCTTCTTGTGATGGATGATGAGGAGATGATTCGAAATTTTTTAAAACAGATGCTGGATCGTTTAGGATGCGAGACAGAATTTGCCCGGGATGGGGGAGAAGCGATTGATTTATATGAAAAAGCCAAAACATCTGGTGAGCCTTTTGACGCGGTTATCCTGGGTCTGACCGTACGAGGCGGCATGGGAGGAAAAGAAGCGGTATGGAGACTGAAAGAAATTGATTCTGAAGTAAAAGCAATTATTTCCAGCGGGTATTCAAATGATCCGGTAATGATGAATTTCAGGGAATACGGTTTTGCGGGGGCCATACCCAAGCCTTGTATGAAGAAAGAACTGAATAACATATTACACAGGGTATTACAGGGGCAATACCGTTGACTTAAGAAGTGCCGGACGGATCCGGAGTGCAAAAATTTTATTTTTGCAATTGCGAAAAAGTATTTTTCGCACTCCGGAGAGAATACCGGAAAACCTGTTCAGCCTTAAAGTCAACAGTATTGATTACAGGGGGAGGCCACAAACCGAGATAAAGAAACAAAAATGGTCTGATTTTCATTCTTTATAATAGCTGACAATCGCCTGAAGAACACCTAATATTTTATCCACCTTATTTATATAATAGCGGTCGCTGTCAATCCAAACAGTTTTGCCCCTGAGCTTTAAAAACTGCCAGGTTTCGCCTGTTGTGACACAGCCAAAAATTGTCCTTAGCTCACGGGTGCCCTGTTTTTCAGAATATTTTGTTCCCAGCATCCAGGCCGCACGATAGAGGAATAAGGAGATTATCCTTCTGTATAACCTTACCCCGAGCATCTGGGCAATACATTCTCCCAACGTTCCTTCTATATCATTTTTCTTCGCCTCTGTGATGACTGCAATGGGGGACTGCATTGTGGGCGAAGGCGGTGAATTGGTCAGAATAAAATCACAGTTGCCCTTCAGCCCTCTTTCAGGATCAATATCCAGATTCTGACCCGAATAAAGATAAAAACTGTCATGGCTTAATTCTCTGCTGGCGAGCAGCACCGGTGCGACAATAAATTCTGCCCGTGCTTTTTCACTGCCCAGCGATAATTTTAAGCCTTTTTCAAGGGATTCTTCAAGCCATGAACTAACCCCTGTCTGCTTTATCTTTTCAAACAGCTTTTCATGCTCTATCGTCAAGTTGAACGATTTCGTAACCGTGTCCAGATCAAATTCGCTGTATGCCATCTTTTCCGTTCCTTATGGGGAAAAACCGATTTGCGGGGAAGAAACCCGGCTTTTTTCTCCGGACGGGGCGCTTTCCTCAGCCGGAAAAGCCGGGTTTCTTTGCAGCTCAAAAAATTTTGACCTACTGATTATCAATTATCAATTATCAATTATCAATTGTAGTTACAACCCCACACCGTCAATTTCTGAGCCGCAATAACTGCACACGCCGTTCTTTATCAGATTTTTTCTGATACTGAACCCCCATCGGTCAACCAGGGTTTCCCCGCAATGATAACAAAACGTATCTTCCCCTTTCTCCCCGGGAACATTCCCCACATAGACATATCGGAGGCCCGCTTTGATACCGATTTCACGGGCCATGACAAGGGTTGGGACCGGTGTTGGGGGCCGGTCAGTCAGGCGGTATGTCGGATGGAACCGGCTGATATGCCAGGGCGTTTCAATTCCCAGTTCTTCTGCGATAAATGAAGCCAGACCTTCAAGCTCTTCTTTGTCGTCGTTCAGACCCGGAATCAGCAGTGTTGTGATCTCCACGAAGATACCGAGAGATTTCATTTTCTTCAGACTCTCTTTGACAGGTTCCAGTTTTGCCCCGCACAATTTTTTATAAAACTCGTTATTAAAGGCTTTCAGATCAACATTTGCAGCGTCCAGATAAGGCGATATCATCTCCAGGGCCTCGGATGTCATATAGCCGTTTGTTACGAAAACATTTTTGATTCCCTTTTCGTGAGCGATCTTGGCTGTATTAAAAGCAAATTCAAAATATATGGTCGGCTCGGTATAGGTGTAAGCAATGCTTTTGCAGTTTCCGGCTTCGGCAGCACGGACAACCGCCTCCGGTGTGCAGGGATCGCCCATTATCAGCCCCTTATGATCAGTGGGCATCTGAGCGATATTTGCGTTCTGGCAGAACATACATTTGAAGTTGCAGCCCACCGTCGCAATGGAATAGGACAGGCTCCCCGGAAGCAGATGGAACAGCGGTTTTTTTTCAATAGGATCAATATGCTGGGCAATGAGTTTCCCATACACCAGGCTTTTCAGAATACCTGCCTGGTTTTCCCGGACATTGCATATGCCGCGTCTGCCTTCTTTGATAATACAGCGATGATTGCAAAGGTTGCATCTGACTTTCCTGTCCTCCAAAGGCTCATAAAGATACGCTTCCATGATGTTGGGTCTCCGTTATTTGTTTAAAATCCGATAACAGCAGTTCTGAACCACGGATTAACACGGATTTGACGGATTTCGCAGATTAAAAAAAATCTGTGCCAATGCGAGGTTCTGATGCCTTTCTCAGTTTTCAATTCTCAATTCTCAATTCCCAGTTCTCAATTCCCAATTCTCAATTCTCAATTTTCAATTTTCAATTCCTTCGCTCTTGCCAAACCTGCCACTGCCCCTCCCTCGGACGCGGGGTGGCGAAGAAGTTCAAGGAGTCTGGTTCTGAAACGGGGAATAAGAGTGACAGTCATGCCGGTAAAAGCTCCGAAAGGACATTTTTGTACAAGATTGGAATGTTCTATGGTGTGGGAAATTCTTCCGGTCGGGGCAGAAAACTGACATACGGTCCGCCATGATATAGGGACATTTCCCAAAAGCTCCCGTATAATTTCTTCCAATTCCCAAATACTGAAAAAACGCGCATGATCATAAAGGCTTTTTGTAAATATTCGCCGGACTCGCAAACGGGTTCCCCTGATTGAATATCTGTTAAGCACACCAATGAAAATTTTGTCTTTTGCAACCCTGCAAGCTTCTTCAATTGCCTTTTTGGGATCTTCGACAAACTCCAGACTCTTCACCAGACAGGCCTGGTTAAAGAAATTATCATCAAAAGGAAGGTCTTCGGCAAATCCGCGATACAGGTCCGCACGGTGTCCTAAATTTTTTAAGGCAATATCAATCATATCCGGTGAGGGGTCCAGCCCTGTCGTCAAAAGGCCCTTTTCAATAAAAGGAAACAGGCTCGCGCCAGTTCCGCAACCGATATCAAGCACACGACTTCCCTGTACCGGTTCAAGCATATTGAGCATAAGCCGGTTTTCAAGCTCAGTGGCGCGTTTATTTTTCGCCTCATTACACCACTGTTCATAAGCAATGGCATCATTATAATTGAAAATGTAACCCATAAATACTAACTCTAAAGAAAAAAAGTGATTTGATCAAGAGAAAAGGTTTTGATCTGACAAATGATTTCCTAAAAAAATCCTGATATTAATTTTCTTGACAAATCACCACTGTTTATTGATATATAAAAAGCCTTTTTTTTATTATTTTTTCATAACCAACCAGCGAAAGGAAAAATATCATGAAAGGAAAAAAATGGTTAGGCCAAAGATATCTTTTGTATGTGGCAGTCATTATGTGCGCGTTTATTTTTATGGGGCAATCCGCACACGCGCAGCTTAATGGCGATATTAATGATGATGGCAAAATCGGACTTGCCGAGGCGATTTGGGCATTGCAGGTAGCGGCCGGAATAATAAATCCGATGAGTGATGAACAAAGGGAGTCCCTGGAAGATGTTACAAATGCCGCGGCTTTGGCCTTGGCGGACAATGAAAAAACAGTACAGGGCTTACAGGAAATGGTCAGTGTCATGAATTATATGGGGTTGGATAAGGCAACATCAAAGAAAAGAGATACTGCAACCCTGCTGATCTGTAATGCATTAAAGAACCTGTTTGCATGCGGAACCGTTGAGATGGAGGGGCAGTCTGTTATTGTGTTCACTTTCAGCGGGGATGCCGGATGTGACGGTGTCAGCGGAACCGTAAAAGTAACACCATCTGCCGGGAGTTTCTCAGTGGCGTTTGATAATGTCACAAAGGGGGATTGCGTTATTCACGGAAATTCACAGACAACATTGTCTGCTGAAGGGGACCAGATTAGCGCAACTCATATTTTCGATAATATGGCAGTTTGCGGGCAGAATCTTAATGGCACTGTCACCATGATCTATGATAAGGACATGAGTACATTTTCCGTGAGCGGGGAATCTCAGAATACATTTTCCATAGGCCAGTCCGATGTGACAGTTCCATTAACGTTTTCTTACAGTTCTGAGACCGGTGTCAGCGGCTCGACAACAATGATGTCCGGTGATGAGAGCTATGTTTGCACATTCAGCAACATTAAGCCGGATGCCACCTGCTGTATCCCCGTATCAGGCACACTGACCCTTAATGACATTGAGTTGAATTTCAGTGATACGACTTGTGAAAATCCTGTTGTAGCGGTGACATCAGGCGGGTTGACATTCTCTCTGAACCTGGAAGAAGCCAAAAATATGGCTATGGGAACCAACGAAATAAAATAAGGGAACTCGAAATAAATAACATACCCGATACAAAAAACGTAGGGTGGGTGGAGCGAAGCGCAACCCACCATCATTACAAATGATGTAACGGTGGGTTGCGCTTCGCTCCACCCACCCTACGTTCCTCGGAAACACGGGGCATATCACTTTTCAAACATGCTCTGAATTCACCCATGCGATGATGATGCGATGGTGCGAGTCTTACCCGCCCGGATAGCTAATCCAGTTATTAAAAAAAATCTGTTTTTCAATCAAAAATTTTCAATATCCTTTATTTTTGATATCGAATAACATAGAAGAATATCTTTGTGAATTAAACGCTCATGAAAAAGCCGGGTTTTAAAAACCCGGGTTTCTCACCGGAGATAAAAAAAGAGTCGCTTAAAAAGACCCGGCTTTTCGGTTATAAATACCCGATCAAAAGTTTTTTTATACATTCTTTTTTCCGCGAGCGGCGGAGAAACCCGGCTTTTTCTCTCAGGGTCAGCGAATCATTCCGGGAAAAAAGCCGGGTTTTTGTCGGAGAAAAAGCCGGGTTTTTTGCCGGAGACGAAAAGAGAGCAGGTTAAAAAAACCCGGCTTTTCAGTTATATTTTTACGGTAAAGGAATAGGAAACATATCAGAATCAGGAGACAATCATGCAATTCAGATCACTCGGTCAGTCAGACATAAAAATTTCATCAATTATCATGGGCACATGGCAGGCAGGTAAGAAAATGTGGGCAGGAATTGACGATACTGAGACCGTCAAAGCCATGCGGGCGGCGTTTGATTCAGGCATCACCACCTTTGACACTGCCACAGTTTACGGAGACGGTCATTCAGAGCAAATCGTGGGAAAAGCATTGAAAGATGTGAGACATGAGGTTGTTCTGGCAACCAAGGTGTTTGCCAACCGTCTTAAACGCGACCAGGTTTTTGAATCCTGCCATCAGTCCCTCAGAGACCTCGGAACCGACCATATTGACCTTTACCAGATTCATTGGCCCTCCGGTTCTTTTGGCGGTAAAACTGTTCCCATTGAAGAAACCCTGGGAGCCATGAATGAACTCAGGCACCAGGGAAAAATCCGGGCCATCGGTGTGTCCAATTTTTCCCGTGATCAGTTAGCGGAAGCTTGTCAATACAGTGAAATTTCCAGTCTCCAACCGCCGTATTCCCTGTTTTGGCGGCATGTGGAAGCAGATACCCTGCCTTATTGCGTTGAAAACAACATTACCATTATGGCTTACTCTTCTATGGCCCAGGGATTTCTGACCGGAAAATTCGGCCCTGATCATAAATTTGCCAAAAAGGATCATCGTTCGAAAAGCAAACTGTTCAAACCGGAAAATTACCAGCGGATACAAGCGGCACTGACCCGTTTGCGACCCATAGCGGAAGAGAATCAGGTGAGTCTCGGGCAGCTGGCCCTGGCCTGGGTGATTTCCCATCCGGGAGTCTGCGCTATTGCCGGGGCACGCAATGCCGAACAAGCCACACAAAACGCAAAAGCAGCCGATGTGTCCCTGGCTGACGAGGATTTGGCGGAAATAGACACCATAGGGCGCACGGTCACTGACCATCTGGATGATAATCCGGTAATGTGGGAGTTTTAACCTATTAATCAAAAGTTATGAGTCACGAGTTTAAAAGACATATCAGATAAAAACACCTTTTTCGCCTGAACGCAACAGCGCGCTGCCGAGTGTCAGGCAATTATTATGGAAAAAAATCGCAGTATAACATATGAGTAACAACGACTATCAAAAAGAGCAGTTAGAAACACTTGTCGAAGTCAGTCGGCATCTTGAGACCATTTCTCTTTCAGAAAAGCAGCAATTAAAGGCAATGACAGCAGACTACCTTTCCTTTCGTAAGGACGTGGAATCTTTTCAGTCTGAATATTTCGGCGAGATATGCACTCAGAAATGCTATGAAAGCAAGCTGAGTGCGTGCTGCTCCCGTGAGGGGATTATTACTTTTTTTGCAGATGTGGTCATCAATGTTCTGTTATCTGAAAAACAGGAAATTGAAGCCCTGATGACAGTGCTTCAAAAACCCAATAACGGGTCCAAATGCGTTTATCTCGGACAAAACGGATGTATGTGGCATCTGAAGCCCATTGTCTGTGAAATGTTTCTTTGTGATCAGGCTCAGAAAACAGTGTTCGGAGAAAAACCAGGTACTGAAACCATATGGGAAGAATTAAAGCAGCGTAAAAAACAATATACATGGCCGGACAGAATCGTGCTTTTTGATACGCTGGAACATTATTTTCTGAACGCGGGATATTCTTCCCCGCTTATGTATATGCACAACAGTCCCGGATTGCTGCGTGTGAAAAAACTCGCACAGATAAAGTGAGAAGTGGGACGCAGGATTGACATTCCCACTTTTTAATATAAAATAAGGAGTAACATAAATGAAAGACGAAAGAGGTTTATATTATCATCCCTTTCCCCAGAACACTCACGTTCGCATGTATGTCCGTGAGACAGGGGAAGGGACTTGTTTCAGACTGTGGAATTCGGATGACCCGAACCTCTGGGAAGAGCATGGCTGGGTGTCTTATGACGCCATCAGACAAGCCTCTGCCATGTATAAAGGAGAGGGGTTTAATCCAAACGAAGCGTATGATATTGAAGTGGCAAGAGAATTGCTTAGGAAAACCAGTTAGACAAAACACAGTTTCAAAGCGTTCTGAGATTTCCGAACCCTCGGAACGCTTAGGCGATTTCCGGAAAAAAACATGCCTGGCATATTTAAATCGCCTTATCCATAAGAAATTATACAGGGAGTTATATTTCTTATATGCATATGCACAGAAGAAAATCCGCAGAACCTCCGAATTTCAAGTTTCAAGTTCCGAGTTTCAAGTTTCAAGTTTCAAGTTTCAAATTCCGAGTTCCGAGTTTCAAGTTTCAAGTTTCAAATTCCGAGTTCCGAGTTTCAAGTTTCAAGTTTCAAGTTTCAAATTCCGAGTTCCGAGTTTCAAGTTTCAAGTTTCAAGTTTCAAATTCCGAGTTCCGAGTTTCAAGTTTCAAGTTTCAAGTTTCAAATTCCGAGTTCCGAGTTTCAAGTTTCCAGTTTCCAGTTTCAAGTTTCCAGTTTCAAGTTTCCAGTTTCAAGTTTCAAAGGAGGATGAATGATGGGAAGATATTTCTTTGTTTTTTTTGCCATAGCCAGCATTAGCTTATCAGGAATGCTCGGATGTGCCACAAAAAAATACGTTAATGAATACGTTGATGAAAACATCAGATTGCTATCATCCGTTAAAAATAAGCAATTAAGCTCTGAAATCAAATCGTTCCGGACAGAAATGGAGGAGGATATCGGCAAAGTCTGGAAAGAGATAGGGGAAAATCAGAAAGAGATTAGCGGTTTAAAAGACTCCGTAGAAAAGCAAAAAGAGAGAATCGCGGAACTGAGTGTGGTTGAAGAGGCATTGGCAAGGGCTGAAACCGCAGGCAAACTGGCTGTCGGCAAATTGCTTTATGAGGTGACAATGTCTGATGAGTCTGTTTTCTTTGCTTATAATGAAAAGGAGCTTTCCAAAGAAGCCAAATTGGCCATCAATGTTTTTGCCAATGTCCTGTTAGCACAAAACAAAGATATTTTTATCGAGATTCAGGGACATACAGATAACATTGGTTCCAAGGAATACAATTTAAAGCTGGGGCATGACAGGGCCGAAACCGTTAGAAATTATCTTTACACTGAACACAATATCCCGCTCCATAAAATGAGTACTTTTTCTTATGGCGAAGAAAAGCCCGTTGTACCCAACACCAATAAAATTAACCGTTCAAAAAACCGGCGGGTGATGCTTCTGGTAATGGAATAATAAAATTCGGGCCGCAACAGAAAATACAAACAAAGGAGTGCGGAAGAAAATACAAACAAAGGAGTGCGGAAGAAAATACAAACAAAGGAGTGCGGAAGAAAATACAAACAAAGGAGTGCGGAAATTTTATTTTCGCAAAGTGTTTTGCGAAAATAAAATTTCCGCACTCCTTTACTTTACTGAGGGTTAATCTAATCAATGAATTTGGACACAAAATTAGTTGTTTTAAATCAGATTTACAAAATTTATGATGAATTTGCAGCAACTCTGGACGTGGCGTGCAAACAATACTGCGCTCAGTGCTGCACCCGAAATGTAACCCTGACGACCCTTGAGGGATACAAAATTGCCCACTATCTGATTTCAAATGGGAAATCAGATTTATTTGAAAAACTTAAAGATGCGTCACATAAAAAACGATTTCAGCCCCTGACCACGACAAACCAGCTTGCGGAGATTTGTATGCGGGGAGACGAGCCTCCGGAAGAGGAAAATGATCCCTCATGGGGAAGGTGCCCTTTTTTAACAGATAACGAATGCCCTGTGTATCCGGTAAGACCTTTCGGATGCAGATGTTTTGTTTCAAAACAAAATTGCAGTGAAACCGGATATGCGGACACAGAGCCGTTCGTTATCGCTGTGAATAATGTGTTCTTACAGTTCATCGAACACATTGACGCCCAGGGCTTTTCCGGCAATCTGACAGATGTTCTTCTTTTCATGGCATCTGACAATAACCGTCAATGCTACAAAGACAGCACGTTGACAAATCCCTGTGACGGACTGATATCAAACGCGCCTATAAAAGTTGTGCTTGTTTCCCCTGAGCATAAGGATAAGGCAGAGCCAATCCTCAGGTCCCTTCAGTCCATCAAAGTACCAAGGGAACAGATTTAAATTTTAAGCAGATTTCCCGCGTTGATCCCGCAAATACGTTTCCTGCCATTTTCTGACACCCCGGCGTTTTCAATTTCCTTAAAATATCTTGACGGCTTTAACAGCGGAAAGTCACTGCCAAACAGAATCTTATCCTCTCCTGCGAACCAGAGGGCGGTCTTGTAGATTTCAGGATCATAAAGAAACGGGGAGGCCGCGGTGTCAAACCAGATATTTTTCAGCGTCTCCTTTACTTCTTTTTTAAGAAGATTAAAGAAAAATATGCCTCCTCCCCAGTGGGCAAGCACAATGTTATTATCTGGGAATTGTTTGGCAAGACTGTAAATCTGTCCCAGCGTGTTCGGGGTTTTGCCCGGATACATATGACCCACCGGCTCATTGGTATGAATCAGGACAGGGAGGTCCCTTTCCCGGCAGATATCCATAATCGGTTCCAAATGATTCCGGGATGCTTCATCAATGCCGGACTGATAAAACGCAAGTTCACCCACCCCTGAAAGCCCGCTGTCAAGACATCGTACTGTTTCCGAAGGGGCATCCTTATGAAAGGGATCAAAACAACAGAACCCAATGAGACGATTTGGATATCTCTGAACGGCTTCCATGATATAATCATTTTCTTTTTTAAATGTTTCTGAATCTTTCCAGGGAAACCCGAAAATAACAGATACATCCACCTCCTGATCATCCATGGAAATGATCAGTTCATCAGCCCCGACAAGTTTTGATTTGGGTGAATCATACAAAAGCTTGAAAGCTGGTTCAGAAGGAAAATGTTTTTCCCTGTTTTCACGGATCTGTTTAGAAAAAATGTGTGTGTGAAAATCAATGATCATGCGTAACTATCTCCTTTCAATTTATAATTCTTTCTTCAGACTTCCGAAACAGAAAACATAAGGCAGCTTAAAATTTCGAAAGTCTCCGGAATCCTGTTGACTATGACGCTAATTCTTATACAATGCAACCTACTTTTTCAACCAAATCTAAACAGGAGGATAGTATGTATTTTGACAAACCGGGAAAAGTTAATACTGAGCAAACACTGAAACTCGCATATGAACGGGGAAAGGAACTGGGATTAAACGAGGTGGTCTTAGCTTCCACCATGGGGGACACCGCTTACAAAGCCCTGGAAATATTTGACGGATTCAAGATTATCTCGGTAACGTATCACTGTGGTTTAAAAAAACCATTTCAAAATATGATGTCGGATGGTGTGAAAAAAGATTTGGAAGAAAAAGGGGTGAGGATTGTGTCGGCAACCCACGCCCTGTCCGGTGTGGAACGATCCATTGCCAAAAAATACACGGGAAGTTATCCTGTGTTGCTGATTGCCGACACACTGAGACTTTTCGGCCATGGCACAAAGGTTGCTGTGGAAGTGTCCATCATGGCTACGGATGCGGGAACTCTCAAAGGAAATGATATCATTTCCATCGGCGGGACATCAAGAGGGGCGGATACCGCCCTGGTCTTAAAACCTGCCAACCAGTCTGATCTTTTTGACATGCGGATACGGGAAATCATTTGTAAACCAAGAGATTTCTGATGTGACAGGGTGTTTGGTGTTTAATTTCAGTCCTTAGCCAGACACCGGACATTGAACACCAAACACCGAACACCAAACGAGGCAATTTAAAATGTTCCTTATCGCCGGTATTTCCCCAAAAATAAAAACGCTTGATGACAAACCCAGACTGTGTCCCGTATGCGGTCTGGCCCAGGCTTATTACAGACGGACAGACCATTATTTCAGTTTATTTTTCATTCCGATTCTGAGAGTTAAAAAAGGGGAACCTTTCATCATGTGTGAAAAATGTGAAAGAAATATGCACGAATTCGGAGACGAATATAATGACTGGTTGGACAAACAGGACAAAACGTGCAAGCACTGCGGAAGGGCATTGCATCAGGATTTTCAGTATTGCCCTTTCTGTGGAAAGCAGGTTTGAAAAATTTAGGTGTTAGGTGTTAGGTGTTAGGTGTTAAGAAGAGCGAATGCCTGCCCCTTTGTTCAGTTCGGATCGATAAATTCAAACCATCGGCTTTATCAATCCTAAGAAATTAAGCGATCCGGAGTGCCAAACTTGCAGTTTGGCAGAAATCCCTGAACACCTTAAAACCATCTAAGACGATTTTACCAGTTCGTAGTTCCGCCTTTAGGCGGTCTCACACCGCCTAAAGGCGGAACTACGAACTTTTTTTTTCGGAAACCGCCTGACACTTAACACCTAACACCTAACACCTAACACCCTAACACCTAACACCCTAACACCCTAACACCTAACACCCTAACACCCTAACACCTAACACCCTAACACCCTAACACCTCTTTTATAAAAAATGGATAAATACGCAAACTACGACGATCTGAAGCAACATGAAAAGGAAGGGGAAGATTATGTAATCCTCTCCAGAGAAGGCTATTCTGGTATTGCCGTCATCGCGCCTCACGGCGGAGGCATAGAGCCTGGAACCGTTGATATTGCAGACGGGATAGCCGGCGGCAGACACAGTTTTTATGCTTTTAAGGGGATAAAAAAGAAAAAAAATGGGGTCTTACATATTACGAGCAACAAATTTGACGAGCCAGAAGGGATCAGAATCGCAGAAAATGCCGACATTGTTCTTTCAATTCACGGATACCATGGAAAAGGGGATGAGATTTTTATCGGAGGCAGGAATCAGACTCTCATGGAAAAAATAAGGCAGACCCTGAAGAAAGAGGGATTTAATGCCGAGATATGTACAAAGGCGGGTTTGCGTGCCCGGCATCCTGAAAACATATGTAACCGATGCCGGACCGGTGAGGGAGTGCAGTTGGAAATATCCAGGGGGCTGAGAGAGAAAATGTTTGATAATCTTGTCAGACGGTCATGGCGGAAACGAAGTCACCTGTTTTTTAAATTTATAAGTACACTGAGACGGGCGTTTCGATGACAACTTATTAAAAGTGCAGGGAAATCGGATAAGGAAATTTTTTTCCTTTTCTTACCCCTTTCTATGAACTTATCTGCCAGTTGCCAGACAAAACAAAGGTCAGATAAGCTGTGACACAGAACAATACCTTTTCCGGGATTACATAGCTCCTGTTATCGGCAACAAGACCTTTCCGGAAATTTCCCCTTTTGATCTGGAACGCATCAAGAAGAAAACAGAACACCTTTCCCCCCGGACAATCCGGTATTGTCTGGCGGTGGTCAGACAGGTTTTTAATCAGGCCTGTGACTTTTATGTTTTTACCGGAGAAAACCCGGTCACCCGTGTCAAATTTCCACAGGGGGACAATAAACGCCAGAGGTTTCTTTCCAGGGAGAAAGCTGATAACTTACTAACAGGATTTTAAAAAAAGAGCATTCAGTTTCACCATAAGCATCACAGAAATGCTCGGTAATCTCAGATAAACACAGATGCCGGAACATTGAACCGCCTGCTCAGTTCCCTGATCTGTCTCAGATTCAGTTCTTTTGTCCCGTTTAATATGTCAAGCGCAGCCTCCTGACTGCCAAGTTCCGGAAGGTCTTCTGATTCCAGGCCGTGTTCCTTCATAAAGTGCCTCAGAACATCTGCCGGTTTTGACACAGGTTCGGGAATGAACCGGTTTTCATAATTTTCTATCAGCACGCCGAGCACATCCATCAGATTTGCCAACGGATGTTTCTCATCGTCTCTCACTATGTCTGTAATCTCGTCGAGCAGCTCAAGAATCCGGTCATATTCGCTTTCGCTGTTCGGAACAAAGACAAACTCCGAAATTTGCTCAAAATTCTCTATTGTCTGACGGGGTAACATCTCATTTCCTCCATTTGTTTCTGTCATATTCTTTATGCGTGAGAATGTCACGGATATATATTTTTTTCCTGTTGAAAGGTCGTAGTGACCGGCGCTCACCTGGTCAGGATTTTGTTTCAGCAAAATCAGCAGTGTCGGAAGGTTTCTCTTTTTATGTGTAATTTTAGGGGAAGTGTTCTGAAACTGGACTTGAACTTTTTAACCATTTGAATCAATTCAGTAAATATCGAATCGAGTCCGGCTTTGGAACATCACCGACTTTTATTTAGGGACAAAATCGCAGGAACAAAAAAAGGGATTATGATAAAAGTATCATAACCCCTTGTTTTCTTTTGGTGGAGCTGAGGGGGATCGAACCCCTGACCTCATGACTGCCAGTCATGCGCTCTCCCAGCTGAGCTACAGCCCCATAACTTGAGAGGCGTTCTAACAGAGATTATTGCTTCTGTCAATAGCAAATTTTACGCTTTACAAAAAATATTTATAAACTTGGCCGGGCAATGGTATAAATCTGACATTAATCATTTGAAATTATATTAAATTTAGTTGATATTCATACTCTGTTTATCATATTCTGTATGAACATATCTGTCCATAAATCAGGATATTCAACTTTTGAATATCGCAGACGCTCAAGCCGCGGAAAAACCTGCTGATAGTTGATCATCGAGTGATAACATAAGAATATTCCTGATTGACAATATTTTTTTTTATATGATATATATCCATTATCCGATTAATAAAAATGAATTCTTATTGGATTTATATCAAATAATATTAAATAGTTATCAGCATTAAATTTTAATATCAGATAATCAGATTAACTATTTGATATATATCTATTATAAATTACTATTCAAATTACTTGTATGCTCGATGATCAAGTTTTTCTGTCATTCCGTTCGACGAGCCGACTGAGCTTGCCGAAGTCTGAGCTTGCTGAAGCCTGTAAAAGCAGGACTTCACCGCTCCCGGAACGCCCCATCTGCCAAAAACGGATTCCTGCTTTCCCAGGAATGACAAGCTTTTTGTTCGGACCGGGTCAGAAGACCTGATCATCGAGTGAATAGTAATTTACTTGTCTTGCTATCAGTAAATAAGATTCTTTATCTTTTAATGGCTGATAAATCAGAATAACTTATTACTATTTCAATTTATTATAGTAAATACACTGAGGTCTGAAGATAAAGGAATAACCTGATAATGGATATATAACTTTTTCTTTTGATTATAAAAATTTATAATAGTGAAAAAGTGAGTGATGGTGAGAAAAATTATCAGAAAAAGGAGGTGTGATAACTTTTTTAGGCTAAAAATATGTTCAACTTGTATCTTTTAATTAGGAGGAAATGAAAAAATGAAAAAAATCGTTACACTACTGGCCGCCATACTTTTGGCGGCAGGAATTTTCAGTTCTGTCCAGGCCCAGGATTTGCAAGTGAATGAAAAGAAAATATATGATGAATTTGCAGCACTGGTGCCGAAAGACAAGGTCGTAGGGCTTGATGAGTTTAAAAAGATTCATGACGAAGTTCTCGCGGGCAAGAAAAATGCGTATATAATTGATTGCAGGACCCATCCTGAGTTTTATGCCTTCCACATTGAAGGCTCGGATCATATTCACGCCGGGCATATGTACACCATTCCGAGAAAAATCAAAGATCCCAACGCTGAAATATATTTGTTGTGCAGAACCGAGCATCGCAGTTTTTATGTGGCTGGTTTTCTCTACAAATACGGATACAAAAATATCCATGCTGTCAAAGGCGGTCTTGTCGGATGGGTAAAGGCAGGGCATCCTGTGGTGAACCAATTCGCGGGGAAATTTGTGATTACGGAGTACCATAAGAATTTCAACGAAGATGGAAAATATCGTGTAAGGGAATTCCATCCGTATTAATCTTTTGATTATTTTTCATACTTAGTAAGTTGAAAATACTCTAAAAATGCTCGCCTGGGATTGACAAATCCCAGGCCTTTCCCGCTGATTTTCCAATCTCCCGGAACCGATTTGGGATCATTTTCGATCTGCTGATACTCGCTCAGGGGGAATTTAAAAATTTCCCGATAGGAAGTAAGTACCTAACCATAAGTTTTCGATATTTGCCCGGGGAAGAAACCCGGCTTTTTCCCGGAATATGATTCGCCGGCCCTGAAGAAAAAAGCCGGGTTTCTCCGCCGTTCACAGAAAAAAAGATGTATAAAAAACTTTTGATCAAGTACTTATCAGACAAAATTTTATGATTTTTTACCATGAAAATATAACTGAGAAGCCGGGTTTTTTAAGCAGATTTTTTTTCATCTCCGGGGGTGAAAAACCGGGCTTCTTTTCATAAATGTTTATATGAGAGGAAGACTGTAATATGACAATCATCAGGTTGTTTTTGTCCAGGATAAAAGCACATCTGTTTGTGTTTGCAACAATATTTCTGGTTGTTTTTGTGTGTTTTATTTGTTTGGTGAAAAATGTTTACTCTTTAAAAAACGTGAACGGGTGTATTGAATGTCATACGGACGAAAAGAAAATCAGATCCCTTTATATGCCTCCCAAGATCAATTTCAAAGCAGAAGAAGGCGAAGGGTGAGCCGGCATACTTCCTCCGGTCAGGGCGGAAGAGATGTACAAAGGTTTTTTAGTGGACAAAAATCTGACAGATGAAGATGAGCATTTTGCCCAGGGATGCGGCTTCTGTCATAAGGGGAATGAAAATGCTCATAATAAAGAAGATGCTCACAAAGGACTGATAAAAAGACCCTCTGATGATGTGAATGTATGTGGTGAGTGTCACTATGAGATTGCAGACAGATACAAAACTTCCCTTCATTATACAACAGCCGGTCTGAGACATGGCGCTGTTGCCAGATTTTCAGATAAGGAAGCAAAAATCTTTGATGAAAAAGTTTTTCAGCAATCATGCCGAAGCTGCCATGCCTCATGCGGTGACTGCCATGTGAAAGGCCCTAAAATCGGTGTGATATGCACAGGGCTTCTCAAAGGTCATAAATTTGTCAGACGTGATGAGGTGAAAACATGCGGCTTTTGTCATGGCGGCAGGGTGTATCCTGAATTCACGGGGCAGTATGGTGTGGTTCAGGATGTGCATTTTGAAAAGAAAATGATGTGCCTGGACTGCCACAAAAAAAATGAGTTTCACGGAGATGGAAATGCCTATACATCAAGAAGAGACGTAAAAAACAAACCTGAATGTGTGACCTGCCATCCTCCGGGAAAAGAAAAGAGTGATAAGGCAAAGCAGGCGCATGAAAAACATAAGGACAAGGTCAGCTGCACAGCCTGCCACGCGCTGTCAACTTATAAAAATTGTTACAACTGCCATTTAGGCAAAGGTGGAAAATCAAAAGCGGGTTTTATTCTGGGCCGGAATCCGAGGAACAAAGATGAAATTACCACGTTGAGAGCTGTTCCTACGGTAAGAGACACTTTTGGGAAGGTCGGTATAAAGATGGAAAAATATGACACCGTACCCAATTACTACGATACCATGCCTCATGTGATAAGAAAATCCACTGAAAGAACGAATAATTGTAATATGTGCCATCTGATTAAGATGGGTTTTCTGAACAAGTCAAAACTGATAGAAAACGGGTCTAAAGCAAATGAAGAACTGATATACTTACCAAAGCCGATAAAAAGCAAATAACCATGCTTGTTCCCGAACTCTGCCTCACTGCCATTAAAATTAAAAATCATCCGAGGTGGCAAAAGCTGTTTCAGGCGAGGGTGTGAAAAATAATTTTCGCACTCCGGAAAGCCTGACTTAATGGCAGTGAGATGATATGATATATTATCTGGCAGACCGAAGAGTTTTCGGGCTGTGCGCCGGACAGCGGAGAAACCCGGCTTTTTTCCCCGGATGAAGTGTCCCCCGCCGGAAAAAGCCGGGTTTTTTCTCCGTTCTGTCTGCCCCGCGAGGGCCTGAAAACTTTTTTGATCTGCTGACGATAAGGCATCCTTCGCAAAAGCTGAAAAGTAGTTTACAGTAAAGTGTAAACTGTCAAATAAAAGATACCTGTTATAAAATTGAAATTTCTAAATGAATACTTCGAAGCAGATTGTTGTAACTAATAATACAGGGGAAATTGTATCGGGCCGCATTGATTTCCGGAAATGATAACTCAATTTCTGAAAGGTAGAAAATGGACCAGACAGATGACAGGGAACTTGAAGATTTCTTTACAGAAACAGATGAGCTGATACAACAGGCTGAAGAAGCGATGCCTTATTATGAAAATAATGGGGATTGGAAAACTTTTAGCCGCCTCAGAGATCAACTGGAAAAAATGCCCTACACATATGTATTGGTGACGGCCGGTCCCAAAGCAGATAAAACAAGTCTTAAAAATCTTAATGTTGATTTCTGGTCTGTGAAAGGAAATGATTATAAACAATTTTATGATTATATAACCACACGTTACGGTTCGATTTTAAAAGAAAGGGAAATTTGTGCCGCGGCCGGGCTGCTGGAAAATGTTCATCAGCACGTAAAACAGGGCGTTGCCTTTTGTGTGATTAAGATTGTACTGGGAAAATATAAAAGAATATCTGTTATTGATAACGGGGGAGGTTTTTATCACTATAAAAAACAGGTAAGATTGTCAGTTAAGGACGCAATTAAATTCGGAAGAGCTTATGGCAGCAGATACAAATCATTAGGCCAGGCTTTGGCAATAACCTTTGGACTGTGGTCTGACCTTGCAACTGTTGAAACGCCTTATGACAGTGTCATTGTGACTCCGGAAAGACCATTAAAAAAATTGGTAAGGGTGCTGTTTAAAATAATATTCAGTCTGGCTGTTGCCGTGGGAACAGACGCTGCAACGCTTCTAGTGAGACAAAACATATCTGTCATTGACATTTTTACTATCGTTTCAATATTTGGAATTGTTATAAACTGGGACAGAATAAAATGCGTTTTCAGGAAAGAAGGACATAAAAAATATTTTCCTGAAATTAAGTTCAAATTAAAAAACAGACAACAATTCGGATCCAGTGTCAATGTGTATTTTTTTAATGGTAAAAATGGGAACGAATTGCGAAAACAGGCAATTGAGGAATTAAAAATTTTTTTGCAAAAAAGAGTGAAATCTTTTCGGCTTCAACAGGATACGGAACCTTAACGACCGTGTCAGGTATTAAGTGTCAGGAAAAACGCTTAAAGTTTATATTTGCTTGTGGCCAAAGGGCCATGGCTGTTATTAAAATCCTTGAAAATTTTTCAGGAAACATTATATTCAGACCTTGTCGTTTTTTTTAACTTCAAAGGTCTTTGAGAAAATTTAGAAAATAATCAATGAAAGTACACTTGGTGAGTCTCGGATGTGCGAGAAATATTGTTGACAGTGAGTTCATGCTGGGCCAACTTACAGGAGCCGGATGGACCGTTACCCAGACACCTGCCGAGGCCGATGTCATTATCATAAATACCTGTAGCTTTATTGAGTCTGCCGTGGATGAATCCGTTGACACGATTCTTGAACTGGCAAAATTGAAAAAACACGGATCATGCCAGCGTCTTATCGTTGCCGGATGCCTCCCCGAACGCTTCAGAGAAGATATTGTCAGCGCACTGCCGGAAGTGGATGTTTTCCTGGGAACCGGGGCTTTTGACAAAATTGTACAGGCAGTTGGAAACTGGAAACTGGAAACTGGAAACTGGAAACTGGAAACTGGAAACTCGAAACTGGAAACTGGAAACTGGAAACTCGAAACTGGAAACTGGAAACTGGAAACTCGAAACTCGAAACTCGAAAATCGAAAATCGAAAATCGGGAGTTCAATGTGCCTTTTGCCAGACCCTAATCTGTCAGGATTCGGCTCCCGAGTTTCAAGTTTCAAGTTTCAAGTTTCAAGTTTCAAATTTCAAACTTATCTCAAAATTGCGGAGGGATGCAACAGGCATTGCACCTATTGTATTATTCCGAAACTTCGGGGAAAGCAGAGAAGCCGGCCCGTTGAAGATATTGTCGCTGAGGCACGCTTTTTAATTGAATCCGGTGTAAAAGAACTGACGCTGGTTGCTCAGGATACAACAAATTATGGAAAAGATTTGAATCAGAATGCTGATCTTGGCCGCCTGCTTGAAGAAATTTCAGATATATCTGAAAGTGTATGGATCCGGTTTTTGTACGGCCATCCTGACAGCATCAGCGAATCGGTGATCAGAACTGTCTCGGAACGCCATAACATATGCGCTTATTATGATATTCCGATCCAGCATGCCAGTGCCGCTGTTTTGAAACAGATGGGACGGAATTACTCGCGGGAATCGCTTTACAGGCTGTTTGACAATATCCGGTTCTTATCACCGGATGCGTCGCTCCGAACCACCGTAATTGTGGGATTTCCGGGAGAAACTGATGCGGATTTTGAATTGCTTTTAAGGTTTGCTGAAGATGTCCGTTTCGACAACTTGGGCACATTCATCTATTCTGATTCCGAAGACCTCGCGTCTCACCAGCTTCCGGGGCATGTTCCGAAAAATGTGGCTCAGGAACGGTATGACCGGCTCATGTCGTGTCAGCTGGAAATATCCTCGGAAAATAATGAAAAATATTTGGGAAAAAACCTCACTGTCCTGGTGGAAGAAAAAACAGAAGAGAATCTTTTTACAGGCCGGACAGCTTTTCAGGCTCCGGAAGTGGACGGGATCACATATATCCGCACTTCCGAGTCCTCAGAAACAGAACAGAAAGGAACAGGGGAATTGGAGATTGGAAGTTTTGTCAGCGTAAAAATCACAGACACACTTGAGTATGATCTTATCGGAGAATCGCTATGAGCAATCTGAAGCATAAGCTCCTTGATGAAGTGAAAGATGACCTCAGAGATATTGAAACTGCTCTTCAGGAAAATTTAGGTCCCCATATTGATGTGGTGCGTCAGGTCGCCAGTCACATACTGTTCAGCGGTGGTAAGCGACTGAGACCCCTGCTGCTGGTGCTTTCATCGAGAATCTGCGGTTATGGCGACGATTACGTCAAGACTTTTTCCATTGTTTTTGAATATCTGCACGCAGCCACTCTTCTGCATGATGATCTTATAGACAGTGCGACATTACGCCGGGGAAAACCTGTTGCTCATTCTGTATGGGGGAATTCCATAGCGGTTCTTGTGGGAGACTTTCTGCTTGCGCGTTCCCTTTCCATCGGAACTGAAACAGGGTATCTGAAAATCATCAAAATCATAGCGGATGTCACTGAGAATATGTCCCAGGGAGAAATCCAGCAACTGATGAGAAAAGGAAATCCTGATCTTTCAGAAGCTGAGTACATGGAAATTATTCAAAGAAAAACGGCTATGCTTATCCAGGGAACATGTCGTGTGGGGGCGGTAATGGCAGATGCATCTCCGGAAGAGGAAGAGGCGCTTTCAACTTACGGCCTTAATTTAGGGATTGCTTTTCAGATCGCAGATGATCTTCTTGATTATACAGCAGATACCAAATCTCTGGGAAAGGAACTCGGGGCTGACCTGAGAGAAGGAAAACTGACGCTGCCAGTGATCTGTTCCATGAAAGCGGCTGCTCCTGAACATCGCATCTCCATGGAAAATATAATAAAAAATGAAAATTTTTCTGTTCAGGATTTTGAGACCCTGGTGGAAATGTTAAAAAAATACGGGGGACTTGTGTATGCGGAGCAGGTGGCGGCAAAGCACATTGAAAACGCAAAACAAGCCCTTTCGGTGTTTGGTGATTCAAAAACAAAAGACATTCTGCTACATATCGCTGACTATGCGCTGAACAGAAAAGAATAGTTTTTTTTAAGTGTTAGGTGTTAGGTGTTAGGAAAACTCTGGTATTTTAATTATACCTAACACCTGGGGTGATGAAAATGTCACAAACCGGGCGGATAATTGCGATTCCATTTTTATTCCGAAAAATTTTTATGACTTAAAAATCAGAGAGTTAAAAAATTTAGGGGAACAAAAACGGGATCAGCTTTTTCAGAGTCTTAGAAACATTTTCATCACCCCACCTAACACCTAACACTTTTTAGCTAGTGTTTCAAAACAGGAGCTAAAAATTTTAACCATTTGAATCAATTTAGGAAATATCGGCTCAGGTCCAGTTTTAGGACACCACTTGACACCTGACACTTTTTATAATTGTGAACAGCAAGAATTATAAAAGAAAATCTTTCTGTCTCATCCACGAACAAAAAAACGGAACGCTTTTCCAGGGAGACAGCACCGAATGGCTGAGGTCTCTGGCGTCGGAAAGTGCGGTTCTGATTTTTGCTGATCCTCCGTATAATATTAAAAAAGCAGACTGGGACAAATTTGAGAATCAGGAAAAATATATCAGATGGTCAATGCAGTGGATTAAAGAGGCGTCAAGAATTCTGACAAAGACAGGAACTCTTTATATTTGCGGTTTTACAGAAATACTGGCGGATCTGAAGCATCCGTCCATGAGGTATTTCAAAGGGTGCAGATGGCTGATCTGGCATTATAAAAATAAGGCAAATCTGGGGAAAGACTGGGGCCGTTCCCATGAAAGCATTCTTCATCTGAGAAAAGCTCGGAAATTTACGTTTAATATTGACGATGTGAGAATTCCCTACGGAAAGCACACCTTGAAATATCCCTCGCATCCCCAGGCGGTTACCAGTCAGTACGGAAACAATGGCAAAAGAAAAGATATCTGGACTCCGCACCCGAAAGGCGCAAAACCCAAAGATGTGATTGAAATCCCCACGACCTGCAACGGAATGGGTGAGAAGACTCCGCATCCCACTCAGAAACCGGAGGAACTCTTAAGAAAACTGGTTCTCGCATCTTCTGATGAGGGAGATGTGGTGCTGGATCCGTTTTCCGGGTCGGGAACGACTCTGGTTGTAGCGGAACAGCTTGGCAGAAAATGGATGGGCTGTGAACTTGAATCAAAATATAATGAGTGGGCAATAAGCCGCCTTGAGAATGTTGTCAGAAAAAACAAAGACGCATGGATTGAATTTGACAAGAAAAATGAGGAGAGGCGGAATTCCATCCGGTGAATTACAAAAAGATTATAAAATAAAACAAGTTGCCACCTTATGCGACCAGACAGCGAATACCGAAGGCAATGATAAAAGATATTACTTTTACTGGATACACTCATACTCGATAATCCAGTTTTTTTCTGTCATTCCTGCGAAAGCAGGAATGACAGACTTTTTATTCGATCCGGGTCAAAAACTTGATTATCGAGTCATAGGAAGGGCAATGGAAATTTGCATACTCTTTTTTCAGACCGCCGAAGACCGCCGAGGTTTTGAAAACCTCGGCGGTCCCATTTCCTCCCTACATTCCTACAAAAATAATTTTTTTCCCTTCGTGCGTTATCTCTTTCCGATAGATGCGCTTTTCCCAGGGAATCTGAGAGTCTAAGCGGTAAGTACATTCTTCCCATGGGATTTGCGAGTTGGTCTCAAATAAAATAAGATAGCCCTGATCCATGCCTATGCGATTCAGATAACGGACAATCTCTTTCAGCCCTTCATCTTCTGAATAACGGTTTCTCTGTAACTTGAGTTCCATGGCAAACCGTTCGGAAGCGAATTCCAGGAGTAAGCTGAGGTGTCTGCTGCCCAGTTCCATTTCATATTCAAACATGGCTTCTGTTCCCACAATTCTTTGAAGAAAGGCAATGAACAACAGCTGTCTGCCAATTTCACAGAACTCAAACCTTTCAAGCCATATTTCAGAATGATGGCGGTAAAACTCCTGAAAAGCCGAGATCAGGGAATCTATATCTAATAACCCGTTTTTTATGTATTTTTTTTCATAAACAAGTTCCTGACTAAAAGAAACCTTCCAGCAGTAACTTAATGCCTCGGGGATAATTTCCGTATAGATGGGATTGGCAAACTTTATAGGAAGTTCTCTGGTAACAAGCCCGAAATCCTGAAGATATGTCAGGTCTTCGAGCCGGTCAGACTGCAAAAATTCTCCGCTGATAAGTGCTTCCGTGACATTTTTCACAGGAGATTCTTTTAATTTGCCAATCAGATTGTCCAAATGGGTCTTCCGCTCTCGGACCAGTGCTTTTCTGGCCCGGGCAACATGGGCGGGTGTGATTTCCTTGGTGAAGTCATTTTTGAGAATTTCAGTAATGGTCTCTCTGACAAGGGTATTGGTGAGCCAGGGCTGGCCCCGGGTGAGACGGAATATTTCGTTTATAGCTTCCCTGGTGAAAATTTGTCCTGTTTCAGCGGTATGCTGATTTAGGAGAGCATCTGTCTCCGATAGCGTAAAAGCATCCAGCAGAAGTGATGGTGTTTTTATATTGAGCAAAGCATTGATCCCAAGTCTCAGACCCGCCAAAGCCACGGAGTGAGGAAAGCCATGGGGCCGATCTTCAAACCCGGCACGCAACTGACGTAAAAGGGCTAAAAACAGTTCATCCGGCAGGGAATCTGCTTCGTCTATAAACAGGACCACGGGTTTGGGATTTTTTTCCGCCCACAAGTTCAGATATCGCTGTAACTGGCCCCGGGCGAGCATGTCCTGATCCAGATTCTCAACAGGTTCCGGCCACTCTTTTTCAGGGAGATGACGCCTGGCTTTATTGCAGATAGCATCTGCCACCATTATCATGGCGCGGGTCGGGTTCTGAACGCTGGCCGCAGGCTGGATATTTACCGTAAGCGCGGAATACTTTCCCTCCTGACTGAGCTGGTTCATCAGGGCATAAAGATATGTGGTTTTTCCTGTTCGACGGGGCCCGTGTAATACAAAATAATGCTGATCCTCAATCAGTTCCCGTACCATCGGAAGCCGCGACAGAGGATCAGCCATATAATGTATCTCCGGCCTGCAAGGGCCTGTTGTATTAAAAAATTTTGTCATGTTTGAAACTCGAAACTTGAAACTTGAAACTTGAAACTTGAAACTTGAAACTTGAAACTCGAAACTTGAAACTTGAAACTCGAAACTCGAAACTTGAAACTTGAAACTTGAAACTTGAAACTCGGAACTTGAAACTCGGAACTTGAAACTCGAAACTTGAAACTCGAAACTTGAAATTTGAAACTCGAAACTTGAAACTCGAAACTTGAAATTTGAAACTCGAAACTTGAAATTTGAAACTTGAAACTTTGTTATCGGGCTTCGAATTTCAAATCTCAAATCCCAAATCCCAAATCCCAAATCCCAAATCTCAAATATTTCAAAATTGAAACTCAAAATCTTTCTTCGATATTTTTTGGCCGTTATAATAGAACTCAACATGCCATTTCCCCGGCTTATAGATTTTGAGTGTGCTTTTTAAAATACTTACATATGTACACCCTCGGGGAATATCCTTGTCCGAGCCTAGATTTGCTGTACCTGGTTGAACATTAACACCAGCGGGATTATACCATCTGAATTCATATGGAACGCCTTTTTCAAGGTTGCGATAGTAAATCCAGGCAACGACCTGGGCGTTGTTATCGCTGAAAAAAGTCTCAGATTCCGGAGTTTCACAATTGTTTTCCGAGGAATATTCACTTGTGAGAACAAATTCGGTTACCTGAAATTCCGTGTCAGAATAACGGGAAGCAAAGGTAAAATATTTTTCCTCATATTTCCGGTTATTGTAAAGAAATTCAACACGCCATGTTCCTGAGTTATATCGCCGGAGTTTATTTATCGGAATACTTTCCCATAAGCATCCCATTGGACTTTCACCAGTTTTGGGCGGATTCTGAGCGGTCTGAGCAAGAATCCCGTCCGGGCTGTACCACCTGAAGCCATAGGACATTCCCGGTTCTGATCTGTGATAACGGACCCAGGCGATGACCTCGCCATCATCGCCGTCAAAATCATTGAAAGATGTTTCTGGCGTGGGCTGCTCACATTTGGCTTCGGAGTCTTCATATTCGGTTGTAAAAACGAATTCCGTTATCTCAAATTCCGCATTGGAAACAAAGTCAAACTGGTTTTCCCTGCAATATTCATCATTATTGTAGCAAAATTTAACGGTCCATTTGCCCGGGCCATGTTCCAGAAGTGTGTTTGTGGGAATTTCGGACAAAGCACATCCGTCACGGGTATCGGGGGTATGTGGCGCAGGCGTATTTATCTGAGTGCCATTAGGGCTATACCACTTGAATTCATAAGATTTTCCTTCTTCAAAAAACGCATAACGGACCCAGGCGATCACTTTGGTATCATTATCATCAAAAGAAGTGGTCTGAATCTCCGGGGTTTCACATTCATCCCCCAGTGAATATTCGGTTGTAAAAAGGAATTCCTTTACTTCAAATTCCATATTCGGATTATCAGAGGTAAAATAGAATTTATCTTCTTTGCACGGCTGTCCGTCATAGCAGAATTTAACCGTCCACCAGCCGGAACCGTACTGCCGGAGCCTTTGTGCATCAATACTTTTCCATACGCATCCGTCTCTGACATAAACATCATATGACTCATCAGCATCACTGGTTTGGGCGAGCGTTCCGTCAGGAGCATACCACTCGAATTTATACGATTTGCCAGCTTCGAAATGATGATAACGAACCCAGGTAAAAATGTTTTCGTCATTCTCACTGAAATTCGTTTCAGATGTTGCGGGTCTTTTGCATCCGTCCGCAGGGGGTTCAGTGGTAAACAAGATTTCCTCTGCCTCAAAGACAATGGTATAAGTGAATGTAAATGTCTTTTCCCCATGCTTCTGATCATCAGAATAAAATTCAACTGTCCACTGACCCGGGTTGTATAACCGCAGCCTTTCGGTTTCAATACTTCCTGCCACACATCCGTCCCCAGCCCCGGTCAGATATGAATTTCCGGCACTCTCCTGGGAAAGAGACCCATCCGGACTATACCATTTGAAGCTGAAAGATTTTTCCCCGCTGTCAGGATTCTGGTAACGAACCCATGCTGTCACCCGGGGATCATTTTCATCAAAAGCAGTTTGGGCGGCAGGGGTTTCACAGTCATCCTGGTTCGGAGATGCTGTTGTCAGAACAAATTCTGTTGGCTCAAATTTCCCGGGCGGCTTGACAGAACTAAAGGTAAAATATTTTTCATCATATTTCTGACCATCATAATGAAATTCAACCCGCCATTGGCCGGAGCCATGTGTCTGAAGTGTATCTTTTTCAATGCTTCCCCATGAACATCCGCCAATAACATCATAATTACGCTTACCTTTGTCTTTATGCGCCAGTGCGTTGTTCGGAGCATACCATACGAATTCATAATCTTTGCCGCCTTCAAGATTACGATAATAGGCCCAGACGCTTATATGAGCGTCATCCTCACCAAAGGATGTCTGAGGTACGGGTTTTTCACATTCATCCGCGGAAGGGTCAGCAGTATCATCCGGGGATTTTTCAGCAGTGACTACGAATTCAAGCAGTTCAAATTGAAAGCCTGTATGCTCGGAACTGAAGATAAAATTTTTTTCCTTATAGTTCTGACCATTGTAATAAAATTCAACACGCCACTCCCCTGCCCCGTATTTCTGAAAAACTGCCAACGGAACACTGACATATGAACATCCGCTTGAAATAGCAGTTTCCGGCTTTTTTTCTTCGCTTGTGTGAACAAGATTATTATTCGGATCATACCATTTAAACTGATACGTCTTACCAGCTTCAAAGTTAAGATAATGGACCCAGACGGTAATGTTTTTGTCATTATCATCAAAGGAAGTTTCAGATGACGGTTTTTGACAGTCACTTTGGGGAGATTCGGCTGTAAGGATCAGTTCTGTTACCTTAAAAGGTCCGCCGACATTTGGCCCGGAAGGCGTTATTGTTACCTGGTTCCCGTCTGTGTGCCGGAGACCGTCATTATCGGTTACTGTAAGGGTAAACGTATAAGTTCCCGCATCTGGCACTGTCAATGTCTGTGTTTTGCCTTCCCAGGTTTTTCCTGGTTCCTGTGAACTTGTCCACTGATATTGGACGATATTGCCATCAGGATCATAGGATTTGGATGCGTCCAGAGTTATCTCATATGGCGGGGTATATTGATCTTCAGGCAGAGTGGCCGTGAATCTTGCCACAGGCGATTTTTTATCTTCAGACAGATCTTTTCCGTCACAATCCTGGTCAATACCATCTCCGGAGATTTCCTGTGCCCCGGGGTGAATAGCGGCGTTACTGTCGTTGCAATCGCCCTGTTTTTCTGTGTAACCATCCCCGTCATTATCAATGTCACTCCCCGGACCACAAGGGAGATCATAGCCATTACAATCCTGGTCAATGCCGTCACCGCATATTTCATCAGCGTTCGGATGGACACTGGCTCTGGTGTCGTCACAGTCGCCCTGTTTTACAGTGTAACCATCCCCGTCATTATCAGGATCACAAGCAAGATCACTGCCATCACAATCCTGATCAATGCCGTCACCGCATATTTCATTGGCACCCGGGTGAATGCCAATATTATTGTCATTACAATCGCCCTGTTCCACTGTGTACCCATCTTTATCGTTGTCCATAGTGGTGGTATTATCATCACCGCCATCATCACTGCTGCTGCATCCCATGCCAACAATAATAACCAGCCCCAAAATAAAAATAAATCTCATAAGGCAGAACTGCATACTTTTGAGGATTTGCCCTGTTTTTTTCATCAGACACATTCCTTTCATAAAGTTATGGATTATTTTATTCTTATCAGCTATATGCCTAAGAGCGTGTTTGAAAAGTCCCTATGGGGACGATATTATTTGCAGGTGATATGTCCGTGTTTCCGAGTCCCGCGGGGATGGTATGTTTACGCCGGATATGCCGTCCCTATGGGACTCGGGCGGGGGTGAGACTCTTATGCTACAAATATGCCGTCCCTACGGGACTGTTCAAGCACGCTCGTTTGCCCTTTGCAGGACAGGATTTGCTCATTGCCGCATTGCCGGACATTGCCGGACGGGGTTTCAAATCCCGTCCGGCAAATATAATCCCTGAATCTGAAACCTGAAGCCTGACAATCAAGTTTCAAGTTCCGAGTTTCAAGTTCCGAGTTTCAAGTTCCGAGTTTCAAGTTTCAAGTTTCGAGTTTCAAGTTTCGAGTTTCAAGTTTCAAGTTTCAAGTTTCAAGTTTCGAGTTTCAAGTTCCGAGTTTCAAGTTTCAAGTTTCAAGTTTCAAGTTTCAAGTTCCGAGTTTCGAGTTTCAAGTTTCAAGTTTCTGACAGACTTTACAGTTAGGGTTTCTTTTTACCCTGATCTCTTTGAAAGTCATGTCAAGCCCCTCAATATAAAGCAATTTGCATTTCAGGGGGCTGCCTATCCCCAAAATGATCTTTATTACCTCCAGGCTTTGTATGGAGGCCACTATCCCGACCACAGGCCCCAGCGAGGGAATTTCTCCTTTTTTTAACGAGTTCTGAGGAAACAGGCACTCAAAACACGGGGTTTCCCCGGGCACAAAGGTCGTCACCATCCCGCTAAAACCGTTTACCCCTCCGTAAACAAAAGGAATTTTTTTTGAAACAGAAGCCCGGTTAAGGACTTTTCGGGTTTCCGGGTTATCTGTGGCATCCAGAATGATTTCACAATCAGCGACCATATCCATAACATTTTCATCACAGATTTCCTCCTGAACCGGCAGAATATGACAAAAGGGATTCAGTTCCCGGAGTTTTTCCAGTGCGGACTCTGTTTTGGGTCTTTTGATATCATTGATGCCGTAAAGAATCTGACGGTTAAGGTTTCCTAAAAGCACATGATCCATGTCAGCGATTTTGAGAGTGCCAATTCCGGCCGCTGCCATATAATAGGCGGAAACAGAACCAAGTCCGCCCATTCCGGCGATAAATACCTTTGCCTGTCTGAGTTTTTTTTGTCCCTGTTCACCGATTTCAGGGATGATGATTTGTCTGTTGTATCGGGTCAGTTCTTCCGAAGATAGTATTGTCATAGCATTTAAGGAATTAATTGTGTAAAGTGTTTTGGTGTTTTGACGGTTGCCACGAAAATGAACGGTCTGGAAAACAGCTTTTTTCAAAAAATTTAATTTCCCATTGCCAGAGGGAATTTTTTTAGCGTTAAAATACATTTTGAAAAGCCGGGTTTTTATATGAAAATATCTTCATAACCGGAGAAGCAAAAAACTTGGCTTTCTTATGAGCGTTTATTTATCAAACTAAAAAAAATTTGGCAAATCATTTTCGCTCCGCATTTCCGAAAACAATAATTAAAATAACAGAACCGCTCATGAAACATCGGATTTTTCCTGGTTATAAATAAACGCTTATGAAAAAGCCGGGTTTTTCGCCATATGCATCAGGCTAAGAATGAGGGACGGCTGCCGGACGGGGTTTGCAACCCCGTCCGAAACGTTTGCGGGCGGCGATCCGGGAAAATATTCCGGACGGGGTTGCAAACCCCGTCCGGCAAAATCAGAGTTAATAAAAACAGTAGGTTGTAATCTTAGCCTAATGCATATGGGGTTTTTCGCCCCCGGTTATGAAAATGTTTTCATATAAAAAACCCGGCTTTTCAAAATGTATTTTCACGGTAAAGAAAAAGACAGAAATCCGAACTGGCAAATGAAAATCACTGCTGATTTTTTTATTGATTTCCATTATACAGGCTGATATGGCGAGTAAATGGAAAATTCAAAGGGTTTTTTCCGTGTTTTACAGCGCAACAGGGTAACAAACACATGTCAAATCAATACCAGTAGCCCCTCAAGACATTCCTGTTTGGCAAAAAATGTTGAAAAATATCATCCCGTGCTTCCTGATGAATGCAAACATACGATTAAAACTTTCAGCAGAAATGCTCTGTTCCGGATCAATTTCAAACAAGTTTGCCAATAACAAAAGTAAAAAAAAGAAAGCAAGTCAGATTCTGAGATATTTAACTAGTGCCCGACCGCATTGATTCTGACGGGTTTTTCGAATGTAAAACAATTTTTCAAATTGTTTTTTCGGACAATTTGAAAAATTGTCCTACATGCTTTCGGATTTTCCGAATTTCTCTCACCCGTCATAATCATTGCGGTCATGCACTAGTATTACCCCACTCGTATTTCTCTGTATCTTCGCATTAATCTTCATCCTCTGTTTTTATTCTTGACAGGTTGCAAGTTACGATCTATTTCTTCAAATTCTGGTTTTATCTGACTCATGCTTATTTGGGAGAACAGATTAAATTGAACATACTTATAATACATTATGATTTCAATTGGATAACCTGATTTAATGATCAGAAAATATTCAAATTAGGATTGTTTCCTGAAAATTTCGTAAGACTTGGGAGATTCACAAAATTTCGCAGGTCCTGCCCGGCTAAATGGGAATATCATTCCCTGAAAAAGTTTCAGATAATTAGTGTTTTATCCTGATTGAATCTTTTAAATTCCTGATTGAATCTTTTTTTTTAAATTAAGGAGAAAATAACATGCCAACAGATTGGGAACCAAAAATTGTGGCTTTCCTGTGCAACTGGTGCAGCTACGGAGCTGCCGACCTCGCAGGTGTCAGCCGGATGCAATATCCCCCCAATATCCGGGTTATCCGGATTCCTTGCACCGGACGGATAAGCCCTAAATTTATTCTGGCTTCATTCAGAAACGGAGCAGACGGGGTATGGGTTTCCGGCTGACATCCCGGAGACTGTCATTACCTGGAAGGTAATTATTACGCACGCAGAAAGTTTACGCTTTTTAAAAACCTTATCGAACATATGGGGATTGAACCCGGCCGTCTGCATTTTTCATGGGTATCTTCAGCAGAAGCGACTAAATTCATTGAGGTTGTCAACGAAGTTACCGAGGCGGTCAGAGCGTTAGGACCTCATGACAATTTTGTAAAACATATGCCTAAGGTGGCTTAATTATGGTAGGATATACTGATAAAATAAGGGAAATATCGGAAAGGCTTTTAAAAGAGGGCACAGTTGACATGGTCATCGGTTTCCGACAGGGAAGCATGCCCATGATGAACGAACCCTGCTTTGCAAAGAGGCCGGAAGATGTGGAAAAACTGACGTGGGACAGCAATTGCGGAATCAACCTGGCAAATTATCTGACCGACAGAAAAGAAAAAATCGGTGTGATCGCCAAAGGCTGTGATTCACGGAACATTGTCACTCATATCATTGAAAACAAAATCAAAAGGGATCAGCTTGTTATCATTGGTGTGCCATGCAAGGGAATGATTGACCGGCGCAAAATCACTTCCATGTTTGAAACGGAAATTCTGTCCGTTGCCGAAGAAGATGGCAAGGTCATTGTAAAAACGGGGGATGCTGAGAAAATCCTGGAAAAAGAAGAGGTTTTGCAGAAAAACTGTGCCGTATGCATCCATCGGAATCCTGTCATATATGATGAACTGGCCGCGGATCTTGTGGAAGAACAAAAGGATATTGACAGATATGCGGATATCCGTGAAATCGAAGCCATGTCTCCTGAGGACAAATGGAACTATTTCGATGATCTTCTGTCCGCCTGCGTCCGTTGTTATGCTTGCAGAAACGCCTGTCCGCTTTGCTACTGTCCCACATGCTTTGTTGACGAATCTCAGCCCCAGTGGGTGGGCAAAACCACGGATCCGATTGACACAAAAACATTCCATTTTTTGAGGGCTTATCATTGTGCGGGCCGGTGTACGGATTGCGGGGCCTGTGAGCGTGCCTGTCCCGTAGGGATCAATATGAGGACACTCACAAAGAAATTGGAAAAAGACTGTTTTGAATACTACGGCTGGGAAGCGGGGCTGACACTGGATGCCCGCCCGCCCCTTGATGCCTATAAACCGGATGACCCTGAAGATTTTATAAAATAAAATATATGGAAATTTGAAATTTGAAATTTGAAACTTGAAATTTGAAACTTGAAATTCAACATTCGAATTTCTGACACTGTTTTCGAATTTCTGATTTCAAATTTCCAATTTCTAATTTCTAATTAAGGTTAAACGCTATGAAGGTCATTAAGATTGATAAGAAAGACTGGGCTGACGGACTTGCTAAGTTAAGCGGAGGCTATCGCCTGTTTGGCCCTGTAAAAGATAAGGAATTTCATAATTTTAAGGAACTTGATAACGGTGAACTGCCGGATTTTGATTTTTCCAATACAAAACTTTCGGCAAAATCCATGGTTTTTCCCCAGGCAGAGGCAATGTTCAAATATTCCTTGGATGAAAACGAAGCAGATCATCATATCATGAAAGAGGCTGAAAAGGATTATTCCCCCCGGGCGGCTATCGGAATCCGACCTTGTGACGCGGCCGCTTTTCTGCTGGTGAAAAAAAATTTTGATACTCCGGAATACAAAGACCCTTACTGGATAAACGCCTATGAAGCCAGTGTGTTTGTGGGACTTGCCTGTAACAATCCCTGTTCCACCTGCTTTTGCACGAGTGCCGGGTGCGGGCCTTTTCATGAAGACGGACTGGACGTGCTTCTTGCTGACGCGGGAGACTATTTTCTGGCGAAGGTCATTACGGATAAAGGGGAAAAACTGTTACAGGCCGCTGGTTGGAATACCGAGGCGGATGCCGGGGAAGACCAGATCGAAACCCTGAAAAAAGAGGCAGAGGCCAAAATCACCGCTTCTGTCAACACTGACGGACTGAAAGACAAAATAACAACTGAGCTTTATGATGCTCCGTTTTGGGAAGATGTGGCTTTTGCCTGCCTGAACTGCGGAACCTGTACTTATGTCTGCCCCACATGCTGGTGTTTTGATATTCAGGATGAGACTCATGGAACATCAGGAATACGCATGAAAACCTGGGACAGTTGCATGTATCCGCTGTTTACGCTTCATGGTTCGGGGCATAATCCCAGAGGCACCAAAGTTCACAGGGTTCGGCAACGGTTCATGCACAAATTGAAATACTATGTGGACAAGTATGGTGACGGGATACAATGTGTGGGATGCGGGCGGTGTATCCGCCTGTGTCCGGTCAACATTGATATCCGGAAGGTTTGCGAATTGATGAACAGTTATGAACCGGCAGACGCTGCCTGTCAGGTCGCTTGAAATTTGAAACTTGAAACTTGAAACTCGGAACTTGATTCATTTCAGGTTTCCGGTTTCCGGTTTTTGGTTTCCAAAGGGAGAAAACCATGCAAAATCCATATTTGCCTTATCCGGTTCGTATTGATGAAATCATTACTGAGACCGAGGATAAGAATCTTAAAACATTCAAATTTGTTTTTTTAAACCCTGAGGATGAAAAAAAATTCGCTTACAAGTCCGGGCAGTTTGGTGAGCTTTCTGTGACCGGAAAAGGCGAAATTCCCATCGGAATTGCCTCATCTCCTACAGAAAAAGGATTTGTGAAATTCACGGTCAACAAGGTGGGACTGGTTTCATCTTTCCTGCATACCATGAAGGTCGGTGATATTATGGGAATCCGGGGTCCCCTGGGAAACTGGTATCCTTGGGAAACCATGGAGGGAAAAAATGTTGTCATCATCGGAGGCGGGTTCGCATTTACCACACTCCGTTCATCCATCATATATATGCTGGATCCGGCCAACCGCTCAAAATTCAAAGATATCCATGTGATATACGGCGCACGGTCCCCCGGGATGCTGCTTTATCGGGACGAGCTGGCCGAGTGGGAAAAGCGGGACGATATCAATATGCACATCACCGTGGATGGCACAGATGATCCGGATTGGAAATACAATGTGGGATTTGTTCCGACCATTACTGAACAGAAAGCCCCTTCCTCTGACGGAGAAACTTATGCCATTATTTGCGGGCCTCCGATTATGATCAAGTTTACCCAGCCTGTTCTGGACAATCTGGGGTACAGCCATGACCAGATTATCATGTCTCTTGAAAATCGCATGAAATGCGGTATCGGAATGTGCGGACGGTGCAATATCGGAAAAGAATTTGTATGCAAAGACGGTCCGGTTTTTACATTGGCCGAATTGAACAACACACCAAAAGAATATTAAGATATCTTAAAAAATAAACGCTCATAAAAAAGCCGGGTTTTTCGCCCCCGGTCATGAAAATGTTTTCAGATAAAAAACCCGGCTTTTCAAAATGTATTTTCACGGTAAAGAGGATGCTGTAACCCAACTTGGTAAGATTGTCACCGTCCTACAAGGCTAACAACTTGTAAATATTATGTTTAATCATACTCAGATTGTTTTTACAGCTACCTGAGTTTTTAATTTTTTTAAGCTTTTAAGACTTTCAGCTTGCAACAGTTATATTTTTTATATTTTTTCATATTGACATTGAAAAATTAATCGTATAAGAATACGTTTTTTATAAAAGCTTAACAGGCTGCGAGCCATAAAGAAAAATAAAAAAGGAGGATGTTTAAATGCCAGAAGTTGAATTCCAAGGGAAAAAGTTCAACGTTGATGAGGACGGATTTATTGATGACTATACCAATTGGTCTGAGGAATGGGTGCAGTTCGTAAAACAGGAAGAAGGAATCTCAGAACTTAATGACGAGCATAAGAAAGTCATTGACGTGCTTCGGGAGTACTATGAGAAAAACGGAATTGCCCCCATGGTCCGTGTTCTTTCAAAGGTTACCGGTTTCAAACTGAAACATATTTATGAACTGTTCCCCTCAGGACCTGGTAAGGGAGCCTGTAAAATGGCTGGCCTTCCCAAACCTACGGGATGCGTCTAAAACTAAGATCATCTTGTTTTTGTCCTGTATTTAATTTATAAAAGAAAAAGCCCTGACCGTAAAAAGCGGGAGGGCTTTTTTTATTTGTACAGGAAATTATAAAACCGGAAGTCAGGATTGGGAACTGAAAATGGCAATCTTCCGGATTCTCGATTTTCAATTCTCAATTCTCAATTCTCACTGTACGGAGGTTGAAAAAAAATGCTTCTGACCGTCAAAACCAAAGCCAGAACAGAATTAATTGATATCACCTCAGAGATACAGGAAGCGGTTCAGTCAGCCGGTCTGAATGAAGGGCTTTGCATGGTCTGTGTTCCGCATACCACCGCCGCCGTGACCATAAATGAAAACGCCGACCCAAGTGTGAAGGCCGACATTCTGATGGTCTTAAACAAGATCATCCCCTGGGAAGCAGATTACCGTCACCTCGAAGGAAACTCACCAGCCCATATAAAATCAACACTTGTTGGGGCCTCGGAACTGATAGCAGTTGAAAACGGAAAACTGGTTTTAGGGACATGGCAGGGAATATTTTTCTGTGAATTTGACGGCCCTCGAAACAGAAAAGTAAATATAAGCTTTATAAAAAATTGATAATTGATAATGGATAATTGATAATGGACAATTGATAATGGATAATTATCAATTGTCCATTATCAATTATCAATTTCCAAGGAGTATCCCATGCCGTTGATGGATGACATTGACAGAGCTGTTCTTAACCGGATTCAGTCCGACTTTCCTATTACCTCGCGTCCATATCTTTCCATAGCCAATGATATCGGGCTTTCTGAGACAGATGTGCTAAACCGGGTTGTCCGCCTGAAAGAAGCCGGAATTATCCGACGAATTGGCGGAAATTTTTTTCCTGGAAAACTGGGATTTGTCAGCACGCTCTGTGCGGCAAAGGTTCCGGAAGACAAAATCAGTTTATTTGCGGAAACTGTCAACCATTATCCGGGAGTGACGCATAATTACCAAAGAGATAATAATTTTAATATCTGGTTCACCTTTATTGCACCCTCCATGGAAGAAATAGAATCAAACCTTGAAAAAATTTCCAAAGAAACAGGAATAACTGATATTCTCAATCTGCCTGCGACAAAGCTGTTTAAAGTTAAAGCGCATTTTGATCTGTAGTTTGAAACTTGAAACTCGAAACTTGAAACTCGAAACTCGAAACTCGAAACTTGAAACTTTTTGGTTTTAAGCATTCGGATTTCAGTTTCTAAACAGATGGTTCCGCTTTTCTGTTCCCAATTCCCAATTCTCAATTCTCAATTATGAAAGACATCCGCATTGCCGCAATAATTTCCCAGTCGTTTGCAGGTAAGACTGCTGATAATCTTGACGGAATGGTCAAATGGATAAAGGCTGCAAAAAAAGAGGGTGCGGCTGTTGTCTGTTTCCCGGAAATGAATGTTACGGGATACAGCGTTTGTCAGGATATAAAGGATGCGGCAGAGCCTGTTCCGGGTTCCGTAACTGACCATCTTTCATATCTGGCCGAGGACCAGGATATTGTCATTCTCGCGGGAATGGCTGAAAAAGATGAAAATGGCCTTATCTTTGCAAGCCATCTGGTTGTAAAACCCGAGGGAAATTTTGATGTTTACCGAAAACTGCATATTGCCCCGCCCGAACGCCCTGTGTTCTCAGCAGGTGATAAAGTTCCCCTGTTTGAAGCCTGTGGCGTGAAATTCGGAATTCAGCTTTGCTATGACGCCCATTTTCCCGAACTTTCCACCCTCATGGCCTTAAAAGGTGCTGAGGTTATTTTTATTCCCCATGCGTCTCCGAGGGGAACTCCCCGGGAAAAATACGAGTCATGGATGCGGCATCTTCCTGCAAGAGCTTATGATAACAGCTTTTTTGTCATTGCATGTAACCAGACCGGTGAAAATGGAAAAGGGCTTCACTTTCCAGGGGTTGCAGTGGTAATTGATCCGGCCGGAAAAATTATGGAAAAGGATGTGAGTGGCGGAGAAAACATGGTGGTTGCGGAACTGAAAGCGGATGTTCTGACAGGAGTACGAAATAATAAAATGCACTTTTTTCTTCCGAACAGAAGAGATGATCTGCTATGCGGCCGTAAGATTAACCAGCTCAGAAAAATATAGCTCAGAAAAATTGGATGATGAAGGTTGCAGAAGTCTTGAAAGCTGGGGATACTTCACCACGTCAGGCCGTTTTGAGAATGTTAAATAGAAAGTTTGTTCTGCAAACGGGCCTTCAGGCTACCTCTGAAAGATCTTCTGTTTTTTTTCCTCTCTTAATCCTGATGATTTTTGCTCTGTATTCTTCCTTTTTGGACATTTTAATCCCCATTATTCTGACAAGCAAAAATGCAAGAAAGAAAAACATGAACCCCAGTGTCACCGAGGCATAAGGGGCACTGAAGTTATAATTTGGTGCGACTTCCTGCCCGATCACCGCCCCCGCAATCATGCTTAAAATTGGAAATACATAAACAAGGAAAGCTGCTTTGAGCAGGGACGCTGTTTCAAAACCAATGATAACTTTATCACCTACTTTTGCCCCCGCGGTGTTGATTGTTTCAACCTTCATTTCCTTTCCCCCGCCCATCGAATGACAGCTATCTCTTGCCGCACACGCTTCGCATGAACTGCTTTTCGTTGTTTTTACCCATGCGGTTCCGGAATTACTGACCTTTATGACGATACCTTCTTCAGTTGCCAAAATTTAGCTCCTTTTGTTTCTTTTGTGTTCAACAATCTTTTTCTTACAATATCTCCGAAAAAAATGAATTTGTCAAGTATGATGCCCCGCTTCCCCACCGCGTATCAACAGGCCGCTCAGATTATTATGAGAAATGAATTCTCACTGATGAAATCAGCCATGGGTTCAGTGGAAAAAATCTTCTGGTTATAACCGGATTCAGGGGAGGGCCGACCAAGCCCCGTAGGGGCGACATATTTGTAGTAAGTATCCTGAAAATATGCCGCCTCCACGGGGCTTGGCCAGGCCGGAATGTTACAAATATATCGCACCTACGGGGCTTAACTGGCATATGCATCAGGCTAAGACTGCCGGACGGGGTTTGCAACCCCGTCCGAAACGTTTGTTTTCGGGGGTCGGAAAATATTTCGGACGGGGTTGCAAACCCCGTCCGGCAGATCACGGATTAATAAAAACAATGAGTTACGATCTTAGCCTGATGCATATGGGCTTAACCGGACCTCTCCCCTGAACCAATACTATTGACTTAAGCATAAGCAGGTTTTCCGATATTTTCTCCGGAGTGCGAAAAATGCTTTTTCGCAGGCGCAAAAATAAAATTTTTGCACTCCGGATCCGTTCGGAATTGCCTAAATCAACAGCATTGCCCCCCTGAACCCGTTATAATTAGCAAAAACCATGCCTCAGCATTAGATTTTTATCAAAAGTCTGCAAAATAATGTTGCTCAGATAAATTTTATGCGTTTTGCCGCGAACAACACCATTTTAAGCAAAAGCCATCCGTGACGCCAGCGGTTAATATTGGTATTACCATAAGCTCGGGAGCGGTAACGAATGGGAACTTCGGCAATTTTTAAATTCAGTTTTGCAGCTCCGAACAACAAATCAAAATCTCCGAACGGATCAAAATCTCCAAAATAATCCCTGTTTTTGGCAATCAGTTCATAGTCACGTTTCCACAGCACTTTTGTTCCGCACAGGGTGTCTTTTATTGGCTGCCCGAGCAGCCATGAAAATGCCAGGCTGAAAAACTTGTTTCCGAGGATGTTAAAGAAACGCATGGATTCCTGTTCCAACGGATAGACAAGGCGAACCCCGTTGATAAATTCCCCTTTTCCCGATACAATCGCATTAAAAAAGCGTGTCAGGTCCTCGGGGGGGACGGTCATGTCCGCGTCCAGTATCATCAGCACATCTCCCCGGGCTTTCTCAAAACCCAGGCGGACCGCGTCACCTTTTCCCTTTCCGGGCTGCCTGAACAGTCTGCATTTTTTTTCCGGAAAGCGTTCAATCACCTGTTCAATGGTCTCAAAGGTATTATCGTTTGAATGCCCTTCGACAAATATAAGTTCGGTCTCGCTGCCCAGGGAAGGCGTACGCTTTAAAATATGTTCAATATTCCCGGCTTCGTTCCGGGCAGGGATAATGACTGAAACAGAAGGTTGTCCGCCTGTCCGGGCCTGTTTCCGCATTGGTGCGGGCCGGGCAACGACAAAATTTGTCAGGGCAAACCAGCTGAAAGGCAAAAAATTCACCATGTACTGGTTCGCCAGATTTGGTAACAACGGAACTTTCAAAGGAAACAAAATGCACCGAATATGTTTGACAACGTCAAAGTCTTCCAGATTCAGCAGGTTGAAAATATCATGAGGAGATAACCAGTTTTGTTCCAAAACCGCTGCCCCCATGCCCAGGCGATTCGCGACTGACAGGGGAATACGCCACAGATTATTGTAAAAATTCAGAATGATGCGTGTTCCCGGATGGCTTATCTCACGAAATCTTTCAAAAACAGACTGCACATCCCGGAGATCGTTCACCAAATCGGAGAGGATAATGACATCAAATTTTTCCTTAAAGACCATGTCGTGCGCATCAGCCCGGACAAAAGACAGCCCGGGATGCCTTGCCGAAGCATATCTGATCATCTCATCTGAAAAGTCAGCTCCCACCCCGACAGATGGCTCCAACAAAGCAAGAAGGTCTCCGTGACCGCACCCCAGTTCCAATATCCGCAATCCCGGAGGAATGAGGAACTTGTAATAATGCTGAAGAAGTTTTTGATAAAACGCGCCGATCCGTTTCGGATTTTCATGTAACCGGGAAATCTTATTCCAATGAGCAATACGTTCCTGCTGATAGCGATGTTTCGCCGAATCCATATGTTCCCCTTAGTGATTTTATTTCAAAACAATCACGCATATCATAAAAAATGAGAATGGCAAATGAAATTTGACGTCCCTTGTTTCAATTCCGCATATAAGCCGTATAACCACCTGAATCAGTTTGTTAAATATGGGGGCATGGTTAGCTTTGGAATATTATCACTCGATGATCAGGTTTTCTGAGCTGGTCTCGACAAAAATAAAATATCCGGTGTAGGGTGGGTGGAGCGAAGCGCAACCCACCGCACAAGGTGGGTTGCGCTTCGCTCCACCCACCCTACGTTTTTTGTATCGGGTATATTATTTATTTCGAGTTCCCTTAACAGGATAAGGAACGATCCAGCTTCTGAATCTGCGGATATTGCCTTTTAATCCGTCATGTCGGATAAGGTCGTCAATCCCGTAGGCTTGCCTTTGTTTTTCAGAAAGCGGATACTGTTCGGAATCGCTGAGGAAGGCTTTTAATCTGAGTGCGTGGGTCATGGGTAATTCATATCCCAGATATTTGTCTTTTAACGAAAGGATCAGAGAATCAAATTTTTCTTTTGAAAACGGGAACGCTGCCCAGTTTCCATATTTTTTTGTTATTAAGAAATCCTTGAAATACGGGGCAGATGATGAATTGAAAAAATAGGAATTCGGAATACCTTTTCCAGTAAAAAAACATTTCCCGGCTATGTAATGAAGCCGGGGATTGTCCATGGTCTGAATCCCGAAACTTGTTTTCCCTGATCCGGAATCCCGGAAATGGTCCGAAATATAAGAAGGGGGCCATACTTCCCGGATAAGCATTGTTTCAATCGTGTGAAAGTTGATCTTGTCAAGAGAGGCCCTGACTGCCTCATTGGTGTTCAACGTCTCCTGAGCCTTCCGGATATCCCTGAGTGAAAAAGATTTGTCCGAGGCCAGCAGTATCATATCTCCCGGGGTTGCCATGAACACACGGCATTGGTCAAATTCCTGGCTGACCGTATTGATGATCATCCCCAGCATGGACGGATCCGCAAAATAGGTATGGATCCACTGGGCCAATATCCCGTTTTCGGTGAGATGTTCTCTGACTAATTTATAAAACTCCTGTGTAAATAACAAATCCACCCCTGTCACCCAGGGATTGCTCGGCTCTGAGAGAATGATATCCCATTTTTTTTCACTTCGTTTCAGAATGCGGAACGCGTCTCCCATCAGAATACGGGCCTTCGGGTTCAGATGAAGATCATATGTGAATTCTCGGAAATAGGGAAGAACTTCCACAACCGAGGGTGAAATTTCAGCCACATCAATACTCTCGATATCAGGATAGAGGGTTAATTCGGCCGCTGTGACGCCTGTGCCCAGTCCCACGACCATAGTGTTTTCTCTTTTCTCTGCCAACAGAGCCGGCAGATGGGCCAAAAGCTTGAGCAGATAAGCATCCCCGATGGTGGAGGAATCAGACTTGCCGTTGACAACGATGGACAGGGATTTCTGTGCTGTTGGCGATCCCGGAGGATAGGGATGCTCGGTAACGGCCACGGTGGCCATAGGCCCGTCTTTGTAAAATTTTAAATCCCTTTTACTGTTCCACTTTCTGAAGAAATCATCCGGGCCATCCTGGGAATAAGATAAAAGTCTCTTCTGGGTGAAGGTCCCCACCATAAAATGATCTTCATCATAAAACGGTGCCCATATAAAAAAAACCAGAACTGTAATGATCAGGGCCAAAGAGAGGAGTTTTGATTTTTGATTTCGGATTTTCGGATTTCGGATTTTTTCCACAGTGGCCAGGAATGTGGAAATAGCGGCAAGTAACGCTGCACACAGAAAGACCCTTGCATTGTTGAAGTAATAGTAAAAAAAGATTCCCCCGACCAGACTTCCCACAAGGTTGCCGATGGTATTTAATGAGAAAAGGATACCGGAGTGTTTTCCCACATTTTTCAGATCTCTTTTGATCTCGTGAAATGCAATGGGAACGGTCGCTCCCATGAGACCTATGGGCAGTATCAGAATAAGGGCCAGGGCCGCGAACACATTGAGATAATATGTGGAAAATGCCGAAATGTCCGAAGGAAAAGAACCCCGGATCAGATGAGCCCAGTAGGGCCAGGTATCAAGGGAGAGATAGACGATTAACAAGGTTATCGTGATAAGCAACTGATTTGTAAATAATAAATGCCGAGGGATATCTTTTAATCTGCCCACAACATAGCTTCCCATGGCAATGGAAAGAATAAAAACAGATACAATCAGAGAGAAAGAATAAGAAGAACTCCCGAATGAAAGGTTGCTGATTCGGATCAGAACATTTTCCAGCGTCATCACATAGAAACCGCTTAAAAAGGCAATCGCACAGAGGATGGCCGGGGATTTGCGATTTGTGATTTGTAATTTGTGATTTGTGATTTGTGATTGGGGATTGCTGAGTGCCGGTTCACCCTCGCCCCTCGCCCCTTGCCCCTTGCCCGGTATAAAATAAAAAAACAGAAACGCGCCCAGATTCAGGAAAGCAGTTCCTTTTACGGTTACGGGCAGACCATGATTCGGAATCAGATAGAAACCGGCCAGGAGGGTTCCTATAAACGCACCGGCAGTGTTGACAGCATAGACGCTGGCGTGGATACGCGTGGCTTCGCCAATATGTCCTGACAGCCCCCGTGTCAGAAACGGAATCGTTCCGCCCATGCAAATGGTGGGGATTCCCATGAGTATCACGGAGCAGAAAAACCCCTGAAGGATCATTACCGGCGGCGGAGAAAAATGCCATTCCCGGGTAAGCGATTCAACAACCTTAAAGACCATGGGAAAATTGAGACACCAGATTCCGATAATACCTTCTAACACAGCATAAGCTTTAAACTGGTTTCTGACCTGTGTGGTGAATCTTCCGCAGATATAATATCCGAGAGATAAACCTCCCAGAAACACGGCCAATATGGTTGCGGTAGCGATGGTGTCACTTCCCAGGAGCCTGCCCAGATATTTTTGCCACGCGACCTGATAAACCAGACCTGTAAGACCTGTGATAAATACGACAGTATATACTAAAACAGAAATTAAAACCGGAAAACCCGGTCTTACATTGAAAACATTTTTTTTAATCATTATTAAGGCTATCCTTCATTCAGTAGCTTACACATCTTGATAAATGGCCATGATCTGCCAGTGACAACAAGCAATGAAACCCGGGGCGAAAGACAAATCACTTTCATAATATCATTGCCTCTTAGAGCGTGTTTGAAAAATAAAGAATATGAGTAATCATAAGTGGCTGTTCTTTTTGCCACGAAGGCACGAAGGTTCACGAAGGTTCTTTGTGTCACTTTGTGTCTCCGTGCCTTTGTGGCTAATTTTTTTTGCCACGAAGACACGAAGGCACGAAGGTTCACGAAGGTTCTTTGTGTCACTTTGTGTCTCCGTGCCTTTGTGGCTATTTTTTTTGCCGCGAGGACACCGTGAGCCTGTCCGAAAAGCAACTCCGAACGCGGCCCGGGAAGCCGGAAAGGGGACAGACACCGTTCCTGACATGTCTTTTAAAAGACATGTCAGGAAAAAATATGACCGTGACACGGAGATATGATAATTGTCTCTTATGACTGCTCATATTCCTTACTTTTCAAACAGGCTCTTCGTCTCCGACTTTTTTCGAAGTTTCAATACATGTTTCAAATTATTGCGAGCCTGAACATAGTCAGGATTTATTCGCAGGGCTGCTCGGAAATGGGCAATGGCTTCATCGGTTTTTCCTTTTTGAAACAACGCGGCCCCCAGGTCATTATGTGCGAGCATCATATGATCAAACCCCAGACGCAGGGACTCAGTATAATGGACAATGGCTTTGTCTGTATCCCCTTGCACAAGAAGAAAGGCATTTCCCATGAGATAATGGGCCATACCGTTATTGCTTGTCACTTCAAGGGTATGCTTATGCAAAGTCACGCTGTTTCGCCAATATCCCACTTGGATCCAGGTCGCGCCCATGAGACTGAGAAGAATCAGTGCCGCGAATCCGGGAATCACTCTGTTTTTAATATGATCCCGGATGTTCTGAAAAACCCGGGCATTCGCAATATCAGGAATCCCCCAAGCCATCATAATAAATAATCCAATGAACGGTATATATGTATAACGATCTGCAATGGACTGTAATCCCACCTGTACCAGCCCGATCACCGGAAGAAGGGTTCCCATATACCAAAACCATCCCACAGCAAGATAAGGACGTTTTTTTATATTCACGATGACCCATAAAGATACGGAAAAAATCAGCACAGAGGCCCCTGCCACATGCCATCCTGAAAAGCTGCGGGGATGAGAGTAAAACACGGCCAGCTGAGAAGGCCATATCATTTTTCCGATATATCCTGAGTAAGCAATGACCGCGTTGGCAATTCTTTCAATCAGGGGGAGCGATTCCAAAGAAGCCACGGCTCCGCCGCTTTTCTGAACAAGAATCGTTACCACGGATGACCCAGCCGAAAGTATGAAAAAAGGTATCTTCTCTGTGATCAAAGATTGAATACTTGTCTGTTGTCCGCTGCCAGGGGCTTGTTGATTTTTTATCGGCATATCAGAGGAATGCGCCTGATCCGGAATCAGAAATCGTCTCAGGGGCCAGTAATCAAGCAGAAGCAATACAAAAGGCAGCGTTACAACCATGGGTTTGGCCATGAGTCCCAAAATAAAAAACAAAAGAACCATGAGATATCTGCCAGCCCCCGGGGTCTGAACATACCGGATATATCCCCATAAGGTGAGCATCCAGAAAAACGTGCTTAACACATCTTTCCGTTCAGCCACCCATGCCACCGATTCCGCATGAACCGGATGGAGCGCGAACAGGGCCGCTACAAACGCGGCGGGCCATTCTTCTCCGGTCATCCGTCTGAACACGAAAAAAAGTAACAGGGTATTGGCCACATGAAAAAGCACATTGGTGAGATGGTGCTGCCCCGGGTTCATTCCGTAAAGTTCCACATCGGCCATATGGGAAAGCCAAGTCAGCGGATGCCAATTGCTCGCATGGGTGGCTGTAAATGCCCAGGTAACACTCTCAGGGCTGAGTCCTGCCCGGACATATGGGTTTTTTATCACATACAATTCATCATCATAATTGACAAACGCATGAGTCCCCACCTGGACATAGACCCCGATGGTCGTGATCACAAGAAAAAAACAGATCAGCAGTTCCGGGCGTATATTCAAAAAGGTTTTTTTATTGCTCATATTCGGATTTCTAATTTGTTCAAGATTGTTACGGGCATCAGCATCATCAGGCTTTATTCACAATACCGGGAACAGCTTCCTGAAGCCGTGAATACAACCATCTGCGTAAATCTTTCAGGTAAGAACCTAACCATAAATTTTCTATATTTACCCGAGGAAGAAACCCGGCTTTTTTCCGGAATGATCCGCCGCCCGTGAAGGAAAAAGCCGGGTTTCTCTGTTGCCCGCGGAAAAAAAGATGTATGAAAAACTTTCGTTCAGGTACTTACCGCGCATCATTCCTCATTCCTCATTTTATCATATTCTTTTTTTATCTTACGGACTTTCGTGTAGTTATCTATGTTTAAGGTATCCCGCCTGTATCCGGGCTGAGGGGAAAGGGCCTTCTGATAGAATTCTATGGCCTCATCCAGTTCCTTTTTTTTCTGAGACAGATTCTCCAACTTATTCGTAAAATCAGGGTCCGCGGGTGTCATATTCATGGCCTCATCCATATTTGCAACTGCCTGATCAAGTTTTTCCCTGAGGGCCAGCGCTCTGTTAAGGTTTCTATATGCACCGCCATGGTCCGGCTTTACCTTCAAAGCTTTTTGAAAATGGGCAATGGCCTCCTCAAGCTTGCCGATCCGAATCAGAGAAAGCCCCAGATTGTTAAGGGCTTCAGCATTTTCAGGCTCTCTCAGCAATGCTTCACGATAATGATCAATGGCTTTGTTTATGCGGCCCTGAGACGCAAAAAGATTGCCCAGATTGTTATAGGGATTTGAAAAATCAGGTTTTATCCGCAATGCTTCACGATAATGGGCTATTGCTTTATCTGTTTTTCCTTTCTGAGCCAGTACAAGCCCGATATTATTATGCGCGTCAAAGGATTCGGGGTCTCTCTGCAATGCCTTGTAATAATAAGGCAAAGACTCGTCAAATCTGCCCCGGGATAACAAAGTGTTGCCCATGTTATAATAGACAATGTAACTGCCGGATGTTACATTCAGGGTATGTTTGTAGAGGGTGATGCCATCTGACCAGTGTCGTAGCTGTAACCATGAAAGAACCGTGAACACAAAAATAACTGATATCGCGGCCGCGGGGATTCCTATCCTGAAAATTTTAGAAAAAAGATTTTCTCCCTGCCGCTTTCGGAAAAATATATCCGGAATCCCCCAGCCAAGGATAATAAACAAGCCAATAAGCGGTATGTATGTATATCGGTCCGCCATGGACTGAATTCCCACCTGAACCAGCCCGATAACTGGCACAAGGGTTCCCAGATACCACAGCCAGCCCGTAATTAAACAGGGGGATGATTTCGCATACCGGATCACGAATACACACAGGAACATGAGCAGAAAAGCTGCCCCTGTAATCTTCCACCAGGGCTGCATACCGGGATGGGGATACAAAACAGCGAGCGGGTGAGGGTAAACCATCTTCACAATATAGGCTGCGTAGGAAACCAGCGCGTTTGCAAGCCTGAAATGCAACGGACAGTACTCAATACAAGCAGTGGCTCCCGCGCCTTGCTGGACAAGGAAAGTGACAATGCTTGATCCGGCCGAGAGTGCAAAAAAAGGCAATTTTTCTATTACAAAAATTCTTGATAAGAAAAGGAATTGCGTCCGCTTTTTTACGGGAAATCCCTGTGCGTTTTGTGTTTCCCGGGGAAACCGCCCGAGGGGCCAGTAGTCCAGCAGAAGGAATACAAAGGGCAAGGTCACCAGCATGGGTTTGGACATCAGCCCGAGGATAAAGAAAATGATTGTCATCAGATAGATTTTTCTGTTCGGATGTTCCGCATACCGGACGTAACAGTGCAAGGTCAGGAAACAGAAAAATGTGCTTAATACATCTTTACGCTCTGCCACCCACGCGACAGATTCCACATGAAGGGGATGAAGGGCAAACAGAGCGGCCACAAATCCGCTCCGCCATAAGGCCCCTGTCATCCGTCTGAACAGAAAGAACAATAATAAGCTATTTAAAATATGAAAAATCACATTGGTCAGATGATGCTGACCCGGATTCAGTCCGTAAAGCGTGGTGTCTGTCATATGCGACAGCCATGTCACCGGATGCCAGTTGGCACCGTTGGTGGTAGTGAATGCCCATACGACATTTTCCCATGTCAGACCCGTACTCACATGACTGTTCTTATATACATAGTGGTCATCGTCGAAGTTGATAAAAGCGTGGTCTCTGACTTGCCAATAAACAAAAAATGTGGCCAGGACGAGAAGCAGGCAGATCAGCATATCCGGACGGATATTGAGAACTTTGCTATTTCTGATTTCTGGTTCCCGCTCTGACACGGGGATGATTTTCTGATTTTTCATTTTTGACGCTGCCTTTAATTCTTCCTTGAATTCATTATCATTTTAAGATTGCCCAGGGCCTCGGTATTGTCCGGATCATTTTGCAGGGCTTTTTGAAAGCAGGCTGCGGCTTCATTGATTTTCTTCTTGCGAAGCATCGCTATCCCTAAGTTGTTATAAATCTCCGCATCATAAGGAGATGAACGCAGGGCACGGGTATAATATTCAACAGCCTGATTGATATTTCCCTGATTGTTAAAAATATTCCCCATATTATAAGAGGGTTCCGCATAATCAGGGTCTGACTTCAATGCTTCCGAAAAATAATGAACCGCCTCTTCTGTCTTTCCCTGTTTGGCCAAAACAATGCCCATATTGTTGAGCGTTTTTGCGTAATCGGGCTTCAGACGCAATGCCTGAGATAAATATCGGATGGCTTCATCAGGCTTTCCCTGGTCACTCAGCGCAAGCCCCATGTTATTGAGCGTCTTAAAATCATTGGGATCTGAGCGCAATATCCTGGTGTAATGACGGATTGCCTCATCTGTTTTTTCCTGGGCGGCCAGCGCGACGCCCATATGACCATGGGCCACATAATTATGAGGATTCACTTTAAGGGCGTGTTCAAACAGGGTAATGTTATTTTTCCAATATCGGACCTGAAACCATGTCATTACCGTGAGAATTGAAAGAACCATGACAGCGATGATGACAAGCCCTGTTTTTGCATGTCGCCATTCCCGATCTTTACATATTTCAGGGATTCCCCAGGCCATCATAACAAAAATACCGATGAGCGGCACATATGCCCAGCGATCAGCCAGGGCCGGCCACAGACCTGTCTGAATCAGTCCGCTGACCGGCACAAGGGTTCCGAGATACCATAACCATCCTGTGGCAAGACAGGGCATTCGCTTTAATGTCCTCAAGGTCAGAATAGAAACACAGATCAATAGCAGTCCGCCTCCGGTGTATTGCCACAGGGGAATGGCCTCAGGATAAGGATAATAAACTGACAGATTTCGGGGGCAGATTATTTTCCAGATATATCCCACATATGAGACCAGTGCATTTGCAAACCGAAGATCAGTCGGGGCACCTCGGACAGTTATGTTTTCATAATGCTGAAGCGATGAAGAAGACAGACTGACTGAGATGACCGAAAGCATGAACAGGGGAAGCTTTTCTAAAAGCAAAACTGACGTGGGAGATCGGATGCCTGATGTCAGAGCTGCGGATTTAAGACTTTCAAAACGTCCCATAGGCCAATGGTCCAAAAGAAGAAGCACAAAGGGCAGGGTCACGATCATAGGCTTTGCCAGGAGGCCTGACAAAAACATCAGGGATACTGATATATATCTGATAAAACTGGGGGATTCAGTATAACGGACATATGCGAATATGGTAAGCATCCAAAAGAAAGTACTCAGCAAATTCTTACGTTCCGCCACCCACGCGACCGAATCCACGTTCAGGGGATGCAGGGCAAACAAGGCAGCGACAAACGCGCTCTTCCGGAGTTCTCCGGTTATCCGTCCGAATACAAGAAAAAGGAGTATGGTGTTCGCAATATGAAAAAGCAGATTTGTCCGATGATGCATCCCCGCGTTTAAGCCATAAAGTTCGCAATCCAGCATATGGGAAAGCCATGTGAGCGGCTGCCAGTACGCGCCCTTCTTATCTGCGAAACTGAATGCCCATATCATGCTTTCCCGGGTCAGCCCGGCTTTTACATAGCGGTTCTCTGTGACATATACGCTGTCATCAAAGCTGATAAATTCATGGCTGCCTACCTGCCAATAGACGCTGATAACAGCCAGCGTAAGCATGAGACAAATCAGGAAATCGGGTCTTATGGTGAAACTGTTTTTGGTCAACATAAATCCAATGTTATGAGAAAAATATTTTCTATTATAATTTAAATGAGTTATTTCTGAAAAAAAGGGGCATCATTTATTAATTCCCAATTTTTTCTTTACTTTTCTAAGGTTGTCATGGGCTTCAGCATAATCAGGTTTTATTTGCAATGCTTTTTTAAAGTGAGCCACGGTCTCCTCATTCTTTCCCTTCTGAAACAGCGCCACTCCCAGGCTGTTATGTGATTCCGGGTCATCAGGATTGATTTGCAATGCCTTTTGGAAATGGGCAATGGCCTTATCTGTCCTGCCTTGTCGGAACAGTGCGACTCCCATGGCATGATGGGCTTTTGCAGAACCGGGATCCAGACGCAACGCCTCGGCATGATGACGGATGGCCTGAGTCAGATTCCCCTGGCTCTCCAAAAGAAGTCCCATATTGATGTGCGCGTTTACATAGTTGGGATTCAGACGCAATGCCCGGGTGTAATGGTCCTTAGCCTGATCTGATTTCCCCAGCTTTTCCAGAGCAATTCCCATATTGCGGTGTCTCACTGCATCCGGTCGGATGCGCAAGGCTTCGGAAAGATGCCTGAAACCCTGTTTTAATTTGCCTTGTTCCAGCAAAAGGACCCCCAGATTGGTATGGGCAGGCAGATTGTTCTTTGTGACATCAATGGCATGTTCTAAAAGTGTGATGCTGTTGCGCCAGTATCGGACTTGTGTATAAGTCATCGCCATGAGAGCCGAAAGAAGCACTGTGCTTACCACGGCAAGCCCTGCCTTGTAAGAAACGGTTTGTAATCGCTCCTTGCCGGGCCACAGCGTCAGAAGATCAGGAATGCCGTATGCAATCATTATAAATATGCCGATGAGGGGGATGTAAGTATATCGGTCTGCCATGGACTGGCTGCCGACCTGTACCAGCCCGATAACAGGCACAAGGGTTCCCATATACCAGAGCCAGCCTGCCGCGAGATAAGGGTGCTGCTTTATATTCCGAATGACAAACAAAAATACAAGCAGAAGCAATATGCCGGCCCCGAGAATCTGCCATAAGGGTAATATCCCCTCATGCGGGTAGAAAAATGACAGGTCCGAGGGCCATATCATTTTTCCAATATATTTTACATATGCAACCAGTGCATTGCCAATCCTGATATGGAGGGGATAGGTTTCCAAAGACCGAACTGCTCCCCCGTTTTGCTGAACAAGAAAAGTGACCGCACCTGATACGCCGGAGAGGATAAAAAAAGGAATTTTCTCAGCCAGACAATTTTTCAAATTGTTTTTCCCCGAAGTGTCAGAGGAAAATCGGTTCAGAGGCCAATAATCCAGTAAAATCAGCACACAAGGCAAGGTTATGACCATGGGTTTGGCCATAAGTCCCAGCATAAAGCACACAAGAACCAGCAGATATCTGCCCAGGACAGGACGTTCAGCATATCGGACATAGGCCCATAAGGTGAGCATCCAGAACAATGTGCTTAACACATCCTTACGCTCCGCGACCTGAGCAACAGACTCCGCGTGAAGCGGATGAAGCGCGAACAGCGCGGCCGCTATCGCACCGGGCCATAAGTTATTGGTCATTCGTCTGAGAACAAAGAATAACAACAGCGTGTTTGCCATATGGAAAAGCACATTGGTCAGATGATGTCTCCCCGGGTCCATTCCGTACAACTGAACATCTGACATATGGGAGAGCCATGTCAGGGGATGCCAGTTGGATGCGTATCCTGTGGTAAATGCCCATACGAGGTTCTCCGGGGTCAGACCGGCCCGGACCTTGGAATTTTGGGTGAGATAGACTTCATCGTCAAACGCCACAAATTCATGATGTCTCACCTGCCAATAGACCGTAAGTATGCCAAGGACGAAAAACAGGCAGATCAGAAAGTCCGCGCGTATGCTGAAAAGCGTCTCTTTGTTCATGATTCACTCGAAATAAATAACATACCCGATACAAAAACGTAGGGTATTTTATTTTTGGGGAAATCCCTTACGGCAAAGCAAAAAGATAATACTTTCTTTTTTCAATTTTTAACAATTTAAGATATCTTTTCTGAAAATCAAGAAAAAGCGATTTTTCCTGATCCGAAAATGTGCTGATCTTCCCTGTAATATAATTAATATCGTAAAGCATGTGAGTAAACCCTGTTTTTTTCAGGGCAAGATAAACATCTTTCGGTGTCGCGGACTTGGCCAGGATATTCTGGATCGTATAAGATTCAAACATGGAATCCGAATAATAAGGACGGTCACAGAGGTATCCCTGATTCTTCATGTAAATAAAAAATATTTTCGTGTCCTTGGGTAAACGGGTATTGACATAGCGGAACATGGCATAAGAAGGAATCAGCCGGTTTAAATACGCGTCTCTGTCCTCAGTTCCTGCCACAAAACTGAATGGTCTGATTTTTATAAAATCTTTGACAATATAATAACCGTTAAATACCAGGCTCAGGGTGATGAACATGGCCAGCAGCGTGTGAACAATTCTGTTTTTACGATAGTAGTCAAGTGTATAGCCCGTCATAACTGCAAGGAACGGAAATATGGGGATTAAATACCGGATCTGCTGGGCAGAGGACGCCCAGAAAATAAAAGTAAACAGGCAGTAGATCATTCCCACTTTGGCCCCTGTGGCAATTTTCCGCATCCCCAGCGCAAAAGGCAGGGTTAAAATGAACACAGGCCCCATAATCCCGTCAAACTGGGGGCTGTGCATTTTGGCGTGGAAACTCAGGTTCCACGGCAGCAGCACATAGTCCCAAAGCCCCCGCCCCATCCCCAGATTCTGAAGAAAAAAATCATAGTATCGGGCCTGATCCGTACTCCATCCTTTGCCTCCGAATATTTTGTAAAAAAAAGGATAAAGGGGATTGCCGCTCATGACCCAGTTTTTTATGTAAAAAGGGCTTCCGAATACCGCCACACACAGAGCATAGATCCCGAGAACATAAAACATTTTGCGGTAATGGGTTTCCCGATGAAAAGCACACAGGATGCCCAGACATCCTAACAAGGGGACAAGAAGGGCAGCGTATTTCGTGGCCATGGCCAGGCCGGAAAACAGACCGCATAAGATAATCCACCGGGATCCTTTTTGGCTGAACCAGTTCATAAACGTGTAAACAGCTAAAAACGTATAAAATGTGAGGGTCATATCGTTATATGCCATATGGGCGTTCATAAAAACGGACGGAATGGTGAAAAAGATAAGAAGGATCAGAGGGAAAGAAGCGGTTTCGGAGATATAATCCCTGGTAAACTGCCACAGGGCCCCGAGGGTGAACATTGCCATGGCAAAATGAATGCCTTTGGCCAGAATATCACCTCGCAGGACAAGGGCGATGAGGAACAGCATTTCGCTGTTCAGGGGATAGTGAGAAAATATATTGCCCGGGATAAAAAAAAATCCGTGATGTTCTAAAAAGAGTTTGGGAACTGCCAGGTGATATGTGAGCGCGTCATTTCCGATGGCCGGTGTCAGAACAAACAGGAGAGCGCCCAGAAGCGATATACCTAAAATAACGCTGATACATATATCTGAAAAAGAGAGTCTGTTATCCTTTTTGTTCAGCGTCCGAAGGTTCAGCCACGACCTTCGTAAGATGAGCCATCCGCTCAGAGAGAATGCCGCGTATATTCCTAATAAAATATACAGGACAACAGGAAAAAGGCATTGGAATATGCCCAGAATAAAAACAGAATAGCTCAGAACGCCCAAGCCTGTTCCTGCGGAGATTATCACGTCCTGACCCAAGGATACCGAACGGATACCGATCCTATCCAGAATAAAGCGCCCCATTCCTACCACAAGAACACATATACCTGATAAGCAAATGATATCTGTCATAATGATTCAGAAATGCGGCAGGGGAATTTTTGGCATTTTCAGATTTAATGAACTGACCGGGCGTAATTGCAACAGAGTACTCAGAAGAAGGAGAGACTTCTTGAAAATTACAAAAGCGGAGAAGGTGATATCTCCTTCTCCGCTTTCAAAAACCATTAACAGCAGATCAAAAGTCCGTAATTTTTTTTTAAGTAACGCCTATAAAATTCAGACAATTAAGCTCGAATGCGACCGCAATCGCCCGTCTGAATAGCGGCACAACGAACTTTTGATATCTACTCATAATGCCACTCTGTAATCTCTCCGGTATCGTCAGTACTAAACTGTTTATCCCCTTCAGGATGAGTACAATGGATTGACAAAGCAGTTGAGGGCCCTGTAATACTACAGGCAGTATCCTCTGATTTCTTCCACCCGGACGATGATGCCCCGTTAAGACTACAGTCCATACCCGTATAATCTACAAAATAAGCCTGGCATGAGGTAAAAGCATTTTTAACATCAGCATTAGCCTGGGAGTTGTAACCTCTCTTCCGATACGCAATAAAGTTCGGAATAGCAATAGCCGCCAAAATACCGATAATGGCGATAACGATCATCAACTCAATAAGGGTAAAACCTTTTTGGTCATTACCTCTGATTTTCTGTAGCATGTGAAATTCTCCTTTTTAAATAAATTTAATTTAATAAAATCAACCAAAGTATAAAATTATAAAAAAATTTTCAAACTTTTTCTTATCACCTCCTCAATATAATTTAAATTTACTTTGTATAATAAGCAATGATCATGCCATACACTTCAAAATTTTATTAGTTTTTTAATAACATTTTGTATTTATATGAAATAAAAAATTTAAGGAAGAACAATTGTTAAATCTTATTATTGATTAAGTTATCATAAGTTTACAAAATTTGTAAGTTTACAACCTTCTGAATTTAAATAAAAAATGTTCGATAAAAATCCCATGTTTTTTTATTGCTATTAAATCAGTATGTTATTTAATTACAAAATTTGTAAACTTGTTTACAAATTTTGTAAACTCAGCCTCTTTAAATTATCCCCGTCCGGCAAATCGCAAAACATCGGGTGATATCCAAATTGGAACATGTTAATTAGGAAGTGTTAGGTGTTGGGTGTTGGGTGTTAGGTGTTAGGTGTTAGGTGTTAAGAAAGATTCTGAAACTTTCGTATTATGAGAAGAAAAACCGCAGGGTCACGCTGATGACGTTTCCCCGCGGATTATCAGAGGCTTGGGACGTACTGGAATGAGGTATCGGACGGATAGCAACTTTTCCGGAGGAAACAAATCCTCCCTGTGAATCACTTCATAAGCTGACAAAGGGGGAAGACCATGGTCTTTTATCCCCCATGAAAATCAGTTTTAAGAAGTTCCGGGTTCCCGCATTCTGACGGTCACAAATCCCAGTCGTCCATTAAACCAGTGATGGGTCAGAAGCATGATGGCAATGGTAAAGTTAAATGCCAGATCAAAATGATGAACCCAGTGATGCTCCCCAAAGACGTTGGTGGGGGCGATGACATAATGAAATATCAGATATCCTGTTACAATCATCGCCACGACAAAGGCTGTCCGGGCCAAAGTCTTTTTCTTGATATCCTGAATATGGTTAAAATGATTTGAATAGACACCGAACAGGATCATGGGAATGAGCGGATAGGTTCCCATATAAAGCACATGATGCCATTTCTCAGATGCTTTAAGGTCCGGAGCAAAAATATTGATGCCCGAGTAACACAGATAAGCGATGATAAACCCTGCGATGAGGCAGAATGCGAAAAGCAAAATACCCCTGACATAGTTGCTCGGAAAAGAAACCGTTTCCAGAAAATCATTCCATGTAATGGCAATCATCATGGACATCATAATCACCCATTGAAATGATCCCAGAAGCCAATTAAAGGTCAGTCCGTCGAATTTACCCAGGGCTGAACATATTCCCCCGTCCATGGCAAACAGCGGATACCAGACAAGCCACATAATCATATACCAGAAAAGCGCTTTCAGACTGTCATGTTTTATCCATTTGGACAACTGGCCCTTGAACAGAAAATCATCCCAGCCAAAGAAAAAGAAGCCCAGAACAATAAAGATAAACTGTCCGGCCATGATCAGTTTTTCCGGCACGCCGATGATATGTCTCATTATCCATCCGTGAATGATGAAAATAAAAACAGCGCTTGACAAAGAGACCCATTGCCTCAGAAGCCCTTCCCAGTTCGGGGTCATGGTTGCCTTAAAATAATGACTCTGACAGATGGAAACAAAAACATAATATCCCAGAATCGGAATAAAATAAGATTTATGCCACACCTCTCCCATCAGATGCCAGCTCCAGATGAGTACTGCAAAAGCGAAGACCGCCCATGCAAGCAGGGCCATTATCCATGTACAGTTTTTCCATCTCAACTCAATTTCCATTTTTTCTCTCCTTCATGATGTTTCTGATAGCTGCTGAGATTCAGTATCTTTGCAGAAGTTTCGTAACTTTTCCCTGAATCACATGGTGTGATTTTCAGGCCGTCGCCGTATCGGGAATGTCAGAAAGTTATTGGTTCAGATACTTAATGCAGTTAAGGATTAAAGTGTTATTCATAACAGATTTAATTCTCATCAAACGAATCTCCGCAAATTAATAAATCTGATTCAGTAAAATTATAAAACTATCCGTCCGGATACCTCCTAACCGCCTCTTTAAAAAAAAATTTTTATATAAATATTGGCATCCTTTATTTGTCAGTTCACGCTTCATCACAGAACAATTTATAAAATTGTTGTACAGGTCGAAAAAAGTGTGAACTGCTTTTCAGCTTCGATGAAGGATGCCACATCATCTTCTGAAAAAAACAGCCCGGCAACAAAAACGACCGGGCCATTTGGGATCATCCGTTTTCTTTTTCAAATGTTTTCATAAAATCAACAAGCGATTCTATTGCATCGGGCGTTGTGGCATTATAAATGGATGCTCTGCAACCGCCAACGGACCGATGTCCTTTCAGGCCGCCGAAGCCATTTTCCAAAGCTTTCTGAACAAAAGCCTGTTCCAGTTCTTCGCTGGGAAGGCGGAAGGTGACATTCATCAGGGAACGGCTGTCAGGTTCAGCAGTGGCCCTGTAGAACTCACCGGAATCCATAAAGGAATACAGATCCCCCGCCTTTTTCCGATTTATTTCTTCCATCTTGTCAAGGCCCCCGATGGTCTCTTCCAGCCATTTCATCACAAGCTGAATCGTGTAAATGGCAAAACAGGGCGGGGTGTTGTACATGGAGTTCTTTGCGCTGAATGTCGTGTATTTCAACATGCTGGGCAGGGAATCCGGAACCATTTCCAACATATCTTCCCGGATAATCACCATGCACACACCGGCCGGACCGATGTTTTTCTGTGCGCCCGCATAAATAAGACCAAACGGATTCGGATCAAATGCTCTGCACATGATATCAGAGGACATATCTGCAATCAGGGGAACGCCTTTTGTATCAGGAAAATTTGCCCACTGGGTCCCCTTGATGGTGTTGTTGGATGTGATGTGGGTATAAACGGCATCACTGTTGAAAGGGATATCTTTGGGGATATAGGAAAAATTCTTATCTTCGGATGACGCGACAACATTGACAGATTTTCCCTGTATCTGAGCTTCCTTTATGGCTTTGGTGGACCATGTGCCAGTATTCACATAATCCGCGGACTGGCCTTGCTTCAGAAAATTCATGGGAATCATGCAGAACTGCGTGCTGGCACCGCCCTGGAAAAACAGGACTTGGAATTTGTCATTTAGCTTTAAAAGCCGTTTGGTCCTGGCAATGGCATCATTTATAACATCATCAAACCATTTGGATCTGTGGCTGACTTCCGTAATGGACATACCTGATCCGTTAAAATTTAAAAATGAGTCTTTGATTTCCTCAAGAACAGGAAGGGGAAGTGCGGCAGGTCCCGCGTTAAAATTATAAATTCTGTTTTCCTTCATGTACTTTAATTCCTCCGATTTTATTTGAAATTACAAGAATCACACAGGGCAGGGGACAGCTTGCAGTTCATTCATCCCGTGAATTCTTATATGTTAATTAAAAAATTTTTAACTTGCACCGATATATCAAAGTATGTCAATCAATATTTTGATGACAAAGCCCTTTTATGACCTCAGCAATTTATAATCTTTTAAAATAACAGAAAGTTTTGAATATGAAAATTTATAACTATCCATCAGAATCAGCTAAAATAAAAGTTATAGCTATTTCAAACCGCGGGCTTGATTTCAGAAAAGAAGATATCGCCGAAATTACCCGCATTATCGAGGATGTCAGAGAAAATGGGGACAAGGCGGTTGTTAAATACACCAAACGCTTTGACGCTCCTGATTTAACAGCAGAATCCCTTCAGGTGACACCTGATGAAACAGATATTGCTGAAAAAGAGGTGGACAAAGCCTTTATAAAATCTTTAGATCGTGCCGTGTCGCAGATCAAAGCATTTCATAAACACCAGTTAAGCAAATCCTGGATTAATACAGAAAGGCCCGGAACGCTTCTGGGACAGATGGTGAACCCGGTGGGTGCGGCAGGGGTTTATGTTCCCGGGGCAAAAGGGGGAATGACTCCCCTGGTCTCCTCTGTTCTGATGGGGGTCATTCCTGCCAAAATTGCCGGTGTGAGGCATGTTTCCATGATGACCCCGCCGACAAAGGAGGGAACCGTAAATCCCTATCTCCTCGTTGCCGCGAAAAAAGTGGGCGCGGATGCCATATTCAAGGCCGGGAGTGCCTGGGCCATTGCGGCGCTCGCGTATGGCACGGAAACCATTCCCAAAGCAGATGTCATTGTGGGACCCGGAAATATTTATGTGACCCTTGCCAAAAAAATTGTATCAGGAACCGTGGGCATTGACATGATTGCCGGTCCGAGTGAAATTCTGGTGATTGCGGATCATACGGCAAACCCGGAATTTATCGCGGCTGATCTTCTTTCACAGGCCGAACATGACCCGTTGTCATCTGCCATTTTGGTGACAGATTCAGAAGCGATTGCAAAGGCTGCTGCCGCTGCTGTGGAAAAACAGGTGGAATGTCTTTCCCGGAAAGAAATTGCCAGGGAATCCCTTGAAAAATACGGGGTCATCCTTGTTGTTCCTGATCTTGCGGCTGCCGCGGAACTTGCAAACCGCATCGCGCCGGAGCATCTTGAACTTCAGATAAAGGACCCGTTTGAGTATATCGGACAGATTCGAAACGCGGGGGCCATCTTTATGGGGAATTATACGCCGGAACCGGTGGGTGACTATATTGCCGGGCCAAATCATGTGCTTCCCACCGCGGGTACGGCACGGTTCGCGTCCGCGCTTTCAGTGGATCATTTCATCAAAAAAACCAGTCTGATTCACTATTCCGAGGCCACATTTAAAAAAGAGGCCGAGGATATTGTCCGGCTGGCTGAAATCGAAGGACTGGATGCCCATGCAAATTCCGTTAAGATCAGGTTAAAATAAAAGGTGTTTGGTATTTTACCTGCTCATTTCGTTCCCACGCGGGAGCGTGGGAACGAGAACGAGATGACAGTTTTGGTATAATGGACAATAGCCTCGCTATTTAATGTATAAAATTCAGCTTTCAATCAAAACGCTGAATTTTCTGCTTCTGCTTGACACATTATTGATTTTCATTTACGCTTGCTTTCAGATTACAGCCTATTGGCTTGGAAACAGGGCTATTGTAGCCGGACTGAAAATTTCGGGACGGGTTCCGTTTAATGGAGAATTTTATAAAATCAGGCTGTTATATGGTCACGTCAAAATCCGGACAATCTGCTGATTTTTCAAACAAATTCGGACGATTTTTCCAGAAAATCCCATTGAACGGAACCAGTGCCAAAATTTTACACTCGGGGAAAAAAGCAGCATTAGCAAACCGGAGAGGTGATAATATGATTTCTATAAATCTTCCGTCAGATTATGAAACAAAAGTGGAACAAATTGCCAAAGATGAAAATATCACAACATCTGAGATTATAAAGAAAGCACTTCAGCTATATTTTGACGGTTATTATCAGAAAGCAGTTCCGTATGATCTCGGAAGGGATCTGTTCGGAAAATACGGTAGCGGAGACGGCAGACTTTCACAAAATTACAAAAAAATACTAAAGGAAAAGCTTTGTGAAAAACACTCTCATTGATGCCGGTCCTCTCATCGCACTTTTTGATAAAAGCGATAAATTTCATGATATCGTAAAAAAGTTCCTCTCAGATTATTTTGGCAGCCTTATTACAACATGGCCTGTGATAACTGAAACAACCCATATGCTTGATTTCAATGTAAGAGTTCAGATTGATTTCCTAAAATGGCTTTATAAGGGTGCGATTCGCATCGCAAGTCTCAGAGATGAACATTTGGAACGACTGATTGAGCTTTCAGAAAAATACTCAGATATTCCGATGGATTTAGCGGACGGCTCGTTATTAGTTGTCTCAGAACTGACCGGAATAAAAGATATAATTACAATAGATTCTGATTATTATATTTATCGGACGAAAGACAAACGGGCTTTGAAAAATTTATTAGAACCTTATATTGCCCCGCTAAAATAAAGCATATTCAGCAGATTGAAAACCTCAGATTAATCCAGAAAAATTTCGGAGTTCAGCCTTGATGCAGTCCTCATGAAAACAGAGAGATGTCTCTGGAATTTCGGATTGCCTGAAGGCGGAACTCCGAAATTTTTCAATCTGCTGATATTCCCCTAATCTGTTGCCACATCCTGAACAAAAGTAAGAGCAATGAAAATGGCCGGAGGCCGGATTTCATTTCAGCACTTCTCCCCGACTTATAAACACGCCCGGAACAAGATCAGCAGGAGGGCAGAACGAGATTAACACACTTATCAACCAAGTACCCGATCAAAAGTTTTTTATACATCTTTTTTTCTGCAAACCGCGGAGAAACCCGGGTTTTTCCCTCAGGGTCGGCGGATCATTCCGGGAAAAAACCCGGGTTTCTTCCCCGGGCAAATATCGAAAACTTATGGTCAGGTACTTATCAATACACTCATCAACTAAATCAGGAGGATATTATGAAAAGCACGGTCTGGTTTATGGATTTGAGAACAACGCCTAAGGAAAACCTTTTTGCAAAGCTCGGAAGACTTCTGGAAACAGCAGGGCTTTCAGAAACCTTTAAAAAAAGAGACCTTGTGGCAGTGAAACTCCATTTCGGAGAGACGGGAAATGCGGCGTTTATTCGCCCCATATTTCTGCGGAAGATCGTTGAAAGCATTAAAAATCATGGCGGCAAACCCTTCCTCACAGATGCCAACACGCTCTACGCAGGCACACGGGGAAATGCAGTCAGTCATGTGATGACAGCCATTCAGAACGGTTTTGCCTATGCTGTGGTGGATGCGCCCGTTGTGATTGCCGACGGTCTGAGAGGAAAAACAGAAACTGCTGTGAGTGTCAACGGAAAACATTTTAAAAAGGTTTATATCGGGTCTGAAATTGCTGAGGCAGATGCGCTGATATCCGTGGCGCATTTTAAAGGCCATGAGCTTTCCGGTTTCGGAGGAACCATTAAAAATCTGGGAATGGGATGCGCATCCCGCCGGGGAAAGATGGCCCAGCATTCAGGTCTGTGTCCGAAAGTGGAAGAAGAGAAATGCGTGGGGTGCGGGGATTGTGTGGAACATTGCGCGCAACATGCACTTTCTCTGGCAGAGGAAAAGGCTGTAATTGATGAAAAAAAATGTATCGGCTGTGCGGAGTGTATCCTGATTTGCCCCAACAGCGCCATAGGGATTCAATGGGGAGAATCTATCCCTGTTTTTCTGGAAAAAATGGCAGAATACACGGCTGGCGTATTAAAAGGTAAAGAAAGCAGATCGTTGTATGTAAACTTTATCAACAATATCTCCCCGGCATGTGACTGCTGTGCCAACAACGATGCCCCTATTGTCAGAGATATCGGCGTTGTTGCCTCAAAAGACCCTGTTGCCATTTCACTACCGTACACTTTTTATAATAATCTGATTTTATTTTATAAATTGTATGTGACACAGGTTCCGTTTATGATTGATGACTAGAGAGTCGGATTGAACATTTGAAAGGCAACCGGAACAGGTATGTCGTAATTTAAAAAATATTCCAACAGGCTCAGACCTAATTGAAAGAGACTCAGATCACATCGGTCGGCACGGTGAATAATTCTGTCCCAGCCCTGTTCCGTTGCCAGTGTTCCCAGGAACACAATCCAGATGTAGGCAAGACACGCTCCGATCATAAGGCGGCGCAACCGGTCAGGGTCGGAAATATGACTTTTATGAATATTAAACCCCCGGCTTTTCTGGTCGGAAAAAAATGTTTCGATACGAAACCGTTTGGAATAATATTGGCAGGCTTCCCAGGGCGATCTCATATTCGTAACCAGATATATCGGTTCCTTATTTCCTTTCGCCCACCAGACGACAACCGTCACCGGTCCGTATTTTTTATTTGTGAACAAAACATTGCGTATGTACCGATAGCTGTCCGGAACCGTGAACACACCGAGAACATTAAGACGATGCTCCTCTCCGTCCCAAAAAATTTTGGTATTATATGCCGTTCGGCACACATACAGCCATCCCCGTTCGGCCAGATTTTTTTGCAAACCGACACCGTCGAACTCTCCGTCACCAAGAAAAATAACCTTCTGCGCGGATTCCGGTATCACGTTGGCAACCTCCCCGACCAGTCCGACATGGCTTTCTTCCGGGAAATGACCTTTCTTACCTCTGACCACCGTGTAAGCAAGGGGCAGGGCACGTTTTTTATAAATCACACTGATCATCAGGGTTACGCATCCCCGGCCGACCGTGCTTCCGTCCATTGCCAGCACAATTTCGGAAAGTCCCAGACTGATCAGCAGCGCCTGTGCGAACGGCAGAAAAAATGTTTCAGATTCAATGCTGTCATTGGAAATCCAACGTTTTATACGCTTTTCCACACTCGCCGGCGCGGCGTTCTCATCCGGAACTTTGCCTGCAATTTTCGGAAGCTGGCAGCTCCCGCTCCCCGTGATGCCGCTGATTATCGCGGCCAGCGTGTTCAGGCGCCGGGCCTCGTTTCCCTTCGGCTGTTTCGGATACATATTGTCCAAAGCCTTTCTGATCTCACGATATCTGTTCACATTGTCGCTCATGACAGCCTCCCTGTTATCTGTTATTTTCTGAAAGCTGTCATACCATTATTATATTTTTCTGTTAAGATTTTTTTGTGTCATAATCTCAGATGAGTAATATTTACTCAGAAAAAACAGCCGATGGTGAATCTTAAAAAAATTTAAAAAACAAACAGTTATTTAAATTTCAAACCAACTATGGTCGTCTTTATATAATAATTAAAAATAGTTAAAAAAAGTGTACGGTAGTGAAGTTGCCATTGACCAGGCATTTGCTGACCTTGTGAATCAGGAACATGCTCTTCCCGGGTCCTGTATTGAGAAAAATGTCAGACCGGGTGAGGATAAGTTCAAAGGGTTATATCCCGATGTTGACTGGCCCATCCAGCTTGAGTACGCTCAAAAGCTGGGTATCGGGAACCGTGAATATGAACTGGTAAAAATTTGAAACTCGATGATCACGTTTTTTTCTGTCATTCCGTTCGACTGAACTCACGCCCAAGCCTGCGAAAGCAGGATTCCGCTGCTTCCGGATTCGTAAAATCTGCAAAAAACGGATTCCCGCTTTTGCAGAAATGACAGACTCTCCGGCCGGATCGGATCAAAAAAAATTGAACATCGAGTGAAAAGAAACTGATTATAACGGATTGAGGGGAAGCCGACCAAGCCCTGTAAGGGCGGCATATTTGTAGCCGCAGGTTTGCAGTCCCCCGCCAAGCCTGCGGGGCTTTGTCGGCCCGGCATGATAAATGCCACAAAGATATCGCCCCGCGGGCTTTGTCGGCATCCCCTAAATCCGTTATAATCAGTTTTATTTTTATTTGCTTATAATCAACTAATATAATTAAATAAAATCCATGCTTATTTTGCTTGCAGAAACATCGGAAAGGAGCTATATATAAAAAACAGTACTCGATGATCGCATTTTTTCGTTCTTTGCACAGGAAATCATAAAACCTGCCTTTGCTACAGGGACTTGCTATAAGAAGAGGATTATAAGAAGCAGGATTTAATTCCTTTCTTATGGAATTTTCCCCAAAAAATACGGATGTAATTAAATGGACATAGAAAAAAAGGAAAAAGAAAAGGAACAACCTTCCAGTTTCAAATTTAATGTTGATGATGATGAAAGGCCCGAATCACTTTTTCAGGCAAGAAAGGAGCATGTATGGAGAGAGAACAGACGGGTTGAAACATTAAGCCGGAGGATAACACTCATTTTCATTCTCATCTTCTTTCTGATCGGTATTACAGGAGGATTCGCCTATCTTGAGATAGAAAAAAGATTTGCGAAGATACATAGTTCAGAATCCACAGAAGTGCAAAAGCTTTCACAGCATTTTGAATCAAGATTCTCATTACTCTCTGCTCAGTATGGGGAATTTGAGGCATTATTGACAAAAAAAGTATCGTCCCTGGAGGAAGTTCTTGCAACCCTTGAAGACACAACCACTTCTTTGAAAAATGATCTCAGAAAAACAGAAGCGGGCATTAATAAAATCAGGGCCTTTGAAATAAATAAAAAAGAATGGGAAGGCATTATCGGAAAAATCAGCAGTATTGAAAAAATGATAGAACCTGTTCGTAAGGAATTGGACGGTCTGAAATCTGCTGATATGACACCAGAAATAAAAGTAATTGAGGAAAAATTTACAGAAGAATTGGCAAAACTCTCTGAAACAATGAAGAACCCGGAAGAGGAAATCAGTACGTTACGAGAAAAAGTGGCAGCAATTGAAGAAACAATCACTCATCCTGATGAAGCAATCAGCAAACTGCAAGAAGAACTGACAAGCCTTGCTGAAGCAGCAAATACCCAGGAGGAAGAAATTCGTAAATTAGAGGAGAGAATTTCTGCCTCTTCGCCAGGTAAAATAGACAAAGAGGCCATGGACACTGCAATTGAAGAGCATAAAGACGTCATCTACCTCGCGCTTCAAAACCATAAAGAAATTTACCAGCAGAAACTGGATTCCATAAACAAGAATCTCAAAAACAAAGAAGACAAAATAAAAGCCGTTCAGAAGCAGTTGAAGGAACTTGAAAAGATTTTGAAATCAGTCCCTCAGAAAAACAGCCTTCCGGCGACCAAGCCCTTAAAGCCGCCAGTCGGCCCCTTACCCGAAGATATTATCGAACAAGATATTCGCTAGAAAACATTCAACTTGTCAGCTTCAAATTTCAAGTTTCAACTTTTCAACTCGGGCGATATCCTCCGGCAAATCCACTTCAGGCGAGTCATAGGAGGTGACTACGACCATGATTTTATGGCCGTTTTCAAGGGCCCGCAGTTGTTCCAGTTTTTCAATCGCCTCAAGTCTTCCCTCGGGGAGTTCTCTGAATATCTCCAGAAAGCGTTTTGTGTAAGCATAAACCCCCAAGTGTTTGTAAGTATCAAAACGGAGAGAAGCGTCACGGCCATAAGGGATCGGGGATCGGGAAAAATAAAGTGCAACCCCCCTGTTGTCAAAAGTGACTTTCACATTCTTTGAATGGGCTATTTCATCCGGATTCTCAATTTTAAAAGCAAGCGTACTCATTGCGAATTCCGAATTCTGAATTCCGAGTTTCAAAGGCGCTACAACCTCATCAAGACAGCGGGGATCAAGAAGCGGCTGGTCCCCCTGCACATTTACCACAATATCATCAGGACCAAGCCCCATTTTTTCTGCAACCTCTCCGACCCTGTCTGTACCGGATCGGTTCTCAGCGGAAGTCATGACCACGTTGCCGCTGAATTTTGTTACAGCATCAAAAATCCGAGAATCATCCGTGGCAATGACAACATCTGTGACGCATGCCGCCTGTTTTGCCCTCTCATAGACCCTTTGTATCATGGGTTTTCCTGAAATAAGGGCAAGCGGCTTTCCTTCAAACCGGGTTGACCCGTATCTCGAAGGTATGATGACGACAATCTTCATATTTTTCTCCTCACTCATTCGGAGAATTGCCAAACTGTAAGTCCGGCACTCCGTTTTCAAATTCAAAAATTCAAAAATTCAAAATTTCAATAATTTTAGCCAAAATTTTTTGTGCGCTTTTAAAGTCAAATCGGGCGATTTGGGCTTCAAGTTGCTGATGCTCCTCCCGAAGTCCGTAAGGAATCATATATTTTTTAAGGGATTCAATCTGGGATTCAGCCTCTATGTTATTTTCAGTAAGAAGCTTGTCAAGTCCGGCCAGCATGGGTCTGATTTCAGACAGATTCAGCGTCTCTTCCTCTGCTGAACGGTTGTCTTCATATTTTATTTCCGGAATTTCCTCAAAAATCCTTACCGACTCCATCACCTGTAGCAATGCATCTTCCATATCGCAGATCATCTGTTCAACATCTGTCCCGGTATCTGACTGTTTTTCTCTGATAGCACTTTCCAGGTTTTGGGCAGCCAAAAACAATTCTGTTGCAGAGAGGTTGCCTGCGGTCCCTTTGAGCGTATGAACCAGTCTCCGTACTTTTTCCGTGTCATTGTCAGCAAGACCGTCTCTTATTTCATCAGCAATGACAGCATAATTCATGACAAAATTCCGTAAAAGCCTGATGAAAAGCGTCTTGTTTCCCCGGAACCGCTGCAATCCGGATTCAACATCAATTCCGGGCAACTGATAGCTGACGGCTGACAACTGACATTCCTTACGCTGCTTTTTTAAATTTGAACAGCTTTCTTTTTTTGTCCATTTTTCCAATATCGCAAGCAGCTTTTCCGGGTCTATGGGTTTGGAGATATAATCATTCATGCCCGCGTTCAGGTATTTTTCACGGTCTCCCTTCATGGCATGGGCGGTCATGGCGATGACGGGCAGCTGAGAACGGACCGCTGAGAGCTGATAGCCTGTGGTCTGCGTAAGATTTGAGATATCAGCCTTATATTCTTCTTCCCAGTTTCGAATGAGCCTTGTGGCCTCAACTCCGTCCATCTCCGGCATTTGGATATCCATGAACACGGCGTCGTAAGGACACTCAGCCGGTGAGTTCCCGCATATTGCTTCGACGGCCTCTTTTCCGTTGTTCGCGGTTTCCACCGCGACACCTGCATCATTCAATATATCCGTCACCAGTTCCTGGTTGATGTCATTATCTTCCACCAGAAGCGTTGAAATTTGAAACTTGAAATCTGAAACTTGAAAATCGGGTTCCCTGTTTCCGGTTTCCAGTTTCAAGTTTCCAGTTTCAAGTTTCAACTCTCCAATTTCAAAAATCTCTGTCAGGGTATCAATAAGCACGGACTGTTTCAGGGGTTTAATGAGAAAGATGTCTGTTCCTGTTTTTTCCCTGAGACTCATCTCCTGTTCTTTTCCAAAAGCTGCGATCATGATTACAGGGATATCAGAAAGCCGGGGGTCTTCCCTTATCTTTTTGGACGTGGCAATGCCGTCAGTACCAGGTAAATTCAAGTCCATTACCACTAGCTGGCACGGGGTGTTCGCGGCAGCAGCCGCTTTCAGCTTTATCAGCGCTTCTTCACCGGAAGCAGCGAACTCTGTTTCAATACCGAAAGGCATCATATCCTTTATCGCTTCTCTGCTGATGTCATCCGCATCCACAATCAGCGTTCTTAAACCGCAAAGTTCGCTGATCAGGCTGTGGGCAGGCTCATTTTCCTCAGGTTGTCGTCTGAAAGAAAGCATAAAAGAAAATGCGCTTCCCTTTCCAGGCTCACTTTCCACAGAAATCTCCCCTCCCATCAGGCCGGCCAGTTTTTTGGATATGGCTAACCCCAGGCCGGTTCCGCCGTAATTCCTGGTGACAGAATCATCTGCCTGGGTAAAGGGAGAAAAGAGTTTTGCAATGTTCTCCTCTGATATCCCAATACCGGTGTCTCTGACAGAAAAAGAGAGCAGAGACCGATCCTGCGTATTTTCAGCAGAGGTGACGCTGAGGATAATTTTACCTGTCTCAGTAAACTTGACAGCATTGCTCATAAGATTAATGAGAATCTGCTTCAGGCGTAAAGCGTCCCCCCTCAGTGCGCTGGGAACATTCCGCCCTTTGCTGATAATAATCTCAATTCCCTTTTCCGCGGCCTGATCCGAGAACAGGTCCGCGAGTTGTTCCAGAATCTCCTGCAATTGAAAATCTCTTTCCTCCATGTCAATCTTTCCGGCTTCAATCTTGGAAAAATCAAGGATATCATTCAATATCCCGAGAAGGGCATGGGCTGATGAGCTTACTTTTTTCAGGTAATTCCGCTGTCTGAGGTTCAGTTCGGTCTTCAATACCTGTCCGGTAAGCCCGATGATAGCGTTCATAGGGGTCCGAATTTCGTGACTCATAGCGGCGAGAAAGTCGCTCTTGGCAGCATTGGCAGCCTCTGCGGCCTTCCGCTCTCTTTCCGCTTTCATTTTCTCATAAGCGGCTGTTCTGTCCAAAAAAGACCCCTCATAATAAAGGATATTGCCGCGGCTGTCACACACGGTTCGGGCGGATACGGAGACCCAGATCACAGCATAATCCTTCCTGCAAAATTGCGCTTCAAATCCGATAATCTGTCCTTCCTGGCGGACAATGCGCTCAAATGTCTTGTGATCTTCCGGAAAAACATATAATTGTTTTCCAATGTCGGTGACAGAGGAAATGAGTTCTTCCGGAGAATCATAGCCCATAATTCGGGCAGCGGAAGGATTTGCGCTGAGAAAACGGCCATCCCGGGTGATCTGGAAGATGCCTTCCACCGCGTTTTCACAGAGAGAATGATATTTTGTGTAAAGTCTTGCATTATCAATGGATATTGCCGCCTGAGAAGAGAGGAGTCTGAGGACTTCGACCCGGTCGGGTGTGAACGCTCCCGGGGTACTGTTGTTCTCCAGATATAAAAGACCGATTATTCTTCCCTCGGTCTCATGATGAGGGGGCCGGATAATGGGAATACAAAGAACTGAACGAGGCTTCTTTTTTATCACATATGGATCCCGGGTAAAAATGCCCTCGCCTGACGCGTCGTTCAGAACAACATTCTTATGGGTTTTTGCCACATGACGGACAATGGCAGACGATAATTCTTTACATTCTTCAATGGAAACAGGTTCAAACATGGCCTCTTTATGTTTGTCTGAGGACACATAGGCCTCGGCCATGAGTTCTCCGCGGCTTTTAAATCTTGTGTCAGACACTGGCTGGGTATCTGATTTCAATATCAGAAATCCTTTTTCAGCCCCCGCGTTCTCCATTACGATGTCCATCAGTTTTTTCAGCAGGTTCTCCAGAACGATCTCGCCTGAAATCGCCTGAGATGCTTTCATAACAGTGGCCATATCAAGAAATACCGAAGAATCTCCCACAGCATATCTGGACGCGGCACTGATTTCCTCAGTCTCGGACCGGGCCTGCGGAGCCGGGTCAGCCAGAATACAGGAATGTTCTTTTTCCAAATCCTCTGCCTTGCGCTTTGCTCCCCATAGACGGTATCCGTAATGGGCCATTTTCATATAAAGCTTGGCTATGTCGGTCTTGCCTCTTGCAAGCCAGAATTTTGACGCGAGTTCGTTTGCCAGGGCTTCATTCTGAGTGAATTCATTTTCACCGGCAGATTCAATTGCCTTGTCGTATAAAAGCACCGCCTCTTCCAGTTTGCCGGAAATACGAAGTGTTTCCGCCTGAATCATAAGATATTTGTGAAGAAAATTTTCCGGACACTCGTCCGACCAGACCTTCATCTGCTTCTGATTGGCTTCTATTTTTATCTGATATTGTTTCTGCTTCTCTCCTGAGGTATATGGATAAAGGCTCGTCAGAATAAGCGAGGTGTAAAAATTATGTTCGGCAATCAGAATTGTGCCTCTGACAAAGCTGAGAGATTCTTCGGCGCTGTGGGCGGATTCAAGGGCCAGATCAGGTTTTCCATAGAGCCAGAGGACCTGGGATTTAAGAATGTGATAATTGGCCAGGGCTGCGAAACTTCCATGAGAATGGCAGTCAGACAGATACTGATGCTCTGTGATTTCGGCAGTATCAAAAGAAAATTTTTCAGCGATCAGACCGCTCAGATTCAGTACCACATTATGACATCCCAAAATGACATCATATGCTAACTGATTTTTTGTTTTTCGGGCGAACCGTAAAAATTTTTCAAGGTCAGCAAGTATGCGCCCTATGTTTTTGCCCCGGCAGAATGACTGAAGAGACTTATTAAAAGCCAGAATATACCCCGCACATTCCAAATCACCGGATGCCAGCCCCGCTTCATACCCCTCAGTGTTAAAGGATTCTGACCATTTAATATGTTTCACCCAGTGATTTAAAAACGCACTGATTAAAAAACAACACTCGGATTTATAAGCTAACTGATAAAACTTTTCACTGAGTCTCAGGCCCAGGAGAGCAAACGCATATCCGGTCTGGAAACTGGAAACTGGAAACTGGAAACTGGAAACTGGAAACTGGAAACTGGAAACTGGAAACTGGAAACTGGAAACTGGAAACTGGAAACTGGAAACTGGAAACTGGAAACTGGGAGCCGACAGCTGTGCATATCCGGCATAGCCAACTGATGATTCAGGGACATGGCCATATCGGAGAGAGATATTCACCATTTTTATGACTGTCCATGAACAGATATCCGAGTGATAAAAATAAGCTGGTCTGCTTAAATTCATAAGTAATTTCATCGCCGCTTTCTTTTCCGGTACCGTCATTTCCGGCATATCAATCAACGAAGCGATATCCCTGCCTTTAAGGTTGTCGTGAACTTCGGCGAGTTCTGTACGGATGGCTGTTTGCAAATCATCTTCAGGCAGCTTGATACCTAAGAGATAAAGACCTGTTCTCCCGGCGTGAATCGCATCTTCATATCTGTCTTGCAATTTTTTTTGTATAATCAAAATATTATAGAGTTCAGCTTTTTTAACAGGTGACTTTGCCCAGTCCAAAAGTGTTTGAATACATGCTTCTGATTGCTCAAAATTTTTATTTAAATATTCAAGTTCCGCCCGTTCCTTGTACAAGTCAAAAACCAGTTCATCGTGGCCTGTCCGCAAACCGGGCCCTGGACGCTGCCGAATATACGGTTCGATGAGATCGCATCCCATACGAAAATAATGCAGCGATTCTGAATAAGCAGCTATATGTTTTGCCTTTTTACCTGCCCTGAGGTTCAGCTCCGCCAACTGAATCTTTTCCTGAATATCCCTGATCAGCTCATGCCCCAGATTCAAATATGTGACTGACAACTCAGATTGTGCAGCCAACAGCTGTCTGCCAATCCTGAGATGAGCTGCTTTGTTGTCAGTTGTCAGTCCTGGCGTTGGTGACAGTTCCTCACTGATAACTGATGACTGATAACTAAGAGCTGACATATCCCACTTTCTTTCTTCAGAATTGAAGACAATCAGCTTTTTCCGATACAAAGTTTTCAGAAACTGACGGATCAATAAGGGATTACCGCCAGTATTCTGAAACACAAGACTTGAAACAGGATGCGGAGTGCCGGGTGAGGGTTTCAAGTTTCCAGTTTCCAGTTTCAAATTTCCAGTTTCCAGTTTCCAGTTTCCAGTTTCCAGTTTCCCAAAGGTATCCGTGACAAGGTCTTCAATGTCTTCAGGTTTCAGGTGAGACAGGGCCATATGATTGACAACAACCCCGCTTTTTTTTATTGCTTCAATGGGGATCAGGGGATGATCATCAGTGATGTCATCTTCACTACAGGTCCCGATAAAAAACAGATATTGCGTATCTTCATCCGTGATTATCCGCTCCATCAGTCCGAGCGTAGCAGCGTCGGCCCATTGTAAATCATCAAGAAAGAGAATCAGGGGATTCTCCGGCTGACAAAATATCCGGATAAATTTTTGAAAAACCAAATAAAATCGGGTCCGGGATTCAGCAGGTTCAAGCTCCTGAAAAACAGGCTGAACCGTCAGAAATTTTTCCAGTTCAGGAATGATGTCCGTCATCACATAGCTGTCAGCCCCGAAAGCATCTGCGATTTTACTCCGCCAGTATTCGAATTCTGTCTCTTTTCCGGTGAGGAGTTCTCGCAGCCATTTCTGAAATGCGCTGACCAGCGCATGATAGGGAATATGCTGGTAAAGCCGGTCAAATCTGCCGGAAATGAAAACAGGGTTCAGTCCCTGAGCCTGGTTACGGGCCATAGGTTTATAAATTTCTCGCACCAGACTGGTTTTACCCATACCGGCCATTCCTGATACCAGCACCATTTCCCGGTGTCCTTGGCCAACCCGGTCATAAGCCTTGAATAAATTTTCGATTTCCTGCTCTCTTGCATATAGTTTTTCCGAGATATGAAGCCTTTCAGGAACATCCTCATGTGCAAGAACAAAATTTGAAATCTTACTGTCGGCCCGCAACTGGTTGAGACATTCTTCCAAATCTGCTCTGATTCCCCGGGCACTCTGATATCTTTCCTCCGGTGTCTTTGCCAACAGTTTCATCACAATATCTGAAACAGCTCCGGGGATCGGGAACCGAGGTATGGAATCTTCTGATCCGATTTTTAATTTATGAGGCGGGAGAGGTGTCTCAGCAATATGACAATGGACCAGTTTCCTCGGATCAGTCGTGTCAAAAGGGCGTTTCCGGGTGAGCAGTTCATAAAAGGTAACTCCGAAGGAATAATAATCCGTGCGAAAATCAACGGATCGGTTCATTCTGCCCGTTTGTTCCGGTGACATATACGCGGAAATGTTTTCCGGTTTTTCAGAAAAAATTGGTTTTTGTTCTCTGGAATTTTCACGGGAAAAAATCGTTGCATTGCCAAAATCAATGAGTTTCAGTTGGCCGGTGCCGGGATTAAAAACAATGTTGGAAGGGCTGATGGCTTTGTGGATGATATTGGCCCCATGAATCTCCCCCAATATTTCGACAATCCGGCTGGCCATGGTCAGGAAAGTTTCCAAGGCGTCAGTATCCGGAGTAAGCTTTTCGGAGATCATCAATGTTTTTAAATCCCGGGCGCCAAAATCTTCCAGTATCATCACCACGGTGTTCTCATATTTTTCCAGGCCATATACGCTGATAACCCCTGACAAATTCTCCAGGGCAGAAATAATTTCATATTCATGGAAATATCTGTCAGATTGTTTCAGTGCAACAATTCCATTCTTGCTTTCGGATGCTTTTAAAACCTTCAGAATGACAGATTTTCCGTCTTGGTCCCGTTGTCCCTGATAAATTAAAGAACTGACGCTTTCATAGATTTTAACAAGGGGCTGATGGCCCGGAATTCTAATCATTTTCTCCCTTATATGAAAGTGATAATTTATGATTGATAATTGATAATTGGTAATTGATAAAGGGGCCGGGGGCCGGCTTTCATGGTTCGTTGTGACCGAAGGACATGTCTGTTTATATGAAAGAAATGTAGGGTGGGTGAAGCGAAGCGAAACCCACCCTACATTTTGTGCATTCTCCTGAAACAGGTATATTATTTATTTCAAGTTCCTTTATAAGAAATTCGGATGGGTTTTGCAAGGACAAAGAAAGGTGAGTCATGGAGAGTGCCGTCGCCAGCAGGGGCAGTGGCAGGAATGAGCATCTGTTAAATTTGTAATTATTTTGTAATATGGGAAATTATAAAACCGGAGGTCAGAAATTGAAGACCGTAAATTTTTCAATTCCCAATTTCTATGCACCTGCGAGTTCACGCACTGCGTCCAAAAGTTTGTTTTTGTCCAGAGGTTTGGCAAAAACTCGCGCCGCACCAAATCTTTCAGCCATACTAAGAAATATATCCGGGGTTTTCAAGCGTCCGCCACAGGATATGGCAATAATTCTGGCATTTGGGAAATCCCTTCGAATCTCCATGATGGTTTCGATGCCCTCCTTTTTCGGCATCAGAATATCGGTAATGACAAGGTCCGTGGGACTTTTACGATAAAGCTTTATACCTATCTCGCCGTCAGGCGCATCTTCGACTTCGTACCCCGCGTGTTCCAGCATCATCCGAAGCATGGATCGAACCTGATATTCGTCATCAATTATAAGAATACGTTTCAAAATTTATTCCTTTCTGCCTGCTGTCAATGATTCCTTCGTTCGTTCACAACTCTTTTAAAGGATTTCGGCAGTGAAATCCGGCATAAATTTTTCTTGCTCCAAAAAACTCGCTTTTTGTGTACCACGCCAGATTTAAGCGGGCTGAGTCCGACAATATGAGTTCTGTATTCCTATTACAACGAGTCACATTAAAATTATACGCAATCATAGACTAAACTTTTAATCATAATTTAAGTTCAAGGAATTCCATACATTTCCCATTACAGTATTTTAAAAATGAAATGATATGACCCTTATGCGGATTTTTATGTGTCGGAGCAGGATTCAGAAAAAAATGTGAATGAATTGCACAATCGAAACGCAGGGGGTAAGCTGTATTGGAATTATAGGAATTAAATAACTTTCCCATTTTGCTCCTGATGGATTGACAAGTTCGGCGAGATGGTTCGGATTTGCCGACCCGAACAGGGCAAGAAAGAGCAGGATGGTTCTTTATTAATTGGAATCAGGCTTAAAAGGGGTGATGCGGGGTATGTATGGAAAAAAAAGATTCAGAGCGGAGAATGTCTGAATTCATGTGCAAGCTCCGCCGACTCCGAGAGAATCGGCGGCTGCGGACAGGTTAGTAAATACCTGAGCAAAAAATTTTATATATATTTTTTTCTGTGAGCGGCAGAGAAACCCGGCTTTTTTCTGGCCGGAGAAGGAACTGACGCCGTGAAAAAAAGCCGGGTTTCTTCACCGGATAAATATAAAAAAACTTATGATTACTCGATGTTCAAGTTCTTTTCTGTCATTCCTGCTTTCGCAGGAATGACAGGCTTTTTATTCGAATCGGGTCAAAAAACTTGATCATCGAGTGATTAGGTACTTATCACTTCTTTTTTTTCTTCAAAACAAAATCCTCTTCGTAAACGCCTCCTGATATATTGATAAAAATCGTTGCTTTTTTGTAGCCTTCGGCTTTAACAACCAATTTCCATTCCCCGTCTTCAATATCTCTGAATTCATAGTATCCTGAAGCATCTGTCTTGGTTGTCTTCTTGTCCGTACCTTTTAATTTGACTTTGGCTTTTTTAATGGGCTTGCCATTTTTCTTAGTAACGACACCGTGAACTATCGTTTCTGTGTCCTCAGCGGACTCCGACAAATCCGCCGGCAGACTCCTCTCAGGTTTCAAGGCCAAATTCACCACGACCTCTTGTCCTGAAAGATTAAAGGTATAAGTTTGCGAAGAGTAACCCTCTGCTGTAACTGTCAGTTTCCATTTGCCGCTTCTGAGGTCGTTGAGCCAGTAATTTCCCCTCTCATCGGTCTCGGTTTCATGGGAGACAGTCCCGTCGGACACGGCATTGACAATGGCATTGTCAATAGGATTACCAGTTGTTCTGTCACTAATAACACCATAAATTAATGTTGTTGTTGTCTCTTCTTCTTCATTGTCACAGCCGCCCGGCCACCAACAGGGGTCCAGGGCTTTTGCCCTGTCTTCGGCTGCCACCGTGGCCAGGGGAATACTCACAACGGCAGCGATAAATAAAATAACGACAAACAAACTCGAAAATTTCAATCTCTTTTTAATCATAATTTTTTTACCTCCAGATAAAAGGTTTTAAGAAAAAAAACGTATCCTTCATGCCAAACTCGGTGGATCGAAAACGACTCAAAATTCAGGCCCTGTTCCTAGTTCCGCTCCGGACTGATGAAAATGTCACAAACTGAGCTGATAATTGCGGCATTTTTTATTTTGTATATTTTTTACTTAAAAATCAAATAATTATAAAACACAGAAAATAAAAACGGAATGAGTTGTTTAAGTGCATCAGCAACATTCAGTAGATCGAAAAGTTTTCGGGCCGTCGCGGGACAGACACGGCGAACGGGGGAGAAACCCCATACGCATCAGGCTAAGATCGTAACTCATTGTTTTTATTAACTCTGATTTTGCCGGACGGGGTTTGCAACCCCGTCCGGAATATTTTCCGGATCGCCGCCCGCAAACGTTTCGGACGGGGTTGCAAACCCCGTCCGGCAGCCGTCCCGCATTCTTAGCCTGATGCATATGGGGAGAAACCCGGCTTTTTCCGGCGGGGGGGAGTCTTCTGTCCGGGAAAAAAAGCCGGGTTTCTCTGCCATGCCGCACACAGTCCGGAAACTTTTCGATCTACTGACATTTTCATCACCCCAGTTCCGCCCTGAGGCGGTCTTTGTGAAATCAGAGACTTGCTACTGGCATAGCAAGACCGCCTCAGGATAAAACTACGAACTTTTTCGATCTGCTGAAACTTACAGTTTGGCAAAGCTGTCCCGGTTTTCGGATATCGGGGATACTGCCAAACTGTAAGTTTGGCACTCCGGATCGAAAAACATTTTATTAATCTGTAATTATTTTTCCTTTAACTTATGTAAAAAATTAGATAATTATCTAATAATTCAATTTATATTGTCAAGAAAAAAGTTAAGAAAATGAAAACAGATGAGATTTTTGTTTTCACCGAACGGGGTTTGCAACCCTGTCCGGCGAAACAAATCACAAATCACAAATCACTTTCATATAAACGGCCATGATCTGCCGGTCACAACGAACGATGAAAGTTTTGCATTTTTTCCTAACACTTAACACCTAACACCTAACACCTGACACTTTCATATAAAAAATGGCTTGAAATAAATCACTTAACTATGCTAAGGAAATATTCCTAAAAGATTCTTATACTTCACAAAAGAACACAGATAAAATTTGAAAATTGAAAGCTGAAACTCAGAACACTTACATACGCGTACATGAAGCTCGACCGAGCCTTCGGATTTCAGGTTTCACAAATTTCAAGTTACGAAGGAGGAATTTAAAAATTCATGCGAGTCTTATTTTGGTATTGCGATCAATTTGACTGGAACCCTGCCATGAAAACGCTGGATGACGCTCCCGAAGCCAAGCCTGCTGAAAACAAAAATACAGTGGTGGCTTTTGTCCACATTGAGCCAAAAGATTTGGATGAAAAGAGTTCGGCAGAGACCAAGCTGATAAAAAACGCAAAATGGCTGGCCCGCAAATGGGAAATTTCCCATGTTATCCTGCATTCTTTCACTCACCTGGGAGAAGAAAAAGCAGAACCGGACCTGGCAAAAGCCTTATTGGACAGCGCGCAGGATCGTCTGGAAAAAGCAGGTTATTCAACCGTTCAGACCCCTTACGGATATTTTCTAAATCTTGAAATAAAAACCCAGGGACATCCGCTGGCGCGAGTTTACAAAGAATTTTAACTGGCCCGGAGATTGCTGAAATGTCACAGACCAGATCAGATCATCGAGTATCAGTAGATCGAAAAGTTTTCGGGCTGTCACCGGGCAGACACGGCGGACGGGGGAGAAACCCCATATGCATCAGGCTAAGAATGCGGGACGGCTGCCGGACGGGGTTTGCAACCCCGTCCGAAACGTTTGCGGGCGGCGATCCGGAAAATATTCCGGACGGGGTTGCAAACCCCGTCCGGCAAAATCAGAGTTAATAAAAACAGTAGGTTGTAATCTTAGCCTGATGCATATGGGGAGAAACCCGGCTTTTTCCGGCGGGGGAGAGCGTCCCGTCCTGAAAAAAAGCCGAGTTTTTTTGCCGCACCGCTCATAGTCCGGAAACTTTTCGATCTACTGAGTATCAGAACGTTTTAATCTCTGAAAATTCGCTATGCAAAAACAGCGGTCACAGTGCAATGTCAAAACGGTCTGATCCTCGGACATTGTCTGACACATCGGATTCTCTGAGGTTAATGAACTTAAATCTTGATAAAAAAATAAATCTGATATATCATTTTAAATAAAATTTAAATTGAAAAATCAATTCACTCTGAGGTGTTTGAAATGGAAAAGCTGACTTGCAAAGAATTCAGCCCCGGACGTCGTTTTATAGGATGTCTTCCCCACAACAAAGATATCATTACATCGCTCGAAGACTTCTGCAAAGAAAATTCGATCCAAATGGCAACTTTTTCACTTATCGGCGCTGTTACGTCTTTTACCATAGGCGCGTATGATCAGAAACAGCAGGTTTACGTCACGTTTACAGAAAAAGCTCCTCTTGAAATCGTAACCTGCACGGGAAATGTTTCATTAAAAGATGGCACCCCTTTTATACATGCACATATTGTACTAGGTGATGAACAGGGTAAAACTTTTGGCGGACATCTTTTTTCTGAAACCCTTATCTTTGCCGGAGAAATTGATCTTCAGGAATTCACCGGAAAGCCCCTGGAAAGAGTTACTGACAAAACAACAGGTCTGATGCTGTGGAATTTATAAACCTAGATTTTTAATATTGACATCAGGAGGTAACATGGAAATAACCATTACAAAAACAAAAGTGTTAAAACCAAAACCGGATGATTCCAAACTCGGTTTTGGTTCAATTTTTACAGATCATATGTTGAATGTGGATTACGAACCGGAAAAAGGATGGCATAATCCCCGGATTGAGCCTTATGCCCCTTTTGAGATGGACCCGGCCACAATGGTTCTTCACTACGGTCAGGCTGTTTTTGAAGGACTCAAAGCCTATCGGACAGCCTCGGGATCTGTTCAACTTTTCAGGGCAAAAGATAATTTTACCAGGCTGAACCAATCTTCACGGTCTCTCTGTATTCCTGAGATTGATGAGGCATTTCTTATGGATTCACTGAAGCAATTATTAGAGATTGAAAAGGACTGGATACCAAAAGCTCCCGGCACTTCCCTGTATGTAAGACCTACAATTATCGCCACAGATCCTTATCTGGGCGTGCGTGCTTCAAATACTTACCGTTATTTTGTTATTTTGTCTCCGGTGGGTGCCTATTATGCAGCAGGTTTTAATCCTGTAAAAATATGGGTAACCAAAAGCCATGTCCGGGCCGTGCGCGGGGGCGTGGGGGAAGCCAAGACCCCTGCAAATTATGCAGCAAGCCTCTACGCAGGTGAGCAGGCCACCAAAAGCGGTTATGCCCAGGTCCTGTGGCTCGACGGGGTTGAGCAAAAATATATCGAAGAAGTCGGTTCTATGAACATCTTCTTCGTGATTGATGATGAAATCACCACGCCCATGCTGAACGGAAGCATTCTTCCCGGGATAACCAGAAACTCGGTGCTTGCGCTTGCAAAGCACTGGGGGATGAAGGTTTCAGAACGAAAAATCACCATTGATGAGGTCATGCAGGCGCACGAATCCGGAAAACTTCAGGAAATCTTCGGATCCGGAACCGCCGCGGTGATTTCGCCGGTGGGAGAAATGAAATACGGAGATAAGGTGATCACCGTAAGTGACGGAAAAGTCGGTCCCATAGCAAACAAACTCTTCAAGACAATACAAGACATTCAGTATGGCAAAGCAGAAGATCCCATGTCATGGATTGAAACTGTCTGACATATTTAATGGCTTTGGGAACCAGGTTTTTTAAAAAAAAGCTTGCAGTGCATAAAAAAATATCACGCCGAAGCTGGTTTGAAAACCAATTTTTTTGAAAAACCTGGTTTCTCATTACAGGAGATTTAAAGTGAAGCAATCTGATATACCGAATCATCTTCAGTCTTTTATCTCAAAAATGGAAGCTGAAAAACTTCCGCAAGTTGTTATTGATACGTTTTCCTACTACTATGACAAAGTCTTCACAGGTGAAACAGGACTGTTGTCCGACTCTGATATCAGCCCTGTCAGTCCCCATGAGATTGAGGGCTTGGACAACCTCGGACGCTATGCTGATGCCGGAGAAAAAGTATTTAAAAATGCAGTCAGAATCACACTGAACGGCGGTCTTGGCACGAGCATGGGCCTTACCTGTCCCAAATCGCTTCTTGAAGTAAAAAACGGCAAAAGCTTTCTCGAAATCATCATTGAGCAGACAAAAAAGGCCGATGTAAAACTGGCACTGATGAACAGCTTCAATACTCATGAAGCCACCCTCTCCGCTCTGTCAAAGATCAATCCGTCTGAATTTCCCCTGACATTTCTTCAGCACAAATTTCCAAAGATACTGCAACAAGGATTTGCGCCCGCGGCCTGTCCTGAAAACCCGGCTTTGGAATGGAATCCCCCGGGACACGGAGATATTTATACTGCTCTGCTTACATCCGGAATGCTCCGGGAACTCCTTGATCATGACATCCGATATGCCTTTATATCCAATTCTGATAACCTGGGAGCTTCAATGGACGCGTCACTTCTGGGGTATTTTTCCGAAAAAAAATTCCCTTTTATGATGGAGGTGGCAGAGAGAACACCGGCGGATCTAAAGGGAGGTCATTTGGCTCGTCATAAAAACGGCCGGCTGATTCTGCGCGAAGTCGCCCAATGCCCGGCATCCGAACTGGAAGCTTTCAGAGATATTCGCTGCTACGGGTTTTTCAATACCAATAATCTCTGGATCAACCTGAAATTTTTAGAAGACCTTATAGAGAAACATAAAACGGTCCGCCTGCCCATGATTCTGAACCCGAAAACTCTGGATCCGAGAAATAAAAACAGCCCGAACGTCTTTCAGGTGGAAACCGCCATGGGTGCGGCAGTGTCTCTTTTTGAAGGTGCCACGGCCGTCAGAGTGCCCCGAACCCGTTTTTTTCCTGTTAAAAAATGTAATGAGCTTTTGTCCATTCGGTCTGACCGGTTTGTGTTTTCAGAAGACAATAATCTGGTTTTGAACCCGAAAGGGAAGTCAGACAGAATAACGATCCGTCTTGACCCGGAATATTATGGAAAAACAGATATGTTTGACAAAAGATTTGCAAACATTCCTTCCTTGTTGGAGTGTGATTGCCTGACGATAGAAGGCGATGTCTTTTTTGAAAAAAATGTGACAATAAAGGGATGTGTCAGGATAAAAAACACCGGCGGGTCCCGGGCGGTTATTAAAGAAGGAACGGTTATCACCGATGATATGGTCTTGTGAGAATTGAAAATTGAGAAAGGATTTTTATTTTTTAATTCTTAAATGAAGGTTAAGAGGTGATGTATGGACTATCCGGAAATTGGAACCATCCTGGAAAGATGTGAATTTTTCAAGGGACTGGAAAAAAGTGAAATTGAGAAGATCGCCAAGCTGTGTGAGGTGAAGTCATTTGATACCGGAGAATATGTGTTTCAACAGCATGATTTCGGACAACATATTTATATCATCGCCGAAGGACGTATATTTTTAGAAAGATTAAGGGACCTGGGTGAACGCAAGGGAAAAGTGGTGATTGACGTACTTGGCAAAGGAAGAGTTATGGGCTGCTGGTCAACGCTCCTGGGGGAATCTCATTTTCTCATGTCCTCAGCCACATGTGAAAAACCGACTAAAGTTGTGGTTATAAAAGGATCAGATTTAAGAGAAATGATGCTTTCGAACATTGATCTCGGATTCAATATATTGGAAAGATTTTGCTTTTTATTGCGAGACAGAATACAGGCTGCATATGGGGCTTTGGAAAAGATTTAGGGGGTTAGGTGTCAGGGTGTTAGGTGTTAGGGTGTTAGGTGTTAGGGTGTTAGGTGTTAGGGTGTTAGGTGTTAGGTGTTAGTGTTAGGTGTTAGTGTTAGGTATCGGGCTTTAGATCATTTGGACTAATTTTCTCTTAACAGCTAACACCTAACACCTAACACCCTAACACCTAACAAAAGGAGTATGTTATGGATGAAGAGATTCTCACTGAAGAAGCCTTGATACTGAATGATATTCGTTCTCATCTTACGACATTTGAAAAAGAAAGAGGCAATCTTATTCCTATTCTCCAGATGATCCAGGAAAAACATGCCTATATCCCGCGTGAAGCGATAAAACTGGTGGCGGAATATCTGGAAATTCCTGTGTGCGAGGTTTATGGCGTTGCAACATTTTATAACCAGTTCCGTTTTCATCCTCCGGGCAAATATCCCATCAAGGTTTGTCTGGGAACCGCCTGTCATGTGAGATCAGGAGATATCATTCTTGAAAATTTTGAACGAAAGCTTGAGATTAAAGAAGGAGAAACCACTCCTGACAGAGAATTCAGTATTGAAAGAGTCGCGTGTGTGGGGTGCTGCGCGCTGGCTCCTGTGGCTATTGTCGGCGAAACCGTACACGGACATATGGCTCCCAGCAAGGTGGAAGGGCTTCTGCTGCGTATCCGGATAGAAAAAGAAAAACAGGAAAGAGAAAAGCTTACAATATCTGGTAATAATTGAGAATTGAGACTTGACAAATGACAGAAGAAATACATCAGTTATTCAACGCTATCCGGGAAGAGGCTGAAAAACGGCGGAATGCGTTCAGAGAGGCTCCGGTTCCTAAGATACATATTGGTATGGCAACATGCGGCATCGCTTCCGGGGCCATTGAAACAAAAAAGGCATTTGAAGAGGCCCTGGCAGAACAGAATATTGAGGCTCAGATTCATACGGTCGGATGTGTCGGACATTGCTACGCGGAGCCAATTGTTATCATTGATCATCCTGCTTCGGGTTTTCCGCCTGTTTTCTATCATGAAGTCACTGCCGGCAAAGCAAAAATGCTCACAAAACTTTTTTTGGCAGAAGGTGATCCCCGGTTTGAGCATGTGTATGGCGCAACCGAAGAAAACGAACTGATTCCCTCGGTCATGGAATTTCCCCGGTTTAACCAGGAAAAGCGGGTGGTGATGGAAAAGTGCGGACGGATTGATCCGGAAGATATTTATGATTATATTGCCGAAAGCGGATATTCAAGTCTTGTCAAAGCACTGCAACTGAAACCAGAAGAAATCATCCGGGAAGTTCAGGAATCCGGTCTGCGAGGAAGAGGCGGAGCAGGATTCCCCACTGGCAGAAAGTGGGAATTGGCAAGACAGGCCCGGGGAGAGAATAAAATCATCATTTGCAATGCGGATGAAGGAGACCCCGGAGCTTACATGGACAGGACCATTCTGGAGAGTAATCCGCATCAGGTTCTCGAAGGAATGATTTTATGCGCTTACGCGGTCGGAGCCGGAAACGCCACGGTGTATGTCCGGGCGGAATATCCCCTTGCCGTGAAAACGGTTACAAGGGCCATACAGCAGGCAAAAGAACTGAGGCTTCTGGGGAAAGGCATCCTGGGAACGGACTTTGATTTGGAGATCAATGTGTTTCGAGGGTCAGGCGCGTTTGTGTGCGGAGAGGAAACCGCCCTGATTCAGTCCATTGAAGGACACAGAGGCACGCCTCAGCATCGCCCGCCTTATCCTGTCGAAAGGGGTCTCCGAGGACAACCCACAGTCATCAACAATGTGAAAACACTGGCATCTGTTCCCCAGATTCTGAATCACGGCGCGGCGTGGTACAGAAGTATCGGCACGGAAAGCAGCCCGGGAACTGCCATTTTTTCGGTGGTGGGAAGTGTTGTGCACCCGGGACTGGTGGAAATCCCAATGGGGGTGACGTTGCGAACCCTTATTTTTGATATCTGCGGCGGAATTCCCAATAAAAAGAAATTCAAGGCCGTTCAGATCGGAGGCCCTTCGGGAGGGTGTCTGCCTGCGGATTTCCTGGATACCCCCATTGACTTTGACTCGCTGACGGAAGCAGGGGCCATGATGGGGTCCGGCGGCATGGTGGTCATGGATGAGGATAGCTGTGTGGTGGATGTGTCCCGATATTTTCTTGATTTCACACAAAAGGAATCCTGCGGCAAATGCACGTTTTGCAGGGTCGGCACGTATCACCTGCTTTCAATATTGGAGCGTCTGACAAAAGGAGAGGGCAAAGAGGGAGACCTGGAACAATTGGAGAATCTCAGCCTGGACATAAAAAACGGTTCTCTCTGCGGACTGGGGAAAACCGCTCCGAATCCGGTACTCACTTCTCTTCGCTATTTCAGAGATGAATACGAAGCTCATGTCAGTGAAAAACGGTGTCCGGGAAAGATTTGCCGTGCGCTGACTGCTTTTTATATTGACTTGGACAAATGCGCCCGGGGATGCGACATCTGCGGCGGATGCTGTCCGGTTGATGCTGTTTTTTCCACCAAAAATCGAAAAAAGGCCATTGACCAGACCCGTTGTGTGAAATGCGGAGAATGCAAGGTGGCCTGTCCTCCGGACTACCAGGCTGTGAAGAAGGTATCGCCTCCGAGTCTGGCCCCTTTCATTGAACGTCCTCCAAAAATATAATTAAACCCATGAAATCCTAAGTGCGAAAAATAATTTTCACACTTTATTCTTCCACCGTGGTATGAAAAAAAATAGGCCGCCATTAAAAATCCATGCGTTCGCTGTCTGTTGGCTATTTTTCTGAACAAATCCCGTGCGAGGAGAAACACAATGTTAAAAAAAATGAAAATCAGAACCAAACTCCTGGCAGCCTTTCTGGCTGTGGGTGTCATTCCCTTTGCAATCATCGGGGGGATTTCAGTAATGAATTCTGCCAGCGCTTTGTCAGAACAGGCTTTTGGCAAACTTGAAGCCATGCGGGAGGTTAAAAAGGCTCAGATCATAAATTTTTTTGCAGAATGTGAGCGAAGCATGGACATTCCCATAGAAACAGTGGTCACGCTCAGGCAGGCGGCTCTTGAAAAATTGCATACGGTTCAGGAAATCAAAAAAGCCCAGGTGGAAGAATATTTCAAAAAATGTCTGAGTGATATAAGAGTCATATCTGAAAATGTTATGATCGCGAATGCTCTGGACAGATTTGAGGGGGTGTTTGATGAAGACGGACGTCTGAACGAAAGCATGTATAATTTTCTTGAGGAAGATATCTATGGAAAATCTCTGATGCGGTTCAAAGAAGAATACGGCTACTATGACCTCCTGCTCATAACAAAACACGGACATATTGTTTATACTTTAAACAAGGAATCAGACCTCGGACAAAATCTGTTCAGCCCCTTAAAAAACAGTGCGCTCGGCAAGTGCTTTCAAAAAGGTCTCAAGGAAGTGACGATCCAGGATTTTGATGCCTACCCTTTTTCGAATAATCAGCAGATATCTTTTATAGCGGCCCCCATCTTACAATATGAGGAAGTCGTAGGTGTCGTTGTTCTGAAATTAAACAAAGACCCTGTCAACGCAATCATACAACGACGCGGCGGCATGGAAAAAACAGCTGAGACCTATCTTGTGGGCAAATCAGATAACACAATCAGCTATCGTAGTGACAGGATCGTTAAAAAAGGAAACATAGGCCAAGCTAAATCAGACAATGAATTTGATAACAGAGCCTTATCCGGCCAGACTGGTGATATGGTGACGATCGGAAGCACCGGAACGATGGAGATCGTCAGCTATGTTCCGATAAAAATTCCCGGTCTGAACTGGGCAATGGTTACCACAGTGAGCTTGGAAGAAGCGGTGGTTCCCAAGAGCAAAGGAGAAGATGAAGATTATTTCACCAAATATATACACAAATACGGATACCATGACATTTTCCTGATCCACTCCGGAGGTGATGTCATTTACTCGGCCGCCCGTGAAGCGGATTACGGCTCCAACATTCTCACTGGTGAATACGCTGATTCAGGACTGGGCAAACTGGTTCGGAAGGTATTGGAAACCAAGACATTCGGATTTGCCGATGTTGCGTCTTATGCCCCTTCGGGCGGGGAACCTGCCGCTTTTATCGCCCGTCCTGTGCTTTATAATGGAGAAGTTGAACTGGTGGTAGCTTTACAGCTTCCGATTGAGGTAATCAATGACGTAATGCAGGAACGCTCCGGAATGGGAGAAACCGAAGAAACGTATCTGGTGGGAACGGACAAACTCATGCGCTCGGATTCCTATACTGACCCGGAAAATTATTCAGTGAAGGCAGTTTTTGAACATCCGGAAAAGCGCCGCATTTCTACCGAAGCAAGCCAGGAAGCCCTTTCCGGTAAAGCAGGCCGGAAGCTTACCAGAAACTACAATGGCAGGCAGGTTCTTTCGGCTTATACCCCCTTAAAGGTATGGGATACCAGATGGGCGCTGATCGCTGAGATTGATGAGGCAGAAGCGCTGGGCCCGGTCAGGGATATTCTGCGACTGACAGGGATCGTGACAGTTATTTCTGTCATAGCCATCATTGCTGTTTCCCTTCTATTTAGCAGCTATATTGTGAAACCTGTCAGTCAGGTTATCTCCGGTCTTATTGAAAGCGCTTATCAGGTCGCTTCCGCTGCCAACGAAATATCTGTCACCAGTCAGTTACAATCCGGGAATGCAGCAGAACAGGCCGGGTCATCGGAAGAATCCGCATCCGCGCTGGACGCCATGATCGTCATGAGCCAGGAAACATTGGAACTGACGGGGGGAGCTGAGCAGTTAATGAACGAAAATATCGAAAAATCCGCTCATTCTTTAAAAGCACTTGATGAACTGACCCGGGAAATGAGTCAGATCGAATTGGACAGCGGTCAGATGGGAGAGATTATTAAGACGATTGACGACATTGCCTTTCAAACCAATCTCCTTGCCCTGAATGCCGCAGTGGAAGCCGCACGCGCGGGCGAGGCAGGAACAGGGTTTGCGGTTGTTGCCGAGGAGGTAAGAAATCTGGCGCTGAGGACAGCGGAAGCAGCAAAGAATACCCAGAAACTTCTGGACGAGACTGTGGGACGAGTCAGCCAGGCCACACACTCAATTAAAAATGTCAACACCGACTTTAAAGGCATTATTGACTCAGCCTCGATAATGAGCGAGCAAATGGCCTCTCTTACCAAGGCAAATAAGGAACTGAACCTAAAAATCGAACAGGTCCGGTTCGCTGTAAATGATATGGAAAGGTCGAGTCAGGAAGTCGCAGCCGGTTCTCAGGAAACCGCTGCTTCTTCCGAGGAACTTTCAGCCCAGGCTCTTGTAATGAAAGAATTTGTGAACGAACTGGCGGCACTGATCGGAGAAATTGTAAAAAAACAATAACTCCTGATCAGTATAAAACGCAACGAGTTAACGATTCAAGTAATTACAAATAGGAAATAATATTATGGTCAGACTTTTTATAGACAATAAAGAAATTGAAGCGGAAGCGGGAACCCCTCTGCTTCAGGTGTGTCTTAGCAATGATATTTATGTCCCTAATCTCTGTTATCTTGAAGGAACGAAGCCTCAGGCGTCATGCAGACTGTGTTTTGTTGAAATTGAGGGGGAAGACAGACCTGTCACTTCATGTACCGTTGAGGTCAGGGATAACATGGTGGTGAAAACTGACACAGAGGCTGTCAGGCGTTTGCAGCGGACAGCCCTCCGGTTTCTCCTGTCAACGCATCATGTAAAATGTAAGGAATGCCCTGCCAATAAAAAATGTGAATTGCAACGACTTGCCAAATTTTTGAAAGTCGGTCTCAGGCCGAAAAATCTGGACCGTCATCTGAAAGAAACAGAGACAGACAAGAGCCATCCCGTGTTTAATTATTATCCCAACCGTTGCATCCTGTGCGGCAGATGTATTCATGCCTGTAAAAGAGAACATGGCAAAGCTCTTCTGACCTTTGCCAAACGAGGGATTGATACGGTCATCAGTTTTTATGGCGAAGAAGATATGTCGAGGCTTCCCGGTGAGAAATGTATTGCCTGCGTCGAGGTTTGTCCGGTGAAAGCCATTACCCTAAAATAATTGAGAATTGAAAATTAATAATTCTCAATTCTCAATTCTCAATTCTCAATTATGATTATTGACCTGAAAAAATTTATAACCGAGGAAAGAAACTCCTGGAGCGATCTGGAGCATATCCTTGATACATTAGAGAAAGACCCGGAACGCCGGCTGAATCTTGAGCAGGTCAGGCGATTTCATTATCTCTATCAGCGGACATCTGCTGATCTGGCGAAAATTATGACCTTTTCTTCGGAACAAAAGATTCGAGGATATCTCGAATCCCTTGTGGGAAGAGCTTACGGAGAAATTCATGAAACTCGCCCCTCCTCGCGTCGTCTTGGCCTGATGCGCTGGTTTTTTTATACTTTTCCTCAGACATTTCGTCGCCATATCCGGGCATTCTGGATATCTCTTGTGATCATGATTGCAGGAGGGGCTTTCGGGGGGATTGCAATCAGTTTCGATTCCGAGGCAAAGGGCGTTTTCATGCCTTTTTCCCATCTTCAAATGAACCCCTCAGAACGCGTGGCCCGGGAGGAGAGTGCGGACAGAGATCGGATGAGAGGTGAAAAAGCCGCATTTTCTTCTTATCTGATGACACATAACACCAAAGTATCTATTTTCGCTATGGCATTGGGCATGACCTGGGGAATTGGAACCGTGATCCTTTTATTTTATAATGGCGTTATTCTGGGGGCAGTTGTTCTGGACTATATTCTGGCAGGAGAAAGTAAATTTTTAGCAGGCTGGCTTCTGCCTCACGGGGCAGTGGAAATTCCGGCTATCCTGCTTGCCGGTCAGGCGGGTTTGTTACTGGCCAGTGCCATTATCGGATGGGGAACAAAATCAGTATCATTGAAAACCCGGCTCAGAAAAATATCCCGGGACCTGGTCACGCTGATTTTCGGTGTAGGGATTATGCTGATATGGGCAGGTTTTATTGAGGCTTTTTTTTCCCAGTATCATGAACCTGTTATTCCGTATGCGGTTAAAATCGGATTCGGAATTATCGAAATCATTCTGCTGACACTGTTTCTTCTGAGGTCCGGAAACTTGAAACTTGAAACTTGAAACTTGAAACTTGAAACTTGAAACTCGAAACTTGAAACTTGAAACTTGAAACTTGAAACTTGAAACTTGAAACTCGGAACTTGAAACTTGAAACTTGAAACTCGGAACTTGAAACTCGGAACTTGAAACTTGAAACTCGGAACTTGAAACTTGAAACTTGAAACTCGGAACTTGAAACTTGAAACTTGAAACTTGAAACTTGAAACTTGAAACTTGAAACTTGAAACTTGAAACTTGAAACTTGAAACTTGAAACTTGAAACTCGGAACTTGAAACTCGGAACTTGAAACTTGAAACTTGAAACTCGGAACTTGAAACTGATAGTCGATAATCAGGTTTTCTGACTGGGTTCGAGTAAAAAGCCTGTCATTCCGTCAACTGAATTCACGCCGAAGCCCGCGAAAGAGGAATGACAAAAAAAAACCTGATCATCGAGCGACAACTAATTATGCTAACTCATCAAATTTAAGGCTTAACACAATCATATCCTCTTCAAATACTGTCTTGATTTTGTAAGGCAATGTCTTAAACAAGCCTATCATTCCCCGATTTGTGGGGGAAGTGACCGCGAACAGACCGGATATTGCATTTTCCTGTGCGGCCTGAGCCAGTTTTTTTATTAATATCTTGCCGAGCTTTTTTCCCTGAAATTCCTTACTCACAGAAAAAGCAACCTCTGCCATGTTGTTGGCCGGGTTAATGAGATATTCTCCCACTCCCACAACCTTTCCAAAACCAAATTCTCCCACAACAGCAAGGATAGTGAGGTTTTTAATATAATCTGTCTGAAACATTCCCTCCACATCATCACGAACAAAGGTGGTTTTTTCATGAAAAAATCTTGAAATAATATCATCTTTATTCAGAGTGTAGAAATGCTCCTGTATCCTTCGCTCATCCACTGGTTTGGCAGGTCTGATGACGACCTGCTCACCGTCAATTTCTATGGTTTCCTCAAGTTTCAGCGGATACACGCCGTGGATAGATTCTTTCAATGTGCGTTCAGGCCCGAGCAGGCCCATTTTCTGAGCCTCAAAAAACAACTCATCCCGAAAATCAGGATGGGCAATGCTGATCATGCCCATGGCTCTTTCCTGAAGCGTTTTTCCGAACATGTTAAACGCTCCGTATTCAGTGACCACATAATGCACATCACCTCTCGGAACAACGACTGAGGTATTCTTTAAGATAGGAACAATGCGGCTCTTTGTGCCGTCCACGTTTGTCGAAGGAAGCATCAGAACCGATTTCCCTTTCTCTGCCCGGGCCGAGCCTCTGATAAAATCCAACATGCCGGTGATACCGGAAAAATGGTTATAAGGAAGGGCGTCAGCCGCAACCTGACCCGTGAGATCCATTGCCAGTGCCACGTTCAGGGATGTCATCTTGTTATGACGGCGAATGATTCCGGGATCATTGACATAATCCGAAGGATGGAATTCAATAGACGGATTATCATCCAAAAATTCATAGAGGTTCTCAGACCCTATTGCAGCGCTTGCCACCAATTTCCCATCGTTGAATCCCTTCTTTCGGTTGGTGACCACTCCCATTGAAACAAGCCGCATAATTCCTTTGGTCAGATATTCGGAATGGATGCCCAGATCATTTTTATCGGAAAGGGCTACAAGCGTTGCCCGAGTGGTTGCCCCGGGGCTGATCTGAATCGTGGAACCATCGTCCACCAGCCTGGCAATAAGTTTTGCAATGGTATTGGCAGACTCCAGTTTCGGGGGGTCCCCGACAGTAATCAGGGGTTCCTCGTGTTCCACAATAACATCCACATCATTGACATGAATAAAGCTCTGACCAAGAACCCGGGGCATTCTGGGATTCACTTGGGCAATGACCAAATCAGCGGACCAGGCCGCTGAAAGGGTGATATCCACGGAAATTCCCAGACTCATCCACCCGAAATCATCCGGAGGCGTCACCTGAATCAGCGCGACGTGTATGGGAAGACTCCTGCTTTTGAACAGCCGGGGAACAGCAGAGAGATTTATTGGTGTGATAAAGCGTTTTTGCGCTTCAATACTTTTCGGGCTCGCGGAGCCCAGGTAAAAGGATCGGATATTAAGACTCTGATTCTTTGTTTTATTTGCAATCAGTGTCAGGGGAGTGCTTTCCAGGGCCAGCAGGCGGACAATTTCGAGGTCCGTAAAATAGCTTGATGTTTCCGAAAGCGCCCTTACAAGATGCTGAGGTTCACCGCAGGACGATCCGATAAAAACCCTCTGCCCCGGTCTGATTAAACCCATTGCCTCTTTTACAGTTCGTTTCTTCTCAACATAACTGTCTGCCCAATAATCTGCCATAGCCATAATTAACTCCTTTTTTTTCCTCTGAAATTAATTTGGATAAAATTATCTTTAAGCAAAAATTCGAATTTCAATCATCAATTACCAATTCCGATAAGAATTAGCAAGAAGAAGATATGGCTGATACAAAAATAAATCCGGGACTGAGTTTCTCGGTGCTGACTTTATGCAGCCATAAAATTTTATCCGTCAGGATCAGGATTTTTAATAAAACATTTGAAATAAGACAAAAATTATCATACAAAGAAAAGAATCAACAGATCAGAACTAACTGAAAATTCAGACCATGTTTGTGGTTTCGTGTTTATGGAACCTTTGTAAAAACAGATAGTTGCACTCATAATACAGACCAGACTGCCGGACGGGGTTTGCAACCCCGTCCGAAACGTTTGTTTTCGGGGGTCGGAAAATATTTCGGACGGGGTTGCAAACCCCGTCCGGCAGATTCGGACTATGAGCGGTGCGGCAAAGAAACCCGGCTTTTTTTTCAGGACGGGACGCTCTCCCCCGCTGGAAAAAGCCGGGTTTCTCCCCCGTCCGCCGTGTCTGCCCGGTGACAGCCCGAAAACTTTTCGATCTACTGAGGTTTTCTGACCCGGTTCGGACAAAAAGTTTGTCATTCCTGCGAAAGCAGGAATCTGTTTTTGGCAGACGCGGCGTTCCGGGAGCTGTGGATTCCTGCTTTCGCAGGCTTCGGCGTAAACTCAGTCGAACAGAATGACAACAAAAACTTGAACATCGAGTTTCAGGAAAATTTTTATCTGTCAAAAGCGCAGACCGGTATTTAGGATAAAGATCCGACAGTTTTTATCCATCCTGCATAATCTTTTTCTGATCAGAGGTCAGGCAATGATGACCATACCAGGTTACAAAATTAATAAGGAACTCCGTACAGGAAGACATTCGGTGATTTACCAGGGCCAAAGGAGCGAAGATGGCATACCCGTCATTATAAAAGTTCATCGTGACGAATACCCCACAGTCGGGGATATGGACAGATTCCGTCGGGAATTTGATATCGGAAGCCTGTTCCGTGATGACCACATTATCCGATATTACGCGACCGAATCGTATCGTCACGCTCTGGCACTGATCCAAGAGGATTTCGGAGCAGTGGCCCTGGCAGAGGTCATTCCGGAGGATGGCCTGGGCATTTTACCATTTTTAAACATCGCGGTTCAGCTGGCAGAGGGTCTCCGTGTGATTCATCAGCAGAATGTTATTCACAAAGATATCAATCCCCGGAACATCGTGATTCGGCCGGGAACAGATGCTGTCAAATTCATTGATTTTGGAATTTCATGCTGGTTCACACAGGAAACTCAGGAGGCTGTCTCCCCGAAAAATCTTATCGGAACCCTGGCCTACATGTCCCCGGAACAAACCGGGCGGATGAATCAGCCCCTGGATTACCGGACCGATTTTTACTCCCTGGGACTTGTTTTTTATAAACTGTTATGTGGCAGGCTTCCCTTTGACACAAAAGACCCCATGAAAATCATTCACTATCACATTGCGAAAACCCCGGAAACACCTCGGGATGTGAGACCGGCAGTTCCCCGGGCGGTCTCTGACATTGTTATGAAACTTTTGGAAAAAAATGCGGAAGACCGGTATCAGAGCGCGTCAGGTCTGAAAGCGGATTTGGAAACATGCCTCAGCCAACTGAAACACGAGGGAAAAATTGTTCCTTTTCAGTTGGGACGGCAGGATTTTTCTGACAAATTTCAAATTCCCCAAAAAGTTTACGGACGATCTGAAGAAATCAGGAGCATCATAAAAATATTTGAACGCGTCGCCCGGGGCAGAAAAGAGATGGCCTTGGTGTCGGGCTATTCCGGAGTTGGCAAAACCGTCCTGGTCAGAGAACTTCGGAAGCCAGTCATGACGCGGGGAAGCTGTTTCTTATCCGGAAAGTTTGACCAAGTGAACAGAAATATTGCTTACAGCGGAATCTCACAGGCATTTCGAAAACTGATCAGGCAGATACTGGGAAAAAGCAAATCCAAAATACAGTTCTGGAAAGAACGTCTCCTGACGGCCCTGGGACCCAACTCGGAAATCATTACAGACATGATCCCGGAAGTTGAGAAAATTATTGGAAAGCCGGCCCCTGTTCAGGAACTGACCGGAGCCGAAGCCCGGAACCGGTTTGAGCTGATTTTCCGTAACTTCGTCAGTGTGTTTGCACAAAAAGAACATCCGCTTGTACTGTTCTTAGATGATCTGCAATGGGCAGACTCCGCGAGCCTGAATCTGATTCATCTCCTGGCAACGGATGATGAAATCAGGGCCATGTTAATTATCGGGGCATACAGAGAGAATGAAGTCAGTGCCTCTCACCCCGTGATCATGGCAATTGATGAAATAAAAAAAACCGGTGTTCCGGTCCGTCACATTTCCCTGTCTCCATTAGGAATTATAACAGTAAATCAGTGGATTGCTGATATTCTGAATTGTCATCCGGAAGCATCCGAATCATTGTCAGCGCTGATTTTCAGCAAAACACAAGGAAATCCGTTTTTTGTAAAAATGTTCCTGCAATCCCTCTATGATGAGCATTTGCTGACATTCCAGTTTCCAGTTTCCAGTTTCAAGTTTCCAGTTTCCAGTTTCAAGTTTCCAGTTTCAAATTTCAAGTTTCAAGTTTCAAGTTTCAAGTTTCAAACCTGGCACTGGGACATGGAGAAAATTCGTCTGGCGCAGGTGACAGACAATGTCGCGGAGTTCATGTTAAAAAGGATAAGCCGTTTACCTTCTGACACCCGTGAAATACTCAAGACAGCGGCCTGTATCGGAAATATTTTTACAATTGAAACCTTAATGGCAGTTCTTCAAAAAACACGAGAGGAAATAATTATAAAACTTCAGTCTGCGTTGAACACGGGCATGCTTGTCTCATCGGCTCCGACTTACAGATTTGCACATGACCGGGTGCAGGAAGCTGCCTATTCTCTCATACCTGACAGACAGAAAGCATCTGTTCATCTTGACATCGGCCGCCTGCTTTTGGCGAACACACGAATACAAGATCAGCAGGAAAAACTCTTTGAAGTTGTTGACCACCTGAATATCGGGCGGAACCTGATCACCAATTCTCAGGAACAACTCAGTCTGATCCGGCTGAATCTGCAAGCCGGCCAAAAAGCCAGAAACGCCACAGCTTACGCTTCGGCCCTGAACTATCTGACCATCAGCAGTGAAGTCCTGTCCCGCTGCATGACAAATCATGATGAACTGGCTTTTGAAGTGTATAAAGAACTCGCGCTGCTTGAGTATCTGAACGGCAATTTTGAACGCTCGGAAAAACTGATCTGCCTGATTTTGGAACAGGCAACATCAGATGTTGAAAAAGCTGAGGCATACATCCTGCTGATTGAGCAATACACCGTGACAGCGAACTATGAGGCGGCCATTCGGACCGGACGAAAGGCATTGAAACTGCTGGGCGTTGAACTGCCTTCGGATCATCTGAAAACAGCGTTTGAGGATGAATTTGCCCGGGCTAAAAAAAATCTGGGAAACAGGAATATTGCCTCATTACTTGATGAACCGCGGATGACGTCGGCGGAGAAAAGAAGCGCCATCAGATTGTTAGGAAAAATGGGGTCACTGACATATAATTCAGATCAGGAATTGTTTCCCATCGTGATCGCAAAATCAGTCAATCTTATACTCAGATATGGCAACGCGCCCGAGGGGTCCTATTCGCTTGCTGTTTACGGAATCATCCTGGGTTCTGTTTTCGGAGAATATCAGAGGGGCTATGAATTCGGGCAACTGGCTGTGAAACTGAGCGGAAAATTCAACACACTGGCGCAGAAATGCACATCTTACGCCGCACTCGGATGCGGCCTGCTTCCCTGGGTAGGCCATGTCAGGCATACAGCGGCCGTGTATGATGAGAGCTGTCAGGCCGGATTGCAGTCCGGTGAACTTCAGTTCGCAGGCATCAGTCTTCTTTATAAATTATCAGATTTGTTCTTTGAAGGGAAAAATCTGACAAAACTTTTGGGAGATGTGTCAGAAGGGTTAAAATTTACTAAAAAAACAAAAAATCAGTGGGCAACGGATCTGATAACGGCCCAGGAACTTGTTCTTTTAAATCTGACAGGCCGGACCAAAGACAAGTTTTCTTTTCACAATGACAGCATCAGTGAATCAGCGTATCTGGAACAATGTGAAAAACATGGGAGCTTCAACGGATTATGCCGTTTTTACATTTTCAAATCCCAGGTGCTTTATTTGTATGGAGAGCCTGAAAAAGCGATGCATTGTATCAGGAAAGCGGAAAACTGGCTGACGTTTGTTCTGGGAACACTTCCCGCGGCCGATCATAATTTTTACCACTCTCTGATACTCACCGCACTTTATTCTGATGCTTCGGCAAATGAACAGGCCGCGTACTGGGAACAGTTACAAACTCATCAGAAACAGATGAAAATCTGGGCGAACAACTGCCCGGAGAATTTTCTGCATAAATATCTCCTGGTTGAAGCTGAAATGGCCCATATCTCCGGCAGAGATTCGGAAGCAATGGATTTGTATGACCAAGCCATAGCCTCAGCCTGTGAAAATAAATTCATCCAGAATGAAAGTCTTGCAAATGAGCTGTTTGGCAAATTCTGGTTAGACAAAGGTAAGGAGCGATATGCGAAAATCCACATAACAGATGCATATCATGCGTATGAACGGTTGGGAGCCAAACGCAAAGCAGAAGACATATACGAAAAATACCCGGATATGATACGGGCAGTTCAGTTCCCGGACGTAACGATTACGGAAGACATTCAGGCCAGTTCGGATTCTTCTTCCTCGGCCTATCTGGATATGGCAGCCATAACCAAAGCCTCCCAGATCATTTCTGATGAAATCAATCTGGAGAAATTCCTGATCAAGATTATGAAAATCATCATTGAAAACGCGGGCGCACAAAAAGGATTTCTGATCCTGAAACAAAATGACAGTCTGCGAATCGAAGCGTCCGCGGTCGCGGATTCGGACAACGTCCGGGTTTTGCAATCCGTTCCCATTGAAGAAAATCAGGAACTTTCGGAAACCATTGTCCGCTATGCAATCCGAACCAATGAAAATGTGATACTTCATGACGCTGCAAATAAAGGAATGTTTACCCAGGAACCTTATATCATCAGCACCCGGGCAAAATCCGTCCTTTGCACGCCGATCCGCTATAAAAATAAAATCACCGGCGGATTGTACCTGGAAAATAATCTGATGTCCGGCGCATTTACAGAAAACCGAATAGAAACCCTTCATATCCTGCTCGCCCAGGTCGCCATTTCCCTCAGAAACGCCACGCTTTATTCGGACACGCTGCGTCTGAACTGGGACCTGCAAGCTGAAATAGAAGAACACACGCGGTCAGAAAAGGAATTGCGCAGCCTCTTACAGTTCCATGAAACCCTTATGAATACAATTCCCAACCCCATTTTCTATAAAAATGCAGAGGGTCTTTATCTCGGATGCAACAATGCCTTTGCCGACCAGATCGTGGGCCTGCCTCGTGAAAAAATCATCGGCCGAGGAATTTATGATATCTCCCAATTTTCCCGGGAACTTGCAGACATGTCCCATGAAAAAGATATGGAACTGTTTTGTCATCCGGGAGTACAGGTTTATGAAACCTGTATGCAATGTGCGGACAATGTGCGGCGAGAATTCATTGTCAGCAGAGCCACTTTCAACGATGATGAGGGAAATATTGCAGGGATTGTCGGTGTGCTGGCAGATATGACTGAAAAAAACCGGGTCACAGAGTCGCTTCGGAAAAGTGAGGAACGATACCGCAGAATTATTGAAACCGCCCGGGAGGGCATATGGATGATTGACGCTGAGGGCAAAACAACATATGTGAACCGGCGAATAACAGAAATGCTGGGATATTCAGAGCCAGAGATGCTGGGATGCCCTTTTTTTGATTTTATGGATGCGGCAGCCCTGACCGAGGCAGAGCGAAATTTTGAAAGACGCAGGCAGGGAATTTCGGAGCAGCATGACTTCAGGTTCCGTCGGAAGGACGGAACCGATCTCTGGACAATTGTCAGTACCAATTCAATTTGTGATGAAACCGGTCAGTTCATCGGGAGCTTGGCAATGATAACCGATATCTCAGACCGAAAACGTAATGAAGAACAGCTCAGGGTATCCCTCAGTGAGAAAGTCGTGCTTCTCAGGGAAATTCATCACCGGGTGAAAAACAACATGCAGGTGGTCTCCAGTCTGCTCGAACTTCAGTGCATGAAGACCGAGGATGAGAGAATTATTAAGATACTGACTGAGAACAAGGACCGTATCCGGGCCATGTCCCTGATTCATGAAAAACTTTATCAGTCCGAAAGCCTGTCGCAAATTGATTTCAGGACGTACCTGAATGAACTGGCAAAGACCCTGTTCAGGTCTTACGGCATCAGTTCCGCACAGATTGCCTTGAAAACAGATATTGAGGATATTTCCGTGGAAATTGACATCGCCATTCCCTGTGGTCTGATTCTGAATGAACTCATTTCCAATGCCCTGAAACACGCTTTCCCGGAGAACAGGAAGGGTGAGATCAGTGTTTCATTTCGTTTTGCTGATACAGCTAAAGTTGAACTGATTGTCAGCGATAACGGGGTGGGAATTCCTGAAAACACAGATATTGGCAACACTTCATCCTTAGGATTAAAACTTGTCAGAGGATTTGCTGTGCATCAGCTTGACGGAGAGTTGAAATTTGTACGAAATAACGGCTCAAAATTTATCATTAAATTTGAAATTTGAAATTTGAAATTTGAAACTTGAAACTTGAAACTTGAAATTTGAAACTTGGGACTTGAAACTTGGGACTTGAAACTTGGGACTTGAAACTTGAAACTCGAAACTTGAAACTCGAAACTCGAAACTTGAAACTTGAAACTTGGAACTTGCTGATTATAACGGATTCAGGGGAGGACGCGGCATGCTGAAATTATTATGTCACAGGACGCCGTCCTCCCCAAACGTCATTCCGGGGAAAACCGGCGCGATGTGCGGCCTGCGATGCCGCGAAAGTGCGAAGGCTCTTTGTGTCTCTTTGTGTCTTCGTGTCTTTGTGGCATTGTCTTTTCGGTTAAAAAAAATAGCACCTGATCCGACATTTGAAAATATCACGATTTTCCGGAATGGCGGGGGCCTCCCCTGAATCCCTTATAATCAGGAAACTCGAAACTCGAAACTCGAAACTCGAAACTTGGGACTTGGAACGGTAAAATGAAAGAATTATTTTCTACAAAAGAAGTCGCAAAATTTCTGGATATAAACGAAAAGATGGTGTATTCCCTGATTTCTGAGAAGGGGTTGCCCGCGACAAAAATCACAGGGAAATGGCTCTTTCCCCGGCACTTGGTGGAGCAATGGATTGAGGCCAATACCATTAATTATCCTGAACCATCGGTTTCTCTGCCGCCTTACCAGGGATTACTCATCTTAACTGGCAGTAATGATCCGCTTCTGGATCGGACAATTTCGCTTTTTAACAGCCTCCGTTCCGATCATATCGCGGTGTTTGGAAATATAGGAAGCCTTGGAGGGATCAGCGCGCTGAGACAGAATTTGTGTCATATCGCCTCAAGTCATCTGCTTGAGGAAAATGAAAAAGAGTATAACTTTGATTTTGCCACGCGGGAACTTGAAAGAATGCCTGCGGTGGTTAATTTTTGCCGACGGGAGCAAGGCTTGCTGGTGAAGAAAAAAAATCCAAAGAATATCAGAGGAATTGCTGATCTTGCCAAACCTGGTGTGCGAATTGTAAACCGGCCCCTCAGTACCGGAACCCGCCTCTTATTTGACCGGGAGCTGAGTAAGGCTGAGATTAACGGTGAAAACATTGAGGGATATCATCACGAAATTCATAAGCATCTTGATGTCGGTATTGAAATATTATCTGACCGTGCGGATGCAGGTCCCGGGATACGGGCAGTGGCTTCTCTCCTCGGTACGGACTTTATTCCGCTTCGCTGGGAGCGTTATGATCTTCTCATTTTAAAGGAAAGGTTTTTTGACCAGGGAGTGCAGCTTTTTATAGGGCTTCTCCACGATCAGGTTTTTGCTGACGCTGCAAAACAATTTGAGGGATATGATATCAGTCTGAGCGGAAAAATGGTTTTTCCTTATGAATAGGATGATCTCCCAAGTTCAAAAATCTTCATTGTTTTTTGTTGCCGGAGTAGAGATGTGGGGGGATGAAAATGTTTCCAAGGCTCTGAAAAAGCTGATCCCGTTTTTGTTCCCCGCATTTTTTAACTGCCTGATTTTTAAGTCATAAAAAATTTGCGGAATAAAAATGGGATCGCAATTGTCAGCCCGGTTTGTGACATTTTCATCACCCCAGTAGAGATGTGTCAGGGACACGTCTCTACAATTCACGGCATCCATATATTAATAATATCCTGAAATTTTACAGAATATTAAAAAAGCCAAGTCCTAGTCCTCTAATTTGAAAGATACGGTTACATTCATATTCAGACCTTCAAGATCAGCGATTTTCTGAATGATCTTCGCGGCTGCCTCTTCAATAACTTTCTCATCTGACAATATCACAGGAGGTATTTTCGTCTCTTTTTTCGCCTTGGCCGGCGAAGGCTTGGCTTTTACAGGTTTGGACGGCTTGACGCTCTTGGGGGCCTTTTTAGCAACAGTTTTAGCAGGGCTTGGTTTGGATTTCGGTGTGGACGGTTTGGTGTATTTCTTTAATCCCGGGAAATCTTTCAGCGCCTGCTCAAGTTTATATCTGTCCTTACCTGTTTTCAGCGACAAGTTGTATGCCTGTTTTTCAGAAAGCTTCAGCGCTTCTTTGACCATGTTGTAAACAAAACCCGTGCCAATCTTCTTTCTCTCGATAAAAAAACCAAGGTCGCATTTTTGGCTGTCACTTAATTTGGAGAGCATACTTGCGACATCCTGGACTTTGATTTCTTTTCCCGAATCTTCCAGAACCATTTCGGAGATTTCCCGGGACCTCAGAGACTTTCCTGATAGCAGTGCGCCTATAATCAACTGTGCGTTACTCTTGTCCGCTTTTTTCTTTTTCATAATCACCTCGTCTGTTTTCTCTGTTCTTTTTTGTCAATCTTATCCCTCAGCTTACCGGAACATTTGAATGTCACAACCCTTCTTGGTGCCAGCGTCATTGGTTCACCGGTAGCAGGATTCCTTCCTCTTCGCTCCCGTTTCTCATTCACACAAAACTTTCCGAAACCGGTTATCAAAACATTTTCTCCGTTCTCCAGTGACTTTTTCATGATTTCCAAAAGGGTCTCAACCAACTCTATGCTTTTTTTTCTGGAGAAGCAAAGCCGGTTTTGAATATTGTTTACTATATGAGCTTTTGTCAGAGCCATTTAGAAATATATCCCTTTCTCCTGGTTAAAATTCAGATATTGTTTACCCTTATCCTCATATTTTTGTTTTGTCAAGGATTTATAGGTATTACAGGGAAGCAAAATTTGTTATTAGAAATGAGAGAAAAATATTTATCTCTCAGCCGCGGCTTGACAATCTTTTTCTTAAATTATATATAATTCGCTTTCAGTAATCCGCTTTCTCCTTGTTCCCACCTTTCAGACATCAGACCTGCGAGGTTTCCAAAACCTCGCAGGCCTTCACCTGTCGGTTCTCACGCGGGAGGGTGGGAACGAGAAAAATCGGTTTCAGCAGTCTGCTTTCTCCGTTTTTCGGAAAGAGCAGTTGACTTTTTTAGAAAGTCTGAGTTATATTTAATTTGTCGCGTAATTAGGGATTTCCCCAAAAATAAAATACCCGGAATGTAGGAATGTAGGGTATATTATTTATTTCGAGTTCCCTTACGCAGGACTCAGTATCAGAGATTCTGAATGAATAATCCGCTAAAAATCTTTCGGGATCTGTGTCTGAAAAAATATACGAAAGAGGCCCGTCTTATCCCGCGGCGAATCCCGAAAAATGTGTCAAAGCTTATGACAATTTTCTCTATGCAATGAAAGGACATGATATGTCAACTAAAAAATCTTTTATCATTTATTTAATATTGCTCATGGGAGTTTTTATGTACCCCACGACATCGGTCTTTGGAAACGGAGTATTCGTTAACCTGATGGAAATTCCGTCCTCATTCAATCCGGTTGGTTCGGGTGCGAGAGCCATCGGAATGGGCGGGGCTTTTATTGCTGTGGCAGATGATGCTACCGCCGCATCATGGAATCCCGGGGGTCTTGTCCAACTGACATTGCCCGAGTTCTCCCTTGTCACTTCCTATCTTCATCGGGGAGAGGAGATTGATTTCGGGGAAGATTATCCCGAGGCTGCGGGATCCCATTCGGTGTCCGAAGGAGATATTAACTATTTCAGTGCAGCTTATCCGTTTGGCCTTTTCAATCGTAATATGATTGTGTCATTAAGTTATCAGCGACTTTATGATCTTAATCGTGACTGGAAATTTGCTTTCAGCATGCCGGAACGACCATTTGAAGATCATTGGGATTACCAGCAAACCGGAAGTCTTTCGGCCCTGGGACTCTCCTATTGCATTCAGGTTATTCCGCAACTCTCATTCGGTTTCACTTTAAACTTGTGGGATGATGATCTGACTGACAATCACTGGGAGCAAAAATACCATTTAACACGTTCGGCAAAGGAGATAAATGCTTCGCCGCTTGCTTTTACTTCTGAGAAAGCGTATTCCTTTAGCGGTATTAACGCCAACCTCGGAATGCTCTGGCGTATTAATTACAAACTGACACTGGGAGCAGTTCTGAAAACACCTTTTAATGCAGATGTGGAACACAAATCTCAGGAAAAGCAGGCTTCCGAATATATGCCCGAAGATATAGTAATCTCTGACAGCAGAGATGAGGAGATAGAAATGCCCATGTCTTACGGGATTGGCTTTGCCTATAAATTTTCGGACAGTTTTTTCATGTCAGCAGATTATTACAGAACCGAATGGGATGATTTTATTTACAGAGATAATCAGGGCAATGAGACAAGTCCCATCAGCGGACGAGCTATCAGTGAATCCGATGTCAGCCCTACCAATCAGATAAGAATCGGTGCGGAGTACCGCTTCATCAACGCAGAAAAAGGGTATGTCATTCCGATCAGAGGAGGAATATTTTACGACCCTGCCCCTGCGGAGGGAAATCCGGATGATTTCTATGGCTTCAGTCTTGGTCTGGGGCTGACCCGGAATGACCGGTTCTCCCTGGATATTGCCTACCAGTACCGCCGTGGCAATGATGTGGGAGAATCAATGTTTGAAAACCTCCAATTTTCCCAGGATGTGGACGAACACACGGTTTATCTCTCTGTAATTTTCTATCCTTAATCAAAGTTCATGTATGAAAGCGGACATCCCCCTGAATCCCCCCTTCAAAGGGGGACTTTGAACACACGCCTTATCTGTCTGTCATTTTCTATCCTTAATCAAAGCTCCCAAAAAGTACAGGGAAAGCAGATAAGAAAAGGAAAATTCCCTTCCCCTTCTTATTCCTTTTCCTTGTACTTTGAGCAGCGTCCCCCAAAACTACAGGTCCGCATCCTCAGAAACACCGGCCTTTCAACAAAATCCGCTAAAATCAGAGACAGTCCCTTAACATATTTTATTACCTTTTTCCAATATCTTAGAATCAGATAGCAAAATATCTCGTCTGAAAGTAGCAATTTTCCCCCCCGGAATACATCCTTCACCCCATTGCCTTTTCCTATGTTTTATGAAAGAACTAAATAAAAAAACAAGTCAATTCAAGAAAGTTCTGAACATCTGAAGAGGACATGACAAATGAAATTAGAAAAAAAACTATTGAGACTTTTGAAAGTCTTTATTTTCTGTCTGATATTCCTGTTCTCTCTGGCTTCTTTCGCATCTTCTCAGCATACATACATGATACCGGAACTGGATTTCAACGGAGACTGTGCTGTTGACCTGACAGATGCGATTCTGGGCATGAGGGTTCTGACCGGGGAAAACCCGGTCATAAACGGGACTAAAAACATCGGAGTGAAAGAGATCACTGACATTTTGAGAAAGACGGCTCATCTGAGACCTGAGCCTGACAACTATGATGAATATGAAGAAGATGATAAATTCAGCCAGGCGCGTGTGATTGTCATAAATAACAGCGCGGACAGCGCAAAAAACGGTGACTCTGTTCAGCCCCATAATTTTCATGATGCCGGAGATGAAGACTGGATGATGTTTTACGGAATCGCCGGACAGATTTACACCGTTCATGCCGAGACTGAGAGTCTGGGAAGCAACTGTGATCCTGTAATTGAGCTTTATGACACAGACGGTGTGACACTGCTGAAATCAAAGAATGACGGAATAGAGGGCAAAAATGAGACCCTCCTCTGGAAAGACTGTTCCCGGGATGATATCTACTATGTAAGACTGAGAAGTTTCAGCCCTGATGCTTTTGGAGAAGACACCGCATATGAACTGACAGTATATAATCCTGAAGCTACTTTTCCAGGTGATATTATCGGCAACATATTTGATCCCTATTCTGAGAAAAAAGTGCTGGGAGCAAGAATTAAGACAAATGCCAACCGATCCGCCATCAGTAATTATTGTTACTGCTATTTTTACTGCCGACGCGACTTCTGTATATATTTTCATCCGGCAGGCACTTTTACTCTGACGGTCGAGGCTTCCGGGTATAAGACATTTTCAACGGAAGTGACTGTCCGGCAATTGGAAACCACTTTGGTGGATATAGAAATGATACCGGAGTAGACTTCAATGCGGCAATGCTGCTGATCTGATCTGCTCAAAATCGCATATGCATCCCGCGGCAAATCCCCCCTCTGGAAAATACAGCACGGAAATTAACTTTATGCACTTTGAAAAAACACATTTGATGTACATGGTACTGACGATCTTTTTTGTTTTTTTCTCATCCCTTGGAATGGCATCGGCATGGGAATCTCCGGCTCCGATGCCGAAACAGGATCATCAGATTATGAATGACAGCTATAAAGTGTCCGGTTTTACCAGAGCCTCATCTGTTTCAAAAGCAATTATCGTAGCCGGAGGCGGCGGCACTTTTGATGACACACTCTGGGAATCCACCCAGATGTGTGCAAATTACGCGTATCGGGCCCTTCTCTATCGGGGATACCTCAAAGAAAATATTTATTATCTCAGTTCGGATACAAGTATTGACGCGGATGATAATGGCCAGCCGGATGATGTGGATGAAACAGCCACATATCAGAATTTATCCGACGCGATAAATATCTGGGCCAGGCGATCTGACAATCCTGCCCATGATCTTATGATTTATATGACAGGTCACGGAGGAAACAGAATCCTCCAAATCGGCTCTGATGAAGTGATAGAGGCTCGGGAGTTGGATAGCTGGCTGGATGATTTGCAGAAAACCATGACCGGAAGATTAATATTCATATATGATGCTTCCAAGTCAGGGACATTCCTTTGTAAAAGCAACGATGACACCGGCTGTTCCGAACCTCTCATGAGTCCGCCTGAAGGAAAGGAGCGGATTGTCATCACCAGCGCGTCTGACGAATCCGCGTATTTTATGCCCATGGGAAGGCTTCCAGGGGGACTTTCATTTTCTTTCCAGTTCTGGTCCGGCTTTTATTATGGCTCAGAACTGGATGACGCGTTTTTCTTTGCAAAAGATATGATGGAAGATTTTCAGACAGCCCTGCTTGATGCCAACGGAAACGGGATTGGTAATGACTACGATGACAGAAAACTGGCGGACGGTATTGTCCCGGGAAAAGTCAGAACTGACGAAGATGACCCGGTTGGTCTGACAGAGCCATTTACTGACTACATACTTGATATCTCAAAAGCGATCATCGTGGCCGGCGGAGGGCCGTATCCCGGGAATAATCTCTGGGAAGATACGATGCTATGTACTAATTATGCCTATGACATTCTTATTGAGCGAGGATATTCCAAAGAAAATATCTGTTATCTCAGTTCCGATAAAGATACTGATGCTGACGGCAATGGTTTATCTGATGATGTTTACGGAGATGCCACATATGAGAATTTATTTCAAGCCATAAACACCTGGGTCAAAACCCCTGACGCGCCTGTTTATGAACTCCTGATCTATATAACGGACCACGGCGGAGACGGAACCTTCCGCCTGAATCCCACTGAAACGCTTAAGGTGGAAGAACTGGACAAATGGCTGGATGATCTTCAGGAAACCATGCCCGGAAGGCTGATATTTATCTATGACGCGTGCCAGTCAGGAACCTTCCTTTGCAAAACCTATGACAGCAACGGACGTTCTCCCGAGTGTCTTGAACCCCGGATGCGTCCCCCCGAAGGAAAGGAACGAATCGTCATCACCAGCGCGTCTGATGAATCCGCATATTTTATGCCCATGGGAAAAGGGGCAGGAGGTCTCTCATTCTCTTTTCAGTTCTGGTCGCATATTGACTATGGCGCAAAATTGGATGAAGCGTTTTTCTTTGCCAAAGATATGATGGGAGATTTTCAGACAGCCCTGCTTGATGCTGACGGAAACGGAATTGGTAATGAACATAATGATATGAAACTGGCAGAGAGCATCACAATCGGTAAAAAATATAAAGTGGCTTCGGATATTCCGGTGATTGAAAATGTATCTGAAACACAGACCCTTCAAGGTGAAAGCGATGCCACACTCTGGGCCGGTCCTGTGACGGATGCTGACGGTATCAGCGAAGTATGGGGGGTGATCACTCCCCCGGGCCACAGTGCTGGTTCCGCGGATACGCCTGTTCTCGAACTTCCCACCGTGAAACTTCTGGATACTGACGATGACGGAATTTACGAGGGAGCTTATGAACATTTTAACATGAAAGGCACTTATACGGTCAATATCTATGCCGCAGATACAAAAGACACCTCTTCCCTGCCAAAACAAACACAGATTGTCCAGACCCGGGCAAAAGGCGCTGACATCAACGGAAACGGAGAAACTGACCTGGGGGATGCGATTATGGCATTAAAGGTGATAACAGGAATAAGCAACAGCGTGCCGCCCCTGTCAGAGGACAGCATGGCACTTATTGATGTGAACGGGGATAAAAAGATCGGAATGGAAGAAGCAATTTATATTCTCAGAAATTTGGCTGCGTCCGAGCCTCCCGATAAATAACAGTCCTTAAACTTGATGTTCAAGTTTTTTTTGTCATTCCTGCGAAAGCAGGAATCCACTGCCTCCGGATTCGTAAAATCTGTAAAAAACGGATTCCTGCTTTCGCAGGAATGACACACTTTTTGTTCGAATCAGGTCAAAAAACTTGAACATCGAGTTAAAAGGAGTGCCAAACTTGCAGTTTGGCGAGTCATATCGCTCCCGGAAACACCTGAAAACAAGGAGTGCAAAACTTGCAGTTTGGCGAGTCATATCGCTCCCGGAAACACCTGAAAACAAGGAGTGCAAAACTTGCAGTTTGGCGAGTCATATCGCTTCCGGAAACACCCGAAAACAAGGAGTGCCAAACTTACAGTTTGGCAATGCGTGTCTCTGCCGGAGGCAGAGAATATTGCCAAACTGTAAGTTTGGCACTCCGGATGTCCGGCTGTTTATTTCCGGTTTCAGGCACTGAGCCTTTTTAAAACATTTTCCCAAATCGCCTTAACAGCGTTTCCCGCTTCGGAATTCCCCTCATATTCAAAAATAGTCTGGCCTTTGACCATGGATTTGGTGAAAATCACATCAAAGGGGATACGTCCCAGACAGTCCGCCCCTTTTTCTTTGGCAAAGGCTTCGATCTCTTCGGTAGTATCCGGATTAAGATCAGACTTATTTACACAAAGCATCACCGGTATTTTAAAATGAGCGGCCAATTCAATCACCCGTTCCATATCATGCTTGCCGGAAACCGTGGGTTCCGTGACAACCAGCACCGCATCGGCTCCCCCGATGGAGGCAATCACAGGACAGCCCACTCCCGGAGGGCCGTCCGTGAGAATCAGATCAAGGTTCTTGTTCTGGGCAAGGTCCCTGGCCTCTTTTCGTATCAGACTGACCAGTCTTCCTGAATTTTCCTCTGCAATCCCGAGCCTGGCATGGACCATGGGTCCGAACCGTGTATCAGAAATAAACCACTCCCCGCAGGTTCTCACTGGAAAGTCTATGGCCTTTTCAGGGCAGAAATACACGCAGACTCCGCACCCCTCGCACTCGATAGCGTCTATCTCAAACTCCTCACTAATGGCGTCCCATCTGCACAACTCCCGGCATAAGCCGCACTGGGTGCATTTGTCCGGGTTAATCATTGCCTCATTTCCGCTTTGAAACGCATGTTGTTGCCTGACATCAGGGGCCGTTATCAGATGAAGATCCGCGGCATCCACGTCCGCGTCACACAATATTTTATTTTCAGCCAATGACGCAAACGCCGACATCAGACTGGTTTTACCGGTTCCCCCTTTGCCGCTGATGACAATCAGTTCTTTCATTTTGCCTCCTCCTGCCCTGTGATTTCTTTGATACGGCGGTATAATTCCAGAAATTTTTCTTTCAGTTCAGGGATGACTTCCACCAGCATATCCCCGCGTGAATAGGCTTCTGCAATTTTTCGGTCAAAGGGGATTTCCATAAGAATCGGCAGCCCCACCTCTTTTGCATATTCCCTGACCTTGTCGTCTCCCATATCTGAGCGGTTAATGACCAGGCCCCTGGGAATATTAAGTATATCCACGGCCCCCACGGCCAGCTTCAGGTCATGCAGGCCAAATGGCGTGGGTTCTGTGACCATCAGAACAAAATCCGTATCTTTCATGGCCGCAATGACCGGGCAGGAGGTTCCCGGGGGAGCGTCAATGATGGTAAATTTGTCAGGATTGGTATGGGAACGGACTTTTTTGATCAGCGGCGGAGACATGGCCTCGCCTATTCTTGATTTTCCGTGAACAAATCTCAGTCCGTTACTATGACCCTCTTCGACAACGCCCAGTTCCCGGCCTGTTTCCGTAATGGCATGTTCGGGACAGACCTCCACGCACCCGCCGCAGCTATGGCACAGTTCAGTAAAGGGCAAAATACTGTCACTGATAACGACAATCGCCTTGAACTGGCATATCTCGCCGCACTTTCCGCAATAAGTACATTTTTCTTCATCTATCTGAGGGACAGCGGTGAACACCGTCTCGGTTTTTTCAAATACCGGATGAATAAAGAGATGGGCATTTGGCTCCTCCACATCACAGTCCAACAGTTCAACCTCCTCCGCATCAATAGAGAGCGCCAGATTGGTCGCCACTGTTGTCTTACCGGTTCCGCCTTTTCCACTGGCAACACTGATAATCATTGTAAAAACTCCGTAAGTTACCATGTAAGACTTCCGAAGTTTCGGACACTTCGGAAATCTGGCCTGGCTGTTATTTTTTTGTTTGTTTAATCATGTAGTCATTCAACGCCTGATGCAAAGACTCTGCCGCAAGAAAAGCGCAATGTTCATTTTCTTCAGGAAGTCCTCCCAGTTTTTCCAAAATAGTTTGACCGGTGATTTCAAAAAGTTCATCAGGATTTTTTCCGCCAGCCATTTCAGCCGCAAAAGACCCGCACACAAGACTTGATCCGCAGCCGTCTGTCTGAAATGTGGCTTTTTTTACCCGGTCATTTTCAAATTTAAGAAAAATTTCAATGCTGTCTCCGCAATCCCCTCTCACTTTTGCATGTCCGTCAGGATCATTCATAATTTCCATGTAAAGGGGATTTCGCCAGCGTTGATAGGCTATCTCTCCGAAATCCTCTCTTGTTTCCTCATAAATCTGCTCCTGTAACTGATCTACAAAATCATTAAGACTGTCACTCATATCAATTCTCCCTCTCATCTCAGATTAAAAAATTTAATTTTCTCTTTCCCGCGCGGAGCGTGACAACGAGAATCAAAAGTGTTTGAAACAGGTCTTCAGCCTGACACTTTTAAATTATACCCTACAACATCCGCCACCCGGTTTCAACGGTAATCATGTGTTCCCTGAACCATCCTGATTCCGGTCGGGAATATGAAAACGCTTTGTTCACTCCTGAAACATCTGGTCTGGATTGACAAACCCGAAACTGTCAGATTTTTCAATTCCGAATCGAGAGTATGCAAGTCTTATTTAATTCGTGATTCAGCTTAACAGGATTATTCTCATTAATCTTATAGAAAAATAAATACAACTATGCAACAGTTTTTTTTATTTTATTGTATATTTTTCAAAACCGATCTCTTTGGAAGCGTTTATTACGGGAAGGGGCCTGATATTTTTTGTTAATACCCGCAGGCCATCTGTACCCGCCCCCGCAACAGCCCCCTGAGCCTGCCGAAGGGGGAATTGCCCGTTTCGACAGGCTCAACGGGCGGGGCTTTCAATACCCGCCCCCGTCCTGCAAACTTCCCACACTTCTCATAGATATGAGATCAAACCGGAGAGTTTGCTGACAGTGTATAAAAAGTGGGAATACATCCAATATAATAGTAATTTTTTTGATTTGTGACAGATATTTGACATTATGTTTAAAATACACACGCGTCAGCGGTATTTTTTATTGACTTTGCTAAAATTTTGGGTATTATCAATTTTCTAATTATAATCAGAAAATGTATATCTGCCAAAATTCTTTATTTCCGCTAATACTTCTATTATAAATTTCAATAAGAAAAAAGACTCTCAGTTACAATCAAAATGTTAGCGGAAGATCATCGTAATAGACATTATCGGAAATAAGCGGCCAGACAATCCGGAGTGCCAAACTTGCAGTTTGGCAAAACACCTGTCCCCCGGGAATCCCGGAATATTGCCAAACTGCAAGTTTGGCACTCCGGATGTCCGGTTTTGACCGATGTTTTTTATTTCCGATAAAGTCTAATACAAAAAAATGAAGGAAATGTTCAAGAAAGGAGGTGAAATATAATTAAAATCGGTCAGACGTTAACGAGTTAAGACAACTTAAAGATGAAGAAAAAAAGGAGAAAAAAATTGATGAAAAAGGTTATTATTGGGTTGATGGCGCTGAGTATCGCATTGCTCCCGGCAGGACTGATGGCTGAGGAAGTTGAATTCTTCGGAAGTCTTAAAACTTACCCCACGTTTATGAGTAATGTGGATTTTAATGATGATGATACCAGCATGGATAAGATACTGGATGAAAATGGTTTTATGGCAGACCATGCTGTCCGCAATGAAGTCCGAATTGGCATGAAGGGCGGCGGTGATAACTGGGATTTTATGGTGATTCTGGAATCTGATTTCACACTGAACAAGCCCAACGGAGACAGAGGCGGAAATCCCAGCACCGATCCGATGGATGCAGGCATGACCGGTGAAGATTTTGGTGTGGAAAAAGTTAATTTTGGGTACAGCTTCTGTCCTTCTTTTAAGATAAATACCGGATGGAACACCAAAGCCCTTGACATCCACTCCGGCGGAATTCTCTACGGGGATGACCATCCTTATATCGGATTGGCAGGCTCCGCAGGGCCCATGAAATGGGAAGCCCTTTATCTGATCATATTTGATGAAATCAGCACCGACAAAAACAGCGGCATTCTGGACGGAGAAGAACTGGACTGGCGGGTATATACCTTCCGGGCCGGTTTTGATCTGGGCGGTTTTACTATTGCGCCGATGTACGCATTCAGCGACAATGATGCACGAAACGCAGAAGTTCATTATGCCGGTCTTGAAGCCTATGGTAAGCTCGGGTTCATCACACCGCGTTTGGAGTTTATCTATGCTATGGGCGATAAAGATATTGGCGATCAGGAATTTGACATAAACGCATGGGGAGCGTATGCCTCTGTTGACCTCAATATCAGCAAAGCATTTACCCCCTATTTCGGCGGCTATTACCTTACGGGAGATGATGATCTCTCTGCTGACGATGACGAACTGGGTGCATTTAACGGAATTAGCAATATTTCCCGTTACACTCCCGCCTTTGGAATTGAGAACGCCTTTATCTATCGCTATGTTCCGGGACTCAGTACTCATCTTTACAGCAATAATTTTGCGATGATCGGAACCAAATCAGGATACGGCGGCATCAGCAATTCTTCCATGGGTGACGGTCCGGGTATGATCATGGGAGGTGTCGGTGTAAAGGGCAGTGTTGGTAACTTTGCTTATCAATTACAGGGAATGCACTTTATGTTTGCTGAAGAAGATGCTGCGGCAGCGGCTCTCGGTCTCGATGAGATTGATGATGAGGTCGGAACAGAGGTTGATCTTCGGCTGACATATAATTTCAACCAGCATTTTTCTCTGGGAAATACATGCGCTGTGTTTTTACCGGGAGATGCAATAGAGGAGCGGTTGGGAACTGATGACACCGCTATCTTAAACACCATAGAACTTGTATGGAAATTCTAAGATGACTTAAATTTGTCCTTGCCAGGCTTCCGAAGTTTGCTATAAGGATTTTATATAAGAAATTGATATTTCAATTCTTTCTTATGATTTCCTATATACCTCTACATGGATTGGAGATAAGCAGGGATTTTTGGGTACCGGCCCGACTTAATCCCTGCTTATCACTAATCCGTGTAGATAAAGGATAAAGAAATGCCGACAGGACCAAACAAAAAAGCCGGAAGCGTCCAATCATCGCTTCCGGCTTTTTTTTGTTATGAGTTTGTTTTACATTACAGAAAATGTTGTTTCTTTAGAAACTGAGAGACAAACTTGTACCGATTTCGTAGGGATCTTCCTCTCCGTCATCTCCCTTATAAACTGCGTCGCCTGCGAACAGATACGCACCGACCAAATCAAGCTGTAAACCTTTTACCAGCTGATATGTAATGATCACATCTGCTTCAATACCTAGTTCATCTTCTCCTTCAACAGCGCCGTTAGGATCATCTTTCTCAGCTTCTTCTGCAAGCTTGGCATACCATGCGTCAAGGGTTATTGAAAGATCAGACGTCGGTTTGATGGTTGTTCCTACATTGGCTGCCATGATGTTTCCAATCTGATCTCCGGGTGAGCCGTTTACGACGTTGTCATAATTTCTATCCCCTAAACCAGGTCCTCTCTTGCCAAAGCCCATAATATTGCCCCAGTAATAAGACTGGCCCGCGGGAACAAAAAATTTTTCTTGGTCATTATCACTGGTGTCGTCATCGCCCGATGCATAGAATGCCTCTAAGTGAATATCTGCAAAACCCATATCCACACTGGCTCCCACTGCCCCTAAATATGCTTTAAAATCATGGGTTGTATCGGGATCCTTGTACAATTCAGCTTCGCCGCCCTGATAGATACCTGTAAGCCATATGGAAGCCGGGCCAAAATTGGCATCCAAATCAAGACCAGCATAGTACATCTTCACATCCTCATAATTCTCGGTAGGTTCCCAATCTTTGGCTCTTTCCGAATAAACAAACATAAAATAAGGTGTGAGGGAAAACATATCACTCGGGGTGAATGAGGGCGCAACACCAAAATAGTCAACATCCCGTTTATTTAGGCCTTTACCGCCTTCATACGATTTCATCCATATAAAAGGAAGCGTCATCATGTCACTCTGATAGCCGACAACAGCACCTGCGAAATCATCATCAAAGAGAAGACCGCGTCCTAATGTCAATGTCTGGACACCTATTTTGGCATTTACGGAGCCGAGGTTAAAATCAGCATAGGAATTCTTTACCTCAAGGTTCACACCGTCAGCGCCAATATCACCATAGCCTCCGGTTCCTTTCCCGTCATTACTGCCATATACCGCGTCCATTTCAAGCTTGGTCACAAACTTGAGGTCATCATGAAATATGGCAGTATAATAAAGTCTTCCCCTGGTTTCTACCGCTGTGACTTCGCCTTCCTCACTTGTATCATCATCATTGCCGTCAAAATTTTCCTGCATCCAGGCTCTTGTATCCCAGTAGCCCCCGAATACATGCTCCATTGCTGATGCCGGAATGGCAAAAACAGCTATCAGCAAACCCGCCAATACCAATATCCCAAATTTTTTCATCTTTCAAGTCCTCCTTAACTTAAATTAAAAAGCAAACCCAATAATTAAAAAACCTAATAATTGAAAAAGTGAACGAATGCCCCTTCTTTTCACCCCCTTTCAAAACCTTCTGCCTTTATACGCAAAAGTGTTCAGATGTATGCCTCTCATACATAATAAATTCAAATAACTATCCATAATGACACAGGCAATTACACCCCTTATCCGTACAGACCTTTTTTAAAAATATTCAACCACGGAACCAGTAAACAATGGTCGGACAACATTTCATTTATTAAAAACGTTATTTTATCAATACGTTTTATATTTTTGATCTTTTTCCCATAACCATTATGATTAACCGCTTCGTATAATTGATTTGCTAACAGTATGCTTTCAATATGTCAAGATTTTTTTGAAGTTTAGCAAGCAGGCAATGATGAAGGTCATTATCATAAGAGGCTTCTTAAAAACCGCGGGGAAAAATATGCAATCTGTCGTAATAAACAGATAATTTTCTTATTACTTCAATGGGTTGTTACAAATACCCAGCATATGGTCAATATCATCTGATATCACAGGATAATTGGTAACAGCGCGCAATTCGAACGGACCTGTCGGCAGCACTCACACTCCTCTTTCGTTAAGACCCTGAGTCAGTATTTCTGTGATCAGCCCCTTATATTGTTATCTTAACATAAGTACCTAATCATAAATTTTTAATATCTGTCCGGGGAAGAAACCCGGCTTTTTTTTCGGATGATGCGTTTCGGATAAAGGAAAAAGCCGGGTTTCTCCGCCGCTCGAAGAAAAAAGTATATAAAAAACTTTTGCTCAGGTACTTATATAACCCAATTCGCCATCGACAAGAATAACTCACTGATTTTTCATCTTTTTTCATTCTGAAAGCATATGGGTATTCAGATGGTCATACCCAGATTAAAAATTGAAGTCAGGAGAATAAACATGCGGGAATTTGACACTAACAGACCCGTGCAATCTTCACTGCACGGCCATACATGAGCTTCTGCCCCAGATCGAAAATCTTCTCCGGAGTGCAAAAATTAAGCGAAGCGATTTTTTGCGTTCCTTTTATTCTGAAAACGTCTCGATCTGCTGAGTATAAAATTTTGTCATACTCGACAATCAAGTTTTTTGCCCCGGATCGAATATCAAAAAATTTATGGACAGGTAATTAACTACATGGATAGCTTATAAAAACAAGAAACCGTCCTCTGGTTTTATAAGCCATCCTTGTAATCATATTCAGCCGAAACCGGCTGCTTTTGGAAAAGCATCTGAACACCAGATGATTTCATGCCCTGTTATACTGCCAACTGGCAGGTATCACAGGGTTTCTTTATTTCCATACCAAAGGCTCATATCCTTTGGGGAGATGGGCAGTCCCCTTTACACATGGAAGCTGGGTCTCCTGGTGAACCTTTTCAATAATAGTTTCAAGTTTGTCACAAAATCCTCCCTCTGCCATATCCCAGCCGTTCTCCCCTTTTTTGGCAAAAAGACAGGTACAGAAATGAATGGCTTCAGCACCTTTGGATTTCAATATTTTCGCAAGATTAACCACGTCGTCACCCGGACATTGGCAAGTAAAAAAACCGGTTATTTCAGTATCTTCATATCCTACAAACCCTTCTTTCCTTTCTGTAAGACAACGGAGACAACCCGTCAAAGGGCATCTGTTCATATTTTTTTCACACCGTATAATACCTATTCCCGACATCATTTATCTCCTATATAACCCTATGTAATTATGGATTTTAAATTCCAGTTATTTTTCAGATTTTCCTGGGTATATGTCCGGTCCGCGGGTGACAACTGACAATTGTTTACTGACAACTGACAACTGGTTTTGTCATATGGATTCTCACAGCTTCCTGTACCGTGCCTGCTGCAAGAAAAGCGCAATGCTGCTCATCATCCGCCAGATGCCCCAAGTTTGCCAGAATGCTTTCTCCTGTAATATCTGCAAGTTCATCAATTGTTTTATCAATGGCAAGTTCGGCTGCAAAGGAGCCGCACACATTACTTGTTCCGCAGCCGTCAGTCATATATGACGCTTCTGACACTCTGTCATTGTCAATTTTAAGAAAAATTTCCATTGTATCTCCGCAATCTCCTGTTACCCGGGCGTGGACATCGAAATTATCGAGCCTTCCTCTGTAACGGGGATTACGCCATCGCTCAAACCCTGATTTACCAAAAGTATGCCTTGCTTCGTCAAATATCTTTTCCTGAAGTGAGTCAATAAAAGCATCCAAAGGATCGGTCATAAAACATTTTCTCCCCAAAAAATAAAAATAACAAAAAGTTAGTTAAAATCAGCATGGCATGGGGCAAAAACAGATATCAGCCCCACGCCATTGTCATGTAAACTTAAAATTTACAAAAGGTTATCCTCGCGTAAACGGTTGACAATCTCTGTCACGGATTTGCTACGGTCCATGGTGTAAAAATGCAGCCCATCCACGCCATGTTTCAACAATTCCGAACATTGCTTTATCGCAAAATCAACACCAAATGCAGCAACTTCACTTTTATCAGCCTCTGCCAGCGAGTCAAGTTTGGCTGCCATTTCTTCCGGAATCATGGCACCGCAAAGTTTGCAAAGCATATTGGTCAGTTTGATACTGTAAACAGGCATGATTCCGGGAATGATCGGAACTGCGATGCCCGCGGCCCTGCATTTTTCAACATACTTAAAAAAAAGAGTATTGTCATAGCAGTACTGGGCAACAACATATTTTGCCCCGTTGGCTACTTTGAGTTTGAGATATTCAATGTCTTTATCAAGGCTTTCTGCCTGAATATGTCCTTCGGGATACCCCGCACATCCGAGATCAAAATCGTAACGTTCACGAATAAAAGAAAGCATATCTGACGCGTAACTGAAACTATCCGGATGGGGCGTAAAATCATCTGTTCTGGGTTCATCTCCCCGGATGACAAAAATGGTTTCAACTCCCAGTTCTTTGTATTTGTCCAGCACAGTGGTAATTTCATCCGGCCCCAGACCAAAACCCGCAATATAAGCAACTGTGGGAAGATTTTTTTCAGTAATCATTTTCTTCACAGCCTGATATGATCCTTCCTTAGTGGACCCGCCGGCTCCGAAGGTAACTGACATATAATCAGGCGAAAGCTTTGTAAGATCATCCACTACCTTATAAAAGCCTGCCTCAGCTTTCTCATCCCTCGGGGGGAAAAATTCAAAGGAAAGTCTTGTTTTTTCTTTATTTTCATACAAATTTCCAACTCTCATATTATTCTCCGTGTGTTAAACTGTTAAACAATTGATCCATAAGCATCTGATCCGGCACAATCTCAGCCAGATGACAGATAGTTTTAAGTAATAACTCAAAACATAAAAAATGCAATGAAAAATTATAAAAATTTTTCTGACAAGCCAAAATTTCTGATTGTGATAAATTCTGATGACAGGACAACTTCTTGAAATTATTGAATCACATAAAGAGGACACCGCGCGGGCCAAAGCATCCCAGCCTGTGCCGGGACACAATGCTGTTGACTCAGGCAGTTCCGAACGGACCCGGAGTGCAAAAATTTTATTTTTGCACCTGCGAAAAAGCATTTTTCGCACTCCGGATAAAATACCGGAAAATCGGCTTACGTTTAAGTCAACAGTATTGGTGCCGGGACATATCCGTAAAACTGTGATTGGGGATTGGGGATTGGCTATTTTTTATGAACGATTAGCACTGATTTTGATTTGTCATTGTAACGGGGAAATCATCACTGTTAAGTACCTGTGCAAAAGTTTTTATATATCTTTTTTCTGCGAACTGCGGAGAAACCCGGCTTTTTCCTTCACGGGCGGCGGGTCATTTCGGGAAAAAAGCCGGGTTTCTTCCCGGGCAAATATAAAAAACTTTTGCTCAGGTACTTATAATCAGAAAAACCATTATTCAGGAATTTCAATTTTTCCATTTGCAATTGAAATTCTGTCTTCGGCTGGGGGATTCTCAGAAATTGGCGGAACATTATCCCGCGTAATATCAGGAACAGATCCGTCCTCAGAAATGCCCCTGGGAACCGTTCTCACCACCTGGCTGGGCGGCAAAGGTGTTCCGTTTTTCAGGTGGTCGTGCAGCAGATCAAGGGCCTGAGTGAAGTAATAAACCAGAGGAATGTACCTTGAACTGAATCCGGGAAACGCATTCAGCATATCTAAATGATGTGCGTGGGTGACTTCGTAATATCTCAAATTACTCTCCGCTTTTTCCGCCAGACTGTTCAGGGCAGCATAAGCCCGTGAGCTGTGATTCGGCGGCAATATGGCATCATCTCTTCCATGCACGATGATTGTCGGCAGTCCTCTCAGGTTGCCGGACGCACGAACCTCGGATATCCCCTTCATCATCCTTTTGTGCTGTTCAAGCGCATCACCTGTAAGCGGTTTTCCCAACTCGTCCTTACCTGTTGCAAGGCGACGCAGACAAATCGCTCCTTCCAGATTCTGATCTTTAACCCCTGAAGCGGAAACAGAATCCCGGCTTAATCTCGGTCCGCCATTGGAATGCGTGCTGATCAGTTCCACGCCTGCTGTGGGCGGGATGCCATTTGCTTCTCCGAACACGCGTGCGCTCTGTTCTTTTGTCATGGCGGTTGGTGATTTTGTCTCCGGGTCAGCAGCAGCGAAACTGAAACCGCAAAGATTATCTTCAACACTGAATCTGCCATAGGCATTGGCGTAAGTCACGGCAATTCCTTCGACAATCTGTATCGCATGTTTGCAGGGCTGAAGCAGATTTTGTTCCGTGAGAATCCCGTAACTGTTTATAATGTCCTGAGCTTCCGCGGCTCTTTCCTCGGTTGAGCATTTTGTAAGCAGTCCTCTTTCCGCGAGTGCGTTGCAGCGACTTACGCCAAGTTCCTCATCCACCAGATTCATCGGCGCAATATCTCTGATTTTCGGGTCCAGATTCGCACAAGGCTGATAAAGATTCAGCAGGGTATAATAATCAAACATCGTCCTGATATGCGCCGGGGATGTCCATTTTTTGTCTCCCTGCCGGATGACCAGAGATTCATTCTCGGTCGGCATCACATTTGGTTCGGATACAGCTACGCCATGAATAAGATGTTCGGTGTCCTGCTCCGCGGCCCGGATGGATGCGTCTCCGCCGTTTGAAATGCTGGAGGCGATTACAATGGTATTTTCAGGCGTGAGGGTTCTCATAATACTGCTGTCACGCTGAAGCTCGCCAAAATTTTCTTCAAGATTGAGAATGTAAAAAGCAAATTTGACAGATTGCAGCACATATGTTCCCCAGTCCTTCTCAGGATTTTGCCGGGAATGAGCGTGTTTAAAGGCAATCTGATGAGGATTATCCTGAACAAATTGTCTGTCAATTTTTGCTGTGAAATTAGACTCGTTTCCTGCGAGGATCGCATCTTCCCGCTCCCCTGTGATTAAGCAGACCGTATCGGAATCAAGATCATGTGCGCCTGTTCCTGTGCCCTTATCTGTGTAGGCAACGGCAAATCCTCGCTTTAAAGCCCATTCTCCCACGGTCGCAATCGCACCATAAACGCCCCGGGACCCGGAAGAAGGGGCAGTGACAATACACGAATGATTCGGATCAAAGGTGTCCGGAATCTGCACCATCAGCGTGACATTCTGACTGCCGGTTCCGTCATCAGCATACGCGAGATATTCCTTGCCCGCGATCCTGCCTTCTCCGGTTCCCGGTGTCCCGTCAATGTTCACGCCAGGGCCGTAAAAGACTCCGTAGCCGCCGCCCGGGGTGAAATCAGCCAGTGCCCTGTAATTGGTATAAATGGCGAGAGCGCGTAATTCTTCGGGTCCGAAGTTCTCAAAAACAGGTGGCGGGCCTTCCAGCCCTGTCTTTCCCAAACCGCCGGTCAGCAAGTCATTGCTAATTCCGTCATATTCTTTTTTTCGGATTTCGCCTTTTATAAAATCAGGTCTCACGTTCATGATAAATTGTGTCCTTATAGTCGATGTTCGACTTTTTTTCTGTCATTCCTGCGAAAGCAGGAATCCACTGCTTTCGGATTCGTAAAGTTGGCAAAAATTGGATTCCTGCTTTCGCAGGAATGACAGGCTTTTTAGTCGAACCGGGTCAAAAAACTCGATCATCGGGAGTTTAGCAAGTGTTGCCAAACTGTAAGTTTGGCACTCCGGAACTCTGGTCCGGGAACGCAAAACTTCGGCTTTGCATCTTCAGACCTCCTTTCTTCTGTTTTCTTTGTTTTTCTTATTTCCCGACCACTTCGTCAAAATTCAGCAGGTCCATGGTATCCTCCCGCATCGCCATGGCGTAGATTCCGTTCCGGCTGAGATGTATGACTATCTCTTCGGGAATATACAGCGATGAGAAAACAGGGATGACTTTCCTGCCCCGGCACTCCGGGAAATAATCTGGAAGCTCCTCCAGCACGCTGACAAAATCCCGGACGTCCTCGGGTCTCGGCTTCGACTTTGTTTCGTTAATATAAAAATTTTTTTCCGACACGGCCACAACGTCAAATTCCCGCTGATCAGAGAGGCTGTCCCCTCTCGGCTTTCTGATGCGGATTCCGAAAAAAGTGAGATATCTGTCTCCGAAATATTCGGCCGCGATGCCCGGTATGTTCGGGGCGGCAATGTCCTCCACCAGGGTCCCCATCTTGTTGGCAAGCTCGCCCCATCTTTTGTTTGTCTCCTTTTTTAATGTTTTCATCTCGTTCTTCAGCGCCTTTGTATCGGCCCTGATTTCCTCCCTGAATGCTTTTGTGTCCGCTCTGATTTCCTCTCTGAATGCCCTTGTATCCGCCTCCATGCGGGTCAGCGTGCTGTTCATCGAAGAAATGAACTGCCCCAGTATGTTCTCCAGCGAATCCGTCCGTTTTTCCAGTCCGTCAACCTGCTTCTGCAAATTTGCGCTCATCACAGCCCCTCCTTTTCATTATTTTCTGTTATCAGAATACGCCGGAACCGCTCCCTTGTCAACAGCAACATCCTCTGTCATGCGGAAGCAGAAGCTAGGTCGGTGTTCGGAAAATAAAAAAGGTGGTGTTCTAAAACTGGACTTGTTCCGATATTTGCCAAATTGATTCAGAGGCTTAAAAAGTTTAGCTCCACTTTTAGAACATTACCATAAAAAAATATTTTCATTTTTAATAACAAATTTTATGATAATTTAAGTTCTTAAGTTTTTTTAAAAAAACCGATTTTTTGCAAAATAATTATTTACAAATTGCTGATTATAACGGATTTAGGGGAGGGCACAACATCCTGAAATGACTATATGTCAGAATGGAAAATCTGTCCGTCACGGGGTTCCGGGAACCGGAAATTCAGGATATTTGTTTTCCCGGAAACCGACGTTTTCCGGGAATGTCCGGCTTTCTGCGAAAACGGAAGGTCGCGCACAGCCTCCCGAAATCGGAGCCTCCCCTGAATCCGTTATAATCAGACAAATTGTTCTCTTCAAGTTAAATCATTACAGTTTAAGGAGGTGTTAATCTTACCGTTTGACACGCCGGAGTGTGACAAACAACTTTTCAACCCGATTCGGGAGCTACACACCTGCTTTACAGCTATCTGATTTTATAATATACTTGATGATCAGGTTTTTTTGACCCGGTTCGACCAAAAAGTCTGTTCAGCATGTCTGATGTTCGCTATTCTGTTTTCCGAGGCACATGTCCGTGTCGCCGATGTTATATATACGGCAACGTCTGGCGGGTTGTCAGTTTCCGCAGACGGGGGAGACACTTTCACCAACAAAACCACGGCTCACGGCCTGGGAGATGACTGTGTGCGGGGCGTGTATGCAGCCGGTTCAACGGTTTATGCGGCAACCAATGGCGGATTGTCGGTTTCCATAGACGGGGGAAACACTTTCATCAACAAAACCACGGCTCACGGCCTGGGAGATGACCGTGTGCGGGGCGTGTATGCGGCCGGCTCAACAGTTTATGCGGCAACCAATGGCGGATTGTCGGTTTCCGCAGACGGGGGAAGCAGTTTCACCAACAAAACCACGGCTCACGGCCTGGGACATGACCATATGTGTGGCGTGTACGCTGTGCCGCCTGCCCCACCGAGCGAAGATATTCCTGACATCCCGACCGGCCTGACAGGCACGGTAATTTCCGCCACTCAGGTCAGGCTCACCTGGAGAGACAGCAACGACAATGAGGATGGTTTCAGAATAGAGCGCACGGACAGCATGTCCCCGTGGATCACTGTCACCATGACCGGAGCCAATGCCACGGCCTTATCCGCCCTGAGATTCTCGGCCGCGTCGGACAATCCTGATCTGGTGCCCGCGGAAAATATCAGATTCGGCGGAACTGGCGAGACCCGCACTGTCACTCTCACGCCAGTAAAAGGCATGTCCGGCACGGCAAATGTCACCGTGTCCGTGAGCGACGGAAGCACGACAGCGGAGACAGATTTCGCGCTGAACGTGACCACGGGACCCGAACTCAGCGCCGAAGCCCGACTTGAAAGTGATGGCGGAGACACAGTGGCTCCGGGCGGAGTTCTGCGTTACACAGCGGCGATCTCCAACACCGGGGACAGGGCTGCGGAAGGCGTGAGGTTTGCGCTTCCCCTTCCCGGAAACACCGAATATTCGGCGGACACTGCCGGTGCTGTGATCCGGTCGGCTCTGAGGACGATCTCAGAAAAGGCATCGGATCCCGTGTATGACGGCGAACTGAATCAGCTTGAGTGGACAGGTGATATTGCTATGGACGAAAGTGCGGAAATCTCCTTTGATCTCAGGGTGAGACCCGGAACAGCGTCCGGCGAGGCCGTGTCTTTCGGAGGAACCGTGGCGTATGACACGGACGGCGACGGCATCAGCGACATCACCCGGAACACCGGCGGGATCGGAGACGGGTCAGCGGATTCGGAGGTCAGGATCACCGTGGAAGGCTGTCTGCCGGGCGACACCGATGCCGACGGAATTATCGACATGAAAGATGCCGTGCGGGTGATGCGGACGCTGTCAGGAACGGACATCGGAAAAATCTGTCCCGAATCAGATGCAAACGGCGATGAAAAGACCGGCCCCGAGGAACTAATTTATATTCTGAAAAAACTTGCGAAATAAGCACGCTGCCAAAAGTTTTTCGATATCCGAAGACCTGCGAGGCTTCAGAAACCTCGCAGGTCTTAAATACCTGAGCAAAAATTTTTTATACATCCCTTCCGGCAGCGGACTGATCGCAGGGGTTGCACCACGGATTTGCACAGATGACATGGATGACACAGATGGGAAATCATTTGTGATGTGGGAATCTGTCTGTTGATGAAACCGGATTTTTTCAAAAAATCCGGTTTCTTTTTTGCCTGTTTTGTGATATAAAAAATATAAGATTTATATCTGACTTTACAATCATATCCGAAAGGAGCAAAATTTTTGTAATGAATCTGACATTTGAATGGGATGAGGAAAAAGCCGATAAAAATCTCAGAAAACATGGTGTCAGCTTTGAGGAAGCGAAAACCGTCTTCAATGACTCATTTTTAATGACATATCCCGACTTGGAACATTTTTATAATGAAAAACGCCATATTAGCATCGGCTGTTCGGCAAACGCACGGATTCTGGTTCTCATTCATACGGAACGGAATGAAAATATAAGAATTATCAGTTGCAGTAAGGCAACCCCGAAAGAACGGAGGATATATGAACAAGGAGATTTCTGAGCATACAGATCATCTGCCGGATGATGATGAGATGAAACCCGAATATGATTTTGAAAACATGACAGGAGGCATCCGAGGGAAGTACTGTAAAGCCTACCGCAACGGCCATACGGTCAGGATTCATAAAAGTGACGGAACAACGCTTGTGCGACATTTTACACCTGAAGACGGCACTGTCAGCCTTGACCCGGATGTGCGCAAATATTTTCCTGATTCGGAATCCGTAAATCATGCCCTGCGCTGCCTGATTCCTCTTCTGAACAAAAATTCGGTAGTGTTCTAAAACTGGACTTAAACTTTTTAACCCCTTGAATCAATTTAGCAAATATCGGATCAAGTCCAGTTTTAGAACACCACCCAAAAATTCCAGGTCAGAAGCAAAACATGGCTGATTTATCCTGTATTTTTATCAGCCAACCTCCGGTTAAAAAAAAATTGTTTTTTTGGGGAGCAGTTTTTTTCAAATCCCGGAGGGACGGCTGAGAATGGTGTTCGAATGAGCGTTCGATTGAACTCACACCGAAGTTTCACGCCGAAGTCCCGCCAATTTATTCCCGGGGGTCGGACTTTTTGTTTGACATGTGTTCAGTTCAAATTTATCATAATTACGGAATGAAAAGCTTTCATAAACTGTTATCGGAGGGAAGCATGGAGAATACTACTATATTTACTCTTTCGGGCAGACATTCTCACGAAGAAATCATGCCTGTGATTAATGAGGCGCTGAAAGAGCAGGCGGATTTCGCCTACACACGTTTTCTGGGGTTTGAGAAAGAATGCCGGGTCTATGAGACAAAATATGAAATGAACTCGGAGGAATTTCTGAAAAAATTCGAGTCCGGAGAACTGGGGGACGATCTGCACTGGTTTGACTGGTATGCCGCTCTCAGAGGAAAAACCCTGTGGGAAAAAAAACACAGCATTCTCAGGGGAATATCATGGAAAGCATAACCGGATATTTCAGTCAGTTCTCTGACATAACAAATAAAAATAACTGGATAATCTGCCAGAACATCTCTTTCCGCCAGATCAGTGAGAAAGAGGCATATGTCAGAGGGGAGCTTCACCTTCACGGCGGTTTTATCCTGCATATGGCCGAATATGTGACCACAGATTCCTCAGGTATTATAAAAAGGCTGAAATACCGTTATCAGCTTCAGGATCGTAATAACGCCCTGATAGCACGATGGGATAACGCTCCCCATCATTCCGAACTCCCCACTTATCCGTTTCACAGACATTGTAAAGACGGACAGACAGTTTCATCACCGGAAATGGATATCCCGAAACTGCTTGCGGAACTGGATGACATTCTGAAAGATGTGCTTTGAGCCAGCGAAATTCGACCGTGAGACATGATTCTCATTCCTTCCTCTGAATCTGACCAAACGGACTGTCTGAATCGGCTCTGAATCCCTGCTCTGTCTGATATTAACCTGATTATCCGAACAAGTATCAGACGTTTTCAGCTTGACATCCGCTTTGTCCGGATTATATGATTATTTATAATGATTTCAAAGAATCTGAATCTCTGACATGGTTTATGAAGATTCAGAGCGTGTTTGAAAAATATCAACTACAAATATACCGTCCCTACCGGGACATTTCAAACATGCTCTCAGTAAATCGAAAACATCCCCAAAAAGCTCAGTCGGAGGCAAAAATGTATAAGGACCATTTTACGGACAGCACCCGGCAAATGCGGCTCCGTTTTTATCCCGCGATTACGCTGACAGATGATCAGTTTTATGATTTTTGTCAGATCAACCGTGAACTGCGAATCGAAAAAACTGACAAAGGAGATATGCTGATTATGTCACCTACAGGTGGCGAGACAAGCCGGAGAAATTCGGAACTCATTATCGAACTGGGAAACTGGGCAAAAAAAGACAAGACAGGGGTTGTGTTTGACTCATCAGGAGGCTTTGTCCTTCCGAACGGCGCGACACGTTCTCCTGATGCTGCCTGGGTGACACGGTCAAGGCTGGCGGGTCTGACCCGGAAACAGAAAGAAAAATTCATTCCCCTGTGTCCTGATTTTGTAATCGAACTCCGTTCGTCTTCGGACAGTCTGAGCATCCTTCAGGAGAAAATGCAGGAGTACATGGATAACGGCGCAAAACTGGGATGGCTTATTGACCCGGTTCAGAAGAAAATTTTTATCTACCGTCCTGACAGGGACCCGGAATGTCTTGAGAATCCGAAAGAAATTTCCGGCGAATCTGTTTTGCCAAAGTTTATACTTGCATTGGACGAAATATGGGAACCCAAGTTTTAATAAGGGAACTCCAAATAAATAACATACCCCGGTTCAGCCTGCAAACGGTGGGTTCCGCTTCGCTGCACTCACCCTACGTTTCGGGTATTTTGTTTTTGGGGAAATCCCTACTCGCTAAAACAGACTTAACTCTTGACTAATCCATAATTATTTGTCATTTTTCATCAGTTGTCACATCAGATATGGTAATAAAACTGATCCAAGTGAAAGGACATCCGGTTATGAAAGACAAAATTCCCCTTATTGCCCAAAAAATTGCGGAAAGCAGCAGAAATGTCATTTTTACTGGTGCAGGCATATCCACAGAAAGCGGCATTCCTGACTATCGCAGCCAGGGCGGGATCTGGGACAAATTCCGTCCCGTGTATTTTGATGAATTCATGTCCTCCAAAGAGGCCCGCATAGAATATTGGCGGCAGAAAACGAAACTTTATTACGATCTCAGACAGGCCGAACCCAACCCGGCCCATATGTCAATTTTTGAACTTCACAACATGGGACTGCTCGAAGCTGTTATCACTCAGAACATTGACGGGCTGCACCAGGCTTCCGGCTTACCTGATGAGAAAGTCATTGAACTGCACGGCAACACCCGCCGGATACGCTGTATGAGCTGCGGGAAGATTTCTTCCGAAGATGAGGCCCAGAAGCGAGTTGAGGCCGGTGACCTTGCGCCTGAATGCGAATGCGGGGGGTATCTCAAACCAGATACCATTTCCTTCGGACAGGCAATGCCGGTGGCAGAGGTCGCAAAAGCCACGGAACTTTCACAACACTGTGATTTTTTTATGGTGGTGGGATCAACCCTGCTGGTTCAGCCGGCCGCGTCCATGCCGTACTATGCCAAGCAGGGCGGGGCTTTCCTGGCGATTGTCAATCTGTCTGAAACCCCGTGTGACAAGATGTGTGATGTGTTAATTCAGGGCAAGGCAGGGGAAGTACTCACGGAAATTGTCAGTCAGATAAAACAGAGATAACCCGTTCGATTTTCAGAAAAATGATTAGAAAAATCAAGAGGAATTAAAATGCGGATTCCCTCAAAAAAACAATGTTATGAGCTTATCCATGAGATGGAGATGATGGAGCATATTGTGGCGCATTCCATACAAGTCTGGCGGGTGGCCTCTTTTCTGACAGACCACATTACCAAACATGAGGTATATCTGAACCCGGAGCTGATTCAGGCATCAGCCCTGCTTCACGATATTACCAAAACCAGAAGTTTCAAAACTGGCGAAAACCATGCCCTCACAGGAAAAGAGCTTCTTACTGGTATGGGATATCCCGAAGTCGGGGACATCATCGGACAGCATGTTGTATTGGACGCGTATTTTGAGTCCGAAACCCCCACAGAGGCGGAAATTGTCAATTATGCGGACAAGCGGGTGCTTCATGACAAAGTGGCTTTGCTTGAGGAGCGGATGAATTACATTCTGGAAAAATACGGAAACAAGCCGGAACTCCGGGAGCGTATTCGCTGGCTCGGGAAAAAAACAAAACAGCAGGAAGACAGAATCTTCAGCTATATGCCCTTTTCTCCCGGAGAACTCGGCACTGTCATACCTGAAGATTGTGCCGATGAAATTTCAGCGTATCACGAAGCCCTGTCAGACTAGACTTTGTATTTACCAAAATCTTCGGGAGAAAGTTTTTCAAGATATTCTGCCCATTTTTTCCCTTCTTCGCTGTTGTCCAGCGCTTCGCCCGCCTCGTCTCCTGTTTTTGATTTTTCAATCACCTTGTCATCCACATAAATCGGTGCCTGAAATCGGGTGTGATGATAATTTGGTGTAACAGTCAGACCTGTTTTTGCTATCTGTTTTTCCTAAAATTTTTATATACTGATTAATATCAATATATTATTTTTTGTATTTTTTTTCTTGACATTCCAAAAAGAAGTTTGTAGAGTTTAAAAAAACCGAGTGAGTACTCGGTTGGGTTTATGGGTAATATGGATATATTAAAAAAATTATTAGTAAAAAAAGAGTGTTAAATTAAAAAAACAAACTCAGTTCAAGCAATATCAGCATGTTCCCTATTATAAACAGAAATATTATTTAAATATCAATAAATTAATTGATATTTAAAAGAGCGGTTATTTTTATAAGAAAAACCGAGTGAGTACCCGGTTGGTTTTTATAAAAAGGAAACGGAATTTTAAATATGTCTAAAAAACAAATTATCATCAAAGCTGCGACAAGACTCTTTTCAGAAAAAGGGTTCAAAGAAACCTCTGTTGCAGAGCTTTCCAAAGTGACGGGCGCGGCCGAAGGCACAATTTTTCATCATTTTAAAACAAAGGAAGATATATTTCTCTCCATTTTGAAAAATGTGAAAGAAGGCATCATTGAAGAATTTGAGGAGTATATCCATACCAGAGCCTTTGACAATGGTTTGGATATGATGGAAGGCGTGATTTCCTTTTATCTTTATCTGGCCGGACGCATGGAAGAATGGTTTCTTCTTTTGCACCGCCATTATCCTTATGAGCTTGCCATGGACAATCCTGTCTGCCGGGAGTATCTCGAAGGTATCTACACCTGTTTGGTTGATATTTTTGAAGAGGCGATTTCGCGCGGTCAGAAGGATGCTTCAATAGACAACGGGGTGCCAAGCAGAAAGACGGCGATGATCATTTTTGCCATGGTCAACGGCCTGGTGTGGTTCAAGCTCCATCATCTTTATGAGGCGGGTGCGTTGTATAACGAACTTATTGCATCTTGTCACAAAATACTCCGAGAAAGTGACGAATGTAAAAAATAGAGGATGCAGCCTCCCTTTGAGGGAACGAATATGGAATTTTATAAGTATAAAACATAATTACAACTATTATTAACCCAAATGGATAGGAGACACTAACTAATGCTGAAAAAGTTTTTTCCTTTTCTTGACTGGTTCAGAAACTATGGTCTTGATGATGCGAGAATTGATGCCATTTCAGGTCTGACCGTCGCGCTGGTTCTGATCCCGCAGTCTATGGCATATGCCCAATTGGCAGGTTTGCCTCCATATTACGGACTTTATGCCTCGTTTCTGCCGCCCATGATCGCTGCCTTGTTCGGCTCAAGCCGCCAGTTGGCAACCGGTCCGGTGGCAGTGGTATCGCTGATGACTTCCGCATCGCTTGAACCTCTGGCAACTGCTGGAAGCGAAGGATACATCGCTTATGCCATTTTACTAGCGCTTATTGTCGGTGTGTTTCAGCTTTCACTGGGAATCCTCCGGCTTGGTCTGGTGGTCAATTTCCTTTCCCACCCGGTGGTGAACGGTTTTACCAACGCGGCGGCAATTATTATCGCTTCTTCTCAGTTGTCCAAAATGTTCGGTGTTTATGTGGACAAGTCTGAACATCACTATGAAACCATTATCCGGGTATGTGAGGCAGCGATCTATTATACTCACTGGCCCACGCTTTTCATGGGAATAGCAGCGTTCGGCATTATGTACGGACTCCGTCGGATTGCACCGAAAATACCCAACGTGCTTGTGGCGGTCATGGTGACTACGCTGATTTCATGGTACACAGGGTTTGAGCATAACACCACGGTGGATATATCAGCAATTGAATCGCCGCAGGTCAGAGAATGGATAACTGAATTCAATAACGCGGTAAATGCTATTCCGCCACTGGCAGATGAACGGACTCAGGTGAGTGAGACGCTGGATAAGGCCAAAAGTTCGCGTGACAACATCGCGGTCCTTGACGCGGAACATGACATGAATGTTCTGACCATCAAAATTGAGCGTCTCAAACACGAGGCGCATGTAAAGCGTGAACATATTCGGGAAGTATTATTTGAACAAATGAAAACCCCTGATGGTTCCCTCAAATTTTATTCCAAAGACAAATCCGAAGGCGACCGGACATGGCGGATCAAAATCGGAAACAAACCCCTTGACCTGGAAAAATTGCTTATGACAGGGGGCGGTGCGGTGGTCGGAATGATTCCAAAAGGACTTCCCGCTTTGACAGTTCCCAAAATTGATTTTAAAATTATCTTGCATCTTCTGCCATATGCTGCCATCATTTCACTTTTGGGATTTATGGAAGCAATCTCCATTGCCAAGGCCATGGCCGCCAGAACAGGCCAGCGTCTGGATCCTAATCAGGAGCTTATCGGTCAGGGTTTGGCCAATATTTTCGGATCCATTGGCAAAAGCTATCCCACTTCAGGTTCCTTTTCCAGATCAGCGGTCAATCTTCAGACTGGCTCGGTCTCCGGATTATCCAGTGTCTTTACCAGTCTGGCAGTGGTTATTGTGTTGCTTTTCTTCACCCCTTTGCTCTATCATCTGCCCCAGTCCGTGCTTGCTGCGGTCATTATGATGGCGGTGATCGGTCTGATAAATGTCACAGGCTTTGTCCATGCCTGGCGTGCGCAATGGTATGACGGGCTTATCTCTGTGATTTCGTTTGTCTGCACCCTCGGGTTTGCTCCACATCTGGACAAAGGCATCATGGTCGGGGTGGTGCTGTCCCTGGGGGTTTTCCTTTATAAAAGCATGCGGCCTAAGGTTTCGTCTCTTTCCAGACATGATGATGAGGCACTGCGCGATGCTTTTCTCCATGACCTTATGGAATGCAGATATGTTGATCTCATTCGTTTTGACGGACCTCTTTTCTTTGCCAATGCCAGTTATCTGGAAGATATCATCAATGAGCGCATTATAAATAAGAAAGATCTGAAACATATTATTATTGCATCCAACGGTATTAATGATATAGATGCATCAGGGGAAGAAGCCCTGTCTCTTATTATTGATAACACCAGAAGCACCGGGGTAGATATCTCCCTCAGCGGCGTAAATGAGTCAGTCATGGCAGTTCTCAGGCGCACACATCTGCTGGAAGAAATTGGTCAGGATCATGTTTATCCTACCATGGAAAAAGCCATATGTGCGGTTCATGAACATACTCACCAAGAGGAACAGGAAGACCGATGTCCCCTTACAACGGTCTGCCGTGTTGTCAAACAAGAGAATATATAAAGGAGAACAGAAAGATGTCTGTTATTACAATATTTTGTGGAACCTTTTGTAACGAGAGTCTGCTTATCAGAGAAGTTGCGAAACATACAGGCTACAAGCTGCTCACAGATGAAGATATCGCTGCCCGGGCATCCGTAATTTCAGGAATGGCCGAAAATAAAATTAAAAATGCGTTTTCCGCAAAAACCTCGGTCTTTAACAAATTCACCCATGAAAAAGAGCGGGCCGTGGCCTGGCTCAGACTTGCGCTCGCTGAAATGCTTTCGGAAAATGTCCTGATTGCAGGATTTACCGGACAGCTTATTCCCAGGGAAATCAGCCATGTGCTTCGGATTTGTCTGATCGCGGATATGAAATTCAGAAGCGCCGCTGCCATGAAAGCGCAGAAACTATCTGAAAAGGAAGCCTTTGCCCTTATTCACAGCCAGGATGAAGACCGGGCCTCGTGGGCTCATACATTGTTCAGGATCAAGGATCCCTGGGACACATCGCTTTATGACATCATCATTCCCACAGACAAAATGAAGGAAGATGAAATCGTTACGCTTATTTCGGAGAACCTTCGCAGCGAAGTGATCAGACCTACCGCAGCTTCCCAAAAAGCGGCTCAGGATTTCATTCTTTCAGCAGATGTGGAAGTCGCGCTGGCAAAAGAAGGACATTCAGCCGGAGTGAGTGCCAGGGACGGTGCTGTCACCCTGACTATAAACAAGCATGTTCTCATGCTGAACCGGCTTGAGGAGGAACTCAAAGCCATTGTCACCAAAGTTCCCGGAGTAGAATCTGTTGAGACTCGTGTGGGCAAAGGCTATCATCAGGCCGACATTTATCGGAAATACGATTTTGAACTGCCCAAGCTGCTTCTTGTGGATGATGAGCGTGAATTTGTTCAGACCCTTTCTGAAAGACTGCTGATTCGTGATGTGGTGGCGGCAGTGGCTTATGATGGAGAATCCGCGCTCGATATGGTCAACGAAGATGAACCCGAGGTGATGATCCTTGATCTGAAAATGCCCGGAATTGACGGTATCGAAGTTCTTCGGCGAGTGAAACAGACCCGTCCGGAAATCGAGGTGATCATTCTGACCGGTCATGGATCCGAAGATGATAAAAAAATATGTATGGAGCTTGGCGCGTTTGCCTATCTCCAGAAACCTGTCACCATTGATGTGCTGAGTGAGACGTTTAAAAAAGCCAAAGAAAAAATGCAAAAAGCAACAGATGGAAAATGAAGATTTTTTCGATTTTCAAACACGGGATTTGAGCCATGTCACTACAGGAAAGACTGAAACCAAAATTCTGGGAAGAGGGAAATCTTGCTGAAACCAGGCACAGACATATGTTCAACTTTCCCCGTATCTGGAAAAAGACAGTGCTGATCACAGCCGGAGTCGCGCTTATTCCTCTGATTCTTCTGGCGATAGTGGATTATCAGGTCACGCAGAGTTCGGTAGAATCCGAAAACCTTCTGCGTACCTCCCGGCTGGTTTCCAATACGCGGCGCAGGGTTTCCTTTTTTCTGTTTGAACGGCGTTCCGCCCTTGATTTTATTATCCATGATAATTCGTTTGAATCACTCATGGATTCGAAGCGGCTTGCCGCGATTCTTGAACATCTGAAAAAAACCATTGGTGGATTTAGCGACCTTGGTGTTATTGACGCAAAGGGCATTCAACGGACATATGTGGGGCCTTATCCGTCCAAAGATATTGATTACAGCAAACAGGAATGGTTCAGAGAAGTCAGAGACTGGGGAATGTATGTCAGCGATGTATTTATGGGATACCGGAATTTCCCCCATCTGGTAATCGCTGTCAAACATGATCTGGCGGACGGCTCTTTTTATGTGCTTCGGGCCAGCCTGAGCATTGAACAGTTTAACGACTTGTTTTCGCAGCTTGAGGTGGGCGGTAAGGGAGATGCCTTTATTATTAACGGAGAAGGCATCCTCCAGACTCCCTCCTTGTATAACGGAAATGTGCTTGAAAAAATACATATTCCTGTTCCGATGTATTCCGAAAGGACTCAGGTGCTTGAAACGCTGGGGACAGATGACGAGCCAATTCTCGTGGGATATGCATATATTCAGGAAACTCCTTTTATTCTCATGGTGATCAAGCAGAAGAATGAGCTGATGGGTTCCTGGTATGACACCCGAATGAAACTGGTGGGATTTCTGATTGCAAGCATCACAACGATCATCGTGGTGATTCTGTGTGTGGTGACTTATCTGGTCAGCAGTCTTTATATGGCAGATCAGAAACGCATGATCGCATTGCACCATGCGGAACATTCTGATAAGATGGCATCTGTGGGGCGTCTGGCAGCGGGGGTTGCCCATGAGATTAACAATCCGCTGGCGATTATCAATGAAAAAGCCGGGCTGATCAAAGATATCTTCACCTTTAAAAAGGAATACAAGGAAGATCAGAAGCTGAGAGAGACGGTGGAATCAATTATCTCCTCAGTGGAACGATGCGGAACCATCACTAAGCGGCTGCTGAATTTTGCACGGCATGTGGATATGAACATCCAACTGCTTCGTCCCCATGAGGTTATCCGGGAAGTTCTCGGTTTTCTGAACAAAGAGGCGAACTACAGAAGCATTCAGGTTGCTTTGGACGTTGATGAGGACATTCCTCCGTTTGAAAGCGACAAGGGAAAGCTTCAGCAGATTTTTCTCAATCTCCTCACCAATGCCTTCTCAGCTCTGGACGACGGAGGACTCCTGAACATCGCTGTCAAACGCAAAAATACGCATTTTGTGTGTGCCACTTTTGCAGATGACGGCTGTGGCATTCCTCGGGCAGATCTGGAACGAATTTTTGAGCCATTTTTCACCACCAGGGCAAAAGAGGGCGGGACCGGACTTGGATTATCCATTACTTACGGTCTTGTACAAGAACTCGGAGGAAAAATCGAGGTGCAAAGCGAAATTGGAAAGGGAACGACATTCACTGTCACTTTGCCGCTCAGGTACAGCGATTAAAATGCGTCCGAACCGCTTTTAGGAGATTCGGATAGTTTCCCGGCAACTGATTGGGATTTATGAATCCCGCACGAGTATTTGGAAAAGATGAATCTGTAATATTTAAAATATAAAACAGAGGGAATACCTATGAAAATATTGTTAGTTGACGACGAGACAGAACTGGTTTCCACCCTTGCGGAGCGGCTTGAGATCAGAGGGATTGAAGCGGAGTGGGTAAGCAACGGCGAGGATGCGCTGAAAAAAACAGAAACTCAGTCCTATGATCTTGCTGTGCTGGATGTGAAAATGCCCAAAATCGGCGGATTCAAACTCAAGAAAATATTGCATGAAAAATACCCTGATATGAAATTTATTTTTCTCACAGGTCACGGATCCGAAGATGATTTCAAGGCAGGAACTGTGGAGGCAGGTGTCGCGTATTATCTTGTGAAGCCAGTGAAAATCGAAGCGCTTATTGAGAAGATACATGCGGCACTCGGAGAGCATGAGTAGAAAATTTGTTTTTTACTGTATCAGTCATCTGATCTTCAAGAGAGGTGTATTATGACTCAACAATTGGATATCATCGGCGAGACAGGAATTCAGTTTTTTGGCAAAATATCCGCGTCCATCTCCCATGAGTTCAAGAATGCTCTGGCAATTATCAATGAAAACGCGGGACTTTTAGATGATTTTACATTAATGGCAGAAAAAGGGATTCCTATTGATCCGGAGCGGCTCAGATTTCCTGCGGAAAATATCGCAAAGCAGATTCAGCGGGCAAATGAGATTGTCAAACGGATGAACCAGTTTTCTCACAGCACGGACAAATCCTTAAAAATGCTGGAACTGGGTGAGATGACAAAATTTATGGCAACAATCTCAGAAAGATTCGCTGCTATTCGAAGCATCACCCTGGACACGAAGCTTCCTGAAACTCCGATAATGATTCTGACCCATCCTTTTCTTTTGGAAACCCTGATTTTTCTGTGTCTTGATTTTGCCATGGATGCGGTCGGAGAAAAAAAAACAATAGGCATTATCACTGGTAAGACAGAAAACAGTGTGTGCCTCAGATTCACAGGGCTTAAACGACTTGGGGAAGTTCAGACCGACTTCCCCACAGGGAGGGAAATGTCTCTGCTGGCTTATCTCAATGCTGAACTTGCAACAGAGACAGATGCCGGGGAAATAATTCTGTATCTGCCTGAAAAAATATCTGAATCTGAAAATACTTGATTGTTTTTTTGAGTAAAAAAACTGTGTTTCTGACAGCAGTTAAAATTTTTAAGCTGCCGAATCATAATTTAATTTGGAAAAACTTGCGGATCACTATTTTTTTAAAATCTGCTGAAATAAGAAAGGAGGAGAGTTATGTCCGAAAAAGTTTTATTGATTGATGACGAGAAAGATTTTGTGGTACCTCTGGCAGAGCGTATGAAAAACCGGGGGATAGATGTTTCTTCAACAACCTCTCCGCTGGAGGCGATCAAAAAAGTGGAGGAAGAATCCTATGATGCCATTGTTCTGGATCTGATGATGCCGGAAATGGACGGACTTGAAACGCTTGCGGCCTTAAAAGAGAAGAGACCGGAATTACAGATCATTCTGCTCACAGGTCATGCCACGGTGGAAAAAGGCATTGAAGCCATGAAACTGGGGGCCATGGACTTTCTTGAAAAGCCCATTGATTTGAAAGTCCTGAGCGAAAAGATAAAAAAAGCTCAGGCAAAAAAGATGATCCTTGTGGAAAAGCGGACTGAGGAGAAGATCAAACAAATCATCATGGAGAAAAGTTGGTAGGTTTCGGAGTCAAACCGGGTTGCTGAAATGATTTATTAAGAAAATTGGAAACGATAAGTTTTCCGCCCTTGGAAGACTCTTGAAATCAGCTTTCTGAAAAACAGAAAAAGCGTGTCATTTCTGCTTAATTTTATGGTTTTAATATATAAATATACAGAAAAAAACGCTCCGTCGCACTTTACTTTATTTTTGCACCTCAAACAGTGATTGGTGACTCAGTATCAGCAGATCAAAAAAGTTCGAGATTCCGCCTTCAGGCGGTCTGTCATACAGGCAGGAGTATCTGTTTTCACAAAGAAGAACCTGATGGCGGAACTTTGAGCTTTCCGGATGAATTAGAAAGTTTCTGATCTGCTGACTATCATATATTTCTGACTTATTTTGCGACAAATCAGTCTGTCAGCATAGTTCGATTCCAAATCTTCTCTATTCGAATTCCTCAACTTTGGAAAACCGGGATTCAGACAGAAAAATGTCTACCTATTTTGTGGCGGCTTCCTATCTGAAAAATTCTCACGCCTGAAACTTACCAAATCAAAAACAGAAGACATATTTATTTCCTTGTTGCCAGCACCTGACACAAGTTTTCAAAAAAACACCTTTGGGGAACCTATAATTAAATACGGAAACAAGCCGGAACTCCGGGAGCGTATTCGCTGGCTCGGGAAAAAAACAAAACAGCAGGAAGACAGAATCTTCAGCTATATGCCCTTTTCTCCCGGAGAACTCGGCACTGTCATACCTGAAGATTGTGCCGATGAAATTTCAGCGTATCACGAAGCCCTGTCAGACTAGACTTTGTATTTACCAAAATCTTCCGGAGAAAGTTTTTCAAGATATTCGGCCCATTTTTTCCCTTCTTCGCTGTTGTCCTGAGGTTCGCCCACCTCGTCTCCTGTTTTTGATTTTTCAATCACCTTGTCATCCACATAAATCGGTGCCTGAAATCGGAGCGCAATGGCAATCGCATCACTTGGGCGGGCATCCATGCTGAATTCTCTTTCATTGGAAAGAAAATATATTCTCGCGTAAAAGGTGTTGTTTTTTAAATCACAGACCTCAACCTTTGATACCATGATATTCAGCATTTCCGTAAAATTTTTGAAAAGATCATGGGTCATGGGCCGGTCAAAATGAATATTCTGAAGTGCCGACGCGATGGATGTTGCCTCAAGCAGACCAATCCAGATGGGAATCGCCTGGTCATCTTTTTCCGATTTCAGGATAATAATGGGGGTGTTTGATGACGGATCCATGGTCATGCCTGCTATGTTCACTTTATGCAGCATAACTTTTTTCTCCTTCCGAACCCAAAGGTTCAAGTTTGACAGGTTCTCCCCAGAGTGAATGGGAAAGCGCTTTATCAATTCTCACACGAATGAGCTGACCTGTTAAAATTTTATCATTCGAACGACAGTCATTACCCTGTATAAAGTTTACAATCTTATTTGCTGATGTTCGTCCTGCCCACTGGATATCGGATTCCGGGTTGAGAGATATCTGGCGAGATTCGCTGGATGTCTGCCTCTTGCTCAGACCGTCAACAAGTATCTCCTCTGTTTTTCCCACCAAGTCTTCATTTTTCTTTATTGTGAAATGTTTTTGCAAATCCAGCAAAATTTGTAAGCGTTCTTTTTTTTCCTGTTCTGAAAGTTTATCTGAAAAACGGGCCGCGGACGCGTTGGGGCGGTCAGAATATTTAAACGCGAACAAACTGTCGTATTCCACTGTTCTGATCAGATTCAGAGTGTCTTCAAAATCCGCCCTGGTTTCCCCGGGAAATCCCACGATCATATCAGAGGTAATAGCGATATCCGGGCATACATCACGCAGTTTTTCCACTTTCTCAAGATACAGTTCCCTGGTATATTTCCGGTTCATTCTTTTTAAAACCCTGTTCGAACCGGACTGAACAGGCAGATGAATATGCTTGCATAACTTGTCCAGGCGTCTGAACGCATGAATCAGCTCTTCTGAAAGGTCTTTGGGATGGGAAGTGGTGAATCTGATTCTCAGAAGTCCCTCAATATCATTCACCTGTGACAGCAGTTCGGAAAATGAACACAATCCCTCTTTTTTTCCATAGCTGTTCACATTCTGACCCAGCAGCGTCACCTCCCGTACCCCGGCTTTGACAAGCTGCCGGATTTCCTGAATGATATTCTCAGGTGATCTGCTCATTTCCCTTCCCCGGACATAAGGCACCACACAATAGGTGCAATAATTGTCACATCCCTGTATGATGGTTACAAAGCTGGTGACCTTTCCCTCATGCTGCGAGGTCATGGCAAATTCACGCTCCTGAATTTCGTCCGACATTTCAATATCAATTATCCGGCCTCTGTCTGATTCGATCTGCTGAATGATTTTCGGCAGACGGCCCACCGCATGTGTCCCGAAAACAACATCAATGTACGGCACACGCTCCAGGATTTTTTTCCCTTCCTGCTGGGCCACGCATCCTCCCACGCCGATAATAAGTCCTGGTTTTTTTTTTTTCAATTTGGCAAGGCGTCCCAGGAAGCTGAAAACTTTCTGTTCTGCCTTTTCCCGAATCGCACAGGTGTTCACAAGAATCAGGTCCGCCATTTCAGGGGATGAAACAAGCTGGTAGCCCAGGGGCATTAAGCCGCCTGCCATCTGTTCGGCGTCATAAACATTCATCTGACATCCGATGGTATGAATATATAAGTTCTTAGTCATGTTGTCCGTTGCTGGTTGGCCGGAAGTCAGAATCCGTCATTAACTTTTTCCATTCTCACCACAGATGACAGATCACTGACAGGTTCAATCATAATATCATTTTTAAAATCCTGCAAGACCATTTCCACATCAGCTTCACATCCGGGGGAAATACGGATAACAACCAACCCCAGATCCGAATCAACGGTACTCAGCATTGCAATGCCATCATAGGCTTCAAAAATAAATCTCAAAAAACAGATTTCTCTCCGGTCAACACGGTAATATTTTTTTATTGTTTTCAAACCTATCCTTTTTTTTATATATTATTCAGTATCATCATCTCTGTTTCTTTTTCAATAAAAAAATTATGAAAATGATTTGGGATTTGGGATTTGGGATTTGGGATTTGGGATTCGGGATTTGCTATTTGGGATTTTTTTGTTCTGTGAAATTGAAAAACATATAATTTGCTATTGTTCAAATTATTATTATAGGATATATAATAAATTTGTGGGCATGTCCACAGCCAACTCTCTATGTTAATGTTGAAGTAAATTGGTCTCGTTCCCACGCTTCGCGTGGGAATGCAGAACAGACGCTTCGCGTCACGAATCCGCCTGCCGCACGGGACGCGAAGCGTCCGAAAGGCATCCCACACCAAGCATGGGAACGAGGATGTATCTGAATTTTTCCATCTGCTGAATTTCATTCAGAATTTTTGCAGGACGGGGTTGCAAACCCAGCCTGCATAGATGTTGTATATTGAACATTAATTTATGGAAAAATTAATAAAAAATATTCGACCTTATATTAATGGACTGATAAACCTGCCGGTTTCTCTGGCATGGAAAGGGTACGGCTCACAAATTTATTTGGAAATCGGCAGATTGACCCCATTAGAAAATGTCCGCCAGCATCATGAAAACGGAGAAGCATGTATATCAGCAGATTGGGATTGGCGCATAGAAAAGGACAAAAAAATTCTGTTCGGCAGTTCTAATAGCGGCCCTCAAATAGACCGGGGTCTCAATGAAGGCTCTTTGATCGAAAGCATTAGCATTAGCGGAGAAGTGCCGGAGCTTGAAATGATATTTACTGGCAATCTCCGCCTGAAATCTATGGTTATGCTCACAGGTGATCCTGAATGCGGTTAGTTCAGAGTTAAAAGCCTGTTTTATAATTTACGCCATGTGCAACTTTTTTTAACCGGAGAGAACATGGACAGACAATGCCACGAAGACACAAAGACACCCAGAGAACCTTCGTGGGACTTCGTGCCTTTGTGCCTTCGTGGCATTATAAGTTGCACATAGCGTTAATTTCTTATACAAGAACAAAATCTGATTTCCCCGCACTCTCAGGGAATTGACAAATCTCCGAAATTCAGATTTGTCAATCCGAAGCAGGCAGGGGAAAATTTTATAATTTCTTATATCATAATGAATAAAAATTGGAAAATCCTGCAACCGGATATAAATTCTGTGAAAAAAATCCGAGATATTCTCAATTGCAGTCCTGTAGTTGCAGCAATTTTGGCAAATCGGAATATGCTTTCCGAATCGGATATCTTACGTTTTCGTAATGCCTCACTCAGCAATTTACGCCCCCCTTTTTCCATGAAAGATATGGATGTCGCGGTTCGTCGTATTTATGCTGCCATAAAAAATAACGAAAAAATACTCATTTTCGGGGATTATGACGCGGACGGTGTCACTGCCACGACTGTCCTGCTTGAATTTTTACGTTATACCGGGGCAGACGTGTCTTTTTACATTCCCCATCGGATAAAAGAAGGATACAGTCTTCAGTCCGGGCATATTTCAGATTACGCAGTACCAAATAAGATAAAGCTGATTATCACAGTTGACTGTGGTTCCAAAAGCCATGAGGCTGTCAAGTTGGCGCAGGATTCCGGAACAGATGTCATTATCACAGATCATCACAACATATCCGACGGCCCGCCCGGAGCCATTGCCATTGTCAATCCCAAACGCCCGGATTGTGACGCAGGGTTTAATAACCTTGCCGGTGTGGGAGTGGCTTTTTTTCTCCTGGTCTGTCTTCGAAAATATCTGCGTGAGATGAATTTCTGGCAGAATCGCTCAGAACCGAATCTGAAAAACTTTTGTGACCTTGTTGCCATCGGAACGGTCGCGGATGTGGTTCCCCTTGTTGATGAAAACCGAATACTTTCAAAAACAGGACTCGAAGTCATCAGTTCCGGCCGCCGGCCCGGTGTCAATGCGCTCATCAAGGCATGCGGCATCAGCAATAATGTTGTGCGTACCGAAGACATTGCCTTCAGACTGGGGCCCCGGTTAAATGCCGCAGGCAGGATGGGCCATGCCAAAACCGCTGTCAGACTCCTGACAACAGACGATGCTGAGACTGCAAAACAAATCGCCCGGACACTCAACCAAATGAACCAGAAACGGCAGGAAATCGAAAAAGACATGGTTGAGGAAATCCTTGAATACTTAAAAGAATACCCGCATCTGCTCCGGCAGCATTCGCTGGTTTTGTCACATCCCGGATGGCATGAAGGGGTCCTCGGAATTGTCGCATCCAAGATTGTGGAAAGATATTACCGGCCTGTGATTCTGATTTCAACAAGAAACGGTCTTGGAAAAGGGTCAGGCAGGAGTATCCCCGGGATTGATCTTCATGCAGGGCTTGTGGCGTGTTCAGATGATCTGCAATTTTTCGGAGGGCATTCAATGGCGGCCGGACTGACAATAAAAGCGGATAATGTCAGTCAGTTTCAGGAACATTTTGAGACCGCTGTTCGGGAAGCAAGCGAACCTGGTGATTTTTTACAGACCATTTCAATTGATTATGAACTTGATTTTGATAATATTTCAGATGAACTCATTGACGAGCTGGAATCTCTGGCTCCTTATGGCGAAGGCAATCCGGAACCGCTTTTTATTGCCAGAAATATCAGCGTCGCATCTTCAAAAATTGTCGGTGAAAACCACAGACGTATGACGTTAAGACAGCAGGTTTCAGGCAGATCCACCAAAGCCATTAACGCGATTCATTTCAACATTGACACAGACAAGGGGCTCAGACAGCATTTTGACCAAATGGCATTCCGGCTGGGCTGGAACCGCTGGAACGGCAGAAAAACAGCACAACTTATTGTTGAAGAAATATAAGTGATAAATCACAAATCACAAATCACAAATCACAAATAAATTTTCTTGCAACCCAATAAGATTATATTGTACTTAATCAGGAATAAAATTGTTTTTTAACACATTCACCTAATTTCATTGAGAAAAAAAAAGGGGGGGCTATGGCAAAGGTATTCCGGCCAAGCACACGCGAAGCAAGTATTTTGTCAAAAATCGAATCATCAAAAGAACATGCGCGACGTAAGGCGATCAAAGGAATTAAAGATTGTATTGATCCGTTAAGCAATGCCGTCGCCATGAAACTGCTTGAAAATGATCTTGTGGAAACTCACAATAAAAACGGTCTTGAGGAACAGATATGGCGATGCCTGGATAAATTAAGCCATGCTGAAGACTTTGACATTGATTATCAGGTGGCACCGTTCAGAAATCTTCTGAAGCAACCGCACGTGGTAAGCCTTTATCTTACGGCATTTGTTGTGGAAGAGCTTATCAATCACAGAGATATCATTGATATTTTCGGTTCTGACGAAGATATATATTTTTGTATAAATCAGCAGGTTGTTCATTATCTCTGAGGCAAAAATTCCCGCGGCAAATACAGGTAACGAAAATATGCCTGAATTTTCTTTCAGCATGACAAACATATAATGCTTCTGAGTTCCACGGGATTACTGAGCCTGCGGAGAGGGGAAGTTGCGGCCTTGTGTCATTACCCCTCTGCAAATCAGGAACCGGGCTGTCCTGTCCGGATAAATTTCGGACTCAGGGCTTACCAACTGATATTTTTTCCTATTATTAAAAAATCTTAAACAAATTAACAACGAAATGCGCCCTTCCTTTTATCCCAGACTGGTTAACGGACCTTTTGACGATCCCGGATTATTCATCTCCTTTCTTTTTGAGAATCGTGCCATACTTTTTGACCTGGGCGATATTTATTCTCTTTCGGCCAGGGATATTCTCAAAATAAGCCATGTGTTTGTCAGCCATACGCATATGGATCATTTCGGGGGATTTGACAGATTACTGCGTCTGTTTCTTGGCCGCGAAAAAAAGATTCATTTATACGGCCCCGAAGACTTTTTGAAAAATGTCGAGGGAAAACTTGCCGGGTATTCGTGGAATCTTGTGGAAAATTTCACCAACCATCTTGTCCTGCGGGCCACGGAGATTCATCCGACCGGTCTTATGACACAGGAATACCTGCTTCATAATAAATTCCAGCCCGTCCGGGAAGCCGTAAGGCATCCGTTTGACAAGATTTTGCTTAAAGAACCTGCATTGTCTGTTTCCACGGTGATACTTGATCACCGGATTCCCTGCCTCGGATTCAGCATGAAAGAGCGGTTTCATGTGAATATCATAAAAGAAAATCTTGCTGATTTGGGACTTGATATCGGTCCCTGGCTGAAAGTTTTTAAACAGGCATTGTTTAACAGTCAGGATCCTGATTCGGTGTTTGAGGTCAGGATCGGAAAAAAAAATATCCTGAAAAAAAAATTTCTCCTTGGTGAACTTACGGACCGAATCGCCATCATCACCCCGGGTCAGAAAATCACATATATCACAGATGTTGTTTATAACCCGTCCAATGCCGCGAAAATAACTGAGTTCGCGAAGGATTCGGATCAACTGTTTATTGAAGGGACGTTTCTTGAAAAAGACAGAGATATCGCAAGGCAGAAATATCATCTCACCGCCTGGCAGGCAGGTGTCATCGCAGCCAGGGCAAATGTAAAGCAATTCACGTTATTCCATTTCTCTCCGAGACATACCGGCCTGGAACATATTTTACGAAAAGAGGCAGAACAAGCAGCTTCAGAGACCCGTTACCAGTAGTCAGCTGTCAACTGTCAAATCACAGATGACAACTGACTGTTGATAAAAAAATTATGTTAAAATTTACCTTACGCAAAAAACTGCTCTTTTTTTCCGTTATTCTGGCATTGATTCCCCTGGTATTTGCCGGTCATTTTATGATCCGTATTACCCGGGATGAACTGAAGAGTTTTCTCAATGATGAGCTGATTGTAACTGCTGAACAGCTTGCTCAAAGCATTGACAACCTCTGTACCCATACATGGTTGTCTCCGTTGTTAATGATGAAACGGGTTGTGGAGAGTGAGGAACTCGGGTCCTCGGAAAAAATGTCGGTTCTTTCAAACATAGGAGATGTTGCTGATATTGTATCCCTGCAAGTTACGATTGAAGGAACCGCAGCTCCTGCTTTAATTACCCAGGACAGTTTTACGTCCCGGTTATATGAGGCGGCATTGGATCCTGTGACTGTTCTTACCCTGACACCTGAACAAATCAGAAGCCTTCAAAAACAAAAGTCAGACCACCAGACTGTTTTGTCTTGTGATCCGTCATCGCTCCGGAAAGAACCGGATAGCGGGATTATCACCAGCGATCCGGAATATATTCCTGAAATCGGGGTGTGGCTGATTTCTGTCATTATTCCTCTGAAAAAAATTTCCGACCGGAAAGCTATATTATCCGCCAGAATCAAACTTGACCGAATCAAAGAAAATATTGATCGCCATCCTTTCAATAAGAATGGAAATATCATACTGCTGAACAGCCGGGGAATGCGCATATTTGACGAGAATCAGACCACTTTAAGTGATTATAAAATTGTTCAGATCACCAAAAACCTTTTAAACGCGGGAACACCGATTACGGGTGTGACCCCTTATGTCACTCCTTCTGGAAAAAAAATGTTGGCCGGTTATACATTTCCCTCAAATTTTAACTGGACAGTGATCGTGGAAAAGGACATGCTAAAAGCTTACATCGCTGTCAGCAAAATGCAGAATACGCTCTTTGGGCTGGCCGTGATCGGATTGGTAATTGCGGTCATCGTGTCTGTCATCTTTTCCAAGCGCATAAGTCAGCCTGTTCTTGAAATCGGGAAAGTGGCCCGGGATGTCGGAGAGGGGAATTTCAATACCCAAGTATCAGAGCGAGTTTCAAAGCGTTTTTTAAAGGATGAGATCAGTGAGTTGGGAGAACGGATAAATAAAATGACAGAAGGGCTGCGTGAGCGTTTCCAACTGGAAAAATTTGTCTCCGATCAGACCATGGATGCAATCAAACGGGCTGATAATGGCGGAATCCGGCTCGGGGGCGAACGCAAAACTGCAACGGTATTTTTTTCAGATATTCGGGGCTTTACATCGTTTTCGGAAAAAAATGAGCCTGAAATCGTAATTAATATGATCAATACATATCTTCGCAGCCAGGCAAAAATTGTCCGTCAGTACGGAGGCGATATTGATAAATATGTCGGTGATGAGTTAATTGCTGTTTTTCAGGACCCGGATATGGTTAAAAATGCCGTTCTTTGTGCAGTTGATATTCATCAGGCCATTGAAGTGTTAAATGAAAATCATCCGGAATGGGACATACGTGTAGGGATCGGCATTAATACAGGCGAAATGGTCATGGGGGCCATGGGAAGCGAAGAACGGATGGATTATACGATTTTAGGGGACAGTGTTAATCTGGGCGCTCGTTTGTGTTCCTACGCAGGCCCGAGCGAGATCATTCTGTCAGAAAATTCCTATTCTCATATCACTGCTGAACAAACTGAATTTTTATTAAAAACCCGTTTTCTGTCCATTGTGAAACATCAGAGAATTCAGGTGAAAGGAAAATCAAAACGCATCCAGGTCTATAGGGTGGAAAATTGAGATTTGGGATTTGAGATTTGAGATTTGAGATTTGGGATTTGAGATTCGGGATTTGAAATCAGGCTATTTTCTAATTCTCAATTCAAAAAAGGAGTGACTTATGAAAATGTTACACGAGAAGTTTTTAGCATTTTGCTTTTTTTTAATGGTTCTGTTTTTCCCGCTTTTTTTATGCGCGTCAGAACAGAATGACACGGTAAAAGAGATTGTTGTCACGGAAGGCCGGAATGTCAGAGAACCAGCGTCGGAAGAACATCAGGAAATAAAAACGATTATTGTCAGGGAAGGCCAGAATGTCAGGGACTTGGCAGATGAATATTTAAATGATCCGAATCTCTGGATGGAGATTCTGAGAAAAAATAATCTGAACTCACCTGCTGATGTCAGACCGAATATGACTTTAAAATTACCGACAATTATCAACAAAGCCAAAACCGAACTTAAAGCAGCTCGGGAGACAATAGACAACGCGTCAAAGATCGGGGCTCAGGTTTTTGCGCCTGATATTATTGCCAAAGCCATTGACTTACATAGCGAGGCGATGTCCAGACGAAAAAGCGGGGACTGGGATGACTGTTTTCAACTGGCCCGTGCTGCATCGGAAAAAGCCAAAGATGCTATCCAAAAAAGTCTGACCCAAAGTGCTGAAGCCGGAGAGGCATTCCTGAAGGACCGAAAAGGCAGCGTTCAGGGCCGTAAACCATCGGATCTGATTTGGAAGGATTTGGCTGTGAACGCCACATTGATGGAGGGTGAAAAAGTTCGCACCTTGTCGGAGTCATATGCTGAGATTCAGTTTAAAGACAACAAGCGAGTCCGTCTCAATGAAAATTCTCAGATCGTTATCAGCAAAGTGCAGATGACGGTGTTAAAAAACACAGAATCTCCGACTGTCAGCCTGACAAAAGGGGATGCCTATATTCTGTTAAATGGTAATCGCCAATTCTTTGTTCCGGGCAAAGGTGAGAAATCATCCGCAATATCAGGGAAACTCCTGTCGCGACCATCTCTTGTTTCCCCTGTAAATGGGACAACTGCTCTTTTCAGATCAGATCAGAATCATATTATTTTAAAATGGGAACCGGTCACTGATGCCAGCGGTTACTGGGTGGAAATTGCCGCGGACCGGGGATTTAAAAAGGTGATTCTCAATCAGAAAAACCTCAGAAAAACCGCTTTCAGGCAGGAACATCTGAAAGACGGGATTTATTATTGGCGCGTATCAGCCGTTAATAGCGTCGGTTTTCCAGGCAAGAACAGCAAAGTACGCTTTTTCAAAGTCACCAATGATGACAAACCCCCTTATGTGGTCATTCACTCCCCCCGGACAGATGCCATATTAGTGAACAGTCCTGTCAGCGTGACAGGAGAAATTGAACAGGACGCGGCCATATCTTTTCAAGGAAAGCCTGTCAGGATTTCGGAATATGGCTCATTTAAGTTTGACTGTCCCCTGACAAAAGGGGTGAACAAAATTTCATTGGAAGCAACTGACAAAGCAGGTAACATCACAAAACTGAGCCGTTCGGTTATTTTTTCTCCGAACAGAGATGTGGAAATCCGTTATGATTCAAATTTACCTCAGATTGCTCCGAAACATTTTATTACGAGAGAATCAGGATTTACCCTGTCCGGTCAGACTGAGCCTGGCACAGTTATTACCGTCCGGTCGGATGGCAAAGTCCCCGGAAGTCTCAGCCCGCGTTGTTTTGCTGATGATGACGGCCGGTTCCGGCTTAATCTGTCGCTGAAAAAAGCCAAAACAAAATGCAGGCTTCTTGTCACATCCCTCGGCGGTCATGTCACGCGGGACAGCTTTACTGTAGAGATTGACAAACAGCCTCCTGAAATCCGTCTCACAAACGAATCCCCCGCGGTATCTGATGTCAAGAATATTCATCTCTACGGAAGTGTTTCTGAAAAAAGTTTTGTTTCGTTAAACGGTACAAGGATTCAGTGTGATCTCGCCCTTAATCTCTCAGCAAAAAAGAAAGCCAAGGCATTGTTTGACGGAACAGTCGAACTCAGTCCCGGAGTGAATTCAATTCATCTGACCGCGTGGGATCAGGTTGGAAATATTTCCTTTTTAGACCGGAAAGTTATTTTTGACCAGTTCCCCCCGAAGTTCATAAAGTCTGAATTGTCTTCCGGAGCCGCATCCGGCGGGGAACGCTTAAAAATCAGCATATCGGCCGAAGACGAGTCCGGTCTGAAAGAGGCGGCTGAGTTTAAAATTCGGGCCGGGGAATATGTCCATACCGGATTTTTAAAATTAAATAAGATCACGCGAACCTATCAGGGAACGATCAATCTGCCTGAAAAGGCCAAAGGTAAAATCGCACTGAGTTATGTGAAACTGTCAGATTACTACGGAAATGAAAAAGAATATGATTTTTAGGCTTTTCTCCAAGATAAACAGCCTGTGTCCCAATGACGCTGTTTCACAAATGTAACAAACTGAGATTGTACAAAAAGGGGATATTGTTTCGGTTTTCTCAGCTTCTTCTTACAGAGGCGGGAAACTGACGCATTACCGGAACAGAGGGAGTATGTGGTGAAAGTCAGATTCCGACATTTGAAACTCACTCTTTTTGTATGTTATATAAAACAATAAGATTTTTTATATGATGTTTATTTCTCATAATTTAAAAAGCATCAGAACCAATGAAAAACATTTTTATTATTATAAAAACAGACGATTCAGGTTTTCGGATTTATTCCTTGGCAACCGCCTCTCTGATTTTTTCAATCAGTTCCTCCAATCTGCATGGTTTTGTCAGATAGTCGAAGGCTCCGTATTCCATCCCTTCTTTTGCTGCCTGCTCCGAGCCATGTCCCGTGAGCATTATCACAGGCATCTCCGGATCCATTTTTTTGAATATTTTAAGAACTTCAATGCCATCCATATCCTCCATTTTCAGGTCCAGAACCGCCACATCAAACTCCTGTTTTCGGAGGGCCTGAATGGACTCAGACCCGCCGTAAGACTTTGTAGCGTCAATGCCTCTCTTAGCCATTCGTTTTGCGACAACATTCACAAAACCTTCTTCATCATCAACAAGAAGAAGCTGAATGCGGCCCGTCTGACCCTCCTCCTTCCCGGCCATCACATCCTCCCTAATAAGCACGACGGCTGGTAATTTCCTTCATGCGTGCATTGATGATCTTTTCTTCATGGCTTCGCTTTTTGGCTGCGGCCTCTCCCACTTTGGAAACAAGGTCTCCGATATCACAGGGTTTCATCAGATAGTCAAAGGCCCCCAGTTTCATTCCTTCGATACCGGTTTCAACAGTGGCATGACCCGTAAGCATGATAACCTCTACCAAAGGAAATCTTTTTTTTATCTCTCTCAGCGTTTCAACACCGTCCATCCCCGGCATCTTGACATCAAGAATAACAACCTCAATACTGTGGCCTTTTTCCAATTTCTGCAACGCCTCTTCTCCGGTGAAAGCAGATACAATATCAAGTTCTCTCTTATTCAGACGTTTTGTCATGGTTTCCACAAAGGGGACCTCATCATCCACCAAAAGCACATTTGCGATAGTCATTTTAAGTTCTCCTTTCTTATTTAAAACAAATTTCCAGTTTTCGGTTTCAAGTTTCGAGTTTCAAGTTTCAAGTTTCGAGTTTCGAGTTTCAAGTTTCGAGTTTCGAGTTTCAAGTTTCAACTAAGGGGAATCCGGATACGAAACGTGGTTCCTTTATCTACCACGCTATTCACATCTATTTCCCCATTCATTCTTTTGATGATACCGTAACAAATAGACAATCCCAGACCTGTTCCTTTGCCCACTGGTTTGGTCGTAAAAAACGGATCAAATATCCTTGCGAGATTGGCACCGGGAATGCCGGGGCCGTCATCTGACACTTCAATTATAACGTGTTTATTTTCTGACCAGCTACTGATATCAATGGTTCCGCCTTTTTTATTCATGGCATCAAGCGCATTGTTGATCAGGTTAAGCAGCACTTGTTGCATCTCTGTCTGAGACATCCGTACAGAAGGCATGTCCTTTTGAATTTTTGTATCTATAACAACTTTACTATAGCTTGCGCTCTGTGCGGATAGTCCGACAACATCCTCAATCATCTCATTTATATGAACATCATGAACAGTGGAATCTGTTTTCCTTGCAAAACTCAGCAATTTATGGGTAATTTCCTTGCAACGTTTGCCCTGAGTGTTAATCTGTTTCAGCGCTCTTTGAAATTCATTGAGATTTTCAGTTTCCTTAAGGTCTTCTTCCTCCAGCAAATCTTGTATCCACCCTGCTTCCTCAACCATAATGGCAACAGGATTATTGATCTCATGGGCTATTCCGGCGGCCAGTTGCCCGATGGACGCCAATTTTCCGGTTTCGATCACTTGCTGATTCATCATTTCTTTTTCCTGGTCAGCATTTGCCATACGGCTCACCATTCCTCTGGACAATACAATTGCCATGGTAATAATGCACAAACCGCCGATGATGAAAATCAGGATTGCGGTCATCTGAGAGTGTTTCAGGTCAGAAAAAGCGTCCAGCCTGTCCTGCTTATATATCAGCAGCCAGTCTCCGCCTTTTAAAAACGCTGTCACATAAATAGTTGCTTTTCCGGAATCAGCGCATTTCTCAATAATATGTATTTTATCTCCGTTTCTTTTCAGGCTCCTTAAAAAATTCACACAGCCCTCTGTTGATACAATTCCTGAATGCAGTTTTGTCTGAAACTGTCCCTCTCTGTTCAGTATAAAGGCGATGCCGGTTTTACCAATACGAAGGTTTTCCACAATCGAATTAAAAGCCATAAAATTGATGGTAGCCCTTAATATCCAGTGTTTTCCCTCCCATGTGCGCCGAACAGCCACGATAAAGTGGGGCATACCTCGCAGGCCCAGGAAAACATCACTGATAAAGTATTCGCTTTTCACCGCTCTTTTAAACCAGTCAGCTTCAGAATAATCTGCTTTTACCAGCTTAAAGGGTCCGGCATAAGCGGTCTGAATTCCCTGATCATTGACAACCCCGAGGTCTTCGAAAACCTCATTATATTCCTCCCGAAGCGTTAATAATTTTTCCTCTAAAAAAGCTTCATTGCTTAATTCCTGAAAATTGAACGCCGCGGAAAAAAAACGAATGTCACTCAGTTTTTCTTTCAGAAAAGCATCTATATTTTGTTTATGCTTTTTGACCAACACCTCGAGATGAGCATAAACTTTTTCATGATAAGATTCATGAAACTGATCATAGATAACGCCTCCCACAAGGATCATAGGTGTAAATGACACAATGATGACAATCAGAACCATGTTTCTGGTCAGGGATCTGTAATACGATGTATTTAAACTTTTATTTTGCTCCATAATGAATTAAGACAGATGTCTGGCAGGGATATTCAACTATATGATTAAGCAATAATTTGATGTCCCGATTTAAGTAAATTAGATTTCAGATTTCTTTAAAATATCAAAAACAACTTGTTTCAGGTGTTCAATACTGTTTCCTTTCTTTTCCACAAGAGCGGATGCATTCAGACTATCTGATGTGTAATCGGATAGAAAGGTATGGATAACCACTGGCAGATAAGGAATCCGATTGTGCAGCTTCCTCAGCAGGAACGATTCATCCGCATCGGGCATATCCGGGTCCAGGATCAGAAGGTCAAGTGATTCATGCTGATACACCCATTCAATGACCTGACGGCTGTTTTCTGCCAGTCGGACATGATAACCTTCTGCTGTCATCTCACGTCTGAGAAATTCCCTGACATGCGGATTTCGATCTGCAATTAGTATTTCAAATTCTTTTTTCACGGCCTTCCTTTTAATTAAACGGACCGCGTCATGTTTAGATAACCTTTGGTTTATTGAGGAATGTTCCAACAAATCATTTATCCACGCGGGCCTCCCTGACCCCCTCAATGCTGTTGACTTAGGTAATTCCGAGCGAATCCGGAGTGCAAAAATTTTATTTTTGCGCCTGCGAAAAAGCATTTTTCGCACTCCGGAAAAAATATCGGAAAACCCCGCTTACTCTTAAGTCAACAGCATTGCCTGACCCCCTCAGGGGGGTCAGGGCTGCTTTACGGGCATATTAATTTTTGGGATTCCCTTAATAAAAAATAGTTCTGTCAAAATTATTGCAATCCGTGTGCCAGGATAGGAATTTGACCATAATTATTAATAAAAAATTGAAATAATTATTAATAATTCTGGCAAAACAAAAAATTCAAAAAAAATGTCAGCAGAATGGTGTCAGCTTTTTTTACAGGTTGTAAAAAAAACGGAAATAAATCTTCATCATTTTTGAATCATTTTTTTACAGGTTGTAAAAAAAACGGAAATAAATTTTCATTATTTTTTGAATCATTTTATCTGGCCGTAAAATAACCTGACTCATTTATGCTATTGAGGATTGGATTACAGGAATTACAGGATGCACTGCCCGCAAAGCTCAGATTGCCTGGCGGGATTTCCGAAAAAGAGATGTGAGTTTGAAACTCACATCTCTTTCTCATATCAGTTATATTTGACATCCAAAACAGATAATGATAAATATCCGTTTTGTAGGGTTAGGGAAGATGTCCCCGAAAAGCTGGAAACCAGTGCGGCCTGCCCCACCCACCTCACAGCGGACAACCTTCAAAATAAAAAGGATTTTATTATGAAAGATCAGAATGTCACAGCCAAATCAGACAGTACCCCTCTGCCTCTTGTTGTTGCGGAAAAATGGGAGTTCAGGCTGAATTTCCATGTTGTGGAAGGGGAACATTTTTATGCTATTGAGGATTGGATTGTCGGGATCACAGGATGCGATGTACGGAAAGCCCAACTCTCATGGGCAAAACTTCAAAAGCAACTGTTGATTTCAAATCAACAATTGTCTCATACTGCGCCGAATGGGCGTGTGTATCAGAAAGATCATACCGACGACCACGGCCTTTACCTGATCGCTCAGAACCTCCGTGTCACTAAAAATCGCCCCGCGCTCCGGGCGATAAAGGACTATCTCGCCAAGGCAGGTGTGTTTGCTGATCATCTGCGGACCAACAAGGACGGCGCACGGGACAGACTGCGAGAAGAACTGAACGCGGAAAACCCGGATAAGGCCATGGAAGAGGCTGTTGCCGGATATCGGAAACAACAGCGTGATGACAGGTGGATTGACATGCGTCTGAAAGGTGTCGGCCACCGTCTGATCTTCAGCAGCACTTTGGCGGATACCTGTAAGACCCGGCCAGATTTTGCAGGGGCAACCAATGCGGGTTACAAAGAACTCTTTGACATGGTAAAAGCCGAAATCGTAAAAACACTGGGCCTCACCAAATCCCAGGCCAGAAAGCTCCGTGATCATCTGAGCGAACTCGCGCTGCAAGGCATCTCTCTGTACGAATCCGCTGCCAGCCATAAAATGAGAAAGCTGGGCCGTGTCCTCACCAGAGATGAACAGGTGCAGATTGTACGAGACTGCGCAGTGATGATAACGCCCGGCATCCATCAGCTCGCCGACTATCTCGGCATAGACCTGCTTTCAGGGAAAAACCTGATTGCGGAATAATTCAAAGCAAACTGAGTGAAGAATTTCAGATTCGCTCACATAATGGGCGAAACAGATATTTTTTCGCACTGTGTTTCATGTTCAGCATTCTCATGCTCCTCATCCTGTTCAGGAGACTCTCCAATCATCCTGACTTCCTGTTTTATCCAGTTCATTCCTCAGCTTCTCCGCCAGACGCTTTGTTCACATTTTGTTTTAACTCAACGGTCAGTTTTTTTTCTGTCATTCCGTTCGACGACTCGACTGAACTCGCCGAAATCTGAGCTCACGCCGAAGTCTGCGAAAGCAGGAATCCACTACATTATTAATGCGGTCAGGCACTATAGCCGTTCGAACTGAGAGAACGGAATCTCCCTGACCTCCGCCTGACAGAAGGCATGTGTCTGCACATTTTCGAGCTTCCCAAGATGAGGCGGATGTTAGAGAAGTGCGGGAACAAAATTCCCGCTGGAATGGTTTCATTTTTTCAATCATGCCCATGAGGAAGAACATAAAAAAAATTTTTGTTGCTCTGTTGGTCAGAAGTTGATATAATTATAACTTATAATTTGATCTTTTCGCTGAAAATGCTTTTTACAGGAGGTGTCCAAATGTTTCGTAATGTGCTTTATTTATCAGTTATTGTGTTTTTAGGAGCAGTATTATGCCTAGCAGGATGTGAATGGATAAAATTGCCGGCTTCCCCAAAATGCCAGAAAACAAATGCTGAACTAATTCGTGATGATAAATCAGCCGAGGATAGAGACTGTGTTCAGACCGATAAGGGTCTGATTGAATATAAAGGGCCTTTTCGCCACAGGTGGTGGCATTATTATAACCGTGCTTTGTTTTTTGCGGAAAACGGATGCTGGGAAGAGGCTGAAAACGATCTGACAGAGGCAATCAGACAGCGGTATAAGGATCAGTGGGATGCCCGGACTTATGGAATGCACTTTATAGATTATTTTCCACATCGGGAGTTGGGGATTGCTTATTATTATCATGCTCAGGAGGACTATGATCAGGCAGAAAATGAAACTAAAAAAAATCAGGCAATTCTGAAAATGAAACACGCATTGGATGAACTGATGATATCCTTGGAAGGTGACAAGAGCAAAAAAACAGATGGACAGCCCAGTGCAAAAGCATTGTTTTACATTGAGCCTGTCTATAAAAATTTGGTTGAGTATAAAAACGAGTTGCTTGAAAATGGAATAGGGCAGGAAAAGCTGACTAAACTGGGCCTGAATTCTATAAAAATATCAAAACCGATAATTGAAATGGATGCTGTTCAAAAGGGAACAGATGCTCAGGATAAAATCCTTTTATCAAAAACCCGAAACAATATTGTAACGATCTCCGGTTATGTTAAAGATGAGAACTATATAAAGTCAATAAGCGTTAATGGGGAGCCGGTATTTTTGTTGAACAGCTTGGAAGACAGAGAATTATATGAGCAGTTTAACAGAAAAGTGCCTTTTAAAAAACAATTATATCTTCCACAGGGACAGCATACAGTTAAAGTGGAGGCGAAGAATATAATGGGGGAATCTGCTGTCCCGGAGATGATAAGAGCTAAAGTTGATAATTATGGACCGTCTCTTGCAGTTGAAGAAATCCGATATGCCCAGTCATCTGATGAAAAAATCATCATTAATGGTCTTCTTGAGGATGAATCAGGGATTTCTGATCTTTTCATTAATGGAAAAAATATTCCTATCCAGCATGACGGCAACAGGGCTTTCTTCAGTGCAACAATAGCCAGCTCTGATCGGCGACTTGAATTAATAGCTTATGATCGGCTTGGAAATCGGATGATATCTACTCAGATGCCGTCTGCCACTCAGAGTTCACCTCCTTTACTCGCCAGTGCAGGTGTGATGGCAGATAACCGCCTCGTTGGTCAACCTGCTAAAAAGTCTCCATCCATTGAAATCAAGGTATTGAGGGAAGATTGCAAATTATGTGACACCGGAGATTATTTGGATTTTTGTAAGGAGGAATTTAAAGTTGACGGTAAATCAGAGCAAATTTTAGTTGACGAAATTAAGAAAGATATGAAAGATATTCATTTTGAACATATTGATAATATTCAATTTCTTAATAAACTGTTAATAGATGCCCAGCTTTATAAGCAAATAGATAAAAATGGTAAGTTTTCTAAATACTATAAAAAACTTTCAAATCTCAGCGATAACGAGCAAAAAATAATAAAAAAACTCAACAGACTGATTTTAGAGGAAATTTACTCAGAATATGTCCCCAAATCAAGGGGATTGTATATAAATCTGACCGAGTGTCAAGAGATAAAATCACGTCTGAATAAAATAGATGTTAAGATAGTAGTGGATAAGGCTCAGAATTTTATAAAAGAAATATGCTTTGATGAAGTATGTTTTAATAAGAGATGGGATACAGACGTTGATTTCAAGAAAAATTATCAAGCTGTTGAGTTTCCTTATTATATTGATTTGCCCAAGGGTGGCAAGGTTTCTAAAATTGTTAAAGTAAAAGAAAAAAACAACACGATTACATCAAAAGAAGTTATATCTGGCATCTTTGATGATAAAGCTGAAATTGAATTCAATGGTGAATCAGTTACAGTTAAGCAAGAAGAATGTGAACCTTATAATGAGAATATGAGATATAGTGTTTTTATTTTGCCTTTGAATTTGAAGAGGAATGATTCCAATTTTAAGACAAAATTAAAGGAAAAACTTTCATGCTTTCGTATGTTTGGTACAGAGGAAAAGTGTCGATTCAATATAAGTAGGGAGAATATTGATGAGGTTTTGTACCATAAAATAACAACATCTGACGAAAAAAATGGGAAAGAAGTGCAAGAATTCAAAAATATTTGCAGAGACAAAGGTATCAGATGTTTTGTCAGAGGGAGTTTTAAAAAAGAAAGGAAAAAAGGCCACCTTTTCACTGAGGTCATAATAAATGTGGTTGACACGGCTAAAACGGATTTGTCTATTGAAAAAATGCCATCTATAGACACTTATATTCGTGGTAACGATTTAGACAGGCTGGCCCAAGATATCGCTAACAAATTCAGTGTAGAATTCCCTTTGCTGGTTGGCAATGTTGTTGGAGTTGAAAAAGATAATGTAATAATCACTGATCTTCAACATCCTAAGCTCAGAAAAAACTATAGAGTAATAACTTTTTTCGATTCCGAGGAGACAACTGGGAAGGAATTTGCTTTAGCTCGAATCATTGAGCCAAAAAATAATAAGGCAATATTGATTGAACCAAAAAAAGCGGAAAGAATTTGGAGCCAAACTATAACCGAATAATTAAGGACTGCCTTGTCTTTCGCAAGTAAAAGACAGATCGTTGTCTTTTTTTTCATTAGAATAAAAGTCTACATATAGCATATCACCTTTTTCGTTACCCCGAATAGTCACTCTGTCATAAATATAACCTTGATCTATTAATCCTGGCTGATATGAGAAAATATTATCTTCTTTTAAATCAAATTTTTTTTCGTGAAAATGGTAGCCGTTGACTTTATCTCCTTTGAGTTGGGTGATAGTTATATCTTTATCCCCTTGAACAATTTTCCAAAGAACATCGCCACCATCAAACATCCATTCACCCTGTAACGGTTTTTTCCGAATTTCGATCTTTATATCTTTCCCACCGAACTTTACAGATTTAACTTCAGAATAATTTTTTCCTTCATAGCTGGTCTGAAATGTGACATATTTTTCTTTTAAAAAAAACGCTCGGAAGGAAAAATTAGGTTCGTTGTCTTCTTTTTCAGTGCTTTTCGTTTCTGTCACACATAGCTTATTTGGTTTAACAAAATTTTCATAAAACCAGCCGCTCTTTTCTTTCATAGGAATTTTATCTGGATAAATTAGTTCTAACATCAATCTGTTTTTTTTGCCAGGATCAGATTCTTTTTCAATATATGCAGGGAGTCGTTTAGCATATTTTTCTTTCAGTTTATTATAAAGCTCATCACTTTTTAACCAATCAGCATCACAGTTATTATTTAAGCCATCTTCCATTTTGATTATATTACAAATTTTACGAATCTCTTCAGGGGAAGGTTCATCATAACAAAGCCAATCCTGAAATCTCGAAGCTCCTCTTAGTTTTATTGTCACATTGCCCATACTTGTATCATCTTCATTAGAAGAAAGTCTTCCGGCAATTATACCGTTATCAACATAAAGATAGCTTAAGACTACCGTAAAAATGATACTCCACATAATTTTTCCAGAATGTTTTCTCCACCAATTTTCTAGCTTCTGCCTGTCACAAAAATATAATATGGAACCAAATAAAAAACCAATAACAGTTGCCACATTTCCTGCCCAGTTACTAATAAAATCTTTCTGTTCAAATTTAGGATAATTACTAAATAATGTATCAAATAATAATAATACAATACTGACAGCTATGGCTATAGATATAAGCTGCCAATGCTCAATGGTTATTTGTTTTTTTATAGCTGACGGAGAGGTATATGCGGCTGTAAACAAAACAAATCCGAGTGCACTGACGCTTACAATAGCTGCCAGATAAGCAAAGTCTGAATAAAATGATAGTATAAAAGTAATTAAACATCCGCCAATGATAATCTCGCTTAAATTTTTGGGGAATATTTTTTTAGGAATTTTTTCATATTCAACCTCTTTTGCAATCCTTTTAATGACTTTTATATTTTCTTTTGAAAAAATTTCCGAGGCTTTCTCAGCAGAAGTTTCCTTTCTTATACCCAGTTCAAACTCAAATGTTTTCGTGAGCCAGTGCGTATCTGCTGCTCTTAATATAAAAATCAGATTTAAACATTTTTCAACTTCTTTTTTATTTTTGCCAAGAATCGCTTTAATAAGGTCTGGTTTTTTCGGAAAGAAAGGAAAATTTATTTTTATACCAAGCATCTGAGCAAGAATAATAAGTTCATCTTCTGTAATTTTTTTTAATTTTGATTCTATATCGTTATTATTCATTTTTACCTTAAATTAACACATAGATAAGAAATTTTTCCAAATTCAGATATTCAGACACATTCTTCTCTGTTACTCTATATTCCTCTTGATTTCAACTATTTTTTAAAAATGAATCCTGCTGAAATATAAAGATATTGTTTGACATTGACATTTCAAATCTTCAGTGTTAATTTTTTTTCAAAATTAACACTCTTCAGACAAAGCATTAACAAACCGCTAACCAACTTTACTTATTTTCGGCAAACCTGATGAAATTTTGGCAACATATACGTTACTGGGACCTGGGTCACGATCAACTGAAAAATGAAATTGATCAGGATAAAAAGGATAAGGATCTAAAGCATAAAATCCTCGAACAAGACCAGGAAAAGCAAGGTCAGAAGAAAGAAAAACTGTATCAGAGAATTTTTTTTGCTGTACTTTTTATGGGGGGTCTGACGACATTAAAGGATTATCCGGAAATAGGCTTTTTTGCTATAGGTTCAGGATTGTACGGACTCACTCCGGAGAATGGCCGAAAAGATCAGCCGAAAAATACCCCGCTAAAAAATCAATGGATTTTAACATCTCTTGGGGCGTTTATACTGATGATAGTGATAATAACATTACAATTCACTGTATTCTCCGTGGCCAAAGAAAAGATAGGGCAATTGCTATGGGCTATTTTAGGTATAATCACAATGTGCTTTATCAGCGCATTCAAGCGGTTTATAAATAGTCAGACATAACTTCCGCCAACATCAGTTATTGGGCTTTTCCTTTCCAAATATCCCTTCAGGTATCCTTCACAACAGTGGGTAATATTTCCCTCAACAATTAATTTTTTCTAATTATAACGGATTTGGGGGAGGCCGGTCAAGCCCTGTAAGGGCGGCATATTTGTAGCAGCAGGTTTGCAAGCCCCCGCCAAGCCATGTAGGGGCGGCATATTCGCTACAAATATACCGCCCCTACGGGGCTTGACCAGCCTAGGATAATGAATTACTACAAATATGCCGCCCCTACGGGGCTTGACCGGCCCGGGATAATGAATTACTACAAATATGCCGCCCCTACGGGGCTTGGCCAGCCTCCCCCAAATCCGTTATAATCAGAATTTTTTCTTAAAGCCAGTTCCCGAGTCCCGTAGGGACGGCATATTTGTAGTATAAAGATGTCTGCCCCTGTCCGAGTCCCGTAGGGACGGCATATTTATTCATAATATCATTGTCACAAATATGCCATCCTTACGGGATTCGGAAACACGAGGATATGTCATTGCTACAAATATACCGTCCCCACGGGATTCGGAAACACAAAATCTGTCATTTGCTGTAAATATGCCGTCCCCACGGAACTCGGAAACACGGGGATATGTCATTGCTACAAAGATACCCGTCCATACGGGACTTTTCAACCCCCCTCTCAGATACAAAAAATCAGACCCGTTTTAAAAAAAAATATTCTCAATTCTTACAGACAATTATAATCCAAAACCAATCCTTTTGATAACTTTTTTAAATTTATTTTATAAGAAAATAAGACCCCCTTGCATATTCATAAATAAGGGGGGTTGAAAATTGAGCTTCTTTCATTTGCCAGTTCACACTTTTTTGTAGAACAATTTGCAAAATTGTTCTACAGGCCGGAAAGTGCAAACTGCTTATTAGCTTCTATGAAGGATGTCAAAATTTGATTTGACAGTGCAGGCGTTTTCGATTTTTTATGTAAAAAACATAGTGTTGCGTTTAAAAAATAAAATATATGCGTTGTGAAATTCAAGGTTTTAGGCTTGACAAAGCTTTATGAGATATATTAATAAAGATAAAATATAAGTTCTATTAAACCAGATTGTTCGTAAAAGGCAAACCAATCGTAAGATTGGGACGCAAAGCTTTCGGTCCAAAATTATCTTTGGATGGCGGGTTGCCGGATGAAATGGTTTGCAGGTGCTTCTTCCGGAGCCTGCTCCATTTCGTGCAGGAGATAGGTGTGAGATGTGCCTGATTTCAGATAAAAATTATCCTCATTATACTCTCCGTGTTATCTTCCATTTCTTTCACACCATAATTACCAAAAACTTAAAATCTGTTTAACCACTAAAAAGAAAAGTTTTGATTAATGAAACAACATGCTGAATCAATCCAAAAGGTTACTGTTTTCACTGCGTATTTTATGATCATAATCTGCACGAGTTGTCTGAATTCTTTTGCTCAGGGAGAAATTGAGATTGCGTCATCTCCCAACCCTGTGGGTTCAGGTGCCAGGGCACTTGGAATGGGAGGCGCTTTTATCGCAATTGCAGACGATGCAACAGCCGCATCATGGAATCCGGGCGGACTTATTCAGTTGGATTTTCGGGAGATTTCAATGGTGGGGGCCGGGTTTCATCGTATTGAAGACAAGTCTTTCGGCACTCACTCCGAAGGAAACGGACATGACAGTGTGTCTGAATTCCAGTTGAACTACCTCAGCGCTGCCTATCCTTTCAATTTGGGAAAATTTCCTATGATCATTTCGCTGAATCATCAGCATCTCTATGATTTTACCCGTGAATTTGATTTTTCTTTTGACCTGGAATCAGAGCGTTTATCCATGAATAAATATATGGATTACCAACAGGAGGGACGTCTGACTGCTTTGGGAATTGCTTACAGTGTGATGCTCGGACGCCAGCTTTCTTTTGGATTTACATTAAATTTCTGGGATAATGATGTGGGCAAAAATGAATGGGAACAAAAATTAGTTGAACAGCGAAACGGATTCCATGAAGGTGCCATGTTTACCCACAAAATAGAAAGAGAGGACCAATATTCGTTTAAAGGGTTTAATATGAATTTTGGGGTGATGTGGAAGCTTTTTTCTAAAAATGACAAGGAGTTCACTCTCGGAGCAGTTTTCAAGACTCCTTTTGAGGCGGATTTGGAGCATGACCGATTATTTTGCACATCTTTCCAGTATGTCGGATCAGAACCGGAGGATGAAGTATGCAACTCTTCTAATTGTAAGGAAACCATAGATATGCCCATGTCTTACGGCATTGGCATTGCTTACAGACATTCTGACAGGCTGACAATCGCCGCAGATTTTTATCGAACTGAATGGGATGATTTTATTATACATAATGAAGAAAAACAAGAAGAAAAATCAGCAGTCACGGGGCTGGATATTGATGAATGTGATGTTGATCCGACCCATCAAATACGAGTGGGGGTGGAATATCTTTTTATTCAGCCTCACAGCTATGTGATTCCGCTAAGGCTTGGAATTTTTTATGATCCTGCTCCGGCCCAGGGAAGCCCGGATGACTTTTTCGGTTTCAGTGTCGGAACCGGATTCGGGATAGACTGGTTTATCTTTGATATTGCCTATCAATACAGATTCGGAAATGACACCGGAGAATATATGCTCAGGGATTTTGATTTTTCACAGGATGTTGAAGAACATACAGTTTATTCGTCTGTGATTATACATTTTTAAAACCCAAAAGGGGAAAGGAGAGTAAAATGATAAGGAAAGATTTAACCGTACTCGTACTTGTTTTTTTACTGGTATTCGGGGGAGGTGTTTTATTAAACGCCCACGCAGCTATTTCAAGTGATGAAAGAGAAGCCTTGGTCGAGATTTATAACAGCACCGGGGGCAGTAATTGGACTAACACTACTCAGGGCCAAGATGTTTGGGATATCGTCAATCTCAGCAGTAATTGTTGTGGATGGTATGGCATAACCTGCGATGTTTTTAAAACTAAAGTTACAAAAATTAAGTTATCCAAAAATAATCTCACCGGTTCAATTCCTTCTTCTATAAGCAAGCTTATAAATCTCACAGAGATGGATTTGTCTGAAAACACAGATTTGACAAGCATTCCTGCTGAAATAGGGGAACTGCCAAATCTGACAAAGCTGGATTTGTCTAAAAATACAGGTTTGACAAGCATTCCGTTGACGTTAGGGAATATTGCTGATTTATCTTTGTCTGATTGTCCCTCTTTATCTGTCTCTGCACCTGATAATATAACTGTGGCAGCTAAAGCAGACTCAATAACGCTGGAATGGCCGGGTGATAGCTACGATAATATAACCTATCAATATTTCAATAATGGTGAAGACGTTTGTCAGGATGATATTAATATTACTCCGATAGCAGATAAAATACAAACAAAGATAAGTGGTTTAACACAAGGCACAGAGTATTCTTTCACAGTTCGCACCGTCCTCACTGCTGATGTTGATTTGATAAGTGATGACTCTAACACTGTAGATGTGATAACGGAAGGTATTGTTCCCGACGAGAGGGAAGCGTTGGAAGCTCTTTACACCAGCACAGGCGGCGGAACAGAGTGGACTGACTGGGATATTGATAAGGCCGGAGGCGAATGTGATGGTGGCTGGCAGGGAATTAGCTGTATTGAAGATGATAATAAAAAGCATGTTGTGGAAATCAATTTAAATGGAAGCGGCCTTAACGGAACCATTCCCGGAACTGATGTTATTAATAAGTTTGAGAAATTACAACGCCTTGATCTATCGGAAAATCCGGATATCTCAGGGAGTATTCCTTCAGGAACATGGAATCTTCAAAAACTTTTGACGCTTAATCTATCGGGATGCGGGCTGACAGGTGATATCCCACCAGAGCTTGGAAACCTCGAAAGTTTGACCGAGCTTTATCTCAACAATAATCAGTTGGGCGATAATGATTCCGGGATTCCTCCTGATTTGGGTAATCTGCCCAATTTGCAGAAGCTTAACTTGTCTAACAACCAGTTGACAGGCGATATTCCATCAGACCTTGGAAACCTTTCAAGTTTGACCGAGCTTTATCTCAACGATAATCGCCTGACAGGTGGTATTCCCAAAGAATTTGAAACCCTTTCCAATCTGGATATCCTTAATGTTGCTTCAAATAAACTCACAGAAGAAATATCTTCTGACTTGAGTGTGCTCGATCTAAACGCCACAGAAAGTAATATTCGGTGGAATGCTCTTTATAAATTGGATGACAGTTTAGATGGATGGATTGCAAGCAATTTCAAGTATGGGGATCAATGGAGAAATTATCAATCTTTTGCCCCCCAGGAATTAAGAGCCAATGAAAGTGGCGCATTGACGGAGCCATATAAGATTACTTTAAAATGGAATAAAATTCCCTTTGACGGTTCCGGAGGTGGGAAGTATGAAATTGAATATACCAATCCTGCTGATACCTCTTGGTATAAAGAGACAACGGATTTAAACACTGTTTCTCTTCCACTTACCGGTACAGATGGTTTGGAAGCATGTACAGAGTATTCTTTTCGGATCCGCACAATAGCAAATTCTCACCCTTCCAACTCAAATCTTATCGAAAGTGAATATACTAAAGTAGTTACTTTCAGCACTTCGTGTATCCCGCTTGATGAAAGAAATGCTCTGATTAATCTTTTCAACAGCACGGGCAAATCTGATCAAATCGCCGGTGAACTCGGCGACCCTGGGGAAGAATGCAATTGGCCGGGCGTAACTTGTGATAATAATGACGGTGAGGCTGGCAAAGAAAATCATGTCACAGAAATTGATTTGTCTTCCCAAACTCTAAGCGGATCAATTCCTGCTACATCCATCGGAAATTTTTCAGAACTGACAAAGCTTAATTTGTCCGACAATAAAAATTTGACAGGCGGTATTCCTTCAGAATTAAATCAGTTATCGGAATTAACAGAACTTCGGTTGAATGACTGTGGTTTGACAGGTAAAATTCCTGTGGAGTTGGGATCGGGAATTCTTGCAAGAGATGTTTTTATTGATCAAGAAGCTGGAGAGGGTGGTTTTTTGCTCTATCTCAGTAATAACGAACTGACTGGTAAAATTCCTCCAGAGTTAGAAAAAATAACAAGACTGACAGAACTCAAACTGGATAATAATCATATGGAGGGGACCATTCCGGCGGAATTAGGTGATCTCCCGGCATTGCGAGTTATATGGGTAAATGGTAATATGTTGGAAGGTCCAGTGCCTTCGGATTTACAACGTCTCCAAGACAGTCTGGCGAAGACACCGAGCAGCGATTTTCGGTTCAATAAACTTTATACGAATATTGGTGATGGTGGTACTCATAATTTTCTTACGAGCCAACAAATCGGCGGTAACTGGGAAAATACCCAAACTGTTGCCCCGGTAGATGCCAATTTTTTTGTAGATGAAACGAAAACAACCTCCACATCTATTTCTTTAGCATGGGATGCTATAAAATACGATTTTGGCAACGGGGGCTACGAGGTGTATTATTCCACTTCTGAATTAGGTGGTTATAAACTCTATGATCCCCAAAATCCGGACTTTCCTCGTTTCTCAGAGGATTCCCCCTTCCCGGCAACAGAAAGCCTGCAAGAAGAGAGAATTACAGTGAAAGGTTTGACACCTGATACGGCATACTGGTTTTACCTTCAAGCCGTTTCTTTTTATAAAAGGTATGACGGAGATGAAGGGAATACGCTTATCAGTAAGCCTACAAAAAAAGTTTCTGCCTCAACAACCAAACCTGTTCCCATTGTAATACGAGTAGAAAAAGATAACGGACCTGCATGTGGCGGAGAAGCAGTAACCATAATTGGAGAAAACCTTAGCAATGTCGTGGAAGTTAGGTTTGGCAGCACGAAGGCTACTGGCAATTTTATCACCTCCGAGACAAAAATAGAAGAGGTGATAACTCCTGCTCATTCGGCAGGTGAGGTTTATGTGCGGGCCATGGATGAGGACAGTCAAGGCGAGCCATGCCCTACAGAATGTTACACCTACAACCCTCCACCAATTGCCTCCAGCATAGAACCTAACTTTGGTCCTGCATCTCTTGGCAAAAACGTAAAGATAACAGGAAGCAACTTTGTCTCCGGGGCGACAGTTGTTTTCGGCGAAAACGATCCTGTCAGATCAAGCGGCTCCGGAGGAATAATAACATGCACTGCTCCCGTCAATATAGCATGTGATGATCCCAGCAAGCCAGCATGTAAAGTCAAAGTCATAGTGACTAATCCGGACAAGCAAACTTCAGAGGCTCTTTCATTCACTTACAACCCGCCGCCTAAAATTAAAAGCATAACTCGCGTCTTAACACCAGGTGATGATTGTGCCGGTGCTGGTGACAAAGTAGAGATAACAGGTAAATATTTCGATATTAAGGATAACACTTCTGTTTTGTTCGGCATATCTCCAGTTCAGAAAATTATAAGCAAGTCAGCTACATTAATCACCTGCCAGATTCCCTCCAATGCTCCAGGAGAAGTTGATGTAAAGGTGACAAATGAAGATGGTCAATATGATGACAGCGGCTATTTCCAATACGATTGTCCTATAGACTGTTCAGTTACCGGAATAGACCCTTCCAATGGGCCTGCTACTGGTGGCACAACAGTCATAATAACAGGAACCGGTTTCAATGGTTCCACAGTCAGCTTCGGAGGTACAAAGATTGAGCATATCAAGTATATTTTGGAATCAAGAATAATCAAAGGCATAGAATGTGAAACTCCTGCTCATGCAGCAGGGAAGGTAAATGTTGTTGTAAGCAACGCAGGCGGAGACTGCACTCCCGTCACCACATACACCTATGACTCGCCGCCTTCGATAAACGAGAAGGGGGTGCAACCTGACAGCGGCTACGAATTCGGTGGTGACGACGTAACAATTACCGGGGAGAATTTTGTTGACGGAGCCACAGTGACTTTTGGTGGGATATCAGCTACAGTTGTTCAAGTCCTGTCATCCACGAAGATAACCTGTAAAAATCCTCCAAATGATAATGGTTCTGCCAAAGTCGTTGTAACAAATCCTGACGGACAATCATGTGAAGATGGAGATACCTGCGGTCAATTTTATTACATGGCCAACCCCAAACCTGAGATAATCTCTTTCGATCCTGAAGAAAGCAGCATGTTCGGCGGTGTATTTCTGACAATAACAGGACGCAACTTTTTCGAAGGAGCCACGGTCACTTTCGGCGGTGAAAAAGCCACAAATGTCAATCCGGTTTCAGAGACAACCATAACCTGCCTGACCCCTTTGTGCAAAGGATGTGATCCCAACGATGCGGACGGAAAAATTGACGTGGATGTGGAGGTGAAAAATACTGATGGGCAGTTCGACACAGAACCTTATCCCTTTATTGTCATCCCCCTCAGACTGACTCCTGCTCAAGGGCCTGCATACGGCGGCACAACAGTGACAATCAGACCGGGGGATGACTCTGTGAGTTTTCTTAAAAGTGGTACGACAACGGTGACTTTCGATGGTGTTTCTGCCAGCGATATCAGCGTTTACCCCGATAAGATCATCTGCACGACCCTCGCAGTTTTGGAACCCGGGCTTGCTGATGTGGTGGTGAACAACAGCAGCCAGTCTTTCACCTGCTCAGAGTGCTACAAATATACTGGCATTCCTGACACGGAAAGACAGGCCCTGATTGATCTTTACACCAAGACAAACGGAGGTGGCTGGACGGACACAACTGGCTGGCTCGGCAATGAGTACACTGAATGCACATGGAAAGGCGTGTTCTGCGACGCGGGGCAGGAGCATGTGGAAAAGCTGATTCTGGACAACAACAACCTTGTTGGAACATTTCCCGAAAGCATTTCTGACTTGTCAAGCCTTCAGGTGATTTCGATAAAAAACAACAAGATGAGAACGCCAATTCCCGAAACAATACTCGATCTCAATCTGAAAGACGGGCAGAGTGATTTTTCATGGAATTATCTCTGCACGGAAGACGGGGATGCGATCACGGACTTCCTCAAACAAAAGCAGGTGGGCAGCGAAGATTTCCGCTATTTTCAGCAAAAGGAGGACGGGTCATTTTGTAAGCTCCCGGAAACATCTCTTATCGTGATGCCGGCGAGCCTTAATGTGGATGAATCCCAATATGCCGAGATTCCCGAAGATGAAAACGAGCTGGACACGTTGTTTTCCTCTTTCACTGTGACCCCCGCTCCTGGTCTTGAATACAAGAACGATGTCACCATCAAACTTTACAGTTCAAACGTCAGTGAGTGCAACGTATATCCTGCGTCTGTCACGCTCAATTCGGAAAACTGGAACGATGGCGCAAAGGCTTATGTGATTCCCGAAAAAGACGGAATTCCTGACGGATTGCAGACCTGTACAATTCTGACTGCCCCGGCAATCAGTTCGGACGGCAATTTCAATAACGAGAATCCCGAAGATGTGACCGTATTCGTAAGTGACAGCGATCAGGGGCTGACGCTTACGCAGGTTTATCCCAATCTTGGTGTCATCAACCAGGAACTCTCAGCAACACTTAGGGGAACCGGGTTTGATAAGAGTAGTACAAAAGTTTATATATTCAAAGATAAAGATGATTCGAACAAAACAGAGATTACGCAGATATCATCAGTCAGCAGCACAGAAATAGCGCTGACCATTCCCGCTCAGACGGAAAAAGGGCAATATACCCTGAAAGTTTCCGATGATGAAAAAAATGAAAATGATGTGCTGGAAGGAGCAATAAGCATTAAAGCCAGCCAAGACGAGGTTGATGAACAGGAAAAAAAGAAGGCGATCATTGTCGCAGGCGGCGGCTCATATTCCGGCAATGTCCTGTGGACAGCCACAAAGAACTGTGCGAACAGGGCTTATCTCGTACTCATGTCTCAGGGGTATTCGCATGACAGCATCAACTATTTGAATCCAGAAAAATATATTGACGTGGACGGTGACGGTGTGAGTGATGTGGACGAAGAACTCACGCAAAAGAATCTCGAAAATGCTATAAAGGAATGGGCCAAGACCAGTGAGCCTCTTGCTGACGAATTGCTGATCTACATGACCGGACACGGCGGAAACGGCAGGTTCGAATTGAGAGAGGGGGAAACCATTGAGGCAACAGTGCTGAACGGATGGCTGAATGATCTCCAGACCGAAATGCCCGGCAAGCTGATCTTTGTTTACGATGCCTGTGTTTCCGGCAGTTTTATTTCACGTCTTACACCCGAAGCCGGAAAAGAACGCTATGTGATTGCCAGCGCCAGTGCGGATGAGCGGGCATGGTTTCTGGATGACGGTGAATTTTCCTTTTCTTATCATTTTTGGGATGCAGTCGAAAACAAAGGAAGGCTTTACAGTTCCTTTGTTGACGGCAAAGATATGATGGTTGGGCAGACTTCCCTTATTGATATTGATGGTGATGGCGAGATAAATGTTATTACCAACGACAAGGGGGAATTGATAATATCTGACAATATCATTATCGGCAGGGGACGTGTGGCTGCTAGCGGCGGACAGCGTCCCCAAATAGTCAGTTTGCTTGCGGACAAAGAAGTTCTGTCTTGTAGCGAAACATCTTCAGGTATCCGCGCAAATGTTGCCAAATCGCTGAACGATATTTTTGTAGTATGGGGAAAGATTATACCGCCTTATTTTTCTGAAAATTTGTCTGAAGAAGAGCTTAAAAAAGAAGTTACCCATCTTCCTTCCATAAAGCTTACACTAGGAGATGATTCCGATAACTATGAAGGTATATATGAGGACTTTAGCAAACCTGGAACTTACAAGGTTGCCGTTTATGCAATTGATACGGGATTATATGAATCTATTCCCAAAGATACAAAAATTGTCAGAAATTACTGCAAAGGCGATTTTGACGGAAACGGAACGGTTGAACTGGCAGATGCGATTATCCTTTTGCGAATGGCAGCCGGAGCTGATGTTTCTGATCAATCCCTGATCAACAACAATGGAACCGACGCAGACGGGGATGGAAAAATCGGTCTGGCGGATGCGGTCTATATTCTGAAAAAGCTGGCAGGGGAGATGTAGTAGCAACATAAAAATTGCCTGATTATAACGGATTTCGGGGAGGCCCGGGAATATGACATCGGATAAGAGGATGAAACGGATATTTCGGGCCGATCCCGACCTGGGGTATCCGGTCAATCCTAAAATCCGCTGTCATACTGACCTTCCCGAAATCCGTTACAATCAGCAAAATTGTTTTACAGGTCAGAAAAGGATGTCCGGATATCCAAGACCTCTAAATCAAAAGGAACAACTTCATGAAAAGAATGATCAGTATTTTTCTTATCTTGTTAGCAGTGTCAGTAAGTATTTTCGGAAATGCTCATGCAGCCACACCCATCATCAGTTCAATTGACCCAGGGCACGGCCCCGCATCCGGCGGCATTCAAATCACAATCACCGGTTCCAATTTTGAAGTGGGAACCCGTGTGACATTCGGAGGAATCGAAGGCACAGAGGTGATGGTCAGCGAAACAAAGCTGTTTTGCACCACGCCCGCCCATATTCCGGGGGTGGTCCAGGTGATTGTGACAAACCCGGATGACTCTTCATCCGGCAGCGTGTCTTACACTTATGATCCGCCGCCCACAATAAACACAGTGAATCCTGACAATGGCTACGAATTTGGCGGTGATGACATAACAATCACAGGCAATAACTTCACTGACGGAGCCATAGTGGCTTTCGATGGCATTCTAGCCACAAATGTTCAAGTCCTGTCATCCACGGAGATAAGTTGTACAACTCCTCCGAATGAGAACGGCTCAACTGATATCGTTGTAACCAATCCGGACGGACAAACAGCCACTTACGAGAGAGGTTTTTATTATATTCTACAGCCCCCACCGGCAATAATGGCAATAGAACCCTCCAAGGGGCCTATCTCCGGAGGGATATTTGTGACCATAAACGGAGCCAACTTTTTTGAGGGAGCCATGGTGACGTTTGGCGGTGAGAAAGCCACAAATATCAATGTAGTTTCAGATACAACGATAACCTGTCCGACCCCTTTATGCCAAGGATGTGATCCCAGCGATCCGGATGGAAAGATTGAGGTGGATGTGGAGGTGAGAAACGCTGACGGGCAATGCGACATAAGCACTTATACCTATCTTGTCATCCCCCTTCAATTGAGTCCTGCCCAGGGACCGGCATACGGCGGCACAACAGTGACAATTGAACCAGGAGATGAATCTGTGAGTTTTCTCACAGGCGGGACAACAACAGTTACTTTCAGCGGTATTTCCGCGAGCGATGTCAGTGTTTACCCCGATAAGATTATCTGCACGACGCCTCTGGCTTCGGATATCGGGATTGCCGACGTGGTGGTAAACAACAGCAGCCAGTCTTTCACCTGCTCGGACTGCTACAAATATACCTGCATTTCTGACGCAGAAAGGCAGGCACTGATTGATTTTTACACCAACACAAACGGTCAGAACTGGACAGACAAAACAGGCTGGCTCGGCAATAAGTACACCGAATGCACATGGAAAGGCGTGGTCTGCGACGCGGGGCAGGAGCATGTGGAAAAACTGATTCTGGACAACAACAACCTTGACGGAACACTTCCCGAAAGCATTGCAGACCTTTCAAATCTTCAGGTGATTTCAATAAAAAACAACAAGGCGAGAACGCCGATTCCGGAAACAATACTCGATCTCAATCTGAAAGACGGGCAGAGTGATTTCTCATGGAATCATCTTTGCATCGACGACGGAGAACCGCTCACGGAATTCCTCAACCAGAAGCAGTTAGGCAACAAAGATTTCCGGTTTGTCCAGCAAAAGGAGGACGGATCGTTTTGTAAGCTCCCGGAAACATCTCTTCTCGTGATACCGGCCAGTCTTAATGTGGATGAATCCCAATATGCCGAGATTCCTGAAGATGAAAGCCAGCTAGACGATCTCTTTTTTTCTTTCACTGTGAAGCCCGCTCCTGGTCTTGAATACAAGAGCGATGTCATCGTGAAACTTTACAGTTCAAACCTCAGTGAGTGCAACGTATATCCTGCCTCTGTCACACTCAGTGCCGAGAATTGGAACCATGGCGCAAAGGCTTATGTGATTCCCGAAAAAGACGAAATTGCTGACGGATTGCAGACCTGTACAATTCTGACTGCCCCGGCAATCAGTTCGGACGGAAATTTCAATAATGTGAACCCGGAAGACGTAACCGTGTTCGTATCTGACACTGATCAGGGCGTGAGCATCACCGGCATTTATCCCAATATCGGGACAACAAACAAGGAATTTACCGCAACCCTGAAAGGAACCGGATTTGACGGAGCCACAAAGGTTTATATCTTCAAATCCGGGGACGAGTCACAGAAAACTGAGATTACAATGATTACGGTGGTCAGCAGCACGGAAATAACACTGACCATTCCCGCGCAGAAGGAAGAAGGGCAATATGCCCTGAAGGTTTCCAATGATGAAAATGATGTGCTGGAGGGGGCAATAACCATAAAAGCTTATCAAAGCGAGGTTGATGATCAGGAAAAGAAGAAGGCGATCATTATCGCAGGCGGCGGTTCATATTCCGCCAATGTCCTTTGGACCGCCACGAAAAACTGTGCGAACCGTGCCTATCTCGCACTCATGTCTCAGGGCTATTCGCATGACAGCATCAAATATCTCAGCCCGGAAATATACATTGACGTGGACGGTGACGGTGTGAGTGATGTGGATGCAGAACCCACGCAAAAAAATCTTGAAAATACCATAAAAATATGGGCCAAAACCATCGAGCCTGGTGCTGACGAACTGCTGATCTACATGACCGGACACGGCGGAGACGGCACTTTCGAGCTGAGAGATGGGGAAATCCTCGAAGCAACGGTGCTGAACGGATGGCTGAATGATCTTCAGCAAACTATGCCCGGCAAGCTGATTTTTATTTATGATGCCTGTGTTTCCGGCAGTTTTCTTTCCCTTCTTACACCTGAAGCCGGAAAAGAACGCTATGTGATTGCCAGCACGAGCGCGGAGGAGCGGACGTGGTTTCTGGATGACGGTGAATTTTCATTTTCCTATCATTTCTGGAATGCTGTCGAAAACAAAGGAAGACTTTACAGTTCCTTTGTTGACGGCAAAAATATGATGATTGGGCAGACTTCCCTTATTGATATTGACGGTGATGGCGAGATAAATATCATTAGCGACGACAAAGGTGAATTGATAATATCTGACGATATCATTATCGGCAGGGGACGTGTGGCGGCCGTTAGTTATCCTGTGATCGAAAATGTTGTATCTGAAAATATCACTCTGAGTTGCGGAGAAACTTCTGCAACGATTTCGGTCAGCGCCCTTAGCAGTCTGAACGATATTTTTGTTGTATGGGGCAGAATCATCCCGCCTTCCTATGTTGAGGGAAAATTGCCTGAACAAGAAGTCACGTATCTTCCTTCCATCAAACTTTCTCCTGCTGAGGGGAAAGATGACACTTATGAAGCCACTTATGAAGGATTGACCGAACTGGGGATGTACCGGGCTATCGTATATGCGGTTGATACAGGGCTTAACGAATCCCTGCCCAAAGAAATCACGATCACCAAACAATGCAAAGGCGATATTGACGGAAACGGGAATATTGGACTCAGCGATATACTGTTTGTGTTGAAAATAACAGGAGGAATGACCATCACAGATTCATCCATAGAACGATATCTGCCCTTTGTTGACGTGAACGGAGATGATAAAATCGGATTGGAAGATGGAATTTATCTTTTGCAGTCGCTGGCGGGTTTGCGCTGATTGGCAAATCCGAACCATCTCTGCCGGATTTATGTGATTGTAACGGATTTTGTTGAAAAAGTACAGGGAAATCAGATAAGAAAGGGAAGGCGCATTTTCCTTTTCTTATCTGCTTTCCCTGTACTTTTGAAAAGGGAGTTCTATAATTTCAGAGACAATAAAACATTGAGGAAAAAATGGCAAAAAAAATCATCATGGCTGGTCTTGTTTTATTGACAATAGGAGCTTTTATAAGGGACAATGCCCATGCTGCCGCCGTTCCGGATATAAACGTGATTGTTCCAAATCAGGGACCAGCGTCCGGCGGAACAGAGGTGACAATTATTGGAAAAAATTTTGCCGAGGGGGCAGAAGTGTTCTTTGGCAGCATAGCGGCAACGGTGGTAATATTCAGGAGTGCTTCTGGCATAGATTGCATCGTTCCTGGAAATACAGCAGGCAAGGCAGAAGTGACGGTGATCAATCCGGAGGGACAGTCCGCCGTGACAGACTCGGACGAAGGATTCCTATATAAAGCTGTGAGAACGCCCGTCATCATACCGCCCCTGGTTCCGGATGAGGGACATATTTCCGGCAACACATTGGTGACGCTAAAAGGAGCCAATTTTAAAAAAGGAGCAAGCGTTACTTTTGATGGGATTCAGGCCACGGAGGTTAAAATTGTATCAGACGCGGAAATAAACTGCAAAACTCCGGAACATGAAAAAGGTACCGTGGATGTCATTGTCAGCCATCCGGACGAGGAGGCAGACATCTGCGAGCAATGCTACACTTATTTTACTGGCTGCCCTTTGTCTGAAAGAGAAGCCCTGATGGAACTTTACAACAATACTGACGGAGAAAACTGGTACGACAACATCAACTGGCTCGGAGACCGCGGAACTGAATGCTCATGGAAAGGCATCACCTGCAATGAGGAACGAACCCATATCGTTGAAATTCGTCTGGACAACAATCACCTTGAAGGAAAACTTCCCGCAGCCCTGGGAAATTTGTCCGAACTTCAGGTTATTTCCTTAAAGACCAACTATCTGAGCGGTTCTGTTCCCAAAGAAATATCAAATCTTCTCAATCTTGCGGACAGGCAAAGTGATTTCCGCGGAAACTGTCTCTGGGCAAAAGACAGCGATGTGCGGGATTTTCTCAGCAGCAAACAAATCGGTGAAGAATGGGAAGGCAGTCAGAGAAATTGCTGTGTTTCCCAAGACATGAGCCTGAGCGTCAGTTCGGTCCACACGGAAATCGGAGTGACCAATGAAAATCTCGACATAACGCTGACAGGCACGGGGTTTGGTGAGAATGCAAGTGCTGCGGTGTTCCGAAAAGATGAGAACGGGGAACTGGTCGGAGATGAGAAGGAGATCACGGATATAAATCTTGTCAGTGAAACAGAACTTGGGCTGACACTTGCTGATATTTCAGAACCAGGAGCATATTCCCTGAAAATATCCGCAGAAAGTGAAACCTGCGAATTATCTGATGCCCTTGTTTTTGAAGCTTCCGAAGATATGGAAAAACAGAAACAAAAAAAGGCAATCATTATCGCGGGAAGCGGCCCCTATTCCGGGAATGCACTTTGGAACGCCACGCTCACATGCGCGAACAAAGCTTACCACACGCTCATCAATCAGGGATATACAGATGATACCATTTGCTATCTGAACCCGGAAACTGGTATTGATATTACAGGAGATGGCGTGACAGACGTTGACGGGGATACCACGCTGGAAAATTTGTCCGAAGCCATAAAGAACTGGGCTGAAGACGCTGACGAACTTTTGCTTTATATGACAGGACACGGCGGAGACAATACCTTCAATCTTAACTCGACCACAACGATGGATATATTGAACGCTGGCGAACTGGATGGCTGGTTGGACACATTTCAACAAACCAGAGATGGAAAAGTCATACTCATCTATGATTCTGCCATGTCAGGGAGCTTTCTTCCTCTGATGACACCGCCATCGGAAAAAAAACGAATTTTCATCAGCAGTTCTTCTGCCACGGAACGGGCATGGTTTCTAAATGACGGCAAAACGTCTTTTTCTTATGTTTTTTGGGAAACATTGCGAGTCACCGGTAATCTTTATTCTGCTTTTGTCAACGCTAAGGAAACAATGAAGGCTGATCAGACAGCAATGCTTGATTCAGATGGAAACGGGATTGGAAACGAAGACACTGACAAAAACCAGATTGAAAAGCGAATGGTGGGGCTGGGGCGATCTGTGAGAACCGAGCTTCCCCATATTGGAAAGGTCTTTGAAAAAGAAACGCTGGGGTGCGGTGAAAATTCCATAACACTCTGGGCCAGTGACATTGCTTTTCTGAATCCCATTCAAAGACTATGGGCAATCATCATCCCTCCTCAAGCTTCAGATGATCCCACGATTCCGATAACAGATATGCCTTCGGTGGATCTGACCGACGACAACAATGACGGAACTTATGAAGCTGATTATGAAAATTTTACCCAGACAGGGATTTATAAAATTTTCATTTATCTTAAAGATGAGAAAGGAGATCAGGCTTCACCTGTTGAAAGCACAGTTATTCAAACCTGCAAAGGTGAGGTGAACGGAGATAACAGTGTTGACCTGCGGGATGCTGTTATTGTATTAAAACTGCTGGCCGGAACAAACGATTCTCTGACAATCCGCCCGGATTATATTGACTCAAATATCGAAGTCGGCGGGGATGAAAAGATTAGTTTGGCGGATATCATTTATATTCTGAAAAAAGTGGCAGGAGCAGAATAAGGAGAGGTTTCTTATGAATAATCTGACAACCGAATACGAAAATGATTTTTGTGCATGGCTTGAGCGCAACCCAGGGCTTCTGAGGCAGGGCAGGGTATCTGAAATTGACACGGAGAACATAGCAGAGGAACTTGAGACAATGGGAAAAAGCCAGCATCGGGAACTGACCAATCGCCTGAAAATATTGTTTGCCCATCTGCTCAGGTGGGAATTTGAACCGGATTAGCGTTCAAAAACCTGGAAAAGAAGCATTGTGGAACAGAGACAGCAGATCATCCAGTTGCTGGAAACCAGTCCGAGCCTGAAGCACGGAATTGACGAAAAAGTGAAAAAAGCCTATGCAAATGCCGTGGAATATGCCGCGCTCGAAACAGGTATTCCCCAAGCTGATTTTCCCCGAACCTGTCCCTATTCCATGGAACAGGCTTTGGACAAGAGATTTTTATCCTGATGAATTTTAGCGAAAAGCGGAAAATGAAAAGAAGGGACAGGATTGCCAAAAGTTAAAGATCGGGTTAGCAGATGCGATTTATATTTTGAAGCTGGGCGGATTACGATAGGGAACAATGATGAATACTCGAAAACTTTCAGAGAAACCTGACCGCACAGACTGGCATCGTCTGTGGGGTCTGATGATGACACCCCTGTTCGAACGACTGGGATGTGAAACCGTGGTGGAAATGGATTTATCCGCCAAAGTCCAGCGGCTTGATATGGTGGTGGTCAGAAGAAAAGAAAAAATTCGCTATGATGTGCTTGCTGATCCGAATTATTATGAGGGCTTTGAGCAACTGAACGAACATAATCTCATCTCATTCAAGTCATTCCGGGAAGTGTTTAATATGACAGCACTTGAAGAGTTATACGGACATTTCACCAATTACAGAAAAATGAAAACTATTGGAGAACACTCCAAAAGTACAGTGAATCTGTATGTCGTAACCCATCATTTTCCGAAAGATTTGTTTTCCCGGTTCGAGGGGAAAAATCTTATTGACCGTATCACTGAAACAATTTATGATTTCAACGTGCTGACACCTGTGCGTTTTATTATCACCCGGGATACCAATCATCCGATTCTTGGCCTGTTTTCCGACAATGCGGATCAGATCGTAAAAAGCCGGAACAAACTTGAAAAGGATGGATGGCTGCTTGGGGAAGTCAGCTCGTATATTGAGAAGCTTTATAAATATTACGCGTTGGAGGGAATTGATATGCCATATACACAAGAAATGTTTATAAAAGATCATTATCCCGAATGGTATGATAAAATTCAGGCCGCAAAAGCTGAAGGTGAGGCAAGGGGCAAGGCTGAAGGAGAAGCAAGAGGCAAAGTAATCGGTGAAATCGTTATGGCTCAACGTCTGTTGAAACGAAACCTGTATTCTCAGGAGGAACTGGAAACAAAAACCCTTGATGAATTGAAAGCAGCTTTGTCCGAAATCGAAACCCGACTTTTTCCGAAGCATTGAACTGCTTTTAATATTTCAGAAAAGCCCATAATTATGAAAAAATCAGAGTAATTTTACAGATCATTTTTCTGCTGTTGGGAATGTGATTGGGAATCACCAAAGAAAGGAAATACGCAAAGTGAAATTCGGAAAAAAGAATATGTCAAAGCCTGTCCTGCTTGCTGTTGTCAGTCTTATTTTTTTACTGTCCTTACCTGTTTCCTCCTTAATGGCTGAGGAAGATTTTGAAGAAACATATACATTCGAACGCATGTGGCCCACGTTGCAGCACCCCTGGTATTTCAGCAAGCCAAAGGACGTGGCAGCGGACAGGGACGGATATGTTTATATTTCAGACAGCGGAAGCCACAGTGTTCAGAAATTTACAAGAGACGGACAATTTGTAGCCAAATGGAAGATTGAACCGTGGAAAATCGGAGGAAAAAGAATCATACCGGAAATTGCCGGGATCGCGGTTGATGATAAAGGCTATGTTTATGTCACAGATACATACGGTATTCAAAAATTCGATTCAGACGGCCAGTTTAAGCAAAAATGGCGGTATGAAGAAAAAGAGGGTAGCGAAGGTTACTCCCGAGTTCCCGGGATCGCGGTTGATAACGAAGACTTTGTTTATGTTTTCATCCCGGAGAAACGCCAGATATTGAAATTCACCACAGACGGACAGGTTGTGAAAAAAGATTGGAATATTAAAGGCAGCGCGGAGGAAGTTTCTGACGAAGGGATTTATTCTGACATAGCGGTTGACAATAAGGGCTTTATCTATGTCGCGGACACCGAAAGAAGCCGAATTCAAAAATTCGACACAACAGGCGAATTTCAAAAGAAGTGGTCACTTAGTTCCGGAGAAGACGGAACAACGGCCTTGCCTTCCGGAGTGGCTGTTGATGAAGCCGGTTTTGTCTATGTGACAAATGCGGCAGATCGAAACATCCTGAAATTCACCTCAGAGGGCGATCCTGTAGAGAACTGGAGAAATGAAAACAGCGGCAAAGAATATTTCTACGACATCGCCGGAATCACGGCAAATCGTGAAGGCTTTCTTTATGTCGCGGATTGGAACTATCACTGTATCCACAAACTGACCTCGGATACTGGAAGATTTATTGTCAAATGGGGAAGTTTTGGCAATGGAAACCAGGAATTTCACCGTCCTTTTGGTGTGACAATTGATCACATCAACAAGCATGTTTATGTGGCAGATACGGAGAACAAGCGTATTCTCAAGTTCAGCATGGAAGGGAAATTTGAAGGAAAATGGGAATCATGGAAAAATGATGGCAAAGAAGATACTTTTGCCTGGCCTTACGGGATGGCTGTTGATTCTCAGGGCTTTGTCTATGTGGCAGACATAAATAAAGACAGGATTCTGAAATTCGATTCAGACGGTAATTTTGTCAGGTGGGCAAGTTCTGATATTGAGCAGGAAGCATTTGACGGTCCCTCAGATGTTGCGATCGGTGAAGATGATTCCATCTATGTGACAGATACGCAAAATGATCTTGTCTGGAAATTTAATCCGGACGGCAGTTTTAATCAGAAATGGGAAGGATTTAAAGAGACATTTTCCCAACCTTCGGGAGTGGCGGTTCACAAGGGAATAATATATGTGACAGACACGGAAAACAGCCGTATTCAGAAACGCAATGCTGACGGCAGTTCTGAGATGTGGGGGACATTCGGCTTCTCCGGAAACGGGGTATTTGCAAATCCTGTGGGAGTGACTGTTGACAATGACGGCTTTGTCTATGTTTCGGATCCTCTGACTCATCGCATTCAGAAGTTCGGACCGGACGGAAGTTTTGTGACAAGCTTGGGAGAATCCGGATCAGGACTTGGACAGTTGAATTCACCGACTTATTTATGTACGGACACCAATGGCAGTGTCTATGTCGCGGATACCCTGAACAACCGCATTCAGGTATTCAGGCAAACAGATTCGTCAGAGGGAATTTCAAAAGCCATTATCATCGCGGGGGGCGGGCCGTATCCTGGCAACAATTTGTGGAATGCCACCAGAATGTCTGCGAGTTATGCCTACCGGGTGCTGAATTATCAGGGATTTGGCAAAGACGACATTTATTATCTGACTGCCGACACCGAACTTGATTTAGATGGCGACGGCGAACCAGATGTGGCGAAACTTGATCTGGACGGTGACGGTGAACCAGATATAAACGGAGAGGCCACAAAAAATAACTTTTATCAGATCATATCACATATCTTGAATCAAAGTGAAGAAGAAGATATAAAAAATATTGTTGTTTATCTTGTGAATCATGGCGGAGAAAAGATATTTCGTATGAATGAGACTCAGATTCTCTCTGCTTACAAACTACGGTCAGAGTTAAAAAAATTCGCAGATAAAATTTCCGGTACGATATTTGTGGTTTATGACGCATGTGAATCCGGAACTTTTCATTCTTCCCTGAAAAAACTTACAGAGGGAAAGCACATCGTTATCACCAGCACATCTGACAAAGAGAGTGCCTATTTTATGGCTCAGGGATCGGTTTCTTTCTCCGGCTTTTTTTGGACAAACATCTTCAACGGTGATGATCTGAAAAATGCGTTTAAACAAGCTCGAAAAGCTGTCAAAAGGGCTACGGAATCTGAACAGATTCCGCTGATGTATCCTTCTGACAATGATCAGACCGATGAGATTTTTCTCGGCAGCGGCACGCAAATGAACTGGGAGGGGCCGGAAATATATGGCACGCCTTCCGAATATTCCGTCAACAGTTCCTCTGCCCGCTTATATGCAAAGGTGAGGGATAATGACGGCGATACTGTTGATCATGTGTGGGCAATGATCATTCCTCCTTCTTATGGTGACAGAGAATCATCAGGCAATCCTGTTCTGGAATTCCCTTGTGTTGATTTGGCATATAATGGAAATGAAGGGCGTTACGAAGCTGCTTACGATCAATTCAACATCCAGGGCACATATCAGGTGATTATTCATGCCAGAGACAGCAATGGAAATACATCTGTGCTGAAATCGCCGATTAAGGTATCAGTCGGAGAACCAATGATACGCAGGGCAATCATTGTTGCCGGAGAATCCCAATCCCATATGCCGGTTATAAAGAAAAATGCTGAGATGGCTTACAACGCTCTGAAAATGCAATATTACACGGATGATGCGATCTACCTTATGGCCACGGAAGCCTTTCTCACAGGTGTTGAAACCGAAATGCCCAGTCCGGATAATCTGCATGACGTGATTGAGAGATGGGCAAACCAGGAGAATACCTATGACCTTGTTCTTTATCTGGTGGGAAACGGTAAACCAGGAAAATTTCATATGAATGAAGATGAGGCTCTGTCAGTTACAGACCTGGATAAATGGCTTGATGATTTTCAGGCGGGTATTCCGGGTAAGGTGACGGTTATTTATGATGCGGACTATTCAGGAAGTTTTATTTCATCACTGACCTCTCCTCAGGATAAAGACCGTATTGTTATCTCCGGTACATCAGGAGATCAGCCAGCCATTTTTTCTTCACAGGATGCCATTTCATTTTCTGCTTTTTTTTGGAAAAGCATCTCAAACGGTGTAAATGTTCGTGATGCATTCCTTAACGCCAGAAATGCGTTAAATTTTTTCTCCAGTTCCCGCTATAAAACCTCCCGACTGGATGATAACGGTAATGGTACGGCCAATGAAAGATCAGACGGACAGATTGCCATGAATTATACCATTGGTGCAGGAATCAGAATGGTACGAGATGAAACCATTGCCAAAGCAGCAGAACCTATTGAATTAAACAGAGGAGAAACCTCAGCCACCATAAAAGTAAAAAATATGACAACCAGCGGAACAATAAAAAGCATATGGGGAGTTGTCATTCCTCCTAATTATAATTCCTGTGAGGTTAATGAATCCGCGGCAGGTTTACAGAAATTTTCATTAAGCAAAGACAGATACGAAGGAATCTGCGAGGAATGTTTTAATGCTTTTGGTACTTATCAGGTACTTATTTATGCCGAAGACTCATCAGGTAACATATCACTGTGTCAAAAAATTCCTGTTTATCAGTCAGCCGGGCAGGATAGCTATGAACAGGATGATGACTTCAGCCGCGCAAGTTTTTTTCTTTCAGGTGATAAACCTCATCAGCACAATTTTTACGACGGAGATGAGAGTGACTGGGTAATGTTTTACGGCATTGCCGGTAAAACTTATACGATTGAGACACGCAACAGAGAAGAGGGGTGTGATGTCTTTATTGAAGTTTATGCTGCTGATGGTGTAACATTAGAAGCTGATGGAAGAAATACGACGGACTGGCGATGCCCTGAAGATAAGGAAGGGTTTTATTATGTCAAACTCAGTTCGTCAGGCTCATGTTCAGACACGCGATATGATCTTCAAATATATCTTCCCGAAGCTACTGAACTGACCGGAACACTGACCTGTATTGTAACAGATACTGATTCTGGAAAGAAAATTGAAAATGCAAAGTTTATGATTGATAATACCGAGGTGCCGGCCTATACCCCTCCCAATAAAAATAAAGAAAGCTATCTTATTATTCCCCATGTTGTCGGAGCATCTAAAATTAAAGTTGAAGCTGTCGGCTATGAATCACCTGCACCGAATGAAATTTTCATCAGTAATGGCGGAATAACACCCGATATCTATTTTGAATTACGTCGAAAATATCATACCGCAGATACTGATAGAGACGATGATATTGATTTTGATGAATTAAACCGTGTCATACAGCTTTATAATGCAGGTGGCTATCATTGTAATGACACAGGAATTGACGGATTTGCGCCTAATGAAGACGGCGTTGTATATACAGAATATGATTACAATTGTATTCCCCATAATTCGGACTATGATGACCAGAATACCGGATGCAGGAAGGATTGGATCATTGATCTTAGTGAACTGTTACGAGCAATCGAGTTTTACAATACTGGCGGATATCGCACGGATCCAACCGGAGTGGATGGGTTTGCTCCGGCAAAGTAATGTTTCACCAATTACAAAAACTCGTAACTCATCATTTCATTTTATCATGAGGGCATATTTTGCGTATTTCCAAACAACATGCTCAGAAATCTTCTGTGGGAATGGCCGAGGCATTGGGACAGTCAGAAGCGTTTCTGGAATTTCAGGAACGCCTTTCCAGGGTCGCGCGGATTAACCGGCCAGTGCTTTTAATTGGCGAACGGGGAACTGGCAAGGAGCTGGCAGCCTCCAGACTCCATTTTCTCTCGGACCGGTGGCAAGGCCCTTTGGTGGCGCTCAATTGCGCAGCCCTTACCCCTTCGCTTATCGGAGCGGAACTTTTCGGCTATGAAAAAGGGGCGTTTACCGGAGCAGAACGACGGCGTACCGGAAGATTTGAGACTGCGGATGGCGGAACTCTCTTTTTAGATGAAATCGGCACCATCCCAACGGAGGTTCAGGAGAAAATACTGCGGGTCGTGGAATACGGCACATTTGAACGGGTGGGGAGTTCGGAACGTATTGACGTTGATGTGAGAATCATTTCCGCGACCAATGCTGATCTCAGGGAAAAAGTGGCTAAAAGTCTGTTCAAACCGGATTTGCTGGATCGCATTTCATTTGAGGTGCTTTTTCTGCCGCCGCTGAGAGAACGCGGAGAAGACATTCTTTTGCTGGCGAATCATTTTGCAGCCCGAATGGCATTTGAACTGGGCAGAGAGGACATTCCTCAGTTCAGCCCCGAAGCTGTCACTGCTCTGGAAACCTGTCCCTGGAAAGGGAACATACGAGAATTGAAAAATGTGGTTGAACGTGCGGTATATCGGTCAGATTCTTCTCTGATTACAAATATTGTCTTTGACCCGTTTGATTCTCCATATGCGAAACAGCCTTTTTCAAAAGAAAATTTTCCGAAAATTGAAACCAATATGCTATCCACGGATCAGCTTATGCGAAAGCCTTTAAAAGAGGCGGTGAAAGAATTGGAGATTCTTCTCCTGAACAATGCGCTTAAAGAATCAAAATACAATCAGAAAAAAGCAGCCCGGATTTTGGGCCTGACATATCATCAGTTTCGGGGATTGCATCGTAAATACAAAAAAGCCTGATTATAAAGGATTCAGGGAAGGGCGCGGCATGCTGAAATTATTATGTCACGGATATCATTCCGGGGAAAACCGGAGCGATGTGCGACTTGCAATGCCACGAAGGCTCTTTGTGTCTTTGTGTCTTCGTGTCTTTGTGGCATTGTCTTTTCGGTTAAAAAAAATTGCACATGGTCCGGCATTTGAAAATATCACGATTTTCCGGAATGGCGGGGGCATCCCCTGAATCCGTTATAATCAGAAAAAAGCTTTGGAAATTAAGAACCAAAAAGATGACGAATCACAAATCACAAATCCCTTGACACAAATAAATTTATGATTTAAAAAGTCTTTTTTTAATGTCATTTCCGCTTTTCTCAATCTCTCTGTGACGCCCCCCAATACTGAGGCCGTGTTACCCTGCAGATTCTGACAGTACCCAAATTAAGCAAGGAACATGAAAGGACGGTCATTATATGGAAGACTCCCCGATTAATTCCGCAGAATCAGCGTTCATGAAGAAGAATGTCCCGCTTCTTTTGCGAAGATACGCACTTTCTTACCATAAAGAAGGAGACTGTATTGAATATTTCATTACGGACAAAATCACCCATGAAAATATTTCCCGCGCCCTAGTTTTATCTTTAAATCGCTATTCAAACCAAATTAATGTGGCAAAGTTTTACCCGGAACTCGCGAAACAGACTGAATCAAAATATCTCTCAGCCGCATGTTTTTATCTTCTGATACATCATTTTGCCAAATGCTGCCATGTGTCTGAAAAATATAGAATTTTTCTTCAGACACGCCCCCCTGTTTATAAAGATTTCTATTCGCTGCTCAACGATTTTGACCTGCAAATCAAAAGAGCTGTATTATGCGAAACCGTTGAAGTATGGGGAGACTACCCACCGGTGCCTGTTGATACATCAATGATAGAGGAAAAAGTTTTGGAAGACGACGAACCAGCTTTTCTGTTTGAATAAACGCCGTGTTTCCGGCAGTTCATCGTATCTGTTGCAGTTCATTTTCGATAAGGCTGAGAAGATGTTCAACAACAGGTTTGTTGACCGCGGTATCGCAGAAGCCTGCGCTCATTGTGAGGGACTCGCCAAAGCCGCTCAGGCCGATAAGGAAAAAGGGAGAAAAGACCACAGGGGCAGTGAGAAAAGCGTCGCTCACTTTGACACTGCCAAACACAAGCTGTTCCGTGTCAATGATCCCCATGTTTGTGAAAGCATGAGTGATGTTTTTTCCGATACTCAGCGACTGCCTGAACATCCGATTCCCCAGCCACTGATTCCACGCGGCAGGAAGTATCTTGGAAGGTATCACAAATAAGGGAGGCTGCCCCAGTCCGATGAAATCCTTTTTGATAAAATTCATCCTGTCGCGGATTTCTGACAAGGTATCATTGAAAGCTGAACCGGATTTCCGGGTCATATTCAGATAAACAAGACCGGATAGATTGCAGACCGCCCCGGCTTTCTTTGTCGGAAGGTAGCGGCGAAGGTCCGCTGTGGTCACCAGACGCAGAGGAATACCTGGCTCAGGACGAATAAGCTCAAAAAATGCCCGGTAAATCGCCGTGAGAAGGAGATCGTTAATTGTAGCCCCGTGTTGACGGCCATAATCCCTGAGTCTGCGAAACTGTTCTGATTGAATTCTGCGGAGGAGGAACGTCCGGTCAGAAACGCTGCCTTTGGTGAGGGAAAAACTGTAGTTCATGCGGGGGAGAAAGATATTTTTCAGATCACGAAGCCCCCGGCGGAGCATCCTGAATTTGTCTGAAAAGCCAAAGCGGCTGCTGATCTGACGCATACTTCGGGTGCCGCTGAGGTTGATTTCCGGTGTGTATCCTGGATTGTCACCGAGTTTCTGATACACGGACGCAAGCAGATACGCATAAGCCTTCACTGCCCCCGCATCTGCGGCCACATGATTTACCTTTATGCAAAGCGTGTCTCTCTCAGAACGAATGAGCAAAAGCTGTATCTGAGGATCTTCGCATGGATCCGCCGGAGCCGTCAGAAAGCGGATAACTTCCTTTTCCGTGTCCTCAGCCGCTGCGAATCTGAACAGCCCGATATTATCCAAGTCGGTTCGACGCTCCCAGTACATTCGCCACCAGCCTGTCACACACCGGCATCCGAGGATCGGTTCAGCATCGAGAGACAGCCTCACGGCTTTTTTCATGCGGTTCTCATCAATTCCGTTGTCAAATGAGACAACACAATGGATGAGCATGTCACCGATCACGCGGCCGCAGAAAATGCCCTGGTCGTTCATTGTGGAGGCAAAACGCCGCGGGTCTGACTGAAACATCGTTCTCCTTTCCTTATTTCCGATTATAACGAATTTGGAGGAAACTCCGAATTCAGCCGGTTCTGCAAAACGCCTTCTTTTGGAAAGTTTCAGAGCCGAAATCCCGGAATTTTTCTGAACGCAGACGGCTGAAATATGTCATCTCATCAGTACCTAACCATAAGTTTTTAATATCTGTCCGGAAAAGAAACCCGGCTTTTTTTTCCGGTTGAAATTTAAAAAAATCTGTAGGGTGGGTGGAGCGAAGCGGAACCCACCCTACAAAAATTGTAACCGCACAGGTCGAAAAATTTTAGTTTATCCGAATTTTTTTTTGAGAATTTTAATAAAATAAGGCTCAATCTCATCAATCAGGCGGATAATGGGATCAGGATTTTCAAGATAGCCTTTTTCATATAAAAAGGTGTAAAATACTTTTAACGCGGGAATCCAATAGATATATTCCTCTGGTTCGACAATCATTTTTCTGAGCAGATAATTAGCAAAAAATTCCTCCATATATACTGGCTGAACTTTCTTTAATATGACAATATCATCATGCGTATAATGATATATGAAGTCCAGATAGGTTTCCAAATAAAACGGAAAATCTTCGCTGTACAGGTTCAGCCCCTTGTCAATCAGCCATTTGTTAAACCTGTCACGGCATTCCTCTGCCATTGAAAAATAATGATCTTCCCAGTCATCATAGTCTGCTTCGTCAATAATGTACTTATCCATCTGGCTGATCATTTCGACGAGGTTTTTATCTTTGGTATCCGGCGGCACAGGTTCTTTCGCAAAAATTAATTCATCGTAACTAAAATCGCTTGTAAGCTCCTGCAATTCCTTTCTCATGATCTTAAACAGCGGATTCTTCTGCTGTACCTCCGAAGGAAAGAGGTATCCCCTTCTTTCGATCATTTTTGTAAAGAAATCAGATGCGCTTTCATGATCCATTCTAAACTGAACTTTTATGCGGGTGATAATTTCATTTTTAATCTTCTCATCCGGGTCCCCCTCTTTTGGGAATATATTGTAATTTCAGAGCGCCTGTGCAATCTCCATCCCCTTCATATCTTCTTCGTCATCTTCACAAAATTCTATGACGGGTTTTGCATATTCCAGAATCGCCTGACTGATATGGACAGGACGGAACCCGTCAGGAGTATTCTCGATATCTGTCAGTTCCTTCATAATCCGCTCTGTGTCCGGTGATTTGGATTTCACAGGTTTGAGATTTGACCTTAAATTCTTTCTCACGCTAGCCTTTTTCTTTTTGGTCTTTTTTTTCTTTTTTTTAGCCACGATCACTCCTGTTTTTTTTGACTAAGGGATTGGAAACCGAATCCCTTAATATTTTTTTCCTGCAAAGAGCGTGTTTGAAAAGTCCTGACACTCGATGTTCAAATTTTTTTCTGTCATTCCTGCGAAAGCAGGAATCCACTGCTCCCGGAACGCCGAATCAGTTAGAAACGGATTCCTGCTTTCGCAGGAATGACAAACTTTTTGTTCGAATCGAGTCAAAAAATTTGATCATCGAGTGACAGGGACGGTATATCACCTGTTGCAACCATACGGACGTTTCAAACATGCGCTAAAGAATATCGGCTTGCAGCTCGTCACTGAGCAAATGTTTTTGCACTTTTCCCATGGCATTTCTCGGAAGTTCCTCACGAAAAAAAACAGTTTTGGGACATTTATACCCGGCCAGACTTTTCTTGCAGAATGCAATGATTTCCCCGGGGTCAGCTATTGCTGTTTTATCTTTCAGCACCACAACAGCCGTGACTTTTTCTCCGAAATCATCATCTGGCAGACCGATAACAGCGGTCTCCCGCACGCTGTCATACCGGTCTATGACATTCTCCACTTCTTTGGGATAAACATTGTATCCGCCAGTAATGATCAGTTCTTTGAAACGCCCCGAGAGATACAGGCGCATGCCATCATCCGGAGCCTCATATCCCATGTCTCCTGATTTCAGCCAGTCACCTGCAAAAGCTTCCTCAGTTTTTTCAGGATTCCGCCAGTATCCTTTAAAAACATTATCTCCTCTGATACAGACTTCCCCCACTTCTCCGGGAGAAATATCTTCTCCATCCTTGTCCACAATACGGATTTCCACGCCAGGGAACGGATAGCCCGCACTTCCTGCCTTTCTTTCCGCTTCTTCAATGGGATTGGATGTGATCATACCGGCTTCGGTCATGCCATAACGTTCCAGGATGGTATATCCGGTTGTATTTCTGAACTGTTCGAAAACCTTCTCCGAAAGCGGAGCCGAGCCGGAGATAAACACCCGCATGGAACGGATATCAGGCGTTTTCTCTGACACCTGATACTGATTCAAGAGTCGGTAATACATGGTGGGAACCCCCATGAGCATAGTACACTGTTTTTCCTCAATGGTATGCCAGACCCTTGAAGGATCGAATTTCTCGTGCATGATTATCGTGGAACCTGCAAACAACCCACCGTGCAGGGCAACCTCCAGACCATGAACATGAAAGATGGGAAGGATATGGAGAAGGATATCCTGGTCTGTCCATTCCCAGGCATTTTGAAGTGATTTCATGTTTTCCACAAGGTTTCTGTGGGTAATCATGGCCCCTTTGGGAAGGCCCGTGGTTCCGGATGTATAGCAGATGAGAGCAATGTCATCATCTTGTGCGGGATAGTCCGGTTCTTCCGAACAGTCCGCATGTTCCCTTTCCTCGCTGTAGCAGAACACGCCATCCTGGTTTCCGTCTGTCAGCAGGCAACTGAGACCTTCCGCGGAATCAATGACAGACCTGAGTTCTGAATAATTCTTTTCATAAGTCACAAAAAGGGAACTCTGAGAGTCTTTCAGATAATAGGCCATCTCCTCGCCTCGGAATGCTGTATTCAGCGGCAGGGTGATGGCACCGATGGAAAGGTTTGCAAGATGGAAAAATATGAATTCCATTGACTTGGGCAACTGGAGGGCAACTCTGTCCCCTTTTTTCACGCCCAGTTTTTTCAACAATGCTGCTGTGCGTTTTATTTCCCGGGTGATATCCTGAAACGTATAAGGTCTGCCTTCAAAAATAATGGCATCTTTTTGCGGATAAGCTGAGGCTGTCAAAGCTAATATCTGCGATAAGTTCATCAGAACTGTCTCCTCTGTCAAACCATGTAAAATAAAAGTAAGAAATGAGCGGCAAAAAAAGCACATTAATCAGAGTGTGTTTGAAAAAGGGCTACAAATATGCCGTCCCTACAGGGCTACAAATATGCCGTTTCTACAGGGCTACAAATATGCCGTCCCTACGGGACTTTTCAAACATCCTCTGAGATGCACTCTGTCAGACTTCAGAACTCCAGTGCTTAAGAAGCTGGGAGTTCACGCCACACCAGGCGTTCAAATCCGAGGGACACCACACTGTAAGCCCTGAGCCGCAGCACATCGCCGTAAGTCTTCTCCAATGTCCGGCCATAGCGTTTTAACTGGCTTTCCGACTCCGCGAGCTTTTCCTTCACAGGTTCCAGTTTTGTTATCTCGTCACGGCCCGAATCTCTCAGCTCTGCCCCGTTTAATCCCGCGTTTTTCAGACTCACGTATTTGAATTCCATCAGAACATCCGGCAACTGATAGTGCCGCATATCCGGGCGGAGGATCATGGTGAGATCAGCATAGCCCCGTCCAAGCTCGGTTTCCGAATCTGTGATGTACAGCGTATCATTAAACAGCAGCATCAGAAACGCTGTCTTGACCGTGAGTTCGTCTGCCCAGCGGTAGTCCCGGTTGTCAAGAATACTGAAACAGCGTTGTTCGATGAAATCGCTCAACGGCCCCATGTCGCCGTGTCTGTAGAATATTCTGGACGCATGCCGGGCCTCGTCCCTGTTCATGGCAGGGACCAGCATATCACGGTCCTCTCTCATCTTGCGGGTTCCCATCATTACCTCATTCGCGAAGTTGTCATATTCATCAATCAGCAAATAAAGCCTGTGGTCTGTCTGGCGTACTGCTGTCAGCAGTGACTGGAGCGAGTCCTGGGCGTCGGTCGGGTTGATGATAATCTCCTCTGTCAGAAACTCCCGGTAGTATTTGGAAAACGCTCTTATGCAGCTATTTACATAATCATACAACCGCTGCTGAATCTGTTCGGGTTCGCCATGAGGACTGACCGCTGAAAAATCCCACTCCAGGACAAAATACTGATGATGTCTGTCTGTGGGATTTTTGCCGACAGCCAGACCGCCGAACAATCTTTCAAAGTCATCGGCCCGGGCAATGTCATAATAATTTTTCAGCACGGACAGCAGCAAGCTTTTGCCGAAGCGGCGGGGACGGAGAAAAAGCAGATGTTCTCCGGCTTCTTCTATCAGTGGAATTCGGTCAGTCCGATCAACGTAAAAATAGCTATTGGTAATAATTTTGTAAAAATCACAGACACCATATGGGAATTTCATTTTTCCTCCTCCGAAATTTGAAATTTGAAACTTAGTTCGCACCTCCGAGGTAGGCTTCCTGCACCTGCTTGTTTTCCCTTACTTCATCCGGTTTTCCCTGGATAATTGTCTGCCCCTGCTGCATAACCATGATTTTATGGGAAATGGAAAACACCAGGGCAATATCATGCTCACAAAACAGAATAGTCAGCCCCAGTTCCCGGGACAGCCGCCTGATCAGATCAATGGAAACAGCGGTTTCTTCGGGAGACATCCCGGCCGTAGGCTCATCCAGAATCAGCAGCTCAGGGCGGTTTCCCAGGGCAATGGCCATCTCCAGCACTTTCTGATCACCGTGGGACAGCAAACCGGAGATGCTGTCTGCTTTGTCAGTAAGTCCCACGCTCTCCAGCAGTTCCTCAGTTTCCTTAACTGCCATATTTTTAGCTGGTGAAAAAAGGTTCAGCACCTTTTTCTGATGGGAAAGAACAGCCGCCTGCACATTTTCGAACACTGTCAGACGGTTAAAAATATTCACAACCTGAAAGGATCGGCTGATTCCCTTTCTGCAAATTGCATATGGTGGTAATCCTGCAATATTCTCATTCTTAAAGATAATCTCTCCGCTGTCAGGTTTCAACTGGCCGGTGATGAGACTGAACAGAGTGGTTTTTCCGGCCCCGTTCGGCCCGATAACAGCAACGATCTCTCCTTTGTCCACCGACAGATTGGCACCGTTTACAGCCATGAACCCGTCAAAAGATTTTTGAACCGCTTTTATATATAACATTTATCTGCTCCGATATATCTGCTATCTGCTCCGATACATCTGCATGGATGAGGGATAAGCAAGGATTTTTCAAGGCTCCTTTTTTTAATCCTTGCTTATCCCTAATCCATGCAGATGTTTAAAATCAGCTAGTTAAAATCTGCTTAGAATTTACTCAGCTTTCAGTTTAAATGTTTTCTGAAAATACCCCAGAACACCTTCTGGTAAAAAGAGGATTAACAGCATCAGCACAATTCCCAGTATAAGCGTCCAGTATTCCGTGTATATTCCCACAAAGGTTCTGAGACTTACAATAATGGCCGCTCCCAACATTGGTCCCAGGAAGGTGAACCAGCCTCCCAGAAGGCACATGATCAGGATTTCAAGGGATAAGGTCCAAAACATCAGATCAGGGAAAACACAGCCTTCCACAACCACAAAAAGGGAGCCTGCTATCCCCGCAAAAAAAGCAGCAATGACCAGCCCGATAAGCTGATGAAGTCTGACATTCACACCTACGGCCTCGCTTCTTTCCGGGTTGTCCCTGATGGCCTGAAATATCCTTCCGAAAGGAGAATTGATAATCAGATACATAAGGATGAGACAGATGGCCGTGACAAAAACTGTGAAATAATAAGATTCATTGACGGACGCAATCTCCGGTACAGAACAGCCATGAATGCCGTCATCACCACCAGTAAAAGAATACCATCTGAACACGATGGCCCAGACCAGAGACCCCAGGGAAATTTGAAGCATACCAAAATAAAGTTTTGATAACCGGATGCAAATGATCCCTATCAGAAGTCCCAGCAGTCCGGCAATAACAGGAGCTGCCAGAAAGGCATTCCATACGGGAAGTTTTGTTTTCGTCAGCATCAGCGCAAAGGTGTAAGCGCCTGCCCCGTAAAAAACCGCGTGATGAAACTGATACATGCCTCCGTAGCCTAAGACCATATTGAGACTGGTCGCCAGCAGTCCTGTGATAAGAATCAGGGCCAGCAGGTATATGTAAAATCTGGGCAGAAACAGAGGCAGGATGAGAAAAATAATAAAAACAGAGAGCAAGACTCCGAGTGATTTCCGAGTTAATAATCCGTAAAACAAAACATACTCCTTTCACTCAATGATCAGGTTTTCTGACCCGATTCGAACAAAAACATTCCTGCTTTCGCAGGCTTGGGCGTGAGTTCAGTCGAACGGAATGACAGAAAAAAATTTGAACATCGAGTTTCAGCATCCTTTCAGTTAAATAAATTCATGATTACTTCAGAACCAGGCTGTCTAAATTACCTATTTTTATTTGCCCGCTTTCCGGCTGCCCTGTTACCCTTCGATAGGCACAGGCACAGGACACGCTGTTCCCGCTCCCTTCGACAAGCTCAGGGAGCGGGAACAGCGTGTCCTGTGCCTGTCGAAGAAAACGGGAACAGCCTTCCAACAGCGTACCCTGAGCTTGTCGAAGGGAGCGGGAACGGCCTTCCAACAGCGTACCCTGAGCTTGTCGAAGGGAGTGGGAACGCCGTTCCAACAGCGTACCCTGAGCTTGTCGAAGGGAGCGGGAACGGCCTTCCAACAGCGTACCCTGAGCTTGTCGAAGGGAGTGGGAACGCCGTTCCAACAGCGTACCCTGAGCTTGTCGAAGGGAGCGGGAACGGCCTTCCAACAGCGTACCCTGAGCTTGTCGAAGGGAGCGCGGGAACGCCGTTCCAACAGCGTACCCTGAGCTTGTCGAAGGGAGCGGACAAAATCGGATAAAAAATAACGGCAAAAAGTGACATTTTCAGATGGCTCACTTCAGAACAAAATAATTACTGATTATAACGGATTTAGGGGAGGCTTCCCGGCGGCACTGTCATTCCGATTTCAACCCGGAACCCGCCGTTTATGCGGCAAAGGATTCAATGGTTCGGACAGTTTTTGCAGACAAATTTCACTGAGACAGAACTTATCCTTATGATATCATTTTTATTTTACAGGCCTGCCGTATTTATTCGCATGTCAGCTTCCGGGCTGACATGAAATAAAATGCGGCTCCGATCTGAAAAATTTCCTGCAAATTTTGTCATTTTTTTCAAAAGGAAAAACTTACAAAATTTGTAAGTTTTTGTATAACTGTCTTAAATTAACAGCAATAAAAACTTACAAAAAATGTAACTTTTCCGATTCCGGAAACAGGGCGGTTTTTACGGAATCCGCCGTTAAAAACTGTCCGAACCATTGCACGGGCACAGGCTTTTTAAAATTTTCCCCGGAATGACATGCGGGGAAAACGGCATCTTCCGGCATAATAATTTCAGGATGTTGTGCCCTCCCCTAAATCCGTTATAATCAGAATAATTATAATACGTTTCGATAAAAGCGAAATTTCCGCATTGTTTTGCCGGGGACGGGGTTTGCAACTTCGTCCGGCAAAAAGCACTTTGTAATTCCGTGTTCAGGCGGTGTGGCACTGCCTGAACACGGAACTACAGAGTAAAAAAATGTTATTTTTTTACTCCGTCATTATTATTTTTTTTATGATTCCGTCCGCTTTCATTTCTCTGATGGCTTTGGAAAAAAGATTTGCCATTCTTTCGCCTTCGGGCGTTGAGTGAAACGCAAAATAAAAGTCTATCAGGGCAAATGGTTTTTTATGATTATAAATCACATTTTTTATGCCGATCTTTATAAGTGCATCTTCAACAAGTCTTATATCGTCAAGGATAACATCAAATCTTCCGGCATTCAGTTTTCTGATATTGTTGATCGGACTATTTGAATAATCAACTTCAATGTCTTTGCTATGAGTTACTGATTTCGGATAGGAATAACCGCTTACCAATCCGACTTTTTTTCCTGTAAGATCTTCTACGGAAAGAGGAACAGGTTCGCCTTCCAAAACAAACGCATATATCTCTTTTTGAAAAACAAACTCTGATTTTATAATATTTTTGGGCATATGTATGTCCATGGCAGGAAAAATTATGTCTAATTTGTTCTCGTTAAAAAGGAGCATACTTCTTTTTGGCGGATAAATTTTGATTTCTATGTTTTTACCTGTTCGATTTTCAAGTCTCTTAAACAGATCAATAAATACGCCGCTGTCTTTGTTTTCAACATAATGAGGAATGTACCAGGTTCCGAGTACCTGCGATTGCGCTAATAAATCATGGGGAAAAATAAACAGAGTCATTCCGAAAAGATAAAGGAATATGAAAAGGAATAATTTTGATCTCACTTCTTTGTCTCCTTACTTTTTTTAAAAGAATCATCAGGACAGTAACCCTTCCCCCGGCAATTCATTGCCGGAGGAATCAGGGACAGAACTGATATATTTTTCTTAACTTAATGACAGTGAGGCGGAACCTGGAAACAAGTGAATTTACGAGCCGCAGGATGGCTAAGGCAGAGATGCCAACTTTTTATAATCAACAGCCTTTGCATATCCTTTTAAATCGTCCTTTGTTACGCCGTGGCCCTCAATTGAAACAAAAAAACGATTTGCAACAATAATTTTAATTTCCCCTTTCTTGTTTGCGGCGTCAAATTTGACAATTGCTTTCTGACGCCCTATTTTTTCAAGTTTTCCGCCGTCAGAGGCTGCAAACATGGGGTTGGAAAACATCATCATCACACCCTGCATCATAGGGGAATCTGTAATAATCTGGACAGTGACAGAAGCCGAATTCTTATTGTATTTACGTTCAGCAGTTATTCCGCCGCCAAACATGCCACTACCTGCCGCCTGGGATTGGGTCTTTTCTTCGGTCCATCCGCTCAGGGGCTTCGGAAGAAAAGATTCCAGCCCCGAAGCCTTTTTTTGTTTAACCAATTGTGAGGCATAGTCAAGGCTTTGTGCGGCATCCGTATATTCCCCGTTTTTATAATACTCCAATGCTTCGTTGATGGAATCGGTAATGTCGTCAGCATGTCCGAGGGCGGAAAAGCCCAGAAATACCATTGCCAATCCGCTCACCTTTAATTTGCTGATACTCAGATTAAACATGTTATTTCTCCTTTCTTTGAAAGAAAATGTTAGGTGTTAGGTGTTAGGTGTTAGGTGTTAGGTGTTAGGTGTTAGGTGTTAGGTGTTAGGTGTTACGGGGAATTCGGCGGCCCCCTTTAGGAATCGGTATTAAATAACTTTCCCATTTTAATTTATTGGAATTGCACGATAATTCCATTTGGGTAAAATTTTGTCGAATACAATTCGCATTTCTGATTTAAAAGTTTCAGCAACTTTTCGACCGGTTTCATAGACTTTATCAATAACATGGACAAAGACTTTTAAACCTTTTTTGGTATGTGTTTTGGCTATCAGATCAGTCACCACCTCCAAACTTGAAAAGATTACTCCCTGACACGCACGAGTAATATGAGGAAACAGGCGATGTTCGATCGGATTAAATTTGGAACAATAGGGCGGGTAATGAGCGATTCGGATTTCAATCCCGATTTCATCCGCCAGAATTTGTAAATCTTGTTTGAAAAGGTAATGTCGGGAACTGTTGCTGCCGCCACCATCGCACAATATCAAAACTGACGTGGCATTTGGATATATTCGGCAACCGTAACCATACCACCAATGACGGAAACTGTCACAGGCAAATTCACTGGTATCATGACTTGTTCCCACCTGAACATACCCGATATTGAGTCGCAGGTCATAAAAACAATGCGGAATTATGACACCTTCGGCAAAACTTGTAAAATCATGATCGAAAACTTGCAATTCCTCCAGCGTATATAGTCGGCCTTTCCTGTAAAAATTTCCAAGATATTCTTTTTTCTTGGTATCCATGCTGATAACGGGATTACCGGCCTTCCGGTATTCTGATCTGAGTTTCAAAATATTGTCAAACTGAGCGTCGCGATCTGGTACGTTTTTTTTCATAGGTTTGCGTTTCTGAGCTTTACGCAACCGATAGTCATGCTTTTTGAGCAATTGACGGACAATGTTACGACTCACTTTTACTCCGTATTTTTTTTCCAGAGCCTCCGCGATTTCCCACTCCCTCAGATTTGTCCATCGTACCTTTTCATCCATCGGATCTCCTGCTGTATGCTCACGCACCACATTCAAAAACTGCTCGTCTATTTCAGGGTGCTCAGTCAGATACTGTTTGCGTCCGCCACCTTTTTTACGTATTTCAGAAGATTCAGCAGGAGATTTTCCAATTTGTTTTGCTACGATGTGTCCGGGCAGGCCGCTTACTTCGATCGCTCCTTTGCGCACAGTCCGCCTGCTGCAACCCAAGACTTTGGCAATATAATTTTGTCCGCCATGTCCCAATTTCAAAGCTTCAATACCGGCATATCGCCGGCGGTCTTTTTCATTCAGACTCTCATAGTATCGCCGCATGATTTCTTCTACTTCTAAGGAATAGGGTTGCATAATAATCTCCTTTTGATAAAGTGATTTTGAAATACACTTTACAGGATTACGCAATTTTTTAACATATAAAAATCAAAATGGGCATATTATTTCATGCTCATTCCTTAACCGAGAATATGTTTCTCCTTTTCGGTCCAGCCAGGAAGCTGAGGCAGTTCGTTTTGGTGAGGTAAATTTTGAACGACTTGGGCAAATATTGATGAATTCAGTTCTTGGAATAAAACATTCAGACGTTTTTTTTAAATGCTGCTGATCAGCGCAACGCATTCACTTTCTTTTCCAGCTCGGCAAGCTTTTTTTTAATCTCAGGGAGTTTTGGCAGAATTCGATACACTCTCAGCCATAATCTGTGGGGCATCTCCGGAGAACCTGATACTGTTTCGCCGTCTGGCACGGATTTGACAAGTCCGGCCTGGGGCCCGACTGTAACATTATCTCCGATGGTCAGATGTCCTGACACGCCGGCCTGCCCTGCCAATACCCCGTGTTTCCCTATGGTCACGCTCCCGGAAATTCCCACCTGCGCCACAAGCACGGTGTTTTCTCCCACTGTCACATTATGCGCAATATGAACAAGGTTATCGGTCTTAACACCGGTTTTTATCCAAGTCTCACCAAATGTGGCTCTGTCAATGGTGTTTCCTGCGCCGATTTCCACATCATCATCAATTCGGACAATACCCGTATGAGGAATTTTGACATATTTCTCCCCGTCAGGAGCAAACCCAAAACCATCGCTTCCGATGACCGTTCCGGCATGAATTGTCACCCGGTCGCCAATCCTGCAACGGTCCAGAATCGTCACATTAGGCCAGACACGGACATCATTTCCCATCACCACATTATCCCCGATCACTGTATTGGGCTGAAGCGTCACCCGGTCACCCAGGGTCACATTATCTCCGATAACAACAAAAGGTCCGATGGAAACATCTTTGCCGAATTTAAAATTTTTTCCGATACAGGCATTCGGGTTTATAGAGCTTTCCGGTGCTGAAGCCGGATAAAATATCTCCAAAGTCTTAACAAAAGCAACCTGCGGATTTTTTACAATGACTGTGCCTTTTGAACACGCGTGAGATAAAAAATTCTGAGGAACAATAACAGCCCCGGCCCCGGTTTTATCTATTTTTTTCAGGAATTTTGAACCGGATGCATAAGTTATATCATCACAACCCGCGTTTTCAAAAGGGGCAGCCCCCCGAATGGTTTTATCAGCATCGCCCCTGACTTCACCATCAACGGCTTTGGCGATTTCTGCAAGTGATATTTCCATGACCTTATTACCTTTGAAAACTCTTTTTCCACATTTGAAATTGGAAATTGGAAACTGAGAACCGGATGAACTTTGGTTCCTGATTTCCAATCTCCGATTTCCGGTTCTTATTTGGCAAACTTGGCGTTATATTTTTCTATCAGTTGTTCTGTGATATCAATTGACTGGGGAGCATATAGCACCCCCATCTTTTCAATGATAAGAAGATAACCTTCCTTTTTTCCTATCTCCTGTACAATCTCAAAAACCTCCTTATTCATCTTTTTTAATTTTTCATTTTGGAACTTAAATAATTCTTCCTTATATCTCTTTTCAAGGGATTTAAGATCATACAGCTTTATATTAATTTCCCGCTTTTTACTTTCCCGCTGTTCCTTGCTCATTACCGGTGCTTCACGTTCCAGCCCTTTTTCGAGTTTCTGAATTTCGGTGGCCTTGGTTTTCAGCTCAGTCTCCATGGCTTTTCCTTTTTTAGTGATTTCAGCACGTATTTTCTTACCCGCGCTTGACAATTCACTGACTTTTTGAAGATCCACAATTGCGATCTTAGGGACATCTGCACCATAAGAAGAAAACACAAAGAAAAAAAGTAGAAAAATCGTTCCGGCAAAAATCTTTTTAAAAAATTGCATTCTTTTTATATCCTCCTTTTTTGGGTGAAACTTGAAACTCGAAACTTGGAAAATGCAGGTTTTCCAGTTCCCAGTTTCAAGTTTCAAGTTTCAAGTTTCAAGTTTCAAAACACCCCGCCCATTGTAAACTCCCATCGTCCGCTGCTGCTCTCTCCTTCTTCGGGATCGAGTATATATCCGTTTTCGATGCGAATCGGTCCCATGGGAGAATACCATCTGAAACCAAATCCTGCGCTTTCGCGCAGACTGTCAAACTCTATATCTTCGGACTTGTCATAAACATTACCTGTATCATAAAATAAAACCCCTACCAGCCCTGCTTTCTTAATCAGGGGAATCAGAAATTCAGCATTAAACTGTACAAATTTATATCCGCCGACATCCACAGTTTCGCCTTCTTCATTTTTTTCCTTCAAGGATACATCCCGCCATTCAAACCCGCGTAATGAATTCATTCCGCCCAGGTAAAACCGTTCATAATCCGGGAGCTTTCCATCATCATCATCACGGACATATCCTCCTTCGGCATGGAGAAAGCCGACAGTTCCCCAGAACAGGGGGAAATACTGCCCAAGCTCCGCGGTATATTTTGTAAAAGCGATATCCCCGCCAAGTCCGGCATATTCAGCAGTGAAACGATGATCAGCACCCTCTGTGGGATTAAACATTTTATCTCTGGAATCATAGCGCAATGTGGTGGATATGCTGCTTGTCACATTTTCTCCCTCCATGTCCTTTATGGATTCGGGGGCCTCGGCCCGGTCAATAATTTCAATATCCCCCACGTCGTAAGAATAGGAAAGATACAGCCGTGTGAAATCATAAATAAGATACCCTAATCTTACACCGCCCCCCTTGCTGTCCTTATCATAAGTATCATAATCCCTTTCCCAGTTATACAGGTCAAAACCGGCTGACAATGGAATATCAAAAAGCCAAGGTTCGGTAAAACTGAGTGTGTATCTGTTGGTGGTTCCTCCCAGTTCAGCTTTTAACTGAAGAATCTGTCCTCTTCCGAAAAGGTTTCGCTGGGAAACAGAGGCCATGGCAAAAACATTTTCCACGCTGCTGTATCCGCCGCCAAAACTGAAGGTTCCTGTGGGCTTCTCTGTCACATCCAGCCTGATGATAATCCTGTCATCGGAACTTCCTTTCAGCGTATTGAGCTTCACATCCTCGAAATAATCGAGACGCTGCAAATTACGCACGCTCCGTTTCAAATCCCGGCTGCTGTAAAGTTCCTGCTCATGAACCTTGAGCTGCCGGCGAATAATCTTATCCCGTGTTTTTGTGTTCCCGCTGATAATAATTTTTTCGATGTAAACCCGTTTGTCCTTTTCAATATGATAGGTAATATTAATAGTTGATTTTGCAATATTTTTATCAAGCCTGGGAGTGATATTCGCATAGGCATATCCCTGGTCCGCATAGATATCCGCAAGAAGAAGCACATCATTACGCAGAACATCCTCATTATAAAGGGGCTCTTTGGTAATCTTCAGGGGCTTTATAAGTTCTTCCCTGGACAGAACAAGATCACCGCCAATATCCACCTTTCCTATTTTGAACTGCGGGCCTTCATCAATTTTTATCGTGATATATATCCACTCTTCCCGGTATTCGACCTGGGGTTCTCCGATTCTGGCCTGGGCATATCCGTTATTGCGATAAAAAGCGGAAAGCCTCACAACATCCTGTTCCAGTTCCTCACTGTTAAACTCCCCCGATGATGTCAGCCATGACCAGAACCCCTTTTCCGAAGTTTTCATCACTTTCTTCAGCTCTTTGTCACTATACGCGCTGATTCCTGCGAAGGCTATCTCTTTAATACGGATTTTTTTACCTTCTTCAATGACAAATTCCAGATCCGCCTGATTATTGTCAAGTTGTCTGATATCATAAGCAATGCTGACATTATGGTAATTTTTATCTTTGTAAAGCGACTCTATTCGTTGAATATTGCTCTGTATTCTGAAAACATTCAGGGTCTGTCCTGTCTTTATGTCCAGAGCGTCTCTGATTTCTTTATCTTCAAATATTTTATTTCCCTTGATGCGGATGTGCCGAAGCGTGGATTTTTCCTGTACCCTGAATGTGATGATTTTTCCCTCACGGGTCTCCCGGGCCTCGATTCGGATATCATCAAAATATCCCATGGAATAAACTGCTTTAAGGTCTTCGGAAAGGCTTTTGGCAAGGTAAGCATTACCCGGCTTTGTTTTTATCATTCGTTTAATGGCATCTGTCTCTATGCGCCGGTTTCCGGTGACAAGGACCCGGGCAACCTTTTCCCGCTTAAAAATTTTTATGCCAAACTCACTCGCAAGTTTTTTCACGGTTACAGGGAGATTCTCAATGCTCTCACCTTCCACAAAAAAAGCGCTTATCGGCTCCCGGTTAAGTGTATCCATCATATTTGAATCAAGGCTGAATTTTTGGCCGATCCGGGTCAGACTTCCCCATATGACATAATCCGCGCCATTTCTGATGCCGATCTTTCGGATGTCATGCTTAGAAAGGGAACGCGGTCTGCTTATCTTTACTTTATCTGCTTCTACGACAACAGCGCCTTCCTGTTTCATATAATTTCCGATCACTTCCGGAATTTTGGTTTGCAAATATGAAATATTCTCTGAAGCATAAATTTCAAAAGGCAGCACAACAATTTTCGGTGCCTGGAATTCAGTGCCCCGGATTCGGGATTTGTTTTCCGCCGAACATATTGTAGTCGAAAAACAGCTTATGATTGCAATAATGATTAAACGTTTCAGCATGGAAGTCTCCCTGGATTAACTATTGGAAATTATGAAAGAAGCAATTTTCAATTTTCAATTTTCAATTCCCAATTCCCAATTCTCAATTCTCAATTCTCAATTTTCAATTTTCAATTCCCAATTCCCAATTCCCAATTTTCAATTTTCAATTTTCAATTTTCAATTTTCAATTTTCAATTTTCAATTTTCAATTTTCAATTTTCAATTCTCAATTTTCAATTTTCAATTTTCAATTCTCAATTCTCCATCCGCAATTGTCACACGGCGTGACATATACGCTGCAAGTTCCATATTGTGTGTCACCACAACCATGGTCATATGGTATTCCTGATTTAACTCAAGGAACAACTCATGAACCTGTTCACTGTTTTTTTTATCCAGATTGCCAGTAGGCTCATCCGCCAGAAGAATCGCAGGTTTGAGAACCAAAGCTCTTGCCAAGGCGACCCGTTGCTGTTCCCCTCCTGAAAGTTCCCCCACCCTGTGGAACAACCTGTTTTTCAGTCCTACCCGGATAAGGATTTCTTTGGCAGCTTCGCCCGCGTGCTGCTTGCTGAGTCCTTTGATCATCCCCGGTATCATGGCGTTTTCAAGGGCGCTGAACTCCGGCAAAAGATGATGGAACTGGAAAACAAACCCCACAGACTCGTTGCGAAATTTTGCCAACTGGCTATTATTGAAAAGAAAAACATTCTCATTTCGAAATAAGACCGTGCCGCTGTCAGGGCGGTCAAGGGTCCCGATGATGTGGAGAAGCGTGGATTTGCCGATCCCGGACGCTCCCACAATCGCCACTGTCTCACCTTCATCCAAATCAAAATCCAGGTTTTTTAAAACATCAATACGAGGATCCCCTGATGACTGAGGAGCAGGGCCTGTCTTATGGCGGTCTTCAATCGCGCTGAAGCTCTTACAGAGTCCCCTTACATTAATTAAAGGAACATTTGGTTTTTTGTTGTCTGTTTTCAATCTCTAATCTTTAATAACGGAGGGCCTCGACAGGGTTAAGCTTGGAAGCCTGGTGCGCCGGGTAAAGCGTTGCCAAAAAGCAGATCACCATTGCGGCGGAAGAAATGATAAACACATCCGGCATCTCAAGTTTCACCGGAAGGGCCGTGAGATAGTAAACATCTCCCGGAAGCTTAATGAATTTATAGTGTTTAAGCAATGTACACAGCAGAAACCCCAGAGATACACCTAAAAATGTGCCAATGGCACCAATGGTCATTCCTTTGACAATAAAAATTTTTTTAATATTTTTATCTGTCGCGCCCATGGCTTTTAATATGGCGATGTCCCGGGTCTTTTCCATTACCATCATAATCAGAGAACTGGCGATGTTAAAGGCCGCCACAAGGATAATTAACGCCAGAATAACAAACATCACTGTTTTTTCCAGTTTAAGCGCAGAAAACAGATTTTGGTTCATCTGCATCCAATCTTTTGCCCAGTAAGGCCATCCCAAATCTTTAACGATCTTTTCTGCAATTTTATTTGCCTCATAGACCTGAGTTACCCGGATTTCAATACCAGTTACAGATGCGCCCATTCGAAGAAGATTCTGGGCATCTTCGATGTGAATGTAGGCAAGAGAACCGTCATATTCGTACATTCCGGATTCAAAGCTCGCCAGCACCCTGAACCGTTTCATTGAAGGCATAAGGCCGATGGGAGATATCATTCCCCGGGGAGATATCAGATAAATCACATCACCTTCTGTCACGCCCAGATTTCTGGCAAGTTCCTTGCCTATGATAATTCCCGGAATTTTGGAACCAGGACGAAGAAGGCTGAAATCCGCATTCTTCCTTCGGCCCTGTGTGTTCATCTTTATTACCCGGCCCGCTGATGCGGGATCTATTCCCCTTAAAACAGCCCCGGACAAACCAGCAGCGGAACGAAGCATGATCTGGGTATAAACAAAAGGTGTGGCCCCCTCAACCCCGTCAGCATTTTTAAGGTATTCGAGTACACGGGGATAATCAGAAAAATTCCCTCCGTGACGCATCAGCACCGCATGGGATTCAACCCCGAGAATACGGTCTTTAAGATCAGACTCAAAGCCTGCCATGACAGCAATCACTATAATCAGCGCCATGACCCCGACCGTAACTCCCGCTATGGAAAGGATGGTAATTAATGAGATAAATGTCTGTTTCTGTCTGGTCCTGAGATAACGACCGCTTATAAATAGCTCAAATGACATATAGATTTTTTATCAGACTCCCGTATAAATCAGTTGCCAGTTCTTAGGGATTTCCTCAAAAATAAAATACCCGAAAATGTGGAAAAGTAGGGTGGGTGGAGCGAAGCGGAACCCACCTTGTGCGGTGGGTTCCGCTTCGCTCCACCCACCCTACTTTTTTTATCAGGTATATTATTTATTTTGAGTTCCCTTATCACTCGATAATCAAGCTTTTTGACCTGGTTCGGACAAAAAATTTGTGATTCTGTTCGACAACCCGACTGAGCCTGCCGAAGTCTGCGAAAGCAGGAATGACAGCAAAAAAACTTGATTACCGAGTATCAAATGCACGTTTCCGAAGCAACCGTCTCCCCGTCTGCCAAGTGAGACGCTGTTTTGTCATGACAGTCTCAGCAAATCGAAAATGATTCAAAATTCAGGCCCTGTTCACAGTTCCGCGTTCAGACTCTGTAAAAAAGATGGCTGCATGTGACAGACCGCCTCAAAGCAGAACAGCGAATTTTTTCAATCTGGTGATTCTGAAAGCTGAAAACTGATGGCTGATCACTGCATAAAACAGCAAAGACCGGTTCATTTTTCAGGATAAAAGCCTTTTTTTGCCTGTGAACAAAGACAAGAACCTAAATTTTTTGAAAAAAACTTAGGTTCTGATAAAAAAATAAGCTTATTTTAATAAGCTATCTGTAGAAAAATGTCAAGATTAAGTTGCCGGCCCCCCGGATTTTATAAAAATTTTACTGAATTTTACAGACACCCCGCGTGAAAATATCAGCAGAATCAGAAATCAGGAACCAGCAGTTTAAAATCATTATCACGTTTGTCAGACCGAACCAGGACGCTTTAATTTCAACGTAAACGTTGTCCCCCTGCCGACTTCGCTCTCAACATCAAGTCTGCCATCACATGATTCTACGATGCGATGCACAATGGAAAGCCCGAGACCTGTTCCGCTGTTTTTTTTTGTAACAAAGGGGTCAAAAATGGTTTTAAGAACCTCATCTGACATGCCGCATCCAGTGTCAGCAATACTGATGTCCGCATACTCTTTTGACAGATACATTTTAATACTGATCAGCCCGTTATCTTCAATGGCCTCGGCCGCATTTAAAAGAAGGTTCCATAAAATTTGGCGTAAATGAGCCGGATCCATTTCGACCCGGACTCCGGAAAAAATTTCTTTTACGATTGAAATCCTCTCACAACAGTTCGTGTCTTTTTCAAAAAGTGACACTGTTTCTGTCAGGGCATCACCCAGATCAAAAATTTCAACCCTGCCCGCGGGAGGTTTTGCAAATAAAAGAAAATCACTTACAAGGGAGTTCAGACGATCTGCTTCACGGAGAACAATATGCATGAGTTTGTCACGCTCCGAATCATAAGGAATATCATCTTGCAGCAATTGTACTGACCCCCTGAGAGAAGCCAGCGGATTTTTGATTTCATGGGCCAGACCTGCGGCCATCTCACCCACGGCTGCCATTTTTTCAACCCGCTTCACATGAGCTTCCATATCCAGGAGTTCTTTTTTGCTTTTTTTTGTCTGCTCTGATAAAAGGCTGCTCAGAAAGGCCACCGCAAAACATGCCACCATGGTCATGGTGATTTTATAAAAAACATGGCTCATGTTATACTCAACAATGATAAGATTTCTTTCCATCCCGAACGGTTTGAGGATGCCGTAAAATTCAAGATCAATCATCGCGCCGTACTGTATGCTGGAAAGGGCAGCCATGACCATGCTCCCTTTCCTGAAAAGGAGTATGCTCGCGTAGATAATTACAACAAGATAGAGAAAAGAAAAGACACTTGAAAAACTGCCTGTCATAAAAATTATCAGGCTGACAACAAATGTGTCTATGCTGATCTGTATGTAGGTAAAAAGGGGAAGTGTAAGTTTCTTTTTCCTGGTTCCGGGCTCTCGGCCGGAGGGAGGGGGGGCTTCCGGATCAAGAAAAAATTTCAGGATCATTGTATAGCAAAATGAAAGGATAAAAATACCGGCAATAAGCCCGTAAAGCGCTAAAAGCGATTCATCCAGGGGAGAAGAGGTTTCATTAAGTTGGAGAATAATGGTGGAACCCAGTAACAATGTGGTAAAAATGACCCGGAAAAACATGAGCCATTTCAGCTTCTGATAAAAATCACTATTGAAATTCATTACAGATGAAGATTTAAAATTGAAAGTTTGAAGTGTGAACTCAGACAATTTCCGGAAAAGAATATTACACATCGGTATGCTCATTTTCGGAAACTCGCCTGAGTATCAGGATAAAAATGGCGAAAACCTTATGCACAGATACTTATACCGCACCGGCCATTGAGAATATGGGAAGATACATTGCGACAACCAGGGTTCCGATGGTTCCGCCCAGAAATACCATCATCAGAGGCTCTATCATTTCAGTCATGCCGGTTACTGCCTCGTCAACCTCATCATCATAAAAATCAGCAATTTTTTCCAGCATAATATCAAGAGCACCGGTGGCCTCGCCCACTGAAATCATCTGGCAGACCATTGAAGGAAAAACCCCGCTTTCTTCAAGCGGATCAGCCATTGTACGGCCTTCTGAAATAGCGGCACGGACATCATATATTGTGGCCTCGACGGTTTTGTGGCCCGCTGTTTTTGCCACAATTTCAAGCGCGTCCAGAATAGCAACCCCGCTTTGCAGCATTGTGCCCATGGTACGTGTGAACTTGGCCACGGCAATCTTGCGAATCAGCATTCCCATTACCGGAATACTGAGCATGAGATCATCTATCACAATATGCCCTTTTTCGGTTTTATATACCTTCTTAAGAGTAATAATAAATCCGGCCAGACCAACTCCGATAAAAAGAAAATTCTTCTTTGCGAACTCACTCATATCTACAACTACCTGAGTCAGAGCCGGAAGCTCTCCTCCCAGACCGGCAAACATATCCTGAAACACAGGAATAACAAAGACCAGCAGAACCATGACGACAATGAATGCCACACACATGGTGATGATCGGATACATCATAGCACTTTTTACCTGGGCTTTGAGCTTCGCCGCTTTTTCCATATGTTCGGAAAGACGCCGCAAAATGGTATCAAGGATACCCCCGGTTTCACCTGCTTCCACCATATTTGCAAAAAGTTCGTCAAACTGGTCAGGATATTTTTTCAAAGATTCGGCAAGGGTGTTCCCGCTTTCCACGGACACTTTTATGTCTTTCAATACTTTTTTAAAAGTGGGATTTTCCGCCTGGGAGGAGAGTATGTCAAGACATTGGATAATGGGAAGCCCCGCGTCAATCATGGTGGAAAACTGTCTGCACCAGACAATGACATCTTTTGTTTCAACTTTTGGCTGAAGAAAAGCAATGTTCTCAAACGGGTCTTTGGGCTTTTCCTTAATGCTATAATTAATAATCCCGCGCTTTTTCAGATAGGCTTCCACTGGCCTTTCATCTGTTGCTTCCATCTTGCCTTTAAAGGTCTTATTTCTCTTAGGGTCTTTTCCTTTCCACAAATATTCTTTTACATCTGCCATGACCGGCCCTCCTTACGATTTGGCGCATCTGGAAAATTTTTAAAAATTTAAAAAATATCAGAAGATAATATGTCGGTATAATATAGAAATATCAGTTACAGTTGTAATCATTATTTTATCTGAGTTACAGCGGATATCACAGCGTAACCTGCTGAGATTATATAATGATGAGTGAATATCTGTCAGGGGTGCGATTCCTGTTGTCAAAAGATGGAGGTAAAATACAAGTCTGTCCCTGCATATTTAAATAATTTAACTTAAAAAATTTTGATGATCAAGTGTTTTGTTCTTTACACAGAAAATAATAACAGCCGTCCTCGCTACAAGGATTTCATATAAGAAACGCTCATAAAAAACCCGGGTTTTTCACCCCCGGTCATAAAAATATGTGGTGAAAACAGACAAAAAACCCGGGTTTTCCAAATATATTTTCATGCTAAAAGGATTAAACCTTCTCTTTATACAAAATACCTGTGGCGACATGTCAGAGGCGGAAGACAATATTGGCCGGGCTGAAAAATCCCCGTCTGAAAATGGTCAGCAGGGCGGACACAAAAAGCCTTGCATAGCTGCAATCAAACAGATTATAAGCAATTCAGACTCTCCGAAGCAGTGCATCACCACGTCAGACTTGGAAAGTTTTTAAATTTTCAGATATAGAATTCCCTGAAAAACTAAAAAAGGGGTATTTTTCAAATCCCCTCTGAGATGCGGGGTGGGTAAGGTAAATCCAAACCCACCCTTGAATATTGCCTGTCATTTGTCTTTTTTTTTACCAGTTCTCACCCAAAAGCTCAAAATAGCTCCGGGGATGCACACAGGCAGGACACATCTCCGGCGCTTCTTTTGCTGAATGCAGATAACCGCAGTTACGGCATCGCCACACAACTTCCTGATCCCGTTTAAAAACTCTGTCAGCCTTGATATTAGCCGCGAGATCACGGTATCGCTTTTCATGCTGTCTTTCAGCAACAGATATGGCCTGAAATGTGTCTGCTGCCCGGGTAAAGCCCTCTTCGGTCGCTATTTTGGCAAAATTAGGATACATCTCCGTATGCTCGTAGCGTTCACCGTCGGCAGCAGCGATCAGGTTATCATATGTGTTGCCGATGACACCCGCGGGAAAGCTCCCGGTAATTTCCAGTTCACCGCCATTGAAAAACTTGAAGAACCGTTTCGCGTGTTCTTTTTCCTGGTTTGCTGTCTCTTCAAAGATATCTGCAATCTGCATGAAACCGTCTTTTCTTGCCTGGCCGGCAAAGTAAGTATAACGGTTTCGTGCCTGGGATTCCCCTGCAAAAGCAGTCAGCAGATTCTTTGCAGTCTGACTTTCTCTGAATTTTCCCATCCTGGCTTTCTCCTTCCCTGTAATGGCCGCGACTATTCCTCTATGGTAATCGCATTGGCCCCGCATTCTTCTGCTGCCTGTTTTGTACGAGCCTCATACTCTTTCGGGATTTCGTCAAACTGAACAATTGACATCAGTTCATCTTCGTCATACTTGAAGACCTCCGGGCAAACCATGTTGCAGTTTCTGTCTCCCATACATGCTCCTTTGTCCACTCTTGCTTTCATGTTTACCTCCTTGAACAGATAAAGATGGTTAATTTATTGTAAAGCTTAAACTTCCCTCTGTCTCTTTGTTTACAATAAGTTGCATTTCAATGCAAGCTTAAATATTAATAAAAATCCGATATTTTTTTATTCTGTTTTTATAGGCATATTTCGGATCAGTCAGGTTTGTATGCTTTGCCCAGCGCGCTTGGCGCATTTCCTGAAAAAATTTTAAGCGCGGATTTCATCCGTTTTTTTTCTTCTGCCCAGTTCATCACAGATTCTTTTTGGACAAAATACATGAGCAAAAGGGTAAAGATCATCAGCGGAAACGGCGCGACTTGGAAAACCTGGGCAGGCACAGAAGGGATCCATCCCTGAAAATAAATACCTAAAATCTGTAAAAAGGAAAAAAGATAAGCGCCCGCGGCTGCCTTTACCGGATTCCACCCGCCAAAAATGACAATTGCCAGAGCAATCCATCCTGTTCCTTCCGCTCCCTGGGGACGCCCCCATCCTGGTTTGGCAGAAAGGGAAAAGGCCGCGCCTGCAAGTCCGACCAGCAAGCCGCCGCATACCGCATACAATATTTGTGCCTTTTGCGGATTTATTCCTCTGGCGTAAGCAGAAGCAGGATGTTCTCCCACAGCCCTCAGTTGCAAACCCAAAGGTGTGCGATAAATATACCACCAGCAGAAACCAATAAAAAACAGACTGAGATAAACCAGAAGATTATGATTAAAAAAGATCAGACCGAGAAAAGGAATCTCTTTGAAAAGCGGAATCGGAAGGGGCGTAACCTGGGGGCCCTGAAGACGGGAATAAGAATTTCCCAGAAAATACGCCAGATCACGAGTCATGAGGGTCAGAACAAATCCCACCGCCACCTGGGACTGACCGAGATAACTACTGAAAATACCGACAATAGCTGCAACCGCAGCGCCAACCACTGCCCCTGACACAACCCCCATGACAAGACTGTCTGTTTCATAAGCAACAGCGAAAGCAGTCATTGCGCTCAGTAATATGGAGCCATCCAAAGAAAGATTGATGAGGCCGGCTTTTTCCGTAATTGTCTCTCCGAGAGCAGCTAAAACAACAGGAGCGGCCCCCGCGATAACACTGGCAAATAGTATCGTCAAATTCAGATCATTCATAAGTTTCCAGTTTCAAGCCTCAAGTTTCAAGTTTCAAGTTTCGCCATGCGTGTACGGCAAGTGTTGCCAAAACCAGGGTTCCCTGTATGACACCGCTTAATGATGAATCTAATTGAAGTACCATGGGGAGTTGAATACTTCCGATATTCAGGCAGGCAAAGAAAAAGGCAACTGCGGGAACAATCCGGACATTGTAATTGGCGAGCATGACCACAAGCAGGGCCAGATAACCGTAGTTGCCGGAGATGGCAGGCAGAAGGCGATGATAGATCCCGGTCACCTGAATGCTTCCGGCAAGACCGGCAAATCCTCCGGCGAATATCATGGCAAGGAGCATATATCTGTCAGGTTTTAATCCGAACAGGTATGCCGCATGAGGGTTGTTTCCGATGGCTCTCAGACTTAAACCGATCCGGGCATAACGCAACATGAATGCTGTCACTCCTATGGCAATCAAAGCTAAAAAAAGGCCCGCAGGAGAAAGACGGATGAAGGACAGATAAGACAGCCATAATTTTGGCGGAAAAAGTTCTGTCCCGCTCATGGAGGCGATGCCGGGCCGTTTCCACGGACCAAATATAAGCCAGAGGATAAGCCCCTGAGCCACAAAATTAAGTCCGAGACCTGCGAAAATTTCATTCACGCCTCCTTTTGTCTTTAAACTACCTGCAATCATCGCCCATACAGCTCCGCCAATCGCTCCGGCAATAAAAGACAATGTTAAAAAAAAGACCGGCATATCGCTTTCAACACCGAAGCGAAGAAGGAATGTTGTGAAAACAGCGCCCATCATCATCTGTCCTTCGATGCCGATATTCCAAAGACCGATTCTGAAGGTATAGAGAAGACCGCATGCACAAAGCGTGAGGGGAATCCATGTGGTTATCACATGGGCGACCTTCACCCATGATCCCAATGATCCCTTGACAATGTGATAATAAGCCTCAAACGGCGGCGCTCCCACGAGATGAAGAATGAGGGTGGTGAAGAAAAATACCGCAAGCAGCGTCAGTATGAGTTCGCAGGCATATCGGAATATTTTCATAGTAATTCCCGTTATCAGGATCAGCCTTACTTTTTAAAATTCTGAATTCAGAAAGCCCCTGATAGCGAAAGCAGGCTGAAGCCAGCTGATTCTCACGCCACGCTTCAGCGCACTTTTGCTTTCAGCCGGAAAACTGATCTCGTAACTTTTGCAAACCCTTGTGTTATAAAAATTTCAACTGATTTTTCATGGCTTCATGAGAAGTATTCCCCAATTTATATAACAACTTGCGAAGCGCTTCACCTACGGGGATCTGCTTTGAAGCAAAAATTCCCCAATGTTCCCGCTTTTCATTAACATACTGGTTATGCAGGATAACAAAATTTTTAACATTGAAGCTGAACAGGCATCGTTTTTGAAAGACAGCCATTGCCAACTGTTCGGCATCGCTTTTGCCCTTGCGCTTCATTTCCTGTATATGAACAACATCGTATCCTCTTCTGTGAAGAGAATCGGCCAAAGCCAAATGAACATCCTCATCCAGTAATAATTTAATCTTCATTGGTTTTCGCCCCATGATAAGACTTGCTCTTTCCAATAATTTTCATCAGATACTTCTGTAAGATCAGCGTCAATTTCTTCCTGATGATCGAAATAGTAGGCTAAGGCCGCATGTACCTGGGATGGTGTCAGATGAGAGAGACTGTTCAGTATCTCATCCACACTCATCCCCATCTGATAATACCCTGCAATGCAACGCACGGTGATTCGGGTTCCCTCAATTAAAGGAACTCCTCCGGCAATGTTCGGGTCTGATCCGATATAAGGATAAGTTTGATTTTTTAAAGCTACGCTCAATATTAAGCTCCTTTCTCTGAGTCTTCTTTGATTTTGGTTTCAAATCACCCTGTTTTTTCTCCTCAGTTTCCAATTTTCCCTGCAATGGCCATCCCCAGCTCATTGACATCTGTTTCATCTGTCTTTACATCTTTGATAATTTTTCCGTCAAAAAACACAGCCACACGATCCGCAATCATGAGAATTTCATCAAGTTCCGAAGATGAAAAAACAATGCTTGTGCCGCGTTCACAATATGTTCGGAGATGCTGCCACACCCAGTGAGCAGATTCCGGATCAAGTCCTCTGGTGGGATTTTCAAGGAGAAGAAGGAGAGAATTTTCAGGTAAAAATGAGAGGAGAAGGCGCTGCTGGTTCCCGCCGGAAAGAGATTCCACAGTGGATTCCGGTGTTCCCGTGATGCGAAATTTTTTAATCTGCGCGTTTGCCTTTTGGAATGCCTCTGCCCATCTCACAAAAAAGCCTTTACGATTCTCTAAAAGCGCAAAATGTTCTGCAAGGGTTAAGCCCGGTATCAGCCCCTCTTCAAGCCGGGATCCCGGAAGGAAGTTCACCTGTGCCTGTTTAAATGCGTGGTGATCTTTTCCGTTCATTTTCATATCCTGAAGATAGAGTTCTCCTTTGAACGGCACCTTTAATCCAGCGGCAATGCGAAGGAAAACGCCCTGACCGCTTCCCTCCAGTCCGGCCAGTCCCACCACCTCTCCCTGACGGATGACGGTGTTACAATTTTTAAGCCCTGCACGGCCGCCCCGGGCGGAAACGCCTTTCATGACAAAAAGTTCTTCTCCGGATCCCAAACATGAGCAGGACGGAGGGAGCGGCGGCGTGCCAAACATCATTTCCAGCAAGATTTTTGTATCAAAGGGTTTGTTCATTTCTCCGGCGACCGTTCCCTGACGCAGAACCGTAATCTTGTCGCACAACGCGTCCGCGTCTTCCAGCTTGTGAGACACAAGTATGACACTTTTTCCTTGTGATGCCAGTTTGTTCAGCGACTGAAAAAGAATATCTTTCTGTGTCTCAGATATGCCGGTGGTGGGTTCGTCAAGGATCAGCACCCGGATTCCCAACGCCAGAAGCCTCAGCATTTCAAGTTGCTGTCTCTCACCGATGGTCAGGTTTCTGACAGGGACATCCGGATTCAGTGTAAAATTGAAATGGCCTGCAATCTGTTCAAATTGCCTTCTGAATGTATTCCTGTGATTTGCAAAACCGTTTGTCTGACCCAGCATGAAGTTGTCCAGAACTGACAGAAGCGGAAAATCAAGCGGTTCCTGGTACAGCATCCCAATGCCCAGATTTGAAGCCTGAGCAGGTGTCCGGTAGTCGGTCGGAGAGCCACCTGCCCAGACAGTTCCGCTTGTTTTTCGGATGTAACCTGCCAGAATTTTCATCAATGTGCTTTTTCCGGCACCGTTTTCACCCAAAATGCCATGTATCGTGCCTGGGGCAATGGTCAGGCTCACGCCATTATTGGCTTTCACCGGTCCGTAATGTTTGTGGATGTTTTCAAGGACGATATGCATCTTAAACGATATCCTGTAAATCTGCTTTTCAATATTCCCAAAATGCTCAATGCTCGCCTGGAATTGACAAACCCCAGGCATTTTCGGCGGATTTCCCAATCCCCCGGGAGCATCTCAGGATCATTTTCAATCTGCCATGCAGTTATTTTGCGCTGCTTTGCCCCGTCATCCCGTTTAAGAGCTGGCGCATATACCAAATTTGCTTATCTGTGGCAGTTTCGCCATGTTTGAGAAATACGCTGCCATCCTGATAAGAAAGCGGCCCCTTGAACAAATTCAGCTTACCGGTTCCCATATCTCTGATAAACATATCCAAATGCTGTTTTGCGGATGATGACAGGGCAGGCCCGGGGGCAAAGCCTATGGTGCTGGTATCATGATTGTTAATATCTTTCCAGTCCGGTCCTTCCCAAAGCCATTGGGATTTCCAAATTCCGGCCATTGACGCCCTGACAAGCCGGACATATGACGGTCCCCAGTTAAAATAGGGAACCCCCAGACACACATCAGAAGCTCCCTCACATGCGCCTTCATAATCATACGGTATGCCCCAGACTTCTTTCCCCTCTTTGCGTTTCTGTCTTGCAACAACAACACTTTCTGTTGTGTCAATACCTGAAACAAGGACATCATATCCCGTGTTGAAAAAATTCTGAGCCACCTGGGTGGGATCCGCGGTCACACCGGGGATGTTGAACCAGAAACCTATCCAAGTGACCTGAAATTTCAATGCTTCAGGGTTTTTGTTCAGCACCTTGTCCCAGGCATATCTCGCACCCAGGTAGCATGATGCGGCAAGGCGCCGGGTTTCCTCGTTGATCAGAGGGCCAAGATAGCCGATCTTACCGGTCTTTGTGGTCAGAGCCGCGACAAATCCTGCCATCATTTTTCCATATTCCATGCGGCCGAACAAGTTGCTGAGATTCTTGGGCGATTTTCCGGTCAGCACATCATCCCCGGAACAATGAACAAAATGAATATCCGGATGAATGGTCGCGGCTTCCCGAATGCCGTCTTTCATGTCATCTGAATTGGCAATGATGAGTTTTGCCCCTTTTTCCACCATGTCATCCACCAACTGGGGAATGGTAATCCCCGGACGGTCCGCGGGATTTACCTTGTCAATGTAGATCATCTTTGTCCCGGGAACTGTTTTTTCAACATATTTTCCTCCTTCATAATGGGCCTGACTGTATCCCCTGTCATTGTATGGCCCCACAAAAAGCAATCCGAAAATATAAGGCTTGTCAGCCCCGAAAGCATCTCCGGGGGATAAGGGTGACAAAGACAGAAGAAAACAGACCATGCACAGCGTCAATCCAATTTTTTAACCATATTTCCTCCTTTATTTAAAGTTTGCCAGATCGTTAATGATATATAGATGTTAAGAAAATATCTGTCAGTCCGGAGTGCCAAACTTGCAGTTTGGCAGAAGTGTCCGGTTTCCGGGCATCGGAAATATTGCCAAACTGCAAGTTTGGCACTCCGGACAACCTTTTTCTTAAAGCCTGTATATAATAAAAACCGGCTTTGGGTCAAGAAAGAAGGAATATTGCAAAAAAACAAAACAACAAGAATGCCAGATAAGAAAATAATTTTTTCTTATCTGGCATTCTTTTCATTCCGATCAAATTCTATAATTTCCTATACAAAAAAAAAGCCTGATTCAAAAGCGTGCGAAAATCATTTTTCGCACTGGCTCCCATAGCAGCGTTGGGCAAACATATTCCGAATTGGAAAAACACATTATGAGAATGCTGTTTGGGAAAGGGCATTTTTCCGGAAAGCATGGCGAGACTTAATAATCCGGTCAGTCAGGAGATGACTTTCTCCATGGTCATTTCAATAAAACATTTTAAGCGTGTCAGTTTTGAAAACTATTTATTATCAGGATACTCTGATAAATTTGCTGTCACAAAGAAAGTTTACCAAGCCCGTTCTCCGTCGGGATACAGCAAGCTCAGTTTTTTCCGAAATTTCTTATAAAGCTTGCAAAGGCGACCAAGCCAAAACCTAAAAGAAGCATTGAAGCCCACTCAGAATCAGAATAGCTGACCGCATAAGATGATACGACTATTATAAAAATAAAAGCTATTATAAGCAGAACCCCTGAAAACTTTTTCATTCTTCCCCCCCTTTTTTTATAATCATTCGTTAATTGTTGAGTTAGTTTTTATTCTTTCTGTCTATATTGCTTATACAATTGAACGATTTGTTTTTTACGTCATCCCAAAAAATTTGTTTTACTTATTTTTTTAACTAATTTTTATTATTCTGTTTTCATAATCACCCCGCAACAGGAACAATCAGGCAAAAATTTTTCAAAATCTTTGTCCGCATAAACAGCCGGCAAAAAAAATCAGTCTATCCCGGGACAGTCCGGAAAATTATTCCTGGCTACTCCGGGGTCTGAATATCTGAACGATTACAAATAATTCAGTCAACTGACGTTGCTTTTATAATAAATCTTATAAAAAACAGAGGCTTAAAAAAGCTCTTTGATATTATGTTACAAAATAAAAAATCAGTCAATGGGGTAAAGGGAGTATTTTCAGGGGGACAAAAGCTACTTTTGGCTAAATCGGATGGTAATACCATTTGAGTTTTGAAATCATACTATACAAAAGCTTTATTTTGTTCTGTTGCAGATAATTGTACTTTTTCAATACTTGATTTCAATAGTGAATTGGTATAATGAATTATCAAATTATTATAGGGGGATCGGAGGCGGGAATTGAACACGGGCTCAGTTCAACGGGATTTTTAGGCGGAATAAGGTATATCCTGTTTGAAAATCATCAGGTTGTCATATCTCTGACTAAACGGATAACGGTATTTATATAAACTCCCATTGAACCGGACCAGTGCTGAAACTACAGATATCGGATCAATTCATTCCTGAAAACTGAGCATCCGACATTCGCCATCAAGTTTCGAGTTTCGAATTTCGAGTTTCAAGTTCCGAGTTTCGAATTTCGAGTTTCGAATTTCGAATTTCGAGTTTCGAGTTTCGAATTTCGGGTTTCAAGTTTCGAGTTTCGAGTTGCAAGTTTCAAACATTAATGATAATCATGTGTTCCCTGAATCACCTTAATTCCGGTATTCTTTTCCAGAATCTGTGCCATTTCATCGGCATTTGAATAAGGGCATCCAGGTTTGGCATTGACAAGACAGGAACTCAGATAAATTTTATCTGGTTTTATTTCTGATAATTTCATTGACATGCCCATGGTGGGAACTAAGGCTCTGCCCGGACATTCACATTTTACAAAAATAACGACCTGAGATGGTTCCTCAAATTTTCCCTCTCCGAGAGCTGCTGCTTTAAGACATCGCCATTCCCCGGGACATCCGTAGCCGCTGTCCATATAAGCGCCGCAACCTACAACTGCCACTTTTTCCATTTTGAACTCCTTTTTTGTTTTGTTGCATGAATTTCGTTGAAATCCAGCAAGTTGATTTATAACAATCAACAGGTGTGAAAACGATTTTTCACACTGAAAACCGGATTCAGATTGGCATATCCGAATTCGTCTATGACGAATAACAAGAATATTCTCATTAGTTCTATAAAAAAATAAATACAATTATGCAACAATTTTTTTGTTTCATCGCATATTTTTTATAAAACCAATCTGCTCAGGATCCGTTACATATGAAAGTGTCAGATATGGGCCAGCGGATCATAAAAGTTTCAATACCTGAAAAAACATTCAAATTTCATATTCCGTTGAGAGCAAAGCATGTTCAAAAAAGCGTCAAACTTACCGTTTGGCAATATGTCCACACTTTAGCGGATAAGCAAGGATTTTGTCATTAATCACAAAAATCCTTGCTTATCCATAATCCATTCAGATAGCGATAAGCATGGATTTCATAATGAATCAGACAAATCTCTGCTTATCGCTAATCCGCGCAGATCAGCATGCGGACTCAGCGGAACAAAACTCCCGGAAATCCTTTCATCAGGTAAATCAGGGTTCAGACAACCACTTTATTTCGCAGCTTATTTCTTCAAATTGTTTTCTTCAATTAAATTCAGCGGTCTGACGTCTCCTGAAGAGCTATGTGAAGCTGAAAAAGAACGCCCCCCGACAAGGGATGTCAATTTATCCACCATGCGTTTCATCTGTTCGGCGCGGACGTTCATTTCTATGGAATATGACGCAACCTGTTCAGCACTGGCTGCGTTTTGCTGAGTGAGCTGATCCATTTCGCTTATACCAATATTGACATGCTCAGTTCCCTGAGCCTGGTGATCGGATGCGGCAGCGATTTCAGCCATGAGTTCTTTCATGCTCACAGCATCCTTGGCCAGGGCCTTGAAGGCTTCAATGGTATCAGATGTAATTTTACTACCGTCTTTTATCTTCTTTACGGTCTCTTCAATGAGAGCAGACGTGTCTTTTGCGGACTTGGCAGACCGCAGCGCAAGATTTCTGACCTCATCTGCCACCACCGCAAAACCTGCCCCTGCCTCCCCTGCCCGTGCAGCTTCGACAGCCGCGTTTAAGGCCAGGAGATTGGTCTGAAATGCAATTTCGTCAATGGTTTTGACGATCTTGAAGGTCTCCTCGCTTGACTTTGAGATATCTGACATGGACGCCATGAGTTCTGTCATAAACACATCTGTTTTTTTGACCAGAACAATTAATTTTTCTACAATATCATGGGCTTCTGCCGCGCTATGTGCGTTACGCTTCGTCATGGACGACATCTCCTCAAGTGATGAGGAAATTTCTTCCACCGTGGCAGCCTGTTGCGAAGACCTGTCAGCCAGAGATCGGCTGACACACGATCTCTGGACTGCTTCGGAGACAATATCAGCCGAAAAAATCGAAAGATCTCTGATAATCCTGCTCAGAGGTCGGGTGACAGAACGCGAAATAACCAGCCAGACGGCTATTCCCACAAAACCTGCGATGCCGAAAAATATCATCACATTTATATACCGATAGCGCCGGATAAGGCTGCTGATATCCGCGAGTTCAGCCTTTAACTCATCAGAAAAATTCTGGGAAAACGCCGTAAGTCTGTCCCGAAATTCACCGGTCTGCTGACCAATGCGAAAAATTTCATCTTCCAACCCTTCTTTTTCTTCATCTTCACTTTCAAATATATCTTCCAAATCAGTACTCTTTTTCAGGTATTCCATATATACAGCTTGTGCGGCAGCATTAAAGCGTTTCAATTCTTCCGAAGTGCTGCGAACCTCATTTATTTTGTCCTTATGAATCCCTGTCAGCGTAAGAATAACCTCAAGCGCGTTTTGAACTTCATCCGCCTTTTTCCGGGCCTGTTCCATATAACCTCCCATGTTCCCGACCATAATAATGTCATTGTAATATTTTATCTGTTCCTCAAATGCGGACAGGGCAATTTTGCTTTGGCTGGAAGCCGTGAACAGATATTCTGATATACCGTAAAGACGTGACTCGGTTTCTCGTCCCAGAGTAAAAGCGACGCCTGTTGAAACAAAGTATCCAATGATCAGAATCATCAGACTCAGACCTATTTTTTGTGCGACACTTAACGATTTCCGCATGATTTAACTCCTGAGAAGGTGTTTGAAACGTCCCGTGGGGACGGGCATATTTTTGCAGCAATGACATGCCGCCCCGTGTTCCGGAGTCCTTGGGGGACAGCATATTTACAGCCCGGATATGCCGTCAATGCTGTTGACTTAGGCAATTCCGAACGGATCCGGAGTGCAAAAATTATATTTTTGCGCTTGCGAAAAAGCATTTTTCGCACTCCGGAGAAAATACCGAAAAACCCGCTTACTCTTAAGTCAACAGCATTGGGATATGCCGTCCCCTCGGGACTCGGGAGGGGACAGGGGTTTTTCTTTTCTTATACTACAAAGATGCTGTCCCTACGGGACTTTTTAAACACAGTCTGAGACACTTGAACTGTCTGTTAGAAACTAAAGGTCATTTTCGCGGCAAACAGAAACCAGTAAGGTTCCAGTTCATCGGGATTATCCGCCACATTTATGCCGCCGAATCCGTCATTATAACTTGTCTCCAGCTTTAATATCCAGTATTCGTTGATATCAAAACGAGTGGACAGCGTGGTCACCTTCAGCCACGACGTAAATTCTTCTCCAGGTTTTTTTCTGTCTCCGTCCTTATCGTCTTCATCGGGATAATATTCCGAATAACTCAGACCCGTCTCAAACCAGTCCGTAAAACGGTAAGACGCGGAAACATACCATCCCTTGCTCGTCACTTTTGGCGAATTGCTTTCTTCGGGCTGAATCAGTTCTTCAATATTCATTCTTGCCAGATAATCATCTTCTGCATATTCTGCGGAAAGAACCAGATTTTTCCAAACATACTCAAGGGATAACACATATCCGTCTTTTTCTTCAAATTCATAAGTTGCAGAAGAATTGAGAATCTCTCCTTCTTGGCTTAACAGAAAAAGCTCTCCCTCTGCCTTCAGATTCTCTATCTCATAATATGTAAATTTTGTCTTGAGACCCGGAAGCGGTGTATGCCATTGGAAATCGGCAAACCACGCATAATCCGCATCCATGTTGCCGATATACATGGACTCATGCAGCCTGGGGGCAAAAGACAGACTGAATCCCTCATCTTCCTCAAAATTCATTGCACCGATCTGAAAATCATAAGAAAAACGTCCCATGACCGACAAAGGCACATAGCCATATAACGCGGCCCCTTTTATGCCGGAAAAACTGTCCCGCCACAATTCAGAATATACGCTCTGGGGAAGCATCACACTTGTACGAAGCATATCCATTTCCCGGGTTTCATTATACAGCCCATAGTCAATTTTGATTTTTCCGGCACGGAATCCCAGCCAGTCCCGCCATCTGTAATCCGCAAAGGCCCAGTCCAGAACAATGTCATCATTTCCCACGGTTCCGAGATCACGAGCAAAAAACTGCATACCAATATGTAACTGTTCTGTCAGGTCTGTGGAAAAATTTATCCCCATCTCGTTAAACTCGAATGTTCCGTCTTCGGTTTCCGCGAGATAGTTGTTTTCATCTGTGAGCAGATATCCCTGGGAGATAAACCCGTGAATCTCAATATCTCCTGTCTCAAAAGCATAAACCGGATACAAAAAAGCGGGGATCATAAAAATAAAAACTGATGCAAAAAATATGGCTGATTTTCTCATTTATCTGTCTCCTATTTTACAGAAATTGTCTTTACCTTATCATTGTATGCGCCTGAAGGGATATATCCGATAGTCCCGGTCTTTTCAGACACATAATTAATAAGTTTTTCTGCTGTTCTGAATGCTTTCGGCGACTTGCTTTTGCCAGTAAACACCATTTTTTTCCAGTAATTGAGGTATTGTGCGGCAGTATTTCCAAGGTATTCCCGGAGAAACATCTCATGTTCTGCTGTTTTTAATATCACAAAGGTAATTTTCCGGTTCTTTCCCCACATGGTCTTTTCACCGAGGAATATACTTCGTATCTCATTTTTGCTCAACACATCTGCGGGAACATCCTTATTGGCTATAATAAGGACATCCGCGGCATATGACACTGAAATACAAATAAGACACACCAAAACTAAAAAAAGCAGCGTCACAATTCTTCTGGTCATTTGCCTGATTTTTATTCTCTTTTTCATGAGTTTCCAACCTCCGGCATTTGTAAAAATGTTATATGGTAGCATTTGCTATGGTCCCTGATTTTCATTCAAAAGTTATAAAGAATATTTTTATCCGGAGTGCGAAAATAAAATTTTCGCACTTGCAAAAATAAAATTTTTGCACTCCGGAATTTTATGCAAATGCAAAAATAAAATTTTTGCACTCCGGAATTAACGGCTTTGAAGCATCTCAAGGGCATGATCCAGCGTCACTTGGGTCATTTTCACCCCCCCCAACATCCTGGCGATTTCCTGCACGCGGTCTTTTTTATCTAACGGATCAATCGTGGTGCAGGTTCTGCCATCTGAAACATGCTTTGATATTCTTAAATGATGCTCGCCGAATTTTGCGATCTGGGGCAGATGAGTAATGCAGACAACCTGATGATAAGCAGCAAGAGAGGCCAGTTTTTTTCCCACAACCTCGGCTGTGCTTCCCCCGATCCCCGCGTCAACTTCGTCAAAAATGACCGTTTCCACGGATTCTGTTTCAGCCAATATGGCCTTTAACGCAAGCACAACCCTTGACAATTCTCCCCCTGATGCAATATTTGCCAAAGGTTTCAGATATTCTCCCACATTCGGAGCAATAAGAAAACTCACCTTGTCCATTCCGATTTCGGTTATGGCATTATCTTCTGTTCTGAGATACGGATCTGTATCATGGGCTGCCGGTATGGGCCGGATATCTATCTCAAATTTTGTCTGAGACATATTCAGCGTGGAAAGCTCTCCTTCCACCTTCTGAGAGAGAATTTTCGCTGTGTTCTTTCTTTTTTCAGACAGTTCCGAAGCCAGTCCCGTCAGCTTGTCATGCAGTTGGGAGAGCTTTTCCTCTGTTTCTGTTATGTTATCGGACAGATTCTCAATCCCGGAAAGCTCATGCTCGACAGATTCAAGATGTGAAAGCACTGCCTCAAGGGAGCCTCCGTATTTACGCTTCAGGCGTTGAAGCGTGTCCAGACGTTCCTCAACTTCTTCCAGACGTTTTTCATTTATCTGGAGATTATTAAGGTATGTTCTGAGCCCTTCGACAATATCTTCTATCTGGAAAGTGGTATCATCCAGGCCCCTCACGTTTGAAGAAAGATCAGGGTCTATCTCACATGCCCCTTCAAGACGCTTTTTTACCTCCACAAGTCGTTCCACAATGGCGTTCTGCGCGCTGTAAAGTTCTTCAATTCCGCTGTAAACCGCCTGATAAAGTGTTTCTCCGTTTTTGAGAAGCATTCGCTCCCGTTCAAGGGCTGAATCTTCTCCGCAGCTTACACACGCTTCTGTAATATCTTTTTTTTCAAATTCAAGCAATGCCATTTGTTCAGTCTGGCGGTCTCTGACAGCTTTAAGATCATTTAGCTGCTGAATCAGGGGAAAGATTTCATGAAAACACCTGCTGACCTTTTCCCGAAAGGATATCAGACCGCCAAACTGATCAACTATCATAAGATGATGTTCTTCTTTTAAAAGCAGCTGATGCGCGTGCTGACCAGATATGCTGGCCAGGTTTTCGGTGATGGAATTCAAAATTTTTATGGTGGCGATGCGGCCGTTGACATATGTTCGGTGTCTGCTGTTTCGGGAAATAATTCTTCGGATCACAAGCCCGTCGGCGCTGTCATAATCATGATTTTTCAGGATTTCAGCAACCCTGCTGTCCGGTGCGATTTGAAATAAGACCTCAAGCTCGGCAGTATCCGCGCCCGTGCGAACAAAACTGGCGTCAGCCCGGCTCCCGAGCAGAAGGTTGACAGCGTTGATAATGATGGATTTACCCGCGCCGGTTTCTCCGCTTAATATCGTAAGCCCTTCTGAAAAACAGATATGAAGATCATCTATGATCGCAAAATTTCTGATGAAAAGTTCTCGAACCATGTTTTATTAAATTGAGAATTGAGAATTGAGAATTGAAACTTGAAACTTGAAACCGGAAAACTTTAAATCCGAAATGCCATGGCAAATTTTTGGCTCCCAGTTTCGAGTTTCAAGTTTCAATTCTCAAATTTCAAATTTCCTACTCGAAGATGAGCGAATATTCAACTGATGCGACTTTTCCGTCTGCGGGTACGGGAAATTTCCACTCTCTTACCTGCTTTATGACGCATGTATTCAAGTCTTCATTTTTCAAAGCTGCGGAGATGAATTTTATGTCCGTAACCTGTCCGGCAGCATCAATGACAATTTTTAAAACAGCTTCTCCTCTCCCAGATTCTTTTTGCAACGTCTGACGAAAACAATGCTCAATCTCTTTAAGATGTCGCTGTAACAGACGCTGAACCTCCTGTTCTGACAGGTTTTCGGATACCTTTATCTGATCTGATACATCTCGTACAAGACCTTTAATCCGGGGTTTCATAAGCGTTTCATCAGTTGAGACAACCTTTTCTCTTTCTTCCTTGGGCTCGGGAGGAGGAACGGCCATTTCTGATTCAATGAGAGGCATTGCTATTCCCCGCCCCCCGGGTACCGCCGGGGGTCTTATGCTTTTTGACAAACGACGGACTGCCGACCGCATCACCGGCTGGCCCACGGCATAATCTGAAACACCTTCCGGGAGCGGCAGAGGCTGTTTCACTGTGGTTACTTTTCCATCTTTACGGCGTACTACCGTATCAATGGCGACAAATGAGGTGTATTCGGTAAGCAGATTGTATTTAAGCCCTAATCGGGTGATCTCTTTGGTGTTACCATCATCCCGCCTTATATTGTTATAATCCGATAGCAGCGCGATTCGGTGTCTCGCCCACAGGTAAGGAAGGGCCGCATTGACATCAAGGGGTCTGATCTGGCTGACATCAACGGTTTTCACATATTCCTGATTCCCTGAAATCCCGGTGAGTCGGATTTTGCCTTTGGGCTGCCCCTGCCACTTGCCGAAGATGATCACAGGGCGTTCTGCCAGCACATCCGGAATCCCCGGGGGTTCGACATCATAGACCTCAAAGTTTCCAAAGTCCGCTTTTGCCCGGGTCAGCACAGGAAACTGAATGTATTTCCGGAATTTCTCTGCCTTGCCCGGTCCCTCCTCCGGCTTTGTGATGACAAATGGCTCTCCCATTCCCACGCGTGCCATGCCTTCGATAATATAACGATTTACGCTTGAACCAATGCCAAACGCAAACATATTGGCAGAACCGAGGCTGTTTCGAATAACATCAAATGCCTCTTTTTCAACCGTGACGTAGCCATCTGTCACAATAACAAACGACCGTGAATAAGCTTGGGTTCCTTTGAATGCCAAAGCCCGTTTTAACGCGGGCAAAAGTTCGGTTCCGCCGCCGCCCCGCTGATAGTCTATCACCTGAATGGCTTTGTTAATATTTTCAGGGGTCGCGGGTAATGACTGCTCTGAAAGAAACTGGGACGCACCGGCAAAAAGCAGCACATTGAATTTATCCGAAGGTCGGAGATTTCCAATGAGATTTTTCAGTAATTGTTTTGAAATATCAAGAGGAAAGCCGTTCATGGACCCGGAAACATCAACAATGAAAATATATTCACGGGGGGGATGTGGGCGGTGGTCACTCGTTCCGGCGGCTGTAACATGAGCAGAAAAAAATTCTCTTTTTCCCCTTCATACAAAAGCAGTCCCGTTTCGATTTTCCCTCCGGCAAGCTGATATTTGAGAATATAATCCCGGTTTCCGCCAAATTTCTCTGACGGGTCAAGTTTTACTGTGGCAACTGAGGGCGCGTCAAAATTGACATTTACTTTGTGGGATGGGCAGATCACCTGCTGAATCTGCATGCTCCCGGAAAGGTTGACAGCGATATCAAATGTGTAAGTCGGAGCTTCTCCTTCATGAAGATAAGGATTTTTCACCCAGTGTTCAGACCGGGGGGCAGCGGCTTCGGGCTGATTGGAATACCGGGGACCCGTAACTGTGGGATAGACAAATTCATAAACGCCGTCCGTGGGAATGAGCAGTTCCGTATAGCTCAGTTCCACGGTGATGACATCATTGGGCAGAATATTGGCAACATTCATCTGAAACACATTGGAGCGTTGCTGTTCAAGGAGCGAAGCGGTTTTGCCTTGCTGTTTTGCCTGTTCATATTCCTCCCGGGCCTGTTCACGCTCACATACTTTGGCAATGATGGTCCGTTCACCAATAGTCATTTTCATGCCATAAACAGCAGCTCTTGTGGATGCCGGGAAAATATAAATGGCTTCAAGGGTCTGTCTGCCCTCATTTTTATAAACCTGGGTCACTTTCACATCAGCGATCACACCCGCGACATTCACCTGTGCGACCGTTGATTTCAACGGCAACTGATCAACACCGGGATCATCGCTTTTTACAAAAAAATACGGTGACAGGGTTTTATCAGCTTTCTCCGTTTCGGGCCGGGCCGAGGCCGCCGAAGGCACAAAGCCCCATGATGCCAGGAACAACAAAATGACAGTGATGATACTCATGCGTTTCATAATGAATTCCTTCCTTTTTGTATGAAAGTGTTAGGTGTTAGGTGTTAAGTGTTAGGAAAAACCTTGAAATTTTTATGAAATTTTATCATAACAGCAAAAATATCAGATAAGAAAGATAAAAAAATCCTGACGATAACGGATTTAGGGAAGGGCCGACCAAGCCCATATGCATCAGGCTAAGATCGTAACTCATTGTTTTTATTAACCCGTGATCTGCCGGACGGGGTTTGCAACCCCGTCCGAAATATTTTCCGACCCCCGAAAACAAACGTTTCGGACGGGGTTGCAAACCCCGTCCGGCAGTCTTAGCCTGATGCATATGCCGACCAAGCCCCGTAGGGGCGACATATTTGTAGTAGGCAGGTTTGCAGGCCCCTCGGCCAAGCCCCGTGGAGGCGTTACCGGCCATCCCCTAAATCTGTTATCATCAGAAAAAAATCAAATTCTCATCTGATATTCCTGCGGTTTTATTTCTTCTTATGTGTTGAGTTTAATTTAATTTAAAAAAATGGTATAAAACAAACTTGTCGGAAATAATCAGGCCAGATTTCCGAATTGCCAAACTGTAAGTTTGGCACTCCTTTTTATCGTATTTTCAATGCTGGCTATAGTAGTATTTTTATAAAAATAGTCAAGATTTTTATATTACAGGGAACAGCATTAATAAGGAGCGGAATTCTGGTTTTAGCAGATGCCACGCCTTCGGGAACAGTGGATTCCTGCTTTCGCAGGAATGACAAAAAAAACTTGATTATGGAATTTAAAGCCTGTACTACACCACTTTGTAAATACATCACCCTCTGCCGGGAAGCTGACAGGCTGATTTCGCATGACCGGCCGAGGTCATTAAAGGGGACCACGGACTTTCAAAGTGGTGTAGTACGTCCGGCGAGATCAGGATTCTTTATTCAACACGCCCTGTGATAATTCCTGAATCAGTGGGACCGCGGAAAGGAATACGCCGAATATCCTTTGCACCGGCTTTGGCAAGCATATCCATGATCTGTTTTTCAGAATAAGACTGACCATGAGGGGTTCCCAAAAGCATGTTAAGGGAAAAAAGGGCTGGAAAAAGCGGGCCGTCCGTTGTATTATCTAAAATAAAGTCATGGATCATGATCATGCCTCCCGGGCTCAGGGCTGAAACTGTTTTCATGATAATGTTTTGGCAGTCCCCGGGTCCCTCGCCGTGGAGAATATGGGACAGCCATGCCACATCATATTTTTCCTCAATCCTGTCTTCAAGATAATTGCCTTCTGTGAAACGGACCTGATCTGTTACGCCGAATTTTTCAATGGTTTTTTCGGCAAAGGGCCTGGTCGTGGACAGATCATAAATATCTGCCCTGAGTTGCGGATTGTTCAGGCAAAAATGAATGGCATATGTTCCGGGACCGCCCCCCAGATCAAGCAGATGACACCGGTCCGAAAGATCTGTCTGTTTTGCCAGTTCAGGGGCAATGCTCATGCCGATGTTGAACATGCCCATCAGAAAACTTTCCCGCTGTTTTTCATCTCCGCGAGACGAACTTGTTCTTAAAGGTTTTCCGGTTTTTACGGCATGTTCCAACTGAGACCATGATTCCACCAGATGATAATGATGCATAATCATATAGCCGATATATTGGGAAGAGTCCTTTGAAAGCAAAGATTCACCCGAAGGTGTGTTAGCATATTTGTCACCTGTTTTGATCAGAAGATGCATTGCTGAAAGTGCATTCAGAAGCATTTCCACGGCTCTTTCATCCCCGTTCAGCTTTTGGGCAACATCCCCGGATGTGAGTTGTTTTTTACCGATAATTGTAAACACATCAAGGCTGACTCCGGCATGAAGTGTGCAGGTTTTCCAGTAATATCCGGATATTTCTAATAACTTACCCGGACTCCATTCTTGTGGTTCCATATTTATCTTCCTTATGTGTCGGGTGTTAGGTGTTAAGTGTTAAGTGTTAAGTGTTAGGTGTTAGGTGTTAAGTGGGGTGATGAAAATGTCACAAACCGGGCTGACAATTGCGATCCCATTTTTATTCCGCAAATTTTTTATGACTTAAAAATCAGGCAGTTAAAAAATGCGGGGAACAAAAACGGGATCAGCTTTTTCAGAGCCTTGGAAACATTTTCATCCCCCCAGGTGTTAAGTGTTAAGTGTTAGGTGTTGGGTGTTGGATGTTGGGCGTTGGGTGTTAAGAAACCGAGCAAAATAACAACCCCTTGCCCTTTGCCCCTCGCCTCTCGCCCCCTCTCAAGGCTCCCTGACCAGGCGAAATCCCAGGCTGCTGAGTCTGTCATTCGGATTACCGCTGTCACGATTGGCCGAGCGGCAATAGCGCGCGCTGACACTCCAACTGCCTCCCCGGTAAACCCGTTCCACGGCAGCATACGCGCCTGCCGGATCCGTGGCTGAATTTGAGACATAAAGATTAAACCGGTCCAGACACCATTCCCAGACATTTCCGTGCATATCATACAGCCCCAGGGAGTTTGGCGGGAAACTCGACACTTTCATTGTTTTTCCGGGGTTTATCCCCTTGCATTTATGATGGACAAAGGACACACCGTAATTTGCTTTGAAACAGTCCTCCTCATTTCCCCAGTTAAACCGGGTGGTTGTTCCGGACTTACACGCATATTCCCATTGCGCCTCAGTCGGAAGGCTGTATCGTCCTGATTTTTCCATCTGGTTCAGCTTCCAGACAAACTCCTGCACATCATTCCAGGAAACCTGTTCCACGGGGCAGTCCCCGCCGCAATCTTTAAAATAAGACGGGTTCTTTTTCACCACCGATTCCCACTGGGATTGTGTCACTTCAGTGGTCTGCATGTAAAATCCACTGGTCAGTGTCACCTCATGCTGTGTTTCCCGGTCATCATACCTGCCGGCCTCACCCCGGGGGCTTCCCATCATAAATCTTCCCGGGGGAATATAGACAAATTCCATGCCGATGCTGTTGGTGATGAAGTTGGGAATCTGTGGTTCGGCCAGCTTTGCAGGAGCAGACAGAAGGGCTGCTGTTTTCGCATTCTGAGGGCTGTCTTCATCATCATTCCATCCCCCCCACCGCTTGTGCGGTTGCAGAATCACAAGAAAAATAATCCATGTAAAAGCGATAAACAGCACAAAAAATCTCTTTGTCGTTGTCATAGTTTTTCCCTTCTTTTAAACCACTCGACAGTCGTAAGTTCTCATAACCTCCTGAAATTAAGAGTATCGACATTTTCCGAGGCGGCATATGCCGCCCTGTGATTTCAAAAGGTTGCGGAACAACTTCTGACTTTGAATTTTGAACTTTTCACTGTTGAGTAAACCAGATTGGCTATCCGCTTCCTCCCGGATGTAATCTCAGTAATGCCGTCGGATTCATTTCCTTAATATATTTACGGATTCCGTTTACAATGGCGTCACACAGACGCTCCTGGTAAGTGGCATTGGTCAGTCTCTGACATTCTCTTTTATTGCTGATAAAGGATGTTTCCACTAACACAGAAGGCATCTGAGCACCCAGGAGAACATAAAAAGGAGCCTGCTTTACGCCTTTGTTTTTGATTTTGCTATACTTCTTTTTCATCTGCCGATATAAGGATTTCTGAATATGGGCTGCCAGACGGCTCGACTCGTTAATTTTGGCGTTTTGCATCAGGTCTTGCAGGATGGTCTGCAAGTCACTGATATTTTTTCTTGATGTCGCATTTTCACGGGCAGCGACTCTGATGGCCTCATCATCTGTGGCCAGATTCAGAAAATAGGTTTCAATACCATAGGCACTTCGCTTCGGGTGAGCATTCGTATGTATGGATATAAAAAGATCAGCGTTTTTTGTGTTTGCAATGGCAGTTCGCTCTTCAAGACTGAGGAAACGGTCCGTGCTGCGGGTCATAATCACCTCACACCCGAGATTTCGGCGAATCTTTCTGGCAAGCCGTTTTCCAATGCTCAGAACAATATTTTTTTCAAGAATACGTTTGTTGTAGCCGACAGCTCCCGCGTCTTTTCCCCCGTGACCCGGATCAATAACAATGCGCCTTACGCCTAATGCAAGTGATTTTGCAATATCGCTCGGCTTTATTTTCAAAACATCACCTTCATTTTTTTCTGTTTTCAGCGATTTACTTTTTGTTTTTTTATGTTCTGGTTTCTTTACGTCAAATTTTCTGTTCTGAAATGGTACTGACGCATATCGGTAATTATTATCTCCCCCCCACACATCAATAATTGTCCTGAAGGGATTTCTGAGAGAAAATATCTTGTAGGTTCCAAAGGACTTGATATCAACAACGACTCTGACTGAATCTGTCTGATACTGACTGGCCCGTGCGTCAATAAGCAAATCATCATTAATCGGAATAATCTTTTTAATGTTTTTGCCTAACTGGCTGTTGTCAAAATCAACATAAAGCCGATGGGGTTTGTTGGCTGAGGAATCTTTTTTCAGCAATCTGTAAGTATATGAGGTATCCTGATTTGCATCAACAACAATACGGGTGTAGTTGGGATTGGACCAGAATCTCAGATTCATAATGGTTGTATCCGCATTTATGTATGGACTGATAATCGGTGGTTTATATTTGGGCTGGGACTTTTCTACCAGACGCGTTTTACGTTCCTGCCAGGATTTTTCCTGCCAGGATTTTTTCATTCTGTTTGCTTTATACGCCTGTTTTGATCTTCTGAATACTTCCTTTCTTACTTTTGTTTTTATAACGCGTGCCTTTTCAGATGAACTTTTTTTAACGGCTTCCTTTTTAACAGATGATTTTGCACCTCTTGTCTTGGAAAAGGCTTTCAGGGCTGATTCAGCCTTACGCCTGTAATTGCTGGTGGGAAAACGTTTTAATAGCCGCTGAAACAAGTCAATGGCTTGTTTTTTGTCGGAGGATTTGAATGAACGCTTATAAAGCTCCTTATAAAGTTCCCCGGACATATACAAGGCAGCAGCAGCCAGAGTACCGGAAGGGTCCAGTCTGTAAGCAGCCCGAAATTCGTCAATATATACCAGCCAGTTTTCCCTGTATTTCAGCTTTTCAGGGTCTTTCAGGAAGTTTTTATAAGCAACTTCTGTTCTGTAATACTGTTCTTCCGCTGTGATTGCCAAGGAATCACAGGTGCCCAGTATTCCAACAATACAACTGATAATAAAAAAATATATGAAAACGCTTTTGTTTAACATCAGATATGGTTTTATAGAAAAAGTGTTAGGTGTTAAGTGTTAGGAAAAACGCTGAAACTTTTATGTCTCGTTGTGACTCCGGATCATGGCCGTCACAGGAAAAGTGGTTAAAAAATATTGTCTGTTATCCATTACCTATTTTCAGGGATAAGTCAATGGGATAAAAAGGGTATTCAAAGGATAAGATGTATTTTGAGATAACTCACACATAACACCTTATCAGTACAATAGTTCGAGCGGTTTTTTTACAAATTAGCGAGGAATGGCACTTTAACTTATTGAAAGAACAAAGCCGGATCTCTTTTTTTTGCTACAAAAATTTTGTACCTGACTATGTAAAAATGCCACAAAGACACGAAGACACAAAGACACACAAAGAACCTTCGCGGGACTTCGTGCCTTCGTGCCTTTGTGGCGCTGACACAGGGACCCCCCCGGATAATATCCCGGGTTGGAAATTGCCAATGAACCCGGTCAGCGGAAAAAAATTTGAACACCGAGTATAAGAAGGGGACATAATCCTTTTCTTATGAATCCCGTTTTTTATATGAAATCCTTAGTAGTGAAGGCAGCTTATTTTCCTTAATTCTCAATTCCTAATTTCTTTGTTCGTTCCTGAAGTTCATTTAAATAATTGAGGGCATCAAGCGGTGTCATTGTTGAGATATCAAGGTTCTGAAGTTCGTCTGTCAAAAAATGCCCGGGACTGCCAAACAGTTCCAGTTGCACAGGTCTTTCCCTGCATTGGTCTTTTCCTTCCGGAGAGGGAACCATCGGGGCTGTGTATGAAACATCATCACCATGCTCCCCGGTTTCTATATCAAAAAGAATTTTTTTGGCCCGTTGTATGACTTTGTCAGGAATGCCTGCAAGTCTTGCCACCTGTATGCCATAGCTTCGGTTGGTGCCGCCTTCGACCAGTTTTCTCAGGAAAATAATTTCATCATTCCATTCTTTTACCGCGATATTATAATTTTTTACCCGGGACTTTGTCATGGCCAGTTCTGTCAGTTCATGATAATGCGTGGCAAAAAGGGTTTTCACCCCTTTGGCTCTCAGGTCGTGCAGGTATTCGGCAACAGCCCACGCGATACTCAGCCCGTCATAAGTGCTGGTTCCCCTCCCGATTTCATCTATGATCACAAGACTTTTTGATGTGGCATTGTTCAGAATATTGGCGGTTTCCTGCATTTCCACCATAAAGGTGCTCTGTCCCTGGGAAAGATTATCCAACGCCCCCACCCGGGTAAATATTCTGTCCATGACACTGACTGAGGCTTTCCCCGCAGGCACAAAGGAACCCATCTGAGCCATCAGACTCAGAATCGCCACCTGTCGCAATATTGTTGATTTTCCTGCCATATTCGGGCCGGTGATGATAAGAATCTGATTTTCACTGTCATCCAGCCTGACCGTATTGGGTACAAAACGTTCACCTGTGATCATCTTCTCTATCACCGGATGCCGTCCGTGTTCAATAAAAATATGCCCTTGTGTATTTATTTCGGGCCTTACATAGTTGTTTTGTTCTGCGATTTCAGACAGATTCAATAAACAGTCCAGTCTGGCCACAAACCGGGCAGCTGCCTGAATTTCAGGATTATTTTTTACAATTTCTTTGCGTATTTCATCAAAGAGTTCATATTCAAGCGCGCCTCTTCGGTCTTCGGCGTTTAACACCTTTGATTCAAAGGTTTTTAATTCATCCGTGATGTATCGTTCCGCGTTGACCAGGGTCTGCTTCCGAACATAATGGGGCGGAACATCATTAGCACGGCTTCTTGGAATTTCAATGTAGTACCCGAACACTTTGTTATATCTTACCCTGAGCGTGTTTATTCCTGTGGCTTTCTTTTCTCTGACTTCCAACTGTGCGAGCCAGCCTTTGCCGTCTTTGCTGATGGTTATTAATTCATCCAGTTCGCTGTTATAACCGGTCTTGATGATTCCGCCTTCATGAATGGTGGGAGGCGCGTCTTCACGAATTGCCTTTTCAATAAGGTCTGCCAGAAATCCGATTTTTTCAAAAAACTCCGTTTCTTTGTTCCATTTAAAAAGCCCTGATTTAAACTGTGAAAGCAACGACGCGATCTTCGGAAGCATATTCAGGGATCGTTTTAACGCAATCAGATCCCTCGCGTTGGCATATCCCATGGCAATCTTGCTCCCGATACGTTCAAGGTCATAAACGGTTTTTAAATTTTCCCGAATTGTTCTGGCAGCCTGAAGATTTTCCTTAGCTTCTTCCACAGCATCAAGCCTAGCAAGGATTTTCTTCACATTCATGAGCGGATATCTCAGCCATCTGAACAGCAGTCTCCCTCCCATGGCCGTAACTGTCCGATCAATGGTTCCAAGAAGCGTGCCTTGTTTGGTTCCCGTGCGCAGATTTTTGACAAGCTCCAGATTCCGACAGCTCAGATCATCAATGAGAAGATAATCACCCAATACATAAGTTTCAATTCCGGTAAGATGTTCGATCTTTTGTTTCTGGGTTTCCCCCACATAATAAATCAGCGCGCCTGCGGCACTCACGGCCGCTTTTAAATGCTCACATCCGAACCCTTCAAGAGACAGGGTTTTGAACTGGTCAAGCAGTCGTTCCCTTCCTCTGGTATGATCAAAGAATCTGTCTTCCAAAAAAGTGACCGCTTTTTCAGATACCGAAGCAAGCAGGTCTTTCATTGCTGCTTGGGAGTAAGACGGATTTTTCAAAGATTCCGGTAAAAGGATTTCCTTGGGAGAGACCCGGAGCATTTCATCAATAACAGCATCCGAATCTTCTGACTCAGATACCCGAAATGTTCCGGTTGAAATATCCAGATAGGAAAATCCCATGACAGAAACATCGCCGCGACCCTTCTGGGTGGCTATTGAAAAGATATAATTATTTGATTTTTCATCCAGGAATTCATTTTCAATGATCATTCCCGGGGTAATCACCCGCACAACCTCTCTTTTGACAATGCCCTTTGCTGCCGCGGCATCTTCTGTCTGTTCGCAGATGGCAGCTTTGTAGCCCTGTTGTATGAGACGTGCGATATATCCCTGCACGGCCCGGACCGGCACACCGCACATGGGAATGGGAACATCATCTTTTTTGTTTCTTGAGGTCAGAGTGATTTCAAGGAGTTTGGACGCAAGCTTGGCATCCTCAAAGAACATTTCATAAAAATCACCCATTCTGTAAAAAAGTATGGCGTCTTTATATTGTTCTTTGATGGATAAGTACTGTTGTATTACCGGGGTTGTTTTGTTACTCATAGTTGCTGACGGATAGTTTGTTCTTTGTTAAGTTGTTTGTAAAAGCACCTCTGTTAATAATCTTTTGATATTTTTAAACATTAATTAACTGAAACTTTATTCTGATGTTTGAAAAAATTGCCATTTCAATTATTGTAATCCTGATGATCAGGTTTTCCGGGTTACTGCACAAAAATTTATGAAAATTGCTTTTGTTCCAAGTATGTTAAATAAGAAATGCTCATAAAATACCCGGTTTTTCCCAGTTATGAAAATATTTTCAGTGAAAACAGATAAATGTTCCGGTATGGCGTACAACATCCCCTGCCCTCCCTTCAAAGGGAAAGAGGATACAGAATTATGCATCTCCGGGCAGGGGGATGTCTGAAAGGCGAGACAGGTGGTGAGTTATGAGCTTTTCTCTTTTTTCTTCAGTTTCTTTTTTTCAGGAGAATCTGTTTCTTTGGAAGAAATATCAATGACATCTTCTTTGATTTCCGGAGCGCTCTCCCGGAGAGAAGAACCGCTTCGTAATGATGCCACTTCACTTTCAAGCTCAGATATTTTATCAAGATGCAGTGTGCATGTCCTGTTCAGAGAACTGATCGTTCGGGTATATTTGAGTTGTATAAAAAAACTGTAGATAAAAGTTACGACCACCCCTGCAAGAAAATAAGCCAGGAAAAAGATGATGAGTTGCCATTCGGATGTCTTATAATCTATGAACCATTTCCAGTCCAAATTTGCCAACGCATCAATATTTATAATGTTCCAGCTGAACGCCACTTTCTGCATGAAAAAATCCTGATTCTGCACAAAAAACAACACGAGTAGCACAAAAATAGTTACCCAGTAACCGATCTTAACCTTCCTCATGTTTCCTCCTTTAAAAACGTGTTAAAAAATATAAGAATGTAATAAAACTGGATTGTTAAAACAGATTTGTATTACACTGGCTTCTGAAGTGAGAGTTGATTAAAGTGAGGCTTTAAATTGTCAAAGGTGCTTTTCAAATGCTCAGGAATAACACGCACATCAGCAAAAACAGTAAGAGCGTTCACATCACCGAACCACCGCGGCACAATGTGAAAGTGAAGATGCTCCTCCACACCGGCTCCTGCCACTTTTCCCAAGTTCAGCCCGACATTAAATCCGTCAGGATTCATAACTTGTTTTAAAATGGCCACGGATTTTTCAACAGTCATCAGCAAATCTCCCATTTCATCTCTGCTGAGATGATCCAGCGCGGAAATGTGTCTGATGGGTGACACCAGAAGATGACCGTTGATGTACGGATATTTGTTCATAACCACCATGGTTGTTTTGCCCTTGTAAAGTGTCAGATCATCCTGCTCGGACAAAGCGTTGCAAAATACACACCCCTCTTCCTTATCTCCCAGAATGTATTCCATCCGCCACGGTGCCCACATTGTTTTCATATTCTTTTCCCTTTATCTTTAAAATTTCATCACAAAAGACCAAAAAGTCACAAGTCCGGTTTTTTTATCTTTTTTTTATTAAAAATTCAACCTTTTTTTCCTTTAAGCGGTATAATCTCCGCGTCCCCCCATGCGCCGATCTTATTGCCTATAATTACAACAAGTCCCATAACTCCTTGTATGTTTTTTCCAAAATCAATTGCTTTTTGGATATCTGCCTCTGATTTTAAACGGTTGCCAACTGAAGTGGCAACCGTGTCGGCAAGGGAACAGGACCTTGATATCACACAGACAGCATCTGCTTTCCCAAGGCTTAAAGAATGCCCCACTGTGCCTGATGAAGTGCATACGGCCACAGGCTCCTCCCCGGGATCAATCCGCAAACCGATCTTTAAGCTTAACGGAGACCTTCCCGCAAAAATGCCGATGGTAAGCGGATCATTTGTTTTAAAAAAAATATCCCCCCCGTTTTCCACAACAACTTCATCTGTATGTGACAGCAAATCTGTCCCGACATGTTCGGCAATGGCTCCCGCGACCGCAGCCATCGGTCCCACCCCGGCTTTTTCAGCGGCTGTTGCCATATCCCGGATAATCATCGGGGCCGGTCCGGTGATGCGCCAGGGAGTGAGGGCAGTTGCAAATTCCGGATACATTTTTATGTAGGATTCAATATATCCTCTGTGCTGCAATATCAGATCCCTTGTGAGCTGTTCAAGGTGTCCGGGCGCATGTACAAACAGGTCTGTTTCTTTCACAACCACCTTGAAAAACGCCCGATCATCTCTGAATAAATTTCGATATGTCCGATTTTGATACATTTATATAAAAAAGTGTTAGGTGTTAGGTGTTAGGTGTTAGGAAAAATAATGAAAATTTTATTATGACCTCTTATCAGATTTCCCCGTTTTCGATCAGATGTTCCATCATCTGAATATAATTTATCCCTGCCTTTCTGAACCCTTCCTTACCATATTTCATATTTGCTTCAATCACATAAAATTTTCCGTCATTTTCACAAATATCAATCCCCACGTCATCCCATTGACATGCGGATGCTGTATGAAGCGCCAGATTAAGGGCCTTTTGGGGAACCGGATCCAGACACACGGTTCCCCCGGCCGCGATATTGGTCCGGAATTCGCCCGGAGCGGCAATGCGCCAGTAAGCATGAACAATTTTGTTTCCTACCACAACGACCCGCATATCCCGGTCAATGGGGAGGTATTCCTGGATATAAGCGGTAGTTGTCAGATCGCAGAACGCGGAAAGGTCATCTCTGTTCTGAATAAGATAAACCCCTCTGCCCATTGCGGAACCTCTTGGAATTTTAGCAATAAACGGAAATTGAAAATGATCAGGAATGGAATTCTTCTGGCGGTTCCCGTAAAAGACTCTTGTCCTGGGATGTTGTATCTCCAACAGATTAAACAGGGCGGTCTGCCTGATCTTGTCCTGAACACATTTGTAGGTGTGATAACTTGGAAAGGTTTTTTTACCTGCCGCGTCAAAAAGGTCAGCATAAAAAGTTGTCGGATAATAGATTTTCTCTGCTTTTCGTATCAGCTCCGCGTCCCGAGGGCTGTAAGCGGAAAAATTGGGCCGAACACCTAATGTGATGACATTTTTGCAATTTTTAAGACGTGCCTCAAGTGCAATTTTTTTTGCCATTTTTTAATTTGAAATTCGGACGGTTAAATTTGAAATTTGAAACTGCTAATCAGTCGGGGTCAGTATAAATTTTGACGGCGGAACAGGAACGCCTGTCCAGTAGTTGCTTATATGGAGCTGGAACCCAGCGTCATCATCATCATCTGATAATTCCAGTGTGAAAGGAATCTGGTAGTCTCCTATGGTCCGTATCCTGCCAAATGCCGCACGGTATGTGAGGGATCCGAATGCGTCAAACATTTCAATTTTAGACACGATTGTCTTGCTTGTATCAAAATATATTTTCTCAATAATGTTTCCCCATTTGGATTGCAACTCCAGAACATATTCAGATTCATGTTTTACAATCAAAGCCAGATGATGCTCCTGAATTGGCACACGGCCGGCGAGCATTGAAAAAATATCACTGGACCTGACAGGGACAGAAACGATTTTTTTCAGGCTGGGATCGCTTGCCTGTTTTTTATAAAAATCGTCGTGGTTACGGTAATAAAACCATTTTCCGTCTCCTGCGATGCTTGCCACGGGCTGACCTGAGACATTGAGCGCCTCGATACGAAGTTTTCCCGGTGCTGCCCCGAGCCATGCCACCCGGGCGATCTGGAATTTATCCTTATCCCATATCTTTATTTTTCCAATGCCTTTGAAAGAGTTAAGGGTGTGGTTTTTATTTTTTAACGATGTAAGCAGGTGCTGTGCCTCAGCCGAATCAACGGAGGTTTTGCTGACCCTGGGGCTGACGGGAGTACATGCGGAGATAAAAAAAAGCATTATCAAAAGAATAGAAAGAGGGTTGGTTTTCATCACTGTTGAAATTCTTCCTCCGTAAGTTCCTGAATCTTTTTTTCAAGAAATTCCTTGCCATTGTCTTCTTTTTTTAAAAGGGAACGCTCATAGAATTCAATGGCTCTTTTCCTGTCATTTGTTTTGAGGTATGCATCCCCGAGATGTTCCAGTATAATCGGATCGTCAGGAACCAGGCGGACTGCTTTTTCCAGAGTCTTCACGGCCTTATTGAAAAGTCCTTTTTTAAAATAAACCCATCCCAGGCTGTCTATGATGTAACCGTCATCAGGCTTGTATTTCAAAGCTTCTATGACAAGACGTTCGGCCTCATCCAGGTCCTGTTCCAAATCCGCGTAAGTATACCCGAGATAATTTAACGCATTGGCATTTTCAGGATCAAGCCGTATGGATTCCTTCATGGCCTCTATGCAATCCTCTTTTCTGCCCCATTTGTCATACACAACCCCCAGCCGAAAATAAATCCGGGGATTATCCGGATCAATTTCAAGGCCCTTTTCCAGAATATCCACAGATGCCTCAAAATCCTCAGTTTCTTCATAAAACGTACCCAGATAAAGCATGAATTCCGGATTGTCAGGTATCTCTCTGATGACATTTTCCAGAAAAAGGATCGCATCTTCAACCCTGTCCTGCTCCTGATACAGAAAAGAAATATGAACCACGGCATTCTGATAGAATCTGGAATCAGGTGTCACTTTGCTGAAGTGCTTAATTGCCATAGCCTCATTCTGCATTCCGTCAAAGGTAATACCCGCTGCATAATGAATATCTGAATTGTCCGGAGCCCCTTTCAGCATCCCCTCAAGGATAACCACAGCAGGCTCATATTGTTTCTGATCAATATAAAACTGAACAAGATTTCTTATTACTCCAGGCTCTGTCGCGCTCCTTTCCCCCAGTTCCGTCAGCAGTTCCTCAGCATTTTCTGATAAGCCGATTTTATGATAATAATAGGCAAGCCCCATCATTGCTCTTATGTTGTCAGGATTCTCTTCCAGCATCTCTTCGTATATCCGGATCGCTTTTTCCTTTTCTCCCCGGGTATCATAGATATTTAGCAATTCAAATCTTGGCTCCTCAAGATCAGGCTCAATATCCAGTGTTTTTTGAAATTCCCTTTCAGCAGCGTCCAGATCACTTCGCTTTTCATAAATTTTTCCCAGAAAAAAATGTCCGGCATATGCTTCAGGAAAATTCTGAATCAGGCGTTCATAGACCTGAAACGCCCGGGTCAGATCATCTTCGTCAAAATACAGACCCCCGAGAAGCAGATAAATCTCTTTTTGTTTCGGGTCATCAGCAAGAACCTTCTCATAGGCTTTTTTTGCGCCATCTGTCTGTTTTAATTCCTGTTTTAATCTTCCGTAAATAATAAGCGATTCCACGCTCCCGGCAGGTTCCTTTCCGATCATCTTTTCAACAAGCTTTAATGCACTTTGCTTGTCATTCTTACGCAGATAAAGGTTTGCAAGCTCTCTTTGTAAATATAAGGATTCCGGATCATTTTCTATTGTTTTTTTCAGATAATATATTGCTTTGTCCGTATGTCCTCTTTTCCTTTGGAGTTGCGCTTCTATGTAATAATAATATTGTTCAGTGGGATTGAAATAAGCAACTGTTTTTTCATCTGGCTGTTCAACAATATCAGCATCCGCAGGCGCCACTGGTGTCTCCTGAATATCGGCAGGCGGTGATACTGCGACCTCGGTATCTTCACTTTGGATAAATGGTTCTGCTTTTTTTACAGATGTCGCACAGCCTGAAAAAAGCATCTGATTGAAAATAACGACCATAATAAAAATGGTCAGCTTTGGAAAAAGGGTTCTCATTTGTTTTTTATCCTGATTATTTTTTGGGTAACAGATAATGAAGCGCAGAAAAACTGAGAAGAGGATACCCGTCACTCCCTCAGCTATTGACCGTCATCGTTGTTCGTATATGAATTGAAGTCAAGGATTTCCCGCTTAAAAAACTCCCTCATTTTTGTGACAATATTTTTTTCCACCTGTCGGACACGCTCTCTTGATATTCCGTAACGGTCACCGATTTCCTGTAACGTGGCCGGCGCATCAGAAAATATCCTCAGGTTAAATATTTCAAGCTCTCTTTTTGTGAGTTTTTTCCTAAACTCTGCAATTTTGTTATGGAGAAGGATATCCATTTCTTTTTTTGCCACTTTGTCCTCGGCAGATTCGGCAGCTGTACTCAGAAAATCAATTCGTTCTGTGTCAGAATCATTCTTCAGAGGGGCATCCAGCGACACATCCCACCCGTCAAGGCGCTGATCCATATCCACAATTTCACGCTCAGACACCCCCAGTCTCTCGGAAAGGAGTTTGGGCTTGGGATCAAATCCCTGGTCAATCAGCTTTTGCTTTTCCTTTTTCAGCTTGAAAAAAAGTTTTCGCTGTCCCTGGGTAGTCCCGATTTTTACCAGGCGCCAGTTATCCATGATGAATTTAAGGATATATGCCTTTATCCAAAAGGACGCGTAATATGAAAATTTGACATTTTTATACGGGTCAAATTTTTTGACTGCCTGCATGAGTCCGATATTGCCTTCCTGAATCAGATCCAGGAGGTTCTGCATCCAGACTCTCTGAAATTCCAGCGCGATTTTCACCACAAGCCTCAGATTGGAAGTCACCAGCTCATACGCGGCATCAGGGTCACTGTCTTCCCACACTTTTACGGCAAGCTCTCTTTCATGTTCCCTGGTCAGAAGTTTATAATGGCTGACCTCTGCCAGATATCGTTGAAGCGGATCAAACTTGACAAGGGCTTTGTCGGAAGATTGGTCGGATTCATGCACATTGTTTTCCATGCTGCTAACACCTTTTATTTTGATTTATTTGAAAAAAAAACTGATAAAAAGTATATCAGAGATTGTGAATATTTTCAAGAAAATTTGTTTTATACTTTTACCGTGAAAATACATTTTGAAAACCCGTTTTTTTATCTGAGAATATCTTCATAACAGGGAGGGCAAAAAACCCGGGTTTTTTATGAGCGTTTATTTCCGCCTTAAATCTGCCCTGCCTGGTCTGTTCTGATGCCAACTGAACCGAAAGCCCTTTTTTTATACCGTTAAAAACGATTTAAATTCAAACGATTAAAGAAAAAAAACAAAAATATTGAGTGAGCATGTACGTTTTTTATGGACTTGTAAAAAAAGACATGCTATATGGCAATTCACTAATGGGTATGCGCCTGTAGCTCAGCTGGATAGAGCAACGGACTTCAACAAAAATAGGAGCCTTTGTCGGGAAACAGGAACCGGCAAAGTGGACAGCACTGTATCGGTGAAACCTTAACAGGATTATCTCTCCCCGCGGGGGATGATTGATGATGGCAATACCGAGGAAACTTACAATACACAGACTTTTCTGTGGTAAGGATCCGTAGAGGCCATATGTGCTGCACCTGAGATGGTGAAGATATGGTCCAGACCACAAACAACCCTTCCGGGTTGGCAGGGAAATCTGTAGTGGTAAGCTAATCCGTAGGTCGCAGGTTCGAATCCTGCCAGGCGTACCAATTCCCCCTTCTGATTTATCTGCGTTATTTTTCGATAACACATCCCCCTTATTTTTTATCCTTATTATTTGTTCCTCAAATGCAATACGCTTTGTTCTTTTGAATTTGGGAAATTTTTGCCTCTTATTTAATTAAGGTATTTCTTTACAATTTTCATAAAAATTGCTAACCTCACTTCGTTTTTTCCAGATACTTAAAAAATACGGTCTTAACTAAAATTATATAATATTATCACGATTCAAAAATCTATGCAAACTTTTATTTTCTGTAAATCAAAAACATTTTGTAAAAGCTTTGAAAGGGCGTGTTTATATAGATCGATGCAACACCTTGGAAACGCTGAATATTTGGAGATAGTCAATGGCAATACCAAAAACTAAAATAATAACAGGTGACTGTTTGGAAATGCTGAAAACATTCCCTGATAATCACTTTAATCTGATAGTTACCTCGCCACCATATGCTGATAGCAGAAATAATACCTATGGCGGAATAAAGCCAAATCAATATGTAAAATGGTTTTTACCCCGTTCAGAACAGTTTCTCAGAGTTTTAAAACCTGATGGCACGTTTATTCTCAACATAAAAGAAAAAGCCATAAACGGTGAAAGATATACTTATGTCATTGAATTAATATTGGAAATGAGAAAACAAGGCTGGCTTTGGACTGAAGAGTTTGTATGGCATAAGAAGAACTGTTTTCCTGGTAAATGGCCTAACCGTTTCAGAGATGCCTGGGAACGATGTCTTCAGTTTAATAAATCAAAAAAATTCAAAATGTACCAGGAGTCTGTCATGGTTCCGATGGGTGATTGGGCGAAAAACCGACTAAAAAAATTAAGCAAAACAGATAAGATCAGAGACAATTCAAAAGCTGGTAGCGGATTTGGAAAAAATGTTTCAAACTGGGTCAACAGGGATAAGGGTTATCCGACGAATGCTTTATATTTGGCAACCGAATGTAATAAGAGGGCCGCTTTTTCTGAAGAATGCCTAACCTGATAATATTACTACACTCACGGAATAAAGCAATGAGCTACGAGAAAAAAATGCTTGAAAATTTAAAAATGCCACCTCGAAAAGAAGTTGAGCTGGCATTATTAAAATCATTATTCAATCATAATGGAGTAATCAAAGAGTTTAGTGCTGCCGAAGATATTGTTGAAGAAATTGCAGATGATTTTGGTTTGAAAGAAGAACAAAGAACAGCGTATCTTGAAACTATTTATAAAAAAGAAAACAGAGTAAAAATCCTGATTATAACGGATTTAGGGGAGGGCACAACATCCTGAAATGACTATATGTCAGAATGGAAAATCTGTCCGTCACGGGGTTCCGGGAACCGGAAATTCAGGATATTTGTTTTCCCGGAAACCGACGTTTTCCGGGAATGTCCGTCCGGCTTTCTGCGAAAACGGAAGGTCGCGCGCAGCCTCCCGAAATCGGAGCCTCCCCTGAATCCGTTATAATCAGAAAAAATCTTACCTTTGGCATCGTTTGTTATTTCGTGCTGCTGACTCTTTAGTAAAAGAAAAATTAGTATCCCGACCTACTCAGACGATGAAGCTAACAAATAAAAAAGAATGGATGCTTACAGAGGATGGTTATGAGCGGGAACTCGAATTATTAAATATTCCTTTAACTCATAAAGAAATCTTGCCAATAAGATATTTTGAGGTTCAAAAGCAATATCGTTCGGCATGATTTTTGCATAGCCGGACGGAAATGCCCGGCATTTCCGCATTTTGGAGAAATTGTTTCCGAAAAACGCCCGGCGGACATTTCGGGATTTCAGTTTTCCGGATATATGAATTCAGTTAGTTACAAATGTATGCAAAAATCGTGCTGAACGGTATTGGTTCAAAAGATAGTAAAGAAAATGATTGAGCAAGAAAGATCGGAAAACTATAATCCTTTTGAAAAAATTAAAAAACCTATAAAAATCGCCAAAAAAATTAAACTCCGTAGTCGCGCTTTCAGACAAGCAATTATCGAAGCATACGATTTTAAATGTGCTGTTTGCGGTATGAAAATTTACTCACCGGATAATCACCAGTGGGAAGTGGAAGCCGCACACATTGTTCCTCACAGTTCAAATGGAAAAGATGATATTTTGAACGGATTAGCATTATGTCGTTTACATCATTGGGCATTCGATGTTGGCTGGTTTACTTTGAAAGATAATTTTAAGGTTCTTGTTTCAGGAAAAATTCAAGATTTGTCTGCTGACTTTGGTAGGATGTGGAATTATAACTTTATGGGACAAATGTTAAAAGAAGACCTGTTTATTTCTTTACCTGGGAACCAACAAAATCATCCACACCCTAATGCAATAAAATGGCATAGAGAAAATATTTTTTATCTATGATTTTGGAGGAATATGAAAAATAAAAACGATATTATTTATTCATTAAATATCGAAGATATTCAAACGGTTGCTATTCAGGAATTTAATAGAGAATTAACTGAGGATGAAATCGAAAAGGTAAGGGATTTGATTGGTGAAAAAATAAATTGGTATGACCCAATTCATGAGTCAATAATTGAAAAAATTGTTATGGGAGATGTTGAATAAAAAGGTATAACTCGGCGATACACACGGATGCAAGGGGGTGCTGTTCGTTGCTATCTCTCCGCCCTTTGCGCTGGTGAGTTTGGCTTTACAATGGGGGAATTATTCATGGAAAAGGAGATCATTCCTGACATTCAAAAAAAAATTTCAGATGTGTTAAAAAAATCGGAAAAGGATTATCTTACAATAACACAGATCAGAACCGGTCTTCCCACTGCTTTGCTAAAATATCTGGAGCTTACAAAAAATTCAGGCCCGGCAGATGTTCTCAAAAAACTGCGGCCCTATATAAAAGGTGATATTCGGGAATACAAAGGGGCAAAAACCAGCTATATCGGTTTTAACATGCCGTTAAAGGAGATTATCTTCAATAAAATATGTCAGAAATCCGGCTCGTCTTCAGCAGGAAAGCTGGCTCAGTATTTGCCCATGCTTAAAAAAGACTACATTTCCAACCTGAATCAGCTTCTGGAGGAAGGCAGAGTCTTATGTGCCTTAAATGAAACTTACAAGCCTTTCCTGACAATTTCATCTGAAATCAAAAGACCGGAGCAAATTCAGGCGGCCCCTCGGAAAGAACCTTCAGATGAGAGTGCCGCATTCAAAACAGCTTATGATATGGTTGGCAAAGGCCGGAGCTTTGTCCGTATCCATCGCATTCGGGAACATCTGAACTGGCCCAAAGAACATTTTGACAGGGTGCTGAGATATCTGAGACGCAATTATGTTATTCAGCTTCAGGGAGGGGATCCTTCGCTGATGACAGACCAGGAGATTAATGATTCTTTCATAGATGAAAATGGCATATTTTATGTCACAGTGACATGGAAAGGAAAGAATGATGGACAACATTGAATCTCCTGATATTTTAAATGAAAAGGATCCGTTTCCTTCATCCAGCGCGGAAAATCCTTGGGAAAACATATCCCCGGATGTTGAATCCATAAACAAACACCCTTTTGAAAAAATTTGTCATCTGATTGAGCAAAAGACAAAAACCCCTGCTCTTGGCCTTGCCGGTCTGGTGCTTGGTGAGGCCGGGGGCGGCAAAACCCACCTCACTGGCAGAATACTCAGACATGGTATTCGGACAGATTCCCCTTTTTCCCTGGCTTATATTGAACCCATTATTGATACGCAAAGAACCTATCGCCATCTCCTGAGTGAAATTATCATCAATCTCCGCCATCAGACAGACAAGTCTTCAAACATCACTCAGATGGGCAGAATACTGACGGAGATTTTCAAAGAGACCATTGAAACAGAATGCCGGACATCCAGGCGTGAAACTTATGATAATTCTTTGAAAATATTAATTAAAAAAGCAAATACCATTTTGGAGACAAAGAAAATCAGTTTGTCTGTGATCAGAGATTTGGGCAAAATCTTTAAAGATGTCATTGTGAGAAAAGAACGGGTTGCTGATAAAGAAAACTATCAGAATATTCTTGCCAAACTCAGAAAAAACCCGGCATATCTTTTCAGCCCGGATATTGCTCCTGAGATTCAGGACATTGAAAAAAAAGCAATGGCATCATTAAGGGGAAGCTGTGCCAAAACATTTCTGAAGGTCCTGTTTCAATATCGAATTTCAGAAAAAAGAGCAGCCGCGGAAGACTGGCTTAAAGGGGAGGTGATTGATGAGGATGAAACGTCATTGCTCGGTACCCCGGACCGTCACAACGCATCTGAAGATTTTCTGGAAAATGAGGCCAGAAGTATTTTAAAATTTATCGGGGTGTTGCTGGCCCGTTATGGACAGCCCCTTGTGGTTTGTTTTGACTGCATGGAAAATTACGAAACAGATGCACAAATCCGTTCCTTTGGAAAAATGATCGAATTTCTGGTGGACGGGACAGCTGCCATGGTGCCCGTTGCGTTTGTAAGAGGCCAGCTATGGGAGGAAAAATTCAGAAAAAAATTAGACCTTCACATCACTGACCGTCTTGAAAAACCGGAAAAATTTGAGCTTGAGTATTGCAGCCCGGACCAGGCCATTGAACTTGTGCGGCATCGCCTGATAGTTGTGTACGGAGAGAATGAGGCTGAAAATATTTACACCTCTCACAAAGACGCGCTGACCCAAATTTTTGAAATCGGGAAATACAGCCCCAGAGATGTTATCACACTGGCAAAACATCATCTGACATCCCCCCCTGAAACAGATAGCAAGGATACCACATCCCCTTCCGCATTTGAAAAACTGAGGGAAGAATTTGAGACCAGATTTCAGGAGATCACGGATAATTTTGAAACTTACGAACTCAGGCGGGAAATATTAAGAGAAGCGCTGAAGCTTTATCTGACTCAGTCACCTGAAAGCAAATTTGAGGTCAGCTTCTCTAACCCTTCTGATTTTCAGACAAAATATGTTGATATTTCCTGCGAGATCAGGTTTTCGGAAAACCTGATTGTTCCCTCTGTTTTTATCATAGACATGACAAAAAATCATAGTTCCGTAGCAGCCCATCTCAAAAGAGGCATTGTTTTTCTTGAAAACAATGCGTTTGGCAAAGCTTTCTATATTCGGGATGAACGTCATAAGCATCCTTCTGAATGGAAAATTCCGAAGGAAAATTTTATACATTTTAAATCACTTGGAGGCAACACCGTTTTTTTAGACCGGGAACAGGCCGGCACATGGTGCGCGCTGGAACGCCTCAGCAGGGCAGTGAAAGAACAAGGCGTGACAGTTATTGATGTGAATAATCATATAGAACCTGTATCACAGGAAGAATTTGCCTTATTTGTCCGGGAAAAAATACATGGCCGCGGTTACAAGGTTTTTAAGGATTTTGACAGGGCATTGGGAATATCCTTTCAACGGACGACATGAAAGGGAGGGAGCATATTCACGCATTAGAAAAAGAGAGCTATGAACGAAAAACATCCAAAAGAGTTGATACTTGACGAAATAGAGGAAGTGGAGAAGCTTACCCTTCGTTGGATTTTTCAGGCAATTACAGATTTCGGGATGGAAGCCCATGAAGTTTTTCTAAAATCGCCTGACAGGGTGAAAGATATTGCAGAAGACATAACCAGAGAATTATTAGACAGATTGGCAGGTTACAATGTTCCGCAACGGATATACGGAACAGTTGATTATAAAAAGGCAAGATACATTATCATGCCGGAACAGACTGTCAGACAGGCTTTGTTCATAGATTCAAAGGCAGAAAAAGAGAACAGATCAGCAACAATACAGATGTCTCAGACATCTATGCGAGTGCGTCAGAAGCGATCAGACAGTGAAATTGATGAAAAAGGTTTTCTGCCTGAAATCTCAAAATATGGTGAAAATCACTATTTGACGACAACATCCCTGGTACATTTCAAATATCAGGATACAGATAATATCCACCATCTGCAAGAAGTCACTATTGCAAGCATACCTAACGGGCTGTTACAACACAAATACAATCCAACTTATGATGATAATATTTGGCTGGCTGGAAGAAATGCACCCACTTTAGGCGAGGATTTTCGGGTCAGACTGAGCTTTGCCAAATTAAAATCAAAAGCATCTTGGCGTGTTCAAAGAATATTTTATAATGAATCTTTTATGGAGTGTACAGGACAATGGGACTCATAAAATTGACAGATTACCTTTCACCTGATCAGATTTATCATGGTGATGCAAAAATTTTGCTTAGAAGAATAGAACCTGAATCAGTTGCGTTAAGTATTTGGTCACCGCCTTATTTTGTCGGCAAAAATTATGAAAAAGACCTGAGTTTTGAAGATTGGAAAATTCTGCTCAGAGAAACAATAAATCTTCATTATGCCTTACTGAAACCCGGGGGATTTTTAGCAATTAATATCGCTGACATATTGTGCTTCAAAGATGAATCCATGCCTAAAATAATGGCGGAAAATATTTCCCGAAGAAAAATCAGACTGACAAAGGAACAAATATTAGAAGTAAAGACAAAGCATCCTGACTGGAACAGATACAAACTGGCAAAACATTTTGGTTGCAGTGAACAGACAATTGACAGAAGGTTAAACGGAAATAACATACGGGGAGGAAAATATCAGTCTCAGACAAGAGTTCTGATCGTCGGCGGCATGATAGAAGAAATGGCCCTGAATGCGGGTCTGTTTGCTTATGACAGACGTATATGGGTAAAAGACGCAGCCTGGGAAAATTCCAAATGGCACACGATTTCATATCGTTCAGTTGACGAATTTGAATATTTATATATTTTTTGGAAACCTGGTGTTACAAAGATTGACAGATCAAGACTGACCAGGCAGGAGTGGACTGACTGGGGTTCAAGAGGGATTTGGGAAATTCCTTCTGTCCGAAGCAACGCGGATCATGATTCAAAGTTTCCAACAGAATTACCCAGAAGAGCCATAAGGCTTTTAACAGACCCCGGGGATATTGTATTGGATTGTTTTATTGGCAGCGGGACAACAGCAATAGCGGCAATAAGTGAGGGAAGAAGATATATCGGAATTGACAAAGAAGAGAAATCTGTAAAACTATCAAAAAAAACTGTTGAATCCTATCGTAAATATTCAAATACGCCAAGCCAGATGGAACTGATGATGGAAGAAACTGAATCCAAATATGAAATCAGAAATACCTGATACAGTAATCCGCCCCTCTTTTGCGGAACTTATTAAACGCCATGTGCAACTTTTTTCAACTGGAGAGAACACGGACAAACAGCGAATGCCACAACGGCACGAAGACACACAATAAATGACTTTCATATAAACTCCTATGTCCTGCCGGTCACAACGAAAAATGAAAATTTTACAGTTTTTCCTGACACCTGACACTTTCATATAAACGGCCATGATCTGCCGGTCACAACGAAGTATGAAAGTTTTGCAGTTTTTCCTAACACTTAACACCTAACACCTAACACCTGACACTTTCATATAAACGGGCATGACCTGCCGGTCACAACGAAGTATGAAAGTTTTGCAGTTTTTCCTAACACTTAACACCTAACACCTAACACCTGACACTTAACACTTTCATATAAACGGGCATGACCTGCCGGTCACAACGAGGCATGAAAAATTTGTAATTTTTCCTAACACCTAACACCTAACACTTAACACCTTTTTCATATAAACAGTCATAAGCGGTCCGCTCACAACGAAACATGAAAGAACTTTGGCTCCCTGGTAATTCATGTTAAGGCTTTTATTAAATTAAAACAGACTGATATCCGTGTTTCACAGCATTTGAAAATGCACAAAAATTTTTCGCATCAGGAAGGCAAAAGCATATTCGGTCATAACTTCCTGAAATTGCATGTTATACAAAATATCGCTCTTTATGACGGACAAATATATAACATGCTGTTATTCAAAAATATAATGTTTTTAACACAAGTCAGAGGGAACAAATGCAAAACTTAGTGAAAGAATTGGTATATACCCAATATCGTTCGGCATGATTTTTGCATAGCCGGACGGAAATGCCCGGCATTTCCGCATTTTGGAGAAATTGTTTCCGAAAAACGCCCGGCGGACATTTCGGGATTTCAGTTTCCCGGATATATGAATTCAGTTAGTTACAAATGTATGCAAAAATCGTGCCGAACGGTATTGGTATATACCATAAACAAAGATAAATTATAATCAGCAGATCAAAAATCTTTTCCGGAGTGCAAAATTGCGATCTGTCAGCCAGATGAGGCGTGTAAAAAAAGGAGTCCCCGGACAGAATTTTCAGACTAACTTCAAGGTATTTCAGGATATTGACAGAATGTTGGGATTAAGATAACCATGCAGAGGAAAGGCGAAATATGGACAAGGAAAAATCGCTCAAAATTGCCACCGTCAGGCTGGAAAGCAGAAAAACCCACAGAATTGACCGATTAAGGGCCTTATCCAAAATGACCCGGGACGAATTTGACCAAACGGTTTTGGATCTGGCACATGACCAGAAAATCGAACTTGCGGGCGGTGACACATCCGCCATGACAGATGAACAGATTGAGGATTTGCTCAAAGCGGATGACACGCAGTTTGTCAATATTATATGGTTAGTGCCTTTGCCTGCAAAAGCAAGAGGGAGAATATCGTTAAAAAAGAGGTTAAAAAGAAATGGCAAATGACAGATCACAAATCACAAATCACAAATCACAAATCACAAATCACAAATCCCCTGATATTGAAAAACAAATTTCAGAGTTATTAAAAAAAAAGAACAAGGACTACCTTACCATTACACAAATCAGAAACAGCCTGTCGGCTGTTTTGCTGAGACAACTGGGCCTCATAAAAAACAATGCACGCACAGCAGATGTTCTGAAACGTCTGAAGCCTTATCTGGGAAACAGCATACTGGCCTATAAAGGGGCGAAGTCCGCTTATATCGGCTTTAAAATGTCCCTAAAAGATATGATTCTGGATAAAATCAGACGAAATCCCGGGATATCTTCAAAAAATCTGGCTAAAAATCTGCCCATGAATAAAAAAATTTTTATTACCAATCTCAACAAGCTGTTGGAAGAAGGTTTTGTCCTTTGCACCTTTAATGAAAATCATATACCATGCCTGAAAATTTCCGCCAAAATCGGAAGACAGATGAATATCGGAGACAGTTATATCAGCGGTCGTGCCGCATTTAAGGCAGCATATAACAAAGTCGGCAAAGGACAGAACTTTGTTCGTATTCATCGCATCCGGGAATATCTGAACTGGGACAGAGAGCATTTTGACAATACCCTGAAAGAATTAATGGCAGATTATACTATTGAACTTCATGGCGGAGACCCCTCAATAATGACTGAAAAAGAGATCAAAAATTCTTTTACAGATGAACACGGCGTACTTTATATCAATTTGACCTGGTGGGGAGAAAATGATGAACGATAATGACAGAAAAATCAATATATTAAATCAGGAAAACCCTTTTACTTCTTCAAGCGTCGGAGACCCCTGGGAAGATAAATATCTGGATGTAAAATCCATTAATGAGCGTGCGTTTAAGGAAATCTTCCAGCTCATTGAGCAAAAGATAAAAAATCCTGCCCTTCCCTGCGCGGGGCTGGTGTTCGGAGAAGTGGGCAGCGGAAAGACACACCTCATCAGCAGAATTCTCAGATATGACAGAGAATCTGAATTTCCCTTTTCTTTTGCTTATATCCAGCCCATTGAGGATCCCCAGCAAACCTATCGCTATCTTCTGCGCGAAGTCATTGTCAATCTTTGTTATCCCATTAACAAATCTTCAGCCACCACCCAGCTTGATATTATTTTGGCAAAAAGCTTTAAGGAGGTCGGCGAAAAAATTTATCCCTCTGATATTGAAAAAATGGACAAATTTTTCGATGAGTTGCGAAGCGATCCAGTGGGGCTTTTTAAAGCAAAAAAAATCAGCCTGGGGATGCTCAGAGATTTGGGCAAATCTTTTAAGACGGTGATCGAAAAAAGAAGAAGTGAAAGAAAAGCCATTGAGTTTATGCGGGCAAAATTTCCTGATATTCCCAAAGAATTTTTTAAGGTCTTGTTTCAATATCAAAGTCCGTCAAAAAGATCGGCTGCCATGGACTGGCTCAAAGGCATTGCCATTGACGATGAAGATGCCGCATTGCTCCGGGTGACCAACCGCATGGAAGATTCACCGAATTTGCTGGAGCAGAAATCTCGCCATATTTTAAGCTGTTTAGGCGCATTGCTCGCGTATTACGGAAAGCCGCTGGTGGTGTGTTTTGATCGTTTGGAAAATTACGATACAGATGCGAAAATCCATTCTCTGGGAAAAATGGTGGAATTTTTAGTGGATAAGGCAAAAGCCATGCTGCCCCTTGTTTTTGTCAGGGGACAGCAATGGGAAGAGACCTTCACAAAAAAATTAAATCAGCAGGTGATCACCCGGCTGAAGACAAACGAATTTCAGCTGAAAGGATGCAATGACACCCAGTCTCTTGAAATTATCAGAAGCCGCCTGGCCTTCGTATTTGGAAAAGATGACACGGGTGATCTTTTCCCGTTTGATCAGGACAGGCTCACAGGCATGTTCAAGACCCGCCTTCACACGCCAAGACAGGTGATCATGCTGGCAAACCAGCGACTGAAGCAAATCCTTTATCCGGATAAGGAGCTTGCTTCCCCTGTTTTGCCGCTTGAGAAATTAAAGGAAGAATTTGAAAATCAGTGCAAGATCATCAGAACTGATTTTAACCGCTATCAGCCGGACCGCAGCAGACTGGGCCGGGCCTTGGAGCTTTATCTGAGTAATATACCGTCCGAGAACAGTTTTCAAATTGAATCTCTGACCCGTCCTGAAGATAAATATTTGGATTTCAGTTGTAAGGTAAAGAAGGGGGAGCAGGCATCTGATGTGATTTTTATCATAGATACGGAGTTGAATAATCCGTATGTCAGGGCGACGCTGAAAAGGGGCATTGAATTTTTGGAGAACTCCTCCAATGGGAAGGTTTTTTATATTCGGGATGCACGATGTGAGATTCCGGCACCACCAAAATGGAAAGCCACAAATGAAATGCTTGAGGAGTTCAAAAAGATCGGGGGCCGTGTTATTTTTTTAGACAAAGAACACGTTGCTGAATGGTATGCCCTGGCATTGCTCAACTATACGGTTAAAGAAGGAGACGTGACAATCGTTGACGTCAACAATCTTACAAAATCTGTATCATCCGAAGAACTGGCGGTTTTTGTACGGGAAAAAATTCATGGTGAACAGTATTCGGGTTTTCAAAATATTGGGGAAATTCTGAGGGGGGCGTGAGGTGCGAGGCACGAGGCGAGGGGGACAGAAAACGCCTCTTGCCTCTCGCCCCAAGCCCCCAAAAAGCCTCAACAACCAACAAGGAGGATTACGATGGCAAGAAGAGCGCTTTTGGTAGGGATCAATGACTATCGGGGTATCAGGGACCTGAGAGGGTGCTTAAATGATATCAGCAATATGCGAAATATCCTGAAAACTTGTCTGGGATTCAGGAATAATGATATTCGGGTCCTGGTGGATGCCCGGGCAACCAAAGAAAATATCCTTCACAGGCTGAGATATATGGTCAGACTGGCAGAACCCGGCGATTTTATGATGTTTCATTTTTCAGGTCACGGAGCCCAGATTCGTGACAGAAACGGGGATGAACTTCAGGACGGCATGGATGAACTGATCTGTCCCTGGGATTTTAACTGGGATGGCCGCTTTGTTCTTGATGATGATTTTGATGAAATTTTCCGCAAACTGCCCGAAGGATCTTTATTGGAGGTTATACTGGATTGCTGCCATTCAGGTGACGGTACAACCTCTCTGAGCCGGTCAGCAGAACATTCTCCGATGGGGAGATACATTAGCCCTCCGCCGGATATTGCATATCGTTATGAAGGCGAAGAGCCCGAGCTGACGCTCAGAGGCTTCACCTCGGCAAACAGATCAGGAAACAGGAGTACGATGAATCATATCCTCTGGTCAGCCTGCCGGTCAGACCAGGAATCGGCTGATGCTTATATCAACGGGAATTATAATGGGGCATTTACCTATTATTTTTGTAAGCATATGCGGGAGACCGGCGGATATATCACCCGAAGAAATCTTTTGGAGCGTGTTCAGAATTCCTTACGATATAACCGCTATCCGCAATCCCCTCAGTTAGCATGTATGAATGACGCGGCTTTTGAAAACAGACCCTTTCAGTTTCCTTCTGAAGATGAGCCTGAAAGAATGCTTTTTCTGACAACGCCCTATATGCGGGGAGATGATGTGAAAAGGATGCAGCAGGGCTTAAAAAACGCGGGGTTCAGAATCGTTGTTGACGGTGTTTTCGGGCCTCATACCCATAAGGTGATCAAGCAGTTTCAGGAGAAGAATGAAATTCTGAGTGACGGTGTTGTCGGCCCTATTGTTCGGTCCGTGCTTTTTGATTAGCAATTTTTTTTGTAGGCCGGGTCATTTTTTTTTAAATTTTTTTTTGCAAAAATTAAAAAAAATCTGATTATAACGGATTTAGGGGAGGGCCGACCAGGCCCTGTAAGGGCGGCATATTTGCGGGTGTGCCCCGGCTTTTACACAGGAACAGGTTTTATGTGTAAAAGGCGGGACGCATCCGTTTTTTTGCCACGAAGGCACGAAGGCGCAAAGTCTCACAAAGTCTCACAAAGTCTCTTTGTGCTTCCTTTGTGTCTTTGTGGCTGATTTTTTTTGGATAAAAGGCGGGACACATCCGTTTTTTTGCCATGAAGGCGCGAAGTCTCACGAAGTCTCTTTGTGCCTCCTTTGTGTCTTTGTGCCTTTGTGGCTGATTTTTTCGGATGTGTGAAAGGCGGGACACACCCATATTTGCAGCATTGGCCGGCCTCCCCTGAATCCGTTATAATCAGAAAAAAATGACCCGACTTACTGCTGATTACAACCGGGGAACCCCCGGGTTTCCCGGCTGTCCCGCGCACAGCCCGGAAACGTTTCGATCTGCTGATCGTCTGATTTATTTTTGTCGGCCATGCCAGGGGGCCAATCCGGCAGTATAATTCGCAAGAAACGTTCCCAGCTGGCCTATCTGATCTTCTGTCAGTTCTTCGAATTTTATGCCACATCGCTTTCTCACGATGGGAGAGTAGGTCAGCACATACTTCATCATATCATATACTATCCTGCATGAAACATCAGTCAGACGGAATCCTCCTCCGATAAAGAATATCTCTGCCCTCAGAAAGTCTTTGACCAGATTTTCACTGTTATTTTTATCCCTTATATAGTTGACCAAATATTCAAAAGACAGCCCCCCTCTGCTTATGTCTCCGATTTTCCCGATTTTAGGTTTGCTGACACCCACTGAAACAAATGCCTCTTCCCGCACTAAGAAGCGGGTTGATCTTCTCCGTTCGCGTCTCATTTTTCACCTCCTTGATTTTTCCTGCTTTCAGGAGGAATTTCGGCATCCATGTTCCGTTCCGAAGTTTAAGTACCTGGGCAAAAGCTTTCTGCATATTTTTCTATAAATAAATGTGGAAAAATTTATGAACAGACACTTGGTTTCCGAAGGTGAGGAACAGGGGATACTTCTGTCATTTTCGAGAAAGCGAGGACCTGATTTGTTTTGCTTTTTAAACTCGCCATATTTTCTGCTTTGTCTCCTTTCAAAAATAAAATTATTTTTGCACCCAAAGCCCCGGGTTTCTGAGTATCAGAAATAGCGATTTTTGATGCAGGTACATTACAAAACCGGTATTTCACATAAGTGCCTGTCCGTACAATTTCCCAATATTTTTGTTCAGGTCATGCCCGTTTATATGAAAGTGTCAGGTGTCAGGTGTTAAGTGTTAGGGATTTCCCCAAAAATAAAATACCCGGTGCAGGGTGGGCGGAACGAAGCGCAACCCACCGCACAAGGTGGGTTGCGCTTCGTTCCGCCCACCCTACATTTTTTGTATTGGGTATATTATTTATTTCGAGTTCCCTTAGTAAAAAACTGTAAGACTTTCATCGTTCGTTGTGACTGGCAACTCATGGCCGTTTATATAAATTTTTTATACCATATTAAAAATTACAAATATAGTATTTAGATTTAGGTATGTCCTGGCACGAAAGTTGCATACAGAGGCGGCCTCCGGGATTCCGAACGGACGAATGAAATTTTCAGGCCCGGAAACGGCTTTTTTTCCGGGACAACCTTCCCATGCAAAAATCATGCCGGGACATACCTAAATCTAAGTACTATAGGTTACAAATTTGAAAAAAAAAAAAAAAAAAAATGAAAATTTTATGGACAGCATTTCGGACCGTTTTTGTGACTTATAAGCTTTAAGATAATGTCTGTCACTCCGGAATGCAAATCACTGCTTTGTGAAAAGCCATCGCTGTCAGTGTTTCCGGCCGTGTATGCACAAGCGATTTGCACTCCGGACTGTTTTTTTCCTGATTATAACGGATTTAGGGGAGGCCGGTAAAGCCCATATGCATCAGGCTAAGAATGCGGGACGGCTGCCGGACGGGGTTTGCAACCCCGTCCGAAACGTTTGCAGGCGGCGATCCGGAAAATATTCCGGACGGGGTTGCAAACCCCGTCCGGCAAAATCAGAGTTAATAAAAACAGTAGGTTGTAATCTTAGCCTGATGCATATGCGGTAAAGCCCCGTGGGGGCGGCATATTTGCAGCATCCGTCATGCCGGGCCGGTAACGCTCCGTGAGGGCGGCATATTTGCAGAATGCTGCAAATCCGCCCTTACAGGGCCTGGCCGGGGGGCTGCGAACCTTGCCCCCCGCGGGGCTTGGCGATGCTACAAATATGCCGCCCTTACAGGGCCTGGTCAGCCTCCTCTAAATCCTTTATAATCAGGTGTTTTTCAGTATGTAAGGACACTGCATCTCCGATGCGGGGAATTTCGCATCCGACAAAAAATACGACAATGTGCTAAGGCGTTATAAAATCATAAATCCATCAGAATCAGTTTCGTCAGACATCAAAGGAAAGGGAGATAAGAAAGGGAAAAAAATCCTCTTCTTATCTGACTTCTCTGTTGTTTGGTTCTGAACACTCGATGATCAGGTTTTCTGACCCGGCTTGAACAAAAAAAACTTGAACATCGAGTAACAGAGAAAAACCTGATTACCGAAATTCAAACACGCTCTTAAAGGGAAAAGTCAATGGGGTGAAAATCGTATTCAGGAACAGAAAAATGCCCTTTAAATTACTGAGCGTCCTGGATACCAACCTCCTCAAATGTTTTGATTTCAATCAGGATGCGGGTTGCAGCGTCAATAAGCTCCATGGCAAGGGCCGCGCCGGTTCCTTCTCCCAGACGAAATTTCAAATCCAGCAGAGGGTACAGTTCCAAATGTTTCAGCATAAAGGCATGCCCCACTTCCACAGAATTATGGCCTGCAAAAAGATAGTTCCGGGCTGCCGGTGCCAGTTCGCAGGCAATCAGGGCTCCTGCGGTTGATATGAGACCGTCGCACACCACAGGAATGCCATATGCGGCCGCGGCGATAACCAGCCCTGCAAGTCCCCCGATTTCAAAGCCGCCCACTTTGGACAAAACATCAATGGGATCATTCGGATCAGGATTGTTCAATGCCAATCCTTTTTCAATCGCTGTAATTTTTCGTTTAAGACCGTCATCATCCACTCCTGTGCCTCTCCCTGCGAGTTCCGCCACGGAAAGTTTTGAATAGACAGCAATGATGGCAGTGGACGGGGTCGTGTTTCCGATCCCCATATCTCCTGTGCCGAGGATATGGACAGGTTCATTCTGTAAGAGTTCCTCCACAATTTCAATCCCAGCTTCAATGCTTTTTTTTGCTTCGTCCCTGGTCATGGCAGGTCCTCTGGCAAAATTTGAAGTTCCTTTACGCACTTTTTTGTGAAAAATTGGGAGGCTCGGGTCAAAATCACAGGCAACCCCGAGGTCGGCCACCTTAACTTCGGCACCGGCGTGACGGGCAAGGACATTGACAGACGCGCCCCATTTGACAAAATTATAAATCATCTGCGGGGTGACGTCCGAGGGAAACAGGCTGACGCCTTCCTCACAAATACCATGATCTCCGGCACAGGTGATAACCACTTTGTTTGCCAATTTTACATCCAACGTACTGAAGATGCCTGCGAGCCTTGCGCCCACATCCTCCAGTATGCCCAGGCTTCCGGAAGGACGTGCCTGATTTCGCAGTCTTTCTTTTGCAGCCTCATACACTTCCTTATCAGGTGCTTTTATGTTTTGAATGGTCTTTTCCAGAAGATTCATTCGTATTCCTTTCTATGAGAAATTTCTTATATTTTTTATTGTATGATAAACTCAGTAAATCGAAAAGTTTGCGGAATATGAGGCAAAGAAACCCGGCTTTTTTTCCAAGACGGGTCGCTCCCCCCGCGGAAAAAGCCGGGTTTCTCCCCCGTTCGCCCTGTGACAGCCCGAAAACTTTTCGATCTGCTGAAACTATGAAATCCGAGGGCAGAAAACTTTCCCACTTTTGTATATGATTTCTGCCGGCCATATATGATTTTGTGTAAAGTCCTGAGAACAGGCCGATAATATTAGTTGTCCGGACATCCGCCCCCCCCTTACCGATGACAAAACGAACTTGATTATCGAGTATAACTATCCGATCTTTTCATTAAAAATGAACATGATAATAGATGTTTTCCAGAGATAATTCAACACCGACAGATTTGATTTTAACCACCTCGTTTAAATTCTCAAATTCTTCCAATTCCCATTTGTCTTCTTTGTTTTTGAAAAAATTTTCAACAGAATAACCATACTGATCAATCAGAATGTAATTGCGTAATGAGCTGATTTTACGATATGCTTTGAACTTGGACCCTCTGTCATAATCTGCTGTGGATTCGGACAAAACTTCGACAATAACCACCGGATTGACAATTATATCATCATGATCCGCGATAAATTCAATATCCCCGCACACCACGCTTATGTCAGGGTAAGTATAATGCTGCAATTCATCTGCCTGAACTTTTATATCGCTTGGGAATACAACACAGTCGGAACCCCGCAGGGCAGTATTTAAAGCGGTGATCACATCCGACACAATAAGATTATGATTCACCGAAGCCCCGGACATGGCAAAAATATCCCCTTGATAATATTCACTTTTATATTCGGAAGTCTGTTCCATTTTGAAATATTCTTCAGGTGAGATCATCTTTTTTTCAGGTTGCAACATTATGAAATCTCCTTTTGTCTCAGCAACAGGTTCAAAGTGGAGTGATGAAAATGTCACAAACCCGGCTGATAATTGCGATCCCATTTTTATTCCGCAAATTTTTTATGACTTAAAAATCAGGCAGTTAAAAAATGCGGGGAACAAAAACGGGATCAGCTTTTTCAGAGCTTTGGAAACATTTTCATCACCCCGGGTTCAAAGCCTTTTGCGTCCTGTCGGATTCCGTTATATTTTTAACTTGTTTAAGATATCCGGCAGTCATAGGTTCTGAATAAATTGTTTTTAATTCTTTGTAAAATATTTCATAACTTCCTCTTTTTAAAGTTTAAACAAAAATGCAGTTCAGATGTTCAGCCACATCTGTGCTATGACTCATGAATTCATTACTAAAGCACGCTTTTTGTAAAATTGCAAATTTTATCTGAGTCGTTTCTGTTCCGAGCCAGTTTACTGAAATCTCTCAAACTTCGCTAACTTTATGCAGACTTGCATTCAGCCTCTCTTATATCCCCGTTGAAAAAATCAACTTGACCTTTCTCCCAGTGTTTTCTATTATTAAAATAATTTTTTTCCAAAAAATCAGCATTATTTTTTTTATCGGTAAAAGCGTTTCTGTTTTTTAAAATGACACGATAAACGGATATCGCGTTCAGTTTCTTCTGAATACAGAATGTTAAAGGAGGCAACATCATGACAAGTCATATAAAATCATCACTTTTAGTTGCGGTTATTTCGGCGTTCTGCCTTATAATCGGCTGCACCGCCACCACCCGCACCGTTTCAACAGACGAGGCCCTTCATTATGATGAGGCTTATGATTTCTCGGACAAGAAAACCATTGTGAAAAACCTTGTTGAACCGCTCCTTGCCACCTCCCCGCTCTCAGGGACAACAGAGCCGCCGGTCATTATTATCTATGGAATTGCAAACCGGACATCAGAACATATTGACACCAGCGGCATCACAGATGATATTCGGGAAGCCCTGTTAAAAGCAGGAAAATTCAGGTTCATCAATGAAACCCAGCGGGGGAATATTGCCACAGAAACAGATTATCAGTACAACAGCGGCGCTGTTTCACCTGAAACAAGAATTGAGCGGGCGCGCCAGGCCGGTGCCAAATATATGCTGACCGGCACGCTGCGTTCCATTGAAAAAGAAGAGCCGCGCCAGGTAAGACTCAAGAAAAAATCTCTCAGATATTACAGCCTTCATCTTGAACTCACAGATATCAAAACCAGTCTGATATCATGGGCGCACAGCGTGGAACTTGCCAGAGAAGCTTCAAGACCAATCATCGGGTGGTAGCCGTGTCCTGTCATCTGCCTTACAAAACTAATTGTTTTTTTTCAAAAGACCTGATTGCGTGGGTATGTATTGCCGCGCTCTGGGGATCGGTTGTTTTTTTTGCAGGATGCACAGCCGCCCCCCTTATGAACGCCAGAAAAGAATTCTACAGCAATGACCCTCTGAAAGCGGCCGATTCCCTCTCTGAACTCAGGGATTTTCCCAGCAATGACAAGCTTCTGCTTTTCATGGAAAAAGGGCTGATTCAGCATCATCTGGGACGATATGAAGAAAGCATAAATGAATTTTTTAAGGCTTCAAAACTGATTGAAGAGCAGGAGACCATCAGCCTCTCCCGACAGAGCCTTTCCCTTGTGACAACCGACTGGATAACGCAATATAAAGGGGAATACAGTGAGCGTCTGTGGGTTCATACCTATCTGATGATGAACTTCCTGCTGCTTCACAAATATGAGAGCGCGCTTGTGGAGGCAAAAAAGGCGCTGAAGGTGCTGGAAAAACATCCTGAGTCACTTGCTGATGATTATTTTACAAGGGCTCTGATCGCGCTCTGTTATGAAAACCTCGGCCAGACAAATGACGCTTACATTGAGTATAAGAAACTCGCGGGCCTCATGCATAGCCCTTATCCGGTTGCAGGGGAACTTTACCGCCTGGGATCACAGCTGGGTTTTACCAAAGAGGCTGAACATTACAAGAAGGTTATTCCAAAATCCCAGTTTGCTTTGCTGAAAAAAAAACCGGCCGGGGAACTGATTTTGTTTGTGGGTGTGGGAACAGGCCCTGTAAAAGTTTCAGACGACATCATTGCCCCAGCTTCAATCCGTTTTTCCTTTCCCCGGTACGAGTCCCGGGGATTTTCAGACGCACAGATCATCGTGTCTGACTCAGGGCAGCGTTTACCTGCCGTGTCTGTCACAACGAGTATTGACAAAGTGGCAAGTGCGTCGTTACAGGCCAGGGCGTCAAAAATTGTCGTAAAGGAAACCGCCAGAGCCGCGATTAAGGAAGCAATGGCTCAGGCCGTGGAACACAAGAACGAGTCCGTTATCGGGGTTCTGCTGCGGGCAGCGTTATTTCTCATGGAAGAAGCTGACACCCGATGCTGGGAAACCCTTCCTGCGTCATTGAAATTAATCAGATTACGAATACTCAGACCCGGAAAGCACCATTTTAAAGTTACCGTTGTCCGAGGCCGGGGGATTGTTGAAGAAATAACGCTGCCGGAAATCAGTGTTTCTTCCGGCCGGAAAATTTATCATTCCATACGGGTGAACAATTAAACCGGCCAGGAAGAGGAATTCGGTCGGGCAAAGGCGTGAGCGGACGCTTCCGAAATCAGCCTGGGGAATCAGCCTGGGGTCTTTCCCTGTGTTTCGGCCCCAAAATAGGGGTATTAATGACCAGGGCAGACAGATCATCGGATCGGCGTATATCCAGTTTGAAGGCTTTCTGATCAATTTCAAAATAATGGGAGATAACCTCCATGATGTCCCGATGCAGACTGTTGAGCGTGTCATCGGAGACTTCCAGCTTGTCATATATCAGTGCAAATTTAAGTCGCTGTTTTGCCACATCTTTGCTATCGGTTTTATTGCCTCTGACCTTCCGAAAAAAATCACTGAACATGAAGCCTCCTTATTTACCGATCCCCAGCTTGTTGCCAATCTTTTTCCAAAAGTGCCCCTGGGCCTGGGGAACCTCAATGGGAAGATCGGTCATGCCGTTGAGCCGCATGGCAATACGTTGAAAAGCTTCGCCTGCTCTGGACCTTTTTTGCAAAACAAGCGGTATGCCCGTGTTGGATGATATGACCACCTGATCATCCATCGGTACCAGCCCGATAAGTTCGACAGACAGGACATCCACCATATCAAGATGACTCAGCATATCGCCTCTTTTTACCATTTCAGGAACGATCCGGTTGACCACCAGCTTGGGGGTGATGGAACGTGCGTACAGAAGACCGATCACCCGGTCCGCGTCTCGTACGGACGCCACTTCCGGGGTACAGATCACAATGGCCTCGTCTGCTGCTGCCACGGAATTTTCAAACCCCCGCTCGATTCCCGCTGGACAATCCATCAGGACAAAGTCGAATTGTTTGCGAAGTTCTTCACCAAACTGCACCATTTCCTTGGGGGTCAGAACCCCCTTGTTATCACTTTGTGAGGCAGGAATGAGGAAAAGATTGTCTATTCTCCTGTCCTTGATCGCGGCCTGTTTCAGCTTGCATTTGCCCTTTACCGCATCAACAATATTAAAAATTATTCGGTTTTCCAGTCCCATCACCACATCCAGATTTCTGAGACCGATATCCATATCTATGACAACAACCCGTTTTCCCTCCAAAGCAATTGCTGCGCCGAGACAGGCTGTGGCTGTGGTCTTGCCTACGCCCCCTTTGCCTGAAGTGATGACAATTGTTCTACCCTCCAAATTACACCTCTCAACCTCATCATTAGTCATTGGTCACTGACCAAATCACAAATCATAAACCTTCTTTAACGTACCTGGGGCCATGGCAAACGCCCAAAGGGATCTGCTTCCAGATAGTCTTCCACTACAATGGTACCATTTTCCACATGGGCGAATTCAGCAAGTTTTTCAGGAGAAGGGGGAAGACCCGCAGCCACAATTTTTCCAATTTGTATTTGAATGGGCTGAAAATCAAGGGCCAGCACGATGACCTCCTCATTGTCAGGCTGGCCTGCAATTGCTGTGCCGCGCAAAGTTCCCATAATAAAAATATCCCCTCCCGCCAGCACTTCCGCACCCGGGTTCACATCTCCCAATATCAGAAGATGGTTTTTAGCTGTCACCTTCTGGCCCGCCCGCACCCGCCCTGTCAGCATAAGAACATCGCTGTGATAGCGGCCCCAGGAACATTCCATATCTTGTTTCCGTCTCCGTTCTTCCGATGGTAGTTGCTTTACAGGAGGTCTTGAAACTGACCCGACAGCAAAGGTTTCTTTTAAAAACTTTCCCAATTTTTCAACTAATTCCTCATGGCCCTCCAATTCTCCCACATCGAGAATAACCTTCGCATTGACGGCCAAGTGCTTCATTCGTTTAAAGAGCCTGTGTAACTCTTTCTGTAAATAATCAATCGGCTGGGAAGGATCCAAGGTAATGCACAAGCTGTTTCCCATTCCTTTTATCCGCACCGGTGTCTTATCCTGATTCATTTTTTTCATATGTAAAAATAAATTATAAAAAAAATAACATATCATGTCAATATTTTCATTGAGATGTGTCGAACACCTATAAAAAATGCTCAGTTCGAATTGGCAAATTCGAACCGACTCTGCCGGGAAATCCTGCCAGGCGTATTATGAATCAGTTGATCGCCGGACTGGATCTGAAAGCCTGTCCGAAATTTTCACATAGCAGGGCTGAGGGAAATATCCCGGACGGAATTGCAAACTTTGTTTTATAAATAACAGGATATTAAAAACAACAGAATATAATTTTAATCTGATACATGCGGGTTTGCAACCCCGGCCGGCAGAGCTTTGTCAGTCCAAACATAACATTTTCTGCTGATATTGAAAAATAGAAAATATGAATGCGTTGTTATATGTGGCTTCTTTAATCTGTTGAAATGGTTTATCCCGATTTAGGAAAACAGAAACAGTCAAGATCCGGAACTAAAAATCACAGAAAGTGTTCAAATCAGAAAATCCCCTATTTAATTTCCATTCAATTTGTGATAAAAATCCTGATAAAACTTTTTTTGCTGTTTTATCGCTCTGCTTTCTGAAAAATCTCAGGCGGGCTAAAAAGAACAGACAGTATGCGTATGCACTGTGCGCGTATATGGGGCATGACTCATTACAATAATATGAAAAGACATGAACGATATAAAACAATATGAGATACTGCTGATTGATGATGACAGAATTACTCTCCGGGGTGTCTGCGCAAATCTTGAACTTGAGGGATATGGTGTCACAATAGCTGACAGCGGAGCATCAGCTATCAGGATAATAAACAAAAAAAATTTTGATCTGGTGATAACGGATCTGGTCATGTATCCGATTGACGGAATTGAGGTATTAAAAAAGGTAAAAGAGATCAATCCTGAGACCGTGGTCATCATTTTCACGGCCCATGCGGATATATCTTCTGCAATTGATGCAATCAGGTTTGATGCTGATGACTATCTGACCAAACCTTATGAAGTGGATGAATTATATTTCAAAGTTGCCAACTGTCTCCAAAAACTGGAATATCGAAGAAAAATGAAAGCCACGGAGAAGGCCCTCCGGGAGAGTGAGAAAAATTTCCGGGCCTTGGCGGAAAATGCAAATGACGGCATTCTTATTGCTGTCAGCAAAACAAGACATGTTTATGTCAACAAACGACTCAGCCAGATTACGGGATACAGTACTTCCGAACTGCTGAAAATTGATATCAGAAAACTGGTTTCCCCTGATAATTTCAAAAAAATAAACGAAAACAACAAAAAAAGACTGGAAGGAAAAAGTGTTCCCATAAGCTATGAGATTAATATTCTCCATAAAAAAGGGACAACCGTGCCGGCAGAGGTGACAGAAGCCAGAACTGTCTGGCAGGGACAGTCTGCTTTTTTAGCTTTTATCCGGGATATTACAGAGCGCAGACATGCAAATGAGAAACTCAGGATAAAAGACAGTGCAATAGAATCATCCATCAATGCCATTGCCTTTCTTGATTTTCAAAATAATCTGACTTATGTCAACAGGTCTTTCCTTGAATTATTGGGATATGATGACGTTGAAGAAGTTTTAGGACGATCTGCGACCGAATTTTTACAGGATAAAAAGACATTTTCGATAAAAGTAAAAAAATTATACAAAAAAGGAAGTTGGATAGGTGAATTGGTTGTCACGAGAAAAGACGAATCTGTGTTTTATGCCCAGATATCAGCAAGCATTGTCACTGATGTGGCTGACGAACCTGTTTTAATCATGCTCTCATTTATTGATATCTCAGAAAACAAACGAATGGAAGAAGCCTTGCGAAAATCTAACGAGGAATTGGAACGCAGGGTTAAAGAGCGTACTTTAAAACTCGTGGCTGCTGCAAATGAATTGGAACGAAGGCAGAGAGAACTTTTATATCATAAATCTGAGTTGGAAAAGGTCAATGAGGAGTTGCTGGAAACAAACAGGGCGCTGACTGTTTTGGCAAGGAACATAGAAAGAAAAAAAGAAGAAGTGAAAAAAAGAATCGCCCTGACTATCAGTTCCAGAATCATGCCCATCTTAGAAAAAATTAAAAAAGACAAATCGCTTAAACCTAAAAATCGTGAAACAGAATTGGATATATTATCTGCCCATCTTCATGAATTAACTTCGGATTTGGCAGACGGTAATGATATCATCTTTTCTCTTTCTTCCAGTGAGCTGCGGGTCGCCACAATGATAAAGAACGGTCTGACAAGCAGACAAATTGCCAGTCAGCTGAATATTTCTTTACTGACCGTCAAAAGCCATCGAAAGAATATCCGAAAAAAATTGGGTATTCAGAATTGTGACATCAATCTGGCTGCCTATCTCAAAGCAAAAGCTTAACACTCGGTAATCCAATTTTTTTCTGTCATTCCCAATTTTTTTCTGTCATTCCCAATTTTTTTCTGTCATTCCCAATTTTTTTCTGTCATTCCCGCGAAAGCAGGAATGACAGATTTTTTGGGTGTGTCCCACCTTTTACACAAGGACAGGTTTTATGTGTGAAAGGCGGGACACATCCGGTTTTTTTGCCACGAAGGCACGAAGCCACAAAGTCTCACGAAGTCTCTTTGCGGTTCCTCTGTGTCTCTGTGGCTGATTTTTTCGGATAAAAGGCGGGACACGCCCGTTTTTTCTGCCGCGAAGACACGAAGTCTCTTTGTGTCTTTGTGTCTTTGTGGCTAATTTTTTCGGATGTGTAAAAGGTGGGACACACCCGATTTTTTGTTCGATCCAGGCTAAAAACTTGATTATCGAGTTAACAGGAAATTCTGTATTATAAATTATTTTATTTTTAAGTATATTATAATGATAATGGGGATATCATCTCCCCTTTTTATCCCCCCTTTATCCCCCCTTTATCCCCCCTGAAAACCCTCCTTGACGGTTAAAAAAATCTCTTTTAACATCATTTACTTGAAAGAGTTCGAACCAGCTGTGTTCCTAATTTCCGGCTCGGAAACATCCATGAAGCAAAGCCCCGGTTTGCGTGTCCGACCGACCAACCTCCTCGAAATCGCGTGTATGTCAGAGGAAGTATGTCCTTAGGTTGTAACTTATTTCGTTGTCACTCGATCATCAGGTTTTTTTGATCTGATTCGGCCGGAAAGCCTGTCATTCCGTTCGACTGAGCTCACACCGAAGCCTGCGAAAACAGAAATCTGTTTCCGGCCGAGGCCTCGGTTCCGGAAGCAGCGGATTCCTGCTTTTGCAAAAGTCTCAGTCAGACGGAATGACGGAAAAAAATTTGATTATCAAGTATCAGCAGATCGAAAAGTTTCCGGACTGTGCGCTGGGCAGCAAAGAAACCCGGCTTTTTTCCCGGGACAGGGCACTCCCCCGCGGGAAAAAGCCGGGTTTCTTCCCCGTCCGCCATGTTCGCTCTGTGACAGCCCGAAAACTTTTCGATCTGCTGAGTATCATAAATTTTTCAGAAAAGTCGAACAGCTGAATAGTCACATGATAAAAAAATTTACCTGGATTTAACAGACTCATTGAAAAAATAAATTCATATCGGAGTTAAACGATGATCGCACATGAACGAAGAAAATATTCTCGTTTTTTAGCCCAGGACGATACTTTTGTTGCTCTCGGACGCGATTTTAGCAAAGTTGGTAAAATCAAAGATATAAGCATGGGGGGACTGGCATTCGAATATATTTCCGATGAAAAAATGAAAAATACTGATGACTCAGTATTAGATATCTTCCTGTCCGAACACGAATTTCATATATCCAAAGTACCATGCGAAGTTGTGTATGACATGCCGATACGCGAACCCGATATAACCTTTTTGTTCATTAAAACTTTTATAATGAACCGGTGCGGGGTGAAATTTGGAACACTCACGGAACATCATAGGAGGCAATTAAAATTTTTTCTTAAAAATTATACCCTCAACTTATTAAGATATTCCTATGAAACATCAGGTGCGGAGCAAAGATTCAGTTTTTAGAACGATTAAAAAATTTGGAAGTCCTGCACAGGCAGTGATGAATGAGATTCAGTGTCCTGATAAATAGGGGGACTGAACGCTACCTTTGCAGGACTACCTAAGTTTCTTCTGTCATTCTGTCCGACTGAGTTCACGCCGAAAATCTCAGTCAAACGGAATGACAGGCTTTTTGTCCGAATCGGATCAGAAAACCTGATCATAAAGTGAAAAGGAATTTCAAAAATTAAGGAGGATGTTATGAAAAGAAAAAGAAATTATATGAAAAAATATTTAATTGGGACAGTTACGCTCATATTAATATCATGTTCTCTCGTGATGGGGGCGACATTTCATGTTCCGGGCGGAGATATCCTTAACAGCCCGGTCGGTCTCATCCCTTTAAATTTAGGAAATGGCAATGGTGACGGATTTTCCATACATTCAGAACTGCTTCTTTTAGGTTTCGGGCTGGTCGGTCTTTCAGGATTTATGCGGAGGCTTAAAAAGGTAAGAAAAGAACAAGCAGAATAAAACATGACCCGTCCTTACATATTTCGGGTTTCCGAGAGTTTGGAAATTCCCGAACAGTATGCAACAGACTTTATCACCCGATGTTCAAGTTTTTTTTGTCATTCCGTTCGACTGAGTTCACGCCGAAGCCTGCGAAAGCAGGAATGACAAGCTTTTTGTCGAATCGGGTTAAAAAATTTGATCATCGAGTTATCAGAAACAGGGAATACCAAACTGTAAGTTTGGCACTCCGGCTCCCTGACTGCTTTGCTCTGTTTTTGCTCTCCTTTTGAGTTAATCATTTGATATTAAATAATATAATAGCATCAGGTCATATATCATGATTTCTCAGAAAAGTGTCGGAAAACTTTACATAAATAATATAGATGCTCAAAATAACAGATAATATTATCAACAAGTCATTGTGGGATTGCCTAAAGCGATAAAACCCACTTGACTTATTGTAATAAAAAGATATAAATAAATATTGAATAGCATCATTTCAGCAGATTTTCTGAAACTCTGATAAAAAAATGTAAATTTTTCCGACACCTCCCCGACTGATTTTCCAACCTCTTTTTATCTCCAAAAATTGATTTCCTTTTAATCTGAGATCATTAAAGGCTTTTTGAAACAAAAAAAATATGTCAGTAAATTTTACACCCCACAATAACATATAACTTTTTTTATTAGCATAATTTTAAGCCTGTATTCAGAATAAAAAAATACAAATAAATATTATTTAATAATATAAATATATTATTGGATTTTATTTTGACATGCCAATTTGAAATATCAATATTATATAATAGCTGGCATCATAGTTGCATTAGAAATAAGCAAGGTTTTTCTAATACAGTTCTTAAAAAAACAACAGGAAAAAAAGGAGGAGACAGAAAATTTAAACTAATAAAGGCAACTGATGAGGAATTAAGGTAAGACGATCTTTTAATATTATTATTTAACTTTCAGGAGGTATTGAAAATGAAAAAAATTACAACTTCTTTGTTTTTTGCAATTTTAATGGCTTTTTTGATGGTCGGCAATGCAATGGCATTCACCGTTCCGGGTAGCAGCTACGGAGATGAACCTTCACTTCAGGATATTTTTGACGACGTAGTAACCGGTGGAAATCTGGATGCTGTAAATGACCAGTCGAATGTCGAAACATGGATGATAGCCGAGGCATTGGTTGATTCATACTTGGTCACCACATACAAAAACGACAACGGCATTTTGGGTATTTATTCAACCGATACCGGTGCGAAGTATTTTTTACAAAATCCTGATAAGAAAGACCAGGCAAGCTTTGGCATCAATGATACAGGCGCTCTTTATGTTAATGGAAAATTGAAAGACGAGAATTTTGGAGACGGCTTTGGTTTTTTCTGGAGGAACAAAGACGCCAGCCCCAAACTGACATCCTATACCGAGGATAGTAAAAATAAATCAGGTACGGGTTACGGAAGTAATAACGACGTGCTGGCGCTGACCTTTCTGGTTAAAGAGGGGCTTTCTGTGAAAACTCAGCTCAATGATGGAACGACCGTAGATGCGGAGGGCAACAACGACTGGATTCTCGCTTTTGAAGATGTGGCAAGCTCTGCCAGCGGTGACGGAGATTTCAACGATGCAGTGTTTTATGTGGAAGATATGAAACCTACTCCCGAACCCGCCACAATGCTTCTCTTAAGCGTCGGCATGATCGGACTGGTTGCGATGAGAAGAAAGTTTAATAAGAAAAGCTAAACCTTTTAAGCATTATATCTGATGTAATTCAGGGGGCGGTTCTCAGAACCGCCCTTTTTTTATGCCAATTTATTTTTTGCAGGTTGAATCTTGACAAATGATTACTCAGTCAGAAGAGGAGTAAAAAAATAATTATCCGAATGCTGAGTAATTATCAATAACACCCGGAATCAGCGATTATCATCGCCTTCATTTTAAGCCTCGGACAGGCTTCTGTCCATGTCATACCTCACTTGGAAAACTCCTGAAACCCGGAGAAGTCTCAGAACAGATTGTCCAAAAGTAGAATATTGCTACCCCTGAATACTCTCTCCGCCCCATTGATTTATTTTTATAATCCATATATTTTAAAGTTTCTGAGCAGAAAATGTAAATTAATATCCAAATAAGAATCATTGTCCGCGGGCGGTGATTCAGCGTGAAGATGGTCATGGATTTATAAAAACAATCCGGTAAATTACTGCCAGATTGGAGGCTCTTGTCCCGTAAGGGATTTATAACAATCGCCTGGTAAGCCATTACCGGGTTTGATTAATCAACAAAGAGCGTATCTGCTGCGAGTTAAAGGAGTGCCAAAGTTATACTTTGGCATTTATTTCGAACATACATTTCTTATACTCCCAGATTCGCCAATAAGGAAAAGGAGTAGTGAATATCATGCAGAATGATTATTCAGCAATCCCGAACCCGCCAATGAATTTGGTAAACGCGCCCTTGCCCCAGGTCGCAATTTATTGGGACTTTGAAAACATCCATGCTGCTGTTTTAGAGGAAAAAGAAGGAGAAGGGACCTATCACAGAGTGTTCAACGACCCTCAGGAACCGGTGGTGAATGTCGGCGCTGTGATTCGTTACGCCTCAACCCTGGGTACAATCGCCATTAACCGGGCTTATGCGAACTGGGAGCGTTTTGGCAATTATCGCCTTGCTCTTCTGGAGCATTCCATTGATCTGATTCAGATATTTCCCCCTGGCCGAAAGCTTAAAAACGGAGCGGATATTCGTTTGGCAATAGATGTCATTCAGGACATTCAGAATTTTCCGCATATTAAAATAGTCGTGGTTGTCAGCGGCGATAGCGATTACATCGCTCTGGTTCAGAGATGCAAACAGATGGGACGGGATATTTTCGGTGTCGGTGTCCAGCGGGCTGCCAGCCAGTATCTCATCAAATCATGCAACGCATTTAAATTCTATCACACACTGTTGGATGATGCCCGGCAGCTGCTTGTGAACACGCTTCATACGCTTCTTACAGATGAGGAAAAAACGAATGTTCTCAAAGCGAGATTACGTCCTGCAATGACAAGAATGGACCCGACATTTGATGAAAAAAGCTACGGATTTTCATCATTTGTTGAATTTCTCAACGAATGTCAGGACCTCGTCTCCATCAGCCCGGGTGAGAATGATCACCTGATTTCCCTTTCTGAAAAAGGCAGCAGGCTTGTAGATGTGGAAAAAACAGGATTAGGCAGATTGATGATCCTTGAAAAGAAAAAAATGGAAATGATTGAAGAGGACGACGAGGAGGACGAAATACTTGATGAGTTTCTCTCCCGAAATATAAATGTTGTTTAAATGTTCAGACTGATTTTCTTGCCATAACAATACCCCATCTGAGAAACTGATTTTTAAAAAAATTTATAGCTTCTTATTGTCGGGGATGAACCTTTTTCGATGATGGTATCGGACGGACTGAGAGATTATCAGAAGGAGTTGCACAAAGTTTCATAAATCCGGAGTGCAAAAATAGAGCGAAGCGGTTTTTTGCATAACGTTCCGTAAATCCGGCCCGGAGTGCAAAAATAGAGCGAAGCGGTTTTTTGCATAACGTTCCGTAAATCCGGCCCGGAGTGCAAAAATAGAGCGAAGCGGTTTTTTGCATAACGTTCCGTAAATCCGGCCCGGAGTGCAAAAATAGAGCGAAGCGGTTTTTTGCATAACGTTCCGTAAATCCGGCCCGGAGTGCAAAAATAGAGCGAAGCGGTTTTTTGCATAACGTTTCGTAAATCCGGCCCGGAGTGCAAAAATAGAGCGAAGCGGTTTTTTGCATAACGTTCCGTAAATCCGGCCCGGAGTGCAAAAATAGAGCGAAGCGGTTTTTTGCATAACGTTCCGTAAATCCGGCCCGGAGTGCAAAAATAGAGCGAAGCGCTTTTTTGCATAACGTTCCGTAAATCCGGCCCGGAGTGCAAAAATAGAGCGAAGCGGTTTTTTGCATAACGTTCCGTAAATCCGGCCCGGAGTGCAAAAATAGAGCGAAGCGGTTTTTTGCATAACGTTCCGTAAATCCGGCCCGGAGTGCAAAAATAGAGCGAAGCGGTTTTTTGCATAACGTTCCGTAAATCCGGCCCGGAGTGCAAAAATAGAGCGAAGCGGTTTTTTGCATAACGTTCCGTAAATCCGGCCCGGAGTGCAAAAATAGAGCGAAGCGGTTTTTTGCATAACGTTCCGTAAATCCGGCCCGGAGTGCAAAAATAGAGCGAAGCGGTTTTTTGCATAACGTTCCGTAAATCCGGCCCGGAGTGCAAAAATAGAGCGAAGCGGTTTTTTGCATAACGTTCCGTAAATCCGGCCCGGAGTGCAAAAATAGAGCGAAGCGGTTTTTTGCATAACGTTCCGTAAATCCGGCCCGGAGTGCAAAAATAGAGCGAAGCGGTTTTTTGCATAACGTTCCGTAAATCCGGCCCGGAGTGCAAAAATAGAGCGAAGCGGTTTTTTGCATAACGTTCCGTAAATCCGGCCCGGAGTGCAAAAATAGAGCGAAGCGCTTTTTTGCATAACATTCTGGAAAAAATTTTCGATCTAATACCTGACCAAATAAGTTTTGACGAGTGGAAATTTTCAAAAATCCTTTTGAAAAAGAGGGTTACAGAATCCGAAATCCTCCATAATTTATTTGGTCAGACATTAGTGATGATGTATCAGACTTGCTTCGCTTCATCAGACTGAATCCCATTCATGATTACCTGTTCAGCAACCCTGCCCAATTTTTTTCCCCTGTTGACTATTACTTTTTAAACAGATATAAACAGCATATCCGAAAAGTTTGAAATGCCGCGTTCAGGCAGTCCTCTGTCTGGCAGATAAGACTCTGATTTTACCTTGATTGCCCGGGGGCTGAATTTCGAACAAGCAGAAATGTTTGATCTGCTGATAAACAATGTTCTGTTTCAGATTAACTGATTTTTAATTATTCAAAGAAAAGGGGAATAAAAATGAGTCACCACCATGATCATGATCATCATGACCATCACCATCATGACCATCACCATCATCACCATGAACATCAGAGTGAGTTGTCTTTTGAAGAAAAAATGACCAAGCTGCTTGAACATTGGGTAAACCACAATGACGATCATGCACAGAATTACAGGGACTGGGCTGAAAAAGCAAATGAGAATAATATGGCGAAAGTTTCTGATTTACTAAAAGACGCTGCGGATATGACACTGGAAATAAGCAAGAAGTTTGAACAAGCAACGGAAATTATGAAAAGCAAGTAATCAACTTTCCATGATTTTTGTGCTTCTCTTGTTTCTACGCTTTTTTCGTTCTCACGCCCCTGCGTGGGAACGCATAGATATTTTGTCTTTGCAGTTTTTGTGCCGGGTTCCCGTGGCAAATCTACACGGATTAATGATAAACAGGGATTTCACGCATGAACAGCGGAAAAATCCCTGCTTATCACTAATCCATGTAGATGAAGATGAAATCTCCGAACCCTGATTCGTCTGATGAAAGGTTTTTCATGATTTCTGTGCCAGTTCGGACTGATCTCGGAAGCCCCGCGGGGCTGATAGGGCGATATAACTTCTGTTAATCCTTTAATCAGGGTTCGGACAAAGGCCACAGACTTACAGACAGGAATACAGATGTTCAGGCACGCTTTTTGCCTCTTGCAAGGGGAGAAATGAGAGATGCTCATTTTCAGTGCGAACTTATCTTATTCCGTTAGCATTCATGTCTTTCTGATATTTTTTGTCCATCATGCCAATATGGTTCTTCAGCCAGTCAGTGAGAAGCACTGATATGCCGACACTCAGAAACGCGGCCTGTCCCTTGTCAGCTTCTGCTTTGTATTTTTTGACTGCTGCTGTAAAATATTCATGCGCTTTTTTATGTTCATTAAGCCCAGGATATCTGATTTTCTCCATTAATTTTTCTTCTTCTCTGAAGTGATATTTTGTGTAGTCATCCAATTCGCTGATTATGCCGGATATAACTCCTTTTGCCTTTCCATTTTTCATTGCATCATGTAATTTGTTCACAAGGCTGATGAGCTTCCGATGATGGCTGTCCAGAACAGCAACGCCTACGCTGAAGTCTTTTTTCCATTCAATTAACGGCATTTTTACCTCCCCGATTTCGTTTTTTTGAAAATTCCTGATGATAACGAATTCAGGGGAAGGTCTGGCAGCCCCTCCCCTGAATTCGTTATTATCAGGGAAATAAGTACCCGATCAAAAGTTTTTTATACATCTTTTTTTGTGAACTGCGGAGAAACCCGGCTTTTTCCGTCACGGGCGGCGGCTCATTCCGGTAAAAAAGCCGGGTTTCTTCCCCGGGCAAATATTGAAAACTTATGGTCAGATACTTATTTCTGTTTTGCTGACCCAAAATCAGCAGATTGAAAAGTTTTCAGACTCTCACAGCGCGGACACGAGACACGGGGGAGAAACCCAGTTTTTTCCAGCCGGGGAGGTGCCCCGTCCGGGAAAAACCCCCGGGTTTCTCTGCTGTCCCTCATTCTGTCCGGAAACTTCTCGATCTGCTGAAAATAAATTAAAATCAGAATTTCCAACAAAATTTTGATCCGCTGATGCTGCTGTTTATTCTGAGATATTTTTCAGATTCCCCACACAATTATTTTTTCATGAAACAGGATAAAAAATCAATAGGGTGAAAAGTGTATTCCGAGGGGCTGAAAAGCGTATTCAAAACAGTTTAATGTGATGAATTCAACAGACTGAACTGACAATAAAAAATGTTTTGAACATGTTTAATGACAAAAATAATCCCATAACAGCAAAGAAAAACGCATCCTTGTCATGGCTGTCCGGTAAAAGACTTGTGCGCTTTGCCCGATGCGTACAGGGAGGCTGGCTCGCTAATTCTGATTAAAGTCCGAGTTTGTCTGCAATTCCTGACATGGCCTCAAGGCTGATGGCTACAAATTCATTTAGCGGAACCCCTATTTTTTCACATTCCATAATTCTCTCCCGACTGACAGCCCGGGCAAAATGCGGGGTCTTCATCCGCTTTGTCACAGATTTTGTTTTTACGCTGGCAATTTTCTTATCAGGATACACAAGAGCAGTCGCCACAATTAAGCCTGTGATGGTCTCCGCACAGGTGAGCGCATGTTCAAACACCGTTGACCGATCAAGGCCCAGTCCCTCGGCATTGTGTTTTTTTATCACATCTGAGAGAAGGGGAGACACACCTTTTTCATCAAGAATTTTAGCTGTCTCAGCCCCGTGAAGGGAAGCATCCTCACCAGTTATTTCATAATCAAGATCATGAAGCAGACCGGCAAGGCCCCACATGTCCGGGTCTTCATTAAATTTTGTTGCCAGCGCACGCATAATGGCCTCGGACGCGACACAATGCGAAATCAGTTTTTCGTTTTTCAGATGTTCTTTTAAAAGCGACATGGCCTCATCCCGTGTTATTCCCGGATCATTTGACATATTAACATCTCCTTTTAAATTTTTAAAATTTAAACAAATAATTAAATATTATCAAACAGGTATGCAAAACACAAGTATTTTTCAAATTCTTCTCTGTTTAACAGATGCAGGTTGGGTTGTTTTTTTGCCCAGAGGCGCAGACAGTTTTGTTGGAAGGGATTTACAACATTCATTCCTCATGTTTCTTTAATACATTTCGGTTTTGTCAGTCCGACTGGAGTAGCAGACTCCGGAAAATTTCAACAAATTCGGAATTTCGCTGTACGCTGACACGTCAGGGAATGCTTTTTTTCTGACAGGGCGGCATCTGCTCGCTCTGAGAATTCTGAAAGAGGCTTGACTTTTGAACATATTTATGATCTAAATATCGGCATCAGCAGTGGATTGCCGGGCTGTTTTCAGTTGTTCCTCCGGGATTGAACCCTCAGAGGGAGAATCCGTACCGTTTTTCTGAATATCTGAGACCGGAGCGGAGTCCCGAAGAGCGGACAGGTCTTCAAAATCCGAATACTCACCGTTAGTTAACAAACTGATTCAGGATATTATGCGTTCTTATATACGGAATCGGAACACCGCTAGCTATGAAACTTCCAAATTATGAAAAAGCTGTTGTCCCCTAAAGCTAAACGTACTGATTATCTTTTTATAATTAAAAAAATCCTGATTATAACGGATTTAGGGGAGGGCCGACCAGGCCCTGTAAGGGCGGCATATTTGCGGGTGTGCCCCGGCTTTTACACAGGAACAGGTTTTATGTGTAAAAGGCGGGACGCATCCGTTTTTTTGCCACGAAGGCACGAAGGCGCAAAGTCTCACAAAGTCTCACAAAGTCTCTTTGTGCTTCCTTTGTGTCTTTGTGGCTGATTTTTTGGGATAAAAGGCGGGACACATCCGTTTTTTTGCCACGAAGGCGCGAAGTCTCACGAAGTCTCTTTGTGCCTCCTTTGTGTCTTTGTGCCTTTGTGGCTGATTTTTTCGGATGTGTGAAAGGCGGGACACACCCATATTTGCAGCATTGGCCGGCCTCCCCTGAATCCGTTATAATCAGTAAAAATTTAATCACGGTTTTATGAAAAGATCAAGCATTAAGTGCTTTGTAACGGTTTCCGCGTCCCGCTCGTTGTCAATCAGACGGTGGGTTACGCTGCGCTTCACCCACCCTACAAGCACTCACAACTTCCAAATTCCCCCCTTGCAGACTTCCCCCTTGTGTTTTAATCTTTTCCGGTGTATAAAATTTCCATGATCTGCATAGCGATAGCAATTATCGGCCGGTGTCCCAAATCTGGATATTATGATGTGGCATATCAGCCTTATAAATTCAAATCGTTACAGGCTTCATATCCGGAACTCGGACATTACCAGAGATCAGTAACATTCCAAAACGGGGATATAAACCTTATAAATTCCTGAATTAACAAAGTGAATATTGACGGATATTCAAATTCGGAACACCACCAATATTTAAAAATAAAGAAATAACCGGATAATGGGTATTGTATTATCTCAATCCTTAAAATACATTGAAAAGAGGAGAAGAAAATCATGCTTTCCATCAGAGGTGTTTATGACGGCAGGGAAATAAAACCCTTGGAGAATATCAGATCAGAACCGAATGTGAAAGTAATCATCACATTTTTAGATGACGACTCTCCGCTAACCGATAAAAAAACAGAGAGATTTATTTCTCTGAGCGGAACATGGGAAGATGACCGTTCCGCCGAGGAAATTGTGAGGGATATTTATGAAAGCCGGACTCTCGGAAAGGAGAATGTCGGACTGTGACATATTTATGGGATACGGACACCTGCGTATATTTCCTCAACGGAAATGAAAAAGTTACCCGGAAAGCAAGGGACACAAGTGCGGACAATATCTGTACGACGATGATCACAATTGCCGAACTGAAATTCGGTGCTTTCAACTCATCAAAAGTGTCATCAAATCTGAGGCGCATAGAAGAATTACAAAGCTGTCTGACCGTCTTGGATGAGATGAATGATGAAATAACAACAATCTTCGGCAAAAACAAGGCAATGTTAAAAAAGCAGGGTATCACGATAGGCGATTTTGATTTGCTGATAGCCAGTTTTGCAATTTATAACAATCTGATTGTCGTTACAAACAACACATCCCATTTTGGCTGTATCCGGAATGTGAGGACAGAAAACTGGGTCAGATAACCAGATTGGTGACGGTATCTCTGACGGCGCACAGCAATCATCTGCCTTGTCAGCACATTCGCATACTACAAAGCGGAGTCCCCGAAGCCCCAGTACAGTCCATCCTTCTTGATCAAATGTCCGGAACATGTTAAGGACAAGGGTAGGTGAAGCGGAGCGTAACCCACCATTTTCCGGAGAGGGTCATCATTCCTGACAATGACGGTGGGTTGCGCTGCGCTTCACCTACCCTACAACTACTTCCGATTTCCTGACAGGCTTATGGTGAGAAACTGTCCGGGAAATTTTATCATCTGATTTCATGTGTCTGCCCTTCGGATACAGGGAGCCTGCTTATATGGGAAAATACAAATTTAAAAATGTACGACATGCAAACAGCATCATGATCCGTTTTATCCAGGAAGAGCGGAAAGGAAATGACGGGAACATCACAAGTGATCTTTACAGGGAAGCAGTAAAATATGTCATTCAGCACAAGCATGAGGACCCGGTCATCGAAGCCGCATTGGATCAGACCTTTGGTGCGCTTTTTGACGAGCTTGTAAACACAGAGTAAATATTTTTTACGGAGGTGCGGGATGAACGAAAATCAGCAATTGGTGATGGTAAAGGAAGGGCGTCCGGTGACAACATCTCTGAGCGTGGCTGAAAAGTTCAAAAAAGAACATAGGAATGTTCTCAGGGATATTCGGAATCTTATTGATATGGATAAAAACACTGAGCTCAGATTTGAGCTCAGTGAATATAAAGATTCCACAGGCCGTCCTCTTCCCATATATATAATGGATCGGGATGCTTTTTCGATTCTGACAATGGGCTTCACAGGCAAAAAGGCATTCCGATGGAAATTGGATTATATCGCCGCTTTCAATGCAATGGAAGCCCGTCTGTGTCAGCAGGCAGAGTCGAAAGCTACGGGTGAGGTGACAGGAGAGAGATTCGACCTGAGCGTGAAAAGATTTGAAGTTGCTCTGAAAGCTGCAAAAATGATGGGCATCACAGACAACCGGCAGGCAAGACTGACAGCGAACAAAATTACAACAGACACCACCGGCGTGGATCTGATGGGAATTGTCATGGGTGCCCGTCCTCGGACTGCCGAATCCGAACGAACAGGAACTCTGCCGCCGAATGAGGAAGATGAGATTCTGACCGCCTTCGTCATCGCCTGGCGGGAGAAGTACGGCGATAAGGAGGTCGGCACCCGCGATCTGTATCAGTTGCTTGCTGACACGAAAATATCCCTGAATCTCGGTACCGGAAGCAAGCGAAGTCAGAAAATCAGGCTCGGCAATCTGCTGTCAGGAATGAGTGACCGGGAGATCGGGGGCTGTCGTATCATTGCCGCGGGCAAGCGCGGGAATGTCCGGGTCTGGAAGCTGAAATCTGCTGAAACCAGGCCGCAGATGTAGCAGATGTAGGGTGGGTGAAGCGGAGCGCAACCCACCGTAAATGGTGGGTTACGCTCCGCTTCACCCACCCTACAACTATTACAACCACTCACAACTTCCAAATTCTCCCCTTGCAAACTTCCCCCTTGTGTTTTATAATCTTTTTTGGTGTACATATCGGCATATGGGAAAAGGCCGGACTTCCGAATTCGTCAGAGGACTTTGATCTGCCGAACATATAGATTTTAAGAAAAGTGGGTGTGTCCTGGGGTGATGAAAATGTTTCCAAGGCTCTGAAAAAGCTGATCCCGTTTTTGTTCCCCTCATTTTTTAACTGCCTGATTTTTAAGTCATAAAAAATTTGCGGAATAAAAATGGGATCGCAATTGTCAGCCCGGTTTGTGACATTTTCATCACCCCAGGTGTGTCCCACCTTTTACACATCCGAAAAAATTAGCCACAAAGACACAAAGACACAAAGGAACCACAAAGAGACTTCGTGAAACTTTGTGCCTTCGCGGCTTCGTGGCAAAAAAACGGATGTGTCCCGCCTTTTATCCGAAAAAATTAGACACAAAGACACAAAGGAACCACAAAGAGACTTCGTGAAACTTTGTGCCTTCGCGGCTTCGTGGCAAAAAAACGGATGTGTCCCGCCTTTTATCCGAAAAAATTAGCCACAAAGACACAAAGGAACCACAAAGAGACTTCGTGAAACTTTGTGCCTTCGCGGCTTCGTGGCAAAAAAACGGATGTGTCCCGCCTTTTATCCGAAAAAATTAGCCACAAAGACACAAAGGAACCACAAAGAGACTTCGTGAAACTTTGTGCCTTCGCGGCTTCGTGGCAAAAAAACGGGTGTGTCCCGCCTTTTATCCGAAAAAATCAGCCGCGGAGACACAGAGGAACCGCAGAGAGACTTCGTGAGACTTCGCGCCTTCGCGGCTTCGTGGCAAAAAAAACGGGTGTATCCCGCCTTTTACACATAAAACCTGTCCTTGTGTAAAAGGTGGGGCACACCCATTCAAAAGGTATGGACAGGTTTTTGTCTTATGGGAAAAATGCTGAACACGAGACTGTAAGAAAACAAGACGCGAAGCGTCCGCACTGCATTCCCACGCGAAGCATGGGAACGAGAAATAAAGAAGCATGGGAACGAGAAATAAAGAAGCATGGGAACGAGAAATAAAGAACCATGGGAACGAGAAATAAAGAAGCATGGGAACGAGAAATAAAGAAGCATGGGAACGAGAAATAAAAAAGCATGGGAACGAGAAATAAAAAGGATTTTAAATTGAAACCAGGAAAAATAATAACCGAAGATAGCGAAATCAGAAAGATACTTGAGAATTGCAAAAGTATCGCTGTTCTGGGGTTAAGCCCAAAACCCGTCAGAGATTCTCATAAAGTCGCCAAATATCTCAAAGAACACGGATACAAAATCATTCCGGTCAGGCCCGCACAAAAGGAAATTCTGGAAGAAAAAGCATATCCGTCTCTTGATGAAGTCATGGAACCGACTGATATTATAAATGTGTTCAGAACCTCCGAACAGATCATGCCCCATGTCCAGGAGGCGATTCGTCTCAAACCAAAGGTTTTCTGGATGCAGATGGGGATCAAAAATCATGAGGCTGCAAAACTTCTGACAGAAGCAGGTATTGATGTGGTGATGGACAAATGTATTAAGGTGGAACATGACAGACTCTGCACACAGATCAGCATATAAAGAAAAACGCCGAAAAGCCAAAGCGTCCGCTTGTTATTGTTGCGGCGCGACAGTCCCTTTCTGCTGGAGATGCCGATGCGGTTTCAGCATTTGTCAGGACTGCATGCATCAGAATTTTTGGGGAATGTCATGCAACGGAATTACCTGGCAATGTCCCGACTGCGGCGGGTGGAACGGATTTGGAAATCAGTAAGGGAACTCGAAATAAATAACATAGCCGATACAAAACGTAGGGTGGGTGGAGCGAAGCGCAACCCACCGCACAAGGTGGGTTGCGCTTCGCTCCACCCACCCTACGTCCTGAGCATTCAGACATTCAGAACCCGCTGAAATTTACCCCTTCAAATAACATGCTGGGAATCCGAAGGGCAGAATACGGATACGGATCATTTCCCACTTCTGCAAGACGTGCCCAAAAATACCTGGCATTGTCCGATACATTCATCTCATTGACGGGCCTGACAATGAGGCCGTTTTCAATGAGCGCGCCCACAATACCGAATGAAAAATCACCGCTGGTTGAATTGGAATTTCCGCCGATAAAGCCTGTAACCAGAATTCCTTTTTTAATATTTTTAATCATCTCTTCAGGAGATTTTGAACCGCATTCAAAAACCGTGTTTGATGACGAACCAGATGTCGGGTCCATGCCGAGTTTTTTGCCATAATAAGTATTAATGTAGTATTCGCACAGCACGCCTTTCTCAATCATTACTCTTTCCCGGGCGCACAGGCCCTCGCCGTCAAAAAATCGGGACCCGAATCCCTTTTCCAGAAAGGGAACATCAGTCATTGTCAGTTTTTCAGACGCGATTTTTCTGCCTATCATTCCCTCAAGAAAAGAACTTTTTTGCTGCAAAGCGCTGCCGGTCATGGCTTTCTTTAATGTTGAAATCAGCCGTGCCCCGGCACGGTTCTCAACAATCATGTCGTATCTGCCTGAGGCGATTTTTTTCTGTCCGATTTTGCGTAATGCCCGTTGCACAGCTTCTTTTCCTACTGTTTGAGCAGCAGACAGTTCGCTGTGGAATCTGCTGCTTACGCCGAATCCGGCCTCGGGGCGGGCGTCATTCTCATCTTTCACAGTCACATTTGCGCCCATGGAAAACGCTGTACTGCGAACCTCTCCTGTAAAGCCGTTGCTGTGAATCCTTACACTTTCGGAACAGACATCCGAATACCCCGCGGAAACGGAAATAATCCGGTCACTTTGCGCCAGAGCAGCTTCTTCGATCTCCGCGGCTGTTTTTATACGCCGGGACATCTCAATTTTTTCATAATCCTCATCGCAAAGTTTCAGATCAGTTTCAGAAGAGAAATTTTTCGGAGGATAATATTTAGGATCGGGTAAAGCGCGGTATTCATCTTTAGCAAGATAAGCAGTCGTTGCCACCGCTTCTCTGATAAACTTGGAAAGGAATTCTTTTCTCAGATCATTCGTGGAATAGCCGGAATACCGTTGTTTGGCGTATATTTGTAAAGAAAGAGAACGGCTTACCGATTCTTTAAGCTGGTCTGTTTTTTTATTGCGGCATTTCACCCCCGCTCTTCTTTGCTCAACTATTGAAACAGCAGCCTGATCAGCACCGTTTTTTAATACATGATCCATTATCCATTCAGCCAAAGCAAATTTATTTTTACTGATCACTTCTTCTTCTCCCCCGCAAATTCTTAATTCTCAATTCCCAATTCCCAATTTCACCTAACGATATTTATTAATGACTTTTTGGACAAAGCCATCCTTTTTTAATTGGCGAAGGGTTTTATCAAACTTTTCAGCCACTGGACAGTAGAAAGTTCTGGCTAGTAAATTGAGTAATTCACAAAAAAATAGGTGGATTTTTTTGTGAAACTATATTATATTCTGATCATAATAGCAAAACAAAATTCAATTATAAAAGGAGTTTTTATCATGATCAGCATTATTGAATCCGTCATATCGGAATTCCGCAGCTGCTTTTCCCGTGAGGCCGCTTTTTCCTGGTTTTCGATTGTTATTTTCGGTCTTATAATTCGATTTGACCATCACGGAATATGCAGTATTATCCGGTGGCTTATGCTCGACCCGGCATGTTATGACCCGATGCTGCGCTTTTTCCGGGCTTCCTCGTGGGACTCGGAGGAGCTTATGAGCCATTGGATACGGACAGCCGTCAGCCGGTATCCTCTCATCACATTCGGCGGACGTCCCCTTCTCATCGGAGACGGCATAAAAATAACGAAGGAATCGTCGAAGATGCCCGGCGTGAAATCCCTGCATCAGGATTCGGAGAACAGCGGCAAAGGCGAATACATACGCGGACATCACTTCGGATATGCGGGCATCCTTGTCGGCCGCCCCGAAAAATCCTTCTGTCTTCCGCTTCACGGACAGATTCATGAGGGTGTCGGTGCAAGACGCCATGACATAAAAATCGGAGGGGATCCGACCATAGTGACCCGGATGGCGAATCTTGTCATCCGGACAGCCGAAGATACAGGATTTCCGTGTTACGTCGCTCTCGACGCTTACTTCTCCACAGGTCCCGCTTTTCTGACTTTTAAAGAAGCCGTTAACGAAAAAGGCGAACAGTCTGTCCATCTTATTACGCGTGCGAAGAATAATTATGTGGGATACCTTGTTCCCGAAAACAGTTCGGAGAAGAAATTTCAGGAAAAAGACAAGGTGAGCCTCGCAAAAGTCTTCGGTTTCTCCGAGTGGTTCGGAGAAACGGAAGTGATGATTTCCGGAAACCTCAGAACCGTCAGATATTTCACATGGGATCTTTTTTGGAAACCGGTCAGAGATATCATTCGTTTTGTTTTCATTATCGACGGAGATGACCGCTACATACTGATGTGTTCCGATCTGACACTCTCCGGCGGACAGATTATCACGATTTATTGTTATCGCCCCAAAGTGGAAAACATGTTTCGGACGCTGAAGCATCTCATCGGAGGATTCTGCTATCATTTTTGGACAAAAGCTTTTCCCGATGTCGGCAGGGGAGAGAAGATTTGGCTCTGCCGTCTCAGTGAGACTGAAAGGAAAAAATTTGATCTCACCCTTGAAGCCATTGAACGTTTTGTCAATCTTTCCGGAATCGCCCTCGGACTTCTTCAGTATCTTTCCCTGACCCGGGGTTCCGAGGTGCTGGAAAAATATGAGGGGTGGCTGAGAACAGCTTCCTCCGACTGTCCCTCGGAGGGGGTTGTGCGGAGTGTCATTCAGGCGGAGTTCCTGTCTTCTTCCTGCAAAGTTCCGGCTGACCGAACTTTGCGGATGATACGGGGGAGAGGTCGTGAGACTTCGTCCGACCTTGCCGCATGACGCCATATATATAGGTATAAACATATTACTGTCCGGTTGTGAATTACTTAGTTTACTAGCCAGAACTTTCTACTGTCCAGTCAGCCAGTATTTTATTTTTCTCACCCATGGCCTTGGAAAAAACTGTATAAACCCGGAGTTCAGTTGTCACATACGCCGCTTCAAAGCAGTCTTTAAAACCTAGCTAGTTGTTTGCTTATAAACGGGCATGATCTGCCAGCCACAACGAATGATGAAAATTTTGCTTTTTTCCTAACACTTAACACCTGACACCTAACACTTTCATATAAACAAAAAGGGCATCTCCGAACCCATTGCTACATCTATACGTCCCCTGTGAAGGATATGGATCATATCCTTCTGATTAGGGAACACGAAATAAATAATATACCCAATACAAAAACGTAGGGTGGGTTGCGCTTCGCTCCACCCACCCTGCACCGGGTATTTTATTTTTGGAGAAATCCCTTATTGCAAACCTCTTTTTTAAGGTCCTGGCAGGCATCAAATTCCGGACCATATGAAAATTCTCTGGCCACTTAATCCCACAACCGAAAACACTTGCTGAAAAATCAGCGAAGATACTTAGTCTCTGTCTTTTGGAAAAAACCATTTGCTTTTAGCTGGCGCAACATCTTGCTGAATTTTTCAGCCATTGCCTCACCTCTTTTGCCCAGTGCCTTCTTGGAAAATCCTGTATATGTAGGATGTTGAGATATGACATACACTGTTTCAAAGCGATCTTGCAAACCCAGTTTTTTGCAATTAAACCGGAACGGCATCTCTGAGGCTACTGCCATATCTATACGCCCCTTGTTGAGTATTCGTATCAGAACGCTATGGTCATCACAGATTTCTTTCTTCAGCCCCTGATAGCTGTCAAATGCGGGACCGTATGAATATCCCCTTATGACTCCCACAACTTTGTTTTTCAGATCATCAAGTTTGCTCACTTTTATGCTGCTTCCCTTTCGGGCCATGATACTATCTGTATTTATATGTGTAGGTTCGGTGCCAAAATACAGGAATGTTGTCCGCTCTTCCTTATACAGCAAAGACGGGATGGCGGTCACGCGTCCCTCCTTAGCGTTTTTTAAAATTCTTTTCCACGGCAGCACCCGGAACTCCGAATCCAATCCGAGTTGTTTACAAGCTTCCCGGAGGACATCCACATCAATGCCTGTGGCCTGACCTTTTTCAACATACTGGTATGGCGGAAAATCTTCCACGATGGCAAAGACAATTTTCTCTGCCATAACATTGGATCGCAGAAGCAAAAGGAGTATTACCAGCAGTATAATACCTTGTTTCATCATTTTACCTCCTTCCAGGGGTCAGGGGAAAATCTGACACCCCATTTATCATATATCTTCTTCAGTTCACCTGAGTTGAATAATTCTGTTATTCTTTTATCGTAAATTTCAATCAGCGATTTTGATCTTTGAGTCTTTCCAAAAGCCACATATGCGTTTTCCCCCCAGAGAATTTCCAGCTTATAAGGACTCATATCAACATGATTATGTCTGATATACTTGTCTATGTCAATCAGCGCATCTATATAAACATCCGCTCTGTCTCTGTCCAGGACTGCCCATGCTTCTTCATAAATATCAGTTTCATTCCATTTTAATTTTATATCTTTCAGTCTCGGCATTGTGTGATAATCATATCCGCGAAGCCATACGGCTTTCTTCCCTTTAATTGTTTCCAAACCTTTCCATTCCTTTATTTTTTCTTTTTTGAAAACAACGGCTGTGTATTCCACAAACATAGGATAGTTAGGGATAAGCTGTTTCTGTTCTTGCGCATGTTTCTGCCATACGCACAGCATCCCATCGGCTTCATTTGAATTTATCATTTTCTGAGCGCGCTTCCAGGGAACAAATTCATACGTCATTTCTATACCAACAGGTTCATATACGTTGCGGACAATTTCAAAAAACAGGCCGGTTCCGTCTTTGTTCGTCTGCCCTTCCCATGGTGGCGTTGCAATGTGAATTGTTTTAATATTATTGGCTTTTTCTCCGAATGCGGAAACAGCCAAAAATAATGTCAGAAATAATGTCAGCCCTGATTTGAAATAAAATTTCATTTTGAATTTTGCCTCCGGATCTTAATGTTGTGTTCTTACCTTTTTCAAATAAAAAAAATAAAAGCATAGTTTAGATTAATTATCAACAAAAAAATTACGGTTAATATTTTCTCTGATGCTTAATCATTTAATATTTCTGATTCTGACGGATTTTGCTGATGCTTTAGCTTCTTGACAAAGCTGAAATATACGGGTTAATATTGTTCAAATTTTTGGAAGGTCTGACAAACTTTTAACCAAGGAGAAACTCTGATATGGAAAAAGACTGTCTTTTTTGTAAGATCGCAAATGGTGAGACCCGGACCGAGTTTTTGTATGAAAATGAAAATATTGTTGCCTTCAGAGATATTAAACCTTACGCACCGGTTCACATTCTGATTGTTCCCAAAAAACATATCAGAAGCATCAATGATCTGACAGAAAAAGATAATGAAATCATATCTGAACTGATTATGGTTGCAAAAGAGATGGCAAAAAAGGAATCTGTATCAGACTCCGGATACAAACTTCTTTTCAATGTGGAAAGAGGCGGGGGACAGGTCATTTTCCATCTCCATTTACATCTTATGGGCGGATGGAAGCGGTAAACCATGACAGAAAAAGCACCTGTTTTTGAAAAAATATACAAAGATTATCTTGATCAGATTGTCTGGACAGATATCCGATCTGATGCGGAAAGACTCGGTATCCGGACGGAGGGGGATGAGATTATCATTCCCTTTTTTGGCAAACCCTACAGTGTATCTGCAAAGGGAATTGCTGACCCCTCCGGCAACAAACCAATTCATGCTGTAAACGTTATTCTCTGCAAGTATCTTCTGTTATGTCCTGATGCTGAAACTTTCGAGACTTTGAAAACCTCGGAGATATCCTCTGAGTGGGTATCCTACAGAGATTTCAAAGACGCGGCTCCCTTTGCGGGTGCGTTTGCAAATAACACGGAACAGGCCATAGCGGAGAACTTCTCCGGAAGACCTGAAGCGCTGAAAACTGCGTCCCGAAGACTCGGCGGCCGTGTTCCCGATATTGATCTGTCCTGTGATTTTTCAATGATATTCGATGCCCTTCCGAGAGTCCCCCTTCTTCTGCTTTTTAATGATGCGGATGACGAATTCCCCGCGCAATGCTCGGTTCTGTTTGAGAAACGTGCGGAAAAATACCTGGATATGGAATGCCTGGCAATGGCAGGCTGGCTTCTTTCCGACTATCTGACTGAAGCAGTCGGCGGTTCAGGTGCTTTGAACACATAAAGATGAAACTTGAAACAGTCAGATATGCACATAAGAAAATTCGCGGAACCTCCGAATTTCAAGTTCCGAATTTCAAGTTTCCAAGGAGAACAATGGTGAAAAGCTTAAGAACGTCAATACTTCTGTTATTCATGGGACTTTGTTTTACCGGGTTTGCTGTTGCCGATGAAAAGGCCACAAAAGAGGAGTGTGTAGCCAATTGTAAGGCAGCGGCCCAAATGATGAAAGAGATCGGTTGTGAGTCAATGCTTAAGAAAATCAATGACAGAAACGGTCCTTTTGTATGGAAAGACACATATGTCTTTTGCATAGATATAAAAAACGGATGGAATCTGGCACATCCGATAAAGCCCGGTTTAATTCATAAAAGATTAGCCGGGATGAGGGATATGGATGGTAAGATGTTTTTTGCAGAATTTATCAAAACCGCCAAAACCAGGGGCGAGGGATGGGTCAGCTACAAATGGCCGAAAGTCGGAGAGATAAAACCTTCATCTAAAATAACCTTTGTTTACAGAGTTCCGGGTGAAGATATGGCTATGTGCGCGGGGATCTACGAATAGCGTTTCAGACCACCGGAGTGTGAAAATTATTTTTCACATACCACTCCTCCGGTGACGCGGGCGAAAAATGATTTTCGCACTCCTTTTGTATTTGAATATGCTGCTTTGTCGCTGCCGAGGAATTTTTTATGTTCAGATTATCAAGCGTTCGAGCAAAAATAATGGTTCTCTCTGCGCTCGGAATTATCGGGATGAGTTTCATCGCAAGTCTTAACAGCTACCTGGATTACTCAATACAAAAAGACATGAAACTCGGAAGAAAAAGCCAGATGATTGCCCAGGAAACCTTACACCTGTTAATGATTGAGGCTAACTTCATTAACACGAATACCCCTGAGCTGTTGCCCGAACATAAGAAGCTTCAAAAAAATTTGAAACGTATCGTATCTGAGGTTGAGTCCGGCACCGATAATAACAGAATAAGAATGTTGGCCGAGCATATCATCAGGCTTGAAAAGCTTCGATCAGGTCTCTTTCAATCAATGGCCGAAAGCATGTCTGAGATATATAAAAACAAAGAATCTCTCAGCCTAAATGTTCATCATCTGAACAGCCACCTCGATAAAGTGGCCGGTTCTATAAGCTATGAGGAAACAATGCTTATGATTGAGGGGGCTTCTCTTGATGTCTCCAAAGCAGGATTAAGGTCCGAGATTAAAAATTTTATGCTCCTTTGGTACAGGAAGCTGCTTAACATCCAGGAGGTTTTTCTTTTTTCGGATATTCATAAATATGATAAAATCCGTCAGGATTTGGAAAACGACCTTAAACTGAAGGAAGAAAATATTATTACAATCTTAGAAACATTAAACATAGGTGAACTTAACAATGCCTGGAGAATAGCTGATGAATATCTGCCGAAGATATCCGAACTTGAGATGTCGGTCATTGCTGAATGGAAGAAAAACAAAGAACTTATGGCGAAATTGGAAGATACCGCCACCGAGGTCCGAAACGCCGCGTTGCACATTGTCTCTGTGGCCAAGTCAACTATTGAAAAAAAGAGTAAAAAAGCCAGATCAGTCAGCCTGATTGCAGGAGGTGGCGGGATTATTTTTTTACTTGTACTGAGCTTCTTAATTTCAAAATCAGTGAACAGAACGTTGGAAAGGCTTATCAAAGGGCTTGGAGAAATCGCATATCAGGTCGCATCTGCATCAGGTCATGTGACTTCAGCGAGTTATTCTTTAGCTGAAAGGTCCTCGGGGCAGGCCGCGTCCATTGAAGAGACATCATCATCTCTGGAAGAAATGTCTTCCATGACGCAGCAAAATGCGGAGAATGCCGCTCATGCGGATTCTCTCATGAAGAAAACCGAAGCGGTGGTTGAGAAGGCTGACTTTTCAATGAACGAACTCACGGTTTCAATGGAACAAATCATCCGCGCGAGCAAAGAGACCTTTAATATCGTAAAAACCATTGATGATATTGCTTTTCAGACCAATCTCCTGGCACTGAATGCCGCGGTTGAAGCAGCACATGCCGGTGAGGCCGGACTCGGATTTGCGGTGGTCGCGGATGAAGTCAGAAATCTTGCCATGGAGTCTGCCAATGCAGCGAAAAATACGTCCGCCCAGATTGAGGCCACAGTGAAGAAAATACAGACAGGGGCGGAGATCGTAAGCAGAACCGGCCAGGTGTTTTCCCAGCTTTCTGAAATTTCGGCTAAGGTTGGGGATCTGGTCAGTGAAATTGCCGTAGCTTCTGACGATCAGGCCCGGGGGATTGAGCAAATAAACAAGGCCACAGCCGAAATAAATGAGGTGACACAGCGAAACGCGGATAGCGCGGAAAAATCAGCCTCCGTTTCCGAAGCAATGAATATCCAGGCAGAACGAATGAAAGGCTTTGTAGATAATCTGGCGATTCTGGTGGGATCCGGGATTGCGGAAACAGACAAAAGAGATAAAAAACAGGCAAAAACAGCCAAAGGATTAAATGATGAAAGCAGATGAAAAAAACATCCGTCCCATATGGTTTGATAACGATTCTGAGACAGTTAAGATCATAGACCAGAGACTTCTCCCTCACGAATTTGTTATTACGGACCTCAGCACCGCGGATGATGTCATTATGGCAATAAAAGAGATGTATGTGAGAGGTGCGCCGCTCATCGGCGTGACAGGCGCGTATGGTGTATATCTCGCCGCGGTTCATTCCAAAACAGAAGATGAGCTGATCCGTGAATGCGAACGGTTGAAAGCCGCACGTCCCACAGCAGTAAATCTTGTATGGGGGGTGGATAAGGTCTTATCCGAGGTGCTGAAAAAGGAAAACGTCTCGGAACGAATTGATACAGCACGAAAAGAAGCCGCGGTCATTGCAGAATTCGAAGCTGAGAATTGTAGAAAAATAGGTGAATACGGTGTATCTCTGATTGAAGCCATCAGCCGGAAAAAACACGGCAAACCCGTCAATCTCCTGACGCATTGCAATGCCGGATGGCTCGCGTGTATTGAATACGGAACAGCGACTGCCCCCATGTATGCGGCGTATGAGAAAGGGATTGATATTCATGTGTGGGTGGATGAGACACGGCCCCTGAACCAGGGAGCCAGGCTGACCGCATGGGAATTAGGCAGACACGGGATTCAGCACACAGTCATCACTGATAATGCCGGGGGTCATCTCATGCAGCATGGCATGGTGGATATGGTCATTGTCGGCACAGACAGAACCACTTACACCGGAGACGTCGCAAATAAAATCGGAACCTATCTGAAAGCCCTTGCAGCTAAAGATAACAACATCCCTTTTTATGTTGCCCTGCCCTCCACCACATTTGACTGGACCCTGCGAGACGGTCTGGCGGAAATCCCCATTGAGGAACGGGACCCTGACGAAGTGAGATATATCCAGGGAGCCGATCACACATCGCCTTTAAAAGCTTGCGGGCAGGAAATCAGTCCTGATGAAATAAAATATGTTCAGAATTCTGAGCAGCATACAATACGCAGCGTTCTGGTTCCGCCGGAAAACAGCCCGGCTGCGAATTACGCGTTTGACGTCACCCCCGCGAGACTTGTCACAGGATTTATTACGGAAAGAGGCAGTTGCAAAGCAACAGAGGAAGAAATTAAACGATTATTTCCTGATTAATTAATTGGGGCCAGTGGCCAGTGGCCAGGGGCCAGGGGCCAGAGGATCGGGGGTTGGCCGATTGAAAATCCCCAGGCCCCCAGCCTCTGGCCCCTGGCCCCCAGCCCCAACCACAAATGATAAATGATAAATTTAACAGAACTTGAAAAAAAAATTATTGCTTCGATCCAGGGGGATATTCCCATCACAGAACGTCCGTTCCTTGAGATCGCTCAACGTCTGGGGGTTACGGAAGAAACCCTTCTTGAAAAATTACAGGGACTTTCTGACAAAGGGGTCATACGGCGTTTTGGCGCGACCCTGCGGCATCAGAAGTCCGGCTTTGAAGCAAATGCCATGGTGGCGTGGAAAGTGCGTGAAGAACAAGTGGATGCGGTGGGAGAGAACATGGCGTCTTTCAGAGAGGTCTCACACTGTTATCGGCGGGAACCTACGGATCAATGGCCCTACAATATTTATACCATGGTTCATGCCAAAGATGAGGAATCCTGCCGGGAAATTGCCCGCAGGTTGTCAGCGGAAACTTCTGTTGATACTTATACACTTCTTTTCAGCCGTAAGGAATTGAAAAAAACATCAATGCAATACTTTCCAACGGTTGAGAATTAAGTATCCGGACAAAAAAATTAATACTCCGGAGTGCAAAAATTTTATTTTTGCAAAAATAAAATTTTTGCACTCCGGATCAGAAAAAATGCCGGGGGAGAAACTGACAGTTTTTCTTATCAAATTATACTTGTTGGCTCAATCAGCAAGGAAAGAAGAAAAATGATAATGCCGAACCAGCAAAAAAGACTATGCCGCCCCGGGGCTTGGCGCAATGCTGCTGACTCAGGCAATTCCGAACGAGTCCGGAGTGCAAAAATTTTATTTTTGTGCCTGCGAAAAAGCATTTTTCGCACTCCGGAGAAAATACCGAAAAACCCGCTTACACTTAACTCAACAGTATTGGGGGCTTGGCGGGGGGCTGCAAACCTGCTGCTACAAATATGCCGCTCCCGCGGGGCTTGATCGGCCCTCCCCTAAATCCGTTATAATCAGCATATTTGGTTGTTCCTCCCTGTTTTTATCGTTCCGTAAACCCATACTATCCCCCCTCATAAAAATCTTGTACGTTATCGCGATTTTACAAAAAATTTCTTGACCAGGATAGAAAATTCACTTTTAATAAGATAAAAAAATGCGCAAATCTGTTTCTACTCCCGCGGGATTGACAAATCCGAACCCAGCGTGACGGGGATATTATTTAGCTTTCATTTCTATAATAATCATTTAGAATTATTGGTGAAAATATGTTTGAAAATCTTCCGGATAAAATAACGTTGATTGAGGTGGGACCCCGGGACGGGTTCCAGTTTGAAAAAAAAATAATTCCCACGGACATGAAAATTGAAATCATCTCCGGCCTTGCCGAGGCGGGTTTAAGGCGCATTCAGGTGGTATCTTTTGTTCATCCCAAAATTGTTCCCCAAATGGCGGATGCGGAAGAGGTATTGGCACGCCTGCATAAAAAAGAGGAACTAAACCATGTCATTTTCAGCGGCCTTGTTCTGAACACAAAGGGAGCGGAACGCGCCCATCTCGCGGGCCTGAGGCATATTGAAGTTTCCATCTCTGCCAGCGACACCCACAGCCGCAAGAATGCAGGTATGTCTTTGGAACAGGCCATTGACCAGGGCAAAGAGATGATCAGCCTGGCACAGACATATCATATGCGCATTCGCGCGGGGATTCAATGTGCCTTTGGATGCGTGTATGAGGGGAAAATTCCAGAGGAACGCATATTGCAAATGGCGCAAGTCCTTATTTCATCAGGTATTGATACGCTTTCCATAGCAGATACCACCGGAATGGCAAACCCGCTTTCAATAACAAAGCTTATGGAGAAATTGCTGCCTCGGACAAATGGCATTCCGGTTGTGCTTCATCTGCATGACACCCGGGGACTGGGCCTTGCCAATGTCATGACTGGGATGATGTGCGGTATCACTCATTTTGATACGGCTCTGGCAGGCATGGGAGGCTGTCCCTTTGTCACGGGGGCCGCAGGAAACATTGCAACCGAAGACACAGCCTATCTTATGAAATCCATGAATATTGAAACCGGAATTGATCTCTCAAAGGTTGCGAACTGCTCAATGCAGTTGGAAAAATTTTTCAAAAAACAGTTTCCCGGAAAAATCTGCCGACTGCCGAGTGAAGATTAAACTCAGCGATCAATTTTTTTTGTCATTCCTGCGAAAGCAGGAATCCACAGATCGCGGAACCGCGGCATCAGCCAATAAGGGTATTTTTTATGACAAAAATACAAATTCGGACCCTGATTTCTCTGCTGATCATTGTGCCAGTCGGTTTTTACAGCAAGTTTTACGCAGGACCGGCCGCAAACTGGGCAAACAACTCCCTTGGCGGATTATTTTATGAGATATTCTGGTGTCTTGTGATTTTTTTCTTTTCAGAGACATTTTCTCCCTGGAAAATAGCGGCGTTTGTATGCATCACGACCTGCGGCCTGGAGTTTCTGCAATTGTGGCATCCGCCGTTTCTGATGTTTCTGAGACGCTTTTTTATTGGGAGAACAATTTTGGGAACCACTTTTGCCTGGTCTGATTTTCCATATTATTTTTTAGGATGCGGAATCGGATGCTTCTGGATGAAGCGACTGAGAACGTGAGGAGGACGATCTGTTCCGGGACCAGGTCTCAGCTTTGGAAAGGGAGAAGAAAATGCCGTTACAGAGATTGCATTTAGCCCGGAATGATTGGCATTTAGTCGGGAATGAGCCACGGAATTTAAGGATAACCGCGTCATTCCGGCTAAGTGAAAATCAATCCTTATTAAATGCAATCTGTGTAGTTCCCCGTCATGGGAATTTTACACACATTTTTGTTTCCACGCTTCGCGTAGGAATGCCTTCGAGACGCTTCGCGTCCCGGACATCGGACAGAACCCGGACGCGAAGCGTCCGAGCTGTATTCCCACGCGAAGCGTGGGAACGAGATCAAATCCGTTATAATCCGTTTTTTCTTATACTTGAGGCAGAGCCTCTCAGACATGCGTTACGAGGCAGAGCCTCGTAACGAGTTGGGGTTTCAGGTTAACCGGTTATGCCCCGTTAGTTACTCTTAAAACAAAATATTACAATATAAACAAATATAAACAAATGAAACAAAAAACACCCATCGCTGTAGTCGGAATGGCCGGGCTGTTCCCCGGAGCTTCTGACCTGGATACATTTTGGCGGAATATCATCAACAAAGTTGACACAGCCTGCGAGGTACCAAAAGACAGGTGGATTGTCGAACCGGATTCCATATATAATTCCAATCCCATGCCGGACAAAGCCCTTTCAAAACGGGCCTGTCTGATCCGTGATTTTAAATTTGATTCAAAGGGAATTAACCTTGACCCGAATCTTTTAAAAAAATTAGATCCGCTTTACCATATCGTGCTTCATGTGGGACGAAAAGCGTTTTCAGACTGCAAGACTTCATCATTAGATAAAAAACGTGTCGGCGTATCGCTCGCGGCCATTGCGCTTCCCACAGACGCTTCTTCCGCAGTCACAAGAGAAATTCTGGGGCGATCCTTTGCCTCGAAACTCGAAACTCGAAACTCGAAACTCGAAACTCGAAACTCGAAACTCGAAACTGGGATTACGAGAGAGGAATGTCTGAGCAGCCGGGTGACAAGTCTTCCGGGAGCGATTCTGGCAAGGGCTCTTGGACTCAGGGGAGGAAGCTTTACCCTTGACGCGGCCTGTGCCTCTTCTCTTTATGCTGTGAAACTGGCCTGCGACGAACTTCTTGCCGGTCGTGCGGATGCAATGCTGGCCGGCGGTGTTTCAAGGCCCGAATGCCTTTATACTCAGGTGGGGTTCAGCCAGTTGCGTGCGATTTCACCTTCGGGCAGGTGCGCTCCGTTTGATGAAAGCGCAGATGGTCTTGTCGTGGGCGAAGGAGCGGGCATCATCGTCTTAAAACGGCTGGATGATGCCTTGCGTGACGGAGACACAGTTTATGGCCTGATTCGCGGCATAGGACTTTCCAATGACATGAGAGGCAATCTTCTTGCACCGGAAACAAAAGGACAGGTCCGCGCCATGCGCAGTGCTTACGAGTCCGCGGGATGGTCTCCTTATGATGTTGATATCATTGAATGCCACGGGGCAGGGACACGGGTGGGAGATCTCACTGAACTTCACAGTTTAAAAACGCTCTGGGGTGAGTCTGGCTGGTCTCCTGCACAATGCGCCATCGGTTCCGTGAAATCCATGGTCGGCCATCTTCTGACAGGCGCGGGTGCTGCCGGAATGATAAAAATTCTGCTTGCATTAAAACATAAAACCCTGCCGCCGTCGCTTAATTTCAAAAAAGCCCCGGAAGGAAGCCCCCTGAATAACAGCCCGTTCCGAGTACAAACCCGGGCGCAAGAATGGACAAGGAGAGATACGAAAACACCGCTCCGGGCCGGCGTCAGCGCATTCGGTTTTGGCGGAATAAACGCACACCTGCTTTTTGAGGAATTTGAAACTCGAAACTTGAAACTCGAAACTCGAAAACAGCTCCCCGAATTTCAAGTTTCAAGTTTCAAGTTTCAAGTTTCAAGTTTCAAGTTTCCAACCGTCGCTATTGTGGGGATGGATGCAGCTTTTGGCTCGCTGACTTGTTTGAGAGATTTTCAGGAGGCGATTTTCAAAGGTGAGTCAGCCATCCGGGAAAGGCCCGGGAACAGATGGAGAGGCTGTGATGAGATTGCGGAGACGCTTCTTGAGGGACGGGGCCGGTATGGTGCTTACATGGATGATGTTTCGCTTTATATCGGAGAATTTAACATACCGCCCAATGAAATCCCGGATATTCTTCCCCAGCAATTACTGATGCTCAAAGTCTCTGCCCGGGCCATGAAAGACGCGGGGCTTCCTCTCCGGGAAGAACGCCCGCGCATGGGGACGGTCATTGGTATGGAATTTGATTTTGAGGCCACGAATTTTCATCAGCGATGGAATCTTTACAATGAGGTTCAGACTTGGAAAAAAAAACTCCGCATAGATGATGAAGAAGCAGATGCCTGGCTTGAATCTTTGAGAGATTCATTTCATCCGCCGCTGACATCAGCCCGGACTGTGGGCGCTCTCGGGGGCATCGTTGCCAGCAGGATTGCCAGAGAATTCCGTTTCGGAGGTCCCAGTTTTGTTGTTTCCGGAGGATCCGCATCCGGGATCAGAGCCCTTGAAATCGGCGTAAGGTCCTTGCAGCAAAATGAGACCGACGCGGTTCTCATCGGCGCGATTGATCTTGCCGGTGATGTTCGCAATATCCTCACAACAAATACTTTGAGACCCTTTACAAAAAAAGATGAAATCCGTCCCTTTGATCCGGCAGCAGACGGAACACTTCCGGGTGAAGGGGCCGCTGCAATTATCATCAAACGGCTTGATCAGGCAATACAGGACGGAGACAGAATATATTCTGTCATCAGAGGAATCGGAAACGCAGGCGCAGGCGATTTTCAGATTGAAAATAGTCAGGCATCATTCAAAGAAGCTTATACGCTGTCACTGGACCGGGCATTTCATGACAGCGATGTTTCTCCTGATGCTGTCAGTTACATTGAAACGCATGGCAGCGCCGATCCTCTGGAAGACAAGATCGAATCCGAGGCGCTTCAGAAATTTTTTTCCCATCAAAAAACGCCATGCGCCATTGGCGCTGTAAAGCCGAATATCGGACATACCGGAGCATCAGCAGGGCTTGCATCACTTGTCAAAACCAGTCTGTGTCTTTATCAGGAAACCATTCCTCCGATTCGAAACTCGAAACTCGAAACTCGAAACTCAAAACTCGAAACTCGAAACTCGAAACTTGAAACTCGAAACTCGAAACTTGAAACTCGAAACTCGAAACTCGAAACTCGAAACTCGAAACTCGAAACTCGAAACTCGAAACTCGAAACTCGAAACTCGAAACTCGAAACTCGAAACTCGAAACTCGAAACTCGAAACTCGAAACTCGAAACTCGAAACTCGAAACTCGAAGACTCCTCAAGTTTCAAGTTTCAAGTTTCAAGTTTCCATATCCCCGCTTTTCCGCAGTTCTGGCTCAGAGATCGCAAAGACGGTCCTCGCAGAGCCTGTGTGGGAGCCATGACTTGGGATGGAAACTGTTCCCATGTCATACTCGAAAACTTTGAATATGAATCCCTCGGACACATTCCGGAAAAAGTCACAAGAGAAAGAAAACAGCCATCAGGCTTAAAATCTTCCGGCCTTTTCATAGTTGAGGGAAATGATAAAAATGAGCTGTTAAATGGCCTCGATGCCCTCAAGTTCCAAGTTTCAAGTTTCAAGTTTCAAGTTTCAAGTTTCAAGTTTCAAGTTTCAAGTTTCGAACTTGCGGCCCGTGCCTGGTATCTCAGTCACAAACCAGAGAATCTGAAGAAGTATGCGCTATCAATTGTCGCGAGTGATTTCTCACAGCTTGAAAAATGGATAACAGAGGCAAAACACGCGGTTTTGTCTGACATTCCCAAAAAAATAACAGGTCCCGAAGGCATCAGCTTCTCTCCCAGTCCCCTGGGCAGCACAGGTGAAATCGCGTTTGTTTTTCCCGGTTCCGGCAATCATTATGTGGGCATGGGAAGGGAAATCGGTGTTCTCTGGCCGGAAATCCTCCGTGAGATGGATGCTCAGACGTTACAGTTAAAAACTCAGATGATTCCTGAATGTTATGTTCCCTGGAGGGTTTCATGGGATTCAGGATGGGAAGCAGACGCGCATAAAAAAATCATTTCTGATCCTTCTCATATGATTTTTGGTCAGGTTGTGCATGGCGGTGTTGTCGCCAATCTCATAAAAAGTTTCGATATAAAGCCGTCCGCGGTCATCGGATACAGTCTTGGCGAATCCGCGGGGCTTTTTGCCATGGGAGCATGGCCCGAACGCGGGGACATGCTGAAAAGAATGCTCAATACGGATTTGTTCACCACAGAACTGGCAGGGCCCTGCCATGCGGCATGTAAAATCTGGAACATACCGCCAGATGAACAGGTAAACTGGCGCGTGGCCGTGGTCAACCGACCTGCGAGCAGGGTGCAGGCTGTTATTGAAAAATGGCCCTTTGCCCGTCTTCTTATCGTCAATACGCCGGATGAATGCGTTATTGGCGGTAAAGAGGATCAGATTGAGGGTGTCATCAAAACCCTCGGATGCGAGGCCATTTTTCTCGAAGGTGTTGTCACTGTGCATTGTGACGCGGCCCTTCCTGCCAAGGATGCGTATAAAGCCCTGCATGTCTTTCCGACAACGCCTCCGGAGGGGATTCGGTTTTACAGCTGTGCCATGGGGCGTTCATACCCGCTTACAAGCGAGAATGCCGCGTCTTCGATTCTTCAGCAGGCACTTTCCGGGTTTGATTTTCCTGCCACAATAGGGCAGGCTTATGAAGATGGAGTGCGAATTTTTCTTGAGATGGGTCCGCAGGCTTCCTGCACCCGGATGATCAGCAGGATACTGGACACCAAGCCTCACCTCGCAATTTCCGCAGATGCCCGCGGGGAAAACGATTATCTCACCATTCTTAAATTCCTCGGGACACTGATTGCAGAGCGAGTGCCGGTCAATCTGGACAAACTGTATGGAGATAAATCCTATGTCTCGGAAATCAGTGAACCTCAGAAGGAGAAATCAGGCAGACAAATCACTGTAATAATCGGCGGAGAAACTGAAAACTTGAAATTTGAAACTGGAAACTGGAAACTGGAAACTGGAAACTGGAAACTGGAAACTGGAAACTCGGAAGCTGAAATTCAGAACTCGGAAGTTGAGGCTTGGAAGTCGGCCCCGGAAACCAAAAGCCCGGTTTCAAATTTCGGGTTTCAAGCAGACTCTGCCCCGGAAACCAAAACCCGAGTTTCAAGTTCCGAGTTTCAGGCAAACCCGGAGTCAGAAACCAAAAGCCCGGTTTCAAATTTCGGGTTTCAAGCAGACTCTGCCCCGGAAACCAAAACCCGAGTTTCAAGTTTCCAGTTTCAAGTTTCCAGCCTTATCGAGCCAATGACAAAGACGATTGAGGCCACTTCGGACGCACATAAGATGTTTCTCGAGTTTTCAAATGAACTGACGCAGAATTTTGGCAAAACATTTGCCCTTCAGACGCAATTGCTCAGTGAACAGTTATCAGGGAACAGTGAACAGTTCAGCGAGTTCTTATCCCTAAGCACAGAAGATCAGCGAACATCAGCCGAATATCCCCCCCTGGCTGATAATGATCCATTGCTTCCTGCCCCTGCTTTTCCTCGTGAAATGTGTATGGAATTCGCCATTGGTTCCGTGGGTAAGGTGCTTGGTCCGGATTTCGACATTGTGGACACATATAAGGCAAGGGTGCGTCTGCCGGACGAACCGCTTATGCTTGTGGACAGAATTCTTTCTGTGGAGGGAGAAAAAGGTTCCCTGGGGTCCGGTCGCGTGATCACGGAGCATGATGTGTTTCCGGATGCATGGTATCTGGACGGAGACCGAACCCCTGTCTGCATATCCGTGGAAGCAGGACAGGCTGATCTTTTCCTCTGCTCATATTTGGGAATAGATCTTGTGGTGAAGGGAAAAAGAACTTACCGGCTGCTTGACGCGACCATAACATTTCATCGGGGCCTGCCTCGACCGGGCGATGTTATCCGATATGAAATTGAAATTGAGAAATTTGTCCGCCAGGGAGAAACATATCTGTTCTTTTTCAGCTTTGAAGGATTTATCGGAAATGATCATCTCATCACCATGAGAAAAGGATGCGCGGGATTTTTTACCGAGGAAGAGGTCCGAAATTCCGGCGGAATTATCTTAACCGAGGAAGATATCAGACCCGTACCGGGAAGAAAAGATTTTAATGAAATTGTTCCTGTTTATTCTGAGGCTTATGATGATGCGGCTGTGGAGTGTCTCAGAAACGGAAATCTATCGGGAGGTTTCGGAGAACTGTTTGACGGAATTCAGATTGCCGAATCTCTCAGGCTTCCGGGCGGGCGGATGCGGCTGATTGACCGGATTCTCCTTCTTGATCCCAATGGCGGACGATACGGACTGGGCTTCATCCGCGCTGAGGCGGATATTCACCCGGATAACTGGTTTCTGATCTGCCATTTTGTGGATGACAGGGTCATGCCGGGAACCCTTATGTATGAATGCTGTGCGCATACGCTCAGGGTGTTTCTCCAACGCATGGGATGGATCACGGACAAACCCGGGTGCTGCTACGAGCCGGTTGTCGGGGTAGATGCGGTGCTGAAATGCAGAGGGCCTGTCACGCCAGCTACAACGCATGTGCTTTATGAGGTGGAGATCAGCGAGATCGGATACATGCCGGAACCTTATGTCATTGCTGACGCGCATATGTACGCGGACGGAGACCGGATCGTCATGTTCAAAAATATGTCCATGAAAATGAGCGGTATCACCCGTGATGAGCTGGAAACTCAAAACTGGAAACTCGAAACTCGAAATTCCGCACCGCTTTTTGATCGAAACCGAATCCTTGCGTTTGCTGTCGGAAAGCCTTCGGAGGCCTTTGGCGAACCGTACAAGGTGTTTGATGAGGAAAGAATTATTGCCAGGCTTCCGGGGCCGCCTTATGCGTTCATGGACCGAGTCACATATATTGAGCCGGAACCGTGGGTGTTGAAACCGGGCGGTTGGATAGAGGCTGAGTACGATATTCCGCCGGATGAATGGTATTTCAAAGCAGATCGCAGCGGTTTCATGCCGTTTTGCGTTCTTCTCGAAATTGCGCTTCAGCCCTGCGGTTGGCTTGCGGCATATCTGGGTTCCGCACTGAGAAGTGAGAACAATCTGAAGTTCAGAAATCTTGGCGGAACTGCGGTGCTGTATGAGAATATTCTTCCGGAACCCAAAACACTGACGATTCGCTCCCGTGTCACACAGGTCTCCGAATCCGGCGGGATGATCATTGAAAATTTTGACATGCAGGTCTTGCAGTCGGGCAAAATGATTTATGAGGGCGACACATATTTCGGTTTTTTCACCAAAGCGGCTCTGGATCAGCAGGTGGGGATCCGGGGGGCCAAAGAAAAGGCTTATAATCCTCTGCCCGATGAACTGGAAAAAGGCCGTTCTTATGTGTTTGAGGATGTGACTCCGCTTTTTCCTGATGATCCGAGTGCGGAACTGGTTACGGGTTTGGCAATGCCTGCAAAAGCCCTCCGCATGATTGACAAGGTTGAAATTTATGTGCCGGATGGCGGGCCTGCGGGTCTCGGGTTTATTCGGGGAATAAAGCAGGTTGACCCGGATGAATGGTTTTTTAAGGCCCATTTTTATCAGGACCCTGTGTGCCCGGGGTCTTTGGGAATCGAGTCCTTTCTTCAATTAATGAAATTCGTGGCCGCGGATCGCTGGGCCCATCTGGCGGAGACGCATAAATTTGAAATGGTGACTGACCAGAAGCACGAATGGATATATCGGGGGCAGGTCATTCAGAGGAATAAAAAAGTTGAGGTGGATGTCGTGGTCACGGAGATTCAGAACCAACCGGTTCCCACGATTTATGCAAACGGATATCTGAAAGTGGACGGGCTTTTTATTTATCAGATGGAGAATTTTGGTCTGAGGCTGGTTCCTGCATAAGAAAATTGGTGGTGTTCCAAAACCGGACTTAAACTTTTTAACCCCTTGAATCAATTTATCAAATATCGAATCAAGTCCAGTTTTGGAACACCACCGGTTTTTTGAGGTAAATGCAACATCTCCCAAATTAAAGATTGACAAATATCTCTGATTATTTTATGAATGCAACGTATTTTATTCAGGCTTGTTCATAACTTTTTGACAGGAGAATGAATGGTCGGTTCAACTGATATAAGAAACCCCATGCCTCTGGTTTTGCAGAGGATGGGGTTTTTTTTATTCTTTTTTGACAGGTTTTTTTCATCTGCGGGATCATGCCGGAAAAGCTTTAATAAGTACCTGATCAAAAATTTTTTATACACCTTTTTCTCTGTGAGCGGCGGAGAAACCCGGCTTTTTCCTTTGTCGGAGAAGCATCATTCCGGAAAAAAAGCCGGGTTTCTTCTCCGGGCAGATATTAAAAACTTATGGTTAGGTGCTTAATAACCCCGCATAACGAATCTCTCATCAGGCATCGCTTCAGACGAGGCCGGAAAAATTAATATTCTATGGAACATCAGTCAGCAAAAATTATCGCCCCTTTTACCTTCTCCGCATTCCGACTGAGCATCAGGGCAACAGAACCCTTATATCTGCCCGCGTACAAAGGCTCCGCCCTTCGCGGGAGTTTCGGCCACGCCCTTCGCAAAGTGGCCTGTGTGGTCATGGATAAGGAATGCAAAAACTGTCTCCTTGCCCCGAGATGCGTTTACGCATTTGTGTTCGAACCCCGGCCCGATGAGGACGATCCCTTTCTCAGAAATAAGGACAGGGTGGCAAATCCGTATATCATCCGACCTCCCCTGGAAAAGCGTGAGGAATACAAACCAGGAGAGAAACTGAGTTTTGAACTGATACTTGTCGGCAAGATCAGCGAATATCTCCCTTATTTTGTTTATGCGTTCATGCAGATGGGTCAGAGAGGGCTGGGCCGGGGCCGGTTCATGCTTGAGCGGATTGACAATTTGAAAGCAGATGGTTCGCTGATGCCTGTCTATCTGTCCGATGACCAGATTCTCAGAAATGAGAGCGAACCCATTACCTGCCGGGATTTGCTGGAAATCTTTCCTCCGAGGGAACAATGCAGGTTCCGCTTTCTCACGCGGCTTGAACTGAAAGAAAAGCGCAAATACCCGGAAGTGCGTTTCGGCGTGCTGTTTCGCAGCCTGCTCAGGCGGATTACCACGCTGGCGCATCTCCACTGCGGAATCTCCTGCACGGACATTGATTTCAAAATCCTGAGTCACGCGGCAGATGATGTCCGAACTTTATCGTCTGATCTCCGATGGGAACACGCTGTAAGATATTCCAACCGCCAGAAACGATGTATGCCCTTTGGCGGACTTGTGGGAAACGTGACATTTGAAGGCGATCTGACTCTGTTCTGGCCTTTCATCCTCCTCGGAGAATGGATGCACATGGGAAAAAAGACAAGCTTTGGCCTCGGACGGTATTTAATTGAGAATTGAGAACGGACATAATGAACAGACTGATTGTAACGGATTTAGGGGAGGCCGGTAAAGCCCCGTGGGGGCGGCATGTTTGTAGCAAATTATGCTGCGAATATGCCGCCCCCACGGGGCCTGGCGGGGGGCTGCAAACCTGTTGCCACAAATATGTGGCCGCATAGTCACAACTGTTTAAATCAAAGTGATAAAAATTATCGGCATAGATCCGGGGCTGGCGGCGACAGGGGTGGGAGCCCGGCAATTTATTGCCGGGTACAATTCATAGCCAAAGTTTCCAGTCCCGTAGGGACGGCCGAAAATAGCCCGGCAATTTATTGCCGGGTACAATTCATAGCCGGAGTTTCCAGTCCCGTAGGGACGGCCGAAAATAGCCCGGCAATTTATTGCCGGGTACAATTCATAGCCAAAGTTTCCAGTCCCGTAGGGACGGCCGAAAATAGCCCGGCAATTTATTGCCGGGTACAATTCATAGCCAAAGTTTCCAGTCCCGTAGGGACGACCGAAAATAGCCCGGCAATTTATTGCCGGGTACAATTCATAGCCGGAGTTTCCAGTCCCGTAGGGACCACCGAAAATAGCCCGGCAATTTATTGCCGGGTACAATTCATAGCCGGAGTTTCCAGTCCCGTAGGGACGACCGAAAATAGCCCGGCAATTTATTGCCGGGTACAATTCATAGCCCGGCAATTTATTGCCGGGTACAATTCATAGCCAAACCCAAAGAAAGGAATCAAAAAATGGCAAATTCATACATCAGCTTGTACGTCCATTATGTTTTCAGCACCAAAAACCGTTTGCCCCTGATTCGACCCGAAACACAAAATCGTTTATGGTCATACATGGGAGGCATTGCACGAAAGAAAAAAATGAAAGCCCTGTCAATCGGCGGAACCCAAGACCATGCCCATATTCTCCTCTCGTTACCTTCAGGCATTACAATATCCAAAGCAATCCAGTTGATCAAAGGCAATTCTTCCAAATGGATGAACGACAATTTCGGAGACACCCGTGAATTCAAATGGCAGGAGGGATACGGAGCTTTCAGCGTCAACATTTCCATTGTGAAGGATACGATCCGTTACATTGAGCGGCAAGCCGAGCATCACCGGCACAAAACATTCCAGGAGGAATATATCCAGTTTTTGAAAAAACATGGAATAGAATATGATGAAAGGTATGTTTGGGATTGAAGTTTTTTTTCCGGTAACGAATTGCCCCGGCAATGAATTACCCCGGCAATGAATTGCCCCGGTAATGAATTGTCCCGGCAATGAATTGCCCCGGCAATGAATTGTCCCGGCAATGAATTGCCCCGGCAATGAATTGCCCCGGCAATGAATTGCCCCGGTAATGAATTGCCCCGGCAATGAATTGCCCCGGTAATGAATTACCGGGCTATTCTCTGTCGTCCCTACGGGACTAAACAAATTTCCCAACAATTACCAATTATCAATTATTCATTATCAATTATCAATTATCAATTATTATGACCAAATTTTTCGAAAAATTATGCAGCCATTCCGTGTTAAAAGCGGCGTGGCATCGTGTGCGTCAGAAAGGCGCAGCAGGCGGGCTGGATCGCATCCGGATCAGCGACTTGGAACCTGATATCGGGAAAACTATTTCCAGTATTATTAAGGATCTGCGCTCAAAAAAATATTCACCTGTGCCTTATGAAAAAGGTTCCATGCCCAAATTCAACGAGGCAAACGAATGGCGAAAGCTCTCCGAGGGGCGAGGGGTAAGAGGCAAGAGGCGAAAGGAAAAACCTCTGCCCCCCCTCGCCTCTGGCCCCTCGCCCCCCTTGCAGGGGTGAATGGGATGAAACTGATGAGGGGATCGCCCAGGGGTCTGTGGTGTCCCCTTTTTTTTCAAATATTTATCTTCATTCCCTGGATGAGTTTGCTGTGGACAAAAAATACCGATATGTGCGCTATAGCGACAATTTCATTATGTTTTCCAAAAGCAAAGAGAAAATATATAAGATGTTTGAGGATATTCAGGGATTTCTGAAAGATGAGCTGAAACTAAAACTGAATGAAAATGCTTATCCTTTCAAGGATGTGGATAAGGGATTTGTGTTTCTGGGTATTTATTTTAAGGGAAATCTGCGCACCATCAGCACGGCAAAAGAAAACAAAATCATCCGTAAACTGAACTGGCTGACAGATGCGTTTCATCAGAAAGACCCTGGGTTATTTTTGGGACGGCTGAATGAAAGCGTAAAGGGGTCCAGAAGATATTACGGGACTTTTAAGCCAGTCGGGCAGTTTAAAGCTTTTGATCAGCATCTTCTCAACCGCCTGAAATTTCTGCTTGTCCATTTTCTGAGAAGGGGAATGCTGGGTTCCCGTGATGAGGTGATGCCGTTCTTGCTGAAGGTGGAATTTTATTACACCGAGCGGACAGAATCAGACCATAATGCCCTTTGTAAGTCCCTGGCGGCGGATATTTTTGCTGTGCTTGATGCGGATAAAAAAAAGGAAAAAAAGCCGGCCAGTCCCAAAAAAGAAGAGGCTGCCCAGGCAAAACGCCAGACTGCCCAGAAAAGCCGGTTTCTGAGAATGGTTTCAAATCAGGCAGAGGTGGTGGTCTCCAGTCCCGGGATATTTATCGGCAAAACCGGGGAAAGGCTGATCATCCGGGAGCAGCGGAAAAATCTTGCAGAATTACATTTTTCCAAGATCAGGAATGTGTCTGTGAACTCAACAGGCGTAAGCCTTTCCAGTGATCTGATCTTCCAATGTTCCCAGAAAAAGATTCCCATCACGTTTTACACATACAAAGGCACGCCTTATGCGGTTTTGCAGGCACCTGTGCATTCCATGGCAAGTGTTTCTGTGCTGCAAATCAGGACGTATGAGACGGAAAAAGCCCTGGAACTGGTGAAACGGATGATTTCGGGAAAGGCCAGGAGCCAGATGAATCTTGTGAAATTCTACCTCCGGGCAAGAAAAAAGGTTGATCCGGAATTTACTGAAAAAGCTGGGAAAAACCTTGAGATTATGGATAAGACGCTCAGGGAACTGCAACGGATTCAGTTTGAGGGTCGCTATGCCGTGGCACGGGACAAGATTTTTTCAGCAGAGGCCCGGATCAGCGCAAGATATTGGGCCTGTATGCGGATGGTGGTTCCTCCCGGGCTGGGCTTTGAAAGGCGAGATCGCCACAAGGCCGGGGACCTGGTGAATAATATGCTGAACTACGGATATGGCATTCTTTATCAGCGGGTGTGGCAGGCTGTTTTAAAAGCAGGGCTGAATCCCCATATCAGTTTTCTTCATGCGTTTCAGGCAAATAAGCCCACGCTGGTGTATGACATGGTGGAAGAATTCCGGCAGCCTTTTGCAGATCGGGCCGTGTTCAGTCTGCTGACCAGAGGAAAAAGAGGGGCGGACCTGAAGCTGGACAAAAAAACTGGTCTGCTGGTGAAAGATTCCAGGAATAAAGTCACAAAAGCTGTCCTGAACCGCTTGGCCGGACTTGTCCACTTTCGGGGAAAAAAGGTCAGGGGTGAAGATATCATCCATGTTCAGGCAAACAACCTGGTCTCCTTCCTCGAGGGCAAAAGCATCTATAAACCCTTCATTGGAAGATATTGAAAGTTGAAACTGGCATAAAGTTTCCAGTTTCAAGCCCGCTCGGCTCGGATTGACAAATCCGAGCCTTTTTTGTTGTCGTATCTCACAAAATGACAGCGGATTCCGGGATTGAACGGATTCTCAATCCCCAATTCCCTTTGCTCGGCTCGGATCGAGCCTTTTTTGTTGATTTTCAATTTTCAATTCTCAAAATTTTTATACCTATATTATAAGCTGCTTTTTCAAACCATGGGATTTCCCCAAATCATAAATTTCCGGGAAATAGATACTAATCATTTGAAAAAATTATAAATATCGTCATCGGATGGCCTTCTGAGCATATTCAAACTTTTTCAATAATGCCGTTTTTGACTTAACAATCTGATTTAATATCAGATAACCTGATTTTATGCCAAAATGGCACATTGAAAAAAAGTTTGAATATACCCCTTTTCCGGAGTCCGGCCCGGAGCATATTCAAACTTTTAGGTTATGGGTGATATCTCGTTTTAAAAAGTTTGTTATTTCAAATAGTTAAAAAGGTGAAAAACAGCTCTTGACAGAAAAGTTTGAAGATGCTATCTAATCCGAAATTTCAGAAAGCATATTCAAACTTTTTTTCACCCTTCGGTTTCAATAATTTCAAAGGGTTGTCCCGAATCAGGGGGTAAAATTCTGCAAAGTCGGGGGTGTGAAAAAGAAGTATCTTCAAACTTTTTTCGGGATCAGAGCAATATACTGAAAAAATTGATAAAACATCTGAAAGGCGAATATCCGGCAAATGTCGGATCCCCGCAATCCCCCATAAAACCTGTTGTTCCCTGCTCCCTCGGGAGATGAAAGGGATTGAGACATATAAACACTCCTACTCCGGCAAGATTTATTTTTGACTGTTCCCTGCTCCCTCGGGAGATGAAAGGGATTGAGACTCACACCAAGATTCCGCAGTTTTAATAAGATATTTATGTTCCCTGCTCCCTCGGGAGATGAAAGGGATTGAGACACGGTGGTCTTTCCCGTTCTGTTGGAGCCTACATCACAAAAAGTTCCCTGCTCCCTCGGGAGATGAAAGGGATTGAGACTTCTTTTGACTAGCCCCGATCTGGAGCCTTATTTCTTCAGTTCGTTCCCTGCTCCCTCGGGAGATGAAAGGGATTGAGACTTTTTAAACCACTCGTCCTTCCCGGCTTTCTGGCAAGTTCCCTGCTCCCTCGGGAGATGAAAGGGATTGAGACAATTCTTCCAGTGAAAAAGAAGTAAGCTTCTCCTCTCCTTCAAAGTTCCCTGCTCCCTCGGGAGATGAAAGGGATTAAGACTCTCTCCACTCGCCGAAAACAAACCTATATAAATGAGGTTCCCTGCTCCCTCGGGAGATGAAAGGGATTAAGACGAATCCACACGCCAAACATCAATGACAGCGTCGTAGCTGGTACCGTTCCCTGCTCCCTCGGGAGATGAAAGGGATTAAGACAATCCTGCTTCAACATACAAACAGAACTCATCTCCAAGTTCCCTGCTCCCTCGGGAGATGAAAGGGATTGAGACTCGTCCTGATTTTTCCCGTCTTCTTTTGTAAATAGTCTTGAAAGTTCCCTGCTCCCTCGGGAGATGAACGGACGGAAAGGATGAGACGGATTTTTCTGTCATCCGTTCAATCCTGAAATCCGCTGTCATTTTTTCGTAAAATATGACAACGGATGGAAAGGATGAAACGGATTTTTCTGTCATCCGTTCAGTCCTGAAATCCGCTGTCATTTTTTCGTAAAATATGACAACGGACGGAAAGGATGAAACGGTTTTTTCTGTCATCCGTTCAGTCCTGAAATCCGCTGTCATTTTTTCGTAAAAATTGCGCCTATGTTCCATCCCTTACAAGGTCAGGAAGGAAATTGTTATCCCGTTCCGCCAGCAGCCTGTCGAGACTCGTGAGACCCGTCTGATTCTCGTAGATGATAAGATTCTGCTGACCCCCGTTGCCGTTCGTGAGATCACACCAAAACTCAGAGGTCGTTTTTGTCAGTATCTCAGACTGTTGAAACTTAGGATTGGACTTGTCGCCAATTTTCACAGATCCAGCTTGGAGATTGAAGTGGTCAGAATATGACAGCAGATCAGAAGATGGGATTTTGCTGATATCCCTTCAATATGACAGCGGATGTGAGGATGAAACGGATTTTCCGATCCGTTCAATCCTTAAATCCGCTGTCATAACTGCGATAACTGAGGAGAATTCGGGGGACAGGAGAATTCGGGGGACACAATATTTAATTCCTGACAATGAAGTAATCATTTTATATGCCCGGCCGGAAACGGCACTGGATCGGAAATTGTCAGCGGAAACCCGGGCGGGAGAATTGGAATCGGATAAATAAGTATCGTGTTCCCCGAATTACGATTTAAAGGGAATTACGACGGGTAAAAAAATTCCCAGGGTAATTGTCTTCCCTGCGTTAGAACCTTGATCAGATTTGAAGGGGATTAAGGGTGTAAGAGGGAAAGGCATGAGGCCAGGGATTTTCACAGATAACATTTTTGCCTCCTGCCCCACCCATTTACTCCTTTCACCCCATTGACCTTTGCTCTTTTTTATGAAACGAGAAAAGGAATTTTTGTCTCGGATTTTCCGTGATTCTGACCGTCAATGTCCGGGATGAGAAAATGAACCCGCCGAAATTTTAATTAAAAACAAGCAGACTCCCTGAAGACTGCCCGGAATACATAGAAACTCTGACGCTGATGGCAGTGGTTTCGGGGGAGAAATGCAACATATCCCGAATTAAAGATTGACAAATATCCATGCTTATTTTATAAATGTAAAGTATTTTATTCATGCTTGTTCATAACTTTTTGACAGGAGAATAAATGGCCGGTTCAACTGATATAAGAAACCCCATGCCTCTGGTTTTACAGAGGATGGGGTTTTTTTGTCTGATTATTACAAAGATAATATTCCGCCGCCTGAAATTATGAATTGCTAAGAGATAACTTCTTGAAAAAAATGAAATAAATATCTGACAGGAGAAGCAAAGTGAATGGGATGGGATTTTATTGAAAAGAGGAGGTCAGAATTGAACGAAGATGATAAAAAAACATTGCTACTGGTGTCCGGTGATTTTTCGGGCATTCAGGATACCGTTTATACCATATCTTCCAAAGGTGCCCTGAAATCATTGCGGGCACGAAGCTTTATGCTGGAACTGCTCACCGAGCATATTGTCTATGAAATTCTGCAATTGGCCGGAATAAAAACAGACAAATCCAAAGAATATTTAATTTGGCACGGAGCAGAACGCGGCGTTATTTACTCCGGAGGCGGGGCGTTTTCTCTGCTTTTAAATAAAAGCGATCTCGGAGATGAAATTAAAAAATTTGCAGATATCCTGAATTCCTGGGCAGTGAATGAGTTTTCCGGAAAACTCTTTATTGCAATTCATATCCTGCCAGTTTCTCAAGACGATATTTCAGAAAAAAAGCGATTTCAGGCAAAACGACAGGAGCAGTCTGATGAACTGGATAAACTCAAACGGCGAAAATTCTGGACAGATGATGGCGCATTGCTGGAGAATTTATTGAACCCGGAGATGCCCGTGCAGACTGATATTCAAAAAGAATGTCAGATTACGGGGCGGGATGATTTGCCACATACTGAAATGACAGATAAAATTGCAGAGGATTTCTGGGTAAGCAAGCTTTCATATCATCTGTGGTATTTAGGTGATAAGCTGACAGATTTGAAAGAGGGTGAAAAAATATGGAGATACGATTACTTTGCCGTGGAAAAGAAAGTAGAAAGGGGTTATCTTTGCTTTCCGACACATAATAACTCAGGGCTTGCTCTGTACACCACGAAAAAGATCGCTAACAAATGCGAAAAATGCTGGAAAATCGGAGATGATTTTTTGTATGCTTATTATGTCCGCAAGGTCGGTGATCTTTCAGGTTCAGAGTATGCTCAAAACAGAGAGCTTGAAGTGATCCAAGAAACCAAACCAAATGCGGTACTGGATGATGATATCAAAAAAAACACAGTTTCTTTTGCCGGACTTGCAGCGTGTTCCTGCGGTGCGGATATGATCGGCGCATTGCGGATGGATGTTGATAATCTCGGAAAACTGTTTTCCGAAATCGGTTCATGCCCGGAACTGGCAGAACGATCTCATCAGTTGAATTATTTTTTCAAAAAAATTCTGAACCAAATTTGTGAAGGTGAGATTGAGAATATCTCAGAAACATCTGAAAGTAAAGAACCTCTTTTTAGTGATGAGGAGATGAAAGCTGAAAAACTTCCTACCTGTCTTGTTGAAGGAGAAGAAAAAAAAGAACGCAATGCCTCAATTATCTATGCAGGCGGAGACGATTTGTTTATTATCGGGGCGTGGAATGAGGTCGCTGAACTGGCATTTGATATTCAGAAATGTTTTGCCCGATATTGCGAAAAAAATAATATCAAAGACAAGGATGGCGAGCCTGCCTCGATTTCCGGCGGGCTGACCCTGCATCATCCCAAATTTCCGCTTTATCAGATGGCGGCACGCAGCAAAGATGCGGAAGATGAGGCAAAGATATGCACGGAAAAAAATGAAAACGAAGCTCAGAAAGATCGAATCGCACTGTTTCATGATCCGGTCAAAGTTCATCGCCGCAACCAACTAAGGGAAAAAGAAAATAATCGGGAATTTCGTTACATGCTCTCCATGACATGGCAGCAAGGGGATGATTTCTTGTTGCCGTTAATGCGGGAGTTTGCAAAATTAGGAGAGTTTAAAACGTCCGCAGAGGGGAGAAAACTTTTTATTATTGATAAAATCAGCCATCAGACCATTGAAAAATGGTTTTTGGTAATGGAAAAGTTTCAGCGATCTGGTGAACTTTACATGCCGACAATGGCACGGGTAATGGCGGATGTTTGCAAGACTCTCGGCCGGAAACGGAGTGATCTGTTTTTAAAACTGATGTGCTATCTTTATGGAAAAAATAATTCAAAAAACATGTCTCATCTGCACATCGCACTGAACTGGATTTCATTTTTGAGGAGGACACGATAAAATGGCTCAAGAAAAAAAAGGAAACCCGTTTGTGGATGAAGTCTATAATATGAAATTGGAGATCAAGGATATACTCAAAGACCTTGATGACCATTCTTTGGAAGAACTGCTTAATGAAGATAAACTGCCTGAGTATGCAGCAAATATTGCTCAAAGCCTCCACAAAAGCGGAATTAGCCCAACCCAACTGAGACGGTTTTATACTTATGTCAAGGCAATTGATCGTAAAAATGCAAATAAGAAAAAAAAGGATTCCATCACAGATGAAGCAAAGTTAAAATTTCTGCTGCCCAAATTGGCAGGAAGTGCAAAAAAGAACGAGGAAGGCATTAAAAGTCTTCATGGAATTTTTGAAAAATGTTTACGAGGAAAAAATAAAATATGTGATGTAGGAGGGTTGCGTTTGCTTATAGAATTTTTTGAGGCGATTCTGGATTACCATAAAACTTATGAAAAAAATTAGGTTTAAAGGAGACTTAACATGTCGGAAAAACAAATCAAGTTGCTCGGTTTTGTGAAAATTACGGGCAAAATTGAGGCATTGAGCGGTTTGCATATCGGCGGCACTGCCGATTCAATTGACAAGGGCGGCATTGACAGCCCGGTAATCAAAAATCCGGTTAGCAATGAGCCGTATATTCCGGGCAGTTCGCTTCGGGGACGGATGCGGGCATTGCTGGAGGCGAAAAATGGCAACTTTCTTTCAGCCATGACAGAGAATATCTATATGGAAATTTACGGGACGGAGAATTATCGGTTTGAGGTCTCTTTTAGCAAGCAGGAATTTAACAGGTTCCTTTCTCAATTCACTGATGATAAAGCAAAGGAACTCTTGAATCAGTACGCGGAAGAAAAGGATAATAAAATTTTTTTTTATGCGAATAAACTCCGAAAACCGAAAGATTTCAAGGATGAGGTTTTCAATCAGATTTTGAAAGAAATAAAGAAAAATGAAGACTCTGAAAGAGCTTATAAACTTGCAGCAGCGTCTCCTGTTTGCCGTTTATTCGGCAATTCCGCTTCTGATCCGGGGCTGCCTTCGATTCTGATTGTGCGGGATGCAGTGCTTTCAAGAGATGAGTCTGATGATCCGGAGAAATATTCTTACAAAAGATTTATGATAGATGGGCTTCCAGTTACAGAAGCCAAAATCGAAATTGTCGTGGATCGGATTACCGCACAGGCAATGCCGCGTACCATTGAGCGGGTTCCCGCGGGCGCACGTTTTGATTTTGAGATGATTTACAAAGTGCAGACTTATGAAAACGGAGAATTCCTTGTTGATGCTTTGGGCAAACCGGACACCAAATGCGATAAAAAACTCCAAAAGGATTTGGAAAATATTTTCTGTGCATTGGAAATTATTCAGGATCATGCCGGACTTGGCGGGAATACGTCTCGCGGCCATGGACAGGTCAGGTTTGAAATCAAAAACTTTGAAGCAAAAACGATCACCGGAGAAACGGTAAAAGGTTTCAAAAAGCCCCAAGGAAAAAATTCCACTATTTCTGACTGGTCAAATGCGGCTCAGACGATATCCTTTGCACAATATGCTTAACCGAACAGGATATAATGACATGAAAAATACATACATTGTCAGGCTTTATTTCAAAAATGCCATCCATATCGGCGCGTCAAAACCCGGTATCGGTATTGAAGGCACGGAAGGAAAGATCATCCACTCGGATACCTTATGGGCTGCGCTATGCAACAACTGGGCTGTCGCTGAACACGCACTGGATATTCCCTTCAAAGAATTTCTGGATTCATTCATTAATGGAAATCCCCTGTTTCGGATATCATCTGCGTTTCCCATGACAAACTCCGGTTCAAGATTTTGGCTGCCCAGACCGCTTTCTGTTCCATTTGATTTTTCGGAGTTGAATAGAAAAGGAAAAAGAAATAAAATCAGATATGGAAAGGATATTAAAAAGGAGTCCCTCATTTCTCTGGATCATTTTAAAGATTGGCTGCTTTTTGATGAAAAAAGAAACCTTGTCACAAAAATTGTCAGAGGAGAAAAAGCATCAAATATTACAGATGAAATTCGCCCTCATAACACCTTGAACCGTTCTTCATGTGAATCGCAAATTTATCATTCCGGCACGACCTATTTTGACGCGGAAGGCAGGACAGGCATGTATTTTCTGTTAAAAACCGAATGCGAGAATGTGAAAGACACAGTTGAAAAAGTGTTAAATGTTATAAAGGAGACATCGGGAATTGGTGGAAATCGGGGCATTGGTCTGGGAAGCATAGCGAATATTGAGGTAAAAGATGTTCGTGAAATTCAAAATTTATGGGATTTTATCGTGAATCCGCTTCAGCTTAATAATGAAGAAAAAGATGTTCATCTGGCACATTGCCTTCTCTCTCTATGGCATCCCAACACAATTGCTCCGTTGTATGAGGGAGGAAAAGACGACATCGCAAATTCGCTTTCATACGAACTTATCCTGCGAAAAGGCTGGACAGGTTCTTTAAGCGTTGGAAGGCAGGTCAAAAGAAAGACGGTTCATATGTTCGGTGAGGGCAGCATTTTTTCAGATGAACCAAAGGGACAGTTGGCTGACCTGACCCCTGATGAGGAAATGACACCGCAGTGGAAGGGGTATCATAACATATATCGTTACGGGTACGCATTTGCTGTTCCGATAAAAATTCATCTGAATGATTACAAGATAAAATAAGGAGGACAAGATGTTTAGCACCTACGAAGCTGTTTACAAACATGGAATGTTAAAATGGATTGATGAAAGACCCGAGGGAAATTGTCTCCGAGTTATGGTTACTGTTTTAGAAAAAGAGAAAGATACAGCCGAATTTCAGGAAAGCATTGAGGAACTTCTGCAACGCACAAAGGGAATTGTCAAACCTCCGGTAAGCAGAGATGAGATTGACCGGGATATTGCCACCATGCGCTCAGAATGGAACAGGGAGTGGGACAGATGAAAAACGGATGTGTTATGGATTCCAATATCCTTATTTATCATATTAACGAACAACTGAATGAGTGCGCTGAACATCTTCTTACACAGGCTTTAAGACAGGGTTCCCATATCTCCGTTATTTCCCGGATTGAAGTTCTGGGATGGCCCGGACATACGGAAAGTTCTTTAAAGGCGACGGAAGATTTGCTGGGCAGGTTTGCTGAACATCCTCTGGGTTCTGAAATTGCCGGGATTTGTATTGCCATACGTCAGAATTATCGCATCAAGCTTCCCGATGCCATCATTGCCGGGACGGCATTGTATCTTGACTTACCGCTTATGACAAGAAACATTGAAGATTTCAAACAAATATCTGAACTTACGCTGATTGATCCGTTTGAAGATCAGGAATGTTTGGTTTGAATTGCTCAAATCACCAAGGACATAAAAAAATGAAAAAACTTTTTGAAAGTGCGATCATTGAATTGGAAACTATAACTCCGCTGTTTATCAAAGGAAAGGAAATAGGTTATGGCGAGGGAATGGTGAGGGGAAGAAAAGATGAGAAAGACCACGTATATCTGATTGACAACGACAAACTGTGCAATTATATCGCCGAGAAGGATAAGGTTGAAGAATATGTGACTTATTTTGTGAGAGATGAAGAACAGGGGTATAACCCCATAGATGGATTCGCAACATTCCTGAATATTCAAATTTCTGAATCTGATTGGGAAAAATTTATAGCCATAGGCAACGATAGGTGTGATGATAAAGTAAGTAAAAACGGTGTAAACAGAAGGATCAATTTGAACAAATTCAAAAGTTTTTTGAAAAGACGAAATCCTTCATTACGATTCAAAAATGATGACTATAAGCGTTACAAAGACCTTTCTCTCGAATATTTCTTGAATCGCTATAAAATTTTTCCAAAAAATGAACAATTGAAAACAATAGCAAAAGGCGTAACAACGATCCCCAAAGGCAAAAAATTTGCCCGAAATGGTTTGGATAAGCCTTTTATTCCAGGTTCATCAATCAAAGGAGCGATCCGAAATGCTGTGTTGTGGAAAATCATGTCTGATTCGGATAAAAAACAATGGCTCCGCAGTCTTAACATCAACAGAGATATAAGTGATAACGAGTTGATAGAAAAAGGCTTTATTATTTCAGAAGGTGACTTCAAAGGCGAATATGCTTACCGCTGGAAAGAAACGAACAAAGTTCTGCGGGATTTTTTCAGAATTGTGAAAATCAGCGATGCTAATTTTACGGAAGATGTAAGCTTGGAGGATGAAACAACAAGAGCCGTTTGTATTACGGGAAATAAGACATACCAGAAAAATTTTGATATTCCGCTGGAATGCGCGGCTGTCGGAACCAAAGCAAAGTTCAGAATTACCATTGATATTGAAATGGCTGAGAAATTCTTTGGCGAAAAAATTCCTTACTACCTCAAAAATATAGGAAATTTACTGGAAACGGTAAATGAATTTTTCAAGGAAGTATGGGCATCTGAAGAAAGTTTTTTTAAAGGGAAATTATCAATTCCTCATGATGATCGAGGCAAAAAAAGAGTTGATACAAAAAAAATTTATGATTTTTATTCTGATGAAACGTATTATTGCTACAGGTATCGCTGGCAATTTTCCAAAAAAGATTTCGCATCCTGGGTCGAGAATTTTCCTCAGCTTTCATCAATATCAACACCGCCACATAAAATTAAAGATGAGAGATATTATTTTGATATTGACGCACTTTTAAACGATGAGCAAAATAAATCACTCCTCGGTGAAGTTTTTTTTGATGAAATTCAGAAACAAAAGCCAAACCAGTATCTCTTTCGTACCGGCTGGGGCGGAGGAATGATGAGCAAGGCGCAGTTTCTCCATTTTGAAAGCTATCAATGTCAGAAAGTTCGTAATCTTGTAAAAAACAGAAGAAATGAGCCTGCTCCAAAATCTCGTTGTCTGGTGCTTGAAAAAAACAATGCGGAATATCCTTTAGGCTGGTGCTGTCTGAAAATTCTGGACGAGAATGATCTTCCCGGAATTGATAAGGTAAAGGTGAAGACATATAATCTTGGAACATCCTCCGGAAAAAAAGATGATAACGATGCCCTAAAAAAAGAACTCGAGAAAGTAACTAATCCGAGGGCTTCGTCCCAAAGAACTAAAGCTAAATCAGGATATAAAAAAGGGGATAGAATTAAAAAAGCCAAGGTTAAAAAAGAAGGGAATACTTATTTTGTAAAGATTAAAGGACAGGAGCAGCCAGCAGCCCTGATCGGCGAAGTTTATATGGCAAAAGTTGTCAAAGTCACTGTTGAAGAAATCATTGACGGAATTGTAACCAAAGTAAAAAAGGTATAGAAAAATGAGTGATAAAACTCCTGAAGACAGAGCAGACTTGATTGTTGAATCAAATATTTCAGAAAAAAATGAAGACCACTGGTATAAACTTGCTGATGAGATAGATGAGGCGAATGATCCGCCAGGAAATTTCTCCGAAGAGGACCGTCTCAGAGCATATTTCAACTTTTCCAGAGCAGGAGAAAATTTAACACAAGAAACGGGCAAGGACTACTTTCAGAAGTCGCTTGAATTCTTTAAAGCTACCGTGGAAATTCAAAAAAGGAAGCTGACGGAACAATTGCCTGAGTTGTCTTCAGTTGCAGATAAACAATATGATGTATTGATTACCTTGGTCGGATTTTCGCCTCAGCCCATTATGCACACTATTTTGACGCTGAAACCGGCGGTAGTTTATCTGATAACCTCGGAGCAAAGTAAAAATTTAAAAAATACGAATGTGTCAATGAAGCAATTTTTCGAGTTTCTGACCGAGAAATATGATGAAGCTTATTTTAATATCTGTGAAATACTCCAAGAACCTCCTGTAAATGAAATCGGTACTGCCGACACCTTCCAAAAAATCCGGCAACTAATCGAAAAGATTAAGAAGTCCAATCCAGAGGCAAAAATCGCCATTGACATTACTGGCGGAAAAAAATCAATGGATGCGTCCGCCTTTCTCACCGCTGCAATCGAAAAGGGTATTGATATCTTTTATGTGGATTTTGAGGGATACAAGGACAGCAAACCAGTTTACGGAACTGAATTTCTGAATAAGCTGGATAATCCATATGATATCTACAGCATCCGGGAAGAGGAATTGGTCAAGGAATTCTGGAGAACCAAAGATTTTGCCGAAGTGGATAAGATCGTCAAAAAAATCGTTATTAAATTCGGGAAAGACAGGGCAAAAGCCTATGGTCTGGAGGAAAAATATGAGCGGTTTCAGCAGATTCAGAAAGCAGCGAAATGTTATGATGCCTGGTCAAACTTCAACTATGCTCTTGCTCAGGAAAGTACGGGCTTTGATTTTTACGGTACTCACCATCAGGGTATTCTTTCTGAACTGGCTGGTTGTTCTGAGAAACGCTGGACGGAAAAGGGGGCAATTTATCTGGCAGCAGATCGCTGGATGCGGGGTAATGATTTTTTGGACAAGGATTTGGATAAAGCCGCTTTATGTTTTACACAGGTGATTGAGCTATTGAGTGAATATCGTTTTTGGGAAATGTATGGTGATGATAAATTACAGCAAAATCCAATTGATGAAAGCAAACCTGTCAAGGAGATTGAATTCAGGAAAAGTTATCTTCCAATCAGCAATCTGTTAGCATTTCTGTTTACAAAAAACAATTTTAGTCTTAACGGACTGAACTTGAAAGTTATCTGGAAAGATAAAACAGGCCGATTTGGGAAAAACAAGCGTCCGGAAGGAATTTTTGATGCCATTGGCACACGAAACAAAATTGCTCACTTCAACTGTTTTTCCCAAAATATGGAAACTGAGAATCATAATAAAGTTGAGCATCTGAAAGAAGTCTCAAAGGCATATATCGAACTTTTTATCGAAACATACAAAGATAAGATGGAAAACAAAACTTTTGATGATTTGATAAAACGGTTCGAGTTTGCTTCCATTGAATCTTTTTATCCCTCTCGAAATTCGAACTGATATGAAATCTCTGTTTCTAATATTCAACCACCAACTCACCCGAGAACAGGAGTCTGATGCCCGAACCTCCCTCGGTGTTGGTGAGATAATCACTCTTCCGTCAGATCTGAAGGAATTATGGGGACAGATTCCGCCGCACCTTCCCGAACTCGGGGATTATCTTGAGCCGGTAAGAGACTGGCTCGCATTCCGGGCCAAAAAGGGCGACTATGTGCTGATCCAGGGAGATTTCGGCGCATGTTTCATCATGGTCAGTTTCGCGTTTGAGAAGGGGCTGATTCCTGTGTATGCCACAACAAAACGGGAGGCGCTCGAGGTGCATCAGGAAGACGGCACAGTAAAGATGACCCATCAGTTCAGACATCAGATTTTCAGAAAATACAGGAGCGAATAATGGCAAAGGCTTATCTTTCTTTTTTGGGAACCAACGACTATATCCCCTGCATTTACACGGACGGAAACAGAGAAGTTTCAGATATCAGGTTTGTCCAGGAGGCCACGCTGGAACTGTGCTGCCGGGAGTGGGGTGATGAGGATCGCATTCTTATTTTTACCACGGACGAGGCATATAAGGCGAACTGGCTGGATGACGGTCACACGGCTGGACAGGGTTCGGGAGCAGATGAGCGATTTTGGCGGCAATCTGGTCGGGGACGGCATACATGCGGCAAGGTGGTGTCTCGAGCATAACCTGATTCAGCAGGGATATACGATTTTGCAGGAAACGCTGGTTTCGTATTTTGTTTCGGGCATTGACGAGAAACCCGAGGACTTAAAAGATAAAAACAGGGAGGTTTCCAGGAAGGCTGCGAGAATCAGGGATATTTCCACACAGGCGGTTAAAATTTGCCGTGACAGCCTGCCTGAAAACAAATGGGCAAAACCGGCCGCTGATCACCCTGAAGTGACGCGTAAGTTTCTTGCTTTTTACGGTCCCCGGAAGGAGTTGCTGGAAGTGTTTAACAAACTTTCCAATTACAGAAATGATCTGAATCATGCGGGTTACAGGCAGAACCCCATGAAATCGGATTCATTTGAGAAAAATCTTGCAGGACTGATTAAGAGTATCGAAAGATACGGTTTTCATTCTGCTGAAAGCGAGTAACGAATGATGAAAATGTTCTTGACCGGATTGGAGGGAGGCGAGGGGCGAGAGGCATGAGGCGAGGGGGTTTTCGCAGATAACATTTTTGCCTCCTGCCCCGCGCCTTTTGCCCCATGCCTCCTTTTTTCATCTCGGCTTTTCCGTGATTCTGACCGGAAATGTCCGGGATGAGAAAATGAATCCGCCAAAATTTCAATAAAAAACAATATGTCACAATAAAAGCAGACTCCCTGAGGACTGCCCAAAATACAGAGATGCCCTGATGCTGACGGCAGTGGTTTCGGGAGGAAATGCAACATCTCCCAAATTAAGGATTGACAATTATCCATGCTTATTTTATGAATGCAAAGTATTTTATTCACGCTTGTTCATAACTTTTTGACAGGAGAATAAATGGCCGGTTCAACTGATATAAGAAACCCCATGCCTCTGGTTTTACAGAGGATGGGGTTTTTTTGTGGTTCTTTGGCAATTCGTGTTGGAAATGATATATCATTAAAATAACAGTATGTTACGGATTAATTCAGCATAAACGTCAGCATCCTTTATAACATTTAATTTCAATGGGTTACATCAGACATATTTTTTGCGTCTTTACATTTACGGAGTCGTTCTTATGAAAAAACAGTATCTCCTTATAACAGACGTACCGGGAATAAAGGAGTATGTTTTCGGCACAGATCGCCTGGTGGAAATACGGGGAGCCAGTGCGCTCCTTGACAAATTAAACCGCAAGGAAACCGAACGCTTTCTCAAAAATAAACTCGGAGAATCCGCTGTTGAGTGTGTGTTTTCCAACGGCGGAGCTGGGCAGTTTGTCATCACGGCAGAGAAAACTGATCTTGAAAACTGTGTTCGTGAATTAAAGGGATTTTTTGCCAAAGAATCCAAAAGCGGGCTGCGACTGATCTGCGGTACTGCCGAAATTTCGGAAAAAAAATACGCCCATGCCCTGCCCCTGGCACATCTTGAATTAAAAAAGGAAAAAGAGGAAAAAACCATCATTTCCTGCACTCAGTTCCATACCGGTTATCTGCAAGAATGCAGGAGCTGTTCCGGGTTGGCTTCCCAGATTATTGATGATCACGGCGAAAAGCGGATGTTATGTGCGGTATGTGCGGAAAAGGCAGAATATGGAAAAAAGAGAGGTTTATGGAGAGAGTTTGAAAAATACTGCAACCAAAAAGGTAAGGAGGCAAAACGCGCTCGGACGTTTGAGGAAATCGGAGAGCGATGCCTTGCCAGAAAAGACTACACAGCACTTGTTTACGCGGATGGCAACGCGATGGGAAAACTGGTCAAAAAAATTGAGACCAGCAAGGATTTTGCATTTTTTTCCAAGACCGTGGATGATTCTGTTCGTGAAGCCTGCCATGAAGCCCTTTACACCAACTGCAAGCCGGTAAACGGCAAAATTCCTGCCAATATTCTGCTGCTGGGCGGCGATGATCTCGTGGTGTATCTGTCCGCAGACACGGCATTCCCCTTTGCCCTTGACGCGGCCCGCATATTTGAAGAAAAAACAAAACAAAAATTCTCTGAAAATTCTTTTTTTTCAGAAATCCTCCGGGGCAAGGGCCTGACCATATCATTAGGGATTGCCTACGGTAAAACCCATACACCCTTTTCCATCATGCTCAACCAGGCGGAAGAGTTGCTCAAATCTGCGAAAAAAGCAGGGTCTCAGGATGAGACGAGGGGAGACTATTACGCGCCCACTTATATTGATTTGGGTGCGGCTCTTTTAGGTCGAGTGGAAAATTCAATCATATATAAATGATACAAATTTTTATCCTTGATTTTTTATGTATTATTTGCTATGTATGAAAAGTGGACAGTCATATGAGGGAAATGCTGATAAATGGCAAACAGGAAAGAAAATCATAATTGTCGTCCTTGTCAACAACAGAAGTTGCCTTCGCCGCCTCGACAGAGAAATATCTGGAACTCATCGGCCATCTGGAGTTGCCTGAAAGTCATTCTATGACTCACAGTGATTTGGAAAATCTTTTGTCCGGCGAAGGCCGCGAACTGATGCGAAGACTCATGGAAGATCATCTGAGAATCCGGGCTTGCGGAGATGACGTATGGAAATCCGTGACCGGTTCCGATGGCATTGAACGAACTCATAAGATATTGCGGGAAAGGACAGTGATGACAGTGTTCGGGAAGGTGAGAATAAAACGCACAGGTTATTCGCGTCCCGGGAAGAGCAGTCTGTTTCCCCTGGATGCTGTCCTGAATCTTCCCGAAGGCATCCATTCTTACGGAATCAGAAAGGCACTTGCCCTGGAAGTCTCGAAAAGTTCTTTTTCGGAAGCGACAGATTCGATCAGACGGCAGACCGGAGTGAGAATGCATAAAAGACAGGCGGAACACCTGTCCCGGAAGGCGGTGCGGTGTTTTGACGAGTATTATGAGCAGACTTGCAGCCTCCTGCCCGGGGAGGCGGAAAAACTGCCTTTGCTGATTCTGACAACGGATGGCAAGGGAATAGTTGTCAGGAAGGAGGATCTGAGGGAGGAGACAAGGAAAAAGGCTGAAAATGCCCGAAGAAAGCTGAATAAGAGAATCTCCAAGGGAGAAAAGAAAAATCGTAAGCGCATGGCAACTGTCGCGTCAGTTTATCATATGGAGAGATTTGTACGCTCCCCCGAATCTGTGGCAGGAGAATTCGCACCGGAATCGGAATCGGAAAAAAAAGGAAGGCCCCGCCCCGTGGCAAAGAGGGTGTGGGCAAGTCTGGAGAAAAGTCGGGAGGATGTCATTCGTGAGATTTTCGAGGAGGCTCTGAGAAGAGACCCGTCAAACAGCAAAAAGTGGGTGTGTCTGGTTGATGGGGATCCTCATCAGTTGAAAAGTGTCAACAGGCAGATCGAAAAATTTTCGGTGAGCGCCGTGGTGATACTGGACATCATTCACGTCATCGAGTATTTGTGGAAAGCTGCGAGGGTTTTTCATGATGAGGCAAGCAGGACATCCGAAAAATGGGTCTCAGAACGTCTTCTGGGAATATTGCGGGGCAGAGCCAGTCTTGTTGCCGGGGGGATGAGAAGGTCCGCCACCCTTCTGAAGATAAGACGGAGTTCGAGAAAACCTGTCGATGTGTGCGCCGACTATCTTCTCAAAAATTCGCCGTATCTGCGTTACAATGAGTATCTCGGAGAGGGATTGCCGATTGCCACAGGTGTGATCGAAGGCGCCTGCCGGCATCTGATCAGGGACAGGATGGATATCACCGGAGCCCGGTGGAGTCTGGAAGGTGCGGAGGCGGTGCTGAAGCTTCGATCACTGAGATCAAGCGGTGATTTTGATGATTATTGGAAATTTTATGAGCTTCAGGAATTTGACAGAAACCATTATTCAAAGTATTCCGACCCGGCCATTCTGGACGAATTGTCATCAAAGGAATTTGTGGAAGGGAAGTCGACCTAAAAGAGCCGCACCCTATTGATTTTCATCTCTCCTCAAATTATAATCAGATCAAAGTCAGTGAGAGCCGAAAAAACCACTTGGTTCTGCACGGTGTCAAAGCTGCCAACCTTTACCAGAAGCCCTGTCCCGCAGATCAATGTCAAGATATTTCTTCTCAGCGAAGTGCCAGAACTGTAAACCTTTATCAGAAGCCTTATTCTTTGCCTGATGCGCGGGCGCTTATGGATCATGCCCGGAAGCTGGTAAACGCCGGTATTCCGAACACACGTCTGAAGCGATTCGGTTATGCACCGTCCTTAGGCAAGATTAACGGCACCCTGGAATGCCTCAAACTTTATACCCGCACCGGCAAAGACCAGCGCCCGATAATATGGAACGCGCTTGATCACTTTGATTGTATGTCCAATATTCCCTGGAAGGAAGTCGCACAGAAAGATAAGGACAACGCTCAGGCAGATACGACAATGCTTGCAGATATGATAGAACTCACCGGCTTTATAAGAAAAGACTGATATAAATCCCAAAGGAGAAACCCATGCGCCATAATCTCAGATTAGATATGACGATTTCTTTTGAATCCAAGTGGCACACTGGCTCCGGAGAGAGCGGTTTCCTTGTGGATCGCCTGATCTCAAGAGATGCCCGGGGCTGGCCTTATATTCCGGGCAGCACTTTGAAAGGCGTTATCAGGGAAAACTGTGAGAAACTTTCAAGAACCTTGGGCTTTCCGCATCCGCTTGATCCCCATGAAAACGATGAATTTTCAGAAGCTTTTGCCCCGCTGAACACGCTTGCATCTCCTGTGGACAGGATTTTTGGCAATAAGTATGAAAGCGGCAATCTTTTTTTCCGAGATGCGCGCTTTAAAGACGAGCCGCCTTACCGATTTCTCAGGGAACAAAGCCGTATCTGCTGCTATCGCAAGCTTCGCACCGCCAAAGACAAGCATCTTTTCTCCACTCAGTACGCGGCTCCGATTAAATTTGAAACGCGGATAGACGGCTATCATAATGATCTGGTTTGTCTTGGTGAAAACGACCCGCCTTATGCCTACTGCCTGCTCATTGCCGCCATAATGATGACAGGCCGTATCGGAGGCGATAAGAGTACCGGAAGCGGACGGATCGAAATTTCCTTTAATCGCATCGAATGCAACGGAAAAACACTTTCCGAGGAAACTGTGTTTGAATACCTTGATTCGGACCTTTACGAGATGACGAAGGAGGAGGAGGTATGAAATACTATCGCATCACCGCAAAGCTCCTCTCGCCGCTGCTTATTCAGAACAATCGGCAGTCAGACACTTGTCAAAGCATATCGTATCTCCCGGGCAGCACGCTGAGGGGAGCTTTGGCAGCCAAATTTTTTCTTATTCGGGGCGGCCCTGAGGATAAAGATTTTCGCACGCTTTTTCTTGATGATCCCCCGAGTTTCCCCAATCTGCTTCCCACAGATGAAAAAGGGAGTGTTCTGTCACGAGTGCTGCCGATGACGAGCATTTCCTGCAAGCGGAATCCGGGATTCAAAGAAGGAGACAAACATGGTGTCAGGGATACGCTGGCACCAAACGCTGCAAGCAGGATAATGCAGGCATCTGCCAATGAAGACTTCTGGAAATGCCCGGAATGCGGTGAAGATATGAAACCGTTCCCGGGCTTTTGGAACGGAAATCTCAGCGCACCCTGCAAATTTGAACCGACCATCCTTTATCACCGCCACACAGGGATTGACCGGGACACCGGCACCATTGCCCCTTCCATTTTCTTTGTCACCCAGGAAATGGCTGATTTTCGCAAGGATGATAAGTCCGAAGAATACCATGAGCAATATCTTTCCGGAGATATGTTCATGAATGAGGAACAGCTTGAAATCCTGAAAACACTGATCAAGGATTCGTTATTTGCCGGTGCCGACCGAACCCGGGGGCTGGGTGAGATTCAGCTTTCCTTCGAGGAAATTCCGCGCCCTGAAGTCAGACTTGAGCATTGGAACGAGAAATTTAAAGCAAAATTAAAAAGCAGCATGGGAAACAACATTCCGGAAGATGCGCTGTCAGGACTTTATTTCAGCATCAAACTGGAATCCCATGCCATTCTTGTGGATAAATTTCTTCGTCCTCATTCGGAGATTGAGGAATTCTCTGTCTCTGATTTCAAGCTGATACTGAAGATGACCAAGGCGCAAACGATACGCGGCTGGCAATCTGCATGGAATCTGCCAAAACCGGATGATCTGAGTGTTGCAATGGGCAGTATCTTCCTGTTTCAATACAACGGAGATGACCCGGAAAAGCTCAGAAATCTTCTGAACGAGCTGGCGGTCAGCGGGATCGGCCTTCGCCGGGAAGAAGGCTTCGGACGGATTTCAGTTTGTGATGAACTGCATACGATTACGGAGGAGGTGATTTAGAATGAAAGATCAGACACCATTGGCATCGGTTTTGGCTCCTGAAACATTGAGAGAGATTGATCTGTATCTGGAAGAATTTTATTCTCAGTCCGTAAAAGCAGGAAATGAAATGGCTCGTGCAGGTCTTCGCACCACTCAGATACGCGGACTCGAAACACTGGTCACATCGGCTTCTCGCTTTTCGGAAATCATCAACTATATTAAAAATCAGGCAGGAAAAGATAAAAAGGGAAAATGGCTGAAAATCGCTTCTCTCTTTCTGGAACAATTAGAGCAGATTGAACATAAGTCCAATGAAATGAGTCGGGGAAATCCTGAAGCAGCCCTTGAGATTAAAATGAAGCTGGCAAGAGGCTGGGCCAAACAAGTTGTGGCGCATTACCTCTATTCTGCCTTACAAAGATAGAGAAAGGAATCGTCATGTCGTCAAAAGCGTATATCAAGTCCGACGCATTCCGCCTGTTTCTGGATGAACCTTTGCGCCGGAACGCGTGTGAAGCAGTGGAAAAATTTCTGGATTCCCACGCGCATATAGACAATGTCCAGTTGCATTCCATTCCGAGCGTGATACAGGGCGGAGGCACAAAGGGATTTAAAGACCTGGTGGAAAACCAGAAAAAAAAGAATACAAAGGCGAAAAATAAGAAGTTTTGGGAATTTCTTGATGATCTTGTTTTTGCGAGTCCGGGCCCTGAATTTTCTCTCCGTTCTTTTATCCGTCAGCAATCCGGGGTACAGGAGTTACTCAGAGATGAAACAAGAGTTTCAGAGAAGAGAGAACAAAAACAGATCAGAAAGGCGAACCGGGCTTTGGTGGATGAGATAATGAAACATGTCCTTCCCATTTACTTTGAACACTTCAACTGCCATTATTTTTATATGAATCGGTGAACCTGGTTTAAAACTGTGCAAGGAGCGGCATTATGAAGAATAACAATAAGATATTCAGGAAAAAAGTGAAAATCACAGGCAATCTTGTCTTTGAAACCGCTTTTCATATCGGGTCAGGCAAAGAGGGAGAACTTGCAACGGATATGGGCGTTTTACTGGAGCGGGATGGCAGGCCGATTCTTCCCGGCTCGAGCTTAAAGGGAAATTTCAGATCGTTTGCAGAACGCCTTGCCGGTTACCTGGGACTTAAAGCCTGTCTGCTTGATTCTGATTTGTCCGGCGTAAAATGTGTGAGCGATGAAACCTACCGCAAAGGGGTTTACGAGGAATTCAAAGAAATAAAACAAGAGCGGAAAAAACTCGAATGGCTTCAGGATCATGTGTGCGATGTGTGCAGCCTCTTTGGGTCTCCTTTGCAGGCTTCTCGCATCTTTTTCAGCGACGGCTTACTCTTGGAATGGGGACGGGGGCTTCAGGTTCGGGACGGTGTCTGCATTGACCGGGATACGGAAACGGCCCGTCATGGTGCAAAATATGATTTTGAGGTCGTACCCAGAGGCGCGGCCTTTAAGATTACCATTGAGATTGAAAACCCGGAGGATTACGAACTTGCCCTGGTCGGGGCAGCACTGGCAGAATGGGAACACGGTTTCCGGTTAGGCGGTTTCACCTCACGCGGCCTGGGAAAAGTGTGCTTCACGGACAGAAAGGTTGAAAAGACAGACTACACCGATGCCGAGCAACTGATGGACTATCTGATTTCACATAAGATGACCCCTGCGGATTCTCTGCTTGACAAGTCTTTGGAGGATCAGCTTTTGAACGGAGGAAATCATGCTTAAAAAAATGATCAACAGCGCACAGATAGATTTTGACATTATTCCCATTGATCCTCTGCTGATCAAATCCGGTCAGGCCACCGTGGGCGGCGTGGATATGTCCTTTGTACGCACCTATCGTTTTGGCGAAAAAGAGGAGCCGTTTATTCCCGGAAGCTCGTTAAAAGGCATGATTCGCTCTTATGCTGAAAAAATATGCCGCAGCCTGAGAGATGACCCGGTTCCGGTGTGTCTGCCTTATCTTGAGCCGGGTAAGGAGCAGCACGGAGAACACCGCCAGGCATCTTGCGGACTGTGCTTTGAAAAGTATAAAAAAAAATATAATGTCAAAACGATTCCCTCTCCGGAAATTTACAGCCTCTCCTGTCCGGTGTGTCGACTTTTCGGATCGCACGGATTTATCGGAAGACTTTCCACTTCTGATGCCTATCTGACTGAAGATTTTAAAAACACAGGAAATCCTGTGCTTGAAATCCGTGACGGCGTTGCCATTGACCGGCTCACGGGCGGCGCGGCCGGCGGTGCAAAATATGATCTGGAAGTTCTCACCCGCGGGGAATTCGGAACCACGCTGGACATCAGAAATTTTGAGCGATGGCAGCTCGGTCTGATCGCCCTGGTGCTTAGGGATATGGAACAGGGGCTTGTGAGAGTGGGATTCGGAAAGAGCCGGGGCATGGGAAGGTTCAGGGCAAAGATAACGAATTTTCGGCTTACCTATTACAATCAAAAGCTGTCCGGTTTGTCCGGTTTGGCAGAACTTTGTTCAAGAGAAGAAAATAATGCCTACGGATTTTTCGCGGAAACCAGAGACAAATCGCCCCTGCCTAAGTCCGAATCCAACGGACTGCGCTATGAATACTCCATAACTGATACTTGGAAAACGGTGCTGGTCCCGGGAGTAAACGATTTGCTAAAATTCATTGAAAACACGGACTGGCCCGGGGCCCTGGAAAAATTCCTCGAAAGGAGGAACTAATGCCGTTTCTTCATGCAAATGATTTGCTCATAAATGATTTTACCGAATTGGTTCGGAATGCTTCTTTCCCGGACGATGCGATTCTGATGGCTTTTTCGCCTGCTGATGCCCGTTTTGCCCTTTTTGAGTTTGATGAGCCCTTTTTGTCGGAAACAGATCAGGGCAGAATCTTTTCTCCCAACGGAGAGTTAAAATGGCGGCGAACAGGTCATAAAATGCGTGTGGTTTATCTCGGAAATGATCTGTTTGACGGACTTGAGGAGCATTCAGAGGAGATGGTTGGTCTGACATCCGAACAAAGCGAGTTTATCCTGTGGAGAATAGGAATTGACAAGAACACGAAATGGATTTATAAGAAATTCTCCGACAAAAAATCTGACAAAAAAGTGGTTCTTATCGTTGAAAAATGGCTGGATTCATCAGGACTGCCAAGGTTCAGTCGTTACCATAGTCTCGGAACGATAAAGGAGGAAAAAAATGCCGCAAAATGAAAATTTCTGGAATCCGTACCGGATGATACCGGTCAGGGAAAGAATTGAGAAAAAACCCCCTTTGACAGATGAAAAATTCAAGGGAAAGAGCGGAGTTATCTCCTGTTCTCTGGAAAACCTTACCCCGCTGTTTATTGGGGGAAATCGTAATTTCGGTGAGAATTTTCTGACCCGGGACGGAAAATGTGTGATCCCGGGGAGTTCCCTCAAGGGGATGCTGCGATCTTTGGCGGAGATTGTGGGCGGAGGCTGTTTTGTGGTGGCGGATCGCAAAGTGAAACACGACTCAAGATATAAAGCATGTGACAACGCCAATTCCTTGTGTGTTGCCTGCCGGATGTTCGGCATGATGGAACGGGGAAGAAATGCCAGGGTACACCGGGGAAATATCAGCATTGGTGACGCACTTATGCGGGAAGAAAATCCGAAAGCAAAAGCATATGATGTTCTGCTTTCGAGTTGCGGCACACGGCATGAGCCGTTTTACAGATCTCCGCAGACTGGCAATGTTGACGGAAAAAGCCGCAAACTCTATTTTCATCAGCCAAACCGAACCGATTCCGTGCCAAATGTCCCGGATAAGCTGAGATCCAGGGCATGGAAAATCAGGGCATTGCAGCCAGGCCATCATTTTGATTTTGAAGTTCAGTTCTCAAACCTCAGATCCGAGGAGATCAGACTTCTTCTCTATGTGCTGGCATTGGAGGAGGAAGTTTCTGTGACCCTCGGGGAAGAACAAATCAGGCTGAGGGGGCCGCTCAGACACAAGCTCGGAAATGCCAAACCTCTGGGTATGGGAAGCTGTCATATCTCTGTTGAGAAGCTTGTCTATCTTGCCGCTCCCAGAGCGAGGTTTGCATCTCTCCGGGAACCAGAAGACACCGTATATGAAGGCGATGCCCTCATAAACGAACTCTCCGGAATGAGACGAGGATTTATCGGAGATACATCTCCGACCATGCAGCAACTGCGTAAAATGATGGTATGGGATGAAAATGATTCCAGGAGTTTTAAGTATCCGGAGTATCACTGGTTTAAAAATCCGGAGAATTCTCGGAAGCCGCTTAAAGCAATATGAATTCTGATTCTCAGTGCCGATCAGAAGAGCCCGGATCAGAGGAGTGCGGAAATGGAGCCGCTAGGCGGAATTTTCGCATTGCGGTAGTAAGCGAAAATTCCGCCTAGCGGCTCCATTTCCGCACTCCTTTTTTGGGGGCTTCTGATGACGGTGCGGAGCAGAAGATTGCCCCGACGGGGCTTTTCAAACACGCTCTTAGCACACTTTCACTTTCACCCAGGGAAATTCATCTCCCGATTTTTAAGAAGGAATCTGATCATGTCCAAATTGGTTGCAATAACAACAGTGGGAACTGCCCTGCTGACGAACACCAATAACTGGTTAGGGCGTAAGTATGAAAATCTGCTTGATATTACAGATAAGGAAATTGAGGCGTTTGTTCAGTTGAATGTTGCCAATAAAACTGAGACCAGAATTTCTGCTGAAATCAATTCTGCCATTCAACTGAATGCTTACTTCAATGAGAGAGAAAACCGAAATATAGATATTGTTCATTTAATCTTATCTGAGACTGAGGTGTTAAAAAAAGAGGAACCTCTGCTCAAAGCCTATTTTAAAAATAAGGGGTTTGAGGTTCACGCCCAGATAATTGAGGGGCTGAAGTATAAGGAAAGCCAGTTTAAGATGTCCGGTCTTCGCTCATTGGTAAATAACCTGACCCATCTGATTGATGACTATAAAAATAAAGGGTTCAGGGTTGTCATGAATGCAACTGGCGGTTTTAAGGCCGAAACTGCCTACGCCACGGTTCTGGCGCAGCTTCGTCATATTGAATCGTATTATATTTATGAGACGTTCAACGAGATTGTTCCTTTGCCTCATCTGCCTTTAAATCTGGATATTGAATACTGGGCAAGGTTTAAGAAAATTTTTGAATTGTATGAGAGAGGCTTGAATGACAGAGATTCAGATAACTGTCTCAGATCCGTGCCATCAGGCTTTTCTTTTTTAATTGAAAAAAATGAGAAAGAGCGGAAATGGTTTCTGAATCCCGCAGGCGAAACTTTCTATCTGAGTCTGTTAAGCGAAGAAGAAGTCTATTTGAAAACAATTAATGAAAAAATGGTCTTTAAGAAAACCAAGGAAACAACCCTCTGGCTGAAGGCGCAAAATAAGCATGTTCAGACTTTGAAAGACATACCGGATAATGATGTGAAAAACCTGCTGCGGCGTGTCTTACGACTCGGTTTTGTCAGAAAAATCGAACTGGTTGATTTCCATCAGGTGGGCGTTGGTCAGCCTGAGACCTGCCTGAAGTATAAAAGAAAAAATGAGGATTCGATGTCTCATTATGTCCAATATGAAATCAGGTGCAAACTTGGCAGGCAGGTGATCAACATAATGGTTGACAAGGGGTTCTGTGGCGACCTGATTTTTATGATTGGTAAGAAAGCCTGTGTCTGATTTGCTTAGGAACGTATTCGAAACTATTATTATATCAATAAGATCACTTATGACAACTTCATTATTTCCAGTGTTCAACCACCAGCTTACCCCGGAGCAGGAGTCTGATGCCCGAACCTCCATCGGTGTCGGTGAGATAATCGCTCTTCCGCCGGATCTGAAGGAATTATGGGGACAGATTCCGCCGCACCTTTCCGAACTCGGAGATTATCTCGAACCGGTAAAAGACTGGCTCGCATCCCGTGCCAAAGCGGGCGATTATGTGCTGATTCAGGGGGATTTCGGCGCATGTTATATCATGGTCAGGTTTGCTTTTGAAAACAGACTGATTCCCGTGTATGCCACCACAAAACGGGAGGCGGTCGAGGAGCATCAGGAAGACGGCACAGTAAAGATGATCCATCAGTTCAGACATCAGATTTTCAGAAAATACGGGAAGTGATTTCGATTTTTAAGCTGTAATTGTTGACATCCGGGGCGGAATCTGTTTTTACAAAATGTAAATTGTTAGAACCTTGACCCGACCTGAAGGGGATTACGACTTTTGCCCAAAATCCGTATTCATCAAAATTGATGACGTTAGAACCTTGACCCGACCTGAAGGGGATTACGACTATGAAAGATACAGCCTGGGAGATTACCCCAGGTATGGTCAAAAGTTAGAACCTTGACCCGACCTGAAGGGGATTACGACATAACTCCATTCTCCTACCTCTAAGTCAAAAAGTTAGAACCTTGACCCGACCTGAAGGGGATTAAAGGGGAGGCGAGGGGCGAGAGGCCAGTGGCGAGGGGAATTATTCCGTGGCTTTCCCTATTCTTTTTGCCCCACGCCCCATGCCCCTCGCCCCCCATGCTCCTCGCCCCATAAAAACATTGACAAAAATGGCATAACAGCTTATTCTGACACAAAAAGAGGAGGAAATAATGCAATTATGTTCCAAGTGACAGTTCCGACCGGAAATGAGATGCGAAAGAATGCCGTTCACACCGCCATCTCAGGGAGATGCCGTAAAAAGAGTTTTAAAAACACGGCATCGACTTTGCCGATGCGGTTACAGTTTTCGATGATTATCATGCTGTCACGATAGACGATCCTGACCATGGTGATGAGGAGAGATTTGTCAGTATCGGCATGGATACCTATGGCCGTATTCTTGTTGTGGTCTATACATGGCGGAACCACACCATTCGTATAATTTCCGCCCGTAAGGCTTTGAAACGTGAACGCAGACAGTACGGAGGCTGAATTATGAGAGATGAATATGATTTCAGTAAGGGCAAACGCGGGCCGGTCATTCCGCATGATCCTGACAAAGTGCGTATTAATATCTGCCTTGATCCTGATATTATTGAATATTTTAAAAAACAGGCTCATAAGGCATGCGGAGGCGATTTCCGAACGATGATTAACAATGCGCTCCGGGAACATATAAAAACAGAGAAAGAACCACCGAATGAGAATAAGTTGCACAGGTTGAACGAAGATGAGTTGCGGATTGCTTAATGCTGAGATTCACGGATCGCACCGACCCGCGTCATCCGACTGCGAAGACCGCTGTACGGAAATTGCGCAAACACGGCTATAATTTGAGGGCAGTTCACATAGGTTGGATTGAGAAACGAAACCCAACCTCAACGAATGACCAGGAAAATGTTGGGTTTCGTTCCTCAACCCAACCTGCATGACTGAGAAAATCACACGGATAAACAGTTCGGTCGGAAATATTGAAAAAATAACCCGGCAGAATTCGAGTGATGCTGAGGAGTTTGCTTCGTCTTCCCAGGAGATGAATGCCCAGGCAGAACAGATGATGGCGTTTATCGGAGAACTTGCAACTCTGGCTGGCGGAAATGGCAGGGGATGAGCGGATGCCGATCAAAGGAGGTTACATGCTTGTATCACGTTTAACATTAAAAAACTGGCGGAATTTTCAACGTGTGAATGATATTCCGCTTCGTCAGAGACAGTTTATTGTAGGCCCTAATGCCTCTGGAAAATCAAATCTGCTGGATGTCTTTCGTTTCCTCAGAGACATTGCCAAGTCAGAAGGCGGGGGACTGCAAAAAGCAGTAAAAGAACGCGGAGGAATATCAAAACTGCGATGCCTTGCAGCACGACGGGATCCTGAAATCCTCATAGACATTTCTCTGTCAGATGATCCGGACGAAAAACCATTATGGAGATATGCCATCGGGATCAGGCAGGAAACCCGGGGGTACAGACAGCCCATATTATCCTTTGAACACGTTTGGAAGGGAAATAAGCAAATTCTGAAGAGGCCTGATGCTGAGGATAAGAAAGATTCAGAAAGATTAAAACAGACGTTTCTTGAGCAGGTAAACACAAATGCAAAATTCAGAGAAATTGTCCGGTATTTGGATTCAGTCAGTTACATACATCTTGTCCCTCAGTTGCTACGCTACGGAGATTTTTTTCAAACAAGCTCGTCCGAGAGTGACCCTTTCGGACAGGGCTTCCTTGTAAGGGTTGCAAAATCAGCCCCCCGGACACAAAAATTTCGTTTGGGAAAAATAGAAAACGCTTTAAAAATTGCTGTTCCTCAATTAGAACAACTCAGATTTGAAAGAGATGATGATACTGGGAAGCCCCACCTTGCAGCGTTATATTCACATTGGCGGCCTAAGGCAGGCTGGCAGCGGGAAGATCAGTTTTCAGACGGAACGTTACGCCTGATCGGGATACTCTGGGCGCTTTTAGACAGTGACGCGTTGCTATTGTTGGAAGAGCCTGAATTATCCTTAAATGACGGTATCGTATCGCAGCTTGCGCCGCTTATATATCGAATGCAGCGTCAGCGTAAACGTCAGGTACTCGTCAGCACCCATAGCGAATCACTTTTAAGTGACAAAGGGATTGACGGACGTGAGGTTTTATTGCTAAGTCCCGGGTCCGAAGGAACCTCGGTGGATGTTTCAGGAAATATCAGTGATGTCAGGCCATTGTTGGAAGCAGGTCTGTCTGTTGGCGAAGTTGTGTTACCACGAAGCAGACCATTGAAAGCAGAACAACTGGGGTTATTTAAATGACAGACATTTATATAACTTTGGCTGTTGAAGACGCACTGAGTGAATTGTTTAACTATTTTATTTTACATAATCTAATAAAAGGTAAGGATTTTTTGTCCGGTAGTATGATCAGAGCGACAAGAATTATCCTGATTCTGACGGATTTTGTTGACAGGCAGGTCCGGATGACAGCGATCCGTGCCGCTGACGGTCCGGCAAAAAGCACAGGGAAAGAGGATAAGAAAAGGAAGGCGCATTTTCCTTTTCTTATCCTCTTTCCCTGTACTTTCGGAAACATAACGGATCAACAAAATCCGTTAGCATCAGAAATCTTACAGTTTTTTTCTAACACCTGACACCTGACACCTAACACCCAACACCCAACACTCAACACCTGACACTTTCCTTAAACTCAGAATTGATAATTTACGCCTGCGAGCCATGTCCTCGGGGGAGAAGGATAGCCATCTGCACAAAAATAGCTTTTATCCCATATATTTCCGATTTCACAGAAAAAACTCATGGTGTTGAAATTATATTCCGCTCTGAGATCGCCGATAAAATACTCGGGAACAGATTGACTGTTATCTGTCCGGGTATAAGCACGGGACGTATAATTCGTAGCCAAGATCAGGGAAAGTGTCTTTATGGGCGTACAGATCAGGTCCGTATTCAGCCGGTGTCCGGGTTTCACAGGCAGCCATTTTCCTGTGTTTTCATCTTTGGCTTCCAGATAAGTATAGGCAGACCGGAGCGAAAGCATATCTGTAAGTTTCCAATTCAGAGAAATCTCCCCACCTTTGTAGGTGACTTTCCCGAAATTTTCATATTGTCCCCTGCCGTCATCTCCCCGCACATAGGTGATCCGATCCGTAAGCCTGTTGTAAAACAGAGAAACCCCGCCTGAAAAAACAGCATTCATCTGAGCAAAAAAAGAAAGACTGTAATTATCCGCATGTTCCATTGTCAGATTCGGATTGGGCATCATGGAACTGGTTTCGTTGTATCGCTGACGAAACGAGGGCATATTGTTTGTTTTACTGGCAGCAAACTGAAGGCTGAAAACATCCTGCTTAAAAGACGCCTTGAACTCCGGGTTAAAAACATCTTCAAATTCAGAATACGCATTCATGCGGACACCGAAGGTAAAGGACAGCGGAACAGATTTCAGCGAAATATTTTTTGACGCAAACCCCCAAAATTGTGTTTCTTCCTGCGCGTCAAAGCGATTTCCGGTTGCCCTCGCCCATTCTGCCCCGGCACCGCAGTTCAGTTTTCCCCATTTTCCCATGGAAATATCAGTCACAAATGCTTCTCCGAATTTTTTTATCTGTATAAAGGCATCCAGATTTCTGTCCGGGTCCTGGTTCTGCGTATCTGTATCATTGAAATACGTCCTGCTTTTTATTTCTCTGAACTTAGCGAGGAACAGATAAGAAGCCATATTCTGATTTTTTCTTGAATGAGGACTTGGAAATTCAGGCAGTCCTGCCAGGCCTTTTTCTTCTTTCAGATAATCCCCTGAAAAAGAAAAATGAATATCTTTCTCCGGCTTGTATTGTATTTTCGCACTGGCTCTGAATTTCTTCTTGTCATTGTTTGTTCTGAAACCGTCTGCGGATTCATAGGCAGATGACACGCCGATACCGAAATTGCCCTTGTTTTCCCGGCAGTTGAGACTGTAATTCTGTGTTTCCAGGTTTCCCAGATAGGCTTCGATGTTTCCCTCAAAGGATTCTATTTTTTTGGTTGTAATCAGAATGACACCGCCGCCGGAGTCATCACCGAATTCAACACCGCCTTTGCCTTTGTAAATTTCAATTTTCTCAATGTTTTTCAACGACACCATATCCCACCTGACACCGCCGTAACTGCTGGTGGGATCATTGATGGCGCGGCCGTCCAGAAGCACTTTTACTTTGGAAGAGCCCCGGACAGAAACCGATGAATCTCCGGCACTGACCCCCGGAATCTGATTCAGGAGGTCTTTGATTTTGACGACATTCATTTTTTCAATGTCTTTGCCAGTGATGATAATCTGATCAGCAATGGGATCGGATGTTTCTGCCTGTGCCGGAGAAAAAACAGGCACTGAGAAAAATACGAGAACCAGTAATACAAGAATCATATTTATCATTAAAAATCGAATGATATCCCGCCAGTAAAGGTTCTGCCCGGGGCCGGATAATAGTTGTCCTTATCGCTGCTCGGTGTATAATATGCATAAAGATCATATTCTTTATCCAGGAGATTGTCAGCAGCAATAAAACACGACAGGTTTTTATAATGAAATGTCAGTTTGCTTTCGACCAGGGCATACCCGGAATAGGATTGGATATTCAGATTATCCATGGGATATTTGTCCTGGGCTTTTACGCCGATATGCCATTGCAGCCCATAATGTTTATCCGCTATCAGGCCCATGTCCAGATCACCGGTCAGGGTATTATACGGCATTTTGGTGAGCCGATTGCCATCAATGGAAACCCGGTTCTTGGAAGCATCCCGGGCAAACGTATCCTCCCCGTAACGCGCATCAATATAGCTGTGGCTCAGTTTATAGCGAATCCGATCCTTCAGAAAAGAACCGAATATGCTGGTTTCAACGCCTTTCATGTCTGCTTCGGACACATTGCGCTTTCCTGCATAATTTCCCTCTTCATCATAATAGGAATCCAGCATGTTCTCAATATTTGTCTGATACACGGAGATATCCAGGTTCAGTGCCTTTGTCAGATAATAGCGGATCCCGGTTTCATACTGGGTAAATTTTTCAGGTTCAAGATCATATCCCCCTTTGGCCGCATAGGTTCCGGTTCCGTAGAAATCATAAATCGTGGGCGCACGATATGCTGTGTTATAACTGGCATACAGGCTCATATTTTTTGAAAATCTGTAGTTCATGCCCGCGCGGGGATTCCATTTATCAAAATCAGGGGTTTCATTATAATCATATTCTCCGCCCTTGCTGAAATCATAATCCGCATCATTGTCATAACAGAAGTAATCATACCGAAGCCCCAGTGTCAGGGTCAGGTTTTCCAAAACAGAGAGTTCATTCTGAACAAAGGCCCCGAAACTCTCCCGGAGAAAACTGCCGGATGCTTTGGGGTCTGCTTTGGTATAAGGCAGATCCGGGTCTTTTTTCTCGGCTTTGTTTTTTTCAATGTCGCTGTCGTCATGGTCGTAGTCAAAGCCAAAGGAGAGGCTGTTGGGAAGATTGAACATCGAACCATTGTAAGTAAAGATTGTTTTTATCCCCATCACATCCTGATCAGCATTTTCTTCATATGGCGTTCCGGCAACGGCCTTGAGATAGTTTTCATAATCCTTTTCCCGGGTTTTATAATAACTATTCAGTGTAAAATTAAATTTCGTTTTGCTGAGTTCAAAATTCAGACCGGTAATCATGTCGGCCGTATCTGTAAAACTCAGGTCCCTGGGCTGTCTCCTGTCTTCTGCTTTTTGATCTCCGCTCAGGGATTTGGCAAGATATTTTTCCGCATCTGCCAGACTCACTGTGAGTCCCAGCCTGGCATCCTCAGACAGCCAGTAACCCAAGTCTCCCGTGACATACCAGTTGTCAATGCCTGCTTCCCGACGATAGCTGTCATTTTCCACTTTTTTGACGCTCAGATTATAGTCCAGCGAATCCAAACCGCCGTAAATCAGACCGGATGCACGCCGGTCCCCGTATTCACCGAAAATGGTCTGGATTTTTCCTGTTATTTTTTCAGGCCCTTTTTTTGTGATAATATTGATAACCCCCCGGGCCGCATCACCGCCGTAAAGGGAAGACAGAGGCCCCTTGACCACTTCAATCCGCGCAATGGTTTCTGTGGGAATGGCATCCCAGTCCACATAACCGAATTTTCCCAATGACATGGGGATGCCGTTAAGGAGGACCAGCGCGCCCGCGCTCATGCCGATACGGGTGCCGCGGAGGGAAATGTGCGGAACAAAACCCGAGGCATTGCTGACATAAGCGCCCGGAAGTTTGTCAAGCACATCTGCCATGGTCTTCGCGTCCATCGCTTCTATATCCTTTGTCGTCAGCACATTGATGTTGGAAGGGGTATCCATCACCTGATGCTCGGTTCGGGTGGATGTCACTACAATTTCTTCCAGTTCTACTATTTTTTCACTTTCCGAGTCCTGTGCTCGGATCAGTGCGGGTTGGCAAAAAAAGAGCAGCAAAAGTATCAATGGTACTGTTATTGTATGATTCTTCATACCTTATCTCCATGGGCACTCCTGTCTTCAGACAGGGGTGGAAACAGATTTTAAGAAAGGGAATGGTTGCTGTTTGCCATATAAACACTTATGAAAAAGCCGGTTTTTTCGCCCCTGGTCATAAAAATAAGTACCTCATCATAAGTTTTCGATATTCGCACGGGAAAGAAACCCGGCTTTTTTCCCGGAATGAGTCGCCGCCCGTAAAGGAAAAAGCCGGGTTTCTCCGCCGTTCATAGAAAAAAAATATGTATAAAAAACTTTTGATCAGGTACTTATTTTCAGATAAAAACCCCGGGGTTTCAAAATATATTTTCACGGTAAAAAATGTTCGGCGGAGCCATGCCCAGATTTCTAATCATTTTTTCGGATGCGTCCCGCCTTTTACACATTTCCCAAGGTGCGGATTGCCGCAGCCCCAGGCAGCGTATGAAACATCCGCCGACCCTGAAACGAGAATGAACGCATTCGCGTTTCAGGGCTGATCTGCGTTTTTATCCATGTTTCCGGTGTTACGCTGCCGGCTGTATAAATTCGCACCTTCGGAGCTGTGTAAACGTCAGGACACAGCCGTTTTTTCTCTTTTTTTCTGATTATAATGGATTCAGAGGATGGCCGATCAAGCCCTGTAAGGGCGGCATATTTGTAGCAACAAGTTTGCAGGCCCCCTGTCAAGCCCTGTAAGGGCGGCATATTTGTAGCAACAAGTTTGCAGGCCCCCCTGTCAAGCCCCGTGGGGGCGGCATATTTGTAGCGAATATGCCGCCCTCGAGGGGCTTGGCCAGCCCGGCATGATGAATACTGCTACAAATATGTCGCCCCCACGGGGCTTGGCCAGCCTCCCTTAAATCCGTTATAATCAGCTTTTTTTAATACAGATTGTCACAATTTTTTTAATTGAAATAATTCTCTTATATTTCAGATTGTTATACTAATTATTTTTTGACAAAAAAAATCCCCGGACTGAAATTCATCAATCCGAGGATATCCCTTTTTTCTCCACGAAATTCTTATGGTATTGCCTGCCTCTGTCCGCGAGGGCAAGTGCGCTATTGACAAGCGAACAATTAAAAATTATTCATTTTTTCGCTTCTCTTTCATCAGGCAGGTCTTCTGACTTCCGGATCATCCTAATTACCGCGCCTTCCCACCTCTTTGGAGTGAGAAAAAGATTATAAGTAAGAAATAAACTATTCAGTTCTCACTTCGGGCAGTGGCATTTTGCGGTGTTCGTCCCCGATTACAGCGGCGGGCCCGTCCCTGATTTTCACAGGGTTCCCTATTAAGCTCAACATGCACCTGAATTTTGTATAGCCCCCCTTAACTCAAAATGTGATTAAAATCAAGAAAAATTTATAATCTGTTTTTTAATAAAATTCGGATTAAACGAATTTATTTTACAATATCAATGAATTATATTTAAAAAATATTGACAGACGGACACCCGGGTGTTATTAATTTGTTTCTGACGGATTTTGCAGGCAGGCCCGGATGACAGTGGTCCGTGCCTCTGACAGTCCGGCGGAAAGCACAGGGAAGGAGGATAAGAGACACTCATGAAAAAGCCGGGTTTTTTACCCCTGCTCATGAAAATATGTTGTGAAAACAGACAAAAAACCCGGCTTTTCCAACAAGGAAGGAGAATAAGAAAGGGAAGGCGTATTTTCCTCTTCTTATCCTCTTTCCCTGTACTTTCGGAAACATGACGGATCAGCAAAATTCGTCAGAATCAGTTCTGTCTCATACAGCGAAGCGATTGAGTTTGCATATAAATTCAGGGAAGATGACGACTATGTTGGTGAAGCCGATTTGGACGGAAGCTTCATTCCGGATTCCTCAGACGATTCAAAAAAATTAAAATTATAAAATTGCTCTTTGTACAGAACAAAAAGTCGCAGTGCGGGGAAGAAACCCGGGTTTTTCTCCGAACGAGTCGCTTTTCCTCTGCCGGAACCCCCCGGGTTTCTTTACTGGTCCTGCATAACACAACAAATTATGAATAAAACAAGTTCTGACACGGAAAAAACATCTGCAATGACACAGGGGCTGCTGGCTGTCTGGCCCATCTGCCTCGGATATATTCCCATTGGTCTCGCGTTTGGTGTGCTGGCCCAGAAAGCCGGATTAGGCCCTCTTGAAATCGGTCTGATGTCTGTTTTTGTTTTTGCGGGCAGCTCCCAGTTCATAGCGGTCTCCATGGTCTCAGCAGGAGCCGCGACCGCCTCGATTATTGTGACCACATTTATCGTCAATTTAAGACATTTGCTGATGAGTTCGTCTCTGTCAATTTTTTTGAAAAAGGTGAGAAGAGAAAAGCTCTCCCTGTTTGCTTACGGCGTCACAGATGAAAGCTTTGCCGTGAATCTTTCAAGATTCAGACACGGGGACTGGAATATCAATGCCGCGCTCGTGGTCAATCACGCTGCCAATCTTGTGTGGATTGCAAGCACGGTCATGGGCGGATACAGCGGGCAGTTCATCCCTGAAGGGGCATTTGGCATTGACTATGCGCTGATTGCCATGTTTATCTGCCTTCTGATATATCAGCTCCGCGCGCGCAAATATGTCATCATTGCCATCATTGCCGGTGTATTGTCCGTTATATTCTCGCTGATCATTCCCGGTAATTCGTATATTGTGCTGGCGTCAGTGCTTGCGGCAACCATTGGCGTTGTGTTTAAAAAACAGATTAAATAAGACTTCCGAAATTTTGAAAACTTCGGAAGTCTGAACAGGTTACAGCTTATGATTGAAAATGAATATCTGATGCTTGTTATCGGAATGGGGCTTGTGACGTTTCTGCCACGGTGGATTCCCCTTTTCTTTCTGACAAAACAAAACCTTCCCGATGTTATTGTGGAATGGCTCGACCTGATTCCTGCCGCGATACTGAGCGCGCTGCTTTTACCCGCGCTCATCACAACTGGCGACCCAAGACATTTGGCGATTTTTCAGCCGGAACTGCTGGTTGCCATTCCCACCTTTATCTTTGCCCTGAAAACAAAGTCCCTGGGCGGCACCGTTGTCGTGGGCATGTCACTTTTCTGGCTTGCAGGCAGGATGATCTGAATCAGAGATGGCAGCAGCCATCACCACAGCAATGATCACCGCAACTGGACCCTCCTGCCATGGCCTTTACAATTTCTCTGTCTGTTGCCGGAGCCACTTTGACGACCTGAGCTTTCAGGTAAAAAGCATCCGGGTGGTCTGACAAATGATGAAAAGGCACACAAATATGCTCAAAAGTTTCATGAAGGTTTTCCTGCTTCAGATGAAGTAAAATTTCATCCCCCTCGGCTTTGTCGGCCAGTTCGTACTCAAACGGAGTCAGACCTTCCGTTCCCAGGCCAAAGATAAATTCAAACTGAAAAGGCCATGGCGTTAAGTCTGCGGAATCCGGAGTTTTTCCTGCTTCAGCAGAGATCGTTATTTTTTTGGTATTTTCAATTTTGGCTTTATCATTCATTGGCGACTCCTTTCAACACCTGAAAATTTTAAGATGAGTAAAAAACATTAAAGATAAAATAAGAGCGATTCTCATTATTTCAAGGCATCTTTTCAGAACAGAAAAAGACAACCCGGGAATATTCCTCGTTTGGCCCGGACAGATAAAACCGAATCATGTTACTGAATTTATTAAGTCAGAAGCGTTTCTTTTTATTTTCTTGACACCATAAATAAAAAACGATAAGAGCATTTCAAAATTAAATATGTGCGAAGCCCTCCGACATTTTGAAACCGTCGGAGGTCTTTAAAACGTCAGGTTATGTCAGGTAAAAAGCCATCCCAACCTTGAGTGGGGATGGCTTTTTTTATTTTCAAATTTTAATCAGAGGAGGTTTCATGTTTGTAAAGATCACTGTATTAATTGCTTATTTTCTCACAGTGCTGGTCATCGGTCTCATTGCCCGGACACGATGGAAATCATCACCGGCAACGTATTTTCTGGCAGATCGGAAACTCGGAACCCTGGTTCTCATCGGAACCATGGTGGCCACCAATTTTTCCGCTTTCACCGTGTTCGGCACATCAGGCGCGGGATACCGGGACGGGTATGCTTTTTTCCCCATCATGGGATTCGGAACCGGCTTTATGGCGCTGACATTCTGGATCCTGGGCAGAAAAATCTGGAAAGCGGGCCGGGAGCGCAACCTGGTAACGCCGCCCGAACTCATCAGGGCGTTATACAACAGCCCTGCGCTGTCATTTATTTTTGCCCTGGTCATGATATTTTTTACCATACCATATCTGGCATTACAACCCATGGCCGCAGGCTATGCGTTGGAAGAACTTGTGGGACTTCCGTATGTTTACGGGTGTATGCTGGTAACAGCCATTATCGGACTTTATACCCTTCGCGGGGGAATGCGGGCTGTTGCCTGGACAGATCTGTTTCAGGGAACAATAATGTTTATCCTGCTGCTGGTGTCGCTGATCATGATCGCCCGGCATCACGGGGGATTTGTTGTTGCAAATCAGAAAGTCATGGCATCCTGGCCTGAACTTTTCTCCCGTCCCGGGGGATCAGGCAAATATACCCTGGGTATCTGGTTCAGCTATATCCTGCTCTGGTTTTTCTGTGATCCCATGTTCCCGCAACTGTTTCAGCGTTTTTTCACGGCAAAAAGTGACCGTAACATTTCCAGGACCATGGTTCTCTATCCCCTTATCTGTACAGTTGTATTTTTCATGCCCATCGCGGTGGGAGTGTTAGGCAGATTATCCTTTCCTGATCTGGCCGGTAAACAGGCGGATCGCATTCTCCCAATGGTGCTGACCTTAATCTCAGGAGATGCCATGGCCGCCCTTGTCATGGCCGCGGGACTGGCCGCCCTTATGTCAACCATGGATTCTCAGCTCCTCACGTTAAGTTCCATTTTTACCCATGATGTTGTTCCGCTGGTAAAAAAAGAAAAAAACAATAACAGCCTGACCGGTCGTATGTTTGTAATTTTTCTGAGCCTGGCCGGGCTCGCGCTTGCCTGCAAACCGCCTGCGACGATTCTCCAAATCGCCACCCAGACATTTACGGGACTTGCTGTTCTTTTCCCAACAGTCTTTTTCGGGCTTTATTTCAAAAAGGTTTTCCCGCTTTCTGCAATTCTTTCGATTATCTGCGGAGAAATCGCTCTGCTCACATTCTATTTTAAATGGATTCCTTCAGGCATATTTTTGCCGGTAGTGTGGGTCATGATCATCACCTTTTTTGTTTATCTGCTTACGCACATCGTCTTATTACAAAAAGAAAAAGCGTTTGAATTCAGTTTGCCGGACTGTCTTTACAGACCCTATTTCTATCTATTGATAGGAATATTTTCACTGGCAACAGACTTCTGGGCATGGGGGGAATCTCAGCCGGTATTCATGGGAGTTCCTCTGTGGATGGGATATTTTATTGTTTTATCAGCCGCTCAGACCATGGTGATGTTGGCCTGGGTGCGCAAGGATTAGTACAAACATTTTAAAAGAACCCTGTTTCTTTTTTCTGATTATAACAGAATTAGGGAAGGGCCGGCAAATGCTGCAAATATGCCGCCCTTACAGGGCTTGCGGGGTCTGTTCAAACCTGTTGCTACAAATATGCCGCCCTTAGAGGGCTTGGCCGGCCTCCCTAAATCCGTTATAATCAGCTTTTTTATATCCTGCTAACTGACGTTCCCCCAAGTTCATCAGATTTGATCTGCTGAAATTCAGATTGTTCTGGCCCCTGATTAGAATTTTTCCCCCCCCCTGAATACGCCTTTCCACCCATTGACTCACTTATTTCTCTGTCATATTATTTAAAATAAGTTGTAATTAATAATTAGAAACTTGAAATTTAAAACTCGGAGCAGAAGCATAGGCATCCATGAAAATTCGCCAAACCTGCGAGTTTCAAGTTTCCAGTTTCCAGTTTCCAGTTTCCAGTTTCCAGTTTCCAGTTTCCAGTTTCCAGTTTCCAGTTTCAAGTTTCAAGTTTCCAGTTTCAAGTTTCAAGTTTCCAGTTTCCAGTTTCAAGTTTCAAGTTTCAAGTTTTCAGTTTGGTTGACAATAACGAAAATGAGATGTATAATATTTTTTATAACAGGGCTGCAATCATTCGTTGTCTTATTGCGTGGTATCTCCGACAAAATTCATATCAGCCTCGGCCCTCAGAAATGATTTAAAACAGTGATTAAATGCAAGTCAATAACCATCAGCTTTTATTTAAGAGACACTCTGCCATGGACGGAATAATAAATGACATACAACTTTCCAATCTTGTGAACGCAGATTTTCCGGAAGCCGTGCTGGAGGAGGTTCAGATTACTCTCAACCTGATATCTCCTCAGTTTAATAGTGTCCCGGTTGTCTCCGCGTTTCTTACGGTTGTCGAACTTTACAAGGGCAATTATCCGGGATATAAGGCATGCAATACGGATTATCATGATCTCCGCCATACAATGAATGTATTCCTTACCATGACACGACTGTTCCACGGTGCGACGCTTGACGGTAAAACCTTTACTGACCGGGAGATTACGATAAGCCTGATCGCGGCGCTTTTCCATGATGTGGGATATATTCAGGAAGAATGGGATAAGCAAGGTACTGGGGGCAAACATACTTTTACATATGTCCGAAGAGGTGCTGATTTTTTGAAACGCTATGGTCAGAAGCACGGATTATCAGATGAAGAAATTGATATGGGGCGTTGTATGATTTTCTGCACCAAGATTGCTTCGAATATCCCTAGCGTAAGGTCCGGTTGCACCCGGGCCGAATTTCTCGGCAAAATGTTATGCACGGCCGATCTGCTGGCGCAGATGTCTGACCGTATCTATCTGGAAAAACTTCTGTTTCTGTACCATGAGATCAAAGAATGCAATTTGGCATCCACTTTTGAAAATGAGGTGGATCTTCTGCGAAAGACAATCAACTTCTACGAATTCACCGCGGAATATATCAAAGCCATTTTAGATGAGAATGACCGCTTTCTGAGATTGCATTTCGCTTCAAGGTGGGATATCCAAAGGAATTTATATCAGGAAGCCATAGACAGACAAAAAAACTATCTCAAACAAATTCTCGAAATTCCGGGTTCCGATCCTCGTAAACATCTCAAACGTCATGGAATCGTTGACAAAGTTCGGGAAAAGTATGGAAAAGATGATCATGGCCTTTAAATAAAAGGTCTCAGGTGCTAAGAAAAACAAAGCCTGATTCGCTTCCTGATCTCGTGACAGAGATTTTATATAAGAAACAGGATTCATAAGAAAGGATTTTATCCGCTTCTCATACTCCTCTTTTTATACAAAATTTCTGTGGAGAGAAAGGGGGGAATCAGGCTTTGTTATTTCTGAACAAAACCCGAAAACGAGAAGGATTATTTTTTTAACGAGATGTTACGGATATTCTCAAAAGCCATCTCCGCATTTTTAGGAAACAATAATGCTCTTTCATGTTTTACTCATTCAGGACAGCCCTGAGTCATAACTGATAATTATGAACAACAAAACAAGGACAGAAAGGAGCAGAGCCATGACGGATAAAAAAATAACAACCCATATTTTCGGAAATACAGGCAGAACAGTCACACGGGTCGGTCTGGGAGGCGAAGGCGTTCTTCGTACCCATGGCCGGAAGCAAGACGCCAGGGCGGTGATCCGGACGGCACTTGAACAGGGAATCACCTATTTTGATTCAGCCAGGGTATATGCTGACAGCGAGCTTTATTATGGCTCGGTCTGGGGAGAAATCCCGGAAACACGGGCCGGTATTTTTCAGGCCAGCAAGTCAGCCAGCCGAGATAAAAAAGGCGCGTTGGCAGACCTTGAGCAGACCTTTCAGCGCATGAAAACCTCCTATCTGGATCTGTGGCAGATTCATGATGTCAGAACGGATGAGGATTTAAAGGCAATTTCAGATACTGGTGGCGCGTTGGAGGCGTTCCTGGAGGCCAAATCATCCGGGAAAGTCCGCTTCATCGGTGTTACCGGACATCATGATCCCCGCATCCTCACCAGAGCCGTGAAGGAATGGCCCGTGGATTCGGTCATGATGCCTGTCAATCCGGTGGAGGAGGTGCTGGGCGGTTTTCTGACCTCAACGCTGCCCGCGGCAAAGGCAAAAGGAATTGCGGTGATCGGAATGAAAATACTGGGCGCATCCCATTATATTCTTTTAAAATTCGGGATAACTGCTGAAATGCTGATCCGTTATGCCCTTTCCCATGAGATTACCGTGGCGATTGTGGGATGTTCCACACCTGATGAGGTCAGGACATTGGCGAATGTCGGCAGCGATCCGAGACCGTTATCTGACCAGGAAAGACGCTCTCTGATGCAGGTGTTTGAAATGTATGCAAAACAGCTGGCATTTTATCGGGGAGCCATCTGAGAGCAGTCATCCTGTCTGCTCCGGCCGGATTGATCAATCCGGCGTTCATGGCTCGGAATTCCTAATCCGAGCCAGGCAGTTATATCCAAACACCGAATAGTCTCTCCGGTGGGTTCCGCTGCGCTTCACCCACCCTACATTTTTCTGAATCAGCGATATTGTTTATTTTGAGTTCCCTTAACACTTTTTCATATAAGCTCCCATGACCTGTGGACACAACGAAGTAGGAAAAATTTGTAATTTTTCCTAACACTTAACACCTAACACCTAACACCTAACACTTTTTTCATAAACGGACAGAGCCTGCCAGAATGTTTTTATCCTTTTAAATCTTTGTTTGCCTCCATGTCAAACCACATGGCAAAAAGTGTGAACTGACTCGCACTCATAAAAGAAAAAAATGCCGCAAGTGCGTTGATGGGTGGGATGTGTCCGATTAAAATCCAAAAAGAAAAAACCCTTGCAAACAATAAAAATGTGGTTACGCCAAAAAATCCTCCCAGGGCATAAAAAAAAACCAGCGGGTGAAAATCCCGAATAACATATTTTTCTTTCATCCGCCAAAAAAACATTTTTATCAGCAGCCAGCTGATGGTAAATATCACCTTGTTTATTTTTATTCCGGATTTTTCACCGATGTTGTAAACCGGCCGGACAGGAACGTCAGCAACTTTGAAGGAAAAGACATTCAGGCGCACCAGAACATCATTGGGCTGTCCGTAATGTTTATACATTTTATCCCAGTCAATGGCATGAAGGGCTTTTTTGCTGATCACCGTGTAACCGGACTGGAAATCTGCAACATGCCAGTAACCTGACGCAATTTTGGTCAGCAATGAAAGAAAAGCATTGCCAAAATATCTGATTTTAGGGATTTTTTGATAAGCTTCACCGGTGATAAGCCGGTTCCCTTTGGAATAATCGGCTCTGTCTTCTGCCACCGGGTCAAGCAATGCCTGCATATCTTCCGGATTCATCTGACCATCACCATCCATTCTGACAGCTATATCAAATTCCTTATCTCTCACCCATTTATAACCGGTTGCAACAGCCCCGCCCACGCCCTGATTTGTTTCATGCTGTATCAGTGTGATCTGTCTGCCATCTTGCAGATATTTTTTTACGATATCAGCGGTTCCATCTTCGCTGGCATCATCAATAACCACAATTTTGTCCACACAGGCCGGCATGGTTTCAAGAACCCTGCCAATCTGTGTTGCTTCATTATATGCCGGAATTACCACACATATGGTTTTGTCTTTATACATTATGCTTTACCAGTCTCCTCAAAATACTCTCTCTGCCCTATTGACTTTTCCCTCTGTTTTATGAAATGGATAAAAATAAACTCGGATCATTTCAGAAGAAATGTTATATTCAGCAGATCGAAAAGTTTCCAAGCTGTATGCGGGAGCTAAGAAACCCGGCTTTTTTCCCGGACGAAGTGTCTCCCCGGCCGGAAAAAGCCGGGTTTCTCCCCCGTCCCTAGCGTCCGCCCTGCGACAGCCCAAAAATTTTTCGATTTAACTGATACTGAGTATAAAAATGTTTTTCATATCCTGTGCAGACCACACAGATCAACTATAAAATACAAAGAGTATGTCTTAGGGAATTCGAAATAAATAACATACCCGATTACAAACAATGTAGGGTGGGTGGAGCGAAGCGCAACCCACCCTACGTTCCTGTTCTGTTAGCAAATTGTGATACTTTTTCTACAATTTTTGTAAGTTTCTGTGGTTTTTATTTGGGTTTGACAAATTTGATAAAAAAAACTAAAATATATAGTTGTATATAATTATATGAAGTTAGTGACTTATTTTTAAAATTCTCTGATAATTTCCAGATTGACCAAATATTGGCATATTTTATGCAATATTTTTATAGTGATACAGGGAGGAGTTTAAAATGAAACATATGAAAAAAATTATCAAAAACCAGAAGGGTTTTACTCTTATTGAAATTATAGCGGTTCTGGTTATTTTGGGTATTCTGGCGGCTGTTGCCGTTCCCAAGTTTATGAGTCTAACTGAAACGGCAAAACAAAAGGCTGTTGATGGTGCGCTCTCCGCAGGCCAGTCATCCGTTTCTATGCAATATGCCAGATTATCATTATCAAATGATGCTGAACCAGATATGACGACCCTTGCCAAATACGCCAGCAATCAGGTCGGAGGAGATTTTACTTTCACTTTCGAAGCCTCGGGAACAACTGGTATTTTGATAACAGTAACAAGAGAAGAAAAGACTGCAACCTATTTTTGGAAAAGGCCGGGTCTGTAGCCAAGGCAAAGCAAATCCATCTTATATTTTTATCCGTCTGAGTTCGAGTTCGTTATTTCATTACTCTGATCAGCAAGACCTTTACTGATAATGGGCAGTAAAATATCCGGTTCAGGCTCATACACGACGATATCATCATCAGTTCCCTCGTATATGATCTCAAGATAGCTTTTTTTTCCTTTTAAATACATTATCCGCCCCAGAACAATATTGAGTTTTTCTTTTTCTCCTGTCATGGAAAGCAGTTCAATCAGGGCCAAATGACCTGTGAGATAGCGGGGATATTTTTTCAAAAACCGCTCCCAGTAAAGAATCGCCGCATCATATCTCCCTTTTATCTTCATAGCTTCTGCGAGTATCATCAGAGAAAACGCATAATCAGGATCCATTCTGAGTATGTAGTTGGCCCCCGTCACAGCCTCACCAACATCGCCGGATTTCAGTAAAAGCAGGCTCAGAATCAGATGGTATTGCAGTTCGGAAGGCTTGCTCAAGATTGCTTTTTCTATCAATTTTTGTGATTCAGCTAAATTGCCCTCTTTATAATATACCATTGCAAGCCCGTAAAGGGTTCGTGGATGTGGATTCCCTTTACAAATTTCAGTGCCTGTCAGAAAATGATGCTTTGCCTGATCATAATCTTTCTTTTTTAAATAATACATTCCGATATTTTCATGATAAATCGCAGTTGCTTTTATATTTGAAACATTCTTCATTTCAAGTGCTTTTTGCATTTCCTCAAAGGCTTTAGAATGAAGTCCGAGTTTCCAATATTCGGTTCCAAGATTATTATACGGACGGCTCAGTTCAGGTGATTTGGCTATATTATCGGTCCAGAGGGTAAACTCATTTTGAAAAATCATGTTACGGCTGTATGTGGTATGCGCCTGGGAGAACAAAACAAAGGTAAATCCGAATGCCATTAAGAACTGAATGCTTTTTTTGTATGAAAAATAATCAAGCACCCTGATCATGAATATTGCCAGAGGAACGATAAAGAGCATGGATGGCAGATAATTCCGATGCTCATATATCAGTTCCAGGGGGATGACTGATCCTTCGATAAGGTGGTTCAGGAAAAAAAAGAGAATACAATAGGCGATAAAGGGCTTTTTTCGGGAAATGCACAAAGCCGTTCCAATAAGAATAAGAATGATTGTTATCGCCGGCAGGGTGGTCCAGGGAACAAAAACAGATTTGGAAATTTCAATATCATGGAGCAGGGTCAGACGGGAATCAATAGGATAAAACAGCAGTGTTATATAAAAAAGGATTACTCTCGGTTCTGTGAGCAGCCTTTCTATGAAAGTGAACTGTCGGTTTTCATAGAGATTTAAAAGTGATGAAAAATCAGAGTAAAGAACACCTGCTAAAACGAATATCAGGACAGAAACAAGCATCACTCTGAGATTACGCTTCAGTTTTTCCTTTGTAACACCCTGGATAAGAAATAAATCATATAAAAACAAACTCACCGGGAGCATGGCTGCATTTTCTTTGCTGGCGCATGCTAGCAGGGCCGCAACCCCGCAGAGTATCAGAAACTTAATTTTTCTGTTTCTGTTATCACATATCCGTCCTTTGAGATAAAAATACATTGCCATGATATAAAACACCCCTGCCAGGCTCGCCATTCTCTGGACAATATATGTTACAGCAGTGAGTTGTATGGGATGAGTGGCCCAGATAAAAACAGCGAGCAGAGCTGTGGCATATGCACTTTTTTCGTATTCCCCCCTGATCAGCGGAAGCTTCAATGTGTTGTAAATGAACAGAAACAAAAAGACAGATGCAACATAATGTATGGCAAAATTGACCACATGATATCCAAAGACATTATGGCCGCCAATATAATAATTGAACGCCAAAGTCAGGAAGGAAAATGGCCGAAGAATTTTTTCCTGATTGTAATATGTTCCATAAAAGGTTTTTCTTATATTTTCCCAGGACAGCGATTTCAGATGAATATTGGGATTATCCACAATATTGGGGAAATCATCAAAATGAAACTCGCAATGGAAGCTGTTTCCATATATGATGATGAGTGAGACAAAGAGAATAATGAAAGTGAAACCATACCTTTTTGCCTCTGGGAAATGCCAATTGATGTGCAGGTCAAAGCCGTCTTCTTTATTAATCATTTTCTCGTTCCCAGGCTCCGCCTGGGAACGCATACCCGAGGCTCTGCCTCGTGTGTTCATCACACTGCTGATCACTCATGGGATATGCCAGGCGAGGCAGAGCCTCGGAGTACGCATTCCCAGGCAGAGCCTGGGAACGAGTAGCTGGTTATTACTGCTCATTGTTTTTCTCGTTCCCAGGCTCCGCCTGGGAACGCATACCCGAGGCTCTGCCTCGTGTATTCATCACACTGCTGATCACTCATGTGATATGCCAGGCGAGGCAGAGCCTCGGAGTACGCATTCCCAGGCAGAGCCTGGGAACGAGTAGCTGGTTACTACTGCTCATTGTTTTTCTCGTTCCCAGGCTCCGCCTGGGAACGCATAACCGAGGCTCTGCCTCGTGTGTTCATCACACTGCTGATCACTCATGTGATATGCCAGGCGAGGCAGAGCCTCGGAGTACGCATTCCCAGGCAGAGCCTGGGAACGAGTAGCTGGTTACTACTGCTCATTGTTCACTGAAAAGATTCGAATGGGTTCGGCCTTGCCTTTTCTCTCGTTCCCAGGCTCCGCCTGGGAACGCATACCCGAGGCTCTGCCTCGTGTGTTCATCACACTGCTGATCACTCATGTGATATGCCAGGCGAGGCAGAGCCTCGAGTACGCATTCCCAGGCAGAGCCTGGGAACGAGTAGCTGGTTACTACTGCTCATTGTTTTTCTCGTTCCCAGGCTCCGCCTGGGAACGCATACCCGAGGCTCTGCCTCGTGTGTTCATCACACTGCTGATCACTCATGTGATATGCCAGGCGAGGCAGAGCCTCGGAGTACGCATTCCCAGGCAGAGCCTGGGAACGAGTAGCTGGTTACTACTGCTCATTGTTTTTCTCGTTCCCAGGCTCCGCCTGGGATTCACTACCGTACACTTTTTATAATAATCTGATTTTATTTTATAAATTGTATGTGACACAGGTTCCGTTTATGATTGATGACTAGAGAGTCGGATTGAACATTTGAAAGGCAACCGGAACAGGTATGTCGTAATTTAAAAAATATTCCAACAGGCTCAGACCTAATTGAAAGAGACTCAGATCACATCGGTCGGCACGGTGAATAATTCTGTCCCAGCCCTGTTCCGTTGCCAGTGTTCCCAGGAACACAATCCAGATGTAGGCAAGACACGCTCCGATCATAAGGCGGCGCAACCGGTCAGGGTCGGAAATATGACTTTTATGAATATTAAACCCCCGGCTTTTCTGGTCGGAAAAAAATGTTTCGATACGAAACCGTTTGGAATAATATTGGCAGGCTTCCCAGGGCGATCTCATATTCGTAACCAGATATATCGGTTCCTTATTTCCTTTCGCCCACCAGACGACAACCGTCACCGGTCCGTATTTTTTATTTGTGAACAAAACATTGCGTATGTACCGATAGCTGTCCGGAACCGTGAACACACCGAGAACATTAAGACGATGCTCCTCTCCGTCCCAAAAAATTTTGGTATTATATGCCGTTCGGCACACATACAGCCATCCCCGTTCGGCCAGATTTTTTTGCAAACCGACACCGTCGAACTCTCCGTCACCAAGAAAAATAACCTTCTGCGCGGATTCCGGTATCACGTTGGCAACCTCCCCGACCAGTCCGACATGGCTTTCTTCCGGGAAATGACCTTTCTTACCTCTGACCACCGTGTAAGCAAGGGGCAGGGCACGTTTTTTATAAATCACACTGATCATCAGGGTTACGCATCCCCGGCCGACCGTGCTTCCGTCCATTGCCAGCACAATTTCGGAAAGTCCCAGACTGATCAGCAGCGCCTGTGCGAACGGCAGAAAAAATGTTTCAGATTCAATGCTGTCATTGGAAATCCAACGTTTTATACGCTTTTCCACACTCGCCGGCGCGGCGTTCTCATCCGGAACTTTGCCTGCAATTTTCGGAAGCTGGCAGCTCCCGCTCCCCGTGATGCCGCTGATTATCGCGGCCAGCGTGTTCAGGCGCCGGGCCTCGTTTCCCTTCGGCTGTTTCGGATACATATTGTCCAAAGCCTTTCTGATCTCACGATATCTGTTCACATTGTCGCTCATGACAGCCTCCCTGTTATCTGTTATTTTCTGAAAGCTGTCATACCATTATTATATTTTTCTGTTAAGATTTTTTTGTGTCATAATCTCAGATGAGTAATATTTACTCAGAAAAAACAGCCGATGGTGAATCTTAAAAAAATTTAAAAAACAAACAGTTATTTAAATTTCAAACCAACTATGGTCGTCTTTATATAATAATTAAAAATAGTTAAAAAAAGTGTACGGTAGTGAAGCCTGGGAACGCATACCCGAGGCTCTGCCTCGTGTGTTCATCACACTGCTGATCACTCATGTGATATGCCAGGCGAGGCAGAGCCTCGGAGTACGCATTCCCAGGCTCCGCCTGGGAACGAGTAGCTGGTTACTACTGCTCATTGTTTTTCTCGTTCCCAGGCTCCGCCTGGGAACGCATACCCGAGGCTCTGCCTCGTGTGTTCATCACACTGCTGATCACTCATGTGATATGCCAGGCGAGGCAGAGCCTCGGAGTACGCATTCCCAGGCAGAGCCTGGGAACGAGTAGCTGGTTACTACTGCTCATTGTTTTTCTCGTTCCCAGGCTCCGCCTGGGAACGCATACCCGAGGCTCCGCCTCGTGTGTTCATCACACTGCTGATCACTCATGTGATATGCCAGGCGAGGCAGAGCCTCGGAGTACGCATTCCCAGGCTCCGCCTGGGAACGAGTAGCTGGTTACGACTGCTCATTGTTTTTCTCGTTCCCAGGCTCCGCCTGGGAACGCATAACCGAGGCTCTGCCTCGTGTGTTCATCACACTGCTGATCACTCATGTGATATGCCAGGCGAGGCAGAGCCTCGAGTACGCATTCCCAGGCAGAGCCTGGGAACGAGTAGCTGGTTACTACTGCTCATTGTTCACTGAAAAGATTCGAATGGGTTCGGCCTTGCCTTTTGCCAAAATCGGCTTGAGTTCGGCAATATCAAAAACACTTTTCACATGATTATAAGTCTCTTCGGAAATGATGATCTGCCCCGGCTTGGCTGCTGAACAGAGCCTGGATGCGGTATTGACTGTGTCACCAATGACTGAGTAGCTCATCAGACAAGTGGACCCGATGTATCCGGCCACCAGACTTCCGGTGTTGATGCCGATACCAATCCGAATCTGCCTGTTCGCGGGACAGTCTTCATTTAATTGAGCAAGCATGGATTGCATGTCAATGGCTGCATGAACCGAGCGGACAGGATCATTATCGTGGGCCACCGGTGCGCCCCAGATCACCATGATTTCGTCACCAATGAACTTGTCAACCGTTCCCCCGTGGCGGAATACGATATTCACCATTCCTTCATAATATTCATTAAGCATTCTGAGGACTTCCGTGGGTTTCATTCTTTCGCTCATGGCAGTGAATCCCCGGATATTGGCGAATAATACGCTGGCGACTCGTTTCTGACCGCCTTTCTCCGTCTTTAGCCGGCCCGAAGCCAGCATTTCAGCCACATCAGGCGAGAGCAGTTTTTGGAAGTGTTCATGGGCTGCTGCCGACTGCTTATATTCGCTGATATCTTCAATTATTGTATCAAAATATCTGAAACCTTTGCTGTCCTTTCCATGTGCCATTTTAGCGGTGAACATCGCCCAGCAAGGAGTTCCGTCCTTGCGTTTCAGCCGTATCTCTGCCCATGGAACTTCTCCCCGGGGAAGAATATTATCCAAAATAATCTTCCCCTCATCAGGTTTTTCATATATATCAGCAACATTCATTTTTCTGAGTTCATCTTCCGACTCAACACCGATGATTTTGAGAAAAGCCGGATTTGCCATGAGAAATTTCCCATTAAGTCCCGGCGTGGCTCGAAAAATCCCAACAGATATGTTATTCACAAGAGTGTGATATTGTTCTTCAGTCTTTTGATGCTCCTCTTCAGCGTGCTTTCGGGCATTCATCGTGAATTGGACATGGGAGCCAAAAATGATGAAAAGACATAACACCACCAGGCGTGTCCAACTGTCATCCAAACTTGTTCCGAACAATAACTGAAAAAGGTTAAAATTGCCCGTGTCAAGCATCAGCATAAAAGAGTCAAGCACCCAGTAAATTGCTGCAAGTCCGATACCGATTAATACCATCTGATCCCAGATACGAACTTGTTTATAGGTATATTGTCGGATTTTATTCTTCAATGTGTGTCTCCAGCTTTGTTTTTAATGCCCGAAGAAAAGGAACTTTAACCAAAAAGATGTAAGAAAAATCTGACTGAATGTCAACACGCCTACATAAATTGCGTATGACTTATAGAAAAAAACACTGTCATATCTTTTTAAATTAACATCTTTTTTATGTAAGCACAACTTTGTTTTAATATATTGAAAATTATAAATTCCTAATCCCTGAATTTTTTCACAGAACAGCGCAAAAAATCAATGGGGTAAAAACAGTATGTTAAGGTAGCAAACACCTGCTTTCAGATAATTTTTTCTGCCAGACGGGGTCAGGCAATTCCCAAGAATGAACATACCCGTTCGTTCGTAGTTCCGCGTTTAGGCGGTGTCGCACCGCCTAAACGCGGAACTACGAACTGAATTTTCTGATTGACAATTCACAAGGATTTTTTATAAAAAGAGAATGATAAGAGAAAATTTAATCTTTTTCTTATGAATCCCTATTCTTATACAAAATCCGTGCAGAGGTGAGCCAACAAAATCGGATTTTCATCAGCGCAGACCCGACCGGGGTTGCTTCTTTGAAGTTGCCGAATACAAATAAATTACAAATTACAAATTACAAATTACAAATCACAAATCACAAATCACAAATTACAAATTACAAATTACAAATTACAAATCACAAATCACAAATCACAAATTACAAATTACAAATCACAAATCACAAATCACAAATTACAAATCACAAATTACAAATTACAAATCACAAATTACAAATTACAAATTACAAATTACAAATCACAAATCACAAACCACAAATCACAAATCACAAATGAATATTTATCTCAGAAATAACAACGGATTCACGATAATTGAAATGATGGCGGTTGTGATGCTGATTGGAATTGTCAGTGCTTTTGCATTCAGCAGCATGTGGTTCCCTCCGAATCCCATCATCAGCAAAATTGATACAATTAAGAATCATCTTCGTTATGCTCAACTCAGAGCCTTGTCCGATGATGTTTATCTTTGGAGAATTTCTTTTTCATCATCTCCCTCTGATTCATATACGCTGTCAAAAATAAGTGAGGCAGGCACTGTGATACCGGTCAATCTTCCATTCGAGAATTCTGCCACCCATATTCTGGGAATTTCAGTTGATCCCGCTGTTGTCACCTTTAATAAATGGGGGACACCGGTTGACGAATCAGGAAGCCCGCTTCCTGCTGATAAAATCATCACGCTTACTGATTTGACAACAATTATCACCATAAAAAAAAACACGGGGGTCATTCCATGAAATCATTTGCCCAACGCGGTTTTACCCTGCTGGAATTTATTACCACACTGATTGTCGCGTCTGTTCTGGGGAGCATGATGTATTCATTTTTTGCCTCATCTGTCATTCATAGCACCATTCCGCTTGTCACATTAAAAAAAACGCTTGCACTTCATACGGTTATGGAAAATATTATGGCAGATTATGTGAGTCCTTTAAAATGGCGGGAGTCGGTACAATGGCGTAAGGAGACAGACTATTCCGCTGATGCAATGATCATTCCCCTTACAGATAACGGACGGGTGTATAAATGTACAAATGCCGGAACAAGCGACAGTTCTGAACCTATCTGGCCTGCCAGTGGGACAGTCAGTGACGGCACTGTAACCTGGACTGAAAATGGGAAGGGGAACGAACTTAGCATCTTAGCGGATAAAATCGGGGCAGCGGATCCGAACAATATGAAAGAAAAGACCTATGGAAAATATTATGTAAAAGAAAACAAGTTTATTAAATTTATTAATTTTTCTGAGGTGGAAATTTCAGGTGGTGATTCCAAGGATATTCTCAGAGTGACAATAAAAAATGACGGCGGAACCTTAACCGCCTTATTCACTGTGGCAGATTAGGGATTTCTAATGAAAATTAAAGACAGCGGTTTTACTTTTGTTGAATTAATCGCATCTCTGATACTTATAATGACGGCGGAACCTTAACCGCCTTATTCACTGTGGCAGATTAGGGATTTCTAATGAAAATTAAAGACAGCGGTTTTACTTTTGTTGAATTAATCGCATCTCTGATACTTATAGGGATTGCGGGGGCCATCGCAGGGCTGGGGCTGGTTCAGATTGCGGATGGTTTTATATATTCAAAAAAGAATGCGGAAACTGTTCAAAAAGCCGGGCTGGCCATGTCCAGGCTTGCAAGAGAATTTGGTGCTGCCTCATCAGTCATCTCTGCCTCATCCCTTCCGGATGATCCGGAATCCGTAAAATTCAGGCGTGACGATGATGAACATACTGTTTCCTGGGCAGGGAAAGGCCATCCGCTAAAGATTGACGATGATATTCTGATTGACAGTGACGCTGTAGAATCATTTAATTTAACATATCTGAGATCGTATTACGGTTCCACGGCTTTGGAAACATATCCGCCCGTCTCTTCCGCCCCGTCCCTGGCTATGATTGAGATTACATTAAGTTTAAAAATTACAGATGAAACGGATTCAACATTTACAAAACGGGTGTTTCTCAGGAATCTGGAGTAAATTTATGCAGAATTCAAATCACAAGGGATCAATATTATTCGCCCTAGTTGCCGCCATGCTGCTGGTGACAGCAGCAGGCGCGGCCATTCTGTCCATGAATAAAACATCATCATATAATGAGTTAAATTTTAACAATTCCCAAAAAGCCTTGTATCTCGCCGAATCAGGTATCAGATATGCCAAACTCAGAGGCATGGAAGATGGTGATAAGAAAACTTATACATTGTCAGATAATGGCGGTACATTTCATATCACCAGAACCGGCAATACAATCGAGTCGGTCGGTATTGTAAATGAAGGCTCATCGTTTGAAGCCAGAAGAAGAATTTTTGATAATTCATATCTTTCTGATCTTATTAAGAATGGCCTGATTGGTCATTGGAAACTTGATGAGACCAGCGGGACAACTGCTGCGGATTCATCTCCCTACGGCAATGACGGAACCCTTCAGAACGAATTTTCTTTTGACGGCGATTCTCTGCCAGGCAAACTGGACAGATGTCTGGATTTTGACGGTACTGACGACCTGATCCAAACTCCTGACAACGATGATAAGCTTCAGCTTTCAGGTGATTACACCTCCTCGGTTTGGATCAGGGCTCATCCGTCTCAAAATAACTGGGCAGGAATTTACACCAAAGTGAGTCCTGACGGGAAAGAAAATCATTGGAACTTGCAGTTTAACGACGATGCCCCCAAAAAACTGATTGTCATGCATAGCGGGGACAACGAATGGGATACTGGCATCACGCTTGACCATGTCAAGGGAGATTGGCATCATGTGGCTATTGTCCGCAGCGGTACCACGCAAACCAGCTATATTGACGGCATCCGGGAAAAGTCTGATACTTGGAGTGTCAATCCGAAATCTGGCAACGGACACCTGAACATCGGTGGTGACCGAACAGCAAGTGACACCTATATTTTTCAGGGCAGGATTGATGACCTGCGTATTTACAACCGTGCGCTGTCGCCCGAAGAGATTGAGTTCCTGTATAACTTGGGAGGATAAAATAGATTTGATGAAATGCTTTCCCCGCCTGATAACCAGCCTCCATGAATGAATTCTTTTTTTCTAATTACAAGCGAAAATCATTTTTCAGAGTCACTGCGAAAAAGGTTATAACATTTAACTTTTTAATATTTATATATTTTATATGATGCAAATCAATTAAAACAGCCTGTCTGTTCATAAAGGGAAAATATTTGTTCTTGAGTTTACACATCAAATCTTATATTTATAGAAAAATTATGCGGCTGTTTTTATTACAAGCATTGTCAGCAGATCGAAAAGTTTTCAGGCTCTCACAGCGCGGACACGACAGGCGGGGAAGAAACCCGGTTTTTTCCGGCGAGGGAGGCATCCCGTCCGGGAAAAAAACTCGGGTTTCTCTGCTGTCCGGCGCTCAGTCCGGAAACTTTTCAATCTGCTGATTGTAAAACTTATTTTTTAATATTATTCCTAATCGTAAGGATTTAGTCATGTTCCGAACTCTCAGCCGGAAATTCTATACCATCGCAGGAATCCTGATGATCCTGTTTGGCCTCGGATATGTCCAGTTTGCTTTTTTTCTTCATCAGCAATCTCAGTTCATCATACAGGGACAGAAAGTTGCTTTTATCGAAAAAGAAATCCGTTCAGTCCGGGATTTGTTTTCTGAAATGTATTTTCAGGACAGGGTGAATATTTCCCAGAGTCAGCCGGAAACAGACAAACAGATCAGGACACTTAGGAAGGAAATCAAAGGCCGTCTGGAGACTCTGAGTAAAAAATCGTATGGAATTGAAAAAAAAATTCAGGAAGTTTCGGAGCGTTTAACGAATTATGAAAAAACGTTTAATCATCTTATGAAGCTTCATTCAGAGCAACGGCTGAAACATATCTTTATCATTTCAAACTATCAGACGATGATTTCCATCATTCTCAAAAGTAATAAGACAAATCTTTTAAAACTTCTTTTTGATCTGACCCATTTCCATACAAGTTACCTGGATACTCCCGGAGCCTCAGAATATCAGTCCGTCAAAAAAATCATGGGGGACCTGGATCACGAGTTCTTCCGGACAAATATGACAGATACCCGTATGAAAGAATGTATGAACACTTACAAAGAGTTAGTTAAGCAGGACTTTTCGCTTGAAAAAACCATCCGAAATACGGACGAACAATTTCATGATATCAGTACGCGGATCACAGACCTTTTTTCAGATATTTCTCAAAATACCGAATCGCTTTTAACAGATGAATTCAGGGCCGCGAAAGACGGCTGGCATCTTATGTTTCAGTTTTTTCTGATTTCCATGAGTCTGAGTATCATGGTTCTTATGGCTGTCCTTTTTCTGATAATGCGTAAAATCATCCGGCCCGCAAACGCGCTGTTTGTCGTGACACAGGAAATTAAAACAGGAAACACGGACGCACGTTTTGATTTTCCCGGTGACAAAGAAGATGAGATGATTCAGTTGGGAAAGACATTCAATGAGATGCTGGACACCCTTGAAAAGAACAATCAGCAGCTTGTAACGTTTCAGACAAGCCTTGAAGACAAGATTAAGGTGGCAGCCTCCCAGGAAGAGGAGTTACAAAAGCACAGGAACCATCTGGAAGAACTGGTCGAGGAACACACGCTGGAACTCAGAAAAGCCATCAGCCGGCTTTTGGAAGAAATTCACCAGAAAGAAACAGTTGAGGAAAGACTGCAAACCGCAAAAAAAGCGGCTGAGACCGTTAATCAGGAACTGATGGAAGTGAATAAAAACCTCGAATTTGCCATTGCCAGAGCCAATGAAATCGCAACAAAAGCGGAAATGGTTTCAATTGCAAAGAGCGAATTTGTTGCAACCATAAGCCATGAAATAAAAACACCGCTGAACGGAATCATCGGCATGTCAGAGCTGGGTTTGGACAACAATCTGTCTGACAATCAGAAACATATCTTCCATACAATTATCACAGAAGCTGAATCCCTGCTCGGTCTTGTCAATGATATTTTCGATTTTTCCAGAACAGAGGCCGGGATGCTTGAACTTGAGGATGTCCCTTTTGATCTGAGAGACCTGGTTGAAAATTTGGCTGACAGGTTTGCCATGGAAGCAGAACAAAAAGAACTGGAGTTCTTTTCCTTTTTTTCTCCTGATATTCCGTCCCGGTTAATCGGCGACCCGGAACGGGTGGAGCAAATACTGAGAAAACTTGCGGGCAACGCCTTAAAATTTACACAAAAAGGTGAAGTTTCCATAAGAACGGAACTAGCTGAAGATTCTGACGATAAGATCAGAATCCGCTTTTCCATAAAAGACACAGGGATCGGAATACCAAAAAACAAACAACCGCTGATTTTTAACAGTTTCACCCAGTCAGACAGTTCAACAACCCGAAAATACGGAGGCATCGGGTTGGGAACCACCATATCCAGACAATTGGCAGAATTCATGGGAGGAGAAATTGGTATGGAAAGCGAGGAGGGAAAGGGCAGCCTCTTCTGGTTTACCATTGTTTTTACCAAACAAACAGGGCTGAACAATGTGGCAGGAACTCCCTCGGCAGGGCATGACCCTGATTTGTATGACTTAAAGGTACTGATAGCGGATAATGCCCGGACCAGCCGTTTTATTCTCAGGGAATATTTTCAATACTGGGGCTGCAAACCTGCGGAAGTCTCTGATGGGAAAGAAGCTTTGGCAGTTTCAGAAGCATCTGTTTCATCCGGAGAGCCTTTTGACCTGATTTTTACTGGTCTGCGACTGCCTGATATGAACGGTTTTGATCTGGCCAGGAAGATCAGAACCTTACCTGAACTCGCAAATGTCCCGGTTATAATACTCACATCCGCCGGAAATAAAAAAGAAAACCGTAAGTGTTGTGATAAAATGGGAATTGAGGGATGTCTCGCCAGACCAGTCAGATGGAATGAACTGTACAAGACAATGAAGTCTGTTTCAGGTTTTGGCCCGGATATGGATTCAGATGAAGAGAGGGGCCCGGGCATGAGTTTCAATGATAATGGTTCATCAGATGATATTTCTGCCAGGGATGCTATTAAAAAAGGCCGGATCCTTCTGGCCGAGGACTACCCCACCAATCAGCAGATCGCCATAAAGAATCTGAGTAAGGCAGGGTACAGTGTTGATCTGGCAAAGAACGGCAGGGAGGCGGTCGAAGCCTATAAGCGACAGCATTATGACCTTATCCTGATGGATGTGCAGATGCCGCTGGTGGACGGCTATGAGGCGGTAAGACGCATTCGGGATTTGGAATTTGAGATGCAGGATAAAAGAGAAGCTGCTCATGTTTATAACCCGGGCCGGATTCCCATTATCGCCATGACAGCCCACGCGATAAAGGGATGCAAAGCGATGTGCATGGACGCGGGAATGGACGATTATATTGCCAAGCCTTTAAAACGGAAAGCGCTTCTTGACATGGTGCAAAAATGGATTCAGCCAGATGAGGAATGCGGAATACGGGATGTGAAATTAGTCCCTGTTCCGTGTGTATTGTCTCCTGAATCTGAAGACGCGTCACCAATGAATTTTGAAAAGGCTTTGGCGGAATTTGAGGGGGATACGGAATTTTTGGCAGAGGTTTTGGACGGATTTGTGAGGAATATCAGGGGGCAAATTGAAACCATACGCCAGGCCATATCTCTCGGAGATGCCGAACTGGTCAGCAGGGAAGCACATTCCATAAAAGGAGGATCCGCAAACCTGACTGCGGACAGCCTTTCCAAAACCGCTTCTGATCTTGAACACATCGGAAAATCAGGCGAATTGGGACAAGCCGTTGATATTCTTGAAAGACTTGAAAAAAAATTTTATCGTTTAGAGGCTTATATAAAAGAAAATAAGTATCATACAATCTGATACCTGATAACAGACAAAGGATGTGATTTCTATGAAAATCTTGATAGCAGAAGACGAACTGGTAAGCCGAAAAAAGATGGAAAAACTGCTCAGGAGTCTGGGGCATGAAATCCTTGTCGCCAAACACGGAACAGAGGCATGGGAAATCTGGAAAAACGAGAGAACCCGGATGGTTATTACAGATTGGATGATGCCGGGAATGGACGGGCCGGATTTGTGCAGGAAAATAAGAGAGTCTGAGGGAAGCCGCTACACCTATCTGATCATGGTGACAGCAAAACAGGAAGTAAATGACATGGTGACCGGCATGGACGCGGGGGCAGATGATTTTATTTCAAAACCTTTTGTAAAGGAGGAACTGGCCGTAAGGATCAGATCAGGACAAAGAATATTAGGATTTGAGACAAGAGATATCGTCATCTTTTCCTTAGCCAAACTTGCCGAGTCCCGTGATTCCGAGACAGGAAATCATCTGGAACGGGTGCGTTTTTATTCAAAGACTGTGGCAGAAGCCTTAGCCCTATCAGATAATGGCTCTCATAAGATTGACAATTTATTTATAGAAAATATTTTCCTGACCAGTCCTTTGCATGATATTGGCAAAGTGGGCATACGTGACCATATCCTGCTTAAACCGGGGCGTCTGACTGATGAAGAATTTGAGGCCATGAAAAGCCATACGATTATCGGATTTGAGACCCTGAATGATGCTCTGAATAAATATCCCAAAGCAGAATATCTGCGGATGAGTGCTGAAATTGCCCGGTCACATCATGAACGATTTGATGGAAAAGGATATCCTGACGGTCTCAGCGGAGAAAATATTCCGCTTTCCGCACGCATCGTGGCTCTTGCAGATGTGTATGACGCACTTGTCAGCAAAAGGGTATATAAAGACGCTTTTTCCCACGATAAGAGCAAATCCATAATAACAGGGGACAGCGGGACACATTTTGATCCAGTGGTGGTGGATGCTTTTTTGTCCTGTGAGAAAAAATTTATTCAGATTTACGAAAAATTCAAAGATTAAATAAAACCCGGGAGATCAATCTCCCGGCCGATAGCCAAAGTGCGTTCAAGCGCACTGTGAATAGCTGGTTTGAGACTGTTTTCATGGCGTTAATAATACAACGTCAGCACTCCGCTATTCACTTTGTACCCCTTGAGACGATTAAAAAAACGCATCCCTAAAAGAGAGGTGTTCATCGGTGCTTCGTTGACGGATGCCCTGATGTTTGTAAGCCGGAGTTCGCCGACTTTCATATCTCTCAGCCGGACAGACGCTCCCCGCCCCATGCCGTTTGCTGTCTGATAAATGCGGTCAAAAGTAAGCTCATCTGTATTGAACCCCAGTCGTCTGGCTGCTTTTCGGGTGATCACAATGTCGCTTGCACCGGTGTCTGCGAGGAATCGGACGGGGATGCCATTAACAAAGGCTCTGATATAAAAATGTCCGTTCGGCGAGATTTGAAAACTCAGGGTGCCCGGGCTCTTCTCCAAACTTGTTCCCGGAAACAAATTTGCGAGAACTTTGTTTTTTACCTGAGCCAGTTCAAAGCGATAGCTGTGGGCAACCGCGACCGCTAAAAAAATGCCGAGCCATATCACCGCATATTTGATGATTCGCCGCATTTCCGAACCGCTGAAATACGCCCATGATCTGGCCCCTAAATAGCTGAGTAAAAGCAGCAATACAAATGCATGCGAAATCGTTGGCATATCATCTTTTAAAGTCACAGGTTCCGGCACATACCGGTTTAATACCATTCCTCCCATGATGAGTAAGCCCAGAATTGCCCAGAATCGTTTCCACATATTTTTTCTCTCCGATTTCAGCGTCCTTTGCCGGACGGGGTTTGCAACCCCGTCCGAAACCTTTACTGATTGCACCACATTATCAATTATCAATTATCAATTATCAATTACCAATTACCAATTATCAATTACCAATTACCAATTACCAATTACCAATTACCAATTACCAATTACCAATTACCAATTACCAATTACCAATTACCAATTACCAATTATCAATTATCAATTATCAATTCCTAATGCGCCTCTGCCCAGTTTTCCCCGCATTCCATATTCACTTTGAGTGGCACATTCAGTTCCCAGACCCCTTCCATGATGTCTCTCACCAGTTTTTTTACCATGTCGAGTTCATCGGGCGGTACTTCAAACACAAGTTCGTCATGTACGGAGAGAAGCATTGCGGATTTGAGTTTTTTTTCTTCAAATGCGGCATTGACATTAATCATGGCAACTTTTATGAGATCCGCGGCCGTTCCCTGAATTGGCGTATTAATTGCGATCCGCTCGGCAAACCCGCGTATATTTCTGTTCGCGCTGTTAATATCCGGCAGGAGGCGGATTCTGCCTAAAAGCGTGCTTGTCTGTCTGGTTTTCTTGGCATCTTCGATGGTCTGATCTGTAAATTGTTTCACCCCTTTGTATTTTGAAAAATAGTTCTCAATATAGGTTTTCGCCATTTTCCGGGTGATACCGAGTTCCTTGGAAAGGCTGTATGCGCCCATGCCATAAATGATGCCAAAATTTATGGCTTTGGCCTGTCGCCTGAGTTCAGGAGTGACAGCGTCATGAGAAATTTGAAACACCTCGGTGGCAGTGCGGGTGTGAATATCCTCATTCTCATTAAAAGATTGTAAAAGTATCTTATCATCTGAACAATGGGCCAGAATGCGGAGTTCAATCTGAGAATAATCTGCGGCAAGAAGTGACCATCCCTCCCGGGGAACAAATGCGCTGCGTATGGCCCTCCCCTCCTCATCACGGATGGGAATATTCTGAAGGTTCGGATCAGAACTGCTCAGGCGGCCCGTTGCAGTGACCGTCTGATTGTACGAGGTGTGGATACGCCCGGTCTCCGGATTGACAAGCTTGACCAGGGCATCTGTATAAGTGGATTTCAGTTTTGCCAAAGTGCGGTGTCTTAATATGAACGCGGGGAGTTCATGGTTTTCCGCGAGCGTTGTCAGAACGTCAACATCTGTGGAATAGCCGGTCTTTTTTTTGGTCTTTTTCTGTACCGGCAGTTTCAGCTTTTCAAAAAGAATATGTCCCAGTTGCTGGGAGGACTTGATGTTGAACTTTTCTCCGGCAATGGCATATATTTTATCCTCAAGCTTCTCCAACTGGTGTTCAAAGGATTTTGAAAGATCACGGAGCCGTTGTCTGTCAACACAGATACCCTGCATTTCCATTTTCATGAGAACAGGAACAAGAGGCATCTCCACTTTTTCCAGAAGCGATGTGAGACCCAGTGTTTCCAACTGAGGTCTGAGAACATGATGCGCCATAAGGGTGATATCCGCATCTTCGCACGCATATGGAACCGCTTTTTCCACAGGAACCTGACTGAACGGAAATGTTTTTTTCCCGACAACTTCCTCATACGAGATTTTTTTGTGATCCAGAAAATCCAGCGCGATCCGATCCAGATTATGTGCCCGTTTTGAAGGATTCAGAAGATAGGATGCGATCATGGTGTCAGACACAACCCCGCGGAGATGTATTCCGTGGCGGGCAAGCACCATCCAGTCATATTTGATGTTCTGCCCAATTTTTCCGATATTGGGATTTTCAAGCAGCGGTCTCAGATGTTCCAAAACATCTGAAAGCCTCAGTTGAAGAGGAACACCTAAGTAATCATGAGCGCAGGGAATATAAAAGGCCTCATTTGGTTTCAGAGAGAATGACAAGCCCACCAATTTTGCTTTCATAGGATATTGCGAGGTGGTTTCCGTGTCAAGTGCGAACACTTCCGAGGCCTCAAGCTGTGCGATGAGTTCGGACAGCGCCTCCATATCATAAATCCCCTTGTAGCGCTTTTGGGAAAGATCAGAGGGTTGCGGAAAGATTTTCAGAAACTGGCTGAATTCTAATGTCTTAAACAAATCAGACAGTCTGGCCGCATCCGGGTCTTTTCGCTTAAACTTCTCCGGTTCGAATGCCAGCGGAACTGCTTTGTCTATCTTCACAAGTTTTCGGCTGAGAAATGCCTGGTCTTTGTATTTCACAAGATTCTCATGCTGTTTTTTCTTTGTAATTTCACTGATTCGTTCATAGAGTTTTTCCATGCTCCCAAACTTCTGAATCAGAGAAAGTGCGGTCTTCTGACCAATCCCGGGAACACCGGGAATATTATCGGATGTGTCTCCGGAAAGCCCCATGACATCAGTCATCTGCTGCGGGTCCACGCCAAATGTTTCCCGGATGGTATTTATGTCGTTGATTTTTTCCTTCAGGGGGTCCCAGATAATCGCCGCATCTGTTACGAGTTGAAGGAAATCCTTGTCACCTGTGACCATGACCACGGAAAACCCGGCTTTTTCCGCCATGTCTGCGACGGTGCCGATAAGATCGTCTGCTTCGTATCCTGGCATTTCAATCACCGGCATGTTAAAGCCCTGGGCGATTTCCCTGATATACGGGATCTGAACGGCCATGTCTTCCGGCATGGCAGGGCGGTTGGCTTTGTAATCGTTATAAATATCATGGCGAAACGTCTTGCCTTTTGCGTCAAAAAACATGGCAATATATTCAGGCTTTTTATCTTCCATGAGCCTTACAAGCATCTTGGTGAAACCGAGAACCGCATTTGTGGGAAGTCCGCTTGAATTTGTAAGCCCCCGGATGGCGTGGTAGGCCCGGTGAATATAGGCTGTTCCGTCAATGAGATATAATATTTTTTTCATGGGAGTTATATTCCGAGTTTTTAATTTATGTGTTAAAGCATATCATCTGAATGAATCTCAGCAGATGGAAAATTCACACACGACCTCATTCCTTTTTCTCGTTCCCACGCTTTGCGTGGGAACAAGATCACTGAAGCTTTTTTCCATCTGCTGAATCTAACCTATTTTATTGCAATTGAAAAGGGATTTTTTTAAATTGCCAGACAGTGATTTCATAAACCTCGAATTTTTTGAATTTGCCACGACTGTCCTTGATAATTCAAGATCACAAGACAAAGCCAAACCTGTCGGACGGAAAGCCACAGCTCTTAACAAAAAGACGGCCGGGTTGCCGTGGAAATTAAGGTAATCCGGGTGTTCTGCATTGAAAGGCTGTGCCGACTCGCCAAGTCACGAATGAAAGGTGATGGTGAAAACAATCATGGAGATGTTCTAAAGCTGGACATTTTCTGAAATCTGTGCTACGTCAGTAATCAGCAAGCGTTCTGATCAATGGAATTTTGGGGAAAAATCATCTGAATTTATTTGAAAAATCAGAAAATTTTCGGATTTCTCGGCGGACAAACACTGCCATCTGATTCTGCCGGACTGTCGGCGATACGGACCGCTGTCATCCGGGCCTGCCTGTCAGCAAAATTTGTCAGCATCAGTAAAAAGTTTCCTTTTGCACGGAACCGGTTCCAAAAACAGACACTTCCGCTTATATAAAAGAACCACCTGAACGCGGAACTGCGAACCTTTTTGATCTGCTGATTATGGGAGGCATAGACTTAATAAAAATTGGGGGGTTATATATGCTATTCAAAGAAGATTTAAAAAAAATTGTCATGTTAAGTTATCTTAAAGATGATATGGTGGAGAAACTGATTCCGATTACAGACCTGCTGACCTTTGACGAAGGAGAGACGGTGTTCCGGGAAAAGGAAGACGCAGACAGATTTTACATGCTGAGAAGGGGAAAAATAGTTCTCGAAAAAAGAGTGTCTGATAAAATCGCTATTTCAGTAGGATCAATAAAGCCGGGGTATGCCTTTGGCTGGTCAGCCGTATTCGCTGATGAACCCCTTTATACTTCTGATGCAGTTTGTGCCGAACCCTGCGAAATTTTTTCGGTGAGAGGTAAAAAAATCATGAAACTTTTAGACGAGGATCCCGCCATGGGATATATCTTTACGCAACGGCTCCTCAGACTGGTGAAATCACGGCTTGATCACCGGACCATGCAATTTCTGAAAGCAATAAAAAATCATCCTGATATACAATCGCTTATCAAAGACTGACCCCTCAAAAACCAGCCATCTGATCCATGCAGGGCGGGCAAAGCGCATTCAACGGTTTGATCGCCGTCATTTCCTAACACCTAACACCTGACACCTATAACACTTTCATATAAACGGACATGACCTGCCGGTCACAACGAATGATGAAAAATCAGTAGATCGAAAAGAATTTGTAACATACTGTTTTAAAACAACTGTGAGGAGTGCAAAAATGAAGCGAAGGCGAAATTTTTGCAAAAATTCCGCGTTCGCTTCATTTTTGCACTCCTTTTGTCCCGGAAACTTTTCGATCCATTGAAAATTTGTAATTTTTCCTAACACCTGACACTTAACACCTAACACCTTTTTCATATAAACGGACATGACCTGCCGGTCACAACGAACCATGAAAGTTTTATAGTTTTTCCTAATACTTAACACCTAACACCTAACACCTAACACCTAACACCTAACACTTAACACCTGACACTTTCATATAAAATCAGAAGGTTCATTTCTTAGTTTGATGTCTCTATGGATTGCAAACTCTGTTCTGCAAAGCATTAGCCAATAAAAGCAACAGCTTAACACACCCTTTCAGGTGATATTCACCAAGTCATAACCCATACAAAAAAGGCTTACCCTGAAGTAGAAAATTCCCACCCCCTGAATACGGCTTTCCCTTATTGACGATATTATTCCTTTGTTTTATAAATTAAGTTAACAAAAAGGGGAAAGCATTTCAGAATGATCAAAAATAAATTTTTCAGTGTGTAAAAAAAAGGGGATATTATGAGAAAAAGACAATATACTTCAAAAAAAGAAGCAGACAATGTGGTTATTTCCAATGAACTCTCCGAAATGGCTGAACTTCCCATGAGAAATTATCTTTGCCGGAATTACGATATCTGCCTGAATAAAGCGGCTCAGGCCAATACCGTTTTTGGCTGTGAGGGATGTCGGAAATTTGTCCGGGCTGAAAAACAGGAACTGACATCAGAAGAACTGGGAGGCATGTTGTGTTTGTGGGGGTCTGTCTTTGAATCACGAATTTCCATTCATTAATTCTCACGAAAGAAAGGGAACCCGAGTGTATCTGTTCAAAAATAAAAAAACCCGGCTTCTGATTCAGCCGGGTTTTTGTTTGTCATCATTTTCAATTTCAATAAAATAAAAGTGTTATTTCATGAAAGCACTGGTGATATATTCTTCCACAAATTTCTGATCGTCTTCGTCACTCATTTCTTTTGGCAGCCTTTCTGTTGCCAAAGCAACAGCCTCGTCTATCATTTCTGACCTGAACTTACTTTTTGCCTGTAATATCTGGCTGCCTATTTTTTGTTTTGATGTTTCCAGCATAATCTGACTCTGGCGCTGGGCATCTTCTATAATATTCTGCCTTTTCTTTTCACCCTGACTAACAATCTTTTGTTTCAGCTCTGAAAATTGGACTTCGCTCTCATCCAGCACTTTGTAGGTCTCTTTTATTTTATTAACAAGCTGTTCCTTCTCTTTTTCGACCTGACTGATTTCATCAGCCACTTCCTTTTTTCTGCCATGCAGGAAGTCCATGAGGGGTTTTTTGCCGAATTTGACGCATACAAAAGCCAGGATCCCGAAATTGAGCCACAGCATGATAAGATCATAGGTCCCCCGCCAACTACTACCTGCTTCTTCGGCGGCCAAGGCTTCGGTTCCCAAAATGTGGAGGCATATCACCACCGTATAGAAAAACAGTATGCCTGTTTTATTGAATTTTTTCATGAAACCAGCCTCCGTTCCAGAATCTTCTCCATGATATAAACGGACAGGGCCTCAGATTCCGCTTTGAAATGCTTTCTTGCCTGGGATATCTGAGTGTCAACATCCTTCTGAGTTTTCTCTTTTAATGTCGCAATTTCTTTGCTTGCGGCATCGAATATCTCTTTTGCCTGGCGGCTTCCTGATTCTTCCAATTCTTCTTTGAGGCCGAAAGCTTCCTGTCTTACTGCTATTTCCGTTTTTTTCAGTTGATCGGTAACGTTATCAAGCTCTTTTTCCGCATCATCGATTTCCGATTCTATTTTGCTGATATAGCCGTCTCGTTCCTGCATTACATTTCGTAAAGGACGAAACATGATGCGAGTCATAATGAACATAAAGATCAGAAAAGAGATCAGCTCAATAATCAGGGTTTCGTTTATGCTGATAAGAGCGATGTTGCTGATAATTTGCATTGCCTGCCTTCCATAACTTAGAAATTAGAAATCAGAAATTAGAAATTGGAAATTGGAAATTCGAGTTTCTCATTTCCAATTTCTAATTTCCAAGAATCAAACAACAAATAAAAGCAATAACGCAATAACAAGCGAATAGATTCCTGTTGATTCTGAAACAGCCTGTCCGACAAGCATTGTCCGAGTCAGCAGACCTGCTTCTTTGGGATTTCTTCCGATTGCCTCACATGCTTTTGCCGCGGCCATGCCCTCGCCGACACCGGGGCCGATTGCGCCAAGTCCCATAGAGATACCAGCACCCAGAAAAGCCGCTGCCTGGATAATATCCGTACCTTCGATTGCCATTTTCTATCCTCCTAAACTAATTGGAAATTTTAATAAAGCTCAGTAGTATGAACTTCCTTTGTCAAACCACAAAAATCAACAATAAAGCAACAACCAGTGAATATATGGCAGTTGATTCAGCCACAGCCATACCGATCAGCATCAGTCGGGTGATATTGGCTGTGTATGTCTGGTTTCTCGCGACCCATTTTACGCCGCCGCTGGACGCAAGCCCTTCGCCGATCCCAGGACCAATGGCCCCGAGTCCCATGCACAGGCCGGATCCGAGCAATGCCGCGGCAGATACAACAGAGTCTGTTGCAGGAAATTCTTTGAATATAAGAATACAACTGATGAGAAGTCCGAGTGTGGCGGGTGTCTGAGTAACAGCCTGGCCGATCAGCATGACATTTGTCACATTTCTTATCGTCTCAGGCTGCCGTGCGATGCCTTCGCAGGCTTCGGCCGAAGGGAATCCTGAGCCGACACCTGAGCCAATCGCACTGAACCCCATTGACAAACCTGCCCCGAGTAAGGCCGATATTGTCAGAAGAGAGCCTGACTCAAAATGTGTAAACAGCAGTATAATGGCGACAACCAGAGCAAAAATCGAAGCAGATTCCGCTATGGCCTGACCCACCAGCATGGTTTTAAAAATATCCCCGCCCATTTCCGGGTTTCTCAACATGACCGCATTGGCTTTGGCGGCCGTATATCCCTCGCCGATTGCGGCACCCATGGCGCCAAGTCCCATAGAAAGACCGCCGCCCATAAAGGCAGCCACACTTACCCAAGTTTGAATGTCAAAATCCATCGTTTATTTCACCTGCACTGAGATATAAACAACTGTAAGCATTGTAAAAACAAATGCCTGAATGGCCCCCACGAAAAGTCCGAAAAACGCATTGAGAAAAGGTGGAAAAATAACGCTGTATGTCAGATAGGAGACAACAAGAATAATTATCGAACCCCCCATGATGTTTCCGAACAAACGAAAGGAAATAGAAACGATCTTTGCCAGCTCGCCGATCACGTTCAGCGGCATCATGAAAAAAACCGGCTCGCAATATTCTTTTGCATATTTTTTGAACCCCTTTGTCTTTATGCCCGCGTAATGGGCAATGACAAATCCCATAATCCCCAGACTCAGCGGCGTGTTCAGGTCCTTTGTCGGCTCATGAAGATGGGGAAACATGCCGATCCAGTTGGAAAGAAGCAGGAACATGAACAAGGCGCATATCATAGGCCCGTATTTTTCCGCTCTTTCCTTATCCATTGCGTCCTCGGTCAGATCGTACAGCTGGGACACAAATAATTCCCCCAGTACCTGTAAGGGGCCTGGCAACAGACTTTTCTTTCTGCTGGCAAAAAAGCCAAAGACAATCAGCACTGCAATGACGACCCATGTCATCAGAATGACATCCAAGTTGAATGTCATGTCGTGTCCCAGCAAGGGAATAATTAATTGGTGTACCTTACCTAGCTCATCCATAACATACCTACCCTAACATTTTTTTTCGTAACCTACCAAGTTTTTTTACAAAAAAACTTGGTATCAGTTGTTTTCAGCAAGGGCTTTCGCCTGCCAGTTCTAATTTTTTTTCCTGCGGGTTAATACAAAATTGAAAAAGTGATCTGAAAAGATCATCAGTTGAACAGAGAAGATTCCGACAATAACGGCAAAAATATCAAATTTTTCCATTTTAATCGCCAGGATAAGCGGTATGGCAATTAAACAGTATCTTGCAAATATTGAGCCCAGGGACAGAAAAAAAGTTTTATTTTTCGGTTTGCCAACTCTCATGGGAAGCGTTTCACCCATCAGAACAAAATTCACCACACTGAAAAGCATCCCCAGTATCAATCCCTTACCCATAGGTTTCTGACCGGCCAGAATAAAAAAAAATGCCACAAAAATTGACACTGTCATTGCTCTGGAACAATATTTTTTTTCTGTCTGTCTAACTGCCTCCATTTCCCAAATCCCTTTTCTCTTCCTCCTTATCTTCCATTATTTCGAAAATTTGACGGTAAACCACATTCCCACCGCCGATAATCCCCAGAATAATAAAGATTGTTACGAAGATCCCTTTTGTTCCCACCCATTTGTCAATGTACCACCCGACAAAAAAGCAAAAAAGGATACACCCGGCCATTGTAAGACCGAGCTGCATGACAATGGTCAGGTTTTCAGTCCAGGCGCTGTTTTTTTTATAATTGAAAAATTTTTTTTGTGACCTGGAACGCTGTTTCAATACAGTTACCCGCTAAAATAGTAAAATAAAATAACTTTATAACAATCTCCATATAAATTATGGGGGTAGATAACAAATAATAACCCACCCTGTCAAGAAGATATATTTATCTGTCACATATTATAGTTGCAAGTGCTGAAAAAATATTTGTAATTTGTATCAAAGCGTTCTTCCAAAATCAGATACAATATGATATTTATCAAATTGATTCAAGATATTACATAGGTCATATCTGATTTGGGATCACTCCCGTATTTTTGTTATAAAAAATTATGTGTGCTAAAGAATATCCATTTGATGTTAAATCAGAAATACCACATTAAAAAAGAAGGTTACAGTTTTTATTTAAATGAAACTTAAAATTATGAAATAATTTAAGTATAACTAAAACACAAAGAAGGATTATCTGTCTGACCAGGAAGGGACAGCGGAGGGATAAAATCAGCCTGCATGTTCAGGCTCAGTTATAACTCAGATCATTCCATATCAGACACTCGGGATTTATTACTATGAAACTTTCCACATCTGAAAAACTACGTCGTTTTTACAGTCTGTTTTCAGGCAATGATCGGGTTCTCATTTTAATTAATGCGGATCCGGACGCCATTGCCAGCGCCATGGCCATAAAAAGGCTGTTATGGCGCAAAGTGTCTTCTGTTGCCATATCCAATATCAATGTTATCAAGCGTCCTGACAATATTGCCATGACCCGCCTTCTGGGGGTAAACCTTATTTATATAGATGAGATAGATGAACACGCGTTTGACCGTATTGTCATTGTTGATTCCCAGCCGGATCACCATGAAAATTTTGCAAGGTTTCAGTTTGATGTTGTCATAGATCATCATCCGATAACCAGGGTTGAATCACCTTTTTCAGATATTCGCCCTGAGTACGGTGCCACGGCCACAATTATGACGGAGTACCTCAGAGCCGCAAAAATCAAACCGTCTGCCAAGCTGGCAACAGCCCTGTTTCATGCCATCAAAACAGATACAAAAAATTTTGAAAGACAGGCTCTGTCTGAGGATATCAGCGCGTTTCAGTTTCTTTTCCGATATGCGAATATTCATCTTGCACGGAAAATGGAACAGGCGGATCTGCGGCTTGATTTTCTGAAATATTTTCAGGTTGCATTTGAGAACATGCGTATGCGCAGAGCAAAAGCGTTTGTGCATATTGGCACGGTTTCCAACCCGGATGTCTGTGTGCTTCTCGCTGATTTTTTTATGAGGATATCTTCTGTAAAATGGAGCATTGTTTCCGGCTTATACGATAACAAGCTGATCCTTATATTCAGAAATGACGGACTCCGCAAACATGCCGGAAAAACAGCGAAATCAGGCTTTGGTCATATGGGGTCCGCAGGCGGACATAAAAGCATGGCCCGGGCTGAAATTCCGATTACAAAATTAAAGGATATTGTGGATTACAGGAATGATAAAAAATTGTTAAAATGGATTATTGAACGGGTTGAGAAAAAACAACAGGAGCCAAATATAAATTTTAAGAAAGAAATTTTGGGGTTGAAATTGTGAATGGCTTGTTGACACTTTGGTTTTATTTTTATAAATTAAGGTATTTTTTATCTTTGGAACAGACTGGGGAAAACTTGAAACTTGAAACTTGAAACTTGAAACTCGAAACTTGGGAAGTTTGCGATTTTCAATTCCTGACTTTAACTTTCAATTTTATAATTTTCTATGCAAAAACAAAAACTAATGCCCGACTGCACTGATTATGATGGGCTGTTCGGATGTAAAACAATTTTTCAAATTGTTTCTTCGGATGTAAGACAATTTTTCAAATTGTTTCTTATAATGTCCTAACCAAAAACATAAGGAGGTGTAGCAAGATGAAAAAAATTTTTATAATCTTTATTTTTTTGTTGTTGCCGACAGATGTTCTGGCTGAAAAGGTTATGCTGGCTGCCATTGAAGATTATCCCCCTCATCACTACAAACAAGATGGAAAAATCAAAGGTTACAATGTCGAGGTGGCCCGCTATATTTTTGAACACCTTGGTATTGAGTTGGAGATCAGACTGATGCCGTGGAAAAGATGTCTGGAAAAGGTTAAGACCGGAAAGGCTTCGGGTCTTCTGTCCTCATCTTACGTCAGGGAACGGGAATCTTTTCTGTATTATCCGCCCGAACCCACACGGCTTCAGCGAAATGTCGTATTTGTTCGGAAATCCGATCAGATGAAGGTCGTAAACCTTGATGATCTGAAAGGGTTGCGGGTGGGGGTTATTGACAAATATTCATACGGACCCGAATTTGATAACCATCAGGGATTGAAGAAAACCTTATGCAGAGAAGAAGAGGAATTGGTGAGGATACTGGACATGGGGCGTGTGAATGCGGCCGTGGCCAAGGAGGCTGTTTTTCTTTTTATTGCATCAGAACGATATGGGCTGAAAGACAAATTTGAAGTGGCGTATGTTATCAATGAAAAACCATCATATACGCCTTTCTCCAAAACCATGGGTAAAAAAGGCAGAGAACTGGCAGATAAATTCGGCAAAATGCTTCGCCAGATGCGCGAAGACGGAATGCTTCAGAAGATTATGAAAAAATATCGTTAGCTGATTCTCCCTCAAAGCAATACCCTAAAATTCGATGATCGAATTTTTTAATGTCATTCCTGTGAAATCAGGAATCCGGTATCTTTTTGTCAGCAGGTGTGAACAAAACGGATTCCTGTTTTCAAGGGTTTCGGCGTGAGTTCAGACTTGGGCGAGTTTTGTCGGGTTGTCGGACGGAATGACAGGCTTCTGTCAAAATCGGCTCAGAAAATTTGATCATCGAGTATCAGAAAAAAAAAGAGGAACTAAGGCGACTTCCAAGAATGAATCTCCCAGTCTGTAGTTCCGCGTTCAGGCGGTGTCGCACCGCCTGAACTCGGAACTATGAATTGAGAAATACCTGTCCATAAGTTTTTCACTACTTATCTTACAATATTCCTGATATGATGAAAATAAAAAATTTTGTTTACATTGCCATCGGGTCAGCCCTGGGGCTTGGCCTGTCTCCGTTTTTTCCGGGAACTTTCGGCGCATCCGCGGGGGTTTTATTTCATGTTTTAATTGTGTTTTTTCTTCCGGTTAAAATACAGTGGGCCGCGCTTGTGTTTGTATTTATACTGGTGTGTTCGGCAAACCATGTATTAACGCCATGGGCCGAAGATTACTGGGGATGCAAGGACCCCAAATATTTTGTTTTGGATGAGGTCGCGGGTTATTTGCTGATACCGATACTTTTCCGATACGGACAGCTCTGGAAAGTTGTCCTGTGGGGATTTCTTTTATTCAGAGTTTTTGATATTTTTAAACTGATCCCCCCTGCCAGGCAGATTGATCAGAATATGCACGGAGCCTGGGGCATCCTTCTGGATGATCTGGTCAGCGCAGGATATGCCGTGCTGGTGATGTATCTGATCTATTGGCTGGGACCGAGCTGGCTGATAAGTGATTCCTGATATTCAACGATCAGGTTTTTCTGTCTCCGGTTCTCTGAACCTGTATCAATACAACAAATAAAATCAATGAACCCTGTCTGCAAATTGCGGACAGGGTTTATCTTTTTATTACTCGATGATCAAGTTTTCTGATTATAACAGATTTAGGGGAGGGCCGACCAGACCCCGTGGGGGCAGCATATTTGTGGGAGCAGGTTTGCAGCCTCCCCGCCAAGCCCCGTAAGGGCGGCATACTCGCAACATGATTTGCTACAAATATGATGCGAGGGGCTTTCCCGGCCGCCCCTGACTCCGTTCATTATCAGTAAATTCAGACGGCCGGAAAAAAACTTAATCATTAAGTATTAAAAAATTTTACACAAATTTTGCTGACGGATTTGGGAAACCTGTTTGCCCCTTTAAACCTCAAAGCCTATGATGCCCTGTTTTATATCAGAGCAAAAATACCGGAGACCCGCCTCAACGCTCCGATTGCCATGGTGGAAATTGATGACCGAACCTTTGAGGATAAGGCTTTCAGGATACCCATGATCCTATGGCATCATTATTTCGCTGAGGTGATAAAAGGGCTGACAGACAGCCGCGCACGGGTTATCTGCTGCCCCGGGAATTATTTGATGACATTGCGCCAAATTATAGCCAGACATGGCTCAGGGCTGGGGTGATGAAAATGTCACAAACCGGGCTGACAATTGCGATCCCATTTTTATTCCGTATTTTTTTTATGACTTAAAAATCAGCCAGTTAAAAAATGCGGGGAACAAAAATGGGATCAGCTTTTTCAGAGTCTTGGAAACATTTTCATCACTCTTCCGTCCCCGACAGTTCGGATGCGAAAGTCAGAGAATGTTTCCGGGTTTCAGCCATGAGTGATATCAGATACCACAGACAGACAATCCGCAATCTGAATTTCATACTGATTTTATTCAGTACGGCGTCTCTGAATTTATGAAATCTCATAACCTGACCTCCCGAATTTTTAAATTTGAAGGATTTGTATGACAACTGTCAGAAAATGTAAACAAAAAAGCGGATTGCGATAAAAAGCGGTTTAAAATTCGGTACTTATATAAAGGAGATATTGTGATCTCTTATTTTAAAACAGATTACAGCGCAGAAATAAAATTTCGGGAAACCTTTAAGTAATTCTGTTCGAGGATCGCGGAACACCGCATACTGCGGAAGACACTCTCATACTGGCTGATAAATTAAAAATTGAGATCAGACTTCTGCCCACGGCAACGCCGGAACTGAACGCCATGGATCATCTGTGGAAAAGTGTCAAAGGTCGTGCTTTGGCAAACCGTCCCACGGAGAACATCGACATCTCCGCGGATGAGGCATGTCACCACATTATCGGGATGTCCCGTCATCAGAGACTGAAGGCGGCCGGAGTGTTGTCGGACAACTTCCGGCTGGCCGAATACTCATAAAACTGAGGAAAAAAACTATTCAACATATTGATATTACATATTTAGGATTGTATTTATACGGACAGATATTTCTATGCGGAAAACTCGGAATTTCAGCACTCATGATTAACCGCATTCCCGGTCGGAGCGAGTCGGCATCAGATTGCCGGTTCGTCCGTAACGCGAAGAAATTCGGAATCTTTCCTGAATATAAATGAAAAACAGATTTGACAGGATCAGAGATTGCCGGAAACTGCTTTCAGATAAGGCATGACAGTTTGTCAAAGAACTTTTTGCAACCTACTTAGTATAATTATAGCGTTTGTTCTCCCCGGCTCGGATTGACAAATCCGAGCCTTTTTTGTTTTTTTAATGTCTGCTTTCCGCTACAGGGATTTTATATAAGAAAAGGATTTATGCAAAGGCTTTTACTCGATAATCAACTTTTTTTGATCCGATCCGGCAGGGTCCCTTGTCATTCCTGCGAAAGCAGGAATGACAGACTTTTTGTTCGATCCGGGTCAAAAAACTTGATTATCGAGTTTTAATCCCTTTTCTTATATAAAATCCCTGTAGCGAACAAGGGGCGCAATTCTCAATTCTCAATTCTCAAACGGAGCATATTCAAACTTTTGTGTTATGGCACATACCTCCATTAAAAAAGCTTATATTTTCAAATAGTTAAAAAGGTGAAAAACAGTTATTGACAAAAAAGTTTGAAGATGCTATCTAATCCGAAATTTCAGAGAGCATATTCAAACTTTTTTTCACCGTCCGGTTCTTATGATTTCAGAAGGTTATCCCGAATCAGGGGGTAAAATTCTGCAAAGTCGGGGGGGGTGAAAAAGGAGCATCTTCAAACTTTTTTCGGGATCGGATCAACCTCCTGAAAATATTGAGAAAGCATCTGAAAGGCGGATATCCGGCAAATGCCGGAACCCCGCCCCCCCCCGTAAAACTTGCTGTTCCCTGCTCCCTCGGGAGATGAAAGGGATTAAGACTCAGGAAGGCTTGTCAGACCTGTACACCCTCTGAGAGTTCCCTGCTCCCTCGGGAGATGAAAGGGATTAAGACTTACTCGGGGTGCCACTAAAATAAGCTATGGGTCCAGAGGTAGAGTTCCCTGCTCCCTCGGGAGATGAAAGGGATTGGGAGGGGGCGAGGGGCCAGAGGCGGGAGGCGAGGGGATTTTGGGAGTTGCCCGGATCCTCTTGCCTCTCGCCCCTTGCCCCTCGCCCCCGCTTATAAAATGTTGACAAAAATGAAATGGGGGGTTATCATTGACAGTGAAAGGGGGTGGGACAATGTTATCTGTTCCGGGCATATATGAAGACGGAAAGGTCAGTGTTTCGCAAGATGTTCCCATACAGGGAAGAGCTGATGTGATAGTCACCTTTCTTGAAGACACCGGAGAGGCGTCTGTTAAGAAAAATCCTCTGCGGAATCCGCAGTCCGATCTTATTGAGGACGATCTCAGAGATTTTCTGGAATCTTATGACAGGAAAAAGGAAAGAGAAGTCTCGGAAAAGCTGTATTCATCTGACGAGGCATGGAAAGGTATTGAGGAATCACTGGAAAAAACAAAACCCGAATTTGAAACATGGCAGGAGGCGACAGCGTGGGTTCGCAATCGGAATTCGTTCTGATCGACACGAACATATTTGTAATAGACCTTCGTTACAAAAGAGATGTTCATTACAATAAAAACAGTGAGTTTCTGACACTCATGGCACAGAACGGAAAAGGTCTTACCACCGTTGTCAACCTGTTGGAACTTTGCGGAATTCTCTCTTTTAATCTCAGTGAGAGGCAGTTGTATGAACTGTGGTTCTGCTTTGCGGACAAATATAACATCACGGTGTTCCCCGGCGCTGATATAAGAAGTGACTTTCCGAATCTGAAAGTTAATGAGATATTTGAACTGCTTAAAAAAAGGACTTCATTCGGGGATGCTCTGATGATTGCTCTCGCAAAAAAGTATCTGCCCTTTGTTCCGACAATGGTCACATGGGACAGCGGACATTTCAAAAATAAATTTCCGGGCACTATCCTCACACCGGAGGAATTTTTGGAAAGATAAAGTCGGAGTTGCTTCTTGGTCGGGCAAAACTGAGTTCCCTGCTCCTTCGGGAGATGAAAGGGATTGAGATGCCATGAACTTCCGCCGATGAGGACTTTATAGACGTTCCCTGCTCCATCGGGAGATGAAAGGGATTAAGACACATCCCGGTCAGCGGCGACTATGGAAGTCCCTATTGTTCCCTGCTCCTTCGGGAGATGAAAGGGATTGTGACTCTATCGCTCCCCGGAAAGCATAGATGCTTTGCTTTTCGTCGCCCATGTAGTTCCCTGCTCTTTCGGGAGATGAAAGGGATTGGGACAACTCATACTCGATCCCCTCCTTTTGAGAGGGTTTCATGCCAGTTCCCTGCTCCCTCGGGAGATGAAAGGGATTATTCCCTGCCCTCGTTTATCTACACGGATTAGCGATAAGCAAAGGATTAATAAACCTTCTTCCCGAAATCCTTTTCTTATCGCTAATCCGTGTAGATGGGGTGTCAGGAGATGAAAGGGATTACGACCAGTATTTGTTTTTCGGAAGACGAAAAGGACTGCAACGGAGCAGTTTGACAAAAGACCAGCATCAGAGAGGTGTGCAATATTCAGTAAATCGAAAAGTTTTTCGGACAAAAGGGCGTGCGGAAATGGAGCGAAGCGGAATTTTCGCAATTTTTCGGAGCGGGTGCGAAACTTTTTGCGAAAATTCCGCTTCGCTCCATTTCCGCACTCCGGAGAATTGCCATCTGAAACAACAGGTTAAAAATCTTTTCGATCTACTGATATTTCCCCCCAAAATACTCCCTCCCCCCATTGACCGACCTTCAGCTTTATGAAATACAAATCAGAATTTGAAAAAAATGAAAAAAGGCTTGAAAAATCCATGGAAGTGTGCCATACGGGGACAAAATTCGGAGTAGATACAGGATTATCAAACAAAACATCTTCGGAGACCGGTCAATATGGACAGTCACTTCAGAAATGTGATTTTAAGTGCGTTGTTCAACCCCCTGGATCAGTTCACGGAGATCAGTCAATGGATAAAGGAAACCGGTCTTGATGATGTGATTTCCTTTACCTCCCATCCTTCCCATGATGCTGAAATCAGCAATCTGCACCTGAACTCTCTTTCCATTCTCTCCCAGGCAAACGAGTTGGCAAAAGCAGGAGCCGGTTCTGAGGAAAAAGCAGCGGAAGACACCAAGACCCACAAACACGGATTACTCAATGCTTTCAGCAATATCCGACTCGGCAAAAAAGAAAAAGCCTCCCCGTCATTTTTCATGCCTGCCAGAATCGGTGATGAAATCCTTTATCCCCTGTTCACACCACCAGACTCACCACCTGATATTCAAAGCTTGTGGCAGGATTTTGAACAGGATATCCTTGAAATAAAGTCCCATCTCAGCATCAGCGCAGCCTTGATGTTGCTGGAAAAATATTTTTCCTTTGTCCCTTTTCAACCCGGTTCGGAAACCCTCATCAGCGACATCTCCCTGTATCAGCACGCCAAAATATCAGGAGCACTTGCAGCCAATATTTTCAACCATTTGTCAGAAACTCACGGGGAATACCTGGAAAACACCGATTTGAACGCGGCTATTTCGGACCGGGTCGAGAACAAACACCTGCTCATTGGCGGGGACATATCAGGGGTTCAGGATTTCATCTACACCATCTCCTCGGCCAATGCGCTGAAAAGTCTGAGGGGCCGCTCATTTTACCTGGAGATGCTCACAGAGAAAGTGGTCCTGGACTTGATAGAAAGCCTGAATGTCTCATTTGCAAACCTCATTTATTCCGGCGGAGGCGGATTCTATCTCATGGCTCAGAATACCGAGTCTGCCAGGGATAACATCAAGGGGATCAGAAGCCATATCAACAAATGGCTCTTGGATGAGTTTGAGGGAACACTTTGTTTCCACATTGAATTTACAGAATTCTGCGGAAATGATCTGATTTCAGGTTCCAGGGAAAATTCAGAATATCCTTTTGCCGATGTCTGGTATAAGCTGTCGCAAAAGATAGAAGATTCAAAAAAGAGGAAATTTGCGGGCCTGTTAGATCAGATTTTCAAAACACAACTGCCTCAGAACCTTGATGAATCGTGTGCGATATGCCATACCGACAACAAGCCCATCACTTATGATGAAACAAAAGGCATCAGCACCTGCCGCTCCTGTTATGATTTTAACAGAATCTCAGGCCGGTTGAAAAAAGGCGAAACTTACCGGTTTGTCCAGACAACCAAAACACCTGGTACGGGAAAATATGATTTTAAGATCGCGGACTCATTCTACACATTTTCAAAAACACCCCAAAAAGGCATGTTCACCTACATTATCAATTCCTGGGACGCAAAGGACTGGGTGGACAGGCATGGGACCCAGTTGCTCATCGGCACCTATACATCAGGATGTGAGGAACTGGAGGAGCTTGCAAAAGAATCCCGGGGCAAGCACTTCATCGCCGCGCTGCGGATGGATGTGGACAACCTCGGACGAGTGTTTCTTGAAGGGCTTTCAGATAAGTCAATGCCCCGAATGGCATCATTATCCCGCCATCTGACGCTTTTTTTCAAATATTACATCAATTTTGTCTGTGAAGGCCGGCTCGGGTTTGATGCGTATCAGATCAAATCGGATGGGTCCGGCAACAAAGCAAGACCTGTTGACATTATCTATTCCGGAGGTGATGACCTCTTTATCCTCGGAGCATGGGACCAGGTCGCTGAAATCGCCTTTGATATCCGCAGGGCCTTCCGGGAATATACCGGAAACAACAAAAGCGTCACACTGAGCGCGGGGGTTACGCTGCACAAGCCCAATTATCCGGTCTATCAGATTGCGGAGATGTCCAAAAAAGGGGAGAGCGAAGCCAAGGACAACAGTGAGATCAATTTCAGAGAAAAGGACAGCCTCTGTCTGTTTTATAATGAATCGTGGAAGGCAAAGGACAGGTTTCTCCATGACAGGTTGAAAAAGGAGAGACGCGGCTGGGATACGAGTCCTCCCAAAAAGATCATTTCCCAGGCCAGCTTCTGGGATGATGCGGACCAGGACGTATTCGCCATGGCGCGGGATATGACAAATAAGATTGACTGGTCCAAAGTCTCTCACGCGCTGATGCACAAGCTGTTCATGGTCGTGGAAATATGGCAGAAGGACGGGGTGTTGTGTATGCCTGCGCTTCATTATGTGATCAAAAAGAGCAGGAAAAACCTGGGCGACGACAGTGCGAAACTGTTCTTCAATCTGAGAACAGAGCAGATGCCCAAGCTGCTGGCCCCTCTGACATGGGTTGAATATTTGCACAGGAAAGGTGGATAATCAAATGCGTGTGGCTGACGAGATAAAAGCACATTTCGACAAAAACAAGAATCATCAGTTCGGAGATGTTCCTGCCTCAACGATTGTGAAATGGGCGGAAAGCTGCAAATTCAAAGAAAGACAACTGACACCGACCCAGATGAGAAGATTTTACGACGCAATCAGAGGCGTATGGGATGATCCCAAGATGAAGAACATGGCTGACGGGGACAAACTGGAGGAGATGTTTCTGGCCCGGCTGATTTTTCTGAGACCGGCTTTCGCTGGCGCGGTCAGGAAGAACAAAATTCCTCCGGCATTCAAAGAGATTATGGACCAGTCCATCCAAAAGGTTAAGAAGAAAAAGGACATGTACAAGTTTGTCAAATTTTTCGAGGCTATTATACAATATGCTGAATAAACAGGGGGAATCATGCAACAGGGAACGCATTTCAGATATCTGTTCGGGAACGTCTTTTTCCGCGGAAAAATAGTGTGCAAAAGCGGACTTCATATCGGCGGATCATCCGATGTGCTTGAAATCGGCGGCATAGACAGCTTTGTGATCCGCAATCCCGTGACCAACGAGCCGTACATTCCCGGAAGCTCGCTCAAAGGGAAACTCAGGAGTACGGTGGAGAAAATTGTCACTGTTGACGGTGTGCCGTTAATGGCAAACCGGAAGAGCGACAAAGACGGGAAAGTATGGCGGCACGAATGTGATGATTTCACAAATGCGAAAGACTGTCCGCTATGCCGTATTTTCGGCGCATCCGGGAAAGAGTCCAAAAACAACAACTACCCGACCGCGCTCCTGTTCCGGGACGGGAAACTGGCCAACCCGGAGAAATTGAAGGATGAAGGGATGCCGATATTCGAGGCTAAAACAGAGAACACCCTGGACAGGCTTACCTCCGCAGCTCATCCCCGCACCATCGAAAGGGTGCCGGCAGGCGCGGAATTTGACTTTGAGATGGTCTATCGGGTGGAGATGCTTGGAAAGGTCGGGGAGGACACTGCGGAAAAATTGAAATCTCCTGTATTTCCGAATCTTCAGGAAGATATCTCCAACATCCTGAAAGCCATGAGCATCCTCGAACATGACGGCTTGGGAGGAAACATCTCCCGGGGATATGGACAGATACAGTTTGACATAGATTTTATCAAAGGGCTTCGTTCTGACGGGTCTGAGATAGTGAAAATAGAGAAACCCGAACCAGAGGAACCTGTCAAAGTCGGTCAAGGAATTCAACTACTTCCGGATTTTGCCAAGGGATTTGCCGATAATTATAAAAATGGGGGCAGGAATGAGACTCGTCAGGCTGAGGTTTAAGACCGGCCTTCATCTCGGGGCCGACCGGGGCGGTATCGGCCGGGAAAAGGTTCAGGAGATCGTTCATTCTGACACGCTTTTCAGTATGCTGGTCAATTCGTATGCGGATATTGTCTCAGGAAATGCGGAAAAGATCGCGTCCCTCATTGATTCCATAGAGACCCTTTCTTCAGGATTTCTCTTTTGTGAATACCGTCGCAAACAATTTGAATACTATCTTCCCCGCCCCCTGACCGATCCTGTGAATTTCTCCGGCAAGCACGGGAAGGAAAACAAACTCAGATGGCACAAGGAGTTGAAGCGATGTCTGTATATTGACAGAGATAATTTTTCCAAATGGATCAGGGGGGAGAAAATTTCTCTGGTGAAATTTAAGAACCAGGGGTATCAGGAATTGTTCACCATCAACATCAGACCGCAACACGCAAGAGACCGGCTGACAAATGCCTCGAATATCTATCATGCCGGAGAGATGTTTTTCGACAAGACCGCGGGCATCTATTTCCTCATTGACGGCGTGGAACAAGGAATTCTGAAGAAAATTTTGGATAACGCGGCCATGAAGGGACTCGGGGGCAGAAGGAGTCTGGGGTATGGTGTGTTTGACTTTGAGATTGAACCGCCTGATGATAAATGGAAGCCGTTGTTTGAAGGCAGCGGAGACAACTTCATCATTGTTTCCCTCTACTATCCCATGAACCTGAACGCCTTATCTCCCATGGCCTATTCCCTGGTTCTACGCAAAGGCTGGACCTTCTCCTCTGTGGCCCTGGGACAATTCAAGCGGGAGACATGCCGAATGTTCGGCGAAGGCTCGATTTTTGCGAACAAACCCGCAGGGGGACTGGTGAATGTGGCCCCGAAAGCAATTTTCTCCGCTCACCCGGTTTACCGATTCGGCAAGGCCCTGGCATTCCCCTGCACAGTTCAGGAGACAGAAGATGACGCCGTCTTATCTTGAGACCGGAACATACCGGCTGACCCCGATCTCCCCTGTTCATATTCAAGGCAGCGACGGGAGCGCAAATTACGGCCAGTGCTTTATCCGCAGCCCTCATGATAATAAGTTCATCTATCTTGTGGACACCATGAAGCTGCAAAATTATCTGTTTGAACATCATGGGGGACTTGATATCATCATCAAGTTTGCAAACTGGCTGGAAGATGCACCCAAAGACAAGGGGATTTCCGAGTTTTTGAGAGATAACAAATTCGATTTCACCAAAACCCGTGATGTTGCAAGAGGCAAGGTCTATGCCAAGGTGAAAAAAGGCTATAACAGACTGTACTTTATTCGCAATGGCATGGACAGGGCCTATATTCCGGGGTCATCTGTCAAAGGGGTTATCCGAACAGCGGTTTTGTGGAAGATTCTGAGGGAAATCCGCAGTAACAATCCAACACAGTTTGACGCTGAAATGACAGCATACATAAATGGAAAAATTAAAGAATTTGACAGACAACCCCGCCATCAAAAGAACAGATTTAAGTGGAGAGTTGCCGCCGCGATTGTGGAGGATATTCTTCAGGGCTTTCATCTGACCGCGAAAAACATATCGCCAAAGCAGAAAATAAAATCCTCTTCCCATTTTACCGATGTTTTCCGGACCGTGAAGATCAAGGATTCATCTTTTATTGACACCCGTCGCATCAGCGAAAAAAAGGCTCGGATTTTAAGTCTGGACAGAAATCATGCGCCCTATTTCAAGATGAAACACCGGGGGAACAGCTTCATAGAATTTAATACGGAAACCTATTTTTGCCCTGATCCAGGCGGTTCTGTCAGCTTTGATATTTCCCTTGATACCGATCTGCTTAAAAAGTTTTCAAATTCTCAGAGAACAAGATCCCGCTGGGGAGATTACACCATCCCTTTTCAAAATTTGGATCAGCTTATGGCTATCGTGTTTGAGTTTTCTGAGGCAGTATGGGAAGAACTCGGTGCCTTTCATTCCCAGTTTTATCAGAAGAGAAGCGAGTTTTCCCCTGACGGACGTCAGCAGGGTGTTGTTCAACGATTCTTTTACGACAGGGGCTTCGGATTTATTCAGTGTCCGAGGCTTCAAAAAGACTTGTTTTTTCATATCAATGAGGTTCAGATAAAAGACAGGGATACGATCAGAGAAAAAGATAAAGTCTCCTTCAACACGAAGAAGACAAATAAAGGTCTGAATGCGACGGATGTGAAAGTTGACAACACCATTGAAATTGGCGGCAAAGGAAATGCTGTCAACATAAACCCCCTGATTGAGTTCTACAAAAAGCCGGTTGAGAACGCCATAAAAATCGGCTGGGGAAGCGGCCTCCTGGGGACGAGCTTTGCCCTGTTGTTCAGGGAGAGTCCGAACTTGAAAGAGAAACTGGTGGAACTGAGGGACAAAATCATCTCTTACGACGGCGGAAAACCTCGAAAACACGGGGATGAGGTACCCAAATCCGCAAAGATCATCTGTAATGATAAGGGCGAAGGTGAATATCCCCTGGGGTGGGTCAGGTTGGAAAGATTGTGATGAACCAGGAAGATATCCTGAGATGGATTCAGAACGGTGAGAATTCCGGAATGGAATTCAAACGGGATGACATCCGGCCCGAACAGTTGGCAAAGGAAATTGTCGCGTTTTTGAATTTCAAGGGCGGCAAAATCCTGCTGGGCGTGGAGGATGACGGAACCCTGTCCGGAATCACCCGGCCCGCTCTTGAGGAATGGGTGATAAATATCTGTTCCGACATGCTTCATCCCGGAATCATTCCGTATTATGAGGAAATTCAGATGGGAGAGAAACGGATCGCGGTGATCTCCGTGGACATGGGCATCTCAAAGCCGTATGTGATGCGTCACGATCAGGGAGAGAATATCTACATCCGTGTGGGTTCGACCTCCCGATTGGCCAGCAGAGAGGAGCATATCCATCTCCTCCAGATTGGAGTAAATACATTAAGCGATGAGAACAGAAGTCTTGATGTTGAAGAAGAAGATGCAATAAGCGATGAGGATAGCGGAGCAGCAGCTATTGAATGAACCGGAATTTGAGTTTCAGTACTGGTTCGTCTGTTTAAATAAGTCAGAAATCAGAGGAAGAAGCCATGTTTGAAAACAGAATTGAACTACTTGAAAAAATTGATGATGATGAGAACTGGGAAGAGGTCCTCGATAACAATTATTTGAACTATTTGGAATATCAGGAACTTTATCATGACAGGGATTTTGGTAATGCAACTGATGTTTTTAAGAAACTTCTGCCCGAGTATTTCAATGTCATCCATCTGATAAACCGGAAACATGTTAAAGAAGGGTATCTTCCTGATTTTGATGAAGCTCACTATGATATTGGGATTTTTCTGGTGGGGTATTCGATCATGCCGATTATCCTCAGTTTGGCAGAGATCAGGCCCGGGCATGTCATTTTTGTTGTCACTGAGGATACTGAGGATCTGGTTGATGAGATCATGGAAGGGATTGAGGTGATTGATGCGGAATATTATGAAAAAATAAAAGCCGATATCAGGCTGGAACGCCTTGAGGAACTTTCTGATCCGGCCAGAATTTTCAAGACGATCAATGCCCTGATCCTTGAAAATGAGGGCAGGAAAATCGCTATTGATATCACCGGCGGAAAGAAAACCATGGTCGCGGGATCATTCATGGCCTCGGCTCACAGCCAAACCTGTGACATTTTTTATGTGGATTTCGAGGAGTATGACTTACAAAGACGGGAGCCATGCTATGGCACGGAGTTTCTGGCAAAACTTCCCAATCCGTCCGAGATATTCAGCATTGTTGACTGGGAGCGTATCAAGTCGTTGTTTGACCGCTATCAGTTTGGCCGAGTCAAAAATGAGCTGAGCAGGATAGAGAAAAACATCAGGAAGCATGAAGCCTATTTTGATGAGGAAACAAAGGAGGGAATAAAGAAGATCACAACTTATGCCTGCGGATATGAGTGCTGGGACGATTACCGCTATAAAGAAGCTCTCGATCATCTGCCGGACGAGCCTGCTCTTAAAGTTCTGGGAAAGATTGAAGAGTATTATGGCGATAAGCTGAGATTCCATAAAAAGACCGCAAATTCGTTTCCGGAAGCAAACGAGGAAGCGATCAGGGAGACCAAAAGCAAAATCTGTTCCAATAATGAGTGGCTCTCTTTTTATCTCCTGGACAGACTTAAAAATGCCCGAAGGAGAAAATCTCAGAGCCAGCTTCAGGGGACTTTTCTGCGCTTTATCACATTGACTGAATTTGTCTTAATATTATGGGCTGAAAAGGAGAATGTTTTCCCTTTGAATACGCATGACAGCCAAACCCAGAGCAGTGCGTCACATATCGGATTCACGAATGTTTTGAACTGGTTGGAGAACAACGGTTCTGTCATTGCTGAGGATGTCAATGTGAAGGAACTGAAAAAACTGAAGAACATTCGAAATAATCATGTCCTGATACACAGCATTAAGGTCGTTGATGATATGAATGATCTGAAAAGAGCCGAGGAGTATGCTGAAAAAATTATCCAAAATCTGCTGAAGATGAAAGGTGTTAATGAGGACAAGATTAAGGCTGTGAGACAGGCTTTGGAATTCAAAAAATTTAATGAACTGGTTTCGTGAGAGAAATACTGCTATGGATCAGACATCTGCAATCCTTTCCCCTTTTTCATTCGCTGTTTTCCGCCTGACGATTGAGGCTATTGAGCCTCTGCATTTGCCTCCGTTCAAAGGCTCGGCCATCCGGGGCAGTTTCGGGCTTATGTTTCGCCGGGTGGTCTGTCCGCTCACGCGGACCGAATGCGGAGACTGCCATCTTTCAGAGGAATGCGTTTATTCATATATTTTTGAAACCTTTCCGCCCAAAGATGACCCTTTTATCCGAAATAAAGATCAGGCATCACATCCGTATATCCTCCGGCCTCCGTTGGACGGGAAGGAGGAATATGAACCGGGTGAGGAACTGATGTTTGAGCTTGTGCTGGTGGGCAGGGCTGTTGAGTATCTGCCCTATTTTGCATACACTTTCATCCATGCCGGAAAAAGAGGGCTGGGCCGGGGCCGGGGACAGTTCTTTTTGAAGCGGATTGACAGCCTGGATATGAATGGGACTTTGACACCAGTTTATCTGGATGCGGACCAGCTCCTGAGAAATGAGACCATCCATATTTCCTGCGGAGAACTCTTGGAACGCCGTCCCCCGCCTGACCAATGTACATTCCGGTTTGTGACCCGTCTTGAAATAAAGGCAAAGGGGAAGTATCCTGAGATCACCTTCGGGCTGCTGTTCCGAAGTCTTATGAGACGGATCACCACGCTGGCCTATCTCCACGGCGGGATTGACAAATGCAGGGAGATTGACTTCAGGGGACTGAGCCACGCTGCCGAGGAGATTAGAACCGTGTCGTCAGATCTGTACCGGGAGGACGCTGTAAGATACTCCAACCGCCAGAAACAGCGGATGCCCTTCGGGGGGATGCTGGGAGAGATCACTTTCGAGGGAGATATGTCACCTTTCTGGCCTTTTCTGCTGCCGGGGGAGTGGGTTCATGTGGGAAAAAAGACATCTTTTGGGCTGGGGCAGTATGTTCTTGACTGAGAAAAAGAGAATGGAAGATATGGGCATAGAGGAGAGGATGCAATGAATCAGGAAGATATTCTGAGATGGATTCAGAACGGTGAGAATTCCGGAATGGAATTCAAACGGGATGATATCCGGCCCGAACAGTTGGCAAAGGAGATTGTCGCACTTCTGAATTTTAAGGGCGGCAAAATACTGCTGGGCGTGGAGGATGACGGAACTCTGTCCGGAATTACCCGAGCCGCTCTTGAGGAATGGGTTATGAATGTCTGTTCCGATATTGTTCATCCCAGAATTATTCCGTATTATGAGGAAATTCAGATGGGAGAGAAACGGATTGCGGTGATCTCCGTGGACATGGGCATCTCAAAGCCCTATGTGATGCGTCACGGTCAGGGGGAGAATATCTACATTCGTGTGGGTTTGACCTCCCGATTGGCCAGCAGAGAGGAACAAATGCGTCTTTTTCAGGAGGGCGGGTTTCTGCATGTGGAGATTCTGCCTGTCCCCGGAACCTGTTTCGCACATCTTGATCCGAGGCGTCTGAGGGATTATTTCGGACGGGTGAGGAAATTGGAGAATCTGCCCCGTGAGGATGAGGAATGGGTTCGGCTACTGATCAACATGGAATACATGACTGTTCATGAGGGTTCGGATCCCTTATGCACCATTGCCGGACTCCTCCTGTTCGGACACCGACCCGGACGCTTTCTCCGGCAGGCCGGGCTGGAATGGGTGGTGTTTCCGGGAACAGAAAAAGATTATGATACCCGGGACAGGGCCAGCTTGGACGGCCCTCTGGTCGCACTGTGGGACGAACACGGGGAGCAGACCGAGCAGGGTCTTCTGGAATTGCTGATGAGCAAAGTCAGACAACACGCTTCCCGGGAAAAACTGGCGGAGAATCAGTTGACAAGAATGATTGAGTGGGATTTTGCGCCTGAGGCAGTCCGGGAAGCTGTCATCAACGCTTTTGTCCATCGGGACTGGACAAGACCCGCGGATGTCGAAATTTCGTTATATTCGGACCGCATGGAGGTCATCAGCCCGGGGCCTCTTCCCAACCATGTCACGGTGGAACGCATGAAGCTGGGGCTTCGCATTCCCCGAAATCCCATCCTGATTCAGACACTCAAAGATTACGGATATGTGGAGCATATGGGCATGGGCGTAAGAAACAAGATCATCGCGGGAATGAGAAGACATAACGGGACAGAACCTGAATTTGTGGCAGATGCGTTTCAGGTGTTGGTTTGTCTGTTTAAATAAATCAGAAATCAGGGAAACAAGTCATGTTTGAAAACAGAAATATTTTGAGATTAAGTATCCAGACATAAGTTTTCCGGCATTTTGCCCATTCTCCCCGATGTAGAACAATTTTCCAAATTGTTCGGAACAATTTGGAAAATTGTTCTACATCGGGGTCGTCGGAAATCTTGGAAAATTTTTGTCCGGGTACTTAATTTCGGGCTGCTGTTCCGCAGTCTGCTGAGACGGGGCACCACGCTGGCCTATCACCATGGCGGGATTGACAAATGCGGGGAGATTGATTTCAGGGGACTGAACTACGCGGCCGAGGAGGTGAAAACGGTGTCGTCAAATTTGTACCGGGAAGACGCTGTGAGATACTCCAACCGCCAGAAGCGGCGGATGCCTTTCGGGGGGATGCCGGGAGAGATCACTTTCGAGGGGGATATGACACCTTTCCGGCCTTTTCTGCTGCCGGGGGAGTGGGTGCATGTGAGAAAGAAGACATCTTTCGGGCCGGGGCAGTATGTTCTTGGCTGACAAACTGCATTTTTTTCAGCAGTTACAGAACTGAAAATCAGGTCTTGACAAAAGAGGTTGAATCTGGCAAATTCTGATTTGGCTCGTTCCCTGATATTATACTCTGATACAAAATTATGGGGCAAAAGGCCGATTTTTTAAATTTATTTCCTGATTTCAGAATGTTAACCGGACTCTGATACTGTGAAATCAGGCATAAAACTGGTATTACAGGATGAAAAATGGCAAAATATGACTGTTTGAAAAAAAATGTAATTTTCTGATATTAAACGTGATAGTTCCAAAATGCGGTTCCCTGCTCCTTCGGGAGATGAAAGGGATTGAAACCAATTTCAGCAAAATCAACAACCTTTGGAAGTTCTGTTCCCTGCTCCTTCGGGAGATGAAAGGGATTGAAACAGCATATATTTCAAATCTTCGAGGGAGATGCCGTTTTGTTCCCTGCTCCTTCGGGAGATGAAAGGGATTGAAACTTCCTACGCCGCCATTCGATCCACTGTAATTTTTCGGAGTTCCCTGCTCCTTCGGGAGATGAAAGGGATTGAAACTAATCTTTGTTCGCCATATCATTCTCCTAACGGCAGTTCCCTGCTCCTTCGGGAGATGAAAGGGATTGAAACGGCGAACCATTCTTTCTTAGGGGGATGTACAGAATTGTTCCCTGCTCCTTCGGGAGATGAAAGGGATTGAAACATCCTTACGGAATATTCAAGACATATAAAATGAAGGTTCCCTGCTCCTTCGGGAGATGAAAGGGATTGAAACAGCCAAATTTTGTATAAGTGTCCGTTAATCCAGCGAGAGTTCCCTGCTCCTTCGGGAGATGAAAGGGATTGAAACATGATAATGGCTGTATTGTCTACGAAGGCAAAGAACGTTCCCTGCTCCTTCGGGAGATGAAAGGGATTGAAACAAAGCACGATGGCCCGGCCGCCTTTCTGCATGATGTTCCCTGCTCCTTCGGGAGATGAAAGGGATTGAAACAAAACAGCGTCCATTCTGCTTTCATCCTTCCCGAACGTTCCCTGCTCCTTCGGGAGATGAAAGGGATTGAAACAAAAAAGAATTCCCCTGTCAAAAGAGGCATTGGAGTTCCCTGCTCCTTCGGGAGATGAAAGGGATTGAAACTTATCTGCATCGAAAAATTATCTTTCCAGAATACATGTTCCCTGCTCCTTCGGGAGATGAAAGGGATTGAAACAGATGCGCCTGAGCAGATTTGTGGACTTGTTTTTGGTTCCCTGCTCCTTCGGGAGATGAAAGGGATTGAAACCCTACATGATATCCGGAAACTGGCTATGTGTTCGTTCCCTGCTCCTTCGGGAGATGAAAGGGATTGAAACTCGTCAGACGGACATCGAGATTTATATCATATAAATGTTCCCTGCTCCTTCGGGAGATGAAAGGGATTGAAACCCTTTGGGTTCAAGACGCAGAATTTCTTCAGTCGTCAGGTTCCCTGCTCCTTCGGGAGATGAAAGGGATTGAAACTAATCTTTGTTCGCCATATCATTCTCCTAACGGCAGTTCCCTGCTCCTTCGGGAGATGAAAGGGATTGAAACTATCCGAGTCTGATTTTGGTAATGGCCGGAGTCTCAGGTTCCCTGCTCCTTCGGGAGATGAAAGGGATTGAAACTTGATCTCGTCAAAAAATACATGCACAAAGGGAAACTGGTTCCCTGCTCCTTCGGGAGATGAAAGGGATTGAAACAGCTGCTGCGCTCCTGATCTGGTCATGTAGAGAATCGTTCCCTGCTCCTTCGGGAGATGAAAGGGATTGAAACCCGAGGATTTGATTGATCTCAGCGTCATTTTTTCCGTTCCCTGCTCCTTCGGGAGATGAAAGGGATTGTGACTGGCGGGATAATATGCCTTTGCCACTCCTGTATTGGTTCCCTGCTCCTTCGGGAGATGAAAGGGATTGTGACCCCCTGGAAAATGTTTCCTGGGGAATTTCTGTCATCGTTCCCTGCTCCTTCGGGAGATGAAAGGGATTGAAACTTGAATAGTACGAAGCTTGTATCCATTCGTGAGGATTGTTCCCTGCTCCTTCGGGAGATGAAAGGGATTGAAACCATCTACGATATGTACATGTACATATAAAATCCGTGTAGTTCCCTGCTCCTTCGGGAGATGAAAGGGATTGCGACCCTAAGTGACCATACCCGTTGTAACCGCAACCATAGTTCCCTGCTCCTTCGGGAGATGAAAGGGATTGAAACCGATGATTCCCGGCTTCCCTTCTGGGTCTGTCCTATGGTTCCCTGCTCCTTCGGGAGATGAAAGGGATTGAAACAGAACATGGATAAAAAAGGTCTTTTTTTTGCATCTCATGTTCCCTGCTCCTTCGGGAGATGAAAGGGATTGAAACTTCGAGTATTCCCTATCTGCCTCTTTTTCAATTTGGTTCCCTGCTCCTTCGGGAGATGAAAGGGATTGAAACATATACAGGCATTAGCGGGAAACACTGTATCCCAGAGGTTCCCTGCTCCTTCGGGAGATGAAAGGGATTGGAGGAGGCGAGGGACTTTTTTCATATAGTTGCGTGTTATTCTGATGAAAAAGTATTGACAAATATGGCATAAAAGCTTATTCTGGAACAAAAGAAGGATTAATGTGATTATCACTTTTCCTGGAAACAGGGGATAGGCCGTTTGTTAAAAAAGACCGTCTGGCGGGATTGCTGTCTGATTTTAACGAGGATGATTTCAGAGATTTTTCGGAATGCTGGCACAACAGAGAAGAGGACTGATCAGAGCGGAGATGAGATGCGGAAGAACGCCTTATGAGTTTCACTGATTTCATAGAGAAAGCCCGACAAAATCTGGCTGTGGCGGAATGGTGTCACGAGAACGGACATTACGACGCGTGCTGTAACCGGGCATATTATGCCATGTATCACGCGGCGATCGCTGTGCTGGCAAGCAAACATATCACCCCCTCACAGACTCATATTGATCATGGATGGGTGCAGACTCAGTTTGTGACCCATTTTTGCAACAGAAACAAAATTTTTCCGAAATTCAGAACTTATTTGCAGGATGCCCAGAAGATAAGGGATCTGGCTGATTACAGACCTGAATCGTTAAACCGGAACAAGGCCAAACGGCAGCTCGGCCGGGCAGGAGAATTTGTTCAGGCTATATTACGGAGGTTACGGAGCCATGATGAACTTTAAGCAGAAAGAGGTTCTTGAAAACATCATTGCGGGATTACAGAAAAAATTTCCGGAGGTCCGGTTGGTGGGAATTGAGGAACTGAACCCGTTCGAGTTCTGGGTGACACTGACCGAGCCTGCTGATGAGGAGCGGCAGATCGCACTGGAGACCTTACAGGGAGAACTGGGAACCGATGCATTATTAGATTACGGCGTGAATTTTCACTTTATGCCGGCAGCATTTGAAAGAGCCGGTCAGCAGCGGGGGTAATCCCAATCGGAAATGCGAAAAAATTCGGAGAAAAAAAGCGGCAAAAATGTCACTCCGTCAGTCAGGCCGGATAAAGAAATGGGAATATGCACAAAAAAACAATTACTGTTCACTCGATGTTCAAGTTTTTTTCTGTCATTCCTGCGAAAGCAGGAATCCACTGCTCCCGGAAGCGCCGTATATGCCCAAAATGGATTCCTGCTTTCGCAGGAATGACAGGCTTTTTACTCGAACCGGGTCAGAAAACTTGAACATCGAGTGTTCAATAATTAAATGTAATGCATCACTACCTTTGCAAGACTACCAATATTCTTACTCGGAAGAGAATGGGTAGGAAGATTGGAGAACCTCTCGGAAAAGCTTGGGATTTATTAATCCCAAGCGAGCCTGAATCGCTGATGGGGCATCCGAGGCGTTTTTTTGACGACCGAGTATCATATCCTTTCAAACGCATCTTCAATCAAATCCTCCACCAGCGTCTCATCCGGGATAAAAGGAAGGGTAATGTGGTCTGTACCTTTATTGACCTGATTGTATTTCATACTGGTTTCAACAGAATTTTCATTTCTTGCCCATGCCCGTCTTGCCACGCCTCCCATGACATCCCAGGGAATGGCCTGCCGGATGACGTTATCCGCTCTCTTGCTGCCGTCAAGCACCAGCCCGAAACCACCGTTGATGGCTTTTCCAATGCCCACGCCGCCGCCGTTATGCAATGCCACCAGACTCATGCCTCTGGCCGCATTTCCGGCAAAACACTGGGTTGCCATGTCCGCCATGATATTACTGCCGTCTTTGATATTTGCTGTTTCCCGAAAAGGTGAATCTGTGCCGCCGGTGTCGTGGTGATCTCTCCCCAGCATAACCGGACCAATCTCCCCGTTCCTGACCATCTCATTGAATTTCAGGGCAATATTCATCCGTCCCGCGGCATCCTGATATAATATTCTCGCCCGGGTTCCCACAACAAGATTGTTTTTATCCGCGTCCCGTATCCACACATAATTATCTCTGTCCTGAAATCTTCTTTCAGGCGCAATACACGCCATTGCCGCGTTGTCAGTCTTCAGCAGGTCTTCATGTTTTCCGCTCAGGCAGACCCATCGGAAAGGCCCGTATCCGAAATCAAAGAGCAGCGGCCCCATGATATCCTCGACATAAGACGGAAAAACAAAACCGTCAATGGGATTTTCCCCGTTTTTGCAGACAGCTTTAACCCCCGCGTCAAATACCGCCTTTAAAAAACTGTTTCCATAGTCAAAAAAATACGTTCCCCTGTTCCCAAGGGTTCTGATGAGGGCATAGTGGCGTCTCAGAGAAGTGTCAACACATTGTCTGAATTTGGCATGATCCGTGTTTAAAAGTGCCGTGCGCTCCTGAAATGTCAGCCCCTGGGGACAATATCCCCCGTCATACACCGCGTGGCAGGAGGTCTGGTCTGACAAGAGATCAATTTTTACATTTTTTTCAACCGCATAGGCCAGCAGGTCAACAATGTTTCCATGAAACGCAATGGCTATTTTTTCTTTTTTATCCTGATATGCTTTTGCCGTCCTGAAAGCTTCTCCCGCATCATCAATAACCCGGGCGACCCATCCCTGATCATATCGTGTCTGAATTCTGGACTCATCCACCTCCGCGATAATGCCGACACCGTTTGCAATCTCCACAGCTTTCCCCTGGGCGCCGCTCATTCCCCCGAGGCCCGAAGACACAAACAAATGGCCTCTCAGATCGCTGTCAGAAGAAATATTCAGCCGTAACCGGCCTGCGTTTAAAAGGGTGCTGTATGTCCCATGTACAATACCCTGGGGACCGATATACATCCAGCCGCCCGCGGTCATTTGTCCGTAATTTGCGACCCCCAGCGCCATTGCCCTGTGCCAGTTTTCCAGGTCATCAAAACAGCCGACCATCAGGGCATTTGTGATGATCACTCTCGGGGCTTCAGGCCCGGATTTGAACACTCCGAGGGGATGGCCGGATTCCATCACCAGGGTTTGTTCCCGCGTCAGGTGTTCCAGATACAGCCTGATAAGCCTGTACTGCATCCAGTTCTGACAGACCTGTCCGGTTTCACCGTAAGTGACAAGTTCATAGGGATACAGCGCGATATCAAAATCCAGATTGTTATCAATCATCACCTGAAAGGCTTTTCCCTCGATACATTTGCCCTTGTATTCATCAATGGGTTTGCCCTTAATATTCCCTTGGGGCCTGAACCGATACCCGTAAATTCTGCCCCTTGTGAAAAGCTCATTCAGAAATTCAGGTGCGAGCTGTCTGTGCCACTTTTCAGGGACATATCTGAGTGCGTTTTTCAATGCGAGCGCAGTTTCATCCTTTGACAGGGTAAAATTTCGTTTGGGCGCTCTTCGGATACCTTTGACAAAATCAGGCATCTGGGGTAAGTTACCAAATATTTCTTCCAATTGAATTGTCATTGCCTTTGAAATATCTGTATTACAAATCATATGAAATTCCTCCTTTCAAAAAATGGCAGAAGATCGGAAATGCCCCTGATTTGCTCCCGGAGGATTGTCAAATCCGGTGGAAATGCTTGGGATTTGTCAATCCCAAGCGAGCATTTTGGGAGCATTGGAATGCTTGGGATTTGTCAATCCCAAGCGAGCATTTTGGGAGCATTTTGTTAGTATTTTCTCTCTGCTGATGCTGGCCAGGTCACGCTCAGATGAATTTAAACTTGTTTTAAAATTTATTATAGCATATCAGGTTATGAAAATGAAAATATTAATTTCAGCAGACCGAAAAATTTTGCAAATAAAAAAAGTTCGTAGTTCCGCCTTTAGGCGGTCTTTAAGGGATACATACTGCCTCGGAACTTAACAGACCGCCTAAAGGCGGAACTATGAACTTAACAGACCGCCTAAAGGCGGAACTATGAACTTAACAGACCGCCTAAAGGCGGAACTACTAACTTAACAGACCGCCTAAAGGCGGAACTACGAACTTAAAGAATGATTTTCAATTTGCCGAATTTCAGGTTTTAGTTTAAAACCCTTCATAAAAGGCATCTGATTTATGTTTATTACCTTTGAAGGAACAGAAGGCGCGGGCAAAACAACCCAGATCAGGCATATTTCTGAGTTTCTGCAAAACAAAGGATATCACTGTGTCATGACGCGGGAGCCTGGCAGTACAAAAATCGGAAAAAAAATACGGACCATCTTGCTCGATCCTGATAATAATGATATGGATTCCCTGACTGAACTTCTTCTTTACATGGCGGACCGGGTCCAGCATATAAACAAAGTGGTGATCCCCTCCTTATCCGAGGGGAAAACAGTTCTATGTGACCGCTATTCTGATGCCACGCTGGTGTATCAGGGATTTGCAAGGGGAATCAATATTGAGTTAATAAAGAAACTGCACAGGCTGATCCTTGATGATCTGAAACCGGATATGACTTTCCTGCTTGATCTTCCGCCTGAAATCGGTCTTTCCCGTGCCTGGAAACAGATCGAAAACGGGATACGGACAAAGCTTGAGACCCGGTTTGAAAAGGAAACACTGGCGTTTCATAAAAAAGTAAGAGAGGGATATCTTGCGCTCGCACGTCTTGAGCCTGAACGGTTCAGGATCATAGATGCCTCTGTAAATGAGAATCAGGTTCAGCGAGAAATAATAAAGAACCTGTCTTTGTTTTTGTTTAGAGAATTATAAGATTTTGATATCTATAGAAATTCGTTTGGTAAGGATTGTCATCGGACGGAAATCCTTACCAAACGAATCCCTGTAGATTACGACAGAGAGGAAAATTGTTATGAGTAGATTGGAACAGAGCATTTATCAGATGATTGAGAACGGAGAAAGCGTTGTCCTGGCGACGATTCTCAGCCGCGTCGGTTCGACACCGCGTACAGCAGGAACCAAAATGCTGATCCGTTCGGATGGAAAAATCATCGGAACCATCGGCGGCGGGCTGGTGGAAGCTCAGGTAATGAAAACTGCTCCTGAGATATTCAAATCAGCCAACGCTCAGGTCAGAATATTTGATCTCACAGCGTCCGAGAATGCTGAATCTGTGGATATGATTTGCGGGGGCCGTCTGGAAATCCTGCTTGAACTGATTGAACCCAATCCGGTCAATCTTGAGATATTCGGAAATTTGCTCACATTCCTGCAAAAACGGCAAAAAACTTTAATAGTATCGGCTCTGAAAACAGAACGCGGCGAACTGAAGAAAGTTGAGCGATGTCTGCTGTCAGATCACGGAATCACTCACGGTGATCTCAGTTTATCGCCGTCTCTGTCAGAAACCTTAGTAAAAGAAACCGAAAAGGAACGTGCGCCAGTCACTGTGACGCTCGAAAATCAGAAGTTCGTTGTGGAACCTTATTTTACTTCAGGAACGGTCTTTTTATTCGGTGCCGGTCATGTCTCACAGAAAGTGGGATTTTTCTCCAAAATGGTTGATTTTCGAACCGTTGTGCTGGATGACCGGGAAGAATTTGCGAATCAGGACCGATTCAAAGACGCTGATGAAATTATTGTTTTGGATTCCTTTGAACAGGCTTTAAAAGAACTGACTATAGATAAAGATAGTTATGTGGTCATTGTCACCAGAGGACACAATCACGACAAGACCGTGCTGGCGCAGTCTCTCAGGACAAACGCGGGATACATCGGCATGATTGGCAGCCGACAAAAACGAGACACCATTTACAAAGCATTGTTAAGCGAAGGCTTCACATCCGAAGACTTAAAAAGAGTACATTCTCCCATTGGCCTCTCAATCGGTGCGGAAACCCCTCATGAAATTGCAATCAGCATTATCTCAGAACTCATTGCCGCACGCGCCGGGGTTGAAACTTGAAACTTGAAACTTGAAACTTGAAACTTGAAACTTGAAACTTGAAACTTGAAACTTGAAACTTGAAACTTGTTCTCAGTATCCAGTTTCAAGTTTCAAATGACAAATCACAAATCACAAATGACAACTCACAACTCACAAATGACAAATCACAACTCACAACTCACCAAAATAACTGCTATCATCTTGGCTGCTGGCTATTCTTCCCGTATGGGAGATTTTAAGCCCCTGATGCGTCTGGGAGAAATGACTATTCTGGAACGGCAGATCAGGCTTTTTCAATCCGCGGGTGTCATGGATATCCGGGTGGTCGCGGGACACCGATCTTCTGATATTTTAAATGTGCTGGGGCCGCTGAATGTACGCGGAATTGTTAACGAACAGTATGCGGAAGGCATGTTCTCCTCGGTACTTGCGGGAATTAAAAGTCTGGAACCGGACAGGGAGGCATTCTTCATTCTGCCTGTGGATATTCCCCTGGTAAGGCGACAGACCGTACTTGACCTGTTAAAAGCGTTTGAAATTCGAAATTCAAAACTTGAAGCATACAACTCAGAATCAGCACCCGATATCGCTTCCCAAGTTTCAAGTTTCAAGTTTCAAGTTTCAAGTTTCATCCTCTATCCGAATTTTCAGGGTGAGCGCGGACATCCGCCGCTGATTGCATCTGCTTATGTTGATGAAATTATACGCTGGAGCGGGCAGGGCGGACTCCGGGCCTTTCTGGAGCAATATGAAAAAGATGCTGCGGATGTGGAGGTCGCGGATGAATGTATGTTGCTGGATCTGGATACGCCTGCGGATTATCAGCAACTGCTTAAAAGATACGATAAATATGAAATTCCCACGTCTCAGGAGTGCGTAACATTGATGACGAAAACATTTGCAGTGAAAGAGCGGGTGTTTCGCCATTGTCAGACAGTGGCCCGGGTTGCGTTGCGTCTGGGGGAGGAATTGAACAGGGCAGGCTGCCATATAGATTTGGAATTACTCACTGCTGCGGGTTTATTGCATGATCTGGCCAGAGAAAAACCGGCTCACGCTGCCGAAGGGGCAAGAATTCTCAATGAAATGGGATATTGTGCTGTGGCGGAAGTGGTGAGCGAGCATATGGATATCATCCTCGGTGATGAGGAGACGATCAGTGTCAAAGAGATACTCTATCTGGCGGATAAGCTGACTCAGGGAGACCGTATTGTTTCCGAGATAACGAAAAGGTTTGAACAAAAGATGGCGCATTATGCCAATGACCCGGAGATCATCGCGGCCATAAAACAAAGGCTGGACAATGCGCTCAGAATAAAGCAACGATTTGAAAATATGACAGGCACGACGCTCGAAACCGTTTTAGCAGAAATTCATCAGGCGTTTTAATTACCCATGTAAGGGGTGACGGACACGGCGTTCCCTGAGCTTGTCGAAGGGAACAGCGTTCCCCCGGCAGGCTCAGGACACGGGTTTCCTCGGACACGGCGTTCCCTCGGACAGGGTGTTCCGTTCCCTGAGCTTGTCGAAGGGAACAGCCACATAACTACATGACTCCGAATATTAGGATTTGCTTCATGTCATTGAAATCAAAATTTATACTAATTTTAATGCTTTTTTTTGTTTTGTATGGCATTATGAATGTTCTCCTTGACCACTTCATTATCTTACCGAATTTTCAGGAGATTGAACGTGATGAAGCTCAGAAGCATTCGGAGCGGGCCGTGCGGGCCGTCAAAAAAGAGATTCATCATCTTGATTCCCTTTGCCATGACTGGTCCGCGTGGGATAAAATACATACGTTTGCTGAGACCCCGTCCCGTGATTATGCTGAGGACAACTTACCTTTGACATTATTTACAGACAATGAGGTGAACCTTATCTGTATTTGTAATAAGGAAGGCAAAGTCCTGTGGGGAGAGGCGTATGATTCGGAAAAAGAAACAATCATACAGCTTACTGATTTTCCAAAAGATTTTTTCCCTGAAAACCATCCTCTGTTCTCACTCTGTCCTGCTGAAAAGAAATCGCCGGCAGAACGCTCTGTTTCCGGACTGCTTATGACCCAAAAAGGAATCATGATGGTTGCGTCCCGGCCCCTTCTTACCAGGAATAATGAAGGACCCGTTCCCGGAACCCTTATAACAGGGCGATTTCTGAACGATAACATTGTCAAGATGCTCGTCGAACAGGTCCGGGCGGATTTCCGGATTTTTCCAATTCAGGCGGGTTCGATGTCTGAGACCGTAAGAGATGTACCAAAACTTATTACGGAGGAATCTCCGTATTTAATCCGAAATGAGGATGATGCTCATTTACTGGTTTACACAACCTTTCCTGATATCAGAGGTGAGACTGGTTTTCTGGTTCAGTCAAGAATTCACAAAAGCATTTCCGAGAAAGGGCTCGGGGCTGTGCATTACGCGCTGATTTTGGAAACAGGAATGCTGTTCGCATTAATTATTTTGCTGATATTTCTGATCCATCAGATCATTCTCAGGCCCATAAAGCATCTGACAAATAACATTCTTTCTGTGGGAGAAACCGGTGATCTTTCAGCGCGTGTCTCAATCAGCAGCAGGGATGAAATCGGCACACTTGCAACAGGGTTCGACAGAATAGTGACAAAGCTTGAGGAACAGACGGATCAGTTGGCAAATGTGAACAAAGCCTTAAAAAAAGACATTATTGAGCGGGAGCAGACAGAAGAGGCGCTCAGGGAAAGTGAGGAACGTTACCGTTCATTTGTCCAGAATTTCCAGGGAATTGCCTTTCGGAGAGATATGAATTTTGCCCCTCAGTTTTTACATGGAGCCGTGGAAGAAATTACTGGCTACACAGAAGATGATTTCCTTTCCGGAACACCGGAATGGGATGAGGTGGTTCACCCGGAAGATCAGCCTGAACTCGCGGATGTAACGGAAAAATTATTTTCAATTCCCAACTATTCAAACAGAAAAGAATACCGTATCATTCGAAAAGACGGACAGGTACGATGGGTTCACCAGTTCATTAGCACCGTGTGCGATGATTCAGGGAAACCCGCCTGTATTCAGGGATCGCTTTATGACATTACGGATCAGTTGCGGACAGAGAAGGCCCTGCATGAGAGCGAGAATTATTGTCGTTTGCTGCTTTACAGTATGCATGATGAAATCATTGTTGTTGACAGAAACCATAAAATAACAGATGTGAACAAAGATTTTCTGGTGACTGCCGGCCGTCGCCGGGATGAGGTCCTTGGGCGGTATTGTTTCAATATTTATCCGGGCTTCCATGAATTATTCGAGCGGCGAGGACCAAACCGGAAACTGCGTGATGTATTCAATACCGGGAATTCCTACTCCTGCCGTCATAAGGATATTGCGCATAACGGTTCCGATGTCTGGACAGAACTCCTCATGTCCCCCCTGGCAGATGAAAACGGAGACATGACTCATGTCATTATTGCCATGCGGAATGTGACCCGGGAGGTTCATCTGGAAAATCATATGCGCCTGACGCAGAAAATGGAGGCCATCGGAACATTGGCCGGAGGTATTGCTTATAACTTCAATACGATTTTAATGTCTATTATGGTTAATATTGAATTTGCCTTAAAAAAAACGCAGGGAAATATCCCGGCTTGCGAAAGTCTGGAGTTATCCATGAAAGCCGCGTGTCGCGCCAAAGACCTTGTGGAGCAAGTTCTTACGTTCAGCTGTGAGGCTGAAAAGGAGATGATTCCTTTAGAGGTGTCTCCGATTCTTAAAGAATCTCTGGAAATGCTTGGGTCGTCATTGCCCGCGACCATAAAAATTCGTCAGGAGATCGAAATAACGTCAGATACCATTTTTGCGGATCCCGATCAGATTCATCAGATTATCTTTAATCTCTGTACAAACGCGGCTTACGCCATGCGGAAAAACGGCGGGACACTCTTTGTCAGCCTGACAGAAGAGGTCTTTGATTCCGATACCAACCCGGGCCTCGGTTCAACTATCAAACCTGGCTCTTACCTCATGCTAAAAGTGGAAGATACAGGTGAGGGGATACGGCCTGAGATTATGGACAGGATATTTGATCCTTTTTTTACCTCAAAAGCCCCGGGCCAGGGGACTGGCATGGGACTGGCTGTTGTCCACGGAATTTTAAGCGACATCGGCGGGATAATCGAAGTGAAGAGTGAACCCGGAAAAGGGACTGTTTTTGATGTATTCCTTCCCAAAATTGAGAGTGAAAAGATATCCGCGTCTGAGTATATCTATACCCCTCGGACCGGAACCGGAACGCTTCTGCTTGTAGATGATGAAATTTCCCTGGCCGAGTCCCTGGAAAACGCATTAAAAAATTTCGGATATGATGTACGCAGTGAAACACGCAGCAGTGAAGCATTGCATTTATTCAGGCAGACTCCTGAACGATTTGATCTTGTTGTCACGGACCAGACCATGGCTGAAATGACGGGCTTGGAATTGGCTAAGGAAATATTATCTGTCCGCCCTGATATTCCCATAATATTATGCTCAGACTCCGATGAGTTCGTCAACAGAGAGCAAGCTCTTTCCATAGGCATTAAACATGTTGTTCTGAAGCCTGTCACAGCGTCTGATCTTGTTAAAATCATTTATGATATCCTGAATAAACGCTCATGAGAAAGCCGGGTTTTTCGCCCCCGGTCATGAAAATATTTTCAGATAAAAAAACCCGGCTTTTCAAAATGTATTTTCACGGTAAAAAATAGGTGTCACTCGATAATCAAATTTTTTTGTCATTCCTGTGAAAGCAGGAATCCGCAGCTCCCGGAACCGGGGCATAAGCCAAAGTCCCACCCCGGCCTCCCTCTGAAGCCAATATGCCGGAATATGACCGGCAGGAAATTCCTCCGGACGTGTCCCTCGATAATCAAATTTTTTTGTCATTCCTGCGAAAGCAGGAATCCACAGCTCCCGGAAGCGCTGCATCGGTCAAAAACGGACTCCTGCTTTTGCAGGCTTCGGCGTGGGTTCAGACTTCGGCAAATTCAGTCAGATCGTCGAACGGAATGACAAACTGTGCAACCGGATCGGATCAGGAAAACCTGATTATCGGGCGTCAGCATCCTTTTTCCTGGCTGAAACGGCACAATATCCGCACATTCTGTTTTTATTCCCAATTTGCTTTCTGACTTTACATCATCATTAAGCTCTTGTATTATTCTTTCCGAATCCTTATTTTTTATAAGTACCCGGACAAAAATTTTTCAGTATTTTTATCCGGATGGCTGAAATAAATTTTAACTAACCAAAATAAAAAAAAATACTGAAAAAATTACAAACGGGTGCTTGTCAGGACGGCAAATTGGGAACAGCAGAAAATTAATTTTTTACCTTTAACCGAATATGGGTGATCAGCTTTCAGCGATTACCAGCTGCCAGCAGATCGAAAAACTTTCAGGAAAAGCCCTGAAAAGACAATTTTTACAGCCCGGGATCAGACCCCGGCCGAAATACGACATAACGCACACAGACCCGGAGGGGTGTATTTTAACATATCCTTTCAGGGACTTGCCGGACAGGTTGTTTTGCATACTGACCCGGGGCCTTGCCCCGGGCTTTATAAACACGCCCTTTCAAGGCTTTTATAAAATGTTTTCGATCTGCTGAATGTGTGTTTCCGCACCTGTCATGCTCCTGCCTGCGGGGCATGGCCCTGTTGCGTCATGACATCCTGAAACTGCATCGCTGAAAATTGAAAGCTGATCGCTCAGTTTAGCTGATATGAACGCAGAGCGTTGCTTATTATTACAGGCTTCAGACCGTTAAAAAGCAACATGTGACAAGGAAAATAAAATGGAAAAAAACAGTTCAAACTTTTGGCAAGACCATTCTTTGCATTATTTGGAAATGGCATTTCGCACTGACAAACAAGAACGGATAAATAATCCGGATGGACACGGAAAAAAAACTGGCGTTTGCGGTGATACTATAGAATTCTTTCTGACCATCCGGGACGGATGTATCTATTCCGTTGCATTTGAAGTGAACGGCTGCATGAACACCAATGCATGCGCCAATACCATTGCTCATCTGGCAGAGGGAAAAACTTTGGAAGAAGCATGGGAAATCACACCCGAAAAGGTGACAAATTATCTGGAAACATTGCCGGAGGATCATACGCACTGTTCGGAATTGGCAGTGGGAGCTTTTTATCTGGCGCTGGCCAATCATCAGGAAATCAGGCAGAATCCCTGGAAAAAATTATATCACAAATGATTTTAAAAACTTGGTTTTAAAATAATGTGTCCTGTTCGGAGTTCCGCGTTCACGCGGAATTCCGAATGCTTATCCGGGGGACAGTCTTTTTCTTAAACAGCCGTGACCGGCCGGCCTGAATATGAGATCGGAATGTTTCACTTCTCACTTTCAGATAAAGCCCGCATCTGTTATAAAAACTCAGGAACCACAAGTGTCAGACTTGGAGATAAATCCACGGATTTCACCTGATTTCCATGTGTTTTTGCATCTGCCAGGGCTTCGTCAGCAGCTTTTATTAAAAGATCAGATGAGAAATTTTTTGACGGAGTGGCTGTGGCATTCCCCACACTGATGGTAACGCGATCTGAGACCGGAGAACGGGCATGCGGGATATTCAGCAATTCGACATTTCTTCGCATCATCTCTGCCACAGCAGTTACTCCTCGTGAACTTGTTCTGGGCAAAATTGCCGCAAATTCATTTTTACTGTATCGTGCCGCACAATCCATGGGCCGTCTTAATGAGGCACTTAGCGTTTTTGCAACCTGTCTGAGACATTCATTACCGGCCCTGGGTGAGTATTCCTTATTAAATGCTTCAAAATGATCTATCTGTATTTTCATTATTGACAACAAATGGGTTTCACGTATTGCCAGACGCCATTCCAATGCCATGACTTCATCAAAATGGAAGCGATTTTTAATCCCTGTTAACGCGTCGAGACATGAAACTTCCTCCAGCATATTACAACATCGCATAAGTTCCAAATGGAGATGAACTCTGGCTTTTACGATGGCTTTGCCAAAGGGTTTTCTCATATAATCCGCTGCACCCATTTCAAATCCTCGGGACTCGTCTTGTTCTTCTGGCGGATCCCCTGTCAGGATTACAGGAATCTTTTGATATCTCGGGTCCGCTTTCAGCCTCCTGCATACTTCATATCCGTCTGTTCCGGGCATTGCCGTATTTACAAGAATCAGATCAAAGGATTTTCGCGACAAGGCAAGCTTCAGTGCGTCTTTTCCATTGGCAGCAGAAGTGATTTTATAATCTGTTTTTAATATTTGTCTGAGTGTTTTTATGTTTTCAGGGATATTATCTGCAATCAGTATATGTTCTTTCCTCATCCTGACCTCCTTCAAGGTGTTTGTTAAGTTTAGGAAATTTCGGAAAAGTAATATTCAGCAGATCAAAGATTTTTCCGAACTGTTCCTGCCAAATCGGAAACTCCCTTGAAAATGTTTCAGATTTGTCAATCTGAAACAAATCTGAACCAGGCAAGAAACGAATTTCCGATCTGCTGATGGTGTTGTTTTTTTATTTTATGTTATGTTATGAATTTCACAGAGCAGAAGAAAAAGTCAATGGGGCAGAAGGAGTATTTTTGGGGGGGAATATCCTACTTTGGTTCACCTCAGTCTGAATCTGACCACGCTTTCACGCAGAACAGAGATGACTTTTTTCATGTTTTTTTTGATCAGGGATTGTCCAAAAAATAAATTACCTGAAATGCAACAGGTATGTTCTTTTCGGGAAATCCCCTTGCGGCTTTCATTCCCACATATTCAAAATTGTCAACCAAATCTGCTGACAACTTCGCTGATCATTATTTTATGATGGTTTTTCAGTGCGTTAAAGGTATAGCGATATCGCTATACCTTGGTGATAATCCCAGGGTGAGTGTCCTTATACTCGATGATCAAGTTTTTTGACCCGATTCGGACAAAAAGCCTGTCATTCCTCCGAAAGCAGGAATCCGTTTTTGGCCGACTCGGTGTTCCGGAAGCTGTGGATTCCTGCTTTCGCAGGAATGACAAAAAAAATTTGAACATCGAGTATAAGTACCAGACCATAAGTTCTCCGGTATCTGCCCGGGGGAAAAAAAATCCGGATTTTTTCCCAGGATGATGGTCTCCTCTCCGTAGCAAAAAGCCGGTATGTTCTTTTCGGGAAATCCCCTTGCGGCTTTCATTCCCACATATTCAAAATTGTCAACCAAATCTGCTGACAACTTCGCTGATCATTATTTTATGATGGTTTTTCAGTGCGTTAAAGGTATAGCGATATCGCTATACCTTGGTGATAATCCCAGGGTGAGTGTCCTTATAGATACCAGACCATAAGTTTTCTGATATCTGCCCGGAAAAGAAACCCGGTTTTTTCCCGGGATGATGATTACTTCCTCGTAGGAAAAACCCGGGTTTCCCGTTCTTCGCAGGAAGAATTTGCTTTGCCGTCCACCCTGCATTTATTGCCGGATGGGCTTGCAAATTCGGTCCGGCAATGCTGCAAATAAGTATCTAACCATAAGTTTTCGATATTTGCCCGGTAAAGAAACCCGGCTTTTTTTCCCCGGAATGACCCGCGGCCCGTGACGGAAAAACCCGGGTTTCTCCCCCTTTCACGGAAAAAAAGATGTATAAAAAACTTTTGCTCAGGTACTTATGTCGTCCCTGCAGGGCGTTACCGGTAATGGCCGTTCCGTGACTTATGGCGTTTCTGAAAATTCTCCGCTGAAACAACCTGATTATTTCCTGCCCTTTTTTTTCTTATCTTCCGTCCCGGCAAACGGCAGAAAAAAGGACATGGGTTTAAAAAAATTGGAAATCTGATTAAAAATCCTGTTCTGTATATCGTTCACCGCATTATTACACATATCTCCGTCCGTTGTTCCCTCGAATTCCTCTGATTCAAACCTGCCATTTTCAAATCGTTCCTGCCTCGCCTTTATATGTGTTTTTCCACCGGAGGAAGACACTGATTTATATGAATATCTGAAGCTGACAAATGAGTTTGTATTCTGAAATGATTCAACGCGCTCAAAACGATCTCTGTCAGTTCTTTTTTTCTCATCTTTCATTTTTTTTATAAAATATTTATTCATGTCGGTCCTTTCTTTTCAATTGTTTTATTTCTTCAGATTTTTTTTAGCAGATCATGCTGTAAATATGCCGCCCCTGAGGTCTTGACAGGGACTTGCAAACCTGCTGCAAAGATACTGTCCTTACAGGGCTTGGTCGGCCTCCCCCAGATTTCTTATAATCAAAAAAAACGAAAGCCGCAAGTCAAACTTCTCAATTTTCAATTTTTAATTCTCAATTCTTTCAATAAAAGTCATTATCTTGTTTCTCTCGGAGTCTTCAATTTCATTAAAGAAAATAGCAATGTTATATATATTTTCTTCGGGCAAAATCTCCTCCGCTCTCACTACTGTTCCGGAACATTCAACATATTCGACATCATGCTCCTCATTGCCGTAAATTAATGGAAAAACAATACGAAAATGCGTCATAAGAGGAACTTGTTTATTCACTTTGCAATATGCTCCGCTGCAACTGAGATTTATCATCTCGGCCGTGATAATATCATCCTCTGTCTCAAGTTCAAATTCCATATATGCGCTTATACGCGGATATTGCCTTCTTTCTGCATCAACTTTTTGATTTTCCATATTATTTAACTCCTAAATCTGATATGAGTGATCATCTGTCGGTTTTTACCAAATGTGTTTGCGAAAGGCGTTTCGACAGGCTCAACGACCATCTCGACGACAGGCCGCCCGTTCCCTGAGCTTGTGTCGAAGGGAACGGAACGACGTTTCGACCGGCTCAACGACCGGCTCAACAACTATCTCAAGGACCAGACACCCCGCCCCCGCCCGTTCCCTGAGCTTGTCGAAGGGAACAAAACCGGGTTTCTTTTCCGGACAAATATCAAAAGATTTATGGTTTGGTACTTATAAAGGGTGTTAAAACAATGTGAGTATAACCAATAAAATTAATCGGTTACACAAAACAAAGATTTCAGTCAACTATCTGATATCATTTTAAATAGTGCGATTGTTTTAACACCCTTTTATAAAATTTCAGATGATTCAGGCGTGAAAAAATAAAATGCGTTTTCAAAAGTAAGTTTGTTCCGCATGTCTGGGAGAAAGGCATCTGACCTGTAAAGCATGTAAATATCTTCGTAGAAAACCGTTCCGGAATCTGTGTTACATAAGATGCGTTGTAAATCTTCAGGATGATGGCTGACGATCTTTTCCAAATCCTTCAAAGATGCCTTGACAGGGCTGAGGGTGACACCTGCCCAATATCCTTTTTTCAGGACACTGTCAATGGTCTCCGGTGTGCAATGATCAATCACCGTGAATGTTTCAATTCCCGGATACAAACTGAGGGCCGACAGAAGTTTTTTGGTGATTTCCGGCTTGTTGTTTCGGGGGGTATGAATGCCAAATTTTTTACCCATGTGTCTGAGTGTTTTCTCCATATCCAACTGTGCCGCCAGAATTTCCTGTTCCCTCTGCGTTCCGGTCTCAAGACCGATTTCGCCGATTCCCAGACAAAGGGGATCATCTAAGAACGGAGCCAGAAGGGTTTTCACATCCTCTGCTTTCAAATCCGAGGGGATGTTCCGGGGATGAATACCGGAAAGAAAGAAACATTTGAAACCGTTCCGGCTAAGTTCCTGTATTGTATCTGCCTGGGTTCGGAGGTATTTTTTTAAATCGCTCCGGGTTTCAATGTGCATGGCAAATGCCCAGGAAATCGGAATAATCCCAAGTTCCTGCATCCATCTGATTCTTTGGGGGGTTCTTTTGTGAATGTGGTCCAGATGCACATGGCTGTCTATGATTTTCTGATGGGCATTGTTCATCTTCATTCCTTTGTTTGGCAATTGTCAGTGTCACTCGATAATCAAGTTTTGGTCGTCCTGCAAAGGCAGTGATGAATCCTGTTCAGTCCTCTGAATATCAGGATACTGAATTTTATTTCACTGCTTGTGCAGTCGAGTCATCAGCTGAATCCGTTATAATCAGCATAAAGTCTTTTCACCAAACCAGTACCTGAAAAAATTAAATTTTGCAATTGTAAAACAGCGGAAGGCAAAAGCACTGAGATTATTATCATATAAAACCAGAGTCTTAATCTTAATTTACCAACATTTTTTTAAGCGTCAGCTTATTCGTCACGGGAATGTATGATTTTTTTATGGGGGGTTGTAAAAAGGCTGGTTTATAACAAAAGGCTTACAAGGAGGCGGCATCGGATATGCCGGTTATTTCAAACAGCTATCCTGTTTAATTTTAATATGTCTGTGAAGACTTGAATCTTTTATTCAGTCTGAAGAACGCTATTTTTCATCAGATGCAACGACGATCTCTCTCCTATTCTCACGATGATCCACAATGTAGAGCAAGGCGGTTCGTTCCTGGCGTACCTGTCTGAGTTTGAGAAGATCAGATTGACTGATACCATAAGCGCGAATGTAAACACTGCGATATCCCTCGGGGGAACCTTCATTGGAAGTCAGGATACTCACAACGCGGCCGCCATATTCCCGAATCATGTCAATGAGAATCGCCACTGTCCCGGGACTGTCTTCCACCTGAAAGCCAAACTGAACCCCTCTTTTTCCAAAACCGCTCAGAGACATGATCACCCTGAACAGGTCTGTTTGCGTAATTATACCTGCAAGTTGTTCTTTATGGCCGATGACAGGAACTCCGGATATTTTATGGGTTGAAAGCACGTCCGCGGTTTCTTCTATTGTGTAGTCAGGAGGAACCGTGACAGGGTCTTTGGTCATGATATCTTTCACTTTGATCTTGGAGATCAGATAAAGGAGTTCATGAATCTCCAAGGTGGTTGCATCGGAAGCAGATGCTCTTTTCAGATCTCCGTCCGTGACAATACCAGCCAGTTTACCTTTTCTCATTACCGGCAGCATATGAATATGTCGTTCTTTTAACAATGTTATCGCATCCTGCATGGAATCATCTGCATCAATGCTGATAACTGGTCTGCTCATCCAGTTTCTGACTAACATGCGGAAAACCTCCTTAAAAAATAAGTTTGTTCTATTTGGAAAGACGTATGCTCAACAGGGGAACCGGGCACCGGCGAAACATTTTTTCCGCTGTTGTTCCGAAAAGAACGCCTGCAAGATTGCTTCGGCCTTTTGTTCCCATGACCATCAGTTCCGCGTCTTCTTCTTTGATGGCCTGAACCAGTTCCAAAAACGGCACGCCGATTCTGAAAACTTTTTTGACGGAAAGACCAGTGCAGGATACTTCTTCGAGCAGCTTCCTGATCTCCTCTGCCAGCTCCTGCTTTTGAATTTCTAAATATTTTTCCAGGGAAATATTTGAAAATTCTCGCTCAACCCTTTTGACGGCGTCAATATCTCTTTGGTTGATCACATTTGTGATAATCAGTTCCGCTTCCAGATTTTCCGCGAGTTCAGCAGCATATTTCACAGCTTCCATTGAATAATCGGAACGGTCAAAGGCCACCATGATTTTACGAATGTTTTTCATGTGTTTTCTCCTAAATTAAGGTTAAATGATCGGGCCTGTTCATTTGTAATCAGCAGATCGAAAAGGCCCAAGGAAAATGACCCATACACCAGACAACAGCTACCATCCGCTCCTCATTCTCCAGAGATAAAAAAGGCTTTTTCCTGACAATATAAAAAGCAAAGGATATGCTGTGCGGGACGGAGTTTGCAAACCCCGTCCCGCAAAGATCCGCTCCCGGGGGATTGACAAATCCCCCGGAATGGCCAACAACTTCTCAGTCCCGGACGAGCATTTCTGAGTTCTTTCCATCTGCTGACTATAAAAAGCAAGGGATATGCCAAAACAGAGTAAAAAAGATAATCTGATATAATATTTTGATATACCGAGATATTTTTTTATCTTATCTTAAAAGGTTCTGCTGATTGAAAAAAAACAGCGTCAATATTTTTTACAAGATGTAAAACTGACTTCCGGAGTCCGTGCGGGACGGGGTTGCAAACCCCGTCCCGTAAACAAAAACTTTTTGCGTTTGCCGGACAGGATTTGCAATCCCGTCCGCAATGTTTTGCTGTACTCCGGCAGACAGACAGATACGGCAATATCCCAAACTTTTTGCTTGTCCCTCCCGGCGGAGAGTCTGTGCATTGCCTTTTCAGAAAGAGAGCGTGTCTGTTTGTTCCGGAATCACATCTTCCAGCATTATGCCGCCCTTACAGGGCTTGATTGGCATCCCTGAATCCGTTATAATCAGCATCTTTTTTCTGCGAACGGCGGAGAAACACGTTTTTTCATTCAGAGGCGACGGATCATTCCGGGGAAAAACCCGGGTTTCTTTCCCGTGTGAATATCGAAAACTTATGCTTAGGTACTTGTATCATTCTAAAACGTATAACCCATCGTGAAATGAAGTCTTCCCGCACTTTCGCCCTCTTCCTTGTCCAACTTGACCCCGTAAAGAAAACCAATGGGGCCGATAGGCGTAATGTAGCGCAATCCCACACCGGCTGTGGAGCGAAAGTCTTTTGTCTCGGTATCTTGAAACGTATCTCTCAGGCTTCCGACATCATAAAATGTCGTGAATTCAAGATTCACTCCCAGATCAATCCTTGCTTCCAAACTTCCCAGTATTGACGTATTGCCTCCTATAGGATTATCCTCAGCATCAAAACTGAGCATATTTTCCCTGAATCCCCGAATATCCGAGGTGCCGCCCAGGAAAAACAACTGGTCGTCAGGAACTTTTTCCTGAGACGCGAACGGATAAATATATCCCACGCGACCATGACAGGCAAGGGTCAGGCGTTCCAGAGGCGTCCAATAGTATCTTGCATCAACGCGATATTTCAGAAAATTATCCAATGAGTTTTCAAGTCCTTGGGAAATATCAACAGAGAAGGAGGAAAACATTCCTTTTTTTGGTCGGATAAAGGAATCTCGGGTGTCATAACTCACGGAAGGTGTTGTGACAAAAATTCGTCTCATCTCGAATTCATCCCTGTCATAAGCCTCTGATGCGGCCGTATCAAGCCGAAACTGATCTCTTTGTTCAAATCGGAAATTTAAGGTTGTGTTCAGATGTTCAATCCATTTTCGGCTGAATCCCAGGGAGGAACCAAAAGTTCTCACACCAAAATCCTGATTAAATTCTTCTCTTTCTTCAATAAAAAGCCCGAGAGTTGTTGAAAAACGGGACCCGAAAAGTCGGGGTTCTGTGAGTCCGAATTCGCCCCTATAGCCGATTTCGCTCATTTCTCCGCTCAACCATGCGCTCTTGTTTGTCCCGAACAAATTGCGATCTCCTGATTTTGCGTGGGCATAAAAATTTCTTTCTGTGTCGTATCCTGCGCCCACCTGGACAAAATAGGGCTTTTTTTCCTCCATTTCTACGAAAAGATTCACTTTTTCCGCTTTTTCTTTCAGTCCGACAGCTTTGAACTGAACAGAGTCAAAAACATTCATGTTTCGGATATTTCGCTGGGTTTCAAGCATCTTTACCAGGGAAAAAGGAGCATTTGTTTTTATTTCAAGCTCTTTCAGCAGCACCTTTCTTTTGGTCCGAAAATTGCCCGCGTAATAAATTTCTCCCATTTCCACATAAGGCCCCTCATCCACATGATAAACTACCGTTGCAACAGACTGATCTTCACTGACGGAAACATCTCCCTTTACCCTGATGTGGGGATATCCTTTTTCCGCGATCAGGGAAGCCAGTGTATGTTCGTCATTCCGGACGTTGTCTTCTTGGAAAGGCGATCCTACTTTAAGTGAAAGCGTTTTGTATGCTTCCGCTTCCGAAATAATCTTACTCCCGGTAATCTTCACGGAAGAAATAAGCGTCTGAACCCCCTCGCCAATCTCAAGGTGAACTCCGATTTTTTGTTTGTCATGGCTCCGCTTCAGGTGTTTCTTAATGGTTGTCCCTGCATAGCCCTGACCGAGATAAAGCGACTGAATTGCGCTGATATCTTCCTCCAGCGTTTCCGGAACAAAGACCCCTTTTTCAAGAAATCCCGGCAACTGGGTCAGCATCTGCTTTTTTATTTTCTCGTCGTCAAAGACATGATTTCCTGTAATTTCAATGGAATCAACAATAGCTCGGGGGCCTTCGTCAATAACAAAGCGTACCTTTCGAATGGCCTTTTCCGGTATTACTTTGTCTTGTATCTTCACACGGATATCAGAATAGCCGGCTTTTTTATAACGCTCTCTGATAGTTCTCACACTCTTCTTTATGCCAAAATCATTTTTGTTTCCTTCTTTAAAAAGATTCTCCACATCTTTTTTTAACGTAAAACCCCAGAATTCCTTATTGCCCTCGAATTCGATATCATATTTGTTTCCCTCATTGATTGTTATAAAAATGGAAACGCTTCTTGTTTTGGAATTTTTTTCAAGCTCGGAATCAACCACGACATCCGAATACTGCTTTTTTCTGTAATACTCAGTCAGATTTTTAATATCTTGTTTAAGGCTTTTTTCAATAAAACGTCCCGGGCCTCCGGGAAGTAAGGATGCCACCCAGGTTTTCATTCTCAGTTTCAGCCTTTTGCCTGAAAAAGCACGATTTCCTCTGATCTCAAGTTTTTTAACCCGATAATAATCATCTCTGTCAATGTCCACATCAATGATGAAATTTCCATCTGCGGTGTCTTCCCGGGCCGTCACTCTGACCTCCGGAGCGATAAAGCCATCCTGTCTGAATAGTTTCTCAATTAACACGGCCTGGTCCGGGAGGTCCTTTTGAAGAAAAGTATCTCCGATATAGACTGTCATCACATTGAGAATATCCCGCTCAAAAAAAGGAGATGCGCCCTCTATATGAATATCTTTGATATATCGAAACGGCGTCAGATAAAACAGAAGGATAATCTTCTCCTTTTCCTCTGCTTTGGAATCCACATGGATATTTTTAAATCTTTTGCACAATTTTAAAGCATCAGCAGATGCCTGAAGACGTTCAGGAGAAAAAGGTTCTCCTTGTCGGACACGAATCAAATTTTGGGCGATTTCAGTCAGCTCGGTTTTATCTCCGGGGAAAGCCTGAATCTCCACAATGATATCCGAAATAAGAGGGACGGACACAGGATTTGGGTTGTTTTGTGAAAAAACATCACCCGCAATTAGAAAACACAGAAATAACACAATCTGAAGAATTTGTCTTTTCATCTTTTTTTTATTCCCCCTTACTTGCTCCCGATTTTCTGAACATCAGCAAGTTCCCTGAGTTTGGTTATCTGTTTATATTCAACCTGTTCAAATATTTCATAATGCTTTTTCCCGCATTTTATTTTCACTCGATGATCAAATTTTTTTGACCCGATTCGAACAAAAAGCTTGTCATTCCTGCGAAAGCAGGAATCTATTTTTGGCAGATGCGGCGTTCCGAGAGCTGTGGATTCCTGCTTTCGCAGGGATGACAGCAAAAATTTGAACATCGAGTTTCAGTTGCTTTTTTTTCTCAGCTTGTCTGAATCTTTTGCTGATTTGGTTTCCGCTATGAAATAAATTTTTTTGTCGTTATTGAAAATTACAGCCCAGTCAGGATTGTATGTGCCAACGGGTGTGGGTATTTTAATTTGCAGGGCCGTATTTGTTTTCAACGGGTCGTTGTTTTCAAACAGCTTGTCCAGCACAATGACCTTTTGCGGTTTCAATTGTAAGAGCTTGTCAATGGTTTTCTGCGATGCCGACTCAAGAAGCATTGCCAGTTCTCCGTTGACCATATAAATATTGACAGAAAAAAGCAGGAATCCGTTTTCCGCAGATTTTAAGAATCCGGAGACAGTGGATTCCTGCTTTCGCAGGAATGACAGAAAAAATCTGATTATCGAGTATCAGCAGATGGAAAAAGCCCTGAACGACCTCGTTCCCACGCTTTGCGTCACTGCCATTAAGTTAAGCTTCCGGAGTGCGAAAATTATTTTTCGCATCCTCGCCGGAAAATGTTTTTGTCACTTCTGATGCTCCTTAACTTAATGGCAGTGACGCAAAGCGTGGGAGTGCAGTACAGACGTTTCGCGTCACGAAGAAGCTGCAAATATGCCGCTCCCACGGGGCTTGCGGGGGCTTGCAAACCTGTTGCTACAAATATGCCGCCCTTACAGGGCTTGCTCGGCCTCCCTAAATTCGTTATACTTGGCTGCGACCGGGCCAGTCACAACAAAGTTGAAAGCCAGAGCAGCGACCAATCACCAATCACCAATCACCAATCACAAATCACAAATCACAAATCACAAATCACAAATCACAAATCACAAATCACAAATCACAAATCACAAATCACAAATTACCAATCACTTTTTCCGTTTAAAACGGTCAAGGAGAACCGAGATAAAGAAACCTGCCGCACCCACCATGATAATTGTTGCGCCTGAAGTGAGATTAAACATATAAGAAAGCCAAAGCCCGATCACAGTAAAAGCCATACTCAGCAGTGCGGAAACAAGCATCATTTTGGCAAGAGATTTTGAATAGTTTTCTGCAATATAGGGGGGAATCGTCAGCAAAGCGATAACGAGAATCAGCCCCACCACGCGGATAATCATCACCACGGAAAGGGCGATCATTCCGAGAAGCAGGAAATAGAGAAAGTTTACAGGAACGCCTCTCACTCTGGCAAATTCCTCGTCATAAGACATGGCAAGGAGATCATTGTAGAAGAATCCGGTAATAAGAATGATCACAATGCTCAGTCCCAGCATCAGCCAGAGGTCCGCATTGGGAACCGTAAGAATACTTCCGAAAAGATAACTCATCAGGTCAACATTATATCCCGGCGTCAGATCCGTAAGAATCACCCCGAGGGCCATTCCAACGGCCCATAAAACCCCAATGATAGTGTCGGAACGATGTCTCTTCTTTAACGTGACAGCCGCCATTATCATGGCTGTCAGCAGCGCGAATCCCAAGGTTCCGAACATATAAGGCAGACCGAAAAAAAACGCAAGCCCGATGCCGCCGTAAGACGCGTGGGCAATTCCGCCTGAGATAAATACAATCCGGTTGACCACAACCAGGGTTCCGATAATGCCGCAAGTCACACTGGCGAGGATACCGGCGAAAAGTGCATTTCTCATAAATTCAAACTGAAGAGCTTCCAACATATTTAAAAATCCTCGTGTTTTCGCAGCACCCGGTGAGGCACTTTTCCGTGGGTGACAAGTTCCACAGGACAGCAGAACATATCAATCATTTCCTCGGTAATTTCCGCGGCATTGTGATAGTGAACATTCTCGTTCACACATGCCACAGACTTGACATAACTGGAAATCACCATGAGTTCATGACTGACCATAATGATCGCGGCGGTTTCATTCAGTTTCTTTAAAACCTCATAAAATTCGGTCTGTCCCTTTGAGTCAACATTCGCGGTGGGTTCGTCCAGAAAGAGAATTTCAGGATCATTCACAAGTGCCCTGGCAATAAACACCCTTTGTCGCTGTCCTCCTGAAAGTTCTCCGATGCGGCGGTCCCTGAGTTCCCACATTTCAAGTTCTTCTAAGACCTTTTCCGCGGCGTTCCTGTCGTTTCGTGAATGCCTTGACCAGCCCCTTCCGGTTCTCAGTTTTCCCATGAGTACCACATCCATGACCGATATGGGAAAGCTTTTGTTGATACCGATCTCCTGTGGCACATAGCCGATGCGGTGTGCGGTGTGCTGAGGTGATTCGCCAAAAATGCTTACGATTCCGCTGTCCGGCTCCAAAAGTCCGAGCATCAGCTTGAGTAGCGTTGTTTTTCCGCCCCCATTGGGGCCGATCATGGCAACAAAGCTTCTTTCATTGATCTTCAGATTTACGTTTTTTAAAATAGGATGACCCCGGTATGAAAAAGAAAGATTTTGAATTTCTATAACAGGTTTCTTCATTACTGCCTTCCCTTCAATGCTGCCTTAAATTTTTCACTTACTTTTCGCAGGTTATCCGCCCAATCCGGAGCAAGCGGATCCGCAAAAGCGAGCTGTCCGCCAATGGCCCTGGCAATGACCCGGGCGTTTGTGGTTGAAAACTGGGGCTGGACAAAAATCATTTTAATGCCCTGTTTTTTCGCATATCGAATGAAGTGCTGAAGTTCCGAGGGTTTCGGCGATTTCCCTTCGATTTCCACAGGAATTTGTTCCAGCCCGTAAGTGCGGGCAAAATAGCCCCATGAAGGATGAAAGACCATAAACTGGGGCTTTTTTCCTTTTCCCGAGAATGCGCTTCTGATTTCAGCGTCAAGTTTCTCAATCTCTCTGACGAATTTCTTATGATTGGCCTCATATATCGTGCCGTGATCCGGGTCAGCAGTCAGCAATGCCCTGAGAATGTTGTCCGCCTGTATCCTGACCAAAGGCGGGGAGAGCCATACGTGGGGGTCGGTGCTTCCGTGATGATGTTTTTTTTCATCTGCTTCATGGTCATCGTGATGCTCTTCTTCCTCATGCAAATGCGCTTTCATGGGAATTTTTTCAATTCCCTCCTCAGTATGAACCACAAACATATCAGGGTTGGCAGCGGCAATTTTTTTAAGCCATGCATTCTCAAACGGCACGCCGATTGCATAATATATCCTGGCGTTGGAAAGTGCGGCCATCTGTCTCGGTTTGGGTTCGTAAGTCGCGGGACTGGCTCCGGGACTCACCATTACCGACACTTCGGCACGCGCTCCTCCGATTTTTTCCACAAAATATTTTTGCGGAACAATGCTTACGAAAATGGAAAGCGGGTCGGATGCCACGGCATTTGTTCCCCATCCCAAAAAACAAAGCAGGCACATCAGAGCTGTTATCCTGTCATATTTCATCTGATTAACTCCTTATTTGCGGGGATTGTCGCAGTTTCCCCTGTAATAATGATTATGAATTGTTACATACCGAAATAACTTGCGATAAAAATATGCAACGAATTTGCATGAATGTCAAGGAAATACTGGCCTCTCAGATGTTTTGTCAAAACGTAAATTCAGTACTTCTTTCCTTTGTGCAGCTATTGCTCCGCCCTGCTAAAAATCTTGACAAATTTCCTGAAAATCAGTAGCTTAATTTTAAGAATCCGTAATAATCTTTAACTATTAAATGGAGGGTATTATGGCAAAACAAATTTCCGTCCGTCTTAAAGACCTTTTGAAACATCCGGAGGTCCTGAAGGCAACCGACAATGTGAACCAGGAACTGATCGAAAGAAGAAAATATGTGCCTTTAAAATGTGATATATTTTCAGGTGACTATACTGTTTTAAAGGATGATGACCGTTACAAGTTTGTTATTGACAAGGAAGCGGAAAAACAACTGCCAAAGATTATAAAAAACAAGGTGCAGGCCGTTGAGGGAGCAGATTCTCCTGACAATGGTTTTAAAGAGAAATATGAGAAAAAACGCAATATCGGCATTGTGTTTTCAGGAGGCCCTGCCCCGGGCGGTCATAATGTGATTGCCGGGCTTTTTGACGCGGCCCGAAAAGCCAATCCTGACACCAAAATCTTCGGCTTTCTGCTCGGTCCTGACGGAATCATTGAAAATGAGACCATTGAGCTGACTCAGGACATTGTGGATTCATACCGGAACCTGGGCGGTTTTGGCATGATCAAAACCGGCCGGACAAAAATAGATACGGAAAAGAAGATGGCTCTGTCAAAAGAGACCTGCAAGGCCCTCAATCTGGACGCACTTGTTGTTGTGGGAGGGGATGATTCCAACACCAACGCGGCTTTTCTGGCCCAGGAGATGTTTGATGACGGGGTTCAGGTCATCGGCGTTCCCAAAACCATTGACGGAGATATACAGGTCAGAGACGTGAGCGGAGAGGTCTTATGCGCCATGTCCTTTGGTTTTCACACCGCGGCAAGAGCATTTGCCAATGAGATCAGCAATCTCTGCACAGACAGCAGTTCTGATGTCAAATACTGGCACATCTGCAAGGTCATGGGAAGAGTGGCGAGCCATCTGGCCCTCGAAGTAGCGTTGCAGACCCATGCGAATATCACCCTTATTGGCGAGGACCTTGCGGACTATATGGATAAAAGCAGAATCGAGAACGCGGAAAAACAAGGCACGGTGGATTATACGGCTTATGGGATGACGCTTCGTCATCTTTCCCGTGTGATATGTGACGGCATTGTCAGGCGGGCTGCTGTGGGGAAAAATTACGGCGTGATCGTAATCCCCGAAGGGGTTTTGGAGTTTATCAATGAGATACAGGTGTTTATCACAAAGCTGAACACCATTATCGCGGAGTACAATCAGACCCATGACACGGATTTTCATGCGGATTTTCCCACGCTTGAGGATAAGCTGGATTATCTGCGGAAGCTTGCGAGGCGTTCCCGTGAGGAAGGGATATTCTCCATATGGAACACCCGTGATGATGATCTGTTCAGTGATATTCCCGCGTTTTTCCAGGAAGGGCTTCTCATCGAAAGGGACAGCCACGGAAATTTTCAATTTTCACAGGTTGAGACGGACAAGGTTCTGATGGGGCTGGTGAAAGACCATCTGAATACCCTCAGAGAAGAAGGGATTTATAAGATCGGAATAGAAAGGGCGTATTACAGAAAAACCCTTGAAAAAGGAGGACTGAATCCGGATATTTTCGGGCCTGTCCTGTTCGAGAACTATGAGAATGGCGGATTTTTATTGGTAAAACCGTCTCTCATATCTGTGAAAACGCTCAGACAGACTATGGTAAAGGAGGGTGTCATTCAGGAAGGTGAGGAGATTCCCGGTCCTGTGGAAAAAATTTATAAGCAGTCTGTTCCCAAATTCAAGACCCAGCCTCATTTTTACGGTTATGACGGCCGGGGGAATGATCCCACGCTCTTTGACTCCACTTACACCTATAATCTGGGACTCACGGTTTTCAGTCTGATTGCCAATGGCGCAACCGGTCAGATGGCAGCCATAAAAAATCTTGAGAAGGGTTTTTCCAAATGGGAACCTCTGGGAATTCCCATTGCCCCGCTGATGCGTCTTGAGGAACGAAAAGGAAAACTCACCCTTGTATTGGAGAAGAGCGTGGTGGATATAAATTCCCCGGCGTTTCAGGTGGTAAAGGCGTTCAGAGAAAAATGGCTCGGGGCGTTTGCAGGTGAGGATCATTTCAGAAGACCGGGGCCTATCCATTTTGCCGGAAAAACTGCGGAGGATATGCCCATCACGCTGGTATTAAATGCCCTGGGAAAAGCTGATCTGTAAAAGCCGGAACTGATCTGAATTAAGTACCCGATCAAAAGTTTTTTATACATCTTTTTTTTCTGTGAACGGCGGAGAAACCCGGGGTTTTCCCTCACGGGAGGCGGATCATTCCGGGAAAAAACCGGGTTTCTTTCCCGGGTAAATATCGAAAACTTATGGTTAGGTACTTACCGCCTCAATACTCGATGTTCAAGTTTTTTCCGTCATTCCTTTCGAAGCAGGTCAAAAAAACTTGATCATCGAGTCAATAGAAAATTTTCGATCTAATCATGTAGCTGTACAATGATAAACGGAGGAAAAAATGGGAGAGACAGCTTTACAAAAAACAAGTTACACCAGGGAAGAATATCTCGCAGCCGAGGATCAGGCCGCTGACAAAAGCGAGTTTTATGACGGCGAGATCATTGCCATGGCAGGGGGAAGCCGCAACCACAGCGTTATCTGTTTAAATCTGAACTGGGGGATTCGGAATGCGATTGCTGATAAAGACTGCGTGGGATTTGACAGCAACATGAAACTGGATATTGCCGAACATAATGTGTTCGTGTATCCTGATGTGATGGTGGTGTGCGGGGAGATTGAATTTTCCGAAGACAGAACCGATATTATAAAAAACCCTGTGCTGATCATCGAGGTGCTGTCTCCCGGCACGGAAACTTTCGACCGGGTCAGCAAATTCGCATATTACCGGTCTCTGCCCTCCTTGCAGGAATATGTTCTGGTCTCACAACATAAACCGATGATTGAGATTTACCACAGACAGAATGAAAACAAATGGTTGTATTCTGTGTCCGAAAGCCTTGAAGCATCCGTTTTTCTCCAGACAATTCAGCACGAACTTTCTTTGAAAGATATTTATCATAAGGTTGAGTGGGGGCGGGAGTCAGCGGATTGAGTCCTCATTGAAAAAATTAGTTGTGCAGATTGGGTTGAGGAACGACGCTCAACACTTCCTACAACATTGAACATAAATGATATACAAGGGAGAAGGTAAATGGGACGGTCAGCCGTAAAGGAAACACATTACACCCGGGAAGAATATCTCGCAGCCGAGGATCAGGCCAATGGTAAAAGCGAGTTTTATGACGGCGAGATCATTGTCATGGCAGGGGGAAGCCGCAATCACAGCGTTATCTGCTTCAATCTGATCCGAAGAATCGGAGAGGGCATTGATGACAAAGACTGCGTGGGATTTGACAGCAACATGAAGCTGGACATCACCGAACATAATGTGTTCGTGTATCCTGATGTGATGGTGGTGTGCGGGGAGATTGAGTTTTCCGAGGACAGAACCGATATTATCAAAAATCCTGTGCTGATCATCGAGGTGCTGTCTCCGGGCACAGAGGGTTTTGACCGGGGCAACAAGTTCGCATATTACCGGTCTCTGCCCTCTTTTCAGGAATATGTCCTGGTCGCACAGCACAAACCGATGGTTGAGATTTATCACAAACAGGAGGAGAACAAATGGTTGTATTCTGTGTCCAAAACTCCTGAAGAATCCGTTTTTCTCCAGACGATTCAGCACGAACTCTTTTTGAAAGATATTTATCATAAGGTTGACTGGGGGCGGGAGTCGGCGGATTGAATCCTGATTGAAAAAATGGGAGGGCATTCGCCTCGGCGAGAAACCCTGGTTTTTCCCATAGCGGATATCTCAAAAAATTAATCATACTGTCATGTTGGCTGGAACAGGAAACAAAAAAGCTGACAACACTGCTGAGTTATGCTATTTTAAAATGGTTTTCAAAACCGACGCTGAAGAAGGTTGGGAAAATAATACAAATGACCCCGCTTGACAAGACCGTTGCCAGTCAGGAGCTTATTCAAATCGGGAAAAAAGAGACTGCCAGAAATTTGAAATCTTACAGATTTTATTCATTTTTTTTAAAAGGAGGAAATTATGCTCTTAAAAGCCACACTTATTGGAAAAGAAGAAACATTCAGAGCATTGGGAATACAGCACAGCACTGAAATCGAATTGGAAAAGCTGATCACCGGCCTAAGAAAGCAGCTTGAAGAGGAATATTACGATACGGAAAATCTGGGACAGGAAATTCTGGAGGGGCTGGAAGCCGTCAGGGATGGCAGGGTTGACCGCAGACACTGGCGGGAGGTAATGGATGAAATATGAAATCATTATTACCGAACCGTTCGGACGCAAGCTGAAAAAGCTCAGAAAAAAATACCCGAATATTAAAAACGATCTCAGCGAATTGCTATCTGATATGGAAAGCAGCGGTGTGTCAGGTGTCCCTATACCCGGATTATACAATAAAGTCTTCAAGATCAGAGCCGCCTCCTCTGACATGAAAAGAGGAAAGAGCGGCGGTTATCGGGTTGTCTGTTACGCTGATGACAAAAACTGCGATATTTACCTGTTGACCCTTTATGCGAAAACGAAAAATGAAAATATTCCGGTCCGAGACATTCAGGCTGTTTTGAAAGAACTGGGTTTGAATATCCCTGATGATTAAAGGCTCATGAAGAAGCGGGGTTCCTTATCCTTGATTATGAATGAAAATATTTTTAGTAAAAACAGATAAAAAACCTGGTTTTTCAGAATGTATTTTCATGGTAAGATGATCATCAAATTTCAAAAACAGACAAAAGGCAAAGAAAGGAGCTTTGATGATGACATGCTGACCACATATGCACGCATGAACATCATCAGAACTTGGGAACGTAAAATCAATAACTTAAAACGATGTACAGAGGAGAAAATTTTTTATGAAAACAAGACAATGTGCTTTCTGCTGCATGGCAGTCTGGCTTGCGGCGATGGTGTTTGCCGCAAACTGTTTCGGGGCGGTTTCGGGGGATGCGGACGGCTCGGGAAATGTTGATTTGCAGGATGTGATCACAGCGATCCAGGTGTGTGTGGGAATGAAGCCCGCTAACCTAAATCCGGAAAAAGAGAGTCATTGCCATGATTTTACTCTTACCAAAATTCGTTGGCTTTAAGGTTCTGAAACGGCAGCCTTTCCGGATGCCGGTGATTTTTCAGTTCCCGGAATCCGGCTTCGATGCACTGTCTCTTATGGTAAAACCTGTAAAGCTTTTTTGCGGAAAGTCCGAGGCCGGAGGCAATTCCGTAGTAAAAGTTTTTTATCCGCCATGTTCCGTCTTTTTTTTTCCGAGTAATTCTTCGGACGATGATGATCCGGGTTCGGTACGCCGTTTTTCAGTATTATTCGTCCGACATCACAGACGGCGAGAGGACTAAAAGAGGAATTGGAGAGGCCGTTCCCCGGTATGCAGTTTATTTCGGACAAATCCCATCTGAAATATCATCTGTATGAAACCGCTGAGGCGCTGGGAATATGCAAGAAGGAAAAGGGGAAGCGGGTCAGACTCCGTTTGGAAACACTCAGCAACGGAGCGGTCGGAGAAGTAAAAAGAGAACTCGAAGAAGAATACGCACGAACCTCCAATGACCGTCCGATGCGGTTAATCGGCTACATTAACCGATTTTATGATGCGCTGAATTACAACGAATTCAGAGAGAAAGGGTATCCGAGCGGTTCGGGGGAGGAGGAAAGCGCACACAGATCAGTCCCTCAGAAGTGGCTGAAACTTCCGGCGGATTGCAGTGTCAGTAGATCGAAAAGTTTTCGGGCTGTCACCAGGCAGACACGGCGGGCGGGGGAGAAACCCATACGCATCAGGCTAAGGACATAACATTCTGATTTCATTGAAACTGACCGGGCGACGGCCGAAAGGCAAAACCTTTATTTTCGGGCGTTCCGGAATCATAAAAATCCTTAGCCTGATGCGTATGGGGGAGAAACCCGGCTTTTTCCAGCGGGAGAGAGCGTCCCGTCCTGAAAAAAAGCCGGGTTTCTTTGCCGCACCGCTCATAGTCCGGAAACTTTTCGATCTACTGAGTGTGGCCGAAGTGTCAATATTTGGAATCTGCTCTCCATGTAAAAGGTGGGACACACCCATTATAACGGATTTAGGGGCTTGGCTGGCATCCCCTAAATCCGTTATAATCAGGTCCTTTCTCAGGCAAAAAGGTACCTGAGCAAAAGTTTTTTATATTTGCCCGGGAAGAAACCCGGCTTTTTTCCCGGAATGACCCGACGCCCGTGAAGGAAAAAGCCGGGTTTTTCCGCAGTTCGCAGAAAAAAAATATATAAAAAACTTTTGCACAGGTACTTATGATTCTTAATTAAGAATCTGCTTCAACAGTTTCCGACAGCTTCTGTGATGTAGCACTGCATATTCATTTTGGCTGAAAATTTTAGCTGGTTTTAGCTGGTTTATTTGTTCGTCTTGCTACGTGAGGCAGAGCCTCGGGGTATGCGTTCCCAGGCAGGAGCCTGGGAACGAGAAAGAATCTGCTTCAACAGTTTCCGGGAGCTTCCGTGACGTACCACTGCATATTCATTCTAACTGAAATTTTTAGCTGGTTTTAGCTGGTTTATTTATTCGTCTTGCTGCGTGAGGCAGAGCCTCGGGGTATGCGTTCCCAGGCAGGAGCCTGGGAACGAGAAAGAATCTGCTTCAACAGTTTCCGACAGCTTCTGTGATGTAGCACTGCATATTCATTTTGGCTGAAAATTTTAGCTGGTTTTAGCTGGTTTATTTGTTCGTCTTGCTGCATGAGGCAGAGCCTCGGGGTATGCGTTCCCAGGCAGGAGCCTGGGAACGAGAAGGTGTCAGACTGATTCGGCCGACAAAAAGGATTTTATCGCGTTGCTTACTATTTCAATGGTCTTTTCCTGACCGATCATTTTGACAAATGTTCCCACTCTCGGGCCTCTGTCCTGTCCGATAAAAACAAGATATATGATTTTAAAAAAATCCCGGGGGTTTCTGCCGTTGTCTCGCGCAATGGTGTAAACTGCGTTGTGAATTTCCTCAGAGGTTAATTCTGTGTAAAGCAGTCCCACAAACTGACCCATAAGAAAAATATCTTCATTGGAAAGCTCAAATTCGGGCTTTTTCGCGGTGACAAAATCATGATAGTATCTCGAAGCTTTCTCAATCATATCATTCAGAAAATCACTTTCGATATCCTCCTCCGTGAGTTCCTTTTGTTTGGAGAGATAGTTCTTTATCAGTTTCTTGTCATCGGATTTCAGCGCGGTCATCAGGTTGCATATCAGCATATAACTGATGCCCGGGAATGTTTTTTCTTTTCCCTGAAAGCGTGTGATGAAATTAAAATCATGCTCTTCCGGATGAGAATTGCTGTGATAATTTGCGGAAAGCGATGTCACATCATCCACATAAGAAGGAATGATGTTAAATGATAATTCTTTGGCCTTCCGGGGCCGCCGGTACATCAGCAGGTAAAGCGATTCAATTGTGCCATATTTCAGCCATTCCTCAACAGTAAGCCCCTTGCCTTTTGATTTTGAAATCTTTGCGCCGTTTTCATCCAGAAACATTTCATAAAACATGTTTTCCGGCTCTTTTGTCCGGAATATCTGATTCATAATCCGTTTGCCAATCTTAAAGGACTCAATAAGGTCTTTGCCATACAGCTCATAATCAACGCCCAAAGCGTACCACCGCATGGGCCAGTCCACGCGCCAGGTCATTTTTCCGTGACCCCCGAGCGCGGTTTGCCAGCCTTCATATCCGCATCCCTGAACTTCCCCATGTGTTTTTGTACATGCATATCGGACCGTGTAGTCTTCCAAATTTACTTCTTTTACAACGGTGGTTAAAACACTTCCGCATTTCTCGCATAAAGGAAAAAACGGATACCAGTTTTCCAATGTTTCCTTGGACAGCGTGGGAGCGATGATTTTTTCAAGCATCTTGTAATTGCTTAACAATATTTTGATGGCCTCGTCAAAATCGCCGTTTTCATAACACTCTTTTGATGTCTTAAACTGGTACTCAATGCCCATCCATTCAAGCAGTTTTCTGAGTTTGCTGTTCATATGCTCGGAAAAGGACGAGCATTCTCCGTAGGGATCAGGAATTGCGGACACGGGTTTTCCAAGATGCTCTTTTAGCCATTCCGGCATACCTTCGGGAACCTTGCGCAGCCCATCCAGATCATCTGAAAAAGCAATCAGTTTTGTTTTAAATCCCGCGTCCTTCAGACCATTAATAATAAATTCGGTTCTTACAATCTCGCCAAATGTTCCGATATGGGGAAATCCCGAAGGTCCGAAGCCGGTCTCAAATGTATAAATATGATCGGTATTATAGTCATGCCGTTTTAATACTTTATTTGCCTCGCCATAAGGCCATAGTTTTTTTTTTCTTATGTCCGTTTTCATTTCATCAGTGAATGTCGTGCTTTCTGCCAATTTCTTCTCCTTTGACACGAGTTATCTGTATCATTTTTTATTATATAGAAAATCAAAAAGTACAGGGAAACCGGATAAGAAAAGAAAAAAATTTCCCTTCTTATACTCTTTCCCTGTACTTTTTTTACTTATTTCAACTGAAAATTTTACTCACCATCAAAAGGTTTGAATCTTCTTTTATCTACATGGAAAAAAAGAAGATTGTCTTCATCCTCCTCTAAAACACCGATAATCATATCCAAAGGCTCTTTAAAGTATGGAGTACCAGCATCTTTTTCAGTGTCAAATTCAGGTGTTTCCAACAATTTTATGATAACTGCAGGCTCTCTCAGACGCGGGCGAACTCTGTTCTTTACCCCTTGTTTCCATTCTACAAGCTGCCCTTCTTTAAATTCGTAATTCTCAAGAAAGACATCATATACCGTATTCAGTTTTTCGGCTATTTTCTTTCGCTTATCTTCCGAAACAGGTTCGGCTAGCTTTTTCTGTTCGGCTATAAATGCAGACAGTCTTCTTTTAATCATCTCATCGGTGTGTTCTCTATCGGACATATTGTTCCTCTATTCTCGGTAAGCAAACAAAAATTAAAAAGATTTATAAGCCCCGGAGCGTATGATCTCCGGCCATAAGGTTTGCAACAATTTTGTATAAGGCTCATACGCCTCCATAATTTGAGACACCGCCAACTCCGTAATAATAAGGGGCTTTAATAGTGGGATAATTTTTTTTATTGGAATCAAATAGCGATTCAATATCAACATCAGAAAAGAATCCTGGGATATTGATATTTTCATCTTGCCCGCATTCATCATCTTCATCTTCTTCATAAGATAAATAATAATTTTCATCTATTGTATTATATTTTTGGAATACTTCGTTTGGTAATAAATAAATATTCTCCACTTTTCCGTTTTTCTGATTCAGATGAATCATAAAAATGAATTTGGTTTCCGGTGATTCAAAAGCAGATCTTACGGAAAGCAGCCCCTCTCTGATTTTTCTCAGTCTATCCTCACTGATTTTTATTACAAGTCTTTGCTCAATATCTTCATCAATGAATTTATCCAAATAACTCAGATATAACGAAGCCGAAGTATCAGTTTCAACATATAAAATCGGAAGTTCTTCAAAGTCAAGAATTTCAATGACCTCTGTATCTTCAAACAGATTTATCTGGATTTTATATTTTGCTTCTATCATAGTTCTATTTCCCTTATGTTTAGCAACTCCACGTCTTTCAGGATGTTAAAGCTATCATAAAACCACACGTTGCAATGCCCACTCTTGGGAGTGATTTTATACTTCCCGACTCCTGGCTTCAATTTTATCTCTGCTATAAAGTTACCTAATTTTTTATTTCTCTTTTCAAAGGATTCTCTGCATACATCCAAAGCTCTTTCAAAAGTTGTAAAAAATGATACACCAAACGCTTGACACTGCTTTTGGAGTTTCGGGTTATCTGGAAATTCTCTGCTATATGGCTTAAATTCTAGTTCTTCTAAATGCCCTCCCTTAAAAATTCTAAACAGAATCAAATCATCTGTATTTTCTTGTGCATTTTTTGGAGGGCAATTTTTAGGGAGTTTCTCTTTATACATAAAAAAAAACTTTTGGTTATTAAGAATTCGTCAGTCATAAGCTATCTTTAAATTCTGAAAAGCATTCCAATAATTTGCTGAAATAATTAACACATGATATTCATATCTGTTTTTTTAAGTATTAATAATTATAGCATGTTACAAGAAGCTGTGACTGAACCTTCCATTACAGAAATTCATCCTAAAATGAGAATGAACACTTGACAAATAATAATTATACTTTATAGCATAGCTTCTTTATAAAAGCCAGAAAAAAATTAACGGATCATGCTACGGCTGAAAACTGAAAGCTGGCGACTGATCACTGAATTGGGGAAAATATGATAAAAAAAATTTTTGCGACTATTATTCTGTTGTATCTGATCCCGACATTTGCCATTGGCATCACACGCGAAGCGGCTGTGGAATATGCTCTGAAAGACTCGGAAGCCATACGCATGATAATGGAATCCTCAAAAACGCTGAGGTCCCGCGGAGAACAAAACACTGCTTTTAGCAAACCCCGGGTCACATGGAACGCGGGATATCTGGAAATGGGCGACAACGCGCCCGAAAACCCCATGTTTCCTTCTCCTGACAGGGATATTTCAGCAGAGATTCAAATCAGCAAGCTGTTCTATGCAGGGGGTCGGATTGGGAAAGTCCGGGACCTTGAGAAAAATCTTAACAATCAGGCTGATCTTCTGGAAATTTCCGGCAAAAGAGACATCAGGAAACAGGTGCGGATGGCTTTTGACACCGTGCTTTATCAGAAAGCAGCGCTTGATATTCTGAAAGACAGGGTGGAACAGAGACTGACCGAGCTTGAAGATGCACAGGATCTCAGAGAAGCAGGCATGGTGACATCCTTAGATGTCCGTCAGGCAAAACTGAGCCTTAATTTTGCAAAAAACGAACTGAAATCCGGCGAAGCCTCATACCGGGAATCGCTGATTAATTTTAATCTTGCCATTGGCAGGTCAGGCGATGCGGAGCTTCTTATTCCCGAAGGAAATCTTGAAGACACGCCGAATCTTGAAGACATTCTGAGTGAACTTAACGCATTGCTCTCCGCGGAAAATATCCTGGATATAAAATCCGCAGGAACCCAAGCGGACGCGGCCCGCCTGAATTATGAAATTGCCCGCGGTGAAGAATTGCCGGAGGTGTTGCTGATGGCTTCAGGTAAATCCGGCGGCGAAGAACCAGATGATATGGATGAGTCCTGGAATATCGGCATTCAGGCCCGCTGGAACATCATTGACGGGGGCCTTGTCCGGGCCAGAACAGCCTCGGCAAAGGCTGACATGCGGAAAGCAAAGGAAAATGTGAGTAAAACCAAAAAGGCCATGGCCGGCGAAGTTGAGAAAATCGGTGTCAATATCCGATCCCTGGAGCAACGCATCCGGCTGCAAAGAGAAGCTGTCGAATTATCTGAAAAAAACTATGAAGATGCCAGGGGACATTATCGGGCAGGTATGATCACACTGACACGCCTCGGTGAATTCAACCTTTCGTATGCGGAAGCCCGGTTTAATCTGCTGGGACTTTTCTTTTTACAGCGCGAGCAGATGAATAATGCAGAAGCACTCTTGGAGAAATAAGGCTGATTATAAAAGAAAATTGCTTATTAACGAATTTTCAATAAAAATGAGGAGAAATTTGAAATGAAAAAGGGCTTTCAAAAAAAACAGAGTGTGCTTATTTTCTTGTGCATCATTACCGTAATACTTGGGCTGACAGGCTGTTATAATCCCCTGACCCGTGTCTTCAATTTTTTTCAGAAAGATTGCTCCGGTGAATACTGGGTTCAGCAGGATACTCACAAATCAAAGCATGGCCATGTTCCTCCGTGGGAAATTACCACATGGACGAATGGAAAAGCTGAGATGTTTGTTCAGTCAGGACATTCGGATGTTGTTACATCTGTAGCCTTCAGCCCTGATGGAAGATTTGCACTGTCAGGAAGTTATGACATGACCCTTAAATTATGGGAAGTCTCCACAGGCAGGGAAATCCGCTCTTTCAGAGGACATTCAAAAGCTGTCACCTGTGTGGCTTTCAGTCCTGATGGCAAATTTGCGCTGTCAGGAAGTCACGACAAAAGCATCAGGCTGTGGGATATCTCCACAGGCAGAAGAATCCGTTATTTCAGAGGACACACATTTTCTGTCACTTGTGTGGCCTTCAGCCCGGATGGTCGCTTTGTGCTTTCAGGAGGCGCTCACAGGGCTGTAAAACTATGGGATGTGTCCACAGGCAGGGAAATCCGATCTTTTAACGGACATTCGAACCGGATATTTTCAGTGGCATTCAGTTCGGACGGCAGATTTGCGGTTTCAGGAAGTCATGACAGAACCATCAGGGTATGGGATATCTCCACAGGCAAAGCAGTCCGAACATTCAAAGGACATCGGCTTGCTGTCAATTCAGTGGCCTTCAGTCCTGATGGCAAATTTGTCTTATCAGGAAGTGATGACAAGACACTCAGGTTATGGGACGTAAGGAGAGGCTCGGCAATTCGAACATTCAGAGGACATTCGGATGCAATTTTTTCTGTGGGGTTCAGCCCTGATGGCAAATTTGCAATATCAGGAAGCTCAGACAATACACTTAAACTGTGGAAGATATCCAACGGCAGGGCAATCCGGTCTTTTCATCGGCACACCGCTCTTGTCAAATCCGTGGCATTCAGTCCCAACGGCAGACTTGTGTTATCAGCAGGTTATGACGCCACCCTCAGACTGTGGGACGTGTCCGCAGGCAAAGAAATCCGCTCCTTCAAAGGCCCTTCGAGTGCTGTGTCTTCTGTGGCATTCAGTTCGGACGGCAAATTCATCCTGTCAGGAAATAATGACAGAACCCTGAATTTATGGGACATCTCCGCAGGCAGAAAAGTTCGATCCTTTAAAAAGCATTCTGATCTGATTACTTCCGTGGCCTTCAGCCCGGACGGCAGATTTGCGTTATCAGGAAGCCATGACACCACGGTTAAACTGTGGGATGTGGCCTCTGGCAGAGAACTCCGCTCTTTCCGGGGACATTCGGACAGGGTGATGTCTGTGGCGTTCAGCCCGGACAGCAAGCTCGCACTTTCAGGAAGTTATGATCGCACGCTTAAGCTGTGGGATATCTCTTCAGGACGGGAAATTCGGTGTTTCAGGGGGCATTCGTACATGGTCAACGCTGTTGCTTTCAGTTCAGATGGCAAATTCGCCCTGTCAGGAAGCTTTGACACCTCGGTTAAATTGTGGGACGTGTCCGCGGGCAAAGAAATCCGATCTTTTGAAGGACATTCGGACAGCGTCCGTTCCGTGGCGTTCAGTTCGAATGACAAGTTTGTCCTGTCAGGGAGCAACGACAAAACCCTCAGACTGTGGGACGTGTCAACTGGCAAACAAGTCCGGGCTTTCAGAGGACATTCGGACAGTGTCTGCTCCGTAGCGTTCAGTCCTGACGGAAAATTTGCTTTGTCAGGAAGCAATGACAAGACCCTCAGACTGTGGGACGTGTCCACTGGCAGGAACCTCCGTTATTTTAAAGGACACCTGTTTTGTGTCAATTCCGTGGCGTTCAGTTCGGACGGCAAACTCGCCCTGTCAGGAAGCAAGGATATGACCATCCGATTATGGAATATCTCTGCTACAAGAGAAATCTGCCGGCTTGTTGCTTTTAAAAACGATGAGTGGATTGCTGTCACCCCTGAAGGGTTTTACAATTCCTCCTCTCACGGAGACAAGTATCTGAATCTCCGTATCAGAGACAATGTGTATGGCATAGATCAGTTTTACAGTGTGTTTTACCGTCCTGATTTGGTTTCAGCCAAATTCCGGGGGGCTTCAAAGGGACGTATTTATAAGGCCGCACCCGGGACTGATATCAGGAAAGTTCTTTTTGGCGGTGCTCCGCCCGAAGTGGCTTTTGTCTCTCCGGAAATACAAAACACTCTGTCACAGCAGGATGTTGAAGTGGTCGTCGAACTGACTGACCAGGGGGGCGGTATTGGCAAACTGGAATGGAAAATTAACGGCGTAACTGTGGATGTTGCCGAAAATGTGAAAGGGAAAAGAATCGTAAAGAAAAATCCCAAAACAGTCATTCGGGTGTCAAAGCGTGTCACACTTTTTCCCGGTAAAAACGATATTCGGGTTACAGCATACAACTCACGCAATGAAATCGCCTCAAATCCGGCAACACTTCCATTAAAATTGACAGGTGAGACTCGGGTCAGGAGATAGATGGGGTGTTAGGTGTCAGGTGTCAGGTGTCAGGTGTCAGGTGTCAGGTGTCAGGTGTCAGGTGTTAAGTGTTAGGTGTTAAGTGTTAGGGTGTTAGGTGCTAGGTGTTAAGAAAACAAAATATATCACCCATTCCTAACACCCTAACACCTTAACACCTAACACTTAAAACTACTTTTTGAGCGCAATCAGTTCCCCGTTGAGAAGTCTGATATGCCCCATTTCTTCTTTGATTATTGCATCTATGAAGTTCTTTCCCAGTTTCTCCGGTATGGCTTCCTTCATTCCCAGGTAAAAGACAATGGAGTCTTTTTCTGCTTCCACTGCTGATTTGAGAATTTCCTTCATGGATGAGAAATCGTCTTCTTTCTTAAAAAAAACACGAGTGTCCGCAAGAGACTGAAGATAAAGTTCTGCCTCGCCTTGGGGATCGAAAATAGCTGAAGTTTTTTCTTTGTCCAACAGATCAGCTTTTAAAGAGGTAAATGTTTTTTCGTGTTCAACTTCCATGTCAGCAAGCCTCATGAGAAGCGCTTTGGAATCCGCGTCATCAACTTTTTCCGCTGCTGTCCGATAAAATTTTACCCCGTTTCGCTCAATCTGTTCAGCCATTGTAAATATTTCTTCTGCACTAAAATCGTAAGCTGCCATTTTTTTTATCCCTCCTTTTTCATCTTACATTCTTTGTCCCATTCGGGACAAGCTGTTTCCATAGGCGTTGAATATTTCATCATACATGCGCCGCATTCCATTTCCACATTCGGCACATCGCCGAATTTTTTCCTGATTTCCTCGGCCGTAAGATGAGAAACTGCACTGCATCCGCATTGGGGACATGCTGTTTTAATCTCATAATTTTTTTTTGTCATTTTACACCTCCGTATTAATTTATTTAAGGTTATAAATCAATGAACGTCTTCCTTTCATTATATTCTGACATTGAAGAATTTTTATAATTTTAAGGAGGACTGAATAAACGGAATATGTATGCCTCGGACATCGGGTAATGTTATATTTCAGAGATACTATTCCTTATTTTCGTCATTCTTTTCCAAGATGGCTATAATTTCGTCCATCACTTGCGGGGATGGCAGAGAAATAAGGGACCTAATCTGTCCTGTCAGGCCAATTTTTTCCAGTTCACCCGGATCATTGTCAATCCCTTCGACACCGGACCGAAAGCCAAACCGTTGCCATGCAAGTTTCTGAATATCCGGGGACTGAAGCGCGGTCAGGAGCGACTCACCTTTTTTTGTCAAAGCGAGAAAGGGATGTTCGCTCAAAACTGTTGGTTCAGGAATCAGCACACGAACCTGCGTCCTGATCTTATTCTGATAGTTGGGAAAAGCGTGGTAGAATTCAATAATCTGATTCTCACACGCGGAAATAAGCGGAAATGCCCAGCGCCCCTGCTTAATATACCTGTTAAAAAGCGTGTCAGGCGAGGGCTCGAGCGGTTTCATCCGCTTGTAAATTTTTTGAATTTCAGACAAATGACCTTCGATGTTTTCATTGTTCAGAACAGCAGCCGTCAGTCCGGCCATGAGAAAACCTGCGTTACTTTTACCCGGATCCGGGGATTGAATAATAATCAGGCCATTCTGTCCCGAGAGTCTGAGGGATTCCCAGGTCCGATTCCCCATTTCCAGAAGTTTCTTCATGTTGGTCACAGCATACAGATTTTTTCTTTTTTCCACAATGCCCTGTCTGATCAGGGTGTCGGTCACTTCAGGCCAGGAATAGAAAACAACAGGCGTATGAAAAATGTTGCCGGTTTTGTACTGTGCATCCGGGTGCTGCTTTTTGAAAAAAAGTGCTGCAATATCAGTTGATGGCCAAATCCCGTCAATGCCCTGAATATCGCTTTCTGAAATTTCAAATCCGTCCGCCTTTGTCCCTTTGATCACAATCCCATGTTTTTTTCTCAGAATTTCCTGAAATTCGGGGTCTTTCAAAAGTCCTTTTTTTTCAGTTCCGTAAAGGATATGGACACTCTCTATTTCTTTTTCTGCCGGAATATTACCACTGCCGCCCCCCTTTTCTGACATACTGTACCATAATAACACAGCCGCGCTCGCTGCAAAAAGAAGCACCAGCAGCAACAGAAGTTTCCATTGTTTTATTACGGATACCAAAACTATCAGCAGTCCGCAAAGAACCAACACATATAAACCCATTATACAATCCTCAGAATATCTGCTTTTGACCTTTCTGAAATCACGCTAAAGCCTTATCCAACGTGTGATTATTGGGAATAATACTCTGAAAATGCTCTTTGAAAATTTTTCGGACGTCAACGAACTTCGGGCAGAGTCTGACTAACTTGTTAATGGTCACATTTCGGAAGCGTCGGAGCTTCCTCAGATTCTGCTTCATCATATTGACGACGAGGTATGCGATGACTTTGACGCCGACGCAGGCATGAGCCCCCTTCCGATCTCGGAGATGCATTGCTCCCAGTTCGAGAGTGTCTTTGAGGAGCTTCCGGAATTCTTCGATGCGATGATGGAAGGCGAAGGCATGCAGTGCCTCGCTGCTACGCAGAGGTCGTCCTGCTATAATAAGGTAGCTGACCGCCCGTTTCCCCTTCGGAATATAGAAGACGAGAATAACCTCGCCGAAGGTTTCGCTTACTGCTTCGGTTCGATACACCGGCTGTCCGTCTGTTCCCCATCCGGGAGTAAGACGATCTTTGAAATTTTTCCGCCACTGGCCGGCCTTCCGGATTTCTCCGTCAATTTCAAAGACGTAGTTGTCCTTGCCGCGGAAAATTCCGGTAAGAGTCAGTAAGAGTGCGGGATCGGACGATTCGGCATCTTCGTTCGCAAGGCCGGTGTCTGTAGCTGACGCATCCGATTCGGACGAGGCTTCTTCCGAACATTCACCGCGGCAGAATGCCGCGATATCCTGAGAAAAATATGCCGCATCACCTGTAGTTCCGAGGCGGCTGATGTCAATGCCCGCGGCTTCGAATTTTGCTTCGGCGGCTTTCAGCATCTCCTCATATATCTCAGGCTTGGTTTTAAGCCCCCTGCCCTGTTTGGAGACTATCCGCACGTCGAGAGGGAGAATAATGTCGCCGATTACCAGAATCAGAGCGATCACGTTCTGCCCGTTCGCCACGCGTTTAAGCTGGCCGCTCCACCATTTCCATACATAGCCGAGTTCCGTGGCAATACGGGCAATCACGGAGTCATCGACTGCCATAATCAGTCCGTCCCGGCTTTTTGTGGCATCGCTCATGGTGAGCCTCTCCCGCAGGAGAGGAACAGCGATGCTGTAAAGGTGATTCTGCAGGAACTTACGCCAGCAGTAAACACTGACGTTTTTAACACGGTCATAGGTGGCGGTTTTCGGGAGTCCGAGCACCTGCATAACCTGGTAAACATTGTCCGCTCCGAGAAATACCGCCATGCTGATGAGAAGAAGGGTTTCCATATCCTCATCAGGCATCCGGCGGAAATACGGGCGGAGTATTTTTCCGAACTCCTCGGCGGCACGAAGCATTTCTTCGGTAAAATGTTCCTCAGCGGTTTTCGTTGTCATAATAAGAACCTCCTTATAATATCGGCACCCGGAATCAGGGCGGTCAGAGGCTCGGACATATATTTCCGAACCGTATATTTGTACAGTATATCACGAAGTCCGTCGTATGCCAAGAAAAATTTTAAATCCGAGTGTCTGACTACAGATTCGCATTCTTAAAATATAAGCTGGTTTCAAACGCATTTTCATGAGATTAATTTATGTAAACTCAATATAAACAGCATGTTAATTTCAATACTGGAAAGGTCAATGCTTTAGATTTTGTAACTTAAATAAGCGATTGATACAATCTTTTTTTCTGTGATGAATTTTGCTTCATCTGAATATGTTCTGATAGTTACTTCATACACAAAGTTCTTTTTACTCCTTTGTGGCTTTGTGGCTAATTTTTTTTGCCACGAAGACACGAAGGCACGAAGTTTCACGAAGTCTCTTTGTGGCTATTCTTTTGCCACGAAGACACGAAGGCACGAAGTTTCACGAAGCCTCTTTGTGCTTCTTTTGTGGCTTTGCGGCTATTTTTTTGCCACGAAGATACGAAGGCACGAAGTCTCACGAAGTCTCTTTGTGGCTATTCTTTTGCCACGAAGACACCAAGGCACGAAGTCTCACGAAGTCTCTTTGAGGCTATTTTTTTGCCACGAAGACACCAAGGCACGAAGTTTCACAAAGCCTCTTTGTGGGTTCCTTTGTGTCTTTGTGTCTTTGTGGCTATTTTTCTTGCCACTAAGACACCAAGTCACGAAGTTTCACAAAGCCTCTTTGTGGTTCCTTTGTGTCTTTGTGGCTTTGTGGCTATTTTTCTTGCCACTAAGACACCAAGTCACGAAGTTTCACAAAGCCTCTTTGTGCTTCTTTTATGGCTTTGCGGCTATTTTTTTGCCACGAAGATACGAAGGCACGAAGTCTCACGAAGTCTCTTTGTGGCTATTCTTTTGCCACGAAGACACGAAGGCACGAAGCTTCACGAAGTCTCTTTGTGGCTATTCTTTTGCCACGAAGACACGAAGGCACGAAGCTTCACGAAGTCTCTTTGTGGCTATTCTTTTGCCACGAAGACACGAAGGCACGAAGCTTCACGAAGTCTCTTTGTGCTTCTTTTATGGCTTTGCGGCTATTTTTTTGCCACGAAGATACGAAGGCACGAAGTCTCACGAAGTCTCTTTGAGGCTATTTTTTTGCCACGAAGACACGAAGGCACGAAGTTTCACGAAGTCTCTTTGTGGCTATTCTTTTGCCACGAAGACAGCAAAGTTCACCAAGTTCTTTGTGTTACTTTGTGTGTTCATGCCTTTGTAACATTATCTATATTCTATAGCGTTTTATCCCTTCTTTAATCAATGGTACATTAAAATTTATTAAAAATCCTAAGTTGAGTCTGGTTAATTTTAAGTGGCTTAATATTTGAGCTTCCCATAGTCTGTTCAAGGTTTCAACGGCTTTAAGTTCAACAATCACCAATTCATTTACCAAAATATCCAGTCGAAGTCCCTCTTTAAAGGTTAATCCGTCGTAAACTATGGGGATGTCTGTTTGCCTTTTAACATTTAAACCAGCCTTTTTCAATTCATGTTCCATACATACTTCATAAACCTTTTCCAATAAACCAGGGCCAAGTGTGGGGCGTCTAAAAACAGCCTTTTTGGCTTAATTTTTTTAACTACAATTTGGACCTCTTCATGTAATCAATTATAGATTCATCTTGATAATATATAGTTTGATTGTTATTTTAACATATTTACCATACTATTATGTCAATATTAATAAAATTACGAGGATTATTATGAGTTCAAAGTCCAAATTGATAAAAAGCAGAGATAACTGGAAGAAAAAAGCGATTGAACGTGGCAAGAATGCACGTTATCATGAAAAAGAAAAGCGCCGTATTAAAAAAGAGCGTGATAAATACAAGAAAGATGCCGATGAAGCCAGAAAACAACTGGAAAAAGAACGTCAGAAAAATACTCAGCCTGTTCACAACAAAGAAGAACTTATCTATATTTGTTTGAAGCTTTTTATAGTTGCTCATATAAGTTTCCGAGCGGTACCGAGAGTTCTCAGAGTTCTTGCTGATTACTTGGGAATAACAAAAGTCCCATGTGTTCAGACAATTATTAACTGGGTCACCCGATTATCCGTAGCAAGACTCCGAAATGCCGTCCCGCTGCGCGGGGCTGAAATTAACAGCAATCCGTTTTCCAACGGCTTTGTTTATATAATAGATATCAGTATTGCCTTAGGAAAAGGTAAAATTCTTACTTTGCTGTCATTGAATGCTAACCATCATGATTTGAATGAAACCGCTCCTACTCTTAAAGATGTAAACTGCGTTGCTGTTTCAGTAGCAGTATCCTGGACTGGTGAGGCCATAGCTGATTTTTTGAAAAAAGTTATCGGTATCGGGGGAATGCCGGTAGCATATCTCAAAGACGGAGGAACAGACCTTGCCAAAGCTACCAGGCTTTTGGCGGAACAAGGCCTTCCCAGTGTCAGCATTGACGATATATCACACACTGTCGCTAATCTTTTAAAACATGAATATCAGAATCATCCGATGTTTGATATCTTTATCTCTGCGGTCGGTAAAGTTTCAAAAAAATTCAAACAGACTGTTCTTGCCTGTCTTGCACCTCCGAAGGTTTCAACAAAATCAAGATTTATGAACCTCCGCCGCCTGGTGAATTGGGCGGCTCAGTTGCTCAGACATTCTCCGAGAGGTCGTGCCCCAAAGGGATCCGTCCTTTCAAAGCTGCGAGCAGGCATTGATCAGATTCCGAGGTGCAGAAATTTTATAGAATGTTTTCTTCGCGACTCAGGTACTCTTTCAGAATGCCAGAAAATACTTAAAACTAAGGGGCTTAACCTGGAAACTTATGAAGAAAGTAAAAAGCTGCTTGAAGCCATTCCTCCGCGATCATCTGTGCGTACAGGTTTTACTAATTGGTTAGACAAACATATCATAATTGCCAAGGAGCTTAAATTAGAAAATATAGGAATGCCAATAACTTCTGATAATATAGAGTCTCTGTTCGCAGTTTCAAAGCAACATGGAACCGGAGAGATAAAAGACGCCAATCGCATAGCTCTGCGCATGCCCGCCATGTGTGGTGAACTGACCAGAGAAGATGCCCGAAGAGTCATGAATATCAGTCTCAGAGAGCAACAAGAATTTTCAGAGTCTTTATTTTCTTTAACCAAACAACGTCGTAAAATCCTGGCAAACCCTGGCAGTCTTGAAATACTCTCGGATAAAACAGCAGAAAATTCTGAGTTTATTCCGGAGTCCGAAAAACGAGCAAAAAAAATTATAAATATAAATATTTCAAGTAATTGTAAAAAAATAACCGGCCCCCTGACCGAGTTGGAAAATCGAGCTGAATCGCTCCCGGAAATTAAGATTTCAGAGGCGGCATGCGGATAAAGTTTTTTTAGGTCAGAGGGATGGTCCAAAAAGCAGTCAAGAAATCGGAGTGAATTTAGACGCCCCAGGCCAAGTGCTTTATGAACATTATAAGCCGCATTGACAATCTTTTTAGCAATATCCTCTTCAATAGGCGATAATTCTTTATACTTTTTCATTTTTTGCGTTCCTTTGTGTCTTTGTGGCTATTTTTCTTGCCACTAAGACACGAAGTCACGAAGTTTCACGAAGCCTCTTTGTGGTTCCTTTGTGTCTTTGTGTCTTTATGGCTATTTTTCTTGCCACTAAGACACCAAGTCACGAAGTTTCACAAAGCCTCTTTGTGGTTCCTTTGTGTCTTTGTGTCTTTGTGGCTATTTTTCTTGCCACTAAGACACCAAGTCACGAAGTTTCACAAAGCCTCTTTGTGGTTCCTTTGTGTCTTTGTGGCTATTTTCTTGCCACAAAGACACGAAGTTTCACGAAGCCTCTTTGTGGTTCCTTTGTGTCTTTGTGTCTTTGTGGCTATTTTTCTTGCCACTAAGACACCAAGTCACGAAGTTTCACAAAGCCTCTTTGTGGTTCCTTTGTGTCTTTGTGTCTTTGTGGCTATTTTTCTTGTCACGAAGGCACGAAGGCACGAAGTTTCACGAAGCCTCTTTGTGTGCCTTTGTGGCATTAATCTGTCCGTGTTCTCTTCAGTTAAAAAAAGTTGCATATGGCGTTATTATATAAATGTTACATGGAGCGGAAAGTGATCCGAGGGATAAATGCCATCAAACATATCCTGAATAATCTTGGCATGTTTTGGAACAAGCCTGCCGCGATAAAGAATCCAGTCAATATGGTCTCCGTCTGTTCTTCCTGTGAAGCCATGAAAGGTTCCGGGAAAAGGTTCTTCAAATATGTTTTTAAAATTCCCCTCTGTTACAGTTGGTTCCCTGATCTGTTCAGTGAATATTTTATAACATGGATCCGAAGGCGACGCGTTGAAATCTCCCATGAGAAAGGCAGGCAAATCAGACGGCAAATGTGAGAGTCGCTCCGTAATAATTCTGGCGCTTTCGGTCTGAACTTCGGCATCAAAATCAAAATGGGTGTTAATACATATGACACTCATATCCTCTTTTTTGAATATCCCCATGGTACATTGTCTGGGCCACCGGCTCTTGCGGGAACGGCTCGGTATCGTTGGCGTGGGACTCAGAAAAAAATGTTCGTGATAAACACATTTCCAGGTTTTTTTATAAAAAATGATGTTGTTCTGCCAAAAGGGCAGTACCGCCTTTTTTTCTCCGATCACGTTGTATTCATTCAGAATCTTTTTTAGGAAATCCGTCTGAAAATCATTGGCTTCCTGGAAACTGATGAAATCCGCCTGATATGTCTTTAAAAGAGAAGGAAAGGCTTTTTTACGGCGGGACCAGTTGTTGGGACCATCATTTGCCAATCCGAAACGTAAATTAAATGTTAAAACAGATAGCATAATTTAAAGCGTTCCGACTTCAAAAAAGGGAAGATATTCCCCGAAGTCAATATCAAAGTTTTTAAAATTATCAAAAGTAACATCAGAAAAAGACAACTCTGATTTTTGTCTTATGAGGCAGAACATTGCAAGATAATTCGTCAGAATCCGTTCTTCCCATCTCAGGTCAATTTTACACGCCAGGTTTCTGATATTCTCCTTTTTCCCTTCAATTTCCAAAAAATTTCCATAGGGCATTTTATCTATACATAACATTGTATCATTTAACGTAAAAGTCTCCCGCCATTTTTCATAGGTCTGTTCCTTATGATAACCAAGAGACTCCAGAATAAGTTTCATGGTGGGAAAATCACTCACTTCAACTTCCAACTCCCTATGTATTTTAAACTGAGTGTCTTCAACAGGAGGGGGGGATTTGAACGTAAGCGTTGTTTTTGAGTCTTTACGGAGTCTTAAAAGGAACTTTTTTTTCATCAGCGTTTTATTTTCATCTTCAAAACGTATGTTGCTTTCAAAGACCTGGCCCGTGGAAACTGCTCCGAGTTCAAGAATGCGGTTGCGTATGGGGCTGATATCCGGTATATAAAATTTTACTTCGACTTCCAAAGGTTCCATTTCGTTCATTCCTGTATTTCAAGCATATTTCCGGAGTGCCAAACTTGCAGTTTGGCAATATTTGTTTTTCCGGAGTGCCAAACTTGCAGTTTGGCAATATTTGTTTTTCCGAAGAGCCAAACTTGCAGTTTGGCACTCCGGATAATTAAAACCGGGCGATTAAAATTTGCGTAAAATTAATTTATATATGAAAAATATTTATGATGTCAATTCCAGACTGCTTAAACGCAAAAGTAATTTTTTCCTTGACACAAGCGTATTTTTTATTTTAAATAATCGGATTCTTTATAAACAGGAGTGAGACAAATGAAAAAATACACATACAGTGCAAAAGAGTCTGATAACGAGGGTAAATGGTTTCTTGTTGACGCGGAAGGAGCCGTACTCGGGAGGATAGCGACAGTAATCGCTGCCCGTCTCAGAGGTAAGCATAATCCTTTATATACGCCTCATACGGATACAGGAGACAGTGTTGTCGTTATCAATGCGGATAAGATCGTTTTTACTGGCAGAAAACTGGAGCAGAAAAACTATTACAGACACAGTGGTTATATCGGAGGACTTAAAACGATTAATGCAAAAGAACTTTTGCAAAAAAGACCTGAAGATATTATCCGTTTTGCAGTAAAGGGGATGCTGCCTAAAAACAGGCTTGGAAGGAAGCTTTTCAAAAAATTAAAAGTTTACGCAGGAGATAAACATCCTCACAGCGCTCAACAGCCTGAGGTTATGGAATTATCATAAAAGAGGAAGCCAATGGAGAAAGAAAACGTTTATTACGCGACTGGTAAGCGAAAAACTGCAATTGCCAGGACATGGTTAACGCCCGGAAAAGGTGAGATTATCATCAATAACCGGCCCATGGAAAAATATTTTTCACTTGAATCGGCAAAGCTTATTCTGACCCAGCCGCTTGTCCTTACGAATAACCTCGAATCTTATGACATAAAAGTCAAGGTAATAGGAGGGGGAACCTCAGGTCAGGTTGGTGCCATCCGTCACGGCATCACCAAAGCGCTTATTCAGATTGATCCTGATTTAAGACAAAGCCTGAAAAGAGCTGGTTTTGTCAAACGTGATCCCAGAGTCAAAGAACGGAAAAAATACGGACAAAAGGGCGCAAGAGCACGGTTTCAGTTTTCAAAACGTTAATCGGTTTATTTGTGATTTGTCATTGTTTATTTGTGATTTGTTATTGGTGATTGGTCCCAAACTCCAAATCACAAATCACAAATTCCAAATCACAAATCACAAATCACAAATCACAAATCACAAATCACAAATTTCTAACGATCCTTCCACTCAGGTTCACGTTTTTCCACAAAAGCCTTCATACCTTCCTGAGCGTCTTCAGCGAGGCAGTTTATGGCGATTGCCTCCTTTGCATAGTTATAAGCGGAAGGTTCATCCCAGTCTGCCTGGGTATAGAAGGCTTTTTTCCCGAATTCCAGCGTAAACAGGCTGTACTGAGCAAATTCCATTGCCCATTTTTCGGTTTCTTCTGCCAGCTTATCCGGATCAGTCACTTTATTTACAAGCCCGAATTTTTCGGCTTCTTCGGCCGAAATGAAACGACCGCTCAGAAGCATATCTAATGCCCGTCGTCTTCCGATGACCCGGGAGAGGGGAACCATGGGAGTGGAGCAGAAAAGACCGATTTTTACCCCCGGAGTGGCGAACTGGGCCCCGGTTTCCGCAATGGCAAGGTCACACGCTGCAACGATCTGGCATCCTGCGGCTGTGGCAATACCATGAACTTGGGCGATGACCGGCTGAGGCAGCTTGTGAAGGGTCTGCATCATGTCAGAACATACTGAGAAAATTTTGCGAAAGTGGCGAATATCGCAATCATCTTCGGTCATCTCCCTCAGATTATGTCCCGCGCAAAAGGCAGGGCCGTTCCCCTTAATCACAACAACACGGACATCCCTGTCTTTTGAAACGCAATTCAGTTTCTCCTGCATCTCTTCCATCAGTTCCAGAGACAGCGCATTACGCTCTTCCGGACGATTTAACGTAAACCATCCCACAGGTCCTTTTTTTTCAAACAATACAGATTCCATTCAGAAAAGTCTCCTCTATACTAAAATGATTTTTATTTGACATGCCTTTTATCCCTTTCTATGATACCTGTCAATTTTAACTTGGCAGAAATAAAGGACGGTTCTCAAATGTTCCCGCGAGGACAGAATTAACTGCTCAAATCAGAAAGAAAGCTGACTTATGAAGATGTCAAACCCAAAGTCTTCAAATTTTTTTCAAAATAAAATCAGTCGAAAAATATTTCGTCTGTTCAAAGAGATTTATCATTGTTTTAAATTCAGACAGAATCATCAGAAAAAAATTTTGTTTATTATCGGGTGTCAGCGTTCAGGGACAACCTTGGTGACAGAACGAATCTTTGATAAAGATTTAAGCGTAAAAGTGTATAAAGAAGTAAGCAAATTATCCCGTAACAGCATATCCGGAATCCGGCTGAATTCACTGAATACAGTAAAATCAATGCTTGAAAAAGACAAAGCCCCTGTGATTGTCTTAAAACCGCTGGTGGAAACTCAGAATTCTCTGAACCTTCTTGATTATTTCCCAAATTCCGGGGCATTATGGATGTATCGGAACTACAAAGACGTGGCAGCGTCCAATCTCAGGCGTTTCGGACTGAAAAACGGCATCAATAATCTGAGGCCCGTTATTGAAAAAGAGCCTCATAACTGGCGATCTGAGCATGTTTCTGAAGAGGTCAGAAAAATCGTGATCAGATATTTTGCAGAAGACATGAATCCGTATGACGCGGCAGCCCTGTTCTGGTTTGTTCGGAATCATTTCTTTTTTGAACTGAAACTTGATCAGCACCCCCGGGTGATGATGTGCAGATATGAGAACTTTGTTGCAAATCCCCTTGAAAATATGCAGCAAATTTACAAATTTCTGGGCCATGATTTTCCCGGAGCGCAAATACTCACAGAAGTACACCCCTCATCAGTGGGAAAAGGCAAAACCATAAAACTGTCCCCGGACATAGAACTTTTATGCGAAGAATTATTGGAAAAACTGAATCATGCTTGGGAATTGAGAATTGAGAATTGAGAATTGAAAATTATACCAACGTCATGTCATTTGTGCTTTCACAGGAATGACATTTTATATTCAGCAGATCGCAGTTTTGCCTAAATCCGGAGTGCAAAAATTAAGCGAAGCGGTTTTTTGCACCGGATATTTAAATAATTCCGGAATGATGCAAAAAATCGCTTCGCTATGCAAAAAATCGCTTCGCTTTATTTTTGCACTCCGGAAAAAATTTTTGATCTGCTGGATTTATTTTTTCATAAATGAGATTAGGATTTAAGGCGATTTCCAGGAATGAACAGACCAGTTCGTAGTTCCGCCTTTAGGCGGTGCGACACCGCCTAAAGGCGGAACTACGAACTAAAAGCCGCTGATTATAACGGTTTCAAGTTTCAAGTTTCAAAAGAAAAGGATAATAATTTGATTGAAATACTATTCTGGTTATTTATTTTCAGTATTCTTTACACTTATTTTGGTTATCCGGCTTTGCTGGCCCTGCTGGCCCGAACCCGTCCTGAACCAAAGCCGTATCCGCTCACAACCCCATCTGTCACATTGCTGATTCCGGCATATAACGAACAGGCGGTCATTGCTCAGAAAATAGAAAACAGCCTCGCGCTTGATTATCCTCCGAGGCAATTTCAGATCCTGGTGGTTAATGACGGATCTGAGGACCGAACAGCGGAAATTGTTCGTCAATATGCGGATGCATGTGTGGAACTCAGCCACAATGATATCCGCGGGGGTAAAATGGCCGCGATTCAGCAGGCCATGGCTTTGGCGCGAGGAGAAATTATCGTCTTAACCGATGCCACGAATTTTTTTGAGCGGGACGCGATACATGAACTGGTTGCTCCTTTTGCCGACCCAGATGTCGGCGTTGTCACCGGAACAAAATCCATTCTGCGCGGGGATGGCGCCCTGGGCGAATCCGAAGGGCTTTATTGGCGGTATGAATCCTTTATTCTGAGACAGGAAACCCGTCTGGGCTGCTGTACTGCCGCTACCGGCGATTCCATGGCAATTCGGCGGGATTTGTTTGAGGCCCCGAGCCATAAGGCTATTGGCGCGATTGATTTTCATCTGGCAATGGGGATCATCCGCCGCGGCTATCGTGTGATTTACGCCTCAAAAGTTCCGTCTTATGAGCGTGTTTCTGTGTCTGCCAAACATGAGATGGAACGCCGTTCCAGAATTATCGCGGGACGATTTCAGGCCATTTTCATGGCCTGGAAAATTTTGCCGCTGCGCCGTCCACTGCTGGTCTGGCAGATTGTCTCACATAAATTTATGCGGCCGCTCGTGCCTTTGTTCATGATCGGCGCGCTGCTGACCAATCTCATGCTGGCGGCCCGGTCGGACACTCTGCTGATTTATCAGGTTTTAATGATATTTCAGTGTGCTTTTTACATCATGGCCGTGATCGGCAATGGCATAGAGCGTAAGAATACAATGGGAAAGCTGTTGTATCTGCCAACATTTTTGGTGAACAGCAACATCGCAGCCCTGGTGGGACTCTGGCGCTTTCTGAGGGGTCGTCAGACTCCCCTTTGGAAACGGGTCCCGAGACGTGAGGAAGAGACATTAAAATATGATAAAAAATAACCTGGTGATTCTCATTTTGGCACTTTGCCTTTTGCCTGGGGGTGATGTCTTGGCATCAGATAAAACTTTCAAAGATTTTAAATCCCCTGATACGGCCTCAGAAATCTCAAAACTCATTTACCAGGCAGGCAGCACTGACAGCGATGCGGACCGTCTGGACTATCTGAAACAGTTGGAGACGTTAATAAAACATAAGCCGATTCGGAGGCCGAATCTGAAGCTTTCAGATATAAAAAAGATGATTCATGACATTGAGTTATGGGTCGGTTCGGCGTATCGTGATAAGACCAGAACAAAGGATGTTATCAGGGAAAAAGGATATCTGAGACATTTTTTTCATGACGCATATCCTCAGCCCATATCTGAGACATGTCCGCTTTATCCGGTCATGTGTTTTTACAAAGCCCGTATGAACGTATGGAATATTGTTGAACAAAAGAAAAATAAAAGCAATAAGAGAAAGAAATTAATCCGGGATATCCTCACCTGTTTCAGAGAGACAGGCAACGCCTTCCCTGAAAACCGAATTGTCCGGATGTACCTCGGTGAGCCTGTGCCCTGGCCCGGACATTATGCTTCTCATCCGCAGGCTCCGGAATGGGCCAATCTGCAACGCAGGGCAATTGAGGGCCTGACCGATATCATTCACTGGTGGATTGACAACCGTATGCGTGAGGATGGTCAGTTTGGCGGGGGCTGGGGAGATGATTGTGAAATGTGGCGATGGTGGACACCGGTGATGATCGGCTTTGATGATCCCAAAATAACAGCGGCTCAGGAACGATTTTCCAATGCGCTGCTGGCCCGGGAACATATGCAAAAAGGCTATACCACCATTATGAGCGATGTGGAACACACAGCAGAGGACACGGCTGACACGATCACACCCATGATGCACCTTCGTCCGAATGATCCTGAGTGGCGGAAACGGGCCATGAACCTAAGTGAATTAATGAGAACCAAATGGACAGGGAAGAACGCGCGCGGATTTCTCCAGTTTAAGAATATTTATTTCACGGCTGACCGCGTTGATTATGGTTTGAAAGGCAGACAAAGCGCGTATGATACGATTTACCATCCCCGGGTTGTTCAGCCTGCCCTGCTTTTGTGGCAGCGGACAGGTGACAAAGGATTATCCGAACTTTTCACGGCCTGGATGAACAACTGGACAGATGCGGCCATGCGCGGCGAACAGAAAAAGCCTCCGGGCATTTTGCCATCGGTCATTCACTGGCCCGATGGCCGGGCAGGCGGAGATAATAAGTCAGAACACTGGTGGAAACCCCGTACCCGTGGCAGAAGCAAGTTGTACAATTGGCCTTCTCAAATATGGATGATGAACGACACCCTGCTCCTCACTTATTACATGACAGGAGATAAGAAATATCTTGCTCCCATGCGTGCCATGGCAAAGCTTTATCAGAAATATCTGCAAAACCCGGTCAGAAATCCCAAAAAGGGATCAAAAGCGTGGTGTGCGTCCAAAATGAAATTTCTTATTCCGACATTGGCTAAATATCGAGCCTTGACCGGAGATACACATTATGATAACTTGTTAATAAAACATGGCGGGTATGGGGAATTTCTGATCACCGGAAATAAATATGTTCTCCTCAAAGCCATGAAGGAGAGCGCTCAGGCTGTGAGCCAGAATTTTGAAGGATTCACAAGTGAGGTACGTTATACTGATCGTGTTCTCAAACTTCCGCGAAAATGGTTCCGTGAAATGGGACTCAGGGGAAGAGAATCCTTAGATACTGAAGTCCTTTTCAGTATGCTCACAGGCGATCCCGGCAATATGGCCTATTTTCCTTTGAATGCCGTGCGCTGGCTTACACGGTCCCGTGATATTGCCGCGCTGGTGACACAATCCGGCCAGGAAAACTTTTCCGCGGAACTGTTCCATTTTGGGTCTGAACCCCGTTCAATGGGTGCGGATCTGTATCTTCTGAAACCCGGAACCTATAAGATGACGCTCCGGGAAAAAAGCCCGGAAGGAAAAAACAACCTGCTTCAGCAAAAAATCAATGCTGACGGCCGCCGAACCCGTGTGCGATTTCAACTGCCTCCGGGACGGCTCTGCGTTCTTCAAGTGACAACTGAAAAATGAAACCTAAGATTGCTTATATGATGACACGCTTTCCGAAATTATCGGAAACCTTTATTCTGAGAGAGATGAACGAGCTGGAACGTCTGGGCTATGATATTGCACTTTATCCGCTGATTTTTCAGAAAGAATCTGTCATTCACGAGGAAGCTGAGTCATGGATCCCACGGATCCGGCACTTTCCTTTTGTGTCGCCGGATGTGCTGAAGACAAATTGGGACTGCCTTATCAGAGACCCCTTTGCGTATGCCTCTCTCTGGGCGCTTGTGGTGCGGGAAAACCGGGCCTCTTTGAAAATTCTCTCCCGGGCTGTGGTATTATTCCCGAAAGTGATGCTTATGGCCCGTGAGATGCAAAAACAGGGCATTGAGCATATCCATGCCCATTTTGCCACTTATCCGGCGCTGGCTGCCTGGTTAATTCATCAGCTTACCGGCATTGGTTTCAGTGTCACGGTCCACGCGAACGATATTTTTGTGCATCAGAAAATGCTGGACACCAAACTGCGTGACGCGGTGTTCATCATTGCCATTTCAGAGTATAACCGTGAGTTTCTCTCTGATGCCGCGGGTTCCCGGGTGCGGAATAAAACCCATGTCATTCATTGCGGTATCCGGACAGAGAACTACAGGCCGAGACACAACATAAATCAGCACAATGAACGCTTTGAAATACTCAGCATCGGCAGGCTGGAGCCTAAGAAGGGATATCGTTATCTTATTCAGTCATGTGCGTTGCTCCGTGAGCAGGGGATTTCTTTTCGATGTCGTATCATCGGTGATGGCGAAGAACGTCCTGTTCTGGAAAGGATGATCACCGAGATGAATCTGACTGCCATGGTTGAGCTTCTCGGTCCCCTGCCCCAGAAAGCAGTGGCCCGGGTGCTGCCCACGGCCCATTGCTATGTTCAGCCCAGCATTATTACTCCGTCAGGGAGAATGGAAGGCATTCCGGTATCTCTGATGGAAGCCATGTCCTGCAATTTGCCGGTCGCGGCTTCGGATATTTCAGGGATTCCCGAGCTGGTAAAACACGGAGAAACAGGCTGGCTCGTCCCCCCGGCCGATGCGTCCGCGCTGGCGGAAACTCTGTCAGCCATATATGCCAATCCTGATCAGGCCAGTCATATCGCCCGGAACGGCAGAACCTTCGTGCGGCACGCTTTTGAGTTGCGAACAAATGTTGAACGCCTGGCCGCGCTGTTTGAATCATCAATCTTCAATGAAAAAAAATCATTATGACACCTGAACACACATTTGTCATTCATCGTTTATATGACCGATTTAATCAGGATCAGAAACAGGTCTTTTTTGTCACAGGCCCGGATCCGAAAGTCGGTGTGACTTATTGCTGCCTGAATATCGCGGCCGCGGCCGTGGAGCTGATGGCGAATTATTCCATATTGCTCATTGATATGAATGTGTATCATCCCAGCCTGTCCGAATCAGCAAAAAATCCCGAAAAAGGATGGGTTCCCTGGCTTACGGAAAATAAGGCATTTCCTCTGAAAGAGGCAATTTTTCCCTGGGCCGAATCTGATCATTTGAATTTTCTCCCCACCGGACACATAAAAAACTACAGGCATGTCGCGGCACAGATGCCGCATTGGTCAGATATGTTTGATATATTAAAAAAAGATTTCAATCTGATCATCGTGGATCTGCCGGCTTTTTACCAGGGGACTGAAGCGAGAATTCTCTCCAGGGCCGCAGATGATATTATGATTGTCATAGAAGCAGATGCGACAAGAAGGCCGATTGTCAGTCAGATGGTGGATGAACTCCGTTCCATGAATACTTCAATTTTAGGTGTATTGTTTAATAAACGCAAATTTCATATTCCGAGATGGATACATCGCAGATTTTTTTGAATTATCAATTATCAATTATCAATTATTAAAGATATGCTAAAGAAAAGTCATCATAATATACTGGTTGTGGATGATGAACTCAGCATGCGTCAGTTGCTCGAATTTATGCTGAAAAGAGAAGGATATCATGTGTCATGCGCGGAAAACGGTAACACTGCCATCTCCATGGTTGAAGAAACATATTTTGATCTTCTGATTTGTGATATCAGGCTCGGAGATATTACCGGTATTGATGTGTTAAGGGCCGCGAAAAAGCAGAATTCGAATATTGTGGTGATAATGATTTCAGCTTATGCCACGGCCGAGACCGCGGTTGAAGCCATGAATGAAGGGGCTTATGACTATGTGCCCAAGCCTTTTGACACGGACGAGCTGAAGCAGACCATCGCAAAAGCCTTGGAACTGAAAACCATCGCACATGAAAAGGAGATTCTTGGCCACGAACTGAAAAAGCATCAGCATTTTGGGCTGATCGTGGGAAACAGTCCCAAAATGATGCATATCTATGAGATGGTCCGGCAGGTCGCCAAAACCAAGACAAATATCCTTATTACAGGTGAAAGCGGAACTGGCAAGGAACTGATTGCACGGGCCATCCATGATCAGAGTGACCGGCGGGACAAACCTTTTGTGGGGATTAATTGCGGAAGTATTCCTGAAACATTGATGGAAAGCGAGTTTTTCGGCCATAAAAAAGGAGCGTTCACAGGCGCGGACAACGATAAAAAAGGTCTTTTTGAAGCTGCTGACAAAGGCACGGTTTTTCTCGATGAAATCGGGGAGGTCATCGCACCGATTCAGGTAAAGTTGCTCAAGGCTGTTCAGAATAAAATGTTTATGGCAGTGGGCGGCAATGAAGATATTTCCGTGGATGTCAGAATTATTTCTGCCACCAACAGAAACTTGGAAAAAGAGGTGATTGCCGGACGTTTCAGAGAAGACCTGTTTTATCGTCTGAATGTGATAGAGATAAAAGTGCCTCCGCTCAGGGAAAGAAAGAGTGATCTTCGTATTCTTGCCCAGCATTTTCTTGAAAAATATTCCAGAAAAATGGAAAAAAAAATTTCAAAAATATCATCTTATGCCATTGATTTATTAAATAAATATGACTTCCCCGGAAATGTTCGGGAGCTTGAAAACCTGATAGAACGAAGCGTGGCTCTCAGCAGCACAAATATTATTCTGCCGGACAGCCTCGCCCTTTCCATCCATAAGCGAAAATGGGAGGAAGATAAGAAAGGCCCGATGCCTGATTTGGACGCGGTGGCAAAGGGAGTTTCACTGGATAAAATTCTGGAAGAAATTGAGAGGGCCTATCTCAGAAAGGCCCTTGATGTCAGCGGCGGAAACAAAAAAAAAGCAGCAAAGTTGCTCGATATTAATTATCGCTCTCTGTGGCATCGTCTTGACAAATTCGGAATTAAAAGCTGAATTTGAGAATTGAGAATTGAGAATCAGCAGCTAGAAAATGTCCCGGACCGCTCCCGGTGGATTGACAAATCCGTCGGAAATGCCCGGGACCGCTCCCGGTGGATTGACAAATCCGTCGGAAAGGCCCGGGATTTGTCAATCCCGGGCGAGCATTTTGGAATACTTTCCATTGATAATTGATACAGAGAGGGAAGCGTGTTTAAAAGATGAGTATTGATGAAAACATAAAGTATGCGACGGAAGTGGTGGCAAGGGATCCTATGGCGGTTTTCCTCGGGATCCGCGCGGAAGAAGTGAGACATGCTTATGCCCGTCTGTCACTTCATATCAGACCGGAATATCTTAACGCGTTGGATCGTGCGCACGGCATGTCCATATCCTGTCTGGCTGACCAGGCTGTTGCTGTGGCGTCCAATACCACAGAATATCAGACGCTGATCGTGGAACTGAAGATCAATTTTCTGGGGGCCGTGTCTCCGGGGGATACGATCACCGCGGAGGCCAGTTCGCTTGATTTAAAGCGCAAATTAAGTCTCTGGCAGGTGGAAGTAAAAGATTCCGCGGGAAACAGGGTGGCCATGGCTCAGGCCCTTGCCTATCATCGCCCCAGGAAATAAGGAGTGCTAAAATTTTATTTTAGCATGATGCTAAGGTGCTATACCATTTGCAAGAAATAACCCATCATAAAAAATGTCTGATTATAACGGATTTTGGGGAGGCCCCGGGAAAACCGCGGAACACACGGAAAAAAGACGTATGTTCCGGATTCTCCGAAAGGTCCCCTCGGACAAACTCAGGACGGGAAAATGGAAACCGTTGAGCTTGTCGAAACGGGAGCCGCCCGGAACCGGTCGTTGAGCTTGTCGAAACGGGAGCCGCCCGGAACCGGTCGTTGAGCTTGTCGAAACGGGAGCCGCCCGGAACCGGTCGTTGAGCTTGTCGAAACGTGAACCGCCCGGAACCGGTCGTTGAGCTTGTCGAAACGGGAGCCGCCCGGAACCGGTCGTTGAGCTTGTCGAAACGGGAGCCGCCCGGAACCGGTCGTTGAGCTTGTCGAAACGGGAGCCGCCCGGAACCGGTCGTTGAGCTTGTCGAAACGTGAACCGCCCGGAACCGGTCGTTGAGCTTGTCGAAACGGCCTCCCCAAAATCCGTTATAATCAGAAAAATGTCATTCCCGGGAAATCAGAAATGACACAACAGATGAGATTTTATGATTGGTATGAATAGGAATTGAAGTATGAGCCCCATTGAAATCCGAAGCATGACTTCTAAAAACAAAATACTGGTTGTGGATGATTCGCCATTAGTGGTAGAGGCCATCAGTAACATCTTGGAAACTGAATATCTGGTTGAGAAAGCATACAGCGGAGATGATGCCCTGAAAACGCTTCAGACCTTCAGACCGGATATGCTCCTTTTGGATATTATCATGCCAGGGATGGACGGATATGAGGTCTGTCGGCAGATCAGAGCAGACGGCAGTTTTGGTTTTATCAAAATCATTATGGTTTCCAGCCGGACCATGTTGGAACAACGCCTTGAAGGGTATAATGCCGGCGCGGATGATTATATCAGCAAACCATTTGATAAGGAAGAACTTCTGGCAAAAGTCCGGGTTTTCATGCGGCTGAAGTCCGTGGAAGACCAGCTTCAGGAACTGAACGAAACCCTGAATGAGCAGGTCAGAGTACGCACCAGGCAACTGATTGACGCAGAGAAAATGGCGGTCATCGGAAGATATGCGGCAGGGATTGTACACAACCTCAACAACCCTCTCCAGGCAATCATGGGAAGTGCGCAGCTCCTTGCAATGAAATATCCTGACAATCGGAATATAATGATACTCAGAAAAGCAGCCGTCCAAATGAAGCATATTATCAGCACCATTCTGACGACCAGTCGCAGGGAAAGTAAAGCCGAATTTCTGGATATTGATCTGAATGAAGTCCTTAAAGATCAGATTGAGCTGCTCCGATCAAATCCCTTTTTCAAACATGAAATTCAAACAAAACTGAATATAAAACCATTACCGCCCTATCGCTGCGTTTATGCACATTTCAGCCAGGGCCTTGGAAATTTAATTAAAAATGCTGCTGATGCCATGTATAAAAGCAATATAAAGCTCTTATCCATTACTACCTTGGCAGAAGATAAAGCCATCCTTATAAAAATATCTGATACAGGTCATGGCATTCCTGAAGAAAGAAAGGAAAAAATTTTTAATCCGTTCTTCACCACCAAACCGCTGACCGCCAGTGATGACCGTCCCACCGGAACCGGACTGGGGCTGGCTTCCAGTAAGGAAATGATTGAATCTTATGGCGGAAAAATCCTTGTTGAGTCTCAGGTTGGAAAAGGAACAACATTCACGGTCCGGCTGCCGATAAACTGAGAATCGAAAAATTGAACCTGCTGGATTATATCATTTTTAAGATCATGTCTGTTTTATCCCCTTTGTGAATTCGTTAGCCATTGCCAGTGCCGCTTCCCGGTTTCTGATCAGCCCCGCGTCCTGGGCCTCTCTGATTTTTCGAAGAACATCTCCCAGTTCCGGCCCGGGGGACATCCCTATGTCCATCAGGTCTTTTCCGGTAATGAAATTATGACGCTCCAACTGCTTCTTTATTTTTCTGTAATATTCCTTTACCGTATTTTGGGACCAGCGAAGATGATTTTCTCTTCTTTCTTCGGTTGAGGCCGGTCCCAACGTACTCCTTATATCACCGATTCCCATAATGATGATGGGAATACAGTCATGTTTCAGCTTGCGAAACCATCGCATTCGTGTGGTCGGTCTGACTTTGTAAAAAAAGAGATTGAGAACATTCAGATGTTCCGCCACCATCCTGCGGACAAATTCCTGATCCCGTGATGACATCCGCAGTCGCTGAGTAATCTGAGACACGATTTCCGTCCCTTTTTTGTCATGGCCGTAAAACGTGATCCGCCCGGTATCTTCTTTCACGCCCCGGGTCATGGGCTTGCCAACGTCATGAAGCATTGCCGACAATTTCAGCAGAGGAATCCGGTTCCCGGGTTTCAGATTATCCGCCACCTCCTCTGCCACGGATCCGAAGAACTCCTGCAAGTGATTCACAACATATTCACATATCTCCAGGACCATGAGCGAATGATTCCACACATCCGTGTGGTGATATGTGTTCTGAGTGCAGCCTTTCATATGTCTGATTTCAGGAAAAATGACATCCAGAATCCCCAGCTCATCCATGAGGCGAATAAAAAAGGCACTGTGTCCGGTTCTGAAAATTTCAAGCAGTTCAGCCAGAATCCGCTCGGCCGCGGTGTGCTGAATCAGACTGAAATGGTGCTGCATTGCTGTCAGGGTTGTTTCCTCAATGGTAAAATCAAGCATGGCGGCAAAGCGTACCGCCCGCAGTATCCGAAGCGGATCAGCGGAAAAGACCGCCGGCCCTGTCATTCGGACAAGCCTCTTCTCCAAATCCCGGGCCCCGTTCAGGGGGTCAATGATCTCACCCAGATTTCCGTCCTGTTCAACCCGGATGGCCATGGCGTTAATCGTAAAATCCCGGTGTCTGAGATCAGCAGCCACTGTATCCCCGCGCATCGGAACAATATCAATAAAAGTATCCGGATATTTTCTGTCCGCGACCCGAAAGCAGGGTTCGTCAGCTTTTTTTCGGAAAGGAACCACAGCCGCGTTCTTGGCTGCGGCCAGCTTCCCTGCCATGGCTTCCGCGTCATGGCACATCAGATCAATATCTTTGGGAACACGGGAAAGCAGATGATCCCGCACAGCTCCGCCCACCAGCCAAAGGGGCGTCTGGTCTCCCTGCAAAGGCATGAGCCATTGTCTGAGCATTTTTGTAATGTGATTCATTGAATTATCACCTTATGTTAGGGGATTCAGGCTGTTTTTGTCTGAATTCTCTTTAGCATTCTCGGATCAGCATTCCGTCCCGCAGGTTTTTCAATATCTCACCGGCCTGTTGCTTTATATCTTGAACTTGGCGACCAGTTCCCGAAGCTGAACAGCGATACTGGAGAGTTCCGCGGCCGAGGCATTCACTTTTCTGGCTCTTGCGTTCGCTTCGGAGGCAGTCTCACTGATATTTTGAATATTGAAGGCCATCTCATTGGCACCTTTTGCAGCTTCGCCCGCGTTTCCTGACATATCGTTGGCCCCCTTGGAAACCTCGGCAATGGAGGAGGCAATATTTCCGGCTCCGATGTTCGCCTGTCGGACATTGGAAGTAATATTGTTGGTCGTGTGAGTTTGCTGCTCAACCGCATTGGTGATGATGATGACCGATGCATTTATCTTTTTGATAATACTCAGAATATCCTCAATGGCCCTGACAGCCCCTTCGGTATTTCTCTGTACCCCTCCGATGCGTTTGGCAATATTTTCAGCGGCTCCGGCACTTTGGCTGGCAAGTTCCTTAATTTCATTTGCAACCACGGCAAATCCTTTGCCTGCCTCGCCTGCGGAAGCTGCTTCAATTGTGGCGTTGAGCGCAAGCAGATTTGTCTGTTCTGCTATTCTCGTGATGACTTTGGTGACCTCACCGATTTCCGTTGCTGCTTCACCGAGACTGTTCATGACCTTTGTCGCTGCTTTTGCCATTGTCATAGCCTCACTTGAAACCGTGGCACCGTCCTGAGCATTCTGGGCAATGTCACTGATTGCCGTTGCCATGTCTTCTATTGAAAGGGCTACCGCGTTCATGTTCTCAGACATCCGATCCGCGGTGGAGGAAATGCTTTGGATATTTGCGCTCATTTCCTCGGCCGCGGATGCCATGGTGTTGATGTTCATTGAAACTTCCTCGGTGGCGGAAGAGACGCTGTTTGAAATTTCGGACATTCGGCCTGCGCCCTGGGACATCTGATCGGAAAGTTCCAGGTAGCTATATGAGGACGCGGTCAGCGTTTCAGCGTTCTGGGCAACCTCTTTTATCATGGTTTGTATCTTTTCAATGAACATATTGAACCATTTTGCCAGCTCGCCCATCTCATCCTCGCACTTCAGTTCAAGACGTTTACTCAGGTCCCCTTCTCCTTCGGCTAAGTCAATCACCATGTCTGTCAATTTTCTGATGGGCCGATGAATTGACCGCAGAATAATTATTGCCCCGAGAATCAGAACCAGCAGAATAAGAAAAAATGCTGTCAGCGCATATCTGAAATTTGTTTTTCTGATTTCATTAAGAGAAGCCTGAATCCATGTGGCGATCCCCTCCTCTCCGAATGTCATGTCTTTCCTTACAATGTCGAGTTCTGATATGATCTGTGTATTTTCGAACCAGATTACATGGATCTGGTTGGTCAGTTTTTCAATATCAATAATATTCTTTTCCGCATATGCTGAAAAGTCGCTAAACATATCCTTTTTCGCGTATTTTGCCAAAGCCAGAATGTTTTTTCTTTCTTTATTCAGGGTCGCCAAGGCATTTTTATAAACTTCCAAAAATTGTTTTTCTCTGTTATTTAACAGCAGGTCTTTGTTCACCGCCAGAGAAACTTCGCTGAGTGCATTGATAATATTTTTGTTTGATATCGCAAATGAACCATATAACGGGTCAGCATCTTCTGCATTAAGATAAGTCATGCCGATGATATTATCAATTTCCCGGGCCACCTGGTCTGATTTTTTATGAAAGTTTTTAAATAAATTATCCCATTTGGTGATTAATAATATGATTTTATCATTATTTCTGACCAGCAACGTAAATTTGTCTTTGTAAGTTGAAAGCAATTTTAAAAGGTTTTTAAGGTCTTTTTCCTTTTCTGTTGCCTTGCGAATAATCCCTTCCAGAAGTTCGGTATTTTTCTTAATATTTGAAAGCACCTTTTTTGCGGCTTCATCATTCGGATGCTTTGCGTAATTTTTTTCAAATATAATGGTGCTTAACAGACTGGATTCAAAACTTTTGATTTTGGAATTAAGATGCTGATATTTATATGTCTTACTGTTGTAAAACTGGGTCAGCCCAAAAGAAGTGAGATATAGTGTAAGGTTTATCAGGACAAACAACATGATCTTTGTTGTTATTTTCATGGCATTCCTCTGTCAGTTGTCAGCTGTCAGTTATCAGGTGTCCGCGCTGAAAAACATCCGACAGATAACCGACAACTGGAAAACCGCATTACTTTTTGAGAAGTTTTTTCAAATCTTCAACACTCTTATCTTCATCGTAAATACCGGCTCCGACCTGATAGGGCGTATTCGGAACCTGAAGCATCAGGCTTACTTTTCGGGATGGCTCTTTTTTGCCTACTTCCGGCCACCAGTATTCTACCCATCCGCCTTCCGGCAGTTTGGCGACCTCACAAAGTTGAACAAAAATATAGTTGCCCCTCACATCTTTTAATCCCATTAAATTTCTCCCGACAAATTTGGGTTTTATGGCGTGGGCAACGATTACGCCTTCATTACAGTCAAAGACGAAGATATAGGTGTTTTTAAAAACCCAGGGGCCGTTTTTCTCATTAAACGCTTCCAGTCCGACTTCACCGCTTTGAGACAAAAACTTCACTGCTTCCCGAACTTTTTTTACGACATCTCCCGGTGTGGCTTTGTCCTGGGCCATCGCATCATTTGAAAAAAATACAGAAAAAATAAAAACCAATCCCATGAAAGACAACATTTTTATAAATTTCATTCTTACCTCCTCAACGCTGATCATTATCAGCAAATGGAAAAAATTTTTGGTGATATCCTTCTCTCATTTTTCTCGTTTATTTCAGGTTCGCAGTTCCGCATTCAGGCGGTCACAGCCCGCCTGACGGCGGAACCAGGAACGCTGGTACATGCCAAATGATAAGACATTATCGAAAATAAATGACCAGACATCCGGAGTGCCGGACTTGCAGTTTGTCAATATACCAGGATTCCTCCGGCGGACAGGCACGCCTGGCCAAACTGCAAGTCTGATACTCCGGATGTCCCTGTTTTGGTCACTGATTCTTATTTCCGATGAAGTCTGTGGTAAACAACGATTTTAAGGTAATGTTTTCCGCATTTAATAAATTCTGATTATAACGGATTTAGGGGAGGACCGGCCAAGCCCTGTAAGGGCGGCATATTTGTAGCAGCAGGTTTGCAGGTACCCGCCAAGCCCCGTGGGGGCGGCATATTTGTAGCAACCGGGCGAATATGCCGCCCCCACGGGGCGTTACCAGGCTCCCCCAAATCCGTTATAATCAGAATAAATTCAATCCGTCAGCTTATAATCAGGAGATGAAAAATTCCCACACATCTCGTTCCCACGCTTCGCGTCATGTGCGGCGGACGGATTCGGGACGCGAAGCGTCCGCGCTGCATTCCCACGCGAAGCGTGGGAACGAGATCGCCGGGGGCTTTTTTCCATCTACTGATAATGTGACAAGGTAAAATTAAAAACCTGCCAATAGTCTCAGACTCAGTATCACATCTCTCAGCTTTCCTTGTTTCAGAGACGAAATGATATCTGTAAGCTCAATTTTCCCGTTGTTGTCCGTATCCGCGGAAGCAAAGGGCACGACTTTCCATACATGAACCACAGGCTCTCCTGATTGACCCGCCTCCTGTTCGGTCACATATATCAGCCCGTTTTCTTCATCATAGGCCGCGGCTCCCAATGTGGCACATTCCCCGCCAATCACCCTGTCCGAAAGGCTGTGCCTGTCATATGGCATCACCTGCCATGGCTCCTTAGTTCCGGAAATCACGGCTTTCAGGTCTTCCGGGTCGTAAAAAAGAATCTGAGTTTCATAGGGATATGCGTGGTAGCCTTTATCCATATTGCAGGGGTCTCCGCACGCTTCCTGGGTTCCGTAACAATTGTTTCCTGCTGACTTTCTGCCGAATATCAGGATGGCACTTATGCCTCCGCTCTGCACCCAGGCTCCGCCTGTCCAGCTGTCCATGGCCCGATAATCCGGGAAATCACACGCGCCCGATGTCGGGTTCGGAATCATCTCTTCGGATTCGTTCCAGGCACAGCCGAGCCTTTCGCGATAGTATGTCATCGCCAAAGCATCCAGGTTTTGTCCGTTTTCAGGGGGATTGCCGTTCTTCCAGGGCGCAACCGCAAAGAGTGTGGGACCCTGAGAACCGCCATATGTTCCGCTTTCCCGATGATTACCGGCAATGAGCCTTTTTCCATCCAGATATTCGTCAGCAAAATCTTCCGGTGCTTTGAACAGGTAATCACAGGTTTTTCCGTTATGAAATTCATAATTATCCGAGGGACGTTTTCCAATATGCCACACGCCTCGGGGACCGGTCATGTCAGGGTCACTCCATCCCAGTGAATCCTGATCACAGGCTGTGACATTGTACCAATCCCTCAGATTCCAGACGATCTTATTTATATTTGGCAGATATTCCAATCCGTCCACATTACGATATTCGCAGTCCTCACAATATGTACAGTTGTTTATCAGACCACCGGTGATATCCATGGGGGACTGAAGCACGGAAGCTTTTGGCAAGGCATTAAAATCATCAGACATGACCGGTTCGGGAATGCTGATTTCCCCCACCAGACCGGTCGTGGCATTGCCCGCGGTATAAAAGGAACCCGGGTATCCGTCATCAGCTCCGCCCGAATCTCCGAAAGGATAGTAGGCAAGGGCATGGCCCCCATATCCCCACTCATCCCCCTCCGGATAGGCAAAGGCACCTTTATAAACAATATCCCGGGGATAAAGGCGCAGACCCGTTCTCGACGCGGATATGATTGTCGTCGTTGTTGTCGTTTCCCCGGAACTCGTCGTGGTCGTTGTCCCGATGGTTGTTGTGGTCGTTGTTGTGATGGTTATAACCGTTGTCGTCGTGGTTCCGGGCGTGGTGGATGTCGTGGTACTCCCAGTGCCGCCGTCCTTCCATCGGTGGTAAAACACATTCAGCAGGTCAGCAAATTCAGCAGTGGCTTTCTGCTGTCCCTCGGTCGTGGGATGATCATCGGCCCAGTCCGGACTGACAACGCTCGGGTAGGCTGAATAGTTGTTTGAAACGCTCTGAGTATGCTGAACCTGTCCGCCGTGCCAGCGATGGTGATTTCCGCTTTCCTGTCCTGTGTCATTGGTTTCTGAATTACCGCCGTTGCTGGTCAGCACATTGTAATAATCAAACACCGCAACATTTTTGCAGGGATAAGACCCGAGCCAGTCATTTCTCAGCCAGTTATTAAAAGCACGGGCATTTGCGGCACGCTCTGACGCGGGCGTGGATACATCATTCGCCGTGTATCCTTCCTGCGACATGGGCGGTGCGGTGATGATGACAAATAATTTGTCCTGCCGGGTTTCAAAATAAGTCAGGAGATTGTTGTAAACTGCCTTGGCATTTGCCACAGTAAACTGATCATTCGGTGATGACAGGGGCAGGTCATTCGGGTCGCCGTACAGATCGGAATTAGGAAAGCAGGATTTGAACATGATGATTTCGTTTTCGCCGCCCGGGTCGGACGATAACCGGGGCCATGACCCAAAATTGCCGCCATCACAATCTGTGAAATTCTGTCCGGTTTCATCATAAACAGCGTTCATGATATTATCCCGATTTGATCCGGTGAACCATTCCGGCCAATTGATAATATCTGTTCGGGAGCCGATTTCATCAGGTCCCCAGCAATAATTGGTGGCGCTGACATAATAATTGTTATCCCTCAGCACAGTGCCGAGACCGCCATAAGGCCCGTCATTGTTGGAATCAGCCAGCCAGTGTCCCCCGGTGGAGTGGTGAATGAAGATGAGCTTCACAGGTGACGAAGGCGGATTGGGGTTGTCGGCGGCAAATGACGCATAAGGATTGCCAAACACGGACAGCACCAGCGTCAGCATGACAACCATTATAAAAGGTTTCCTGTTCATTCTGACCTCCCTTTAAAAATGGTTAAAATTTAAAAAATCCAGCTTACTAACAGACATCGGATACTTAAAAACCAAGATGTTTGTACGCGTGTTTCGAAGCTTTTCTTCCTGATGAAGTTCTGATCATCAGGCCAATTTTCAGAAGGTAAGGTTCCACAACATCCACAAGCGTATCTGTTTCTTCCTGAAGCGTGGCGGCAATGGCTTCAATTCCCACGGGACCGCCATTATAAAATTCAATGATGGTTTTCAGATAGCGGCGGTCAAGATTTGTCAGCCCTTTTTCATCAACCCCTTCCAGAGAGAGCGCGGCAGATACGGTTTTCTTTGTAATTGTGCCGTCTGCCCGCACCTGGGCATAATCCCTGACGCGTTTAAGGAGTCTGTTCACAATTCTCGGTGTTCCCCTGGACCTTTTCGCGAGTTCGGTCGCGCCGTCATTGTTAATTCCGACTTCAAGCAGCGCGGCAGAGCGTTTGCAGATCTTCATCAAATCTGCTTCGCTGTAAAAATCAAGGCTTCTGAATATGCCGAACCGGTCCCTCAACGGGGCAGATAAAAGTCCCACCCGCGTGGTAGCTCCCACAAAGGTAAATCGTTGCAGACGGTACCGATGGCTCCGTGCATGAACCCCCTTGTCAAATACAAAATCAACAGCAAAATCCTCCATCGCGGGATACAGAAATTCTTCCACTGCTTTGGGAATCCGGTGAATTTCATCCGCGAACAAAATATCACCCGCTTCAAGATGCGTGAGAATACCAATAAGATCACCGCCTTTTTCAAGGGCAGGGCCGGATGTTACCGTAAGATTTCCGCCCATCTCATTGGCAATGATATGGGCAAGCGTTGTCTTTCCCAGCCCGGGCGGACCGTGAAAAAGAACATGGTCCAAAGGTTCGTTTCGCTTCTTGGCCGCCTCAATCGCGATTTTAAGGGTTTCAACAGTGTCTGTCTGGCCGATATAATCCGGCAGCCTCTTAGGGCGCAGAGACAAAATCTCAGGTTCGCTGTCAACGGGCAATGAAGCACCGGAAACAATACCGTGTTCGTCAGAAGAATATGTCAGAACGTCATTTTTCATGGAATTTCCTGTTTGAAACTTGAAACTCGAAACTCGAAACTTTGAGCTTTGAAAAGGCTTTAATATTTAAATGTATGAACCACCGGAACGAAATCTTTTTTTCCGAACAAATCCTCATAAGAATATTGACTGATATTCTCTTTCGTGACCATGGGAATAATCGGACTGATATTAAACGGGAAATCCTTTCCAGGCTGTTCTCCGTTAAGAAGTCTGACCATCATGTCTAACGCAACACTGCATTGGGATATGGTTTTAAGATCAGGCGCGGCAATAATGCTGCCTTGCTTTAAATGTTCATAAATATCAATGGTGATATATGTGGAAACGATTTTCGCTTTGGGATGGTTTGCCCGGTGTCTACGCAGATAGTCCACGGCCTCTGCTGCTGCAACCGCATTGCAGATAATATAATCTGTCTGATAATTCTTCGGGTTGCTTAAAAGGAAGCTGAGACGTAGCTGCTGAACTCTGGGACGTGTGTCTCCGTAAGAAGGCTCGGGAAATGTAATTTTCTGATCAGGTTTTTTTAGTTTGAAGATAGCCGCTTTAAACCCTTCATACATTTCAGAAGACCATCCTGCCCTTTTAGGGCCTGCGAAAAAGCATATCTTCACATCTTTTCCTCCTGAATCCTGGCTGACAAATTCACCAACTTTATATCCCACTCTATAAAATGAAAGCAGACATTTTGCCTGTATATCAGGCGCAAGAATATCATTGATTAAGGCTATAACCGGAATCCCGCTGTGAACAACGGCTTTGACAAACCGATCCATACTGGAATAATCTACTGATGCCAAAATAATCCCGTCTATATTTTTTTTTTTAGCTAAACCAAGTAATTGCGCTCTCTGATTCCCAAAATTGATGTAGGCACCGGCTTCATGCAATGTGACATTCACACCCAATTTTTTGGCATGAGAAATAATGCCGTAATTTGCAGTAATCCAGTAGGAATCTTTCAAATGGGGAAACAGTACCCCTATATGATAAGCTTTTTTCGGTGTCGGAGTTCTCCAAGTTTCAGTCACGGGTCCTTTTAAGCTTGCTGAGGGAAACCCTTTTTTTTTCTGAGTGGTGTCATATTCGCCATAGTAGCTGTTTACATTGATTTCACCAGCGATTAACAAGGCGGAAGGCTGAACACACAAAGTCATTATAAGACTGATACACACGGCATAAATTGTATTTTTCATTTCCCTCGCTTCTGTTACCCCTTATATTCGCCCTAAGTGATTTCTGAAAAATATCCCACACAATCGGCTGTTTTTTATATAAGGGTGTAATTAAAAGTGTTAGGTCTTGATATTTATCTAACGATTAAAATATATAATTTCAGATAGTTATATTTATAAACAAGCTTCAGCTACTATGTGCGACACCAAAAAATGTAATAAGATATTATCATTCATTTTGGATAAACAAAGAGTTAATCCGAAGAATCCATTACATTTTTTGATGTCGCACATAATAACACTTTTAATTACACCCATTTTTATAATCCCGATTTCGGAAGCCATCAGCATCAGCCCAGCTCAAAGTTCGTAGTTTCGCGTTTAGACGGTGTAAGACCGATTTTTTCGGAGCACCGCCAGCGAACGTTTCGGACGGGGTTGCAAACCCCGTCCGGCAGCGTCCGACAGCGAAACCCCGTCCGGCAGCGTCCGGCAGCCTTGGCCTAATACATATGGTTACAACCCCCCGGTCGGCAACCAAAAAACCCTGTCCTGCAAGAGGTTTATTGTCAGAGATTGGCAGACATTCCGGATAGATTTATAAGCCTGACCGGCAAATTCCAGGGGATTCTTCAATCTCTCCAGAGCGATTCGGGAATATTCAGGACGCTTCAGCGGTCAGCCGGTTATGAATATCTTCGACAAATTGCAAAGAATCATCATATCCTCGTTCCATTGCTTTTATAAATTCTTTCAAAGCGTCATCCAACTGGTTCTGTTTCAGATAAAGCATACCCAGTCTGTGCCGGAACAGACCGTTTTCAGGGGCAATTTCTACGCTGTGCCGACAAAACACCGTGGCGATTTCAGGATTTTCACCCTGAACATCAAAGAGATACCCGATCGCGGAAAGAGAAGCCGCGTCATATGGATTTTGTTTTATTGCTTTTTTATATGCTCTGATCGCCTCGCCTGTCATGTTCATGGCAGCATAACATTCACCCAGGTAACGAAACGCCGGCCCTGACTCAGACCTCATGCGGACGGCTTTTTCAAAAAATTTTTTTGCCTCTTTAAACTTTTTCATCTGAAGGTAAAGCCTGCCAGTTTGAAACACCACCTCAAAAACGTCCTCTCCCACGCGCAGGGCTTTGAGAAAATAGGCCAGTGCCTTATTTTTATTGCCCGTAAACATATTTATAAGCCCCGCGTTATACAAAGCCGTGGTCTCCCGGGGGTTCAGCCGGATAGCCAGTTCAAATTCCTCAAGCGCCTTTTCAAATGCGCCCAGTACGCCGTAGCACACCCCCAGACTGTTGTGAACATTCACATTTGACGGATCAAGCAAAATCGCTGTCTTGAATTCTTCCATAGCGCCGTGAATGTTTCCTTTCTGATAGAGCTTGTCGCCGCTGATATTCAGGCTTACCGCATCAAAAGCAACAATGTTGCCAGGGCCCAGAAAAGACGCATGTTCCAAGGCTTTAAGGGCATTTTCAAAAATTCGTTCCTTCCTGAAATGAAAAACAGGATAGCAAGCAATTCCCGCGCTTAGGGTCTCCTTCGGATATGCCTCAAGATTTTTACTGATTGCCTCAGCAAATTCCATACAGGACGCTTCATCTTTTTCAGGAAAAAAACATCCGAAGATTCCCCGTTCAACAAGCCCCCACATCCCTCGGGATCCGTGATCTGAGTTGCAAACCGAATCAACAGACTTGGCAACGTCAGCCAGCAGACGGGCTGCATATTGCTTGGAGAATACATTGCCTTTCCTGTCCGGTTTCGTTCCCGGAGCAAGCCTGGAAAACGAATCAATGCGGATAGCCAGCGCACCAAATTCCGATACATCATCCAGCCATGTCATGGCAGCCCGGATAAATGATTTTCCCGTAAGAATTTTCGGAAATTCTTTTAACAGTTCAGCAAAATCCTCTCTTTGCAACGCAGGACTCAGAACACCGGCAGAAGGGGAACAGACTTTATCCCGCATGACTGAATCTGTTTTGCAAAACAGAAAATCCTGGGTGGAACTGCGGATACCCAGTAAGTGCCTGGGATTGTTAAGCGCAGATTGTGTCATAACTAAACCTCTCTGAACATATTGTCAAAAGCGGTTTTAATGATCAGAAGCTCATCTGTTTCGATTGTTCGAAGATCCATGATAAAAAAATCGTCTTCAATTCTTCCGATAACAGGAGGCGTATTTTTTCGCATGAACCGCTCAATGGCATTGGCGGACATTCCCTTCACTCTGACGCCCACACATTTGCTGGGAAGTTCCTGAAGGGGAAGCGCACCGCCGCCCACCCGTGAAGAACGGTTTGTCATTTCAATATATACATTTGGATTATTTAATCTCTTCAGCATGTCACACAGTTGTTTCGCCTTTGTTTCAATGGAAGGATAAGAACAGGTTAACATGCGCAGCGTGGGAATGGCCTCGACCGCTTTTTCCGGGTCTCTGTAAAGGCGCAACGTGCTTTCAAGCGCTCCGAGGGTGAGCCTGTCTATGCGCAAGGCCCTGTTAATGGGGTTTTGCCTGATTTGGGCAATCATCTCTTTTTTTCCGACAATAACTCCGGCCTGGGGGCCTCCGAGGAGCTTATCTCCGCTGAACGTAACAACATCCGCACCGGCGGCCACAGATTCCTGAACAGTTCCTTCTTTTATCATACCATATTTTGAAAAATCAATAAAACTTCCGCTGCCGAGGTCTTCCATAACCGGAATACGATGTTTTGCGCCTAGGACAACCATTTGTCTGAGCGAAACTTCCGCAGAAAATCCCACAATATCATAATTGCTTTTATGAACTTTTAGCAAAAGCCCGGTGTCGTCCCGGATGGCATTTTCATAATCTTTCGGATGGGTGCGGTTTGTTGTGCCGACTTCTTTTAAAATCGCGCCGCTTTTTGCCATCACATCGGGGATTCTGAAGGAGCCTCCGATTTCCACCAGTTCCCCTCTTGATACAATCACTTCTTTTCCCCGGGCAAGCGTCTCCAAAGAAAGAAGCACTGCCCCGGCATTGTTATTAACGACCATGGCAGCCTCGGCCCCGCTGATTTCACATAAGATATCTTCGACACAACTGTATCTTGACCCGCGCTTTCCCACAGACAGATCAAATTCCAGATTTGAATACCTGCTGGCAATGGTCATAAGATTTTCCACTGCGTCCGCGGCGAGCAATGACCGTCCCAGATTGGTATGAACCACAACGCCGGTGGCATTGATCACCCGCCTGAGATTCGGTGTCATTGCAGTTTTCACCTGTGCCTTCACCTGTTCAAGAACGCAATTATCTGACAGGCTTTTTTCTGTTATATTCTGATTGCTGTCAAGAATGCCCATCCGGAAATTTTCGACAACTGTGCGGGCAGAGCGTACCAGAACTGTTTTCGGAATATTTTCAAAAAAAGGCTCTGTTTTTATCAGTTCCAGGATGTGATCCACACCGGGAAGGGTTCGTAACAGCGTTTGCTGTTTTTCATTTAATTTCATTTTTTTCCGATTATTCAAATTGTTACTTTCTCAAAATTACGTCAGGGGGGAATTAAAATGTTTACGCTTTCCCCAAAAAATCATTCAGAAATTTTAAAATATAACAATACAGAAAAAATTTCAACTTTTTAAAATTCACCAAATCGAAAATTCTTCTGATTCACTCCTGCGAATAGACAAATCCGCGGGAAATGCTTTGGATTTGTCTATCCCGGGCGGGCCAACAAGGAATCTTCATTGGGTTTCTGATTTGCTGATATTTTACTGAGTCAGCAAAACGGAAGATTGACATTATGACTCACTTCGTATAAATGCAAACTATAAAAGACCGCCGAGGTGTTAAAAACCTCGGCAGTCTGACATCCGACGCATCTGTCAGAACTTATTTGATCAGAAACTGTTGCGCGACCAAACAAACTTTGAAAAAGGGGGGGTCAGATGTAAAACCATTTTTAAAATTGTTTTTCGGACAATTTGAAAAACAGACCCGCACGGATTCGGATTTTCCGAATTGTATTTATTTGTCATATTCAATGTGGTTATTCGCTACAACCATTTTATTTAATAATGATTTGAAATATTTGACAAACTATATTCATACAATTTCACTGAACCGGAAGCATGTTCAGAAAATTTTCGATCTGCTGACTATCATTAAAAAAAATGACAGGTTAAAAAAGAAAAGGGTCAGGTTATGCAAAATGAAAAAATAACATTACGTCGGGATATTATTTTATTATGGCTCGGAGTATTTATCATGCCCCCTTTTTGGTGGCTGGCGGGCAACTGGTATCTGAAATTATGGACCCTCGATGAAACCATTCAGATTTCACTCAGTCCTGTATTATTGGTTTATGTTGCAGGTTATGTTACAATGAGTTATGTTTTTCTGACAAACCATTTTAAAATAATAGAAATATATAAAATTGAGCGTTCAAATCTAAATCTCGACAAAGCCCAGCATGCCGCGGCTTCCCTCCCCAAATCATTTCTTTTCTTAATCGGACTTTATTGCATCATAGGCCCCAATACAGGTATGTGGGGTAAGGAATTTCTGACATCTCCTGAATATATTATGGGAGAATTATTAGGAATACCTATAATTTTTTTATTTTCATTACCACTTTTCATTGTCCTGACAAAAAAGTGGGAACAGTTTTGTGATTTTGTTCCTGTTTCTGAAAACTGCGTGGCGTTACAGCTACGCGGAAAAATATTCTTTTCAGCGTACTTGTCTTTTGTAGGCGGTATTCTGGTGATGCTGATCTGTGCATATAGCTGTTTTTACACCGCGGATTCTTTGGAACAGGGATTATCATTTTTGTTGAAAAAAGGGGTGATATTCAGTTTGTTAGTATGCGCGGTCGCGGCTTTTGATATTTTATTACTGAGCCAGCAGATCGGGTATGCAACCCGGAACGGTCTTGGGAAACTCAAAGCTGTTTCAAATGGGGAGTTAAACATCCAACCTGATATTTCAACAAGGGATGAATGGGGGTATTTACTGGTTTCACTGAATAAAATGATCGAAAATCTCAGTTCTTTCGCTATTGATGTTCAGAAAGCGGCTGAAAAAGTTGCCCTCGGCAGTGAGCAGATGAAGGCCAATGCCGGACAGATTTCCCAGGGCACATCTCAGCAGGCGGCGAATGTGGAAGAAATTTCAAGCTCTATGGAGGAGATGAGCAGCACGGTAAATCTGAATGCAGAAAATGCCCAGCAGACCGCATCCATTGCCATGGAAGCGGCCCGGGGGGCCCGGGAAGGGGGAAAAACTGTAAATAAAACAGTTCAGGCGATGAATGTTATTTCGGATAAAATACGGATTATTGAAGATATTGCCCGGGAAACAGATATGCTGGCCCTGAATGCCTCGATTGAGGCTGCAAGAGCAGGAGAATATGGTATGGGATTTGCTGTGGTGGCATCTGAAATCGGCAAACTGTCCAAACGCTGTCAGGAGGCGGCCAAAGAGATCAGTGCGCTTTCAATTTCCAATATCAGTCTTGCTCAGGAAACGGGCAGGCAGCTTGAGAATATGATCGCCGGAATACAGAAAACCGCTGAACTGGTTCAGGAAATCAGCATTTCATGTAATGAGCAGGCCGATGGTATTTCCCAAGTCAACATGGCGATTCAGCAACTGGACGATGTGATTCAGGACAATGTGGCTTCAACCGAAGAAATGGCGGCAAGCGGTCATGAGTTTGCAGGCCAGGCCGAACGTCTTCTGAAAACCGCTTCGTTTTTCAAGATTTCCGAAATAGTGAAACAAAAATTTGAAGAACAGTCAGAAGCGCTTTCAGATCGTAAGGCGCAAAAGCTTAAAGAATTATTTGAAAAGTTTGTGGCGGCTGAAAAACAAAACGTTATGGATATCTTGAACAAAAAAGATTCCTCGGAAAAAATAACTGGCGAAAAAGAAAGCATTTCCATAGAAATGGAGGAGGTTAAGGATAAAGATTTTGAGAGCTACTGATGTGAATTCAGAAACAAGCTCCTGATTCCTCCTTTTTTCTACAGGGATTTTGTATAAGAAGAGGATTTGATCCTTTTACCATGAAAATAAGTACCTGACCATAAATTTTTAATATCTGATCGGGGAAGAAACCCGGCTTTTTTCCGGAATGATGCGTCCCGGATAAAGGAAAAGGAAAAAGCCGGGTTTTTCCGCGGTTCGCAGGAAAAAAGTTATATAAAAATTTTTGCTCAGGTACTTACTTTCTGAACACCCGGTTTTTTTATCTGTTTTCGCTGAAAATTTTTTCATAACCGGGGGAAACCCGAGTTTTTCATGAGCGTTTCTTATGAATCCGGTTTGTTATATGAAATCCCTGTAGCAGTGAAAATTTTATTCAGAGAGAGAACAATGTTAAGCAAACGCATTATCCCCTGCCTTGACGTGAGAGAGGGGAAGACAACAAAAGGTATTAAATTCAAAGATAATGTTGATATTGGTGATCCGGTTGAAATGGCCCGGTTTTATTACGAGGCAGGGGCAGATGAAATCGTATTTTATGATATCACCGCATCCCATGAAAAAAGGGACATTATGATTGATGTGGTCAGGCGGGTGGCAAAAACCATTTTTATACCCTTTTCCGTAGGAGGGGGAATCCGTAATGCTGATGATATGCGGGCTGTGCTCCTGGCCGGTGCGGAAAAGATCAGTGTCAATTCCGCGGCTGTCAAAGACCCCGGGATTATTTCAGAAGGGGCCAGATCCTTTGGCAGTCAGTGTGTTGTCCTTGGCATGGATGTAAAACAGGTGGGAAAAAGCGAAAAAATTCCTTCGGGATATGAAATTGTCATCAATGGCGGAAGGACATACATGGGAATTGACGCGCTGGAATGGGCCATGAAAGGGCAGGATCTCGGGGCAGGAGAAATCTGTTTGAATTCCATTGACGCGGACGGAACTCAGGACGGTTATGAACTGAATCTGACCGCTCTTATTTCTCAAAGCGTTGATATTCCCGTGATTGCCTCGGGCGGTGCGGGAACTCCGGAACATCTTTTTCATGTTCTTGCGGAAGGGAAAGCAGACGCGGCCCTGATTGCCTCAATGGTTCACTATGGTGATTATACCATTACTGAGATTAAATCATATTTGGATTCTCAGGGGGTGAAGGTTCGGAAAACGTGGTAATTTTCATTGTTTCACCACAACCTGTCTCCCCGGCCCTCCGGAGTGCCAAAGTTGCCCTTTGGCAAACACCGCTCCGGAGTGCCAAAGTTGCACTTTGGCAAACACCGCTCCGGAGTGCCAGAGTTGCACTTTGGCAAACACCGCTCCGGAGTGCCAGAGTTGCACTTTGGCAAACACCGCTCCGGAGTGCCAGAGTTGCACTTTGGCAAACACCGCTCCGGAGTGCCAGAGTTGCACTTTGGCAAACACCGCTCCGGAGTGCCAGAGTTGCACTTTGGCAAACACCGCTCCGGAGTGCCAAAGTTGCACTTTGGCAAACACCGCTCCGGAGTGCCAGAGTTGCACTTTGGCAAACACCGCTCCGGAGTGCCAGAGTTGCACTTTGGCAAACACCGCTCCGGAGTGCCAGAGTTGCACTTTGGCAAACACCGCTCCGGAGTGCCAGAGTTGCACTTTGGCAAACACCGCTCCGGAGTGCCAAAGTTGCACTTTGGCAAACACCGCTCCGGAGTGCCAGAGTTGCACTTTGGCAAACACCGCTCCGGAGTGCCAGAGTTGCACTTTGGCAAACACCGCTCCGGAGTGCCAAAGTTGCACTTTGGCAAACACCGCTTCGGAGTGCCAAAGTTGCACTTTGGCAAACACCGCTCCGGAGTGCCAGAGTTGCACTTTGGCAAACACCGCTCCGGAGTGCCAGAGTTGCACTTTGGCAAACACCGCTCCGGAGTGCCAAAGTTGCACTTTGGCAAGTTTTGCCGGACGCGGTGGGATGTTACAGGACGGGGTTTGCAACCCCGTCCGAAACGTTTGTTTTCGGGGGTCGGAAAATATTTCGGACGGGGTTGCAAACCCCGTCCGGCAGATCACGGGTTAATAAAAACAATGAGTTACGATCTTAGCCTGATGCATATGGGGTTGCAACCCCGTCCGACAAAAATTTTTTTTGTCAGTTATTTCAACGCTATTGCGCGGCCGGGACTCAGGGGCGAATGGTTATGATATCAGTGTATCAGATTCTCGTCTCCGGCCTGGTATCCGGAAACGAGAATATCTTGTTTTTTGTTATCCCTTAATAATCCGAGGCAGCATCATATGATGTTGCGGACAGATTGATTTTGGATTCTGATACGCGGCACCGGCAAAGGCCATCATGTACTTCCTGATGTCACTCATGGACACAACCTCATCCACCATCCCGTATTTTGCACAGTACGCAGGTCTTGAATAATCATAATATTTCTGGGCAAGTTCGTTCATCTTGTCAACTACCGGTTCCAGGGGTTTTCCAGCGGCTTTTTCTTTCACCAGCCTGCGGGAATAGGTCGCGGCAGAAGCTGTTTCACCATGCATAACGTAGATTTCGGTAGTGGGAATGCCCAAGGTGAAGGAATTATGCCGATTTGCTGTGGGACCGCCCATGACATAATGAGCAGCCGCGCTTCCCTTTCTCAGCACCACCAGCATCATAGGAACATCTGTCTGCTGGATTGAATAGATCAGGGATTGCCCCAGCCCCAGAAGTTCGGCCTTTTCAGCAATATCTCCCACATCAATACCGCTTGTGTCCTGGAACCAGACAACCGGCACTCTGTCTCTGCCGCAAAGGGTGACAAATTCGTTCATTTTGATCAGACCCTGACGGTAGAGTTTTCCGCCGATCCCCGGATAATCCGCGTATTCAGGATAATTTTCTCCCAGCCAGCCCTGACGGTTGCCAATACAGCCCACAAGATATCCGTCAATTTTGCACAGACCCGTATAAATTTCAGGGCCGTACCCGGGACGAAACTCCATATGCTCGCTGTTATCTGTAAGCCGCGCCAGAACTTCGTCAAAATCATACATCTGCTTCTGATTATAAGGAACCAGCCGGTAAAGGTCTTCTGAAGAAAACTTGGGAGGCTTGGGATCAGCAACACGGAAAAACTTGGGATTATATGCGGGCATATCCTTCATATAATCTTTCAGCCCGTCCAGCACACCGGTTTCTTCCTCATACACATACCTGAAAAAGCCAGTTGAATCATGGTGAACTTTTACAGATCCCGGGGGATCCGCCTTAAATTGTTTTGCCGCGGCAATCAGCGCCTCTGCTCCTTCCACATCAAACTGCCCCTTGGGTGACATACCGCTCAGAATGCCACCGCCGCCCACGGCAATATTGCAGTTTTTGTGAGCAAAAAGGATGGTGGGGCTGATTCCCTGATATCCGCCGCCTGCGGGGTTGGTGCCATATATACCGGCAAGTACCGGAATTCCCAGCGTCTCAAGTTCCGCGTGTCTGAAAAAAGCCGTTCCTCCGCCTCGGCGATCCCCATAAAATTTTTCCTGATTGGTCAGACTGACACCACTGCAATTTACAAGCCAGACCAGAGGGATGTTCAGACGTTTTGAAAGATCTGTGGCCCTCAGGATGTTTTCATACTGTCCCGGAAGCCAGGCACCGGCCATGACCTTGTTGTCAAAACCGATAATAACAGCCCATTTGCCCGAAATTTTACCCAGCCCGTCAATAACGTTGGTTGTGCCTTCCTTATTGTCCTCGGGGTTGTAGATGGTATGCAACGGGCACCAGGTTCCCGGATCAACCAGATATCTGAGTCGCTGCCATACAGTCATCTGCCCCCTTGCGTTGATTTTTTCTTCGGGAAATCCCGCATTTTTGACCTTTTCAACCTCTTCCCGGATTTCTGCCTCTACGCTCCGGATATTCTTGACATTCTCTTCCGTGCTTTTTATCTGTCCCTCATTCAGCTCGCGTCCGAACTCTGTCATCTTCTCAAAATAAGGTCTCATTCTTCACTCCCAGTTTCCTGTCCGTAATTATGGGCAGGTGTATTGATTGTTTAAAATTCTATTATTTCCTTTTCCAATTCCGAATAACCGTTATAAAAATATTCTAATTCCGGTTTCTCCAGGCATGATTTTCGCGAAACGATCATTTTCAGAGCGGTCAACAGTAAAAAACATACTGATTCTGATCACAACTCCGCCAAAGGGAATCAAAAACATTATTTGCTGACCCTGCCATTTTTATGCCGGGAAAAACCTGAATCAAAACATTCTTAATAAATGCTTTGTCAAATTTCAATTGTTTTGTAGCAATAAAGAACGGAATAACATTTGCATATCTTTTAACTTTTTGGTATAATAAAGAATATTTTTTCATGGTTCGGATATTGTTCCGGTGTTTTCCAGATACCTGAGCATGCTGGTTTTTGTTTTCAATGTTATTCTCAGCAGATCGAAAAGCTTCCGGGCTGTGTGCGGGACAGCAGAGAAACCCGGGGGTTTTACCGGACAAATGCAAAAATCATTCTGTTTTTTATTGATTCTGTACAATTTTGGTTGCAATATTACAGTAATGTTTAATGTCGTCAAGGGGTAATCTTGTTTGTTTTCCCTTTTTCGGCCATGTGTTACACCCCTGATTTAAATTCCCTCTGCAACGTCCGGAATATCCAAAAAATTAATTTGCAAAACAGAACCATCTGAAATACGGAACATCTTCGAATGTTATAAGGCAGAAGCTGAAAATTTCGGATTTACGGTTTTTATCTTAATTTATATTCCAATTTTCACCGGATCACCGTCTGTGAACATTTCGGACGGGGTTGCAAACCCTGTCCGGTAAAAACTCGCAAATCGCAAAACATGGCCTGCGGTCACAACGAATGATGAAATTTTATAGTTTTTCCTAACACTTAACACTTAACACCTAACACCTAACACCTAACACCTAACACCTAACACCTAACGCTTTCATATAAAAATATCATTAAATTTAAAAAAGATATACGATTATAATGTGTTTTGTTCAAATCGGTAGTTGATAGTTTTGCAAATAATAGGTAAATAAAATAAATATCAATTAAAATAAGAAAGATTGTTTTACCCGATAACCGGAGGTTTCATGGAAACATTTGCCCTTACCCATCCTGGCTATAAACGAAAGCACAATGAAGATCACTCTTTTATAAAGGAATTCTCAGATAATAAATGTCTCTTGGCGGTGGCTGATGGCATGGGCGGTCATGTGGGGGGAGAGATGGCTTCAAGACTGGCTATTGACGTGGTGAAAGATGATGATCTGTCAGTACAGGATATTGAATCCCATCTTGGGGACATTATTCGGACCGGCCATTCAAATATCCTTGAAACTGTTAAAAAAAAACCGGAACTTCGGGGCATGGGTACGACCCTGAGTATCGCATACATCAAGGATGGCATTGTCCACTGGGCCCATGTGGGTGACACCAGGCTTTATCTCTTTCATAATGAAAAACTTTTTCTTATAACCAAAGATCATACGATTCCTGGCGTACTTATGGAAAAAAAAAAAATCACTGCGGAACAAGCCAGAAAACATCCCATGAGACATATGCTTCTCAGATGTGTCGGCTGTAAAGATTGCGAACCGGAAACAGGCAGTTTCAGAGTTGAGCCGGGCGACACAGTGATTCTCTGTTCTGATGGGTTATACGACGAAGTTTCTCCTGATGTGATGATTTCAATTTTGCAAAAAGAACAAACTTCGGAACAAAAACTTGAAACCCTGATTGATACGGCGCTTCAGTATGGCGAAATTCCCCCTGAGGCAATCATTTCAATTCTGAAAACCCATCAGACGTTGAAACAAAAAATTCATATGCTGGTCAACGCGGCCCTGAAAGCAGGGGGATCAGATAACATTACCATCGTGGGGGCGGAAATATGACATTTTTATCTGTGTTTCCGCACAAATCAGAGGTCTGCTTAATTACCGGAATTCCATTGACTTATCTACTTTTTTAATGGATAATACCTTTATAAATTTTTTCCCCATTCCGGAGTGCAAAAATTTTATTTTTGCAAGTGCGAAAATTTTATTTTTGCAAGTGCGAAAATTTTATTTTTGCAAGTGCGAAAATTTTATTTTTGCAAGTGCGAAAATTTTATTTTCATATTTCCTCGAAAGACACAGGAAAACTTTTGTCCGGGTATTTATATAACGAAAAAATATAATGAGGAGGTAAAAATTTCAAAATGAAATATTCTCAGGCCAGACAGGGACGCGTCTTTGTCATCCGTCTTGAGGACGGAGATGTCATTCATGAAGAAATCGAAAAATTTGCTCGTGAGCAGTCTGTAAAGGCGGGAGCCTTAATCATTCTTGGCGGAGCTGATGAGGGCAGCCAGCTTATTTCAGGACCCGCGCATGGGCGTACCCGGACCATTTTGCCGATGACGCATTACCTTGACAATGTTCATGAAGTCGCAGGCACGGGAACACTGTTTCCGGATGAGCAGGGCAATCCTTCATTGCATATGCATATCGCCTGCGGCAGAGACACTTCCACAGTAACAGGATGTGTGCGTAACGGGGTAAAAGTATGGCATATTATGGAAGTGATCCTTTTTGAACTGACAGATACCACAGGCGTCCGTGTCTCTGAGCCTGAAATTGGCGTTAACCTGCTCAGGCCCTGACCAACAGATTTTTTATTGCATATAGGAAAAGACTTGACGGTCATAGGCTCTCCGGAACTTTTGCAGATTATTCCGATAACTGGCTGAAAAGATTAACGCCAAACCTTTCATAGTTATTTTTTATGGCGCTAACGATTTCAGTCGGACTGCCTGAGACCTCCGAGAAAACAGCGGAGGCCTTTCTTTCACCCGTCGGAATCATTGGGGTCAAAGACTAGTTGTTTTTTATTTCAAAAAAATGTCGGCATCCTTCATTTAGTAGTTTACACTTTCAGCTAAAATGAATTTTTTATGTTTTTTTTAATTCATGATAATTTTGATTATTTTTATAATATAAACAACCTATTACAAAAAAAACTACAAATTTTGTAGTTAATTTTAGCTAATCATGTTTGAAGTGTGTAAAAAACTACAAAATTTGTAGATTTTACAATATCTATTTGTAAATATTACTTTTATTTAGCTACAAAATTTGTAGATTGAAAAAAAATGGACTTTTTTTCAAATCACCAAAAGTGTAAAGTACTTTTGGGCAAATATGAAGGATGCCAAAATGTCCGAACAAAAAAATCATACAGCATCATCTGAAAGAGACCAATTTAAGGCTCGTCTCATGGCTATCAGTTCGTCATTCTTTATCAGCCTTCTGCTGATGGCAGGAAAATTCTACGTTTATCAGATCACTGATTCTTCAGCAGTCCTTTCCGATGCTCTTGAATCTATCATCAATGTGGTGGCAAGCGCCTTTGCCCTGGGAAGTGTCATCTTCGCAGCCATACCGCCGGATGAGAATCATCCTTATGGTCATGGCAAGATCGAATATTTCTCCGCGGGCTTTGAAGGCGCGCTCATTATCCTTGCCGCACTGGGTATTTTTAAAGTGGGGATATCCCATATTATGCATCCTCGTCAGATCCCTCAGCTTGAAAGCGGATTGCTGATTCTCTTCGGAATCAGCTTAATCAATCTTTTCCTGGGAATAATGCTTATACGGGTGGGCAAACGAACCCGCTCACTCGCGCTTATTGCTGACGGCAAACATATTATAACAGATGTTTATACATCCGGCGGTGTTGTTCTGGGTCTTTTTTTAGTTCACCTGACAGGGCTATACTGGATGGATGGCATCATCGCCTGTCTGGTGGGATTAAATATTCTTGTGTCAGGGGGAAATCTGGTCAGCCAGTCCTTTGCCGGGCTTATGGATGCTTCGGAACCCGAGCTTCTTGAGAGCATCTCCGGCTTGCTGAATGAAAATCGAAAAGATATATGGATTGATGTTCACCAGCTCCGGGCCTGGCGTTCGGGAAATCTGATTCATATTGATTTTCACCTGATTTTACCCCGGTATTTCACCCTGGAGGAAGCGCATTGCGAAAGTAAGCAGGTGGAAAACCTTATCAATATTTATTTCGGAGGAACTGCAAGTGTCCTTATCCATATGGATCCCTGCATTTCACCGGACTGCCCTATTTGCAAACGTCGTCTCTGTGAGCTGCGCCGGGGAGAGCAGAAAAAACAGATTTATTGGAACCGGGAGACCCTGACTTCACAGGGAGGGGCTGGTGAGCGATTACAAGAAACGGAGGAACAACCCGATGCAATGTCTGCGGAGGAATAAATTCGGAATTGTTGAGATTTCACTTCTTCTCGTATTTATGATTCGCTGTGAGAGTTTTAACTTGACAACATTCTTTTATCGTATTATTTTTTGATTCAAATTGTAACCGTAGAGGTTACAATTTGTTGGTTCATTGATAAACAAACTTCGAAGGAGGGCTGTTATGATTCTTTTGTTACCTCCCGGAAGAATCCGAGGCTAGGACCTTGATCAGGTCATTCAGTCACAAGGGGTTGGAGAATTTTTTTTACAAGGGGATTAAAAAAGGTATTCAGTCCAAATATGCGGACAGGATCGCTGATATTTTGGATCTAATTGATGCCGCATCCGAGATCAGAGACATCAATTTCCCCGGATCTGACTTACACCCGTTGTTGCCCAAAAAAGATAACATATGGGTAGTTAAAGTATCCGGAGCATGGCGTATTACTTTCAGATTTGAAAATGGCGATGCTCATGTTGTAGATTATTTGAATTATCATTAGAATCGGCAGCCTGCCTTTTTTGGGAGGGAAAGCGCAGGCTGAACCGGATATTATATTACCGTGGACACCAAAGAATGTAATAATTTTATGTGCCAATCCCTTGCAAAACGAGTTCAACAGTTTGATAATTCATTACATTCTTTGATGTTCGGGGTAGCAGAAGATTAAAAAGTTATGAACATGCAAAGAAAGCCCGCACATCCTGGGCGTATCATACGAAATATGTATATTGGTCCTTTGTCCCTGACGATTACTGGGCTGGCTGAATCGCTCCGCGTTTCCAGAAAAGCGGTGTCCGCCATTGTCAATGAGCGAAAATCTGTTACGCCGGAAATGGCTCTGCGACTGTCTCAGGCTTTCGGTACAACACCGGACCTGTGGCTGAATTTACAGAAAAAGTATGACTTATGGTGTGCTATGAATACAAATAGCGACTGGAAAAATGTCCGAGAGATTTGTCGGGAACCAGAGAATTTTTCCTGATCTGAGCTTGTGCTTTTTGAAAAAGGGGAACCTTGGCGGGTTTCCCTTTTTTATTACATCCGGCTTTTTTAAAACATCTGATTTCGAAACTGAAAGTGAAAAATGACGAACCAGATGAAAAAAATCTGGTGTAATCTGAACAGAATGAGAATCCGGAGTGCGAAAATTTTATTTTCGCACTCCGGATCGGAAAAAAATGCCGGAAAATTTATGGACAGACAACGCAGATGGTGGGTTTCGCTTCGCTACACCCACCCTGCATTCTCCTGAACCTATTTCGAGTTCCCTTACATGGGAACGAGATCAGAAGCCTTGTCATTCGTTTTCATATGCTACATGTAAAATTATGGAGAAAAAAATGAAGTCTTATCTTTTCTATGACTTGGAAACAACCGGGTTAAACATATGTTTTGATCAGATTCTGCAGTTTGCCGCAATTCGTACAGATATGCAGTTTAATGAAATTGAACGATATTCAACATTTGTACAATTACGACCGGATGTGGTTTACTCGGCTCAGGCAAACATTACCAACAGAATTTCTGTCCCTGACACCATGAATGGCATATGCGAATTTGAGGCGGTTACAAAAATTCATACCTTATTTAATCAGCCGAACACAATAAGTATCGGATATAATTCGTTTAATTTTGATGACAAATTTTTGCGTTTTTCTTTTCATCGAAATCTTCTGCCTGTTTATACGCATCAGTTTAAAAATGGCTGCTACCGAATGGATATGCTCCCTGTCGTAACCATGTATTATTTATTTCAAAACAATGTATTAAAATGGCCTGAAATTAATGGAAAACCGACTTTGAAATTAGAGCATGTCAGCCGGGAGAATCAGCTTGTTACGGGACAGGCTCATGATGCCCTGGTTGATGTTGAAGCAACAATTGAACTGGCGAAAATATTGGCTAAAGAACAAAAAATGTGGAATTATTTAATTGGTTATTTCATAAAAAATGAGGATAAGAAACGTATCACTAACTTACCATATTTTTTCGACCATGATGGAAGAAAAGAAATTTGGGGGTTAATGGTCGGTACAAACTATGGTTCAGAGCAAAAATATCAAATTCCTGTGCTTTATATAGGAGATTCTGTTCCTTATTCAAATCAGACGCTTTGGTTGAGACTTGATTTGCCAGATTTAAGAGAAACGACAACTGAAACAATACCAGAAAAAACCTGGGTAGTTCGTAAAAAATACGGAGAATCAAATTTGTTGCTTGCACCGGAGAATCGCTTTTTAAAAAATTTAGATGAGGAACGTCTGGCATGTGTTGAAAAAAATAAAAATTGGTTCCGGAAACATGATGATATATTACAAGATATTATTCGCTATTACCGCGAATATGAATATCCGATAATTCCTGATTTGGATGTTGATGCGGCACTTTATCAAATGGGATTTCCTGATAAGACAGATGAAAGTTTATGTCGTGATTTTCATACAGCTTCTTTATCAGACAAGCTTAAACTTGCAGATCGCTTTACGAACCCTGAAATGAAAAGATTGGCGATTCGAATTTTTTGCCGCAATTATCCTTCATATACGCCAAAGGTATTTTTAGAAAAATTTGAACGTCATTTATATGATCACATATATGATGACAAAAAAGCATTGATTGATTACAGAGGAAAGCCATACGGTAATTTTAAGGACGTTCTTGCAGAAATCATGGATATCAGAGAAAATCAGAATGTTGATAATAAACAAAAACAACTGCTTAATGATTTGGAAAGCTATGTAAAATCAAAGGCGAGATAAACTTCACAGGGATAAATCATAATAGCCAAAGGACAAATCACAAATTAGGAAAGTGCATAAATGAATCATAAGGTTCACAATCAGATCGTAAGTTTTATATGGGGAATTGCCGATGATGTCCTCCGGGATGTCTTTGTAAGGGGAAAATACAGGGATATCATTCTTCCTTTTACTGTTTTACGCAGAATAGATGTCTTACTGGAACCCGGCAAAGAAAAAGTGCTTAAAGCCAACCAGTTTATGATTGAAAATAAGATTGATGACAAAATAGGTCTTACTAAAATATCCGGTTATCCGTTTTACAATACATCATCGTTTACAATGGGCATGAATGGTCCGAAAGACTCAGAATATCCCTTTGTTTCTCTGCTGTCCGACCCTGATAAAACTGACACCAATTTGGAAACATATCTTGACGGGTTCAGTCCCAATGTTCAGGAAATCATCAGCAAGTTCAAAGTCAGAAATCAGTTGGAAACCATGAAGGACGCGGGCATTACTTACGGTCTGATTGAAAAGCTGACCTCAAACAGCATCAACCTGAGTCCCAATGATGTCATCAATGCCAGGGGTGAAAAACTTCCGGGTCTGAGCAATCTGGGCATGGGGTATGTGTTTGAAGAGCTGATCCGAAAATTCAATGAGGAGAATAACGAGGAGGCCGGAGAGCATTTTACACCGAGAGAAATCATCCGCCTGATGACCCAGATTCTTTTTGAACCGGTAAAAGACAAATTACGCGAAAAAGAACGCGCCCGCTTCAGCATTTACGATCCTGCCTGCGGTTCCGGAGGAATGCTGACCGAGGCGGAAAAATATGCAAAAAAAATTACTGAAAACAAATGCGATTTTTCTTTGTTCGGGCAGGAAGTCAACCCGGAAACATGGGCAATTTGCACCGGCGATATGCTGATAAAGGCCAAACCAAAGGAGAATCTGTCTGAAAATGTTGTTTATGGCTCAACCCTTTCCAATGACGGCTTTTTTGGCAAAGCATTTGATTTTATGCTCTCCAATCCCCCATATGGCAAAGCATGGAAGATTGATGAAGATGCCATTGTCAGAGACAGGGGCAAAAAGAGTAAGGAAATCATCAAAGACCCCCGGTTTCAGGTGGGGCTGCCGTCCATTGATGACGGGCAGTTGTTGTTCCTGGTCAATATGATTTCCAAAATGAAAAAGAATACAGACATGGGCAGCCGCATTGCCACGGTTCATAACGGGTCCGCACTTTTTACCGGCGATGCGGGACAGGGAACGAGCAATATCCGCCAGATGATTATTGAGGGGGATTTGCTGGAATGTATTATTGCCCTGCCGAAAAACATCTTTTACAATACCGGCATTCCCACTTATGTCTGGATAGTTTCAAATAAAAAAGAGGCACATCGCAGGGGCAAGGTTCAGCTGATCAATGCGATTGATATTTATCAGAAGCTGCGGAAAAATCTGGGGCAAAAAAATTGCGAACTAACCAAAGAACAGATAAACTCAGTTACCCAGATATATCTTGATTTTAAGGAAACAGAGATTTCCAAAATATTTGACAATGATGATTTTGGCTACTGGAAAATAACTGTTGACCGCCCTTTGCGGCTAAAGGCAAATATCACGCAGGAAGCGGCTGAGGGTCTGCGTTTTCATAAATCCCTTCAGGATGAGATGCAATGGGTTTACGGCAAATTCGGAGACAAGGTTTATGAGGGCTTAAAAGCGTTTAAAGCAGATATTGAGAAGTGGCTGGAGAAGAATGAAACAAAGATCAGCCCTGCCAACAAAAAGAAGCTCTTTGACCGAAAGTTCTGGGAAACACAGAGAAAAATGATGAAAATCGCCCTGATGCTTTTTGAAGAAATGGGCAACAGGGAATACAGCAATTTTAATCTGTTTCAGCATGATGTGAATGAGGCTTTAAAATTGCTTAAAATCAAACTGACTGCTTCGGAAAAAAAGATGATTTTCAATGCAGTAACTTGGAAAGATGAGGAAGCCGAAGCCGTTATCAAAAAGACTGAGAAAGATGGCACTGTTGTTTATGAGTCGGACAGCGATCTGAGAGACAGTGAGCAGATTCCTTTGTATGAGGATATTGAGAAATATTTCAAGCGGGAAGTGCTGCCATATGTTCCGGATGCGTGGATAGATCATAGCAAAACCGTGAAAGGCTATGAAATTTCATTTACCCGGTATTTCTATCAATATGAACCTCCGAGGAGTCTGGAAGAGATTGTCGCAGATATAGCAAAGTTGCAGGAAGAAACAGAAGGACTTTTGGAATTGATAATTGATAATTGATAATGGAAAATTGATAATGAATATTCGTTTGAAGCCTTATAAAAAGTATAAGGATAGCGGTGTTGAGTGGCTTGGGAAGATTCCGACGTATTGGCAACCTACCAAAATAAAACATCTTTTTAAGGAACGTAGTCAAAAAGGATATCCACAAGAACCTCTGCTTGCAGCTACCCAAACAAAAGGCGTAGTGCCTAAAGAAATGTATGAGAATAGAACAGTTGTAGCTGTTAATGATTTACAAAATCTGAAACTTGTTGAAAAAGGTGATTTTGTTATAAGCCTTCGCTCTTTTCAAGGTGGAATAGAGATTGCACATTATCGTGGAATTATCAGCCCTGCATATACAATAATGATTCCAAAAAAGATGGTTGATGGTCAATATTTCAAGTTTTTATTCAAATCCAAAGGGCTGATTGAAAATTTAAATATCTATGTAACTGGAATACGGCAGGGACAGAATATTGATTATTCAAAGTTCAGAAATTCTATAATGCCCCTGCCACCAGTTTCTGAGCAAAAGGTAATCGCCGATTTTCTCAACCGCAAAACTGAACAGGCGAATACCTTTATTGAAAAGCAGACACGGGTTATTGAACTCTTAGAAGAGCAGAAAAAAGCCATCATCAATAAAGCTGTCACCAAAGGCTTGAATCCTGATGCGCCAATGAAAGACAGCGGTGTTGAATGGCTTGGGGAGATTCCGGCGCATTGGGAAGTGAGGAAGTTGAAGTTCATCGGCAAAATTGTTTTGGGAAAAATGTTATGCAGCAATGACTTAGGCGGTTATCACTATAAGCATTATCTTAAATCAAAAAATATTGGATGGATAAATGTTATTGCCACAAACATTGACAAAATGTGGTTTTCAAATCATGAACTGAAGTTATATAAGGTTGAAAAAGGCGATTTGTTGTTAAGTGAAGGTGGCGAGGTTGGCAAAACATGTATTTGGGAAAATGAAATTGAAGAGTGCTACATCCAGAACTCTGTTCATAAGGTAACAATTGACAAAAACAACTATAATAAATTCTACTTGTATTATTTTTATTCTATTGGTCACACTGGAGTTTTCAAAGCAATTGTCAACCAGGTAAGCATTGCACATCTGACAAGGGAAAAACTTAAAGAAATTGAGTGTATTGTCCCCACAAAAGAAGAACAGCAACAAATCGTCACCCACATCGAAACCCAAGCCGCCAAAATAGACCAAGCCATTGATAAAGCCGAAAAAGAAATAACCCTTGTCAAAGAATATCTGCAAAGCCTGATTTATCATGTTGTCACGGGGCGGGTGAAAATAATTGATAATTGATAATTGGCAATTGATAATTGATAATTGATAATGGACAATTGACAATTGGCAATTGATAATTGTCCCGTAGGGACATCTGAAAATAGCCCGGCAATTCATTGCCGGGAGCGGAATCTCTCAAATATAATGCGTCCCATAGGGACGCTTGAAAAAAACGGGATTTTCTCAAGCGTCCCTACGGGACGGAATATCGGGGGACTTACCGGTCCAGGCAATGAATTGCCGGGCTGCTTTCAAGAATCCCTACGGGACGGAATATTTGAAAATTGTCAATTGGTTTGCATCTTGGCAATATTTGTACTTGACTCGCTCAAAGCCGCCTGTAAATATTAAAAATCAAATAATCGGAGGTGATTATGTCCGAACTTGACAAATATTTTCAACCGTCTGCAACAGAAAGCGAACATCCGGCAGTTTTCCTGGTTCGAGAATATCTGACAAATAAGCCTGATGCCGGCATTCAGTTTGAACTGAGAAGAGAGAGGGACGGACTGACTTTCAGACCCGCAAAGATGTTGATACATTTTTCAGAACATGGCGAAAGCAAAGATTATTCTGATTCCTGGGACTCAGAGCTCAATCGTTCTCTGATAGAAATGGGAATATGTGCGATTTCCATTGATAATGAAAAAGAACGGTTCGGGCTGATCCTGAGAGAAATGCTTGAGAAGCTGGAAATAAAAGCCGGAGAACCCTCCTTATTCAGCACCATCTTTATTGACATACTAAAAAAGCAGCGGCTTTGGAAAAAGAAAAGAAATTCAGGAAAAACTTGATAAAATACACAGCCGGCCTAGTAGTGAGCAGTACAGATTTACAAAATTGGATGATGTCAAAGAATATGCAAAAAAATTTTTTAGGAAAAAATCTGAGCGTCCCGCCTCTGAGCAACAGCTTGAAGAACATGGTGATTTTTTTGACAACCTTTATTTCCTCATCCGTCAGACGGCTGAAATGATTGAATGGAGATTACAAAAATGCGGTTCCGATCTGACGCAAAAATTGAACTATACCCGGGAAGAAGCAGAGACAGTTCTTGCCGGGGCAATTGCATACTATCTGGATGAACGGTTCTCCATCACAAACAGAGAGCTTCTCGGTTTTGACTGAGGCTTTTTGATGCCATTCCCTTCGACAAGCTCAGGGAACGGCATGACCAACCTGCGCACTGAGTTTGTCGAAGGGCAGTCGAAAACAGACAAAAAAATGGGCGAAAAAAAATTAACGGATTTAGACGGCTTATATCAAAATTCATTTCGGGGATAAAACAAAATGGAAGAGCTATTTGAACTCAGAACTCATATTGAGGAGGGGCGTTATGCGGACGCGTTGGTTTTACTGGGAGAAATGGAGGAAATGAGCAGGGAAGACAAAATCAATAAAATTGAAAGTTTTCTGGATGTTCTGCTTATTCATCTTATCAAAAAACATGCGGAAAAAAGAACAACCCGCTCCTGGGAAGCCTCTGTTCATAATGCTTTGCGCCAGATTGAAAAAACAAATAAAAGAAGGAAAGCCGGCGGTTACTATCTGACTGAAGATGAACTGAAAGAATCAGTGGAGGAAAGTTACCAGGCATCTTTGAAATATGCGTCGCTTGAAGCATTCGGAGGGGCTTTTGACGAGACCGAGCTTGCCCGGAAAGTGGATGAGTCGCAAATCAAAAAAAAAGCCTTGGAACTGATACTGAAAAAACAGAATTGAGAATTGAGAATGAAAAAAATATCCAAAATGCCAGACACTGTAAAACAGGAGCTGAAAATTTTACCGGAGGGATATGAAGACATCTGACACATCAGAAAAAGGTTTTCAAAAGCTTATCGTCAAGGAACTGGTTGAAAAGCAGGGTTATATTGAAACAAAATCCAATGACTTTGACCGTGAATTCTGCGTCAGCAGAGCTGGTCTTTCAGCGTTTGTTCAAAACAGCCAGCCGCACAGCTATGACTTTATCCGAAAAAAAGGTGAACGCTCATTTTTCAGCCGACTTGACAGCAAAATCCAAAAAAACGGCATTGTGGAAGTGCTGCGAAAAGGGTTGAAATACTTTGACAAAACCATTGACCTTTTTTATCCCAAACCCAATTCACTCCACAATATAAAAGATCAGCAACGCTATGAAGCCAATATTTTTTCCGTAACACAGGAATTGTATTACACGGCCGATAACAAAAACCGCCTTGATCTGGTCATCTTCCTGAACGGACTGCCCATCATCACCCTTGAACTGAAAAACGCGTACACGCATCAGGCAGTAAAAAACGCCATCCGGCAATACAAGCATGATCGCAATCCCAAAGACAAAATTTTCCATTTTTCCCGTTGTCTCGTGCATTTTGCCGCGGATACGGACCTTGTTTTTATGACCACACATTTAAACGGCAAAAACACTTTTTTTATGCCGTTTAACAAAGGTCTGAATGACGGCACGGCTTTTGCGCCTTTCGGGGCAGGCAATCCGGTCAACCCGGAAGGCTTGAAAACAGCCTATCTCTGGGAAGATATTTTTAGCAAAGAAAGCCTTGGCAACATCATTGAAAAATATGCACAGGTATTGACAGAAAAAGACCCGGACACCAAAAAAACAAAAAAGAAACTCATATTTCCCCGGTATCATCAGCTGACCGTGGTTCGAAAACTGCTTGCCCATGCCAAAAAAAACAGCGTGGGAAACCGCTATCTTATCCAGCATTCAGCAGGTTCCGGAAAATCAAACTCCATCACATGGCTTGCCCATCAGCTCACAGGCTTATATGATCAGAGCAATATTCACCCGATCTTTGACAGCATCGTGGTTGTCACAGACCGCACCGTGCTTGACGCACAGATAAGAGAAAATATCAAAGCCTTTGCTCAGGTGAAAAAAATTGTGGAAGCCGTCACCGGCAATGCCTCGGATATCAGAGCATTGGATCCGTGTGAAACCTCTTTTTCCAAAACAACCCATATGCGGCTGGCACTGGAAAACAACAAAAGAATCATTATCTGCACCGTGCAGACCTTTCCCTGGGTTATTAAAGCTGTGCAGGAGATGCCTGCAAAAAATATCGCCTTTCTTATTGACGAAGCGCACAGCAGCCAGAGCGGACTGGCTGCGGCAAGCATGAACGCTTTTTTTTCAGACCACAATATTTTGGAACTTGATAAAGACGAAGAAGGCAATATCAGCACTGAGGATTTGGTCAATCACCTGATTGAAAGCCGCAGGATGCTTAAAAACGCTTCCTACTTTGCGTTCACAGCAACCCCGAAAAACAAAACCCTTGAAACATTCGGTTGCAAACAGACAGACGGCACATTCAAAGCATTTCACACTTATTCCATGAAACAGGCAATTCAGGAGGAATTCATCCTTGACGTGTTGCAAAATTATACAACTTATAAATCTTATTACAAAATCCGGGAAAAAGGCACCACGCCCCGGGGCAACAAGATTACACGCGACAGCATCTATGAGACCCAGAAAGCTTATAAAAAACTGAAAAATTTTGTGGAGGGCAATGAACTGGCAATTGCGGAAAAATCACGCATTATGATTGACCATTTCAATGAAAATGTCCGTCAGCTAATCAACGGAAGCGCCAGGGCAATGGTGGTTACAAAGTCAATAGAAGCAACCATGAAATACAAAGACGCGTTTGACGCTTACCTCAGAGAAATCCGTTCGCCTTACAAAGCCATTGTGGCTTTTTCCGGCAAAAAAGCCCATTACAAAACCGGAGAAGAGTTAAGCGAAGCAGATATGAACAGTTTTCCTGACGGAAATAACGACATTCCGAAACAGTTTAAAAAAGAGCCATACCGATTTCTGATTGTGGCAAACAAATTTCAGACCGGTTTTGACCAGCCATTGCTGCATACCATGTATGTTGACAAAGAACTCTCCGGTGTTCAGGCAGTCCAAACTCTTTCCAGATTAAACCGAGCTTGCAACCCCCATAAAACCGACACCTTTGTTCTGGACTTTTTCAACAATGCCGAGGACATACAGGAAGCTTTTGCACCGTTTCACACCACAACCGTTCTCAGCCGGGAAACCGATGTGAACAAGCTGAATGACTTGCAGGAGGATTTGGATAAAAAACAGCTTTATTGTGATGATGATATTGACCGGTTTTTCAAACGCTTTTATTCAAAATCGGAAAGAAGCCTTTTAGATTCGATTATTGACAGGGTTGCAAGCGACTTTGAGCAGAAGCTTGAACAGGAAGAACAGATAAAATTCAAATCAGATGCCAAATCCTTTGTCCGAACTTATGCTTACCTTTCCAAACTCCTTGATTTTAATAATCCGTATTGGGAAAAACTCTGGCTTTTTTTAAAACATCTGGTTCCGAAACTGAAAGTGGAAAATGACGAACCCGTTGAAAATATTCTGGAAGCTGTGGATATGGACAGTTACCGGATTCACAAACTTGGCACCACAAACATATCTCCGGATGAAGACGGAAATATCATTGAACCGATACCTGTCAGTACCGGTGCTGGCAAATCAGAACATGAATATGACACGCTTGAAAGCATTATTTCAGAATTTAATAAAAGAGTTGGCAATATTGACTGGGGAGAGGGGGTTGATGCAAGAGAGGCAGAACAAATTCTGACGGGGCAGATACCGGATAAATTGAGAGCAGACCTGGAAACATTGCAATCCATAAAAAATTCTGACAAAGATAATGCAAAGATCACATCAGATGATAAGATACTGGAACTGATACAGATGCTGATGTTTACGCATACAGGTGTTTATAAAAAATTCATGGATGATTCTGATTTTAAAAAACAATATCAGGAATTTGTTTTTGATGTGCTGTGGCAAGAAGCAAAGCAAAAAGCAAATGCGGTGTAATGTAAACAACAGCGACTAACAATCAAAGGATGGATAATATGAACTCACCATTGATATATCTGGGTACAACAGAAGTTCAGACAAAAATTGGGATTGACATTAAGGACATAACAGATTTATTGAAAGTGTTCATTGCAGAATCGCAAGTGACAGATGGCAATCTGAACGCCACAGTCATCGGTTCGACAGGATCACTGACAACAATTGAATATGAGCCGGGAGTCGTGGAAGACCTGAAAAGAGCCATTAACAAAATCGCGCCCCCGGATCAGGAATATGAACATGAAAAAGCCTGGCATGACGGAAACGGGCACAGCCATGTCCAGGCGGCCCTTCTCGGACCTTCCATATCCCTTCCCATCCGAAAAGGCAAACTGGCTCTGGGAACATGGCAGCAGGTGGTTGTGATAAATCATGACAACCATCCGAGGAAAAGAAAAATTGAGGTTACGATTATCGGATCACGTTAAAAATTTACCTGCATTGACGGAGTTGTTTTTATGTATCAAAAAAAATTATTACCCGCGTTCATTTTGTTTCTGCTTATCTGCTCAGGCTGTGCAACGTCTTCTCAGACGCTCCCCGATGAAGCTTTTGATCAGATAAGACGATCTCCCCTTAAAGCGTCTTTGCCACCATTGTTTGCCGCGGCAAAGTCGAATAATATCATATTGATCAAAAACTTGTTATTAAGTGGTGAAGATGTTAATCGGAAAGATCATGATGGAAAATCCGCCTTGTGGTACGCGTTTGATTATGAAAATTATGAAGCATTCAAAGTGTTGCTGGAGAATGGCGCGACCCCCTATTTTTTAACTTATGAAATGGCTTCAGGCACATATAGCAAAATGGAGCTTTACAAACTGGCTAAAGAGTACAACCTGTTAAATAGAATAAAAAATCACCGAAATGATGATGACGTGACTGTTTTTGACGCTTATTTTTCCGAATTCTCAAATGGGCATTATGTGTCAGAGGCAGAGCAACTGTTTGAAGCAGTTGTGAGAAGAGATTATGGTAAAATCAGAACTTCCGGGTCTGTGAAAGATATGCAGCAATTTATGGAAAAATATTCAAGTTTTGGTCATCATTGTTATCTTATCATGGTCAGTGATCTGAATATCAGAGCCGGTAATTCCACAACTGCGGAAATCATCGGGAAATATATCAAGGGGGACAGAGTTTTTGCCAGGGTTGTAAGAGACGGATGGATTCAGACGGACAGGGGGTGGATAAGTTCACAATATGCAAAGCAGATAAAAAAGACAATTCCGCTATTGCATGGATATCTTCGGGAAATCAGCAGTAAGACAGGGCTTTCCCGGAAACCGGATACGCCCGGACCCGCCACACAGACGGGAACTGAATCCCGGCAGATGGGAACTGAATCCCGGCAGCCGGAAATCAGATATCAGCAGCCGGAAATTGTTCCTCCGAAAGTCATCAGGGGAGGAAAAGTCGCGGCCGTGCAAAAGGAACTGGAAGCAATACTAAAACATCCGACCCTGAGAAAATTGGAACTATTTATTAATAAATATAAAAATAACAAAGCCTGTCAATTTCTGGTAAAAAAAGCTAAGGAAGAATATCAGAAACTGCTTTTAGGTGATCTGTAGTACACCAAGACACAAAAAAAAGGGGGGCAGAGACAAGGCATGCCTTGTCTTTGCCTGTGTGTACATATTTGTGTCTCGGAGTACCCGTCTGCCTGTAAAACAGAACATTACAGACAGATTTATTTCAAACAGCTTTGTCATTTACGGACAGAAATAGGATAAAGGAGAAAATGTTACGAAAGCTTTCCATTACTCTGATCGTTTTTTTATTTATGCTGCCCCCGTTTTTCATATGGGGAGCAGCCGGAATATCTTACGCGGAACTGACAAAAGAGAATCTCAAAAAAAGAGAAAAACTGAGAAATGCGGTAAACAGGGGGGTACTCAGTATTTATGATATTCCTTTTGAAATCTATGTGAAATTGGAGATGTGGACTGAGATCGGGTTTATATTTGAAGCCAATAATAAAAACATGATAAAATATAAACTTCCGGGGGTATATTACAGTCGTCCTTACATCGTGAATAACAAAGTGTGGATATTTGAAAATGCCGCGAACGGGGAAATTTATATTTTTGATCCTGACACCCTCAGATTTTCAGACAAATTAAAAAATGAGGCTTATGCGAAATACGCCGGCGGTGTGAGAAAAATTTTCGGAAACACGGTCATATCAGGCGGATCAGACAAAGATGTTGACGCGGCAGTGATATGGGATACAGATATAAATGAAGTCAGAACCATAAAACTCGGTGCCGGGCATTATGTGGGGTCCATCGAGGTTGAGGGAAACACATTATACATCAGTTCATGCGGAGAGGTGATTAACGCGTGGGATTACGACACGCTGGAATTTTCAGGGAACTATTCTGCAAACCAAGACAACGCGGACTGGAACAAGAAAGAATGTATAACAGGAATCAGAATCATTCATGACAAATTAATCGGTGTGGGAGAAAAGACGGTTTTTGTATGGGATATTGAAGGGCAGAATCTGCTGAAAACCTATCCGAAAGCCCTGAACAATTCCATTGTCTTTTTTTATAAAAAATACATGGTTGAATATAAAAACAACAGATTTGCCGTCAGAAATCTGGAAAATGAGAAGCTCATTAAAAAGATTAAGGCAGAAAAATCCATTGAGGACCTGATTGTCACTTCAAAGAGAATACTGGCGAATCACAGAGACGAACTGCTGATTCTCGCACTGCGGCATAACAAAGGTCTCTTGTTTTATGATTTTAACACCTTAAAATTAATAAAAAAAATTGAAGCCAAAGGCGAAAGTCTGACAGCACATAAGCATACAATATTTGCCACGGATGACCGGCACGTTTATAAATATGATATTGCCTATAAAGATGAGGAAAAATATCAGAATTTTTTGGAAACAATCCGTCCGAATAATATTGCTCTGAACAAGAATACATATTATCAGCTCCTGAGACGACTGTTATACTATCCTGAAATCATAGAAAAATCCTGGATATCCAAAAATTTTTTGGCATTGCACGAACTCTCTGTCAGCCATTCTTTCAAATATGGAAAGATCGGTGAAAGGTTTGTCAGCGATGACACTGACAATCCGGATGATGACAGCGGCGGAAAATCGCCAAATCCGGGAAACAGATACAAAGAAGATGTGTATGGTTACAAGGCTGTTTATGAGGTCAGGAACACTTCAGATAACCGATATTTTGTACGCATGGCAGCGGCGTGGAGCGGCGAATATGGGAAAGCATCCGCATATGATGACGAATCGTGGGAAGCAAAGGATGACTCAAAAAGAGGCTTTGCAAAACAATCCTTCTTTATCGCCCCGAATAAAGGCAAATATAAAAATCAGTTTGAAGTGGGAGAAAAAGAACCTGTAAATCTGATAATTTATCCCATGAGAATCGAAAAAGTCTCCGAGGGATATTATAAGGGACTCATGAATGCCCTGAGTCATAAGAATGAGGATATCTCTCTGATTGACAAATATATCGGGGACAAACTTATCAAAGACTGGCACGACAAACTCACACAAAGAAAAAATGAAATCCTCAAAAATAAGGAAAAGGACAGCGGCTTCTGGCCCTTCTGACAGATAATTATGATAACAGCAGTTGTTGCAAACCCAAACGGTGAAATTTTCGAACTGGAAGGTTACGCGGCCTCAGGTATGGCCGGTTCCTCCCTTGCGCTTCTCACGCACAAGAACACTGTAAATATGCCTTATGGCGGAGAACTGATGTTCCTGCCCGACAGACTCCCTGTGCTGTACAACATGGATATGAACAGATTTGAGACACTGGCGGAGAATCCTTATGTCCCCGGGGAGGCGATATTTCCGGTGGCAGCGTTTAATTCTCCCGGATATGTGCTTTCATATGTGAGCGCGTATGAGGAAAACAACGGCGCGGGATTTCTTCCCCTTTTTTCCTACGGAGCGGTCGGATGGCACAAGGGAAAATTCAGAAGCGCCGTGATTCTTGTGGACAGTGAGAAACGCCAGGACCTCAGGCTGATGCGACGGGAAAAGGTGGTCGCGGGTGTGCGTAAAATGAGAAAAAAAATGCCGTCCAACAGACTGAGACAGCATCTTGAGAAATGCGCGCTGACGTATGGATGTCCCGCGGGAAAGAATTTCTTTTTGAAAAGATATGAGGCACCGCTGCCCACATCTCAGCGTTGTAATGCCAGATGTCTGGGCTGTATTTCTTTTCAAAAGGGGGATGAAATCCCAAACAGTCAGGATCGAATTGCGTTCACGCCGTCTCCTGAAGAAATTGCGGAAGTGGCACTTGAGCATATCAGAAGCGTCAAAAAAAGTGTGGTCAGCTTTGGCCAGGGCTGCGAAGGGGATCCGCTGTTAGCTGCGGATGTCATTGAACCGGCCATCCGCATCATACGCGGCAAAACAAAAAACGGCACGATTAATATGAACACAAACGGAAGCCGGCCGGATATTCTGGAAAAACTGTTTGACGCGGGGCTTGACAGTATGCGTATCAGCATGAACAGCGTCAGAGAAAAATGTTATAATGCCTATTTTCGCCCAAACGGATACCATTTTTCAGATGTTGTGAAAGGGATTGATATGGCGATCCGCCGGGGGAAATTCGTGTCTGTAAATTATCTGAACTGTCCGGGGTTTACTGACACACCGGAAGAAGTCAGCGCATTGCTCGCGTTTCTTCGTGAATATCCCATAAACATGATTCAGTGGCGGAACCTGAATTTTGATCCCCTCAGATATTGGAAAGTCATGAACAGCGTCACAGAACACGGCAGCCCCATGAGCATGAAAAATGCGCTTAAACAGATTCACAAGGCTTTTCCCAAACTGATATATGGGTATTTTAATCCGCCAAAGGAGAGGTTTCAGGCGGTTCCGGAAAAATGAAAGGTTTGTTTTATGAATACATCTCTGATGCTCTCAAAGCTGATACTGAAGAATTTTAAAAATATCAAAATTGAAAACCATCTTCCCTTAAACAACTTAAACGTGCTTATCGGCCCGAACGGTTCAGGAAAGAGCAATTTAATTGCGCTTCTCAAATTTATGAGAAACTGCCTGATATCCAATTCTGATGAGGGAAGAGGTGTTACCGATTTTGAAGAAGCAGTCATTGAACTGGGAGATCATAAAATTCTGGATGCCACGGTTCAGGCACCTGCAACCGTCAGTTTTGAATTTGAGTTCAATGCTGTTGAAGTGATCCGAAGAGAGATTAAACTTGAATTAGATATCATGTTAAAAGGAGCAAACACCAATCCGATAGTCAGACGTGAAATCCTTTGTGATTCCCAACCTGCTCTTGGCGAAACTTCTCCGTTTTGCTATTATAAGGCACATGAACCTGAGAGCGGTGCCGGAGTTGTTACCATCTATAATGATGCAGACCGAAGAAGCAGTCGGTTTGAGAAGTTGCATGATGTTCCGGTAAACAGGCTGACATTAAGTTCGATTCCGGAACTGCTGGAATTCAGTCTTTTTTCTCCTGAAGACACGCCCGTTTACAAAGTGCGGCGGCAAATGACGGATATCATATCCGGATGGCGTTTTTACAATGCCAATGATATGAATCTAAAAGATATTCGTAATTCAGAGCCGAAGATCGGCCCGGCTGATATCTTTCTTTCTTCCTCGGGTGAGAACCTGCCTCTGGTCCTGGATAATCTGACGCAGAAGGATTTTGATTTTGATGAAAGAATCAATGATGCAATGAAAAATATTTTGCCCCTGACGAGAAAAATAAGAGCTGTTCGTTCCGGCCGTTTAAGGCTGACTGTGGAATGGTACATGGAAGGAATGAACGAGTGTTTTTATCTGAATGATATATCAGACGGCTCCGTAAGAATGCTGTGCTGGGCCATTGTTTTGCACTCTCCAGTGCTGCCCTCTCTGCTGGTCATGGACGAACCGGAAACAGGGCTGCATCCCTCTTGGATGAAAACACTGGCTGAATGGATTAAAACAGCATCTGAAAGAACCCAGATTATCATTGCCACGCACAGCCCGGATCTGTTGGATCATTTTACTGACAGGTATAAAGATGTTCTCTGTTTTGAGTATGACGGGAAAAAACATTTTGTTCCCAGAAGATTACCGGAAGAGGAACTGAAAGTTAAAATTGAGGAAGGATGGGAATTGGGAGATTTGTACCGGGTCGGTGATCATGCAGTGGGAGGATGGCCATGGTAGTGTGGCTGTTTGCGGGTGGCGGAGAATCTGAGATTGATGGACTTGTCCCATTTCTTCGAAAGCACTTTCCTCACTGTCATTTCGAAAGAATAACTCCTGCAAGAATCAAGCGGGGGCCTAAACCGGGTAAAAAAATTGATGCTCCCGGTCAGACCGGTAAAAGTTTTGCAAGTCAGATTAAATACAGGTTGAATATCGCTCTGCGATCTGGAAGTTGTGATCTTATTCTTGTGCTGGACGACTTGGACTGTAAGGACGCGGATAAGCAAAAAGAAATGTTCTCTGAGGCGATTGACAGTGTTGGCAAAGCAGCCCGTATAAAACGGTTTATCGCTTTTGCCGCACCAGAACTGGAATCCTGGATCATTGCAGATTGGGAAAATACCTTTGCGCCTGACATTGATTTTCGGAAATTCCATGAAGGCTTACGGCATAAGCTGAGTCAAAAGTACAATGTGCCTTTTGATAACCCGGAATCTTTCTCCGAGTATGATCAGAACAAAAAATCGTGTAAAGAAAAGCTGTCCCAAGTGATCATTGACGCTGTTTATTCAGAATCATTAAGATTGGAGAAGCCTCTGAAACATTATTCCAAAAAATATCACACGCCTAAACTTGTCCAACGCATTGTTCCTAGTAAGGTCGCTCAAAAATGTCCCTTTTTCAGAGAATTGTACAATTGTTTAAACAAATTTTGCAAAGATATTTAATTGAGGCAAATTTATACTCACCAATTTGTTCGGTCATATAGGCGCGGCCGAATTCTGAGATAACAACGATGCAAATTAACAAACAATAAATCCAGATGAGATGAGACCTGAAGTTTTTTGGAGACAAGAATAAACTCAAATCGTTCTCTTACTATCTTTGCAACACCCATTGTCATAACAGCAAGTTTATAAAATTTAATTAACGATTTTAACCAATGGAGAAAAAAAATGTTTGTCAGTATCGGAAAAGCAGTCAGAATGGAAAGACTTATGAACAGGAACACCGGCAAAAGCGTTATTGTTCCTATGGATCACGGAGTGAGTGTGGGACCGATCAAAGGGTTGGTAGATATGTCAGAGACCGTGGACATGGTTGCCGAAGGCGGGGCAAATGCGGTTCTCGGGCATATTGGTCTTCCGAGGTACGGACACAGAAAATATGGAAAAGATATCGGGCTGATTCTTCATCTTTCCGCATCCAGCACACTTTCCCCCAGGCCCAATAAGAAAGTTTTGGTGAACACGGTTGAAAATGCTTTGCGAATGGGGGCTGACGGGGTTTCGATACATATCAATGTCGGTGACTATAACGAAGCGGAGATGCTGGAGGATTTCGGGAAAGTCGCCATTGAATGCAGCTACTGGGGAATGCCGCTGATTGCAATGATGTATCCGAGGGGCGAAAAGATCAAAGATGAGAAAGATGTGGAAGTTGTAAAAATTGCCGCAAGGATCGGAGCGGAACTGGGGGCGGATTTTGTAAAAACCAATTATACCGGAGATCCGGATTCTTTTGCAAAAGTTGTCGAAGGCTGTCCGGCCCCGATCCTGATTGCAGGGGGAAGCAAACTAAACGAGGAGGAAATGTTCAAAACCATAGAAGATGCCATGCAGGCAGGGGCAAAAGGATTGTCTATCGGGAGAAATGTTTTTCAGCATAAAAACCCGAGTCTGTTTGTAAAAGCAGCCTGTGCGATTGTGCATGAAAATCTGACTGCAAAAGAAGCATTGGAAATGCTGAGAAAAGGTTAAATAAAACAGCGGAGATGCGAAAATATAATTTTCGCACTCCTTTTCTCTGATTCGCCGTTTGATTATCGTGAGACTGAAGATTGGAAAATATTTTTTTACATTCGCTGCAACAAAATGGGGATTGCAATCCTGTCCGAAATGTTCATTGCCAACGATTCTAAAACCCAATGTCCGACTTTTTTTGTTCTTTTTTGGGCCGATGCCGCTGTTCCGTGAGCAGTGGATTCCTGCTTTCGCAAGAATGACAGAAAAAAATTTGATTATCGAATCATACTACAGGACAAAAATTTATAAGCACTTGATTTATTATGATTATAACGAATTTAAAGGAGGGACGGCCAACATATGCATCAGGCTAAGAATGCGGGACGGCTGCCGGACGGGGTTTGCAACCCCGTCCGAAACGTTTGCAGGCGGCGATCCGGAAAATATTCCGGACGGGGTTGCAAACCCCGTCCGGCAAAATCAGAGTTAATAAAAACAGTAGGTTGTAATCTTAGCCTGATGCATATGGGGACGGCCAAGCCTTGTAAGGGCGGCATATTTTAGCAACAGGTTCGCAGTCGCCGGCCAAGCCCCGCGGGGGCGGCATATTCGCTACTGCTACAAATATGCGGCCCCCACAGGGACCGGTCGGCCCTCCCCTAAATCCGTTATAATCAGAAAAACTTGATTATCGAGTGATAACTTAAAAATAGGATGACAGATGTGAAAAACAAACATATGGGTTTTATATTGGGGCGTCTAAAAACAGCCTTTTTGGCTTAATTTTTTTAACTACAATTTGGACCTCTTCATGTAATCAATTATAGATTCATCTTGATAATATATAGTTTGATTGTTATTTTAACATATTTACCATACTATTATGTCAATATTAATAAAATTACGAGGATTATTATGAGTTCAAAGTCCAAATTGATAAAAAGCAGAGATAACTGGAAGAAAAAAGCGATTGAACGTGGCAAGAATGCACGTTATCATGAAAAAGAAAAGCGCCGTATTAAAAAAGAGCGTGATAAATACAAGAAAGATGCCGATGAAGCCAGAAAACAACTGGAAAAAGAACGTCAGAAAAATACTCAGCCTGTTCACAACAAAGAAGAACTTATCTATATTTGTTTGAAGCTTTTTATAGTTGCTCATATAAGTTTCCGAGCGGTACCGAGAGTTCTCAGAGTTCTTGCTGATTACTTGGGAATAACAAAAGTCCCATGTGTTCAGACAATTATTAACTGGGTCACCCGATTATCCGTAGCAAGACTCCGAAATGCCGTCCCGCTGCGCGGGGCTGAAATTAACAGCAATCCGTTTTCCAACGGCTTTGTTTATATAATAGATATCAGTATTGCCTTAGGAAAAGGTAAAATTCTTACTTTGCTGTCATTGAATGCTAACCATCATGATTTGAATGAAACCGCTCCTACTCTTAAAGATGTAAACTGCGTTGCTGTTTCAGTAGCAGTATCCTGGACTGGTGAGGCCATAGCTGATTTTTTGAAAAAAGTTATCGGTATCGGGGGAATGCCGGTAGCATATCTCAAAGACGGAGGAACAGACCTTGCCAAAGCTACCAGGCTTTTGGCGGAACAAGGCCTTCCCAGTGTCAGCATTGACGATATATCACACACTGTCGCTAATCTTTTAAAACATGAATATCAGAATCATCCGATGTTTGATATCTTTATCTCTGCGGTCGGTAAAGTTTCAAAAAAATTCAAACAGACTGTTCTTGCCTGTCTTGCACCTCCGAAGGTTTCAACAAAATCAAGATTTATGAACCTCCGCCGCCTGGTGAATTGGGCGGCTCAGTTGCTCAGACATTCTCCGAGAGGTCGTGCCCCAAAGGGATCCGTCCTTTCAAAGCTGCGAGCAGGCATTGATCAGATTCCGAGGTGCAGAAATTTTATAGAATGTTTTCTTCGCGACTCAGGTACTCTTTCAGAATGCCAGAAAATACTTAAAACTAAGGGGCTTAACCTGGAAACTTATGAAGAAAGTAAAAAGCTGCTTGAAGCCATTCCTCCGCGATCATCTGTGCGTACAGGTTTTACTAATTGGTTAGACAAACATATCATAATTGCCAAGGAGCTTAAATTAGAAAATATAGGAATGCCAATAACTTCTGATAATATAGAGTCTCTGTTCGCAGTTTCAAAGCAACATGGAACCGGAGAGATAAAAGACGCCAATCGCATAGCTCTGCGCATGCCCGCCATGTGTGGTGAACTGACCAGAGAAGATGCCCGAAGAGTCATGAATATCAGTCTCAGAGAGCAACAAGAATTTTCAGAGTCTTTATTTTCTTTAACCAAACAACGTCGTAAAATCCTGGCAAACCCTGGCAGTCTTGAAATACTCTCGGATAAAACAGCAGAAAATTCTGAGTTTATTCCGGAGTCCGAAAAACGAGCAAAAAAAATTATAAATATAAATATTTCAAGTAATTGTAAAAAAATAACCGGCCCCCTGACCGAGTTGGAAAATCGAGCTGAATCGCTCCCGGAAATTAAGATTTCAGAGGCGGCATGCGGATAAAGTTTTTTTAGGTCAGAGGGATGGTCCAAAAAGCAGTCAAGAAATCGGAGTGAATTTAGACGCCCCAGTTTTATATTGTTGGTAATTATCCTCATCCACATCACCTGCGGGTTTGCAGAAGAGATCAACCAAACCACAGAAGATGAATTAGACGCAGAATTAAAATGGGTTCATGCGGAAGCATACGCCGGAGACGTTGTGACTGCTTCCAAAAAAGCCCAAAAAATTTCCGAGGCACCGGCAACGATTATTTCAATTACTCAGGACCAGATTGAAGCCTATGGCTGGAAGGATTTAAAAGACATTTTCAGGGCATTACCAGGTGTAGATGTCTCGTACAATGTGCAGGGCGAACTAAAAACGCTTGTGATCATGAGAGGCGTCCTGGGAAACCAGAAAATACTCATTCTGCAAGATGGTCATAGATACAGCCCTGCCACTGGTGAACGTTTTTTATATGGTCACAACATCCCCCTGAATATCTGCAAACGAATTGAGATTGTTTATGGTCCGGCTTCCAGTTTATACGGAGCGGACGCTTATGCCGGTGTTATCAATTTAATTACCAAAACCGGGGCAGATTATGACGGCGCGGAGCTGAACGCCGGTTATATATCAACCGGAGCTTATACCAGTAATCTTTCCTTTGGTAAAAAAATAGATGACAGTACCGATTTTTTAATATCTGCCCGAGTGTTCCGGGGAGAAGATCAAAAACTTCACGAAGACTATGATGAGTATGCTGCTGTCCACTCTTATCAGGGAAATCTCAGGTTTCTTGAAAATGACTATCCTGTGAAAAACTGGAACCTGTTTTTTAAGCTTCACTATAAAAAATTCACGATGGGAGGAGACTGGCAGCATGTATTAGAATCAAACGCGGCTGTATCTCTGCCTGAAACCTATGCATATGTGGAAGATTTTGTATGGGGACAGGATATGAGGCATTTTTATGTTGACCATGAATCTTATTCAAGTAACACTCTGAATATAAGAACCTCATTTTTGGCGGGTGATTATGAACTGAATCCTGCAACGAATTTTTTTGTTGTCAGCAAGGATGATGAGGGCAACTTAACAGACGGCACCCCAGCTTATAAATATGCTTATTCTTCCTATTTGAAAGGTGAAATACAAGCGGACTGGGATATTACCGAGAAAATGTCAGCTATGGCAGGTGTATCCTATGAAAAAGTGGTATCCTTTCCCAAAACAAAAAATCTGGAAGAACCATTTAACAGTGATGGCAAACGGGAAATTGATTATCGTGATTTTATTGACCCTAATGGTTATACTTTTGGTGTCTTAGGATTTGAACAACCTGTTTTTGGGGAGCGAAACTTCAATAATCTGGGTTTGTTTGTTCAGGCGGAATATAAATTTTCAGATATGTTCAAGCTCGACGGCGGTATCCGATACGATTATAATACCATCTATAAAGAAACTGTGAATCCCCGACTGGGAGTGATTCTTGATCCCATTAAAAATCTGACAGTCAAATTTTTATACGGAACAGCGTATATCCAGCCCTCTAATTTTTTCCGATATGAAAATTTTGCAAACCCTTTTATTATGCACATTCCCAATGAAAATATCAGACCCGAAGAATTGGAAAATTATTCCTTGGATATGTCGTACATCATCAGAAAAGATTTTGCTATTCAGGCAACCGCGTTTTTTAACAAAATGAAAAATATTATCAGACCGGTCGAAGCCCCTGCCCAGGAGGATAATTATCCTTATTATAACCCGTACAGAAAAGATCAGGGTTATGTTCAGTACAACGGAAACCAGGGAGAAATCGAAAGCAAAGGCGGAGAACTTACGTTAAAGCATAAGACAGACCGATTTTTAACCAGTTTGTCCTATTCTTATGTCACAGGTGAAGATAACGAATTCGACATTCCCCAAATATCAGCCCATAAGGCCACTCTGAACTCAAGTTATACTGGTGAGAGATGGATCGCAGGACTGACCCTCAGATATTATTCCGATGTCAGCACAGACAAAAATAATTATAAGTATGGAGATGCGGAAAAAGGCGGAGATGAGACATATGTTTTTGACGGCGCGTTTGTCACTTATCTGAATCTAGCTTATAAGCTTAATGACAGTCTGTCATTAAATCTGAATGTTGATAATTTGTTCAACACAGAACACTATGCAGGGGTTCCTTTTGACGGTTCCCCTGTACTCGTCCCCCGAACCCCTCAGCCATTGAGAAAAATTTATATGGGATTTAAATATTCTTTCTAAACAACCGACAACTCGTGCTCACCCTTCTATGCCCGTATCCTGCCTGATGTTTATAAGTTGGAAAACATCAGACTCCATGATCCTCACGCTGATGCTGGTGGTTGCAAATCTCGTCCATAAAACCCCCGTCCGGCAAAAGGCAAAAACACTCCGTCCGAAACCTTCCTTGCTGATAATCGGAAAACATTTCGGACGAGGTTACAAACCCCGTCCGGCAGTTTCAAGTTTCAAGTTTCAAGTTTCCAAAACAATAGACAAATATTTTTGTAGCAATTTTAGCAGCGGTAAATTCAGATACCTGAGTGCCTTTGATTTTGGCAAGTTCATTAATATCTGCTGCAACAATCTTTTTTTTCCGGCCCACCGCTTTTATCAGACGGACAACCTGTCTGTAAGAAAGTCCTCCGGGTTCCGGCGTTCCTGTTCCCGGAATTACGGACGGGTCAAGTCCGTCAAGATCAATGGTCATGTAAACTTTTTCCGGCAAAGCATCTGCCACCTGTTCCATCCAAGTATTATCCAAAGGATCGGTCTCATGAGCATAAAAAGGCTTAAATCCCTTTTTTTTAACAAATTCTGCTTCTTCCGGTGAAAAGGAGCGTATCCCCACCTGAACCATGGGAAGTTTTATATCCTCGGCCACCCTGCGCATTACACATGCGTGATTATACCTGCTCCCGTTCCATTCGTCTCTGAGGTCGAGATGGGCATCAATCTGAAGTACACCCACATCCGGATAAATCGCGGATGCGGCCATCATCGGCCCGATGGATATCGCATGATCACCGCCCAGAGATAAAAGAAATTTGTTTTGTCTCATTACATTTTCGGCTGCACTTCTCATTTGCTTCACAGCCTGCTCCGGGTCATCTGAAGGAATAAGAGGGGGCAGCGTATGAATATTCATAAGGCCCCAGTTGACAAGTGATTCTTCATCCAGACACTCCAACTGGGCAGATGCGTTCAAAATATAAAAAGGCCCCTCTCCGCTGCCGGTTCCGTATGAAGGGGCGTTTTCATAACAAAGCGGCAGCACCACGATTCTGGCGCTCTCAATATCCGGGATTTGAAATTCATTTCCGCCAAACGGTATGAAATTATGCATCATTTGTCATTAAAAATAAGTGTCAGGTGTTAATCAGTACATGAGCAAACGTTTTTATATCTTTTCCTGTGAACGGAGGATAAACCCGGCTTTTTCCTGCGAAGGCGAGAGCATCATCCCGGGAAAAGCCCGGTTTTTTCCGGGCAGATATCAGAAAACCTGATTGTAACGGATTTAGGGGAGAGCCGACCATGCCCTGTAGAGGCGGCATATTTCCAGCAACAGGTTCGCAGGTCCTCCGCCGGGGCGGCATGTTTGCCTGCCATCACAATATGCCCGCCCCTGCAGGGCTTTTTACCGGCATCCCCTAACTCCGTTATAATCGGCAGAAAACTTATGGTCTGGTACTTATTAATGCCACGAAGGCACGAAGGCGCGAAGTCTCACGAAGGCTCTACCGTGTCCCTCTGTGTCTCCGCGGCATTGTCTTTCCGGTCAGAAAAAAGCCGCACATGGTCCGGCTTCTGAGAATGTCACGGTTTTCCGATTTTCCCCGGAATGGCGGGGGCTTCCCCTGAATCCGTTATCATCAGAAAATTTGTCATCCCTGCTATGGTTTCACAAGACAACCCCCCCGAATATGCGTATTTTCGTTCAGAATTCGTTTTGCCGGACGGGGTTTTTTGCCGGACGGGGTTTGCAACCCCGTCCGGAATATTTTCCGGATCGCCGCCCGCAAACGTTTCGGACGGGGTTGCAAACCCCGTCCGGCAGCCGTCCCTCATTCTTAGCCTGATGCATATGGGGGCTTCCCCTGAATCCGTTATCATCAGAAAATTTGTCATCCCTGCTATGGTTTCACAAGACAACCCCCCCGAATATGCGTATTTTCGTTCAGAATTCGGAAAAAAGGTGAAGGACAACAGCGCCAAAAATAATCCGTATCCGAAATCAGGCAAATTAAGTAATGACATGATGACCGTTTGTCAATAAAAATGGTCAATCGTTACAGAAATTTTTTCAGGAAATCCTCGGCACAAAGACGGCTGTTATGGTTTTCCATGGAAAGAATAAAAAACTTGATATCGAGTTTTACTTTTGTGAAACTAGGTATTATAATACATCTGAATTGCTGTAATAAAGAACCTTGAACAAAACGAATTGTTTTTTATCAATAAACGCTCATGAAAAAGCCGGGTTTTTCGCCCCCGGTCATAAAAATATTTTCAGAAAAAAACCCGGCTTTTCAAAATGTATTTTCACGGTAAAGAAAAGAACATAGGTTTAAGTTATCATGGTAATCACACTGCTGACAGATTTCGGCACTGATGATGAATATGTGGGAGTAATGAAGGGGGTTATCCTGTCTCTCAATCCCGCTGCGACGATTATTGACATTACCCACAGTATTGATCCCCAGGATTTAACCCACGCTGCCCACACGCTTGAATCTTCCTATCAGTATTTTCCCAAAGGCACGGTGCATGTTATTGTGGTTGATCCGGGAGTGGGAAGCGGGCGGGCCATTCTTGCCGTCAAAACAAAAAAATATGTTTTTCTTGCCCCGGATAACGGCGTACTGACGCGTATAATGGATAGCGAAATTATTAATTCGGTGATTCGGGTTGACAAATCAGAGTATTTTTTAGAAAGTGTAAGTCAGACGTTTCATGGCCGGGATATTTTTGCACCTGTTGCCGCGCATATCACAAGGGGTGTTCAGATAAAACAATTAGGAACTCCGGAACACCTGAAAAACCTTGTGCGTCTGAGGATTCCGAAACCATACATTTCAGATAGCGGTGAACTTGTGGGAACCATTGTATCTGCTGACCGTTTTGGAAATCTCATTACCAATATTGATTTAAACACCCTTGCCACATTTTGCAGGGAACAGGCCGAGGCTGTTTCCATCCGCATCGGCAAAAATGAAATTATCGGTTTATCTCAAAGCTATGCAAGCGTAAAATCACAAAATCCCCTTGCTATTATGAGCAGTCGCGGCTATCTTGAAATTTCAGTGAATTGCGGGAATGCCAGACAACATTTTAGGGTTGGAAAAGGGGATACAGTTACCATAAAAAGACACATTCAAATCTGAAAGGAGTCATAGACATTTAAATGCAAGTACAACGATTTGGCCTTGTAGGGCTGATAAAGATTTTAACAGGATTGATCATCGGGATGATGTTCATCAGTTCCGGTGCTGCCGCGTCTCATGATGAAGCGGCGAATTCCGAACAAATACCGGACATGCTCATCCCGCTTGATTCGGGAAACGGTGCTGAATATGCCATAGTGGTTGAAAAGGAAACTCAGCAATTATTTCTCTACGCGAATGACGGAACCGTCAAAGAAGTGTTACGCATGAATTGTTCCACAGGTAAAGTCACTGGCGCAAAAGCTGTGGCCGGAGATCTTAAAACTCCGGAGGGGATTTATTTTTTTATAAAAGAGCATAAAGACAAAGACCTTGGCCCCATTTACGGCACAAGGGCCTTTCCCACAGATTACCCGAACCTGCTGGATCATATTGCAGGTCGGACCGGCAGTGAAATCTGGCTTCACGGCACGAACAAACCTTTGAAGGTAAGGGATTCCAGCGGGTGTGTTACTTTGGAAAACAGTGACATAGACACGATTGCAAAATATATCACCCTGAACAGAACCCCCATTATTATTGTGAAAAAGCTTTCCTATGGTCCTTTTGATGTTAAGCTTGAAGCCAAAACATCCGTTCTCAATATTTTTTCAGAGTGGAAAGACGCGCTTGAAAACGGAACATATCATGACTATTTAAAATTTTATGATCCGGAATATCTGCCGGATATTTCGTGGTGGTCTGAATGGAACAAGATAAGAAAGACTATTCATACGGCTCCTGAGCCGTTCTCTGTTGAACTGGAAAACATCCTGATTATCAAATATAATGGGACGTATGTTGTACTGGCAGATCAGGTCATAAATTTCTCGGGAAGAGAGATTCAGGCCGGGATCAGAAAATTTTATCTCACAGAAGATCACTTCAGAATCATTGGCGAAGAATATCAGGGCATGTCGCAGGCACGCAGGGATAAACAGGACAATCCGTTTATGATGGCATGCCGCAATTTGGGAACCAAAGAGGATAAACATGAAATTGCAAATATGCTTGATGACTGGCTGAAAGCATGGTCTTCAAAGGACATACAAGAATATGGAAACCATTATGCAAGCGATTTCCAATCTCAGGGCATGAACTTGAAAGCGTGGCTCAGGCATAAAGGCCGGCTAAATAAAAAATACAAGTATATCCGTGTTTCAAAAGAGAAGCTTGTTGTAAAAAAGAGCAAACAAAGACGCGTCGTTTCCTTTGTTCAGAAATATGAATCCAATGCTTTCAAAGCCGTAGGCATAAAACAGCTTATATTAAAACGTGAAGACGGACAATGGAAAATTTATCGAGAGACCTGGAAAAAAATCTGACCACATTCACCCCGCCAAAGCATTCAAAAAGGGGCAAACAGGGCACCTTTTTGCTTGTGGGAAGCGACGGAGAAGTCAGGCAGGTCCGATGGGTAAAAGGGCTGCTGGTCATACTGGTGGTTATGCTGATTGCCGCGCTGATTGCCGCAGGTTGTTTTTATTTTCTTTATATAAACATGACACAGGAAAAAAACCGTTTGCAGGCCAGTTTGGACGAATTACAACAGCAGAAGGCCGCTTTGCAGGTCAGAAAAGAGGCTCCTGTTATCCAAACGCCTGTTGTGGCAGAATCAAAAAGTGAACCCGGGCCAGTTCCGGTGAGGAAAAAACCTGCTGAAAAACCAGTTCAGGCGGCCCCGCCTCCGGAAATTGCTTCTGTCCAAGAAAAACCTGAAGCGGATGAGGTTCTCCCTAGGTCGGATGAGACCGGAGCGGATGCGAATGATAAAGAAAAAAATATATTGGTTGCTGACGCACAGCCGGAAGAGAAAAAACCTGTTGAGCCTGAAAAACCCCTGCGTGTTTCAGCTGAGAAATTTAATATTTCTTATAATAAACGGAGAAGAATCCTGAGAGCGGAGTTTGAGATAAGAAACGTTGATCGAATTTCAGGGCGGCTCTCAGGACATGCCATTATGATATTAAAACCGAACAGAGGGGGGCAAAGAAGATGGCTGACAATGCCGCCTGTGAAGCTTGTTTCAGGAAAGCCCACTGGCGAAGAGCCTGGTGAAACATTTTCAATTTCCCATTTTAAGACTTTAAAATTTCAGGCTAAAAATCAACGCTCATTGAAGCGATTTAAAACTGCCACAGTGTTTGTGTTTACAGACACAGGAGAGTTGTTACTGGAAAAGGATTTTCCAGTAGCAACAGAGTAAAATCATCATTTGTCACTTGGCATCTGTCATTTAAGCCCTGGGAATGACCAAGTCCCAATGACGATCAGGAGAACGATAATGGCGAAAAAGGAAGAAAGTTTTTCTATTCTCGATAAAGGCCTGACGTTTGAAGGTTCAATTTCTTGTAAAGGAAAGGTTATCATAAAAGGAATTGTAAAGGGCACGTTTATAGGAGAAACCGTGGTTATTGGTGAAGAAGGCGCTGTTTATGCAGAGATGAAGGCCGGCAGTGTGACCATCGGCGGACTGTTTGAGGGAAAAATCAGAGCATTGGAGGAACTGGTTGTGCTTTCTACCGGAAAATGTGAAGGTAAGGTCACATGCAAAGATATTATGGTTGAACCCGGGGGAATTTTAAACGCCAAAGTCAGCTCCCTTAAAATTCAGAAGTCAGCATTCAAAGAAGACTTACCGCTGCCCTCAGAGAAAAAAGAAGTGTCATCCCCTCCTTTATTAGAAAAAAAAGAAGTCCCGTCATCTCCTTCATTAGAAAAAAAAGAACCCCCGCGCCAGTCAGCAAAGTCTAATAGCAAAAAAAAATGATTTTCTTTCAGGAGCATTGGTTAAATGCCCGTTCTGTGTACAGGATAAAAAAGAAACCCGGCTTTTTCCGGCAGAAGAAAATCGCTCTGTACAGGATAAAAAAAGAAACCCGGCTTTTTCCGGCAAAAGGAAATCGCTCTGTCCGGGGAAAAAGCCGGGTTTCTTCCCCCGTTGCAGCTTTTTGTCCTGTACACAGATGCCCGGTGATGAATTACCGGGCTGTTCTCAGTCGTCCATAGGGGATTTGCATCCCTTGAAAAATCAGGACCGACCCGGCCCTTCGTGACAACCTCATGTGGAACTCCGGCACTCTGGTGTTTTAAAAGGCGACAAAGGCGAGGCAGGAGATGCTTCATCGCTATGATGGTGATGATCATGAGATGTTTTAATAAAGAAGCTTTTCAGTCCCAGGTAAAGCGGCTTTACCGACAAAATAAGCAAAATAGCTGCTCCTGCCAGCCGGGCTGAATAAGGAATCATCTCGGATGCCTGGCCTGCCACAGCCTGTGCTGAAAGTCCGAATCCCATATACACCTGATCCAGAATCAGCCCGAACCCCACTGAAAAGAGCGCTATCGTGGTCAGATAAATGGCAGTGGCCCGTTTGCCGAGAATTCCGAAAAGAACAGTAAGGGACGTGACATTGGTGGCCGGGCCGACCAGTAAAAAGACCAGCACTGCCCCGGGACTGACGCCTTTGAGAATCAGCGCGGCCGCAATGGGAGTTGATGCGGTCGCGCAGATATACAGAGGAATTCCCACAGCCAGCATGACGAGCATGGACAGCAGACCGCCTCCCAGGTACATAATCATCAGTTCTTCAGGAACCAGGACCGTAATAAATCCCCCGAGGATCACTCCCAGCAAAAACCAGCACGCCATGTCTCCCCATAAATCGCTTAATGCAAATCTGAGTCCGGCTCCCAGTTTCTCTGCAAAGGAATGGTGATGCTTATGCACTTCCGGCGGGCAGTCAATTCCGTCACAACATCCGTCAACAGTGCAGCTCAGGTCCGCAGTTACCTGATTTTTACCATGTCCTGGCGCGTGGAGAAGGTTTTCAGTCAGGCCCGCTGTAATTGCTGTAAAAAAAGCGGCCACAGGCCGGGCAACAGTCATAATCGGATCCATCAGCGCATATGTGATGGCAATGGAGTCCGCACCGGATTCCGGCGTTGAAATAAGAAAAGCAGTGGTGGCACCGCTGTTTGCGCCCTGCTTTTTAAGAGAGACCGCGGCCGGTAATACCCCGCAGGAACACAGCGGAATAGGAATCCCCAAAATCGCCGCCTTAAAAACCGATGTAAAACGTCCTTCTCCCAAATGCCTGGCCACGGTTGCCGGGCTGAGAAAGACCTTTAACAATCCGCCTACCAGAATGCCAAAAAGAATATAGACCGAGGCTTCCAGCAACAGATTCCAAGATTCAGAGAACACACTGATTATAAAATTCATAAGTTAGTCTCCTCTTGTAAAACATTAAATCGGAGGAGTACGAAAATTTTATTTTCGCATATCATAAGGGAACTCGAAACAAATAATATATCCGATTCAGGAAAATGCAGGGTGGTGCAGCAAAGCGAAATCCACCGGACTTTTCGGACAGATCATTTTTTAGGAGATTCCTGAGTCTGTCACTTTTATAGCTTTTAAAACTTGGAACAAGCTGATTTGTCAGAGACAATCTTTTCTTAAAAGCTATATGCGAAAATAAAATTTTCGCACTCCTTTTTAAAAGACCCGTAGGGGCGATATATTTGTAGCATTTATTTTCAAAATGCAAAAACCTGTGTCCGGGAAGAAACCCGGGTTTTTTCTCCGGATAAGCCACCTTTTGCCGCCGGAAAAAGCCGATTTTTTCCGCTACCTGTCTTTTTTTATCCCGCACACAGCCCGGAAATTTTTTCGATCTGCCGACGATATATTATAAAAACTGTCCAACGTATTATAATATTTTTTCATACAGTGAGTGATAAGCGACATCAGGTGTGAAAGTTTTAGCAATCAGACATAAGCCACAACTCGCACATTTTTCTTTATCTTATTTCAACGTAACCACATCTCTGAGACAAGTCAAATCTCCCATTATTAAAATTCCCCTTTTTCGAATCAAAGAGACTTCCGAAGTTGGCACTCTTGCACAAGCACTGATGAATGAGATTTTGTGTCCTGATATCCGGGGGACTGAACGGGATTCGTGACTAACACCTTTGCAGGACTACCCTCAGACGTTTCTCAGCGCATTTAACAGGCTGTCCATATCATTGGGAAGCGGGGACTCAAAACACATTTTTTTTTCTGTAACCGGATGCGTAAATTCAAGATGCCAAGCGTGGAGCATCTGTCTCGGAGCAGATTGTATAAGAAGTGACAAATTTTTAGGAAGGTTTTTCCCTCTTTTACGGGTACAATAGACATCATCACCAATGACCGGATGGTGAATCGCGGCACAATGGACTCGGATTTGGTGGGTTCGCCCTGTTTTCAGCCTGATTTTCAGCAAGGCTGCCTCTTGAAAACGTTCCCTGATCTTCCAAGAGGTTTCAGCAGCGCGGCCTTTTTTACTGAATGTTGACATCTTCTTCCGATGAACCGGATGCCTGCCAATGGGAAGTAAAATGACACCGGAATCTGTGCGCGGTTCACCATGAACCAATGCCAAATAGGTCTTTTTAACTTCCCTTGACTTGAACTGCGACGCCAGACATTCCTGAGCGTCAGCATTTTTTGCAACTACCAGAGCCCCGGACGTATCCTTGTCAAGCCGATGCACAATTCCCGGTCTCAGTTTTCCCCCGATCCCCTCCAGATCAGGACAGTGATACAGCAAAGCATTAACCAGCGTTCCCGTGTAATGACCCGGCGCAGGATGAACAACCAGCCCGGGGGGTTTGTTTATGACGATCAGATGCCCGTCTTCATACAGAATATCAAGCCCGATGGGTTCAGGCTCAAACGGAACAGGCTCGGGAGGCGGGATATGGCCGCGAATTTCATCCCCCGCTTTTAATTTATATCCGGGCTTTTTCACGGCCCCCTGAACCCTTATCTCCCCTCTGAGGATCAGCGCAGCCGCGAGGGTACGGGAACACCCGGAGACATATGACGCGACAATGGTGTCTGCCCGTTTACCCGCATCGTGTTCAGTAACATGGATCGTGAATACATTTCCGTGGATCATCTTGACTGTTCAGGGGCTAAAAAAAGAATAAGACAAGCCAGGAAAGACAGCTTACTGGGGAACACTGAAAAGCAGCTCAATCTCTGAAAGAATCGTCTTTTCATCCGTATCTCTGGCTGTGGAAAGTTCTTTTACCAATAAAACCTGGGCAGTATCATAGAGCTTTCGTTCACCAAAGGATAAGTCCTTTGACAATTTCAGAAGAAAGAGATCTCTGAATACCTCTGCCACGTCATAAAGAGAACCGGTTTTAATTTTATCCATATATTCTCTGTACCTGCGATTCCAGGTCTGATTATCAACGATTGTTTCCCGCTTTTTTTGCATGACTTCGTAAATTTGCGGAATTTCCTTTTCACTGATAACATCCCGTAAGCCCACAGACTCGACATTCCAAGTGGGAATCATGATCACCATGTCATTCTCAAGAACCTTCATGATGTAAAAATCATGTTCCTCACCGTTTACAACCTTGCTTTCAATGGCTTCAATCCGTCCCACGCCGTGAGCAGGGTAAACCGCAAGATCACCCACATGAAACTTTCGTACCTTTTTTCTCTCTTTTGTTTTTTTCTTCATTTTCCCGCCGATTTATATGATTTTTTTCATTATAGCAGTCAGATTCAGGTTTGTTCTGAAAATTACGTCTCTGACAGAATATCCGTTTTCTGATTCGTCTGAGTGAATTTTTCGGGTCAGAGCGTCCGGTTTGTTTTTTTTAATTTCAAAGACAATCAGCCATGCCAAAACAAAACCTGATCCGGAGTGCGAAAATTATTTTTCGCAGCAATTGCGAAAAATAATTTTCGCACTCCGGATTTTATAACTTTCTATAAGAACAAAAATCTGGCTGAAGACCTCCGAAGTTTTCAACATCCCGGAGGTCTGAGCGCAATTCTGTAATTTCCTATATAAGAACAAACCTGAATCTTATCACTATAATAATAATTAGGTAATGGCGCGGAAGTAATGATGAATCTCATCCAGCACTCCCTTTGCAGGATTACCTGATATTATTTATATCATATATTCAACCAACAATCAATCAATAAAAAAAGGATTGGCACATTTCTGCACCAATCCTTTTTTAAAGTTCAGGTGATTTAATTACAGAGGATGTTTTTTTAATTCATTGCATCCCCTGTATATTAATTTATTACATCAGGAAGGGCACCATCAGCAGGGCCACAACATTCAGAATCTTGATCATCGGGTTGACAGCAGGACCGGCAGTATCTTTGTACGGGTCGCCTACTGTGTCACCGGTGACAGCAGCTTTGTGAGCATCACTGCCCTTGCCGCCCAGATGACCGTCTTCGATGTATTTCTTTGCATTGTCCCATGCAGCACCACCGGTTGTCATGGAAAGTGCAACAAAGATACCGGTTACGATACTGCCGATAAGCAGTCCGCCAAGAGCAACTTTTCCGAGGAAAAGGCCAACCAGGATCGGAGCAATAACAGGAAGCAGCGCGGGAACGATCATTTCGCTCAGAGCGAACTTGGTGACAATATCCACACATGCGCTATAATCAGGTTTGGCTGTGCCTTCCATAATTCCGGGGATTTCACGGAACTGACGACGAACTTCGTCAACAACCGCGCCGCCGGCGTTTCCAACTGCTTTCATGGCGATGGAAGCGAAAAGATAAGGAAGAAGTCCGCCAATGAAAAGGCCGATGATGACATTAACATCACCCAGATCAAACTTGATTTCCGTACCAGCTCCGTGAAGAGTGAATTCCTCCACATAAGAAGCAAAAAGCACGAGAGCGGCAAGACCGGCAGAACCGATAGCATAACCCTTGGTAACAGCCTTTGTGGTGTTTCCGACAGCATCCAGAGGATCGGTCACAGCGCGGACGCTCTCATCCATTTCAGCCATTTCAGCAATTCCGCCGGCGTTATCTGTAATGGGGCCGTATGCGTCAATTGCAATAACCATACCAGTCATGGAAAGCATGGACATAGCTGCCATGGCAATTCCGTACAATCCTGCCTGGCTGTAAGCAATGCCAATACCAACACAAATAGCAAGAACCGGAGCAGCTGTTGCCTGCATACTTACAGCAAGACCAGCAATGATGTTTGTACCATGTCCGGTTGTTGAAGCGTCAGCAATGGCTTTTACAGGTCCGTAAATTCCTGTGTAGTATTCTGTAATGATAACGATGACAACGGTAAGAACAAGTCCTACCAGTGTTGAATAGTAAATTGCCATCGGTGTCAGGTCACCCAGTCCGACCATGAAGTTTTTGGCGGCAAAATAGAATGCAAATGCGGCGATGATTGCGGAACCGAACATTCCTTTGTACAGTGCGCCCATGATGTAATCGCTTTTCGGAGCAAGTTTCACAAAGAAAATAGCGATCATGGAAGCGACGATGGAGATTGCGCCCAGTACGAGCGGAAATTCCGTTGCAATGGCAACATCAGGGAAAAGAAGATTTCCCAGAAGCATGGCGGCAACTGCTGTGACAGCATAGGTCTCAAAAAGGTCAGCAGCCATACCTGCACAGTCGCCAACGTTGTCGCCAACGTTGTCTGCGATAACAGCGGGGTTTCTCGGATCGTCTTCGGGGATTCCTGCTTCAACTTTTCCAACAAGGTCAGCACCGACATCAGCGCCTTTGGTGAAGATACCACCGCCGAGACGGGCAAAAATGGAAATAAGGCTTCCGCCAAAACCAAGAGCGACAAGTGCAACAACAGCGTCTCTGGATGCAACATCCATAGATTTTGTCAATATGGTATAGAATCCGGCAACAGCGGTCAGTGCGAGACCTGCGACCATCATACCAGTAACAGAGCCGCCTTTGAAAGCCAGGCTCAGACCTGCGGCGAGACCCTCTTTTGCGGCTTCTGCGGTTCTTACGTTGGCAATAACCGATACGCGCATTCCCACATAACCAGCGACAAAAGAAGCAACGGCACCAATGATAAAGCCGACTGCGGTCTTGCCGCCGAGTGTGGCAGCGATTACTATGGCAATAAGGATGCCAGTGACTGACATGCTTTTCAATTGACGATTAAGATATGCAACAGCGCCTTCCTGAATTGCGCGGGCAATTTCCTGCATTCTTTCATTTCCTGCCGGGGCGCTCTTAACGACGCCGGCAAGAGCAACTGCAAAAAGTACTCCGATAATACCAATCAGCGCACAAACCATCGGCAGATTGTTATAAACTGCGTCCATCTTTCCTCCATTCAGAATTAAATAATAATGTTCTTCTTGTTAAAACGGTTCATTCCTTCCTTTGCGCCTTTACAAAGGATTGTAACAACTGCATCCCGAGCTCTGATGATGATCTGTTCCATTTCTTTTATTTCGTCAGCATCAAACTTGGCAAGAACATAATCCGGCACACTCATCCCGATCTCGGAACGCCCGACACCAATGCGGAGACGTGCAAATTCACCTCCGCCAAAAGCAGCTATTAAAGATCTTAGCCCCTTATGTCCCCCATCCCCTCCTTTCTCTTTAATTTTTATCCTTCCAAAAGCAAGGTCTATGTCGTCGTGAATGATGAGCATGTCCTTACTTGATATCCTGAAATAATTTGCAATGCTCTGAATAGGAAAACCGCTTCGGTTCATAAATGACATGGGCTTTGCCAGGATAACCTCCCGGCCCTGTATCCGCCCGCGTCCGATAAGTGCGTCAAACTTCTTTTTTTCAACAGGAATGGAATATGTGTCCGCCACTGCGTCCACTGCCATAAATCCGGCGTTATGACGCGTTTTTTTGTAGGTATCACCCGGATTTCCCAGCCCCGCTATAAGGTGTACTCGTTTTTCACTTGTCATTTGTCATTTGTCATTTGCCATTTGTCCGCGGTCTGAAGTGAACCTGATAAACAAAATAACAAATGTACTCGGAAACGGTTTATTCGGCAGCTTCGCCTTCGGCCTCTTCTTCTTCTTCTTCGCCTTCGGCCTCTTCTTCCTCGTCCAGCTTCGAGCCTTTGGGACTGAGTACGGTTAATACTGTGAAATTCACATCTGCCGGGATTTCAATATCACCTTCGAGGGGAATTTCATCTATATGAATCGAGTCTCCCATATCAAGATCGGTGACATCAATCTCAAATGCTTCGGGAATTTGTCCAGGCAAACACAGGACTTCCACTTCACGCCTGACGACCTGCAACATGCCGCCGTCTTCAACGCCTTTTGCTCTTCCTTTTACGATAATAGGAACCCTCACCCGAATCTTCCGATCCATTGAAATTTCATTGAAATCAACATGCAGAAAATTCCGCGAAAGGGGTTCGATCTGTAATTCTTTCATCATTGCGGACCGGGTGTTTGCAGTTCCTCCGTCATCCGAAAAAGCAAGGGTTACAAGCAACTGACCGATCTTGCTTTTTTTCATTGCCTGTTCAAGCGCCTTTACTCCGACTGAAAGCATTACCGGTTCCGTGTCCGGGCCGTAAAGAATCGCAGGCATTTTTCCCTCGCGACGCAAAGCTCGTGCCGGGCCTTTGCCTGTCGCTGTCCTGATGTTCGCGTTTAATTCGATTAGCTCCAAAAAAAGTACTCCTTATTCATCATGTCTGAGGATTTTAAACGGCTGAGGAACTTCCAGTTAAATACCCAGACGCTTAAATACTATTTTTACTTATACAAAGAGAGAGGTTACCGAATCACCTTTATGGCTCCGAATGATTGCCTCTCCGACCAGTTCCGCAACTGTGAGTATTTTGATCTTATCGCAGGCTGACGCGTTTTCTGCCAAAGGAATGGTGTCTGTCACAACAACACTTTTTAAGGCGGAGTTCATAATCCGGTCCACCGCGGGCCCGGACAGAACCGGATGGGAAACACAGGCATGGACTTCTTTCGCGCCGCTCTCCATGATGGCTCCGGCTGCCTCAGTCAGCGTGCCTGCCGTATCTGCCATATCATCAAAAATAATGGCAACTTTCCCTGACACATCTCCGATGACGGCCATGGCTTTTGCTTCGTTCGGCGCGTCTCTCCGTTTATCAATAATGGCAAGATCAGCTTTAAGGCGTTTTGCCAAGGCTCTTGCTCTTTCAACCCCTCCTGCATCCGGAGAAATGATGACAAGCTCGTCATTTGCAAAATTCATCCTGATATATTCGAGAATCACAGGGGTGGCAAAAAGATTGTCCACAGGAATATCAAAAAATCCCTGAATCTGACCCGCATGCAGATCCATTGTAATCACTCTGTCCAAGCCGGCGACTGTCAGCAAATCCGCGACTAATTTTGCGCTGATGGGAACACGGGGGGCGACTTTTCTGTCCTGACGGGCATAACCGTAATACGGTATCACCGCGGTTATCCTGCTTGCGGAAGCACGTTTGAAAGCATCTGTCATCAGAAGCAGTTCCACAAGATTGTCGTTTACCGGCGAACAGGTTGACTGAATAACAAAAACATTTTTCAATCTTACATTGTCATTAATTTCGATCTGTATCTCGCCATCACTGAATCTTTTCACTTTTGCCCCGCCCATGGGCATGTCGAGATAATTACATATTTTTTCTGCAAGAGGAATATTTGAGTTTCCTGAAAATATAATAAGATTATTGTCGTTCATAAAAGATAAATACCGCTTAAATAAAATTGGCTGGGGCGGGAGGATTCGAACCTCCGAATGCATGAACCAAAATCATGTGTCTTACCACTTGACGACGCCCCAACTGAAGAAAATATGATCTCCGGTTTGTTTTTGTGAATTGTTTCGGATTTCAAATTTTGTGTTTTGAATTTGCTTTCAAACTAATAATTCAGCAAGGCAGACCTTCCATTTTTCATTTTGTGAAAGGAATTGCTTTGCGCTCCGGGCTTTATCCGCATCAGAAAAAAGGCCGAAAACCGTAGCCCCGCTTCCTGACATGAGCGACCCTCTTGCCCCGTGATTTAAAAGTAACGCCTTTACCGCCCTGATCTCAGGATGTTTTGACATGGTAACGGTTTCAAGATCATTATACAAATGATGTTCCGCATCAAAGCCACATTTCTTAAAAGGATAATCTTTAACCCTTTTTTTATTGCTTGTCAATCTTAAATTAAAATTTTTGTAAACATCTGCTGTTGAAACCTTAACTCCCGGATAAATCAGGACAATATAAAACGGATTAAGTTTTTCATAAATTTCAAGTTTTTCACCAATGCCTGTCGCTATGGCCGGTTTTCCCAAAATAAAAAAAGGCACATCCGCCCCGATTGAAAGCCCCATGTTCATGAGTTCATCACGGGAAAAAATATCCTTATAATATCGGTTTAAGCCTGACAAAACGGCCGCGGCATTGCTGCTTCCCCCGCCAAGACCTGCTGCCACAGGGATTTTTTTATCTATTGATATTTCCACCCCTTCATGTTTGTTCATGGCCTGAAAAAAAACTGCCGCTGCTCTGAACGCCAAGTTTGTTTCATCTTCCGGAACATCCGGGTCAGCACAGGAAACAGTTATATTTTCAGCGCCAAAGGTAAGCGAAACCGTATCGTAAAGCCCTACAGGACACATGATCGTAAACAATTCATGATAGCCGTCCGGTCTTTTTCCTGTAACCTGTAAGAACAGGTTGATCTTTGCGGGGGATAATAGCTGGTAGTTCATAAGTGTTTGCGTGAAAAAGTGTCAGATGTTAAAAATCATAATGCGTTAAATGAACAAACTTGCCGTCATTCCGCAGGGGCAATCCCCAAAAAAGGATAGCTCCCGCGGATATTCTGTTTATTTTGTCAGTTTTATGACGATAAACCCGCTGTTCATTCGTCTTATGAACATTTGAACAGATTCGCCTGATTTGATTTTTCTGATGGCCTCTGTGTAATCGTCCACTGTTTTTATGGTTTTATGGTTGACTTCCTTTATGATATCACCTGACATCACATCAGCTTTTTCCCCTTTGCTTCCGGGTTCGACACCAACAACAATAACCCCTTCGGACTCTTTGATATTGAATCGCCGGGACACTTCCGGGGTTATGTCCGAGACACGAATGCCAAGCTCATCCTCTTCTTCCTTTTTGGTATCTCTGGACGCGATTTTTTCATCCTGTCTTTTGGCAATCCTGACCTTAAAGGTTCTTTCTTTTCCGTCGCGCAGGACTTTTATGTTGGCACTTTCTCCGACACCAAGTTCTGCCACGGTTCGGGTAAGCTCCCGGGTGGTCTCAACTTTCGTGCTGTTCACCTCAATGATAATGTCTTTTGGCCTGATTCCGGCTTTATCCGCAGGGTCGCCCTCGAAAACTTCTGTAACCAGCACTCCTTTTTTATTCTTAACACCGTAATATTCCGCAAGTTCGCTGGTGATATCCTGGATAGCGACACCGAGCCAGCCCCGGGTGACCTCGCCGTGCCTTTTCAACTGTTCAAAAATATTTTTGGCAAGATTTATGGGAATGGCAAAACCGATGCCCTGGCCGCTGGCAATAATCGCTGTGTTTATTCCTATGACTTCACCGTTGAGGTCAAGAAGGGGCCCCCCGCTGTTTCCGGGATTGATTGACGCATCTGTCTGAATGAAATCATCATACGGACCTGATCCGATAACCCGCCCCTTGGCGCTGACAATACCTGCGGTTACCGTATGTTCCAGGCCAAAAGGACTGCCGATAGCCACAACCCACTGACCGACTTTCAGGATATCTGAATTCCCCAGTTCGAGAAAAGGAAGATTTTTTTCTGACTTGATCTTAATGAGGGCAAGGTCTGTGTTGGGATCACGCCCCACAATTTTCGCATCATATTCATCACCATTTTTCAGTTTTACCTGAATTTCATCGGCATCTTCAATCACATGATTATTTGTGACAATGTAACCATCCCTGTCAATGATGAATCCTGATCCCAGACTCCGTTGTTTAAAATCCTTTTGCTGCTGATCCTCACCAAAAAATTTTTCAAAAAAGTCTTTAAAAGGGTCCTCGTCGCCAAAAGGTCTTCGGAAATGACGGAACACACGTCCTCCCCCTTTGATGGTTTTGACCGTCCTGATGTTCACCACAGCAGGGCTGACCATTTCGGCAAGACCACTGAAATTTTCGGGTATCATACGCGTCGGTTTTGCTTCTGCCTGGGGAGCAGCATAAAAACCTGAAGCCGTCATCATTCCGACAGCCATAAACAACATGATGAGAAGAGATTTCCATTTGATCAGATTATTGAATTTGTCAGTAAACTTCAATTTCACACCTCCAAATTATGGAATTTAGATTGAAATAATTGGCGGCAGGGGACTGAGTGAGGCTTCCGTTGAAAGCCAGTGTCCATCCCCTGCCTCTGTTTTTTCATTATCATAGTTATATTCATAAATCCGGAGAGCAAAAATTAGGCGAAGCGGTTTTTTGCACTCCTAAAATGCTTACCTTTTTTATCAGCCCCGGTCATATATTTCCTCTCTTTTAAACGATCTGAAGTCAGGTAGTTTCAGAGGAGATTCCAAAATATCCTCAATTATGTCGGAAGTTGTATCAGCGGAATCTTCTGCCAGTAATATGACCCTTACATTATTTTTTATTTTTTTTCTATATTTTTCAGGAATTTGAATAATTCCGTCTGTCACTTTTGTCCTGAATTCAACTGCATACATTCTTCGTACTCCCATTATCGGGTTTGCCTGCGAGGCTGGCTGATCACCTTAATGTCTGTTCCAAATGTGTTTTCCCAATATTCAAAATGTCTCCGCCCGGTATGCCTTTCCCTGTCAGATTCACTCTTATCATTGAAAGGTGACGGGATTCGACGAGTTTGTTTTTTCGGTAACGGGGAAGGGTTATCAGCGAATCAAACTCATTATTGCGGAAAACAGTATGCCCGTTTTTTTTATCTCCTCGAACCCGATAGATGTCAGAAAATCTCCGAGTTCGCCGTATGTTATTTTTGACATTTTTTCAGGCATGATGCTCTATACTGTTTTTATATATCTGTTTTAAAACATCTTTTTTGAATTTCATAAATTTCCTGATACTGCTTGTGCTGACACTGTTTCTGACAGGAATGTTCACACTCTGATATTTTTCAATTTTTTCAATATTAAAATGCTTAATATTTTCAGACCTTTTATTTTACAGGCACACTAACGACCAAGCTCACCGGCGGGCAGCTTTCCCGACCCGCTTCGCAGACGATTCAGCAGCCCGTCCGGAGCAGTGACTGGTTATGCCCGATTTTTCCAGTGTTTGGGATTGCGACTGCTATGAAAGACACCCACAACCACGATCTGATCTTTTTCGACAAAATAGAGAATTCCATATGGAAAGCGGCGAATCATCGCTCTGCGTATCTTCTTATGAATGACAGGATATAATTTCGGATCGCGGCTGATTTTTTCAAGAGATTCCTCCACACACAGAACAAAATCGTCTCCCAGTCCCTCACGCCGCCCTTCGTACCACCACCACGCCTCCTCGATCTCTCCCAGTGCCTGCGGGCGTATCGTGATCTTGTCTGTCATTTCATGCTCCTGATTCTGTTTTTCACATCTTCCCATGAACAGCCGTCATCGGGGGATGAATAATAGTCTGCGACACGTCTGTCCAGCTCATCCATCTGTTCTCCGGTCAGCCCGAAACTTTCCTGCTCCGCGGAGATGCTGTCCCACAGTTCTTCGAGTATGAAAATTTTTTCTGCCGTACTGAATTTTTTTAATTCTGATAACACAGCCATTTGTTCCATATCTTTTTCCTCCGAATTTTTCTGCCGAACTTCTTGTCTTGTAATATCAACTTTGAAGATCATTGTAAAGAGCATAACTTGATTTATATGGCAATTATTTTACTTCTTCAAGCTTAAAGATTTAATGATTTTCAAAGTCTTATGAACGGATTTCCAGTCATAAAGATTCTGTTTCCCTGTTTTATACGCCTCATACCTTTTACCCAGCGCAATGGAATCCCATAAGTCTTCCACCAATAACAGTTTTTCAGCAAACCGCAGCCGATATTTTTTTATTTACCGTGAAAATACATTCTGAAAAGCCGGGTTGTTATCTGCTGATATTTTCATGGCCGGGGGCGAAAAACCCGGCTTTTTCATGAGCGTTTATTTAGGATTTCATAAAGTTTCGTTCTGCCTGAGTAGTCTTAGCATAGAAAATATAATGCAGTGTTCAGTGACGGGCGGGGTTTGGCGATACACTTTACAACCAATGCGCCCCGCACGTCCGCTGTATATTTTTTACCTATATCGTCTCAGCGCGTTATTTTTATTTCCACATCAATATCCTAATCCAGCCAGAGCCGTTTTCATTGCCCCAATTCCAATGGTTATCAACCCCATAAGCAGACATAGCAGAATACGGACCTGTGGAAACTCTGTAAGAAGACATTGTGATTCTTTGTAGCCAAGAACCATATCCTGAGTAATTGCTAAGTCCATGAATGCCGTCCATCAAATACATATCACTTCCGTTACTATCACTTGAAGCCCATACAACAGCTAATCTAGGTAGTGTTTCAAGATTATGGGTCTTATCATAGTTTTTATTTTTCTCCACAAAAAACCACTCGCTGTCATAATCGGCAGGAGGCAGACCCGACACAAACATATCATCCACTGTTTCCTGAAGTGTTTTGACCTTCTTTTTAAGCGTTTTGACCTGCTTTTTGAGTTTCTTTACATCTGCCTCGACATCTCCGGCATAGGAATTGCTTACCGTAAAACAGCAGAACATTATGAGGGCGATAACCGACAAAATCTTACGAGATGCTTTCATACCAATTTTTCCTTTCACATACCGTTTTTTATTGAATTCAGAGTGTTTCATACAGCTTCAGTCGGATAAAACAAGCTTTGTTTTATATTAACGGTATCACCCCCCCGTTACCCACATCACGATTATCATAATTATTTTCTGGCAGCCTGATTTTAGAGTGATGCAACTCGGGCTTTAGGGAACTCCAAATAAATAATATACCCGGTTCGGAAAAATGGGAAATGCGGGCTCTTTCATGCCCGGTTCGGATTGACAAATCCGAACCCCGGCGGGGGGATTTGCCAATCCCCCGCGAGCAGCAGGTGAGTATTTTATTTATTGGGAAATCCCTTATTATATTCTGTTAAAAAACATAACTATCTGTTGATAATGACTAAAGACTCAAGCATTCATATGCTTAATTTGATGAATTTATTTCTTTTCCTTGATATAAAGCACCCTCAGATCATAGAGGATGTTTTTCAGCATGGCTTCCTCTTCTTTTGTCAGATTCCCACAGGTCTTCTCCTCCAGCATGCCCAGAATATCTATTGTCTGTTTTGCCAAAGGCAGGTTTTTTATTTTTTTGCCAGTGGCCGGATCCTCTATCAGACCCAGCTGAACAAATGCGGATGAATTCAACGAAAAGATAAAAGTTGGAAAAGTGACCTTTGGCAGATGCGCCTCTGATCCGCATGTTTTGGTTGAATCCGAGGTTTCAGACAGTTTTTCTTTTGCCTCGTCTTTCACTAGTTTCTCTTTCGGAGATTTTTCTTTGTCTTCAACTTGTTCAGTATCCTGATTTTCTTCAGCAAATATCCTTTTATCCCTGACAACAAAATCTTTTTTTTCTTCTTCAGACATACCTGACCTTTCTCTGTTAGTCATTTGTCATTAACCATTGGTCAGTTTTTGCAAATGGCAAATGACAAATCCCAAATCCCAAATGGCAAATGACAAATGACAAATTTCAAATGAACAAATTAAAGTTCAAGCGGTGTTACGGTTTTAATCAGCGGCAAATTACGCAGTTCTTCGACAACATCATCCGGTATGGGGGTATCTGTTCTGAGGAATATGATGTTATGCTCTCCGTCCTCATCCTGTCCCACCTGCATCTGTGCGATGTTGATATCATGATTGCCCAGTGTGGAGCCGATACTTCCGATGGCCCCCGGCTTGTCAAGATTATGTATAATGGCCGAGTGTCCCTCAGGAATCATCTCCAGACGGAATTTATTTATTTTTACGACTCTTGGTTCATATTGGCCAAAGATGGCTCCGGATACCATGTTTGTCGTTTCTGTGGTCACTATCCGAACCGTCATCAGGTTCAGATAATCCTCGGAACCTGCGTTGGTTGTTTCCGTAACCTTTATCCCTCTTTCCTTTGCAATAACAGGAGCATTGACGGAATTCACCTCATCCTGGATCATCGGGGTGAGCAGTCCTTTTAATATTTCCGTTGAAACCGGAGACATGTCAAGTTCCTGAAAGTCACCGGTATATTCAATAACAACTTCTTTCAACGGCTCATTGCAAAGCTGGGCCTGCAGACATCCCATCCGATTTCCCAGGGTTAAGAACGGGCTGAGTTTTTTAAGAAGTTCGCCGGTCACGGACGGAACATTTACAGCGTTAATAATGGTACCGGTTTTCAAATACTGAATAATCTGGTCAGCCACAGCCACAGCCACATTTGTCTGTGCCTCCCGGGTGGAAGCCCCGAGGTGCGGCGTACAGATAACTTCTTCGAGTTCAATGAGCGGTGTGGCTCCCGGAGGTTCTGTCTCAAAAACATCCAGGGCTGCTCTGGCGACTTTCCCTGACGTTATAGCGTCATAAAGATCCGCCTCATTAACAATGCCGCCCCGGGCGCAGTTGATAACCATTACACCGTCTTTCATCTGGGCAAAAGCGTCCTTGTTGAGGAGACCCATGGTCTCTTTCATTTTGGGCACATGCACTGTTATGTAATCCGCTTTTTGGTACAGTTCTTCCAGAGAGGCGCTTTCAAACCCTGCTTTTTCGATCTGTTCCGGAGTGACATACGGATCGTAAACAATTACCCGCATTCTCAGTCCCCTGGCCCGGTCTGCCACAATGGAGCCGATTTTGCCAAACCCGACAACTCCCAGCACCTTATTATATATTTCTCTTCCCTGAAGTTTTTTCTTATCCCACTGACCGGCTTTCAACGACGATGTCCCCCGGGGGATATTGCGTGTCAGGGCCAGCATCAGAGATATGGCATGTTCGGCTGTGGTCACAACATTTCCGCCGGGAGTATTCATCACGACGATCCCCCGTTTTGTGGCAGCAGGAATATCCACATTATCAAGGCCGATTCCGGCCCGTCCCACAACTTTCAAACGGGTTGCTGCTTCCAGAAGGTCTTCTGTTACTTTTGTAGCGCTTCGGATGACCAGGCCGTCATAGTCTCCGATGATACTTTTGAGTTCTTCAGGAGGCAGTCCCGTCTTAACATCAACTTCAATCCCCTCCTCTTCCTGAAACATCTGAATACCGATCTCACCGAGATTATCACTGACTAACACTCTCATTTATTTTACTTTTCTCCTTTGGAAATTTGAAACTGGAAACTGGAAACTGGGACACCACGTTTCACGTTTCAAGTTTCCCTGCTTAAAATATCAGACACCGAGTTTCGAGTTTCAAGTTTCAAGTTTCGAGTTTCAAGTTTTCACCTTAAAATACTATGTTTTCAGGCGGCCTTCGTTCAGGAACATAGTCATGAGAAATTTTACCTTCGTTCCATTCTGCTGACACATAAAGGTTGCAGTAACAACTGCCATATTCTTCAACATCAGGTGTCCGATAAACACACGGGCAGATGATATCCTTGTCCTGTTCACGGTCTCCTGAGGCCAGTCTGCACGGACAGGCCATGTAACCATAACGCTCTTTATTAATAACAAGGCTCTCCAAAAGATCAAAAACCCTTTCCTTGTCCTTGTTAAAAAAATACCCCTTTTCTTCCTGGGATTTCTTCAGCATTTCATAAAGTTTTTCAATTTCCATTACAGTCCCAGCGCCTCCCTTATTTCGTTTTCCTTGAATCCCACGATAACCTTGTCACCGATGATAACTGTAGGAAAAGAACATCTGGGATTAAATTTTCTGACCTCTTCCAGCAGGGCTTTTCTTTCATCTCCTGTGGTCAGATCAACATCAACAACCTCATATTTGATCACGCAATCTGTGAGAAGCTGTTTGGTGGCTTTACAGTGGCTGCATGTGCTTAAAGCGTAAACCTGAACCCGTGGTTCGGACATATCTTTATCCTTTCATTTTTGAAGTTGCATTTTGCGGACTGTCAGTCATAAGCGTTTTCAACCTACTGAAAATACACACATTGACCATACCGGTCTGAATTATTCATGATTAATAATTTCAACAAATTAAAAACCTGTTCAGAAATTGGAAGCGCTGATGACCGATAAGTTTGTAATTCAGAAAGGTAATACATCATCAACACATTTTCAATCAAAATTTTACAACTATTTCTTCAAACGTTTTTCGCCATTTGGGTGGTGAAAGTTCTTTGCCCTTTTGGAAATAACCCACAGCAAGCAAAAGCGGTATCCAGTAATTTTCAGGAATATTGAATGCCTCGCGCACACCGTCATGGTCAAAACCGTCCATGGGATGAGTGTCAAGTCCGAGGTCCTTTGCGGCAAGCATCAGGGACATGGCAAAAAATCCTGTGTTTTTACAGGCAAATGCCTGCTGTCGTTCTTCAGTGGATCCGTAAAGCCCCGCGCACGCATCAGTAAACCACTGATACTGCTCTTCCTGCATGGCACCGGCCCTGACCATTTCTTTAAAATTTCTTTCCACAAAAGGGTGGCTGCTTTTCCAGCCGTCCCTGTCAGCCAGAACAATGAGCGTGACCGGAGCCTCGCTGACCTTTGGCTGATTCCATGCAAGACTCTGAAGCCGCATTTTATCTTCCTGATCCCTCAGCACAATCAGGCTCCAGGGCTGAAGGTTAAATCCTGACGGGGCCTTTGCCGCTGTTTCAATCAGTTCCCGTAATAAGGATTCCGGCACATGTTTTTCAGGATCAAAAAAATTAACCGAACGTCTTTGAGTGATAACGTCTTTGAAATCCATGACTGCCTCCTTTGTAAATCGAAACTTGAAACTTGAAATTTGAAATTTGAAACTCGAAACTCGAAACTTGAAACTTGAAACTTGAAATTTGAAATTTGAAACTTGAAACTTGAAACTTGAAACTTGAAACTTGAAACTTGAAATTTGAAACTTGAAATTTGAAACTTGAAACTTGAAACTTGAAACTTGAAACTTGAAACTTGAAACTTGAAACTTGAAACTTGAAACTTGAAACTTGAAACTTGAAACTTGAAACTTGAAACTTGAAATTTGAAACTTGAAATTTGAAACTTGAAACTTGAAACTTGAAACTTGAAATTTGAAATTTGAAATTTGAAATTTGAAACTTGAAACTTGAAACTTGAAACTTGAAACTTGAAATTTGAAATTTGAAATTTGAAACTTGAAATTTGAAATTTGAAACTTGAAATTTGAAATTTGAAACTTGAAATTTGAAACTTGAAACTTGAAAACCTGTCCCCAGTCTTTTAAGCAGGAGGAATTGAAGTTTGAAACATGCTGTCCAGTTTCAAGTTTCAAGTTTCAAGTTTCGAATTTCCAGTTTCATTTTCGATTCTTCATGGTTTTAAAGGGTTTATGTTCACCGAATTTTAGCGCACTTAGGAATCGGTATTAAATAACTTTCCCATTTTAATTTATTGGAATTGCACGATAATTCCATTTGGGTAAAATTTTGTCGAATACAATTCGCATTTCTGATTTAAAAGTTTCAGCAACTTTTCGACCGGTTTCATAGACTTTATCAATAACATGGACAAAGACTTTTAAACCTTTTTTGGTATGTGTTTTGGCTATCAGATCAGTCACCACCTCCAAACTTGAAAAGATTACTCCCTGACACGCACGAGTAATATGAGGAAACAGGCGATGTTCGATCGGATTAAATTTGGAACAATAGGGCGGGTAATGAGCGATTCGGATTTCAATCCCGATTTCATCCGCCAGAATTTGTAAATCTTGTTTGAAAAGGTAATGTCGGGAACTGTTGCTGCCGCCACCATCGCACAATATCAAAACTGACGTGGCATTTGGATATATTCGGCAACCGTAACCATACCACCAATGACGGAAACTGTCACAGGCAAATTCACTGGTATCATGACTTGTTCCCACCTGAACATACCCGATATTGAGTCGCAGGTCATAAAAACAATGCGGAATTATGACACCTTCGGCAAAACTTGTAAAATCATGATCGAAAACTTGCAATTCCTCCAGCGTATATAGTCGGCCTTTCCTGTAAAAATTTCCAAGATATTCTTTTTTCTTGGTATCCATGCTGATAACGGGATTACCGGCCTTCCGGTATTCTGATCTGAGTTTCAAAATATTGTCAAACTGAGCGTCGCGATCTGGTACGTTTTTTTTCATAGGTTTGCGTTTCTGAGCTTTACGCAACCGATAGTCATGCTTTTTGAGCAATTGACGGACAATGTTACGACTCACTTTTACTCCGTATTTTTTTTCCAGAGCCTCCGCGATTTCCCACTCCCTCAGATTTGTCCATCGTACCTTTTCATCCATCGGATCTCCTGCTGTATGCTCACGCACCACATTCAAAAACTGCTCGTCTATTTCAGGGTGCTCAGTCAGATACTGTTTGCGTCCGCCACCTTTTTTACGTATTTCAGAAGATTCAGCAGGAGATTTTCCAATTTGTTTTGCTACGATGTGTCCGGGCAGGCCGCTTACTTCGATCGCTCCTTTGCGCACAGTCCGCCTGCTGCAACCCAAGACTTTGGCAATATAATTTTGTCCGCCATGTCCCAATTTCAAAGCTTCAATACCGGCATATCGCCGGCGGTCTTTTTCATTCAGACTCTCATAGTATCGCCGCATGATTTCTTCTACTTCTAAGGAATAGGGTTGCATAATAATCTCCTTTTGATAAAGTGATTTTGAAATACACTTTACAGGATTACGCAATTTTTTAACATATAAAAATCAAAATGGGCATATTATTTCATGCTCATTCCTAAACAGCAGCATCATGTAACTGTTTGCCTCTCTGTCTTCATCAAGTACATCACCCAGACAGACAATATTGGCAACCGATTTTTCTCTGATATCTTTAACGCATTCGGCAAGATTGGAGCAATGACCATGAATATCTGATATGACAGCTATTTTCATTATTCCGATTTATTATCGCTTGTTATAGGCATAACCTTGGATTATCAGGAAAACGAGGTTTCCATATATAGAAACCAGGTTTCCATATATGGAAACAAGTTTCTGAATATAGAAACTTTCGGGGTGTCTGTATCTGGAAACCTTTCCCTTTTTCCTGCCCTGACCATACAAAGTGTCTAAATATGGAAACTTTAAGGTGTCTGTATATGGAAACCTTCAGAGTTTCTATATATAGACACTTCTTTGTTTTTCTGCTCCGACCATACAAAGTTTCTGAAAGTGGAAACTTTTACGGTTTCCGCGTCATTTTAATTCTGATTATAACGGATCCGGGGGAGGCTCTGATTTCGGAAGGCCGCCCGCAACTTTCCGTTTTTACAGGAATCCGGACGGGCATTCCCGGAAAACGGCACTTTTCAAAGAGACAGATATCCCGAATTTCTGATTCCCGGAACCCCGGAACGGACAGATTTTTCGTTTTATAATTCAATAAATTCAGAATGTTTCATCTCTTCTGACTCCGTTATGATCAGATTTAATTATCATCAGGAAACAATTACTTCCGCAATCCGGTCTTCAAGTCCCGGACCCGAGGCTTTTGTGTAGGAAATCACCCATAATTTCCTGGTCCGGTCCCATTTTCCGCCCGCATTTCTCACCTTGCTCCGAAGCTTTGTTTCCCCAAGTTCTGTCCTGATCCCGACGATCAGCGTGTCTGTCACAGATTTTTTCCCGCGGCTTCCAGTCTGTCTCATCAATAATAATTTCAACAGTTTTAAGCCGCTTTTTTCTTTTTTCATCATACCGGTACCGGACACAGACAAGACTGTCTCCGTATATCTCGGCCAGTTTTTTTGTGCCCTTCTGACCCGGTTTCAGATTTCTGCGTATATTCATAATTAATTAAAGAAGTTATCTGTATGGACAATCTGTCAGTTTTTTTTGTTGCAATTTATCACAAAAAAAGTTATCCTGAAATCCATATAGGATATATTTAAAAACAATGCAAGAAAGAACGGCTGACTATGAGCGAACTGCTTAACCACATACGCGATGTCATGCGGAAAAAACATTACTCCGTCCACACAGAAAACGCCTATGTGGACTGGATCAGACGGTTTATCATTTACCATGGGAAACGCCATCCCTCGGAAAATTCGGAGGACAAATTCGGGGAGACAAAATTCGGGGGAGACAAGACTTATTTATTCGCTCTCAATTTCCTTTCGAGCTTTTCTTTGTCAGGAAATAAGTATTGTCTCCCCCGAATTTTGTTTTTCCAGAAAAGATGAGCAATGGAAAAAAGCAGGTTCTGTAAAATATTATACAACAATTTCAACTTTATAAAAACCATTCTGGAAATAATATTTCACCTTATGGCCAAGTTTTCTCAAAAGTTTTTTGATAACATTGTTCTCCGGGGCTATCATACTTGTAAAGTGTGAAATACCATGATCTTTTGCAATATTGATAACTTTTATGAGCATTGTTTCGCCAAGGCCGATTTGTTGCCAGTCATCGCGAACTGCAATAGCCAGATCAATAATGCCTTCATCATGATCATATCCGTAACGCCCGACTGCAATAATTGCATCTTTTCCATTTTCTCTGACAGTAGCGGCAAGAGCAAAATTTGTATGATAATTAATGTCAATGAGCCGATTGATCATACTTTCAGGAAGAGTTTTGAAACGATGTAGGAAACGAAGATAAACAGATTGAGGAGACATTTTGTTGAATAAATCGACAATGAGATAACGATCTGACTTTGCGATTGGTCTCAGAAATACGTCTTCACCATTATTAAGTTTGATATGGGATTCATATTGACTGGGACATTGATGGGTTAGTGCTGGGCTGTCTAAAAACAGCAATTTTGACTTAAATTTTTTGCCCGTTTTTTGTCTTTTTGGATTCCGGCTATTCATTTCATTTTGCTATGTCCCGGTCAACCTTTATTATTCGTTGTATTGAATAACACTCTTTTTCTTGATCACTAATGATATTTACTGTAAATGCTATGCTTCTGACAAAATAAAAATAAAAAATCAGGGGAGGAATGCATATGAGTTCAAACTCCAAATTGAAAAACAGCAGGGATATTTGGAAGAAAAAAGCAAAGATATGTGGTGAGGAATTACGTTATCAGCGCAAAGAGAAATCCCGAATAAAAAAAGAACGTGACAGGTATAAAGCTCAGGAGCGTGAACTCAGGAAGCAATTGGAAAAAGAACAGGAAAAAAATAACCTCCTTGTCTCTGATAAAACAGAGCTTGTTTATGTTGCATTAATGCTTTTTCTTATAGTCCGTATCAGTTTCCGTGCCGTGTCCAAGGTTCTTGGCGTGCTTTCCGGTTATCTGGGGATACCAAAGGCCCCGTGCGCTCAGACAATTATTAACTGGGTTACCCGGTTGTCAATAGCAAAAATGCGGAATCCGGCTTATCTTAACTGCCCTTCAGCTGACAAAAGCGGATTTGCTAACGGATTCTTATGGATAATGGATATCAGCATAGGTTCGGGTTCAGGGAAAATTCTTACAATACTGGCACTTAATCCCAAACATCATATTTTGAACAACGGATCTCCGACGCTTAAAAATGTTCACTGTGTCGCTGTCGGAGTTGCGGAATCCTGGACAGGCGAGGCTATTGCAGATTTTCTTCAAAAAGTTATTGGCGTTGCAGAACGGCCCGTGGGGTATCTCAGAGATGGCGGAACAGATCTGGCAAAGAGTGTCAAAGTTTTGGGAGAGCGCGGATTGCCCGGCATTTCAGTTGATGACATATCTCACATTATTGCCAACCTTTTTAAACATGAATATCAGAAACATCCGATGTTTGATAAATTTATAAGCGCATGTGGAAAAATTTCAAGAAATCTCAGGCAGACTGTTCTTGCATGCCTTGCTCCTCCGAAAGTTTCCACAAAAGCTCGTTTTATGAATCTTCAGCGCCTGACAATCTGGGCTGACAAACTGCTTAAACTCTCACCAAGAGGCCGTGCTGCAAAAGATTCTGTTCTTTCAAGGCAGCATAAATGATGACATCTGTGACAGAATGCAAAATCTGATGCTTATTCCGGAGTCCGAAAAGCGGGAAAAAAAGACAGAAAGCATAAATATTTCAGAATCATATAAAAAATCAACAGGGCATCTGTCCGACCTGAAAAAACAGGAGAAATTTCCTCCAACACACCTGCTTCAAAAGGCTTCAGGCGGATAGGCATTTTATTAATAAAAGATTCGGGCCAAAAAGTGGGCAATGAAAATTGGTTGATTTAGACAACCCAGGTTGAAACCGACAATATGGGTGATCACAAGTCACTGGGAGATGGTGTTTGTGAGTTCAGATTTCATTTCGGACCGGGCTACAGAGTTTATTACGGTGAAGCTGACAATGCAATCGTTTTACTCCTTTGTGGCGGCGATAAGTCGTGGCAGAAAAAAAATGTGAAAAAAGCAAAGATATATTGGAATGACTGGCTGAACAGGAGAAATATATGAGAGATTACAGAGAGCTTGTGACAGAGAAAATGTATGACCCGGATGAGGCGGCCGAATATCTCAGATGTTCTCTTGATGAATACTTTAAAGACGGAAACACAGAAGCTTTTCTGACTGCCATCCGAACTGTGGCAAAAGCCCGGGGAGGCATGACAAAGCTTTCAAACCAAACAAAGCTCAACAGACAGACGCTTTACAGAACGCTTTCAGAAAAAGGAAATCCGAGTATAAATACACTTCGGTCAATACTTAATTCACTCGGGTTCAGGCTTTCAATAGAACCGATTTCGGCAAAGCACTCCGCCTCCTGAACAGTTGTGAATGGTGGGTTCCGCTGCGCTCCACCCACCCTACAATGCTCCCTTCGACAAGCTCAGGGAGCGGGAGCGGGATCGGGAGCGGGAGCGGGAGCGGGATCGGCGTGCCCTGAGCCTGTCGAAGGGCAACCGGGCGCTCGGAAAAAAATGTAGGGTGGGTGGAGCGCAGCGGAACCCACCGGACAGACTGACAGATAAAAATCTGCACGGATTAGAAAATGTAGGGTGGGTGGAGCGCAGCGCAACCCACCGGACAGACTATTGCTGACAAAAAAAGCTCATCAAGTGAAACATAAATTATTTGAAGAAGTTGTTTTAAATAAAGATATTCCCGGAAAACAATTGAAAAAGGGCGATGTTGCCACTGTGGTCGAATATCATCCGGTTTCAAAAGGTGAGGACGGATATTCATTGGAAATATTCAACGCGCTCGGAGATACGATAGCCGTTATAACTGTGCCGGAATCAGCAATCGGACGGTTAAACAAAAATGAAGTTTTCAGCATTCGTACATTGGAGGCCGCATAAAGATGATTTCTGTGAGAAAATATGCTGATCTGAGAGGAGACAAAAAACAACTGACAAATGACGGATGAGAAAACACAGGACCAATATGACTCGCCGTGGAAGGAACTGCTGGAAAGATATTTTCGTGAATTTTTGGAATTTTTCTTTCCTGAGGCGGCGGAGGGAATTGACTGGGAGAGGGGCCACGAGTTTCTTGACAAGGAATTTCAGCAGGCCGTGCGTGACGCCGAACTGGGAAAACGGCTGGCGGACAAGCTGGCAAAGGTGTGGCAGAAGAACGGGGACGAGACCTGGCTGCTGGCGCATACCGAGATTCAGGGACAGTACGAGCCGGGTTTTTCGGAGCGGATGTTTGTGTATAATTACCGGATTTTTGACCGCCACCGGAAACCGGTGGTGAGTCTGGCCGTGCTGGCGGACCAGAGACCGGCATGGAAACCCAAGCCATATGGTTACGAACTGTGGGGATTCAGCATCACCATGGAATTTCCGGTGGTGAAACTGAATGATTACCGGAAACAGTGGAATGAGCTGGAAAAAAGCCGCAATCCGTTTGCCGTGGCCGTGATGGCGCATCTGAAAACGCAGGAGACCCGCAATGACGATGAGAGCCGCAGGAAATGGAAGCTCCGTCTGATAAGAGAACTTTATGACCGGGGCCATGAGCGGGAGGATGTCATAAATCTTTTCCGTTTCATTGACTGGGTCATGAAACTGCCCGGAGATATGGAGGATGATCTGTGGGAGGAAGTATGCCGGGTTGAGGAGGAGAAAAAAATGCCTTATGTCACAAGTGTGGAAAAAATAGGCTTCAGAAGAGGTTTTGAGCAGGCCAGGCGGGAAGGCCTGCTGGAAACCATACAAACAGTGCTTTCCGTAAAATTCAGTGTGAAGGGGCTGCGGCTTATGGCGGCGATTCAGGCCATAGATGATCCTGATCGTCTGAATGTGATCAAGGAGGCTGTGAAAGTGGCGCATGATCTTGCCGAGATAGAGGAAATGCTTATTCAGTAGGCCGCAGCCGGAGTGCCAAATTTGCAGTTTGGCAGGGAATGAGCATCCGGAGTGCCAAACTTGCAGTTTGGCAGGGAATGAGCATCCGGAGTGCCAAACTTGCAGTTTGGCAGGGAATAAGCATCCGGAGTGCCAAACTTGCAGTTTGGCAGGGAATAAGCATCCGGAGTGCCAAACTTGCAGTTTGGCTGATTATAACGGATTTAGGGGAGGCCGGCAATATGACAACGGATTCAGGGGATGAAACGGATAGTACCGGCCGATATGACAGCGGTTCCCCGAAGGGTGTTTCCGATCCGGAAAGCCTTATCCCGGCAGGCAGCCCGTAATCCGGTGCCGCGGGAAGCCGATCTGAAAAGTCATATCCGTTTCATCCTTTTTATCCGCTGTCATATTCACGGCCGGAGCCTCCCCAAAATCCTTTATAATCAGCAGTTTGGCAGGGAATAAGCATTCGGAGTGCCAAACTTGCAGTTTGGCAGGGAATAAGCATCCGGAGTGCCAAACTTGCAGTTTGGCAGAGCATCCCCTGTTTACGAGCCGTCCGATTTGTAAAGTCACGAGGCAGAGCCTGGGAATCAAAAAAATTTTAACTACTAAAACATTGGTGCGATATGAAATTAAAAATAATTTTTGAACCAAGCGAGGAAGGCGGTTATACAATATATGTTCCGAGCCTGCCCGGATGTATAAGTGAGGGGGATACCAAAGAGGAAGCTTTGTCCAATATCAGAGAGGCAATACAACTTTATCTGGAGCCGACAGAAGATGATATGGTTTACGCAGATAATAATGAGATCATGGAAATTGCTGTATGAGTTGTGAATGGTGGGTTCCGCTGCGCTCCACCCACCCTACGAAACTACAAAGTTCAAAATCATGCAGGTAAGAGAGATATTAAGCGAAATTCGCAACAGAGAAGTCATCGCAAAAGGTTCCTCGGTAAAGATCAGGAAAAGACTTGAGAAGCTTTACGGGCATGGCAACTGGAGAAAGATGAAGGGATGTGCAGAGGTTCGGCTTTCGGACGGTTCTGTCAGGCTGGCTGAAATTCATTGGTTCGAAGCTCACGGCATCGGAAAAAGAAACATTAAGGTAAAACATTATCTGTGAGAAGAATTATGATAAACCATGTTGACGGAAAATGGCTTGTTGTCTGCATTGACAATGAGGGAAACGAGGCATCCCTTGAACTGTGGAAGATTTATCAGTCACTGCGGGATGAGGACGCGGAGAGGCACAATGAAATCCGTGTGATTGATGAGGAGGGCGAGGACTATCTGTATCCGGCCGAGTGCTTTTCTCCTGTTTTTCTGGAAGCATCTGTCGCAAAAATGTTCATCATGCGGAATCCGGCAGACAGAGACATGACATAGCCACGAAATGATCGTGCCAAGAAGCATCCGGAGTGCCAAATTTGCAATTTGGCAGGGAATAAGCATCCGGAGTGCCAAACTTGCAGTTTGGCAGGGAATAAGCATCCGGAATGCCAAACTTGCAGTTTGGCAGGGAATGAGCATCCGGAGTGCCAAATTTGCAATTTGGCAGGGAATGAGCATCCGGAGTGCCAAATTTGCAATTTGGCAGGGAATGAGCATCCGGAGTGCCAAATTTGCAATTTGGCAGGGAATGAGCATCCGGAGTGCCAAATTTGCAATTTGGCAGGGAATGAGCATCCGGAGTGCCAAATTTGCAATTTGGCAGGGAATCCCCGGTTTGCGGGCTTTTCGCAACAGGAATTTTGTATAAAAAAAGGGATTGATAAGCATCTGCATGGATTAGGATAAGCAAGGGATGACGGGGGCCGGAACGCAATAATCCCTGCTTATCCCTAATCCATGTGGGTACTGAACTGACAAGCTTCATTGACTGATCAGCCTCTCAGACATATTAGAAATGAAGACAAAAATAATGAAAATTGCGGGGAACTGGGATATTGGATATGTTTTAGATTGGCATGTAAAACATAGTGAGTTTTTAGGGTATAATGAATTTGGGAAACCGGAGTTCGACACGACAAGAACTGAAATCGGTGAGGCAATTTTCCGGCTCAAATACAGGCAGGATCAGACGAGAATCGAGCCTCTTGCAGAAACAATGGTTGAAAATTTAAGGTCAGCATTTCAGACAGCATCATTTGTTGTTCCGATGCCTCCGTCAAAAAATCGTGCCAGTCAGCCAACTGTCGAGCTGGCAAGGAGAGTTTCAAAAAAAATGAATCTTCCTTTTTTTGAAAATATTTTGTTAAAAAAAGGAACAACACCTCAGATGAAAGATATACTCACTATAGAAGACAGGGTAAAGGCATTAATGGGGTGTTTTTGCATAAATGATGCGATAACAAACTGTGGTTTATGGGACGTTCTTGTAATTGATGACCTATATTCTTCCGGGGCATCTCTGTCGGCTGCAACCCGGGTTCTGAGAACTTACAATAAGGTCCGCAAAATTTTTGTGGCTGCATTTTCAAGGACTAAGTGATGAATAAAATATTCATATCAGGCTCACTCAGAATAAAAAAAATTGACAACAAGGTAAAACAACGAATTGATAATATAATAAATTCAGGCTTCCCCATTCTGCTTGGGGATGCGAACGGAGCAGATACATCTGTTCAGGAACTGGTTGATTCAAAAGGATATAAAAATGTAATAATTTATTGCAGCGGTAACTACGCCAGAAATAATATTGGCAGATGGAAGGTTGAAAAGATAAGGACTGATTACAAAAAAAATACAAGGCTTTTCTTTACTGCCAAAGATATTCAGATGGCGAAAGACTGTGATTACGGACTTATGGTATGGGATTCAAAAAGTACCGGAACGTTAAGTAATGTCTATGAATTGCTGAGTCAGAACAAAAAATCCCTGGTGTTTGTGAACAAACTGAAATCATTTATTAAGGTTGCTGATATTGCTGATTTTGAAAGATTAACTTCAGTTATGAGCAGCAGCGCCTTTGAAAAAGCAGATAAAAAAATTCAGTTAAGAAGAAAAATACAAGGGCTGAAATACAAACAAACAGATATGTTTGAGGCTGATCCGATACTTCGGCGGCTTCAAGAGGCTTATTGATCATGGGACTGTCATCAGAAAGGCAATACAACTTTATCTGGAGCCGACAGAAGAAGATATGGTTTACGCAGATAATAATGAGATCATGGAAATTGCTGTATGAGCAAAATACCAAGTCTGGGATATGACAAAATTGACGGGCCGTTCCCGCTCCCTTCGGCAGGCTGTTCCCGCTCCCTTCGACAAGCTCAGGGAGCGGGAACGGCCTGCCCTTCAGGGAGCGGGAACGGCCTGCCCTTCAGGGAGCGGGAACGGCCTGCCTTTCAGGGAGCGGGAACGGCCTGCCCTTCAGGGAGCGGGAACGGCCTGCCCTTCAGGGAGCGGGAACGGCCTGCCCTTCAGGGAGCGGGAACGACTTGCCCTTCAGGGAGCGGGAACGACTTGCCCTTCAGGGAGCGGGAACGACTTGCCCTGAGCCTGTCGAAGGGCAACCGGGCGCTCGGAAAAAAATGTAGGGTGGGTGGAGCGCAGCGGAACCCACCGGACAGATCTGCACGGATTAGTGATAAACAGGTTAAGGAATATACTTATGAACAACTATCATACAACCTATACAAATCAGCTTATTCAGGAAATAAACGCAACTCCCGGGGAATATCTTCCGACCCTCCTGAACATCGTGCGGAGTTTCCGTGAGAGTATAACGCTGAAACCCGCGGAGAGCAGTTTCCGGCAAGGCTGGGAGGAAGCCATGAGCGGCGAGGCAATGCCGGTTGACGAACTGTGGACAGGTATTGAAAATGACGGATGAGAAGATTTCTCCTGATGTGGAATTCACTCCCGAATTCAAACGCAATTTACGTTCGCTGGCAAAAAAATACCGTCATATCCGCTCGGATATTCAGCCAGTTATTGATCAGATTCAAAAGGGAGATTTTGTCGGAGATCAGATACCGAAAACAGTTGTGAATGGTGGGTTCCGCTTCGCTTCACCCACCCTACAGATCTGCACGGATTAGTGATAAGCAGGGATGATGTGAAAGCGCAACCCGATAATCCTTGCTTATCTCTAATCCATGTAGATGAAAGAAATCTACACGGATTAGTGATAAGCAGGGATTAGGTGCAGTCATCCTTGCTTATCTCTGATCCTTTGCTTATCTACATGGATTAGTGATAAGCAGGGATGATGTGAAAGCGCAACCCGATAATCCTTGCTTATCACTAATCCATGTAGATGAAAGAAATCTACACGGATTAGTGATAAGCAGGGATGATGTGAAAGCGCAACCCGATAATCCTTGCTTATCTCTAATCCATGTAGATGAAAGAAATCTACACGGATTAGTGATAAGCAGGGATTAGGTGCAGTCATCCTTGCTTATCTCTGATCCTTTGCTTATCTACATGGATTAGAGATAAGCAGGGATGATGTGAAAGCGCAACCCGATAATCCTTGCTTATCTCTAATCCATGTAGATGAAAGAAATCTACACGGATTAGTGATAAGCAGGGATGATGTGAAAGCGCAACCCGATAATCCTTGCTTATCTCTGATCCATGTAGATGAAAGAAATCTACATGGATTAGTGATAAGCAGGAATGATGTGAAAGCGCAACCCGATAATCCTTGCTTATCTCTGATCCTTTGCTTATCTACATGGATTAGTGATAAGCAGGGATGATGTGAAAGCGCAACCCGATAATCCTTGCTTATCTCTGATCCATGTAGATGAAAGAAATCTACACGGATTAGAGATAAGCAGGGATGATGTGAAAGCGCAACCCGATAATCCTTGCTTATCACTAATCCATGTAGATGAGAAAAGATGAGATGAGAAAAGATGAGATGAGAAGCAAGAAACTTGACAACCCAAAAAAGGAGACAAAAATGAAAGCAAAAATATTAGTAAACTTCATTGTTATTTTGATTTTAATGGTGTGTGGAATGAATTTTGTTAATCCAATGCAAGCCTATGCCTATAATGTTGAAAATACTAATGATAGCGGTTCGGGATCACTCCGTGATGGAATTGACAGTTCTGGAGATAGCATTATTAATATTACTGCTACCGGCACGATTAAGTTGGGTAGCCAGCTTACTATTGATAGAAGCCTCACCATTACCGGTCCAGGTGCAGACAGTCTCGCTATTGATGGTCAAAATTCGTCTCGTGTTTTCAATATTACTAGCGGCACTGTGGAAATCTCAAACTTGACGATTCAGAATGGTAACTATGCATCTGGTCCATATGGCGGCGGAATATGCAAGGGGGATAGTGGTACTTTAAATATCAAAAACTGTATCTTTAAGCAAAACAAATCTCAATACGGCGGTGGGATAATTAGCCGGAGCGGTACTACAAATATTATTAACTGCCTTTTCATCAACAACGAAGCTACTGTTATAGGAGGAGGTATTCGCAGTTATGGTGGAGAGGTGAACGCAATTAACTGTACATTCACGGGGAACATTAAAAAAGGGATAGCCAATAGAGATGGTGCTAGCACAACAGTAACAAACTGTATTTTTAATGGTGATGATAATAGCGAAATAGATGGTACAGTAACTATTACTTATAGCCTTGTTAAAACTGACAATAATAGTAATTTTACCGGAACTGGTAATAAATTTGGCGATCCAAAATTCGTTGGTGATTCAAATTTTGCTTTAGAATCTGATTCACCTGCCATTGATGCTGGTAATAACAACTCAATTTCGGTAAGTACTGATTTGGACGGCAACCCGCGGTTTGTTGATGTAGTCTCGAAAGATGATACAGGCATTGGCACTGCTCCTATTGTAGATATGGGAGCATATGAAAGACCCCCAGATGAGGGAGTTACTATTAGCACGACCAGTGTCAGCGTCACAGAGGGAAATACTACGGGGGAATCTTATACTGTCAAACTTAACACCACCCCGTCAGCTAAAGTGTATATCACCGTTAAGCCGGAGAACAAACAGATAAAAGTGAGTTCGGATGGCGTGACAGCTAATTCAGATGGTTCGATTACTCTTGAGTTTGAAAATCAGACAGCCAAAAGTATCACCGTCACCGCAGATGATGATGAAGACGTCGAAGGCGATCATGAGGTTAAGATTACTCACACGATTGACTCTGATAGTGCTGATGAATATACAAAGTCAAGTGTCAAGATATCTCCTAGTTCCAAAGTCGAGGTCAATATTACCGACAATGACAAATCTCTAATCTCTATTAGCAGCGATGATAGTGTTATGGAAGGAGATGATCTTGTTGGGAAGGATATCAAATTTAAAGTGACTCTTTCAAAGGCAAATCCCAAAACAGTTACAGTTTATTACAAAATTTCTGGTGTAACAGCAGACGAGGGAACTGACTATAAGGTTGAAAACCCTTATGATTATACTGGTGATGAGTTGACCTTCGCTCCAGATGATCTTACCAAAAATATTATTGTGAAAATTATAGGAGATGAGGTAAGTGAACCTAATGAAAAGTTTTCTGTCAAATTATTAGATAAGCCTTTAGTCGGCAGTGAAACCGACTCGAATATGGCTGATATTGACGCTGATAATAAAGAGAAAACTTTCACAATTACTAATGACGACGATCCCGGCGTTACTATTTCTACTGACACCGTTAATGTCACAGAAGGCAGTGAAACCACTTATACTGTGAAGCTCAATACCTTCCCTACTGATGATGTTAAAATTAATCTTTCCATAGACGACCCGTTTAATCTAATTCAGCTAATAAACGAGGCTGGTGATGACATCATCACCACTTCTTCTCCTCTTATTTTTAAAACTTCTAACGGAAAGACCCCTCAGAAAGTTAAAGTTGTTGCAAGCCATGATAAGGTAGCTACAAACTATTCCCCTGTTAAGATTACTCACACTATTGAGACTAATGCTGAAGCATATATAAATGCCAGCTTTTCACCTAATTCCGAAGTTACTGTCAACATTGCCGACATCGATGCCGAACCTCAGAGCATCACCTTTGACCTGGGAACAAGAACTTATGGCGACCCCGCTTTTACAGGCGCAACCGCCCCGGGGGGGACTGTCAAACTTATCACTTCATCAAATCCCTCTGTTGCCACAGTGAACAAGTCCAACTCCACAGTCAGAATTGTGGGCGTTGGTACGACGCAAATATGCGGCGAAGTGCCTAAAAGCGTTAAATATTTGGCTGCTAGCGGCTGCGGAACATTAACCGTAAACAAGAAAACCCTGACAGTAACAGCAGATGACAAAACAAGACCTTATAACACAGATAACCCGCAGTTTACCATGTCATATAGCGGCTGGGTCGGATCGGATAACGTCAGCGTTCTTGACACCCCGCCCACACTCAGTTGTTCAGCCACAAAAACCAGTAATGCAGGAACCTACCCCATTGTCATAGGCGGAGGGGCAGACGACCATTACACATTTAATTACATCAACAGCGAACTGGAAATAACCCAACTTGATCAGACCATCACATCTTATGATCCCCTGCCCGCCCTTGTCAATCACGGGGATAACATCCCCCTGAACGCCCAGGCCAGCTCCGGCTTATCCGTCATCTTCACCAGTAAAACCCCTGAAGTTGCCTTAATAAGCCGAAACAAAGTAAACCCCACAGGCTATGGTGACGCAGTCATCTGCGCCACACAGCCCGGAAACACCAATTACAATGAAGCTCCCGAACTCTGCCAAACCATCACCATAAATGCGCCGCCAGTCATTAGCGAAGGCAGTGCAGTCACCGTAAACATGGACGAAGACAGCGATCCCAGATCCTTCAGCCTGAGCCTGAACGCCACAGACCAGGACGGCGACAACAGCAGGATCCGATGGAAAATCAGCAAATCGCCAAGTCACGGAACCGCATCTGCGAGCGGAAGCGGCTCCGACAAAGGCATTGGCTATTCTCCGGCCGCAAACTGGTCTGGCACAGACAGTTTTCAAGTGCAGGCATATGACACCAGAGGCGGAACTGACATCATCACAGTGACCGTAAAAGTGGCAGCCCAGAATGATGCGCCTGTATTACACAGCCATTTATCGCCCGAACTCACAGCCATTGACGAAGACATTGATCCGACCCTCAACCCGGGCAATACCGTGGCAGAAATACTCGCACAAGATTCCATTGAAGACGTGGACGGCACCCCCAGACAGGCCATCGCGGTCATAGCCGTGGACAACACCAACGGTGTATGGCAGTATTCCACGGACAGCGCCACCCAGTGGAGCGACTTCAGCGACATCCGAGGAGATAACATTACACTTGAGGAAGCCCGTGTTCTGGAAAGCAGTCACAAAATAAGATTTTTGCCCAACCCGGATTATCCCTATGGAGATTACAACGGCAATGCCGCATTCACGTTCCGGGCATGGGACATGACGGAAGGCACCGCAGGCAGCACCATCAAAATCACCGGAATCGGCGGCATGACACCATTCAGTTCTGCCCAGGACCAAGCCAACATCACCGTGAATCCCCTTGACGATGCGCCCAGGGTGGTCAGCCCCATACTTGACATCACCGTGCTTGAAGATGCAAGAGACACGGTCATAGATTTGGGAGATGTGTTTACCGACATAGACAACAATGACCTCCTGATCGTGGAAACCATAGAGACCATTGAAGAATCAAACGTAGGCCCTCTCCAGGATTCCCCCCTGCTTGACCTCAGCATCGTCGGAGACATCCTCACCATTGCTTATGAATCCCATCAGTACGGCCAAGCCGCGGTAACGATTCTCGCCACATCCGCGGAAAAGACCGTGAAAGACCAATTTAACATCACCGTGCATTCTGAAACCGATCCGCCGGCCATCCCCATTCATCAGTTCCCGGTACTCACCTCCATAGAGGAAAACAACACGAACAGCCCCGGGGACACCGTGGGAGACATGGTCAGCGGCCTCTTTGTCACAAAGAACGGATATACCTACAACGAATGTACCGCAGATGACGGCATCTGTGTCGAATCTGAAGGATTTATCACAGACCCGGACATCCCCAACACCGAGGCGGTCATTGCCATAGCCGTCATCGGCGTGAACAACACCATGGGGACCTGGCAGTACTCCCTTGACAACGGCGGCACCTGGAATGATTTCACATCAGTCACGGGCCGGTTTGTCAACACAGATGAAGAAGCCCGTGTTCTTACAGAAAGCCACAAAGTCCGGTTTGTGCCCAACCCCAATTATTACGGCGGATCCTCATTCACGTTCCGGGCATGGGACATGACCGACGGGACCACACCCGGAGCTGTTGCGGACGTGACAGCATATGGCGGCACCAGCGCATTCAGCGCGGTATCTGATTACGCGCAAATTGAAGTGACACCCGTGGATAATCCGCCCACAGTATTCAGGCCCATGGATGATGTTTTCGTGAACATGAATGCGGGAAACCGCACCATCAACCTGGCAGATGTGTTTACAGACATAGACAATAATCCCGCAACCATCACCAAACAATTGGAAGAAAATACAAACTGGAACCTTGTGACCCCTTTTGTTGACAAAAACACCTTAACCCTGGATTTTCAACAAGATAAAGTCGGACAAGCCGTCATAACCATCCGGGGGCAATCCAACGGCAAAACCGTGACAGACAGCTTTACCGTGACCGTGAGCGATAACCAGGAACAGCCGCTGCCTGCGCCCGGAGATCAGCACCTCACGCCCATCCCCGAAGATTCTTTCAGCAATCACGGGGACACCGTGGCAGACATATTTGAAAACGTTGCTGACGAGAACGGGAACCTGATCACCGCCATTGCCGTGACAAGCGTGAACAATGAATTTGGCATTTGGCAGTATGCGCTTGAAAATTTTGAATGGAAAAATTTTACCTCAAAAACCGGCGGATTTATAGACCTGGAAAATGAAACCCGTGTGCTTGACAGCAGCGCCCGGATTCGGTTCGTGCCGGACACGGATTATAATGGGGAGTCTGTATTCAGATTTCAGGCCTATGATCTGAGCAACGGCGGATTCCCGGGCCAGACCCTGATTTCCGGCAGAAGAGACACCATCCCGGTTCCTGATAACAGGGGAATCATAAAAGTCAGGCCCGTGGATGATCCGCCCACAGTTGACAATCCCATAGAAAATATAATGGTGACAGCGCCTGTGACCGGCAGAACCATCAATCTCTCAAACGTATTCACAGATGTTGATGTTGACAATGATGACAGGGACATTATCAAAGCCGTGGAATCCAACACCAATCCGTCCCTTGTCACGGCCCTCATTGACAGAAACACCCTGACCCTGAATATGTATGACAGCCAGCGCGGAAACGCGGTGATAAGGGTCAGAGGGACATCCAACGGAAAAACCGTGAGTGACGAATTTGTGGTCATGATCAATGAGGCGCCGGTGCTGGATGCGGATCACTCTCCCCTGCTGACTGACATCAGCGAGGACGAGACAGAGAATGACGGTGACAGTGTGGGGGATATCCTCGCGGACAACAGTATCACAGACGCGGACGGGTCCCCTCGGAAAGCCATGGCCGTCACAGAGGTGGACAACACCAACGGAGCCTGGCAATATTCCCTGGATCACGGCGAAACCTGGCATGATTTTAGTTTGCTCACCGAGATTGCGGATCTGGAAGACAACGCGGTATTGCTTGAAGAGACCAACAGAATCCGTTTTGTGCCGGATACTGATTATCACGGTGTCACGACATTTACGTTCCGAGCCTGGGACCAGAACATGGGATCCCCCGGGAAAAGGGAAAACACCTCTGAAAACGGCGGTGCATCGCCATTCAGCGAACATACAAATATCGCCACCCTTTTCGTAAGCTCAGTGGATGATCCGCCCATCGTGGCCCGACCCATCGCGGATGTGCTGATGAATTATGAGACCTCAGGCAAAAAAATTGACCTGTCCGATGTGTTCACAGATGCGGACAATGATGATGATGAAATTCTGAAAACAGTGACAGGCAATGATAATTCCTCGCTGGTGTACGCGAGAGTTGTGGATGAGAATATATTAACCCTGTCTTTTCTGAAAGATCAGGCAGGCGATGCGCTCGTCACCATCACCGGAACATCCAACGGAAAAAGCGTCAGCGATGAATTCATGGTGGGGTTAAACTGGTCCAATTACGCGCCCATTCTGGATCCGACCCAGGACCCCAAACTGAATGACATCATCAGAAATCCCGCGGTAAATCCGGGAACCTGTGTTGCAGATATTGTTGTTCACGGGTCTGTTGCTGACATTGATACGGAATCGCCTGTAAACGCCATTGCGGTCATTGCCGCGGACAACACTTATGGCGTGTGGCAGTATTCCCTTGATAATGGCGACACCTGGAATGACTTTGCCTTTGTAAGCGGCATGTCTGCGGATATGGAAACCCAAGCCCGTCTGCTGGACGGAACCCTGACCGACGCGGATACCCATAAGATACGATTTGTGCCGGATGAAGATTTTACCGGTCTTTCAACAGTTACATTCCGGGCTTATGATAAGACCAGCGGCACGCCAGGTGAAACCGCGGATGCCAGCATCAATGGCGGTAAGACAGCTTTCAGTTCTGCTTATGATGATGCTGTGATTATGGTGAATTCCTGCGTTGCCGGTGAAACTCTTCCGGGAGATGTGGATGACAGCGGAACCATTGATCTCTTGGACGCCATCATCATTTTAAAGACCCTGGTGGGAAAAAATGCAGGCAGTATTTGTATTTACGCAGATGTCAATGGTGACGGGCGCATCGGGACAGATGAAGCGGTTTATGTCCTGAGGCAGCTGGGTTCGGATTTTTGAAACTTGAAATTTGAAATTTGAAACTTGCTGATTATTAGACCCTGTAAGAGCGGCATATTTGTAGCATTTGCCGGCCCGGCTTGATGAATGCTACAAATAAGTACCTAACCATAAGTTTTTAATATCTGCCCGGAAAAGAAACCCGGGTTTTTTTGCCGGAATGATGCTTCTCCGACAAAGGAAAAAGCCGGGTTTCTCCGCCGCTCACAGAAAAAAAGATGTATAAAAAATTTTTGATCAGGTACTTATCTGCCCGGAAAAGAAACCCGGGTTTTTTTGCCGGAATGATGCTTCTCCGACAGAGGAAAAAGCCGGGTTTCTCCGCCGCTCACAGAAAAAAAGATGTATAAAAAATTTTTGATCAGGTACTTATATTCGTTTTTATTTTCATAATTGAAAGCCTTTGTTGTCTTTAAGACATTGCCTTCGATGCTGAAAGCGTCGTTGTCAACCCAGCCTCCGTGCGCATGAACCACCCGGTGATATGTATGAGTGTCACCGATGTCAGGGTCATCGGTGCTGAGGGCACCAACAACAAAGCCGGGAGGTTCGTTTTCCGGAACGCCGGTGCCGAACCTTTTCAGGTGTATTTCCGTAGGAGCCTCATTCACATCATTTATAAGGATGACAAACTGCTTCTCGAAGTAAAGACCGTCACTGTCAGTGGTTCGTAAACGGATATTGTAAGTGTTCCTCGCCTCATAATTAAAAATTTCCATTGCTATGAGGATGGCGCTGCCGTCATCGCTGAAATCAATACCGAAAAAGTCATTGTCAATATCGCCCTCCCCGGTAGCCAGGGCATAAATATGACTGTCACCAGTGTCAGAATCAGCCGTGCCGAGGGTTCCCACTTCTGTTCCCACTGGCCTGTTTTCGTTTATGCTGTCATTGTCAAGGCTGATGTCGGTGGGAGGATCATTGGCATTGACCACGCCGACAGCAAACTGCTTTTCAAAGGCGGCACCATGACTGTCAGCAACCCGGACACGGATACTGTGGCTGCTTTTCGTTTCATAGTCAAAGACTTCCCAGGTTACAAGGGTGCTGCCGAAAATGCTGAAAAGATCGCTGCCGGAGACCAGCGTGTAAGTGTGAGTGTCCCCGGAATCCGGATCACTCGCGGCAAGGTTCCCGACAACAGTGCCGACAGGCCGGTTTTCAGGCACACTGTCACTGCTCAGAGTGATGTCGGCGGGCGGTCTGTTGCCCTTTAACACGCTGACAGCAAACTGCTTTTCAAAACTGTGTCCTTCGCTGTCAGTGACGCGCACACGGATACTGTAGCTGTTCTTAGTGTCATACTCAAAGATCTGAGCAGTTTTTAAGGTAGTGCCGGCAATGGTGAAAGCGCTGTTGTCCCCGGAGCCCGGAACGAGCTGGTAAGTGTGGCTGTCCCCGGTATCAGGATCAGTCACGCTCAAACTGCCGACAACAGTGCCGGCGGGCTGGTTTTCCTGTACTTCTGTATTGGTCAGAGAGATACCGGACGGCGGTTCGTTCACATTGATCACGCTGATGGTGAACTGTTTCTCAAACGGACTTCCGTCCTTGTCAGTGGCGCAGACGCGAATGCTGTAACTGTTCTGAGTTTCATAGTCAAAGCTTTCCGCAGTTACGAGAGTGTCGTGGGAAATAGCAAAAGAGGCATCGCTGGAAACCAGGGTGTAAGTGTAGGTTCCCTCTATGCCGGGATACAGCTTCTGCCAGGGCATCCTGCATATCTGTGAACGCGTCCGCCCACGAACTGCCGTCCTCGCGGCCCCCGGCACCCGCATCCACACAGATAACAACAGCCTGTGCCGGGGAAACAAAACCGCTCCCGCACAATATGGCTATCATAACGGTCAGACTGACAAGCATTCTCTTCCTCATTTTTTCCTCCTTTTAAATTTAATGGTTACAATAATATATTGACATAAGACCTTCGAGGTTTTTCACGGGCTTTGCAGCGAGGTTTTTTCTGATTATAACGGATTTAGGAGATGCCTGTGAACGTAAACGTAAACTTAATCGCTGAACTGAACCTGATCTGAACGTGAACCCGGGCATGCTGTGTAAATGAATGTTCACCTCCGGGCTTATGTCCTGAATTGCTTCAGATTCAGCGACCTTCTCTAAATCCATCTCAATCAGCAAAAATTTTTTGATCGGGTATTTAACCCAACTTGCCATCTATTAGAAAAATGGATAACTCATTGTTTTTAATAATACAGCTTTGAATTTAAAGAACAATACCGTTTACTCTCTGAGAGTAAAATATCCTGCAATATTTTTCATATATTTTTTGCTTCAGATTCTTTATTTAAAATGATTTTTAAAATAATAAGTCATTATAAAAGTAAAATATTACATGAGAAGAAAGAGCAAATGCTCTCGTGTGCAATTTTTTTATATTGCTGTTTTTTTTAAAACGTTACATTGTTCAATAGGTAGCAAGTTGGGTTAGTTATTACAGAAAAATAAAATAGATGTCAATTGCAAAACTACCTGCTCTTATTAAGAAAATACCTAGAAAAATCTAAGAAAATACTTAGAAAATCAATACCGTTCGGCACGATTTTTGCATACATTTGTAACTAACTGAATTCATATATCCGGAAAACTGAAATCCCGAAATGTCCGCCGGGCGTTTTTCGGAAACAATTTCTCCAAAATGCGGAAATGCCGGGCATTTCCGTCCGGCTATGCAAAAATCATGCCGAACGATATTGTTAGAAAATCTAAGAAAATACTTAGAACGTATCTTAAAAGTCCCTGCAAAGCCTCTGACAGCGAGGGTTTATAAAAAATGGTGATTTTTAATGTTATTAAATTGTTTCGAAGTGTTGTCGTGATCACTGAGAGGGCTTGAAAAATACACCTTCTTAGAAAAATTTGAGAATAAATCACGCAGTCGGTGGTGTTCTAAAACTGGACTTGATCCGATATTTGCTAAATTGATTCAATGCCTTAAAAAAATTAAGTCCAGTTTTAGAACACTACCCAAAAAAACTGAAAAAAGAATACCCTAACTGGCATCGCCTCACAAAAAAAGAAAAGAGGGCTATCGCCCGGGAAGTCTTGGATGAAGTGGTTCAGAGGTATGATTTTAAACAGAATCTGAGCTTTACAATGCCTAAACTATTGGGTATCGAAAATTAGCTGCCCACAGCCGGAATAATGACGCAAGCATTTCGGGAAACGCCCTGAACCGCTCCGGGCGAGCATTTCGGGAATGCCCTGAACCGCTCCCGGGGGATTGACAAATCCGCCGGAAAGGCCCGGAATTTGTCAATTCCGGGCGAGCATTTCGGGAAACGCCCTGAACCGCTCCGGGCAAGCATTTCCGGGTACTTTCCATCTACTGATAATTTAAGCGACATTAAACAAAATATATATCGGAGGAATCATATAGAGAAAAAAATGCAATAGTTTTGAATTCTTATAGCTTTTCATAAAACTCAGCACCCACAGCCCGGCAAAAATGGATGAACCTCTCAGACCCATTGACATATAGCTCCATTTCAGAATGGTTGAGTCAAGCCCTGAAAATACGATACATGAAGAAAGAAAAAGAATAAAAAGGCCGCATAATCTCAGAAGCATCAGCGCGCTTATTTTATCGGAAATCAGGCTGATCTTGCTGATAAAATCCGTATAAATATTGGTTGTCACACCTAAAACAAGTCCTGTGCCTGTTCCCAGAACAATGAGCAGAATTCCCGCGGAAAAAAAAGCTGAGATCAGCGGCGGAAATGTATGATTCAGAAAAAAGGGAAAAGCCTGGGCACTGTTTGCAGCAACTTCCGGAAAATACGCCCGCAGATACAGCCCGATAATGATTCCCAGGATACCGATAGGCGGTATGATAACCGCGCTGAGAAACGCGCCGTTTCTGGCTTCTTTTACATCTTTTGCCGAAAAAATAGCCTGCAAATAAATCTGTGTGGACAAAACTCCCACGAGCATGGAGGTCATATCAAGCACAGCCGTTTTTGTACCATATGAGAACAGACTGAGCATGTTTTTGTCTTGCGGCAGACGGCTTAATATTTCAGAAATTCCTCCCCCTTTATATAATGATACCATTGCTGAAATAAACATGATGATATAAAGCATGTAGAATTTGATTTTACCCACAGTGCCAGCGCCGGCAATTCCGCCTGAAACCACAAATACTGCGATTAAAGCCATTGTTATAAAAACGGAAGTTGTATAGGAGAATGCAAAAACAGACTGAAGTATTGCCATTGCCGCGAGAAACTGGCCCACGATATGTATAAACATGCCTGTGGAATTGAAAGCACTGCTGTAATATCTGAAGTTTTTCCCAAAGTAGTTTCCGAGATATTCCGACACCGTCACAACGCCCTCTTCCCTCAGGGCTTTGGCAAAAAAACATCCCAGGAGAAAACAGGATATTCCGCTCCCGAGAGTGAAAATCCATGCGGAAAGCCCGTGAGTATATGCGGTCTGAACTGTACCTATGGTTGAAACACCTCCCACCAATGTGCCGATGATGACCCAGGAAACCCCGGCAGAATTCAGGGAACGATTGGCAAGGGAAAAGTCAGAACCTGTTTTTACTTTTCCTGAACTCTTAACAGCAAGTAGGGAAATAAAAAAAAATGAAACAATAAATACAACGAGATAGAGAAAACTCTGCAAAAAATCCTCCTTTGTTAAAAGTGATTAAGTATTTATTCTCAGCAGATCGAAAAGTTTCCGGAGGGTGTGCGGGACTGCAAAAAAACCCGGCTTTTTTTCTCGGGACGGGGCGATCTCCCCGGCCGGAAAAACCCGGGTTTCTCCCCTGTCCGCCCTGTGACAGTCTGAAAATTTTTCGATCTGCTAATTCTGAATTTTGTTTATGGCAATACATTGTCCGACAACCAAACAAAAAAGGAGTGCCAAACTTCCAGTTTGGCAAGGCGTGTCTCTGACAAGCATATCTGGCAACAGGGAGTGCCAGACTTGTGGTCTGGCAAGGCGTGTTTCAGATGGAGGAATCCGGGAATATCGCCAAACCGTAAGTTGGGCACTCCGGATGTCTGGCTGCATTTTTCCGATTAATTTCTTACCGATGATTTCCGGTTGAATAACATAACAGGGTACAGATTTCAATACTTCCCTGAAAAAAATTGATATTCTTTTCTTTATATGATATCTCACAAGCAGTAGATTGAAAAGTTTCCGGGCTGTCACAAAGCGGGCACGACAGACGGGGGAGAAACCCATATGCATCAGGCTAAGAATGCGGGACGGCTGCCGGACGGGGTTTGCAACCCCGTCCGAAACGTTTACGGGCGGCGATCCGGAAAATATTCCGGACGGGGTTGCAAACCCCGTCCTGCAAAGACTGCCGGACGGGGTTTGCAACCCCGTCCGAAACGTTTGTTTTCGGGGGTTGGAAAATATTTCGGACGGGGTTGCAAACCCCGTCCGGCAGATCACAGGTTAATAAAAACAATGAGTTACGATCTTAGCCTGATGCATATGGGTTGCAAACCCCGTCCGGCAAAAGGGCTGTCACAGAGCGGGCACGACAGACGGGGGAGAAACCCGGCTTTTTCGGGCCGGGGAGGGTCCCCGTCCGGGAAAAAAGCCGGGTTTCTTTGCAGTCCCGCGCACGGTCCGGAAACTTTTCGATCTGCTGACAGGCTGTGATTCGGATCAGTTACAACGGGGCCTGCTCAATGTTCGGTGTATAACAGGCATATCCCGGATATGACCAGGTTTCCAACAGCAAAATTTAATTAAACATTCATGAAAAAAAGCCGGGATTTTCAGCCCCGGAGATGAAAAAAGACCTGCTTAAAAAACCCGGGTTCTCACAGTCTTCAACATAATGTCTGTCAGTTATATTTTCATGGTAAGGGTACAAAAAAAGATAGACATTTATACCCGAACTGACTTAAAAACCTGTGTGCAAGATCAGATTTTATCTGCGGCCCGGGTATGTTGCAAAAACGATATTTATGCGACCAAAGGAACTGTTTGCAAAGGTAAAACTGTTTCTTAATTTTATCAGATAATTAACAAGGGATCGGACAGCTTTCCTCGTTTCCGCGCTTTTCTTCCTCGTTCCCGTGATTTGCCTGGGAATGCCTTCGGGACGCGAAGCGTCCGGGCTGCATTCCCACGCAAAGTGTGGGAACGAGATCAACGAGAAAAAAAAGAGCCTGATGACATTCAGTAGATCGAAAAGTTTTCGGGCCGTCGCGGGACAGACACGGCGAACGGGGGAGAAACCCCATATGCACCAGGCTAAGACTGCCGGACGGGGTTTGCAACCCCGTCCGAAACGTTTGTTTTCGGGGGTCGGAAAATATTCCGGACGGGGTTGCAAACCCCGTCCGGCAAAATCAGAGTTAATAAAAACAGTAGGTTGTAATCTTAGCCTGATGCATATGGGGAGAAACCCGGCTTTTTCCGGCGGGGGGGAGTCTTCTGTCCGGGAAAAAAAGCCTGGTTTCTCTGCCATGCCGCACACAATCCGGAAACTTTTCGATCTACTGACATTCGGTGATTTTTTGCATTCCCACGCAAAGCGTGGGAACGAGATCAACGAGACCAACGAGAGCAAAATGTGGGCATAAGACCATCGTTAATGATTTTAATAAATTAAGACTTCCGAAATTTTGGAAACGTCGGAAGCCTCATAACCAGGAAAAAATTTTATGCATCCGTTTACGTTAATTCTACCGGCATACAATGAAGAAAAAATACTGAGAGCAAATGTGGAGAAACTGACAGCGTATCTGACTCCCATATGTTCGGATTATGAAATTATTGTTGTCAGCAATGGTTCTGATGATTCAACAGATAAAATTGGGACAGCTTTGCAGGAACAGTGGCTTCACGTGAAGTTTTTCAGTCTCCCGAAAAGGGGCGTGGGCCGGGCCTTCAAAAAAGGAATCTCCCACGCGCGGTACGACCGTATCGTTTTTATGGATGCGGATTTGTCTTCGGACCTTTCTTTTATTAAAGAATCAAATCAGCTTCTGGACAAATATGTTCTGGTTCTGGGGGCAAAAATAAAGGGACTGCAAAACCGGGGCTTCATGCGAAAGATGGGCAGTTGTGTGTTTTTTCTGTCCGTTCTGATGGTGATGGGCTTAAAATATGTGGATTATGCGCCCGGGGCAAAAGCGTATCAGAAAAATTTTCTGATGAAATATTTTGAATATATAGACGATTACACAAGCTTTGTTCTGAATCTGACGTTCATTGCCACGGTTAAGAAAGAAGCGATCATCGAAATTCCGATTCTGTGTGAGGACCTCAGGAAAAGCCGGTTTAATTTATATAAGGAAGCAATTAGTAAATACCGGGGGCTTTTTACCCTCAAACTTAAACAACTGCTTGGAAAATTATAAAAAAATTGCAATGTGCCTTGATAATCCCATGACCAAAATTTGTATGGCGTAATTGGTAAAGTTCTGCTATATAAAAAAGTGTCAGGTGGTAGGTATTAGGTGGTAGGTGGTAATATGCTAAAATAAAATTTTAGCACTCCTTTTCAGCAGAACCCGGCAACCCGCCTGAATATCAAATTTCAAATTTAAGGAGAGAATACATATGGACTTTTTTTTCAAACCAAGAGGCATTGCCATCATTGGTGCCACTTCCAATTCGCTTAAAGGAGGCTATTCCATACTCAGGAATCTTATGAATGGCTTTAAAGGCGGGATTTATCCGGTCAACCCCCGTTATACTGAAATCGAGGGGATGACGTGTTATCCCTCTGTTCAGAAAGTTCCTGATCCGGTGGATCTTGCCATTGTTTTTGTTCCGGCAGCCAGGGTCCCCCAGCTGATCCGGGAGTGTGCAAAACGCGGAATTCCGGGTGTGATGATCGAATCAGGAGGGTTCGCTGAAACCGGAGAGCAGGGAATTGCGCTTCAGGAAACCTTAAAGCAGATTGCCAAAGAAACAGGGATACGCCTGTGGGGTCCCAATTGCATGGGCCTGGTTGACGCGGTTCACAGATATATTTTTTCCTTTGTTTCTCAGAGTATCTGGGATGAGAGATTTGTCGCCGGAGATATTTCCCTGATCGTTCAGAGCGGTATGTTGTCGGGCGTTTTTCTCATTGACGCCATGACCCACGGAACAATGGATGTGAGCAAAGTCTGTTCCATTGGTAATAAGGCAGATGTGGATGAATGTGATATTCTGGAATATCTGATCGGGGACCCTGACACAAAAGTGGTGGGACTTTATCTTGAGTCAATTCCGGACGGACGGCGATTTATGGAGATATGCCGGCGTTCTCAGAAGCCGATTGTGATTCTTAAAGGCGGGAAAAGTCCCAAAGGGGCGGAGGCTGCCATGAGCCATACTGCCAGTCTTGCCGGAAACGGAGCTGTGATCAGCGGCGCCATGAAACAGGTGGGCGTGACAGAGGCAGACGATTTCAAACAAATGCTTGATATATGCCGATCTCTGGCCATGTTCCCCAAACTGTCGCCGCAAAGCAGCGGCCGTGTTGCCGTGATTACCTACAGCGGAGGGGCAGGAATCGTTTCTTCAGATTTCATAGACGCACTGGGGCTTGAACTGGCGGATCTGTCTCAGACCACACGGGATGCCATGAAAACTGTGTTTCCCGAATGGATGCCGGTATCCAATCCTGTTGATTTGTGGCCCGCGGTGGAAAGCAACGGGGCAGACAAGGCTTACATAACCGCTGTCAGGGCTGCCTGCGCTGACCCCAATGTGGATGCCATTTTTCTCCATATCTTTGTGGGAGGATTTTCGCTTACCCCTGATATGGAATCTGTTGCAGAGGAAGTCAGAACTTCGGGAAAACCCATGTTTTGTTTCCTGATGGGAAACGCCGAGGAAGCCCGTGAAGTTCACATCCGCACTCAGCGGCTTGGAATACCTGTGTTTCGGGAATTATATCGGGCAGCAGAGTGTATCCGTGCGGTATTTTCATACAAAAAAGCTATTGAGCGCAGAAAGCCTGCTGTTGCTTCACCGTCTCCAGTTTCCATATCTGACAAATTTTGCAAGATATTGGGAACAGAAAAGGGCAGCCTTGACGAACACCTCTCAAAGCAAATCCTCGGAGCCTGTGACATTCCGGTAGTGGAAGAAAAGATCATTTCGTCTGCGGAAGAGGCGCAGATGACAGCGCTGGGTTACGGATTTCCCGTGGTCATGAAGGGACTTTCCCCGGGGGAAGTACACAAGAGCGACCTGGGCTTGGTTCGTCTGGGAATTACCACTGTGAACGAAGCTAAATCAGGCTTTGAAGCCCTGGAAAGAGCAATGGAGGGAAAAGGAAACATACTGATTCAGAGACAGATACAGGGCGGATTGGAACTCATCGCAGGACTGGTAAAAGATCCTCAGTTCGGTCCCTGTGTCATGTGCGGGCTTGGCGGCATACTGGCCGAAGCCATCGGAGATGTCGTGTTTGCAGCAGCACCTCTGAGCCAATCCGAGGCCCTTGATCTGATAGGCAGATTAAGAACTCAGAAACTCCTGAACGGTTTCCGAGGCTTCCCTCCGCTGGACAGAAAAGCACTGGCTCAGATTCTGGTACGTCTCGGAGAATTGGGATGCGCGTATCCCCGAATTCAGGAGATAGATATTAATCCGTTAATTGTGAGCAAAGGCAGACCCGTGGCAGTGGACGCCTCAATAATTCTCTGACATATATGAAAGTGAGAAGTGAGAAATGGGAAGCGGGAAGTGAGAATTTCTGATTTCACGTTCATACTTCTGTTAAAATGTCAGCGCATCACGAAGACACTGTTTTTTGTATCATACGGCATGGAAGATAAGCATGGAAAGTATTATGAACTTACATGACATTTTATCAGATATTCATGCACTGGAGGAGGATATCCTGTTTTTTGAACGCAAATACGGTATCCGCTCGGAAACTTTTTACTCCGCTTATGCCGGCGGTGAGGAGCCGGAGGACGAAAGCTGGATGTTGGACTTCGGCGAATGGGCAAGCGTGTACAGAACATGGCTTGCTCGTCAGGCTGACTATCGTAACGGAATTCAGAAAATTCAAAAACAGTCATTGAGCCTGGAAGGACTGATACGGGTGACCGCATGAAAAATCCGCTACGAACCCCTGAAGACTACGAGTTATTTTTATATACGCTCGCGGAAAATTTTCCATCAGTACGTCGCTCCGCCATAACCTTTGTGCGAAGGGGAGCATCCCTTGCACGGGTGGCAGGAGAACTGTTTTTTGACAATGTTTGGAAGGGTGAGGAGAATTTGTGCTGGTATGATTCTCAGTCGCATCCGGATGATCCGGATTTGCAAGATACAGATCCGCATCATAAACATGTTCCTCCGGATATCAAGCATCACCGTATCCCCGCACCGGAGATGAGTTTTTCCAGACCCAATATTACGGTGCTTATCCGGGAGATTGAATCTTTAACATAGTCCCGGACATCTGAGAGTATCCCGGCCCGAGCTAAGATCAGATATTTTCGGAAACCGGATTACCCACAATTTGTTCAGTCCCTCAGGAATAACTGATAACTGACAACTGACAAAAGAGTATCGGAGGACAGGATTATGGCAGATATGTTTGCAGACTACAAGAAAGATTCGGCCGGAAAAAAAGAAAAACAGGCCGATATTCCGAATACCCGGCCGGAGCCGGGGCTGACAAGTGACCGTAATTTTGAATACCTGCATCGGGGGGCTTTTACAATGCTTAAAGTGAATCTCAGGGCAGGTGAGCGCATCAAAGCCGAATCCGACGCTATGGTGGCCATGAGCGCAAATGTCAGCGTCGAAGGTAAGCTTGAGGGCGGCGTTCTCGGGGGACTGGGACGAATGCTTTCAGGAGAGAAGTTTTTCTTTCAGACATTAAAGGCTCAGGGCGGACCCGGGGAGGTTTATCTGTCTCCGGCCATTCCCGGTGATATTATGGATATCGAAATGGATGGTAATACGTCGTATATCCTTCAGAAAGACGGTTTTTTCGCGGGGTCCGAGGACCTGACAATATCCACCTCAATGCAGAATCTTGCCAAAGGACTGTTCTCAGGCGAAGGTTTTTTTATAATCAAAGCCAGCGGCAGAGGAACATTGTTCGTCAGTTCTTACGGCGCAATTCATCCTCTGGATCTTTCCGCAGGAGAAGAAATCGTTGTTGATAACTGTCACCTTGTGGCATGGCCAGAAACCATGGATTACACCATCGAAAAAGCCTCTGCCGGCTGGATTTCGTCCTTTACTTCAGGCGAGGGGCTTGTGTGCCGTTTCCGAGGTCCGGGCCGGGTGCTGATTCAGACCCGGAACCCCAGGGGATTTGGGTCGTGGGTGAGACAATTTATGCCAGCCAGATAAAGGACCGCGGATAATGAATCCGAGAGATCAGAACAAGCAGTATGACGGCGGAGTGTTTTGCAAAGCATTCAGCAAAGGTAAAGCGTTTGGAAAAATGACGGTTACGAGTCATTCTCTGGGCTTTCAAACGCAAGATTTCGAGACAACGCTTCCCTTGCAGGGTCTTGTCATAAAAGCCGGCGGTGCCGGTGGCAGGTCCCTCTTTTTTACGCATGCCTCGGTTCCGGACAGGACGCTCCACACAGGAGATCATTCCATACTGAATGACATGAACCTGATGTCTTATCCCGGAGCGGCCCGACAGATCAGGCAGATTCATAGCGCCAAAAAACGATCCGAAGTCGTCCTCATTGTGTTTGTGGTTTTTTGCCTGGCATGTATTTACGGTCTTTTTCAGCTGAAAGAACCGCTGGTAACTGCCACTGCAAAACGCGTACCTGTGACATGGGAACAGAAAATCGGCGATCTTACACTTTCTCAGCTGAAAGCAGGGAAACATTTTATCAAAGATCCGGAAGTTCTTGATATGTTCAAACAACTCACCGTCCCCCTTTTAAGTCAGATTCCTGATAATCGCCATATCTTTACGGTTCATATTCTGGAGGACCCGGCAATCAATGCGTTTGCGCTGCCCGGAGGTCATATTGTGGTTCATACCGGCCTGCTTTTATTCGCAAAATCACCTGAAGAAGTGGTCGGCGTTCTTGCCCACGAAGCAGCGCATGTGACCTTGCAGCATGGTTTAAGACAGCTTATCAGTTCCGCGGGTATTTATGCGCTGGCTCAGGCGTTTTTCGGTAATGCCGAGGGCCTGCTGGCTGTTATTGCTGACAACGGGACATTTCTGCTCACTCAGAAATATTCCCGTGATTATGAGCGGGAAGCAGATGATAAGGGATGGTCCTATCTTGTCAATGCCAATATCAGTCCCCGGGGCATGATCGGCTTTTTTAACAGCTTGTTGGAAAAACAGAAAAAAGATGCGAGCAAAACCTTTATGAGTGTTGATAACACCTTGAATTTCCTAAGCACTCATCCTACGACTAAAGAACGAATTGAACATTTGCAGGAAAAATGGAAAAAACTTGACCAGGAATCAGAATTTATGTGTTTTAACCTGAATTTCCAAATATTCCAAAATGCAATAACAGAGAAGTGAGAAATTGTTGGTTGTCAGTCATCAGCCGACAACTGACAACTAAAAACCGACAACTTAAAATTGACAACTTAAAATTGACAACTTAAAACTGACAACTGACAACCGTTCATTATTAGGAGTATGCCATGATAATCGGACTCGATGTAGGCGGAACCCATACGGATGTGGTTCTTTTTGGAGAAAACGGGCTTGTGAGGGAAAACAAGGTTCTCACTGATTCATCAGACCTGTTTAACACGGTTCTGACAGGGCTTGAAGAAATTACACAAGGTATTGAACCCGAAAAGATAAAACGGATCGTTCTCAGCACCACACTGACCACAAACGCGATTGTTCAGAAAAAAAATCCCGAAGTGGGAATGATTGTTTCCGGGGGCCCGGGAATTGATCCTGAATTTTTTCGCACCAATGAACATTATTACGCAGTTTCCGGTTCCATAGACCACAGGGGCCGGGAAGTGGATCCCATTGATGAAAACGAAATACTGAAGATCGCTGACGTTCTGAAAAAAGAGGGGATTCGCAACATCGGAATTGTGGGCAAATTTTCAGTGCGAAACCCGCGGCATGAATTAAAAATTCATGATATTCTGAAAGATTCCTTTGGAAAAATTTTTATGGGGCACCAGATTTCAGGCAACCTGAATTTTCCCCGCCGTATTGCAACGACTTTTCTGAACACAACAATCCGCCCCATACACAAGAAATTTTTTGAAGCTGTTAAAAAGTCTCTTGAAAAAAAAGGGCTTTCAGTGCCCATCCATATTCTGAAAGCTGACGGCGGAACCATGAGCATTGAAGCGTCCATTAATTTCCCGGGTCAGAGCATTCTTTCGGGACCTGCGTCGAGTGTCATGGGGGCCATTGCCTTTGCCTCTGAGGAAGAGGAAACTGTGGTTCTGGATATCGGAGGAACCACCACAGATATTGCGGTTCTTATCAATCGTGTTCCGCTTCTGGAGCCGCTGGGGATCACCCTGGGGCCTTATAAAACGCTGATTCGGTCTTTGGAAACCTGTTCCATAGGTGTCGGGGGAGACAGTGTGGTGAGAGCAAAGGACGGCACCGTGGAAATCGGACCGGATCGTATTGGCCCGGCAATGGCTTACGGCGGCACCGTTCCCACGCCCACAGATGCCCTGGTTGTTTTGGGAAAAATAAAGAGCGGCGACAAAGCGAACTCCGTAAAAGGTATTGAAGCTCTTGCCAAGTCACTCGGAACATCTCCTGAAGAGACGGCTGCGGAAATTCTCGATCTGGCCTGTAAGAAAATATTGGCGGAAGTCCGGAATACGGTAAACCGAATTAACAAGAAACCGGTTTATACCATTCACGAACTCCGGGAAGGATATCAGGTCAGTCCCAAACAAATCCTTATTATCGGGGGACCTGCTCCCTATTTTGCCAGGCGTCTTGAAGAGCTTTCCAATTTGAAGGTCGGGGTCGTTCCCAGATGGAATGTGGCAAACGCTCTGGGAGCCGCTCTTGCGAGAACCACCTGCGAAGTCACCTTGTTTGCGGATACTGAACAAAAAATTGCCGCTGCCCCCGAGGAACAATTCCGCGAAATGGTATCTGCAAATTTTTCAAAAGAAAATGCTGTGAAAAAGGCTTATGATCTGCTTACACAAAAAGCCCTTCAGATGGGTGCGGAAAGCAGCAGTGATCTTGAAACAGAGGTCATAGAAGACATGGAATTCAACATGGTCCGGGGGTTTTCCACAACTGGAAAAAATATCCGGGTAAAAGTACAAGTGAAGCCGGGACTGATTTATGAAAACGAAGAAGTCGCTGAAAAACTTTTGGCAGGGATGTGATTTGTGATTTGTGATTTGCGATTTGTGATTTGTGATTTGCGATTTGTGATTTGTGATTTGTGATTTGTGATTTGTGATTTGTGATTTGCGATTTGTGATTTGCGATTTGCGATTTGTGATTTGTGATTTGCGATTTGTGATTTGCGATTTGTGATTTGCGATTTGCGATTTGTGATTTGCGATTTGTGATTTGCGATTTGTGATTTGCGATTTGTGATTTGTGATTTGTGATTTGCGATTTGTGATTTAAGTAGAATGGCAGTCAGCAAAATTGTTTTTGCAGGGGCAGCCTCAGGCGGACTGCTCCTGCAAATAGTGTATCGCTTTTGCGTTAGTTTTTCAGGTTAAAACAAATTATTTCCCTGTCCGTCCGTCATCACACGCGTCATCCACGTTATCAAGCCTTGCATGTTCCGCAGTGTTGGTTACGGTGCAGCTCGGATCATCCTCGGCAGATTCTGTTTCTTTCTCTTCAGCCGGCGTTTCCTCAGCCAACTTTTTCAGCGATTCATACCGTGCCTTATACTCCTGTTCAAGCACAGCACGCAGTTTTTCAGATTCTTCGGGAAAGGCTTTTTCCAGAGAAGCATAACGCACCTCGCCGGAGAGAAATTCCTGGAGGCTGCCGTCCGGTTCTTTGGAGTCGAGGATAAACGGATTCTTTCCTTCGGCCTTCAGTTCCGGGTTATAGCGATACAGGGGCCAGTAACCGCACTGAACCGCCAATTTCGTCTCCTCCTGGCTCTTGCCCATGCCTTTCTTGATACCGTGGTTGATGCAGGGCGCATACGCCATGATCAGCGAGGGGCCGTCATAGGCCTCGGCTTCGGTGAGGGCTTTGATAAGCTGCTGCTTGTTCGCGCCCATGCCCACGTTCGCCACATACACATATCCGTAAGTCATGGCCATGCCGCCCATGTCCTTTTTGCCGGTCTTCTTGCCGGAGGCCGCGAATTTCGCGACCGAACCCGTGGGCGTGGCTTTTGAGGACTGACCCCCGGTGTTGGAATAGACCTCGGTGTCATACACCATGACATTGATATCCTCGCCCGTTGCCAGAATATGGTCAATGCCGCCAAAGGAAATGTCATACGCTGACCCGTCACCGAGGAATATCCAGTAGGATTTTTTGGTGAACAGCTTGGACATGCTTGCGATTTCACTCAGAACCGAGTGGGTTTTATAGGCAGGCAGCAACGCCTTGAGTTCGTCGCCATATTTTTTGGATCCCTCGGGGTCCTTCATATTATCCAGCCAGCCCTGCATCGCGTCCTTTATCTCATGAGAGATATCCTCACTCATGGCCTGCTGCATCAGTTCGGCGAGTTTTCTGCGCTGTTGGAAATGACCCAGAAGCATCCCGTAGGTAAATTCAGCAGGGTCCTCAAACAGAGAATTTCCCCAAGTCGGACCGAAACCGTCCTTGTTCACACAGTAAGGAATGGCCGGTGCGGAACCGCCCCATATGGACGTACAACCCGTGGCATTTCCGATAATCATCCGCTCGCCAAAGAGCTGGGTGAGAAGTTTTGCATATGGTGTCTCACCGCATCCCGCGCACGCACCGGAGAACTCAAGCAGCGGCTGACAGAACTGACTTCCCTTCACCGTGTTTCGTTTCATCAGATTATCCCGCACTGGCAGGGTCATTGCAAACTCAAAGTTTTTCGCCTGAACGTCTCTTTGGGTATCCAGCGGCTTCATGACCAGCGCAGGTTTTTTGGCGGGACAGATGTCCGCACAGTTGCCGCAGCCCATGCAGTCCAACGGGTTAACCTGCATACGGAACTGATAGCCTTTGAGTTCCTTGCCCACTGCCTTTTTTGACTCAAATGCCTGGGGAGCGTTTCCGGCTTCCTCTTCTGTGACGAGGACAGGGCGGATAGCCGCATGGGGGCAGACCATGGCGCACTGATTGCACTGAATACAGTTGTCTATAATCCATTCCGGAACATTGATGGCAACGCCCCGTTTTTCATACTGACTGGTTGCCACAGGAAAAATTCCGTCCGGCGAAAATGCGCTGACCGGGAGATTGTCTCCCTGCTGCGCGACCATGGGGCGCAGGACATTTTTCACAAAATCAGGTTCGTGTCTGACTTCCGCTGCAACGTCAGCCGCATCAGCCCAGGACTCGGGATATTTGATTTCTACGAGGTTATCAAGACTCTTATCCACCGCGTCCCGGTTCATGTTGACGATCCTGTCGCCTTTTTTGCCGAACATTTTTTTTATCTCGTCTTTGAGATAGGCAATCGCGTCGTCAACCGGAATGACATTCGCCAGATTGAAGAATGCGGTCTGCATGATCATGTTAATCCTGCCCCCGAGGCCTACCTCGCCCGCAATCTTCACCGCATCAATATTGTAGAATTTGAGATTTTTCTGAGCAATGGTCCGGCGCATCTCAGCAGGAAGCTTCTCTTCCATCTCCTCCGTAGTCCACGGAGAGTTCAGTACAAAAGTTCCGCCGTCTCTGATGCCCTCAAGGACATCGTACATATGCACATAACTGGGATTGTGACACGCGACGTAGTCGGCACCTTTAATAAGGTAGGCTGATTGGATGGGGCTTTTACCAAAACGGAGATGCGACATGGTCACACCGCCGGATTTTTTGGAGTCATAAGCAAAATAGGCCTGTGCATACATATCGGTATTGTTGCCGATAATTTTGATGGCACTCTTATTTGCGCCCACGGTTCCGTCCGCCCCGAGTCCCCAGAATTTGCACCGCACGGTTCCCTCAGGAGCCACATCAAAACTGTCTGTCTTGACTTCGAGCGAGGTCTGCGTCACATCATCTGTGATACCGACCGTGAAGTGATTCTTGGGAGCCTCAGCCTTCATGTTGTCAAAAATGGCTTTGACCATAAACGGATTGAATTCTTTGGACCCCAGACCATACCGGCCGTTGAGGATGGCAGGGATCGCTCCGCCGCGCTCCACATAGGCCGTACACATATCCAGATACAGCGGATCACCCAATGCGCCCGGCTCTTTGGTACGATCCAGCACTGTGACTGTTTTCGTTGTTTCAGGGAGGACAGCAAAGAGATGTTCCGGCGAAAAGGGACGGTACAGACGAACTTTGACCAGCCCGACTTTTTCTCCGGTTTTCACGAGGTGGCGGACAACCTCCTCGATGGTTTCGCAGGATGAGCCCATGGAAATGATGATCTGTTCCGCGTCCGATGCCCCCACATAATCGAACAGTTTGTATTGGCGGCCCGTGAGGTCCCCGACTTTTTTCATGTATTCGCTGACAATGCCCGGAACTTTGAGATAATACGGATTACGGGTTTCCATGCCCTGGAAATAAATATCCGGATTCTGGGCCGTGCCTCGGAGTTCAGGCGTTTCCGGGTTCGCGCCTCTGGCACGGAATTTAGCAACAGCATCCTGATTGACCAGCTTTGCCATGTCCTCATAACGGATCATTTCAATCTTCTGGATTTCATGGGAGGTGCGGAATCCGTCAAAAAAATGGAGGAACGGAACACTGGCTTCGATGGCGGAAAGATGGGCCACCAGCCCCAGGTCCATGGTTTCCTGAACAGAGGCCGCCCCCAGGAGTGCAAACCCGGTCTGGCGTACTGCCATGACATCCTGATGGTCTCCGAAAATGGAAAGGGCATGTCCGGCAATGGCACGGGCTGTCACATGCAAAACCCCGGGGAGGAGTTCGCCTGCCATTTTATACATATTCGGAATCATCAGGAGAAGGCCCTGGGATGCTGTGAATGTTGTCGTGAATGACCCGGCTGCCAGAGAACCGTGAACAGACGCGGCTGCCCCGGCTTCCGACTGCATCTGACGGATTGTCATGGTCTGTCCGAAAATGTTTTTACGCCCTGCTGCCGCCCATTCATCTGCGATCTCTCCGATAGGAGAGGACGGGGTAATAGGATAAATGGCGGCGACGTCGCTCATGGCATAAGCCACATGCGCGGCCGCAGTGTTGCCATCAATGGTTTTCATTTCCTTTGCCATAGAATTGACTCCTTTGTTTTTATAGTAAATTAAGGTGTTTTTAGCTTTATATCCAGAAATATGTTAAAATATTTTTGGCAAACAGGTCAGCAACAACTCCGACCATCATCAGCAAAAAGTTTTTCTTGAATAAAGTCATGCCATATCCTCATATGTCATTGCTCTGACGGATTTTGAATCCAGTTATCCATGACACCGAAATACCTTCGGATATTTCCTGCGAAACATGCAGGCAGAGTGTCAAATGCAATAATATCGGAAACTAAGGAATATTGGCGGACATGCTCCGGCCTGATCTGTCTTATAAACTGCAATTCTAAAAAAAAATCGGGTAAGTTATTTTTTTTGAGAACTCCTGTGATTTCCCCAAAAAAAATATTTTATAAATATGTGCATGTCTGGAATGTTTGTCAAGGTAAATCGGAATCAGCAGGAAAGCCCGGTGAACAAGGGTGTTATTCTGAAAAAAGATCAGTCAGAGCCAGTATCAGCACACTGAATCCCATCCTGTCCCTGGCATTGATATCCGCGCTGTGAGATGCGAGAAGCTTCACGAATCACTACCTTTGCAGGACTACCTGAATTTTAAACAATTTACTACCTCAAAATGCTCCCTTTTCGGACTGTCGCTCCGGAGTGCCAAACTGTATCATGTTCTAATACTGCTCATAAATCCATGAGTTGCCGGAGGGAAAAAGCGTATCCGTTAAAAGACCGCTTTTATCGGATGCTGTAAGATTCGGTCGGAGGTACTGCGATGCCGGGAAAATATCCGGCCGGGTGTGCTGTAATTCCTGCCAGGTTCTGTGTCCCAGGCAGAGTGCGGGAAAGAGGTCTTCGCTGATACAAAATGTGTTATCACACGCCTCTTCCTCTCCTGGTTTCACAGATTCAAGAATGCCCTCGTTCCATATCATATCCGCCTTTGTTTTAAAAAAATCCAGTCTGACTGTCCCGGAAAAATTTTTAAAGAGACTCTCTTTCATTCGTTTCTCAAGAATCGGGGCAATTTTTCTCAGGAAATTTATCCTGTCGGCAAATTTTATCTGCCACGCATATGGGTTTCCTTTTTCAGCGCCCATGGAAATGGCTGTCTTACCGGCCATTGATTCGTTATGAAGATTCAGCCTGATATAAGGCTTATTACGTTCCGCAGCCTTGTGTTTGCAAAAAGTGAACAGACGGATTAACGCGTCATAGGTGATGTACGCGCTGATTTCGCTGATGATAAGTCCTTTTCCAAAGCCTTCCTGCGGAATTCTGAAGCAGAATTTTTCGCATTTGTCTTTGTTTTCCATAATCCAAAATTCCGAACCATATTCAGTTTTCAGGCTTTGTCCGAACAAATATTTCCAATTGGCCTCATCTCTGAACGCGGAAACAGAGAAAAATTTCCTGTAGCTTTCATCTTCCTCCATCAGATACGGAATATCTTTCAAACCGGCGATGCGAAATGTATATCCGTCTTTGTCCTGCTCATCCGGAATGATATGAAGCGGCATATTAATATGGTTTTCCATGGCAACAGCATAATGGTATCCGAAATTATGATAAAAGCCCGGTATGCCCTGGATAACCGCGAGATCAAACTTTTCCGCTGCAAGCGTCTTGTCAAATTCCTTGTTCAGTATTCTCATCAGCCCCTGTTCCTGATATTCTTTTCGGGTTCCGACGATTCCCATTTCAGCGACTTTGAGCCGGATCCCTTCCATTTCCCATGTCCAGGGGATAAGTGCGAAAGCAGAAACAATGGCGGATGTGTTTCTGTCTTCCGCAATAAACCAGTATTTCTTTTCCATGCGGGGGAGGTGATGAAACATGGTTTCTGCAAGAGTTCCCACATCCTGAGGATGAAAAACTTCTGAAAAGAGTTTATGCAGTTGTTTACTGTCGTCATCAGATATGGCCCGTCTGATAAAATAATTATCATTCATATTATTTTCTCCGGATGTGATTAAGGGGGGTTTAATTTTCCACAAAAAATGAATGCAACTCAGCCATCTCGTTCCCACGCTTTGCGTGGGAATGCAGGACGGACGCTTCGCGTCCTGATCTCGTCCGACATCCGAAAGGACACGAACCATGTGAACGGGAATATGTGTGAATTTTTCATCTGCTGAATTTGGTACATGACCAAGTAAATTCTGAAAGGTAAAGACCTCCGAGATTTTCAAAACCTCGGAGGTCTGACATTCGAGTCGCCCCTCATCACCATAAATTTTTAATATCTGCCCGGGGAAGAAACCCGGCTTTTTTCCGGAATGATGCGTCTCCGATAAAGGAAAAACCCGGGTTTCTCCGACGCTAGCAGAAAAAAAGTAATATAAAAAAACTTTTGCTCAGGTACTTAGTTCTCATCCGGACAAAGACATTTTTGTCAGAACAACGCAGATTGCATTGAATAGAGGAAGTTCTACAACAACCCCTCAAAAAAGTCATTCCCCTTATCATCCACAATGATAAACGCTGGAAAATCTTTTACCGTGATCATAAAGATCGCCTCCATTCCCAGCTCAGGATATTCGAGAGTCTCAATATTCGTGATGCACTCTTTACCCAGCCTTGCAGCGGGTCCGCCAATGGAGCCGAGATAAAAACCGCCGTATTTCTGACACGATTCCGTAACGATCTTTGACCGGTTCCCCTTTGCCAGCATAATCATGGAACCGCCCCGTTCCTGGAACAACGGCACATAGGAATCCATACGGCCCGCGGTCGTAGGCCCGAAAGAACCTGAGGCACAGCCTTCCGGGGTTTTTGCCGGGCCTGCATAATAGATAATATGATCCCTGAGATACTGGGGAAGGTCTTCTCCGCTGTCAAGACGTTCCTTCAGCTTGGCATGGGCAATATCTCTCCCCACCACGATTTTTCCTGTAAGCAGCAGACGGGTCGCCACCGGATAGTTGCTCAATATCGCCCGAATCTCGCTCATGGGCTTGTTCAGGTCAACACGGACAGCATCCTCGTCACTTGCTTCAACTTCCGGCAGATACTTCGCGGGATTGGTCTCAAGCTGTTCCAAAAAGATACCGTCTTTGGTAATCTTCGCCTTTATATTTCTGTCCGCGCTGCAACTTACCCCGATTCCTACAGGACACGAGGCCCCGTGCCTGGGGAGGCGGATGACTCTTGTATCCAGACAAAAATACTTTCCGCCAAACTGGGCTCCGAGCCCGATGTCACGGGATATTTTCAGCAATTCCGCTTCAAGCTCCAAATCTCTGAACGCATGTCCGAGGTCGTTTCCCTTTGTGGGAAGATCATCAAGGTACTTTGCAGAGGCCAGTTTCACCGTTTTAAGAGTCATTTCCGCGGAGGTTCCGCCGATAACAAAAGCAAGGTGATAAGGCGGACACGCGGACGTGCCCAGGCTTTTCATTTTCTCTCTCGCAAATGCAGAGAGAGTTTCAGGCGTGAGCAGGGCTTTGGTTTCCTGATAGAGATATGATTTATTCGCGGATCCGCCCCCTTTTGCCATAAAGAGAAATTTGTATGCGTCTCCCTCGGTCGCGTAAAGTTCAATCTGTGCGGGAAGATTACAGCCCGTGTTTTTTTCCTCGTACATGGTCAGGGGCGCATTCTGAGAATATCGCAGATTGTTGGTTGTGTAAGCATTGTAAACCCCTTTTGCGAGGAATTCTTCATCAGAAAAATCAGTCCAGACCTGGTGCCCTTTTTTGCCCATCACAATGGCGGTTCCGGTATCCTGACACAAAGGAAACACGCCGCCCGCGGAAATCACGGCATTTTTCAACATCTCAAGGGCCACATATCTGTCGTTGTCAGAACTTTCCGGGTCATCAAAAATTTTTGCCAGTAATTCCAGATGCGACGACCTCAGCAGGTGGGAAACATCTCTGAACGCCTGCTCCGAAAGAAGCGTAAGCCCTTCAGGGTCAATTTTTAATATATCTTTGCCTTCAAAGGATTTCAAAGAAACATGGTCTTTTGTCAACATACGATATTCTGTTGTGTCTTTTCCCAGAGGAAACATTTCCTGATATGCAAATTCTGACATTCTTCAGTTCTCCTTAAATAGAGAAAATCCGAAACCCGAAATCCGGAACATCTCCGTGATTCAAATTTTGAATCTCAGGTTTGTCTTGCATTCCTGAATAAACAAGGAAAAAATTTCAGTATTCGTATTTCGGATTTTTTTTGATTACGCTATGACATAAAGGCCCCTGCCGACTCGGTGGTGATTCGAATCCGGCTGAATCAATATCTGTCATATTGATTCAGATCGTCATAACATTTATATCCGGTTTTGGAACACCACCGATTTTGGGACTTTTCTAATGACCAATGATCAAGTTTTTTCTGTCATTCCTGCGAAAGCAGGAATCCACAGCTCCTGGTAGGCGCGGCATCGGCCCAAAACGGATTCCTGATTTCGCAGGAATAACCCTCTTTTTGCCCGAGCCAAGTCAGAAAATTTGATCATCGAGTCATGAGAAAAAATCCTTTTTTACTGAATTCAGGGCTGATTTCCGGATAACTTATCCGTCAGACTTCCGAAGTATCAAGAATTTCGGAAGTCTTACGCAATTCTTCTTTTATCGTTGAATTGTAACCTTGTTCATTACCACCGATTCCAGAGGTTTGTCCATGGCGTCTGTTTTCACAGAACCGATTTTTCTCACCACTTCTATTCCTTTGACCACTTTTCCGAAAACTGAGTGTCTGTTATTCAAATGAGGTGTCGGTGCCAACGTGATAAAAAACTGGCTTCCGTTGGTTCCTGGTCCGGCATTGGCCATGGAAAAGACTCCTTCGCTGTCATGTTTTAAGGAGGAATCAAATTCATCTTTGAATTTATATCCCGGTCCCCCGGTTCCGTTTCCAAAAGGGCATCCCCCCTGGATAACAAAGCCTTCAATTACTCTGTGAAAGGAGAGACCATCATAAAAGTTGCCCTGTCTCATTGTCTCCTGTCTTCCTTCCGCGAGGTTGATAAAGTTCCAAACGGTTTCGGGACACTCTTTTGCGTAAAGTTCAGCCTCAAATGACCCGAGGCTTGTTTCAAAAACAGCAGTAAAACGTTCACCTTCTTCTTTATAATCACTTTTTATGCCTGACATAACTCCTCCGTTTATAAATTTTAAGTTTTTCTGAAGAAACCAAGTTGAAAAAAAGGTTTCTGCCAGAAGTAAGTACCTGGACAAAAGTTTTTCGGTATTTTTTCGGAGTGCGAAAATGAAACGTTCTCACGTTCTGAAATGTTATTTCAGTACTCCGGATCAGAAAAATGTCGGAAAATTTATGGACAAGTACTTAAGCAATTTTATAATTTCATATAAAACAGTCATGATTTGCCGGTCACAACGAACCATGAAAGTTTTATAGTTTTTCCTAACACTTAACACCTGACACCTGACACTTTCATATAAACGGGCATGACCTGCCGGTCACAACGAAAAATGAAAGTTTTACTGTTTTTCCTAACACTTAACACTTAACACCTGACACTTTCATATAAAAGAAAAGAATATAAGATAGTGAGAGTGATGTGTCAATGATAAATGATGAGGCATTTTATATTGCGGATATCGGTTGCTGATGAAGTGAGTCCGGCCAGATCAGAAGGAAGGCGTGCTAAAATTACATTTTAGCATGATTCATGAAAATTGTCCATCCGGGATTGGGAAATCCTGGGCATTTTCAAAAGCGGGCATCTGTCATAAGTTGAATAAGTCATTCGGATCAGCGTCGTCTCTTATGCCCAGACGGGTCAGCGCAAAATCGTATCGGACAGGATCATCAGGAGCCAGTTTTTTGAATGCTGAAGTAATTTCAAGCGCTGTGCGCATATTTGCCTGTTTTCGTGCTGTCAGACCTAATTTGAAACAAATTTTGTGCATATGCACATCCAACGGAACAATCAGTTTTGACGGAGAGATTTCCTCCCATCCTCCGGGATCAACAGCGTCTGTCCGAACCATCCAGCGTAAGAACAGATTCATGCGTTTGCATGCGCTTCCCCGTTCCGGCAGCGGGACAAGGTGTCCGGGGTTTTCTTTTCTTGTAAGTTCCGAGGCAAAAAAGGACAGGGCCGGAAGAATTGTCTCGTCATTTTTTTTCAAGCCCCTGAGGAAACACTCATAAAGAGATCCATGCTGTTCGATCACCTGTTTTGCTCCTGAAAGCATGGCTGCGAGATTGTCACCGCCGGCGAATCTGTACCGAAAGCCCTCAAAGCGTTCTCTGAGGAACGCCCGGGATGCGTTTTGGAGAAACGCGTGCGGAGAGGGTCCCATAATATCCAGCACATAAGAAACGCTTTTTAAAATCTGGGCCACTCTGCCATAGGCCAGAGAGGACGCTGTCAGTCCCGCGATTTCACGATCATTAAGATCGTCATACGCATAAAGGAATTCAAGCGGATCAGGATGCACATATTTGCGGCTCTCATACTTTTTATAGAGCCGCTCCAGTTTTTCTTTGCTGATAATATTAAGGACCTCCCAGGCGTTTCTCGCCGTGTTCCACGGTAAACACATGCGAGTGAAGATTGGAAATCCATTGTTTACCTTCATGGGTGACACGAAGATACTTCAGCCCGTTCTGAATATAGGGATATACCACATTCCAGTAAAACCTTGCGTAACTCTTCCGCATATCTTCGGGGTTTTTGTAGCCGATTGCCGCGTTGGCTCCTGTTTCCTCAAATTCGTAGAAAAGACCGGGGATTTTCCGCAAATAACCAGGGTCCCCGAGCTGGCCGATCAGGTCCGCGGCCCGCACCAGGGCACCATAGCCTTTTGTATCCTTATGAATTTCGTCATCCGGGATAGGAAAGCGTGTCATTTCAATGTAGGAGGCAATTTCGTTGGCATCCGCGCTTATAAGCAGCTTTCCGCCGAAACGCTCAAGTATGAAAAGTTTGCTACGGTCAACATGATAAGGGGTGAGTGCCGCATCTGTTCCCTCAGGCGGAATTTTCACTGTCTTTCCACCAACACCGATGGCGAATATATTGCCTGTGTCCTGCCTGCATATCCCTTTTACAAAACCGATATCGTGACACAGGCAGGCCATCATAAAATGCAGCCAGTCTTTTGGGAGAACACCGCCTTCGGTCAGATGTTTCCCTCTCAGGATTTCCTGACCGCACAAAGTGACCATGATGGTATGCTCGACATTATGATACAGGGCATCGCAATTGGAAATATTTTCAAGCGCAAGATGACCTGTCCATTCGATGATATTGGCAAATTCAGGTTCCATTCGGCCATAAGTTCGCTCATAAGCAGATTTTAATTCTTTTACAAAAGGCTCTATTATAAGTTTCTGAATATTGATCATTGTTAATCATCTTTTTTCGATATTGTTCAGGCGGGTGTGATTCATATCTTAAGGTCGGTAACACATACAGTATGCTTTTAACGGTGGTAAATTTCTGTTTTTTGTGAATCCGGTTCTGATAAAAATGTAATTATTTTTACCGTGAAAATACATTTTGAAAACCCGGGTTTTTTATCTGAAACTATTTTCATAACCAGGGGCAAAAAACCCGGCTTTTTCATAAGCATTTATATTTCAATACTTCGGACAGTTTTTATAACGTATTGTTTTTATTAGGTTTGAATATTTTATACCTGAAAATTAAAATCCTATAATTTCAATAGATTAGAGTTTTGAATATTCTTAATTTTCAAAACCTGTCCGAACTGTTAATATTTATATCACCAAATTTTCAGGCTTGCAACTTATAAATTCAGATGCTCTGAAACAGATGTCATTTTACAACATGAGTCCCCTGTTTTGCTGTTTTTTGGAACAGGATTTTCCTTTAATCCGAGAGGGCGGCAATTTTGTCTGAGCAAATATTCAATTCGTTCCGACGGCAATGGTTCTGAAAAATAAAACCCCTGGCCGTATTTGCATTTCAGTTCCCTGAGTCTTTTAATTTGGAACTCGTTTTCTATACCTTCGGCCACCACATTCATATCAAGGTCCGAAGCCAGAGATATCACAGCCTGAATAATTTTCATGGATTTGTCATCATCCAGACCGATTTTATCCACAAATGAACGATCAATTTTCAAGGTATCAAAAGGGAACAGATGCAGATAGCTCAGAGATGAATATCCTGTTCCGAAGTCGTCAATTGCCAGGCGGATTCCCTGTTTCCTCAGTTTTTTAAATACTGGAAGCACAATATCCACATTGTCCATGATGGCGCTTTCTGTAATTTCCAGCTTCACACATTCCGGATTAATATCTGATTCTTTTATTATCTTCTTGATATTAATGAAGAAATCCTCCTGTAAAAGCTGTCTTGTGGAAACATTTATCCCAAGTATGAAAGGCTTTTCTGCTGACAGTTCCCTGATATATTCTGCGATCTGCTGACAGGCTGTTTTTAATACCCATGCGCCTATTGGCACAATAAGACCTGTTTCTTCCGCGAGGGGAATGAAATCTGTGGGCAGAATAATCCCTTTTTGTGGGTGTACCCAGCGAATCAGCGCCTCAATGCCGATAATATCTTTTGTTTCAAGGTCTATAATGGGCTGGTACCGGAGTACGAATTCTTTTCTGTCCGCGGATATTTGTAAATCATTTTCCATTTCTTTTTTTTTGTTCAGCGAACTTGTATGAGACTTTCTGAAGTTTTCTTTAAAACGTCTTTGCCTTTCAAAAGCTTTATCAATTTTTCTGGATACGTCGTTGTTCCCGAACGGCTTTTCAAGAAAATCCTGAATTCCCAGGCCGATCAGTTCTATCAGCATTTTTTTGTCACCAAAACCGGTTATCACAATAACGGGTAAGTTAAATTCAAACTGAGAAATACACCTGATCAGCTGAATTCCGTCTAATTCAGGCATTCTGATATCAGTAATCAGAAGATCAACCGGCTCGGCACTGTCGTTGAATCTTAGCAACATACTTAAAGCTTCTGTCCCATTTTTTGCTAATGACACCTTGAAACCTGAACTCCTTAGCATGATACCGAGACACAAACGTATATTTTTTTCGTCATCAGCAATAAGAATATGTCTTTGTTCCATATATTATAAATTCCCTTCAGACTGATTCCCAACATCTTGAAAATTTTTTAAAGTCAAAATTACAATTCATACTCAAATTCGTCGAACTTGTTTCCATGCTGAACATCACTGATTAAGCTAAAAGGGTGTTTGAAAAGTAGCATGAGTCCTGTAGGGACGGCATATTTGCGGCAATGACATGCCCCGTGCTTCCGGGTCCCGTGGTGACAGTATATCCGGCTTTCTACAAACATGGTGTCCCCACGGAATTTTTTAAAAACGCTCTGAGGGATTTTTTCCATTGATCAGATGACGAATTATAAATATCAAATCACAAATCAGAAATTCAATCTGACCTGTCACCACTATTTTAAATAAGTTTTTTTGCAACACAAATTGAATTTCCTATTTTGACCGTTGTTTTTTTAATTCCCGGGACCGGGAATAGACACTTTCCAGTTCCTTACAGGCTTTATCAAAGGTTTTTCCACAGATATGCGCGAGGCTTGCCTTTTTCGCCGCTATCCATCCCACCTCCAGGGCAATCTTCCAAGGGGAACTTTTCTTTGCCAACTGATAGGTTTTTAATGGCCATCTGAGCCAGCCATATGTTTTCAGGGCTTTTTCGACAAAACTTCGGAAGGGCCTGGGCAGGAGAGTGTCAGAAAGGCTTTTTGAGCGGTATAAAGTGTCCAGGCGCATTTTATAAAAGCGATTCACAAGAGGAAGATCCTCTCCCTTGCTGAAACTGGATACCCAGGCATGAGTTTTTTCCAGCAAAGGTCCGATGACGGCTTCTTCCAAAGGATGATCTGATTCTGGAAAATGTTTTTTTGATATGAAAATGGCTGCTTCATGGACGGCGTTTTTCCATTGATCAAAACCAGGATTGGACATCAGCAGACCGGAAACACTTATCAGACGCTTCCGAATCTCCTGAATTTCGGGGTCTGCGAGAGATTCTTCATTATTTTCGAGAAAATCCAGGTCATCCAGCGTCTTTTCCAGTTCATCTTCATTTTCTTCCTGAACGAAAATTTCTTCATTGCTGTAGGCTTCCAAAGCCAGTTTTCCCAAAAAAAGGTAGATATCCGCCATCAGATACTTGGTAAGCGTCAGAATCGTCAGCCGGTGGGAGAGATAAGCCAGCCAGGTAAAAGGATCCGGAAACAGAAAAAGACGGGACTGAAAGAATCGCCGGATATTATTTTGGTGGCGGAGATACCAGTTGCACAAAGGTGACTCTGAAATTCGGAGATACCACTGCCGGGATTTACGAATACTTCGGATGTTCAGGTATTGAAGTTTTCTGAAACCCGGACGCCGAAGAATACGGTCAAACCGATCCAAAGATTTTTCAAGACTCCGGAGAAAATGGCCTATGGTCATCCGAAGCTCGGGACGCTCTGAACGGGGATGCTGACATGCGGCAATCGAAGTAATAAATTGGGGAATATCCTGAAGCTCACCGATTCCGGGAGAAAAAGAGTGAAAAACTTCGTCACAGCGGTTCAGAATGATCTGAATGCCCGCTTTCCGGCCAGGGGCTGATAATTCGCTGTTCGTTTTAAGTTCTTTTAATTCCCCTTTTAAGGATTTTTTCCAACTGAGAATCCCTCTGGCTCGCCACAATATGAGGACCGTCACACCTGAAATAACGAGTGTAAGTGATGCCCAGATAATTTTCAAGAAAAACCACGAGTCCATTTGAGAACGTCTTACCTATGTATGCTATTATTTTAGGTAGTTGAAAACCCGACAATTCAGACTCGGCAATGAATTGCCGTGCTGTTTTCAGCCCTTCCTCCGGGATCCCGAAAAAAACCAGTGTCAATGTGACAACGTCCGGGACCGGATAAAATCTCCTGTCATGACTGTTTGTCTAATAGTTCCTTTGCTCTTTGATGTCCCAGATAAGATGCTTCCCTTAAATCGTTCTTAGCCAGTTGGTTATTCCCGATCTTATAGTAAACAATCGCCCGGTTATAATAAGCAGCAGAAGAGTCCGGCTTTAATTCAATCGCACTGCTGAACACATCTATTGCTTCCCGATATTTACCTGAACGATATAATTTTTTTCCCTTTTTAACCCGGTCCGACGCAATCTTGCTGTGGTCAGATGTCGCAGAGATGCCTTTAAACTCGTGTCCGCAATGCTTGCATACCTTCGCCTCTAATAAGACATCTTCCGCACATTTCGGACATCTTTTCTTCATTCTCAGAGGTCTCTGATCAGCTTTTTCTTGCAGTTTTTTATTAAGAGTTATAATATACTTACCCATTATCCTTTGTAAAAAAACTGCAAAAGGCCTTTCATCCACCTGATATATGGTAATCTGATGATTTATTTCTTCCTGAACGATTTTCTTATTTTCTTCGTGATCCGGAAGAATCAGAGAAAATTCGGCTAATAACTCTATGATCTGGCCGTATTTGTCAAGCTGTAAGTTTTCTATTGCAGCGGATTCTCCCATCTCATTTTTTATATTTTCAAGCTTAAAATAGTCCAGAGCATTTTTAATAAGGGTCTGTGTGCCGTCTCTGATTGTTTTTTCAAGCGTTGTCATATCATGTTCTTTTTTCAGAATGCTGATTTTGATATCATGTTTCTTTTCCAAACTGCTTATCTTTTCATTATATTTTTTTTCCATCCATTTTTTTGTGACAAGAAATGTAAGTAACAGATAAAAGACAGTGCAAACAACTGTCATTATAAATGATATATATCTGTTAGGCATTTGAAACGGCAGGTAGGAAAGACCAACGGCCAGGGAACCTACTATAATTAGACTGGTATAAATATTCATTTCATTCCTTGGTTTCCTCTTTAGCAACGCGCTGAATTCATGTGCATTCTTTAAACCATTAATAATTTTTCTCCCTGAAATAATTCTATTTACCCGATTTGTCAAGATAATTTGTTTTTCGATAAGATTATTTCCAAAGGTGCTGAATGTGTTAAACTAGTTGAAATAATAATCAAATATACAAATATAATATCCAATAAATTCAACAAAAATGAAAACAGGATACTCTTGATTTTCAGGTGATTCCGAATTATTTTGCCCATTGGGTATCTGATTTCATTTGCCGGACAGCAAAGAAATCCCGTCTGACAGGGACCAAATCGGACGGGGGGACTGTATTCTGTCCGGGTTATACTTATCCGATTTTTAATACTCGATGATCAAGTTTCTGATGATAACGGATTTAGGGAAGGCCGACCAAGCCCTGTAAGGACGGCATCTTTGTAGCAGCAGGTTCGCAGCCCCCCGCCAAGCCCTGTAAGGGCGGCATCTTTGTAGCAGTTTGTCATTCCGTTCGACGACCTGGCTGAACTCGCCGAAGTCTGAGTTCACGCCGAACGGAATGACAGGGTTTTTGTCTGAGCCAGGTCAAAAAATTTGATCATCGGGTAATAAGTACCTGAGCAATTTTTTATATATCTTTTTTCCGCGAACAGCGGAGAACCCCGGATTTTTCCTTCACGGGGGCAGATCATTCGGGTAAAAAAACCGGATTTCTTCCCGGGTACTTAAATGTTGACTTGAATGCCTGTAAGAAAGTAAACAAAGGCTTTCATATAACCAGAGTACGGATTAAGATAAAAAGGAGGTTTTCCAAATGAACGGCCAAAACAGGAAAGATATACATGCCGGTATCGAAGTGCATATTGTCTTGAAAAAAGATCAGCGTACTGGAAAATTAACAAAGGGAATTGTCAAAGATATTCTGACAAAATCATCTCATCATCCCCACGGCATAAAAGTCAGGTTGGAGGACGGACAGGTCGGGAGAGTTCAGGAAATTTCAATGCCCAATTAACGCTGATGGATAATCCGCGGATGGGAAATCCACACGCACCCTCGTTCTCATGCTTTGTGTCCGGGACGAGAGCCGAATTCAGGACGCAAAGCGTCCGTCCCGCATTCCCACGCAAAGCGTGGGAACGAGATGAACGAGATGAACGCTGATGGATAATCCGCGGATGGGAAATCCACACGCACCCTCGTTCTCATGCTTCGTGTCCGGGACATCCGCCGAATTCAGGACGCGAAGCGTCCGTCCTGCATTCCCACGCAAAGCGTGGGAACGAGATTAAAGCGTGGGAACGAGATTAAAGCGTGGGAACGAGATTAAAGCGTGGGAACGAGATGAACGAGATTAACACCTAACACCTAACACCTAACACTTTAATATAAAATATGATTATTTCAGCAAGCAGGCGTACAGATATTCCCGCACTTTATTCTGAATGGTTTATGAACAGAATCCGGGCAAGGTTCTGTACGGTTCCCAATCCGTTTAATATCAGACAGGTGTCCGAGGTATCACTGAAGGCTGAGGATGTGGATGCGATTGTCTTTTGGACAAGGTATGCAAGGCCCCTGATTCAGTATTTCAAGGCGCTTGATGAACGAGGTTTTTATTATTATTTTCAATACACGATTAACGGTTACGGGCCGCGGATAGAAAGTGCTAATCCGCCCCTTGAGAATGCCATTCGATGTTTCAGGGAGGTTTCGGATCGTCTGGGACCCGAGCGGGTGATTTGGCGATATGATCCCATCATCCTTACATCCGTCCTTGATACAGAGTATCACCTTGAGCTTTTTTCTCAGATTGCAGGTAATCTCAGGGGCCATACCCTGCGATGTGTGATCAGCCTTGTTGATTTTTACAAGAAAACCCGCCGCAGGCTTTCCTTTCTGGCGGATGAGGAGGTGATAACGGAACACCATCCCGCGGAACGTTCTCTGATAAGAGAATTGCTCATAGGAATTCAGGAAATTGCCCGGGGAAATAATATGGAAGTGGTCACTTGTGCGGAACAAACTGATTTCTCAGACATCGGTATAATGCCCGGAAAATGTATTGATGACAAATTGCTTACGGAACTTTTCCCGGGTCGCTCATTTTCTGGCAAAAAAGACCCGGGCCAGCGTAAACTATGCAGATGTGTTCAGAGCCGTGACATTGGGATGAATAATTCCTGTATTTTCGGTTGCAGATATTGTTATGCAAACAAAAGCGATGAACTGTCCGGGCGCAATTACACGCAGAATCATTTTCCGGATTCACCGTCAATGCTCGGGCGATATGAGAGCCGATAAAACATTATCACTCGATAATCAAGTTTTTTTCTGTCATTCCTGCGAAAGCTGGAATCCACCGCTCTCGGAACCGCGGCATCGGCCCAAAATGGATTCCTGCTTTCGCAGGAATGACAGAATTTCCGGTCGGATTGTATCAAAAAAACTTGATTATCGAGTATCAGCAGATGGAAAAATTTTTAGGCTCTCACAGCGCGGACACGGCAGATGGGGAAGAAACCCGGCTTTTCCCGCGGGGGAGGTGCCCCGTCCGGAAAAAAGCCGGGTTTCTCTGCTGTCCAGCGCTCAGTCCGAAAATTTTTCGATCTGCTGATTATCAGCAGATCAAAAATTTACACATATCCTCGTTTCCCCTCGTTCCCCTGCTTCGCGTCCCGGCCAGCAGGCGGAATCAGGACGCTAAACGTCCGCAATGACGCGTAAGATAACCTTGACATCCTTCCTTATCCGGTTTAAATAATCCCAAATTTTCACCATTATCGGAGTTGCGATTCATCCCCCTATGAACCCTTTATTCAGGAGTGATCCATGAAAAAATTATTTGTTTATCTTATGGTTATCATTATATCTGTCCTGAGCTGGTCAGATATGACACATGCTGTGGAAGTGAAAATCAGCCCGAAATTTATTGAGCCGCCTGCTTCGGGAGAGACAGGCACATTTGAGGTTGTCATTGAAAATGTTACTAAGCTTGGCGGTTTTCAATTTGATTTGAACTATGATGATGCCATTGTCACCGTTGAGGATGTTGTCTTAGGTGATTTTTTGGGAAGCACGGGCAGAAGGATATGGGATCCGGTCTTTAAAACCATTGATAATGATCATGGAACACTCACCTTTGGGGCTTTCAGTCTTCCTCCCGGAGAAGGAGCAAGCGGAAACGGTCCCCTTGCAATCATAACATTTTCCTTGAAAAGCGAGGAACATGCGCTTCTGACGTTTGATAACACCAAGTCCTGGATTATAAACACAGATAATCCTCCGTTTGTATTTCCAACAGAATGGATTTCCGGGAAAATCACCCCAACATGCGATATCGCAGTGACTTCGGGAAGTCACGGAAGCATCACGCCTTCCGGGGCTGTTGTGCCTGTGGAAGAGGGAACAGATCAGAGATTCGACATTGTTCCTGATGACTGCTATCAGATATCAGATGTGAGAGCGGATAGTGTTTCACTAGGGGCTGTAAGTTCCCACACATTTGAAAATGTGACATGCGAAACTGAAAATCACACATTGGAAGCTGATTTTGTGATCAGACAATTCACTGTGACCCCCCAAGTGTCCGGAGCCGGAGGCAGTATTTCTCCTGCCAGCCCTGTGACAGTAAACTGCGGACAGAGCAGGACATTCACCATAACACCTGATACCACGGCTCCTGACTGCTACTATATCTCAAATGTCAAAGTAAACAACGCTTCTGTCGGTGCAGTGAGTTCCTACACATTGGAAAATATCCGCAATAACTATACCATAGCGGCCAGTTTCGCTATTAACAATTACAGCATAACGCCGTCCGTGGCACCCGCGGATGGTCGGGGAGGCAGCATATCCCCTGCGGAACCTGTGACATTGGTCTGCGGCAGTCAGCGATTTGATATAACACCTGACACTGCGAATGGCTATCAGTTAAGCGATGTCCTGGTTGACGGCGTTTCTGTGGGGGGACCTGTAAGTTCTTACACATTTACTGCGAATAATCTGACAGGGGCCAGCCATACAATTCATGCGATTTTTGTGGCAGATTACCATACCATAGAAGCCAGCGCAGGTGATACCGGCAGTATAAATCCTTCCGGCTCTGTAAAAGTCGCGCCTGGAGATGACAAAACATTTGAAATCATACCTGCCGAATGCTACAAGGTAAAAGATGTCATCGTGGATGACGAGTCAAAGGGAGCCATAAACGCATACACATTCGAGAAAGTGACAGCCAATCATACGATTCATGCCACCTTTGAAAAAATTATGTACACCATAGAAGCCAGCGCGGACGAGGGAGGAAACATCTCGCCTTCAGGCACTGTGGAAGTGGAATGCGGCGCAGATCAGGCATTTACCACAGAAATCACAGATGATTGCTATGAGTTTAAAGAACTCGTAACAGACAATGAGACAGAACTTACAGACAATACTTTCACCTTCACCGATGTGCAAAGTAACCATATTATCCGGGCTGTTTTTGAAAAAAAGACCTATATCATTGCAGCCAGCGCCGGAAAAAACGGAACCATTGAGCCATCCGGCGATGTGGTTGTGAACTGCGGAGAAAATCAGATATTTCAGATCACGCCAAAGGATGAAGCCCATCCGCTGCTTGAGGTGAGGGTGAACGGCAAGGACTTGCAAGAAGTAACAGACGAATATATTTTTGAAGATGTAAGGGCTGAAAATCACCGTATCCATGCCATATTTGAAGGTGATGACATACACACCATAACAGGCGCTGTCGCTGGCGCGGGGGGAAGTATTGAGCCGGCCGGCGATGTAATTGTAATAGACAGGGAAGATCAGAAATTTACAATCATCCCGGATGAAGGCAGGTCGTTAATTGATGTGCTGATCAACGGTGTATCTGTGGGGGCGAAAACTGAATATACGTTTTCAAATGTAACGGCTGATCATACAATCCTGGCCGTATTTGAAACCCATGCCATAGAAACCATTGCCGGAGATAACGGAAAAATTGAACCGATCGGTGATGTGACGATAAAAGATGGAAAAATAATTGTCCCCCACGGACTGAATCAGAGCTTTACGATTACGCCTGACGCCTGTTATGAGATAGAAGCGGTTCAGGTGGGTTCGGTTACAGAAGACATTGAACCGGATGAATCAGGGCAGGGCGTTTACGAATTTAAAGAAATAATCCAAGACAGTTCCATAACCGCTGCTTTTAAACGCATCACTGACAAAGGGGATATTAATAATAACGGCACTGCTGATCTGGCAGACGCCATTTTAACCCTGAAACTGCTGTCCGGCACTGTGTTTATCACTCTCAGCGGAGCTGACACGGACGGTGACGGCAAAGCTGAAATGGAAGATGCTGTTTATACGTTACAGGTTGTCTCAGACAGCGCAAAGCCGCAGACAGGTGATGAATCTGTCGTCTTTGGCGATATTAATGACGACGGGACCGTTGATTTGAGAGATACCATCCTGACCCTGAAATTAGTCCGCGGCGCAGATGTCAGTACCGAGAAAATCACAATCTGTGCGGATGCGAATCAGGATGACAAGATAGGGGCAGAAGAAGTGATTTATGTTTTAGGCATTATTGCAGAGATGATAACGCCATGAACAGCATCTGATAATTATTAGAGAAATTTTTCATCCTTGTTTTGATGAATATCCCGCATCGTGAAGGTAGCTATCCATTTGTTATTGGAATCTATTACATTAAAATAGAGAATAGTGCAGCCACAACGCCAGTATAAGCATAAAGCGGGCAGATCGGCACTCTCTTCTATCTTTCCCACCAACGGAATTTCGCCTCCATCGCACTCACAAAAGAAAACTTCGGGGCATGGAGTAATATTATTTTTGTCATTCATATTTCTACAAAAAATATTTTCTACAAAAAACCTAACGCCTAAAATAAGCGGCGGGGCGGGTTGAGTCAGCAACTTCGCTAACCGACAAGTAGCCCCGTCCGCTTCATTTACGGAATTTTGCCCATCGCACTCACAAAAGAAAACTTCGGGGCATGGAGTAATATTATTTTTGTCATTCATATTTCTACAAAAAATATTTTCTACAAAAAACCTAACGCCTAAAATAAGCGGCGGGGCGGGTTGAGTCAGCAACTTCGCTAACCGACAAGTAGCCCCGTCCGCTTCATTTGAGGGTTATATTTTCTGACAATGCTATTGTCAGATGATTTCGTTTTTTCTTTTAATCCAGTATTCGGGTCTGCGATGACCGTGTGCGACGGCAATAATCCATAAGGTGTTTTTACGGACAATGTAGGCGATGTAATATGGAAATGTTCTGAGATTGACACGGTGGTAGCCGCCTCCGCGAACCCTCGGAACGTCGGAATTGCCCAAAATCCAGCTGACATGCCGCTCGAACTCCTCCTTCAGCCTCAGCCTCAGTCCCAGTCCTGTCTGCTGTTCCTCATAATATGCTATGGCATCATTCAGTTCCTCGAATGCCTGCTGAAGAATTATTTTTTTCATTGTATGAACCGCTTTTCAATTTTTTGCATTGCCCTGTCGTAATCAATACCGATTGCTGTTCCGTCATCAACAGCACGGACTCTGTCCGTGATTTCCTTTTCCCACGCTGATTCAATATCGTTATCGGAATCCGAAGAGCGGTTATCAAGGAAAAGAAGAAATCTGACTAGTTCCAGACGCTCTCTCCTTGGCAGTCTAATTAGTTCCGTGGTCAGATTTTCAATGTTTTGTCGCATTTGTTCCCTGTTTCCTTTTTGTTTGCAAGTTAATATTGCAAGTCAGATTGGAAAAGGAGCTGTACAGCAATGCCCCTTCTCCTTTCACACCCGCCTTGCATTACTGAGAAAAATATAGCGATTAAATCAGCGGCGGCAGAGGATTCGCTGAGGCTTTCATCCGAGAAACAGCCCCCGCCATCCGGTTCCGGGTAGATGCGCCTGTTACCAGGCGCACCCCCCACAGATCCGGACGTGAAGATTTCCCTCATCCGGTTCCTCGGTGCTGAGAGTTTTCACCCCCTCAGCAACCAAACAGGCACGACCCCTTTTGGCGCATAACTTTTGCTGCCCCGCAGACTCTTCAGATGTTGTGGATTATTCTGGGCAGAGGTAACGGAAAGTCTGAGATTATTTTCTCATACTTCTCCCAGCTCAGTCCGCCCTTGTGACTCCGGCGACTCAGCCAGAACCGCCACGCTTTCACCGCATGATTGCGAACAGTTTCCAGCGCCCTGTAGTTGCTTCGCACTCCGAAATATTGGAAGTAGCCCCGCAACTTCTCACAAAGTGCTTTATGCTGTTCCTTCAGGGGTTTGTGGCGATTCCTCATACACCAGTCCCACAGCGTTTTCATAAAACGCATAAGACGTTTCCTCGCTGTCTTCTTCCTAATCACCCAGAATCCCCGGAGGGATTTTGCCCGGTAAAAGGTGAAACCGGGAAAATCGAATGTTCCGGGTTTGTACCTTCCGGCTTTGTCCGGTTTCCCGAACTTCACCAGCTTCGTCTTTCCCATGTTCAGAGAAAGACCGAACCGTTCAAACCGTTTCGGCAGCACTTCCATTATCCTCACTGCGTCTGACTTCGCCCCGAGACCGATTATGAAATCATCCGCCCATCGGATGATGAAGCACCTCCCTTTCATCCGTGGCCTCACCTCTTTTACAAACCAGTCATCCAACACGTTATGCAGGAATATGTTTGCCAGAAGGGGTGAGATCACGCCGCCCTGCGGTGTCCCGCTTTCCGAACGGCTCAGTTTCCCTTCATCGAGAACTCCGACTTTCAGCCATTTTCCGATCAGTCTCCGTATTCCGCCGTCGTTTACCCTCCGGCTTATCATGTCCTGCAACAGTTTGTGGTTTATGTTGTCAAAAAATCCGCTCACATCCGCATCCGCGATCCAGTTAATATTCAGTTTCAGGCATTTTTCACGAATTTCGTGAATTGCCTCATGCTGACTGTGACCCTTTCGGAATCCGTGAGAAAAGTCATAAAAATCAACATTATATATGACGTATAAGACGGTTTCCACCGCTTTCTGAACAATTTTGTCCTCCGGCGCCGGGATACCAATCGGACGTTTGCTCCCGTCTTCCTTCTCCAGCCATATCCGTTTCACCGGTGTTGCGGCGTACTGACCTCTCCGCAGCCGCTGATACAGATTACAGAGGTTTGTATCAGGATTTTCGGCGTATTTCTTTGCCGTCACCCCGTCAGCTCCGGCAGCCTCACTTATCCGGACTGCCCGGAATGAATCTCTCAGCAAGCTGAGATCAATCCGGTGTGCCAGGGATGTGAAAATCATGTCAGGATTGTTTTCCGCCAATACCCGGACCGTTCCGAAGGATGTTTCTCCCACTAATACCGGCGGGCTTATGCCGGCTTTCAGGCCGCTGCTCATCATTCCGGGATTACGGTCTGTCTGTTCCGCAGTCTCCTGATTTTCTGCTGATATGGTTTGTGACCTCTGTGTGTCTCCCATAGTTCCTGTCAGCAGAGCGTCATACCCTGCTTCTCCTTCCCTGCGGCGGGTCGCACGGGCTTTGTCTCCCCGCCCTGTCGAACGGCTTTCTTTTTTTTTCCGTCCACCGGTGCTATGATCCGCTAGGACTTCCGCATGTCCCTCTCAGGTTCGTCCGCTCTTCGCCATCCTCCCCTGATACCCTGCTTTGCCCTTCTTTTATGTCTGTGTCTCCGCCTTTCAGCAGACTCGTCAGCACGGCGGGGCTTCCTGATCTGCGCCGGGATTTTGTCCTCTGACCGGATATCCTCATACCTTTCTCTCTTCGCAGGGAAACATGCGGATATCTCAGGTTCCCAGGCGGTCCCCATGATTGCATGCCCTGTTCTCAGATCCCGGCGGTATCCTGAACACTTGCCATATCGCATTCAGGATTGCTGCCTTCCGTTCGCTGAACAACGTCGGCTTTCGCTTCCGATTTCTCAAAAGCTTGTCCTTCTGACCACGATCATACCCATTTCGGGGCTCAGTCACACAGCCTGCAGTCTCGTTCCGTCCGGCTTCGGACGCCCGTTGCCGGGTTTGCCCTCGGACTTCACTTACGGCCTGTCGGCCACACTTTAGCCGTGCGGGACTTTCTCATTATCTGATCACCCGCCGGACAACGTTATCGAATTTCATGAACTTTCGTTCAATTCCAACGATCTGGATTTAACTTGACACAAGCAGCGACTGGTTATTTTTTTACAAACCGTATTTTCACTCACTATGCAGGCTGAAGTTCGGCATAGTGTTCAACCGGAACAGGAATTTCCTTTTTCACTTCTTTTCCGAGAGAGTATATCTCGTTGAACTCTTTTTCTATTTTTTCGAGAACATCACCTCTGAAATACTGTTCTCCGCAGTATTCGCATTGCAGGCACGGCACGTCATTGACTATGAGAAATCTGTCGCTGTGTTTGTAAATATACTGTACCTTGCTGTTTCTGAAATTTTTGTTTCCGCAAAAATGGCATGTCTTACTCATTTTTAACCTCGCTCATAGGGATTTCTGAATTTGGGCGGAGTCGGAACATATACCGTGATTATTACCAGGTCTCCCTCAAGCTCGCCGCATACGACATGCAGAGGTTTTCCCGAATTTGTGAACCCGACAGCCAGGCAGCTCTCACCTCTGGCATCATCTTCGTATTGTTCCAAAACCATACCGTTAAGCAGCGATTCTCTGACCTCGGCGATTGTGAGATTATCATTCTGCCGTTCCTGCTCTCCGTGTCTTGTAAAATAATACTCACGCTGGCTGATTTTTTTTCGTATCCAACTTATGTCAAACATATTTCATACTTTTTTATCTCTGATTTTCTTCTCCCGAACCAGATATCTCATTATGCGCTGTCTGTTCCGACCGGCTACCCGCTCGCAGAAAAAATAACTTGGATTATGCCGAAAAATTTCGGCATATGCCGCATACAGATATATATTTCTGAAGCATATACATGTATATGCTTTCGCTTCCGTCCGGCCATATCCCTTACCTTAAATCCTGCGTTCTTCAATACCCAGTTATAAAATGCTTACAAATAGTTAGCCGCTGTCTTTGCTGCCTCTTCTTTTGATCTGACCGTCACCATGTCGAAAACAAAACGACTACCTACCTGTGTCCATCTTCTAGCTGTCAACCGGGTTATCAGAACTTTTGAATCAATAGTAATAATTGCTTTTAATCCCGCCTTTGCATACGCGGGAAACAGATAGCTTTTAAACCATTTCTGAGTTTCTTCCAGTACGACACCCTTTGCATTTGAGATATTTGCCACAAGAATTTTTGCGCCCTTGTGAACTTCTTCCAACTGTCGTTCACAGCACTCCCGGACAATATCCTGGTTAAACAGATTCTTCCATAAAATATACACAACTCCGGTTTCAGGTTTGTAATTGACCTTCACATAACCCTCTTTCATATAAATCGTATTGTTCATAGTTCCATTTCCTTAAACTGAGATTTAAAGGAATATACTCCACAACAATAACGCACCCTGTAAGCAGTCACCAGGGTTTAAGATGGCTTCGCCCACCTTGTTTTTTCTGAGTCTTTTCTGAACATTGTCGCCAGTTAATTCTCTTAACGCATCTGTGGCGATCCATCGGGCTGCTTTTGAATCTGTTTTTCTGATATCCTCAGCAATTTCAATGGCACGCGTGTTCAAATACTGATTTCGCTTCCCAATTTGTCGCAATGCCCAGTTCACGGCTTTTTTAACAAAATTTCTCGCATCCCAAGCTTCTCTTATGATCATCGAAAAAAACTGCTCAAACTGCAACTCATCTGCGTGTTTATCGTGAACAGCAACCTGGGTCATTAAAACAAATCCGGCCCGTTTGACAAATTCTTCTTCCCGGGTTGTCCACTCAATTGCTTTCAGATAAGCAAATTCGGTTTTAACAAAAAGCTTGTTGCAACACTGATCACAAATATCCCAGGAGTCAAAGTCCTTTACCTGGCGTTCCATCTGATCCCGGGTGACCATTTGAGGAGCATCTGTCATACAAGCAAGTATCCGGGCCTCGTGAATTCCTGATGACCAGAGATGTGCTGCAAGCAGATGATCTTTGCCAATCTGTGCGGCGATCTTTCGCAGATTCGGAATTGAAATGCCATAAGTATTTTCCGAATTGACGCCAAATCGTGCCATTCCCGCGACCGATTCGGGATCAGCCAAAGATTTCAGTCTTTCCAAAATATTATCATATCGCATTTTGGCTCTCGTGTAAAGACCTGACGTCTGACATAGTGATCAGTTACCAGCTTTTGCCAAATCTGAATCTCCATAAGTGTTATCTTCTCACCTGCCAGGCGGGTATGGCATCCTTAGACCGTGTATGGCTGAAAACCGAAAGCTGACGACTGAAAGCTGATTGCACAACTCAGGTGATACCTTGGGCATTCATGTCTTTCTGATATTTTTTGTCCATGACACCGATATGACTTTTCAGCCAGTCTGTGAGAAAGATTGACATGCTGGTGCTGAGAAAAGCTGACAGACCTTTGTCAGCCTTGTCTTTGTAGTCTTCAATTGACCCAATGAATTTTTGGTGAGCATTTTTTTGTTCAGACAGCCCCGGATAGCTGACCTTCTCCATTAATTTTTCCTCTGCTTCGAAATGATACTTCGTATAATCAAGGAGTTCTTTTATTATGTCCGCAACCAGGGGAGTTGCTTTTCCTTCTATCATTGCATCATGCAGTTTGTTCAGCAGGTCAAAAAGTTTCTGATGGTCTCTGTCCATGGCACCGACCCCCACGCTGTAATCACCACTCCATTGAAATAATGGCATTCCAACCTCCCTTTCTATAAAAATTAATAAAAGAAACAAAGTGTTAAACTCAGATCATTCTGTCACTCAGAACAATTTTCCCTGAAAAGTCCTCCTGAAATCTCTGAGTTGTTCTTCAAGAGATACATGCACCATAAAGGAAAGCGCGCCCAGTTGTACAACAGCATTGAGATTGGCATCTGCTTTGGAAGCAATTCGGATTCTTTCGGTAAAGGAGGTATTCAGCTCCTCCAGTTTATTATAGAGAGACCTGAGTTCATTCAGCTCAAAGTCAGGCTTCTCCCCGTCTGAAAAAATAAAATATTGCCGGATAAGATATGCGCCCACTGTTCGGAAAAGGGTATCTTCCGTGGTGGCAAAGGGTAAGTGAAAATATGCCAAAGACCACAATTTCGACAAAACCGGACATGCGCTTGTTGCCATAACCAGACCGAGGAGGGATTGCAGCCCGGTCTGAATGTCACATTTTTTGCTGTATTCCCGCTCAGATGTTCTTACTTTTACCCATACGATCTCATGAGAAAGAAAAGGGGAAAATCCCTCTACAATTTCCTGCAGATCCACTGCTGTCGGACAACACTGATATTCTTTCAAAGACAGCGGACAGATTTTACATTGATTATAATCTAATTTTGTCCAGACATGATGGGCTGACCCGTTTATTTTATCCGTGTATTGCCGGTTTATATTAATCTGAAAATTCAGATTCCTGCCGTCCTGGGTTTCGAATATGTATTCTATCATAATGATTATCTGATTTCACGAGGTTAATTTTAAAAAGACTTTTTCATAATTATGTTATCTTTTAAGTTCATAGCTGTTTGTATGCGCAGGTAACTCATTTGCTAATTTTGCGTAACTTAATGACATGTTGCTTTCTTCAATGTTTACAACCCGCCATTTGTCATTTTTAAGCACAAAGCTCCATACCGTTTCTACCTCTGCAAAACCTTTCTGTCCCTCAGTTATCTCTCCTGTATCCCGTCTGGCAAGGTAATCTTCCATTTCAGCGGTAACAGAGACAGCGATTCTGGATTCATCATGTTCTCCGCTTTTATTCCGATAGGCAAGAAATAACGGTTTGATGGCAATAATATTCTTAACCTGGCAATGATTGACCAGCCCTTCCCTGGCCCATTGATCAAGAAAAACGATCTGCTGGTTTCTCCAATACCAATCAGTCATCCATTCTGATGCTTCTGACATATCTTCTCTTCGCCATGCATCATGTACCTGGTAAAAACATTCCACAATGCGGTCCCGCAAATATGCCCAGTCAAAATGCCCGCTGATCTTTGCAAGCCCATGTAAGTCTTTAAGCGTGCGACGTTCTGCAAGGTATTCTTTTATGCCGGCGTAGAAGATAAAGGGTAATAAAATGACAGTAAGGACGGCTAAAAGAACTTTTCCCCAAAAAGAGCGAAACATTGCGGATGCGATTTTGCCTCCGGGTCCTGCCAGGGCAGGTTCTATAAAAATAAGTAATGTAAATAATACCCACATTCCGATTAGTAATACCTGAAAGAGCTTGTTCATCATCTCTCCTTTTCCTTTACAATGAAAGGGCTGGAAGAAAGTTCTTCCGCTATCTGCCTGACAGTTGAGCTTATCAGCACATTGAAAGTACTCCCTCGGATCTGCCAATCCGAACCAAGTTTTTTTTTACAGTTTTTTGATTTGCTGATTATCATTCTGTTTCATCAACTCCGATCACTAGTACAGGGATATCTATATCTGATACCCCCCTTTTTTCTAAATCCCACACAAATTGTTCAAAGTATGACACACCTGTGGACATTTCATCTGCAAGCTGTTTTATGGGAACAATTTCAAACCCGGCATCAATAAACCCTAATTTTTTAAAAATCGTCATTTTTGCACATATGTTATAAACCATAAAAGCATATTTCCCAAACTGTACTTCAACGCCCAATTTCTCTTTCAAAAAGTCCATTGCTCTGTAAGGTTTGCGAACAGCTTTTGAATTTTTGGGTTTGTAATTGGCAGTATAGTATTGGGTGGGATAATCGCAATAAACCTTATTTATTTTATCATCTTTCCAATTTAATTTTTTAAACTCGGTCTTAAATAATTTGTTCAATTCTTTAGGACTATAAAGAATTTTCCCCACCATTGTCTTTTCTTTACTTGTCTTTGATCTGCATAAGCTCGCATTAACCCCATGAACAACAGCTTGAATTTCTTCTAACAGATGCGGATATTTATGGTTTATGACTTCTTCACCTTTATTAAAGGAGTACTTTCCTGCGATTATCATTTATCGCTGTTCCTATTTAACTCTTGCCATTCTTTTGGTCTCTGCGACACTTTTTCACGACCTGTGGGTTTATGAACAGGTTTTCCCAAGGGTCTTATTTTTAACTTTCCTGCATAAAAATCATATATTCGATTTTTCCCTATCTCCACATAATGTCGGTCTTTTTCACATCCCACGACCCTTCGATTATGTTTTAATCCAGCGATTAAAGAAGATGCCACACCGCAATAGGGATCCAAAACCACATCCTCCTCATCTGTAAATGCCAAAACAGACCGTTCCACCAGTTCTATTGGAAACTGACAAGGATGTTCAGTCTTTTCCGGATGATTGGACTTCACATTCGGTATATCCCAAAGCTCTTTATCCCATTCTTTTGCAACAAGCTCCCAAATATCAGACGGATTTTTTCCCAAAGGATTTCCAGAAATCTTTCCCTTATTTTTTCCTTTATAATATCTTTTCCCAGGATATTTGGACGGAACCCTTACCGAATCCAGGTTAAACTTGTAGTTGTCAGATTTGGTAAACCAAAGCATTGTCTCATATCTCCCTGAGAATCTTTTTGACGCGTGCTGCTGTTTAAGATAGTGGTCAATGCTTGTTCGAATTTCATACGCTTTTCCTACATTATATGGCGGAGAAGTTATAATTAACATTGAAAGATCAGATGGAACTGTCCGGAGAAAAGCATAAGTGTCGCCAGTATGCAGAATAATTCTTTCGCTCTCAGAAAACGTATCAGAAATGCTTATTTCTGAATTGCTTATTGATTCGGAATTAAAAATTAATTGTTGAGTAAACATATCAAGAAGTTCTGTTTGTGTTTCGCAAATACAATACGTTAAAAATAAATCAGATACCAAACAGCCTGCTAAGAGACTTCCGAAGTTTTAAAAATTTCGGAAGTCTTAGCAAAAATGTTATTAAAACATCATTCGTTAACAGGCTGTTATTTCACATGACACTCTCCGCACATCACCGGTCCGGCATTTTTTTGTTCATGACATCCTTTGCACTGAAGATGGTAAACCCTTACCAGTTCTATGGGATCATCGTTTTTTTCAGTGAGATGACACGCTGAGCATTCCATGCCTTCGGAAGACTCATCCTCAACTTTTTTTCCTTCATTATATGTATGATGACACACATTGCATTCTTCAATCTGCGCTTTTTCATTATGCTCGTCATGCAGAAAAGGAACAGACGGGCGCATGATCTCTCTGATATCAAACGCACTGTCCTGTACCGTTGTTATATCTTCCTGTGAAAAACCAGATATAACAGCAACTACCGAAACAAACACCATAAATACCATATATACCATCAGATTTTTTTTCTTCATCAAATATTTCCCTTTTTTAATGGATAATTATCAATTATCAATTATCAATTATCAATTATCAATTATCAATTATCAATTATCAATTATCAATTATCCATTCTTTTCCATACATTCATATATAATATCACCCAAAAATTTGAGTTCCATATCAAGCCCGTAATGGTGAATAATATCTTCCAATCCTCCGTGACAGTTATGACAGGGAGCGATTACCGTCTTGGCACCTTTGGCTTTTGCAGCAAACAACTGTTCAGCCTTGACCTTGTTTCCCTCAACCCGCTTTGTTTTAAACGGAGGCCCGCAGTTAATCACCCCGCCGCCTGCGCTGCAACAGAAATTATGCTCCCGGTTCGGCACCATTTCAATAAATTTTTCACATGTCTCATTGACCACATACCGGGCCATTTCGTGAAGTCCTCTTCCCCGGACAATGTTACAGGGATCGTGAAGGGTGACAGGACTGTCAAATTTTTCAGTGATCTTTATTTTTCCTTCTTTGAAAAGCTCATAATAGAACTCAATGGCATGAATAACCGGTATGGGAGGTGTTTTCCATGTTAGCCAGCGATTACCTGTATCATACACAGAACGATACGCATGTCCGCATTCTCCCATTACAATCCGCTTTGCTTTGAGCCGCATGGCGGTTTCAAAATGCGCTTTTTTTAACCGCCCCATCATTTCATTATCCCCGGTGTACATGCACATATCGCTGTTGTCCCATCCGGGAGTTGCCGGCATGGTCCAGTCAATCCCGGCTTCATTCATAATCACAGCAGCCTGATAAATCAGTTGCGCACGAAACTTGGGTTCAGGCCCGATAACAGAATAAATAACGTCCGCCCCTTCCTTTTCAAGGGGTATCCGCAAACTCGGGATCTCATCCTGCGCCTCTTCTTCCTGCCACATAAGACTGTCTATCCACTCATCTTCCTTCACCCACATCTGATTCAGGGTTGCAGCATGGCTGTTGGCCGTTGACTGGATGTACTGGGGAACCACTCCCAGCTTATGACATATCCTTCGGACAACAAGCATGAGGTACGCAATATCAATACCAAACGGACAGTACATTGAACAGCGGCGGCACAGATTACATTCTGTTGACGCTATTTCAGAAGCCCGGTAAATAAACTCCGGGCTGACTTTGCCCCTTTTCTTTAACATCTCCCATAAGGTCTGCTTGACTTTTCCGGCAGGGGAAAACGACGGATCATTGTCATTTGAAAGATAAAAATGACATGCTTCGGAACAAAGACCGCAATGCACACAGGTATCCACATATACCTTGAGACGGGCGCCAGTTTCATTATCCAAAACGTCCCTGATCACCATCTCAATTCTTTCAGGTGTAAGTTTTTTGGTCCCTCCGTCCAAACCTTCGTCAAAAATTCTTTTATTTTCTTTTTTTAATGCAGGTTCAGCCATAATATGTACTCCTTATTTGGAGGTTAGAAATCGAAAATTAGAAATCGGAAATAGCCAATTATCATTACAAAAAACGAAAAATGGCAGAAAAATCGTATCTGAATTTCAAATTCCAAGTCTTTCATCAGAACCGGTCCCGGTTCTTTTGATAATTTTTTTTATGAGGACTGAAAACAGGGACCGCACTGCTTCAAAATTTTATTTTAACAATGGTTCGTACAGTTTTTTGAAAAATAAGAGGGTATAAGAGATATAACCTGCTGAAAACAAAGGATTTGATTTTTCAGATTGAAAAATTGTCAAATTTTGTAATATCAATTGGTTATAAAAATTGTCCGAACCGTTTTTTTAATTGTCTGTTTGAAACATTGTGGTTATTTTATGATTATCGAATATTGGTCCGGAGATGATAATCAACAGGGATGAATCGCGCACCTGCCCGTTCTTGAGTCGGGAAATCCGAAGCAGATATCCCGAATTTGCCAGTTCGGCGGAACATCTTCAAAGCCACTGAACTATTGCATCCATTTACATAAATTTCAATATTAAAATTTTTTTCCTTCTGCTTCTGAGCAAGGCCAGTCATAATTGTTGGCTCATACAGGAGAGGCTGCTTTTCAGGGCTGGCTGAGTGTATATTGAGCTAAAAGGCTCCCCTTCCAGTAATTATTGTCGGGATTTGCAAAAAAGGCTTTGAACAGTTCAAGACTTTCTTCGCGTAAAATATCCGGCACAATGGAAATCTGACGATTTTTATATAAAGGGGGGAGTCTTGTCAGATCGCACTGTGTCCCCCCTCCCATGACATCTTCATACGCGTAAACAATTTTCCCAATGCCGCTTAACAGGATAGCAGCAAAGCACATCAGACAAGGCTCCATGGTGCAGAAAAGCGTAAATTCGTTCCGGTCTGCATTTTCTCCCATATCCGTGAGGCGTCTTAACGCGACCATTTCGGCATGGTCTGTTTCATTTGCAGAATCTCCTGTGGTGCCGTTCCGGGAACCGTTCACAAGAATTTTGTTCTGATGCGCGATGACACATCCCACAGGAAATTCACCTGCGGATAATGCTTTTTTTGCCTGTTCCAGGGCTTTTTTCATAAAGTAATAATCATCCATTATTCCAACCTGCATACTGTGTCATCACACGGACAACTTCCGTCTATTTCAAACACATAAACAATTCTGGATTCCATTTCCGCCTGTTTTGCCGAAATCGGATCAAAATGCGCATTTTCAGCCAGTTGAATAAGCCGGGATCTGGAAGGTACGGATTCAAGACCCGATGAAATCACTTTACCGCTCTCGCCGTCCATAATGTGTGCATCCTGGCCGTTTGTTACAACAACAACCGGGATATTGTAAGACGCTAAAAGTCTTGATGATGCGAGTGCGGAACGCTGCCGGGTGACCAGAGATCCTGGACCGTATTTCACAATCATGCAAATTCTGGGGGTTTCCTTTTTTTCCCGGGTTTCCCCCTGTGAACGAGAAGAGAGCAATAATGTAATTTTAAAATCAACCTTTACAATCGCTCTGAGGTCCCCTGCCTTTACAAGCAGTTCACAACGGGGTTCAATTTCGTTTTTGGAATACCCCTTATCTTCCACAAGCAGACGTGCCAGCTTCTGCTTATATCGCTCGTCATGCGTGTCGTCAAGGGTTTCTCCGGTAATAAAATCAGCAAGTTTTCCAAGTATCAGATGATGTCCTGCCATAATCCCTCTTTACAAGTGTTCAGAAATTAAATTTTGCAGACATTGTAGTGACAGATTTCCCCATAAGCTGTCTTTTTTGCTTTGCCGCTTAAGCCAGCAGTCCGAAAACCAGATTGCGTTATTAAAAAAACGACCTTGATCTTTGTTTCGGCCATTTCAGCGATTTATTATCCGAACCCCGTTTTTTTCATAATTAAAGGATCACATGAATTTACAGCAAGTTAATTCTGTGAGTCCTTTAATTTTATCAATTATGGTTCGGACATGCGGCTCAAACAAAAATCAAAGCCAAAAGAGAACCTATACTTAAACAATATCTTTACCGTATTCAATTATTTTTTCAAACAATATAGAATTTTTTTTTAACTATTTGAAAAAAATAATTTTTTTCAAACAGTTTTTATGTTTTTCAATGATCATCAACTTAAAACAGATCACATTTCAGCTTCCTGCCGGACAGTTTGTCATTCCTGCGAAAGCAGGAATGACAAACTTTTTGTTCGAATCGGATCAAAAAAATTTGATTATCGAGTAATACCTATAATTTTGTTTAGAGCGTGTTTGAAAAATGACAAATGTCCCCGAAAACGGGCCTGGCGATTTTTTTTAACCGCGAAACACACGAAACACACGGAAAATTACTTTTTAAACATGCTCTCAGCGACACAAAGACACAAAGTGACCTCGTGAACCTTCGTGTCTTCGTGGCAAAAAACAGCCCGGAATTACCTTTCAAACATGCTCTTAAATATATCGTGCAGTGTTTAAAAATATTGACAATAATAATTAATAGTTTTATAATAATCTAAAAGTAATATGAAGTGGTTTCATTTATATTATAATCCAGCTCTTTGGTAAAAATAAAAAGCTGCCTTTTCTACCCGCTTCAGATAGCTAAGTCCGGATTCCCTGTCTGATTCACCAATCCAGCGGGAACGGAGAGGGAAATTTTATAATTTTCTCCATACAATAAAATAAGGAGGTGATACATACAAATAAAAGCTCAAAATGATCGGAAATTGAAAAAAGTGGCGTTAATGAATTTAAGGTAAACAAAACGGAGGTGTAATATGAAAAAAATTTTGACAGTCTTAACAATTTCAAGTTTGATGGTGGCTTTTTTGGCAGCCAGTTCGTGGGCATATACCTACGGTTTTACTAACATCACTTCGAACAGCACAGATAATGCGACAACCGGAGAGTCTCAGTTATTCCTTGACATTACAGACGCGGGAGACAGCCAGGCCCTGTTTACATTCTGGAATAGTCTTGATCCTGGAAATCCCTCTTCAATCACTCAGATTTATTTTGAAAATAATGGCCTGTTGCTTGATGATATAATCTCAGTTGATGGCAGCGACGGCGTGGAGTATCTGATCGCTGGCAGGGCTGGCAACCTCCCGGGGGGCAATGATCTTGATCCCAAGTTTGATGCTGATTTTGAGATTTACCCAGATCAGCCAACAGCGCCGAATGGGATAAATCCCGGGGAATCGCTGGATGTTCTTTTCAGCATAATAGGATCATTTGATGACCTCATCGCTGCGCTGGAAAGCGAAGATCAGAACAATAATATGAGAGTAGGTTTCCATGTTCAGGCATTTGGCGACGGCGGAAGTGAAGCTTTTGTAAATAATCTGGTAGCGGTGATCGAGAAGGCGACTCCTGGAGATACTGGTCCAAGCCCCAATCCTGGTACTGGAGGAGGGACTGTCCCGGAACCTGCTACGATGTTTCTTTTTATTGTCGGTCTTGTCGGGCTTACAGTATTAAAGAAAAAATTTAACAAGTAAAAGTGAATTGAAGTTCAATGCATCACAATAAGACAGGGCCATTTAAGGCTCTGTCTTTTTTATGCCTTTTCATGATATCTCCCGGGGAATCAGGTCTTCCGCACCTGCCCCCATACTCCTCCTCGGCTCCGGTCTGATCGGCCTTGCGGGCCTGAGGAAGAAGCTTGACAAAAATTAATGGTGCTGAACCACAGATTAACGCAGATGACACAGATTGCGCGGATTGAAAAAATTCGTGTCATCCGTGTCATCCGTGTTAATCTGTGGTTCAGAGGCTTAAAAAAATCAAAAACTCACAATTTAACCCGGTCGTAGATCGTCATCAGAGACAATTCAATATTAACAGATTTGATTCTCAATGTGTCATCTGAATTTTTAAATTCCTCCAACACCCAATTTTCCTTCTCATTTTTATAAAACTGTTCGATATGATAAGCATACTGATCAATCAGGATATAGTCTTTTAGTGAACGAATATTCCGGTAAGCGGTGAATTTGGATCCTCTGTCATAATCTTTTGTGGAATGTGAAAGAATTTCAAAAATAACAATCGGATTTTTAATGGTGTCATCTCTGCCATCGGCAAATTCAATATCCCCGCAGACAATACTCACATCAGGATAGGTATAGTGATTTTCCTTATCCACCTGAATTTTCATATCGCCGATAAAAGCAAAACATGCTGAATGATTTAACGATCCATGCAGACTGGCGGCAATATTCCAGGCAATCAGATTGTGATTAAAAGAAGCCCCTGTCATGGCAAAAATTTCGCCATGAAAATATTCACTTTTATATTCAGAATATTGTTCCATATCCAAATATTCTTCGGAAGAAATAAGCTTTTTTTTTGCTAGCGTCATAATGAAACCTCCGTTTCAACACTTTGAAATTGCTGATATCGGGATGAAACAAACTGGCGGAAACAACCTGCTGTCCGACCAAATAAGTTCTGACGGGTTCAGACCTCCGAGGTTTTGAAAACCTTGAAGGTCTTTATCCTTCGGATGATTCAGATGAAATAAAAACCAATCCTTCTTAAATGCAATCTGTGCTGCTCCCCGTCATAATCAATGCGGTTAAGTACTACACAAATCCCTTGCTTCTGTCCAAATTCCGATACTGAACTGCCTCGGAAATATGGTTCACCCTGATATCAGAGGCTCCGTCAAGATCGGCAATGGTTCGTGCGATTTTCAATATGCGGTTGTAAGCACGGGCTGAAAGCCCCAGTTTGTCAATGGCCGCTTCAAGGAGATTCGCGGACGCGTCATCAATCTCACAGTATTTTCTGATATGCCGGCTGCCCATCTGGGCGTTTGCGTAAATCTTTGTTCTTGCAAATCGTTCTGACTGAATTTTGCGGGCTGCGGAAACCCGCTTCCGTATATTTTCCGATGTCTCCGCACTGAGTTTTCCCATGAGTTCTTTATAAGGCACGGCCGGGACTTCAACATGAATATCTATTCTGTCCAGCAAAGGACCGGAAATCTTTGACCGGTAACGGATGATCTGCTGATGGGTGCAACTGCATTCATGCTTGGGATCCGAATAATACCCGCAGGGACACGGATTCATCGCGGCAATCAGCATAAAACTGGACGGATAAGTAATGGTCGAAGCAGCACGGGAAATGGTAACTTTCATATCTTCCACAGGCTGCCGAAGCACCTCCAGCACATTTTTTTTAAATTCGGAAAGTTCATCCAGAAAAAGAACACCGTTATGCGCCAGACTCACCTCACCGGGTCTGGGAATATGACCGCCTCCGATCAGACCTGCATCGGATATGGTGTGATGGGGGGACCTGAAGGGCCTTTTAGTAATAAGTGCCTGATCTTTATCCAGCATTCCAACAACACTGAATATTTTTGTCGTTTCAATGGCTTCGTCAAAAGTAATCGGCGGAAGTATGGAAGGGATACGTTTTGCCAGCATGGTTTTACCCGAACCCGGAGGCCCGATCATAATCAGATTATGGCCGCCGGCCGCGGCAACTTCCAATGCCCGCTTGACATGCTCCTGACCCATGACTTCGGAAAAATCCACTTCATCGTCCTGGACATTATTCTCAAATATCGCGGAAATATCTGTCTGCTGAGGTTCTATTTTTGTAAAACCCCTAAAAAAATCAATGACCTGGGAGAGTGTTGTCACAGGCAGAACAGAAATTCCCTCCACCACCGATGCTTCCCGTCCGTTATCATATGGCACAAGAATCCCCGAATATCCGGCCTCTTTGGCTGCAATCGCCATGGGAAGGGAACCGTTTACAGGCTTGATTCGGCCATCCAGTGAAAGCTCCCCTAAAATAAGGTATTTTGAAATAAGTTCCTGAGAAATGAGCCGGGTCGCTCCCAGTATCCCCAATGCCATGGGCAGGTCAAAACCGGTTCCCTCCTTTTTGACGTTAGCAGGAGCCAGATTCACCGTGATCCTGTCATCCGGAAACATATAACCCGAATTGTTGACCGCGCTTCGGACTCTCTCCTTGCTTTCTTTTACAGCAGCTTCGGGAAGCCCCACTGTCGTAAACGTGGGCAGCCCCGGGGAAATATCCACTTCGACTTCAACCAAATACGCGTCAATTCCGATAACAGCACTGCTTAAAACCTTTGCAAGCACAATTTTCTCCTTTGAAATTTGAAACTTGAAATTTGAAACTTGAAACTTGAAACTCAAAACTGTACATATGTAACTGGTCCGAGTTTCAAATTTCCAATTCCAATTATTAAATCATAACAAATAGCTGTTTGTAGAACAATCTTTTTTATAACAATACATCGGACATTTTTTGTAACTCACTGTTTTTATTAGGTCTGATGATCTCCGGCTCAAAAATTAAAATTCTTTAATTTCAATGAGTTAATTTTTCCATCGTTCCTGATTATCAAAAACTGTCCGAAGTATTGTTATAACATATAAAATCAAAATCTTTTTCGGATTTTGTTGCAAAAAAAACTCAATACGCTATATGAAAGTGTCTGAGTGTCCGGATGTTGACTGTTTTCGTCTGTTCCGATGACTTATATACTCATATATTGTAAAAAAAATATTAGGTTATTTTTGTAGTTCCGTGTTTGTTTTTTTTAGCGATTAATGTTTATTCTGTGTTCAGATGAAAATCAGACACAGGCTCTGAAAAAAAAATTATTAGGGTTAATTTTTTTATTATATACTCGATGATCAGGTTTTTTGTTCCTGCATAATCAATGATCAGATTTTTTGGGTTCCCGCGCAAAAAATTATAAAGGCTGCCCTTGCTGCAAGGATTTTCTATAAGAAACACTCATGAAAAAGCCGGGTTTTTCACCCCCCCCAATCATGAAAATATTTGGTGAGAACAGACAAAAAAACCCGGGTTTTTAAAATGGATTTTCATGGCAAACGCTTATGAAAAAGCCGGGTTTTTCACCCCCGGTCGTGAAAATATACGGTGGGAACAGACAAAAAAAACCGACTTTTCAAAATGGATTTTCATGGTAAAGGATTATAATAAACTGATTATAAGTACCCGGCCATAATTTTTCGGATATCAGCGGATTCCGGGCAGAACTGACATATCGTGCTGCTTACAGCAGAAATCCCGGAAAACTTTTGGCCAGCTACTGAAATCCTTTTCTTATATAAAATCCTTGTTGCGGAAAGTCCGAAAAAAACAGTATGCTGTCTGAAAATTATCAGTAAATTCAGCCAGCCGTAAAAAAATCTGATCATCGAGTGCATAGGAAATTATAAAATCTTTCCCCCTCCCGCTACAGGGATTTTATATAAGAAAGGATTCATATCCCCCCTTCTTATAATCCTCTTCTTATACAAAATCTTTGTAGAAAAAAAGGAGGCTGACTGCCAAATACCAAGAAAATTATCAGGTTAGTTTTTTAATTTTAAATTCAAAAAGGAAGAAAAAAAGATGTTTATGCATTTACATCAAAGGACGCTTCGAAAAGCGGTTTCATGCAAAGGTGTGGGCGTTCATTCAGGCAAAGAGGTGAATCTGACAATCAAACCCGCGCCGATTAATCACGGCATTAAATTTGTAAGAACAGATCTCCCGGATAATCCGGGCATATCCGCGCATTTTAACGCGGTTGTGGATACAAGCCTTGCAACAGTCATCGGTCATGACGGATTTATTGTTTCGACTATAGAGCATATCATGGCGACTTTTGCCGGTCTTTCCGTTGACAATGCCATTGTTGAGCTTGATTCCTATGAAGTGCCGATAATGGACGGAAGCGCGGCCCCTTTCACGTCCTTAATAAGATCGGCGGGTATAACAGCGCAAACCGGCCCGAAATGCTTTTTTGTTGTAAAAGAGCCAATTACATTAGAGGAAAATGGCAAATCTGTCACCATCTATCCGGATTCAACCTTCCGAATCACATACACCATAGCGTTTGATCATCCCCTGATTAAAGAACAATCCTATACCCTTGAAGTTTCAGACAATGTTTTTGAAAATGAAATATCCGGAGCCAGAACATTTGGTTTTCTTCATGAAATCGAATACCTGAAGCGTTACGGCTTTGCACGCGGCGGTTCCCTGGATAATGCGGTTGTACTTGGTCCGGATAATGTGATTAATGAAGATGGTCTTCGCTATCCGGATGAGTTTGTACGGCATAAGATCCTTGACAGCCTCGGAGATTTTTCTCTTCTTGGCATGCCGGTTCTGGGTCATTTTGTGGTTCACAAATCCGGGCATGCCTTTAATCATTTGTTTATTAAAAAATTTTTTGCTCAGAAAGGGTCATGGGACACCTTTACCATTTATGACATAAGTGATCAGTACAATTTTCAACCGGAAGCCATCGCCGTTTAACTGGGTTATTGATATTGGTCATTGGTTATTGGTTGCAAATGTTCACACCAATGACTAATGACAAATCACAAATCACAAATCACAAATCACATCATTAATGAAACGGAAAATATGTATCATTCTCCTCAGCATGGCTTTTTTTATTCAGAATCAGGCGATTGCTCAGAATGCGAGATTGTCAGACATCACGATAAGCAACACACATGACCACCTTGAGCTTGTTTATCTGAATATAAAGGGCACTTTTACAGGAAAGATGAGAAAAGCAGTTTTAAGCGGTGTGCCTACTACATTTTTATTCTTCATCACCCTGCACAAAGTGCGTTCTGTCTGGACTGACAAGGAAATTGTCAATATGGAGATCACCCATACCATCAAATACAACAGTCTGAAAAAAGAATTTATTATAAAGCGGTCATGGGAAAATAATAACCCCATCATCGCAAAATCTTTCAAAGAAGCTCAGAAACTGATGAGTGAAATTAACAATTTTAAAATTATCCCCCTTCACAAGCTTGAAAAAGGCCAGCATTATCAGTTCAAAGCCAGAGCCGAGCTTAGTAAGCTTACCCTGCCCTTATATCTGCATTACATCCTTTTCTTTGTCTCCCTGTGGGATTTCGAAACTGATTGGTACACAATAAACTTTACTTATTAACTGAGTTGTCAGTTATCAATTGCCAGTTATCTGTTTCAAGTTTCAAGTTTCAAGTTTCAAGTTTCAAATTTCAAATTTCAAATTTCAAATTTCAAATTTCAAATTTCAAATTTCAAATTTCAAATTTCAAGTTTCAAGTTTCAAGTTTCAAGTTTCAAATTTTAAGTTTCAAATTTTCATTATGAAAAGTAACAGATTTAAAAAAAAGCCGTTCTCTGTTTCAAAAAGTGAACATAAAAAGCGGAAACGAGATTTCATCCTTGTTGTTATCATCATATCTGCCATTGTTCTTCTCACCTTTGCTGAATACAAAGTTATTCATTTTGAAGGTGATTTTCCCGTTTCCAACACCATATTGATGTTTATTCTCATCAATATCAATGTGCTGCTTCTTATTTTATTGATAATTCTCGTCTTCAGAAATCTGGCAAAACTTTTTTATGACAGAAAACGTAAGGTCATGGGGGCAAAACTCCGCACGAGACTTGTCCTTGCGTTCATATCTATTACGCTTTTTCCGACCATTGTTCTTTTTTTCTTTTCCATGAACTTCATCACGAGCAGCATTGAGTTCTGGTTTAATGTTCCTGTGGAACAGGCGCTTGAAAATTCTTTAAGTGTCGGAAGACGTTTGTATAAGTATCTGGAGGATCATAACCGGTTTTATCTGAGAAGAATTTCATATCAGGTGGGAAAAAAGCAGCTGCTGGCCCGTGAAAACAAAAATGAACTTTACCGCTATATACAGATTGTCCAGCGGGAATTCAATCTTCATGCTGTCGAAGTTTACGGAACTGGCACAGCCGAAAAGAAAAAAGCCAGATGTCTCTCCTTTGTGGTCATATCTGATCTGAGAAATGAACTGAAATCACTGTCTGCGGGTAATCTTTACAGAGAAATGGAAATAAACAGTGTCCGGTCAATTTCCGAGCATATCTCCAGAGGAGAACTTATAAGAACCATCGGAACCGTACCTTTCGGAGTGAAATCCTCGGACGCTGAGGCTTTTCTTGTCTTATCCGTCCTGATGCCTTCGGAACTTTCCCAAAATCTCACAGCCATTTCAAGAGGATTTGAAGAATATCAGCAGATACAAATGCTGAAAGAACCGATCCGAATCACTTATTATATCACCATGTCAATTGTGGCATTGCTGGTATTGTTCTGTGCAATATGGTTCGGGTTTTATCTGGCAAAATCCATCAGCATACCGATCATGCAGTTGGTTGAGGGAACCCGCAGGGTGGCTGAGGGAGACCTGGGGTTCAGCATTGCGCCGGCCACGGATGATGAGATCGGAAGTCTTCTGAATTCATTTAATAAGATGACCCGTGACCTCCGAAACAACAGGGAGCAGTTGGAACTTTCCGCCAGGATGCTTCGCCAGCAGAATGTTGAGATTGAAGCCAGGGGGCAGTATATGGAAATCGTCCTGAGGAATGTTTCAACGGGTGTCATCACTTTGGATGCTGAGGGATTTATCACAACGACGAACAAGTCTGCTGAAAAAATGCTGAATATCAAATCCGAAGGAATTCTGAACCAGAGCTATAGCAAATTACTAAAAGGACAACACCTGAATCTTGCAGGAGAAGTAATGGAACATCTTGCCCGGAAAGATGCGGTGGAATTTCCGTTAAGGCTGTCAATTGACGGAAGCCCCCGGAGTTTTATGATGCGTGTGAATGTACTCAAAGATGACACGGGCCGGCGGATGGGGCTTGTCATGGCGTTTGATGATCTCACGGAGTTGGAAAAAGCCCAGCGCATGGCTGCCTGGCGAGAAGTTGCCCGCAGGATTGCCCATGAGGTAAAAAATCCCCTGACCCCCATAAAACTTTCCGCACAGCGCCTGAACCGAAGATATTCTGGACAGTTGAATGAGCCGGTCTTTGACGAATGTACCGGAATGATCATTGACCATGTGGACCTGATCCGAAACCTGGTCAATGAATTTTCAGAATTTGCCAAATTTCCCACAGCAAATCCCAAACCCTGCGATTTGCCTCCCATTATCGAAGAAACCGTGGCCCTTTACAGAGAAGGGCATCCGGATGTTCATTTTGAAATCCGCAGGCCTGATAATATGATATGTCTTAATCTTGACCGCCAGCAAATTAAGCAGGCCATGATTAATCTTGTGAATAACGCCATCGGCGCAATGAAGGGGCAGGGCAGCATTGTCATCACCTTAACTCCTGATGAGGCCTCGAAAAAAGTTTGTATTGAGATTAGCGACGACGGACCTGGCATCTCGGATGAGGATAAGACCCGTCTTTTTGAGCCTTATTTTTCCACAAAAAAAACCGGCATGGGGCTGGGACTTACCATTGTCAGCTCAATTATTGCGGATCATAATGGCAAAATCTATGTGCAGGACAACCAGCCCCGGGGGGCCAAGTTTGTTATTGAACTGCGTGAATAGACCCTGAGTTCCGCAATCTGTACGAACCATGAGGAGACAGAGTGCATGGCGGTCAGGAGCATATCGGCGATATTATTTATGCGCTGTTTCGGTTTACTGAAAAAAAGAGCATGCACCCGGGAACAGGCTCGGGAACACAGATCATTTTTCCAGATATCATTCAGTTTTTTCTTTTCTTTTTTTCCAAGCAATGATACATATTTCACAGTTATTTTTATTATAACCCAACTTGCCACCTATTGAAATTTTCAGTTTGTTCTGATAACATTAATTTTATCAGCCAAAAAAACAGGGAGGGACAGAAAATGCAGACTGATATTATCATATTTTATGTTATAAGCTATAATCTTTTTAAAAAATGAATATAAATGATGACAGTCAGGCAAAGATGAACAATGCCGAAGTTCTGACAGTCGTTCTGACCGCCGCCCGTTTTTTCTGCGGAAATATCCGGAACGCCGCCGTTTTTCTCAGAGAACACGGATATGTTCCGGACATGCCGAGCGAAAGCCGGCTGAACCGGAGAATACACGCTGTTGACGATTCCGTATGGGAAAACCTCTTCCTTGTTTTTGCGGAAATATTTAGAGCGGAAGGCCGGGAATATGTCATTGACAGTTTTCCCGTTCCGCTCTGCGACAACATCCGTATCTCCCGGTCGAAAATTTTCACGGAAGAGGATTACCGGGGGTATATCTCTTTCAAACGCCGGTATTTTTTACGGAATACGGATTTATATGATCGTGACCGCCTCCGGAAAATCGACAGAATTTGTGGCCGCCCCCGGAAAAGATTCGGATATCGCCGTTTTCAGGCAGATGAGAACCGATCTGCCCGGAGGGGCAGTCTGTCACGGTGACAAAATTTACAATGATTACAAGCGCGAGGATATGCTTCGCGAAGCCGCAGGCATCATTTTGTCCCCGATCCGCAAAAAAAATTCCGTCCGGGCGACCGATTCCCGAACCGAACGGCTCGCCCGTCAGAACACCCGGAGACGGGTCGAGACCGCCTTCAGTCAGATCACAAATTTTTTTCCGAAAAAAATTCACGCGGTGACTCCGAAAGGCTTTCTTCCGAAAGTCATATCCTTTATCATCTCCTTCAGTTTTTACTGCCTGAACGCATAGGTGGCAAGTTGGGTTATAGATAAGTTATATCTGAATGGCGGTTGTATTGAATTGGGTAACACAGACGACTTAAAAAATAGTGACACCCCTATGTTGCAGATTTGGCTGAAGCTGACAAAGATACTGTCATTGAGACTGAATTTCGTCTAAATGAAGATGATTCAGATGATTTTACTTTACTGGTAAAAAAAATCATTCATAAGGATGCCAAAACAAAAGATATGATTTTGCATGAAAAGGTTCTGCCGCCTTTTTCCCAAGTTCACTATATTGCTGCTGACAGATTAGGGCCTTTGAAATATCATGATAAAGTGAATTTTGGCAATTTTATTAATACAGGTTCTAAAGGACAATTTTTATAACAAAATGCGGTAGTGTTCCAAAACTGAACTTAAATTTTTTAAGCCTTTGAATCAGTTCAGCAAATATCGGATCAAGTCCAATTTTAGAACACCACCCCAATTTATACAAGTCCTGAGTTTCAAATTAGCAATATAAAAATTGTGTAATTATGAGGTTACGATGAAAAAAGACATACTGACACTTTCAGAACTCTCCAAAGCGGATTTTGAAAGTCTTTTTAAACGCGCGTATGAACTTAAAGAAAGACATAAAAAAGGGATTACAGAGGACTGCCTTAAAGGAAAAACCCTGGGCCTGCTTTTTGACAAGCCGTCAACCCGCACACGGATATCCTTTGAGACAGCTATGGCCCAACTGGGCGGAACACCGATCTTCATAAATGCCAAAGATACGCAAATCACCCGGGGGGAACCCGTAAAAGACGTGGCAAGGGTGTTTTCAAGATACTTGGACGGTCTGGTTATCCGAACTTATTCCCAGAAATTAATAGATGAATTTGCAGAATTCTCCGTCATACCGGTGATCAATGCCCTGAGCGATCTGTATCATCCCTGCCAGGTGTTAAGCGATCTTATGACCGTGTTTGAGCATAAGGGCAGGGACAAAGACCTGAAAATCACTTGGGTCGGAGATGGCAATAATGTGGCGCATTCATGGATCAATGCCGCGTCAGTTCTGGGGCTGAATCTTGTCCTGGCCTGTCCTCAGGGCTATTTTCCTGACAGCGCAATTGTGAAAAAGGCCGTTGAAACAAAATGCGGTCAGATTACCGTAACTTCTGATCCCGGAGAAGCGGTAAAAGATGCGGACGTGATTTATACGGATGTCTGGGTCAGCATGGGCCAGGATGAGGATGATACAAAGAAGCAAATATTTGAGCCTTTTCAGGTGAATTCGGAACTTGTGAACAAGGCGTCAAAGGAGGTGATTGTCATGCACTGTCTCCCGGCTCACCGAGAGGAAGAAATCACCGAAGCAGTGCTTGAAGGCCCGAATTCTGTGGTCTGGGACCAGGCTGAAAACAAACTTCATATGCATAAGGCTGTGCTTGAAGCATTAATAACAAAAGGAAATTCATAATGGGTGATAAGATAAAAAAAGTGGTCCTTGCCTATTCAGGCGGACTTGACACATCTGTAATTTTAAAATGGCTCATCGAAACATATGACTGCGAAGTGATCACATTTTCAGCCGACATCGGCCAGGGGGAGGAAGTGAAACCCATAGAGGCCAATGCCCTGAAAACCGGTGCGACAAAGGTTTATATTGATGATCTCACAGAGACCTTTGTAAAGGATTATGTTTTCCCGGCATTTCGTGCGAACGCAATCTACGAGAGCCAGTATCTGCTGGGAACCTCTCTTGCCCGGCCCCTTATCTCAAAACGTCAGATAGAGATCGCACAGGCCGAAGGCGCGGACGCGGTGAGCCATGGCGCAACCGGAAAAGGCAATGACCAGGTACGGTTTGAACTCAGCTATTTTGCCATTGATCCCAACATAAAGATCATTGCGCCGTGGCGGGAATGGGATCTGAATTCCCGTACCGCCCTGATGAAGTTTGCCAAAGATCATGGGATAGACGTGCCCACAACCCAGGCAAAACCTTACAGCATGGATCGGAATCTGCTTCATATCAGTTACGAAGGAGGGATACTCGAGGACCCGTGGAACGAACCGCCTGAAGATATTTTTACGCTGACAGTTTCTCCCCAGAATGCCCCGGATGAACCTGAGACCATTGAAATCACCTTTAAACAGGGGAATCCTGTTGCCATGAATGGCAAAGACCTTTCCCCTGCAAAAATGCTGAAGGAACTGAACCGACTGGGCGGACGTCATGGCATTGGCCGGACAGACCTTGTTGAAAACCGGTTTGTAGGGATGAAATCCCGAGGCGTCTATGAAACCCCCGGCGGCACGATTCTGAGAAGCGCCCATCTTGCCATGGAATCCATCACAATGGACAGGGAAGTCATGCACCTCCGTGATTCCCTGGTACCGAAATATGCGGAACTTGTGTATTACGGGTTCTGGTTCTCGCCGGAAATGACGCTTCTGCAGAATATGATTGACGAGACCCAGGAAAATGTTTCGGGCGTTGTGCGGCTTAAACTTTATAAGGGAAATTGTATTGTCCTCGGCCGGAAATCCGACCTGTCACTTTACAATGAGGATTTTGCGACCTTTGAAGATGACAATGTTTACAGCCAGAAAGACGCTGAGGGGTTTATCCGTCTGAATGCGCTCAGACTGAGGATTCGGAAGATGATTCGAAAATAGCTGTGAAAAGAAACAGAACGCCCGGATTCGGGTGTGTCAGTCAGAAGGCTTGAAAGGAAAATAAAAGCTCTGATTCTGCGATCTGACCCATCGTGACTCAGGCGTTTGGCGAAAAACAGAAATCCGGTCAGAAAAGCGGGAAGGCTGAACATGCTGTCGCATCAGCCTTCCCGCGTGTCTGCTGTTTTCACATTTATCGTCCTGAAACCTTATCCGTGTCAACGCCTTTAATTGAATTAACATTTTGATTAGATTAAAATTTTATATCTTTTCCCGGAAGGGAGAAAGGAGAATGGAACAATGGGAGGAAGAGGAGCCCTCGAAGGCGTTATTCCGTTTATCATCTTGTTTGCGCTGTTGTTTTTTGTTCATAGCAAACTCTATGATTTTGGTTCGTATTTATTTGAAAAGATAAAAGAAAAATATCTGAAGTATTTCCCGTCAAAATCCCGGGAAAAAGCATAAGTTGGCGAAATGAATTTGGGGGACTAATTTCTCTTTGTCGCCTTAAAACGACAGACCCGTGCACCCGTGGCCCAGCAATCTATCTCTTTCACCCTGAGTTCTTTTCCAGTATAACTTTCCAATATGCCTGCCAAAAAACCTTCGTCGTAGTCACACACGGTTTCATCTGACATGGGCAGCCCTGAACAATCCAGATCCTCATATATGCTAACGGTTATGTTCAGGCTGTCCAAATCCGCTTCTTCCATTCTTAATATGCCAATGTGATGGTCTATGAGTTTTTTTTGGAGTTCTGCAACAAATTCGCTGAATTCATGGTCTGTATTCAACAAATTTTCACAAAATGCTGTTCCTGCTTTTTTTCCTGCTTCGTAATAAATATTCCCCGCGGCCTGCGGCCCAAATTGTTTAATCAGCACATCGCGCAGGGTATATTGCATCAGACGATAAGCTGTCACCGATGTTGTATCTCCCAGGTTGGGCCTGCCTTCCCGGATATTTCCCAGATCGTTCCAGGAAAATTGTAATTCCTGTCTGTCTTCTTTAAACATGTTTTACTCCTTCAGCAGATATTTAAATTCAGTCAGCTGGCATAAACTTTCCACGATATCTTCGTAAACAATGGGCTTGGAAATAAAACCATTTGCGCCTGCGGACAAAAAACGCGCTTTGTCCTTTGAAGAATCATCAGCCGTAAAAGCGAAAATGGGCAGAGCGTCTTTGTCATAGGTCTCACGGATGCGGCGGACCGCCTCTGTTCCGTCCATCACCGGCATCATTTTATCCATTAGGACAACATCAAATTTATTTTTGAGAACCTTGTTCACAGCCTCCAGTCCGTTTTCTGCTTCTGTCACCTCAATATTCAGTTTTTGGAGCATATTTGTTACGAGAAACCGGTTGAGCAGGTTGTCATCCGCGACAAGGAGTCTGATCCCGAATAAATCACACATATGATCTGCTGGCGCATAGCCTGATTTTGCTTCATCAAGAATCCTTCGCAATGCCTCTGCTGAGATGGGTTTTGTCGCGACAAAACTGAAATAGGAAGGCGAATCCGAGTCCGTGACTTTTTCAATGTGAGACGTACACGCGATCAAATGAAGCTGACTCAGGCGATGGTCTTCCCTTATTTTTGCGGCCAGCTGAAAACCATTAAGCTTTGGCATATCAATATCAAGCCAGGCCAGTGTGAACGGATTTTTCTCCTCGTAGGCACGGATAAGCAGGTCATAAGCATTTGTGCTGTCCTGACAGAGGGTGAAACGAACATCCTGTTTTGTCAGAAGATTTTCAATAATTTTCAATACATGAGGGTCATCATCAACCACCAGAATATTGCATGTTCCCGAACAGGTTTCTGATGCTGTGGGCGGCTCAGATTCAGTCTCTTCGGCGATCCCGAACAACAGCGAAAAATAAAATGTTGTCCCTCTGTCCGGCTGACTCTTTACCTGTAAATGACCTCCCATAAGCGATACCAGCTCACGGGAAATAGCCAGCCCCAGACCGGTTCCGCCAAAACGGGAGGCAATGGTGCTGTCTGCCTGGGAAAAAGGCGTAAATATGTCTGTCAATTTATCTTGAGAAATCCCAATCCCTGTGTCTTCTATGGAAAAATGTAATTTGAAGTTTTCACTATGTTGTTCCTGAAGTTTTATTCTTAACGTAATCGTCCCTTTATTCGTAAATTTGGCTGCATTTCCCACGAGATTGACCAGAACCTGCTGCAAACGGTGAGGGTCTCCCATGAGTTTTTCGGGTATCCTTTCATCCGTGTCAAAAATAAAACGAGTCTGTTGGTTTAGTTTCGGCTGAATCATTGCCTCCACGTCCTGACCCAGGGTGCGGACAGACAGCGGAACAGATACCAGTTCCATTTTGCGCTTCTCAAGTTTTGCCATGTCAAGAATATTATTGATTAAGACAAGCAGGGAATCGCAGTTTCTCTTAATAATCCGGACCTGTTTTTTCTCCTCACCGCCCAGATTTCCCTGTAAGAGAATATCTGTAAATCCGATCACAGCGCCAATGGGTGTCCGGATATCATGCGCCATGACGTTAAGATAATGTCTTTTAATGTCCGCGAGCTGCTTAAATTGTTCTGTTTCAGACATCAGCTGGGATCGGGCATCATCCAGTGCTTCAACCATGGCGTTAAATGATTGCGAAAAATCCCCCATAAAATCCACTCGCTGATTAAAATCTCCCCGGGCAATCTGCCGGGTTTGCCAAGTCAGATGGCTCAGACTGGCGTGGAGCTGCTTAAAGGGAGATGCCAGGATATTTCGTTTCGGCAGTCGGACTTTAAGATTTCCCTCAGAAATGGGTATGATAAAGGCTTTAATTTCTCTGAAGTTTCGGTTTAATTCATTCACTTTTTCCGAAAGCTGCCTGATCTCATCATCAGGGTCATTTTCACAAGGGATGGGATCAGGTGTTCTGCCTTTTAACAGATAATGAACGACTTCGGTAATCCGGTCAATACGCTCTGTTTCCTGACTGTTCATGGGTAATTTGGTGTCCTTTCTGAGCTTGTCGGGGGAAAGAATATCAGCAGATTGAAAAATGTCAGACCCGCTTCAACTTTTTATGTGCTTTGGGAATCTTGCAACACTGAGTTTTTGTAGCGGAACCCAAAGTTTTCCGATCTGCCGCATAAGAAAAAAATGTAGAACATAAGCAGGGGAGTGTCAATGGGAAAGGATTGATTTTCATACTTCTGACTAATTGAATTTGACGGTTTTACTGACTTGTAACCCACTTTTCTGATTTCATGCTTTAGTATCTCGGTACTGCGTACAGGACAAAAAAGATAAGTGCCAGAGAAACCCGGCTTTTTCCGACAGGGAAAATCGTCCCGTCCGGGGGAAAAAGCCGGGTTTCTTCCCTGCGCCGCAACTTTTTGTCCTGTACACAGATATCGGTATCTTCTTGATCTTTAACTGACAATTCATTTCATTATTGACTAAGTGATGATTACTGAGTATGAATCTGAGTTATGAAAAAAAATAACACAAAGGCGTGCGAAAATTTTATTTTCGCAAAAAGCATCTGTTATCACGCCATGCGAAAATAAACCCTGCGAAAATAAAATTTTCGCACTCCCCGGAACCCGGAAAGCACCAGCGTCCGGATATTAAATTTATGGATAAAAAAGGCAAACTTTATATTGTCGCCACTCCCATAGGGAACAAAGATGATATCACATTAAGGGCTGTTCATACCCTTGAAACAGTGGATATTATCGCGGCCGAAGATACAAGGCATACAGGAAAATTCCTTGGATATCACAATATCCGAACAAAGCTTATTTCCTGTCACGAATATAATGAAAGGGAACGGACACCGGGCCTGATCAACAAGCTTAAACAAGGGGCATCTGTGGCGATTGTGTCAGACGCGGGAACGCCTTCTGTGTCTGACCCGGGATACTGGCTTGTCAAAGAAGCTGTTGAAAACGGCATCACTGTTGTTCCTGTTCCGGGAGTGTCTGCTGTTATTACAGCAATCAGCGCCGCAGGGCTGCCTACTGACACCTTTGTTTTTATTGGGTTTCCCGCGAAGAAAAAAGGAAAGCGTCTGGCCCAGATGGAAAAACTCTCCGGTGAAACCGGAACCATCATATTTTATGAGTCTCCGAAACGCATTTTGTCTTTCATAAAAGAAATCATAACGGTCATGGGGGACCGCTATGGTGTTCTGGCCCGGGAGATGACCAAAATCCATGAAGAATTTCTTCGAGGTTTGTTGTCTGACATTCTTAATACCTTAAAAGAACGTCCTTCGGTAAAAGGGGAATGTGTTCTCCTGATCAGCGGGTGTAAGGAAAACGAAGCGGTTCCTTTGGACACGGTAAGAACTGAAATAAAAAACGCTTTGGAAACAGAACAACTACAGGTTTCAGAACTATCAAAAAAAATAGCAAAAAAATACGGGCTTCCTAAAAATAAGGTGTATGAGGAGGCGCTGATGATAAAAAAGGGAATGGATAATGGATAATGGATAATGGATAATTATCAATAGATGGAAAAAGCCTTTACTAACCTCATTTCCATGCTTGTCGTCCTGGATACCGGACGAAATCAGGACGCGAAGCGTCCGTGCTGCATTCCCACGCAAAGCATGGGAACGAGACCGCTATCAGGACACGAAGGACGCGAAGCTGCCGCACTGCATTCCCACGCAAAGCGTGGGAACGAGAGCAACGAGAGCAACGAGAACGCTATTCTTCTGTTTTGACCAATTCCGCCCCTCCTAATACATCGGGTCTGGGCCTGATATTTAATCTTTTCATCACTGTGGCGTTGATTATCCGCTTTCCCTGATGATTTCGGGTGACAGGGAGTTCGGAAACAGGCGTTCCCCGCATGGCTTTCAGAAGCATCTGTGCAGCCGTGGCCCCCTGTTCCTGGCCGGTTCGAAGCACCGCACACAACGCGCCGTATTCCACGTTCTTATCTGTGGAGCCAATGACAGGTTTTCCAAAAGTCTTTGTTATCGCTGATGTGACCTCTTTTTCTGTAAAAGGGACACCGTCCTTACCAGGTATGCCTGCCATGGATCCCAGTAGTAACAGGTCACACTTTTTTTTTAGTTCCTCCGTCATTTCCACTGCTTCTCTAAGTGTCTTCGGCAGTTTGGAAGCAACGAGTTTTGCAGAATATGTGTCCGACTCATTTTGAATCTGCTTTAAAAGGGCTTTTCCGGTGGCACTGTTTTCTGTAATAAACCCGACGCTTTTAATTGACGGCACAAGCCACTGGGCAAATGCGACAGACGCGTTGATATGCAGTCGTTCCAGAATTCCTGACACATTCGTTGCCGGATATCCATATGTCTCAGATTCTGCATTCACTCCGCAAAACATCACCGGTGTCCTGACCTTGTCCTTCAGGTACGGAACAACAAACATAGACTGAGCATTATCGTCAGCAGCGATGACACCGTCAGGCTGAAATTCCTGATACAAAGCAAAAGCCTCTTTTGCTTTCCGGGGTCCCCCTTCAAAATCTGTTTTTGTATCCATATAAAAATATTTCATCTCACAGTCAGATGCCAGCACGGAATCTATCCCCTCTTTAATTTCTCTGACCCATGCATATTTCTCCAAATTATAGCTCATGACCACCAGAACCTTGAACGGGGCTGCCTGAGACATATGGGGAAATAATCCGCAAATACAAAAGACGATCAGCATCATAAAACAATACAATTTTTTTATAGACATAGCATCCTCATCTTTCAAGCTAAAATAGTCATAGAGAGAAGGCGAGGCGCAGCGCTCTTATATCGGAGACAGAGTGAAGATCGGTTGCGTTACGCTTCAGCCCCTCATTCTTTATGTGGAATATATGCTTATTTTACAATTAATTAAGCACTAATTTTCAATTCTCAATTCTCCAAACAGTGCCTTCCGGCCGATCTTCAAGTACAATATTCATCTCCTCAAGCTGTTTCCTGATTTCATCTGCCCTTGCCCAGTTTTTTGCCTTTCGAGCCTCTGAGCGTTCCCGGACCAGCTGATCAATGCCTGCCGGATCAATGGATTTTTCTTCAAGCCCCTGGCGTTTCTTTTTCTCGAAATAAACTTTGGGGGATTCTGTGAATATTCCGAGTATGCGGCCCATTTTTACGATATCTGACCGTTCCGAGTGAACCGTATTTTTCAATGCATCAGAAAGACGCTCTGAATTTTCATCCAATGTGCGATTGATGTTGCGGACCGCATCAAAAAGAACACCAATGGCTTTGGCAGTATTAAAATCATCATCCATGGCCTCAGTAAAGCGGTTCCAGTATTCTCCGCTTTTTCCAGGGTCTCCGCCTTCATTCGGGGACATACCTGTCACTGTTTCGACCCGTTCAAGCAGGGCATAAATTTTATCAAGTCCCGAACTTGCCTCATCCATTGCCTTATCTGTAAAATCAATGGGACTGCGGTAATGATTGGAAAGCAGAAAAACACGGATGGTTTCAGGATGATAAGATTTCAGCACATCCTTTATCATCAGAAAATTCCCCAGGGATTTTGACATTTTTTCCTGATTGATATTTATAAAACCGTTGTGCATCCAATATCTGGCAAAAGGCTTTTCATAAGCCCCTTCTGACTGGGCAATTTCATTTTCATGATGCGGAAAGATAAGGTCCTTGCCGCCGCCATGAATATCAAAGGTCTCTCCCAGTAATTTACTGCTCATTGCCGAACATTCGATATGCCATCCGGGTCTGCCCTTTCCCCAGGGACTGTCCCACGCAGGTTCTCCGGGTTTGGAAGATTTCCATAACGCGAAATCAAAGGGATTGTGTTTTCTTTCATCTATGTCAACCCTGGCACCGGCCTCCATATCTTCCAGCTTGCGGCCTGAAAGTTTTCCATATTCTTTGAATGATTCAACAGAATAATACACATCGCCATCTGTCTGATAAGCATTGCCCTTTTCAATCAGTTTTAAAACAAAGTCCTTGATCTCCTCAATGTATTCAGTGACTTTGGGTTCAAAATCAGCCCGTCCGACATTGAGCGCATCCATATCATTATAGAATTCCCTGATGAATTTTTCAGAAATCTCCCGGGAATCAACGCCTGTTTCATTGGCCCGTCTGATGATCTTGTCGTCAACATCTGTAAAATTTCTGACATACGTCACCTCAAAGCCCCGGTATCTGAAATAGCGTGCAATAACATCAAAAGTGACAACAGACCTTGCATGACCAATGTGGCAGTAATCATAAACTGTGGGGCCGCAGACATACATTTTTACTTTGCCGGGTTCAATGGGATTAAAATCTTCTTTTTTTCTGCTTAACGTATTGTAAACGCGAATTGTCATGTTCATTTTCCTCATTATTCTGATTTATCTGTTGATCTGACCTAAAATGAGCAATCCGTTTTCAGCACTCAGATGTCAGTTCTTAGCAACTCAGCATTTTCGCAGTTAATTATCTCTTTCCTTCCGGGCGGGACTCTGTTCTCTCATCACATGCCGGGGAGCCTGTGGCTGATTTGAAAACTGACGGCTAATCGCTCATTTTAAGTTTAACTAAATGTTCATGACCAAGGGGACCACTCCTGATCATGAAAATGTATTTTCATGGCAAACAGCTATGAAAACGCTTTTTTTACCCACACCTATGAAAATCATTTTTTTCAAGGAGGTAAATACGCTTGCTATATGTATTTTTATGGTAAATCAAATAACTTTATCCACTTTTAAAGACAATTTGTCAAGTTCTGACTTGGAAGTTCTCAGCACGCATTTTACAACATCAGCATCGTAGTTCCGCGTTTAGGCGGTCTGTTTTTATCCATGCGGGCAGGATGATATTTATAATTTTTCATACAATCAGTAGATCGAAAAGTTTCCGGGCTGTGTTCAGGACAACAGAGAAAACCGGGTTTTTCCCCGGACGAAGTGTCGCTCCCGCCGGAAAAAGCCGGGTTTCTTCCCCGCCCTGTCGGCACTGGTTCAGTTCAATGGGATTATCGCAGTATGCCGGCTTTCTGAAGCATGAGAAGCTGCCTCAGTGAGAATCCTTTGTCTGTAATGCCCAGTGCTATTAAAATCAGGGCGCAATATCTGGCTCACCCTGAGCGGAACTTTATTTCAAATCTCGGTATCCTGCTTGCAGAGGAAACAACGGGTGAAACTGATATTGATACAGATGAGTCGTAATCTGATATGTACAGGACTAAGCCGTCCAAATATACCCGATATAAAAAATGTAGGGTATTACACCGGGTATTTTATTTTTGGGGAAATCCCTAATCAGAAAAATGAAGGAGGGATGAGGAATGCCAAAACCGATCTTTGGCACTCCTCAGATTTATGGTTTTATTGAAAAATTAAAGATTTTTTACCCACATCCCGTAATAGCCCATGGGCATATAAGCATCAGAGTCCGTAAAGATAATCCGGTTATACCATCCGCCCTGGCTTCTGAACTCATCAAGACTGAGGTTGCCGGGATCAGAACTGTCATAGCAGGCAATACCGCCAGAGGTCGTGGCAAACACTTTGCGCTTTTTGGCACCGATGACATTGCCTCCTCCGGACAGTTCGTTTTTATAAACCGTCAGATTCTCAGGATCGCCAAGGTCAATCACCATAAGGCTGCCGGAATATCCCCACCAGTTCCCGCCGGAAAGATATGCCAGTCCGTCAGCAATCACGAAGTTATAAAAATAAGTGTCCAGTTCAACACTGTCCGCGAGAAACGCCTTGTCATCTTCGATTTTCACAGTCTTGAAGGAATAAACCTGGGAATAATCATCCTCAGGCCCCCACTGGCTGTCAGTGGTGTAAGCATAAGTTCCCTGGGCATTCATTCCGACACAAACCCCGGGAATATTTATTGAAGCCAGCAGTTCCGGATTTGAAAGATCAGACATATCCACCCTGCCCAGGTAATACTGCGCCTCGGGTCGCTCAGGATTGTCGTTTTCCATATACTCTTTATAGCTGAAATACACCACATCATTTTTAGCAAAATAGCCGCTGGTTCCCTGAAATTCAATGGGGAATTCCGTAACCACTTCAGGCGCATCCGGGTCTGACAGATCCGCAACAATCAGTCCGTTAAACACTTCCGGTTCCGGCTTTTCCTCCAGGGGTTTCCCGGTTTCCTCATCAAAAGCAATATCATAATACACAGGTCTGTAATAATTGTTCACCATTGGGAACACCAGGACATCATTTTTCACTTGGACAATCTGCCCCTGCGTATGATAAGGGTAAATAAGGCCCCCGCCTTTCAATGACACCGAATTATAATAATTCCCCGGGACATCAACATATCCTCGCATTTTAGGATCTGAGGCTGTGGAAAAATCAAAGACCCGGACCCTGGAGAAATGATTATAAACCGGCCTGTAAATATCAACGTCCTCCGCTTCAGGACGCTCCTCATATTCATAGCGATTGGAGATGACATACACAAGATTGCCGTTGCCAATGATGGCGGAATACCATCCGGCATCCTCCAAAGCAATTTGGCCCATGCTGTCCGAGGCTTCAGGATCAGACAGGGAAACCGATCTCAGCATATATTTTCCGTCGCCTTCAACGACCACCTGCACGCCATGACCATTTTCAAGCGGCATAAAATCAGAAATATTGCGGACCAGTGTCCGAGTGGCTGTCACAACAGGTTTGTCACGGTTGGCCGCGTTAATTACCTGAAATTCATCATCAGACACTGAGAAAAGGCGATCCTGGAAACTGCGGCTGCGCAGCACGCTTCCTTTCTGAGTGACCCAGCCGCGAGCCGTGAGATCACTGGCAGAGTAATCAATCAGTTGCAAACGGCTTTCTGTGCGGTAATTGCCGTCACTGTAATCGGAGAACGAATACGGCAGCAGAATCAGCCCCATGTCATCCAGGATGGTAAGGGCTTTGACATCTCCGTGTGCGGAAGAACTGCTCCACCCGTTTTCCTCTCCGAAAGACACGCGTCTGATCAGCCCGGGTTTTTCCGGATCCGCAACATCAAACAAAGAAACCGCGACCTTCCAGCCATCTGTATCATCCACGCCCAGGGCAATCAGGATATCGCCTCTCGGCTCGATGTGTGTTGACCATCCCGGCACAATGAGTTCGCCTCTGATTGTGGGCTGAGTCGGATCACTGAGATCAATCACCCAGAGCGGATCCTTGCGCTCGTAAGTCACCATATAGGCACGGTCCCCGTCAAACCGAGTGGCAAACAGCTGCTCGCCCCTGCCCAGTTCCACGCTGCCTGTCTGCGTCATATTATCGGGATCAGTGACATCAATGACAAAAAGATTGCTGACACCATTGTCGTTCCAGTCATAAGTACACACACGCAGATAGCCATTATTGTAATCCATTTTGAACTCATCCGCGACGCGTCCCCGGACATCCGCAGAACCTCTCTGTGTTATCATTCCCGCGGGATCGGAAATATCAACATAAGTCAGCGTTGTTTTATTATCCGCGTAATAATCACTGCCGGATGAGATAAAAATGGCCTTTTCCGTCACATGAACATACTGGGCCGCTCCGGTGAAATCTTCCCGGTCAACCTCTCGGATATTATTCGGGTCAGACACATTCATCGAGGCCACATAAACGCTCCGCTCAGGAAGTTGCTCCGTAATCGGTGCGGCAATACTCTCATCCTCGGAAACAGCATCCACCATCAGGGATTCGCCTCTCCAATAATAATAATAAGGATTTTCAGAGGAAACCACATAAAGGATATCGCCGACAATACGGGAGTCAGTGACTTCGCCTTCCAAAGTAAAAGAATCAGCTAATTTCGGTCTGGTCTTATCGCTGATATCCAGCACATTAATCCGGCTTCCAGGCTCGGATGCGGAAGGAAGCCCGTTCTCAGCCGCGCCCAGGAGCGGATAAATGCCTGAATTCAGATCAGACACAATAACATAGGCCAGATTCTCTTTGATATACATTTCAACCGGATTTCCGGTCACAGAAACCTGCCCGGTGACTGAGGGATTGTCAGGCTGTGAAATATCACAGATAAACAGCCCCCGGTACCGGTTCAGGATGTACAGATTTGTACCGTCAATCTTAATGATGTCAGCTTCTTCAATCTCCCTGGCAACATCATTGCTTTCAGGTGCCGCACCAGCATCATCTTCCCCAAGAGCAGTATATTTCATGGCGTCTTCATCTGCGGCCGATACGAATCCGGATTGCTTTTGGATCAGAATATCGCCCTGCCCCTCGCTCAGGTCCACATCTCCTCTCCACACCTGGAACATGGGTTCCTCATAGTCTGAAATAATGCGGAAAAGTTTTACTTTGATGATTCCGGAATCCACGTCAGCCATCCTGACTTTGAAATCAAAAAAGCATTCGCAATCGCAGCGAAGCGGCTCATCACCGTCCATTTCAGCCTTATCTGTTTCATAGATGTCATATGCCCCTGTTTTCTCATTCAGAGATATGGTCACGGAACGTTCCCCGCAGCAGTTGAGCCAGACATTCTTATTCAGAAACTTCAGCATCTTTGATTTTTTATCATATTCCCAAATCAGCCGTTCATTCTTAGAACCCGCGTTTCTCTCGGTATCAGCATCCGCATCTTCCGTATCAAACCCGCCGCACTCACTGACTTTGTTTTTTTCGGAAAGATCGTCTGATTCGGATTGTGCGATGACCCCGGGCAGCCAGCAGTCTTTTTTCCAGATTTCTATTTCCTGTTGTTTATCTGCCTTCTTTGCCTTCAGGTCTTTCTTGTTCACCTTGCCGTCGGCATTGTAATCTCCGCACGCTGCCTGGGATTTCCAGCACTTTTTTTTCCAGGTTTTAAATTCCTTATCTTTTATCTTTTTCTTTTCATTCAGATCTTTTCGGTTCAACACACCGTCACCATTGCAGTCCGCATCACAGGAAAACAGAACCGGTGTCGGCGTGTCAGATTCACTGATCAGCGTTGGCACGGCTATATCTTTTGCAGTACCGTCCTCACTCGGATTGATAACGTCATCCGCGGGCAGGCTTGCAGATGTTTCCCAACCTTCAGGAACATCACAAGGTGTGGGAAATTCAAGCCAGTCCCCGGTTTCCGGGTCCAGGCCGTAAGTGATGACCTGAGCGCAAATCACATCTTCATCCGCGTGAGTCATTCCGCCGACCATAAAGACAACAAGCAAAGCCATTATTGATAGTGCAATTTTTTTCATTTTCTTACCTCTGTTTTTTGGGATAAATTAAGATCAGTCATTCGTATGCAAACACGAGACATGAAAGCTGAATTCACCAGGAACTCAGCCCGGACACATTCTTTTCACGGTGTCACCACCCCCCTTTTTTTTAAAAAATCTGCATCAGGTCTTTTCTTTCGATATTTTACCATTTCATTGGTTTTGTCAAAATTTTTGTTGGCAAATTTGGGGAAAAACCGGTTGAAAAACGGAAAACTATAAATTATGGCATGATATTTGCGTATGCTTATGTATGATAGATAAATCGGAGACAGAAAAAAACCTGATTATCGAGGATCAGCAAAACCAATCTTGGCTTCGATATGCGGAATATTGTTGTAAAACTTAATGAAATTATGTATATAGTATTTAGATTTAGGTATGTCCTGGCACGAAAGTTGCATACAGAGGCGGCCTCCGGGATTCCGAACGGACGAATGAAATTTTCAGGCCCGGAAACGGCTTTTTTTCCGGGACAACCTTCCCATGCAAAAATCATGCCGGGACATACCTAAATCTAAGTACTATATGAATGTTTATGAGCGGTGACATGAACATCACTTTATACTCAAAAGCGACACCTTGCGCCAGCTATCCTTAGAACCATAAGGCTTTGCAAAGATTTTTTTCATATTAAAGAAACCGCTTTGAAATTCACGGTTTAACTTGCTGAAAATACCAAGTCCGATCTTTCAAAGCGAAATATCAGAGCAAACGCACGGCTATCTGAGGTTTGCACCAACAAGGTGTCGCTTTTGAGAAAGCAATGAAAGATATGATCATGGCAGATGTGATCCGATGATGTGATGATAAGCGGGCCGATGACATGATGTTGGTAATCGTGAAAAGAATCATGTTTACACGCAAAAAAGGAAAAGGAGGTGAAGTACTGCTTAAAATTTTTAACAAATAACTGAAAAGACTGAAGTCCGAAGGCGATTATTATAAAATTTTTCAAATGCGGTATTTTTATTGAATAACAGAAAATATCCTCGGTATATCAGGCAATATTGTTATCTTTTTCTGAAAAATCAGAAATCACCGCCGTGGTGTACCAAAGTTTTGTTAATCTGGCAGAGGGAGCATGAAAAACAGTATTCAATTCAGAATAGGCGCAATGTTGATTATTCTTACCACGCTTATTTTGTCCGGTTTTGGCGTACATCAATATAACACGCAACAAGCAAGGGAAACAGCCCGCCTTAACGACATTGCGTTGGCTGTAGCAGAACAGTTGGCATTAAATCTGAACTTTCCCATATGGAATTACGATGATGAACAGATTGAAAAAGTTGTTGAGACAGAGATGCAGGAAAAGAATATCTCTGCTGTGATTGTTAAAGATCATATAGAAACTTTTCTTATTCGTAAGACTCGGAATAAACAATGGCAGATTATTAACACTTCGGAACCTATTTCACTCGGAAATATTACAAGGAATAAAAATATTGTAAGACATGATGATAAAATTGGCACTGTCAAAGTTTATATTACAGATCGCTTTGTAAAAAAAGAGCTTCGTCGGGCAGCTTGGAATATCGTATTTACGGTCATTGTGTTGGATTTATCCCTTTTGATCGTGCTGAACATAAGTTTCCGTATCATGCTCATTCGCCCTGTGAACCGTCTTCTCATGACTGCTGATGCGATTGCCGGAGGAGATTTTCGTCCTGATATTGCAGTTCATAGGAAAGATGAGATCGGCAGGCTGGCAAATGCGTTTCAGAATATGAAAGACATCATAAGGAAGGTTTTTAAAGATACAGAGAGACTGATTCGGGCAATCCAGGATGGTAAGCTGGATATCCGAGGCAATCCTCAGGGATACGCAGGAGAATGGCGAGAACTTATCATTGGTATTAATAATATCATAGATGCCTTTATATTGCCGTTCAATATGACCGCGACATATATCGAGCAGGTGGCAAAAGGAGAAATACCAGACAGGATCGTGTCAGAGACAAAAGGGGATTTTGATAAGATCAATGATAATCTTAACACGCTGATTGATACTATCAAAGAAACAGTCAGGACCGCCGAGGAGATTGCCGCAGGAAACCTTGAGGTTGATATTCGGGAACGCTCGGAAAATGATCGTTTTTCTCATGCCTTAAATCAGATGATCCAACGTTTAAAACAAATTATGAATGAAATCAATGGTATGACTCAGGGAGTCGGGCGGGGTGAACTGAATGTCCGGGGTCATGCCGATGCAGTTGAAGGCGGATGGCGGGAAATGATAACTGGTATGAATCATCTGATTGAAGCCCTGAGAGAGGCAGTGTCAAAGTCCGCTGCGCTTGCTCAGGAAATGGAACTTGCCCGGAGAATCCAGACATCGCTCCTGCCGACCCTGACAGACAACATCCACCCGGATTTGGAAATCGCAGCAGCAATGTTACCGGCGGATCAGGTCGGAGGGGATTTTTATGACTTTACTTTTGACAGAGCCGCTCATCTCTGGTTTGCCATCGGCGACGTGTCAGGACATGGTCTGACCCCGGGACTGATCATGATGATGGCCCAGACCGTTCACACCACTATCACGACCAATCTTGACTGTGATGCCCGGAATGTTGTTGTCAGAGTCAATGAAATCCTGTATAAAAATGTCCATGAGCGTCTGAATGAAAGCCATTTTATGACATTCACAGCCTTGAAATATGTCGGAGATGGGCAGTTCCAGCACGCGGGCGCGCATCTTTCCATGATCGTTTTCCGTCATAAGACCGGAGCCTGCGAACTGATCAGGACCAGAGGCGTTTATCTGAACTTTAAAAAAGATATCTCCAAAGCCACAAAAAATGCGGAATTTTCTCTGGCCCCCGGGGATATTCTCGTGCTTTACACCGACGGGCTGACAGAGGCGGAAAATGCGGACGGCGAAATGCTCGATCTTGACGGATTTGTGAACATCGTGGAAAAACATGCCTGCCAGAACCCGGAAGCAATGAAAGACATGATTATGGCAGATGTGATCCGATGGTGTGATGACAAGCGGGCCGATGATATGACGTTGGTAATCGTGAAAAGAAAAGGGAGTTTGTATGGGTGAAGATATTGATTTGAAACTTGTGAAACCCCGGATGATGTAAGGCCGGTGGCGATGAAGCGAATGTGACAAGTTTTCCATCAAAAAGACCTGCGGAGTTTTGAAAACTCTGCAAATCTGATTTTAACAAAAAAAAGAGGAATTTATGAAAAAAATCAGGAGAATCGTTTTTGCAACAGTATTTTGGTCAGCAGTCTGTTTGTCGGTATTATGTGATGCAAAAGCGCCGATTTATATCGGCTTATCCGCACCCATGACGGGGCAGTATGCGGAAGCAGGCAGAAGCTTTCATGAAGGTGCGGAGCTTGCAATCGAAAAGATTAACAGGGCCGGGGGAATTGACGGGCATCCCATTGCGCTGATTGTGGGTGACAGTAAGGGAGAGCCTAAGATCGCAAAACGGGTGGCAAGACGCTTTACAGAGGATAAAAGGATTATTGCGGAAATCGGAGATTTCACCAGTAGCTGTTCTTTGGCAGCCCAGCCCATCTATCACAGGGCAGGGATGATACAGTTGTCGCCCACGTCATCTCATCCCTCATTTGCACCGGGAAGCCCGTACAGTTTCGGAATTGTGGGAACTCAGGCCGGGGAAGGTCCGTTCATGGCTCGTATGGCTGTTGAAAGATTGGTCAAGAAAAAGCTGGCAGTGGCTTACCTGAATACAGACTGGGGCATAGTGTTGAAAAAATTCTTTGTGGAGAAAGCAAAGCAGCTCGGTGCGGAAATTGTTGCCCAGGAGCCTTATCTTGAAGGCACCACGGATTTCAGCGCACTGACAGAAAAAATTCGGACATCAGAGCCTGACCTGCTGTTTCTTGCTTCGATGGTTCCCGATGCAGCCGGTATATGCAGGCAAATACAAAAGTCAGGGTGGAACGATGTGATTCTGGTGGGTTCCAGGGCAATGTGCACATCAGAATTTATAAAACTTGGCAAAGATTCTTCGGAAAACGTGGTTTCATGCACGCTCTTTGCTCCGGATGATCCCAGACCGGAAGTTCAAAATTTTATCAAAGCATATAAAACCAGCTACAATCTCATGCCAGACTGGTTTGCCGCAATCGCTTATGACACCATGAATTTGCTGGCAGAAGCAATAAAACAGGGTGGGACGGATCGCAAGGCAATTCACAAGGTACTCTCAAACATAAAAGAATTTTCAGGCATTACCGGGAAGATAACCTTCAGCAAATACGGAGATGTTGCAAGAGAATATCTTCTGCTGCATGTGAAAAACGGCGAGTTTGTTCCATATCAGCAATAGTCAGGAGGACATTGAAGGTTTTAAAGACCTTCAAGGTCTTGGAGAGTTCCTATGAAAAAACTTATAAAAATCGCATTGACTGGGTTACTGGGATTGTTTTTCTTTTCCACATTCTGTGATGCAAAAGAACCGGTTTATATTGGCTTATCCGCTCCCATGACCGGATATCATGCGGAAATTGGAAAAGATTTTAAAAACGGGATTGAACTTGCCCTTGGGCAGATAAACAAAGCAGGCGGTATTGACGGGCATCCCATAGCCCTGATTATCGGTGACAGCCAGGAACAGCCTGAAATATCGAAACGGATTGCGGAAAAATTTATAAGAGATCATCGGATTATCGCAGAAATAGGAGATTTTACAAGTCCCTGTTCACTGATGGCACAGTCAGTTTATCGAAAAGCCCGGATGGTCCAGTTATCCCCCACAGTCTCTCATCCCTTGTTTGCTACGAGAAGCCCTTACAGTTTCTCAATTTGCGGAACACAGGAAAAGGAAGCCCCGTTTATTGCTCAGACGGCTGTAAAGAGGCTGGGAAAAAAGAGGCTGGCAGTGCTGTATGTAAATGATGAATGGGGTATTGCGGTGAAAAAGCAATTTACCGAGGCGGCAAAATACCTTGGTGCGGAGATTGTCAGCGCGGAACCTTATTTTAAAAATACAACAGATTTTGCTCCTATTCTTGAAAAATTCCGGGCGGCAAAACCTGATTTTCTTTGCCTTGGCACGCTGGCCAATGATGCCGCCATGATCTGTAAGCAGCGTCAGAAAATCGGTTGGAATGATGTGACGCTCATGGGTTCGATAGCGATTTTCACACCGGAGCTGATCAGGCTTGGCGGTAATGCAACAGAAGGGGTTTTCACGTTTGCATTCTTTTATCCCAAAGATACCAGGCCCGCGGTTCAACAGTTTGTCAGATCCTATGAATCCGAATATCATCAGCCCCCGAGCTGGTTTGCCGCAGTTGCTTATGATGCGCTGAATCTGTTAGCCGAATCCGTCAGAAAAGCCGGATCAGATCGACATAATATCCGGGATGCCCTGGCAGGTATCAGCAATTTTTCAGGTGTTACTGGGAATATAACTTTTAATGAATACGGAGATGTTATAAGAGAGTATTTTCTGTTGCAGGTGAAAAACGGAGAATTTGTCTTATATCCTCAGAAATAATCCCTTCGACAAGCTCAGGGTACGCTCAGGGTACGCTCAGAACACGGCGGCTGTCGTTCGTTGAGCTTGTCAAAGCGGGGGGACAGAAAAACGGGTAAAAAAATAATGTTGGCAAATGGCATTTTCAGACACCCCGGATTCAGACCTTCAAGGTTTCAAAAACCTTCGAGGTTTTGCTCCAAAAATATTTCATAAGGAAAAAAATGAAAATAAGAATATCTGAATGGAAACTTGCAACAAAACTGATTGTGGTGAATTTGTCAGCCATCCTCGTACTCGGATCAATTCTCAGTCTTGTTTTTATTTCATTTAAAAATATAGAATACCTGGTATCAGGAATTGTTAAAAAAGAAGTTCCGCAGGTGATTGATAACGGTCAGATAGGAAATAAGCTGACAGGCATGTTTGCGGATCTGCTGATGGGTATGTTTTACAGAGAAGGTGAGAGAATAAGGGCAAACTCCGAAGAGTTTGAACAGATAATCAAAGCAATGCAGGACGTGAATCCTGGTTTAAAGAGTTCTCTTGAGGAGTTCAGACCGAAACTCGCTGCTGTTATTGAAAAGTTTACTCTTATCAGAAACATTGCGGAGAAGTTCAAAATCATAGAAAGCGATTTTATTTATACCCTTGAAACGCTTCAGGATAAGATCAGCGAACAGATAGAAATAATTGATAATGATGATTCCCCTGTCATGCGGCACATGGAGCAGCTTAAATCACTGGGAACCCGATATCGGGAAGTCTTTCTGGAAATTACGCTTCAGGTGGCAGAACTGAGAGGCGGAAATATGCCTCAGTCCGGCATGGCAGAAGATCATTCCATCATATCAGATATGAATTATCTGAATCTTTCCCTTGAAACATTGCTGGCTGCTGAACCCGATATCAGTGAACAGGGAAAAAAACTCATTGATATTATTCAAAATTATAAAGAGACTCTGATTCTGTTTCTGAATGTTGTATCAGACTTTCAAAAACTGATCAGAAAGGTCAGTGACTCAAAAGAGCGCGTTATGACGGTTCTGAAGGATACGAACAGGCAGATTGCCGACTCAGCCGTCAATACACAGAAACGCATTGACAGCAGGACTCAGATGACCGGAAAGATTATCATCCTTCTGTCCGGAGGGGTTCTTATTGTAAGCCTGCTCATAACATATTCTGTTTTTAAAACTTTCAGGATAGAGAGCGATGCAAAGCTCCTTGCACGGGAAATGGAGCTGGCGAGAAAACTTCAGACCTGTCTGTTGCCAACTTTTTTTGACAACATTCATCAGGATTTCGAAATCGCCGCAACAATGCTGCCAGCTGATGAAGTCGGCGGTGACTTTTATGAGATTACCCTTGACAGATCAGGGCATCTGTGGATTTCCATTGGCGACGTGTCCGGTCATGGTGTCACCCCCGGGCTGATTATGATGATGGCACAGACGATTCACGCAACTGTCACAGCCAGCTTCGAATACAACGCACGGGACGTGGTCGTCAAAATCAATGAAATCCTGTATAAAAATGTCCGTGAGCGTCTGAACGAAACCCATTTTATGACTTTCACGACATTGAAATATATGGAAGAAGGGCGGTTCCAGCACGCGGGCGCACATCTTTCCATGGTTGTTTATCGTCAGAAAACAGGAGTCTGCGAGCTTGTCAGGACCAGAGGCGTTTATCTGAACTTTAAAAAAGATATCTCCAAAGCCACAAAAAATGCGGAATTTTCTCTGGCCCCCGGGGATATTCTCGTGCTTTACACCGACGGGCTGACAGAGGCGGAAAATGCGGACGGCGAAATGCTCGATCTTGACGGATTTGTGAACATCGTGGAAAAACATGCCTGCCAGAACCCGGAAGCAATGAAAGACATGATTATGGCAGATGTGATCCGATGGTGCGATGACAACCGGGCCGATGATATGACGTTGGTAATCGTGAAAAGAAAACAGCACGTTTCCGAGCCGTTGCCCGGGACGGTATAATCAGAGGGAAATCTGTGGGCAGGCACACTCGGGGGCCGGAGCTTTTTGATAAAAAATTTTTCACTGGTTCGGAATTTCGGAGATATGGCGACAGGAGTTGTGCCTGAATTTTCGGGAAATCGGAAATTATTATAGTCAGTAGATCGAAAAGTTTTCAGGCTGTCACAGGGCGGACGGGGGAGAAACCCGGCTTTTTCCGGCGGGAGAGCGTCCCGTCCTGAAAAAAAAGCCGGGTTTCTTTGCTGTCCCGCACACCATCCGGAAACTTTTCGATCTACTGATAGTGAATGACAGGAACCCCGGGTTTGAAAACAGGACACGGGAGTGCCTCAGCGAGCATGAATTTGGGAGCAGGAGAAATCTGACAGAAAGCAAAATCACCTGTGAACTTCGGAGTTCGCTGTTTTCTTACGCTAGCAATTTTATAGATGAAAACGGAGTGTTAAGGTCGGGAAACACTGATGCTGGAATATTTATTTGAAAATAACACAATTGGATAGTTTGGCCCGACCCCAAGCTCACAAGGGAGATGTCTGTATGAATCCTTCATTAAATGAAATGTCGCCCCTCAGGGAACTGTTAAAGACCCATGAAGACTGGCTGATGAAAAGACTGCTTCACTATGCCAAGAGAGTTATTGACATCGGAGACGGTGCCTCAGTCGAAGAAGCGTGGCGCAGATGTGTCAGAGGACTTTCAGGCGCGCTGATCAAGGGCCTGAAAACCCGGTATCCTGATTTTGAGTTCAGACAGGGGGATCATTTCAGGGATGACCCGCTCTGCGCTTTCATGGTCAATACGGCTGCCAGGCACAGGGAAAGGGGCATCAGCCTGGAAATGTTTCAGGGGCTGTTTATCTATTACAAAGAAGCCTGGCTAAGTAAGTTGCAAAAAGTTCTTTGACAAACGGTAAAGGCGCATCTGAAAGCAATTTCCGGGCATCTGTGATCCTGTCAGATATGTTTTTCATTGATATTCAGGAAAGATTGCCTGATTTCTCCGAGTAGGGATGAACCGGTAATTCAATACTGAGTCAGTCTGAATGGGAATGCGGCTAATTATAAATGTTAAAATTCCGAGTTGTCCGCATGGAAATACCTGCCCGGAGAAACATAATCCTAACTGTTTAATATCAATATGTTGAACATATGTCTGACAGTTTTTTTCCTCAGCCGGTCAGCCAGAAGTCGTCCGATAATACTCCGGCCGCCTTCAGTCTCTGATGACGGGACATTCCGAGAATGTACCGACAAGCTTCATCCGCGGAGGTGTCGATGTTCTCCGTGGGACGGTTTGCCAAGGCACGTCCTTTGACACTTTTCCACAGATGATCCATGGCATTCAGTTCCGGAGTTGCCGTGGGCAGAAGCCTGATTTCAATTTTCAGTTCGCCGGCCAGTCCGAGACTGTCATCCGCAGTATGCGGCGTTCCCCGATCCTCGAAGAGAATGATATTCCAGCCACGCCAGTGCGAACGGATCATCTTCAGGAAGCACCGGTGTGTATATTCATCCCAGATGTCCGTAATCAGTAATAAAACATCGCCGCTGCGGATATTAATGACTCCGTGAATAACGCGCCTGTCATGATTGCCTGATATCGGGACTCTGACCTGCTCTCCCCTTCGTCCGTAGCACCCGCGAAGCGGAGGATTCTCCGTAATGATAGTCTCATCAAGCATGAGAATCACGGTGCGCTTCCGATCTGACAATCCTCGGAGGAGCCCCCTTTTGCCTGCCGCCAGGTCGGCGAACGACGGATCAGATCATAGCGAGGAACTTTCCAGCGGATGCCGAGGCGTTTCAGCGCGTAGCTTACGCTGCGTTTCGAAACTCCGATACCGTATGTGTCTGAAAGATATCGGACAAGCAGATCCGATGTCCATACAGAGGAGCGGTAGCCGAAGTCACGCGGATCCTTATCAATAATTCTGTCAATAAGCGGATCGACAATTCCCAATGCCGTACAGGGACGACCGCTACGCTGAACATCTCCGATCCGCCGGAGCGGAGAAATATCCTTACCAGCACGGAACCTGTTTACCCAGTTATAAATTGTCCGGCGGGAAACACGCGAAAGATGTGCGACATCCTGAACGGACATTCCTTCATCAAGCCAGAGCAGAGCCTGGGCGCGACGGAATTGTCCGACCTCGTTTCCCGCGGTGAGCACGGATTCCAAAGCCGATTTATCTTCACTGCCGAGTTTAAAAAAAGCTCTCATCATTCACCTCCTCTTTTTTTAACCGGAAGATATCATATATATTTCCTTTTGTCAAAATGTTTTTGTAACTGTCTGACAGGAGGAAGGAATGTCCGATCTGTGCCCCGTATTCTGCGTATTTCTTCCGGACGATCCGCACCGTGATTAAGAATAACCGGAGTATCATCAGATAGCCTCATACTAACCATCTGATATTAAATGATTAATATATTGTGAAAAGACTTTTTGCAACTTACTTAGATCTTGTCAGACATGGCGGGTTTGAACCTGATTATGAAGCGGTATGCCTGAAATACGTCGCACGCATGTTCGACCGAATGATGATTGCGCTGAGTTCGGAATGGGCCGAGACGGATCAGAGCAAACAGATAGAGGAACTCCAGATTCGCAACCGGGCCATGTCCAAAGAAAAAGACAGATATCTGACAATTTTCGAAGGCGTTCCGAACCCTGTGTTTATCATAGACGAACAAAACCGGATCGCTGACCTGAATCTGGCAGCATCGGTCATGCTGGATGCTTCGGGGACCCAGGGCGCGCAATACTACCTGAAAACCGTGACATTGGCTTCGGATACGCGGGCGGATAAGGAGGCCGGGAATGAGAATTCTGGAATACTTATCGGTGAGTCGGTCATCCGAATTTTTCCATGGCTGGCAGATGATCTTGACAATTTTATCGCGGGCAGCGACGATTCTGTCAGTTTCGAAAAAGAGGTCGGAAATCAGGAAAAAATCCGGCATTTCAATATCAAACTTTCACGAATACTTGATATGAGAGAAGTGTTCGGCGGTGTGATTATCATCCTCGAAGATATTACGCGACAAAAGCAGGCATCCGAGGAGTTGCGCCTGGCAAAAGAAGCCGCGGAAGCGGCAAACCATGCCAAAAGCGAATTTCTCTCCAATATGAGCCATGAACTGCGAACCCCGCTGAACGGTATTCTCGGATATGCCCAGATTCTCACCCGGGATAAGACCCTGAACACCATGCAGAAAGACGGTCTGGACATTATTTACAATAGCGGCACCCACCTCCTGACCCTCATCAACGATATCCTTGATCTCGCCAAAGTCGAGGCAGGCAAGCTGGAGCTTGTGCCCGCTGATTTTCATTTACAGACCTTCTTAGACGGCCTTGCCGGAATCATCCGCATGAGAGCGGAGCAGGAGAATGTTCTGTTCAGGTATAATGTGCTTACCCCCTTGCCCGAGGGCGTGTGTGCAGATGAAAAACGTCTGCGGCAGGTGCTGATCAACCTGCTGGGCAATGCCGTCAAATTCACCAGCGAGGGAAGCGTGACACTCAATGTGTCGGTGATCGGGCGAGGAGGCGGGAGGCGAGAGGCGAGAGGCGGGAGGCGGGAGGCGGATGACGCATCCGAACCTCATGTCCCCTTGCCCCTTGCCCCCTTGCCCCTCGCCCCATCACCCCTCGCCCCATCACCCCTCGCCCCCTCCGCCCGCATTCGTTTCGAAGTGGCTGACACGGGCGTGGGAATGACCCCGGCACAGTTGGAAAAAATATTTCAGCCCTTTGAGCAGGTCGGAGATGCCCGAAGCCGTTCAGCGGGAACGGGTCTTGGCCTTGCCATCAGCAGACGGCTGGTCCAGATGATGGGGAGCGAAATAAAGGTCACAAGTGAGTATGAAAAAGGGAGTACTTTCTGGTTCGATGTTGAACTGCCGACAGCCAAGGCAGAATGTGTGGTGATCCGGGCGACAGAGTCCCGGGAGATTACCGGATACAAAGGAGAGCGGGTGAAGGTGCTGATCGCGGACGATGAACTGCATAACCGCTCTTTGTTCGTCAGGCTGCTTGAGCCGCTCGGATTTGAGATCGCGGGGCTGGCAGAGAATGGTGAGGAGCTTGTGGACAAAGCCCGCGAAATACGGCCTCATCTCATTCTGACTGACATCATCATGCCGGTAATGACGGGGATTGAGGCTGTACAGCAGATCCGTCAGATATCAGAATTGCAGGACACTGTTATTATTGCCGCGTCTGCCAGTGCTTTTAAGAAGGATGAGGACAAGAGCAGAATAGCGGGATGTGACGAATTTTTGTCCAAACCTGTTAATACGGACCGATTGCTTGAAGTGATCGGAACTCTCCTGAATCTGGAGTGGGTATATGAAGAACCTGATACCGAGGAACCTTCCGCGGAAAAGCCCGGGGCAGAAGGTCCGCTGATCGCTCCTCCAAAACACGTGCTGGAGGCTTTGTATGAAATGGTGATGATGGGCAGTATGCGGCGTATTCGGAACAAGGCCGCTGAACTGGAGAATTTGGATGCGAAATATGTTCCGTTCGCCAGGAAATTGCAGACGCTGGTCAGGGGCTTTAAGGATGAGGAACTGCTGGCTCTGATTAAACAGCATCTTGAACTATCATAAAAAAAGTCTGACTATAATGGACAGAATTTTTCGTCATAAAGGCTTCCGAAGTTTCGGAAACTTCGGAAGCCTCATGTTCAGAACATATAGGAGGCACATAATATGATGCAGTCAGAACTGGATTTTAATGAGTATGCTGTTTTAATTGTTGATGACAACGTCGCCAATCTGGGGGTGATTCTCGACAGTCTGGAGGATTACGGCTTTGATGTGCTTGTGGCAACTGACGGGGAAAAAGGAATAAAACGGGCTGAGTTCGCCAGGCCCGACCTGATTCTATTGGATGTGATGATGCCCGGAATAGATGGTTTTGAAACATGCGGCCGGCTGAAAGCAAATGAGAAAACCAAAGATATTCCGGTGATTTTTATGACCGCCCTCACCAGCACCCGGGACAAAGTGAGAGGATTTGCGGCCGGAGGCGTGGATTATATCACCAAGCCTGTACAGCTTGAGGAAGTACTGGCGCGTATCACCACACATCTGCGCATCCGGGACCTGACCCGGAAACTGCAAGAGCAAAACAAAGAGATTATTGCGCTTAACAAGTGTCTCAGAGAAGAAAATCTGCGAATGGAAGTCGAGGCAAAACTTCTTGCACGGGAAATGGAACTCGCGAGGCATATTCAGACCGGTCTGCTGCCCAGGTCGGTCAGCAATATTCATCCTGATTTTGTCATAGCGGCGGTCATGGTGCCGGCGGATCAGGTCGGCGGTGATTTTTATGACATCACCTTTGACGGATCAGGTGATTTGTGGCTTGCCGTCGGCGATGTATCAGGTCATGGCATCACTCCCGGTCTGATTATGATGATGGCGCAGACGATTCACGCGACTGTGACGAGCGATCTTGAGTGTGACGCGCGAAATGTTGTTGTGAGAATCAATGAAATCCTGTATAAAAATGTCCGCGAGCGTCTGAGTGAAACTCACTTTATGACATTTACAGCCCTGAAATATCTGGGAGACGGGCGGTTCCAGCACGCGGGCGCGCATCTTTCCCTGATCGTTTTCCGTGGCAAAACCGGCACCTGCGAACTGATCACAACCAGAGGCGTCTATCTGAATTTCAAAAAAGACATCTCCCGTGCCACCATGAATGATGAATTCTTTCTGGACCCCGGGGATATCCTCATCCTTTACACGGATGGTCTGACAGAGTCAGAAAATCAAAAGGGAAAACTGCTTGATCTTGATGGGTTTGTAAAAATCGTTGAAACACACGCCTGGCGGGAACCTGAAGCCATGAAAGACATGATCATGGCAGACGTGATCCGATGGTGTGATGACAAGCGGGCCGATGACATGACTTTGGTGATCGCGAAAAGAATAAACTGAGTCTGAATATTCAACTGACAGAGTTCCGCATATCGGGCCTCGGCAACTTTGCGAGCAACAAAGGGGCGGCATATTTGTAGCAGGAGGTTCGCAGCCCCCCTCGCCAAGCCCTGTAGGGGCGGCATATTTGTAGCTCCCGCCAACCCCCTCGCCAAGCCCTGTAAGGGCGGCATAAGTACCTGATCAAAAATTTTTTATACATCTTTTTTTCTGTGAGCGGCAGAGAAACCCGGCTTTTTCCTCTGTCGGAGAAGCATCATTCCGGAAAAAAAAGCCGGGTTTCTTTTCCGGGCAGATAAGTACCTGATCAAAAATTTTTTATACATCAGACATTATAACGATTTAATTTGACATTATTATAACCTATTGTAATCCTAAATGAATTGTAGAATTTTATTGACTTGTCTGGTGAAAACTGTTAACCATATGAGATATAAAAGATATGAACGGCTCGGAGTTTCATAACAGCCGCTTTCTGACAAATAATGCGCCGGATAAGGAGGAAAAAGAGGGATGAACACATTGGATGATATAATCCGTATGGGAAAGGACGCGAGAGAAATCGTAAGGGCAATGGCGGTGAAAATGATTCTGCATGGTTTCGAAGTCGGAGATATCAAAGCTCTGCTGAATGTCTCGGATTCCTTTGTGAGCAAGTGGAAAGGTGTGTATGAGGAAAAGGGGGCTCAGGGGCTGACTTTGGGATACAAAGGCAGCGAGGGCTATCTGACCGATGTTCAGCGAAAGGAGGTGATTTCGTTTCTGAGGAGCAAAATGACCTATACTCCTGAGGAACTCAGAGATTATCTTGAATCCGGGTACGGCGTGCTTTACAAATCGAAGCAGTCGTATTATGACCTGCTTCATGAAGGAGGAATAAACTGGAAAAAAAACGAAAAAATCAATCCGAAACGGGATGATGAGGAGGTCGCCGCCCGGCGGCAGTTCATAATGAGTAGGATCGGAGAGTCCGAGGAGGAAATTCGGGAAGGCGGCGTCGTGGTCCTGATGGAGGACGAATGCCATCTCCTGTGGGGCGACACGTCGGGGTACATATGGGGCAGAAAAAATGAGAAGGTCGGAGTGCCGATGACCAATGAGCGGGAACGTCAGACATATTACGGTGCGGTGAATGTTCTGACCGGCGAGTTCCATGTTTTGCCATATGATATCGGAAACGGGGCGAACACTGTGTCCTTTGTGAGACATCTGGAAGAAATTTATGAGGGGTCGAGAATCATACTGATATGGGACGGAGCGACTTATCACAAATATGGCGAGATGCGACGGTATCTGGAGGAATCCGACGGGGGACTGAATGAGAAGGATTGGAAAGTCACCTGCATGCTGTTTCCTCCGTATGCTCCGGATCAGAATCCCGTTGAAGAAATTTGGAGAAAAGGAAAGAATTTTCTGAGAAGGCATTTTTATGAGAACAAAACATTCGGAGACGTAAAAGAAAGCTTTTTAAATTTCCTGACGGAGCAAATTTTCAGTTTTCCGAAATTAGAAGCGTACATCTCCTAATTTCACAACTCATTTAGGATTACAATATTAATACTATATATTAAAATAAATAATTACAGATTATAACGGATTTAGGGGAGGGCCGACCACATAGGTGTAAAGTTAAGGAACTGCTGAATTGTAAAAATATCCTTTTATAACATATGGTTGTTGTTTAAATAAAATGCAAGAAATGCCGTGTCGCAAATTACTTTTTCATTGCATCTCTCAGCACATGCTGATATTCCGGACTGTGTGAAAAAAACAAAATATCCGACAATCTCATAAGATCATATTTGGGAGGACTGTGCAATGATAAATAAACAGATTAAAATTGATGTCAGAACAGTTAAAAAGTTTTTCAAAAAAGGAAAGATCAGAAAAATAGCTGAAAAAACCGGTTTCATAAAGAGAAAACGGAAATTGGACGCATTCGAATTTTTCATATCGCTGACTTTCGGTTCGCTGACAACGACCACAATAACTCTGGGTGCCATAGCGGAAAATCTGTCCGAATGTATTTCAAGGGCGGGAATAAATGACCGTTTTAATCAGTATGCCATTGATTTTCTGACAGAAGTTTTTTCATTTTTTTTCAGAACGGCGACTGAAAACGGACATAATATCAATATTGACGTATTAAATCAGTTCGGCAGAGTGAATATTATTGACAGTTCGTCATGGGAGCTGCCCCCGGGCCTGAAATCCGCATTTCCGGGATATAACATTGCGGGTTGCAAAGTTCAGTTAATGTATGATTACAAAACCGGAGTGATTCAGCTGTTTGATATAAAAAAACAAACGTGTAACGATCAGAGTTATTCGAAGACACTGGGCGATCAGATCAGCGCGGATGATCTGCTTATTTTCGATCTGGGATATTCAATTGCGGACATGCTGAAAATAACTGATGACAAAGAAGCCTTTTTCATATCCCGTTTTAATTATTCCGGAATCGGTCTGTATATAAAGAAAGGGGAAGAATATGAGAGAATCGGAATCTCGGAGATATTGAAAAAGCTGAACGGCAATGAGACAATATTTGAATTCGAATGTTATACGGGAAACAAAGAGAAAAAGATAAAGATACGCTTTTTCGCAGTCAGAGTTCCGGAAGAAGTTGCAAACAAAAAACGGAGAAAAATGTGTCAGAATGCCAAAAAGAAAGGAAGAACCCCCAAGAAAGAATCACTGCGACTGTGTGAGTGGAACTTTATGATGACAAATATTCCTGCTGAGAAAACGGAGGATGTGAGAACCATCCTTGCATTTTATCCGATCAGATGGTCTGTGGAATTATTTTTCAAACAGTTTAAATCGGTATTGAACATTCATAAAACAGAAGTAAGAAACAATGAGGACAGGCTCAGGTGCGAAGTATTGGGAAAAGCGATAGTTGTGATGTTCATATCCTACTGTTATTCGAATGCCAGATCAGAGGCATGGCGGATACTCGGCGAAGAGGTAAGTATTGACAAGACAGTGAAATATTTCAGAAGAAACATAGCCGGTCTGACAGTGCTGCTTTCGGATTCTGCTGACAAAGCGGCAAAACATGTCAGGAAAATGATAGCAAAAATAACTGACACATGCCGGAAAGAGAGGCAGAAAAGCAGAAAAAACTCCCTTGATGTACTTATCGACGGAGCAGTTCTTGAAAACTATAAATATGTAAAGGTAAACCTCTCGGAACTCGGGCAGCCGGGTAAAGGCATGCCTCTGTCTTTCCGTCTTTTCAATCTGATAAATGTGAATTTATTTTTTGAAATCATACCGTTAGCAGGTTAGTTAAGTATCCTTAACTTTACACCTATGCGGGAAGACCACCCCGGCCGATGCCACCGCTGTCCTGAGAGTCCTCGCAGATATGTAGCGGACGGGAATTTTTCCTGCGGAGACATGTCCCACCGACACGTCTCCGCAGCTTCAGCCTCCGTTCTCACACATTCCTCATATTTCCAGTTTTCACGATCCGCATCCCGAAAAAGAGCGGACACCGCCCGGGATGTTCCGTAACTTTTCGGATTACAACTACCTGATCATAAATTTCCGGGCAAAAGACCTGTGAGGTTTCGGAAACCTCGCAGGTCTCCGGTGCAAAAACTTCCGGTCAGGTACTTAATTCTGACTGATTATAACGGATTTAGGAAGGGCACAACCTCCTGAAATTATTAAATGTCAAAACGGAAAATTTGCCCGTTTCAGGGTTTTGTCCCTTCGGAAACCGCCGTCTTCCGGGAATGTCCGCACGGGGCCGTGTGAAAACAATAAGTTGTGGACAGCATCCTGAAATCGGAGCCTCCCCTAAATCCGTTATAATCAGCATATTTTAGAATATATCCTGTTTTAGAACACTACCCAAAAATGGCAGCAATTTTATAAAAGAAATCTGTCTGAATATGGCTGATTTTCATCGCCCCAGTTGGGAACCGCTAATCCGATCACCGCATCCACCTGATCTCCCAGGGGATTGAGCGAGACGGGCTGAAACTGCTCTATCTGACCTTTCACCTTCTTAAACGCCTTGGTGCTGATGCGCTCCGTACCGGCAAACACTCTCACACATCCCTGGAAGATAAAAAAGCCCAGAAACAACACAAGCCCGATGGTCAGAAACGCATGAAGGAAAAAATCAGAAGACAGATAATTGTCGAGAAAAAAGGCCCGTGCGGTGATCCATGCCGTGTATCCCATAATTCCCACTGCCGGAATATTAAAAACAAACTGCGTGATCAGCCCGCTCAGTTTCTGAGCAGATTCCTCAATTGAACTCTCCAACGCCTCATTCCATATCGCTGACAATTCCTCATTCACGGTCTTGCTTTTCGGGAGGATATCCTCAAGCTTCCGGACAGACTGATCAAACCGGCATTTTACAAGAGATTCCGCAATATCAGGCCAGCTTCTCATAATGGCAAGCCGGTAATCCCGAAAAGCCGTATCCACCCGCTCGCTTTTCCCCACCTCGGACACAGCGGCCTGGGATTCCTTAAAATGCAAGAATGAGGAAACAATTCCCACGATCTGATGAATGGGATTGCCAAACCTGAAAATTGCCGCGATCCCGGTGCCGAAAATCAGTATCCGCGCCCACAGGGCAATGAGCCATCCCACCGGGCCCAGCCATCGCTGTGCCAATTTCTGATAGAGCATGACATTCACACCCAGCAACTGTTTTGTCTCATCGCTCTTTAATGCGGAAAGCGCGTCTTTTGCGGCTTTTTTCTCAGTTTCTGTGATACGTTTTTTTATCTCTTCGAGCTTTTCCCTGTCCTTTTCAGCTTCCGCACGGACTTCATGAAGCACATAATCCCTCAGATTTTTGGCATTTTCCATGCGTCTGTCAATCACAAATCCGGGCCGGTTGAAGGTGCTGAAGATCATCGCTTCCAAATCTTCAAACTGATCAAAATCATGCCGGGGTTTGGCTTTTTTATCCCATGCGGGATCATGCAGATGCCGACGGGCCGAGATGCACAGCAGTTTGTCCACAGGTCTTTCCCATGCCGCTTTTATATAACTCAGAAATCCCGGTACGATCACTGACATCAGTTCCTGTTCCTCCAGCCGGTCACACTTGTTGGCCACACAGACCAGGGATTCACCTTTAAACCTTTGAATATAAGACGATAAAAAATCAACATAATCCCTTCTTTTGGGATTTTCCCCGTCAAAAACACAGATGAGAACGTCGGACATTTCAATGACCTTATGCACCAGGGGGATATGTTTCTCCTGCGCTGTGCTGTCTGTGTCCGGCGTATCAATCAGCAGAACATGCTCAAGGGATGATGCCGCATGGCTGGAGCGAATCTTCACATTTTTATCCCCCAGATGTTCCCTCAGCGGGTTCGCGTCACTGTCCTCCCTGCATAAGACAACCAAACGTCTGGTGGTAGGACGGTCATGCCCGGTTTCAGACAGTTCGTCAACACCGGCAAGGGCATTGAGCAAAGTGGATTTGCCCACACCGCACGGGCCGATGATGCTGACGATAAGCTTTCGGTCAAAACGCGCTTCAAGTTCGCTGGTCAGACGGGATGCCTCATCGCACTGTTTCTTCAGCACGATGCCGGGCTGCCACAACGGTGCCGCATGAACCGACGCTGAGAGCATTCGAATCTCATTTTCAACCCCTTCAATCTTACCCCGGGTCTTTATCGCAAGCAGTTGCCGCTCTGAAATCATTTTACCGCCTTTCCGCATACGTTAATGCTGTTTTCAATGTCTTTTATCAGCTGATCTGATGCGCTGATGGCCTCCTGTGCGGCACGGATAATTCCGCCGGTAATTTCTTTTTCAAAAAGTCCCTGCACGGTCCTTAATTTTTCATCCAGCCATTGCTTTGCAAGGGGCCCGAGGATAGCCTCAATCTGCTTCTGGTCTGCCCGTTTCATGCCAGTTGTGGCGGGAATGGCAATGAGCGCATACAGATCGTGCAGGCCGAACAATCCGGCCAGCTTGACTTTGATGCCCGCCGCGCCCACCGGGTCTCCTGTGGAAAAAATATATGTCACCGCGGCCGTGGCCGGAATCACATTCAGCAACGCTGAAAACGTTTGGCGAACTCTGTCTGTGACGCCCATCTCATCGCGCAGATGGTTTACAATATTGCTCAGATCGTTTTCCATATTCTCTGACATATCAATAATCACATCCTTATGTGAAAGAATGGACTGAATCGCCATTTCCCAATCCTTATTCCGCAATGTCTCCTGTTCCTGAAACACAACCGGATGTGCTGAAACCCAGAGCGTGAATGTTCCTTCTTTATCATCTGAAAAGTCTATATAGGGAGCGTCTTTTACGCCTTTGGACGCGATAATCCGTTTGAATACTTCAATCATGTGGCTGGTCACCGGCTCTTTTAATGTCAGAGACACAGAGACTTCCGAGCCTGCGGTTCTGCGATGCATTTCGTTTACCACAGTGATCAGGTCTGCTTCCACTTTATCTTTGAAATCCTCGGAAGGCTTCTTTGACATGCCAGGTAAAATTTTATCTTTTGCCCGCCCGGCAGCGCTGGTGAACATTTTAATGGGCTGGCTGAAAATGTTTCCTGTCTGCCGCATGACCCTGATATGAGGGGGGTCTGTGGATAACCAGATTTCAATAAAACGCTTCAGGACCATGTCCAAGGGAAAATGCGGCAATGCTTCACGAACACACTGACTTTGAACGGCTTTCAAAGCGTCAAGATACAGGCGCAGCTCATCAAGCGACGTGTTTGCACGGATCCGTGCCTTTTCTGCTGTTTCCAGCGTTCCCTTCAGAATCGAAGAAAGCAGCTCCGGCCTCAGTTTTCGGGGGTCCATTCTTTTCAGAGCCTCTGTAAAGGGCAGGTCCTGGTCGCGCACCGGCTTCAGTTCTGCGAATCGTTCCCCCGCGGCCACCGCGTTATCTTCATCTGAGCGATAAATTCCCAGCACATATTTCTCTGCATCATTGCCATACAGGTTCCGGGCAACAGTCATTGCGTGTCTGATAACCTCCTCATTGTCAAATCCCGCGTAAACCCGATAGACCAGAAAGCATTTTCTCATACCGATTCCCGTGAGCATTTCCGATATAAAATCCGTGTTATCCCGATTGTTATAATTGGAATTGGTGAAAACATATATCAGGATATCCGAAGTTCCCAGCGCCTGCCGGACAACATCCCGGTTCACATAGCCCCCCTGGGCACCGGTATCAAAATCAGGAGTGTCCATTAACACCATGTTCCGGGGAACATTGCTGTTGAGAATATAGAGCGGGCATCCGGGTTCTGTGAGTTCTTTTTTATTTTTCAATGGCTTGGATGCTGATCCGAAGGGTTCAAATAAGGTGGAAAGAAATTCTTTCTGTCTGAATATTTCTCCGGGAGCTGAAACAAGGATGCGGCGGTTAATGCCCGCATTTCCGCCCGCGGGTGAAAGCCTGTCTCCCACCAGCGAGTTGAACAATGTGGATTTCCCTGATGACCCCCCGCCGCAAATCGCCGCCATCAGCGGAAAATCAGGGGAAAGCCGGGGAAGCAGCTTTCCATCAATGACATTGGTCCATGATGTAAGATTCACGCCATCGCCCAGACAAAGTATGTCAGCAAGATCAGGGAGGTCTTGTCTCAATTTTTTTAATGCGTCATTTAAGGTTTTTTCTAAAAAATATTTCATACCGGCATAATTCTCCTCTGGAAATTGGAAAAGACAAATCAGAAAATTCTGTCATACTCAGCTTTAACTGCTTTTTTCCCATATTCTCTTTCAAGCCGTCTGATAATAAAATGTCCCCGTGCGATATCCTGAAAATGATCCATAAAGATCGTATTTATCACCGCACCGCCTGCGGCTCCCACGATAGGTATTGCTGAAGCAGCAGCTCTTTCTGACACGACGATTCCAAAACGGGAAGCGATTTGTGTAATAAGCCTGAGCAAGATCGGCGATCCTGTTTCGGCAAGTCCTTGTTCTGCAATATATGCTGCGGCCTCGGACAGGCTTTTAGACAAGGCAGCTCTTACAGCGTAATAGTGACCTGTTTTTACAGCTTTTTCACTTTCCGATCTGCCACCCAGGGCAAAAACTTCCAGGCAGGCCAATTTTGTTTCAATATCACTGATATCTTCTCCCTCACTTCTGGCAATGTCCGCAACAGACCGAAGCATAATTGTGGTTGTAAGCGGCAGTTCAGCTCCCAGAGAAACTAATCCGAACACACCTCCTGCGCATCCTGACGTCGCTGCAAGGATTTTATGAAGTATGTCAGAGGACTGCCCCTCTGTTTTACTGCCCATGGTGGATATTGCAAAATTCAATGCCGAGCGCAGTGTTTTTTCACTGATCCGTGTAATATATCCTGACCATTTTTCCGGCAAACATTTCATGCCTTTTTCAAAAGGAACTCCTAGTATATTGGCAATTTTTGTTACGAGATTCGGATTTTCCAACCCCTTTTTTGCATATTTCAAATCTTCTGTTCCAGATTTGGATATGTTCATCTTTTACCCTTTCTATTAATAATAATTATCTGATTTTATTTTTTTACTGACCGATGACAGCCGATAACTGACAACTGGCAGATCGTCTGGCTGAGTGACATAGACGAAAGAATTTGAGGGAAATGGAAGAACAGAAAAAAAGAACTCGGAATAAATAAGCCTCGCCAGAATTTTCTCAGTTGCTGAGAGAAACCCTCCGGATTTATGAAAATTTGCGATTTGCTTGCATTAAATCAGAGGATAGGATGTTTTTGCTTATCTGAAACCTGTGCATTGAAAAACTTTTGTCCGGATACTTAGGGATTTTTCCAAAAATGAAATATCCGAAATGCGAGGCAGGCGAGGCAAGGCCCGCGGGCATCACCTCCATATGTCCGCGTAAGGCGGGTTTCGCTTTCCCGCACCCGCCGTTTGACCTGAATCAGGTATATTTTTTATTTGAAGTTCCCTTATTTGACCGCAAGCACACACACGGTATGATTTTCAATAAAATAGGCATAGTCACAGTCATGGGGCGGGGTAATATCCAGACGTTCAATATATATTTTGGAAAAATAGCGAAACAACTGATCCTGATAGGTTGGCTCAAGCTGAGGCTTCAGATAATAGAATGTCAGGGCGCCGCCGGGTTTCAAAAGCTTTTCAGAAGCCATCTGAAAGAAGTGAAACCGCTTACGGTCTGTTTCTTCATCAGTATCAGAATAGGTGTCAAAAAAAATTCCGTCATATTGCTGCAATTTATCCGTTATATTCTGCCAGTAATCGTTGAAGAGAATAATTTCAGAATCGGAATACTCATTTTTCCAGGCAAGCGCGCGCTTAAAAACTTCGGGATGAGGCTCAATAATGGTATGACTTCTGACGCCTGACCGTTGAATTTCAGAGGCCGAGATAGCCATTCCGAAACCGATTTCAAGTATATTTCCTGATGTATGAGAACAGAGCATTTGTGCCAACTTATGCATATACGGCTTTTCCCAGGACATCATCACCTGATGACCTCCGATCAGAAGTCTGTCTTGCAAATACTCTGCTTCTTTTTTGTCCCACTCTGCAACGGGTTCGCTCTTCATTAAAATATCCTTTCAGTTCATGGTTGTATTTCCTGATAAATCTCGTCTGATGCCCCCAGAACGTCCACAGGAGGATCATAGCCTATGATTTGAGCTGTTCTGAGGTTGATGGCGATTTTCGGGGGACTTTCAAAAAGCTGAGTCAGTTGCCGGGGAGAAGCACCGTTAAAAATTTTTGTCATTGTCTTGGCATGAAACATCGCCACATATTGAAACTCGGCATCTGAAATACTAAAAAGAAGTCCGCGCTTAACTTCATCAGAACCCGCTTGTGAAAACGTCGGAATTTTATAAGAATTGGCAATTCTTACCAACTCTGGTATGTTTTTCACACTCACACCGCCCTGGGTTGTGACATAAATGGCATCTGCTATTTTTCCCAGTTTATAAAAGCATTCGCTGACACTTTCTTCAGCAATGGCCACATCACCGACATCACTTTTTGTATAACATCGGATAATTTCAAAGCTGCGTTCCTGAGCCACAGATTCCACCATCTCAATTGCGGCCTGGCTTTTTCCCTGAACCGTGTCTTCATAAGCCACTCCCAGCTTGTCAAACCCGACAATATCATGGAAAATCTGTACTTGTCGCTCATTTATATGAGGGTCTGTTGCGGCATGGATGTGATCATATCCTGAATCTTCAACGCTTTTAATAATGCCGGCTGAAACAGGGTCTGTGGCTGAAATGACTAGTACCGATGTCTTATGCTTATCATTAGCCAAATTCTTTCCCGCCATGGTTCCCGCGGCAATAATAAGATCAATATCTTTTTTCTGATTGAGACGATCAATTATTTCAGCCGTTATTTTCTTATTCAGATTATCATCCCAGTTCCCTGTGTAATGTCCATCTGGCACAAATTCAATATAATGACTTCTTACCCTGGCTGCAAGCCAGTTCCAGAGATCTTTTGTCTGCTCGCCTTTTTGCTGCGGAATCTTTGATTTTTCAATCCAGCCCAGCTTTATCAGGGATTTTACCGTTGAGGTAAATATTTGCTGATAATAGATATATTCCCCTCCTTCATAATATCCGATTCGCCATTTTTTACCATTGTTTGTTTTGGGAACGCTGACCAAGCTTTCCTTGTCCTGAGCCAACACGGACATATCGGACAGAAAGATACACACACACAGCAATAAAATTATTTTTATTAATACTTTCAAAATGTTAAACCCTTTCAACGGAGGCCAGCTATTTACCTCCGCTCTCTCCTTGTAAAATATAAGTACCTAACCATAAGTTTTCGATATCTTACCGGGAAAGGAACCCGGCTTTTTTACCGGAACGGTCCGCTGTCCGTGACAGAAAAACCTGGTTTTCTCCGCTGTTCGCAGAAAAAAAGATATATAAAAAAACTTTTGATCGGGTACTTAAAAGTCGAAGCAAATCACAAATTACAAATCACTTTCATATAAACGGCCATGATCTGCCGGTCACAACGAACGATGAAAGTTTTGCAGTTTTTCCTAACACTTAACACCTAACACCTAACACCTGACACTTAACACTTTCATATAAAACATATCATGCGGAAATGCAAGAGAAGAAATAAATTGATTTTTTACTGATTTTTTGATAGTTGTATAAAATAATACTTCGGACAGTTTTTGAAACTCAGGAGCGATGAAAAAGCCAACTTTTTGAAATCATAGGATTTCAACGTTCAAGTGGCAAATTGTCAGATACAATGAAAACAGTGGGTTACAAAAAATGTCCAACGTATTGATAAAATAAACGGGGGAAAAAATGAGTCTGAACAGCTATTTTGAATCAGTGAGACAATACTTTGACAAACGTATTACAGAATATGGCCCCACAGTCAAAGGAATTGACGCGCTTTCCCAGGAAGATCAGGAACTGCGGTCTGAGCAGCTTTTAAAATGCTTCAGCCATAAGGCCGGCTTTTCTGTCAACGATTATGGGTGCGGATACGGGGCATTTCTTGATTATCTGACTGCCAAGGGGTACAAATGCCAGTACCGGGGATTTGACATATCAAAAGAAATGATTGTGAACGCCGAGGAGTTGCATGCAGGAACAGAAGATGCGTGCTTTACAACAGATGAATCGTCATTAACTGTGGCGGATTATACGGTTGCCAGCGGAGTTTTCACCATGAGGCAGGAGGCGAATGACGACGAACTGACGGAAATGATGCTGCATATTTTGAAAAAAATTTCAGAACTGAGTGAAAAAGGCTTTGCCTTTAACGCGCTGAGCAAATATGTGCCTGCTGATCTCAGATATGATGATCTGTATTACGCTGACCCTCTTTTTGTGTTTGATTATTGCAGAAAAGAATTTTCTGATTATGTGGTTTTGTTACATGATTACATGCCCCGTGACTTCACTATATTGGTAAGGAAGGAAATTGAGCCAGTATCAGAAACCTTATGAAAGGATTTTCAGGATTCCGTTTCCGGCCGTACAACCGCTTCTGAAAGAATTCAAAACCCCGGAGGTCTGACATTCAGCTCACCCATCAGAATTATTTGGGGCATGTGGTAATCTGGGGTTTGTTCCTCTTTACAAAGACATATTCAAAGTGCGGAAAAACACGGTCAAGGAATTTTGTTTCTCCCGCGCCCGCGCTCTTTTTTCCCGTTCACACGCGACATTTGGGAATAAGCATTAAACCTGGAAACAAAAAAGTATTTTTCAAAACAAACTCAGTTGTTGTGTCAGACTCGGATATCTTATTGGCAGCCCGGGCTGTGTAATACGGTCCTTAAAATCATCCCATACTTGTCTTGTAAAATGTTCTGTAAGTTTATCCTCAGTGCGCCGAATCTGCGCTGAAATGTCATCATAAAAGATATCCTGAGCAATTTCAGCAAGTCCGACCCGCATTAATGTCTGTTTTGTGTAGGGCCGCTTATCTTCAATAAAAGTGACGGAACGAATCAGCCGCCTGGATATGTCACTGTTTAATATGGCCCAGGTCGCCACAGCATCACAAATGTCATCAAACCCGACAAAATAACAGGTGTCATCCAACATGATCGGCTTGGCTTCCGATAATACCAACGTGAAGTTAAGTTGTTTATATAGTCCTGAAATTGCGACTTTGTAAGGCTTAAATGAATACTCACCCACTCCGAATATGGAAAAACGCGGTTTGTTTCTGTAAACAGCTGATTTTCTTTTTTCAAAAGCGGGCTGGTGTTTTCGGAGATATGCGTATGACCTCGGATAGAGGCCGAGCAAGCCCTGTAAGGGCGGCATGTTTGTAGCAGCAGGTTTGCAGGCCTCCGCCAAGCCCCGTGGGGGCGGCATATTTTTAGTAGCAGCAGGTTTGCAGGCCTCCCCTAAATCCGTTATAATCAGCTCGTTCCACGCGAAGCGTGGAAGGAAAACGAGGAATACGAAGGACACCAAAATTTGCTTTCCGAATCAACGCGTCACTCATCAGATGCTGCTTCATTGGCTCAAATGCGCTTTCAGCAGATCTGAATATAATTTAAGCTCCAGCGCTCTTTTTTTAACAATATCCATACGATCCTGCGCCCGCATCGGCTTATACATCGTCCCTTGAAGAGAAGAATAAATGCTGTCAATAAGCCTGAACTCCAGATCACGATATCTGATCCATTCCAACTGAGCCGCTTTCAGGGCTTTTTGCTGGTCCGGGTTCAGGGAAACCCTGAGCTGGTTATAGACTTTGTTTAATTCAGCGTCCCACAACTCATATGCCTCATATATGCAATTCGCCACATTTGCAGACACATCGCTGTCCCTTGCAATACACTCATTTAAAATCCTGTCTATCAGATGGGAGTTTTCCGCGGCAGAAGTCTCAGTTCGCGAGTCAGGCAGGGATTCAGGAACGCCTGAAACATCCAGGCCGAGAAGCATCGCAAGATTAACCCATGTGCCCTGCTTTTGAATATATGTATATGCAAGATCAATACCTTTTCCATTCAAAAAAACCTGGTAAGACTGGCCATCCGCCGTATTTTTTACTTCCACCTGTTTCACCGTCAGCACTTTCCAGCCAGCATCATTGCAGGGTGCGCAATACTCTCTTATCATCATTCCCGGATTGATCATTCCGCCTGCTTTGTACGCGTCGGATTTTTTAATCCAGGCAGCCTGATCTGCAAACGCGCTTGCCATGATCGCAAAAAAGAAAATTGTAAAAAATATTATTGCATTTTTTAACATCATTCACCTCTCACATTTTGGAATCATTATGTTCATCCAACCTTATCGCGTACCAGTCAATTTTTCGTGTCACAAACATCACCGCACCCAGCACCGCAAATAATCCGATGCTCCCCATAAGCAAGGCGTAATCTTCCAATTGCAGCACCATATACAAATACGCGTAAAGCATTGTCAGAATAGCGCTCACCGTAAGAGAAGCATAAGTGTTCTTCAAAATGCTTCTGGAATAAGCAGTAATCAGAATAATCACAGACAAACTTGAAATAATATAAGCAATGTCAAAATTCAGATGCTCGGATATGGAAAGCAGAAGCGTATAAAAAACCGTGACCCCGAACCCTGCCAGCAAATACTGAATCGGATGAATCCTTATCTTATTCATCACCTCGGAAAAAAAGAATGCCATAAACGTAAACACAATAAACATGATCGCATATTTGACCGTTCGCATTGATTTCTGATAAACATCAACGGAAGTGAACAACTTCACGCCAAATCCCGAGCCCTGTATCTTATGCCTGCTTCCGATCCAGTACTGGGGATAATTCCTGTTTAAATGAAGCACTTTCCATTTTGCATGAAACCCCTGGGTGTTTATTTCTCTTTCCACAGGAAGAAAGCTGCCGTCAAAACTCGGAGTTGTCCAGGTTGAAGACATGGACACAGTTGTTAGCTGCCCCACAGGAATAAAATAAATCTGATGGCTGCCATTTAAATTCATTCCAAAATAAAAAGAGGTTTTCGCCCCTTTTTCCGAGAGGGATATTTTTGCGCTGATTCCGGAGCGTAACACGTCGTTTGTTTCTATTCCCGGACTGAGTGATATGGGCGTGTCATTAATTTTGGCGACAACCTGCTCTTTTATTCCTCTCATATCAGAAATGCCCACGGAAACAAATACCCCGGACCAGATAATATCCTCTTCCTGAATGTTCATTTCTTCGAACTGCGGATAAGAAAAACTGCCGGTCATTTCTAATTCCGAATGATACAAAACAGCTTCATAAATTCCCCTGTAACGGATTTCCGGGTGAATTTCTCCTGTTATATTTATCTCTTCTGGCAGAAAGTGCATGTAACGGATGGAAAAGGTTTTCTTTCCCTCTTTATCTTCAAAAAATTTTTTATAGGGAAGGGTAATGACGGGGCCTGCGATGGTCTGCTCCTGTCCCCATTTGGAGCTGATTTCCTGAACCACGCTTTGTTTTCTGTATTCTCTTTCATGTATGAGCGAAGTGATCATTGAGGCGGGAATCAGCAAGATGAGAATGAGAAGAAGTATTGTAATGATTTTAAAAGTTACGGAATTTTTAATGGTGGTTACGGATTTTTTTATGATATTCTGTTCGTTCATTTTTAAAATTTTTCTTCTGGTCAGGCGGTTGGCGGTGATTCAGGGGGCAACAGATTGAAAATGATCCCAAACTGCTCAACATTTCTGGCGAATTTGTCAGTTTGCCAAGAGCGGTTCGGGGTCTTTTTCGATCTGCTGATACTAATTGAATTGTATTAATTTACGAAAAAAACTTCTCACAACGAGGATCAGGCTCATGGTCCATGTGTTTGTCTTAACAGTATTTTCAAATCTGTAGCCGCATGTGTCTGCTGTTATAAACTCAGATTCTGTTCTGGGATATTTTCTGCAATTCAGGGGCCGAAAAAAATACACAGAACAATAATATCCTCCCTCTGGTTTGCGTTTTAGGAAAGAACACGCATAGGGCAGTCTGCAACATGCCCCGCAATGAATACATTTTCCAGTTCTTCTGTTTGAAACCGGCAATACTGATGTAACTGTTCTTTTTAGTTTTCTGACCACGGTATATTTTCTTGATTAAGATTTCTGATTGATTAAGATTTAAACTTCTGCTTTGTTTTTAAACCATGCTGTTCGCTGACATATCTGATTTCAGCGCTGTCAGATGGAAAAATTTCATAAAATCAGGATTGAAATCAGATGTGGGAATAAAACTTGCAGGTTGGCAGAGCGAGCGAACATTCCCTTCTGTCGAAGTCGTTTAAATCACGGTTTATGCCATCGGAACAAAAATATCCGCGGTTTCAGCTTTTGGGACAGTTTTGTTCCCTGACGATTCATGTCAGTGGATTATCAGAGAATTTATCTATCAGAAATGAGCCGGATGTCAAGGGGATTTACAGGGGCCTGGCACGAAACATGGATTCATCCGCATAGGTCTGTAAGTTTTGAGAAAACAAATTATACAGCATTTTCAGTAAATAAGAAAGCATTATGCACATTCATAACCTGAGTCCGCGGCAGAGCGAAGGTTTTGCCCTGAGCCATAAAGGGCTTTTATGGGCTTTTTTTGAACCAACATGAAAGACACAATATTTCTGATGGTTGCCATGGCACGAAATAGTCTTTCAATATATTTCCGATCTCCGAAACTCTCAGCCTGTCCTGGTTTTCGTTTGACAATTTTCAAAGAATTATTTGCCAGAGACGTTGTCTTTTTAACACTTTTTCTTTTTTTATGGCAGGTATAAAATGGGCAACTCTCACACTGAAGCCTGCGAAAGCAGGAATGACAAGCTTTTTGTTCGATTGAGTAATTATCAACTCCCTGAAAACGAATCATCAGTGGATAATTGGATTTCACCGACTGTATCTGATTCATTTATTGTTCTTGACTATTTTTTTATTGTTTAATATATAGCGATGACAGGTTTCGGTTATTCGGATTTTATTTACATCGAACTTTGACTTTATAAAGGAGAGCAAGAACATGACCAACAAGTACGATGAAGCTTTTGAAAGATCCATCAAGGACCCCCAGGCATTCTGGGGGGAAGTGGCTGAAGACTGCCATTGGTATAAAAAATGGGACAAGGTCATTGATGACTCAAATAAGCCCTTTTATCGCTGGTTTGTCGGAGGGGAAATCAATACCTGCTACAATGCGCTGGACTATCACGTTGACAACGGAAAAGGCGATCAGACTGCCCTGATTTATGACAGTCCCGTAACAGATACAATTAAAAAATATACCTATACGGAACTGAGGGATGAGGTCGCAAAATTTGCCGGGGCCCTTGCTGATCAGGGAGTTTCAAAAGGGGATCGTGTTATCATTTACATGCCTATGATCCCCGAGGCGGCCATTGCCATGCTCGCATGCGCCCGTATCGGCGCGGTGCATTCGGTGGTTTTCGGCGGATTTGCGGCAAAGGAGCTGGCGACCCGTATCGAAGACGCCAAGCCCAAAGTGATTGTCTCGGCCTCCTGCGGTATCGAAGGCAAAAAGGTCATTCCCTACAAACCGCTCCTTGACGAAGCCATCAACATATCAGCGTCAAAACCTGAACATTGCATTGTTTTCCAGCGTCCCATGGAAACAGCCTCAATGACTGACGGGCGGGATATTGACTGGAATGAGGCCATGACAAAGGCCGAGCCCCATGACTGTGTTCCCGTGGCTGCCACGGACCCGCTGTATGTGCTTTACACCTCCGGAACAACCGGCCAGCCCAAGGGCGTGGTGCGGGACAACGGCGGGCATGTGGTCGCGCTGAAATGGACCATGAAGGCCATTTATGACATAGATGAGGGCGATGTTTTCTGGGCCGCGTCCGATGTGGGCTGGGTGGTCGGTCATTCCTACATTGTTTACGCGCCGCTGTTCAAGGGCGCCACCACGATACTTTTCGAGGGAAAACCTGTGGGCACGCCGGACGCGGGCGTGTTCTGGCGGATCATCTCGGAGCATAAGGTGAAAAGTCTTTTCACCGCGCCCACGGCCTTCCGCGCCATCAAACGGGAGGATCCCGAAGGCGAGTTCATCAGAAAATATGATCTCTCAGACTTCAAAATTCTCTTTCTCGCGGGGGAAAGATCCGATCCCGACACCATCCAGTGGTCGGAGAAGAATCTGGGCGTGCCGGTGATTGACCACTGGTGGCAGACCGAGACCGGGTGGGCCATCTGCGCCAACTGCATGGGCCTGCATCATTTTCCGGTCAGATACGGCTCCCCCACGAAATCCGTGCCGGGCTGGAATGTCCAGGTCGTGGATCCCGAGTGCAGGCCTGTGAAGGCCGGTGACATCGGCGCGCTGGTGGTGAAACTGCCGCTGCCTCCGGGAACCCTCCCCACGCTCTGGAACAATGACGACGGCTATGTCAAGGCTTACCTTGAGGAATTTCCGGGATACTACAAGACAGCGGACGCGGGGTATATTGACGAGGAGGGGTATGTCTATGTCATGTCCCGTACCGATGACATCATCAATGTCGCGGGGCATCGCCTCTCCACGGGCGCGATGGAGGAGGTACTTTCCGACCATCCCGACGTGGCCGAATGCGCGGTGCTCGGGGTCGAGGACAAACTCAAGGGACAGATTCCCGTGGGGTTCATGGTGCTGAAGGCGGGCGTGACCAAAGCCAATGATGAGATTATCAGAGAAGTGATTCAGATGGTGCGGGAGCGCATCGGGCCTGTGGCCGCGTTCAAGACGGCCACGGTGGTGAAACGTCTGCCCAAGACCCGTTCCGGGAAAATTCTGAGAGGCACCATCCAGAAAATTGCGGACAACAAGGAATACAAAGTGCCTGCCACAATAGATGATCCGGCCACCCTGGGGGAAATGGAAGAAGCGCTGGGCTCCATCGGGTATGCAAAATCAAGAAAAGACTGATTCTTTTGAGTCTCGATAATCGTCTGAGACAAACCAGACGCACTTGAGCGACATGTCCCTGTTCAGAAATCAACAACCCGTATCCGGAGTGCCAAACTTACAGTTTGGCACTCTTTTTATGCTCGGAGTGCAAGAAGCTGTGCGATGTGCATAACCCTGACTGAGGATTCCTTACGGCTTAACATACCCTGAATGTTCATCAGACAGCCCATATCACAGCCCACCACCACATCCGCACCGGAATCTGTGATGTTTTTCACTTTGTCCTCTGCCATGGCTGTTGAAATTTCAGGATATTTCACTGAAAAAGCACCTCCGAACCCGCAGCATCGGTCAGAATCCTTCATCTCCGTAAACTCGGTGCCTCGCACGTTACGAATGAGTTTCCGAGGCTGTTCACGCACGCCAATGCCCCGAAGGAGGTGGCATGAGTCATGATAAGTAATTTTTCCACGATAACTTGCTCCCACATCTTCCACGCCAAGAACATCCACCAGGTATTCTGTGAATTCATATGTGGTTGAACTGATTTGCTCCGACCGCCGCAGCCATTTCGGATCGTCGTGAAACAGCTCCGGGTAATGATGTCTCACCATGTTCACACATGATCCCGAAGGGCAGACAATAAGTTCAGCATTCTCGAAAATTCTGATAAATCGTTTGGCAGCCTCTCTGGCTTCTTTCCGATAACCGGAGTTAAATGCCGGCTGACCACAGCACGTCTGATCTGTGGGACAGGTCATGGAGACACCCAGTTTCTGAAAAATTTGCACCATGGCTTCTCCCACTTCAGGATACATCCCGTCAATAATGCACTGAATAAATAACGTTATATTTTTATTAATCATCATACTTGTCCTCTGATGAGCCGAAAAAAGGAGTGCGGATCAGACGGGGGTTGCAACCCATACGCATCAGGCTAAGGACATAACATTCTGATTTCATTGAAACTGACCGGGCGACGGCCGAAAGGCAAAACCTTTATTTTCGGGCGTTCCGGAATCATAAAAATTCCTGGTAATGTTCTAAAAGTGGAGCTAAATTTTTTAACCCTCTGAATCAATTTGGCAAATATCGGAACAAGTCCAGTTTTAGAACACCACCAAAATTCCTTAGCCTGATGCGTATGGGGTTGCAACCCATATGCATCAGGCTAAGATCGTAACTCATTGTTTTTATTAACCCGTGATCTGCCGGACGGGGTTTGCAACCCCGTCCGAAATATTTTCCGACCCCCGAAAACAAACGTTTCGGACGGGGTTGCAAACCCCGTCCGGCAGTCTTAGCCTGATGCGTATGGGGTTGCAACCCCGTCGGGGATATTTTTTTGATCACCGCCGAAAACCTTTCCGGCCACTCTCTCTTTATAAGCGTTTAATCTTTATATGGTTACTTTTTCGAGGAATTCACCAACCTCACTAATTCAGTTATAAGCGATTTTATTTTCTCCGCCTGAGCATTCATTTCTGCGGCTGCGGCTGCGGATTCTTCTGCATTGGCTGCATTATCCTGAGTTATCTTATCCATATCTGTGACAGCCCTGTTTACCTGATCCATTCTCAGGGCCTGTTCATCAGATGTGGCTGCAATTTCAGTAATCAGTTTTCCGACTTTGCCCGAGTGATTCCTAACTTCCCCGAAAGCCTGATGGGTTTCAGATGCAATCTTCCCGCCAGTCTGTATCTTTTTTAATGTCCCCTCTATCAGATCTGATGTGTTTCTTGCGGCTTCGGCTGCCCTCATTGCCAGGTTCCTTACCTCATCGGCAACCACGGCAAAACCGCCACCGGCTTCACCGGCTCTGGCTGCTTCAACCGCGGCGTTCAGTGCCAGAAGATTCGTCTGAAAAGAAATCTCATCAATTGTTTTTACAATCCTGGATGTTTCCTCGCTTGCCCTGATGATTTCTTCCATGGAACCTGCCAGTTTGTTCATTGACGCATTGGCCTTTTGAATAACCTGTCTCACTTCGTTCATAAGATTATCTGACTGGGTGGCGCTGTCTGCATTTTTTTTGATCATGGAAGACACATCTTCTATAGATGAAACTGTATCCTGAGTGAACGCAGCCTGTTGGGAGGCCCCCTGAGCCAAAGATTGGCTTCCGGATGAAATCTGGTCTGAGGAAAAGGTGATCTGTTCTGCTCCCTCATTCAGACCTGTAATCACACGAGCCAGCGGTTTCACTATAATAAGATGAACAAAAATCAGCAATATGAATATGATAATTATCAGCGAAATGCTGCCTGTTATTACGATGAATCTTATGATATTAGTGGGAGATTCCGAAATTTTATACATCGGAATTGTTAAGACAAGGGACCACGGCATTTCTGATATGCCAATATTTATTGGCATGTAGATTCTGTAAGCATCAGCATTAAGTACATCAGAGCGAACAACAGCGGTATATTTTTCTCCTTTTTTCACGGCGTTTCTGGCAGCTGTTTTTTTTTCTTTCTCTCCGATATTTTTGCCGATGTATTCATTCTTTTTATGAGCAACATAAGTACAATTATTTGCAACAAGGGCAGCATATCCTTGTTCCAGGATGCTTATCTCGGCAACTTTTTTCTGCAAAACATCAAGCTTATAATCCACACCCACCACGCCTCTGAATCTGCCTTCATACATTATCGGAACGATTGCGCTGACCAGAAGCATATCTTTTCCTGAAACCTTGTATATATAAGGATTTAAAAGGATTTCTTTCCTGTTTTTTTTAGGAATCTGATACCAGTCAGATGTTTCCCAGTCAACATTGGGTTCCACAATGATATCATCACCGTCCCAGTGCCAATATGAATTGACCCGGCCGGTTTTGTCATGTCCGGGTGCGTCTGTAAAATGGGTGTCTTTACCATCAAAGGCATTTGGTTCCCATAACATCCAGGTCCCGAAGATATTCGGGTCTTTCTTTGTTGCTATGATGAGAATATTATCTAACAACTGTCTGTCTGTAAGACCTGATTTTATCATTTCAACAAAAGACAGTTCCATGACACGGGCTTTTTCCATTGCTCTTTCCAGTTCTGCCTGTATCATAAGACCATTTTTGTATGCGGCTTCTTCGGTCATCTGATAAACAAGCTCCCTGACACTATCACCTGATTTCTTACCGATCACCATTGTTAAAATCAGAAAAGATATAAAAATTGTAATGCTTACGGACAAGATAATTTTACATTTAATTCCCATCTTATATTTCTCCCAACGTCAGCAAGGTGAAAAGGTTCATATTTCCGCGCTCAGGGACCCTGTTCTGCCGAATTATCCCCCCTGATTTCACAGAGACCGTCTGAACACGGAACAACAAACTTTTTTCCGTCTGCTGATTGTTTACATCAGAAAATGTTTCACCTTATCCGGTGGTATCCCGATTGTCCGGATAATTTCTTTCCCGCGCGGACCCGTGACACTGACATCAACAACAGTATTATCCGGGTTTTTACTGTAACCTACGCATATGGACGCTGCCAGTGCCACCATATCCTTATCGTGTCCATGCGGCATAATGATGGTGGGTCCGGGAATTTTTTTCATTTTAATGATGACATCTTCCGACGGATTGTGATATTTGACGATTTGCTCATTGTCTTTCTGGGTTCGCCCCACGATAATTTTCGTGTCAGGGTTCAGGCGAAAATGACGTCCGTATTTTAAAAGATGAAGTTCGTTTTCAGCATAAGTTTTCTGATGCTCAAAAAGGTCTTTAAGACGGTCTGAATATCCTTTGTCCGTGAGGAGACAGCCGCCTCCGGGAGCCGGATAATCTGTGATGCCGAATTCTTTTGCCAATGCCATCTGGGGCTTGCGGGATCTTCCGGCCATGCCGGGCAAAAGTTCCCTGCTGACCAGCCCCTCTTGTTCAGGAATCGTCACCGGGAGTCTTTGGGCACTCAGGGGACGCAATATGTGGCCGTCAAATCCGGAATGTTTTTCCACATAACGGAGAGAAGACCTTGTCTGGGACATGGGGCGTTGTCCCATGACCTCACCGCTGAAAAGAAAATCAAATTTTTTTTCTTGCATGATTTGGCCCGCGAGCCTGAACATGAGCGCGTGGCAGTCCATGCAGGGATTCATATGATTTCCGTATCCGCATGGCGGATTTTTCAGCATTTCAAGATAAACAGAAGTGATATTTTTCACAATTAATGGGATTCCTGTATTGGAAGACGCTTTTCGGGATTTTTCAGATGAAAAAAACGGGGTTTCAAATGTCACCCATTCAACCTCTGTTCCCTGTCTGCGCAGAATCAGCCCGGCCAGAATACTGTCAAGGCCCCCGGAACAAAGCCCCAGCGCACGAACTTTTTTTGAATGTAAACTCATAACAGATTAAATTTTTTTTTAAAAATCAACTGATCATTTGCAGGTTTCAAATTAATAATATCAACATGCTTAAATTATAATGAAAATAAAAACACGCACACATAACATCTGTAAAATACTAAAAGCGATCTATCCGCATGTCAAGACTCAGTTACAACACAGGAATCCGTTTGAGCTGCTTGTAGCCACCATATTATCTGCTCAATGTACAGATAAGCAAGTAAATTCTGTGACAAAAAAATTGTTCGATACCTTAGCCTCACCTGATGATTTTGTGAATGCCTCTTTGGAAGACATTGAAAAACTGATCCGTCCCACAGGCTATTTTCGCAACAAGGCAAAAAATATCCGAAATTGTTCCAAAATGCTTATGGAAAAATATAACGGGGATGTTCCCGGGACCCTGGAAGAACTTCTGGAACTTCCCGGGGTGGGGCGTAAGACAGCCAATGTGGTGTTAGGGGCCGCGTTCGGCATTCCCGGGATGGTCGTGGATACGCATGTGAAACGGATTTCAAAACGGCTGGGGCTTACGAAAAATACGGATCCCGCAAAGATTGAATTTGATCTTATGAAGATCATCCCGCAAAAAGAATGGAATGATTTTGGTCTGCGTCTCATTTATTTCGGAAGGGCTGTTTGTAAGGCAAGAAAACCGAATTGCCCGGATTGCCCGCTTTGTCACCTGTGTGAGTATTCGGACAAGAGCGCATGACCTGCTTTCGGGTGAGTCATCAGGAAGACTTTTTATGACTCGGGCGAGGCACGCTGAAATGAAATTTCAGCACATTTTTTTCAGAGAAGGGCCGACGCGTGAGACGTTGCTAAAATGTAATTTCAGCGATCCTCGACGGCTCACTCCCCTAAATCGTAAACACGCCCCATGTGTAGGCCGTCTAAATCAGTTAATTTTTCTGCCCTTCGACAAGCTCAGGGCACGGCGGCTTGGGGCACAGTGGCTCAGGGCACGGCTGATCAGGGCATGGCCGACATGCGTTCCCTGAGCCTGTCGAAGGGAACAGCATACGAACAAAAAATAATGGTAAAAAGCGGCATTTTCAGACGGCTTACCCATATGCCCTGCATTTGAAAAAAATTTAAAAACACGCGTATTTATTACCTCAGCAGTTTTCTGATTGTGAATGCGCGTCCGCGAGAAGATAAAAAATGGCACGAGTTGAATTAGATTTACCGGAGAAATTTGAATTTTCCACACACATACCTGTTCGCATCAGTGATATTAATTATGGCGGTCATCTCGGAAATGACGCGGTCCTTTCTCTGATCCACGAAGCCCGTGTGAGATTTTTCAAACAATACGGGTTTACCGAATTAGATGTTGACGGTGCGGGCATCATCATGACGGATGCTGTCATTGTCTATAAATCAGAGGGGTTTCATGGTGATGTTCTGAGGATTGATATTACCAGAGATGATTTTAACAAATACGGATGTGACTTTTTTTATAAAATCACAAACAAAGAAACAGGCGCGGAGGTTGCCAGAGCCAAAACAGGAATTGTGTTCTTTAATCATAAAAAAAAGAAAGTCGTCAGTGTGCCTGAAAAATTTAAGAAACGCTCATGAAAAACCCGGGTTTTTTACCTCTCTGTCATGAAAATATATGGATTTCCATGGTAACATGATACAATAAAATCATTTCAGGCTTCGAACGGCAAGAGCATGTACCCACGGCTGTCTCGTCCTGTACAACAAACACAGGGACACGAATAAGAACAGGAACAGGCTCTTTCCTTTTCTTATCCGATTTCCCTGTATTTGTCCGGGGAGTCCGGGAACAGGACATGACAGGATCAGCAATATCCGTCAGAATCAAAAATTAATGAATCGTTTTACTTTTTGGAGAACAGAGAAACACATCCCCGCCGCTTTCCATCCGGATACTTGAAAAACGGACAAAATTGGTTGTATACGTCTCCATTGACATCAGAACTGACAGCATTCCCATGTCAATGTCTTCAAAAAATAAGATCCCGGACATTCTTCCATTAATAAAACAAGGCCCGTGATAAAAACGGTGCTTTGGTATTTTTGTAAGCAACAGTTTTGTAACCTTTACTTTTTCCCCAAACAATTGCTCGCCAACCGCTTCCAGTATTTTTTTCAGAAGAGGGTTTTTTGACCTTTTTCCTAATTTTAGAAAATCAGAATTCTCTCCCAAATGATCAAAAAAATATCCATAAACCTCTTTAAAATCTTCGGCCGTCATCAGCATCTCTTTCAAGGTTGCCAACTCTTTTTCAAATTTAGCCATTTGGTACCTCCGCTTGTGTAAAATTTCTCGGAATAAGAAAATGATTTTTTCTGTTTTGCCCATTTCAGAAGTGTGCCCAAGCAGGTTTAAAACTGATCTGTCCGAATAAGTTGAACTACCACAAAAATTCAGGGCTGACAAATATTTTCCTGAAAAAATCTGGCAAAAAATTATATCTTTTAGTTCGTAGTTCCGCCTTTAGGCGGTGTTACACCGCCTAAAGGCGGAACTACGAACTTTATTGAAAGTCGCATCAGATGTCAGCAAAAAACTGCACAACTTTGATCGTTCGTTGTGACTGGCAGGTCATGCCTGTTTATCGGAAACACGCGTCAGTAATTGTTCAGTACTTTACGTTTTTAAGAAATTTTACCCATAAAATGGGGATTTTCCTGATATACAAAATAGTTTCATTCAGATATAAAGCTTACATGAGCCGGACGGCTGAAGCTGAATGATCCTGAAAATCTTAACGGAACGGCTTTTTCATCTGTTCATTTTCCACGCTCAAATTAGGCTTGATTAATGAGTATTTCTATGCGTATTTTAAATTTTATGGGATTTCTCTTTGTAGGACGAGGTGGCAAACCCAAATATTACGGACGGGGTTGCAACCATACGCATCAAGCTAAGGATTTTTATGATTCCGGAACGCCCGAAAACAAAGGTTTTGCCTTTCGGCTGTCGCCAGATCAGTTCCAATAAAATCAGAATGTTATGTTCTTAGCCTGATGCGTATGGGGGTTGCAACCCCCTGTCCGGCAAAAAAACCATCCGGCCAAGACAGCATATTTATGCCATTGTATCATTCAAATAACGTATTAAGAAAAGCAGGGAAACAGAGGGAAAATGGAAAATACAATTCAATTTTCAGGAAATATTGTTGATATCATTAATGAAGAAGTATTCCCCGGAACCGTGTTCGTTCATGGTGACACCATTCAGAAAATCGTGCCGGATCCGTCTGAAACACATTATGACACATATATTATGCCCGGTTTTATTGATTCTCATATTCACATTGAAAGTTCAATGCTTGTTCCTTCTGAATTTGCAAAGGCGGCCGTGAGACATGGAACCGTGGCAACGATTTCCGACCCGCATGAAATAGCCAATGTTCTCGGAGTTCAGGGGGTTGAATTTATGATAGAAAATGCTGAAAAAAGCGGGTTTAAGTTTTATTTCGGCGCACCCTCCTGCGTACCTGCCACAGATGTTGAAACTTCGGGAGCAAAAATAACAGCACAAGATATTGAAACCCTTTTTAAAAAATATGATCTGAAATATCTGAGCGAAATGATGAATTTTCCGGGAGTTCTGAATGAATTTCCTGATGTGATGGAAAAAATCAGTATTGCAAAAAAATATGAAAAAGTCATAGACGGGCATGCGCCAATGCTCACAGAAGAGAATCTTCGGACCTATATTGACGCGGGAATTTCCACAGACCATGAAACAGTTCTGTTTGAAGAGGGGCTTGAAAAAATAGAAAAAGGCATGAAAGTTCAGATCAGACAAGGTTCTGCGGCCAAAGACCTGGATAAATTAATGCCGCTGATAGAAAAATATCCTCAGGCGTGTATGCTGTGCAGCGATGACAGACATCCTGATGACCTGATCAGCGGTCATATCAATCTGCTGGTAAAAAAAGCAGCAGCTTCAGGCATTGACAGATTTAAGATTTTCAGAGCCGCGTGTTTAAATCCGGTTGAACATTATGGCCTGGAAACGGGGCTTTTAAGAGAAAATGATTCGGCTGATTTTATCATTGTGGATGATCTTGAGCGACTGAATGTCATTCAGACGGTTATTCATGGAAAAACTGTTTTTAAGGAGAACAAGGTATTTTTACCTGAAGTTGAATTTTCTCCTCTGAATAATTTTAAGGCAGAACCCAAATCTGTTGAAGATTTCAGATTTGAAACCATAGCAGAGGAAATTCATGTCATTGAAGCGGCTGACGGACAGCTTTTAACAGGAAAATGTATTGAAAAACCAAAAATAGTGAACAACAACGCTGTGTCAGATATTGATAGAGATATTCTCAAAATTGCTGTTGTGAACCGATATGAAAACACATCCCCTTCGATTGGCTTTATAAAAAATTTCGGATTAAAAAAAGGGGCCATGGCAGGCTCGGTGGCCCATGATTCCCATAATATCATAAGCGTGGGAACTTCGGATGAAATGATCGCAAAGGCCGTGAACCTTGTTATCAGAGAAAAAGGGGGACTTGCCGTTGTTTCAGAAGAAATTGAAGAGGTGCTTTCCCTTCCTGTGGCGGGCATCATGTCAGATAAGCCTGCTGAATATGTGGCAGAAAAATATACTCGTACAGACAAAGCAGCAAAACAGATCGGAAGCATGTTGCACTCACCGTTTATGACGCTTTCTTTTATGGCCCTTCCGGTGATACCGTCCCTTAAAATTACAGACAAGGGGCTTTTTGATGTGGACCAGTTTAAGCTGATTGAACAAGATTTCATTCAGAGTTAGGTTTGATTTGGGTGAATTGGGAGAACATCATGAGATATCTGAAAATCGTCTGTATCCAGATGGTTGCATATAGATAAGTACCTGACCATAAATTTTTAATATTTGCCCGGGGAAGAAACCCGGCTTTTTTTCCGGAATGATGCGTTTCTGACAAAGGAAAAAGCCGGGTTTCTTCGCCGCTCGCGGGAAAAAAGTATATAAAAAACTTTTGCTCAGGTACTTATAATGCTTTGGTGGTGTTCTAAAACTGGACTTGTTCCGATATTTGCCAAATTGATTCAGAGGGTTAAAAAATTCAGCTCCACTTTTAGAACATTACCAAATTTTCCGAATTCGGAGACTTTCTGACTAAAAACTTGTCAGCAAGTCTGAGCGTGCCTCTGTATAATTTTTTACAAGCCCTCTGATTACAATAGTTCGGACACATCTTGGAAGTTAAGAATATCCAAAACGTAACCTTTTAGAATTATAGAATTCAGATTTTCAGGAATAAGCTGACCAATGTGTTGAATAAAAGAGGGGATGACAGAGAAAACCTGATCCACCACACCGGATCAAGGCGTTACGAATTCCTGAATGAAACAGGTTGATCAACCCTTTTTTTTACACCGGTGATTTCAGCTTTGGAAAATCCCTCTTTCCGAGGGAAATTTTCCATCTGTCAGCATTGTTTAAATAAGTGTGTAACATATTGGATATTAACGTATATCATTTTTTTACAGAAAGAAAAAAACAGAAAGGAGAGAGAATATAGAACATTAACTGAATTTGCAATCACGAGTTTTTAAGTTTTTTTGTTGTATTTTTTTCTTGCATTTCCTGATGTTGCTATATATGTTTTCATCAGTGCGGTTATGATCGCTCACAACACCGAAGAATTAAAAAAACGGCATCAGAGTCAGGATAAATGGATATCCTTTGCTCCGTGTGAGCGGAAAAAATGGTTGATATTTTTTTTTAAGAATGAGGAGGTAAGCATAGCTAGACCGAAACATATAAAGAAGCCCGGCAGGTCAGACAGAATAAATATTAATCAGAGGATAAGAGCGAGAGAAGTAAGGGTCATAGATCCCGACGGCAATCAGCTTGGTGTTATTCCGACTCACAAAGCCCTGGCGACTGCCGCTGATTTTGGTCTTGATCTGGTAGAAGTTTCTCCCACTGCCAATCCCCCTGTTTGCAAGATAATGGATTATGGTCGCTACAAGTATGAGCTGACCAAAAGGCAGCAGGAAGCCAAAAAGAAACAAAGCAGCTTTCAGATCAAGGAGATAAAGGTTCGTCCCAAAACCGGTGATCATGATCTTCAGGTCAAAATCGGCCACATAAAGCGGTTCATTGAAAATAAGGACAAAGTCAAAGTCACTGTTATTTTCAGAGGGCGTGAAATTACGCTTTCCCAGCTCGGAAGGGACCTGCTTAAAAAGATTGCTGAAGAAACGGACGAATTTGCAGCCGTGGAGCAGATGCCCAAATTTGAGGGGCGCACCATGGTGATGATTCTGTCGCCCAAATAATCGCCTTAATATATAACAATGGGTTAAAATAACCGCTATTAAAGGAGAAAGGTGGCGTGCGCTCATACAGGGTGAGTGCTCACGCCACCTGTTTTTTTTAAGTAACTATTTGATTTCATTTATCAGAGAGGATAAAACATGCCGAAGATAAAAACAAATCGGGCTGCTGCAAAGCGTTTCAGAAAGACGGGGTCCGGGAAATTCGTTTATGCAAAATCCCATGCAAGCCATATTCTGACCAAAAAGACGCGGAAGCGTAAAAGAAGTTTAAGAAAAGCGCATCTGACGGACCAGACAAATCGGAAAGAACTGAGACTGCTCATGCCTAACGGATAAACAGCAAACCGTGATCAGTAAAAAATGATCACTTGTCAGCAGGCAGTGATCAGTGTGAATGAAGGAGAGATAAAGACTATGCGTGTAAAGAGAGGTTTTAAATCAAGAAGACGTCGAAAAAAGGTTTTGAAACTGGCCAGAGGCTTTCGCGGAGGCCGCAGCAAATTGTTCCGTACCGCGACAGATGCCCTGGATAAGTCACTCATGTATGCGTATCGGGATCGCAAGGCCCGTAAACGTGAGTTCAGGAGACTGTGGATCGCAAGGATTAACGCAGGCACCCGTATGAATAACCTGAGTTACAGCAAATTTATCAACGGATTGAAACGCGCCAATGTTGAGCTTGACCGTAAGGTCCTTGCGGAACTGGCCATATCCGATCCTTCCGGATTCTCCCGGATAGTAAATTTGGCATCACAGCAATTATAAAAAAACAGGATTTCAAAACACTCGACTTTTGAAAGTAATAAAGTGGGAAAATCAATAGAGCAAATTAAAGATGACGCATTCAAATCGCTTGAGACCGCTTCGGACCCGGAAAGTATAAAAGAACTTTCCATCCGTTATCTGGGGAGAAAGGGCGTTGTCACACAATTTTTAAGAAATATTTCCGCCCTTCCCCCGGAAGAAAGACCCGGGGCAGGGAAAAAGGCAAATGAATTAAAAAAAATCCTGGAGGCTGCATTCGAACAAGCCCTGGAACGACTTGAAACCGAAGCTGCCGCGACAGGAGACCGTATTGATGTGTCCCTGCCCGGACGAACTGCTTCTCAGGGATTTTTACATCCGATCACACAAATTTCCGGACAAATTTCTGACATTTTTACCCAAATGGGGTTTGATATTGTCGAAGGGCCTGAGGTTGAACAGGATTTTTACAATTTTGAAAGCCTGAATTTTCCAAAGGATCATCCGGCAAGGGATATGCAGGATACCTTCTTTGTCTCGGATAATATTGTACTCAGAACCCATACCTCCCCGATCCAGGTCCGGGTGATGGAAAAACGTACACCGCCGGTAAGAGTGATTGCTCCCGGCAAGGTTTACCGGTGTGATTCCGACCTGACACATACGCCCATGTTTCATCAGGTGGAAGGTCTGCTGGTGGATAAAAATGTATCTTTCGGAGATCTGAAAGGGATCCTGACCACATTTGTTCACCGGATGTTTGATGAGGACATCAGCCTCAGATTCCGTCCCAGTTTTTTTCCATTTACCGAACCCAGCGCGGAAGTTGATATTCTGTGCGTGATGTGCAGAGGCAAGGGATGCCGGGTATGTTCACATACCGGATGGCTTGAGGTGCTGGGTGCCGGCATGGTACATCCCGCAGTGTTTGAAAATGTCGGATATGATACGGATCGCTACACTGGTTTTGCTTTTGGAATGGGTGTGGAGCGTATTGCCATGCTGAAATATGGGATTGATGATATCCGGAAATTTTTTGAAAATGATTTCAGGTTCCTGAGACAGTTTTAGGGAGGCGAGGGGCGAGGGGGGGAGAGGCAAGAGGCAAGAAGCGAGCGGTTAAGGGTGTCAAATCTCATAGCCCCTTGCCCCTTGCCCCTCGCCCCCTCGCCCCCTTAATGAGGAAAACATGAAAGTTAGTTTAAGTTGGTTAAAAGATTATGTTTCCATTGAAATGAAGCCGGAAGATTTGGCTGATGCCCTGACCATGACAGGTCTCGAAGTCGAGGTCATTTCGGACCGGTATGATTACCTTGACAGCGTTGTTGTGGGCCGTATTGTCAAAATCAGCCCCCATCCCAATGCAGATAAACTGCGGCTTTGTGATGTGGATATGGGAGACCGCATGATGCGCGTTGTGTGCGGAGCGCCCAATGCGGCCGAGGGGCAGCTCGCACCGCTGGCCCTTACCGGCACTGAGTTTCCAGATGGTTCTGTTCTTGAGAAAAGTGTTATTCGCGGTGAGGCATCCGAGGGAATGCTTTGCAGCGAATCAGAGCTGGAACTGGGCACAGATACAAGCGGCATTATGATCCTTGACCCGGGGTGCCGGGTCGGAGACAAACTTGTAACAGCCCTGAATCTGTCAGACAAGGTGTTTGATATTGATCTGACCCCGAACCGGTCAGATTGTCTCAGCATCATCGGCATTGCCCGGGAGGTCGCGGCGATTCAGAAAACAACGATGAAATATCCTCACACGGATATTTCCGATTCAGGCAATGATATCACCAGGCTTACTTCGGTAACCATCAAAGACCCGGACCATTGCCCCAGGTATTCGGCAAGACTTATTGAAGATATAAAGATCGGGCCTTCTCCGTTCTGGCTCCAGGACAGGCTGCTGTCCGTGGGGTTAAGACCCATTAACAATATTGTGGATATTACCAATTTTGTCATGATGGAAATGGGCCAGCCGCTTCACGGGTTTGATTTTGATCAGTTGGCAGATCAGAGGATTGTTGTCCGGACAGCAGATGAGGGGGAGATGTTCACCACCCTGGATGGGAAAGAGCGAAAGCTTTCTCCAAATGCCCTCATGATCTGCGACGGGGAAAAACCGGTTGGTATCGCCGGGGTCATGGGCGGGCTTAATTCGGAGATTGAAGGCACCACCACACGGGTTCTCCTGGAAAGTGCCTATTTCAGCCCCATGAGCATCCGTAAAACAGCAAAAAAGATGGGGCTGAATACCGAGGCCTCCCATCGTTTTGAACGCGGTACTGACCCGGAAGGCACGGTCAAAGCTTTGAACAGGGCCGCACAGCTCATGGCTGAACTGGGAAACGGCAGATTGGTTAATGGGCTGATTGATGAACATTCCGGGCCTGCGTCTGCAAAAAATATCTCTCTGAGCATAAAGGATACCAATCGTCTTTTAGGGATCAGCCTGGGGCAGAATGAAATGGCGGATGCGCTCAGGTCCATTGAGTTTGGGGTTGAAAAAGAGGGCGAGGACAGACTCACGGTGATTCCGCCCTCTTTCAGGGTGGATATTGCTCGGCCGGTTGATCTGATGGAAGAGATTGCGCGGCTTTCGGGGTATCAGAATATCCCCACCACGTTCCCGGCAATACCTGCCCAAGCCAGGGAGTCTGAAAGAAAACTGGAACTGCGCCAAAGAATAAAGCGCATCCTCATCGGTTTCGGATTCACTGAAGCTGTCAATTACAGTTTTATGAACAGGTTGGCCTGCGACCAGCTCAGACTGGGGCAGGATGATCCGAAAAGAAGTCTGCTGGATATTCTGAACCCGCTGACAGAAGATCAGGGGGTGATGCGGACCTCTCTGGTTCCCGGTCTTCTTGAAACCATGCGCCGGAATATTTCACAGCAGGTCAAAGATCTTAAATTGTTTGAGATCGGCAAGACCTTTATCAGCAAAGGTCAGGATACGCTTCCAGAAGAAATTGAATTTATTTCAGGTCTGTGGACAGGAACCCTGTCTGATGCGTTGTGGCACGCCAAAGAAACGGAGTGCGATTTTTATGATATTAAGGGCGTTGTTGAGGGACTGCTGAATGGTCTGAATGTCAAAGACGCAAGCTTCACCCGGGTACCGGATGATTCATGCAGATATACGAAAGTCGGCCACACAGCTCAGCTCGCTGTGGGTGGTGAAATCCTGGGGCTTGTCGGGAAAACTCATCCGGAGGTTCTGCGTGATTTTGATCTCAAGCAAAACGCGTTTATTTTTGAACTGAATCTGGATCGGCTGGTTCCTTTTATTCCGAGGACCAAGCAGGCAAAACCCATTCCAAGATACCCGTCCACATCCAGGGATGTCACCATGATTGTTAATAAAGATACTGAGGCGGGCAGCATTTTGGAGGGGGTCAGAAAGATCAATGAGGCCCTGGTGGAGGACTTGTATCTGTTCGGTGTGTATGAGGGGAATCCCGTCCCGGAAGGAAATAAAAGTGTCTCTTTCAGAATCACCTACCGATCTTCTGAGGAAACCCTTGAAGATGATGTGATAAATAATATCCACAAGAATATTTCGGATATACTTATCAAAGAATTTGATGCGACATTGCCTTAAATTTTGGAATGTTAAAATTGGATCAGGCTCTGTGAACAGCAGACTTCCAATCTCTACAGAGTCTGATTCAATACTTCGGACACTTTTTATAACATATTGTTTTTATTAGGTTTGAATATTTTATACCTGAAGATTAAAATTCTATAATTTCAATAGGTTAAAGTTTTGAATATTCTTAATTTCCAAAAACTGTCCGGACTATTGCTGATTCAAACTGTACAATTAAATCCGGGGAATAAAGCGGGGTTTTATATCAACAAGCAAGTTCCGTAGGTTGTGGGTTGAGGAACGAAACCCAACGCCGACGATCATCTCCCAATTAACGGATTGCAAGAGTGTCAGGTTTTGTTCCTCAGCCCGACCTGTATGAATGCGCTATCCGATACCATCCTCAAAAACTCCCTTGACGATGTTCACATATTTGTATATTTTTATATCATGAAATCAATTTCATTTTACAGAACACAGTCAGGGAAATGCCCGATCGAAGAATATTTTGACACGCTGACTGATGCTCAGGTTGCTAAAATTACATGGGTTTTGAAACTGATTCGTGAAAGAGAACACATTTCGACCAAATATTTCAAGAAATTGGCAAATACGGATGATATCTGGGAGGTAAGGGTTGGTCTGGGATCGAATATATTTAGGATTCTTGGCTTCATTCATAACAATGAGCTGATAATATTGACAAACTCTTTTCAAAAGAAATCTCAGAAAACGCCTTCAAAAGAAATAAAATTGGCAGAAAAACGAAAAAAGGATTTTTTAAGCAGGGGGTGATATTATGGACGACCTTGATAAATATATCATTAAAAGGAAAAAACAGAGTCCGGTATTTGCTCAGGATTATGACAAAGGATATGAACAATTTAAAATCGGTGTTCTGCTTAAACAAGCCCGATTGGATGCCGGTCTTACTCAGGAGCAAGTAGCCATAAAGTTGAAAACAGGCAGATCCGCAATATCAAGAATTGAAAATCATGCTGAAGATATCAGGCTTTCAACACTTATTAATTATGCGCAGGCCATTGGCAAAAGTTTAAAGCTTGAAGTTGCATAATTCTCTTTGACGAACCTGATACATGCAGGGATCTGCTTTCTGCTGGCAAGGAATTACCTCTGAAAATACTTAAATCCAGATTGTTATCTTATCTCTCATTATTCGTATCCAGCCTTTTCTGAGTCTGTCCCAGCGTGAGTACATCAACATGCCGGGCACCGTTTTCCAGAAGGGCCCGTGCGCATTCATTCGCTGTGGATCCCGTGGTGATGACATCATCCGCAAGGAGTATTCCTTTTCCTCTGATTTCAGAAGGTTTTCTTACCCTGAACACATTTCTGATATTTGCCTGCCGTTCCTCCTGAGTCATACCTACCTGCGATTCTGTGGAACGAGTTCTCACGAGTATCTCCCGCTTAATCCGAATATCCGGCCGGTCCGCATTCAGAACCTCGGCCATGCGGGGCCACCTGCGAAACATCACATACGCCTGATTGAATCCCCGCTTTCTTAACTTTGGGATTCATTGCCGCCCGTATATCGTCAGTGTGCTGTATGTTATACCAATTTTTGGTCCGCATACGAAGAAATTTTTCCATCAGAAAGACACAGACCTGTCGGAAAAGAAAGCGGTAAAACCTGTTATATCGAGAGGTTCAACCTTACGCTCAGACAGAGAGTATCGCGTTTGGTCAGAAAAACGCTGTCTTTTTCAAAAAAGCTCGAAAATCATTTGGGAGAACTATGGAATTTTATTCATCATTATAATTTGCATATAGCTCCGACAATAGCAATCACTACATGTTAAGGACTACCCTTTTTCGGACAAATATCAGAAAACCTGATTCTAACAGATTTTGTTGATCTGTTATGTTTTCAAAAGTACAGGGAAAGGGACAAGCTCATTTTCCTTTTCTTATCCCCTTTCCCTGTATTTTCTGCCAAGCTGTCGCGGCACGGGGCGCTGTCATCCAGGCATGCCTGTCAACAAAATCCTTTAAAATCAGCAGAAAACTTATAGTCTGGTACTTATTTGTACAGGACTAAAAATAAAGGGGAAAACATTTTCATGTCTTCCCCTTAATCATCTCTATACGAAAATTCCGGACAACCCGCTATTTTCTGCCTGCATATTCAGCATATGCCATGGCCACTGTTCTGTAAACAAGATGTGCAAGTTTCGAGAACGGCAAAAAGGCAAACAAATTAAAAACAAAAACAAGATGTATGAAATAAAGTGTGTAAGAAATCCCTGCCGCGCCTCCGAGTCTTGTCATCTCGGTCAGCATACCAGTAAGCCCCAGCCCCAGAACAAGCCCCAAGAGATACCAGTCCTTGTAAACACTTGTCTCATCGGTTTTAGCCAGACGTTCCTTTATCATCAGGAAACTGCCGATTACAAGGGCCACGCCGCTCACATTGGCAAGCCATTTCACCGGATTAATCTGCTGATAAGGCCCGTGAATCTGGAAAACATAAAGCACAACAAAAAATATTGCTGTTACGATAAAAAGACCTATAAAACTGTAAAATACCATCAGATGTGATGTGGCACGCTCCTGGTTTTCACCGCATTCTGTAAATTTATTATGTTTCAGAATCGTCGGGATCACCCGTCCCAAAGCCTTGACAAAACCTACCGCATCAATCTTTTCCTTATCTGTTTTGCCTTCATTCAACGCATTCTCATGAATATCACTTATGAATCTTTTCAACCCCAGAGCGAAAATTGCCACAGTCCACAGAGACAACGGAACAAAAATCATATCCACCAGCCATGTGGAAAAGAATTTTGAATGGGCAATCTCCTCGCCCGCGGGACTGAAATTCAGCCAATCCACACCAAAAATTTTGAGGACAAGCCCCAGCACCAGAAAAATAATCACAGGAATCAGCAGAAGAACAGGAAGTTTCTTGGGATCATTCACCATCTTTCCCAGCCACTTCGGCTCCGCATATTCCGTAATTGCATAAGAACGAACAGCACCCAGCACATCACCCGGTTTTGCGCCTCTCGGACACAGTGCCGTACAATCCCCGCAATTATGGCACAGCCACACATCAGCATTCCCTACCAGTCTGTCTTTGAGACCCCAGGATGCGGCAATCATCTCTTTCCGGGGAAAAGGCTTGTTATCCGGGGAAATCGGGCAGGCCACAGAGCAGGTTGCACATTGAAAACATTTCTTCAGCGTGTCGCCCCCGAGTTTCTGAAGGTCCTTAATAAATTCCACATCAGGCTCAACAAGATATTTGTCTGCCATACACAACCTCCTTATTTAAATTGAGAATTGAGAATTGAGAATTGAGACTTTTCAATTCTCAGCTATCAATTCTCAATTATCAATTATCAATTATCAATTATCAATTATCAATTCATCAGAATCCCTTGAACGGATTCGGTCCGAGTTCCTCAATTGATTCCACAAAGTCATTGATGATCTGAGGAAGTTTGTCGTAGTCGTCAATTGCGACTTCGAACTGAGCCACCCGTTCTTCTTCAAGGGCCAGACTTGCCAACGCGTCACCGATCTTCTTCACTCGGATCTCCGCAAGCTCGCTTCCCTTTACAAAATGGCACTGATAATCATCACCATGCTTACAGCCCAGCAGAAACACACCGTCCATTCCCTGGGAAAGCGCGTCCTTGATCCAGATCACATTCACCGACCCCAGACACCGCACCGGAATAAACCGGACATCCGCGGACCAGCTCAGTCGGTTCAGCCCTGCAATATCCAAGGCAGGATATGCGTCGTTTTCACAAACCAGCCCGAGAACTCGCATGGGCGGTTCATCATAATCATCTTCAGAAGGCACACCAATTGATTTGACCATGGACCCGACACTGTCAATATTGTAATCCGCAAAACCGATAATACGCTCAGGACATGCGCCCATGCAGGTTCCGCAGCGACGACAACGCGCGGGATTCGGTTTGGGAGTTCCTTTTTCATCATCATCCAATGCCCCGAAGGGACATTCTTCAGTACACCGCTTGCACTGAGTACATCTTTGGAAAAAGAAATCCGGGAAGGTCATATCGCCTGATCTCGGATGAACCGAAACGCCCCTGTTCACCGATTCCAGACATTGAATTGCTTTAAGGGCAGCTCCGGAAGCGTCCTCCATACTCTCATCTATGGTCATGCTTCGTCGGACACCGCCGGCAGCATAAATCCCGGTTCGCTGAGTCTCATAGGGAAAGCAGATGAAGTTCGAGTCGCAATATCCGTCAAAAAGGCCGATATCACGGAAACCCGGACCTTGGCGATACGCCAGATTTACCACAGGATCATCCGCAGTGACCGGAACCATGCCGGTTCCCAGAACGACCATATCTGCTTTGACCTTGATCTTCTCGCCCAGAAGTGTGTCATCTGCTTCAACAATCATGCCGTCGCCGTTTTTAGACACGCCCATGACACTTCCTTTTGTCAGAAAGATGCCCGGTTCCTGCTGGATGTTCTTGTAAAAATTCTCCGAAAGCCCCGGGGTCCGCATATGCTGATAAAAGACATATGCCTTGCCGTCCTCATAATCCTCACACACATACTTTGCCTGCTTCAGCGAAACCAGGCTTGTAATAGAACCTGCGTAAGCAAAATCACTGTCATCATCTCCCTTGTCAGGACTTTGGATAAAGACAACAGATTTTGCCTCTTTGCCATCCGAAGGTCTTGTGATCTTGCCGTTTGCGGCAATTTCTTCAAACTGGTGATTGGTCACGACATCCGGGCTGTCGCCAAATCCGAGGTGAGCGAACTCACCCTCTTCGGGCTTGTACGGGCGCCATCCCGCAGCCAAAATAACTGCCCCGAATTTCTCGCCATTGGGGTCAAACGTGAGAATATCCTGCCTGCCTTCGTTATATTGCAGATAAAGCTCGTGCTGTTTTTCCACATCCAGATCTTTACCGTTTTCATCGAGCTTCATCTCTTCGGGCAGCGGAAAAGGCACATCAAACTCAATCTTCTCACCCGGTTTTTTGAGCGTCACCGTGAAATCCCCCGGTTCACCCGCGATACGGGCAACCACGGTATCAGTTTTGACCGTTATATTCGGATATTTTTCCAACTCGTCAATTTTTGAATGGATGACAGGGGGGATAAGGTCTTCATAGGGGTCTTCAACCGGGAGCTGCTTTCGTAACTTGGCAGCGTATCCGCCAATATGCGGTTCCTTTTCGACAATCGTTACCTCATATCCGGCCTTTGCGGCATCCGTGGCCGCTGATATACCGGTGATACCGCCACCGATGACCAGAATCTTTCTGTTCAATGTGTCGAGTTTGTAGGGTTCGGGCAGATTAATCTTTTCAATTCGTGCCATCCCCATCTTCAGGTAGTCTTCAGCCAGCATCTGGAGCCTGTCAAAATACTCTGTGCTGTCTTTCTGATCTTCTTCCAATGCGGGGAATTCTGACCGGGGATGGGACCACACACACTGTTCCCTCAGATTCACCCTGTCAACAACACAGCCGTCAAAACGGAAAATATCAAAATTGACCCGGCGGGAACACGCGGCAATCACCAGCGAATTTGTTCCGTCAGCGACATCTTTCTTTAACAGCTCCACACCTTCTTTTCCGCAAAGAAAGGGATGCGTTTTTACAGGGTATCCCTCTTCCTCGGCCACGCCGCCCAGATCTTTTATATCCAGGGCATCCCCGATTCCACAGCCTGTGCAGATATAAACACCGTATTTTTTATCCATCTATTCCTCCTTTGGATTGGAAAATTGAGAATTGAGAATTGAGAATTGAGAATTATCAATTATCAATTATCAATTATCAATTCTTCAACGTCTGGATCGCTTTCAGAGCCATACCGGTTGCACTCTGGTTCGATGTTACCACATCGGCAGGTTTATTGGCGCACCCTGCTGCGAACATGCCGCCTTTATCAAAATCGTTTATGATAAAACCGTCCATATTATATTTCAGATCCGCAGGAAGTTTCTTTGCCGCTGTCGTCGGCTGCATACCCGTGGCAAGGACAACCATCTCAGCCGTCTGCTTAATTTTCTCACCGGTCACAGCATTTTCCGCAATCACAGTGACATTGCCGTTTTCCGCTTCCTCAACCTCTGCAACCTTGCCCTTGATCAGAAAGATATTCTCATCCGCTTTGATATTTTTGTAGAACTTCTCATACCGCTGGCCCGGTGCCCTCAGATCAATATAAAATATGTAGATTTTTGCATCAGGATAACGTTCCCGGATATATGTGGCATGTTTCAGAGAAGCCATGCAGCATATATAGGAACAATAAGGAAGATGATTTTCATCTCTTGATCCCGCACACTGAACAAAAACAAAACTCTCAGGTTCTTTGTTATCTGACGGACGGAGAATTTTTCCCTTTGTAGGTCCGTTCGGAGAGGCCAGACGCTCCATCATCATGTTTGTGATAATATTCGGATACCTGCCAAATCCCAGATTATCTATCTTAGAGGCGTCATAAGGTTCCCATCCTGTTGTCCAGACAACAGACCCGACCTTCAGATTGAGGGTTTTTGCCTCCGCATCAAGGTCAACAGCATCGTATTTACAGGCTTCTTTGCAGCGTTTTGCATCCTCAGTTCCGATGATCTGGGGAGAAATGACATACCGGGCAGGAAATGCCATCTCAAAAGGCAGATACGCCCCCTTGGTTTTGTTCATTCCGAAATTGAACTCATTGGAAATCTCTGTCTCACAGACCGCCGCGCACTCTCCGCAACAGGTACAGTTTTCATTTACATATCGGGGGTTTATTTTTAAACTGACATCATAAGCACCTGGTTTGCCGTGGACTTCCTCAACCTCGGCGAGCGTAAACACTTTTATTCGGGGATTGTCCTTTATCCGCCTGAAATTAATTTCCAGGCCGCATGTCGGGGGACACAGTTTTGGGAAATACTGATTGAGTTGCGCCACTCTTCCGCCCAGATAAGGATTTTTTTCAACCAGAAACACTTCATACCCTGTCTCAGCAGCCTCGAGCGCCACGGTCAGACCGCTGATCCCTCCTCCGACAACCAGGATGGTTCCACTGTTTTCTGCCATGCAATTCCTCCTTCTTATAATTGAGAATTGAGAATTGAGAATTGAGAATTAGTCATTATTAATTCTCCATTATCAATTCTCCATTATCAATTCTCAATTATCAATTATCCCTTAATAAAAACCTCCAGATGTCTGTGACACCTGGAGGTCTGTATTTAACTAAGACACAACTCCGTTTTGCAATTAGGCATCAGGAAAAATCTTAATATAATCCACTTTCTTCACATCCCATTCCTGAGATTTGGGATCAAACTTGGAGTTGACAAAGCAGAACCAGTTTTCATCATCCTGGCCCGGATAGTCGCACTGATAGTAGAAGCCCGGATAACGGGTCTCTTTACGGTACTGGATGTGGCGCAGATGAGCCTCAACAGTCCAGATACGATGCATGATTTCCCATGCTCTCATCAGTTCATGAACATCACCGGCACCCAGTTTCTCGCAGTCTTCGCGCATGGTTGCGAGAAGATCCATGACGATTTCCAGATTCTTACTGGTTGTCATGTAATATGTGGCGGTTCCTGCGCCGTACTCATGGGTGGCTTTCATCAGACGATACATCATTCCGTCAGGTTTGACGTAGTTGGGATTGATGTCAATCGCTGTGGTGTATTCACAGTTGTCCAAGAAAGTTCTCACAGGTTTGTAAACAATGTCCACCAATTCTTCTTTGGACAGGCTGAAGGCAGGAGCAAAATCAGCATGGTCTTTGGCATATCTTACCATCTGTTTCGCTGCCATACGGCCTTCCGCATGAGAACCGGAGGAGAATTTATGACCGGAGCAGCCAACGCCGTCACCAGAGGTGAACAGACCGTTAACCGTGGTCATACGGTTGTAGATTTTACCATTGTCAGCTTTGATTTTGTAAGCATCCGGTACCCAGTCATAATCGGGGCCGGAAGTCCAGAGACCGCAGCAGCCGGAGTGAGACCCGAGCAGGTAAGGTTCGGTCGGCATAACTTCGGAATTTTTCTTTTCAGGCTCGGTGTTGGTGGCGCACCACAGGTTGGCCTGTCCGCAGGTCATGTCAAGGAAGTCTTCCCAAGCTTCTGATTCAAGGTGCTTGAGTTCTTTCTTGTCCATGGTTTTTCCGAGTTCGGCCAAAGCTGTCACTGTGTCCATGAGGATGGGCCCGCGGCCTTCTTTCATTTCAAACAGCATCAGATGGTTACGCAGACAGGTCGGGGTGATGGCAGCAGTTCCGTAAGGTGCGTATTTCTCAAGTTCTGCTTTTGCAGCGTCACTGCCTGCAAATGATTCGCCAAGACCGTTCAGCGCTTTGGCTTTGAAAAGAAGGAACCATGCGCCCACAGGACCGTATCCGTCTTTAAAACGAGCCGGGGTGAAACGGTTTTCCATCATGGAAAGTTCAGCACCTACTCTCATACACAGAGTGTATGTGGAGCCTGAGTTCCATACCGGATACCATGCACGACCTTTGCCCTCACCAACTGAACGGGGCTGATAGATGTTCACAGCGCCGCCACAGGCAACCATCATTGTTTTACATTTGATGATGAAAACTTTGTTCTCACGAACGGAAAAACCAACCGCGCCGGCAATCTGATTTTCTTTGTTGGCATCCAGAAGCAGTTCAACGATGAAAACTCTTTCCAGAATGTTTTCTTCGCCAAGTGCCAGTTTTGCAGCTTCGGCAACGATTCTCTTGTAGGACTCACCGTTGATCATGATCTGCCATTTACCTGTACGGACAGGAGCAGCACCGGATTTCAGTGTTCCGAGTTTCAGACCTTTTTTACCATCCAGGTTTTTACCCTTGTCATCTTTTTTCCATACAGGAAGTCCCCATTCCTCAAACAGATGAACAGAGTCATCCACATGACAGCCCAGATCAAAGATCAGGTCTTCACGGACAAGGCCCATCAGGTCGTTACGGACCATGCGGACATAATCATCCGGAGTATTTTCGCCAATATATGTATTGATAGCTGAGAGGCCCTGGGCAACAGCACCGCTACGTTCCATAGCCGCTTTGTCACACAGCAGAACAGACTGTCCGTCATCCATCCATTTTTTGACTTCAAAAGCAGTACCGCAGGCAGCCATACCACCGCCCACGATCAGAATATCAACCTCACGCTCCTCAACTTCCGGATCTCTTACAGCCTTAATTTCGCCCAAAGCTTTGTTCGGTAATGCCATTTATAATTCCTCCTTATTTCAATTTTCGTTTTTCAATCATCCAACAGTTCTTAGACAGTTGCAATGGGTTTCGGAAGTTCCCTGCCTTCGGATTCTTCAGTTGAAAGCAACTGACTTTCGATGTCTTTTCCTTTCAGATCCGCATAAGCATTGGCCTGTCCTTCAGCTGTTGTACGGATGGGGAACTTAAAGCGTTTTACAGTACCGTTTCTGAACTTACAGGTCCACATAACATCTTCGGTACCCAGCATCGGCATTACACTGCTTCCCAGCGGCACAAAGTCAGAATAACCTCTTACTTCGATTGCCTGGGTCGGGCAAATTTTTACGCAGGAGAAACATTCCCAGCACTGATCCGGCTCCTGATTGTAAGCCTTCATTGCGTTCGGATCCAGAACCATGAGATCGTTGGGGCAAATATACATACATGCGGTCTTGTCCCCACCTTTACAGCCATCACATTTTTCAGCGATTACATAACTTGGCATTAACTATCCTCCTAATTAGTTTGATAAAATTCCGTTTGTTAATTTTCTTTTAATTACCCTATATAAGTTTTAAGTGTTTTTCAAAACCCCTTATTTTTGAAAATGATCCGTCCACTTTCTGGCTAACCCTTAAAATCTCTGAAACTAATACAAAAGATCACGTCGGATATTCGGAGCTTTAATGCGCACTTTAAATATATCCTTAAAAATCAACAACATAGACTTAGTTGCATACAAAGAGGACATATATCATTTATTATTTTATTTTGTCAAGAACTTTTGGACAAAGTATTGTTAAATTTTGATTTTGAAATTTATCTCAATTCTTAATTTAAAAAAAAACAAGATTCAGAGATAAGAAACAGAGGCGCAAGGGATTTCATAACCCAAATAAAATAATATAATTATAAACAGATGGGAAATAGCGGAAATTCCCTTTCTGAAGGGAGTAAGGGGGATGTCTTTTCAGACACCCGGCATAAAGATTCCATCAGAAATATAACATTAGCAAATGAAATATACTGAAAATGGATAAACAGTCCCTAAATTTTCCGGAAGAAAAGGCGGTTTTCATCTCGTTCCCACATGATTCCCTTTCCACGCTCCCGTGTGGGAACAAAAGCGAGGGAACAGGAATATATGGATTCTTCATCTGCTGATACTCGATAATCAGGTTTTCTGACCCGGTTCGAATAAAAAATTTGTAATTCCTGCTTTTGCAGGCTTCGGCGTGAGTTCAGATTTTCGGAGAACTCGGTCGGGTCGTCGAACGGAATGGCAGAAAAAAACCTGGTTAGCGAGCGATACAAAAAAATATGTCCGAATTTTCAAATTAGGTTTTGCATTTCACAAAAATGTGTTATATTAAATTTTATCAGAAATTCGGAAATAAAAAAGCGGCTCAGATAATGGTTATGAGAGCTTTCCAAATAAAATTTTTTATTTTCGAACAGAGCAGAGGTCTTGTTTTTCCAAAGGCTGTCATATTTCCCGCGGGGAAGTTCCTGTCGGAAAAACAGTCTTTTTATTTTTAAGGGGCCAGGGGCCGGTGGTTCGTTGTGACCGGCAGGCCATGCCCGTTTATATGACAACGGTGTTATATCTTTCCCGTATGCTGGAAAACAAATCTTATTTCTGATAATCAGCAATCCAAAAATTCATTGAAAATTCAGATCCCGGCCCGCTTCGGACTGATAATTCCGAAATATTTCCGGACTTGTCCGTCCGACAACAACGAAGCAGGGAATTTTCCGATCTGCTGATAATGTCTGTTATTCAAACCGGTCCGCTTCAGGATCCCATATTTTAAAATATCAAATAATTTTGTTTTGAATATTCCAAGTGATTGCCTGACCGTTGCAGGTCGGGTGTTTTTGTTGCAACAGATAGGCTCATATTTACGGGACGGGTCGGCTGTTGGATGACAACAGGGGCATACCCCCGCGAGGGGGATGCGACACAGAGGATTCGTCAAAACGTAACTAGGAGCATTATTGATGACAACAACATTTACTCAGTTAAACCTGAACCCGCAGTTGGTTCAAACCACAGATGAACTTGGCTATGCAACACCGACTCCCATCCAATCCGCTATCATTCCGACCATGCTGACCGGTCAGGATGTGATTGGTCAGGCCCAGACAGGAACTGGCAAAACAGCGGCTTTTTCATTACCCATCCTGAATAACCTTGTAACAAAGCAGGGGCATGTGCAAAGTCTTGTGCTGGCCCCCACCCGGGAACTGGCCATACAGGTGGCAGACGCGATGTATAAATACGGCCGTTATCCCGGGGCCCGTGTGCTGGCAGTTTACGGGGGCCAGCCTTACGGGCGTCAGATCAGCCGCCTCAGAAAAGGCGTGGACATCGTTGTCGGAACCCCCGGACGTCTGCTCGACCTGATTCATCAGAAAGCCCTGGACATCAGCAAACTCTCTTCTGTTGTTCTTGATGAGGCAGATGAGATGCTCAGTATGGGTTTTATCTCTGATATCGAAGCCATTCTCAATGAAACCCCGCGGGATCGCCAGACAGCCCTCTTTTCAGCGACTTTGCCCCAGGGAATCCGCCGCATAGCCAAACGCTATATGAACGATCCCCAATCTTTTACTATCGGACATAAACAGCTTACGGTGGCTGCTGTTGAACAGCGTTACTATCTGATGAATGAAGCGGACAAATTGGCGGCGCTCACCCGTCTGTTTGAAATTGAGGAGATCACCAGCGCACTTATTTTTGTCCGTACGCGACTTGGCACCGGCGAACTGGTAAACGAACTGGCGCTGCGCGGCTTTCCGGCAGAAGCGTTGAACGGAGATCTGAGTCAGGATGCCCGTGTACAGGTGCTGAATCGTTTCCGGAAGAATCAGATCAAGGTGCTGGTGGCTACTGATGTGGCCGCGCGCGGGCTGGATATTGACGATATTTCGCATGTGTTTAACTATGATCTTCCGCAGGACCCTGAATTGTATGTTCATCGCGTCGGACGCACTGGCAGGGCCGGGAAAACAGGCATCGCCATTTCGCTGCTGGCCCCGAAGGAACGATGGCGTCTGGGCAGGATTGAATCCTATACAAAGCAAAAGATTAGCAAATCTGTTCTGCCCACGGCAGAAGATATTCAAAATTGCAGGGAATCCCGGTTAGTAGAACAGATGATGGTCTGGCTGCGCCGCGGCCGCTGCCAGCGGGAAAGGGAGATCGTAGGGGAACTCACCGGCGGAGGGCATGACCCGTTGGAAATTGCCGCGGCAGCTTTGAAAATGGCTCGGGGGGAAGAGAAACAGCGTCCTGTCGAACCCATCAGCGAGGTTCAGGAATATCGCCAGCAGAAAAACAAGACAGATAAACGGAGAAACAGAAGAAGCAGGCGTGACCGGGATAACAATTCTCATGAAAAAGGGATGGTCAGACTTACCCTCAGCACGGGCAAATCAGACGGTGTCTGTGTCAGTCATGTGATGGGCACGTTATCTCATTATGCGGATATTCCCGGCCGTTCTATTGGCAAGATCAGTATTCAGAAAAAACACACGTTTGTTGATGTGCCGGAAAAATTTGTGGGAAAAGTGCTGGCGAAAACCGGAACTTACAGAATTGGCAAGCAGAATGTTGCTGTAAAACGCGCTTAGGTGATTTCCGAAAAAAATATGCCACAAAAACCGAGTTCGTGACTTAACACGGGCCTGTGACACGGTCTGAAACGGGCGGGTCCGGCAAACCGAAGCCCGCCCCGGACAGATAGGCGGATGTGAAATCTGGCCGGGGCTTCGGGCTGTCTCAGTTTTTCCTTGTTCAATATCTTTGTTTAATATCCATTCTCATGTTCAGCATGTTCAGAGCGATTTTTTTTATGCTCTCCCTCCGTGCTTCCCTTCTGATTTGTTCAGCCACGGTCAGTGCCATTTCTTTTGCTCCTTCTGAGGGGTGAGTTGCCTGATCTCCTCCTCGCTCAGTTCTGTCACCTCTTTGATGATTTTGATATCCATTCCTATATTCGGCATGTTCAGAGCAATTTTTTTCGCCTTTTACCCGCATCACTATTTCAAATATTTTTCAGAAATGACAGAAAAAGTCAATGGGGCGGGGAGAGTATTTCAAATAAAAAAACAGGGACTTTTATTGAGTTCAAAGCGTTATGATATTCAGGAATTTGGCATAAAATTTAATTCATTGCCAATGTTCAAATGTTTCAGAGGGATGATAAAATCTGTTCTATCCCATTGACCCTTCTTTGATGTTTATGATATATTTATTATTTATAAAAAAGTATTAAAGCATTTTTTGGGGATAAGGATTTGAAATATCGAAGTATTATCCCTGACAAGATTAACTTGTCCCTCGGGGGTGGTTCGCATTTGCCAATCCGAACCAAGCGTGTCCCCCAATACTGTTGACTTAAGCGTAAGCGGGTTTTCCGGTGTTTTTTCCGGAGTGCGAAAAATGCTTTTTCGCAAGCGCAAAAATAAAATTTTTGCACTCCGGATCCGTTCGGAATTGCCTAAGTCAACAGCATTGAGCGTGTCCCCTGGCATTTCAGGACTTTTTCCACAACAACATTACCAGGACGAATACTTGTCAAAAAACAGTGTCATCATTGCGGGGCCGAACGGCTCCGGTAAAAGTACGTTTGCACAGGAGTATCTCAAAGTTTATAATTGTGAATATCTGGGTGCGGACGACATCGCAGTCGAACTTGCACCGGACCGCCTTCTGGAAGTTCGGTTTCAGGCAGGGCGTATCTTTTTTCAAAGGCTTTCCGCTCTGATCCGGCAGGGAAAGAACCTGCTCATAGAATCAACGATTTCAGGTCGAGGATTTCAGGGGATCATGAGACGCCTGAAGAAAGCAGGATACTCCATTACAATATTATTTCTTTTTCTGGAGACATCTGACGTTTGTATTGCCCGTGTAAAAGGGCGGATTCGGAAAGGGGGCCATGATGTGCCGGAAGCGGATATTGTGCGCCGGTTCACCCGAAGCAAAAACAATTTTTGGAACATCTTTAAAAACCAGGCAGATCACTGGTATCTGTTTTACAACACTGAATACTTTCAGCAAGTCGCATTTGGCGAAGGTGATAATTACACCGTAAATGAGGAGGAACTTTTTGATTTATTCATACAAGACATCAGAGGATAAGACCATGAGGCAAGATCAGGCAATGGATAACAACATATATCTTAAAGGCATTGAAATGCAGGAAATCGGTAACCGTGCGGTTCTCAAGGCACAAGAGGAAAGCCGTAAGCTTGGTATTCCGAATGCTTATTCTCGGAACGGTGAGTTATACTTTGAACTGCCCAGCGGAGAAATAACCAAAAAAGACCCGTTCAATGAAATTTCTTTCAACATTTAGGACGCGGAGAAGTGAGAAACTTCTGTTTTCATATTGTCCGAACCCTGATTAAAGGATTAAAAAATTTGCAGGATTAAGCATCTGTTTTCATATTTATATCTTTGTCGGACAGGGTTTTTTTGCCGGACAGGGGTTGCAACCCATATGCATCAGGCTAAGATTACAACCTACTGTTTTTATTAACTCTGATTTTGCCGGACGGGGTTTGCAACCCCGTCCGGAATATTTTCCGGATCGCCGCCCGCAAACGTTTCGGACGGGGTTGCAAATCCCGTCCGGCAGCCGTCCCGCATTCTTAGCCTGATGCATATGGGGTTGCAACCCCGTCCGGGATGTTTTCGGATCACCGCGGATGAACATTTCGGACGGCCTGTCCGGCAAACGGATATGAGACCTCCGAGGTCTCTGACAGCGAAAACTTTTGGTCAGCTACTTAATTTAAACACCTGACACCTAACACCTGACACCTGACACCTAACACCTTAAAAAAAGAGCTATGAGTCGAAAAAAGAAAAAAAGACAGAAAACAGCAAAGAAAAGTTCTAAAACCAAAAATCTTACACCGGCAAAGGGGGCTGAGTCCAAAAAACTCCCAGCATCAAAAAAAGCTTCCAAAAGCAAAAAAGTTATGCAGCCGAAGAACTTCTCTCCTCCGCTACCCGGAACACCTGCTTTTAATATTGACAATGTATTTAAAAACGCAGTTCAATATCATCAGAACGGCCAGGACACTCAGGCAGAAGAACTTTACCGAAAAATACTTGACGTCAGACCGGATCATGCGGACGCGTCGCATCTCCTTGGCCTTATCGCACATAAAAACGGAGATTACGATGATGCACTGCGCCTCATTGACAAAGCCATTCAAATTTTTCCACAAAATCCGATTTACCACTATAACAGGGGAAATGTCTTTATTGCCCAGAGCAAATATGACGAAGCCATTGAATGTTATTCACAGGCATTTAAAATCAAACCGGATTATACAGAAGCTTACAACAACACAGGAAGCGCACTCAAAGATCAGGGCAAACCTGAACAAGCGGTTGAATATTATCGCAAAGCCGTAGAGATCACGCCGAACTATCTCGAAGCCCATTATAACATGGGCGTGGTGCTGGGCGACTTACGCATGCCGGCCGAGGCTGTGGAATCTTACCGCAAGGCTATAGAAATCAAACCGGACCACGCAGAAGCGTATTACAATATGGGCATCGCCCTGGTTGACCTGGGCAGAACCGCAGAAGCCATTATTGCTTATCGCAAAGCCACGGAAATCCGACCGGATTACATTGAAGCTTATAATGAACTGGGGATTGAACTGAATGCCCAGGGCAAGACAGGCGAATCCCTTGACTGTTATCGAAAAGTCCTGGAGATCAAGCCGGAATGCGCTGAAGCATACAACAACATGGGCGTCGCACTGAGAAATCACGGCAGCCCTGAAAAAGCCATTGACTGTTATCGAAAAGTCCTGGAGATAGAACCCAATAATGCTGTGGCGCACAGCAATCTCCTGTTCTCCTATCAATATACCTCGAATCATTCCCCGGAATGGCTTTTAGAAGAGCATCGCAAATGGGCTGAAGTTCATGAAAAGCCGCTGGCAGGAGAATTTTTGCCCCATGACAATGATCCCACCCCCGGAAGACGGCTTCGCGTGGGCTATGTGTCGCCGGATTTTCGGAGCCACTCGTGTTCGTATTTCATTGAACCGCTGCTCAGGGCACACGACAGAACCCGTGTGGAAATTTTTTGCTACTCGGATGTACGACGGTCTGACCAGATCACGGAACGAATCAAGGGCCTTGCGGATCACTGGCACAGTATCATGAGAAAAAGTCATGAGGTGGTTGCGGAAAAAATTCGCGAAGACCGCATTGACATTCTTGTTGATCTGACCGGACACACCGCCAAACATCGTCTTTTGGTTTTTGCACGCAGGCCGGCCCCGGTTCAGATTACCTGGCTTGGCTACCCGGACACCACGGGAATGGATGCCATGCAATACCGTTTCAGCGACGCTGTGGCGGATCCCGAAGGTGTCACAGACAGATATGTCAGCGAGACGCTTGTGCGTCTGCCCGGGTTTCTGTGCTATGCTCCTCCCGTAAAAACCCCGGATGTCGCGCCGCTGCCGGTTATGAAAAGCCGCATCATCACCTTTGCCTCATTCAACAATCTGACCAAAGTGACGGAACATGTGGTAGAGATATGGTCAAAGATTCTGAGCCAGATTCCTCGTTCACGCATTTTGCTCAAAAGCAGGCAGTTGGCAAATGAATCCACCCGGCAGCATTATTCGGAGATGTTCTCGAAACATGGCATTCATGCAGAGCGAATTACAATGATGCCCCGGACACCGTCCCAGGAAGCCCATCTTGATATGTATAAGCATGTGGATATTGCCCTTGATCCTTTTCCTTACAATGGAACGACAACTTCCTGTGAGGCATTGTGGATGGGCGTTCCCCTTATAGCGTTACGCGGAGAGCGCCATGTGGCCCGCGTGGGGATGAGCATCCTTACCCGGGTGGGCCTGACAGAGTTCATCGCTGAAACCGAGGCCGATTACATCGCCAAAGCAGTTAAACTGGCCGGAGATACAAAGCAGCTTAATGAACTCCGCACCACCCTGCGCCAGCGTACACAGAATTCTCCGTTGTGCGATGCAGCTTCTTTTGCACGATCCGTTGAAGACGCTTATGATGAGATGTGGCAAAAATGGTGTTCTGGGGAATTGAGAATTGAGAATGGAGAATGGAGAATTGAGAATGAGGGGGATGCTGTTTTTATAGAACCGGATAAAATGGCTGAGGTTCGGCCTTCTAATTTTCAAATGCCAAAAATTGAGTTCAATGTTCCTCAGTCCCAGATGCCGACTCCTGAATTTCAGATTCAGAGTCCTGGTATTCAGCCGCCTGTGTCTGTGAGCCAGCAAGCTCCTCCTGTTCAGCAGGCCCCAGCCCCGAAGGCGGAATTCAATATAAATAAAGAATTTGAGGCGGCGCTCAGAGCGCATGAATCCGGGGACCTGGGCAAAGCTGAGGAACTTTACCGGAAAATACTCACTGCGAATCCGAATCATGCGGATGCCCTGCATTTGCACGGTGTGATTGCCTTCCAGATTGACAAACATGATATTGCCATCAATCAGATCAGCAGAGCCATTAAAATCAATCCCAATAACCCCATTTATTTCCACAACCTGGGAAGCGCACTGAGCAAACAGGGCCGGATGAACGAGGCCATCACTTGTTATCGCAAAGTGCTTGAACTTAAAGCAGATTACTCGGAAGCTTATTGTAATTTATTGCTTACATTGCAATATGGGTGGGAGCATTCGCGGAAGCGGGTGTTCCAGGAGCATCTCAAATGGGATGAAATGTATGGAAAGCATCATCTAAGAAATCTCCGCCCCCATGCGAATGACACGACACCGGACAGACGGCTCCGCATCGGCTATGTATCTCCTGATTTTCGCAACCATTCCTGCGCCTATTTCCTGGAGCCTCTGCTCAAAGCCCACGACAGAACCCGTGTGGAGATTTTTTGCTACGCGGAGGTGCAGAGACCTGATGAAATGACCGAGCAGATCAGAGGACTGTCTGATCATTGGTATGTCACGGTGGGAAAAAGCCATGATGAGGTGGCGGAACAAATTCGCAAGGACCGCATTGATATTCTTGTTGATCTTGCCGGACACACCGCGAAAAACCGCCTGCTGATTTTCGTGCGCAAACCTGCCCCGATTCAGTTGGCGTGGCTCGGATACCCGGACACCAGCGGCATGGCTGCCATGGATTACCGTTTTACCGATGCAATTGCTGATCCCGAGGGCGTGGCAGATCAGTATTTCACCGAGACCCTGATACGTCTGCCCAACGGATTTCTCTGCTATACCCCGCCCACCATGACTCCGGAAGTCGGGCTTTTGCCATTCCTGAGCAAAAATCATATCACCTTTGGCTCGTTCAACAACCTGATTAAAGTCAATGAGAAAGTCGCGGCCGTATGGTCTCAGATTCTGCATCAGGTTCCGGGATCAGTGCTTCTCCTCAAAAGCAGGCAGTTCGTGAATGCGTCAACCCGGCACCAGTATGTGGAAATGTTCGCGAAAAACGGAATCCCTGCCGAGCGTGTCACCATGCAGGTCCGCATTCCCGACAAGAAGGAACATCTTAACCTTTATAATCAGGTGGATATCGGACTTGATCCCTTTCCTTACAACGGAACCACAACCTCATGCGAGGCCATGTGGATGGGCGTTCCGGTAATCAGTTTATGCGGAGACAGACACAGAGCGCGTGTCACTTCAAGCATTCTGACCCGGATCGGGCTGACAGAACTGATCGCTGAAAACGAGGCAGATTATATCTCCAGAGCGGTTCAGCTCGCGGGAGATACAAATCGTATCGCCAATCTCCGAACCTCGCTCCGCGGGCGTATGCAACACTCTCCGTTGTGCGACGCGGATGCCTTTGCCCGGTCTGTCGAGGATGCGTATCAGGAGATTTGGAGGAAATGGTGTTCTCAGGAAAAAACAGCTCCGGGATTCAAAGCCCTGGATATCGAATTTCCGAAACCTGCTCCTGAATTTGTCCCGCCGAGTCCTGAATTTGTGGTGCCGGCCCCGGAATTCAAAACCCCGGCGCGTGACTTTGAAGCACCCGCTGCCCAACTCCAGGCTCCCGCGGCAGCGTTCCAAGTGCCGATATCCGGTATTCCTCAGCCAGCGCCCGGGATTCAGTATCCGGGATTTAACATTGAGCAGGCGCTTCGCACGGCTGTCCAACTGCATCAGTCGGGTCAGTTTGACAAGGCTGCGGAAATCTATAACAAAGTTCTCGCAGTCAACCCGAATCATGCGGACGCATTACATCTCCTTGGCGTGACCAGGCATCAGGCAGGTCAGCATGAGGCTGCTGTGGACATGATTCGCAAGGCCATTTCAGTGAATCCCCGAAACGCGTTCTTTTATAACAATATGGGGATTGCGCTCAAGGAACAGGGAAAATCAGAGGAAGCCATACTCGCGTATCGCGCGGCCGTGGAGATCAAGCCGGATTATCTCGAAGGGCATATCAACATGGCCATGGCATTGAAAGAACAGGGCAAACAAGATGAACTGATTGAGTGTTACCAAAATATTGTGAGGGTCAAGCCGGATTACGCGGAAGTCTATAACAGCATGGGGATCGCGCTCAAGTCAAAGGGCGAATTTGACCAGGCTATTGATTGTTACCGAAAAGTTCTTGAAATCAAACCCGATTATGTGGAAGCCCATATTAATATGGGAAACGCCCTCAAAATGAAAGGCGAGAAACAAGACGCCATATCTTGTTACCAAAAAGCGTTGGAACTCAAACCTGACTATGCCGAGGCATATAATAACATGGGCGCAGTCTTAGAAGATCAGGGCAAACAAGATGAAGCGGTCGAGTGTTATCGGAAAGCCCTGGAATTCAGACCGGATTACGCGGAGGCATGTCATAACACAGGCAATGTCCTGAAAAAAGAGGGCAGGCTCGAACAAGCCATTGAGTATTACCGCAAATCCGTTGAAATCAGCCCCAATTACGCGGAAGCTTACAACAGTCTGGGTATCGCCTTAAAGGAGAATGGTAAGATTGACGAGGCCATTGAGTGCTACAAAAAAGCCCTGGAAATCGAGCCAAAAGGAACCGGTGCATACTATAACATGGGAAATGCCCTGGGCGAACAGGGCAAGGCAGATGAAGCGGTCAAGTGTTACCAGAAAGCCTTGGAATTTAAACCGGAATATGCCGAGGCATATGTAAACATGGGGAACGTCCTCAAGAACCAGGGCAAGATTGATGAATCCATTGAGAGTTATCGCAAGGCCATGGAATACAAACCTGAGTATCATCAGGCCCACAGCAATTTCCTGTTCACGCTGCATTACAAACCTGGCTATTCTCTCGACGAGATGTATGCGGAGCATTGCCGATGGGATGAAATCTATGGGGACCCGCTGGCCGAGAAAATTCTGCCCCACACCAATGACCCCGCGCCTGACAGAAAACTCCGCGTGGGCTATGTTTCTCCTGATTTTCGCAGCCATTCGTGTGCGTATTTCATAGACCCGCTGTTCAGAGGACATGACAAGAGTCAGGTGGAAATTTTCTGCTACTCCGAAGTGCCAAAACCCGATGATGTGACCAAACGGATCGAGGAGATTTCCGACCATTGGTATAAGACCGTGGGAAAAAGCGATGAGGAGGTGGCGAACCAGATTCGGGAAGATGGCATTGATATTCTTGTGGATGTGGCCGGCCACACTGCCAATAACCGCCTCCTTGTTTTCGCACAAAAGCCCGCGCCCATTCAGGTGACGTGGCTCGGATATCCCGACACCACGGGGTTGTCCGCGATAGATTACCGCCTCACAGACGCGCTGGCTGATCCTGAAGGTACTTCAGAAAAATATGTCAGTGAAAGCCTCAAGCGTCTCTCCGAAGGGTTTCTCTGCTATTCTCCGCTTTACACCACACCGGAGGTGGGCGAACTCCCCGCGCTGAAAAACGGCAGGGTGACTTTTGCATCATTCAATAATCTGGCAAAAGTCAGCGAGGAAGTTGTGGCGGCATGGGCGCAAATCATGCGTCAGGTTCCGAACTCTGTATTTCTGATGAAGAATCGCCGTCTGGCAGATGAATCCACCCAGCAGCGTTATTTTGAATTGTTCGCCAAACATGGCATTCCTGCGGAGCGTGTCATGATGAAACCCCACACGCCTTCGAGAAATGACCATCTCAATATGTACAACGAGGTGGATATTGCCCTTGATCCGTTTCCGTATAACGGCACGACAACATCTTTTGAAGCCATGTGGATGGGGGTTCCTGTTTTAAGCATATACGGAGATCGCCATGTCTCACGGGTGGGGGCAAGCATTGTGAGACGGATCGGGCTGATAGGCTTGGTGGCTGAGAATGAGCAGGATTATATTGACAGGGCGGTCTGGCTCGCGGGAGATTTGAAACAGCTTGGTGATCTCCGTGCCAGCCTGCGACAGCGTATGACGCATTCCAGTTTATGTAACGCCAGAATTTTCGCCAGGGCGGTTGAGGACGCGTATCGGGAAATGTGGAGAAGATGGTGCGCGGGAGAGGAAATCCCGAAACCTGAGTTTCATATTCCGGCTTCTGAACCCCAGATTCCTCAGATTCCGGTAACTGAGTTTAACATCCCTGATGTCGAACCTCAGATTCCTCACGCACCAGCGCCCGAGTTTAAGATGCCCCCGAGTGCAGCATTTAACCCCCGGGATGCAGAACCTGAGATTCCAGCTGCTGAGTTTAAACTTCCAGATGCCGAGTTTCAGCAGGTTCCGGCATCTTTCAAACCGCCAGCAGCCGAAGAACGCCAGTTATCATTTGATATCAATAATGCACTTCATACCGCGGTTCAGCATCATCAGGCCGGAGAATTTGAGAAAGCCGAGGAGGTTTATCAGAAGATACTCACGATCAATCCGAGTCAGGCGGATGCGTTGCATTTGCTGGGTGTTATCGCTCAACAAAGGGGCAGGCATGATGACGCGACCGACCTTATTCGCAAAGCAATTTCTGTTAATCCCAGGAATGGAAATTTTTATAATAACCTGGGGGTTACGCTGCGGGATATGGGAAAGCCGGAGGAAGCTATTGAGAGCTACAAAAAAGCCCTGGAACTGAATCCGAACTATCCTGAAGCCTATATCAATATGGGCATGGCCCTGAAAGACCAGGGCAAATATGAAGAAGCCATTGAAGCTTACCGCAAACTTCTGGAGATCAACCCTAATTTTGCGGACGCTTACAACAGCATCGGTCTTGTGCTGAAGGAGCAGGGAAAGCTCCAGGAAGCCATCGCGTCTTATCAGAAAGCATTGGAGATCAATCCCAACTTCGCGGAAGGTCATGTCAGCATGGGCAACGCGTTGAAAAACCTGGGAAGAGTTGATGAGGCCATCGGTCATTATCATAAAGCGGTTGAGATTAATCCTATGTTCGCGGAAGTTTATAACAACATGGGCAATGCGTTTCGAGATAAGTCCATGGCCGAGGAAGCCATTAACTGCTATCGGAAAACCCTGGAGATCAAGCCGAATTTTGCCGAGGCTTACAGCAACATGGGCGTGGCTCTGAATGACCAGGGCAAAGTCGAGGAGGCAGTTGGCTGCTATAAAAAAGCGTTGGAGATTAAACCGAGATATTATCAGGCGCATAGTAATCTTTTGTTTACCTTGCAGCATGGGGCCGGTTATTCGTCGGAATGGCTGTTTGATCTGCATCGCTCCTGGGATAAGGCTCAGGCAAAACCGCTGGCAGGAGAAATCCTCTCCCTTGACAATGAACCGTCGCCTGACAGACGGCTCCGTATCGGCTATGTGTCGCCGGACTTTCGGAGACATTCATGTATCTATTTCATAGAACCGCTGCTCAGTTCGCATGACAGAACCCGGGTGGAGATTTTTTGCTACGCGGAGGTGCATCGCCCTGATGATATGACGGAACGCATTAAACATCTCGCTGACCACTGGCGCAGCACTTTGGGAATGAGCCATAAGGCAGTTGCGGAACAAATCTGCGCGGATAAAATTGATATTCTTGTTGATCTTGCCGGACACACAGAGAATAACCGTCTGCTTTCTTTTGCTTACAAACCTGCCCCGGTTCAGGTGACTTGGCTCGGGTATCCTGACACCACGGGCATGTCTCTCATGGATTACCGCTTTACTGACGCTATCGTGGATCCCGAAGGCATGACAGACCCTTATGCCAGTGAAACGCTGATTCGTCTGCCCAATGGCTTTCTCACCTATTCGCCGCTTTATCCGTCACCAGATATAACGGAACTGCCGTGCCTGAAAAATAATCATGTCACGTTTGGCTCCTTCAATAATCTGAGCAAAGCCACTGAAAACGTGGTCGCGGTATGGTCGCAGATTTTACAGCAGGTCCCTGGTTCTCAGCTTTTTATCAAAAGTCGTCAGGCTGCGGACGCATCCACCCGGAATCGTTATCTTGAGATGTTCACAAAGAACGGGATTTCCTCCGACCGTATTAAAATGATGCCGCGGGTTGCCTCAAGAGAAGAGCATTTAGCCTTGTACAATCAGGTGGATATCAGTCTTGATCCTTTTCCGTACAATGGGACGACTACCTCGTTTGAGTCGGTATGGATGGGGGTTCCGTTTATTACTTTAATGGGAAAACGGCATGTTGCCCGCGTCGGAGCAAGTGTTCTTAACTGGCTTGGATTAACAGAACTGATCGCCGAAACCGAGGCGGATTACATTGCCAAAGCGATTCAGCTCGCGGGAGATAAAAACCGACTCAGCGAACTCCGCGCCTCCCTGCGGCAGCGTATGCAGAATTCTCCCCTGTGCGATGCGAAATCTTTTGCGCAGGCGGTGGAGAACGCTTACCGAAAGATGTGGAGAAAATTCTTGAAACTGGAAACTGAAAACTTGGAACCGAGTGCTGAGTTTAAAATTCCTGAATCAGAAATTTCAAGTCCTGAATTCGTTCCGAGCTTTGAGTTAAATGTTCCCGAACCAGAGATGCCAAGTGCTGAGTTCAAAGTTCCGGAATCAGAAATTCCAAGTCCTGAGTTTAATGTTCCCAATTTTGAGTTCAATGTTCCCGAATCAGAGACGCCAAGTCCTGAATTCAAGATGCCGAGTTTTGAGTTCAATGTTCCCGAACTGGAGACGCCAAGTCCTGAATTTAAAATTCCTGAACCAGAGACGTCAAGCCCTGAGTTTAAGACTCCCGAATTTCAGATGCCGAGTTCTGAGTTCAAGACGCCGAGTTTTGAGTTCAAGCTTCCCGAACCGGAGATGCCGAGTCCTGAGTTCAAGGTTCCTAAACCAGAGATGCCAAACTCTGAGTTCAAAATGCCGAGTTTTGAGTTCAATGTTCCCGATCCGGAGACACCAAGTCCTGAGTTCAAGGTTCCTAGTGCTGAGTTCAATGTTCCCGATCCGGAGACACCAAGTCCTGAGTTCAAGGTTCCGAGTGCTGAGTTCAATGTTCCCGAACCAGAGACGCCGAGTCCTGAGTTCAAGATGCCGAGTTTTGAGTTCAATGTTCCCGAACCGGAGACGCCAAGTCCTGAGTTCAAGGTTCCGAGTGCTGCGTTCAATGTTCCCGAACCGGAGACGCCGACTTATGAGTTTAATAAGGTTCCCGAACCAGAGACGCCGAGTTCTGAGTTCAAGATGCCAAGTATTGAATTCAATGTTCCCGAACCGGAGACGCCAAGCCCTGAGTTCAAGGTCCCGAGTTTTGAATTCAAGCTTCCTGAGCCGGAGATGCCGAGTTTTGAATTCAAAGTTCCGGAGTCTCAGTTTGAGCAACCCGCGCCTGTTGTCTGGCAACCAGAGAATGAGAAGCGAGAACCGTCATTTGACATTGAAACTGCGATAAAAGAAGGAGTTCAATATCATCAGACCGGAGAAATCAGCAAAGCCAGAGAAATTTATAACAAAATTCTCGCAGCAGATCCGAATCATGCGGATTCCCTGCATTTGCTTGGTGTCATTGCTTCTCAGGAAAAAAATTATGAACGTGCGATAAATCTCATTGGCAAAGCCATTCAGATCAGCCCTGACAGAGAAAGTTATTACAACAATATGGGGAATGCCCTGAAAGAACAGGGAAAGATAGATGAGGCCATTGTTTATTACAAAAAAACGTTGGATATCGCGCCGAATTTTGTTGAAGCCTACAATAATTTGGGCGTCGCGTTAAAAGATCAGGGCAAATTTGATGAGGCCATTGCCTGTTATCATAAAGCATTGGAGATCAGACCGGATTTCCCTGAAATCTATAATGAACTGGGGAACGCGCTCAAGGGGCAGGGAAAGACCGAAGAAGCCATTGCAGCCTATAAAAAAGGTGTGGAACTGAAGCCGAACCATGCGGAAGCCTATAACAACATGGGCATTTCGCTGCAAGATCAGGGCAAGATTGAAGAAGCCCTTGACTGTTACCGCAAGGCATTGGAATTCAGACCCAACTTTGCCGAGGCGTATAATAACATGGGAAATACGCTCAAAGAGCCGGGACGGATAGCCGAAGCCATTGCGTCTTATCAAAAAGCATTGGAGATCAGACCCGGATACGACAAAGCCCATAGCAATCTGCTGAGTGTCTATCAGTATGATTCGCCGCGTCCGCGGCATTGGCTGTATGAGCAGCATTGTAAATGGGACGAAATTCATGCGAAGCCTTTGGCAAAAGAAATTGTTCCTCACACCAATGATCCGACACCTGGAAGACGAATTCGCGTTGGCTATGTGTCTCCGGACTTTTGTCGCCATTCATGCGCCTATTTCATAGAACCTTTGTTCAGGGCGCATGATAAAACCCGGGTGGAGATTTTCTGTTACGCGGAAGTTCATTTATCTGATGACGTGACAGAACGAATCAGAGGATTTGCAGATCACTGGTACAACACAATGGGAAAAACTCATGCAGCAGTGGCAGAGCAAATTCGTGCGGATGGTATTGACATTCTCGTTGACCTCGGAGGACATTTTGCAAAAAACCGCCTTCTGATTTTCGCGCGGAAACCTGCACCGATACAAGTCACTTGGCTTGGCTATCCTGATACCACGGGAATGGCTGCCATGGATTACCGTTTCACCGACGCGGCAGCCGATCCTGTGGGGATGTCAGAGAATTATGTCCGGGAAACCCTTGTGCGTCTGCCTGGTTTTCTCTGTTATTCTCCGCTTCATCCGGCACCGGAGATCGGAGAACTGCCATTTTTGAAAGCAAATCATATCACTTTTGCTTCATTCAACAATCTGAGCAAAGTCACCGAGAATACAGTGGCGGTGTGGTCGCAGATATTGCAGCAAGTCCCGGGCTCGCAAATCTTTCTCAAAAGCCGCCAATTGTCGGACGAATCCACCCGGCATCGCTATTTTGAGATGTTCTCGAACAACGGTATAGACGCGGAGCGGGTTATAATGATGCCTCGCCTTGCCTCCAAAGAATCTCATCTCGCCATGTATAACCGGGTGGATATCGGCCTTGATCCTTTTCCGTATAATGGAACCACCACGACCTGCGAGGCCATGTGGATGGGGGTTCCGGTTGTCAGTTTGGCCGGAGACCGCCATGTTTCCCGCGTGGGAGCGAGTATTCTCAACCGTGTCAGCCTGTCAGAGTTCGTTGCTGATACGGAGGCGGATTATGTCGCTAAAGCAGTGCAGCTCGCCGGAGATACTGACCGGCTTGGCGGACTGCGAAACTCCCTCCGTGAGCAGATGCGGAATTCTCCTTTTTGCGACGCCAATGCTTTTGCCCGGTCCGTGGAAGCCGCGTACCAGGAAATGTGGACAAAATGGTGCTTAAAAACCGGAAATTCGAAACCAGAAAATCAAAACTTGACACTTGAAACTCGGAATTCGGAGCTTGAAAAAGCACTGAATACCGGGGTTCAGCTTCATCAGGCCGGGGAGTATGATAAGGCCAGGGCCATTTATAATAAGATCATTGAAATGAATCCGAACCAGGCAGATGCCTTACATCTGCTAGGGGTTCTTGCCCATCAGACCGGGAAGGATGAAGATGCCCTGATGCTTATTGACAAGGCCATTCAGATTAAACCTCAGAATCCGCTGTATCATAATAATCTGGGGGCCGCGTTGAAAAAGCTGGGGAAGACCGATGAGGCCATTGCCTGCTATAACAAAGCCCTGGAGATCACTCCCGAGTATCCCGAAGCTTATAATAACATGGGAAATGCGCTCAAGAGTCAGGGCAAGTTTGAGGAATCCATAGCAAATTATAAAAAAGCCCTGGAGATGAATCCGAACTATGTTGAAGCGCATAACAACATGGGCAATGCCCTGAAAAACTGGGGCAGGTTGGAGGAATCTGTTGACTGCTATAAAAAGGCGATAGAGATCAATCCGAATTACGCGGAAGCCTATTATAACATGGGCGGATCAATGAAGCTGCTCAATAAGCTGGAGGAATCTGTTGACTGCTATAAAAAAGCGGTTGAGATTAAGCCGGGCTATGCCGAGGCGTATAATAACATGGGCGTGGCATTCAAATTCATGGGAAAGTCTGAGGAATCCATCGAGGCTTATAAAAAAGCGGTTGAGATCAATCCCAGACACGCGGAAGCTTATAATAATCTTGGCACGGCCATGAATAACCAGGGCAGGACAGCCGATGCCATTGCCTATTACAATAAAGCAATGGAAATCAGGCCAAACTACGCGGAAGCTCACAATAACATGGGGTACGCGATGAATGACCAGGGCAGGTTCGGAGAAGCGGCCGAGCATTACAAAAAAGCCCTGGAGATAAAGCCGGGTTATCATGAAGCTCACAGCAATTTTCTCTTTACATTGCAGTATGCCTCGGGTCATTCACCGGACTGGCTGTTTGAGCAGCATTGTTTGTGGGATGAAAAACATGCAAAGCCACTGACCGGAGAGATTGTGCCGCATACCAATGAACAGAATCCCCAAAAGCGGCTCCGTGTGGGATATGTGTCTCCTGATTTTCGCGGGCATTCCTGCGCGTATTTCATCGAACCGCTGTTCAGGGGGCATGACAAACAGCAGGTCGAGGTGTTTTGCTACGCGGAATTACAGAAGGCGGATCCCGTAAGTGAACGGATTCAGCAATTTGCTGACCATTGGTATAACACAGCAGGAAAAAGCGATGCTGTGATTGCGGAACAGATCCGAAATGACAGCATTGATATCCTTGTGGACCTGGCCGGACATACCGCAAATAACCGCCTGCTTGTTTTTGCTCGCAAACCCGCGCCGGTTCAGGTCACCTGGCTTGGCTATCCTGACACTACGGGAATGGACACCATGGATTACCGAATCACGGACGCGGTCGCGGATCCCAATGATATCGCGGACAAGTATTTCAGCGAAGCCTTGGTGCGTCTGAATGAAGGCTTTCTTTGCTATTCGCCGCTGTTAAAACCGCCGGAGGTGGGAGAACTGCCTTTCCTGAAAACAAATCAGATCACCTTTGGCTCGTTTAACAATCTCACCAAAGTCACAGCGGACGTGGTCGCTGCATGGTCGCAAATCTTACAGCAGGTTCCGGGTTCTCGAATTTTGATCAAGAGCAGACAGTTGGTTGACGAAGCCACCTGCCAGCTCTATTATGATATGTTCTCCAAAAACGGCATTTCTTCTGACCGGGTTACAATGAGACCTCGCACGCCTTCTCAGACAGAGCATCTTGATTTGTATAATCAGGTGGATATCGGTCTTGATCCGTTTCCGTACAATGGAACAACCACCACCTGTGAGGCCCTGTGGATGGGTGTTCCGGTGATAAGCTTATGCGGAACGCGGCATGTCTCACGAGTGGGGGCAAGTATTCTCACCCGGATCGGGCTGACCGAACTCATCGCCGACACAGAGGCGGATTACATTGCCCGGGCCGTGCAACTTGCGGGAGACATTGACCAGCTCAGGGATATCCGGGCATCTGTAAGACAGCGTATGCAGAATTCGCCCCTCTGTAATTTTAAGGCATTTGCCCAGTCGCTCGAAGCTGCTTACCGGAACATGTGGGGGAAATGGTGTTCAAACGGCACACCGACACCGCCGCATCCCGGTTCCGGATTTGAGGTTCCGGGTTCTGAATTCCAGGAGCCGAGAAATGAGACCCCCCAGCCCCTGGCCCCTGGCCCCCAGCCGGTTTTCAGCGTCAATGATTTCCTTCAGGCTGCGGTGCATCTCCATCAGACCGGAGAACTGGATAAGGCGGAACAGCTTTACAACAAGGTGCTTACCATGGATCCGAATCAGCCGGACGCGCTGCATTTTCTTGGCGTTATTGCCCATCAGTCCAACAGGAATGAGGAGGCTGTGAAACTCATTCGCAGGGCCATACTGATTAATTCTCAGAATGCGATTTATTATAATAATCTGGGGGCAGCTCTGAACAGTCTGGGCAAAGCAGAGGAGTCTGTTGACGCTTACCGCAAAGCAGTGGAGATTAACCCTGATTATACCGAAGCCTTTTATAACCTGGGAAACGCGCTCCATATCCACGGCAAAGCAGAAGAAATGATCGCATGTTATCGCAGAGTGCTGGACCTTGACCCGAATCATGCGGATGTCTGCAATAACCTGGGGAACGCGCTGAATGAGCAGGGCGATAAAGAAGCGGCCATGGCTTATTATAGAAAAGCCATTGAAATCAGGCCGAACTATGCCGAAGCCTATAACAACATGGGGCTGATGCTGGACAGAGAGAAAAAGTCCGAGGAGGCAGTTGCATGTTATAAAAAAGCCCTGGAGAATAAAACAGATTATGCTGAAGCATACAATAATCTGGGAAACGCGTATAATAACCTGAAAAAAGCAAATGACGCGATTGCGTGTTACCAAAAAGCACTGGAGATTAATCCCAGGTATTCTGATACCCACTATAATATGGGGAATCTCCTGAACACTCAGGCAAAGATTCAGGAAGCCATTGACTGTTATAAAAAAACCCTGGAACTCAATCCGAACCATGCGGAAGCGTATAATAATCTGGCGAACGCGCTCAAAGATCAGGGAAAACTGGAGGAGGCTGTCAGTTGTTACAAAGCATCGCTGAGGGTCAAACCGACTTACCATCAGGCCCATAGCAATTTGCTGTTCACGTTGCAGTACAAAACAGGGTATTCGTCTGACTGGCTGTATGAGGAGCATCTCAAATGGGGAGAAACTCATGCAAAACCGCTGGCAGACAAGATTCTGCCCCATTCCATTGATGCAGTTTCCGGAAGACGGCTTCGTGTGGGATATGTTTCTCCTGATTTTCGTTTCCATTCGTGCGCGTATTTCGCGGCGTCTTTGTTCAGAGGACACGATAAGACTCAGGTGGAAATTTTTTGTTACGCTGCTGTTGAAAAACCTGATCAGATGACCGAACAGCTCAAAATGCTTTCTGATCACTGGTACAGCACCATAGGGAAAACGGATGATGAAATTGCGGAACAAATCCGAAAAGATCGCATTGATATTCTTGTTGACCTTGCCGGACATACTGCGAATAATCATCTCCTTGTATTTGCCCAAAAGCCTGCCCCGGTGCAGGTGACGTGGCTCGGGTACCCGGATACCACAGGAATGGATGTCATGGATTACCGCCTCACCGACATGGTGGCGGATCCCGAAGGCGTGGCCGATAAATATGTCTCTGAAACGCTGGTGCGTCTGTCCCGGGGATTTCTCTGTTATACGCCGCCGGATACACTGCCGGAGGTGGCTGAATTACCTTTTATAAAAACCGGGCATCTCACCTTTGGTTCGTTCAACAATTTAACCAAAGTGACTGAGAATGTGGTTGCAGTGTGGTCTCAGATTTTACACCAAACACCTCGTTCCCGTCTTTTGATCAAGAGCCGACAACTGGCAGACAAAACCACTCGGGATTATTATTATGAGATGTTCCTGAAAAACGGTATTTCCGAGGAATATGTCTCAATGCAGCCCCGCACCTCATCCAGAAAAGAACATTTGGAGTTATATAATCAGGTGGATATCGCGCTTGATCCTTTTCCATACAATGGAACAACAACCTCGTGTGAGGCCCTGTGGATGGGCGTTCCGGTCATAACCCTGTGTGGAAGCCGGCACGTGTCACGGGTCGGCACAAGCATCCTCTCTCAGGTTGAATTGACGGAAATGATCGCTGAAACCGAGGCGGATTATATTTCTCAGGCTGTTCAACTGGCAGGGAATGTTGAACGGCTTAAACAACTCCGCACCGCCATGCGTGAGCGGATGCTGAATTCTCCTTTATGCGATGCAAAATCTTTTGCCCAGGCTGTTGAAGCGGCCTATCGAAAAATGCTTGAAACAGGAAACAGGAAACAGGAAACTCGAAACTCGAAACTTGAAACTCGAAACTTGAAACTTGAAACTGAAAACTTGAAAGTTGAAACTCGAAACTCGAAACTGGAAACTGGAGGGGCGGAACAAGTTCCAAATTTGAGGTTTCAATCATCTGTTTCACCACAAAAAACTGTGAATCAGGTGGTTTCCCAGGAAGCAATAAATTATAATAATCAGGCTACCGAACTGAAGCAGCAGCGGAGATTTGACGAGGCAATCAGGCTTTATAAAAAAGCGGTTGAGATTGATCCCAGTTATGCCGGAGCCTATTATAATATGGGGAACACGCTCATTGGTCTGGGCAGAACGGATGAGGCCATCGCATGTTATCGTAAGGTTCTGGAGATCAATCCGAATTCTCCTGAAGTTTATAATAACATGGGCGTGGCTTTTAAAAATCAGGGGAAAACCGAGGATAGTATTGAGGCGTATAAAAAAGCATTGGAGATAAATCCCAGTTATGCTGAAGCGTACAATAATATGGCGAATGCGCTGAAAAGCCAGAACAAATTAGACGAGGCAGTTGGCGCATATAAAAACGCGTTGGAGATCAATCCCAGGTATGCTGAGGCATATTATAATATGGGAAATACGCTGAATGGCTGGGGAAAAACAGATGAGGCCATCTCCTGTTTTCGCAAGGCATTGGAGATTAAACCGAACCATCCCGAAAGCTACAATAACATGGGGAACGCGTTTAAGCATCAGGGAAAGCCGGAGCAGGCCATTGAGTGCTATAAAAAAGCGTTGGAGATTGAACCGAACAATGCCGAAGCTTACTATAACATGGGGAACACGCTCAACGACCAGCGTAAGTATGATGAAACCATCGCATGTTATCGCAAGGTGGTGGAGATCAATCCCAATTATGCTGAGGCGTATAACAATATGGGGGCCGCGTTCAAGAGCCAGGGAAAACTGGAGGAAAGTGTTGAAGCTTATAAAGGGGCATTAAAGGCCAAGCCGGATTATGCCGAAGCCTGCAATAACATGGGGCTTTCGCTCTATGATCTGGGCAGATTGGATGAGGCGGCTGAGTGCTGCCGCAAGGCATTGAAAATCAAGCCAACCTATTATGAAGCTTACAATAATCTGGGGAGTGTGCTGAAGGATCAGGGGAAAATTGAGGAGGCAGTTGAGTGTTATCGGGAAGCACTGAAGGTCAACCCGGATTATGCTGAGGTCTATAATAACTTAGGCAACGCGATTAAGGATATGGGGCATTTGGATGAGGCGATTGACGCGTACAGAAAAGCCATGGAGATCAAGCCAGGATACTATAAAGCCCATAGTAATCTGCTGTTTGCGTTGCAGTACGGTTCCGAACACACACCCGAACTGATGTTTGAGGAGCATCGCATATGGGATGAAAATCATGCCAAACCACTGGCCGCGGAGATTCTGCCTCATACAAATGAACGAATTTCTGACAGACGGCTGCGCGTGGGCTATGTGTCTCCTGATTTTCGCAAGCATTCCTGTGCGTATTTCATAGAGCCGCTCTTCAGCCTCCACGACAAAAAACAGGTGGAAATTTTCTGTTATTCCGAGGTGCAAAAATCCGACGAAATGACTGAGCGGGCCAGGAAGCTCGCGGATCACTGGTATAGCACAGTTGGAAAAACAGATGCAGAGATTGCGGAACAGATCCGAAATGACCGCATTGACATTCTTGTTGATCTTGCGGGGCATACTGCAAATAACCGCCTCCTTGTGTTTGCCCGCAAACCCGCGCCGATTCAGGTGTCATGGCTTGGCTATCCGGACACCACGGGAATGGATGTCATGGATTACCGCCTCACTGATGCCATTGCGGATCCCGAAGGCATTGCAGACAAATATGCCAGCGAAACCCTGGTGCGCCTCCCCAATGGTTTTCATTGCTATTCCCCGCTTTACATAACGCCGGAGATACCGGAACTGCCTTTTCTGAAAACCAATCAGATCACTTTTGGATCGTTTAATAATCTGAGCAAGGTGACAGAGAACGTCATCGCGGTTTGGTCGCAGATTTTACATCAGGTTCCCGGATCACGAGTGTTGCTCAAAAGCAGGCAGCTGGAGAGCGAGGCAACCCGGCGCAATTATCTTGAGGTGTTCTCGAAAAATGGCCTTCCTTCCGAGCGTATTACAATGATGCCCCGAACCCCGGGGCAAAAAGACCATCTTGCCATGTATAATCAGGTGGATATCGGTCTTGATCCGTTTCCGTATAACGGGACCACAACTTCCTTTGAGTCCCTTTGGATGGGGGTTCCCATTGTGACTTTACGCGGACATCGCCATGTGGGACGCGTGGGAACGAGCATTCTGACCCACCTCGGATTAACAGAACTGATCGCTGAAAATGAGGCGGATTACATTGCCAAAGCCGTGCAACTGGCCCGTGATACTGACCGGCTCGCACAACTTCGGGCATCCCTCCAGCAGCGAATGGAGAAATCTCCTTTATGCGATGAAGTCTCCTTTGCTCGCTCTGTTGAAGCGGCCTACCGAGAAATGTGGGTGAAATGGCTTGAAACTGGAAACTGGAAACTGGAAACTGGAAACTGGAAACTCGAAACTGGAAACTCGAAACTGGAAACTCGAAACTGGAAACTCGAAACTGGAAACTGGAAACTGGAAACTGGAAACTGGAAACTCGAAACTGGAAACTCGAAACTGGAAACTGGAAACTCGAAACTCGAAACTCGAAACTGGAAACTGGAAACTCGAAACTCGAAACTCGAAACTCCCGTGTCTGGTCTCCAGCATCCAGTTTCAAGTTTCAAGTTTCAAGTTTCAAATTTCAACAACGCGCTTCAGTGTCATCAGGCTGGGGAACTGGATAAGGCTGAAAAGATTTATAAGGAGATTCTTGCGGTGAATCCGAATCATTCGGATGCGTTGCATTATCTTGGCTTTATTGCTCATCAGACGGATAAACATGATGCTGCCATAGACCTGATGCGTAAGGCTATTGAAATCAATCCTCGAAACGCCAACTATCATAATAATATGGGGGTCGCGCTGAATGATCAGGGAAAAATCGAGGAGGCCGTTGCTGCTTATCAAAAAGCCATAGAGATCAGGCCGGATTATGCTGAAGCGTATAATAATATGGGCAATCTCCTGAATGATCAGGGCAGATTAAATGATGCGATTGCGGCTTATCAAAACGCGTTGGAGATTAAACCGGACTATGCTGAGGCATTCAATAACATGAGTGTCGCGCTCAAAGATCAGGGGAACTTAGACGAGGCCATTGCCTGCTGTCGGAAAACATTGGAGATTACGCCGAACAACGCGGAAGTCCATAATAACATGGGAAACGCTTTCAAGGAACAGGGCAAGATGAGGGCCGCGGTTGACTGTTATAAAAAAGCAATGGCGATTAAGCCAGATTATGATAAGGCGCATAGCAACTTATTGCTGTCATTGCAGTATGGTGCGGAGAATTCTCCAGAATGGCTGTATGAACAGCATCGGGAATGGAATGCGATCCATGCCGGAAAACTGGAAACGCCAAATCACAAATCACAAACTCCAAAAAAGCGGCTTCGGGTGGGGTATGTGTCTCCTGATTTTCGGAGGCATTCGTGCGCTTATGTGATCGAACCTTTGCTGGCTTCCCATGACAGGTCTCAGGTGGAAATTTTCTGTTATGCTGATGTGCAGAGAACAGATGAAATAACCGGGCGAATCAGAGAACGCTCTGATCATTGGCGCAGTGTGCTGGGAAAAAGCCATGCTGCTGTGGCGGAACAGATTCGCAATGACCAAATTGATATTCTTGTTGACTTGGCGGGACATACTGCGAACAATCGCCTCCTTGTTTTTGCCCGCAAACCTGCCCCGGTTCAGTTGACGTGGCTGGGCTACCCGGATACCACGGGACTGGATGCCATGGATTTTCGTCTCACTGACGCGGTTGCTGATCCCGAAGGCATAGCCGATCAATATGCCAGCGAAACACTGCTGCGTTTGCCCAATGGCTTTCTCTGCTATGCGCCGCCTGCCACTGCCCCCGATATAGCGGATTTGCCGGGACTGAAAAGCCATCAGATCACTTTTGGTTCGTTCAATAATCTCACCAAGGTGACTGAAAATGTGGTGGCGTTGTGGGCAAAGATTTTGCAGCAGATTCCGAACTCACGTTTTTTACTCAAAAACCGACAATTGGCGAATGAGTCAACTCGGCGTCGTTATTCTGAAATGTTTGCAACTAATGGTATTTCTTCCGAGCGTGTCATGATGATGCCCCGCACGCCTTCTCTTGAAGCGCATCTTGATGTGTATAATCAGGTGGATATTGCTCTTGATCCGTTTCCTTATAACGGGACCATTACCTCGTGCGAGGCCCTGTGGATGGGGGTTCCGGTCGTGACCTTATGCGGAAATCGTCATGCCTCACGCGTGGGCGCGAGCATTCTCACACGGGTCGGTCTGACAGAACTGATCGCTGAAAACAAAGAGGATTATGTGTTCAGGGCAATCCAACTGGCCGGAGATATTTCTCGGATTAGCGAACTCCGCCACTCCCTGCGTCAGCGAATGCAGCACTCTCCGCTGTGCGATGCCAAATCTTTTGCACAAGCCATTGAGACTACTTACCGAGAAATATTTGAAGCCAGATTCCAGATTCCAGCTTCCAGCTTCCAGCTTCCAGCTTCCAGTTTCAATATTGATGATGCTTTGAAAACAGCTATTGAACACCATAAAAGCGGACAGCTTGACAAGGCTGAAGATGTTTATAAGAAAATTATCGAGATAGATCCGAATCATGCTGATTCATTATATTATCTCGGATTTATTGCCCATCAGACCCGCAGGCATGATGTTGCCGCAGATTTTATCAGCAGAGCGATTCAGATTAATCCTCGAAATGCGATGTATTATAATATCCTGGGAGCCGCACTGAGGGCAGGGGGACAGTTCGAGGCATCATTGGATGCTTACAAAAAAGCATTGGAGATCAATCCGAATTATGCCGAAGTTTACTATAATATGGGAAATGCCCTGAATATTCATGGCAGAAAACAAGAGGCAGTCGAAGCTTACCGCAAAGTGCTGAAGTTCAATCCGAAAAACGCGGAGGCATATAATAACATGGGCGCGGCTCTGAAAGATCTGAATAAAATAGATGAAGCGATTGAGTGCTATAAAAAAGCGTTGGAAATCCGGCCCGATTATTCAGAATCCTACAACAACATGGGAGCAATTCTGAAAAACCAGGGAAAGTTGGATGAGGCTATTCAATGTTATGAAAAAGCCCTGGAGATTAATCCGAAAAACGCGGATGCGCTTTATAACATGGGCAATACATTGAAAGCGCAGGGAAAGCTGACAGAGGCCATTGAGTGCTATAATAAATCTCTGGAAATGAGACCCACAAATGCGGACGCGTATAACAACATGGGCAACGCACTCAAGGATCAGGGCAGACTGGACGAGGCTGTGATGTCCTGCCGGAAAGCAGTGGAAATCAATCCGAGAAATGCGGAAGCGCATAACAGCATGGGCGTGGCACTGAATGACCAGGGCAAGATTGAGGAGGCTGCCTCGTGTTACCGCAATGCGCTGGCGAATAAGCCGGATTATCCCGAAGCCCATAATAATATTGGCAACATTTTAAAAGATCAGGGCAGAGTGGATGAGGCCATTGCTTATTATAAAAAAGCATTGGAAATCAGACCGGGGTATTATCAGGCGCACAGCAATTTGCTGTTTACTTATCAGTACGGAGATGCCCGAAATTTCGGCCCGCATTATTCCTCCGAGTGGCTATATGAACAGCATCGCTTATGGGATGAACAACACGCCAAACCCCTGACAAAAGAAATTTTGTCACATCTTAATGATTCAACATCGGGGCGAAGGCTTCGCATCGGCTATGTTTCTCCTGATTTTCACAGGCATTCATGCGCGTATTTCATAACGCCGCTGTTCAGAGGACACGACAAAACCCGGGTGGAGATATTCTGCTACGCTCATCTGCAAAATCCCGACGAAGTGACCACGGAACTCAAATCCCTTGCGGATCACTGGTGCAGCACCGTAGGAAAAAGCCATGCTGATATCGCGGAACAAATTCGCCACGACCGTATTGACATTCTTGTGGATCTGGCGGGACACTCCGCAAATGACCATCTTCTTGTGTTTGCCCGAAAGCCTGCCCCGGTTCAGGTGACATGGCTCGGATATCCTGGCACGACAGGCATGTCGGTCATGGATTACCGCTTCACCGACGCCGCGGCAGATCCCGAGGGGGAGGACAAATATTTCAGTGAGACGCTGGTGCGTCTGCCGGGCGGTTTTCTTTGCTATTCTCCGCTCTCCAAAACGCCCGAAGTGGCTGAATTGCCAGCTTTGAAAAACAATGAAATCACGTTTGCATCGTTCAACAACTCAACCAAAGTCACTGAAAATGTGGTGGCCGTGTGGTCCCAGATTTTACAGCAGGTTCCGGGTTCACATCTCCTCATCAAAAGCAAGCAGTTGGCGGATGAGGCAACCCGGGCTCGTTATTCTGAACTCTTCTTGATGAACGGCATTACCGCAGACCGCATCACCATAATGTCCAGCGTATCTTCGAGAGTGAAACATCTTGATCTGTATAATCAGGTGGATATCGCGCTTGATCCCTTTCCATATAACGGAACTACAACCTCATGTGAAGCTCTTTGGATGGGGGTTCCGGTGATAACTTTGCGCGGGGAACGTCATGTCTCACGCGTGGGAACAAGCATTCTGACGCGGATCGGACTGACGGAATTCATTGCCGAAACCGAGGCCGAGTATATTTCCAAGACCGTTCAGCTTGCCGGAGATATTAACCGGCTTGCGGCACTCCGTGCCTCCCTGCGTCAGAAAATGGAGAATTCTCCTTTGTGCGATTCCAATTCCTTTGCACGCTCCGTGGAAGCTGCTTATCAGAAAATGACAAATGACAAATCTCAAATTACAAATAAATCACAAATCACAAATCACAAATCTCAAATTACAAATAAATCACAAATTACAAATTACGAATCTCAAATAAATCACAAATCCCAAGCCTCAGGCCCCAAGCCTCAAGCCATCAAACATTATCAAAGAGGCAATTTCCTGAGAGATCAGGGCAAGACCGAGGAGGCTATAGCGTGTTATCAAAAAGCGGTGGAGATGAATCCGAACTATGCCGAGGCTTATAACAACATGGGAAATATGTTCAGGGATCAGGTCAGGGGCCAGGATGCAATTGCCTGTTATGCCAAAGCGTTGGAGATCAATCCGAATTATGTCCAGGCTTATAACAATATGGGGATTGTTTTGGAAGATCAGGGGAGAACAGACGAAGCAATCCTTTGTTACCGCAATGCGCTTAAAATCAACCCGAATTATGCTCAGGGTTACAGCAATCTTGTTCCTCAGTTGCAGCAAACGTGCGACTGGCAGGGATACGAGGCGTTGACAGATAAGCTGGATGAACTGACGGATGATGCGTTGAAAAATGGGATACGGGCGGTTGAAGATCCGTTTACGAGTCTTACGAGACATGCTGATCCGGCTCGCAATTTTGCCATTGCAACGTCATGGGTGAGGGATGTTGTCCGACCAATATCTGACTTGAATTTAGGCTTTTCTTTTGATAAGCGAAAATCATCCGGAAGAAAAATCACTGTGGGCTATCTGTCCAAAGATTTTCGTAATCATCCTGTGGCGCATCTTATGCTCCGTGTGTTCGGATTGCATAACCGGGAGGAGTTTAATGTCCATTGCTATTCTTACGGACAGGATGACAAAAGCGAACACCGGGCGAGAATTCAGCAGGAGTGTGACAAATTTGCTGATATTCGGAATGACGGTCATGCGGACGCGGCAAAGCGGATATACGAAGATGAGGTGGATATTCTCGTTGATCTGATGGGCTTTACCGGCGGCAGCAGATTAGGGATATGCGCGCTTCGCCCCGCACCGGTTCAGGCCACTTATCTTGGTTTTCCAGGAACGACCGGAGCTGATTTTTTCGATTATATCATCACGGACAAAATTGTAACGCCTGAAGATCATGCACCTTTTTACAGTGAGAATTTTGCATATCTGCCACATTTTCAGGTCAATGACAACGCCCAGAAGATTTCGGACAAACTTTGGACAAAAGCGGATTTCGGATTGCCTGAACACGGTTTTGTTTTTTGCTGCTTTAACCAGGCCTATAAAATCGAACCGGTCATGTTTGATGTGTGGATGAAGATTCTCCGCCAGGTTCCGGAAAGTGTTCTGTGGCTGGCTCACGCGACCGATACCATCAAAAGGAATTTAAGACGGGACGCGGAAACCAGAGGTGTGAATGCGGAACAGCTTGTGTTTGCGGAGAAGCTTCCGTCAAAAGCGGATCATCTGGCCCGGCATCGGCTCGCGGGTCTGGCTTTGGACACACGGATTTATAATGGGCATACAACCACAACAGATGCTTTGTGGGCAGGGCTTCCTGTGATTACACTTCAGGGGGGGCATTATGCGTCCCGCGCGTCTTCAAGTATTCTGACGGCAATGGGCCTGCCTGAACTGATCGCCCATACTTTACAAGAATATGAGGGGCTTGCGGTTCGGCTGGCGACATCCGATATTACTCAGGAGGCGGGAGAATTGCAGGCAATACGGGAGAAGCTCGCAAAACATCGCACAACACATCCTCTTTTTGATACGCCGCAATTTGTCAGAAATCTGGAGAAGGCTTATAAAGAAATGCGGAACCGCTTTTTGGCAGGGGAAAAACCAGGACAGATTGAGGTGGCAGGGTAATCTCCGGAGTGCCAAACTTGCAGTTTGGCACTCCGGAGTGAGACTTGTTTTTTTAAAAACTACAGACCAGCAATATTTCTTAACACAAAAATAATATCTTCCAGCCCTGTTTTCTGATCACCGTTCATATCAAGATAAGGGCCGTTTTCCTCAAGCCCTGCAAGCGCTTTCAGACCCAGTATGGCATGACCGAAGTTGAATATCTCATCTACAGGGCCGCGCACAGGAAGCACATTTTTGGAAGCCCCTTTGTCACCTCGGTAGATATCGCCTCCGGCTCCCATGTACCAGGCGTGATGATTCTCATTGGCCTCGGCTCTGGTGGTGGACGACCAATAGTATTTTCCAGCGGCATCGGGAAACGCGTTGGTGTTTATGGTAATGTTTTTGCTGTAATCCGCCAGAGATTGCAATTCATTGATATTCGGTGCCCGCCAGTCACTATAACCATTTTCCTCAGGAAAGGTCAGTTCTTCACAATAAGCGGGTACATCTTTCCATGCCATACTTTCCGGGGTCTGCTTCCACATCAGTTTTGTTGCTACATCCGTCACCGTGCCATCGCCGTTGTCTATGAAACGGGAGACGGATAATTTGTCACCACGCACAGCACGAACATAATGCTCTGAGGTTGACTTATCATGAGTAACGTATTCAACACGACCATCGTTGAACTTCACAACCCATGCCTCATTTGAAGCGCTATCCGCTTGGGGGACAAAGTCGTCAGATGACCAGTAAAAGTCAGATTGCGTGTTAGCAAAGTAAGTTTTGTTGACAGAAGGGTTAGCTGTGCCTCTGTTTACAATAAATGCTAATTCTTTGATGGTGGGAAGCCGCCACTCAGCAGAAGACTCGCCCAGGCTGAGACTTTTAACGTAAGCATCTGCTTCATCCCAGGTATATGTGGTGCTTTTATTGCTGTCCGTCTTTACTTCCCAGATCAGCCCTGTCACGTTATCCTGAACCATAGCCCATGTTTCAGCATCATCAGGCAGAACCTCTCCGTTAGAATCCAGTTTGGTGTAGGAAGGCTGGTTGGTGGTCTCTTTATAACTGCCATCCTGTCCTGTATTGCCGCAATCAATTATTTTATGATTATCGAAATCATAACATTCGTTCTGTCCGGTGTCGGGCACTTGCCATTCCGCGGCAGCGTAACTGCAAATCGCCAAGATAAAACTTATTGAAAGTGCTAGCATTTTAGTCTTTTTTACCATTTTTATACCTCGCTTTTAATATTTTTTATTTTAAACATCTCAAAAGCCGTTCTGTCAAACGACAGGTCAGGTGGCTTTCTGTTCTTTTGCTTCTTCGCATGTTACATTATCAGTAGATCGAAAAATTTTCGGGACAAAGGGAGTGCAAAAATTCCGCGTCCGCTTCATTTTTGCACTCCCTGTATTATTATCAAAAACAATATGTTGAAAAAAATTTTGATCTACTGATTATTTTCCAGCCATCTGACAAAATCTTCAAAAGTCATTTCCTTTGTCAGCGTCATCTCCGTCTTATCTTCCCGGTGAAGATGCGGTATATGTTCGCCCGCATGCTCCTCACCTATTTTTCCGTATCTGAGCCGAATCGCACGGGGATCCGGGCTGTTGTCAAATCCTGCCTCAACCCGGTTTCCCATCAGGACATAATATCGGTATTTCCGTATGCTGTCACTGAACAACTCGGTGACAAACACCCGGCATGAACCATATTTTGCATGAAGATTCAGAATAGCCCGTTTCGGAGTAATATCAGTGTGATAAGACATCTGCCCAAACAGAGTCCGGGCAGAATTTACGATGCCAGCAAAATGCTCCGCAATGTTTGCATCCAATCCTCAGTTCCTTTGTGGCAGAATTCCCATTCGGCCTGGTCGGCTTCCCACATTTTGTTTATGTTTTTTTCAATATGAATGACAAACTCCTCATCTTCGCCGACACGCCGAACAAAAGTCGGATAGTCACAGCCATACCTGCTCTGAAACAAACTGTCCTTCTCCCGGAGTTCGGCCACTTTGGAGGTGATTCGTTCAATTATATAGCGCTGCAGAGCCAGATCGACAGACGGCTGCAACTCACCTAGCGATGTCAGAACTTCGGCGTAGTTATCTCTGATTGACACTGTTTTCATATTTATTTCTAATAATCCGAATATTATGATAATTTACCGGGCTGTCTGGCTGATGTTAAAAAAAATTCACTCAGATAGTTATCAACATAAAAAACCAAATGCAATATTTTTTTGCAAATTGAAAAACCTGTGCAAAGGCTTGTTCCATCTTTTATATTAGATACACTGAAAGATTGTTTTTCTTACATATCAGCTAAAAAAAAGCCAGGAGGTAAACCTCCTGGCTGAGAGCGAAAGTACCCTGAAGGGCACTATAACAAATTTCATTTCTAATTTATCAAATAATCACAAATCCCCGGTCCCCAAGCCTCACGCCCCAAGCCCCAAGCCTCACGCCCCAAGCCCCAAGCCCCTCAACCATTTTTCAACGATCCCTGGCCCGTTGAGTCAAGCACGCTGCTCCACAGTTTTCCATGGGGATCAACCTGCTTGCGTTTTCCAGCGGATGCGGTCATGGGAATATGCACAAAATGGTTGTTCCAGTGTCCTATGAGAAGTTTTGTTTTCCCGGCCATGGCCGCATGAACCGCGTCACGTCCCAAAAAACTACAAAACACATGATCATTGGCATTGGCAGGCAGACTCCTTATGATATAGCTGGGATCAATATATTTAAGCGATATTTTGATATTCTTTTCTTCAAAATAGGATATTGCCGCATCCTTTAAAAACAGGCCGATATCATTGAGTTTCACATTTCCTGATGCGTCATATTCTTCACCTCTGGCTTCAAACAGCTTCTGACCTGCTCCTTCTGCCACAACGATCACCGCATGTCCCCTGAGTTTCAGGCGTTTTTCAAGGGTATCCAGAAATCCCCCCGGACCCTCCAGATCAAACTCAACTTCCGGTATCAGCACAAAATTCACATCCTGCTGGGCCAGGGCCGCTGTTGAGGCAATAAAGCCCGAGTGTCTGCCCATGAGCTTTATGAGACCAATGCCGTTGGGATATCCCTGGGCTTCATTATGGGCTGCCCGGATGGCATTGGTCGCGACTTCCACAGCAGTATCAAACCCAAATGAGCGGGAGACCAGATGAATATCATTATCAATGGTTTTGGGAATCCCGACCACGCTGATTTTCAGACCTCTTTCTGTGATGGCATCGGCGATTTTGGTTGCCGCCATAAGGGTTCCGTCGCCGCCGATCATAAACAAAGCACCGATGTTCATTCTTTCGAGACAATCAACAATTTCTCCGACATCCTGGGGGCCTCTTGAAGACCCCAGGAAGGAACCGCCTTTTTTAATAATATTGGCAACAGCTTCCGGTTTAATATCCACGATGTCATGGCCGTATTTGGGAATAAAGCCCTGAAGCCCGTACTGAATCCCGTAAATATTCCGGACCCCGTATCCGTAATAAAGCTCCAAAACAATAGATCGTATAATGCCGTTCAGCCCGGGACAAAGCCCCCCGCAGGTCACCAGCGCACACCTCAGTTTGCTCGGGTCAAAATATATTTTTTCCCTGGGACCAGCTATCTCAAAAGAAGGGGGTTCCTTTTCCTCTTTGAACGTCTTTGTGACACTTGTCAGGCTCACATCAATTAAAACCCTGGCCGTGTCTGATACAAAATTCCGGCTGTGGGAATTTTTTTCCCATCTTTGGATGGGGGTGGAAATGCCAGCTTTGCCGAGTGTCGGTATTATTGTGTCAATTGACTCGTAATCCATGTTTGCCTCACTTCCTGCCCGGGAGTAAATTACCGAGCTATATTTTTATAGGCCCTCACAAGACAAAAGGGCCTTACTGCTTTGGCAGATACAGCTTAAATCACGCCCCGGTCCAATACCCTTTCGGATCAAACCGCCGCAACATGCTCAGTTCTGCGTCTGTCGGCTCAGGTGTCTGGGAGAGTTCCGCCGCGATCTGAAGGGGCCAGCCGGTATTTTCCAACACTTCATCCACGGTCACACCGGGATGAACTGAGGTGAGTGTCATCTCACAGGTATCCGGATCAAAATGAAGGACCCCGAGCGTGGTAATGACAGCAGAAGGACCGCCCCCGGTGAGACCCATCTGCTGACGCCAGCCTGGTCCCTCACCATAACCCGGGGAGGTGATGTAATCCACACGCGGGACAAAGCGGTGCTTCTGATGCGCCATGATAATAATGTGGCGTTTTCCCAGACTGGCAAGGTCACAGGCTCCCCCGCTTCCTGGCAGACGGGTGTCCACGTTTTCAACACTGCCAATATAACTGGTATTCAGATTTCCAAAACGATCCACCTGTGCTCCGCCGATAAAACTGGCATCCACAAATCCCTGCTGAAGCAGTCCCATGGCATCAGCAGTGTCAGCCAGCCATTGTGCCCGGAAAAGATTCGGCAGATCCCCCATGGTCAGAATTCCTTCAGGTGCGACCGTATCCCGCACGATCCCCAGTTCATAAACCCCCACAGCATTGGGCGCATGGGTGCTTTTTGCCAGAAAAAAGCTCAACATGGGCAGACGCATCCCCACAAATATCACCTCGTTGTCGGCAATCTCGCGGGCAGCGGCTGTCACCATGAGCTGGGGCAGTGTGTAACCCTTATTTTTAATACCCATAATCCACAGCCTCCGGTATGACATGATGGTTCAAAGCCAGTTCGGCCACTCGTTCCTCTCCCAGCAATCTCAGATAATCATCGCTGCTGTGCACCGCGTCCACCCATCGGGCCTGCCAATCCGCAAAAGTTTCCGAAGTCTTGCTGGCCGTCCGATAATCAATAAACCCCTGATGATCCCGATTATAATACCCCGGCACGGGTGAGGGATGCGCTCCCCATGGCGCATGAACCACCGCGCTGACCCGGAAGCCCGGTGTGATCACCCGGTTGGGATCACTGGTAATGACATCCGGAGAAACAATCTCCTCAGCCGTAATAATGACATGACGGCTGGCCATACAGGCTTCACGGGTGATGCCCAGATTTCCCCAGGCATGGGCATTCCCATATTCATCTGCCCGTTGCACATGAATAATTGCCACATCAGGATTAATGGCTGCCACGGCGGCCAGGGTATCCCCCGTAAAAGGACAGCTGATAACTTTCAGGCTGGTGTTGGTTTTAAACAGATCACTGCCCAGAGCAGTCCGGGCAGGCATAAACGGAACCCCCATGGCCCCTGCCCTCAATGCCATTGACACGGTCAGATTGGAGTGGTCTTCCATTTCAATGGTTCCGCCCTCAACCGCACGTCGGAAATTATAGCCGGAACCGGTGATGACATTTCCCACCCAGGCAGCCCGGATTTTATGCACACAGCCGCCTCCCACAACCTGATCAAATAAAATATCGGAAATCGGGCCGATCAGCGTCAGGTCGCGTTTTCTCTGGCGAATCAGCTCATGGCCTGCTGCAAAAGGAATGAACGTCTCCAGAGACGTTCCCATTACCACTTGGCTGCTGTCAGGCACAAAACGGGCAATGGCCCGGGACAGACTCAGCAATTTAGAATCAGACATTTTCAAATACCCTCCATAATAATTATTGCAATGTAAATGTGAAAATGAATTATGTCAATGAGTTTTATATTTAAATTCAGGCATTCACTGAAATAAAATCAAGTCCTGACAGATAATTAATTCATTTCGAGTTCCCGGACAGGTTTTACGATATTGTGATCCTAAATGATTTATGGAAAATCATATTTATAACGCGATGTGCGACTTACAATGAGCCGTCTGAAAATGTCACTTTTTGCCATTATTTTTTATCCGATTCTGTCCGCTGCTGTTCCCGCTCCCTTCGACAGGCTCAGGGAGCGGGAACAGCAGCGTGCCCTGAGCTTGTCGAAGGGGGGGCTTGTCGAAGGGGGGAGCTTGTCAAAGGGGGGCAACAGTACAGTCGGAAAACGGGCAAATAAAAATAGGTGATTTAGACGGCCTAGACTTACAATGCCACGAAGGCACAAAGGCGCTAAGTCCCACGAAGGTTCTTTGTGTTTTCTTTGTGTTTCTTTGTGTCTCTTTGTGTCTTCGTGTCTTTGTGGCATTGTCTCTCCGTCTTCTCTCCGGTTAAAAAAAGTCGTACATGGCGTATTTATATGCTTATTCCACAACTCATTTAGGGTTACAATATTACGATAAACTTATTGATCTTTGATGTAAAATTTGTCATTATTTGAAAAATTGGTAATACATTAGGGGAGCAGCAAGTAATTTCCTGAATACCTGAACAGTTATAAAAACGGATCCGCTCGGATTTATTTTTAAAAAAGCAAAGGATGAACAACAACATAATTACATGAAACATTTTCTTATTACAATAGACGGCCCTGCCGGGGCAGGCAAAACAACAGTAAGCCGGATGCTTGCGGATTGTCTTTTTTACAGATACATTGATACTGGCGCGTTATACAGAGCTGTCGCTTATGAAGCAAAAACCGTGGAAATATCCCCGGACAATGACGCGGGACTTGAAAACCTGTGTCATGCCATGACGTTAAAATTTATACGGGATGAAAAAGGAACCCGTCTGTTATCAAATGGTGCGGATATTACCGATCAGATCCGAATGCCTGAAATAACCATGCTCGCGTCGGCAGTTGCGGCCGTACCTGTTGTAAGAGAATTTCTTCTTAATATACAAAGGGATATGGCCCGGGAAAAAGGTGTCATATTTGAAGGGCGTGACATGGGCACAGTCGTGTTTCCAAATGCGGATATAAAGTTTTTCCTGGACGCGTCCCACAAAGCAAGATCGCTCAGGCGTTACAATGAATTAAAAACTCAGCCGCTTGAAGATGTTGAAAACGATATCAGATGCCGCGATGAAAGAGACAGTACCCGGTCCCTGGCCCCGTTAAGGTCTGCTGATGACGCCATTATCATAAATTCCACTGATCTTTCTGCCGAAGGAGTTGTCGAACTGATGCTGTCTGACATTAAAAATGCCTTTTTATGAAAAAAATTGTTGTTTTTTAATAAATTGTCTGATAGAATTTTGTGTTTAAAAGGTTGCCTCATTTAGGTGACTGTATTAAATTAGGCTAAGGGGGATATTATTTTTAATGGAAGATTTTGTAAAAAATGATGTAACCGATCAGTTTGATCAGGAAAATGTATTGGATAAAATTGTTATGGAGGAAACCGGATTGTTGGAGTCTGACAGCGACAAGACCGATGATGACACCCAGGGGGCAGATGAGAGCATGGAAAGCCTCATGGATATGTACGAAGAGAGCTTCAAGCGTTTTGAGGAGGGAGAAGTTGTCACAGGTAAGATCATCTCGGTGGACAAGGATCATGTGCTTGTTGACATCGGATATAAGTCAGAGGGACAGATTCGGATTCAGGAATTCAAAGACGAACAGGGTAACATTGACGTCAAAGTAGACGATCCCGTGGAGGTAATGGTTGAATTCTGGGATGAGGAAGAAGAAGTTGTCATCCTTTCAAAAGAAAAGGCAGCCAAGGTTAAAATATGGGAAGAAATCAAGAAAGCGCATGACGAAAACGGGACAGTCGAAGGTATTATTCTGAGCCGCGTAAAAGGCGGTTTTTCCGTGGATATCGGTGTTGCGGCCTTTCTGCCAGGTTCACAGGCTGATCTGCGTCCGATTCGTAACCTTGATGAAATGGTGGGACAGACCTTTACGTTCAAGATTCTGAAATATAATCGGAAACGAAGCAATATTGTTCTGTCAAGACGGGCCATCCTTGAGGAAGAACGGGATGCTGTGAGAGCCGCGACTCTGGAGTCCATACACGAAGGCAAAGTTGTAAACGGAATTGTTAAGAATATTACCGAATACGGTGTCTTTGTTGACCTCGGGGGAGTGGACGGCCTGCTCCATATTACGGACATTTCTTGGGGACGGGTGAAACATCCGTCAGAACTTTTTTCAGTGGGTGATGAAATCAGCGTAAAGGTTCTTGGTCTTGATGCTGAAAAAGAAAGAGTTTCCTTAGGAATGAAACAACTGACAGAGGATCCCTGGGCTTCGGCCATGGAAAAATATGCTGTGGATTCCCATGTCACCGGAAAAGTTGTCAGTCTGACAGACTACGGCGCATTTGTGGAACTGGAAGAAGGTATTGAGGGGCTGATTCATGTTTCTGAAATGTCATGGACGCGAAAAATCCGCCATCCTTCCAAAATGGTTTCCGTAGGCGAGGAAGTTGACGCTGTTGTATTGGATATCAAGCCTGAAAACAGGCGTATCTCCCTTGGCATGAAACAGGTTGTCCCGAATCCGTGGGATGTGATCGGTGAAAAATACCCCGTGGGCACGATCATTGAAGGAAAAATCAAGAATATTACTGACTTCGGTCTTTTTATCGGTATTGATGAAGGCATTGACGGCCTTGTGCATATTTCGGATATTTCCTGGACAAAGCGCATAAAGCACCCTTCTGAAATCTATAAGAAAGGGGACGTGGTTCAGGCAAAGGTCCTTGATATTGAGAAGGAAAGCGAAAGATTTTCCCTGGGAATCAAACAGATGGAGCCGGACCCCTGGGAGACTGTTGCGGAACGTTATGAAGTCGGCAAAGAGATAACAGGCACGGTGACAAATATTACCGATTTCGGGGTATTCGTGGAACTGGAAGAAGGCATAGAAGGACTTGTTCATGTGTCTGAAATCAGCAAGGAAAAGATAAAAACCCCGGCCGGAAAATTTAATGTCGGTGATCTCATTACCGCCAAAGTCATGAACATTAACGGTGATGAAAGACGAATCGGCCTTTCCATTAAACGGCTTGAAGCTGAAGACGATCAGAGTCTTCTCAGTGAATATATAGATAATATGGCTCCTCCGACTTCAAGTTTCGGAGAGCTGCTGAGAGAAAATCTTCAGGAGAAATTAAGGGAAGACGACGACGACGACGCAGAGAAGTAAGCCAGGATTAGGTGTTTCGTGTGTCAGTGCTTGGTGTCTGGTATTTAATGATCTGATTTTTTTGAATACCAAACACCAAACACCTTACTCAAAGATACTTATATCGCCGATACCTTCTCGTATGATTTCAGGTATGTCATTGTTCAAAGAGATTACACTGGAGGGCTGATTCGGAACAGGCCCTCCGTCAATGACGACATCTATTCTGGAGCCAAAGAAATCCTGAATAAAAGACGGGTCATAAAAAATTTCGCCATCCGGTGTTGCCGCGGTTGTGGAAATGACAGGATTATTCAGCCCCTCCACCAACGCGAGGCAGATGGCGTTATCCGGCACACGTATGCCGGCAGTTTTACGATTAGTGAGCATTATTTTGGGAACCAGTTTTGAACCCTGGAGAACAAAAGTATAAGGACCCGGTAAAAGCCGTTTCATGGTTTTATAGGCATAATTAGAAACTTTGGCGTAATCGCTGATATTTTTAAGCCCTGAGCAGATAAAACTGAACGGCTTTTTTTTATCCCGCTGCTTTAACTGATAGACTTTCTGAATCGCCTTTTTGTTCATAATGTCACAGCCAATGCCATAGTAAGTGTCGGTAGGATAGGCAATGACTCCCCCTTTTCTTAAAATATCAACGACCTGTGTAATGAGCCGTTCCTGCGGATTGTCCGGATTTACTTCAATAAACATGGGGGGGTTCCTTCGCCTTTCGATATCAAAAAGTCATTAAAAGTTCACACTCTTATTCCAGTCCAAAATTGCGTTGAAATGTCGTATCCGACGCGTTTCAGCATCAGAAATTATCCAGTCATTATATAACATACTTTTTATTACGGGTTTTGTTTCTTGTCAAGGCATACATAAAGGTTGATAAAGATAATTTCATTTGTTATCTGAATTCCGTAATTCAAAACATCCCGTAATACCAATTCACTATTGAAATCAAGCATTGAAAAAGTACAATGATCTGCAATAGAACAAAATAAAGCTTTTATATAGTATGATTTCAAAACTCAAACGGTATAACTACGCCGGAGTCAGAATTCGGCGGTCACGCGTCAGAACAAATAACCTGTTGAAAATCCGGTTGTGCATTGGAGTTCCGACGTTTTTAAAACTTCGGGGGTCTTTACAGCGAAGTTGTTGCGACTCTTGGCTGGCGGATACCTGACTACAGGGAAAGTTACCAATATTCCAACTTAATTAGAGGAAGCATAATGAAAATATTACCGCCCGAAGAGGGGTTTTCTTTTGATGACGTTCTTTTGATACCGGGTTATTCCGATATATTACCCAATGATGTGGATACCAGCACCCGGCTGACAAAAAATCTTACACTGAATGTTCCCATTGTCAGCGCGGCCATGGATACTGTGACAGAGTCACGAGCGGCAATCAGTATGGCACGGGCCGGCGGAATCGGTTTCATACACCGTAACATGAGTGTTGAATCCCAGGTAAAGGAAGTGGGCAAGGTGAAAAAGTCCGAAAGCGGCATGATTATTGATCCAATCACGGTTCATCCGGGCCAGTCTGTCAGCGACCTGCTGCAACTGATGGAAGAGTACCGGGTCTCCGGTCTTCCTGTCACCCGGGGAGATCAGCTGGTGGGCATTGTCACAAACAGGGACCTGAGATTTGAAACTGATCTGGACAAAAAAGTTTCCGAAGTGATGACCAGTGAAAACCTTGTCACTGTATCTGAAGGCACTACGCTGGAAGAATCTAAAAAGCTGCTGCATAAACACAGAATTGAAAAACTGCTTGTGGTTGACAAGGACGGACGCCTGACAGGTCTGATAACCATAAAAGATATTGAAAAAATAAAGAAATACCCCAATGCCTGCAAGGATTCCAGAGGAAGGCTCAGGGTCGGCGCTGCCGTGGGCATCGGTCCGGATATGGAGGAACGTACGGACGCGCTTCTGAAAGCCGGCGCGGATGTGATACTGATTGACGCGGCCCATGGTCATTCAAAAAATATTATTGATGCTGTAACTATTTTAAAAAGTAATTTCAGAGATATCGAGCTGATTGCAGGAAATGTGGGAACGGCAAAAGGGGCTGAAGACCTTATTAACGCGGGGGTTGACGCTGTAAAGATCGGAATTGGTCCGGGATCCATATGCACCACCCGTATTGTGGCGGGCATCGGTGTGCCACAGGTCACCGCTATCATGAATTGCAGATCAATATCCGGCAAAACTGGTGTTCCGCTGATTGCTGACGGCGGTATCAAATTTTCAGGTGATATCACAAAGGCTATCGGGGCAGGCGCTCATTCGGTGATGGTCGGAGGTCTCTTTGCAGGTGCAGAGGAAAGCCCGGGAGAACTGATCATTTTCCAGGGACGCAGTTATAAAGTTTATCGGGGAATGGGTTCTCTCGAAGCCATGAAAAAAGGAAGTAAGGACAGATATTATCAGACTGAGGAACCTGAAGATAGCAAACTGGTCCCCGAAGGCATTGTGGGACGTGTCCCTTATATTGGCCTGCTGTCAGAAAATATTTTTCAACTGGTCGGCGGATTAAAAGCCGGCATGGGGTATGTGGGTTGCCGAACCATTGAAGACCTGAGGGAAAAAGCCCGGTTTATGAAAATCAGTGCGGCAGGGATGCGGGAAAGCCATGTCCATGATGTTATCATTACAAAGGAAGCGCCGAATTATCGGCTGGATTAAAGCCAAATAATCGTTCCGGAGTGCCAAACTTGCAGTTTGGCAAATCTTTGTCGTTCCGGAGTGCCAAACCTGCAGTTTGGCAAATTTTTGTCGTTCCGGAGTGCCAAACTTGCAGTTTGGCAAATTTTTGTCGTTCCGGAGTGCCAAACTTGCAGTTTGGCACTCCGGATAATTTTTTATCCGGATTTTTGCTGAAACGAATATCTGACCAAATAGGTTTTGAAGGGTAACAGACCTCCGGGGTTTCCAAAACCTCGGAGGTCTTCGGCAGTCCAGTCCGACCCTCCATAAACAATACGGCCAGACACTACTTTTTAGCTTCTATGAAGGATACTAAAAAACCCATCTTGTTTTCCGTCAAAAATGTCACATACCCTGAACGAAAAATTATCCAAAGTCTCATCTGCCCCCGGGGTCTATCTTATGAAGGACCCTGAGGGGAAGGTTATTTATGTGGGAAAAGCCCGCAACCTGAAAAGGCGACTTGCCTCCTATTTTAACAAACCTGCGCAGGCAGATTTGAAAACCAGCGTTCTGGTGAAAAAAATTGCAAGCTTTGAAACCATCATCACCGGAACCGAACAGGAAGCACTGCTTCTCGAGTCGAATCTGATAAAGCGTCACAGGCCCCGTTACAACGTCATTTTAAAAGACGACAAACGTTATCCCTCCCTGCGTCTGGACATAAAACATCCGTATCCGAACCTTACGGTTGTCCGAAAGACAGAAAACGACGGTGCAATGTATTTCGGCCCGTTCACTTCTTCTTCGGCTGTCTGGCGAACATTTAAAATCATCAATAAGACCTTCAGACTCCGCAAATGTAAGACAAGGGTTTTTAAAAACCGGTCCCGCCCGTGTCTCAACTACCAGATAGGCACTTGTCTCGGTCCCTGCTGTTTTGATGTGGATAAAACCGTTTACAACGAGATGCTAAAAGAGGTGATCCTGTTTTTAAAAGGACGCACCCCTGAACTGATCCAGAAAATAAAAAAAGAAATGATGGCCGCGGCCGAGGCGCAGGAGTATGAAAATGCCGCGGTTCTCAGGGATAAGATGTTTGCCCTTGAAAATATCCTTGAAAAACAGGTCGCCGTGACAACTGATTTTAAGGACAGGGATATCCTGGGCATTGCCCGTTCTCCCGAATTTACGCTGATGACCATACTCTTTATCCGGGGCGGGTATCTCCTGGGAACCCGGCATTTCAGTTTCACAGAAACGCTGTCAACAGATGCGGAGATGGTCAGCGCGTTTATCCGGCAGTATTACGAAAAACAAAGTCATTTCGTTCCCAAAGAGATTTTTATTCCCTTTCCCATTGAAGACGTTGCTCTGACTGAAGCGTGGCTGAAAAATATCAAAGGCGAAAAAGTAAGTATTTTACAACCGCGCAGAGGAGAAAAGACGCGGCTGATTCAGATGGCGATTCAGAACGCTGAAAACGAACTGAAAAATAAGATTTCATCCGCGGCTGCGGAATCGGATATGCTTGCCCGGCTTCAAAAAGCACTGAAAATGACTCGCCTGCCGAACCGCATTGAATGTTTTGACAATTCTAATATTTCAGGAACAAACCCTGTGGCCGGAATGGTTGTCTTTGAAAAGGGAAAACCTGATAAGACATCATATCGGAAATACAACATCAGAACCGTCACAAAACCAGATGACTACGCTTATATGGCCGAGGTCATGAAAAGACGCTATGGCAAAGGAAAGGCATCAGAACCCTGGCCTGATCTTCTGATGCTTGACGGCGGCAAAGGGCAGTTGAATATTGCTGTGTCGGTCCTGAGAGAACTGAATATTGAGGGGGAATTCGAGGTGATCGGCATTGCCAAAAAAGATGAGAAAAACGGGGAAACCGAGGATAAAATTTATAAGCCCGGAAGGGCAAATCCTGTAAATATGGGCAAAAAGGACCTGCTTTTTTTGCTTCAGCGGATAAGGGACGAAGCCCATCGTTATGCGATATCTTTTCACCGCAGACGCCGCAGCCAGACCGCGGTTATTTCTGTTCTTGATACGGTTCCGGGAATCGGAAAAAAACGAAAACAGACGCTGCTTCAACATTTCGGGAGCATCCAAAATATTCGGACAGCAACGCCCGAAGAAATCAGCAGACTTCCCGGGATGAATCGCAATCTCGCGGAAGCGGTGAAAGAAAAATTGAAAACAAAGTCCTGATAACTCGATGATCAAGTCTTTTTCTGTCATTCCTGCGAAAGCAGGAATCCACTGCTTCCGGAAGCGTGGCCTCTGCCCAAATGGATTCCTGCTTTCGCAGGAATGACAGGGTTTTTAGAACCGGGTCAAAAAACTTGAACATCGAGTGATAATGAGTTTCCAGGCTGTTTTCAGGCACCCCTCCGAGACTGAGACTACTCCCCCATGTTGCAAATACGCACTACAAGATTTTTATAATTTTCAATTTAAGCATTCGTCCTGACAGATATTCCTGATTTGCTGGTTTGACATTCAAAAAAATTGCAGCTATATCTCGATGATCAAATTTTCTGAGCCAATTTCGACAAAAGCTTGTCATTCCGTTCGACGACCCGACTGAGTTCGCCGATGTCTGAGTTCACGCCGAAGCCTGCGAAAGCAGGAATGACAGAAAAAAACTTGATCATCGACTGTATGGATTCAACTCAAAATTCAATTCAGGCTCACGGGATGGATGAACGCAATGGAAACAAACAAAAAATCAAAAACTTATCAACTCGAAAACATTACAGACTTCGTTCTTCTGACATATCTTCTGATGTTCTTGGCACTTTATTTTGATATCAGATATCTTTTTTCAGATACTATTGTTACCGGAGGGGACACTGCGAGCTGGTATGGCGTAGCTCATCATATGCTCACAGAATTGCTCCCTGATGGCCGTCTGATGGGATGGGATATGGGCAATTTCTGCGGATACCCCAATTTCAGCTTTTATTTTATTCCGCCCTTTCTGCTGGCGGCCCTGCCCAGTTATCTTTTTGGTCTTCCGCTGTCCGTAACACTTAAACTGGCTATTATGACCGGTATTTTTCTGTTGCCCGTGACCACCTATTTCGGATTACGGGCTATGAGATACCGCTTTCCTGTTCCCGTCATGGGAGCCGGGGCCTCATTTCTGATAGTGTTCAATGAATCCTATACCATGTTCGGCGGCAACGCGTTAAGCACCTTTGCCGGAGAATTCTGCTACATGCTGGCGTTTGCCCTGCTTCCCTGGTTCATGGGGTCTGTTTACAGGGGGTCGGACACGGAGAAAGGGGCAGTGAAAAACGGCATTCTTCTGGGCCTGATCGGACTTTCTCATCTTTTTGTGTTTATTCCGGCGGTGTTGTGGGTGATATGCCTGTATTTTGCCAAAGGAAAGATACGCTATATCTGGAAAATTGCCTGGATCGGTTTCGGGGTCATGGCGTTCTGGATTCTGCCTATCCTGGCGTATCGTTATCCTTACACCAGCCCGGTTTATATTATCTGGCGGGATTTTATGAACCTGCGTTACACCTTGACCGGACTGGGTGCCATTTTCCTCATGATCGGCCCCAGCGTTGCCTTATCCTGCCTGAGAAAAGGAGTGCTAAAATTTTATTTCAGCAAGCAGTTAAAAAGCTCACATATCCTGATGGTCCTGTTTACAGGCATGTTTGCTTTCACCCTTGTTTATCTTCTGAGTCAGTATCTGATCCTGGGGAAAGATTTATGGCATACAGGCGTGACCGTTCCGAATCTGTCTCAGTCTCTGTTGGGAAAAAGTCTGGCCGCTCAGATGAAAAACTGGGTAATTCCCATATCTCTGTTCTTTTCCCTGATGATGGCAGCAGCCGCGCTGTGGTTCACCAAAAAGAACTCAAGATTTGAGAAATTCTGCAAAGCATTCGGGTTCCTGTGCTTTATGACAGTGCTGACCGTGATAATAGCGGAATTATATCAGATCATCAGCCGCTCCGCAGGGGATGAGAAAGTGAAGGCATTCTTTCTTAAAACCGCTGTTATGGCCTCTGTATGCGGCGTTTTTACGCTGACTGCGGGATGGTTCTTTTTCTTCTCCAAAATTGTCAAGGTAGCAGTACAGCACTTGATATCCGAACCTGGTCCCCGAACTTTCGGAATATACGCGGGTCTGATTTTCGGATGTGTGGCGATATATTTTGGCTCCCATTTCCTCAACATACCGGATATCCGGTTTCTCCCGCCAGTTCTGTTTGTCCTGATTTTAATGTTTTTTGCGGATGTTTCAGGCAGTTTTTTGTCGTGGTGTCCTGTAAACGTCAGAATATCCGGAGCCGCTATTTTCTGCTTTTTATGTGTGATGGCAGTGATGCTGGGTTCAGCCAAACCCGGACAGTGGTATCGTTATAATAACAAAGGATATGAAGCCACCCCCGGATACAGGGATTTTGTAAGGATAAACGATTATCTGAGACATTCGGAAAACACGGACCCGTTCGGCGCGCCCAGGGTGGGATATGAAAAATGCGACGAATACGGCCGGTATGGCGGAGACCGGGTGTTTGAATCGCTTCCTGTTTTTTCAGGCAGGCAGACCATGGAGGGCATCCATTATGCATCTTCCATGGCTTCCAAATGTGTTGCTTTTTTGCAAACCGAATATTCCCGCGATATAAAAACCCCCACTTCCTATATTTTCTCCAGAATGAATCCGGCCACACTTCCGGCTCATCTTAAATTATACAATATTTCCCAACTCATCTTAGCCACAACCGAGGCCAAAAGGGTTATTTCCGAGTTCCCGGTGTTTAAAAGAGAAGCGGATTTTGGACAGCTTTCCGTGTATCGTTATCTGGAATGCGATGGAAAATATGTGGATGTGCCTGACATCCGGCCGGTGCTTTATACCTCGGACACCTGGGCTGAGGATTTTTATGAATGGTATAAGCACCCGGAACAAAACGACGTGCTTTTGGTTCCTGAACAATTTGTCATCCATGAGGAAGATCGTGCGGTTTTTTTGAACAAAACAGACCAGGTCTCTGATTTATCCTCCTTCCGAAAACACACGCTGGACACAGAGGATCTCAGCATTGAAACGCATCTTGACCATATGGAAATCCGTTTTACTACCAACAAAATCGGCATTCCTCACCTTGTCAAAGTATCTTACTTTCCCAACTGGCAGGTCCGGGGCGCGCATGGTGTCTATCCGGTAAGTCCTCATCTGATGATGGTCATTCCCCGGGAGAGCGAAGTGGTACTGACCTACGGCAAAACGTTTTGGGAAAAGGTCGGATGGGGGATTACCAGCTTCACTTGGATCGCCATTTTTATCAGTTCTGTATTGTGCCTGGGAATAGCCAGACCCTTTGCTGAAAAACTGAGTTTCTTGTCGGACAGATTCCGCTTTCAAGAACTGTTTGCGTGCATAGAGAAGGTTCTGACAATCCTTCGTCCGTGGCTCCTTGTTCTGGCGCTTCTGACCGCATTTCTGCTGATAATATTCGGCGCGTTAAAAAGAAATCTGCCTGTAAGAACTTATATCGAAGGTGCAAAAAACTATGAAATAGCCGGCCGGCTGTCCCGGGAAAATAAGAGGGACGAAGCTGAGAAATATTATCACAAAGCCATCCGGGAAATGGAAAAACTGCTTTATGAACGGGAGAATCATGATCTTCTCGATGTGATCCTCTGTATTCTTACCACAGGCATCAGCTATGAGCAGCTTGGTCAAAGAGACAAGGCCGCTGAATGGTACGAAACAATCATTTCTGAATATCCTTACAGCCGTTATGTGGGAGAAGCCTGTTGGAAGATCGCGCTGATCAGAAAGTATGACAGAAACCAGAATCTCGAAGCAGGCATGATGAAATTGCGGGCAGGAGAAACACACGCGGGAAATTCGCTTCTTCGCAAGGCCATCCGTCAGACCCGTGAGGCTTGGGAGTATTTTCAGGCGGCTGTTGAAAAAGACCTCTATTCACCATGGGCAAAACACGCGCGAAGGGATATGAAAGCGGATAAAAAATATATTAAGCGCATCAGCCACAGAATAGTCTCTGCCACCAGGGAAGATGATATTCTGGAATTTTTTTCTCCCACAAGAGATGTTGCAAAAGGTTCAGCAACACCCTTTTTTCTTGATGCCAAATCCGACTGGTCTGACACCGGCATCCGCGTCACCAAAGGGGAAAAGCTGAATTTTGAGTGCCGCGGAACCTGGGCTGCGGCTCCGGAGGAAGTCAGGCAGACATGGCCGGATGCCGGGCCGGAAGGCCACGGAGATCATCCCGCGGAAAAAGCATTCAGCCATCTGGATTCTCAGAAAGAGATGCCGGGCATTCCTTTCGGGACGTTGCTGGGAAAGATAGGAAATACAATTTTTCCTATCAGCGATAAGGAAAAGGTCCTCATGCCGGAAAGCGGCAGGCTTTTTCTGGTGATCAACGACTGCCCGCCTTATCGGTATGATAACCGGGGCGGTCTGAACATCATGATTCGAAAGGAGTAAAAGAAAATGGTCGTGTCCCAAATCTGGATATCTTCTGTCTTTATCAATTTGATTCAGAATATTACAGATATTATATCCAAAATTGAAGCATTATCCAACTATTGGTAAACCGGATGTTATTTCCGGAATCATTTATTATAGCGCGTTTCACATGACTTGATACTATTTTAAAGTATCGCATTAGCTATTTTCAGGCACTTAATACCCGATTTCAGTATCAAGTCATGTGAAACGCGCCATAGCTAAAAACAGCTTCTTCTGGTTAGTTGAAATGATGAAGCAGAAAGCAGAGAAAATAAATGAAGCAACATGACATATTTATTCCCAATGATTCTATAGAGCGGATAAACCGAGTTTACGGGTTCATTTGCAGCGCATTGGAATGCAAAAAAATTTGGTATTCGATACTCGGAATATTACTTTTTATTCATATTCTGCCCATATGGATATATCCTTTCTTTCCTAGCCAAGATGGTCCCAGCCATGTTTACAATGCCAAGATTTTGTTGCAATTTTTTGACCATTCCAATTATCAGTTAAGACATTTTTTCGATGTGCATTTTTCTCTTTTGCCCAATGTGACAGCCCAATGGTTATTGCCTGTTTTTATGATCATTACTGAACCGATTACAGCTCAAAAAATATTGCTGACCCTTATGATCATTCTGCTTCCTCTGTCTCACATATATCTGACAAAGTATTACGATACAGACACGAATGTATTTTCCCTAAGCGCTTTTATTTTTTCATACCATAATTTTTTTCATATGGGATTTTTCGCCTATACGCTTGCAATCCCTCTTTGTTTCTTTACCGTGGGCTACTGGCTGAGAATTCGTTCCCAAATCGGGCATCGGGAAATATGTATTTTTTTTACTTTGACATACCTGACTTTTTTAACCCATTTTGCTCCTTTTGCCGCCATGATGGTTATATTGGCAGTTATTTATTTTTGTGATTTGGCTGCATACCTGTATCGTAAAATCAGAACGCCGAACAAAAACACAGATAATTCAGGCGGTATTCGCTCTTTAAAGGATTTAATATTCCAGGCTTTTCTCTTTATGCCTGTCTTTTTTTTGGGGATATACCATGTTACTTATTCTCCTCCGGGCAATGAGGAATACAGAGGGACAGATTTTTTGCTAACATATCTGTGGGAGGACCTTACGCTTGTTACCTATACCGATGCCCATAAACCCATTGTCAGAGTTGTTTGGATCATTATTATTCTTGCTGTTCTGAGCAACATTATCGTCAGGATAATCAGAGAGAAGGCTGTTTCTCAGCGGGATGTGATGCTTATCGGCTTCGGATGCCTTCTGTACCTTTATTTCAGCCAGCCCTGGACCGCATTGGGCAGCAGCTGGATCAATGAACGAATACTGCTCGTGCTGATGTTGATTTTGTTTGTCTGGTATGAGCCTTTTCCCAAACTCTTGCAAATCTTCTTTGGCTCTGCATTATTTCTGACAGTATTATGGCAGTTGTACACATTTTCATATGAATATTCATTGCTGCAACCCAAATTAAAAGAACTGACCCAAGTTACAGATATGGTTGAGCCGCATTCCACACTGTCATATGAAACAAAGGGCTCTTATTTTGAATCTTTAAAAGCACATACAAAGAATGTTTCTCCCCTTCATCATATGATCTGTTACTATGGCTTGAAAAAGGACGTTGTCAACCTGAGTAACTATGAAGCATACTGGCACCACTTTTATGTAAACTGGAGGCACCATCCGGACAGACGCGAGGCTGATTATCTGCTTCAATCCGACCACGGACATGACGAACATGATAAAAGTTATGAGATCATTTACCAGACAGAAAATGTCAAGCTGTTGCGGAAAAAGCAGAAATTTTCCCAACCCTGCATTTTGCAGGAATTTCCAGACGGAAGAAAGAAACTCGTTTTAAAAATAAGCAATCGCTCCAAGAAAATATCAGACGGAGTCTTTGAAGTAAAATATGACCGCCGATTTGAAACAGGTAATTTGGGATGGATTAACGCCTGCTTCGACCATAAATCACTAAAAAAGAATCCTGCCCACAATGTTTTCACACATTATGTGAGTTCGGAACATGACGCAGCATTTCGGGTTATGCTACCTAACGGAACATATGAAGTTGTTTGTTATTTCGGAAAGGATAAGACAGGGAAACAGCAAATAAATCTGATTGCGAATGATCAGCAAGTGGTTGAAAATATAGTCATTGATTCCTCACAAAATTTTAAAAAGATTTCTTATCCGATTAAAATAACTAACGGAAAATTGGATCAGGTGTTTTATACTCGCTGGAAAAAAAGCAATCAGCTTGATCACCTTCCTTACTGGACTCTCAGCGGAATAACCATAACATCAACAGATAATCAGAATAGTCAGGAGCTTTCATTGACCTCTCAAATTTCCTCTGACACCAAATCTGACAGGCCCGATCTTCAGGATGATCCGGAACTTTCTTTGCCTCAGAAATTTTTTCTCGATGCCAAATCTGACTGGTCTGACACCGGCATCCGCGTCACCAAAGGGGAACATCTGAATTTTGAGTGCGGCGGAAACTGGGCCGCTGCTTCGGAAGATGTCAAAGAGACATGGCCGGACACCGGCCCGGAAGGTCACGGAGACCATCCCGCGGAAAAAGCATTCAGCCATCTGGATTCTCAGAAAGAGATGCCCGGGATTCCTTTCGGGACATTGCTGGGAAAGGTGGGAAACATGGTTTTCCGCATCGGTGACAGGGAAAAAGTGACCATGCCGGAAAGCGGCAGGCTTTTTCTGGTGATCAACGACTGCCCGCCTTATCGGTATGACAACCGGGGCGGTCTGAGCATCACTTTCCGACGGCACCGGTGAATCGGTGAACAAGTACAAGGAAAAGGGATAAGAAACAATAAAGAACGGAATGCTTTTTGCAATAGCAAATTTCATGCCGACAATTAAAAATTTATTATATCCGAATTTCGAAAATAAAAGTTAACTTTCATAGCAATATCTGTTAAACTTCTCCTGATATAAGAAAGGAGAAACAGTTTATGGAAAAGAATTCGGAAAATTATCAGAATCCCACTGTTTTCGACAGATTGTTGGAACCGGTTTCCCCTCTGGCTGAGGAACAGGCTCGGAAACTCACCCCTCACCATAATGAAAAATTTTCTTTTCCCGAGTTCTTCCGGTTGCTTATTTTTTATTTTGTATCAGGTGTTTCCAGTATGAAATTGTTAATCAGCACCTGTCTGAAAAAAAATCTGCTGCCGCCGGAACCGAACCTGACCGGAGTGCCTTACAGCACATTCAGTGACGCATTCGGAAGATTCCCGCCCGATCTTTTCAAAGCCGTTTTTACCGCTCTGATCGCTTCTGTGAGTCTGCAGTCCGTCCCGGAACTGTCTTCTCTCGGAGTCCTGTATTGTGCTGACGGTTCCCTTTTCCCCGTTCTGAAATCCATGCACTGGGCGGTGTATAAGAAGAACTGCAACGCCGCCCGTCTGCACCTTTGTTTCGAACTGAACCGGATGATCGCGGCGGATATCCTTGTGGGCAGCGGCAATTCCTCCGAAAGGGATGCCCTGCGGCGGATGCTTGTCGCCGGCGCCACCTACATCGCTGACCGCGGCTATGCCGCCTTCGATATGTTCCATGATATCGCACAGGCTCATGCCCATTTTATTATCCGGGTAAAATCAAATCTGCTTTATACCTGTGAGGAATCTTTTGCCGTCCGGATACCGGCATCGGTGAGGTTCCTCTTCTCGCAGATAACGGACGAGGCGATCCGCTATGACAATGATCCGCATTCCCATGTCTGGCGGCTGATCCGCTTCGAGGCAGGCGGAGACACCTTTTATATACTCACCGACCGCCATGATCTGACCACTTTCCAAATCATAATGCTTTACGCATACCGCTGGCAGGCGGAGCTTTTTTCAGATTCCTGAAACGCACCATGACCGGTATCCATCTGATAAAACAAAATGAGGACGGCGTCACGATTCAGTTCTGCGCCATGCTCATCACGGCTCTGTTGCAGCTGAAAAAAATGAAACAGGATGCTGTCATTGCTCAGAATAAACAGGATGTCCGTCCGTCCGGAGTTAAAAATCCGCATTCCGAAGCAAAGAGAGCGGACATGACGGATTCCGACAGTAAAACCGGATTGACGGATGCCGCAGATGTTCCGGATACCGGGCATCCTTCGGAGTCATCTCCGCAGAGCGGAGAAAGATGCAATACGCGATCTGACGAAATTCTTTCTCATCCTTATCAGTTCTTTGAAATGATAGGAGAGAAAACAGGCAAATATTGGAAAATCGGTATTCACTGGCTGACAACATTGCGTCAGATACTGCATAGTCCTTTTGATGACCGTGCAATTGAAATTTTAGGGAGCGGATAAAAGATAGTATGGTAATATCCACCCGACTTCGTACAGTTTTCCCGGGCTGACACATTATAATTTCGTCAGTTTATTATAAATTTCAGTAAAAGGTGAAGTGTATATTACTGGGGTGATGAAAATGTCACAAACCGGGCTGACAATTGCGATCCCATTTTTATTCCGCAAATTTTTTATGACTTAAAAATCAGGCAGTCAAAAAATGAGGGGAACAAAAACGGGATCAGCTTTTTCAGAGCCTTGGAAACATTTTCATCACCCCAGGCAGAACCCCACCCTACGATCTGAAAATTTCACGGTCGGAGGCGAAAGAAGCGATTTTTTTATGAGTGGTTGTCCAACAATTGAATAAGTTGTGATATTAACGCCTCAATGCCGTCCCTTGTGGCAGCGGATACGGACATCACCTGCATCCCCTTTGCCGCAGCCCGGAACATCTCTGCCCGTTCCGAAGCACCGGGAATATCCAGCTTGTTCAGCACCACGATCTGGGGCTTTTTGGCAAGGGTCTCATTGTACAAGGCAAGCTCCGTGTTTATGGTTTCATACACAGAAAGGGGATGATCCGGGTCAATCTCGGATGCGTCAATCAGATGGAGGAGAATGCGGGTGCGCTCGATATGTCGGAGAAACTGGATTCCCAGACCGGCCCCTTTATGCGCGCCCTCAATCAGACCGGGGATATCCGCAACCACAAACGGCTCGCCCCATCCGGCCTGAACCACGCCGAGACTGGGCGTAAGGGTGGTAAACGGGTAATTGCCCACATTGGGAGTGGCTGAGGAAACCGCACGGGTAAGGGTGGATTTGCCTGCATTGGGAAGCCCGATAATACCGACATCCGCAAGCAGTTTCAGCTCCAGTCTGAGTGTCAGTTCCTCACCTGGTTCCCCGGGCTGGGCAAACCGGGGGGTGCGGTTTGTTGAAGACTTAAACCGTCTGTTCCCCTGCCCCCCCCTGCCGCCTTTTGCGACGATCAGGCTTTCATCCGGATGGACAAAATCTTTGACAATTTTTCCGGTCTCAGCATCCGTGACCAGGGTTCCGGGAGGGATTTCAATGATGATGTCATCAGCGTTTCGTCCGGTTTTCTGTTTGCCCTGACCATTCTGGCCATTCCGGGCTTTGAAATCCCGCTTAAATTGAAAATGGTACAGGGTGCGTTTTCGGGAGGTTGTCTCCAGGATCACATCCCCGCCCTTGCCACCGTCTCCGCCATCCGGTCCGCCCCGCGGTACAAATCGTTCACGTCTGAAACTGACACAGCCGCTTCCGCCGTGTCCGGACCGGACAGTAATTAATGTTTCATCAATAAATTTCACGCGGTATAAACACTTGCTCGTTTACGTGAACGACCTACCCGCTCATATTGGACAATACCGTCAACCTTGGCGAACAGGGTGTAGTCCTTGCCCACGCCCACATTTTCTCCGGGATGTATTCTTGTTCCCACCTGGCGCACCAATATGTTGCCAGCCCTCACACTCTGACCGCCGTAAACTTTCACACCACGGCGTTGTCCGTTACTGTCGCGGCCGTTTTTTGAACTACCGCCTGCTTTTTTATGTGCCATTATTCTGTCTCCTCTGCTGAAAATTGAAGATTGAGAATTGTTTTATCAATTGTTCATCATCAATCAAAACGGATTGTTATTCCGAAGCTGTGTCAGGGCTGACCGCTTCGGGTTCCGCACTTTCCTGTTTTTGTATTAATCCTGCGCTTCCCGGGCCTTCAATGGCATCTATTCTGACGGCTGTATATTGCTGGCGATGTCCCCGGGTCCGGCGATATCTTTTCCGTCTTTTGTATTTAAACACAAGAATCTTTTTTGCCTTGCCCTGTTCCACAATGCAGCCTCTGACCGCCACATTCCCCAGCACCGGCTGACCAATTTCCACATTTTCCCCGTCGGAAAACATCAGGACGTTGTCAAAAGAAATCGGAGAACCGACTTCCCCGAGAATTTTTTCAACTCTGAATATATCCCCCTGTTCAACCCTGTATTGTTTTCCGCCTGAACTCACTACAGCGTACATATTATTCAAAAAACCTCCTTTTTCACATTCATTGGGCATAATTTACTAAAAACACCAAATATTAAGCTATTTAAAAAATTTGTCAAGAAAAATCAGTCAGTCACTATGTAAAATAAATGACAGGGTCTGATAACAAAAAGAATTTTTCTGATTATAACGGATTTAGGGGAGGGCACAACATCCTGAAATGACTATATGTCAGAATGGAAAATCTGTCCGTCACGGGGTTCCGGGAACCGGAAATTCAGGATATTTGTTTTCCCGGAAACCGACGTTTTCCGGGAATGTCCGTCCGGCTTTCTGCGAAAACGGAAGGTCGCGCGCAGCCTCCCGAAATCGGAGCCTCCCCTGAATCCGTTATAATCAGGAATTTTTTAATGAAAAAATTATTCTGTTTTCCAGCGGAATTTATCAGCTCGGCAGGAGTACCCTATAGAAACCCCCTGTTGATTCGGTTATATCGAACACACGGGCAACGACATCTTCGCTTTTATAATTTATAACGTGGGTTGCACCTCTGCTGAATTTCTCTTTTCTCTTGATTTTCATATTGTTATATGATATTTTTTACCCATCGTTCTGAGAGCGTTTTTTGAATTTCTAACAAAATTATAACACAATAAAGGAGGTGATAAAAATGATTAAAGATAAATCTGAGGATGCCTTTTCGCCGGAATGGGTTAAAAGAAATATCAGCGATCCTGCTCATGAGCTTGTCGTTCTCCGGAACATAATTCCGTGGGAGAGAATTATCATACCGCTGACACGGAAGCATCTATATTTAGATGTTTTTGGGATTTTCCGCATTTCCGCCCAAAAAAGCATCTGTATCTATATGCAAACATCTACATATAGATGCTTTCGGGAAATTTCCGCCCTTCCATCCGAAAAGCATATGCATCCGGATACTTTCAGATGATTCCAGTTTAATTTATGCAAAAAGCATCTGTCTTTAACACTGTCATCAACTGAGCTTTTTATTTCTGTTGGATTTTCAGTTCCGGAACGAATTGTTGGGGAAAAGCGGATTTTGAAAAAGCGCAGTCAGTTTATGCCATCGGACAGTATAAATTGTATTGGAACGAGAACAGGAGGACAATTCACTTCGTGGTTAAATTCTAAGTCAGTTGTGTGAGTACTGCCCGGGAAATGACCATACGTTGCACTTCGCTTGTGCCTTCATAAATCTCTGTGACTTTTGCATCACGGAAGTAGCGTTCCACATCATATTCCTTGCTGTAGCCATAGCCGCCGTGAATCTGGACGGCCATATTGGACACACTCGAAGCCACTTTGCTGCAATACAGTTTTGCCATGGCAGCCTCAGCACTAAAAGGCTTTTTATCATCTTTCAAAGCGCATGCCCGATACAGCAGCAGTCTTGCCGCATCTATCTCCGTGGCCATGTCAGCCAGGTAGTTCTGAATGGTCTGGAATGAAGAGATGGGCTTTTTGAATTGCTGGCGTTCCTTGGAATATTTTACAGAGGCCTCAAACGCGGCCTGGGCAATTCCGAGGGCCTGGGCCGCAATACCGATTCGTCCTGTGTCAAGGGCTGCAAGCCCGATTTTCAGCCCGTCGCCCGGACGCCCGAGCAGGTTGCTTTCTGACACCCGGCAGTCTTCAAGGAACAGCGATGATACCGGATTTGCCCGCATTCCGCACAAATCTTCTATTTCCCCCACAGAAAAGCCCGGGGTGTCTTTTTCCACAATCAGAACGCTTGCGGCACGGCGCGGGTTTTCAGGATCGGTGATTGCAAAAATCAGGGCTGACCCGCACACACCGCCGTTGGTCACAAATATTTTTGTGCCGTTGATCACATAACGATCATCATCCTTTACCGCGCTGGTTTCAACGCCGCCCGCGTCAGAACCGGCATTGGCCTCGGTGAGACAGAACGCGCCGATGCGTTCTCCGCTCGCAAGCGGCGGCAGCAATCTTTCTTTCTGTTCTTCGGTTCCAAAAAGCACGATGGGGTAAGTTCCCACGCTGTTATGTACGGTGACACAAAGTCCCACGGCCGCGGACACGCGGGAAATTTCCTCAATAATAATGGCATAGCTGATGCTGTCCACCTCTGCCCCGCCGTATTTCCGGGGAACTTGCAGACCAAAAAAATTCAGCGGCCGCATCTTTTCAATGACCTCCCAGGGGAAGCGCGCCTCACAATCAATGTCATAAGCAATGGGCCCGAGTTCTGCCTCAGCGAACTTGCGCACTGTCTTACGAACCAGTTTATGCTTCATGCACGGATTAAAATCCAAAACGATCTCCTGATGATTTAAATAGATAATTTGGCAATCCATTTACAGGGAATACCCGCGTCTGTCAAGTGGAAACAGAAAATCAGTCACCAAGATCATATAAAAGCCACAGGTTTGGTTTTGTAAAAAGATTTATCAAATCAAATAATTAGATTTATTGACAGGAGATATTGCAAAGCAGTAAAGGATTTCCCCAAAAATAATTTTGAATCGGGTATGTTATTTATTTGGAACTCCTTAATCAAAAAATTTGCCCTGAACTGCTGCTGTTGGCAGCTCATAACTCGGAATTATCAATATAAAAACTGCCGAGGCTGAATCAGATATTTTCGTTGAAAAAATAATAAATCAGCTATAAGATATTTTAACTTTGAAAGACTGATTAAAAATAAGGAGACATGCATGTTCGGAAGCCGCTCACCGGAAGAGAAAGCTGAAATATTAAGACAGCATTTTGTTGAAAAGAAGCCGATAGCAGCCCTTTGTGAAGAATATCATATCCGGCCGGAGGTTTTCAGACGCTGGGAAACATCGCTTTTTGAAAACGGGGATCTGGTGTTCAGACAGATTCCCCATGACGGAACCGATTATTTTCAGAATTATGATTTTGTCGTGAACTGGCTGTCGGAGATATTTCGGGGAAAGACGCTCGCCGTCCTGGGAGTCGAAACTGGTGAAATCCGGCGGGTCTGCTCCTTCAAGCCTTCTGAGATTTCGGTCAGCGCGGGCATCATGGATGTGATATTCGAAGATATCGCGGGAAAAGCCTGGCATCTCGAAGAACAGCGTGACATGACCGAGGATGACCTTTACCGGTTTGCTACCCAGCACTTTTCCGCGGCAAGGGAATGGAGGGACAACATCACGGATATCATTCTGAACTCCGGGAAGCCATATTCGGGCAGAAAGGAGATACGGACGCAGTCGGGGACATACAGACCTGTGATTGCCGATCTCACGAAGCGTCAGGGGCCGGAACGCCTTGAGGAAATCCGGGAAGCCATCAGCAGAGGAGACACATCCGCGCTTACGGAACTTGTGTTTCTCCCTATGTACGGCAGAGATACAGACGAAAAACAGGGACAGTTTGTAAAAAAAATTCTTGAATTCGAAATTGATCTCTTCAGGCAGGACAAAATGCCTGTGATGCTTGTTGCTGCCACAATGATCATGGCGAACAAGCAGATTGACAAAGCGACTTTCAAGGAAATATGGGAGGGTCTGAAAATGTTGGATATTTTTGAATATGCCCGTGAATTGATAATAGAGGAAGGGAAAGAGAAATGGAAAGAAGAAGGGAAAAAAGAAGGGAAAAAAGAAGGGAAAAAAGAAGGGAGACTGGAAGCGGCCCGTGAGATGGTCATAGAAGCCCTTGAAGCATCCCTGGGCATCGTTCCCGGGTATATTGCCGACGAAGTTATGTCCGTTTCCCGTCCGGATATATTGAAGGGGCTGCTGAGACAGGCTATGCAATGCAAGGAAATCGAAGCGTTTGAAGAAATACTGAAGCTGGCCAGAAGGCAACCTGCGGACAGCCTTTACCGTAGAGATCAATGAATACCAGATTTCCCATTTGAGAGGGAGCAGGAGAGACTTGGAGTGATGAAAATCAGTGTTGGCTGAATTTCTGTTACTCAATGATCAAGTGTATTGTATTTTCTGAATTTTCGATATGGGAGGCTCTGAGCATCAGCCGTGAACTTCTGACAGGACAGCGAAAATTTTTGCTCAGGTACACTTATTTCATTTCAGTCATTATTTTTTTGTATTGCATTTCACAGCGATTTCGATTAGTGAATTTTCAAAAGTAAATATTCGGAGGAGAGTTTCACATGTTCAGGTTTAACCCTCCGCCCTAAAAGGAGATCAAAGATGAAAATTATGTTGGCCTATGACGGGTCAGACGCGGCAAAGGAAGCGTCTGAATTAGCGCATAAACACGCGAAAGCATTTAACGGAAGCGTATATATAGTGACTTCACTGGGCAGTTCACATGATGTGCCTAAAAAAGATTTTGAGGCTGCTGAACAGGATTTGAATTCTGCTGAAAATCTTTTAAAAGAGAATAATATCACCTGTGAAACCCATCTGCTGGTTCACGGGCTTTCTCCGGGAGAAGATTTGGTTCAGTTTGCAGAGGCAAATCAGATTGATGAGATTATTCTGGGAGTCAGGGAAAGATCAAAAGTTGGAAAACTCCTACTCGGTTCCACAGCCCACTATGTGATTATGAAAGCCCCATGCCCGGTTGTCACGATCAGATAACCCGGATACGGGAAAAGACCCGAAAGCTCTCCCCGGGGAGATCATACGCCGAAGACGCGGGACAACACGCCTTGCCGATTGAATCTTCCCCCCGGGCCCGTTTTGACGGAGGCACAATCGTCCTTGACAATGTGCCCCGTCATGTCAGTCCGCCTGAGCCTTTTCGCTGGCATCAGGGCAAATGGCGATGTCCTGCCTTTCATTATCGTGCCGTCCGTGCCTGGTTCAGAGAACAGGGCATCCGCGACATTATTCCCCGGTGGCAAAAATTAACGCTTTGTTTCCGCAATGACCGAACACCGCATGCTTATCAGAATGAAGCCCTGAACACCTGGCTGGGAGACGGGTGCCGTGGCAGTGTTATACTGCCTACGGGTGCCGGTAAGACACTTGTGGCGTTAAAGGCGGTGGCTCAGACAGAAGTCAGCACCCTTGTGATTGTGCCGACAATTGATCTGCTTCATCAATGGTACGCTTGTCTGGAAAATGCTTTTGGGGACAGCGCGGGGACCATCGGCGTGTGGTATGGTTTGGAAAAAGAGATTCGTCCCCTGACCGTGACCACATATCACAGCGCGTGGGCAAACGCTGACATGTTAGGGGACAAGTTCAAGCTGCTCATTTTTGATGAAATTCATCATCTGCCCGCGCCCTCATGGCATGAAATCGCGCTGATGTGTGCCGCGCCTTTTCGTCTCGGACTGACCGCGACTTATCCCGAAGCGGAGAGGGGCTTTAAGAATTCAGGCAGATCAGACGGTGTTCATGAACCCCAGGCCCGATTTGGCTCAGGATCTGATTCCTCGGCTTTGCTGGATGAAATCGTCGGGCCGGTGCTTTATCGCAAATTCATTGACGAACTCACGGGGAAACAACTCGCGGAATATCGCACCCAGCGTATCCGGGTCAGTTTGTACGAAGATGAGCAGGCAGTGTATGACGCGGCCCATGAAATTTATATGGGATATGTGCGGGAAGCCCGTTTGCCTGCCCGTTACGGCCCGGGCTGGTGGGATGAATTTACCCGCCGCAGCGCTTATGATGCCCAGGCCCGCAGGGCCAAGGTGGCTGAGTTAAAATTAAAAGAAATTGTCCATCAGGCCCGGGCAAAACTTGATATTCTTGATCAGCTGCTCCGGGAGCATCGCACTCAGCAAATGATTATTTTTACTGCCCATAATCGTTTTGCTTATCGCATTTCCCGGGGTCATCTCATTCCGGCCATCACTCATCAGACCAAAGCCGCGGAACGAAAATCCGTTTTGGATAATTTCCGGGCAGGAATTTGTCAGGCCGTTGTCACCACCAGGGTTCTGAACGAGGGGATTGATGTGCCAGCGGCCAAAATTGCGGTGGTGCTGGGGGGGAATGCCGGTGCCCGTGAATATGTCCAGCGTCTGGGGCGGGTGCTGCGTAAGCAGGGGAACACCGAGGCCGTATTGTATGAAGTCATTGCCCGCAAAACAGTGGATGAAGGCATTGCCCGGCGGCGCAAAAGTTATCCAAAAAAATAATTTCTTGTTTCCCCTTCTGCCTCCCTTCAAAGGGCGACTTTTCAGCTTAACTTAATGGTGTAAGACTGTTTGCCGGACGGGGTTGCAAACCCATACGCATCAAGCTAAGAAGATAACATACTGATTTTGTTGGCTCCGACTGAATGGCAGCCGAAACGCAAAACCTTGATTTTCGGGGGTTCCGGAATCATAAAAATCCTTAGCTTGATGCATATGGGTTGCAAACCCCGTCCGACAAAGAGAAACCCCGTCCGGCAAAGTCCGGCAAAATCGAAGTGATGCTTCGCATGGGACCGAAAGGAAAGAGCGCAGGGACACATCACTGACATTTCTCTGCAAATAATGCTGGATTTTTATTACAAAATATGACAATATTAATAAATTTAAAAAATTTAAGATGTCCGAATCGGATTCCCTCTACAATTTTACCATAAAAATATAAAATATAATCTCAGGTAGTTAAAAAAATACCAACTCTGACTTTCGGCTGTGAAATTACAGAAGACGGTCGGATAGGCGGTATTTAAAAAATCAGATTCATTTTATGGATCAATATTTTTTTTACTCGATGATCAAATTTTTTGACCCGATTCGAACAAAAAGCTTGTCATTCCTGCGAAAGCAGGAATCCATTTTTGGCTGATGCAGCGCTTCCGGAAGCTGTGGATTCCTGCTTTCGCAGGAATGACAGAAAAAAAACTTGATTATCGAATTTTACGGATTATCAGAATATTATGAATTTAGGTGCCGGCTCAAATCTTGTTTTTTATAACCTGTTAATTTTTTTACTTATTTTTATGACAAAGCCGTGGGGGAGAAGGGCGGATTCTGTAGCTTCGGGCTTTCATCCGGTCAGAACCCCCTGCTCTCTCTCAAGGGGGGAATTTTCGATCTGCCGGATATGTTTAATATGGACTTGGCAGATACAGATATCTTACGATTTTGACTGACGGAGAACCTATGAAAAATATTTTATATCAGATGGCGAAATTGGGGGATACCTCGCGGTTTAAAGCTGTAAAGCGTATTCTGCTGACAATGTTTGTTTTTTGCTGTGTTGTGATCTTTTACACGATGCCTTCGATATCCGCAAAGTCAGAAAAGATAATGATCTTTTTTTACAGTTCTGAGACCAATATCAATAACTTTAAATCATTAAAAATGGAATTCGATTCCTACCTTTCCAAGTCAGGCAGCTATAAAATTCAGCCTTTCAACGACAGGAAAGCTTTTGAACAGCATATCAGAGATAAAAAAAACTGTCTTCTGTTTCTGTCCAGTTGGCATTACAGTAAAATATATAAGGAATATTCTCTTAAACCATGTCTTGTGGGCATACGGAATAACAAAAAATATCAGAAAAGAATTCTGATGAGCAGTGCAAAATATGCCAACCTGAAAACAGCGATGAAAGGTCCTGTGGCGTCTGCCAGTAATGAAGCCCATACCAGAAGCGTGCTTACAGAAATGATCAAAAATAAAAAGCTGGCTGATTCGGTCAGGGTGCTGACGGTTCCCAAAGATATTGATGCCCTGATGTCCGTGGGGTTTAAAATGTCAAAATGTGCGCTGACCACAGAAAATGCGGCTGATAATTTAAAAATGACGGACCCCAAGCTTTACGAAAAGATGAGAATATTGGCAGAAGGAAAAGAATCTCTCCTGCTGATAGTGGCTGCGCCTGAAAATTTTACCAAAGACGCTAAAAAGCTAATTAAAATCATTAAAAACATGCCAGGGGACCCGGATGGAATAAACATCATAAAAATGCTCGATCTGGACGGCTGGAAACCAGTTGATCCTTCGGATATTTCGAAACTGGAGGGCTTAAAGTGAAAACAATCAAAAGTAATAAAAAGACAAGTCTTCTCAGAGGGTTATTTTTTTTCTTTTTTTCCCTTTTTGTTTCCGGTGTACTGTTCTCATGTGCGCAGCCTGAAATCGCGCTGAATACCGAAGTGCCGCCCCCTCAGAAAATTCAGAACCCTAAAATTCTGTTGATCAATTCCAATGCCGAGGTGGAAAAATACAGTGTGGTTCAGGAAGAATTCAGGAAAACAGTATCATGTCCCGTATTGGAAATTGATCTGGGGGATAAAAAAGAAAATTATGATATTATCAAACTGTTATCCTATAACGCCGATCTTGTTTACTGTATCGGAGGCAAGGCATATTCTTTTGCAGGCAAATATTTCAATGAAAAAGATATTGTGTTTTCCTCAATCATCAACTGGCTTCGGTTGCCCTCCTTATCTCAGAAGGTTTACGGTGTATCCAACGAACTTCACGCGAGAATGCCAATCTTCATGTTTCGTTCTGTATTTCCTGATATAAAAAAAATCGGCATGTTGTACAGCCAGCAATATACCTCTCAGTGGTTTGAAAAATCCAGGGAGCAGGCCAGCGAACTGGGAATTGAGATTATCGGCAGTGCGGTATCTGACAAAGCATCAGTGATGCCCGCTCTGAGGCAGTTGCTGTCTGAGGCAGATGCCATCTGGCTGATTTCTGATCCCCTGGTCATATCTGAAAAGAAATATTTATTTGAAATATTAAAGAAATGTGACACAAATAAAACGCCTGTTTTTTCTTACCATGACGCGTTTGCCAAAAGCGGGGCAGTGCTGACTGTTTCTGTTGACACCCCCACAATTGGCCGACAGGCAGCAAACATTGTCATGGGAATACTTGCCGGAGAAAAAATTGACGAAAAAGTGCAGTTTCCCGCAGGATCGCACATTATCCTGAACTTAAAAAAGGTAAAGGCCTATGGTCTGAAATACAATAAAAATGCCCTGGGATTGATCAATAACATTATTAAATAACTTAAAGCTCAAAACTCCGACTCCCAGTTTCAAGTTTCGAGTTTCAAATTAAGTACCTAACCATAAGTTTTCGATATCTTCCCGGGGAAGAAACCCGGCTTTTTTTACCGGAACGATCCGCCGCCCGTGACGGAAAAAAGCCGGTTTTCTCCGCTGTTCACAGAAAAAAAAGATGTATAAAAAACTTTTGATCGGATACTTAAAAAGGAGGAAAAATGATGAGGACCATGAAAGCAGTGATTCAAATTTTCATTGTGTTGTTTTTTACCTTTATTAATACCAGCCAGTTGTTTTCCCAGCCCTGGCCGGGCCAACAGGGAGATGGCCCGGCATCAGAATCAGAAAGTGTTGAAACTGAAATTGATAAGGAATTTCAATGGCTTAAAGAAGAGGCCGAAGCCACTTTTGTTATCACCGCATCAAGGGTGAAGGAGGATATCAGAAAATCTGCTGCCTCCATTACCGTCATAACTGAGAAACAAATCCGGCAGATGGGCGCAAGGCATCTGATGGATGTGTTGCGGACGGTTCCGGGAATGTCTTCTTACTTTTATTCTGAAGGATTTTACAGAATAGATTCCAGAGGACTTATGAAGGCAACAGGACAGGATATTCTCATCATGGTGAACAGCCATCCGGTGAATGATAGTTTTTTTGGCGGAGCAACCTGGACCTATGATACCCTCACAGTGGATAACATCAGGAGAATCGAAGTGATCAGAGGTCCCGGTTCTGCCATGTATGGCGCGAACGCATTTTCAGGGGTTATCAACGTGATCACGAAAGAACCGGAAGATATTGACGGCGTTCAGATAACAGCAGGCGGCGGGAGTTACGACACCCGGCAATGTAACTTCCTGTTCGGCAAAGCCAGGGATGAGATGGGCATAGCGTTTAATTTCAACTATCTGGACACCGACGGTTATGAGCCTTATATCGGACAGGACTCCCAGACTGCGGCTGACAATATCTTCGGCACACATACCTCTCTGGCCCCGGGAAAGGGCAAAAACTCTAATAAAAAATATGATGTTTCTCTGATGTTAAAATACAAAGGCTTCAAATTCGACGGAAGATACATCAGAAGAGAGCGGATACCACCTGTGACACCGCTTGGTTCCCTGAATGAAAAATCTGTGAACGATCCCCTGGGCTATTATATGAACCTGAGTTATGAACATGATATATGGGAAAATGTCCGGTTTTTCGGAAAAATTTACAGAAATCACCATCGCTACACTCCGGATTTTTCTCTTTATCCCAATTCACCAATGATGACGCCCGAGGGTCCCGCTTTTCTGTCAGAAGACGGAATAATCGCCAAGCCTTCGAACAAGAACAACCGGACAGGATTTGAAACCCAGGTGACGTATCAGCCGAGAGAAACCCATACCATTGTGTTCGGGGGGACTTATGAAAAAATGAAACAGTATGATGTCAGGTATTTTGCAAATTTTTTATATGATATGGACAACCCCGATATTCTTATTCCCCTGTCATCGGTACGTGATCTCACTGAAGAACAGAACATGAACCGGAATGCTGACAGAGAGTTCTCAGCGGTCTTTGGGCAGTGGTTGTGGGATATTACAGATAATTTTCGTCTGAGCATCGGGGGCAGGTATGATGACTACAGCGATTTCGGGGACAGCTTTAACCCACGGGTGGGGCTGGTCTGGGAGATTATAAAAGGCTTGGATATGAAGCTGCTTTACGGACGGGCCTTCCGCGCACCCTCATTTCATGAGCTCTACAGCCAGAATAACCCGGCTATATGGGGAAATTCTGATCTGGATCCTGAAACCATTGATACTTATGAGGTGAGTTTCGGTACTGTAGTGGGAGGATTCAGCAGCAGGCTGACCGGATTTTGGAATATAATAGAAGACAGCATCAGGGCTGCCAAACTTGATGATGGCCGCTTTGTTTTCCAAAATTCTGATGAGTTACGTTCCCGCGGTGCTGAGGTTGAACTGAAATATGATTTCGGAAGGGGAACATATCTTGCCATGAATTACACATATCAGGACGCTGAAAATACTGATACAAAAGAACGGTCTCCGTCTATTCCGAAACATAAGGGAACAGTGATGGCAAATATCCGATTATCCGATCATTTTAATCTTTACACGGATTTTTATTTTAAGGACGACTTTAAAAGACAGTCGGGCGATGATCGGGAAGATATGTCCGGGTTCGGAGTTGCCAATGCCAGCCTGATTGCAAAAGATTTTTTCAAAGGGCTTGAAATAAGAGGTTCTGTTTACAACCTTTTGGACAAGGATTATACTCTTTCTACATCAAAAGGCTCATTACCCGGGGACCTCTCTATGCCTGAAAGAAATTTTATCGTTGAAATGCGATACAGCTTCTAAGCTGAGTCCGGAGGGCGGAATATTTTTGCTCTTATACAACAATCTGATTATAACGGATTTTGTCCGCACCCTGAGTTCGTTTCGACAGGCTCAACGACCGGTTCCCGTTTCGACAGGCTCAACGACCGGTTCCCGTTTCGACAGGCTCAACGACCGGTTCCCGTTTCGACAAGCTCAACGACCGGTTTCCGTTTCGACAGGCTCAACGGCCGAGAATTCGGAACATACGTCTTTTTTCCGTGTGTTCCGCGGTGTTCCCGGGGCCTCCCCAAAATCCGTTATAATCAGAAAAATTATTTTCGTACTCCGGATAAAAATACCGAAAAGTTTTTGTCAGGTCATTTATTTCAGAGGAAAATAATCCCTTATCGTCATTTTTCCGAGTCACCTTCAATCCCACGCAGAGAGGAAAATGAATAAGCTGCAAGGGTTGCCAGTATGATAAATCCTCCCATGATAATAAACATCAGACCGATACCTCGTCCGGGACCTGTGCCGATAAGCTGCCCCATACTTCCGGCCAACAGACCATCAGGAGCCATCAGTGGTTCAAAGACATGATCCACCAACGGACCGGCCACAAGATACGCCAACGGAAGCGATGATCCCACAATGGCTCCTATCATGGCAAAAGCTCTTCCCTGAACATCGGGCGGGATTTTTTTTTGAAAGATGACGTGGTTGCAACTGTTGATAATGGGGATGCCAAAATAATAGAAAAAAGCTGCCACAGCAAAAAGCGGGGCATAAGTATGCAGTCCCGCGCTCAGAATACATAACCCGATGCCCAGAGCTGAACTGAATATACCGTAAATGTGCCGCTTTGGTCCTCCCCATATGCTCATTGTCAGACCACCTGCAAGCATTCCTATGCTTCCGGTGGAAAGGATAATTCCCAAAACACTGGCGGACGTAAAAGAAAGTATCAGCGGGGTGAATAATACACCGGCCAGTCCTGCAAAAAAATTTGCAATTGTGAAAAATATCAGCAGTCCGAACAGTCCTGACTGCTCTGTGATATATCGCCATCCGTACATTGCTTCGTGAAACAAAGATTTCTTGCCAGTTTTTCTGCCAGGATCAGGGGTGACATCAGGAATCCGAACAAATATAAGCGGGATAAGTGCCATGACAAAGGTTGCGAAATCAATCACGATGATGCCATAAAGTCCTATGGTTCCCAATAACACACCTGCCAACACAGGGGATAGCAGTCGTGCAATGGCCCGTCCCGTCTGGGTCATACCGTTGGCCCGTCCCAGATGTCGTTCAGGCACGAGAAGTGTTATTGCCGCGCTGAAAGCCGGCCCCTGGAAGGCTCTGAAAACAGAATTCAGTGCGTTGAGCAGGCAGATGTGCCAGATTTCAAGTCTGTTGTTGAGCAATAAAATCGCTATGACAACCGTACTCAGCGCAGCTCCGATATCACTGAGAATGATGACCCGGCCGCGGTTCCACCTGTCGGTCAGCGCGCCGGCCAGAGGGGAAATCAGAATAGCGGGCAGCAACGCGCTAATATAAATAAGGGAAAATCGGGTAACCGAGCCTGTTTGCTCGTAAACCCACACTCCCATTGCAAATCCGGTGAGAGCCGAACCAATGAGAGATACGATTTGTCCTCCCCCTATGAGGAGAAAGTCTCGCATCTCCCTGATCACAGAATGCTGTGCCATAATTTTATATTCCTCTGTCTGCTGATCAGATTGAAAAGCCGGGTTTTTTATCTGAAAATATTTTCATAACCAGGGGCGAAAAACCCGGCTTTTTCATGAGCGTTTATATTCCTCTGTCTGCTGATCAGATTGCTTCAAGATAAGGCTTCAGTTTTTCTGCCAAAATTTTAACATAAGGAAGATTCACTATCGTAATATGGTCAGCACCGGGAATATCATGGATTCTGATATGACTGACATGGCGGTTCCATCCCAGCGTCTCATCATCTGTTTGGTTGATGGTCAGATTTTCAGTTGCCCGGAATAAAACGATTTGGCCTGAGTATGACAGGGGTTTGTATTTGAAACGTGAGAGTCTGCCATCTATCTGAAGCTTAAAAATCCGATACTGAAGCGCTGTGTCAACGTCTGAAAGCAGAAGTCCTGCTTTCTTTCTGCACTGCCACAAAACATTTAACATGTCTTCGTGAGAAAGTGATTCAAAATCCTGTCGTATGTCCTCAATCTTATCAGATATCCCCCGAATTTCAGTGTAATAAGAAAGAATATCAAGATCAAACATATCCCTATAGACTGTCATGATATATTCCCACATATCGGCCCGGGTGCTGCCAAAATAGTCAGGCGCAAAAGCATCAATAAATATGAGAAGCGGAACACTTTCCCCTGCTTCACTGATCTGCTGGGCCATCTCAAACGCGATACGTCCCCCTCCGGAATGCCCGCCAATGACATAAGGCCCATGAGGATAAACAGCGCGTATGGATTCAATGTATTTTGCGGCCATGTCTTCAACATGAGTAAGCGATGATGTTCCCGGCTCAATTCCGAAAGCTCGTAAACCATAAAAAGGGTAGTCAGAACCAATCTGACGAGACAGCTCTGCATAACAAAAAACATCCCCCCGGGCAATATGTATAAAAAATAAAGGGGGTCTTTCTCCGTTCGGCTGGAGACATGCCAATGGTGTGAATGTTTCGGGTGTTTTCTGGTGATCGGAAACTTTCAAATGAATTTGCCTTGCCATTTCTTCAACTGTCGGGGAGATAAAAAACGCTCCTAAGTTAATTTCAACATCAAAAGCTTTATGAATTCGGTTTACCATCCGAGCGGCTTTCAGACTATGCCCCCCCAGCTCAAAGAAATTATCCCGGATGCCTATTTTCCTGACTTTAAGGATATCTTGCCAAATATCAGCGAGTTTTCTTTCACTCTCATATCGGGGGGCAATATATTCCTTTTCCCGCACGGTTTCCATTTCCAAAGGACCGGGCAGGGCGTTTTTATCCACTTTGCCGTTAGGAGTAACCGGAAGTTCTGCCAATTGGATAACATAAGAGGGAACCATATAATCCGGCAGTGTTTTTTTCAAATGTTCGCGAATCTGATCAGAAATGAAGTCTTTGTCAGGATCTGTTGGCACCACATAAGCGACCAGTTCCTTATTTTCATCAAAATCTCTGACCACGACAACAGATTCCCTTACGGCTTCATGATTCAGAAGACAAAGTCTGATTTCTTGCAACTCAATCCGGTAGCCTCGTATTTTTACCTGTTCATCATTCCGGCCTGTAAATTCAATGTTTCCGTCTGGCAGCCAGCAGCCATTGTCACCGGTTCTGTATAAAAGGGATTCCGAATCAGGGCTGAAGGGGTCGGACACGAATTTCTCCGCATCCAGACCGGGACGATTGAGATAGCCGCTGGCAATCCCCCGTCCGCCTATATATATTTCACCCGGCACACCGATTGGCTGAGGTAACATATTCTGCCCCAGAATATAGATCCGAATATTGGAAATCGGACGCCCGATGGGAATCCTGCCCCTTTGATGGGAATCCTGTCGGCATAACCAGCAGGTCGTGTTCATGGCTGCTTCTGATTGTCCGTACAGGTTATACAAGGGGATTTTCAGTCGGGTAAAAAATTTTTCCTGCAAATCAGCAGACAGAGGCTCCCCACCTGAAAAACAACGCTTTAAACCGAGGCAGAGTTCAAGGGCCGGTGTTTCTAAAAAAACACGAAGCATTGAAGGCACAAAATGGATGGTGGTGATTTTATGTCTGATGATAAGCCGTACCAGATAAGCACTGTCCTTTTGACCACCGGGTTTTGCCAGAACAGACCTGGCTCCCGCGATAAGGGGCCAGAACATCTCCCATATTGAATTATCAAAACTGAAAGGTGTTTTTTGTAACACACTGTCTGAAGGGGTGAGATTAAAAAATTCCTGGCGCCAGCACAATTGATTGGTCAGTCCGAGATAAGTGTTGATCACCCCTTTGGGCTGCCCGGTGGTTCCCGATGTATAAACCACATACGCGGGACTGTCAGGGCTGACATGTCTGATGGGATTGTCCTCACATAACTGAGCAATGGCAGGCCCGTCCGTATCCAGGCAAATGATCTGAATATCTCCCATGCTGAAACGATGTGCAAGATGCTTTTGAGTCAGCAGGAGAGATATTCCGGCATCTCTGATCATAAACCCGAGTCTTTCAGAGGGATAATCCGGATCCAGAGGCACATAGGCCGAACCTGTTTTGAGAATACCGTATATGCCGACAATCATTTCCAATGAACGTTCCGCACAAATGCCGATCAGAACTTCCGGTCCCGCCCCCAGGTTTTTAAGATGATATGAGAGCTGATTTGCCCGGGTATTCAGCTCACGATATGTGAGTTGCTGATCTTCAAATATCACTGCTGTGGAATCCGGGGTCTTTTCAACTTGATTTTCAATCAGGTCTGTAACGGTTTTGTCAATGGGATAGTCTCTGACCGTATCATTGAATTGATAAACGACCAGATTTTGTTCATCTTGTGTCAGCATGTTCAGACGACAGACAGGCTGATCCGCATTTTTTAAAATGCTGTCCGTCAGCGTCTGAAAATGTGTCCCCATCCGCTTTATTCGGTCTTCTCGGAAAAGATCAGTGTTGTACTTGAGTTTTACCAGTATGTCTTCTCTTTCCCAAAACTCAAAAGTCAGATCAAACTTGCTGATCGGGAAATCCTGTTCAAGGGTTTCTATACGGAGTTCCGGAAGAGAGAGGTCCGCGGCCTCATTGTTCTGCATAATTACCAATATGTCAAAAAGCGGCGAACGGCTCATATCGCGATGCAAGTTCAGATCATCCACCAGTTTGTCAAAAGGATATACCTGATGATCATAAGCTTCTGTTGCTGTCTGTCTGACCTGTTCTAAGAAGGATACAAAACTCGCGTTTTCGTCTATCTGATTTCGTAATACAAGTGTATTGACATAAAAACCGATTTGATCTTCAAGGTCTGCATGATTTCTTCCGGCAATGGGACTTCCCACAATGATATCTTTCTGGCCTGTGTAACGGTAAAGCAATACTTTCACCACGGCTAAAAGCGTCATATACAGGCTCACCCCCTGTTTCAGATTAAATTCCCGGACACGTTCTGTTTGCTTGGGAGAAAGCGTGAAAGAAGCTGTGTTCCCTTCAAATGTCTGCAAAGGGGGACGGGGGAAATCTGTGGGCAGATCAAGTATGGGTATCTCACGGCTGAGTTTTTTATGCCAGTAGTCCCGGTGGATTTCGATTTCACTGGTTTTTAGAAAATGGTTCTGCCATGCTGCATAATCCTTGTACTGAATACGAAGCGGTGGAAGCGGGTTTGGTTTTTTCTGAGAGAACGCATCATATAACTGGCAAAATTCCCTCGCCAGTATTCCCGTTGACCAACCATCTGAAATAATATGATGCATATTAAAAAACATAATGTGATAACTGTCTGATATTCTGTACAAAGACACTCTGATAAGCGGCCCGTTTTCCAAATCAAAAGGCGCTGTTGCTTCTTTACAGAATTTCTCCCTTATGATCTTTTCCGGTTGTGTTTCCGCTATTATATCTGTAAAATCAACTTTAAAATTCAGATTGTCGTGGATTTTCTGACGGAGTTCTCCGTCTGCCATGACAAACGAGGTTCGTAAAGACTCATGACGCTGTATCAGCGCTGTAAAGGCCCGCTGAAATGCTTTCCTGTTCACTTTCCCTTTTAATGCAAGTGCGGAAGGCATGTTATATGCTTCATTGCCCTTCCTCATCTGACTCAGCAGCCACAATCGTTGTTGAGCATGAGAAACAGGATAATCCTCTGCCTGGGGAATCTTTTCGATAGAAACAGAAGAAGACCCGATATTTTTCGTGCGAAAGAACTCAAGAATCTCTGCTTTACGCGTCCGCAACTGATCAAATAATTCAGGTGTCAGAACATTTTCAGGAGCATTATAGCGCAATCGCTCTCCTTCTGCCCAAAGTCTTATGTCCAGAGCGCCGAGGTAAGTCAGGAACGCTTTAATTGTTTTCATTGTTCGTCCTTTGTTCTTTAATGGTCTTCATAGCTCTCCCTCTGTTCGGTTTCCTGTCTTCGGATCGGGCGGAGCCTGAAGCTTTTGCAATGTCATATGAATGTTTTTGATATGCCCTGCCAGACCGGCCACCGTGGGTTCTTCAAACAGGTCGCTTAAAGAGAGTTCCATTCTGAATTTTTCCCGCAACCGGGAGGCCACCCGGGTAGCCAGCAGGGAATGTCCTCCGAGTTCAAAGAAGCTGTCGTAAATTCCGACCTTACCGACACCAAGTAATTCCCGGAAGATTTCAGTCAGGATTTGTTCTGTTTCATTACGCGGGGCCACATAAGCATTTGCCAAATTCGGTCCTGAGTGTTGCGAGGGCGATTTTTTTTCTGAGATATCATTTTGTTGAGACTCCGAACTTGGGATACGGCTCTGAGTTTCAGGGCCTGTTCCCGTTTTTGGTTTCCGGTCCCCGGTTTCAGCCCAGTAGCGTTTACGCTCAAACGGATATGTCGGCAGGGGAACACGGTAACGCTGCTCACGGGCATGGAATTTGTTCCAGTCCGCAGAAACACCTGCAAGCCAGAGCCTGCCGAGTGTGGTAAGAATGAATGCTTCATCTGACTGCTGATCCCGGGGATGACGCAGGGAGTTCAGTATAATTTGTTCTGTTGTTCTGTCTGTCTGACGCATGGCCAGCGTACTCAGTGTTCTTCCGGGTCCCACTTCCAGCAGAATTCGTCCGGGATCTCTGAGCAGTTCCTTCACGCCGTCGGAAAAACGAACTGTCTCACGCAGATGCTTTGCCCAATATGCGGGATCAGTGGCTTGCTCTTCCGTAATCCATGTGCCGGTAAGATTGGAGATATACGGAATCTGCGGCCGGTTCAGACGCAGATTTCCCACAAGCTCGGTAAACTTCCCCATCACCGGGTCCATCATCTCCGAATGAAATGCGTGAGAGGTATGCAGTCGGCGGTATTCAATCCCCTGAGGGGCAAGCTGGTTCTCCAGTTGCTCAATATCTGTGACGCTGCCCGAAACTACGCAAAAGCAGGGCGCATTCACAGCCGCAAGAGAGAGTGTTGAACCAAGCAGAGGAATGATATCTTTTTCAGGAAGCGGAAGGGCCGTCATTGCTCCGCCAGGAAGTTCCTGAACCATCTGTCCCCGGGCCGCAACCAGGGACAACGCATCTTCCAGGGAAAACACGCCCGCGATACAGGCTGCCACATATTCACCAATACTGTGTCCGATCATGGCCTTTGGATGAATCCCCCATTCCATCAGCAGCCTGGCCAGAGCGTATTCGATTACAAAAAGGGCTGGCTGTGCAACCGCAGTGCGGCTGATATCATCGGACGGCTGACTGTCAGGGCTGGTTCCCGGGGGATATAACACAAGGCGCAGGTCATATCCCAAATGAGGTCTGAGAAGTTCCGAACACAAATCAACCTGTTCTCGGAAAGCGGGTTCGATCTGATAAAGTCCCCGTCCCATGTTTACATACTGGGAACCCTGTCCTGAAAACATAAACGCCACGGAACGGTCCTGAGACTCCCGGAAGCTCGTCAGCACCCGCCGCGGATTCATGTTGCGGAAGACGGTCTCAGCATCTGTTATATTCTGGCAAAGTGCCATCCCACGGTAATCAAATCCTTTTCGTCCTGCCTGAAGCGTATATGCCACGTCAGCAAGCTGAATCTCAGGATGAGATTTTAAATGGTCAGCCAGATTTACTGTCATTTTGTTCAGGGCGGATTCAGTCTTTGCAGACAACAGGACCAGGTGCCAGGATTTGTCAGTCTCTGTCCGAGGGGCTCTGACGGCCGCGGGCCATTCCTCAAGAATCATATGGGCATTGGTTCCCCCGATGCCAAAGGAACTGACACCGGCCCGTCGCGGCATGTCCCCTGTATTCCATTCTGACAATTCAGTATTCACGTAAAACGGACTGTTCTCAAAAGCGATTTTCGGATTCGGCGCTTCAAAATGAAGGCTTGGCGGGATCATTCCATGTTTGATGACAAGGGCGGTTTTGATAAGACTTGCCACGCCCGCGGCCGCGTCCAGATGTCCGATATTGGTCTTTACCGAACCGATTGCACAAAATTTCTTTTTTTCCGTACCTGTATGAAATGCCTCAGTCAGTGCCTGGATTTCAATGGGGTCTCCTAAAACAGTGCCGGTGCCGTGGGTTTCCACATAAGTAATTGTATCAGGCGGGATATCGGCAATGGCCTGGGCTTCGGCGATCACATCTCTTTGGCCTGTTACCCCGGGCGCGGTATATCCCACTTTTAATGACCCGTCATTGTTGACCGCAGATCCTCTGATGACCGCGTAAATATAATCTCCGTGTGTCAGGGCCTCGGGCAGTCGTTTCAGAAGCACAATACCGCATCCGTTTCCCGGGACAGTTCCCCCGGCTTTGGCGTCAAAGGCACGGCAATGACCATCAGGGGAGAGAATCATCCCCTCTTCATACACATACCCCTCTTTTGGCGGAGAACCGGCCGAGACTCCGCCGGCCATTGCCATGTCGCATTCTCCGTTCAGCAGGCTCTGACATGCCAGATGAACAGCCACCAGAGAAGTGGAACACGCGGTCTGGACATTCAGGCTGGGTCCCCTCAGATTGAGCTTATAGGAAATCATGGTGGGCAGAAAAGCCCTGTCATTGGAGAGCATCACCTGGTACGCGTCGGCTGATCCGCCCACAAGTCCCAGGTTCGGATAAATATTGTTGAGAAAATAGGTGTTTATTCCGGCACCCGCGTACAGACCGATAAGCCCTTTGTAAGCCGCGGGATCATATCCCGCGCTTTCAAGAACCTCCCACGCGCATTCGAGGAATATCCGGTGCTGGATATCTGTCATCTCAGCGTCCCCGGGATTGAATCCGAAGAAAGACGCGTCAAACATGTCACTTTCCGGAATGATTGCCTTTGCCCGCACGTATTCACGCATTTTCAGAAAATACGGGGGCGTTCCTGAAGCTGTCAGCTCCTCATCCGAGAAAAAGGAGATGCATTCCCTGGCCTGTTTCAGGTTCTGCCAGAACGTCTCAATGTCCGAAGCCTCCGGAAACCGGCACGACATGCCGATAATGGCCACAGACGCCTCATCCGCAGCAGTATTCAGTTTGTTTACAGATTCCATGTATGTTACCCCTCAGCCTTTTCCCGATGTTTCAACCGGGATTGTCTTTGGCGGTTTACGGAGGTGCTTCGGGTTCTCCGTGTCCTGGCCCGTTCTTGTCCCTGTTCGGAAGATGATTCGTCCGACTTCCGGGTCAGATACGCGGCCAGTGTGTGAATTGTCGGATATTTGAACATCTCCACAATGGAAATTTCCTGATCAAACAGCTTCTGAAGCCGGTTCCGAATGCGAACCATAAGCATTGAATGCCCCCCGATATCGAAAAAATTGTCATGGATGCCAATATGTCGCACTCCGATCACATCTTTCCAGACCTCAGTAATATGATGCTCTGCCCGGGTCCCGGGAGTAACATAATCCGAGTCAGAGCCGGTCCTGAACCCCTCCGGATCAGGCAGCGAGCCGCGATCCACTTTTTTGTTTGAGGTCAGGGGAAATGCTTCCAATGGGATAAAGTAAGAAGGAATCATATAATCCGGGAGCGTCTTTCTGAGATGTTCTCTGATCTCACTGATATTCGGCCCATGTTCCGCGTGCCCCGCACGCGTGAAATATGCGGCCAGCTCTTTTACACCGGATTTGCCATCCCGCGCGATGATCACGGCTTTTTCCACGGCTTCATGGGCACAGAGACAGGTTTCGATTTCTCCGAGTTCCACACGATAGCCTCGGATTTGTACCTGATCATCATTCCGGCCGAAAAATTCAAGGGTTCCGTCATTTATCCAGCGGCCCACATCTCCGGTCCGATAAAGCGTGTCACCGGGCTTAAAAGGATCTTTTACAAATCGCCGGGCTGTCAGGGCATCACGGTTGAGATATCCCTGGCTGACACCTGTTCCGCCGACATATAATTCTCCGGGAACACCCACGGGTTGAAGATTCATCTGCTCGTCACAGACATAAACCCGAGTCTCAGGCAGGGGAATTCCTATGGGACTTGCCCCCCCGGGTTCAAATATATGTTCACGGGAAAGCAGGCCATAAGTCACGTGAACTGTTGTTTCGGTGATACCGTACATATTGACAAGCCTGATAGTTTCCAAAGGATAGCGTTCTGCCCAGGACTGCAAATAAATAGGATTCAGTTTGTCTCCTCCGAAAATCACATATCTGAGATGATCATCCAGATCATGCTGTGCTTCGTCCGCTTCTGCTTCAATCAGGTTGTAAAAAGCGGCCGGGGTCTGGTTCAGCAAGGATACGCGGTGCTTCCGAATCAGCTGCAGAAACAGCTGCGGATCCTGCACATCCTCATGGGTTGCCACAATCACCTTTCCGCCGTACAATAACGCGCCGTACATCTCCCATACGGAAAAGTCAAAACAGAAAGAATGGGCCACCACCCACACATCATCCGGACCAAATTCAAAATGAAATCTGTCATTTTTCATCAGGCGGACCACATTGCGATGGGTAATCACACATCCTTTGGGCTGCCCTGTTGATCCCGAGGTGTAAATCACATACGCGGGATTGTCAGGGGCTGATATGGACGGCAGATCCTCTGTTTTTCCGGCGTCAATGGTACGAATGTTTATGACCTTTTTGCTCTCCCGGGTTGTGTCGCATAACTGCTCCGACACAAGGCTTTCATATTCTGTTTCTGTGAGAATGATTCGGCATCCGCTATCCTCAAGAATATAACGAATACGTTCATGAGGATAACACGGATCAATTGGCACATACGCGGCTCCTGCTTTGAGAATGCCGAGAAGCACGGAAATCATCTGCTCAGTCCGGTCCAGAATGACAGCGATGAATTCGCCTGGTCTGACATCATGGGTTTCCTTTAAATACCAGGCCAGGCCATTGGACTGCTTATTTAACTCCCAGTACTTCAGCCTGGTCTCTTTGAAAACCACCGCTATATTGTCCGGTGTCTCTTCTGCCTGTTCTTCGAATAAGTCGCTGATGGTTTTGTTGCCGGGATAAGCAGCCTGCGTGTCGTTAAATTCTTCCAGTAACTGAACACGCTCGGCCCGGGTGAGAACAGGCAGTTCGGAAATCTTATGATCCGGTTCCTCGGCCACACCCTCCAACAGGGTTTGAAAATGTCCGATCATCCGGGAGATGGTACTTCTGTCAAACAGATCGGTGCTGTATTCCAGGGTCGCGGCCATGCCTGTGTCTGTTTTCATCATCAGCAGATTCAGATCATATAAGGCTGTAAACGTCTCTGTCTCCAGCAGATTTACATGCAGATCAGGAAGCTGCAAGTTTTCAAAAGGGAAGTTTCGCCAGACAAACATCACCTGAAACAGCGGGGTATGGCTCAGATTTCTCTCCGCTCCCAAAGCGTCCACCAACTGCTCAAAAGGCATATCCTGATGCGCGTACGCGTCCAAAGTCACCTGTCGCACGCTGGTCAGCAGTTCCGAGAAACAAGGATCGCCAGACATGTCTGACCGTAATACCAGGTTATTTACAAAAAAACCGATCAGATTTTCAATTGCTTTGTGATTTCGGCCGGCAGTGGTGGAACCGATCACCATGTCTTTTTGGCCGGTATAACGGAAAAGCAATGTGTTGAACGCGGCAAACAGGGTCATAAACAGGGACACGCCTTTTTGGCGGCTCAACGCACTGAGTTTTTCTGTCACATCAGGGCTGATATGAAAATGTTCGGCTGATCCCCTGTAGGTAAGCTTCGCGGGGCGGGGGCGGTCTGAAGGGAGTTCCAACACAGGGGGCGCTCCGGCCAACTGTTCTTTCCAATACAGAAGATGTTTTTCCAGGTGTTTTCCCCTGAGCCATTCCCGCTGCCAGACTGCGAAATCCGCATATTGAACAGACAGTTCCGGAAGGGAGGCGGGGGTTCCCTGGGAAAAACTCTGGTAAATTGCCGTGAGTTCCCGGATGAATATTCCCATGGACCAGCCATCAGTGACAATATGGTGCATCACAAGCAGCAATACATGAGTTTCATTGCTCAGACGAAACAGGGGGGGTCGTAACAGAGGTCCTTTTTCCAGATCAAAGGGCAGCTGAATCTCCTGAGCCGCTGCTTTACGAACTTCCCGCATTTGAGTGAGTTCCGGCAACGTCTGCAAATCGTTCACCCGCACCTTTGCTGCTGAATACGGATGAATGATTTGGATGGGAGTCCCGTCTTCCCTCAGACTGAACGTGGTTCGTAAGACTTCATGTCTGCGGACGATTTCATTAAGACTTTGTTCCAAAACCGGAACCCGGAGATGCCCCCTGAGATGCAATGCCCACAGCAGGTTGTAATAAGCATTTCCAGGTTCAAATTGGTCAAGGAACCAGAGCCGCTGCTGGGCAAAGGAAAGGGGGATATCTCCCTCTCGTGAGCATCGCCTGACAGGGGCCTCATGAGACCCCGGGCGCAGACCGGTCTTACGCAAAAATTCGAGAATTTCAGATTTACGCGCGCTCAGTTGTTCCCGAAGCTCGGGTGTCACAGCATCCCGGGGCGCGCTGTAGCGCAGCTGATTTCCATCTGGCATAAGCCTTATGTTTAAGCTGGCCAGGTGTGTCAGAAAATCTTCAAGCGATGTCATAGATGATGCCCCTTTCCTTGTCATATGCGTCAGATCCTACAAAAGGTTCTTCCAGCACGCGAGTCATTTTGATCAGCGTGGCCAGAGACGCTATGGTGGGATTTTCAAATAAAGTGCCCGGGCTGAGTTCCAGATCAAACGCCTCTCGTAAGCGGGAGATAATCTGAGTGCCTATCAGTGAATCTCCTCCGAGTTCAAAAAAATCATCATGGATTCCGATGCGGCTGATACCAAGAACCTCCTGCCATATCCGAACAAGGTCCTCGTGAATGTCATTGACCGGCGGTGCATAGGGAGTGTTTAACGGCGGGCGGGGATGGGATTGCCTGAATTGGCCTGATCTGACTGCTTTCTCTGCTGAACCTGATACAAAGGCATTGTCTTGCATTGTCAGTGAGGTCATAAGATCACGAGGTGATACCAATATCTGAGGTAAATCGCCCCTGAAGAGAATGCGAGAAAAAGCTTCCATTCCTTCTTCAGCGTTCATGCCTTCAGGAAGCTCCTCTCCTGAAATTAAGTGATGTCGAAGCTCGACATCTGTTGCCATTCCTAAATTTTGCCATCTGTCCCAATTAACAGATACAGTTTTATGAGAAAGATCAAGGTGAGCAAAATTGTCAAGAAACGCATTTGCTCCGCAATATCCCACCTGTCCGAATCCTCCCGCGACAGAAGTAAGTGATGAGCATAGGAGAAAGAAGTCTGACGGCACATCTTGGAATAATGAATGAAGAACCAGCGTTCCTTTTATCTTGGAATCAAATTCATTTGTTGCTGCTTCACAGGTTTTCAATTGAATCGCACCGCCTCCCTCGATTCCTGCTCCGTGGATCACGCCGTCAATCCGGCCAAAGTGTTCATAAGCTTTTGTAATTGCAGACTGCATTTGTTCTATGTCAGAAACATCTGCCTGAATCGTCAGGACCTCTCCTCCTGCTGCCTCTGATTTTATCAAGCGCTTTATTTTGTTTTGGATGCTCTGATCTTTCGAAACCCGGCCTGGTCCGGAATATCCTGCAATATCAGTTCTCTCCTGTGCAAGAATCAGCCCAAAATCTGCGCTCCGTCGCTTTTCCTTATCTTGCGGATAAGCTTTCACATGCCTGAAGCCCTCTTTCTGTAATAATTCTTCCCATTTTTCAGGCGTCAATAAAGGCGACTTTTTTCTGATATCTTCATCCTCAAAATACCACCATCCCTCAGCCAGACCCCAGACCATATCAATCACCGGCCGGGGTTTTACTGTTTCTATCAGCGCCAGTATGCCCCCGGGAATCAGGAGGTTTCTTAAATGCGTTGTGGTTTCTCTGATATGTTTTGTGGCATGGACAACATTCAGCCCGAATATCATGTCAAAGCTGTGTGCATCATATCCTTGCCGGACCGGATCCTGCGAAATATCCAATACGCCGAATTTCATAAAATTGAAACCATTGGCCTCCGCATCCTTCTGAGCCTTTATGACAAACGATTTTCCAATATCTGTAAAATAGTATTCAACATTCTGATTTATTAATGCCGGTGCGATCACCTTTGTCAGTTCACCGGTTCCCGCACCAATTTCCAATAACCTGATGCTTCTGCCCGGTGTCCTTGTCAGTATTTTGGAGATGATCTCCTGTAACAAGGTCTTACAAAGTCTGCTTGTGCCGTTTTCAGCCTCAGCTTTGACAAAATCTTCCACCAGTTCGGAATTCCCCCCGGGAAATAATACACTGATCGCCTCTGTTTCTCCGCTGAGTGCCTGGGGATAATGGCGGACACAATGATCAAGCAAACTGAACATTCCCTTAAATTCAGGATATCTTGCTTCAGCTTCCTTTTTCAATACCTCGGGATCCCTTATTTCCTCCCGGGTTTTCAGGAAGATGATATTTTGATCTTTTACCCGAATAATTGCATCCCGGGCCAGCACCCTGATAAAAAAGTCATAAAACTTATTGAATTTCGGTAAGACCTTCAGTTTGTCTCTGAGTTCTTCTGCCAGATAAGCTTGGCCTTTTTTCATGTCTGTATGAGAGGAACTGAAATAATCATAAATATAACTCGCACACAGTTCATCAAGGGTTTTTTCCAATCCGTCATAGCTGCTGATTTCCCGTATTCCCAGTGCGTGTCTTAACGCGTCTTCCCGCTGAAGGATAAAATCAGCTTCCTTTTCGATATCTGTCTCCGGACCGTTTTGCGGTTCGTCGTATGTGGCTGATAACCACTCATCCCATTCCTCCCTGGGCGGGAGTTCTGTGCGTCCTACCAGCACCAGCTTTGCATGTACGGTTCTTGCCAGGTATTCCGCAAGTTCGCTTCCCACGCCGCCAAGCCCGCCGGTAATCATATAAACGCCCTTTTCCCTCAGCGGGGCTGTTCCCTGCGCCCTCGGTTCCAAACGAACCGGCTCAAAGGTCTGCACCCAGCGATAATCTCCCCGGTATGCGACAACCGGGTCAGGGGATGTTGTCGCAAGCTCCGCAAGCAAGTGACCCGCAAGCCTGTGTTTCTCTGCTTCAGCGTCAGAGATCACCACATCAATATTCCGACAGCTAATATTGGGGTATTCCTGGGGAATAACCCTCACAAGCCCCATGGATGTGGCCTTTTCCGGGCATCGCAAATCGCCCGGGTTCACTTCCTGCATGTTGTTTGAGATCACCGCGATTTGAAGCGTGTCCGTAATATTTTGTCTGCCAATGGCCTGAGCCAGAAAGAGCAGGCTGTAGAATCCGAGATATTGTGCGTTATCCACCCATTGCATTTGAGATTTGAAATTTTTGATTTCAGATTCCTGGTAATTGATAAATTTATCCGAGACATTCCACAGATGTGCGATATGCCGGGGAATGCTGTCATAAGTGCGAAGTTCGTTAAAGAGAGCGTCGTAGCCTTCCTGTTGTTCGGGATTAAGGGTGTATGCCAACGTGCAACTTTGGCACTCCGGAATTTCCTGTTTTGCAAACGAGGGACCGTTTTTTACAATTATGACTTTCTGCCCGTCAGCTTTCAGCTGTTTTGCCAGTTGTTCGCCCAGACCACATTCATCCACAAATATAAGCCAGTTATCTGTTGGCTCTTGCCTCACGGCCAACGGCTGACCAATGGCCAACGGCACCCGTTTCCATGAAGGCACATAAAACCAGTCCGCAATGTCCGGCTTTTTTGAAAGCTGAGATTTGAAAGCTGAGACCTGGTCCTGATGAGCCCGGGATTCCCGGTTTCCAGGCTCAATCCAGTATCGCTGACGCTCAAAAGGATATGTTGGCAGAGGCAGACGATGACGTTTTTCACGAGATTGGACTCCTGACCATCTGATATTTGCACCGGAAAGCCAGAGTTTCCCAAGTGTGGTGAGCAGAAAGGCTGAATCCGACTGGTTGTCCTGCGGATGGCGAACCGAAGTCAGCATAACCTGTTCCGGGGATCTGTCCGGATGCTGCATGGCGAATGTGGTAAGCGTCCGTCCGGGACCGATTTCCAGCAGGATTTGTTGGGGATTTTTCATCAGCAGCCGCAGGCCTTCGGAAAATCGCACTGTCTGACGCAGGTGTCTGGCCCAGTAGTCCGGATCTGTTGCCTCAGACGGGGTGATCCATGTGCCGGTGACATTGGATATATAAGGTGTTTTCGGGGGGGTCAGGCGGACCTTTCTGACTTGTTCGGCAAAAGGTTTCATAATAGCCTCTGTCATGTCCGAGTGGAACGCATGGGATGTGTGAAGGCGACGGTATTCTGTGCCTTGTTCCCCGAGACGATGCTGCAATATCTCCATTTTTTCTGCGGGACCGGATATCACGCACTGGCACGGTCCGTTGACGGCTGCCAGGGACAAAGACGGGAGGAGAAGCGGCAGCACGTCCTGTTCGGAAAGCGGAACAGCGATCATGCCCCCCCGGGGAAGTTCCTGCATCATCTGTGCCCGTGCGGCAACCAGTGACAGGGCATCTTCCAGGGAAAACACGCCTGCGAGACAGGCTGCCACATATTCGCCGATACTGTGTCCGATCATGGCCCGGGGATGTACTCCCCATTCCATCCATAATCTGGCCAGAGCATATTCCGCCACAAAGAGCGCAGGCTGGGCAATGGCGGTCTGATCAATTGTCCGTTGTTCATTGTCTGCTGTGTCTTGCAACTGACCGCTGACAACTGAGGGATATAATATCTGACGAATATCCGATCCGAGATAAGGTCTCAGAAGCTCCGAACACAGATCAACCTGGTCCCGGAATGTCTGCTCAGTCCGATACAGTTCCAATCCCATATTCTCATACTGTGCGCCCTGCCCTGAAAACATGAATGCAACCGGCCGGTCCGCGGGTTCCCGGAAATTTGTAAAAACACGCTTCGGATCTTTTGTGTCCAATGGTGCCAGCGCATCATTTGTATCCTGACACACCAGCATCCGTCTGTGGCTGAAGGCTTTCCGTCCCACCTGCAGGGTGTATGCCACGTCTGCGAGGTGAAGATCAGGATGCGCTTTCAGGTGTCTGACCAGATTTTCAGTTGCTGTATCCAGGGCAGAGGGGGTTTTCGCGGATAATACCAGAAGCGACCAGGGACGAAATGTTCCGGAAATCCCGGTCAGAGGAGCTTCTTCAACAACAACATGGGCATTGGTTCCCCCGATCCCGAAGGAGCTGACTCCGGCCCGCCGGGGGATTCCTTCTGCGGTTTTCCATTCGGACAGTTTTGTGCTGACATGGAACGGAGAGTTTGTGAAATCAATTTCAGGATTGGGACGCTCAAAGTTCAGGCTTGGCGGAATCATCCGGTGTTTCATGGCAAGCACGGTTTTAATAAGTCCTGCCGCGCCCGAAGCCGCATCCAGATGTCCGATATTTGTCTTTACCGAGCCAATCGCACAAAAACCTTTTTTGAACGGCGTTTGCTTTGATTCACTCATGCTGCGGAACGCCTGAGTCAGTGCCATGATCTCAACGGGATCTCCGAGGACCGTTCCGGTTCCGTGGGTCTCGATGTAAGTGATGGTTTCAGGGTCGGTTCCGGCCATGGCCTGGGCCTCGGTAATCACCTCTGCCTGCCCCTCCGCGCCCGGGGCCGTGTAACCCACCTTCAGCGAACCATCGTTATTGACCGCGGTTCCTCTGATCACAGCGTGAATGCAGTCTCCGTCAGCCAAAGCATCTTCCAGCCTTTTTAACAGAACACTTCCCATGCCGCTGGCATTTAACACCGTTCCCTTTGCATCAGCGTCAAAAGCCCGGCAGTGACCATCAGGAGAAGGAATTCCACCCTCATGATATATATATCCTTTTTCCTGCTCAACTCTTACTGAAACACCGCCGGCCAGTGCCATATCGCACTGATGATTCCACAGGCTCTGACATGCGAGAGATACTGCAACCAGTGATGTGGAACAAGCTGTGGCCACATTAACACTCGGTCCTTTCAGATTCAGCTTGTAGGAAACCCGTGTGGACAGATAATCCTTATCATTGCCGATGACCAACTGAAAATCATCAGCAGATTTGATGAGATCGGAATTTTGCATCAGGTTCTTAAACAAATAAGTATTCATCGCAGCCCCTGCGTAAACACCGATCCGGCCATCATAGGTTTCTGTATCATATCCGGCGTTTTCAAGGGTTTCCCAGGCACACTCCAGAAAGAGACGGTGCTGCGGGTCTGTCAGTCTGGCTTCTTTGGGCGAAAATCCGAAAAATGATGCATCAAACATTTCAATATCTTTCATCACCGCTCCGGCCCTGACATATCCGGGAGTGTGCAGCAGCATCGGATCCGCACCGGAAGCTGTTAATTCCTCATCCGTAAAAAACGAGACAGATTCCTTACCGTCACGCAGATTTTCCCAAAATTCGTCAAGGGTCTCAGCTCCGGGAAAACGGCCTGCCATGCCGATGATGGCAATAGGAAAGCGTTCTTTTTCAGCTGTTCTCCACATTCTGACACGATCACAGATGTGTCGGATATCAGATGATGTTTCCGGGTCAGATTTCCGGGTCAGATATTGTGCCATGTCGGCTATGGTCGGATATCTGAAAAAATTGGCTATGGGGATATCATTGTTGAATACTTCCTGTAGCTTATTTTGGAGTCGGATGATAAGAAGGGAATGTCCTCCGATATCAAAAAGATTGTCGTGAATTCCTGCTGTTTTTCCTCCCAGCACATCTTTGAATATCACCGAAACCATGTCCTGAAGATAAGATTCCGTTATTGCCTGTTGTTCCTCCGGAGGCATGTTCAGCAAGCGTTCTCTGTCCGGAAACGCTTTGATATCAGAAGGCTCAGTGTCTTTTAGGATGTCTTTTGCCACCATATTCAGGGTCTGATCCAGAAACTTTGTTTTACAGGCATGGCGCCGGATTTTGCCGCTGGAGGTTTTGGGAACGCTTCCGACTTTGAGGAGTGCTATGCCATAGACTTCGAGTTCGTGTTCTTTGGCAACGGCTCTTCGAATCGCTCCGAATGCTGATTCAGCATCCAGAGAAGTGCGGTCATCCGGAATATGCTCAGGAAGTACAGTGAGCTTGCGACGACTTGACCCCCGACGTTCTTCTCCGTTATATTCTTTTTTTCCTGATCTCCGACGACGTTCCTTGAAACGACGCTCGACTTCGGCCACGATAACCAGATGTTCCTTACCATCGGCTTCCACCTGAAAGGCCGCACTGCATCCCGGACGCAGTCTGGGGTAACTCCGCTCCGCTGTCAGTTCGATATCCTGGGGATAATAGTTGCGTCCCCGGACGATGATGACATCTTTGAGGCGACCTGCGATGAAAAGCGCTCCGTGTGAAAAAAATCCCAGATCTCCGGTTCGCAAAAACGGTCCTTTGCCAGTATCTGAAAAATAAGCCCTGAAGGTTTGTTTCGTTTCTTTAGGCTTTTCCCAGTATCCCCGGGCCACGTTTTTTCCCGAAACCCAGATCTCGCCGATTTCATTGGGCTGACACGGCTCCAGCGTATCAGGATTTACTATCACAATGTGTTGGTCATATAAGGTGTTTCCGCATCCTACCAGCGTATAATCTCCTTCACTCGAAATCGCTACCTGTCTTTGCTTCAGTGCTTCTTTGTCAAATGTTCCGAATATAGGCGGGTCTTGCTTCCGCCCTCCGGACACAATCAGGGTTGTCTCTGCCAGCCCGTAACACGGATAAGCTGTTTCCCGCTGGAAACCGCAGGATTCGAATGCTGCTGAAAATCGCTCCAGCGTATCAGCACGGACAGGTTCGGCACCGTTAAAAGCAGATTCCCAACAGCTCAGGTCAAGATTTTTTCGCTGTTCAGGGGTGATTTTACGAGTGCATAAATCATAGGCAAAATTAGGCCCCCCGCTGAACGCAGCGTTATAGCGGGAAATTGCCTGAAGCCATCTGAAAGGTTTTTGCAGAAACGCGGCCGGTGACATGAGAACACACGGTGTGCCAATATATAACGCATACAGCACATTTCCGATGAGTCCCATATCATGATACAGCGGCAACCAGACCACGATGGTCGAATCTTCTGTAAGCTTGAAAGCCTCTTGCAGCATTCGTTCATTGTGCATCAGATTTCCATGACTCACCATTACCCCCTTGGGGTTTCCGGTGGAACCTGATGTATATTGAAGAAAGGCAAGGGTGTCACTGCTCAGTTTCGGCTCCTGCCAGTCTGAGGCCAAATCATGAGTAATATTATCGGTGGCGAGCCAGCGCATTTTTCCAAAATCCGGGTCCTGTGAGAATGAAGATTCAATCATGCCCAGAATCGGCGTTGTGGTAAGTGACACATATGGCCGGGCGCTTTTCACTATACCTCTCAGCCGGGGCATGGTTCGCTCCGGTTTTGCCGGATGAGGCGGATATACAGGCACTGCAATGACCCCTGCATACAGACACCCGAAAAACGCGGCCACATAATCCAGTCCCGGGGGGTAAAGCAGAAGCGCACGCTCGCCTGCTGCGACACCGGAGGATTGCAACAGGGCCGCAATCGAACGTACCTTTCGTTCCAGCTCCTCATAAGTCAGGCGGGCTTCTTCAGTTTCTCCGTTTTTTAAAAAAATATAGCTGATTTTTTCGGGCTGATGAACGGCCCTGTAACGCAGAATATCTGTCAAGTTGGAAAATTCGGATGGGATTACCTTTGTAGATGAATCAACCATATGTAACTCCTCTCTTGTACAAATAGCTGGAAAATAAAAATCCCTATTACAACAACTTGTAATAGCAGATAAGATATACAGGTCTGACTGGCTATTTTTTTTATCTCATTCTCACTTTTTTAAAAATATAGCTGATTTTTTCAGACTGGTGAATCCGCCTGTAACGCAGGATATTTTTCAGATTGGAAACTTCGGATGGGATTGTTTCTATGGATGCACTAACCATGTGTAACACCTTTCTTAAACAACTCACTTAAAAATAAAAGCACCAGCAGATAAGATATACAGGTTTAAGTGACTATTTTTTATCTCATTCTCATTTTGTGGTCAGGAAACAAGGACAGACTTAATTTTTTATAGCATTTACAAAGCGTGTAATCAATAATTTTATTTAAATTCTTTGAATTTATTGAAAATAATAAAATAAATATTATACTGCAAGTTATACCAATACTTCGGGTAGTTTTTCTAAATTAAAGAGGTGTAACACTATGAAATTTATGGATGCCGGAGGGGGGCTGAATCAGATGGTGATATTCGATGTGAACACCCGATAGGGACGAAAACGATATTTTCATTCGATCTTGTTATTTAATAATTCCCTTTCAATCCAGTCTGTTATTTCCCGAATCAAGCCTTGTTTTTCCATTTTTTGTAAAACATATGTTATTTGGAGAACAAGGTGCTTATGTTTTTTATGTAAAAGCTTGATGCCATGGGTTTGGAACCCCGTCCGAAATGTTTTATCGAACGAGCGTGAGAAAACGTTTCGGACGGGATTGCAAATCCCGTCCTGCAAATAAATCCCGTCCTGCAAATAAATCCCGTCCTGCAAATAAATCCCGTTCCGCAAAACCCTTGGCACCCCGGAAAATTTACTGCTTATTTCCGATAAACTCCCATATTCTACGGACACAATAAAGGATAAAAATTTTATATTTTTTCCTAACACTTAACACTTAACACCTAACACTTTCATATAATGCTATTGAAAATAACCTGAAAATCCGTTAAGAGAGAAATCAGAAGATACTTATCACCTTGAAATATCCTCACTGCTTATAATCTGACAAAGGCCGGACATGATTTTAAAACAAAAAAACGAAGTTCCTTTTTTTCAATTTCCGAATCTTGCAAAATATGTTGATATCCGACATGGTGTTTTTACAAGAAACGGCGGCTGTAGCAAAATCCCGTATCATCATCTGAATATCAGTCCGGGGGTCGGGGATGAGGAAAGCTGTGTTAAACACAATCGCCGGCTTATTTCGCAATGTATGGAGGAAAAAGAACTTGTTTTTGCAAATCAGGTTCACGGAACAGAAATTCTTATATTTTCAAAGGATGATCCTGCTGGTCCCCCTGTCCTTACCGGAGACGCCATGGTAACAGACATTCCCGGCAGGATGCTTGTCATACAGGTAGCAGACTGTCAGGCTGTACTCCTTTATGATCCGGTTCAGCAGGTTGTGGCAAATATTCATTCCGGATGGCGGGGAAGCATAAAAAATATTACAGCGCGTACAATAAACGTAATGGAAAAAAGATTCGGATGCGAACCTCGCCATATTATCGGAGGCATTGGCCCGTCTCTCGGACCGTGTTGTGCGGAATTTGTCAACTACAGAAAAGAAATACCGGAAGAATTCTGGAAATATAAAGATAAATCAGATTGTTTTGACTTTTGGGCCGCCACCAGGGATCAGCTGTGTGAGGCAGGGGTTTCAGACGAAAATATATATTCAGGCGGGTTATGCACTCGGTGCAATACAAACCTGTTTTTTTCCTATCGGGGGGAGCGCGTGACAGGAAGATTTGGCGCGCTCATCGGACTCAGATGACTGTAAATTTTAATTGTTCTATCCTCTTAATTTCCTGTTTCCGTAAACACGGGCATTATTTTTTACCTCGTGTCCGGGTGGGAATACTCCGTTTTGTATTTTTTCCGGTCAGCATCATCCGGAAAAAGTTTCTTGATTTCCTTGTCTCCTTAAAATATACTCAGCAGATTGAAAATGACTGAAAATTCAGGTTCTGTTCCATTCTTCTTAGAAACGATTCTGAATTATTAAACTTAAAAAAAACATTAAAAGAACATTAGACATTATCGGAAATAAGCGGCCAGACAATCCGGAGCGCCAAACTTGCAGTTTGGCAAAACACCTGTCCCCCGGGAATCCCGGAATATTGCCAAACTGCAAGTTTGGCACTCCGGATGTCCGGTTTTGGCCGATGTTTTTTATTTCCGATAAAGTCTATTCTTGAACACATCATCATGACAAAGAAAAACAATTATATCAAACAAACGGACATCATGTCCAATCTGGGACTTTTCTATATCATCCTGATTGCATTTTTTACTGTGCCGCTTTTGGGAGCATTTGTGGTTGTACTCATCAAAGGGCTGGTGGATCTCAAATATGTCATCATCATCGGAGGGGGACTGCTTCTGACTATTGCGCTGTACGCCCTGATACGCTTTTTAATAAGATTGTTTCGAAAAATCAGACATGACGGTTTTATGACCGGTCAGGAAATAAAAAAAAAGGCGAGTCGGGGAGAACCTGTTCAGATATCTGTCTTCAATGGCCTTTTAACCTTTACTTACGGGGGAAGGCAGGGAAATATAACCCCTTTGCTCCCTGCTCAGGAAAACCAGGGAAATTTAGCTTTGCCGCCATCCGGCATAGCAGAAAAACAGAGTCAGACACGGGATGTGGTCACACGCCTGACAGAACTTTCCGATCTCAGGGACCAGGGCGTGGTCACCGAAGATGAATTTCATCTCATCAAAAAAAGGCTCATCAGAGATGCTGATGATTCAGAGGACTGATATTTGCTTCTGGCGCGGAGATTTGTTTTTATCCCTTTTTCTGAACCAAGTTAATATCCAGTATTTCAAAATCTTCCTGAAATTCTTCTCCAAATTCCAGTGTGTCCTCATCTTCCTCTTCATAGATCCAGTTCACGGCAATATGCTTGCCGTTTTTTACTGCCTGTTCCAATATATCTAAAAAATCCAGCAATACCTTTGAGGAACTGCTGTTAAAATAAATAAGTTCCATATTGATGGTAACGTTCTGATCATTTTTTAATTGTTCGATATATTGTTCCAACCACTTAAAAACAGGTGCGTAAAACTCGGCGATATTTTCGGGGTAAGATTCGCCTATGATGTCAAGGATATTTTTCTCACAGTCAAATGATATTTCAGGTGTATATTTCGTGGCTCCGATTTTCAAATTTTCCATTGCTGTCTCCATCTAAATGACGGTTCTTGAAGAAAAGAACGAAAATTTATCGTCAATCTTTTTAAAATCAAATTCAATAGGTTTGCTGGCTTTTTTTGCCATATCAATAAACCCCAGTCCCGCTCCCTTGCTTGTAATGGCCGGCCCTTTTTTACGTTCCTCTTTATAATGCTTCTTGAGTTCATTTTTATCCATTTTTTGCAATTTGGCAAGTCTGTTGCGAAGCCCCTCGACATTCTCTTCCTCGATCATGTTTCCGCTCACTACAAAATAATGCTCGCCTTCATAACCCACTGCAATAATGCCGATGCTTAATTCCCGCTCCTCTCCTTCCGAATCATTTTTCACACATTTTTCAGCAGAATAATGAATAATATTCTGGGCCTGTTCCACAACCATGGAAAAAACCCTGAGAGCAATCGAGTTGCTGGATTCCCCATGAAGTATTTTCTGTTTCAGTATATCACCGAATTCCACCAGAAGGTCCTGCGAAACAGGCCCGCTGAAACAAAAAAAGATTCCCTGCCTGCCCAGTTCCTGCCTAAAATCATAAAGCTTACCAACCATATCACCTGCCCTTTCACTTTTAAGTTTTAAAAACGGTGCGCTGATTTCCTCACCAAACTTAACACAAAAAACATATAATATCAGAGAGTTCAAGAAATTAAGTTTTTGTTTCTGTATGGGAAGTCATAACCTCAGAAGTGTGAAAAATAATTTTCGCACTCCGGATCGGATAAAGAATTTCAGGGACTGTCCTGATCAATACTTCGGACAGTTTTTGAAGATCAAGAGCGTCTGAAATTTTAACTTATTGAAATCATAGAATTTTAATCTCTGACCGCAAAATATATAAATCCTATAAAAACAATATGTTATAAAAACTGTCCGAAGTATTGCTGATGAATTCGAATTTTAACGATTTGGAATAACGCCATTTCTGATTATGAAAATTTTTGTGTTTTTTTTGCTGTCTCTGTTTAAATTCCTCTTTGCCTGAATGCTTCATACATGGTGACAGCTCCTGCCACAGAGGCGTTCAGGGAATTTACAGGCCCCTTCTGCGGAATGGACATTAGGAAATCACAATGCTTTTTTACAAGCGGACGGAGTCCTTTTTCCTCTCCTCCGATAACAATGCCAATAGGGCATGTTAAGTCACTGGCAAAGACTGAATGATCTCCGGACTTATCCATTCCCGCGATCCATACCCCTTTTTTCCTCAGCTCCTTTATTGTGTTTACCAGATTCGTCACCCGCGCCAGAAACACATGCTCAAGGGCCCCTGCGGATGCTTTTGATACGGCAGGTGTCGGAAGGGCAGAACGATCTTTTGGAATAATAATCCCATGTGTTCCTACGCAAAGCCCTGTCCGGACCAGTGCGCCAAGATTATGGGTGTCCACCACATTATCCAGCAGCAGCAAAAAAGGATTACTTTCAGCAGAACCGAGAATATCAGAAAGATCAGTCAGGGGATACGGGCTTACCTTAGCCCCGATTCCCTGATGAAATTCGGTGGCCGCCATTGATTTCAGTTCAGATGCCTGTATATTCTTAACAGATATCTGTTTCAATTGTTGTCCGATTGAATAGCTTTCCGAATCAGCCGCCACCATCTTTTCAAAACGCTTTAATGCGTTCTCTTTTGCAATATATATCTCAAAAAAATTTCTTCTGGCGGCCCGAAGGGCTTCAAAAACAGGGTGAATCCCAAAAAGTATTTCAGTTTTCATGGATTTGGTATTTGACATTTTGGCATTTGTCGCTTGGTGTTTAATCTGTTCCGAACACCAAACATCAGATAACTAACAGCGATATTTTTCCACAATGGAAATCAGTTCCGCTGCCGCTTCCGGCAAACGATCATTTACAATGATATGACGGTAGCGGTCTTTTTCCGCCATCTCCTTTTCCGCGTTTATAAGACGGGCCGCAATGACTTCCTCGGTATCTGTGCCTCTTGATTCCAGACGGGCTTTCAGGACATCAGATGACGGCGGCATGATGAATATCGTCACACTGTCAGGGTATTGTCTGAGAATCTGTATGGCTCCCTGTACATCAATATCAAGAAGTATGTCCTGACCGGAACCCAGCGTCCTGTTCAGCACTTCGGAAGATGTGCCGTAAAAATTGCCATGAACCTCGGCCCATTCGGCCCATGCCGCTGTTTCCATACCTTTTATAAACGCTTCTTTTGTAATAAAATAATACTCAACCCCATCTGTCTCACCTGTTCGGGGTTCCCGTGTGGTGTGGGATATTGAAAAGCGTATATCAGGAAACTGTTCAAGCAAAATATTGCAAAGGGTTGTTTTGCCGGTTCCTGATGGCGCTGAGATAATAAAAAGTCGTCCCTGCTTACACATTCTGATTACCTTTATCATCGGCCGCTTCATGCTCGCCAGATTCATTTTCCGATTTTTCACGACGGCTTTTTTTGGATTCTTTAAGCATTTCATAACGCTGGGATATTGTTTCCGCCTGTATTGCCGAAAGAACAATGTGATTGCTGTCCATGACAATGATGGAGCGGGTTCTGCGGCCATGGGTCGCATCCACAAGACGTTTTTCATCCTTGGCCTCGTCCTTAAGACGCTTCATCGGGGCAGAATTGGGCAGCACGATGGCAATAACCCGTTCCGCGACAACAGTACTTCCAAATCCGATATTTAAAAGACTTTGTTCCATATTACCTCCTGAGCTTGAAAATTAAAAATTGAAAATTGAAAATTGAAAATCAGAAATCGGACGTCCTGTTTAATCTGCACGAACAAATGAATTCCGGCAGATGAAAACAGTGAGGTTATCTCACTGAGATGCGGTCTCAATATATTGAACTCATCAGAATTAATTTTCAATTTTCAATTTTCAATTTTTATTCCACATTTTGTATCTGCTCTCTTATTTTTTCAAGCTCAGATTTGACAGTAAGAATGATATGGGATACTTCAGCGTTTCCTGACTTGGATCCCATGGTATTGAATTCCCGGTTAAACTCCTGTAACAAAAAATTAAGCTTCCGGCCGGAAGGCTCTTCTGAGTTCATGATGGAGCGAAACTGGCTGATATGACTTTTTGCCCTCACAAGTTCCTCGGAAATGTCACTTTTATCCGCAAGGAAAGCCGCTTCCTGTGCGATTCGTCCGGGGTCTATCTCCACGATGCCTTTGGTCAGAGCGGCAATACGTTCTTTTAATCGCTCCTGATAATGCAATAAAAGCCCCCCGGCTCCTTTTTCAATCTGCTCCACAGATGTTTCAATATAATCAAGCCGCTCAATGAAATCACGGGCGATAAAGTCTCCTTCTTTCCTTCGCATGACATTCAGGTCGTCCAGGGCTTCGCTGACACAGTCTTTTATGACCGACCAGGCCTCTTTCATGTTTTTTTCAGTCTCAGCAGGTTTTATAATTCCCCCGACACCGGCCAGGAAATTAAGGGGAATATTGGCATCAATATTAAACATATTTCCCAACTCAACAAGCGCATTGTGGTATCCCCGGGCCTTGGGTTCATTTATTTCAAAGGTACAGGCTTCTTCGGAATCATCCTTTATTTGAAACTTGACTTCAATGCGGCCCCTTGCAATTTTTTCTGAGATCAGATTTTTTATTTTGTCTTCCAGGGAAACATACCCCTGATGAATGCGCAGGACAATATCAAGATACCTGCTGTTGTAAGAACGGATTTCAACATTGACTGTCAGTTTATCTACTGTTTTTTCCGTGCTTGAAAACGCGGTCATGCTTTTTATCATTTTTTCTTTCTTTCGATTTAACGGGGTCAGTCGTAACTTTTTATTGTCTCTCCCCGGTTTTGTAAAGGGTAAAATTGGTGTTTCCTTATTTTACAAAAGGATCAGGGGAGATTTCTTACCTGGCTGTATCAGAAATCCCCCCTGACCCTTTTTATGAAAAAAGGAGGGCTGAATGTCTTTTAAACATCTGATGTTTTAACAGGAAATTGCGGTTTTAAATCCTTTATGTATCTGTCGCGCACCCGTCCGAGATACGTCAGCATGTTTTTATCGGCATAGTCAGGATATGTCCAGGGTAATTTCTGAAACGAACCTTTTGTATAGATGAGCGTCAGATCAGCATAAATCCCCTTGCCAATATAAATTCTGTGGGTAAAGTTTTTGCCCGTTGCAAGGACAAATCGCTCATGAAGCATATATCCCGGGTCAATATTCACTCTCCGATTGTTATTTTTTGAATATTTTAATTCAATCGCATTTGTCTTATGTTTGATATCTGCCAAAAAACTTTGTTTTATCAATTTGTTAAATGTGAGTACCCGTCTGAAAAGCGGCGTGCCGGTCTCAGATTCATAATAGGTGGTATAGTTAAAGGGTATCCATGAACTTACCATATCAACAAGGCCGAATTGCCTCGTGAGTTCATCTGTCACAGAAGACAACAGGCTTTTTTCTTTCATAAAAAGCCCGATTACCAGTTTTGCGGGCTTCGGAGATTGAGGGATGCTCATATTAGAAAATCAAAAAAATTGGGTTCCAAAACAACATATTTCATGTGTTTTGCAGTTAAAATTTTATTTATTATTCATTCCTACGCTGTTGCGTGGGAATGCCTTTAGGACAATTCGCGTCCCGGACACCGGACAGAATTATGAGTCGAAGCATCTGAGGCAGCGTTTCCACGCGGACCGTGGAAAGAGACCACTAAAGATTGAATCAGATGTTCAAAATAAATATCAGTGCCCCTTGTTGTTAGCGCATTTTGAAGCTCGGGTCAAAATATAAAAGCAGTTTGTATTTTGATCGTGTTAATTATAACTTGGGTTTTTCGGTTTCAGATTTTCTGTGATACAGGTTTAGCCTCATCAATAAGCATAATCGGAATATCGTCTTTTATTTCATATAAAAGTTTGCAGTTATCACAGATAAGCCCGTCTTCTGTACTATTCAGATATATTTCCCCTTTACACTTGGGGCATGCCAGTATTTCAAGAAGTTCCTTGCTTAATGCCATTGTCTGTGTTCTCCTTAATTTATAATGTTTGTTTAACAATATTTCAGCAGATCGAAAAGTTTCCGGACTGTATCCGGAACTGCAAAGAAACCCGGCTTTTTTTCCCCGGACAGGAACCCTACCCTGACGGAAAAAGCCGGGGTTCTCCCGCGTCCGTCGTGCCCGAACTGTGTCCGGAACTGCAAAGAAACCCGGCTTTCTTTCCCCGGACAGGAACCCTACCCTGACGGAAAAAGCCGGGTTTCTCCCGCGTCCGTCGTGCCCGAACTGTGTCCGGAACTGCAAAGAAACCCGGCTTTTTTTCCCCGGACAGGAACCCTACCCTGACGGAAAAAGCCGGGGTTCTCCCGCGTCCGTCTTGACCGAACTGTGTCCGGAACTGCAAAGAAACCCGGCTTTTTTCCCCGGACAGGAACCCTACCCTGACGGAAAAAGCCGGGGTTCTCCCGCGTCCGTCTTGACCGCTCTGTGACAGCCCGGAAACTTTTCGATCTGCCGATATTTCGGATAATCTTTATAACCTGATGTTTTTATTAAATTTTATTTTTATTCTTAAAAATTCAAATTCTATAATTTCAAAAGGTTAACATTTTGAATATTCTTAATTTTCAAAAACTGTCCGAACTGTTGTTTAATATCAGATACACAATTTGTAACTATAGCAAACAAAAAGGAAGCTTGTAAAACAAAAAAAGCCATGAACTGAAAGATAAAGCAAACAAATCATTTTCATCAGTTTTTTCAGGCAGGTCAGACAGGCAGTACTCGATTTTTGTCCTGAAATCTTTTCGATCCGCTGAAAATAGCTGTCAAGTTTGTGGCATCAATTTAGAAAACACGAAGGCGATTTTCGGAAAAGCATATCCCGGCATCTTTCAAGTTCGTAGTTCCGCGTTTAGGCGGTATCATCGCCTAAACGCGGAATTACGAACTGAAAACGCGGGAAATCGCCTAAGATATCAGGCGGCATGTAATCGCTTCAAAACCAGAGGAGACAACTGTTTGGTTTATAAGCGGGCGGAGTTTTGGTCTGCTAACTTTGGTTCGGAAATTTACCATAATATTTTCCAAAACCAGCTCCTGTGAAAGAATTACCTATAATAGCGGATTTTTCCATGGAGCAGTGGGAAATAAAATTCGGTAAGCTTCAGTTTCTCCGGTCTCTTGCGGGTAAATATGAAACTGTTTAACCTCTTTGAAAAGCCGGCACCCTGAGCAACTGAGGCTTATATTCTTTTTGGCCGCGTAGGTCAGACACGCATCATAATGTTCACAAAAACATTCCCGGTGATCTACTTTTTTTTTCTTTATTCTGAATCTTGCCATGGTTTACCTCCTTCCGAACTCCGTTGTTTCGCATTTTCCTCATTCTGCTTATCTGGCAGACAGCAGATCGAAAAAAACAGTAACATGACCTGGTCCCAGACACTGATATGGGAACGCGTCTGTACGCGAAAGGCTAAGTTCCGGAGATATCCGATCTGCTGATAATAATATGAAACTATGTGGTATCTTTATTATTATGGTTTAAAACACCATATAATTCAATGAGCTGTAAAACTATGCGAAAGTGTGGCGGAAGTGAAAAAAAATCTGAAAAAGCGGGTTCCCTCAGTTTGAGAAAAGAGAATTGACAATTTTTATTTACAGAAGTTATTCGCTGTCAGCGGCCTGAAGAAAGGAATTGCGATAAAAGGCGCACACAGAGATACCCGTTTTCTTTTAAACAACTATTTTAATTTGCGAACTATAATATAACCAGTGATAATGCAGATGCAAGAGAATTTTTGAAGTCTGCAAAACAATTTTTAAATATGTCAATCGGATTTTGCTTTTTTTATAGCGCAGATAATTATGAAGACATTGCAGAAAAATGTCAACCCCCGTCATTTCTAAACGCACTTGCTCACAACACCCCTATCTTGAATATTTTTAAAAAGTTATGTGAATCAATCTCCTAAAGAAAAAATAATTTTTTTTCAATCTGCGGATATCTCTGACCTGTCCGCGAGTTGGCAGAATAGTAAAAAAAAACGCGGAATAGAAGCTATCCTTTTGGAATTATAAAATATTATCTTAAAACCTTCTGTTTTGTACAAAATAATCAGAATTTTTCTTTACTTGTCAAAAACTTACAGCTATATATTTATAATATAAAATGTCATTTATGATTACAAAATCAGGCGGATATGTCTTTGATAAGGTTATGATTCATTGCCAAAATATAATTTTGGTGATCCGGAAATACGAGCCGTTCTGTAAGGATACAGGATGGCAATGGCGGGGACGGCGGTCATGGATATCATAACTTCAAGGACTGACAGGGAGCGATTTTTTAATATTTCGATCTGATTGACAATATTATATTCCCGGTCGAAAGGGAGCGATAATTCCCGCCCGGCTGCCGTTCAGGTTGAATATTGGGCCACAGACCGGACCATTGAAAGGTGAACGCATGTCACAGAAGACACAAAAAAACGAGAACAAACTGGATGATATCATTGCCGAAGCTCGGCGCAACAGAAAGCTTCAGGAGAATACTTATCGGGAGCGTGCGCTCAAGATGTATCCGTGGGTATGTGCGCGGTGCGGACGTGAATTCTCAGGCAAGAAGCTTCGTGAACTCACAGTTCATCACAGGGATCATAACCACGATAACAATCCGCCCGACGGCAGCAACTGGGAATTGCTGTGTATCTATTGTCACGACAATGAACATTCGCGGTATCTGGACGCGGAATGGTATGACAAGACAGCCCCGGGTGATGAGGAATCGCCGCCGTCTGATACCCACCGGCCATTCGCGGGTCTTGCTGATTTGCTGAAAAGCAAAAAAGACGAGTAAATGAATGAGGGGCCTGAACAAAATTCGGGGACAAAGACAGCAGAAAATCAGATGCGCAGATTCATGATATGATTTTTGAGACTTACCGACATTCAGTAGATGGGAAATGCCCCGAACTGCTCCCGGGGGATTGACAAATCCGCCGGAAATGCCCGGGATTTGTCAGTCCCGGGCGAGTTTTTCGGAGTATTTTCCATCTGCTGACATTCTTTTGTTTGTGTCACCCGATCTGGCCGCGGTTCACGGCATAGCCAAAAAAGAGCCTGATGTCTGTTTAGGGAAAGTCCCCAAAAATTAATATACCCGTTGAAGCAGACATCCATCAGGGGGAATATAGTCGGAATCTGATCTCCCCTGAGAGAGTCACGGGGTGTTTGTTTTTGATAATTTATCCATTGTAAAATCAATTTGTTAAATATTATTATCTCAGAGGGAAAGGGAATTTGAAATAATGGTCATGGCCTGACAGCCACAACCAGATATGAAAGTCTTACAATTTTTCTTAACACTTAACACCTAACACCTAACACCTCAATACAAATAAGGATATAATATGTTCCGTAATTTTAAGATGGTTTCCCGGGTTGTTTTTGGCAGAGGATCTTTTAATCAGTTAAATGACATTCTTGCTGAAAAACGAAAGCATACTGATTCATTCATGGTTTTTCTGGTAGATGATGTATTTGAAAACACTGGGTTAAAAAACAGAATACCGCTGAATGACCCGGATATGCTCATATGGGTCAACGTGGACCATGAGCCATCAACCGCTTATGTTGATGAACTGACCCGTAAGGCCGGAGCGTTTTCAGGACAGTTGCCCGAAGGTGTCATCGGCATCGGCGGCGGGAGTACCATGGACCTTGCCAAGGCTGTATCGCTTATGCTCACGAATCCCGGGTCTGCTGCTGACTATCAGGGCTGGGATCTGATTAAAAATCCCGCAGTCTGGCATGTGGGCATTCCCACACTTTCAGGAACCGGTGTGGAAGTATCCCGCACCACCGTTCTTATCGGGCCGGAGAAAAAACTGGGAATAAATTCCGATCACACTGTTTTTGATCAGATCGTGCTTGACCCGGAACTGATTTCCAATGCGCCCGCGGACCAGCGGTTTTATACAGGAATGGACTGTTATATCCATTGTGTGGAGTCTCTGAAAGGCACATATATCAATGTGTTCAGTCAGTCTTATGGTGAAAAAGCCTTTGATCTTTGCAAGGAGGTGTTCCTGGAAGACAACCCGGAAAATGATGACAAGCTTATGATGGCTTCATATTTCGGAGGCATGAGCATTGCTTATTCTCAGGTTGGGGTGTGTCACGCACTTTCTTACGGACTTTCTTTTGGTCTGGGGATTCACCACGGTATTGGCAACTGCATTGTATTTGACCATCTTGAGGAATTTTATCCCCAAGGGGTTCGTGAATTCCGTGAGATGATGAAAAAACATGATATTCAGCTCCCCCGGGATTTCGGGAATATTGAAGACGAGAAATTGGAAAAAATGATCAATGTTGCCCTTATACTGGAACCGCTTTGGGAAAATGCCCTCGGAACGGATTGGAAAAGCATGATGACGAGAGACAAGATTAAAGCGCTTTATATTTCAATCCTCGGACTTTGATCTCTGTTCGCTGATGCCCCAAATCCGGATATAAAGCCATGTCAGTTTTATAAGTTCAACTTATTACAGAGTTTATATCCGGAACTCGGACACGGCCGGGAAAAAGAAACATCCGGATCATTGGAAACAGAGAGCGGCCATGAAATCGAATTGGAGATATTTGTAAGAAATCAGATTTTTTACAAATCAGGATGCGAAAAAAGGAGAGGCTTTGACACAGCGTGATGATTATGACAGTCCGTGGAAGGATATATTGGGTGAGTATTTTGAACAGTTCATGCGGTTCTTTTTCCCAAAGATCGCAGAGGAAATTGAGTGGGAAAGAGGCTATGAGGCTGCGGACAAGGAACTTCGGCAGATAATCCGGGAGGCGGAGACGACAAAACGCTTTGCGGACAGGCTGTTCCGGGTGTGGAAAAAAAACGGGGATGAGACTTGGGTGATGACGCATGTGGAAATCCAGGCACAGAAGGAAACGGATTTTCCGGAGAGAACTTTTGTTTACAATTACCGCATCCGTGATCTTTACAGGCGCGCCGCTGTGAGTCTTGCCGTGCTTGCGGATGACAATCCAAACTGGTATGCGTCGGTTTATCTTGATAAGCTGTGGGGGTGCCTGACCATGTTCCGTTTTCCGGTTGTCAAGATTCTGGAATACAGGGAAAAATGGGAGGAACTGGAAAAATCGGACAATCCCTTTGCTGTCGTTGTCATGGCACATATCAGGACCATGGAAACAAAGGGTAATGACAGCTCTCGGAAACACTGGAAAATCGAACTGACAAAAAATCTTTACAGGCAGGGTTTTGAAAAGCAGGATGTCATAAATCTCTACCGTTTTATTGATTGAATAATGGTGCTTCCGGCAGAACTGGAAGACGCATATCATCAGGAACTCATGGAATTTGAGGAGAAAGAGAAAATGCAGTATATAACCACAGCCGAACGCATCGGTATTGAAAAAGGCGAACGCATCGGGGTCAGAAAAACTGCCGAAAACCTTCTGGCAATGGGCGTGCTTACCAATGAGCAGATTGCACAGGCAACAGGGCTGACACTGAAAGAAATACGGAAACTGAAAAAATCAGTGAGGCAGGGCAACGCATAGACAAACGCCCGTGAAAATGTATTTTCACTCTCAGGGGGAGGTTGAAAAGTACACCTCGGTTATATGTGATAAGCTTTCAGAAAACAGCTCCGCATGCACCGGACACCCCTCAACTAAAAGGCTGACACCGATCAGATTCTCCGATCTGATACGGATGTCAACGCCTGTGCCGGGTGACTGAAATGAATCAAGGCAAGCCTCTGCTACGGAACAAATCCAGTCCTTAACTGTTTTGCGACTGATCTGAGTCGTATCATATTTTTCCTCCAGAGCGTCCAGGGCATAGGCTTTGATGAGTTTGGGCGAAAGCTTTGACAATGTGGAGGGCTTGTCGAAAATATCCATGCCTGCAATTTTCCCGTCAAATGCAAACACGACACCGCAACAATCATCAGGAATTCTGGCATCTCGGATAATATTTTCAATTTCTGTCTGGCGATCCTCATATGCCTGCTCAAGTGCGTCCGACCCTGACAGGGATCCCATTTTGCCCAGCTTTCGGCTCACTTCGTTCCATACTTTGCCCTGTTCTGACACGGGGCGGCGCGTTTTGTGATAGCTGTCGTAAACATCCTCTGCCATCTGTTTGCGAAGATGTCCGTGGGAAGCGCTTCCGGAACTGTAAAATTTGCGGGAATGATAGTTCCAGCGTCCCTGCTCGACACAACTGACCGGAACGGGCACTTTGCCGTGCGCCGCAATCATTATGCTCACGTTCAGCACACGGTTCTGCTTTGCGCCGATGAGCTGTTCTCCGGCCATCAGAAAAACCGGTAGTGTTCTAAATTTGGAGCTAGTCATTTTTTATTACTCATATTACTAGTCCGAATTCATATACGTTGATGAACAGTCCGATGACGATATCATGCATCTTCTCCAATTTGGAGAAACAGATTGTTTTTCTCGCAAGACGTTTTATTCTCGTCCTCAGAGTCAGATGTTTCCTTTCTATTTTCTGAGTGTTTCTTTTACCTATCTCATGATTCGCAGGATTGAGATTTCGTTCATAAGCACCCCAATTGTCAGTATAAAACTTTACAATTCCGAAAGGTTCGAGGAGCCTTTTCAGTTCGAGGAAGACTTTGTCCTCATGCGTTCCGAAGGTATATGCGAGAACTTTTCCGGTTTTGTGATCAACGGCGTGCCAGAGCCACCTCTGATTCTCCTTTTTGCCCACGAAACTCCACATCTCATCCGCCTCAGCCTCCTCAGCTTTCAATATGTCAACCTCAATATTTTCAGTATGTTCCAAAGTTTTAAGGAGTTCGGAATTCACCGAGTTCCTCATGCGTTCCGAAGGTATATGCGAGAACTTTTCCGGTTTTGTGATCAACGGCGTGCCAGAGCCACCTCTGATTCTCCTTTTTGCCCACGAAACTCCACATCTCATCCGCCTCAGCCTCCTCAGCTTTCAATATGTCAACCTCAATATTTTCAGTATGTTCCAAAGTTTTAAGGAGTTCGGAATTCACCGAGTCGAGAAGAGTTTCCTTTTTTTTTAATTCGCTTATCACGGTGTCCGTGCTGATTTCCAGCACGCGGGCGATGTCCCGGATACCGCTGCCGCTGAGACTCATTTCAATAATTTTGTGCTTAATATCTGATTTTCTTCCGTTATATGTATAGTCGAGAAGAAAAGATTTTGCCTCGCAATTCTCATTCTGACACAGGTAACGCTGCTTTCCGTCATCTGTTTTTCCTCTTTTTTTCACTTTCCCACCTCCGCAAAGCGGACAGCGGACAGGAATCAGTGCCATCGAAATATTCCTCCGAAAATAGTTTTTTACTCCTGAATGACTACACTATAATAACACAGATTTCAGAAAAGTCCAGTTTTAGAACACCACCGAACAGCGAGGCATGACCGAGGAAGACCTTTACCGGTTCGCATTTCAGCATTTTTCCGCTGCGAAAGAATGGAGGGACAACATCACGGACATTGTTCTGGCATCGGGGAAAGCATACTCGGGCAGAAAGGAAATTCAGAAGGGTTACGAAGACGGTTCGGATTTCCCAATCGGTTCGACTGAACTCACGCCGAACCGGGCCTGAAGGGAATTTTCGCTTTCATTCTCAATTCATGTCACACATCACATTCCCCCCGTAACCGCGAGATTATCCCGATGGATCACCTCATCATAAGGCTTTTCTCCGAGACGGTCTCTGATCTCGCCCGTCTGAAGCCCCATGATCTTTCGGATATCCGCTGAACTGTAATTCACAAGCCCTGTTCCCAATATCTCACTGTCACCGTTTCTGAACTCCACAGGCGCACCCACGCCGAAGTCGCCCTCCACCGCCTCGATGCCGCTTGGCAGGAGGCTTTTCCCCCGGTTCAGAATGGCCCTTGCGGCCCCCTTGTCAATCAGGAGAACGCCCTTGGGCTTTAAATTAAACCCGATCCAGCATTTACGATTCGCCAGCTTTTCCTTTTTCGGAACAAAGAATGTTCCGTGTTCTTCCCCGGAAAAAAGCTTTATGAGAATATCAGGCTTGTCCCCCTTGGCGATGATCATGGGAATCCCAGCAGTTGTCACCTTTTTGGCAGCCTTGATCTTAGTGGACATCCCCCCGGTTCCCAGAGCACCCGGAATATCACTCGCAAGCCTTTCAATACTCTTTCTGATGGCTGAGACCACCGGAATCAGTTCCGCATCCGGATTTGTCCGGGGGTCTTTGGTGTAAAGCCCGTCAATATCTGTGAGGTTGATAAGAATATCCGCATCCATGAGAAGAGTGATCATGGCGGAAAGATTGTCATTGTCTCCGAACTTGATCTCATCCACGGAAACCGTGTCGTTCTCATTGATGATGGGAACAACTCCCCAGGACAGCAGCGTATAAAGCGTGTTCCGGGCATTCAGATATCTTTTCCGATAACTCAGACCGTCGCTGGTGAGAAGGAGCTGGGCCACTTGTTTTCCGTGACATTCAAATGCTTTTTCATATTCCCGCATCAGCCCGGCCTGTCCCACAGCCGCCACAGCCTGGCGACCGGGAACCTCATCCGGCCGTTTGGGAAGCCCCAGTTTTTTTGTTCCCGCGGCCATTGCCCCCGAGGACACAAAAACGATCTGTATGCCCTTCTCATCAATCAGGTGACAAATCTGCCTGCTGATGGAACTCACAACATCCAAATTCAATCCGTTGTCTTTAGTGAGAATATTGCTCCCCACCTTGACAATGGCTCGTTTTACAACCTTAAAACATGTATTTCTATTGGTTTTCATCAATTTTGTCCAACAACTTAAAGCGTTGCAATATTAATGTCTCAATGCCGTCTTTTTCCGACCGCATAAACGGGGTTGCTGTTTCCGAATGCGGGTACCGGCCCGCGAAGTTAAATAAGGGGGCAAACACCGTTGGATCAGAACGGCGGAATTACGGTGAATGCCCCGCATGATTGCTGACAGGTCCGCTCCTCTCCGGCTTTTTCCGATCAGGTGGCTAATGATTGCTCAGGATCACCCAGTGACGCAGTTCCCAACTGTATTTGGCAAAATATCCCTGAATCAGATCAAGAAGCGTGTCTTTCAAAGCTGAATCCGCAATCAGCATACGCTTCTGATAAATCGCACCTGTAATAAAATAAAGCGTGTCATCAAGAAACAGATGCGCCGGAGTATGATCGGAACGCCTCAGCATAATTCCCCCCCCTATCCGGAGTGGCAAACTTGCCAAACTGTAAGTTTGGCACTCCTTATAAAAATACATAAGCTATCTCTTAAATAATCTTAACAAAAGAATTTGTAAACAATTATTTTGCAAAAAATTAGAAATTTAGTTATTATAAAATTTATTAATGAGAATAAGAGTGTTTTTTTATTTTCCGAACACTGGTCCGGCTTCCGCACGGCAGGGATGTTGCTGTTCACCCGGGATGTTTTCGGTGCGGAAAACAATGAAAAGGAGGGGCCGTGATGAACTCTACAGGTTGGGTTGAAGAACGAAACAGCAAATCCGGCGTGCAAAAATGCAATTTTTGCACTCCGGATGAAAATGCAAAAATAAAATTTTTGCACGCCGGATAAAAATGCAAAAATAAAATTTTTGCACGCCGGATAAAAATGCAAAAATGCAATTTTTGCACGCCGGATAAAAACGCAAAAATGCAATTTTTGCACTCCGGATGAAAATGCAAAAATAAAATTTTTGCACTCCGGATGAAAATGCAAAAATAAAATTTTTGCACGCCGGATGAAAATGCAAAAATGCAATTTTTGCACTCCGGATAAAAACGCAAAAATGCAATTTTTGCACTCCGGATGAAAATGCAAAAATAAAATTTTTGCACTCCGGATGAAAATGCAAAAATGCAATTTTTGCACTCCGGATGAAAATGCAAAAATAAAATTTTTGCACTCCGGATGAAAATGCAAAAATAAAATTTTTGCACTCCGGATGAAAATGCAAAAATAAAATTTTTGCACTCCGGATGAAAATGCAAAAATAAAATTTTTGCACTCCGGATGAAAATGCAAAAATAAAATTTTTGCACTCCGGATGAAAATGCAAAAATAAAATTTTTGCACTCCGGATGAAAATGCAAAAATAAAATTTTTGCACTCCTCGTTCTTTATTTCGAAATTTCCTTCAAAATCCAAATCAGCTCTTCGGGGCCGGTCTTTCCGTCGCCGTTCACATCCGAATCGGGGCAGATATCGCCGGTGTCCGTTCCTGAAAGCACCCGCATCACCCGCAAGGCATCTTTCATGTCAATGACTCCGCTGGCATCGGTATCCCCGGGCAGACAGCCTTCCACGGTGATTCTGATTTCCGAATCAGCGGACTCGTCGCCAATCTCACTGGTGTGACGGGTGATGTCGCTCACACCGTCACAGTCTGTGTCATAAGACACGGCTCCGCCAAATGAGATCGTTTCTCCGGTCTCTGTTCCGGGTCTCACGCTCAGGTCAAACGAAATTTCCGCACTTTCGCCCGTCCCGATGTCACCGGTCCACTCAAGCTGATTCAGTTCGCGGTCATACACGGGATCGGATGCCTTTCCGGGAGTCCGAAATGCGGACCGGATCACCGCACCGGCCGTATCTGAGGAACATTCGGTATTTCCAGGAAGCGGAAGCACAAACCTCACGCCTTCCGCAGCCCTGTCCCCGGTGTTGGAGATCGTGGCCGTGTAACGCAGAACCCCGCCCGGAGCCACGGTATCACCGCCGTCCGTCTCAATCCGGCTGTCAGCTCTGAGTTCCGGCCCCGTGGTCACGGTCAGGGCGAAACCTGTCTCCGCTGTCGTGCTTCCGTCGCTCACGGACACGGTGACGTTTGCCGTGCCGGACATGCCTTTCACCGGCGTGAGAATGACGGAGCGGCTCTCGCAGGAACCGCGGAATTGGATGCTTTCCGCAGGCAGGAGACCGGGATTGTCCGACACTGCTGAAAATCTCAGGGCGGACAATGCCGTGTCTTGGTCGCTCACGGTGAAATCCGCCTTGGCCGGAACCTCGTCATCCGTGCCGAGATCGCTGATGCGGGAGACAACAGCGGCATCAGCCGCATCCAGCACTTCAACGGAGAGCTGCTTTGTGAAAACAGCTCCGGTACTGTCCGTGGTCATAACCCGGACGCTTCGGGATGCGGCCGCCTCAAAATCAAGCACGGCAGTTGTCCTCAGCGCATCACCTTCAATGGCGAAAAGCGCATTGTCCGTGTCGCCTTCGCCGGAGACCAGCTCATAGGTGTGACTGTCATCAGCGTCATCGTCCTTTGCGACAAATGTTCCCACGTCTGTTCCCGGGGGCATGTTCTCGGACACGCGGCTGTGACTCCGCAGGGAAAGACCGGACGGGGCTTCCGGAACATCTGTGACGATGATATCGAAATGGCAGGTTTTCAGGTTGCTGTGAGCGTCGTGCGTCTGTATCCAGATGCGGCACTTGTTTTTCCTCTCAAAATCAAAGGGCTTTGTCGTGATCAGCCGGTTTCCGTCAATGGAAAAAGAGATATTGCATCCGAGAACGCCCCCGGGAGCAAACAGGGCATAAGTATGGGTGTCTCCTCCGGGAGTGGCATCCTCGGCAAAGAGATTTCCGATGAGTGTTCCCACGGCCTGGTTCTCCGGAACGATGATCTCCCTGCCGCTGCCGGAGGCAAAGCTCCCGATCAGTGTGATATCACTGGGAAGCGCATCATATGCCGGGCAGGCCGCTGTTATTATTTTGGCGATGACCACATACTCGGAGCTGCCGCTAGCGTTGTATGAACAGATCCGGTACGAATACTGCCAGCTGCATCTCAGTGTGGTGTCCGTGAAACTCGTGGCATCTGCCCCGGTCATGGTGACCCGCACCCACGGCGACATGCCGTCTGTGCGCTCTATGATAAAGCCGGTCTCGTCGGCGCTGTTGTCCGTCCATGTAAGCCTGATCCGAGTGTCGGAAATTACCGTTGTGGTCACGCTGGTCGGGGCGGCAAGTGTTCCCCCGGGAGGAGGAGACGCTGTTCCGCCGCTCCATGCCGTGGTAACATTGTATGGTACTGTCGCATTCTTAAAATGAATCCACCCCACGTTTTCGCCCCACGCGTAACCGTCAAAAGAGCCGCCTGCGCCGATGATGACACCGCTGCCGGTCGGGCCGAAATTGATCCAGCCCGCATTCTCGCTCCAGCCATAGCCCGAAAGTGTGCCGGAGCCGTTGTTGTTCACGCCGTAATTCGTAGCAGAGGTGTTGGTGTAGGTGTGCGCTGTCCCAGCGGCGAATGTTCCGAGCCGTATCCAGCCGATATTTTCATGCCAGACATAGCCTTCGAGATGGTCATCATACACGGTGACGCCGCCGCCGGTCGGGTTGAAATTCGCCCAGCCCGTGTTTTCGCTCCATGCGTTGCCCGTGGTGTTCGCGTGGGCCGAACCGCACATCACCGCAAGCAGAGCGGCCATAATTGCTGTTTTTACAAAGTTTCTGAAAATCATTTTATCCTCCTTGCTTTTTTTGAAAAACGGTGCTAAAGGAAAAACAGGATATATTGAAAAAATCTGACTGATCCGGAATACCAAAATCTCCGGATGAAAGGAGTCATCCCATGTCCTCTGCTGCCCTCAGCGAAGTGCTGAAACAGGCGGAACTACTGACCCGGAAAGAGCAGTTGCAGCTTGCCGTCCGCCTCATAAACAAAACGCGTCGATCCGGAATCTCGCTAAAATGGAAAGACATTTGCGGCTCGGTTCCGTATCCCGCACTTGGAGAAGACGCACAGATTTGGATATCCCGAAACCGTGCCGAATCCGATTCGAGCCGTGAAAAACAATGGTCGGCCGCATGAATATTCCTGAATATCTGTCCGGCATCAGCCGCCTGTTCCTTGACACAGCGCCTGTGATTTACTATGTCGAAGCCCATCCGCTTTATCTTCCCAGGGTTGAAAAAATCGGTGGTGTTCTAAAACTGGACTTTTCTGAAATCTGTGTTATTATAGTGTAGTCATTCAGGAGTAAAAAACTATTTTCGGAGGAATATTTCGATGGCACTGATTCCTGTCCGCTGTCCGCTTTGCGGAGGTGAGAAAGTGAAAAAAAGAGGAAAAACAGATGACGGAAAGCAGCGTTACCTGTGTCAGAATGAGAATTGCGAGGCAAAATCTTTTCTTCTCGACTATACATATAACGGAAGAAAATCAGATATTAAGCACAAAATTATTGAAATGAGTCTCAGCGGCAGCGGTATCCGGGACATCGCCCGCGTGCTGGAAATCAGCACGGACACCGTGATAAGCGAATTAAAAAAAAAGGAAACTCTTCTCGACTCGGTGAATTCCGAACTCCTTAAAACTTTGGAACATACTGAAAATATTGAGGTTGACATATTGAAAGTTGAGGAGGCTGAGGCGGATGAGATGTGGAGTTTCGTGGGCAAAAAGGAGAATCAGAGGTGGCTCTGGCACGCCGTTGATCACAAAACCGGAAAAGTTCTCGCATATACCTTCGGAACGCATGAGGACAAAGTCTTCCTCGAACTGAAAAGGCTCCTCGAACCTTTCGGAATTGTAAAGTTTTATACTGACAATTGGGGTGCTTATGAACGAAATCTCAATCCTGCGAATCATGAGATAGGTAAAAGAAACACTCAGAAAATAGAAAGGAAACATCTGACTCTGAGGACGAGAATAAAACGTCTTGCGAGAAAAACAATCTGTTTCTCCAAATTGGAGAAGATGCATGATATCGTCATCGGACTGTTCATCAATGTATATGAATTCGGACTAGTAATATGAGTAATAAAAAATGACTAGCTCCAAATTTAGAACACTACCAAAAAATCTTTGAACTGATAGATAAAGGCTTGCTCACGGCTGTCACTTCTCCGATTACCCTTTCCGAATGTCTCATACTGCCGTACCGCCTGAATTCGGAAGCGCTTGAAGAAAAATTTTCCGCCCTGATTGTCAGCGGCAGCAATATGATGTTTATGCCGATTGATGACAGCATTGCAAAGCAGGCGGCAAAGCTGAGAGCAAAATACAATCTTTCATTGGCCGATGCCTTACAGATTGCCGCCGCACTTGCCGCTGGATCCGATGCCTTTCTCACCAATGATATTGCACTTAAACGGGTTCGTGAGCTAAAAATTCTGGTTATAGAGGAAATTGCTCCGGAGGGCTGAATTTAAGGTTTGCACCCTTTTCAAAACCACACGAATTTCATTTAGTCAGGATTGATTGGTATTTAAGAAGGATAACAGGCTTATCCCGAATAAATAAAAATCAATCCTGACTAAATGCAATCTGTGTAGTTTTTTTGAACGCCCCCTTGCAACCCCCCGTCAAAGTGCCCAAAGCACCAAAGCACCAAAGCATCAAATTGTCCTCAGCGAACGGGCCAGACATAGCGGGTGCCCATCGCCTTATCGGCGGTGTTCACGTAGCCGTTGTCCAGACCCACGTTCCAGGCGTTGGTCGTAGTGACAGCATAGGTAGTAGAAGACCAGTAGTAGTCCTCCTTCACGTCGATAAAGGGATGTCCCGATGGCAACTTCACTGAAGTGGTCACACCATAGTCAATCAGGCTTTGCAGTTCTCTCACCGTGGGAAGCCGCCAGTCAGTGTGAGTTCCTGCCGTATAATCATCACATGAGAAATCCTCCACCCCGTTCAGGCGGGAAATCACATCAAAAGTTTTATCTGCTCCCGTACCCCAGTTTCCATTCCCCATGCAATCCGCATCCTTCAGCCAGGTCAGCCCGGTCAGGTTGTCTGTCACCGTGCCGTCGTTGTTGTCTGTGAAACGGGAGCCTGACAATGGAAAGCCTTTTTGCAGGTCGCCGTCATCTCCGGCAACATATTGCGTAGTCTGTCCGGTTTTGGGAACAAGAGCACGTATCAGGTTGTAAATGTCATCCAGCGTATGCCCGGTTCCGGCGGTTGGTCCCGAAGACGGCCCGGCAAAATGTACCCCCCGCTTTGTCCCTTCTGTCCCGTCCAGCAGGCGGTTGTAAATGTTCTCCAGCGTGTACATGGCTGTTCCCGAATCAGACGGCGGATTTGTCTGATTCAGATTCCCGGCATACGCAACACCCGAAACCAGCAGTGCCAGCAGGCTCAGAAAAACTGTGAATCTTCCTTTTTTGTTCATTTCTCAGTCTCCTTTGTTTTTGGTTAAAAGTTAAGGTCTTCTCCGGTTTTTCGCTACAAGGATTTCATATAAGAAGAGGGATTTGAAATCCTTTCTTATGAATCCCCATTCTTATATAAAATCCCTGTAGCGAACCTCCGGAAATAAAAAACGCCGCCTGTCCCCCCATCCTGTTTTCAGGCGGAAAGGAACAAACGGCGTTTGGTGACAGCGATTTCCCGAAATTTACAAAGTCCGGGCGTGCTTCTTGACTGATTGATTGATTGATTGATTGATTGATTGATTGATTGATTGATTGATTGATTGATTGATTGATTGATTGAAAAATGCCTGATTTTTTAGGCAAGTCAAGCATTTTCTTTAAAATATTTGCAAAGGGATTCATTAAGATGTTTCCTTATTTATTTTGGACTGTCCCAATCTCAGACGATTTTTTTGAGTCGGCATACGGCGTATAAGGGCATATATACTGCTCACGGGGGCAGCCGACTGCGATCCGGAGTGCCAAATTTGTCAAACTGTAAGTTTATAAAGCCATACCTGGGCTCTCTAAATCAGCTAATTTTCTTTGCCTGCTTTTCGGATTTGCCCTTCGACAAGCTCAGGGCACGGCCTCGGGTCGTTCGTTGAGCTTACGGCGACGGGTCGCTCGCCGAGCTTGTTGAAGCGAACCCCGGGGAACAAAAAACCGGGTAAAAAATGGCATTTTTATACACCTAAACTATACCTTAATACTCTTAACAAAACAATTTGTAAACAATTATTTTTGCAAAAAATCAGAAATTTAGTTATTATAAAATTTATTATCGGGAATAAAAATATTCTTTTATTTTCCGAACACCGATCCGGCTTCCGCTTCCGCATGGCAGGGATGTTGTTGTTCACCCGGGGATGTTTTCGGTGCGGAAAACAATGAAAAGGAGGGGCCATGATGAACTCTACAGGTTGGGTTGAAGAACGAAACAATGAATCCGGAGTGCAAAAATTTTATTTTTGCAGACAGCGAATCCGGAGTGCAAAAATTTTATTTTTGCAAAACCAAAGGGATAAAAATGCAAAAATGCAATTTTTGCACTCCGGATAAAAATGCAAAAATGCAATTTTTGCACTCCGGATAAAAATGCAAAAATAAAATTTTTGCACTCCGGATAAAAATGCAAAAATGCAATTTTTGCACTCCGGATAAAAATGCAAAAATGCAATTTTTGCACTCCGGATAAAAATGCAAAAATGCAATTTTTGCACTCCGGATAAAAATGCAAAAATGCAATTTTTGCACTCCGGATAAAAATGCAAAAATAAAATTTTTGCACTCCGGATGAAAATGCAAAAATGCAATTTTTGCACTCCGGATAAAAATGCAAAAATGCAATTTTTGCACTCCGGATAAAAATGCAAAAATAAAATTTTTGCACTCCGGATAAAAATGCAAAAATAAAATTTTTGCACTCCGGATAAAAATGCAAAAATAAAATTTTTGCACTCCGGATAAAAATGCAAAAATAAAATTTTTGCACTCCGGATAAAAATGCAAAAATGCAATTTTTGCACTCCGGATAAAAATGCAAAAATGCAATTTTTGCACTCCGGATGAAAATGCAAAAATGCAATTTTTGCACTCCGGATAAAAATGCAAAAATAAAATTTTTGCACTCCGGAAATAAAAAACGCCGGATGGCGAGGAACAACCGGCGTGATATGACAAAAGGGCCTGTCCGAATCTTACAGCGTCAAGATGCACCTCTGATGATTGATTGGCGGATCGCCCAGTCCCCGCCCGGTTCTGATTGCCCGGGCGGGCTGAAATGACGAGAAGGCTTCATCTACGCAGCTCTTTTTCCGGTCGGCATCACCAGCATATGATAGCCGTAATCCAGCAGGATATCCATTGTTTTATCTCCGGAAAATTCTGTCAGTTCCAGCATTCTTTCCTCGGTTCCAGGCTCGGTTACGTTAATCCACAGGCTTTCAGGGTCCTCCGGACTTTCCGTAACATCAATCAGTTCTATCTCCGGAAATTTTTTTCCAATCTGATTCATAAGTTCCTCAATAAGTTCTTTCTGCCTGAAATTTATCATTTTTCCAATTCCTTTCCGATAAATGTGAGCATATCTTGCGCTTTTTTAATTTGCTGAGAGGCTTCACTTTTGCTCACACCTTTGTCCGAATAGTCGGCACGGTTTCTGACACCCTGCATTTTCATCAGATGAGAACTCAGTCTGCCGGGATAAATTTTCCGGCGTTTGATCAGCTTGCGGCTGAATTCCGCCTGAACCCATTTGTGGTCAAAATTCCCTCTTTTTGCTCCCTGATCCAGAAGGGCGGCAATGGCTGCCTGAAATGCCGCAAAATAAGCACGATTTGCGCAGGCATTATAACGGGCTGTTGTCAAAACAGACCCGGGCAGCCTTCAGATTCTCTCCGGCCTTGTTAAAAAATTCCGTTCTCATTGTGAACTTTTGTTTTTTTATTAACAAGTTGCAAAGATGAAAATTCCCGTTCCCCTCTAAAAGGGGAGAGCGTCCGTCCGACAGACATGCTCCCCCTTTTTTTCAAAGGGACTGGGGAACTTCCATCTGCCGAATTCTGACAATTTGCCAACTTCCTTTGTCCTAAAAATAATTTTTCGCCATAATAACCTGAACAGAATGATTTGTAAAGATTCAGTTTGAAAAAAAAATCATTTTTTTTCAATTTATATAGGACGTTGTTTGTCAGCAAATTTGTTTTGGGAAATAAAAATATGCCCTTTTCTCCCGAAGACCGAGGATGTTCTTTGTTGACACAACGGGACTTTCAACGTATTCTGACAGCAGAAAATGATAAAAAGGAGGGACCGCCATGAGCGCAAATTTGCGGAAACAGGTTGACACATTGGAGACAAGGACGGACTCGCTGGAGAGCATACTGGGGCAGTTCATCTCCTCGATGAACAGCACAATGCTTCGTCAGGAGGCCGACACCCGGGCTTTCAAAGACGAGATGAGGGCTTTCAAAGATGAGATGAGGACTTTCAGAGAGAACACGGACAGGACGCTGACCCGCATGGAGGCGGACACAAAGGCACTCAAGGAGGAGATGAGGGAATCCAAAAAAGAGATGCGGAATGACAGCAGGAAGCTTCGCCAGGAAATCGGGAGGCTTGACAACAAGATAGGAATGCTGGTCGAGGACATGGTCGCCCCCAACATACCGGGTGTCGCGGCCGAATATTTCGGGGACAGCCATTTCCGCTTTTCCGGACTCCGGATAAAAAAGCCGAGGGGGGAAGACCTGTCCGCGGAGCGGGAGTTCGACTTTGTTGCCATCTCGGAAAAAAACTTTTACGTCAACGAGACAAAGTCGAAGCCGAGACCCGAGGATGTCCGGGGTTTTCTCGAAATGCTGAAGGAACTCCCGGAATATTTCCCGGAGTGCCGGAACAGAAAAATTATTCCCATCTTCTCATCCCTCCATATTCCCGAGAACATGGTCATAAATCTCACCCGGCACGGAATCTACGCCATGGCCATGCGGGAGGACACCATGGATCTGCTGAATTTTGACGAGGTGATCGGAACATAACAAAAAACAGAAACAAAAAAGTATCCCTGAAGATGCAAAATCAGATTTTCTTTTATAGAACAGGGTTACAAACCCCGCCCGGCAAAGAACTCGATGACCAGTCTTTTTTAGCTTGCCTGATTCTTTTTCTTCCTATATATGATCATAATTCAAATTGAGAATTGAGAATTGATAATCAGTAGATGGAAAATATCAGAAACTCCCCCTTTGAAGGGGGAATTTCCATCTACTGATAATTTGATAAAATACTGATTATAAAGGATTTAGGGGAGGGCTGACCAAGCCCATATGCATCAGGCTAAGATCGTAACTCATTGTTTTTATTAACCCGTGATCTGCCGGACGGGGTTTGCAACCCCGTCCGAAATATTTTCCGACCCCCGAAAACAAACGTTTCGGACGGGGTTGCAAACCCCGTCCGGCAGCCGTCCGGCAGTCTTAGCCTGATGCATATGCCGACCAAGCCCCGTAGGGGCGGCATATTTGTAGCACCATGGGTGTCACCCAAAGCCCCGCAGGGGCGGCATATTTTGTGGCAGCAAATATGCCGCCACCGGGCTGCGGAATGAATTACTGCAAATATGCCGCCCCCCGGGGCTTTACCGGCCTCCCCTAAATCCGTTATAATCAGATAAAATATGCTGTCCCTTTGGGATTTTTCAAATTCGCTTTTAATAGAATTTATTCTGAAAATCTTTAACTTACGAGGTGAACAATGAAAACGGTAAAAATCCTTTTGATCCTGTTCTTTTTTAACACACTTGCAGCTTCTGCCCAGCCTCCGGCAAAGGTGCTGATGTCAAAGGTCTTTGAAAAAGAAGTTGCAAAAACCAATCAGATAGTCGGTGTTGTGGATTTTGACAAACGCTCAGGAATATCCTCGGAAGTGAGCGGCCTGATTGACAAACAATCTGTTGTTGAGGGTACTGTTGTCAAAAAAGGAGATGTTCTGGTCAGTCTGAACACAGATTTTATCCAAAAAAGCATCGAGATTATGAAAAAACAGATCCAGCAGGTGGATATAAAAATTCAGAATACCCGGAAAAATCTGAAGCGATACGAAGTGCTTTTCAAAAAAGATGCTGCAAGCGAAAAGGTCTATGATGATCTTGGTGACAGCTATAAAGAACTGATGAAGGAAAAAGAGATCATACGCAAGAATAAGGAAAAGCTTGATCTTGAAATAAAGAAAAGCGTCATCAGAGCGCCGTTTGACGGACTGATTCTGGAACGATACAAGAACGAGGGAGAGTGGGTTTCTCCGGGAACTCCGATCTGCTCTCTGGCTTCCATTGGCGATGTGTTTGTCCGGGTGGCTGTTTCAGAAGAACTTGTAAAATACATCAGATCAGGAGATGAGATTTCCCTTAAAATCAATGCGCTGGAAAAGGAATTTACTGGCACGGTTAAAAATTTTGTGCCGGTCGCGGACATGAAGAGCAAGACGTTTCAGATCAAGGTGGTGATTCCGTATTTTGAAGATATTATCCAGAATATGTCAGCCACTGTAAATGTGCCTGTGAGTAACAAAATGAAGCTGAAAATGATCAAGCGGGATGCGCTGGTTCTGTTTCAGGGGAAAGATTTTGTCTATACAGCCGAGGAAGGCAAGGCGAAAATCCTCCCGGTCAACATTGTGGCTTATGAAGGAGAATATATCGGGGTTGATAATCCCTATATCGTTCCCGGCATGTCGGTTGTCATAGACGGCAATGACCGGTTAAGGCCGGATCAGGCGGTTGAGGTGATTGAAAAAGAGAAATAACAAATTGCAAACTCCAAATAAATAACAAAAGAAAGCCGGCTTTTACGGGCAGGGAGAACGCCTCATCCGGGGAAAAAAGCCGGGTTTCTCCCCCTGTAAAAAAGATGAGCCTTAAAGAAACCCGGCTTTTACGGGCAAAGAAAGCCGGCTTTTACGGGCAGGGAGAACGCCTCATCCGGGGAAAAAAGCCGGGTTTCTCCCCCTGCATTTGGAATTTGTCGTTTGAGAACTGAAATTTATTTAGAAATAGAACATTTCACTTTCATAGGAAAAATTCGTGGACTTCATAAAATTTTCAATATCAAAACCCGTTTCTGTATTTGTCGGCATTATCCTGGTGGTTCTTTTCGGCCTGACCGGAATAAACAAACTTCCATTACAGCTTACCCCGGATGTTGAAGCCCCGCAGATCACCGTTTCAACCTTATGGCCCGGTGCAACCCCTTACGAGGTGGAAAAAGACATCATAGAAGAGCAGGAAGAGGTCTTAAAAGGCATCCAGCGTCTCACCTTAATGGAGAGTTCCAGTTATAACAGCATGGGTGAAATCACCCTGACATTTGAAGTCGGCACAGATATTGACGCTGCCCTGCTCAGGGTTTCCAACAAACTGAACGAGGTGAGACGTTATCCTGACAATGTTGAAAAACCCGTGATTGACGCGTCCGGCGCGCAAAGTTCCCCTGTGATCTGGATGGTCATGAAGACAAAGGACGGTGATCCCTCAAAAATAAACACCTACCGGACATTTTATGAGAATGATGTGCGCCAGTATCTCGAGCGGGTTCCCGGAGTGGCCTCGCTTTTTGTGTTCGGAGGCTCGGAAAAGCAGCTCGAAGTGGTGATTTCTCCCAGTAAGCTTGCGAAATACAATCTTACAATCGGTGAGGTGAAGAAGAGACTTGAGACATCAAATGTGAATACGTCCGCGGGCGTTCTGGGGCTTGACAAAAAAAATTACAGGGTGAGAACTGTGAGCCAGTTTCAGAATCTTAATGATCCCATGGACGTGCTTCTGAAAGATGACGGGATCCGAAGAATCTATCTGAAAGACATCGCGTTCACACGGTTCGGCTATGCAACCAATGATGTGTCGGTCATGCACAACGGATATCCGGTGATTGTAACTGGCGTAAGAAAAGAGCAGGGCGCGAATGTTATCGAACTCACCAGAAAAATGAAAGCGGCTGTTGAAAAGTTAAACAATGGGATTCTCAAAGACAACAACCTTTACTTTGATATCGTTTATGATCAGACCCCGTATATCAACAGAGCCATTGATCTTGTCAAGGATAATGTGATTATCGGCGGCATACTGGCACTTAGTGTACTTCTTGTATTTCTGAGAAGCGTCACTTCGACACTGGCCACGGCCATTGCGATTCCCATCTCTGTTATTGGGACGTTCATATTTATGTGGCTGTTTCACAGAAGCCTGAATGTTGTCAGTCTCGCGGGGATATCCTTTGCCGTGGGGATGCTTGTGGATAATGCGATTGTTGTTCTGGAAAATATTGACCGTCATCGGAAAATGGGAAAATCAGCAGCCCAGTCGTCTTATGACGGCGCCCAGGAGGTCTGGGGAGCGGTCTTTGCTTCCACAGCCACCACCGTGGCGGTTTTTCTTCCGGTCATTTTCATTCAGGAAGAAGCCGGGCAGTTGTTCAAAGATATCGCCATTGCCATCACCTTTGCCATTATGATCAGTCTTGTGGTATCAATATCGGCCATCCCCACTATCACAAACCTGTTTTACAAGATTTCCAAGAAAAAGAAAACCAGAGGTGAGGCCCTTGGAAAGATAGGAAATTCTCTTTCAGAAATATTACTGTTTTTTTCCCGCATGACGTTAAAAAACTGGTTTACCCGAATTGTAACAGTGGCTATTCTTACTGGTGCGGCCTTTGTTGCCGCGTCAATACTTATGCCCAAAGCGGAATATCTGCCCCAGGGAAACCGAAACCTCATCTTAAACATCCTCATACCGCCGCCAGGATATTCCATTAACAAACGGCAGGGAATGGGAAATTTTATTTTCAAATCCACAGCTCCTTATTTCAAAGAAGATTACAAAGACGGGGTTCCGCAAATAAAAAATATGTTTTTTGTTTCCGCAGACCGTATTACGCTGTTCGGTGCCATCAGCAAACATGAAACAGAAGCTCCGAAAATGATGCCCGTCCTGACGAAAATTATGAATTCCATTCCCGGGGTTTTCGGCGTCAGTATTCAGGCAGGGATTTTTCAGAGCGGGATCGGACGCGGGAGAACGGTCGAGGTGAATATTTCCGGAGAAGATATTGACAAAATCATCGGAGTTGCGAGAATATTGTTCGGTGCCATCAGCGGAGAATTAAAGAACGCGCAGGTCCGGCCGGTTCCTTCCCTTGAGAACAGCTATCCCGAGGCCAATTTTGTTCCGAACCGTTCAAAGACACTCGCAAACGGTCTGACGGAAGAGGATTTGGGCTTATATATTGATGTGGTCATGGATGGCAGAAAAGTCGGAGAGTTTAAACCTGAACAGGCCAAAAAAATGGACCTTGTGCTGCGAACAGATACGGCAGATATTCAAATTCCTGAAAATATTTCCGAGAGCGTCATTGCAAACCCGTTTGGGAATTTAATTCGGATTGCAGATATTTCGGACTTGAAATATGCACAGGGAATGATGCAGATTGATCACCTTGAGCGAAAAAGAAATATCAAACTGGAAGTCACACCGCCTTCGGACCTTCCGTTGCAGCAGGCCATGGAACTCATTGAAAACAAAGTCATAAAAGGGCTTGATGAGGCTGGAAAGCTGGAAGGAACAAGCGTCACTGTGGGCGGAAATGCGGACAAACTGAGTCAGGCAATGGCCGCTATCGGATTTAATCTGATCATGGCCGCGGTTATTGTTTATCTCCTCATGTCCGCTTTGTTTGAAAATTTCTTTTATCCGTTTATCATCATGTTCTCAGTTCCTCTTGCCGCGGCAGGCGGTTTTATGGGACTGCGCCTTGTTGACTGGCTGATCGCACCCCAGCCGTTTGATATTGTGACCATGCTGGGATTTATTATTCTGGTGGGCACGGTGGTGAATAATGCAATTCTCATCGTGCATCAGTCTCTGAACAATGTGCGATATGAGGGATTCGTGGGCATTGAGGCCATTGTTGAATCGGTTCGCACCCGAATCCGTCCGATTTTCATGAGTACAACCACCAGCCTCTTCGGTATGTTGCCCCTGGTGATCTCCACCGGCGCGGGGAGCGAGCTTTACCGAGGGCTTGGAAGTGTTCTGCTGGGCGGTCTGGCAGTTTCAACAATCTTTACTTTGTTTGTCATACCCGCGCTGCTTGCGTTTTTTATCAGGTTTGAAAAAGCGAGACATGAGAATTAAGTACCTGACCATAAGTTTTCGATATTTGCCCGAGGAAGAAACCCGGCTTTTTTTCCGGAATGATTCGCTGACCCTGAAGGAAAAAGCCGGGTTTCTCCGCGGTTCTCAGAAAAAAATGTATAAAAAACTTTTGATCGGGTACTTAATAATCCGGCGGGAGCATTTTCGAGGCCAAAATATTTTTAATATGATGAAAATTAATGAATTAATGAAACTGCTCAAACCAATAACGGCTGCCTGCCTGATGAGCATCCTGATTTTTATAGTAATGGCGACAGAAGCGCTGACTTATGTTCAGGCGGACTTGGAAAAGCTGTTCAGCAGAAATGAATGTGTCAGTTGTGATCTCAAACACGCTGAACTTAAAGAAGCAAAGCTGAGAGGAGCAGTTCTCAGGGGTGTTATTCTCTTCAAAGCCAATCTTGAGGGAAGTGACCTGAAAGGGGCTGATCTTGAAAATGCTTATCTCATAGGGGCGAATCTTAAAAATGCTGACCTCGAAGGTGCTTATCTCAAAAGAGCAAATTTCAAAGAAGCAAACCTCAGAGAAGCAAACCTCAGAAGGGCCGAACTTTATGGCGCAAAATTTAAAGGAGCGGACCTTCATGGGGCATATCTTCAGGGGGCCTATCTCAGAGGGGCTTATTTATACAGAGCAAATCTCAAAGGGGCCAATCTCAGTAAAGCTGATCTCAGAGGAGCTGACTTTTACTGGGCCAATCTTGAAGGGGCTGATCTCAGAGGGGCTGATCTGAAAGGCGCGAACCTTTACGGAGCGAACCTTAAAAAAGCTGATCTCAGAAAGGCGAATCTTGAAAAGGCAGTGCTTGAAAATGCGAAATTCGAAGGGGCTAATCTGGAAGATGCTTTTTTGAAAGGGACTATCCTCGATAAGATTAAATACTGATCCGCGTAAATATACCGCTAACAAGCAGGGGGCAAAACGCAAACATATGAATTCCCGTCGCTTGGAAAAAAACGCTTTGCCCACCCTGCATAGTTGTATAGCCGGAGTGTTAGCTGATGTCAAAAAACCTCATTTTTCGTGCTGGTAAAAAAGCATTGCCACGGATAAAATCAGAAGGACTTTGTCCGGAAAATGTCAAAATCGTTGCAGGTGCGGCTGGCGGCCCCAAATGGCTGATTCTCAGTCATCTTGACCGTATTATTTTTTCCTCCTGGTTCAAGATGAGAACCGGTCCGCTGTTTATTATCGGATCTTCGGCAGGAGCCTGGCGATTCGGGGCCGTGTCTCAGAAAGACCCCATAACAGCCATTGAGAGACTTCAAACCGCGTATATCAGTCAGGCTTACACGTCAAAACCGACCCCTGAAGCAGTTACGCTTGAAGGGAACCGTATCCTGAACACTTTCCTTGATGACACCGGAATCAGAGAGATATTGGATCACCCTTATATCAGATTGAATCTTTTGGCTGTCCGATGCCGGGGGCCTGTTGCCAGCGAGAAAAGAATCCCTCTGACATTTGGGTTGGCGATTGCGGCCCTGTGCAATATGATGCACAGAAGTTTTTTGAAATTCTTTTTTGAAAGGGTGCTGTTTTATGATCCGAGGCAAATTCCCCCTTTTTTTGACATGGATGAATTTCCGATTCAGCAAATTCCCCTGGATCGTCATAATATGAGACATGCGCTTTTGGCATCAGGTTCGATTCCCCTGGTGATGTCAGGAGTGAGGGATATTCCCGGAACTTCGGGCGGCATATATCGGGATGGGGGCGTCACAGACTATCACCTGGATATTCCGTTTCTGAAAAAAGAGGATGATGGGATTGTGCTTTTTCCGCATTACACGAATCGTATCATCCCCGGATGGTTTGACAAAAAGCTGATATGGCGAAAACCGAATCCCTCAAATATGGATAATGTGCTTCTTGTGTCTCCGTCCCGGGAATTCATAAGCACATTACCACGTCATAGCATACCGGACAGGACAGATTTCCGCCTGTTTCAGGGGCGGGACAGGGAGCGCATCGCATATTGGAACGCGGCCGTTAAAAAGAGTGAATCTCTTGGAGAAGCGTTTCTGGAAACAGTGCATTCCGGCAAAATCCGTGAACTGGTGAAGCCGATGTAGCGATAATAGCGTGTTTAAAAAGTTCCGCGGGGACGGTATGTCCGGCGCTACGGAGACGAGGAATATTTTCATGCCATAAATATGCCGTCCCGCGGAGACTCGGAAACACAGAGCATATCATCTGCTACAAATATACCGTCTCCGCCGGACTTTTTAAACACGCTCTAAGCTGTCAGTTATCAGTTTCAAGTTTCTTCAAATTTCAAGTTTCAACACAAAGGAGGATATGAAATGCCGTTCACGTTTTGTCATCCGGCTGCGGCTGTCCCGCTGGCACGGTGGTTTGGCCTTGTCCTCTCAGCTCTTGTCAAGGGATTCTGCTTCTGTTTGCAGAGATGATTCTTTTTAGTCTGGGCTGGCATATGGTCAGCACCTTTCTGAATCAGGGACGGATGCGGATGACATGGAGTACACGGATGATTCATCCTCGTAATCAGCGTAATTCGTTCGATATTTTAAAGAAACTGACAGGCTGAACTCCGCTTCTTACCCTCAATCCGTATAAATACACCGCCACCTCATCTACACGGATTTTGGTTAAGCAGGGATTTCTGTCCGCTCTTCCGAGCTATGGTAACATTCCGAAGATCGGGCAAGAGAGCGAGGCTGAATGATCATGGCTGAAAAAGACCGCTTCCGACCCAAAACCTGTAATCCCTCCTTACACACAATCCGTGTAAATGCTACCGACACCCCATCTACACGGATTGCGTCATCTACACGGATTGCGCTTATCTACACGGATTGCGTCATCTACACGGATTGTGGTTAAGAAAGGATTACTGCTCACCTTTCGGAAGGCTCAGATTATATGCAAAGGATCGAGAGCTTGAGAAGTAGAAAGTAATCCCCTTCTTAACCATAATCCGTGTAGATGAGCACCGCCCTCATCTACACGGATTATGGTTAAGAAAGGATTACCGCTCACCTTTCGGAAGGCTCAGGATTATATGCAAAGGATCGAGAGCTTGAGAAGTAGAAAGTAATCCTTTTCTTAACCTCAATCCATGTAGATACACGGATTGCGGTCATCTACACGGATTATGGTTAAGAAAGGATTACTGCTCACCTTTCGGAAGGCTCAGATTATATGCAAAGAATCGAGAGTTTCAGAAGCGGAAAGTAATCCTTTTCTTAACCGCAATCCATGTAGATACACGAATTGCGGTCACCTACACGGATTATGGTTAAGAAAGGATTACCGCTCACCTTTCGGAAGGCTCAGATTATATGCAAAGGATCGAGAGCTTGAGAAGTAGAAAGTAATCCCCTTCTTAACCATAATCCGTGTAGATGAGCACCGCCCTCATCTACACGGATTATGGTTAAGAAAGGATTACCGCTCACCTTTCGGAAGGCTCAGGATTATATGCAAAGGATCGAGAGCTTGAGAAGTAGAAAGTAATCCCCTTCTTAACCATAATCCGTGTAGATGAGCACCGCCCTCATCTACACGGATTATGGTTAAGAAAGGATTACCGCTCACCTTTCGGAAGGCTCAGATTATATGCAAAGGATCGAGAGCTTGAGAAGTAGAAAGTAATCCCCTTCTTAACCATAATCCGTGTAGATGAGCACCGCCCTCATCTACACGGATTATGGTTAAGAAAGGATTACCGCTCACCTTTCGGAAGGCTCAGATTGTATGCAAAGGATAAAAGTATAAGAAAGCAGAAAGTAATCCCCTTCTTAACCACAATCCATGTAGATGAACATAATCCGTGCAGATGAGTTCATTCCGTTCGGAAGTACATAAAATCAAGATGCAGCGAATTGAAATTGAAGATCAGTCCCCGTCTCAGTCCGAGATAGCTGATATGGCTGCGGAATCTGGAAAAAATCACGTCGTTCATTTTCCGCACGGCAACCACAGACAACAGCATGTCACCGATAATGAAAAAATTGACTTCCTTTGAGCCTAATGTCTCGTTCTGATATATGGCCGGAAGTTCTTTGGCCGTGTCAAAGCGAATTCCCGCCTGCTCCAGTTCATAATAAAACGCCCTTCGGTAAATCTGATGAAAGTAGCCCGCTCCCAGCGTTATGAGAATCCGGTTCGCCATGATGAACAAATCCTCGATTTCCTCCTTTCCCGACATCTGGAGTTTGTCAAAATCAAATCTGTCCTCCAGGGGAGTCTTGAGATGCAGCTTGTTCGGGAATGTCCGGTGTTCCACGGATTTGCCTCCGAAATTTGCCAGAATGCCGAGAGGCTTGTCAAATCCTTTCAGATATGAGATGAGCTGGGCCTGATGCAGCGGAAGAATTTTGGGAGCGACTTTGAGTTCGATGATGATTTTGTCCCCGACCAGCAAATCCACCCGATATCGTCCCACGTTTTTGTCAAAATAAAAAACGTCAAATTCCTGCTGACGCTCCGCTTTCAGACCTTCCGAGCGGAGTGCCTTCTGAAGAGCCTTTTCGTAAATCTCCTCGTGCCAGATGTTTTTCAGTGCGTTGTGAACTTTGAAGCAGCACCCGATGATGGTGTAGGTCAGGTCTTCGTACATATTTCAGTCCTGTTCGTGTGTGTTAAGGGCTACACGGATTGTGGGTCTCATCTACACGGATTGTGGCTATCTACACGGATTATGGCTATCTACACGGATTGTGGTTAAGAAAGGATTACTGTCCACCTTTCGGAAGACTCAGATTATATGCAAAGAATCGAGAGCTTGAGAAGTAGAAAGTAATCCTTTTCTTAACCTCAATCCATGTAGATACACGGATTGCGGTCATCTACACGGATTATGGTTAAGAAAGGATTACTGTTCACCTTTCGGAAGGGGTCGGATTATATGCAAAGAATCGAGAGTTTCAGAAGCGAAAAGTAATCCCTTTCTTAACCATAATCCGTGTAGATGACCACCGCCCTCATCTACACGGATTATGGTTAAGAAAGGATTACCGCTCACCTTTCGGAAGGCTCAGGATTATATGCAAAGGATCGAGAGCTTGAGAAGTAGAAAGTAATCCCCTTCTTAACCACAATCCGTGTAGATGACCACCGCCCCCATCTACACGGATTATGGTTAAGAAAGGATTACTGTTCACCTTTCGGAAGGCTCAGATTATATGCAAAGAATCGAGAGCTTGAGAAGTAGAAAGTAATCCCCTTCTTAACCATAATCCGTGTAGATGAGCACCGCCCTCATCTACACGGATTATGGTTAAGAAAGGATTACCGCTCACCTTTCGGAAGGCTCAGGATTATATGCAAAGGATCGAGAGCTTGAGAAGTAGAAAGTAATCCCCTTCTTAACCACAATCCGTGTAGATGAACACCTCCCCCATCTACACGGATTATGGTTAAGAAAGGATTTATATGCAAAGAATCGAGAGTTTCAGAAGCGGAAAGTAATCCCTTCTTAACCATAATCTGTGTAGATGAACACCGCCCCCATCTACACGGATTGTGGTTAAGAAAGGATTACTGTCCACCTTTCGGAAGACTCAGATTATATGCAAAGAATCGAGAGCTTGAGAAGTAGAAAGTAATCCTTTTCTTAACCGCAATCCATGTAGATACACGAATTGCGGTCACCTACACGGATTATGGTTAAGAAAGGATTACCGCTCACCTTTCGGAAGGCTCAGATTATATGCAAAGGATCGAGAGCTTGAGAAGTGGAAAGTAATCCTTTCTTAACCACAATCCGTGTAGATGAACATAATCCGTGTAGATGAACACAATCTGTGTAGATAAACGCAATCCGTGCAGATGGCGAAATTACAACCCCTTTTTTGTTGGGGGTTCGTTCCTCACCCCAACCTACGGGCTTGTTTCGCTTATTCAACGCCATTGTGCGAAAGTATTAGTTAGAGCAATATAATTATTAGCTTTTTCTGTCAATTCCTTAACACATTTAATTGAAAAGATTCCATCTATTTTTGAACATAGCTCATCTAACTTATCACTGTTTTCCCTCCATTGAGAAGCGTTATCAAACATTCGTAAAAGCAGATATTCTTTTGAAAACAAATCATCTATACATTCCTTTGGGAAAGCCGAAGGAGAAATGCTATATTGTTTTAACACCTCTTTCGATATGAACGTTCGCCAATAAATACCCGGAAGATACTTTGACAAATCCCTTCCAACCCAAGCCTCTAAATCATTTTCACCCAAGTTGATATAGATTTTATTTCTATACCTATACTCATCAATTTGACATGAGAAACCAAAATGTATATCACCGATTCCACAATAAAAAATAGATAAAACTAATTCTTCATTCAGTTCTTTATTGTAGAAATCAATAAACACACAAGAAAACTCATTTGATGGATAAATTATGAAATCATACCTACATAACTCTGAAAAAAGAAAATAACCATCGGGGTTTGCTTTTAAAAAACTGTCAAAACTTCTTCTATCTTTCAGCAGCTTATTAAAAGCAACCTTTTCCCGATGATTAAAATATGTTGGCTTCAACTCCTTATCTAACGATAGAAGCGAATCTCTGAAATTATCCAACATACCAGATTTAACATATATCCCAATCATTGTGGTCCTAAATCATCCCTTCTTATGATTTGGTCGAAAGCACGTTCTGCTGGTTTGCTGATTTTGGTTTTTGTTCCAGTTACCAATACAGATTGCTTGCCAGTTTTTCGCGCTGCTCCGGTTTGTATTCTTAGTTGTTTTGTAAGACTGACGCTTTTGGCATCCTTTACTTCTAACGATACAGTATCAGTTAAAGAATCAGGAATTGAACTTCCTTCCGAAGTCTTCACTTTCTTTGTATTTTTATCTAAACCAAGGTCTTTAAGAACTCGTTTTTCCGCTGCTCTTCCTCTTTTCAAATTTTCAGCTTTCTCAGAGTTTTTAGAAAGCTTCTTAACTAAACTTGCTCCAGATTCATACCCTCGTTTAAAATCTTTAGCGTTAAATCCCGTACCTAATTCTAATGTAGCATTACCCACGGCACCTAACTTTTGCAACAAAGTTGCGTCGCTACTTTTAAGAGTATTATACGCATCTATGTATGTCGAAAAAGTATCATACGCATTAAACCCTTTACTTCCGGCTTTCCACAGAACTTTGCAAATTTTAATAGCCAGTCCCCAACTATTACCATCAGGATCGAAATATACCACTGGACTGAGGCGGCTATAACTATAAGTTCCTAAGTTAAGGGGGGTGTATACTCCCCCATTGGGATTCCCATCCAAATAATCCCCCAAAATCGGATCACAACTCTGCCAAACACTAGTCCGAGGATCATAATACCGTGCCCCGAAGTAATAAAGCCCCGTCTCCCGATCCAGTTCCTTGGCCGTGAACAGATACGGCACTCGGTGCTGGTCGCTCACCTCTTCGATCCAAGTTTCGCCAAAGGGGAAGTATTCCAGATGCTGATAGATTTTCCCTTTATTATCGGTGACAAACGCAGTCGAGCCAAGATGGTTCGGGTGGTAATAAAAGATATCCTTCTCATAAACGAAGTTGTCGGGGCCTGGCTTTTCGGGTTTCCCTGGTTTATCTTCAGGATTCTGGCCGGGGTTCTCATCGGGCTTCTGACCGGGATTCTCCTCGGGCTTCTGGCCGGGATTCTCCTCGGGCTTCTGGCCGGGATTCACATCAGGATTGTGACCCGGATTCACATCAGGATTGTGACCCGGATTCACATCAGGATTGTGACCTGGGTTCGCATCAGGATTGTGACCCGGATTCACATCAGGATTGTGACCTGGGTTCGCATCAGGATTGTGACCCGGATTCGTATCATCAGAAGTATCACTTTGGCCGCTATCATCTCCCTTAACCCCGTCACAGCCCACACCGGTATTCTGATCACATTTGCCATTGTTCCCATTTTCCAGACCATTGGCTTCTCCGGAAGGATTCGCATTTCCTCCTGCACTGTTACTGTCAGGGCCGTTACCCTTATCCGTAGCGTTTTCCTGTCCCGGAGGCGTATCTGGCTTTTTCCTCGGACTGCGTGAGCTTCGGGCCGTAGCGCCGTCCGAAGCGGAAGTCGTGAAATCCTCCTGCCCCTTGACCAGCTTGGAAACAATCCTGCTGGTTCCCACAAACACATGCTTGGTGCCTCTTTCCCGGTCTTTTACCGTATAAAACTGATTCACATAGACCATCTCGCCCTGGGGTCCCGTCTTGAAAACCCGCTCGCCAGCATCATTATACTTATAGGTCATCAGATGACCGTTATCCTCAATCTGCTGGATGCGGTTCTCCTCATCCCAGGAGATAATCCTTTGTGTATTGTCATCATCGCTCTGCCAGCCGGTCTGGTTTCCATTCGCATCATAAGTAAAGGTTCTCTCCCCAATGTGCGTGGGCGCATGGGGTTTTGAACTGCCATAGTCATACTTGTAAGTATAAGTGGTCTTCTTCTGCTCAATCCGCTCGCCTGCCGGAGTAATGCGGATATGCTGCTGGGCTTTGCTCACGATGTTATGGATGCTGTCATACTTCATGGAGAGCGTGTAAGTATGTTCAGCCGTCTTTTGCTTGAAATCACCGCTCGAATCGGTCAGGCGATACAGATCGTCATATTCAAAATCGTAATGGGTCTCACCGCCGAAGTCACCGGCCTTGTTTGCTTTTGCCAGATTATCCAAATTCAGCACATTGCCCACCGGGTCATATCCATAGGCCAAATTCATAAAAAACCTGCCATTGGATTTTGCCTTCAGCGTCGAAAGCCTCCGATTCAGCGGATTGTAAGCATAAGTCGTTTCCGCACCATTCCCCTGCTTCATATAGACCCGTTGCTCAAACTTGTCATAAGTCAGTTTTTGCAGATACCTGTAAGTATGTTTTCCTTTTATGCCTGAAGCGGAGTCAGCCAGTCCACCGGAGTTGTAGGTATAGGTCAGAACCTCGCTATCCGGGTAAATCAGTTGCCTCAGCCGGTTGTAAGTGTCATAAGTATATTCCGTCTTGTAAACCTCAGGCGAGTTGTTGCTGTTTCCCTGGGTTTCGGATGTGACTGTCTTAATGGTCTTGATCGTCTCTCCCAAAGGCCCGTAAAACCGCTCCTCTTTGCCAGACGCATCGCTTACCGTGACGATTCTGCCTGCACGATTATCCCCTGCCCCGGGATCGCCATAAGTATAAGACACATCGTTCTCCGTGTATTCAGGATAACGGATCCCATCCACACGGTTGTAAGTATAATCATATTCAATGGCCTGCCCCTTGGCCCGCAGATTTGCGGTGATCTTCCTCACCATATTGGAGGCAGTATCATACTCATATTCCGTCAGCCCCATATCCGGCGAATCAATATGGGTGCGCCGTCCGCCCAGGTCATACTGCACCGAGGTGACATTCCCCGCATTGTCCGTGAGCTGAACGATCTGCTTCATGGGGTCATATTCGTAACTTGTCCACAAGGTCTTGCCCTTGTTGAACTCCTGCACCGAGGTGATCAGTTCCCGCACATCCTTGTAATTCACCTTGGAAATCTGATTCGCATCGGTCACTTTGGTCTGAAACCGGAGCGCGCCATTCCGATCCGTTCCAAAACCGTAAGCATACCTGACGCTGGTATTATCCGGCATAGTCATAACCAGCACCCGATCCATGACATCATGGCTTGTCCGGGTAGGCTGCACGCTGTCAAAACCCGAATTAAACTGTCCCTGACGGCCCAGGGATTCCGTGATCGGATAATATTGTTCAACGGCCCTGCCCGCAAAGTCAAAGATCACACGCCCCGAGACAATCATCATATTCTGTGCGTTGGCATTCCCCGAACTGACCGCACCGTCTTTCTTGGTCTGGATTTCCCGTTTCAGACCGTCAACAAAGAGTGCAGTTTCAAGGGGATCGGTTTTCTGGTCATAATTATCAAAGTGCTGTGTCAATGCCCAAGGCACCACCGCGCCCGGATGATAGGCAAAATTCAAAGTCTCCCGCCCCGCGCCCTGCTGGTACGGCCCGGTAATCCCCACAGCCCGCCCCACGCTGTCATAGCGATAGGTGAGCTGCTGTCCGTTGATATCCGTGGTGCTGGTGATTTCTCCCCAGCGCAGATCATAAGTGGCTGCCGAAACATAACCGAAACTGTCCCGAACCTGCTCCGGATAAGTATGCACCTGACCATCATAAGTATAAGTGATCGCATACCGCTGACCTTTCTTATTGGCCGGCCCGGTCTGGGTGATGATATTGCCATACTGATCATAAGCCATGTCGTGGATCGCAGTCCCAGTTCCCAAAGCCAGACTCACCTGCCTGAGATTTCCCGTTCCTGTCTCAAAAGATGCGTTCCGCTGCCGCATCACCTCTCCGCTGCCCTTGACAACGATCTTATTGGCCTTGCCCACAATATAATGAGCCAAGTCGCTGTGGTATTCGATGAACGACTCCACATCATCCCCGGCCCCCGCATCAGCCGCGTCAAAGAAATGCGTCACATTGCCCAGTTCATCATACTCAAAGGTCTGATAAGTGGTGATACCCGGCTCTGTCTGACCCTCGTAGAATTTCTTATCCGTGCGGATCAGTTCCGGAAACACCGTTGCCGTGAGACTCTCTTTGAACTCGCCCGTCAGAAGATTCCCGCTGTCAACATCCCGCAACTGATAGGCGTTTGTGGTCTCAAGATATTTCTTCCCGGCTCCGTCCCGAACGATCTCAGAGATCAGCAGCCCTTTTTCATAATAATTCCGGTTCTTAAAATTCTGAACCGTACTCCGGTAAAGGGAATCCCCGTCTCCCGCATTGCGCTGCTCGGTGGTCACGGTCTCATACCCGTAAAACTCCCGTTCCTGACGATGGTAAAACCCGTCTTCATACTGATACGTTGTCACCAGCGTATCCACGCCATCCCCGGCAAACCCGTCATGAACATCAACCCGGGTCATATTCCACCGGCTGTGGGGCATCTGATAAGTGTTCCCGTCCCGCTCATACTCAATGGTGATGGTTGCGCCCAAAGGCCGCCGCACTGTTTTCAGGAGATTGGTTCTGCCGATGAGATTGCGCCGCACCTTGATGGAACTGTCCTTTTCAGAAGTGAGATGATCCGCGTATCCGTCGCCGTCAATGTCCATGATCGCGACCTGAGGCCTGCTGATCCCCTTGGCCACCTCCGCGCCCGGATTGATGATGATACATATCGGGAGAAACGGTATGGGAATCGGTATTGAGATGGTGAAATAAAGCCCCCCGCTCTGGTCTGTGTTCACATTCTCAGAAAAATCACCCGCGCCCGGGTAAGATATGGATACAAAACCGTTTCCGGTGTTCAATGCAACACCGCCGCCCTTCCGCACATAATCGGCCAGACCATCGCCGTTGATATCAAGCCATGCGGCCCTGCCCTCATTTTTGCTCTCCGATATCCCGACACCGCCGCCAAAACCATAAACCCCGTCATTAAAAGACGCGCCCAGACTCAGATTCTGAGCTTCGCCCTCACCCACCTGGACAGTTCCCCAGTATTCCTGAGAGCCAAATTTATACCCCAGATTTAATGCCGCGGATCCGTCATCATACACTTTGTCCGGCAGTCCGTCGCCGTTGATGTCGTTATAATCATAGTTGCGCTGATCTTTTGAACTGCCGAAGTTGCCGCTCAAACCGAAAGAAGCCATCTGCTCACCAGAGCCTTTTGAATTGCCTCTGCTGTTGTACCGGACATGAGCCACGGTTCCGCTCACCCCCGCGCTCAGTGCCTCGGTTTCGCTTTTCCGTATCCCTGACGGCACGGCTCTGCTGTTCCCCTCAAGGCCGCCGATCATGGGGCTGTATTGAATGCTGCCATCACTCACCACATCCGGGAAACGGTCCCCGTTCATATCCATGAAATCGAGAAGCCCCCGGGTTTCGCCGTTTGTGACGGACGCACCGGCAGGTCCGAGTCCGGCAAACACACCGGTCTGTTTTCCCTCTGACAAACGATTCACCGCTCTGGCCCCGGCATAGTTTTCAGGTTTCGGAACAGAGATATTATCCATGCCGAGCCGGGAGCTGCTCTGAATATCCGCTCCCACCCAAGTTCCGTCATCAAAACCTCTCCAGCGATGAGACGCGGGATCCGGATAAAACAGAATGCCATCGGCTTTTTCAGGAGAAAACTGGGGATCAAGTTCATCGGGATCCGTGACCTGCATGTTGGCATCAATCTGACTCTGATCAATCTCAGGTATGACCAGGTCAGACTCGATAATGGCCTGAGCGGCCCGTTCCCCGTCCCCTTTGTACCCCGCATAAGTCCAGCCGCGGAAGGGCTGGCCGAAAAAGCCCTCTTCCCCGGGGAAGTTCAGCGCGCTCGGAACGGTTTCTCCATCAACCGAAATCCGGTAGGAGCCGATCCCCTGGGCAAGTTCGCGGTCGGTCGTGTTCAACTCGAACCAGACTTCATCTCCCTGAGCCACGTCTATGGAGAGGGTTGTGCCTGCTGCATCGCTCACATCAAAGGTTGCCTTGTCCAAGAGCTCATTAACCCGCTTTGCCGTCAATACCATTCTTCCGGCGATGCCTGTGGTGGTAACAGAAGATGTTACTGTGAAAATGCCAGTCCGGGGAGCGATCCATGGCTCAGGGGGAGCGTTCAGATCATTTTCTCCATACACATCTGTGAGATAAGGCGGGTCAAACGTGATCACGGAATTCCCCTGGTCATCATAAACCGTCTCGACACCTTCGGCAGAGAGGTATTCCAGATGGGGTTTCCAGCGAATCTGGGTCAGATCAATCGGGGAATCTGCCTCAATTTTGAGTTTCAACTGATCTTCCTGAGTAACATCCAGATTCAGATCAACCGATATGGTTTCCATCTGATCAAAGCCGGATGTCTGGCTGAAGACCTCTTCGTCATTCAGCAGCACCAGAACCCTGATGTCATCGGAAGTGGCCGCGAGTTTCTCCACATCACCGCTCAGATGAATACTCCCGGTGATGGGCATGGATACCGACATATTGCTCCTGCCGGTGGGAATAAAATCCGCACTTGCCTGATAAACGTAATGATTCAGATCGTTCGCGTCGGTGACAGGCTCCATATTCAGATAGGCGATTTCCGGATCCCACCGCACCTGATCATAAGCGCCGTCAAAGCGGGACTGAACCCTGAAATAAATCCGGTCGCCTTTTTCCACGGTGATCGCTTCAAGTCCCTGGGGAGATTTGACGCTGTAATCTGTGGCATCTATCTCCGCTGCCCACAATTCACTGCTGTTATGCTGAATAGCGACTCTCACACCATCGGCTGTTCTGTATTCCGCACGTTCTTCGCTGGTATCCTCAACCAGTGCAATATCGCCGCTGATGGCAATCTGCCCGGCAAACGGAGCTGTCCAGCGTCTCAGCGTGTCATGGAGCGGGCTGGCTTTCAGCATCTCCTCATACAGATCCTGAAAATCTTCGAGCAGTCCCTGGCCGTCAACCGCGCCGGGTCCCACAGGATAAGGAGTGTCAGAAGAATCAGAACCATAATACGGAACAGGTCTCAGTTTCTCAGGATCATCGGGCCTCCCGAATCGCACTGAACCGCCTTTTACCAAGTCAATAATGCCGTCTCCGTTCACATCGCTCAGGTAGGTGTCGCTTTCGGTAAAGGAGTTGCTGCGGTTGATCCCGATGCCCCCGACCAGATAAAGCTCTGCTCCGTAGGAGAACATCTTTGATTTTTCTCTTGAAATATTGCCAAGCCCGATACCAATGGGATCGCCAAACCTTGTGGCCCCCCCGGGCCCAGACAAATTGGGCCGGAAAACATTGCCATAGCCAAATATCTTGTCCGGAAGTCCGTCGCCATTGACATCGCTAAAGGTCAGGATGCCTTTGTTTTTGCTCTGATTATAACCCACTTTGCCGCCAATGGAAAACTTCTTATCACATCCGCCAACCGCGATGCCCACATACATATGTCCGCCGACACTGTTGCTGCCGGTTCCGCCGATTGCGCTGGCCTCTCCGTGATAAACCAGACCTCCGTTGACATCATCATCGCCGGTATTCCACGTCTCAGACGAGCCAAATCCATGATACCCGCCGTTTGCATTTCGAGCCTCATCAAAATACTCAAAATCATGCCGGTTAAATTCCTCGCCATGCTCATCAAGCTGGATGATGGATTTCAGCAGGGTTTTCTTGAACGCACCTTCCGTGTAAACAAACTCATAGCTGCGGATCATCTGTCCGTTATACCGCACCTCCGCTTTTCTCAGCAAGTCAGCAGTCACTTTCTTGAACCCGAGCCGGGCATCAATGGTGACATCTGATCTTCTGATCTCACCGAGATCACGATCCCGGAGAAACGTCACTTGGTAAGGCCCCGGAGAATTTCCATAGCCCGTGTAAAAGATGTTTGCCAAATACAGTTCATAACCTGCCACACCTCCTGAGCCGCTTCCCACGCCTGAATCCTGCTGGCGCACATATTCATAGTCAATGGTGTTGCCGTTGCTGTCCTGCACCTGGGACAATGCCCATTTGGCAATATTCCCCTCATCATCGGTCAGGATTGCATTTTCATCCGGGCCGTAAGCATCTGTACCGCCATAAAAAGAGTGGGTTCCGTTTTTATCAATCACCTCCCACCAGTAGTCTTTGGGGCTGTCCCCGTGACGGATAATCTTCTGAAACCCGCCTTCCACACGGGTATGGAAGATTTTATTACTGGTACGCGCCACCAGCGCGCTGCGATGTGCCACCGGCGTAAGCTGCTGACCGCTTAATGTGTAGGTTTCGGTCTCCTTGCCCGCGTCATACCGGGGAACGCCCCAGCGAGTGTCAATACCGATCATCTGCACCGGCAGATCCCAGCCCAGCCCCATCCAGCCATTTCCGCCGCCGGAACTGTACTGAACAGCCAGTTGTGGCTGCATCCCCTTGCGTCCCGGAGGCACTTCAAGGGGATAACTCAGGCGGGCATCTCCCTGGTTATTTGCCTGGGGCGGCTCAATCAGATTCACCTTTGCGGCAGGATTCGCCACCTTTATATCTTTGATCTGTGTGGGGTTAAACGAAGTGGTCTGGGGAGAATCCGGAACCTGTACCACCGCGTTGATCATATCGGTAAAATGATCGGTCTCGCTGACCACCTCGCCAGTGTCAGGATCAAAGCTTTCCTTTGCCAGCGGAACCCATCGCCCCGAAGCCTCATCAAAGAAATAGGTTCGGACATCCTTATCTTCCATGCCTTCGGGAATCAGATCCTTCTTATAAGGCAATCTGACTTTGACCTTTTTGTCAAACTTCATGCCGTGAGGCAGAAAACGATATCCCTTGTGCTTGTCGGTCACGTTCACCATGCCCGCGTCCAAAGCCGGCAGATCACGATCCCGCAGCGTCATCATGCTGATCTTTGTTGTTCTTTTCAGAGCGCCCTTGCCCACCTCAAGCTTTGCCCCGCTTTTGAACTCATGTTTATGATCCTTGTCAGCCCTCACATAAACATCCTCAATCAGATTCACATCGCCGGAAACCCCGTCATCATCCTGATTTTCGTCATCCGAATCCTCGTCGTCGTCTTCCTCATCAACCAAGGTCTGACACCCTTCACGAATCTCAATCTCATCGCTCAGGCGGTTTTCCAGCAAAGGAAGCACGCTGGCAACGGTTTCGCCGTCAGGATAAACAGCAGTCAGTTCAATGCTCGTATTTTCTGTTTTTATAATGGCCTCAAACTCACCATTGACATGAGCAATCTTCTGATTTTTAAAATAAAGTTCAGCCTGCCCCGAACCGTTATTCACAGGGCTTACAAACCCTCGGACATAAACCTGATCCCCGAAATACTGCCCCTTATCCGGATATGTGATGGTGATCATGGCCGCGTCGGTGCTTCCCAGATTGGAACCCAATGCCCTGACCTCACGAATTTCAGTGTCAGTCCCTGTGGCATCCGTAAAAACAAGCCGGGCACCCTGAGCATATTCACCATCCTGAACATTCAGATAATGCCACCCCTGTTTGCGCTTTCCCTCAATCACCCCGGAATTCGGAACCCATTGCCCCTCTTTTTGCAGAGCAAGCCCCACTTCCCCCTCAAGCCCGGCGGTCGCGTAGAACCCCACCGCGGTCAGATCGGTCAGGCGGTCAAATCCGAGTTCGATAACCGATTCATCGGCCGTCTGCGATCCCGAGAACTTCTGCCACAGATTTCTCATCCATCCCATACGGAGAACCGAATCATCCGGCCGGGCCAGTTTCAGACCCGTGGACATATCTCCGTCATAAACGCTCGCGATAGCCGACTCATCCCGGCTCTGATTGCTCCTGACATAACTGACAGAGTTTGATCCGTTATCCAGCTCAATCACAACCCGGACATTGCTCACCACATAACGCTCGTCATCGGAAAGGGGTTTGAAACGAATGACATTTCCCCCCTGGTTCAGCCAGACCGGAGCAATGCCCTCAATCTGCGCTCCGCCTTCACCGTGCTCGATAACATAGCCGCCCACGGCAGGCTGATCATTGACACTCCGGATCGCACCGGTCTGATGGGCAAGTCCTGACAAATCATAGCTCAGATATGCCCGCTTAATCTGATCTGGCTGATAGGCCAGATCAAAATGAAACACATTATCCTGATCAAAATCAGCATACTGGCCCTCCTCAGGGCCGATGACGCCCATTTCCGGGTCTGCCTGATAGCGCCTGCCCTGCTCAACATCAACCCCCGCATCCATCAGAGCCAGCAGCGCGTTTCCAGACTGAACCGGTGTATGCTCACCCGAAGACCATATCTCAATCTCCCGGATGCCGTAAACATTTTCAGGGATTGCCGCGGTGGGAATCAGTTGGAAACGAAGCGCATCCGTCTCAACGGTCTGAGCAGGCTCATAGTGATGCCATTCATCACTCAATGCGCTCAAATCCAAATTCTCAAGGGATTCCACATCCCGCCACTGACCATTGACCTGTTCCCGGACGGTCAGCTTATAAGACGCCGAACCATAAATCCGGATTTCACTGACAGACTGAACCTTATCCAGACTCACATCCACCAGGGCGGTACCGGATGCCTCATAGGAAGTATGGACATTCCGGTCAAACAGGTTCGCCACGGTTTCCGTCACAGCAGACGCTTCCGCAGACTCCGTGATCAACGAATGGGGAGCATTTTTCAGAATGTTCAGAACCGTGTCATCATCTTCCTGAGCATCCTCCTCCTGAACTATGATAAACGAATCGTCACCGGTCTCGGTGTTGTTGTCGCTAAAACTCCCTGTGACTTGCAGCACCCGATGATAAACATTGCTCAGGCTTCCATCTTCGTGGATGGTGAGGTCTTTCACGGTCATATTCCGATCTATCACCACATCCCCGTAAATGTTTACGCTGACATGATCCCCGCTCGGAACAACCCCGCCCTCCCAGGTATCCGGATCATTCCAACGGCCCCCGTCAGGCGTGGAAGATATGGTTACGGGAACACCCTCCGATTCTGGCAGCGTCTCAGACGGTTCATAAATGGAAAATTTTTCGGTCTGATATATCTTTATCCCCTTAGAATAGACAACAAAATGGAACCCATCCCCCTTCGTATCTTCGGGAATAGTGACAATCTTGCCCTCATTGCCCTGATGATTCAGCGCATCGACACGAAGCAGAGGCGTTTCCCCTTCCCCGGACTGAAGCCCGAAGATCAGCCTTGCGCTGTTTCTTTGGGAATCAAACTGCCATTGAAGATTGTAAAGATCACCTGCTTTTATATCAGTCAGAGGTGACGTGATCTGGTCAACAGGCTCCTCAACCTTGATCGAAATGGCAGAAGCCGGCGCTGTTGAAAATACAATAGTCATAAGTAAAATTAATGCCAAGAAACCAAGCCGCTTCATACTGACCTCCTTTTTGTTTGTTTTGTCAAAGGTTAGTTTTTCAGTTCCGGGAAGAACGAAAAAGATTGCCATAATCTGCGCCATTAGACTGATTAGTCGGTATGTCATTTTTGTTCCTTTCTTTTATAGTTTAATTCAATAGTTCCTAAATTTATCCATCCCCTTATCTTTAATTATATACAAAAAAAATTATTTTCTTATGAAAAAATTTTGTTTTTTGATCATCTACATGGATTATGGTTAAGCAAGGATTACTGCTCACCCTTCCCGCCAGCCCGGTTGCATGGAACGACTCAGTCCCCGGAGAGGAGCAGAATAATCCCTGCTTAACCATAATCCATGTAGATGAGGCTGATGATGCCCTCACCATCTACATGGATTATGGTTAGGAAAGGATTACGGGCCGCCTTTCATAATGTGCCGATTCCATGCAAAGAATCGAGCTGACAACCGGAAAGTAATCCCCTTCTTAACCACAATCCATGCAGATGAAAACAATCCGTGGATACCCATCTCCGCCCCATCTGCACAGACTATGGTTAAGCAGGGATTATATTCGGGCAAGAATCCCGTAATCCCTGCTTACCCATAATCCGTGTAGATAATCCGTGTAGATAAGATAACGAGGTCTGATAATTATGGCTGACATTATTTTTTAAATAAACTTTTAACTATGATATCATGCCACATAAGATTTCGTCAATAACGAAAATTAATTCCTTATATTTTTTATTATATAATATAAATTATCACTGTTTAACTTTTTTAAAATATTAAATAAATTTTACGAAAATTTGTTCTTGCATATCCACAAGGATTGTGTGTAAGAAAGGGTTTGCACACAAGGCCGGACAAAATCCTTTTTTACAAACAATCCTTGCAGATAAGACCATGAAAGGAGGGGTAGTGTTCTAAAAATGGAGCTAAACTTTATAACTCTCTGAATCAATTCTGTAAATATTGGGACAAGTCCAGTTTTAGAACACCACCAAAGGAGGTTGGTTTCCCATGAACTTGGAGATCAGAAAATTTTTCTTATCCGGTTTCGGAGTCTTATTATCTGTTATGCTGTCTCTTGCGTTTGCAGACGAACCAGCGTCTCACGAGATAACCGTCATCGCAGAAGCCAACGGTAATATTGTTCCGTCAGGAACATTCACCGTGAATCACGGCGAAACCCGGAATTTTTTTATCACTTCAGATGATGGCTATGAGATTGCAGCAATAACATACGGCGGCAATAGCATTTCGGCGGACACCGGTATAAGCAGTTTGCAATATCCCCTGGAAAACATTACCCAGGATATTGAATTTCAGGTTGAATTCAGGATGGCGGAACTCATGGGCGTTGAAATTTTCGCTGATGATGACAAGCCGGATAATTTATTCGGCGGCGCGGTTTCCATTTCCGGGGATGATGTCCTCATAGGAGCTTACGGAAACAATGCAGCTTATATCTTCACAAAAGAAGGGAACACTTGGTCTCAGCGGGCCAAACTGATGCCCGAGGGCGATGTCCTGGATTTCGGATGGCCTGTTTCCCTCAGCCGCGATTATGCGCTTGTGGGTGCTATGAATGCGGCTTGTATTTTCGTAAGAGGCGAAGACGGCTGGGTTCGGCAGGAGACCCTGACACCTGATGACAGCGGACAAGGAAATTTCGGTTCCCCAGTTTCGCTTTCCGGAGATTACGCGCTCATCGGAGATTACTCGGATAACGGATTTACTGGTGCAGCTTATGTCTTCAGGCGAAACGGGGCGGTGTGGGAAAGACAGGCAAAGCTCACAGGCAGTGATGCCGGGGAGAATAGTATGTTTGGCGCTTCTCTGGCAATTTCCGGGGATTATGCTGTTATCAGTCAATACAGCCATGAACGCGGAACTGTTTACATTTTTGAACATGACGGAGACTCATGGACCGAAAGGGTCAAAAAAAGCGGCGGAGCTTATTTTGCGGAGGCTGTGGGGATTTCTGATTCAGGTCATTATGTTGCCATAAGTAATTATGACCAGCCCCCTCTCATTCTAACGAAAACCGAATCTTCGTGGGAGGAGCAAAACGTCACGGTGACAAGCGACAATTTCAGCAATCTCGGTATTTCTGACGATGCAGCCTGCCTTGCCAGCATGTGGAGCAACAAGGCATATTTGCTGAGGCGTTATGAAACTTCGTGGAGGCATGAAAGAGAATTCTATCATCCTGAGAACATAAAAGGATTTGGGTCATCAGTGTCGGTTTCCGGTGATTACGCTGTTGTCGGAGCAGATAATTTTGGAAGTGAGGACGGCCGAGGGGGATTGGCATATATATACGATATTGCTCCAGTATCGGAAGATTATCAGGTCTTTCCTGAATTAGCAAATCCTGTTAAAAAAGACACTTACACCGTAATTTGGGATAAAACAGATGTAAACAGCGAGGCTGCGGAACTGAGGCTTTATCTCAAAGATGAGGAAAATAATTATGCTGCATTCTCCTCTCTGAAAATCATTGAAAATTTCGGACGGACTTCTGCCACACTTTCCGAGGAGCTTGAGAACGGCATCTATCGTCTTGGCATGGTGGAAATGCACACATCAGAGGACGGAGGCGAAGCATCAGCGCATTGGATAACCAGCGATTTTGTAATTGGTGAAATGCTTACCCGCACCATTACGGCCTCTGCCGAAGAAGGTGGAACCATTTCTCCGGCCGGAGAGGTCATTGTGAACCATGGCAGCGACCAACAGTTTGAATTCAGTCCGGATGCAGGCTGGTATATTGAAAACATCTCCGTGGACAATGAGCCAGCCGAACTGACAACATCATACACGTTTCCCAACGTGTCGCAGGATCATGCCATTCATGTCAGTTTTGCAGAGCCGAATCAGAAAAAAGGGGATATCAACGGTGACAATAAAATCAGTATTGCTGATGTGATTTTGTGCCTGCAAACAATTACCTGTTCAGATTCGGCTCTTTCAGTAACAAAAAAGGGTGATGTGAACAGTGACAGACGAATCGGACTGGCAGAGGCCGTTTATCTGCTTCAGGTTCTCAACGAGGTGCCAGCAGATGACCAATGACCAATGACGAATCACCAATGACAAATCACAAATCACAAAGGAAAAACAACATTCCATGAAAAAACCAACAAAGCGTCTTCTGACAATAATTTTCATCTTCGGCGTACTGACTCTTGGCTACGGCCTCTCCCGCCATATTTCTCATTTTAATCGCATTGTCCTGGAAAAATTTGAAGGCAAGCTCTGGGAGCTGCCCGCCCGTGTGTATGCCCGTCCTTTGGAAGTTTATCTGGGAATGCCACTCAGGGCCTCGGCATTTGAACAGGAATTAAAACAAATACGATATGTTCAGGTGGAACGGCCGGTTGAACTGGACACCCCGGGAAAATTTTTACGCACAGGAAACACATTTCATGTTTTTTGCCGTGCCTTCAAATTTGCAGATGGTGAATTACCATCAAAAAAAATTCAGATGATCCTCCAAAAAGGAAAAGTGGAATTACTTAAAGATTCGGACACCAACACCTTTCCGGATATGGTTCGCTTTGATCCTGCCCTGATCGGCAGTTTTTTTCCCACCCATCACGAAGACCGGGTTCTGGTGAGGCTCAAGGAGGTTCCCCCGCTATTGGTCAGAACCCTGCTTGCTGTGGAAGACCGGCGGTTTTATGATCATTACGGCTTTGAATTGCTCTCTGTTGTCCGGGCCGCAATTGCGAATATACGCAAACGCCGGGTGGTTCAGGGGGCAAGTACCATCACCCAGCAATTGGCAAAGAATTTTTTTCTCACCAATAAGAAAACATTCAAACGAAAAATTGACGAATTGTTCATGGCCCTGGCCCTGGAATGGAATTATGAAAAAGATGAAATTTTGGAAGCCTATCTGAATGAGGTCTATCTGGGACAGGACGGCGCACGGGCCATTCACGGATTCGGGCTGGCAAGTTCCTTTTATTTTGGAAAATCTGTCAGTGATCTCAAAGCACATGAAATTGCCCTGCTGGTGGGACTGCTCAAAGGCCCGTCTTTTTATGATCCCCGGCAGCATCCTGAAAGGGCAATGGAACGGCGTAACACCGTGTTAAGCATTATGCAGGACCAGGAACTTATCCGCATTGACGCAGCCAAACAGGTGATTCGTACATCTCTGGATGTGATTGCGGACCCTCCGAAAGGAACCACCCGGTTCCCGGCATATCTCGATCTGGTCAGACGCCAGCTGCTTCAGGAATACAGGGAAGAGGACCTGCGTTCCGCGGGATTACGCATTTTCACCAGCTTTGATCCGCAGGTTCAGTCTGCTGCGGAAAAAGCAGTAAGTTCGCAAGTAAGCAGACTTGAGAAGAGCCGCAGGCTTCCCAAAGGAAAACTTCAAACCAGTGCGGTGGTCACGTCAACCGGTAGCAATGAAGTCCTTGCGCTGATTGGCGGGCGCAATCCCAGTTTTAAGGGCTTTAACCGTGCGCTGGACGCGAAACGTCCCATCGGCTCCCTGATCAAACCCGCGGTATTTCTGACAGCCCTGAACCGTCCTGACCAATACACCCTGATCACCCGGACAGATGACTCATACATGAAAATCCCCAACGGAACAGGCGGAACATGGATTCCCAAAAACTACGACCGTCAATATCATGGGAAGATTCCCCTGTATCTCGCACTGGTGCATTCGTATAATGTCGCAACCGTGCGGGTGGGAATGGATGTGGGGCTTCCCAATGTCTTTGAAACACTTCGGGAAATGGGATTTACACGGGATGCGGCCCCTTATCCTTCTGCCCTGCTGGGAACCGTGGAAATGTCTCCGCTTGAAGTGGCGCAGATGTATCAGACCCTTGCCTCAGGAGGCTTTTATTCTCCGGCCCGCACCATTCGGTCTGTTTACAAACCTGATGGTGCGTCTTTGCAGCGTTATCCTCTGACCGTGAAGCAGAATCTTGAACCGGGACCGGTGTATCTGCTCAATAAAATTCTCCAGGCCGTTGTTGTGGAAGGCACAGCCAGATCCTTGAAACATCTGCTTCCGGAAGACCTGGGGGCTGCGGGTAAGACCGGAACCACCAATGATCTGAAAGACAGCTGGTTTGCCGGGTTTACCGGAAATCATTTGGGAGTGGTCTGGGTGGGACGGGATGACAATAAATCCTGCGGACTCACAGGGGCCTCAGGCGCGTTGCAGATATGGGGCAGAATCATGGCCGGCATTGCCAATACGCCCCTGGAACTTCCCCTGCCCGAAAGTGTGGAATGGGCTGTGATTGATGCAAAAACAGGATCGCTGACACACGAGAGGTGTGAAAATGCAATGGCGGTTCCGTTTATACAAGGTTCTGCTCCCACAGAAACGGTTTCCTGTCCCCAGGCAGAGGAAAAGGTAAAAACAGAGGTAAAAACAGAAAAGCCGGAATCCACATTCATGCGCTGGCTGAAAGAAGTGTTTTAATGAAAAAAAAATATTTAAAACTATTGGTCATTATCATGGCGGCAGGGCTGATCTTTCCCGCGTGCGCGACACACTATACTGCTCCGGAAAGAGAGCCAAAGACCGGTCCGCCTAAACATCTTCCCCAAATCGGGGGGAAAATAGCCCGGAGATCCGCTCCGTCTTCCCCTTCGCCAATTGTTGCCCGTCTCACGGACCGGGCAAAAGGGCAAATGAAGGCAGGGAATCTGGACCACGCGTTTGCCACCACAGAGCGGGCCATCAGAATTGATTCGTCAGACCCGCACCTTTGGAATCTGCTGGCACAGATTCAGTTAAAGCGGGGCAATGTCCATCAGGCAGAACAACTGGCCCGGAAATCAAATCTTCTTGCCAAAGATGACAAATCCCTGCAAGCTGAAAACTGGCGGATTATTGCCAAGGCGCTGAGGCAGAAAGGTTCGGTTCAGGAAGCTGAAAAAGCCGAACGCAGAGCAAAGGAGTTGGACTGACAAACTTTTTTAGCGATTCAGTTCTACTAATGTCGCGCCCCATCCGCCATCTTCAGGCGGTGCGTCTTTGAAGGATTTTACCATGGGATTTTTTTTTAAAAGACCATGAACCCGTTTTTTCAGTATGCCCTTTCCTTTTCCATGAATAATCCGTACAGAAAAAATATTTGAACTTATGCACTCGGAAAAGTAATCCTCCAACAGATCAGGAACTTCTTTTGGCAAAAATGTATGCAGGTCCAGGACGTCTTCAATGGATACGATGACGGGTTCCATGTTGATTGTTGTCTCATTCATCGGTTTATAGTTTTTAAAAAATGTTTGTCGTTATCAAGGCACTTTGTGCGAAAAACCGCTGCGCTCTGTTTTCGCACTCCGGATAATCTTTTCTTAAAATCTGTGGCCGGATGTCTCAGAATTAAATTTGCGCTTTGTGCGAAAAACCGCTGCGCTCTGTTTTCGCACTCCGGATAATTTTTTTCTTAAAATCTGTGGCCGGATGTCTCAGAATTAAATTTGCGCTTTGTGCGAAAAACCGCTGCGCTCTGTTTTCGCACTCCGGATAATTTTTTTCTCAAAATCTGCGCTTTGTGCGAAAAACCGCTGCGCTCTGTTTTCGCACTCCGGATAATTTTTTTCTTAAAATCTGTGGCCGGATGTCTCAGAATTAAATTTGCGTTTTGTGCGAAAAACCGCTGCGCTCTGTTTTCGCACTCCGGATAATCTTTTTCTTAAAATCTGTGGCCGGATGTCTCAGAATTAAATTTGCGTTTTGTGCGAAAAACCGCTGCGCTCTATTTTCGCACTCCGGATAATTTTTTTCTTAAAATCTGCGTTTTGTGCGAAAAACCGCTGCGCTCTATTTTCGCACTCCGGATAATTTTTTTCTTAAAATCTGCGTTTTGTGCGAAAAACCGCTGCGCTCTATTTTCGCACTCCGGATAATTTTTTTCTCAAAATCTGCGTTTTGTGCGAAAAACCGCTGCGCTCTGTTTTCGCACTCCGGATAATTTTTTTCTTAAAATCTGCGTTTTGTGCGAAAAACCGCTGCGCTCTGTTTTCGCACTCCGGATAATTTTTTTCTTAAAATCTGCGTTTTGTGCGAAAAACCGCTGCGCTCTGTTTTCGCACTCCGGATAATTTTTTTCTTAAAATCTGCGTTTTGTGCGAAAAACCGCTGCGCTCTGTTTTCGCACTCCGGATAATTTTTTTCTTAAAATCTGCGTTTTGTGCGAAAAACCGCTGCGCTCTGTTTTCGCACTCCGGATAATTTTTTTCTTAAAATCTGCGCTTTGTGCGAAAAACCGCTGCGCTCTGTTTTCGCACTCCGGATAATTTTTTTCTTAAAATCTGCGCTTTGTGCGAAAAACCGCTGCGCTCTGTTTTCGCACTCCGGATAATTTTTTTCTTAAAATCTGCGTTTTGTGCGAAAAACCGCTTCGCTCTGTTTTCGCACTCCGGATAATTTTTTTCTTAAAATCTGCGTTTTGTGCGAAAAACCGCTGCGCTCTGTTTTCGCACTCCGGATAATTTTTTTCTTAAAATCTGCGTTTTGTGCGAAAAACCGCTGCGCTCTGTTTTCGCACTCCGGATAATTTTTTTCTTAAAATCTGTGGCCGGATGTCTCAGAATTAAATTTCAGTAGATCGAAAAGTTTCCGGATTGTGTGCGGGACAGCAAAGAAACCCGGCTTTTTTTTCAGGACGGGACGCTCTCCCGCCGGAAAAAGCCGGGTTTCTCCTCCGTCCGCCCTGTGACAGCCTGAAAACTTTTCGATCTACTGAATTTGGGATAAGGAGCGCTAAAATGTAATTTTAGCACTCCTTGTTTTGGGTTAAAGCTGATTTTTGTCATAATTAACAACGTTGCCTAATTTAACTTGGTCAAGCAATGCAATGCGATGTGATCTTAACAGCTTATCGTCCGATCTGTGATCAATGAGCTGGCAAAGATTTTCAATGGCATCATACCAATATCCCTCACTGGCATAGACATTGTACAACTTATCCGGGGCCGTGTGCGCCAATCGTTGGGATAGCTCATCAGAAGGCGGCACATATCTGATGGTGGCGCTTCCCAAAAAATCAGCAGATCGCTCCCTGGGGAAAGGGACAATGGCAATGAACCACTCATATTCGGTTTCCGGTTTCAGCGTGACATTATAATCGGCAAGACTGATCTGATACACGCCTTCCTTGTCAGGTCCATTGAAGTGTGTCTCCAGCAAAGGTTCTGTTTTTCCGCATTCATTCAGCGTAAATTCAATCTCACCTGTCCAGGGACCGGAAATATACCACCTCAGAATCGGCTGACTTTTTGTTGTATAGCCAGTTTGTAAAGATGCGAGTGGGGCAATTATTGATGGTATGCGAATATCTTCTCTGATTTCAGTATGATACGATTCATCCTCATTTTGAATAACTTCCTCTTCGGGAGGCCGTGTGCCATTTTCTCCGCGGGTCAGACTGCGGGTGAGACTGCGATTTTCCCCACGGGTGAGACTGCGGGTGAGACTACGATTTTCTCCGCGGGTGAGACTGCGGGTGAGACTGCGGGTCAGACTGCGATTTTCTCCGCGAGTGAGGCTGCGGGTCAGACTCCGCGTCAGACTCCGAATTTCTCCGCGAGTCAGACTGCGAACTTCTCCGCGAGTGAGGCTGCGGGTGAGACTGCGGGTGAGACTGCGATTCTCTCCGCGAGTGAGACTGCGGGTCAGACTGCGGGTCAGACTGCGATTTTCTCCCCGGCTAAGACTCCGAGTATATCCCCGATTAATACCGCGAGTGAGACTCCGGATGAGACTGCGAGTGAGACTCCGACTGGTACCGATATCCCCCCCCTCTCGTCTAAGTATTTCCGCATCTTTTACCGGCGGATTATAAACCGGCGCATTCTGAGTTGTAAGCACCAGCTGCGCGGCCGACGCTGCTGACGTCACACAAATCGCCAGCAGGCAGGAAGCCAGCATCAGAATTATAAAGCTTCCTCCCCATACCTTTGAAAAACATTTTAACTCCATAAAACCCTCCTTTCTTGTTTGAAACTTGGAACTTGGAACTTGGAACTCGATTGATTATAACGGATTTAGGGGAGGCCGCTAAAGCCCCGTGGGGGCGGCATATTTGTAGCATTCATCATGCCGGGCAGACCAAGCCCTGTAAGGGCGGCATATTTGCAGCATTCATCATGCCGCCCTTACGGGACTTGGCAGGGGGGATGCAAACCTGCTGCTACAAACATGCCGCCCTTACAGGGCTTGGTCGGCTCTTCCCCTAAATCCGTTATAATCAGAAACTCGAAACTTGAAACTTGAAACTCGAAACTTGAAATTTAAAATTTGAGTCTGATGTTCCGAGTTTCAAGTTTCAAGTTTCACCCCTCACATCCAGTTTCCAATGACCAAAAACGGTCCCCAGTACAGCGGATGCTGATAGCGCTGCTGGGCAATCATTTTTTTCTGTACATTCTGCATGGCTTTTACTTTTGAAAGACCGGGGGTTTTAAGCTGCCGATAAAACTCTCTGATTGCCAGAGACGTAGCCTCATCATCCACATACCATAATGTCGCGACTGCGCTTTTCACGCCAGCTTTGACTGCCACGCCTGCAAGACCCATCGCAGCGCGTTCGTTCCCCAGGGCGGTCTGACATGCGCTCAGAGTCAGCAATTCCACTTTCTGTTCACGGAATCTGCCAAGAGCGATGAGCTGCTCCAGGCGGTCCATGGTCAGCTTATCGTTGTATGTCAGCAGAAAACTTTCTTTTGGCGTACCGCCGAATATGCCATGCGTGGCGATGTGTAACATTGAGTATTCGTTATTCTTAAATTCAAGCGTCAGATTCTCGGTGGTATAGTCTTTATTCTCCATCACCATCTTGCCACCTGTAATCTTCTGTATATCCCGCAGTTCAGCGGTTACGCCGGGGAGGGCAGGAAAACCCTGTCTGCTTTCGGAAAGGCCTCCGATGAGAATATTGGAATTCTCCCGGACAGTCTGTTTCGAATCCGTGAGACTAATTGCCGGGATGGTTCCGATGGCGTATTTTTCGATCAGAAAATGCTCACCATCATGTAATGTGGAAAACGGTATTAAACGAAGCACGCCGTCCGGGGCAATAATCAGCGTATCAATTTCCCGATCCGCCAGTACTGCTTCTATGGGACGTATGACCTGATCATAGAGATGCTGTGACTCGTAAAAAAAACGATTATTCGGGCGGGTTTGCAGGCGTTCCCGATATTGTGTCACCGTTTTTTCAAGCGATTCCGAACCCGTGGGAACACTGACCTGTCTCATGCCGTCCGGCAGAATCAGCAATAAGGTGAGGTGGTCCGGCAGCATAACCGGATATAGCACAGCAGTGTGAGGCGGTGTTCGTTCCAGCGCAGATTCACTGATCTGTGTGGCGCTCAGGCATTCATCCGCGAAAAAATCTTCCAACTCAGCTGTTTTTAAGATTTCCATCGTGTCTCTGGCTTTGATGAGAAAGGCTTCCGAAACTTTGGAATCTTCGGAAATTTCAGCCTGCCTCAACAAGAGTTCTGTAAGCCCCAGATAAACGGGTTTTACTGTCTCATTAAATAAATCCTCCCGGGAACGGAATCCTCTGAACAATTCCTGACGAATGGGATTCAGAACGGAGATTGCGTGGCTGTATGCCTTAACTGCATTTTCAATATCATCTTTCACTTTGAACAGCCTTCCCAGTTGCCACTGCCACAAATACAAAATCTCAGGAAAATCCCCCTGCTGGGCAAGAAATACGGCTTTTCGGGTGAGTTTCACAGCTTCTGAATAGCGTTTTTCACCTTCATAGAGTTGTCCCATGTATCCGTAAGCATAAGAAAGGGTACGGTAATCCTGTGTATTCTGAGCAATGCGCTTTGCTTTATCTAATGCCAGATAGGCCAGGTATTTCAAATGTCCATCAGACGAAGCAGATGTTTTCCGAATTTTTGAGATGAGCCGGCTCAACGTGATCATGTCCGAAGCTTTGGAAGGTGAATCCGGCATCTCTGCTATTTGTGACAGAACGCTGTCCAAAGTTCCCGCGACTTCCTGGTAACGCTCCATCTGAAGTCCGAGACGCACTAAATTTAGTAATACTTTAGATTTTAAATCAATATGATCTTCTGACTTTTCTATCAGAGCAAGAGCTTCGTCATAAAACGCCATGGCCGCAGGGTAATTTTCATCAGCTGCCACCCCGTTCCCCAGATTATTCAAAATCATTATCATTGCGCGCAGGTTACCCGACATACGCGCCTGTTCGGCCCCTCTCAGCAGATATGTTGCTGATGCCTCTGTATCTCCGAGAGAAAGATAAATGTCACCCAGACAGTTATAAAGCAAAGCATTACGATAATGATCCTTACCTTTCTCCACCACAGGCAAAGCCTTATGAAGTACTGTCAATGCTCTCTGATGATATCCCATTAACTGGTAAGCATTTGCCAGCCAGACTGTGGTGTCCAGATATTCTCCGGTATTTTTTTCAGCATTCAAAAGGCCCAATACCTGTTCCCATAAAATAATCGCCTGTTCCAAATTTCCTTTGTTAAAATATTGGCTTCCTTTGGCAATCATCTGACCCGGGACATTGGTTTCCTGAATTGAAGGCATGTCCGCGTGGGCAAAAGCACAGATCAGAACAAGGCAGATCATGAGCAGAAAAGCGGACAAAAAACATTTGTTATTCAGCACTGCAACCTCCTTTTTCTTTCCCAATTCTGAGTTTCAATTTTTAAATTTCATTCATCTGTTTTTTTCCGGTGAAGGTGAATTATCGGGCCGGGGCAGAAGCGGCTGCCAGTCATCCGGAGAACCCGGTGCGGCATCCTTATGCCTGATCACAAAGCGGCTCATGTTTTCAACGGACCGCTTTGAACACGGCGTTTTTGCCCACTTTTCTGCGTCAAGGTAATTCCCGGGCATGATCGTCAGGCCAGTTCCCACATCCGTGTCCGGGGATTCAATGTTGATATTTCCATCAATTCCCTTTTCAGATGAAGCCTCCACAGCGCTGTCAGAGGAGCTGACGAACTGTTCGGACACGATGTGAATATTTCCGCCCGCCCCCTCAAAAGCATTTGCTTCGATTCTGCTGTGATTCAGGATAGCGACATCAGGCTTTGTCATTTCAATATCCCCGCCTTTGCCGTCTCCGCCCTGAACACTGGTTGTGATTTTACCATTATTCAGATAGATGATATTTTTTGCCTGGATATTCATACTCCCACCTCCTGCATCTTTTGCCTGGGTGGTCAGAGATGCACCGTTGGATATTCTGATCGCCCTTTCTGCATGGACATTCAGAGTTCCTGCCTCACCGCCAAAAGCGACAGACTCGCTGTTTGATGAAAGAGACGCACCGCTGTTCAGTTCAATATCTTCGGCAAAAATGTGAATATGCCCGGCTGTCCCGTTTCCGGCTGTCGAAGTGCTGATTTGACTATGATTTTCCATACAGACCGTATCAGCATTGACTGTAATCGTCCCGCCGGTATAGCCGCTGACCAATTTTATCCACTCTCCCCCGGAATACAGAAAGGCTTCTGATCTGCCTTGTCCTGCATCACTGACGGTTGCCGCGTCACCGGAGTGGGCAGACAAAGCATTCAGTTCTGTCATATTCGGAACGATATGGATATGCTTTAATTCTGACCAGTCTGAGCCTGCGTAGATAAAAGTCTGTCCCTTGCCTGCCTCTGAATCGTTAATTTTAGTAATATGTCCGATCTGGGCCGGAATCAGAGTGCCGATGGCTGTCTTATCTGCAACTTCATGTGCATGATTGAATGCTATCCATTCTCCCTGTCGGAAAACGAATCGGGATTTGGTTCCATTATCTGCCACCGTTGCCAGCGCGCCGTCTGAGATCGCATATTGATGAGATATCTGATGTAACTGAGTTATATCTTCAACCTTGAAGTTGTTCAGCTTTACCGCATTCCCTATCACCATGGGCGGCATGTTTGGTATATCGTAAGGCAGAAGCGTATAAACAAAATCAGCGGGTTTTCCATCTCCTGCATCATCCACATGGAGCAAAGTCCCTGACGTATATGGCGGAATCATGCCATAATCTTCGACATAGAGGGTTTCAATTTCATTCAATGCTGTCATATCAGCAAGTTCAGCACTGATTTCACTCTCAAGTTTTATCCATGATTTCAGATCAGAATCTAATTCCTGATCAGATGAAAATATAAACCGCTCAGGCATTCCGTCATGGCTGTTCTCAACTTCAGCAATGTCTCCGTTTCTAAGGTCATAGTGCTGGTCAAGCTGATTCAGTTCTGTGAGATTTTCAACCGTATAGGTGGTATTAAACCGCATCAGGTTCTCACCCGTATGCAGATAAACCCCGGTTTTGCCATTTCCCACATCTGCGACAGTGATCACATCGCCCGGCACCAGGAATCTGTCGTCTCGTTCTGAAATATCGGCAAACTCATAGGCATTAATAAAACCGCTTCCCGAAGAAACAGACGCATCGCTTTTCAGGGAAAATTGACTGGTATTTATGGTGATATTGCCGGCTTTCCCCATTCCCATGCTTTCAGCGGAGACTTGTCCGCTGTCCGAAAGATTGAGTTCATCTGCACTGATATTGATATTTCCTGCCCTTCCTGCAAAGGATTTCTGACTTTCCGAGCGCGAATAAATTCCGCTGGCCTGCGTATCTCTGATATATGATGCGGCGGATTGGTATTTTGTCTGGCTCTGCAACGGCATATGCGAACTGATTTCCGAACTGTCACCGCTGATATTCACGGATTCGGCTGCACTCACCGTAATATCGCCGCTGGTACCGCCGCCGGATAAGCTGTTGGTAATCAGCCCGCCGTCTGTTAAGGATAATGTTTTGCATTCGATCTGAACACTGCCGGATGTTCCCGCAGATTCATGGTCGGCAGTGGAACGGGTATAAATGCCGCTGCCATATCCTTCTTCATTTTCTCCGTGGGGATTCACGCCTCCGCATGCAAGGGTTTCCGATGCGTGGATTGCTATTGAGCCGCCGCTGCCATATCCTTTGGTATCAGCTGCAATTTGTCCTCCGCTTTCGAGAATCAGATTCTCGGAAGCAATGCTAATATTTCCCCCGTTTCCGGCATACTCTTCTTCGCTTAAAGCAGATGTGGATATCCGACTGACATATCCTTCAGCCTCATCTGTTCCGGAAATACTGACGGATTCTGCCTGAATGGTGATATTACCAGCATTTCCGCCGCCCCGGGAGCTACTTTCAATCCATCCGCCGTCTCTGACAGACAGCTTAGGGGTTTCAATAATGATGTTCCCCCCGTTACCGCTCTCCGCGTCTTCTCCGATAGCGGAATTGGCAATTCCGCTGCCTTTCCTGCCAATGCCTTTTCCGTAAGACTCAAGGCTGTTGATGCCGGACAAACTGGCAGATTCCGATGCACGGATCATAATATCACCGCCATCTGAAATTCCAGATGAATGATTGATCAGCACAGCACCGTCATTTAAGGACAGAACATTGGTTTCTATGATGATCTCTCCGGCTTGCTGACTCCCGATGGACATCCCATAAATCTCGCTCCCGAGTCCTGCACCGCGGACACCGGATAAATAAACAGAGTCGGACGCACGGAGAATAATATCTCCGCTTTTACCGTCATCACCAAAAGAAGTACTGGAAATTATTCCCCCGTCATCCCTGTAAAAATTTCCTGTTTCAATTAAAATATCACCGGCATCGTTGTTGAAGGATACGGATAGGATGTGGTTTCCGTTTTTTTGCTGATTATGACCGGTAAGATGAACGGATTCAGATGCACGGATCGTGATATCACCTGACTTTTCTGATGATGTAGTGGAAACAGACGCACCGTCATTAACAAACAAATTTTTGGTTTCAAAAACTATATCACCGGATTTGCCGGTGGACTCTGAAAAAATATCAGAAGACCCGGTTTGAACATAACAGCCCTCTCCGTCAGTATCTGTTCCATGTATATAAATTTTTTCATCAGCGTGAAATACAACGTTTCCGCCATCTCCGGCACCGTATGAGGAACTGCTGATGTTTGCGCCATTCGCGACAGACAGAGTCGGTGTGTCAATCAGAATATCCCCCGCATCCCCGGCATCTTCGTCTTTAAGTCGGGTTTCGGTTTTTATGAATGCGGATTCATCGTCACTGCTTACACCCGATAAACAAACAGATTCACTAACATGAATGTTTATATCACTGCTTTTTCCCGTGCCGGATGTGCTGCTGAGAATTGCGCCGCCCTTGTTCAATGAGATATTCTTCCCCTGAATATCAATCACGCTGTTTTCAGATGGTTTGCTTCCCCGGGAGACAGATTGGATTCGGCTGTTGTCCGCGATAAAATTCCCGCTTCGGATATAAATGGTTCCCGCATTTTCCCCGCCGACTTCTATCAGGGAATGATCTGCCAGTCGGATATCTCCCTTGTTCTCAAAATCCTCGGTATCCGGTTCCTGATTTCCCAGTTCCGATTCTCCGTCAGTTCCGACGCCGATCAGATTGATCCTGCCGCCGGGAGCCTGAATTCCGCCCGCAGGAACATTTTCCATGACCGGAATGGGATTGCCGTTTTCATCAACAGCCAATACAGGCAGGCCATCTTCTCCGTAAATCATATTTCCGTTTTCATCCACCGCGTCTTGAAATACCGGATTCCCGTTTTCATCCATTTTTTGGGCCTTAAAAAATGTCCCGTTGTCCATTTCAATGCTGCCGGCGATTACGGATATAGTCTTATTCTCCGAAACACGCAGACCGGGCGGACTTTCATCCGTGTCCTGTTTCGAGATTTCTCCTTTGCCTTTAAAAGAAATCGTAGCGATATTGCCATCCAGAAAACCGAACGCGGCCGGCATGGCCGTGGATAGCACATCGCTCTCAGGGGGATTCACATAAAACTGCTCGTTATCGCCCATCCGCAGATAATCCGCCGTGCTGATGTGGAATGACCCGCCCAGATCCAGTGACGCGTTCGGGCCGAACATCAGGCCCGCGGGGTTCAGGAAAAACAGATCAGCCCCGGGAATGGCCGAGGCCAACCTGCCGTCAATCCAGGAGGCTTCACCGCCGGTGACACGGCTGATGATGTTTTTCACCGAATCCGGGCCTGTGAAGGTGGCGCTTTCATCAGAATGAATGTTGAACTGCTGAAAGCTGTGAAAGAGATTTGCCCCGGCCTGCTGACCGTACTCAGCCTTAATCTCGTAATCCGGCCCGGGCAGACTCAGTTTTCCGGCAGTGCCGAGCGAACCGTCCGAACGGATGCCCCTCGGGTGAGTCCCGTCAGCATAAGCCGGGAAACATGCGGTAATTACCACAAGAACTGAGATAATGAACTGCATATTTTTTTTCATAACCCCCCTCTTTCTCTTTTCTGTCGGTGATAAAAAGTTTGATTAATTTTTTCAAAAATAAAGGGATATGTCAATGGGATAAAACGCGTATGTTATAATTGAAATTTCTATTGTTCACGATCCGTTTTTTTTTCGTGCGCCAGCCTTCCGGGCCGGGGCAGAAGCGGCTGCCAGTCATCCGGAGAACCCGGTGCGGCATCCTTATGCCGGATCACAAACTGGCTCATGTTCTCGGCAGAGCGTTTTGAACACGGCGTTTTTGCCCATTTTCCTGCGTCAAGGTAATTCCCGGGCATGACTGTCAGGCTGGTTCCCACATCCGTGTCCGGGGATTCAATGTTGATATTTCCGTCAATACCCTTCTCAGATGAAGCCTCCACAGCGCTGTCCGAGGACCGGATAAACTGGCCTGAAACAATGCGGATGTTGCCGCCTGTTCCCTCATACGCGTTGGCCTCGATTTTTCCGTGATTCAGAATAACAGATTCCGGTTCGCTGATCTCAATATCTCCGCCCTTGCCGTGTCCGCCTCTGACGCTGGTGGTGATGTTGCTGTTGTTCAGATAAAGCCTGTCTCCCGCGGTCACAGTGATTTTGCCGTCTGCGGCTTCGCCGCTTCCGGTGCTGAGTGCCTCGGTGGTTATTGCACTGTTGGCGGATAATCCGACTGAATCCGCATTTACAGTGATTGTACCGGCAGCCCCGCCGTTTTCAGGCAATGTGCTTTCCGATGTTATCAGGGCATTATCGCTTAACTCAACATGGCCGGCTTCAAAGGTGATATCTCCGGCTTTGCCGCCTCCCGCGGTTGACGTGGTTATGAGTCCGCTGTCAGAGATATTTATGTTCTGAGCTGTTACGGACATTGTTCCGGAATTGCCTGAATCTGCATCAGAACAAGATGAATGGGCTTCTATCCTGCTATGGGAATCATTCATCGTATATTGACTGAAATCTTCCGAGGTATAAATTTTCAGAGGTGAACTCCCCCGGACATGAACGCTATCCGCCACATCAATATGAATATTCCCGCCATTTGCATTGCCACGGGTAGCAGCGCTAATGGCCGCACCGTCTTTGACGCTTAAAGAATTTGCTTCCAGAAAAATATTTCCGGCTTCTCCGCTGTTGACACCACTGCTTACTGTAATTGTAGAAACATCTGAACCATAAGAATTGACACCGGATACCAGGACATCCCCCGACACACGGATATCTATTTCGCCGGATTTACCGCATTCCTCACCCCATTGGGGTTCCGAGTCACTGCTCAAATATCTCCCGTCTTTAATCGTCAGTTCACCTGCTTCCAATGAAATAGAACCCGCATCTCCGGTAACAACACCAATGGCAGGCGAAAATGTAAGCGTGGAAATGCCTCCTGGCCATGGCCCGGGTCCGACGGATCCGGTTATCATTACAGAATCAGCGGCATTGATGTTGACGCTTCCGCTGTTTCCAGCTCCGAGCGTTGATGAGAGAATCGTGGCGCTGTCGGACAAAAAAAGATTATCCGCTTCAATCTCAATATCTCCGCTGTTTCCTCCGGTACTGAACATCTGAACATTGCTAAGAATACCACCCCAGGAAGCATCAGGATTAAAGGGATTTTCGCCGAGATAAAGCCGTAAGTAATAATTGAGATAGTAATCATATCCGATGCCGCTGAAACAGATATCATCCTCAGCCCGGAGCATCATTTTTCCGCTGTTTCCACTGCCCCATGTGCCGTTATGGATATATGTCCCGTCTGAAAAAAGAATATCTTTTGCGCTGATATCAAGGAGTCCGGTGTCTCCGGCATTTTCAGCTTTGCTGTATGTTTCAATAATGATTCTGCTGGTATTTTTTAGTTCGTCAGCACCTGAAAACGTGACGGTTTCGGATGCTTCCAGCGTAACATCACCGCCCTTTCCGCTACCGTAAGTGTTGGTGTTGATTTCAGAACCGTTTTCAAAGGAAATGTCATTTGCCTGAATCTCAATCCCCCCGCCGTGCATATCGCCAAAGGTTTTTGCATAAATTGAGCTGTCATCTGAGACGAATTTTCCGCACCGGATGAAAACATTTCCCGCCCCTTGGCCGCTGACATCAATCAGGGATTTCCCGGACATCGTTATGCTGCCGCCTGCCGCATCTCTGATTTCGGGCTTTCCATTTTCAATTGCCACCTCACCCGCGGATGCGATGCTCGCCACATTTATCTGACCATCCGGCGCACTCAGATTTCCGAGAAGTTTTTCCGCATTTGTATTGACATATCCCAGATCATTGCTTTCAACAGTCCGAAACCATGTGCCGTTTTCCATTCTGATCTCTCTGCCGATAACAGAAATGGTGTTCCCCTCGGACACTGCGAGACCGGAAGAATGGCCGTCCCATTCGTCCTCTGAAATCTCGCCGCTGCCTTTGATGCTGATCAGACCTTCAAAAGTTTCAAGGTTTTTGTTCAGAAATCCGAAAGCTGTGGGCGCAGACACTGACAGAATCTCATCTTCCGTTGGTTCTGCAAAAAATTTCTCATTTTCACCCATTTTCAGATAATCCGCCGTGCTGATGTGGAATGAGCCGCCCAAATCCAGCGACGCATTGGGGCCGAACATCAGGCCCGCGGGGTTCAGAAAGTACAGATCAGCATCGGGAATGGCCGAGGCGAGCCTGCCGTCAATCCATGAGGCGCTCTCGCCAGTGACACGGCTGATGATGTTTTTCACCGAATCCGGGCCCGTGAAGGTCGCGCTTTCATCAGAATGAATGTTGAACTGCTGAAAGCTGTGAAAGAGATTTGCCCCGGCCTGCTGACCGTACTCAGCCTTAATCTCGTAATCCGGCCCGGGCAGACTCAGTTTTCCGGCAGTGCCGAGCGAACCGTCCAGACGGATGCCTCGCGGATGAGTCCCGTCAGCACAGACTGGCAGAATTACGATAATTACCAAAAGAACTGCGATAAGGAACTGCATGATTTTTTTCATAACACCTCTTTCTTTTCTGTCAATGATAAAAAGTTTTATTACTTTTTTCACAAATAAGTACCTGATCAAAAGTTTTTTATACATATTTTTTCTGTGAACCGCGAAGAAACCCGGCTTTTTCCTTCGCAGGCGGCGGCTCATTCCGGAAAAAAGCCGGGTTTCTTTCCCGTGCGAATATCGAAAACTTATGGTTAGATACTTACAATAAGATGTCAATAAGATCAAAAGGATATCTTATGTTAAAATTTTCTATTGCTCACGATCCATTTTTTTTCCGTCAGGAAACCCTTCGGGCCGGGGCAGAAGCGGCTGCCAGTCATTCGGAGAACCCGGGGCAGCGTCCTTATGCCGGATCACAAACCGGCTCATATCTTCGGCAGAGCGTTTTGAACACGGGGTTTTTGCCCATTTTCCCGCGTCAAGGTAATTCCCGGGCATGACCGTCAGGCCGCTGCTGACATCTGTATAAGGACACTCAATATTCACGGTTCCTTCATTGCCGCGTGCGGATGTGGCTGTCACCCTGCTGTCCGAGGATTTGATGAAATTCTCCGTATTGATGAATATTGCTCCGCCGTCTCCTGCCTCGGCGTTTGCCCGGATGTTGCTGTGATTCAGGATAACAGATTGCGAATTGACGACGCTGATGTCGCCCCCTTTTCCGATCCCCTCCCTGACGCTGGTACTCATCTCACTGTTTAATAAATAAAGCGAGCTTTCAGTGTTCACGCTTATCTTACCGCCTCCTGCGCTTACGGCATCGGTTATCATTACGCTGTTGTTGAATAATTCAACTGAGTCATCCGCCTCCACGGTGATCGTCCCCGCGGAACCGCCATGATTTTCAGAAACGCTGGCTGAGGAGATCAAAGCGTCATGCTCCAGCCGAAGTCCTCCCACATCAAGGTTTATATCCCCTGCATTTCCTCTCCCCGAACTGGAGGTGGATATTTTTCCTTTATCCGTAAGTATAACCTCTTTTGCGGAAAGAGAAATTTTTCCGCCTGATCCTGCGTCAGGCAAAACACCTTTTGAACTGGCATCTATCGCACTGACAGCGTAAACTTCTGTGGGCTGTTCCCCTTCCGGATATATCATCACCGGGGCGATTCCTGAAACACGCACGGAATCACGCACCCTGATTTCCACATTTCCACCATTTGAACTGCCGGATGTACTTGCGGAAATCATGCTTCCATCCTCGATAATCAACGATTCTGCTTCCAGAAAAACATTCCCTGCCTCACCGGCTGTTCCGCCTGTTCCTCTGGATACGGCAGAGATATAACTGCCTGAAGGGGGATTGCCTACAACATAAGAACTTGTCATACCGCAGGGATTGACACCGGACAGACACACCTCACCCCGGACCCGGATTGTCACATCTCCTGCCTTGCCGCTTTCCATTCCTTTGGCATGAATTGCAGTGGAACTGGTTATATAGCCTCCTTTTTCAATGGTCAGTTTTCCCGCTTCGAGAGATATGTTTCCTGCATCGCCGACCACTGCGCCCGGTCTCGGGGTAAACGCGGTGGAATTAATTCCGCCCACCCAGAAATCTTTGCCGCCCGAACCTTTTATGGAGACTGTTTCTGCCGCATTTACAACAATATCGCCGCTGCTCCCGGGACCCAGAGTTGTTGAGTAAACAGAACATCCGTTAGCCAGGGAAATATCTCCGGCCTCCAATAAAATATCCCCTCCGCAGCCGCCGTTACTTTCCGAGGAGATAAGAGAAAAAATCCCCCCGGAATGATGTTCCTTATACTGGCCGAAAAACCCCAGGCTGAGAAGGGAATGGTAAAGGTCGCTGTTCTGACCGGAAAAACTGACGGTGTCTCTGGCACGGATCGTAACATCCCCTCCGTTTCCCTTGCCAACAGTAAGGCTTGACACGGGTGCGCCGTGTCTGAATGAAACATCCTTTGCCTCGATCAGAAGGTTGCCGGCGTTGCCAGCATCCTCATCTTTGCTGTGGGTTTCAAGCAATATCTTGCTGACATCTCTCAAACTGTTTTCTCCCTCGAAAGCGACCGTTTCAGAGGCTTTCAGGGTTATATCGCTGCCTTTGCCGCTTCCGTATGTATTGCCGTCAGCATAAGCACCGTTTGTAAAGGATAAGTTATCTCCCTCAATTGAAATTGTGCCTCCGTCCGTGTCTCCCAGTGTTCTTGCACGCAACTCGCTGCTATCTGTGACAAACCGGCCCCCGCGGACAAATATGCTTCCGGCTCCCTGTCCGCTGACATCCAAAAGGGAGTTATCTGACACAGTTATATTGCCGAAGTCCTCAACTGAGGAAACATCAGGCCCGGATGCTGAAGAAATGACCTCACCCGCGGACGCGACACTTACCATGTTTATCCGCCCTCCGGCCGCGGTGAGGCTCCCCGCAGTTCCGACACGCGGCACTTCTACAGGATCGCCGAAAATATCTGCCGGATTTGGAACCGCCAGCGTTGTTCTGAAATGTGTGCCTTTCCTTATCTCAATATCTCCGCCGATCACAGAGATCGTCTCGCCTTCCGACACACTCAGACCCGCAGGTTTTCCATCCCAATCCGCCTGGGCAATCTCTCCTCTGCCCTCAAAAATAATTGATGCCGCATCGTCATCCAGAAAACCGAAAGCTGTGGGAGGGGCTGTGGAAAGCACATCCGTTTCCAAAGGGCTGGCGTAAAATTTTTCATTGTCTCCCAGACGAAGATAATCCGCCGTGCTGACATGGAACGAGCCGCCCAGATCCAGTGACGCATTGGGGCCGAACATCAGGCCCGCGGGGTTCAGGAAATACAAATCCGCATCAGGAATGGCCGATGCGAGTCTGCCGTCAATCCATGAGGTCTCTCCGCCGGTGACACGGCTGATGATGTTTTTCACCGAATCCGGGCCTGTGAAGGTCGCACTTTCATCAGAATGAATGTTGAACTGCTGAAAGCTGTGAAAGAGATTTGCCCCGGCCTGCTGACCGTACTCAGCCTTAATCTCGTAATCCGGCCCGGGCAGACTCAGTTTTCCGGCAGTGCCGAGCGAACCGTCCAGACGGATGCCCCTCGGGTGAGTCCCCTCAGCATAAGCCGGAAAAAATGCGGTAATTATCAAAAAAACAGTGATAACAAATTGCACAATTTTTCTCATACTCTCCCCTTTCTCCTGTTATTGATAAAAAAAAGTTTTATTCCTTTTTCACAAACTCAGGGATATCTCAATGGGGTGAAAAGCATATTTTGCAGAGGTAAATTCTATTATTCACGATTACTCTTTTTTCCGTCAGACAACTCCGAATCTCCTTCCTCCTGATCTGACCCGGGACAGGTGCGAAGTTTCTGCCGATCCGGTAACGGACTCGCCAGCCAGTCATCCAACGCGGTGGGCATGGCGTCCCGCCCTTTCATCACAAAATGGCTCACATTTTCTCCGGATCGCCCGGTGCAGGGAGTTTTTATCCAACGGGCCGCGTCCGGAAAAGTTTCAGGGAGGATGGTCAGCGCACTGTCCAGACCTGTTTTCAGAAATTCGATGTTCACATTGCCGTCAATTCCTTTTTCCGAGGAAGCTTCGACCATGCTGTCCGAGGACCGGATAAACTGCTCCCCGGTGATGTGGATATTCCCGCCGTTCCCTTCATAAGCGTTGGCTCTGATTTTGCTGTGATTCAGGGTGATAGTCTCCGGCTTTCTGATTTCAATATCCCCGCCGTTGCCATCTCCGCCTCTGACGCTGGTGGTGATTTGGCTGTTGTTCAGATAAAGCATGTCTCCCGCGTTTACAGTGATTCTGCCGTCAGTTGCCTGCCCGCTTGCGGTACACACAGCTTCGGTGGTTATCTTGCTCTCTCCGGACAATCTGAGCGAATCCGTGTTTAAAGTAATTGTGCCGGACGCGCCCCCGTTTTCCGGTGATAAGCTTGACGAAGAAACCAGAGCCTCGTTCTCCAGCTCAAGTGTGCTGACATTCAGGGTTATATCTCCTGCCTTGCCGCTGACGGCAGTTGATGTGCTGATGGTTCCGCTGTCAGACAGATTTATATGCCGAGCCTTGACACAAATGGTTCCGGAATCGCCTGTTCCGTTTAATGCATCTGCTTTTATCCCGCTGACAGCATCCTGCATGGTATATTGATCAAGGTTTGTTTTGTCATTGAAAAGTTTTACAGGAGAACTTCCTCTGATATCAACAGTGTCCGCCTGAATCTGAATATTTCCGCCAGGTGCGCTGCCGTAAGTACCGGCCTGAATGTCTCCCCCATCCTCAAGAACCAGGGTATGCGCTTCCAGGAAAATATCTCCGGTATCGCCGTTTCCCGTACACTCCGTACCAATATAAGAGCCAGCAGGATAAAAGTCGCCATAAGGGTTGATACCGGACAGACGCACCTCACCAGCTACTTGGATGCTGATATCTCCGGATTTCCCGCTTTTTCCGGACCTGGCTGTACTTCCGCTCATGATGAAACACCCGTCTTCAATTATCAGTTCATTTGCTTCCAGAAAAATATCTCCGCCATCTCCGCTAACGGCATCATCTCCTGGTGAAATTGTCTGTGTGAAGATTCCGATTGCCCAGTTTGCCGGGCCGATTGTTTCTCTGATCGTGACAGTTCCCGCTGCGTTTATCCTGATATCACCGCTATTGCCGGAGCCATACGTTGTGGAATTAATCGCGGCAGAATCAGATAACAGGATATTGTCCGCTTCCATCTCGATATCGCTGCCATTTCCCTCACCGAAAATGACATTACTGAAGACGCCGCCGGAAGCAGCCTCCGGATTCACAGGGTTATCTCCGATATAATTCCGGAGCAGATAATTGTTAAAAGGGTCTTTGCTGATACCTTGGAAACAGATATCATGCCCGGCTCTGAACCTCAGGCGGCCGCAGTCACCACCGCCGAATGTGAGACTCATAACACTCGCACCATCCGAGAAAAGAATGTCATCATTTGCTTTGATATCAAGGTTTCCCGCATCTCCTGAATCTTCTGAGCCGCCATATGTTTCAAGAAAAATTTTGCTGGCATAGTTCTCATCGTCCGCACCGGAAAAGGTGATGGATTCCGAGGCGTTGAGCGTGATGTCACCGCCCTTTCCGCTGCCATAAGTATTGCTGTTAATCTCCGACCCCCCGGTAAAAGAGATATTATCCGCCTGAATATCAATGCCGCCCCCGTTTCTGTCTCCGAAAGTCCGGGCATAAATGTTGCTGCTTTCTGCCACAAACTGCCCGCTTCGGATAAATATATTTCCTGCACCGGTTCCGCTCACATCCAGCAGGGATTTGTCAGAAAGCCTTATGTTTCCTCCTGCCGCGTCTCCGAGTTCCTGTTGTTCGTTTCCGATGCCGACCTCACCCGGAGATGACATGCTCACCATGCGGATATTTCCTCCGGCCGCGCTGAGACTTCCCAGGGGGCTGACCCACGGAAATTCAAGGTTTTCACTCAGGGGAACAGGTTTCATGATTCGGGCGCAGGTGCTGTTTTTTATTTCAATATCTCCGCCCACCACGGAAATGCCCTTCCCCTCGGCCACAGCGAGGCCCGCAGCCTCTCTGTCCCATGTTTCCGAGGGGATTTCCCCTTTGCCTTCAAAAGTGATTGGTGAAATATCGTTATCCAGGAAACCAAAAGCCGCAGGTGCTGCAACCGAAAGCACATCACTTTCCAGAGGGTTGGTGTAAAATTTTTCATTGTCTCCGAGACGAAGATAATCCGCCGTGCTGACATGGAATGAGCCGCCTAAATCCAGTGACGCATCGGGCCCGAACATCACGCCCGCGGGGTTCAGGAAATACAGATCAGCATTGGGAATAGCCGAGGCGAGCCTGCCGTCAATCCATGAGGCTTCGCCGCCGGTGACACGGGTGATGATGTTTTGAACTGAATCCGGGCCGGTGAAGGTCGCGCTTTCTTTGGAATGAATATTGAACTGCTCAAAACTGTGGAAGAGATTTGTCCCGGCCTGCCGGCCGTATTCGGCCTTAATGTCATAATCCGGCCCGGGCAGATTCAGCTTTCCGGCAGTGCCGAGCGAACCGTCCAGATTGATGCCCCGCGGGTGAGTCCCGTCAGCATAAGCCGGAAAAAATGTGGTAATTAGCAAAAAACCAGTGATAACAAATTGCATAATTTTTCTCATCGCCCCCCCTTTTCTTCTGTCATTGATAAAAAAAGTTTTACTATTTTTTCACAAACAAAAAAATATGTCAATGGGGTGAAAAGAGTATTTTTTGCGTGTTAAAAGATTTGACATGAATCAGATATTGCGTTATTCTGACCAAAGTGAATTATTCAATCCTCCTTTTAAGTCATACAATTTTACCGTGATACATTTTGAAAAGCCGAGTTTTTTATCTGAGGATATTTTCATAACCGGGGGCGAAAAAACCGGCTTTTTTTATGAGCGTTTATTTAATTATTTAAGGATTAAATATTTAATTTTATAATAAATTAAAATTCATAAAATGATATGGAATTTTTAAAAATACTGGAATTTTTTCTGCTTCCCCTGTTCGCGTATCTGCTCGGTTCCGTACCCTGGGGTCTTATCCTGACCAGAATATTTACTTCCCAAGACATCACCCAAAAAGGAAGCGGAAACATTGGTGCCACAAATGTGAGACGCGTTGCAGGCACGACGCTGGGATTGCTCACCCTTCTCGGGGATATTTCAAAAGGGGCAGTGCCGGTATATATTGCCATTTCAATGACAGGGCTGAATGATATGCGGGGTGAACTTTTCGTCTCTCTTGTATCTCTTTCTGCGTTTTCAGGACACCTCTGTCCTGTTTTCACGAAATTTAAAAAAGGCGGAAAAGGGGTGGCAACTGCGGCAGGATGTTTTCTTGTAATTTCGCCAATGGCATGTTTTGTCACCGTACTTGTCTTTATCCTGTTTATCTGCTGGCAGGACCGCGTATCCGTCAGTTCCCTGGCAGCAGCAGCCGTGCTGCCTGTCGCAGTATGGGAGGCTGTCCATTCCGAGATAATAACAGGATGCGCCGTTATCATCACCTTATTCATTTATTTACGCCATAAGGACAATATCAGACGGATTCTGTCCGGCACAGAACTGACCGGATGAAAAATTCCTCCGATCTGAAAAGAATGCGGATGTCCCCGAGTTCCAAGCACGAAAAAACACAGAAGAGGAATTAATCCAAGTCATTGACTATTTTTCTCAACTCAGGTTCTAACCTCACAAAAAGATCTGCAAGCTCAGGATCAAAATGTGTGCCGCGTCCGGCTTTAATTTCCTCAAGGGTCTTTTCCAAAGGCCAGGCTTTTTTATAAGGACGTTCCGAAATCAGCGCGTCAAACACATCGCATATACATAACATTCTTCCGAACAGAGGAATATCCTCACCTTTAAGTCCGTGAGGATAGCCTGTGCCATCCCATTTTTCATGGTGCGTCAGGGCAATAATTTCCGCCTCTTTCAAAAACCTGTGTTCACTGCCGGATAATAATTTTGCTCCGATGGTGGTATGGGTCTCCATTATCATCCGCTCTTCCGGGGTCAGTTTATCCGGTTTCAGAAGAATTGTATCTGGTATGCCGATTTTGCCCAAATCATGCATTGTGCTTGCCAAAGAAAGAAGGTTGCATTCTTCGGGTCTGAGTCCGGCTGCTTTGCCCAGCAGACGGCAGTATTCGCTGATGCGTTTGATGTGCCGGCCTGTTTTTTCGTCACGATATTCAGCCGCTCTTTCCAGGCGTTCGAGAATTTCAATCTGGGCCTCTTCAAGCTCTCTGGTACGCTCACGGACCTTCTGTTCAAGGATGACGTTCTGATTTTTCAGGGCCTCCTGCGCAATTTTGAGAGAAAGGTGGGTTTTTACCCTTGCCTTGACTTCGGTAATATCAAAAGGCTTGGTGATGTAATCCACTGCTCCCATTTCAAACCCTTTGCTTTTTTCACCGGAACTGTCCACAGCAGTTATGAAAATGATGGGAATATCCCTGGTGTCAGGGTTTGTCTTGAGTTTCTGACACACCTCAAAACCGTCCATTTCAGGCATGAGGATATCCAGAAGAATCAGATCCGGTTGGTTTGTTCTGACATATTCAATGGCTTTGGGACCGTTGAGCGCCACCCCGAGTTTATAAGTATTTTTAAGTGCCTGAATGAGTACATCAATATTCGTTTTTGTGTCATCCACAATAAGAATTCTGCAAGTGCCGAGATCCTTCATAATACTAAGAACCTTTGTTTGTTTGAAGTGTTTTTAAAAATATATGGCCGTCAGACAGAAATTTATGATTTTTTGAATTCATTCGATTTTATCAGTGCAAAAACAAAGCGAAGCATCCGAAAGGAGTGCAAAAATAGAGCGAAGCGGTTTTTTGCATCCTGCCGGAATTTTTTTAATATAGAGTGTAAAAAACCGCTTCGCTTTGTTTTGCAAAAAACCGCTTCGCTCTATTTTTGCACTCCGGAAAAAAAATTTAGCTTGGCTCTGGTTTTGCATTGGGGAAAAGCTTTTCGATCTGGGATAAGAAAGGTATTTTGAAATCATCAGCAGATCGAAAGCTTTTCCCTCCCTGTTTCCACAATGTGCATGAATAGTTGTGCCCTCACTTTTTCCTTATTCCCCATAAAAAGGCCAATATCGCCAAAAAGATTAAGATTCCGCTAAAACTTTTGTCGCCGACATGCAGGTTCACGCCCGAAACCAACAAACCTGCTGATAACACCATCCACGCGAGTCGGCTGACAGATTGTTCCAATCGCTGTATGGCCTTTCGGGTATCTGTGGACAAAGCGGTTTGTATAGTTAATTTCCCCTGTTCCGCCTGATTTGCAACACTGTCCAACCTGGCTGGCAAGGTGAGCAGCAGCTGTCCCAGTGACACAGCTTCCCGGAGCCAGTCGTTTCCGTTTTTCAGCAGTTCCTCTTTTGCATAACGTTCAGCATAAGGAATTGTTTTGGTCCAGACATCAAAATCCGGATAGAGGTTGGCGGCCATACCGGAAAGAATGCCAATGGCCCGCATGATAAAAAGCATGTCTGCCTGAAATTGAAAAGGCTCATCATAAATGACATCCTTATACTCTTTTATAAAGGTTCTGGCTTCTTTTAGCGCGACATCCCGCATCTTTCCAACACGCACGCCCCACAAATGCCTGAATAATGTTTCATGGGCTTGTTCAAGGCGGTTCAGATCCGCACCTTCCAGCAACGCGCCCGCCTTCACAAGCGATTGGACAATTTTACGGGCATCGTGTGTTCCCACGCCGATGGCGTACTCTCGCAGCGATGTCTGTAATCGTTCAGGAATCTTGACGGACATGCCAAAATCAACAAACACGAGTTGAAAAGGACGATCCGGCTTATAAGGAACAACATCCCCGGGCCCGAAGTCTGTTATGCCGGCTTCGATTTCGTCCGGATGCGGCAGAGGTCTGACAAAAAGATTCCCCGGATGGGGGTCAACATGCACAAAATGCGTTTCAAATACCTGGCGCATATAGACATCATAGAGTTTGTCAGCAACCTTGACACGGCTGATTCCCGCGGCTTCAATGGCTTCCAAATCTCCGATTTTGAGATAGCCCACATGTTCCATCGCCAGAATCCGGGGCGCACAATACTCCCAATGCACTTTGGGAAAACAGACCTCGGTATCGTCGGCAAAATCGTCGGCAAGACGCTCCGCGTTCAGCGCCTCAGCTTCAAAATCCAATTCTCTGCGGGTGACAAGTGTAAATTCTTCAGCAAGCCAATCCAGATCAACCCGCTCGCGGATACTTTTGTAACATTTTAGCCAGCCCAAGGCCAGCACAATTGCCTTCAGGTCCGTTTCCACCAGCACATCAACCCTGGGACGCAGCACCTTGACCACGAGTTCCTCACCCGAGACAACCCGGACCTCATGCGCCTGGGCCAGAGAAGCCGATCCCAGCGGAATGGGTGAGAACCATTCAAATATTTCGGAAAGCGGGCACCCAAAATCCGCTTCAATTTGTGCGATGATATCTTCTAAGTTTTCTGGCGGAACTTCATCTTGCAGACCTTTTAATTCCTGGATGACTTCGCTCGGCAGAATATCAACGCGGATACTGAGAAACTGGCCCAGCTTAATCAGCACGCCCCCCATCTCTAATGCCAGTTTGCGATAATTCCGGGCAATGGCTCTCCAGCGGGGCAGCGGCGGAGTGCGAAACACACGAAGTATCGGACGGTTGAGGATGAGGTCCCACCAAATGGCTTGTAAAAAAACTTTTGCGAAAAACCAGCGCACCTTGCGATATCGCTTTAAGTCTATATTTGATGTGTCAGATTTGATTGGAGCGGAAGAAATCGCCCGCGTCGGTTCACGCTTCATTTTGCAGTCCGTCCGAAAGAATTTAGGCTCTCCGATAATTCTTGTTAAAGCTTTTATTAAATTAAAACGGAAGGATATCATATTTTACGGCATTTAAAAATGCGCGAAAATTTTTCCGCATTAAAAAGGCAAAAAGCATATTTGACATAACATACTGAATTTACATATTATAAAAAACGTCGGCACCTATGCCGGACAAATTCATAATATTCTGTTATTAAAGGATATACTGTTTTTAACGCAGATTACCAAAGAGCCAGAATTTAATGTCAGATTGTCTTGTCTGATATCAGGCATGTCTCAATGCTCCTGTAAAGCCGCTCATGTTTGACAGTTGTAAATTATGAAGTTAGATCGCTATTGTCAAGCACCAATTTTTCCTTTATCATGGCAGAGATAAGCGTTGCAGATTCCGATGTTCAATCTTCCTTTATGAGTTATGTCTGATGATAAAGTTTTTCTCTGCCAGGTGATTTGCTGATAATTTTTACGCAGGCGTTCTACGGTCTGGCCGATATTGTTCTCCTCTTCTGAGATGTCGTTATTGTGTTTGCGGTTGCCTGCGGACCGGGTGGTCTGACCCGGTCTGGCGGATTCGATATCGGAGGAGGAGACCGTCCGTCTGATACTGAAAAACAGCGACGTGAAGCCCTGGCAGAAAAAGCATCGGTGCATTCCGACGGTCAGCCCGGAATACGTCTTTCATATGGAGGATATCCCCGATCTTTATGAGGAACCTTATAATCCGGCATGTCCGTGCATATGCTTCGACGGGAAGCCGTATCAGCTCATCGGCGAGACGGCGGTTCCGATTCCGGCGGCACCTGGCAGACCGCTGTGTTACGACTATGAATACGAGCGGAACGGAAATGCGAATCTCTTTATAATGGCCGAACCCGCGGCCGAACAGCGTCGGATCGTCGTGACACAGCGGCGCACGAACACGGATTTCGCCGACATGATGAAACTTCCGGCGGACGAACTTTATCCTGATGCGGAGAAAATTCGCGTAGTCATGGATAATCTGAAGTTGGCACCGTAAATTACGGCTGTTTTCAGAATATACCGTCCTGTCACGGGGATTAAATTGCGTTATCTCGTGTTCCTTGATTTCATCAGAGGCATATAAACTGAAAATTACCTCATCTTTAATTGAGAGAAAGTTTTTTTACAGTGAATTCTAAAAGTATGATTTTCCTAAATATGTTCCACTTTCTGGATTTGTTTGTCGGACACTTGGCTGTATTAACAATAATTATAAATAACCGACCGAAATTAATTAATATAATCATGAACACGAGTAAGTCTGATGCCTGATATTGAAGCATTATTGCCATAATCCTGCCTTACAGAACGGGCTGTTTCTATTGCGGCGTCTTTTGTAGATAGTATATCTATGATGATTCTGTATTTCTGCTTTTCCGGTATTTCTGGGTTTTCAGAATGCAAAGCGATGTCAGGATTCAGCACAGAATTTTCAAATTTTTTAAGGTCGCTAATTGCTTTTTCAGCCTTTATCTTTGCATTTTCCTCGTTGAATAAGGCAATACGTTTTTCTATGGTTAAATGTAATTCCTGGCTGCTCAATGTAAGAAGTGAATTGCGATCCTGGAATAATAATTTGTATCTGTCAGGCAAAGCATCAAGCTTTGCTCCGTTATTTGTCACTTCTGCTGCTTTTTGCGATATTTCCGATTTTATTGTGTCGCATAAGCTGCTGATTGTGGATTTTATTCTTTTTATAGCTGATTTACCTTTTACTGCTGTTTCAAAACGGCCGCGGTCCAGATAGACAGAATGATCTGTCAGTTGAAAATCATCGCTTTTCAGATCAATGAATGCACGCACAGCTTCAATTCCTGATTGGATACATTTTTCCTTTATCTCCTGTTTGCGAGCCCTGATCTGACGATCCAGTGATAATCTCGCCTGTCTTGCCTCTTCAGAAATTTCGTCAATTGCTGTGAACAATTTTTGAATGTCAGCGGCCTGATTTATTGCGGACTGCTTTGCGTCTTTTAAGAATTTTTCCGCAGTCTTGAATAATTTCACATGCTCTATGGCACTCATAAAGTCATCATCGGTTGTCAACTTAGTATTTATTGATTGAATTTGAGTGATAAGATCATGTTTCCATTCATCAAAATTTGAACTTTGAATTTCTCCCTTTAACTTAATGACCAGTTGATTCATAATGATAATCCTGTTCAGGTCTGATGCCGGGTCCACTGATTACTCGATGTTCTCAAGTTTTTTTTGCCATTGCTGCGAAAACACGAATGACAGGCCTTTTTTGTCCGAATCAGCTTAAAAACTCTGATCATCATGTGATGAAGAAGCTTTCGTTACATTCCTCTATTAAGGCTGATTTCAGGAACACCGTACTTATTTCTTCAGAAATAATGAGTTATGCAAAAATAAGTATAGTGTCCTCGGAATTATTATCACATTGAATTTCAAGAAGTTGAGCCATATCCCAACGATTCGGATTAACTTGACACGAGCCTGACCTGTGGTTAGGCATTTTTTATGGATCATCAGTGAAAGAAACAGCAGAGTTACGGTTCATATCACCGGGGGCAGGAGCAAATTTACCTGTATAAACATTATATACACAGAACCAGTAAGGATCTACAGACCTAAATCCATTAGAATCAGAATATCCAAAGAGAGCGAGGAGAATTTCTCGTGAACTTAACCATTCTTCTCCCATATATACATAGCTGTGGTCAAAATCTGGCGGATGTTTCCGTCCATGCTGCAGGGCAAGAAATCGCCAGGCCTCTTTGGTGATATTTACTTTTTTCTGTTCGATGAATTTTACCCCCTGTCCTCTCTTAAACACTCGAACATGGCTTTCATTACTGCCTGCATGATCATTAAGGGCAATCCATTTGTCATCAGGAGAAAAAGACACTGCTGCGCTTCGATCATACCCAACAAGAAAAACAGGCTTAACATTTCCCTTGGAAGGGCGTATAAAAATCTCTGTGTAAAATATCGAGTCATTAACGTAGTGTTCCGCCACGAGTTTACCAGATGCGGACCTGTCTGTTTGTGTAAGGTTCCACTTCGGAGATTCAGCCGCAACAGTTACACATAAAAGTAGAAAGATTGGTAACAAAAATTTCATTTTAAATATCTCCAAAACTGAGCGGTGCCGGGAATTTTTCGAATAATTTCAAAAAAAGTTCTGTCCCGCCCTTCGCTACAATGGTTAGCTATTTTCTTCTCAAACCCTGATATCTCGATGTTCAAGTTTTTTCTGTCATTCCTGCGAAAGCAGGAATCCACTGCTTCCGGAAGCGTGGCCTCTGCCCAAAATGGATTCCTGCTTTCGCAAGAATGACAGGGTTTTTAGTCGAACCGGGTCAAAAAACTTGAACATCGAGTGATATGCTGTTCACTGGCATAAATTGCGCTCCATGGCCAATACCGTCAGCATAGCCACATAGCCATCGCAAAAGATATGTGGGACAGCATCAGAACCTTAATTGGTTTACCTACTACTCGATGTTCAAGTTTTCTGACCCGGTTTGGACAAAAAGCCTGTCATTCCTGCGAAAGCACGAATCCATTTCGGAGCGGTGCCACGCTTCCGGGAGCAGTGGATTCCTGCTTTCGCAGGAATGACAGAAAAAAACTTGAACATCGAGTACTATAAATCAGATGAAAATACAATTTCTTTTCATCCTCGGGCTGAAAAAGCGTCTCAAGAAGAGGATGTTTCCCAGAAAAACGCTTTTCTTATGTGAAATCCCTGTTGTTTTGTTCTTTAAAAAAACGAGCCACCATTTTTTCATATCGCTCCAGCCTGTTTGTCTTATGTATCTTCTTCCGAACATTCCTGCTGTTTTCAAAGGCCGATGCAAAATATTTCCAATGTCCTTTCATTTTATCCAGAAGATGGGCAGGCCCGCTCAGAACCTTCTGATATTCACGGAACAGCTCATCATGAAAACATTTCATCTGTTTCATTTTATCGGGAAAGACATCCTTGCCTTTCTTTATTATCGCGGGCAGAAACGGGTTTGCCAGCGCACCCCGGCCAATCATCCATCGCCTCACATTTTTGAAACGCCCGGATAGTGCCTGAAATGTGTCAAGGTCTGTGATGTCTCCGTTATACACCACAGGGTGCCGGGACAAACCGAGGCATGTCTCAAAGGTTTTCAGGTCTGTCGCTCCTTCGTACATCTGCCGGCCGGTTCTCGGATGAATGATGATCTCTGTGAGGGGATAACGGTTGAAGATCGGCATTAGCTGAAATATCTCATTCACATCATTTCGGCCCAGTCGGGTTTTGACGGAAAGGGTGTTTGGAATGGCCAAAAGGGTTTTTTCCAAAAACGCATCAATTTTGTCAGGAAAAGGCAGCATTCCGGATCCCCGCTGTTTGTTTGCCACCATGGGAAAGGGACACCCCAGATTCCAGTTGATGGTTTCATAGCCCATGTCATAAAGATATTTGGCAAGAATGATGAAAGCATCCGGGTCGTTGCTGAGAATCTGAGGAATTACGGGCATTCCGGAATTGTTTTCAGGCAAAAGCTCCCGGGTCTGAGAGGGTCTGATGCACTTTCCATGCTGGGTGGTGATGAACGGCGAGACGGCAATGTCAAAACCGTCAAAGTATTTTGAAAAGGCATTTCTGTAAAAGACATCGGTGATTCCCCGAATAGGGGCCAGATAAAGTTTCGGAATCATATTGAATTATAACAATCTCAATTTTTAGAATTTAAGAACAAATTACAACTTTGTTCCACATCTTCGGACCGATGGGGCTAGGCTACACTAACCAATGGAAAAATAATTAAAATTTATCTGATTTTAAGCGTTTCCAGGGGCCATATCGCATTTTTCAGCACCTTATTTTGTAGTCAGCGTAGCCATCTCCTCAAAACGCATAATCCGCTATTTATGGGGCAGCTTCACTTCTTCATCTGAATAAACCTCGAACTCATTATCTTTAACATCAGGAACCGGCATGATTTTTTCCTCACTGCCATCAGAAGATTTTTCATTCTTTGTCTTTTTGATAAAGTCCACTGTTTTTTCAAAATCAAAACTGGCTTTATCTTTAATTTGAAAAAAATCAATAATCATCTGTATCTTATTCCCAAGTTCTCCTTTTTCCGCATTATCATCATCTGATTTAAAAAAGGCAATCGCTTCCTGTAATCTCTGAGCTTCCTCTGAAAGCAATTTTGCAGTATTGCTCATTTCATCGCTTGAAGAAATATTACTCTGAATAACCCAGTCAAGTTGAGCGATTGTTTTACTAATCTGTTCAGCACCGCTTGCCTGTTCCTCACTCGCAGATGCAACACTTTGAAATAAATCAGCTGTTTTTTTAATATCCGGTATTATCGCGGCAATAAGTTCTCCTGATTCTTCAGCAATACTTACTGACTTCTGAGCGGTTTTCATTATTGATGCTGCTGCTTTCCGGCTGTTTATCGCCAGTTTTCTGACTTCGGAGGCGACAACAGCGAATCCCTTCCCGTGTTCTCCTGCACGGGCAGCTTCAATAGCTGCATTAAGAGCAAGAAGGTCAGTATTTCTTGATATCTCATCTATAATTGAAATATTTTCAGCGATATTCCTCATCGCCTCTGCTGTTTTTTTAACCGACTCTCCGCCTTTTAATGCGTCTTTGACTACTTTTTGTGCAATTTTATCTGATTTAGAGGCGTTATAGCTGTTTTGCTGAACAGTGGAAACAAGTTCTTCCATTGACGCTGATATTTCCTCAGTACTGGCTGCCTGATCATTTGTTCCCTCATTAAGATTTTTCACAGCATCATTGAGTTTTTTACTCGCATTTGCGACATTGCCTGATACTTCACGAATATTGATAACAACATCCTGAAGCCTCTCAGTCATTTTCTCCATAATACGATATATGCTGCTTTCATGTTCATTTGATTTTTTTATGTCAAATTTGGTGAAAATTTCTCCGTTCCCAATTTTATCAACGATTTTTACAACTTCTGCCGGTTCTCTTCCCAATTGTTTTATAATACTGCTGGTGATAAAAAGAGCAAGAGCAATGCCCGCCGCAATGACTAACAGAAGTGTTATTATGAGAACATTACGGGAAAATGAATATTGTATATCTCCGTCCTCACTTGCCTGTTTACCGGATTCACTGTTCATTTCAACCAGTTCCATGAGTATTTCACTGAATTCGTCAAATTTTTTCTGGCTTTTCCTAAGATGATCCATTGCCTCTTCAAACTGATTTTTTTTTGAAATTTGTACCAATTCTTCATGATAAATTTTATATTCATTCCACAAATCTGAAAACTGGTCATAGAGCCGCTGTTCATCATCAGAGGATATGAGGTTGTTATACTTGCTTCTTATTTCAGAAATTTTTTTTATAACATTTTTCCCTTTTTCCTCAGCCCTTCCCATCTCATTTTCATCTGTAGAAAGTACATGTTCGAATTCTGTGAGACGGTAATCAGATGTCAGCATGTTAAGATACAAAATGGACTCAATACTTGGCATCCAGTTTACAGCTAATTCCGTTGATTTTTGATTTACCTTGTTTAATTGATAAATTGAAAAGATACCCAAAACAGAAGTAAAAATAAGAATAACAGAAAAAGCTGTGATAAGTTTGTTTCTTAATTTCATTTTTTTTCTCCTTAATTTTATTTGGAGGTCATGGGATTGGGCCACATTAACCAATTGAAAAATCAGTTGAAAATATCTAATTTTAAACGTTTTCAGGGGCTATATCACATTTTTCAGCATCAGAACTGACGTTATAGAATTCTGTTTCCTTACAAAGCTGGGAAGCCCTGGCATATGTTTTCTCCATGTCGCTTTTTAGCTCCCGAAAAGATGCTTATTGGTATAACTCGCAGCCAAAATAAACAGATAATTCGTTTGATATTAGGTGAATTAGCACGGCCCGGTCTCGACAACCTATCCCAATAAAACACGAGGGGTTTTCCACTTTGTCTCCGCGCACTTTCTTCTGATCACTCGATGTTCAAGTTTTTTTCTGTCATTCCTGCGAAAGCAGGAATCCACTGCTTCCGGAAGCGTGGCCTCTGCCCAGAATGGATTCCTGCTTTCGCAGGAATGACAGGGTTTTTAGTCGAACCGGGTCAAAAAACTTGAACATCGAGTGATCAATATTTCTCAAATTCGTCATCTGAGGTAACGCCCTTATTTTCTTTATTGCCCATATTGATAACATATTCAGAAAATCTCTCTGGCCGTTTTATACTGGGTGGCAAAGTTTGCTTTGTTTTTTTATCATGATCCCAATTTCCTGTATATGCGATCCACGATTTTTTTTCTCCTCTGATAGTATTCCCTCCGAAAAATTCTATGGTTTTTTGCAATTCCTCTGCCTGAGCAGACATTTCTTCGGAAACACTGGCGTTTCCCTGGATAATCAGGTCTAATTCCTGAATCGCCTTGTTGATCTGTTCAGCACCATTGCTCTGTTCATTGCTTGCAGTGCTGATTTCCTGAACCAGCTCGGCTGTTTTCTGAATATCCGGGACAAGCCTGAGCAGCATTGCGCCCGCATTTTCAGCAATCGCCATACTGGATTTTGAGAGCTTGTTGATTTGATTGGCTGCTTTCTGGCTCCGTTCGGCCAGCCTGCGAACCTCGGACGCGACCACGGCAAAACTTTTACCATGTTCTCCGGCTCTGGCTGCCTCAATCGCGGCGTTCAACGCTAAAAGATTTGTCTGGCGGGCAATCTCCTCGATAATCGAAATTTTTTCAGAAATTTCTCTCATGGCTGTCACAGTTTTTTCTACTGCTTTTCCTCCTTCACGAGCATCCTCAGCAGATTTTAATGCAATTGTTTCGGTCTGCCGGGCATTTTCCGCGTTCTGGCTGATGTTAGAACTCATCTGTTCCATGGATGAAGAGACTTCTTCTGCCGAAGCCGCTTGTTCATTTGCTCCCTGGGACAGTTGCACAGAAACAGAATTAATGTTATCTGTTGCCACTGTTATGCTGTTTATCTGCTTCATTATTCCACGGGTAATAAGAAACGCCGCTCCTCCGCCGACAACGATTACAATGGCCAATATGATAAGCAATATATCTCCTATCGTTTCCAAATCTGAGATCAGGATGGTGATTTCCCTGCCCGCGTCCTTTTGCTCTTTTGCAACAATCTCCTCTAAAATACTTTCCATTCTGGCGAAATAATCACGTTCCATTCTGTCAATGGCAGCAATTGCGGCAACTTTGTTCTGAGGATCATATCTCCGAAATATTTCTTCGCCTTCTTCTTTTATTTTCAGATATAACTCCTCAACTTTGTTCAGTGAGGCAACTTCATTTTTCTTTTGTTCCAGGGGTCTGAGTTTGCTCAGATAAACTGCGAAAGATTTGGTGTTTGATACAAAATCTTCTTTTTCTTCGGCTTTTCCGTCAACATACCTTACAATATTTTCCAACATATCTCCGGCTTCGTCAATCAGTTCCAGATAATATCGAACCCCCGGAAGATCATCATTCATTGCTTCTTCAAGGTCAGTGGTTTTTTGAGAATCACGAAGGTCCTCTTCTTTTGACTGGTCCAGAATTTTTTCAAGTGTATGACCATATTCATTTTCAATAATATCCATGCGGGTTCTGGCCCACTTCTCTGTTTCAGGATCGTATTTGCCGAACACTTTGTCTCTGGCAACACTCACATAGCTTGATACAAGCTGTTCAATTTCATTTATTCGTTTAATGGCTTCAGCAGATGTTTCCAACGGTCTGATCTTATCAAAAAATGCTTTGAACTGTTTATGGTTTTCATCAAATTCTTTCCTTTCATCTGCTTCCCCCAGCAGATACTCAAGAAGATTCGAATTCATGTCTCCGACTTGTTTAAGCATTGCAAGAGAGTATATGGCCCCCGGAAGATCATCTTTTTCAATACCAATGGCATTGCGGGTAACATCGTCATTATACCTGGAGATTATTATACTCATAATAACAAACAGCATAATATAAACAAAAGAATTTAGTCCTAACTTCTTTGCAATTGTCATTTTTGTATTTTTCCTTTTCTGAATCGAGAAATTCTTTAAGGCCCAACATGATTCCGGCATAAGGAACTTGGAAAAAATTTACTGGCAGCAGATCGAAAAATTTTGGCTTGTGTTATAACATCCGAGTTTCATAAGAATCCCAAGTCATGCAAAAGCAGAAGGCTTTGTGCGTCAGTGTGTTCACAAGCCGGAGCTTCGCTGTCATTAAGTTAAAATAGAATAAAATAAATTTTTATGACGTTAAATTGATAGTGCAAAACCGAGTCACTGTCTCTACAAAGTAAAAAAAATAAATATATTATACATGTTTTACCGCGAGAATACCAGACAAGAAATTCAGTAGCTTCAAAAAAATTTAATTTGTGAACGTTTCTGTGATACAGGAAAAAATATTTTTTTGTATCAAATAAAATTAATAAGTTAAGATTGAAAGTCAGTGTCATCACAGGAAAATTTACAGCACCGAATATCTCGGACAGGGTTGCAGTCTCTGTCTTGCAAAGTTTCGACAGGCTCAACGAGCGGTGCTTTCTGTTCTCAATCTACTATTATTCCAATAAAACAATAAGTTATAATCCAAATATGATGGGAATGGGACATTATCCCAGGCTATATGAATTCGAAACGCGGGTGCTTGGACATTCGAGCTGTTTTTTGGAAACGCGCCCGGAAACATCGGGGCACAGGGAGGAATCGCAATTTTAAAAAGCAAAAAAAACAGGGCCTGATCAATATGCTCAGGCCCTGTGATAAAACAACATAAGAAATCAGATTTTAAAAAAACCCGGTTTCCATATTTACTTAGAACAATCCGCTGACCTTACCTGTCTCAGTATCCACATCAATTCTTCTGAATGCGGGGTTGGAGCCGGTTCCAGGCATCAGACTGATGGCACCTGCACAGGGACACAGGAATTTTGCGCCGGAATAGATCAGCACGTCACGGATCGGCAGCGTCCAGCCCTTGGGAACGCCCTTCAGTGTCGGATCATGGGTCAGGCTCAGATGGGTCTTCACCATCATGGTTGCAAAGTCTGCATATTTCGGATCATTTTCCAGCATCTTGGCTTTGGCCTCGGCTTCGGGCTGCCATGCCACACCGTCAGCACCGTAAACCTCTTTGGCAATGAGTTCCACGCGGTCGCGCAGTTTCATTTCCAGCGGATACAGGAATTTGAAATCATTTTCTTCATTACATGCATCAATAACAGCATCAGCAAATTCCAATGCGCCGTCGCCGCCCAGTTCCCAATGTTTGGACTCGGCACAGCGTGCGCCTGCCGCCTCAGCAGCTTTACGGACAACAGCACATTCTTCATCTGTATCAGTGTAGAAACGGTTGATGCAGACAACCGGGTTGATACCGGCTTTACGGATCACGCCGATCATGTGAACCATGTTCTCGCAGCCCTTTTCCACCAACGCAATGTTTTCTTTGGTGTATTCTTCGGGGAGGGCCTTTCCGGGAACGACCTTGGGGCCGCCGCCGTGCATTTTGAGGGCGCGAATGGTGGAGGTCAGAACGGAAACATGGGGTTTCAGTCCGCTGAAACGGCATTTCACATTCCAGAATTTTTCAAAACCGATGTCAGCCGCAAATCCGGACTCGGTGACATGATAATCAAACAGTTTCAGACCCACGCGGTCAGCGATGATGGAGGACTGGCCCACAGCGATATTGGCAAACGGTCCCGCATGTACCATACAGGGATTGTATTCAGCAGTACACATCATTGTCGGGTTGATGGTGTTACGCATGAAAGCGGTCATGGCGTTACCCACTTCCAGATCACCGGTGGTTACAGGTTTGCCGCTCTTGTCAAAGGCAACGGTGATGTTGTTCAGACGTTCTTTCAGGTCCGCCAAATTCCGGATAACAGCAAGAATGGCCATACATTCGGAACCCACAGCAATACCGAACTTGGACTGCATGGTGAAACCATCAAAACGGCCGCCCATACCAATAACAATATTTCTCAGTGCCTGGGCACAGAAGTCCATGATCCAGCCCATTTCCACGCGGGTGGGATCAATATCCAGACGGCGCATGCCTGTCAGTCTCTGCAACTGCTCATCATTATAGTTCCGCTCATGCTGCATACGGGAGGTCATCGCGACCATAGCGAGGTTGTGAGCGTTCATAATATCATTGATGTCACCGGTGAGACCCAGGGAGAACTCAGTCATGGGGATCAGCAGGGAGTTTCCGCCGCCGGCTGCAGTTCCCTTGACGTTCATGGTGGGGCCGCCGGAAGGCTGACGCAGGGCACCGCCGACATTCTTGCCTCGTTTGCCGAGACCTTCCATCAGACCGCATGAGGTGGTGCTTTTGCCTTCGCCCAGGGGCGTGGGGGTGATAGCGGTAACTTCAATATATTTTCCATCGGGTTTGTCTTTGAGACGATCAATGATTTTCAGAAAATCAAGTTTGGCCAGCCTGCCCATGGGAAGGATTTCATCTTTTTCAAGACCCAGTTTGTCCACCCATTGCTCGGGGGTGGGCATATTTTTTTCAGCCTCTTCGGAAATCTGCCAGTCGGCCATTTCTACTGCGTTGTAAGACATTGATTTAATTCTCCTTTAAGTATTAATATATTGTTAATAATACAAAAACCACGTCCTCTGCTTTTTTGTTGAATAAGTCCTTTCAAATCAAGGACCTATTTGCTTGTTATTTTTTTCTGTAACCTGAAAAAAGATTCTGTATCATGTGAAATATGATTTGGCAAGAAATAAGTGATCGTTATCATATTTTTGTGCAAGCAACGCTTATCTCTTGAAAAAAAATGCTAAAATTGTATTATATTCTTTATTTTTCAGATCAGGCGTCGTATCAAAGACCGGAACTTGAAGTCAGCAGATTGAAAAACAATGAAAAATATATCTGTTATATCCTGATTCGGACGGGCAAATCCGAACAAGCTTCACCGGATTTGTCACCATGGCGGGAGCATTTTCAATCAATGCTTTTGAATAAACGCTCATGAAAAAGTCGGGTTTTTCGCCCCCGGTCACGAAAATATTGACAAATAAAAAAAACCGGCTTTTCAAAATGTATTCAATGCTTTTGAAATAAACGCTCATGAAAAAGCCGGGTTTTTCGCCCCCGGTCACGAAAATATTGACAGATAAAAAAACGACTTTTCAAAATGTATTCAATGCTTTTGAAATAAACGCTCATGAAAAACCCGGGTTTTTCGCCCCCGGTCACGAAAATATTGACAGATAAAAAAACGACTTTTCAAAATGTATTCAATGCTTTTGAAATAAACGCTCATGAAAAACCCGGGTTTTTCGCCCCTGGTCACGAAAATATTGACAGATAAAAAACCCGGGTTTTCAAAATGTATTCAATGCTTTTGAAATAAACGCTCATGAAAAACCCGGGTTTTTCGCCCCCGGTCACGAAAATATTGACAGATAAAAAAACGACTTTTCAAAACGTATTTTCACGGTAAAATAAATTCAGAGTTGAGAGGTTTTGAAAACCTCTCAGCTTTTTGATACCGGAAAAACTTTTGTCCGTTGCTATGAGGTAATATCATGCTCAAACTTTTCCGTAGTTGGTTAAATCAGTATTTTGCCGATCCCCAGGTGATTATCCTGGGTTTTCTGCTTTCTCTCGGATTTGTGCTTATATTTATTATGGGGGATATGCTGGCCCCGGTGTTTATAAGTGTTGTCATCGCGTATCTGCTCGAAGGAATGGTATCCAGGCTCCAGCGTTTCAGAATGCCGCGGCTGGCTGCTGTGATAGTGGTGTTCTTATGTTTCATGGCCTGTATTGTGGTCATGATTATCGGACTGCTTCCGCTGCTGTCAGAGCAGATCGGTGATCTGGTTCAGAAACTGCCTTCAATGATTGAAAAAGGCCAGAAACTGGTCATGAACCTCCCTGAAAGATATCCGGGGTTTATTTCCAGGCAGGAACTGGAAGAAATTGTGAATTCTTTAAGCTCGGAACTCACCGGTTTGGTAAAATCAAAGCTCACCAAAGTGGTTCAGGGAATTTTTTCCTTTTCCCTGGCTTCTGTGAAGAGTATCATCACGTTTCTGGTATATTCAATTCTTGTTCCCCTGATGATCTTCTTTTTTCTGAAAGACAAGAAAGATATTCTGGAGTGGGTGGCAGGTTTTCTTCCCAAAGATCGGGGCCTGGCAACCGAAGTCTGGAACGAGGTGAACAAGCAGACTGGAAATTATGTGCGCGGTAAGATATGGGAGATCCTTATTGTATGGGGTGTGACCTATTTCACCTTCAGGTTGTTTGAACTGGATTTTACCATGCTGTTATCATTATTTGTGGGGTTGTCCGTCATTGTTCCCTATATCGGCGCGACAGTCATGTTCTTACCTGTGGCGCTGGTCGCTTACTTTCAATGGGGATGGGGCGCGGATTTTGCTTATATAATGGTTGCCCTGGGCATCATACAGGCATTGGACGGGAATCTGCTGGTCCCCCTGCTGTTTTCCGGCGCAGTGAATCTCCATCCGGTGGCAATCATCATTGCAATCCTGGTGTTCGGGGGACTTTGGGGACTTTGGGGATTGTTTTTTGCCATACCTCTGGCCTCACTGTCTCATGCTGTGGTCAAAGCCTGGCTGACAAAGGAGCAAATAATACCCACAGAAGACTGATAAGAATTTGCGAACAAAATTTTACAAAAGGAGCCTCATGTGGAAACGTTTAATGCAATCGCTGTTCTGATCACCCTTGCCGCAGGATTTGCCTATGTGAATCATCATTTTATTAAGATGCCAATGTCCATTGGCCTGATGCTGATATCACTGCTGGCTTCCCTGGGGCTGATCATCATGGAGCAGTTTGATCTGCCGGTACGGATTTATGCGGATTATCTGATCGGCAGTATTGACTTTACGCGGGTACTGCTAGAAGAGATGCTCGGATTGCTTTTGTTTGCAGGTGCCCTGCATGTGAATCTCAATGATTTGGATGAGCAAAAATTGGAGATCGGCATTTATGCAAGTTTCGGCGTGATGACGTCAACGATTCTTGTGGGGCTTGCGGTGTACGGACTGAGTTACTGGATCGCACCGGGGCTGAGACCTGTGGACTGTCTTTTGTTCGGCGCGTTAATCTCACCCACTGATCCCATCGCGGTGCTGGGAATTCTGAAAAAAGCGGGCGCGCCCAAGGCGCTGGAAACAAAAATTGCAGGTGAGTCCCTTTTCAACGATGGCATCGGTGTTGTCGTGTTCCTGGTGCTTCTCAGATTTGCCACTGGTGAAGCTGATATGAGTTTCGGATCTGTGGCTGCTCTTTTTGCCAAAGAAGTCGCGGGCGGGGCAGCTTTTGGCCTGGGAGCGGGCTATGCAGCTTATCTTATGCTCAGGAGCGTCAATAATTACCAAGTGGAAGTCATGGTCACGCTGGCATTGGTCATTGGTGGTTATGCCCTGGCTTCGGCCTTGCATATTTCAGGACCGATTGCCATTGTGGTGGCAGGACTGCTGATCGGCAACCAAGGGCGGCGGCTGGCCATGTCCGACACCACGAGAGATCATCTTGATACCTTCTGGGAACTGGTTGATGTCATTCTCAATGCCCTGCTTTATGTGCTGATCGGTTTGGAGGTTCTTGTGCTGACCCTGAATCAGAGTTACCTGCTGGCCGGAATGATTGCGGTTCCGGTGGCGCTTCTGGCCAGACTGATAAGCGTGGGCGTTCCGGTCAGAATACTGCGGCGATGGCGGCGTTTTGCTCCGAATGCTGTTATTATTATGACCTGGGGAGGACTTCGCGGGGGCATCTCCGTTGCCCTGGCCCTGTCGCTTCCGGATCAGTGCCAGCGGGAACTGATTCTCACGATGACTTATGTGGTTGTGGTGTTCTCAGTGCTGGTTCAGGGACTTACGATTAAAAAACTGGTCAGATGACGGGGCTGAAATGGCAAGGATATTTTCATAGAAATTTCCTGTTGATATGGTTGGAATTTTTTTTATACTATTTATTTGAAAAATATCAAGAAATAAAATATAGGGAACTCAAAATAAATAATATACCCGATACAAAAAATGTAGGGTGGGTTACGCTTCGCTTCACCCACCCTACATCCTTACATCCCTGAAAATGTTACATCCCACACTTAACCACTTTGCTTCAGTAAGTGATTCAATGTATCTTAACAAAATAAAAAAAGAAACACCATCCGGACATGACAAATCCGTCAGACATATTTCTTTAGACCCGCTGCCATCCGAAGGAGCAGAGACTTTTCATGTAAAAACGCTGTCCTCTCAGTATGTTGAAACCGATGGTGAATCGCAAATGGCAAATGGCAAATGGCAAATGGCAAATGGCAAATGGCAAATGGCAAATGGCAAATGGCAAATGGCAAATGGCAAATCCCAAATCACAAATCCTGAAGCTTATTACAGCATGGGGATTGCGTTAAAAAACCAGGGGAAATCAGATGACGCGATTTCGTGCTTTCAAAAGGCATTGCAATTAAACCCTGATTTCGCCGAAGCTTATGTTTTTATTGGTAATATCATCCAGGCTCAGGGAAAGTCAGAGGAGGCCATTTCCTGCTATCAGAAAGCATTGGATATCAAACCGGATTTTGCGATTGCTTACAACAACATGGGGAATATTGTCAAAGACCTGGGCAGGCCGGACAAAGCCATATGGTGTTATAAAAAAGCCTTGGGATTAAAACCGGATATGGGGTCAGCTTGCAATAATCTTTTTTTCCAGCTTCAACAGATTTGCGCGTGGGAGGATTTCAGAGACCTGGGAGTCAAGGTTGACAACCTGACAAAACTATCCCTGAACAGAGGAATAAAAACAGATGAAGACCCTTTTGTAAATCTGACAAGACATGCTGATCCTGCATTGAATTTCGCAGTTGCCAAATCACACAGCGATAATATTTCAAAATTCATCTCAGACCTGAAGGTTAAATTTTCGTCTGAGAAGAGGAAAAAGAAGGGTTCCTCAAAGATTGTTCTCGGTTATCTGTCAAAAGATTTTCATAATCATGCCACGGCCCATCTCATGCTCGGCTTATTTCGATTGCATAACCGGGAGGAGTTTGAGGTATTCTGCTACTCCTACGGAAAGGATGACGGGAGTTATTACCGAAGGCGAATTCAGGCGGATTGTGATAAATTTGTTGATTTGTATGATCTGAGCCATGTTGACGCGGCAAAGTGCATTTATAAAGATGGTGTTGATATTCTCGTTGATCTGAAAGGATACACATGGGGCAACAGATTGGAGATACCTGCCCTCCGTCCCGCGCCTGTCCAGGTCAGCTATCTTGGTTTTCCCGGCACAACAGGAGCGGATTTTTTCGATTACATTCTCACGGACCGCATTGTGACACCTGAGAATCAGTCTGGTTTTTACAGTGAAAAATTCGCTTATCTGCCAAACTGCTATCAGGTCAATGACGGAAACCAGAAAATTTCAGATAAAAAATGGAAAAAAGCGGATTTGGGATTGCCTGACGAGGGATTTGTGTTCTGCTCGTTTAACCGGCCTTATAAAATTGAACCACTGATGTTTGACATCTGGATGAGAATTCTTCAGCAGGTTCCGAAAAGTATTTTATGGCTGCTTTTGGGAAACGAAACTGCTGAAAAAAATATAATACAGGAAACCAAAGCAAGGGGCGTGAATCCTGCCAGGCTCGTTTTTGCCAAAATGCTGCCCAAAGATGAGCATCTGGCGCGTCATAAGCTCGCGGACCTGGGGCTGGACACCCGGATTTATAACGGGCATACAACCACCAGTGATGCTTTGTGGGCAGGTGTTCCGGTGATCACACTGCAGGGCAGTCATTTTGCCTCCCGTGTGTCCTCAAGTCTTCTGACAGCTATCGGATTGCCTGAACTGATTACTTATGATCCGAAAACATATGAGCGTCTTGCCGTAAGATTGGCAAACAATCCCGATGAACTGCAAGCCATACGACTGAAGCTTGAAAAAAACCGTCTGACCGAACCGCTTTTTGATACCCCTCGGTTTACCAGAAATTTGGAAAAAGCATACAAAGAAATGTGGAAACTCGAAACTCGAAACTTGAAACTTGAAACTCGAAACTTGAAACTTGAAACTCGAAACTCGAAACTTGAAACTCGAAACTTGAAACTTGAAACTCGAAACTTGAAACTCGAAACTCGAAACTCGAAACTCGAAACTCGAAACTCGAAACTCGGAACTCGAAACTTGAAACTCGGAACTCGGAACTCGGAACTCGGAAGCCGGAACTCTGGCCCCAAGCCCCAAGCCCCAAGCCCCAAGCCCCAAGTTTCAAGTTTCAAGTTTCAAGTTTCAAGTTTCAAAAAAGCGGTTCAGTTTCATCAGGCCGGGAGATTGCAGGAGGCCGAAGAGATTTATAAAAAAATTCTTGAGACGGATCCTGATCATTCGGGTTCTCTTCATTTTCTGGGTGTCCTCTCACATCAGACGGGTCAGAATGACAGGGCCGCGGAGCTGATCCGGAGGGCTGTCCGCATTTATCCTGATGAGCCATATTATCATTTTAATCTTGGCTGCGTATTTCAGGCTCAGGGCAAATTCAATGATGCTGTCTCATGTTTTCAGAACGCGGTTCGGTTAAAGCCGGATTATTTTGAAGCTTATACAAACATGGGGAGCGCTTTTGAAAAACAGGGGAAATTGGACAACTCACTTTCATGCTACAGAAAAGCGTTGGAAATGAAACCGGATCTGGTTGAAGCATATAATAACATGGGGAGCGTATTTCAGGCTCAGGGCAAATTCAATGATGCAATCTCATGTTTTCGAAGGTCCCTGAAAATCAGGCCGGACAACCCTGATACACATAATAACATGGGGAATGTTTTCGGTGTGATGAGCAATACCAATAAAGCGGTCTCATGTTTTCAACGGGCCGTGCAGTTAAAGCCGGATTATTTTGAAGCATACAACAATATGGGAAAAGCATTTCAAAACCAGGGTAATTTGGATCACGCGCGCTCATGCTTCCAAAAATCGCTGGAACTCAAAAAAGACCATGCGGAAACGCACTGTTATCTGGGAAATGTTCTGTCTGCCCAGAATTTATTGGATGATGCCATGAAGTACTACCGGAAGGCATTGGATATCACGCCGAATTTTTCAAATGCCGTTGCCGGGCAGGCAGGTGTGTTTATGAAAAAAGGAGAGTTTGACAGGGCGCATCAATGTCTTCTGCCTCTGATCCGATCCGGGTCAAGGGATGTCGTTCTCATCATAGCTTACGCGCAGCTGGCCGGCCGTTTTAATCATCGTTCTGAGGCTGTTGATCTGCTGGAGGAGATTCTGGCCCATGGCAGAATCGGTTTTGGCGAAAAATGTCAGATCCATTTCAACCTCGGGAAGCTCTATGATGATCTTGGCGAGTATGATGCCGCATTCCGTCACTATCGCCAGGGCAACGAACTAAAACAATGGCCTTTTGATTCCGGACAGCACGAAGCGTACATCACCCGGATGATTTCACTCTATGATCCGAAGCAGAAAACGCTTCTGCCGAAAGCAGGCAATGACTCGGAAATGCCGGTATTTATTCTGGGGATGCCGCGTTCAGGAACCACATTGACGGAGCAGATTCTCGCGAGTCATCCTCAGGTTTTCGGAGCAGGCGAACTGACTGATATCGGAAGCATCGCACACCGCGTTCATCTCTCGCCAAACAGCGAAATGCCTCATCCGGAACATCTGAGATCAATATCAGGTGACGTTCTTGACGGATTTGCAAATCACTATTTGGAAAAATTAAAAAAGCTTTCAGATAATTCGCTTCGGGTGACAAATAAAATGCCGCAAAATTTCCTCTATATCGGACTGATCTCCCAGCTCTTTCCCAAAGCAAAGATTATTCACTGTGTAAGGGATCCCAGGGATGTTGGTTTGTCGGTCTATTTCCAGAATTTTCTGGGCAGCCATGACTATGCATTTGATTTGAAGAATATTGCCGCGTATTACAATCAGTATAAGCGAATGATGCGACATTGGCGGGATGTCTTCGGCGTCCATATGCTGGAGGTGCGGTATGAAGAACTGGTTCTCAGCCAAGAAGCCATGACCCGGGAGATGGTGGCATATCTCGGACTTGACTGGGATGAGCGGTGTATGGATTTTCACAAGTCAGAACGGTCGGTTATCACTGCCAGTTATCAGCAGGTTCGGGAGCCTGTCTATACACGGTCCGTGGGGCGATGGAAAAATTACGAAAAATATCTGGAACCTCTGAATGAGACAATATGATACGCTCTGTTTTTTTTAATAATCTTTTTCATCTATTCTTCTCATTCCCTCCATTAAAAGCCACATGAAATCTTCCATTTCCTCAGCTTGTATGTCCTTCAAAGGCAGACCCGGGGTAAATTTAAATCTGCCCTCCTTTTCTCTCAATATCTCATAAAAGGCTTCTTTGTCCTCTTTGTTATTATATTCAACTCGTACAAGCTGTCCCTCTCTGAAGGAAAGTAGCGCGTTTCCTTTAGACAACTGTAAGCTTAATACGCCGGTTTTCTGGTTTACATTCAATGTCTGAAGCAGCTCCGAAGGCGGCATTTCAGAAAGCATTCCCACCATTCCGGAAGAAAATTCCTCTGATCTTGCAAGATTTATTTCAGCCATCCTCGCCGCAAGCAGACGAGTGAAGTACATTTGGAGAGAAGGATATTCATTTAAAATTTTCTTAAAATCTCTGCCATTCAGATATAAAACAGTCACAGGTTCCAAAACTTTTATCGTGGCACCGACAGGATTACCGCTGAGAAGGCTCATCTCGCCAAAAACTTCCCCGCTTCCCATAAAAGCAATACTTATGCCTGCCTCGCCTAAAACTTCGATTCTTCCGGACACAACAATGTACAAATTTCTCCCTGGATCCCCTTGTCTTATAACAACATCCCCTGTGGTAAATCGTTTGCGATGCAGAAAAGAGACAATGTATTTGATATCCCTGTCATGAAGGCTTTGAAACATTGGGAACGTCGCCAACAAGCTGACCATGGCATCTTCATCGTCTCCGATTTTATCCAAGGACACAGGGACAGGCTTTTCCTTTTGATATTTTAATCGGATCATTCCCGTACATCCGCTGCATTTGAACGTGTATCCAGTACGGCTGCCCATTTTTTCATATTTCATATGAACTTTCATGATATCTTCGAGAAGTATAAGACAGGCAGCTTTGTCACGAGGAAATAAAAGGGATTTTTCTGATAATATTAATTCATCCTCAAGATTATAAAGCGGACAGCCGTTATCTCCGATAATTTTATATTTAATTTGATCCGGAGGCTGGGGGAAATTTATGCTCCTCATTTCTGTATCAGATGTGAAAAATGGCTGATGTTTATTGAAGTTACTAACGCCCTTGGTTTCTTTTTCCGGAAAAGCAGCACAAATATCGTGAAACATCTGGTCAAATACTTTCTGATATGCATGGGTCTCTTTCCAGTGAGAGAAATCAGTCAGATTGGGAATATCTGCTGCCCATGTCTGTTTTGTGTCTATCAGCAGGCCTGAGTCCAGACACAGGGGAAACAATATGATATTTTTATGTCTGCGTTCTTCCTGAAAAGATGTCTGCATTTCCTGTTCTATCCACGGGCTGTTAATTGAGTGTTCTGAAATCACCATCAGCAGGGCCGAATGGGGAATGCGAAATATGGAATGCGAAATATTCGGTGCTGTTTTTTCGGTTCTGCACTCTGTCCAGCAGCGGACATCTTTGTTACAGAGATCAATATGCAACTGTTCCGCAAATGCCTGATCCTCAGCAGAGTAACTGATAAAACAGGAATAAAACCGGACAGGCTGTTCCGTGATCACTTCCATATAATTGATAAAATCATCCGGAACCCCGGTTCCCCGGAGAAAAACCCCCGGGATGTTCCCCCCGGACCGATATGTGGTGTTAATATCAATACTCGAAGGTCCGTAATGCCGCAGGGTATCCAGTCCTTTTATCTTACTGAGATCAACATTGGCAAAAGTACTCCATTCCACAATACTCTCGGTGAAGTCCGTATGGTTGAAAATTGCATGGCTAAAGTCAGTATGACTGAGCTTCACCTTCAACAGCTTCGCATCGCTGAAATTCGTGCCCCGGAAACTCACTTTGGTCAGAACCGCATGACTGAGATCCGCCTCGCTGATATCTGCTTCGTCGAAAACAGCGTCCGTGAGGTCCGCTCTGTTAAGGTTTGTTCCCCATAGTTTCGCTCTTCTGAGATCCGTCCTGGCCAGATTTGCCCCGCTGAAGTCAACATTTGTGAGATTTGCCCCGCTGAAGTTCGCATTTTTGATATGCGCCCCGCTGAAGTCCGCAAAGCAAAGGTCTGCTTCACTGAAATCTGCCCCGTTAAGCTTTGCCTTACTGAAATTTGCCTCCCAGAGATTTGTTTTGCTGAGGTTCACTCTGCTGAGGTTTGAATGACAAAGGTTTATGTTCGACAAATCAGGCTTTTCCGTAGCATTATTTTTCCTCCACTTATTCCAGGCACTCACTTCTTTTTTGATGAGATCAAGGTGTTCTTTTTTTGCCATGAAAATTCCTTCGTAATTATATCCGCTTGAGCTATGATTATTTTTTATATGAAAGGGGGCCAAGGGCCAGGGGCTATGGACCAGGGGAGGCTTTCATTGTTTGTTTTGACCGAAGGCCATATCTGTTTATATGAAAGTCAGTTATGATTTGTCATTGGTGATTTGTGATTTGTCCTTTGACATTTCGTCATATACCCCCGGATTTCATGGTCCGTTGTGATGGCTGGCAGGTCATAACGCACCATGAAACCCGCGGCAGAAGACAAATTGCAAATCACAAATCACCAATGACTTTCATATAAACGGCCATGATCTGCCGGTCACAACGAAGTATGAAAGTTTTGCAGTTTTTCCTAACACTTAACACTTAACACCTAACACCTGACACTTTCATATAAACGGCCATGAGCTGCCGCCCACAACGAATGATGAAAGTCTCTGCAAAAAACCGCTTCGCTCTATTTTTGCACTCCGGACTTTCATATAAACGGCCATGTCCTGACGGTCACAACGAAGTATGAAAGTTTTGAAGTTTTTCCTAACACTTAACACTTAACACCTGACACTTTCATATAAACGGCCATGTCCTGACGGTCACAACGAAGTATGAAAGTTTTGAAGTTTTTCCTAACACTTAACACTTAACACCTGACACTTTCATATAAACGGCCATGAGCTGCCGCTCACAACGAACGATGAAAGTTTTGCAGTTTTTCCTGACACTTAACACTTTCATATAAACGGGCACGAACCATGAAACCCGCCCCCTAGCCCCTGGCCCCTTTCATAAAAAAATTTATCCCTGATCATGAAAAACTAAATTTTCAGATCATGTATTTTTATGGTAAACCAATATAATTTAATATTCAACTTAGTTTTTAAGAAAAAAATTGAGGGACATATCTATTTTGTAAATCTCAATCCAATATTTCAATCAGTTGTAACAGTTTTTGATATCAGGAAATTTATAAAAAACTCGATGTTCAAGGTTTTTTCCACTGACTGAATTCGTTGCCAATTTTTAATCCGGGATATTATCCGGGGTGTATGTGTGGCATTTTTATATAGTCAGGTACAAAAAACTTGAACATCGAGAAAAAAAGTACAATATTCTGAATTTTTTTATAAACGGACCTGACCTGCTGATCACGATAAACGATGAAAGCCGGGGCAAATCACAAACGGCTTTCATATAAACAGGGCCTTGCGGCTGGTGTCTGGAAAATTAACTATAACGGGGATATTGGGATGATCTTATCTGATTTTTAGGGAAGGATTTTGTCAGTCAGGAATTTTTATGAGATATTTCTTTTGCATAAAAACGATGCGTTTTTCAATTTTCGAAAAAAAACAGCTAAAACCTGTTAAAAGGCTTTAGCTGCTTTCTAGTCAGATCATACGGGTACTGAACAGATTATATATCAAAATACAGAAAAAATTCATGGGGATGCGGGCGAAGCTTCACAGCATTGATCTCTTTTTCGGTCTTGTACTCAATCCATTTCTCAACCACATCTTTGGTAAACACATCGCCTTTCATCAGGAACTCATTGTCTTCTTCCAAAGCTGAAAGGGCTTCTTCCAAAGATCCCGGGGCAGAGGGAACATTAGCCAGTTCTTCCGGGGGAAGGGAGTATATATCTTTGTCCAGAGGATCACCCGGCTCTATTTTATTTTCAATACCATCCAACACAGCCATGAGCATAGCGGAAAATGCCAGATAGCCATTACAGGAGGGATCAGGTGTCCGGAACTCTATTCGTTTTGCCTTGGGTGACATGGAATACATGGGAATACGGATTGCCGCACTTCTGTTACGGCTTGAATACGCCAGGTTTACCGGTGCTTCAAATCCCGGAACCAGTCTTTTGTAAGAATTGGTGGTGGGATTGCTGAACGCACATAATGCCTTACAGTGTTTCAGTATGCCGCCGATGGCGTACAGGGCTTCCTGGGAAACGCCCGCATATTTATCCCCTGCAAAAAGCGGCTTACCGCCTTTCCAGATGCTGATGTGGGTATGCATGCCGGTTCCGTTATCCTCAAAAAGGGGCTTAGGCATGAAGGTTACAGTATGACCGTGCTTACACGCGACATTTTTGAGTATATACTTGAACCAGACAAGCTGATCTCCCATCTGAACCAGGGGCTTGAACCGCATATCTATTTCTGCCTGACCAGCTGTCGCGACTTCATGGTGCTGACATTCAACATCTATTCCGAGGTCTTCCAAAGTAAGGAGCATTTCAGTCCGTATATCCTGGAACTTGTCCGTGGGGGGAACCGGAAAATAGCCTTCCTTGTGCCGGGGCTTATAAGCCAGATTGGGACATTCTTCCCTGCCGGTGTTCCAACTTCCCTCTACCGAGTCAACCTGATAGAATGCCCCGTTTTTTGAAGATTCAAAACGGACATCATCAAAAATAAAAAATTCCGCCTCCGGCCCGAAATATGCGACATCACCGACTCCCGTGCTTTTGAGATACATTTCTGCCTTTTTAGCAATATTCCTCGGATCCCGGGTGTATGCTTCCCGGGTGAGCGGATCAAAAATATTTCCAATAAGCACCAGGGTCGGCTCTTCATAAAACGGATCAATTTTAGCTGTTGAAGCGTCCGGTATCACGAGCATATCGCTGGCGTTAATCGGCTGCCAGCCCCGGATACTTGAACCGTCAAAACCATACCCGTCATCAAAGCTTGATTCGTCCAGCTCGCTTATGGGAACCGTAAAATGCTGCCATACCCCGGGAAAATCCATAAAACGTAAATCAACCACTCTGATATTCTTTTCCTTTGCCATTGCTAAGACTTGTGTCGGTGTCATGATAAAAGCTCTCCTTTTCTGAGTTGTCGGTTGTCGGTTGTCAGTTAAGTGTCTGTGCTAAAATTTCACTTCAGCACTCCGGATAAAAATACCGAAGAACTTTTGTCCGGGTACTTATCAAGCAATAGTCAAATTTTTTATATCTGACTTTTTAAATACTGAATTTTTAAGATGTTAAAAATACTAGGCAGTCAGTACGGCAACGCGTAAATCCGTACACATCTTTTAAGCCAAAATGCCCCCTGAAACAGGCAGAGACGCAGAGACAAGGCCGTGCCTTGTCTCTGCTGATAACTGTCTAAATTGCGTCTTTTCCTTTTTCTCCGGTACGAACTCTGATAGCTTCTTCCACGGGAAGCACAAAGATTTTTCCATCCCCCAGTTTGCCAGTATTTGCAGCCTGCTGAATTTTTGCCACTACTTTGTCTGCCAAATCTGATGGCACTACAACTTCAATTTTCGTCTTGGGTATGAAATCAACCACATATTCAGCACCTCGGTATATTTCTTTATGCCCTTTTTGCCTTCCGTAGCCCTTGACTTCCGAAATTGTCATTCCCTGAATGCCGATTTCATTCAGCGCCTCTTTGACATCATCCAGTTTGAAAGGCTTTATAATTGCTTCAATTTTTTTCATTTTTACCTCTCCTTTGAAACTCGAAACTTGAAACTTGAAACTTGAAACTTGAAACTTGAAACTCGAAACTCGAAACTTGAAACTTGAAACTCGAAATTCAGAGGCTCGAAAATTTTCTTATGTGTAACGATTTCCAGTTTCATCTCCAAGTTTCAAATTTTAAGTTCCGAGTTTCAAATTATTCTATTTCAAAAGCTCTTTCCCCATGTATTGAGCTGTCAAGCCCTTCAATCTCGCTTTCCCGATCCACTCTGAGTCCTTTGGTAAGGGCTTTTGTTATGTAAACGATAATGACCGTTCCGATGGCTGTGTAGATTGCTGTTGCTCCGATTGAGACCACCTGAATCCATAACTGTCTGGGGTTTCCGTAAAGCCATCCTTTTGCACCTTCGGTTATGGCCGGGTTTGCAAAAATCCCTGTGGCAAGCGCACCCCATATACCGCATACACCATGTACGCCAAACGCATCCAAAGAATCATCATAGCCAACTTTGTGCTTGATTATTGCAACACTGAAAAACCCGAGAACCCCTGCCACAAGTCCGATAATCAGAGAAGCCGGTAAATTGACAAAACCCGCGGCCGGTGTGATGGCGACAAGACCCGCGACGATTCCGGAGGCAAGTCCCAGTACCGTGGGTTTTTTATTATAAAGCCATTCTGCAAACAGCCATGAAAGTCCTGCAATGGAAGCCGAGGTGTTGGTGACTAAAAACGCCGAACCGGCAATGCCGTCAGCAGCCAACTGACTCCCGGCATTAAAACCGAACCATCCGAACCATAACAGAGCAGCTCCCAGTGCAGTTAATGAGACACTTGACGGAAACATGGCTTCTTTTCCATATCCGATTCGCTTTCCCAGCATCAGGGCAAGCACAAGACCGGCAACACCTGCGTTGATATGAACAACGGTTCCGCCTGCAAAATCAAGCGCACCCATATCTCCCATCCAGCCGCCGCCCCAGACCCAGTGAGCCACAGGACAATAGATAAATGTCACCCATAAACTCGTAAAAATAATCCATGAAGAGAACTTCATTCTGTCAACGATGGAACCCAGAACAAGTGCCACCGTAATGCAGGCAAATGTCATCTGAAAAAGTGCGAACACAGATGTCGGAATAGTTCCTGACAAGCTGTCCACCCCGATTCCGGACATAAACAAATATTCCAGGCCGCCGATGAGCCCGCCGTTATCAGAGCCAAACGCGAGGGTATATCCCCACATCATCCATATCACACTTGCAAGACAATATGCGACAATTGTCATTGCAAAAGTGTTGAGCAGATTTTTGTATCTCGACATCCCGCCATAAAAAAGCGCCAGACCCGCAGGCGTCATGACCATTACCAATGCTGTGGATACAATGAGCCATGCGGTATCTCCGGAATTTAAGGTATCTCCTTCTGCAAAAGCCAGAGAAAATGGCATCATTGAAAAAATTGCTGTCAGCACCAGACTTTTCAGCTTCATTTTTCTTATCTCCTTGTTTTCTTAAAAAATTGATAAAATGTCAAGCGGTTAATTGGATTCATTCTGTCAGCCGGGTTTATAATCATTGATAAGCGCCATTTTCCGAAAATATAAACTCAGCAAATCAGGTCCTCTCACTTATTCGATGAATCAAGCGTGATTCAGTTGTATATATTACATAGCAAAAGGTATGCCATAATGATAAAAAAATACAAATGATCATAATAATTCAATAAGATAAGTTTAATAAAAGGGTCTGAGAAATGAGGCAGAATAGTTACAATTTTGTAATAAAATGGAGGGGAAAAATACAGATTTGTAAATTTATATTCATATGCCAAAGACAGGTGAAGACCTGTGAAATTTTGAGAATCTCTTTTGTGGAACAGGGGGTTGTGACGTTCATATTGCCAGACGGAATTTTTAACCCCTGGCTGGCAAATCTGACAAAATCAACATGAATTTTAACTATAAATTAAGTATATGACATGGCTTCCACCGGACGCAGCTTCCTGACCTTAAAAGCCGGATACAGCGCGGCTAAAAAAGTGATGAACAGGACCATGCCCGGTCCGAGCAAAGCGGAAAGCAGGGAAAGTTTGGGATACATTCGTCCGGAGATACCATACTGGCTCAACAATTCATTTGCGCTGCCAAAATCAATCCCATGAATTTGAAAATACCATGTAAGCAGCCCCCCCAGAAAGATACCTGAGATAACCCCCAGTAAGGTCATAAACACGGACTCAATCAGGAGAAGTTTGGTCAGGCGCCCCGGTGTTGTTCCGATAGCCATCATCACGCCAAATTCTCTGGTCCGTTCGAAAATCGCCATGAGAAACGTGTTTAAAATACTGAACGCCACAATGATGATCAGAAGGAACCAGAAAATAAGCCCGCTGATCAGGTCCATGGAAATGGCCTGGCGCAAACCGGGCATAAGCTCCTCCCAATCCAAAACCACGAGAGAGGATTTTATGGCTGATTTTTTTATATGGGCAACGACATCCGCCTTTATTTCGGACACATTTTCCAATGATCTGCCAACAGCTATCACTTCGTGGACCGCCCCGTTCATAGTATAAATATCTTGAAAATATTTCAAAGGGATATGGATAGCAGAGCGATCAAATTCATCCTGGCCGGAACTGTAAATCCCCCTGACCGTCACAACCGTGGCAGCGACAGATCCGTCACGTCCCTGTCCCAGTAGGATCAGTTCATCTCCTATCCCTGCTTGTAAGTTTTTAGCCAGAAGTCTTCCCACCAAGGCATGAGCCGTGTCATTGTCAGAGAAATAGCTTCCCTCCCTGATTAACTCTTTAAGGGTGGATACGCCGGCTTCTCTGACCGGGTCAACGCCCACCACCATTGCACCATATGTACGATTTTCAGAAGAAACCAGGGAAAACGCCTCGGCACGAAAGGTGTAAGCAGCTATCTCCGGTATCTTGTCCAGAATCTTCCCAGCCGAGGCCGGATCAGACACCACCTGACGAATGCTTCTTTTTTCCCTGTATCCTTCAGCCTGTATCTGAAAATGGCCGGTCTGTATCTTCACCGCGGCATTGATCATGGTTTCATAGCTTCCGAACTGAAAAGACAACATAAAGACCAGCAGGAGACTGGCAAAGGCAATAGCGGAAATGGTCAGAAGGGTTCGTCTGGGATTCCGCCAGATATTCCGCCAAGCCATTTTGATATCTATAGACATGAGATGTTTCCTTTCATAATAGCGGGGCAGTCATCGGGAGATTGCCCCTGAATTCGGAATTTCAAAAAATTTTGGCGATCTCGTTTGATCTCGTTCTCACGCTTGATCTCGTTGATCTCGTTGATCTCATTTGATCTCGTTCCCACGCTTTGCGTGGGAATGCAGAGCGGACGCTTCGCGTCCTTATTCCGTCTGCCCTCCGGGACGCTTCGAATACGCTTCGAATCCTACGCCGAGGGAGCCTGATCTCGTTCCCACGCTTTGCGTGGGAATGCAGAGCGGACGCTTCGCGTCCTTTGCCGAAGGAGCCTGATTTCATTGATCTCGTTGATCTCGTTCCCACGCTTTGCGTGGGAATGCGGAGCGGACGCTTCGCGTCCTTATTCTGTCTGCCCTTTGGGACGCTTCGAATCCTACGCAGAGGGAGCTTCGTGACGCGAAGCGTCTCTCCTGCATTCCCACGCAAAGCGTGGGAACGAGATCGTTCAGAGTTTTTTCCATCTGATGATGATCAGTCTCCCAGGCCCTTAATACCAATCATCAGTACAGAAATTGCAGAAGGGGTGATGCCATCAATCCGAGATGCCTGGCCCAGTGAAGCAGGTCTTATTTCAGAAAGCTTTTCCCTGAGTTCATTTGAAAGACCATGCACAGTGTTAAAATCGAAATTTTCCGGTATCTTCATGCGTTCCAGATTTTTGAATTTCTCAATTTCCCTTAACTGCCTTTGGATATAACCTTCATATTTAATTTCTGTCTCCACCTGCCGGATGATCTTTTTATGAACAGAATCAGGACCCGGGGCCAAGGTCTCAACCACATGATAATCCATTTCTGCTCTTTTCAGCAACTGATCAAGCGGGACAGCATGACTCAGAGGCTTTGCGCCATGGCTTTCCAGATAATCATTTACAGCTTTTTGCGGTTTTATCACAGTTCCCTTTATCCGCGTTATTTCCGAATCAATTTGTTTTTTCCGTTCTTTCATATCTTTCAAGGTGTCATCGTCAATCAGCCCCAGTTCATGACCCTTTTCCATCAGTCGGATATCCGCGTTATCTTCCCGCAGCATCAGCCGGTATTCTGCCCTTGAGGTAAACATGCGGTAAGGCTCCCGGGTTCCCCGCGTGACCAGATCATCTGTCATGACACCCATATATGCCTGGTATCTCTCCAAAATGAACCGCGGTCTCTCCTGAACCTTGCCGGCCGCGTTGATACCTGCCCACATTCCCTGTGCGCCTGCCTCCTCATATCCTGACGTCCCGTTAATCTGCCCTGCCATGAACAGCCCTGAAATCCGTTTGGTTTCAAGGGTCGGTTTCAACTGAATCGGATTGACATAATCATATTCAATGGCATAAGCGGGCCGCATGATTTCAGCTTCCTCCAGTCCCTTAACAGACCGGACAAACTGAATCTGAATTTCCGGGGGAAGGCTGTTTCCAAGACCGCTTGCATAGATTTCATCGGTGTCAAGTCCTTCAGGCTGAAGGATAACCCGATGATTCTCCCTATGGGAAAATTTAACAACCTTATCTTCAAATGAGGGGCAGTATCGGGCTGAAACTCCTGTGATCATTCCGCCGTACAGGGCAGAACGCTCCAGATTATCCCTTACGATTTTCTGACTGGTTTTATTGGTATGTCCGAGATAGCTCGGCATCTGGGGCAGGGTGATCTTTTCAGTAAAAAATGAAAACGGCACAGGTTCCTGATCCGAGTCCTGTCTTTCAAACTTGCTGAAATCTATGCTGGATCGCTTCAGCCGGGGCGGTGTTCCGGTTTTCATACGCCCAAGCTGAAATCCCAGGTCTTTCAGGTGAGCCGGAAGCCCGTAAGAAGCAAATTCTCCGGCCCTTCCGGCCCGGATTGATTTGAAGCCAATATGAACCAGACCGCTTAAAAAGGTTCCTGTGGCAAGAATAACCGTCTGCGCCTGATATCCGAACCCGGTGTGATCTTCCACGCCCGCGATCTTCCCATCCTCGATAACAAGCTGTTCAACCATGGCCTGTTTAATATCCAGATTCGGTTGCCTTTCAAGCACCGACTTCATGGCAATATGATAACGAATTTTATCATTCTGCGTTCTGGATGAATGAACAGCCGGCCCTTTTCTTGTATTCAATATTCGGTACTGTATGGCGGTTTTATCTGTAATTTTGGCCATTTCACCGCCAAGGGCGTCAATCTCTTTTACCAGCTGTCCTTTTGCCATGCCGCCGATGGAAGGACTGCATGGCATAGCAGCGATTTTATCCAAATCAATAGCCATGAGAAGCACACAGCATCCCATTCTGGCGGATGCCAATGCTGCCTCACATCCGGCATGGCCCGCGCCCACAACAATTACGTCGTATTTTTTAGAGTAGAAAACCATAAAAATTCCTTTAGTTGATGATCATCTGCTTTCGAATTTGTTCCCAAACTTCGGCTTTATGTGCTTTGAAATTCTTTAAAACTAATATGTTATAGCAGAAAATCGAAACTTCCCTTTTGTGGGACGGGATTTTCAACCCCTTCCGGTAAAGTCATTGCTGCTGAAAATTTCGGAAATGTTTCGGACGGGGTTGCAAACCCCGTCCGGCAACCAAATCCTGTCCGGCAAAAGGCTGGGTTAAAATATCCTAATCCATTTGTCTCTGTCCCATTTTTTGAAATATTTCATTTGCATGACAAATCCCAGCCAACGCTGTTCCACAGAGGCAAAAATTTTCCGGGGCTGCCCCGATAATTCATCATAAGGCATTTTGGTCCACTCATAAAACATATAAATTGATTTTTCGTAACTTATTCCTTTCCTTTGCGCCATCTCCATGAGCTGCTCCAGTCGGGGAAGCCATATATATTTTGATAAACGGATAATGCCTTCCTTTTTTGTAATTCGAAAGCCGTTTTTTATGATTGCTGATTCATAATCAGCAGATACACAGCATTTAAAAACTCCGTTTTCATCAAGAAACCAGTCACCTTTGCCCTGAACCCATTTTGTCTGGATTTCTCCGGACTTTTCACACATCTGTATATATTTCTGGCTCTTATCCATGATATTTCTGCTTATCTTTTAAAAAATGTCATTGTTTTCGAGTCAGCAAAACTGTCCAATATATTTTTTCTGATATGGAACAAGCCGGACTTCCGAGGCTTCCGAAACAGGTTTTTTTATACCAATGTCTTTCAGCAATACTTCGGACAAGTTCTGATAGTCAGGGAGTGATTAGGGATTTTACCAAAAATAAAATGCCTGGTGTGCGGTGGGTTGCGCTTCGCTTCACCCACCCTATGTTCTTTGTATCGGGTATGTTATTTATTTCGAGTTCCTTTATAAGTTTAACCTTTTGAAATCAAAATACAGGTGCGGTCCCCAAAATTTTTTTTGATCTTTCAATTAATTATTCTTTAATTATATAGGAAATTAGGGAATGTCCAATAAATAATTTACCCGCCTTGCAAAATGCAGGGTGGGCAGATTATTTTTCTGGATATCCCTTATAAAACTGAAAGTTAAGGTTAAGAACTAAAAATTTCTCAATTCTCAATTCTCAATTTTTTTTGTTCTTAGGTCAAAAATTTAAGATTGCGACAGAAGGTGGTCTTTGAATGGAGTGAATTACAGATTTACATGATGAAACCTGTAATTCACTGTATCTTACGTTCTGGATATTTGGCAGGAATCGGAATTAATCATCCTGAGCAGCTTCAGATTTCTCTGCTGATTCTTCGACTTTCTTCACCGAATCAGGCTGAACAGTTTCAGAGTCCGGTGCTGACTTCTCCTGAACAGTTTCAGAGTCCGGTGCTGACGTTTTCTGATCTGTCTCAGATTCCTCTGCTGACTTCTCAGTCTCCTTTGCTTTAAGCTTTGCCATTAAACTTTTGACCAGTTCAATTTTATTGCTGACATACTCAACCTGATTGTCTTTGACCTTGGGTGAAACGATCTTCTCAACAAGCAAGGCAGCTTTATTAAGATGTTTCAACGCGGCTTCAAAGCCGGCCAGCGTTCCTTTGCTTGCGGCAATGTCTGCCTTGTTCATCAAAATGAGCAGATCAATTGTTTTTAAGCGTTCATAAGCCTTGTTTACATTTTCCGGGGTTCCGAATGAAATCGCCTTGTTCAGATAAAAATTGATTTTTGCAAAATCAAGAGTACCCGGAGCTTCCAAAAGCGTATCTGCTTTCTGAATGAAATAGTTGAATGCAAGCGGATAAACTTCTTCTTTAGCGTAAACAGATTTCACAGTTTCCGGTGCCTGCACCCCGGGAAGACTCACAATCATCTCCTCGCCCAGAGGGGCAAACCACCCTTGCCAAATTTCAACAGCTTCATCAGTCGTTTCAATATAATATTTGCGAACATTTGAAACACTGGTACCGATAATAATTGCAAAAACAAAAACAACGCAGGCAATAGAAATTTTTACCGTCTTTTGCATAGGGTCAGATCCTTTCTTAGGAGCGGGCAGCTCATCATGAGTTTCGTCCACTTTCGGCGGCGTTCCCTGATTTTTCACAGGAGGCCTGTATTGCTCGGGAGTCGCTTTTCTGATCTCTGCTGGTTTTACAGCTTCTTTAGCTGTTTCCTTGGATTCATCCGCTGTTTTATCAGGTTTTATTTCTTCTTTAACAAGTTCCGAAGGCTTTTCAGGTTCGGCTTTTGGCGCTTCAGGCTCCTGCTCAGGAGCTTTTTCCGCTTCAGGCTCCTCGGCCTTTTCAGGTTCCTTTTCAGGAACAGCAGGTGCTTCAGGCGTTTTTTCCGCTTCAGACTCCTCGGCCTTTTCAGGTTCCTTTTCAGGAACAGCAGGTGCTTCAGGCGTTTTTTCCGCTTCAGACTCCTCAGCCTTTTCAGGTTCCTTCTCAGGAACAGCAGGTGCTTCAGGCGTTTTTTCCGCTTCAGGCTCCTCAGCCTTTTCAGGAAAATCTTTGAAATCAAAGACCCTGGCCAGCAGGTCCCTGAGTTCCCCCGCGTCCTTTTCATCCGAGACAAAGGGCGGGGCTGAAAACGTTTCCGCCTCCCCCTGATCCGGCTCAAAAAGACGCTCAGGCTCCCACGCGTCAAACTGCTTCATAAGAAGCTCGCTGACCGGAACCCGCGGCTTTTTCGGAAATGTTTTGAAATCAAAGACTCTGGCCAGCAGGCCCCTGAGTTCCCCCGCGTCCTTTTCATCCGAGACAAAGGGCGGGGCTGAAAACGTTTCCGCCTCCCCCTGATCCGGCTCAAAAAGACGCCCAGGCTCCCACGCGTCAAATTGCTTCACAAGAAGCTCGCTGACCGGAATCCGCGGCTTTTTCGGAAATGTTTTGAAATCAAAGACCCTGGCCAGCAGTTCCCTGAGTTCCCCCGCGTCCTTTTCATCCGAGACAAAGGGCGGGGCTGAAAACGTTTCCGCCTCCCCCTGATCCGGCTCAAAAAGGCACCCAGGCTCCCACGCGTCAAACTGCTTTGCAAGAAGCTCGCTGACCGGAACCCGCGGCTTTTTCGGAAATGTTTTGAAATCAAAAACTCTGGCCAGCAGGCCCCTGAGTTCCCCCGCGTCCTTTTCATCCGAGACAAAGGGCGGGGCTGAAAACGTTTCCGCCTCCCCCTGATCCGGCTCAAAAAGACGCTCAGGCTCCCATGTGTCAAATTGCTTCACAAGAAGCTCGCTGACCGGGATCCGCTGCTTTTTCGGAAATGTTTTGAAATCAAAGACTCTGGCCAGCAGGTCCCTGAGTTCCCCCGCGTCCTTTTCATCCGAGACAAAGGGCGGGGCTGAAAACGTTTCCGCCTCCCCCTGATCCGGCTCAAAAAGACGCTCAGGCTCCCATGTGTCAAATTGCTTCACAAGAAGCTCGCTGACCGGGATCCGCGGCTTTTTCGGAAATGTTTTGAAATCAAAGACTCTGGCCAGCAGGTCCCTGAGTTCCCCCGCGTCCTTTTCATCCGAGACAAAGGGCGGGGCTGAAAACGTTTCCGCCTCCCCCTGATCCGGCTCAAAAAGACGCTCAGGCTCCCATGTGTCAAATTGTTTCACAAGAAGCTCGCTGACCGGAACCCGCGGCTTTTTCGGAAATGTTTTGAAATCAAACGCTCTGGCCAGCAGTTCCCTGAGTTCCCCCAAGGCCTTTTCATCCGAGACAAAGGGCGGGGCTGAAAATGTTTCCGCCTCCCCCCGGCAGGCTCGAAAAGACGCTCAGGCTTCCACGCGTCAAACTGCTTTGCAAGAAGCTCGCCGACCGGAACCCGCGGCTTTTTCGGAAATGTTTTGAAATCAAACGCTCTGGCCAGCAGTTCCCTGAGTTCCCCCGCGTCCTTTTCATCCGAGACAAAGGGCGGGGCTGAAAATTCTTCCGCCTCCCCCCCGGCAGGCTCGAAAAGACGCTCAGGCTCCCACGCGTCAAATTTTTTCAATACAAGCTTTTTTAAAGAAATTTTCTTTTTTGTCCCAGCGGCTTTTTTGACGCCTGTTCCCTTTTTTACTTTGGCTTTTGCAGCTGTGGTTTTAGCTTTTGCAGTAACCTTTTTTTTTGTAGTCGTCTTCTTTACTGCCGGATCCTTTTTTTTGGATGTACTTTTCTTTTTTGAAGTTGATTTGGCTGAACTTTTTTTTCCCATAAAAATCCCTTTTTTTTATTTTCCCCCTTTTCAGAATCAAATACAGAAGCAAGTTGCCCGAAGGTAGGAAATTCCTCCCCCCAGAATACTCTTTTCACCCTATTGACTTATCCTGCTGTTTTATGAAATGAACAAGCTGAGAATAGGAATCAGTCTAAGGAAAGAGCAAGTCTCTTTTTTTATCAACCCGCCATTACAGACGCGTCTAAAAATAAATTTAATATAGTCTTTCAATTCTGTTTTTTTTCAGGCATAATTTTTGTCCTGAAAGCCAGGACGCAGGAGCTGGCCCCTTTTATCCTCGGCATTTGTCAAAATGAATTCAGATACTGTCGTCCCTACCGGAAAGACAATTTTTTGCCAATAAAAACCAAAATTGAAAAAAAATTCCCATTTTTCAAGGTAAAATTTTTAATTAAAGCCCCATATTTCCGTTTATGGTGCATAATAAATAATGAATTTAGCCTGTTAGTTATGATTCATTTCCAAAAAAATTTCAAAAAAAATTATATAAGATCAGTTCTCTTTTGTAAACATTTTTTTACTGATCATAAGCGGAAAGGTAAAAACGCTTTGAAATCATCTGACAGAACAGCATAAACATGATAAGCATCTTTCGGAAACAGGACTTCATTTAATCATGTTCACTTTTTTAAAAAATTCTTTCAAACCCCTCAGTTTGAAAGAGTTTCCCATTAAAACTCCGGAAATTATATTTTCCCTGAACAGACTGGCCAGGGGTGTTGACAATATTCGGTATGACGTCCATCTGAGTCCGGATTTTTGCAAGGCGGCCATCAAAATAATAACACAGATTATTGCCGCGCATACAAAATCCGAAGAAATTCTGGGCTTGGACAAATCTGCGAATCCAGGCAAAGAAAAGGATGAATTCAAAAGGCTTTGCCATGAGGTCATGATGGACGGAGTCAACAAGGCAAAGCTGCGTCGTGATATCCAAATTGATTATCTGGTTCAGGCAGCCATTATCAAATTTTTAACAAAAAGTATTCGGGACCGATATGAGAAACTGATTGTGCATTTTAAAAATATTATACAGCAGTATGAAAGTTCACCCCATAAGCAGGAGGAAGCCGGACAGTTAAAAAGAGAACTCTCTGAAATTTTGGAAAAAAAAAAGAAGATTTTACGCAATACAGGCAATGAACTGTTTCAGCATCTGACTGAAGTTCAGACCAAGGAGTTAAAGGAAATGCGTGAGTCAAATTTCGGGGCAGAGGCTGTTCTTCCTGATCATATTTTTTCCAACCCTTTGTTTCATGTGGAAGATATCGCTGACGATTTTTTTACAATAGAAGAATACGATATATTGCTGGGCCATCGTCTTGAGGATACTGACAACTACAATACTTTAATAACTTTTATCAAAAGCCTCCTGGCTGAAATTGCTTCAAAGGATGCCGCTGCCGCACTCAGAAAGGCATCAGCACAAAACCCGGACTCCGCACCGAAAACCCCCTCCCCGGAACCGGATAATCAGAATAGTGATGCCTGGACCATGGAAGTCAGTAATATTGATATGTTGTTCAATTATTTTCAATCATGGGAGCGACTTCAGACGCTGAAAAAACAAAAATGGACCAAAAACAGTTTGTTATATCTCAAAAACTATGCCAGGGAGCAAAAGAAACTTTTGAATTTTTTTTACAGGAAATTCAGAAAAAAAGGCATAATTGAAAGGATCACCGCCACTTATGAAATGCAGCCTGTTTATCTCGAATACTGCCCGCCGCTGGTTCCTCAGCTAGTTTCAGAATTTCTGATTTCACCCAAATCAAGGCGGGGTATCAAAACCCGGCTGAAGCGGCTGAAGCCATACTATGAAAAATCATTTTCTCTGAGACCGCTCCGGGATTTGGTAATAAAACTGGAAAAAGTCAGGGTCAGAACCAGAAAAGCGTATCTGATACGATTTCTCAACGGTTTTATTCGCTATCACAGGGACGTGCAGAATTATAATATGCTTAAAGAGGCCATGGACTGTATCAACCTGACCACAAAAGAAGATATTATCAGCCTTTCCCGTGCAAACAACACGTTATATGAGTTTTTGTTACCTCATGAACGTGAATCCGAAGAAAAACCGGTGATCAGCCATGTCATTATCAAGGCGGATGTCCGGGGGTCCACGGATGTTGTCCACAAAATGAAGAAAAAAGGACTGAATCCGGCAACATATTTCAGCCTGAACTTTTTTGATCCCATTACGGAGATACTGCCTGACTATGGTGCGGTGAAGGTCTGTATCGAAGGTGACGCATATATCCTGTCAATTTATGAAAGAGAGGATACACCGGAAGACTGGTACAGCGTGGCCCGCGCATGTGGCCTTGCCATCAGCATGCTCTCTGTCATACAGCGATATAATACCAAAAATAAAAAATACCAGCTGCCGGAGCTGGAACTGGGGATTGGCATTACCTATCGGGATAATGCGCCCACGATTTTTTTTGACGGTGATAATCAGATTATGATATCATCAGCAATTAATTTGGCAGACCGGCTTTCAGGATGTTCAAAAGCTGTCCGAAAAAAAATGGCCGGAAATAACGAGCCGTTCAATCTCTATGTATTTCAGACAGCATCAGATGAAGAAATAGCGGTTACAAGCGATGATCTGTCGCTTCGGTATAATGTCAACGGCATTGAACTGGATGCCACCGGTTTTAAAAAACTGTCAGAAGAGATTGATCTGAAGCCTGTGGAGGCTTCTGTTCAAAAAAAGAAGCATAAATTTTATATTGGAAAATTTCCCACTGTGACCGGAACATATCAGCGTTTGGTGATTCGGGAGAGTCTGATCCCCAGAATTGACGCGGACACTTTAGAAATTACAGATATAACAGATCGGAAATATTATGAATTATGTACAAATACGAAACTCTGCGAATATATAAAACAAGGGAAAAGCATCTGAACGCTGAACTGCGAACTGAAATATGCTGAAAAGTCGGAGCAGAATCAATGACAAATCGCAAATCATAAATCCCAAATCACAACTCTCTTTCATAAGTACCTGATCAAAAGTTTTTTATACATTTTTTCTGTGAACCGCGGAGAAACCCGGGTTTTTCCTTCAGAGGCGGCGGCTCATTCCGAAAAAAAAGCCGGGTTTCTTTCCTGTGCGAATATCGAAAACTTATGGTCAGGTACTTAATAAATATTCCGAGCGATGATAAGCCCATTGACTTTTCCCTCTGTTTCATGAAATAAATGGTTTTTGTCAAAAACCTGATCATTGACTGAACGTGCAAGGGAGGCATTCCCAAAGTGATGATCCGAAATGCTGAAATTATATAATACGCCGAAATAACTGAAACAGACAGAAATTTTGTTGAAATATCCGTTTTAATAATTTCAGACAGTTGCACTGTTTACATCACTTTGGAATTGCACCCGTACAAGGGAAAAAATTATGATGTCCGCAAAATTAAAAAACAAGGATAATTTTCTTGTCGGTGTTATCTCAGATACCCACGGCCTTCTGCGGCCCGGGATAGCCAAAATTTTTAATGGGACTGACCTGATCATTCATGCAGGGGATGTTGATCGGCCAAATATTCTTGAGGCTTTGCGAGAAATCGCTCCTGTCACGGCTGTTCGGGGAAATATGGATTACGGGGAATGGGCAAACAAACTTCCTGTCACGGAAATTATTGAGATTGGAAACGTCTGTCTGTATATGTTTCATAATCCGTATCAGCTTGATTTGGATCCCGGGGCCGCGGGTTTTGCTGCTGTTATCAACGGCCATACTCACAATCCATTTGTTGAAAAGAAAAACGGCGTACTTTTTTTAAACCCGGGCAGTGCTGGCCCGAAACGGGGAGATTATCCCGTTACCGTGTCTTTGCTTCATATAAGGGGATCTGATCTGGATGCACAGATTATTCAGATGGACGAATGATTTTCTGATGTGTGTTGTATCTTGATGGCGAATCATTAATCACCAATGACTTTTGAAAGAAGGATAATGGATGATAAGGATATCTACTGCATTCTCCAAATAGATTGTCCGGAAGACGTACTGAAGGAAGTGAGAATTATCTGTAGCATGATTTCTTCCGAATTTGATTTTGCTCCTGTTGAAACTGTATTTATGACAGTTCTCAGGCTTTTTAACGGAACTTATCCGGGATACCGGGCCTGCAATACGAAATATCATGACCTCCGTCATACCACTGATGTTTTTCTCGCAATGGCGCGGATGATTCACGGCGGCGTGATTGACAACATGACCTTCTCCTATCGCCATGTTATGCTGGGGCTGATATCAGCACTTTTCCACGATACAGGATATATTCAGGAAAACCATGACACTGAAGGCACCGGAGCCAAATACACCAGCACTCATGTTCAGCGAAGTATGGATTTTATAAAACGCCACGGCACTGAACACGGTTTGTCTTATGATGAAATTGTCGAGGGCCAGGCCATGATTCTGTGTACCAATCCTTTTGTTGATATTTCCGGTATAACGTTCCCGTCCGAGGAAGTTGAATCTCTTGGGAAAATGCTGGCAGTGGCGGATTTTCTGGCGCAGATGTCTGACCGGATTTATTTGGAAAAACTTCTTTATCTTTACCATGAATTCAAGGAGGGCAAGGTCCCCGGATATAAAAGTGAGGTGGAGCTTCTCCAAAAGACAATCTGTTTTTACGAATTCACTGAAAATCGTATTCAGTCACTGTCTGAGGAAGTTGACCGACTTCTGCGGCTGCATTTTGCCTCACGATGGAATGTCAATGAAAATTTGTATGATATTGCCAAGGAAAAACAGAAGGCTTACCTGCATAAGATTCTGAAACATCCTGATCCGCTTAAATTTCTGAAGCGCGGCGGAGTTGTTGAGGATATTTTCGGATAAATGGTCATAAGTTCGCGGTCACAACAAAAATATGAAAAGTCCCAGTCTTTTTCCTGATATCTGGCACTTTCATAATGAAACAGATGTTGCCAATAAATACCGTTGCCAGCAATGTCAGACAGAAAATGACTCTCCTGCTCTCATCATCTTCCGCTATTTTGTTTCCATTCCGAATCTGTTGTCAATCATTTATTTAATATCAGTAGATCGAAAAGTTTTCGGGCTGTCGCGGGACAGACACGGCGAACGGGGGAGAAACCCGGCTTTTTCCGGCGGGGGGAGTCTTCTGTCCGGGAAAAAAAGCCGGGTTTCTCTGCCATGCCGCACACAGTCCGGAAACTTTTCGATCTACTGAATATAATTTTATTGTCTGTGATATCAGCCTTCAGACTGATATTTTCAAGGTTCTGAGAATCTTATTATCAACTGAATTTTCGCATTTTGCGGATTTCCCGGGTTCCACAGGCAGATAACACCTGTCAAAACTTGGAAAATTTTTAACCACCTGTTAAATGGATTTGTTTTATGAATTCTGATAAACCGAAATTCGACGTTGTCATTATTTGCGGCCCCACAGGAGTTGGGAAAACCTCCGTTGCAATCAAAATCGCCAAAATGTTTGACGGTGAAATTATCGGCGCTGATTCAATGCAGATTTACAAATATATGGATATTGGCACGGCCAAGCCAACTCCGGATGAACAAGCCTGTATTCCCCACCATATGATTGACATTGTCGAGCCGGATGAACCTTTTGATGCTGCAAAATTTGCGAAAATGGCCCGGAAAAAGATCATGGAACTTCATCAGCGCAAGATTATGCCTTTTGTTGTGGGCGGCACAGGGCTTTATATCAAATCGCTGACACAGGGCATGTTTCGTGATGCGCCGTCGGACCCGGATATCCGCAGACGCCTGAAACAGGAAGCAGCACTCAGCGGATCTGCTTTTCTTCATGAGCGATTAGGTCAGTACGATCCCGAGACAGCGGAACGGCTGCATCCGAATGATATTTTCAGGATTGTCAGAGCCCTTGAGGTATATGAAATTACCGGAAGAACCATTTCTGACCACCACCGTGAGCATAGGTTCGCGGACGCGCCGTTTAATGTGTTAAAAATCGGTCTGCATAAGGACAGGGAAATGCTTTATCATCGTATTGAGTCAAGAGTTGATGCGATGATCGAACAGGGGCTTTCTGATGAGGTGGGGAAACTTTTTGACATGGGTTACTCCGAAAACCTCAAGTCAATGCAGTCTATTGGTTATCGCCATATTGCTGATTTTCTCCGCGGGCGTCTTTCTTATGATGAGGCCCTGAGAACTTTGAAGCGAGATACCAGAAGATATGCAAAACGCCAACTGACATGGTTCAAGGCAGATTCTGAGATTGAATGGAGGGACCCGGAAGAAACAGAGGATATCCTCGGGTTAGTTTCAGACTTTGTGAAAGTGAGAAATGAGAAGTGAGAAGTGAGAAATGAGAAATACCTTATCATATTGGTGAGCATCTTCGCGGGAAGTATTGCCATCGCCTCTGTTCTTGCGAATAAAATTATCAATATTTTCGGATTATTTGTGCCTGCCGGTATTCTTGCATATTCTGCGACTTTCATTGCCACTGATGTAATCAGTGAAATATGGGGAAAGGAAAAAGCGAATGTTACAGTTTTAGGCGGGTTCCTGGCGCTTGTGTTTGTATTTCTCCTTGTCCGGATAAGTTTGTTGTTGCCCGAAGCGCCGTTCTGGCACCAGGAGGAAGCCTTTCAGACAATTATGGGAAGTACGTCCAGAATTATTGTGGCATCCCTTATTGCCTATCTTGTCAGTCAGTTTCATGATGTATGGGCATTTCATTTCTGGAAAAAGATAACAAAAGACCGGCATTTGTGGCTCAGAAACAACCTTTCCACTGCTGTTTCCCAGTTTGTTGACTCGTTTCTTTTTGTCACCATTGCTTTTTACAATGTTCTTCCTGTATGGCCGTTAATACTGGGCCAATGGATTGTGAAACTTACAATAGCGCTGTCAGATACCCCGATTATCTATTTTCTGGTCTGGCTGATTCGCAGGAAAACAGGCATCATTATGGAAAAGAACAAAAATATTACATCCAACTGATATCTTTGTCAGTTCCCGGCAGACAGATGACAACCGGGGCTTCCGTTCATAAGTAGCTGGCCAAAAGTTTTCCGGGATTTCCTGCCATAAGTAGCACGACATGCGCCACATGTCATTCCGGGCGGAACTGAAAAAAAGGACTTTTTTTCAGTTCTGACCCAATATCGTTCGGCATGATTTTTGCATAGCCGGACGGAAATGCCCGGCATTTCCGCATTTTGGAGAAATTGTTTCCGAAAAACGCCCGGCGGACATTTCGGGATTTCAGTTTTCCGGATATATGAATTCAGTTAGTTACAAATGTACGCAAAAATCGTGCCGAACGGTATTGGTTCTGACCCGGAATCCACTGATACCTGAAAATTTATGGCCGGGTACTTAGTCCCACGTTCAGGCGGTCTCAGACCGCCTGAACGCAGAACTGCAAACTTAAAAATGTGTCGGTGGTTCAGACACCTTATTCGACAGATGACAGTGATTCAATTGCTGGGAAGCATAAGATTCATCAGTTTCTGCTGAAGAACAGAATAAGAATAGTACTGCGTTGCGATTTTATAATTGTCATTCACCATTTTCTCACGCAGGGCAGCATCTTTCAGAATCTTCTTTGTCTTACGAACTGCTTTTTCCGTGACATATCCGTCAATTTCAATGGTTGAAAATCCTTTGGGCTGGATATCAATCCGGTAAATTGAATAGGTATTTACCAGTATCGGTTTACGGTAATACACCGCCTCAAGAAAAGCATTGCCGAATCCCTCGAAATCCGAGGGATAGGTCACAAGATCAGCATAGGGATAAATGTCATTCAGGGTATAGATTTTTTTTCCGTTTTCAGAGCATCCTCTGCAATCATCAATGATGTCTGAGACAAAATCGTATCCACGTTCATCAGCTTTGAATACTGCCTTACTCTCATTTCATAATCATGCCCCTCATCACCGGAAGCATGGGAAATAACCAGCTTGGCTTTCATTTTTAATCTTCTGACCAGTTCTATGGCATGTTCGATCCCTTTTCGCTTGACGACCCTTGTGGGCTGAAGAATAAAAAGTTCGCCATCTTCAATTCCCAGGTCTTTTCGTACATCCGAGGCGTAACCGTCAGGCTTCTGAGGCGGGTTTTCAAAATCCATTACATTGGGGATGATGGTTGATGAGACGCCTGTTCTGAGACTTAGCTGGTTACTTGCAGACGAATTGATCACCACATGCCGGATTGTGGGAATATGAGGAGGAAAGGCCATGTTCAGATACTCCCACGCTGCATTTGTCTTAAACTGCTGACGTTCCCAGAAAAAATCGTGATGATGGGCAATGGTGGGAATGCCCATTTCCGATATCACCTCTGTAATCGCAAGACCCAGGGGAAGATTAAGCGGTATTGTCAGCGCATTTTGAGGAATCAGAAGATTAATGTTGAATTTTTTGATAAATTTGTAAAGATGATCTTTTATATGCTCCTTCATCTCATGAATTTTTTTCGTGAGACTGCGACGCCGCGTACTGACTCCGAAACAGTTCCTGTAAATTTTTCGGATGTCAGGATGCTTAAAATGGGCTTCTTTTAAGAGATAGGAGCGGTCCTCAGGCCGGTCAAGCTCTCCTGCAAAATAAAAGCAGGAGAACCCTTTTTTCTCAAAAACATCAGCCCATTTTATCGTTTCCAAGGAAACCCCGTCTGTTCCGGCAAGACGGGTTGAAATAAATCCGATATTGCTTACTTTGTCAAAAGGGATATCCATTTTTTTCACCATACCTTTATCGTTGTTTTCTGACGAGTCTTTTTTTCGCAGAGAGTGAGGCGATTTCCAAGAATGCCTGATACAGAGGAGCGGACTTATCATCTTCTCAATCAATACCCGGTATTTCCAGGGCGCTTTCATGCCAGCGGCATCAGGCATCCGGCGATGGACGCGTATTCTCGATTTTAGCTCCTTAACCTCCTTATACAATAAAAAAGTACGACGGCTTACAGTCACTGGATCGAAAAGTGGTAGTCCTTCAAGGGTAGTGACAAATCTCGTTCAGTTCCCTGATTATCAGGACACTGAATCTCATTCATCACTACTTGTGCAGGACTACCCGAAAAGTTTCCGGGCCGTGTTCGGGACAGCAGAGAAACCCGGCTTTTTCCCCCGGACGAAGTCTCGCTCCCGCCGGAAAAAGCCGGGTTTCTTCCCCGTCCGCCCTGTCTGCCCGCGGGGGCCTGAAAATTTTTTTTCGATCTGCTGATAATCAGAGATGCCTTTAGGCAGCTTTTATCAGCCTTTTTCCAAATCCGTCAGCATTGGCATTATTCCTCCTTTTTTGATCAGAATATTTCTTCAAAAACTAATATTACCATACTGATAAAAACAATAACACCACTTTTTTATAAAAATGGGAACAAAATTTTCCGTGCGCAAGTCCTGTGCCATACTTGAGATTTGGAATTTGAGATTTTCCCCGACTTTCATCGCTCGTTGTAACTGGCGGGTCATGTCTGTTTATATGAAAGTGTCCGAAGTGACTAAAGTTAATAAAGTTAATAAAGTTAAAAGTTCTTTCATGTTTCGTTGTGAGCGGACCGCTCATGCCCGTTTATATGAAAGTGTCAGGTGTTAAGTGTTAAGTGTCAGGAAAAACTATAAAACTTTCATGGTTCGTTGTGACCGGCAGATCATGGCCGTTTATAGAAAAAAAGTTATGTAAAGATCAGTTGTAAAACCGAACCGATTTCATATATTTTTATGGAAAAATTTGTGCCAGTTTTAGACAAGTAATGATAAATTCTGTTCATTCTCCTGAATATCAAAATACTGAATTTCATTCATCATCACTTGTGGCAAACTGCCTGAAACTGTTCTTGACAAAGAGATTAATCAGGTGTTAGGGTTAAAAATTAAATCAGAAAAACATAAGGGATTTTCTGACGTTGAACCTTGCTTTAATGATGAATCATGTAAAAAAGTCGGCAGATGCTTCTGATGGGGCGCATTCCCATTTTCCTGGTCATCACTGTAAGTATCTGATTTATAACGATTCAGTTTTATAATCGTTTTAAGATCAAATCAGTTAAATCAGTTGGTTGCATAAGATATCGGGAAAATGGGAATGCGCCCTTCTGATGTGATTTGGAACTCAGCCTGGCCTTAAAAACTGTTTCCGGAGAGAGTGATATGGCTTTTCGAGCAGATTTGAAAGTTTGTTTTAGTGATATTGATCACGCGGGAATCGTTTATTATCCTCGTTTTCTGCATTATTTCCATGTTGCGCTGGAGGAGTTGTTCAGCAGCGAGCTGGGAATTGATTACCCAACGGTCTTAAATAAATATCGTGTGGGATTTCCCACAGTTCACTTGGAGACGGACTTCCGTCATCCTTTGCGCTATGGTGATCTGATTCAGGTTGAAGTCAGTGTATTGGATATCGGCCAAACCTCAGTCACCTGGGGCTACACCACATATAAGCGCGGAGAACCGGAGATTGTGGTGGTCTCAGGACATAACGTGACCGTGTGCCTGAACATGGACACCTTCAGGAAGACGGAACTTCCGGAATGGCTGCGGCAGAGACTGACGGATTATCAGAAAAAATATGCCTGATCCTGTATTACCGTTGGTTTCATCTGAGCATGTTCAGCCAGTAAAATTCCGGTGTTTTCAACCCCGGGGGACGTACCCGGGACTTGAAAAACGTTTATCTTTTTCTCGGATTTTCAGAAACAATAATTGCAAAAAATTAACGACCTGCTCTTGTATGACTGCAAGATGAAAACGGATCGTTCAGTTTGACAACTAATTATTTTTTTTGTAATACCTTATTTCTGAAGATCTTTATACCCGGCGATTTATTGCCGGGTTTTGAATATATCGGGATTTTTTTATTTACCTCAACCCGGCATCAGATTGCACGGTAGTTTACTATTAATTTTTAATTTTTGGAGAGGAATGAGATGTTGACAAAAGCGTTTATACCGTACAAAGGTTATTATTCTACGCCTTTTGCCAGATGGCAGGGGATCATGGCCAATGAAAATGCTATTGTTCTGGGAGCAAATACTTCCAAGAGGTGGTTCGCAGAAAAAAACTGGGACCCCAAAATGTTTGATTATCATTTTCTGGGGCTTACGATCCATCAGCACCGTATGTTTTACGGCTCGACATGGTCCGCGGCCATGATAGGCGCGACAGGCATTCCCGGTGTGACCCTCATGCAGGCATGTTCCACCTCAACCACCTGCGTTTATCAGGCAAGTCTGGGAGTGGAGAATGATTATTATCAGAATGCCTACTGCCTTATGGTTGACAGATGCTCAAACGGTCCGCATACGATCTGGCCCAATCCCATGGGACCCGGCGGAGAGGTGGAATCGGAAAACTGGCTCATGGATAACTTCAACAAGGATCCCTGGGCAGGAAACGCCATGATTCAGACTGCGGAAAATGTATCCAAGGAAGCTGGTGTTACAAGAGAGCAGTGCGACGATGTGGCACTGAGACGCTATGAGCAATATCTGGACGCGCTTGCTGATGACCGGGCGTTTCAGAAGCGATATATGTTTGCGCCGGAAGTAAAGGTTTCCAAAAAGAAAACTGTTCTGGTCGAGGCAGATGAAGGCGTCACGCCGACAACCAAAGAAGGGCTTGCCAAATTAAGACCGGTTCTGCCTGATGGTGTCCATACGTTTGGTGCCCAGACTCATCCTGCGGATGGAAATGTGGGAATCACAGTGACCACCAGAGAAAAGGCAAAAGAACTGAGTGCTGATCCGGCAATTGAAATCCAGGTGATTTCTTACGGATACGCCAGGGCCAAAAAAGGATTTATGGCCGCGGCCGTGGTACCGGCAGTGAGAATGGCCCTTGAAAAGGCCAATCTTGATATTCATGATACCAAGGTGATTAAAACCCATAATCCTTTTGCCGCGAATGATCTCTATATGGCGCAGCAGATGAATATTGACGTCAACAGTTTCAATAATTACGGAAGTTCCATGATTTTCGGACATCCCCAGGGACCCACAGCCGGTCGCTGTATGATAGAAGGAATTGAAGAAGCTGTAATGCTGGGTGGCGGATATATGCTCTTTGGCGGATGTGCCGCCGGAGATACAGCTGCTGCCATTATTTTAAAGGTGGGCTAATGGGATGAAAATTCGGGATTTCATTTGTGTTTTGAATGTCAGATATTTTTAATTCCGAATAATCTTTTGCTGTAAAAAAAGCCGCGGGCGGAAAGCCTGCGGCTTTTTTTCGGGTGTGTCCCGCCTTTTGCACAAGGACAGGTTTTATGTGTAAAAAGCGGGACACACCCGTTTTTTTGCCACGAAGACACGAAGGCACAAAGTTTCACGAAGTTTCTCTGTGTCTTTGCGGCTGATTTTTTCGGATGTGTGAAAAGCGGAACCGGCCATTTTTTTTGCCACGAAGACACGAAGGCACAAAGTTTCACGAAGTTTCTCTGTGTCTTTGCGGCTGATTTTTTCGGATGTGTGAAAAGCGGAACCGGCCATTTTTTTTGCCACGAAGACACGAAGGCACAAAGTTTCACGAAGTTTCTCTGTGTCTTTGCGGCTGATTTTTTCGGATGTGTGAAAAGCGGAACCGGCCATTTTTTTTGCCACGAAGACACGAAGGCACAAAGTTTCACGAAGTTTCTCTGTGTCTTTGCGGCTGATTTTTTCGGATGTGTGAAAAGCGGAACCGGCCATTTTTTTTGCCACGAAGACACGAAGGCACAAAGTTTCACGAAGTTTCTCTGTGTCTTTGCGGCTGATTTTTTCGGATGTGTAAAAGGTGGGACACACCCTTTTTTTCTGATGATAACGGATTCAGGGGAGGCCCCCGCCATTCCGGGGAAAATCGGAAAACAGTGACATTCTCACTCGATGTTCAAGTTTTTTGACCCGGTTCGAGTAAAAAGCCTGTCATTCCTGCGAAAGCAGGAATGCCGGTTCGAGTAAAAAGCCTGTCATTCCTGCGAAAGCAGGAATGCCGGTTCGAGTAAAAAGCCTGTCATTCCTGCGAAAGCAGGAATCCATTTTGGGCATATACGGCGCTTCCGGGAGCAGCGGATTCCTGCTTTCGCAGGAATGACAGAAAAAAACTTGAACATCGAGTTCTCAGATGCCGGACCATGTGCGGCTTTTTTCTGACCGGAAAGACAATGCCGCGGAGACACGGAGGGACACGGAGAGCCTTCGTGAGACTTCGCGTCTTCGTGCCTTTGTGGCATTATAAGCCGCGCATGGCGTCAGTTTTCCCCGGAACGGCATTTGGAGAGGACGGTATGCTTTAGCAATAATTTCAGTATATTGTAATCTTCACTAAATCCGTTATAATCAGAAAAAAAGAACTGTCTCCGACTTAGAACATAAAAATTTGCTCAGGCTTGACATCCCTCATTTTCAGTGATATTTTTTTATAAAAATGAGTGGTACCATATTCTTGCCTCAAATTTAAATTTTATTGAGCAGGGGAGGCGGCGCGCAACACAGCCCCGCCAAAATGGTCTGAAGTGAAACACAACCGGACATAATTATATTTTTTAAAGTTACACTATGTTTCTACCCTCCCTGCGGATGAAAAGGGCAGGTGATTTAAAATGTTTCCCCCTGATAAAAACAAAAACATATCTCGCCGTGAGTTTTTAAGAAGTGTATCCCGAGCCAGTATGATTCTGGGCGGGGCCGGTCTTTCTCTGTCTTATCCGCCCTGGTCCGAAGCGTTTCTCGGTAACGCATGGGGCGGCCTTCTGTCTTCTCCTTCAGATGAAATGATTCGGAATGCGCCTTTGGCACGCTACTGGATATCGGCCAATTCCCCGGGGGGGCAATGTTTATCATGTCACCAACCGGATGATAAAATTGAAGGACGTCAGTATGACCATAAAAAAGGCATTGTAAAATGTCTGCTATGTGCCCGGGAATGCCTCATAAACGAAGGCGAACGCGGAGCGTGCCAGGCAAGGATCAATGTCAGAGGCGAACTGAGAAGTCTTGTGTATGGCCGCCCTGTCACCATGCATGTTGATCCCATCGAAAAAAAGCCGCTTTATCATTTCCTGCCAGGGAGTTCGGCGTTTTCTCTGGCAACTTCGGGGTGTCCGCTTCATTGCAAGTTTTGCCAGAACTGGGAAATATCCCAGGCCCGTCCCGAAGATTTCTCAACCAGATACACGCCTCCGGAAGCCATAGTTCAGGCGACAGCACAACGTCATGTTCCTGTTATTGCATTCACCTATAATGAACCCACGGTTTTTACCGAATATCTGACAGACATCGCCCGAATTTCCCGGAATCAGGATATCCGCAGCGTTCTCATCAGTTGCGGATTCATGAACAAAGAACCCCTTGATGAGATGTGTTCTGTTCTTGATGCCATTAAGATTGATCTCAAAGGATTTGACAAAGATTTTTATCGCCGGGTCTGCAATGCGGAATTAGAGCCGGTTTTACGCAGCATAAGACAGGTGGCCAAAAACGGTGTTCATCTGGAAATTGTGAATTTGGTTGTTCCGACATTAAACGATTCTGAAAAAATGCTGACAGAACTGGCAGAATGGGTGATGGGAGAACTGGGCCCGGATGTGCCGATACATTTTACCCGTTTTCACCCTGATTATCAGATGCGGAATCTTCCTCCCACGCCCGTAGCAACCCTGGAACGGGCCTATGACATTGCAAAGGCCAGGGGAATTCGTTATCCGTTTGTGGGAAATGTTCCCGGACATCCCGGAAATAATACTTACTGTCCCGGATGCGGAAAACCGGTCATATTAAGAACCGGTTTTTTTATCACGGCAGAACATTTGAAGAACGGGCGGTGTGGATACTGCAATGAGGTAATTGCAGGTGTCTGGACCTGAGATTTCGGAGGTGTTGTATAGCTGAAAGCTGACAGATGATAATTTAAAAACCAAATCCCACGACCGTCACATCATCCTGTCTTTCATTTTCCCCTCTGTAGTTCTCGAAAACATCGAGAAGCGCATCCTTCTGGATTTCAAAAGGCAGGTGCGCGTTTTCCCTTATCAGCTCTTTAAAACGCCCGCTCCCGAACCGGCGGTCCTTTGTTCCGCCTTTCTGATCTGTAAAACCGTCGCTATACATATAAAAAGACATCCCTTTTTCAATATGAACGGTATGGTTGGTATAACTGAAATTTAAATCAGATCGTTTGTAACCAATGCTCTGCCGGTCGCCTTTAATGAAATTTATTTCGCGTTTATGAATATAAAGCAATGGCAGCCTCGCGCCTGCGAAAGTCAGTGAACACTGTTCAGCCATCAGGGAACAGCGGTCCGTTATTCGTAAACACTCATCCGCATTTTGTTGCGCTTTCTTCGTTAATTGTTCATTGGTTACTGATAACTGAACAAAACATATGGCAGCGTCCAGGCCATCATCAGAGAGCGCGTAATCCGTGTCCTGCTGAAGAGATGTTTTGACAATAAAATTAAGTCGTTTCAGGATATCACCGGGTTTATGACATCTTTCATCACTGATAATTCTTTTTAAACCGGAAGAAGCAATCATAGTCATAAAGGCACCGGGAACCCCATGTCCGGTGCAGTCAATGACAGCGACAATAAAACTGTCTTCAAAGGACTCTGTAAAGATTATATCTCCCCCCACAATATCCCTGGGCTTCCAGATAAAGAAACTGTCAGGCAGACATGCTTTCATCCTGTCCAGATTGCCCAGCAAAGATATCTGAATCATTTTGGCATACCGAATGCTCTCCATAATTTTTTCATTAGCTTGTTCAGCTCTTTCAAGGGTTTCATTAAGTTCTTTTGTCCTTTCCCCGACTCTCTGTTCAAGGGTTTTGTTATATTCCTCCTGATGTTTATATAATTTTTCCAAATTATTATTCATTTCAATAAATGCCCTGGCAAGGGTGCCCACTTCGTCGCGGGATCGGATTTGGATATCAGAAAAGGCTGAGAAATTTCCTTCTGAAAGCTTGCGTACAGCCTGGGTCAGCTTCCGCAGCGGTCTGGTCAGAGATATGGAAACAACAATCCCCCCGATAATCGCAATAAAAAAACCAAAAATGAGCCATGTGACAAAGTTCCGCACCATTTTTGTAAGCCCTAAATATGCGTGGCTTTCGTTCATTTCCACGATGACACCCAGCCCGGGGCCGTTTGGGAAAGCGTATGCCCCGAGTCTTCGCTCACCCGAAGGCAGAATACTGAGTTCGGTTCCCATGGTTCGGATGCCGGAGGATAACAGATTCTTTACAGTTTCAAGGAGCTTGTACGGAGGAACTGTGTCGGAATTTCCCTGACCCAGGAGAATACGCCCCTCGGAATCTATCAGGGTTATGGAACCTATCCTCGTAAATGAGTTATTTTTTATGCGATTCAGAAGGCGGCCAAGGTTTATGCGTGCTGAAAGCGTGGCCGGGCGGCTGAATGCGTTCTCATCCAGAAGAAGAATCACTGTGAGTAGCCAGGTATTTAACGGGGTAAGATAATTCAGGTCTCCGACAAAAAGAGTCTTCTGTTTTCGCAACAGTGTGATCCGGTCAGGTCTCAGTTCCAAAATTTGTGCGGGATCAAGAGATGCGTTTCTCAACTGATCTGAAAATTTATCCTGGGTGAGAAGAAAAGGAGAAGATTCGCCTTCAATGGAAATTTGGATTGCTACAAAATCGGCAGTGCTTTGCATTTCTTTGGTCAGCAGAGAAAATTTTTCTTTGGCACCCAGTTCTTTGTTTTCCACGACTTTTTTTATGAGCTGAAGCGGGGTCATCCAGGTGTATGCGTAAAAATTTTCAATCTCCTCTGTCACCTGTTTTGCAACTGATATCAGATTGTCATTGGTCACACTTTTCAGCTCATCCCGGGTGATTCGGATCATGGTTTTTCCTGCAATGCCAAGGGGAATCAGAGCAAGAACAATGGAAAGAACAAGCAGTTTGGTTCGCAGACTCATAATATGATAACTAAAAACAACAGCGTGAGAAAAAAAGCGTGAATATTTTTTCCATTGTTCCTTATCAACCTCGGATTTACCGAATGATGGGTCAGAATCATGAAGAAATATGATAATGTTGTATTCTGATTTTGGCAGAATAGCAAATTTTAACCAATAGCGCCTCTGATAATGCCTAAAAGTTTATCCCGGTCAAAGGGTTTGCTAAGATAAGCCACTGCATTTTTAATGGAAAGATGGCGTGAGGCCATTCCGCTGATAACAATGACGGGTATATCTTTAAACGCTTTGTCTTTGGAAAGTTTACGATAAAACCTCGTGCCCCATTCCTCAGGCATTTCAAGGTCAAGTGTTATCAGGTCCGGTCTCTCTTTTTTCGTGACTTCAAAGGCTTCCACGCCATCGGCCGCGGAGCAGGTTTCATATCCGTTATCATTAAAGACAGTTTCGAGGTATTTAACTGTCACAGGGTCATCATCAATGACCAGAATTTTTTTTGCCATGATACACCTCCTAATTTGAACTGTTGATAATGTGGATTTGATCATTTAACGTCCAAAAATCATAAATAACGCCAACAAGAAAGATGCCGCCCGTCAGAAAATATACAGCACCTGTGAACCATTTGCCGATATAAAATCTGTGAATTCCGAAAACCCCGAGGAATGTCAGCAGAATCCAGGCGATGTCATAGTCAGCTTCTCCCTCTCTGAATCTCAGATCAGCCTCACGATCCATGGAAGGAATCAGAAACAGGTCAATAATCCAGCCAATAAACAACAATCCTAATGTGAAAAAATAAATTGTCCCTGAAATGGGTTTTCCATAATAAAATCTGTGCGCCCCCAGAAAACCAAAAATCCACAAAATATAACCAATTGTTTTGCTGTGAGAATTTCCTTTTTCCATTTTTCTGTTCCTTTCTTTTGCAGGCTGGATTAATTTTTACCGTGAAAATACATTTTTTGGACTTTGGACAAACAAATTTGCTTTAAAACAATTGTCTAAAATAATTACATTATTTTTAATTGTCATTAAATGTAAATAATATCAAACGGTTATAGCTATTTTTCTGTATTTAGCTATAATGATCTGATTTTATTGAAATATATTTATTCGGGAGTTTGGGAAAATCAGCAGTTGCTCAAACTCCCAAATAAATAATTAACAAAAATATCAATATTATAGAATGATAAATAATATTTTATAATTATTTTAAATAGTTAATGTTTTATGTTATTAACTCAGTATGATATATAACATTTTCATTTTGGGTCAGTTCTGAAGCATGAAATTTAATTCGTTGATACACAAAGCTTTAATTAAAACCTTAATTTTTTTTGTCGCGCTGTTTTTTGGGGAAGACAAAATTTATTTTTTGTATTATATTGGCATGTATATTGCATCAGATATTTATATTGCATCAGAAAGGAAAAATCATGCCTGAAAAACAGACAGCATCCGGCCGTCCTGACACCGCTGAACTGACAAATCAGAGAGCGGAGAAAAAAAAGGTTGAAAAGCAACTGCGCGAGCATCAGAAAACAGAAGGTCTGAAACCTGCATCCCGGGACTCCCTTCCGAACTGCAAATGTGCCTGTAAGACAGTGGCGGAAGAAAAAGCGGAACGTGAAGAGGCGCTTACAGAGCAAATGAAAATTATAAAAGCTCATCTTCCGGTCCTTCTGAAACGCCTGAGGAAGATTCAGGACCCGAGAAATCCGAAAAAGTGCAAACATAAGATGACGGTCATTCTGATTTACGGAATACTTACCTTTGTATTCCAGATGAGTTCCCGGCGTGAGGCAAATCGGGAGATGACCCGTCCGATGTTTATGGAAAATCTTCGGCTGTATTTTCCTGAACTTGCTGATCTGCCGCATAATGACACACTGATGCGTCTTCTTTCCGCAATTGAAGTTGCCGAGATTGAAGAAGCTTATATTGAACTGGTCCGCCGGTTTGTCAGGAATAAAAAGTTCCGTCGTTATCTGATCGGCAATTGTTATCCTGTGGCTGTTGACGGGACACAGAAGTTTGTAAGAAGTGAGATATGGAGTGAGGAATGTCTGGAACGCAAGATCGGGAAAAGTGAGCGGAGGCAGTATTATGTCTATGTGCTGGAAGCCTGCCTTGCATTTCATAACGGAATGACAATTCCCCTTATGAGTGAATTTCTGAGTTATCCGGAAGGAGATACGGATAACAACAAACAGGACTGTGAGCTGAAGGCTTTTCACAGACTGATGAGGCGTCTGAAAAAGAAATTTCCCCGTCTTCCGGTAATATTGCTGCTTGACGGTCTTTATGCCAACGGCCCTGTGGCGGAGTTGTGCGCAGAGAACAAATGGCAGTTCATGATTGTCCTGAAAGACAATTGTCTGCGCAGTGTGTGGGAGGAATTCAACTCGCTCAGAGGACTTGAGAAAGGCAACAGGGCAAACAGGAAATGGGGGAATCGTAAACAGCATTTTGAATGGGTGAACGGACTGGAATACCGGTACGGAGAGAAATACAGGCGCAAAATTGTGATCCATGTTGTCGTATGTGAGGAGACATGGGAAAAGGTTAATAAAAATGCGGAGACTGAGATCATGACCTCCCGTCATGCCTGGATTTCCAGCGAACCGCTTAACTACGGCAATGTTCACGAACGCTGTAATATGGGAGCACGTCACCGATGGGGTATTGAAACCGGCATACTTGTTGAAAAACGTCACGGGTATAATTATGAACACTGTTTTTCTTACAACTGGAGTGCCATGAAAGGATATCATTATCTGATGAAAACCGGTCATCTGTTCACCATTCTTGCCCAGTATTCCGAATGCCTTATAAAAACAGTTAAAAATCATGGCCTGAAAGGTTTTATCAGATTTATTCGTGAAACAGTTTCCGGCCCGTGGCCGGATGAGGAAACAGTGTTCAGGCGACTGAACAAAAACTTTCAGCTTCGTCTGGCTTAGTCCTGCATCGAAAATATATAAAGACGTGACATCTGAGGGAGAGGTGTGTGCATATATAACATTTTTTTGCTGTATAGTCATCATTAAAAATCTCTGAAAGTAATTCAGTATATGAATTTATTATCACGAGCAAATTTTATTGTTTTTTGCTCCCAAATAACTGCTGAATAAAAACTCATGCTTCAGCACTGATTTTGGGTTGATATTTTGTCCAAAGTCCAATACATTTTGAAAACTCGGATTTTTATCTGAAAATATTTTCATGACCGGGGGCGAAAAAACCGGCTTTTTCATGAGCGTTTATTTTTCATATACGCGTCAAATGACACAGAATCTTCATTTCTCGTGGCTTTTAACAAATTTAAATCATATGTTTCCATTGATGTCGGTGCAGGCCATGCAGGGTATAGCCTCATTCCCCGGTCCCCCCGCCGGAAAAAGCCGGGTTTCTTTCCCGTCCGCCCTGTCTGTCTGTTCGGATTGGCTGAGGAGCTTCTGTGAGAGTTCGACACTACATCAACGAGCACAATTGCACTTGCGCTGATCCCGTTCGGATTGGCTGAGGAGCTTCTGTGAGAGTTCGACAGTGGGGTGATGAAAATGTCACAAACCGGGCTGACAATTGCGATCCCATTTTTATTCCGCAAATTTTTTATGACTTAAAAATCAGGCAGTTAAAAAATGAGGGGAACAAAAACGGGATCAGCTTTTTCAGAGCCTTGGAAACATTTTCATCACCCCACTTTTGGCCTGACTGGTTGAAGACAGGCAAAGTGTTATAATTATCAAAAATGTGATTAACAAATTTTTAGCAACAAGTGATCTTTTCATTTTCCCTCAATGTTCACTACTGATCTTACAAGCACCCAACGCAGAGATAAGCGGCGGGGCTTTTTCCGTCTGCTCAAACGACAGGTTAGCCGCCGTTTTTGTCATTTGTATTTATTCAGTTTCTTTCATTTTCTTTATATGCAACAAAATTTCAGGCAGTTCATCTTTTGCCACACTCCACACAACATCAAGGTTGACACCGAAATACTGATGTATAAGCCTGTCTCTCATCCCGGCCAGACCTTTCCACGGAATTTCCGGATGTCTGTCTCTCAGATCATCGGACAGGTTTTTTGTGGCTTCGCCTATGATTTCGATGTTGCGGATGACGGCATCCTGAGTCTTCGTGTCTCTGAGAAACTCCTCAGAGTTCATTTTTTCCGTATATGAGGACGCTCTTTCAGCGGCTTCCCTTATGTGTTCCAGAAAATCCCTGTCAGTTTTTTCAGACATAGCTCACACTCTTTTCAATGTCTTTAGCAATTCTTTTCACAATTATTCCTCTTACGCCCTCGGGAGTCAGAATATCGGTTTTTTTGCCCAGAAGTTCCTCAAGATATTCCGCAAATTCGACAAATCTGAGTCCTATGGGTCTTTCAAATTCCGCTATGATATCCACATCGCTGTCCTCAGTCTGCTCTCCTTTTGAATAGGATCCGAACAGACCTATTCTCTTAATCCCGTATTCGGAAACAAGATAAGGATATTTCTCTCTCAATTTCTCTGTAATTTTTTCTTTAGTCAGCATTATCAACTCTTTCCATAAGGCGGCTAACGCTAAGCTAACCGGCGCAAAAGGGTGGAGGGAGCGATAGCGACCGGAACCCTTTTGCGTCCGAGTTCAGCGCCGGGTTATAGTGCTTTTAGAATAAATTAAGCTGTTTATGTTTATTATTTTCAAATAATAAATTATATTTTTCTATCAATCCCAAGTGTTTTGCCAAGTGTTTAAGATTTATTCTGTTTAACAAGGCAACCGTAATCGGTCTTTTGCTATCCTTGAAGACAATGGAATCAATAAACTCGCCTGCTATTTTTGAAGACAGCAACCTGTAAACAAATTCAGCTTTTTTTTTAGATTTAAAACTCATCATATAGCATGTATCATCTAAAACAATCGGTTTTTTCTGAAAAGGGCCTATCAATTTAAATTTTATATTTTTATACAAACCTGAAATAACAATTTTCCAGGGATGAAAGCTGTAATCACCAACTCCGAATATTGAAAATTTCGGAGCATTTTTATAAATAGAACTTTTTCGTGAATCCAGCTTCTCCTTATGCGATTGCAGATATGTCCAGGTTTTTGGAGAAAGAATTTTAATTGAATCTGTCTCAATACCGATTTTTTTCTGTGTAACTAACATATACTTTACAGGTTTTTTTAACTTATCATTTGCAACGTGTGAACTTTTATACATAGGGTATAAATAATCTCCCGGAATATCAATCTGTTCTTGAAATCCGTTGAACAGTTTGCCGTCTTTGAGATTAAATTCCATTACTTTGGAACAATCATGTTTTATACCTGACCTCCAGGGTATCTCAGATTGAGAATCAACATCTTTAAGTAAATTATATGTATTAATATCCGCAATAAGTTTTCCGTTTGTATAGCCCATAATTTTTGTAGGAGATTTATCTGATAAGGAATCATATATTGAAGATATGTATTCTTTTGGGGGCTTGAAACAACCCTCTGAGCATAACAGGCAGGCATCAACACTAACATCAAAATGCTTTTTGGCATCAATGTTATAAATATTTATATTTTTAATCAGCAATCTGTGTTTGCATATGTGAAGGAATATCTTTCTCGCAACAGACGTTTTAACAAGAAAAGATAATGCGGCTTTTTTTCCGGAAATATATTCAGCTATTTTAATCAGCATCCATTCGGATATATCAAAATTACTTTTTCCTGTGATTGCTTCAAAACCGCCATAATTTTGAAAGTTTGTCTTATGCGGCAAATTCTTACTGCCGATCCGGCCTAATTCCGAGTTGGTAACCCACGGAGGATTACCTATGAAAAGTACAGATTCTTTTAAATGTTCAGGCAATAATGACCAGTCAACTGAAAAAAAATCTTTCTGCTCAATACTTATATCTATACATTTATTGCAGCTAATGCTTTTGGCAGACTTTATATATTCATGGTTGATTTCCCAGCCATATATGGATTTTACATTATCATTCAGTTTTAATGATGCTCTGATAAAATTACCAATACCGCAGGTCGGCTCTACTAATGATTTTATATATGGATATTGCTTGAATACCAGCTGAGTTATTTGTTCAGCTAAATTTAGAGGTGTCTGAAAAGCACCAAACTCTGTTGTTTTCAAATTTTTAGCCATAGATCCTTAGCCTATCTTACTCTTATAATTCCTGAAACTTCATCAGCTTTTTCAATAACCCTGCGATATTGCAGTCGCCATTGTAATGCGTTTGATATAGTGAGATAACCTATTTCAGGAATCTCTTTCAGTAATTCATCAGCTATACGGTTGGCTTCGATCTCATCAACCGGGAGCATTCTTTCTGAAAAGAATGCAAGAAGATCGTCTTTATTTCCTTCATTTTCAATGATTTTTACTATGCCGGATGTGGTTTGAAAATCTGCTGTCCTTTCTGAATTTACAAAGATTGTATGGACAATATTAAGTTGTCCAGTATGAGATTTTTCGTCGTCAGTTTTATCATATACAAACACCAGCAGGGAATATCCCAAGCCGAATATCTTTTGTCTTGCTGATTTGAAAGGGCAGGATGACTGAGGTTGTCTTATGCTTGTAACTTTCATATCGACAAGCAGCTCTGGAAAATCAATTCCTTTTGCTGAGCTGCCCTCAACATATGAATAGTTCTCATGCAGATAAGCTTGAAATTTATGTTCCAAATATGTCCCAACTGCTTTTCCGTCAGTTACACCGAAAAGTCATGGTTCTTTATAATCTGATTCTATTTCTGAAAATTTCTTTGCTTCCTGACACAAAAGTTCAATGTTAAGTTTTTGTTTCAAATATATTTCCTTTCATAAGTGTAATAGCACTATAACGACCAAGCTCACCGGCGCAGGCTTTTTTGCGTCCGGTGCAGCGCTGGGTTAGATTTTTAGTAAATTTTCCCGATCTTCTTCATCTATTTTTCTATTATTTCTTTCACCTTGTTTTTCAACTGTTCAATATCAGGCAGATAAAGCTGATACTTTGAAACAACCAGCTTGGATTTGTCATTCAGCATCGCATATTCAACCATGATATCATCCTTCTCCTCGGATAGAATCAGTCCGATGGGTTCGTTGTCTGTTTCCTCATTCACTTCCTTCATGTAGTATCCCAGGTAAAGTTTCATCTGTCCGATATGCTCATGCTCCACCTCACCGATTTTCAAATCTATCAGCACATAGCATTTCAGTTTCACATGATAAAACACCAAATCTATGAAGTAATGCCTGTTGTTCAGTGTGATGCGCTGCTGTCTGCCGACAAATGCGAAACCTTTTCCAAGTTCCAGCAAAAACTGCTGAAGATTGTTTATCACAGCTTTCTCTATGTCATTTTCATTGTATTGATAATTCTCCGGAAAATTCAGAAATTCAAAAACATGAGGGTCTTTGAGAAAATCGTTTTCCGATTCTATGATTTGCCCCTGTTTCGACAGTTCCAGTATTTTTTCCTTATCTTTTCCGACTGCAAGCCGGTGAAACAGACCTGTTTTCTTCTGCCGCCTCAGTTCTCTGATCGTCCAGTTCTCAATTATTGCCTGTTTTTCATAGAATTCCCTCGCCAGATCATCTTCAACCTTCAGCAGCTCATAGTAATGCGACCAGCTCAGTCTGTCTGACAATTTCTCATATGCCGGATATTTGTCGTACAGCAGTCTCATGTAATTCAGATTGCTTCTGCTGAAACCTTTGCCATACCTTAATCTGAGGTCTTTTGACAGTTTTTCCAAAAGGCGTTTCCCGTATTCGGCTTTTATTTTTCCGCCCTGCTCAAATTCAATTATGTATTTCCCAATCTGCCAATAGGCGTGAAGCATCTCTGTGTTTACAGCGGAAACTATTCTGGTTTTGGCGGACTGATAGGCGCTGCCAATATTTTCAACAAGCTGTTTGTATTCAGCGTCTTTGCTTATGTCTTTCATAGCTTCCCAATTTGTGTGACACTGTCACACTTTTTTAAAATTCGTATAAACCGGCGGCGAGGGTTCCACTGAAACTCCGAAAACCCTCACCCCGAAATGAGTTAATTAATGTTTGATCGTCACGCTATAAATTTGGGTGTTTCCGGATCCGCCTTTATAACCCCCTTTACCTTGAGCGGTGCTTCCCTGACAGGTGCCCATAAGCCATAAAGAACCATTGCTTGTATCATACCAGTCCGCCCACCATGTACTGCCGTCGTATGTGATGTTCAGGCGCTGACGACCATGACTGCCAAAGTCAACAACACCCTCAAAACAGCTATTTTCGCCGCACTGAGAGACCGAACCGAACACCTGTTGATCATATGATCCGTACATAAATCGAAATTTTCCAGTTCCAAAAATGTCAGAACAGTCTGCAAAAGCATTGATCGAAATGCCAACTGCCAAAGCCGCAATCAGAAGAGCCTTGACTACAAAAATGCACACCTTCATCATCTATCTCCTTTCTAGCTGAATCAAGAAAAATCTAACGCAGAGTTCAGCGGCGGGCGGGGTTCGGCGATGCGCTTCATTGCCGATGCGCCCCGCCCGTCCGCTGCAACGCCGGGTTAGCCTGCTTTTCTGAGATTCCAATGTGTTTTTTAGTATTGTCATTCACCGCTTTCATAATTTTTCAATATCTGCCGTATCTGATTCGGAGTGATATCCGATTGTTCGGTTTTTGAATAGATCGTTATCAGTATCACTTTTCTCTCAGTCTTCACATAATATATGATACGATAGCCGGCACTTTTTCCCTTGCGAATATCTTTGTTCCTCACCCGCACTTTGAAAATAGTATGATCGCCTGTTTTCGGTATCTGATCTCCGACAAAATCGCCCTTCCGAATCTGCTCTATCACCGGCTGAACATCCGAGCGGATATGACGATATCTCTTTGCCAGCGAACGCAGATTGCGTTTGAATTCGGGAGTGAATTCCACATCGGGAAAAATCTTCTCATTCGTCATTTCCGATACCCGCCCACAGTTCGTCAACCGGCATTGTCTCACCGCTCATGGCTTCCTCCCAGCCCTGTCGGAAGCTGCCTTCCGCCGGTTTCAGCGTTATGCTCTCACGGAAAACCCGCACGATGTTCAGCAAAGCCGGGAGATACTCGCCGGGTGTTGCCTTTATTTCCTGAATAAGCTGATTTGTGCAGTTTGCATGATAGGTGTTCATCACTTTTTCCTTTATTTGTGGCACTTGATAAGCAGGCTAACGTGAAAGCTCACCGGCGCACGCTTTTCGCGTCCGGTGCAGCGATGGGTTAGCTGGCTGTTTTATTTATACTGTTCCTTCATACAAGTCCTGCATGGAAAAACACAAATCATAATCGTTCCAGTCCAGCCGACCGTGTGCAATGGAAAAATTTTTAAACAGATTCTGATTGAGATATTTCTTTATTTCAGGATGATGTGACTTTTTTAAAAACGGCTCGAAATTCACAGTCTGTTCAGCTCCGTCACTGAACCACAGTCGGATTTTGTACGGCGAAACATATTCGGCTTCGGTCACATTGATAACAATGCTATCTGAAAGAGTCTGATTATTCATTATCTTACCTTTCTGGTTACTTTTTCAAATTTCACCTTTTTATGCAGAACAAAATAATCTATCCATTTCTGAACAATCTCATCTGCTCTCTGACTCACAAATATTTCAAAATTTTTAAGTTCTGCCGAATCAAGAGGTCTGCGGCCTTTCACTTTTAAGATTTTAATTTCTGAAACTTTGCCGTCTTCAATGTGCAGTTCCGCCTTGCTCTCTTTCCCCTGATATTCACCGTGAACGTGTATGGGCTCATGGGTGGTGTTCTAAAACTGGACTTGCCCCGATATTTGCCAAATTGATTCAATGGGTTAAAAAGTTTAAGTCCAGTTTTAGAACACTACCAATTTAGGCATATATAATCCTCTTATTTTAAAAGTTAGCTGGCTGTTCGGGATTATTATTTTTTCACTCCAGTATAATTCTGATTGCCTCGATCTGTCTGCTTTCTCCGGTTGTTCCTGCAATTTCTCCGTTAGCCGCCCAGGGCAACCATCCTTATATTTTACATTCCAGTCAGGGGAATTTAAAAGCTTAATCTGAATTGCCTCAATACGCCTTGCCTCACCTGTTGTTCCTGAAATTTCACCGCCTGACACCCACGGCAACCAGCCTTTGTTGGCTGAATGAGTTCTGTATTTTATTACAGTTCCCGCAGGCAATCCGCTGACTTCTATTCTGACAGCTTCCATTTGTCTGCTTTCACCAGTTGTTCCTGCGACCTGACCATCTCTGACCCATTCCAGCCAACCCTTTTCAGCCACATGCGATTTATAACGCACACTTGCAGCGTTTGCCACTCCGGTATTCATCGTAATAAGCAACACTATTGAGAGAAGAATTGCTATCACTGTAAATTTTGCTCTCATTTTTGCTCCTTTTGATTAAGTAAGCCAGCTAACGCTGAGATAAGCGGCGGGGCTTTTTCCGTCCGCTTCATCGCGTGTTATTTTTCATATCTGAAAGCCCTCTCAGTCTGCGGTGATTCACGCTTTCAGTTCTCTGATCTTATGAAAGCCCCTCAGCCTCCGGTTTCTGACACTTCCGGTTTTATGATCTTATGAAAGCCCTCTCAGCTTTCGGTTTTCACACTTTCGTTTTTCTGATTTCATGAAAGCCCCTCAGCCTCCGGTTTCCGACACTTCCGGTTTTATGATCTTATGAAAGACCTCACAGCCCTCGGTGTCTCAGATTTTCATTTCTCTGATTTCATGAAAGCCCCTCAGCCTCCGGTTTCCGACACTTCCGGTCTCATGATCTTATGAAAGACCTCTCAGCCTTCGGTTTTCACACTTTCGTTTTTCTGATTTCATAAAAAAACTGTCAGTCTTCGGCGTTCTCACCTTCCCGGTTTTCTGAAAACCCCTCCGCCCCGCGCCTGTCAGGCTCTCACAGTGTTCTCTGAAAAATAACACAGAGTTGAGCGGCGGGGCTTTTTCCGTCCGCTCAAACGACGGGTTATGCCCATCTTTTTATCAGTCTTCCTTCCATATTGCCAGACATTTTTTACTTTGCCAAAATTTTTCAAGTGTCATTTTCTCATCACCGACTACCTTGATATGTAACGGGCTCAGGCGGATACTGATTGGATGAGAAGCTTGTCCTTTCCAAGAGCCTATATCAATCATCTCATTCCCCTGAAGCTCCAAATTATTTTCATCAAGATATTTCATGATAGCAGGAACTTGCAGATCAACTCCGGTTGTTGCCTCCGCATGAGGATTTCTCAGTTTCTTTGCTAAACAGATCAATTCTTTAAGATCATCAGGGTGAGTCCGAAAATGTTCCTCATAACTGCGATAGTAAATCGTATCCAATGCCTGTTCCTGAAAAATGAATTTTTCATTGATGACATATCCGATTGCCCAATTGCCTTCTCCGTATTTCTGATCCCATTCCCGCTGACGATTTTTTCTTTGTTTTAATCCGCCAGCTCTTCCGATTCTTGTTTTCACAATTTTCCAAGCCATAAAATTTTACCACTATCTCCACAAAACACAGGGGCATAACCTTGGATTATCAGGAAAACGAGGTTTCCATATATAGAAACCAGGTTTCCATATATGGAAACAAGTTTCTGAATATAGAAACTTTCGGGCTGTCTGTATCTGGAAACCTTTCCCTTTTTCCTGCCCTGACCATACAAAGTGTCTATATTTAGAAACTTTAAGGTGTCTGTATATAGAAACAAGTTTCCATATATGGAAACTTGTTTCCAAATGTGGAAATCTTCAGAGTTTCTATATATAGACACTTCTTTGTTTTTCTTCTCCGACCATACAAAGTTTCTGAATGTGGAAACTTTTACGGTTTCCGCGTCATTTTAATTCTGATTATAACGGATCCGGGGGAGGCTCTGATTTCGGAAGGCCGCCCGCAACTTTCCGTTTTTACAGGAATCCGGACGGGCATTCCCGGAAAACGGCACTTTTCAAAGAGACAGATATCCCGAATTTCTGATTCCCGGAACCCCGGAACGGACAGATTTTTCGTTTTATAATTCAATAAATTCAGAATGTTTCATCTCTTCTGACTCCGTTACGATCAGATTTAATTATCATCAGGAAACAATTACTTCCGCAATCCGGTCTTCAAGTCCCGGACCCGCGGCTTTTGTGTAGGAAATCACCCATAATTTCCTGGTCCGGTCCCATTTTCCGCCCGCATTTCTCACCTTGCTCCGAAGCTTTGTTTCCTTAAGTTCTGTCCTGATCCCGACGATCAGCGTGTCTGTCACAGATTTTTTTTTCTGCGGCTCCCAGTCTGCCTCATCAATAATAATTTCAACCGTTTTAAGCCGCTTTTTTCTTTTTTCATCATACCGGTACCGGACACATACAAGACTGTCTCCGTATATCTCGGCCAGTTTTTTTGTGCCCTTCTGACCCGGTTTCAGGTTTCTGCGTATATTCATAATTAATTAAAAAAGTTATCTGTATGGATAATCTGTCAGTTTTTTTTATTGCAATTTATCACAGAAAAAGTTATCCTGAAATCCATATAGGATACATTTCAAAATAATGCAAGAAAAAACGGCTGACTATGAGCGAACTGCTTAACCACATACGCGATGTCATGCGGAAAAAACATTACTCAGTCCACACTGAAAACGCGTATACTGACTGGATAAAACGGTATATAATTTATCATGGAAAACGTCACCCCGGGGAAATGGGAGAATCCGAGATAGCGCAATTTCTCACCCACCTGGCAAGAGACCGGAATGTCGCGGCAGGCACACAGAACCAGGCCCTCAATGCTCTTGTCTTTCTTTACAAAAATGTCCTTAAAATCGAACTGGGAAACTTCGGTCACATTGAAAGATCAAAAAAACCGAAAAATCTGCCTGAGGTGATGAGCAGGGAGGAAGTATCCGCTGTTCTGTCATCAATGAAAGGGAAACACCTGCTGATGGCAAAGCTGCTTTACGGATGCGGGCTGAGGATAAAAGAATGTGTCCGCCTGCGTGTCAAAGACATTGATTTCGGACAGAATCACTTAATGGTGCGTGACGGGAAAGGAATGAAGGACCGCACCACAATGCTTCCGGATCAGTTAAAACCTCTGTTGCATAACCAATTGAAAAAAGTCGAAAAATTCATATCCAGGATATTCGGAACGGAGTGGGCGAAGTTTACCTGCCTTTTGCACTGGAAAAAAATATCCCAATGCGGGAAACGAACTGATATGGAAGTATATTTTCCCCTCGGACCGTATCGCAAAGGATCCTCGCAGCGATAAAATGCGGCGGCACCATATTGATGAGAGCGGACTCCGAAAAGCGGTAAAAACAGCCTCAAAAAAGGCGGGTATCCGAAAAAAAGTAAGCCCTCATACCTTCCGACACAGCTTTGCCACCCATCTGCTGGAATCCGGCTATGATATCAGGACGGTTCAGGATCTGTTAGGACATAATGATGTTTCAACAACGATGATATATCTGCATGTTATGAACAAAGGCGGACTGGGGGTGAAAAGCCCGCTGGATGCATTGCAGGAATGACCTGACCAAAATTAATAATTTCCTGGTTTACCATGGGCGAACGTTTCGGACAGGCTTGCGCTGTCCGGCAAAAAGGATTAAAAATGACCTTACAGGCCGAACTCAGATCCATGCTGATTCGCGTTGCGGACGTTCTGCTGGAAGCAATTTTTCCAACACGCTGCTATGTATGTGGCACTTTTTTTCCACGGCCCCCGGAAAAAGCGTTGTCCGCAAAAGGATATTGGAGCAAATTTGCCGAAACATTTCCTGACAACCTTGATTATCAGAAAGTCGTCTCTCCTTTTCTCTGTCCCTCCTGTTCCAAAGGATTTACTCTGGTCGAGCCTCCCATATGCCGCAAATGCGGCTTTATGATGAACACATCTTCGGAAAATGACCCGTTATGCGCCAGATGCCGGACATCTCCGCCCCGCTTCAGAATGGCCCGGGCTTACGGTGTTTATGATCAGGCATTCAGAAAGGCCATTCATGAGTTCAAATACAGGGAGGCCATCGGGCTGGTAAGACCCTTTGAACTGCTTCTGTTCTCAACATTCTTACGACATTGGAACCCGGAGGACATTGACATCATTCTCCCGGTTCCGCTTCATATCACAAGATTAAGAAAGCGGGGATTCAATCAGGCGTATGTGATGTTTCGCAGGTGGCCCCGGATGGCCGAAATTCTGAATGCGGACTGGCCGGACATTCAGGTCAGGCCGGATATGCTTGTGAGAACCCGGGCCACAGAATCGCAGGTCGGCATGACTCAGGAAGAACGGCAGGCAAATATCAGAAATGTGTTCAGGGTAAGAAAACCTTCTTAAATCAGAGGAAAAGGAATACTCCTTGCGGATGATGTCATCACCACGGGATCCACAGCGAATGAATGCGCACGGGCCCTTCTGGAAAACGGTGCCCGGCATGTTGACGTACTTACACCGGGACAGGCTCAGAAAAGATTCGGGGTCTGCGGGGCAGGATCAGACTGACCGATTGAAAAAACAATTCTGATTATAACGGATTTAGGGGAGGGCCGACCAAGCCTTGTAAGGGCGGCATATTTGTGGCAGCAGGTCTGCAGGACCCCGCGGGCCTGGCCTGCATGATGAATGCTGCAAACATGCCGCCCCCGCGGGGCTTTACCGGCATCCCCTAAATCCGTTATAATCAGAAACAATTGCAAAAATACAATTTTTGCACTCCGGATCCGCCCGGAACTTCTGGGGGAGTCTTGACCTGCTGATTATTCATGTTCAACCTCGGAAGCCAGCCCCAGATCTCCGAGAATGGCGTACAACGACGGCACAACAATCAGGACCAGCACAGTTGACGCCAAAAGTCCGAACACAATGCTTGTGGCCAAAGGAATCAGAATCTGCGCCTGAAGGCTTCTCTCTGAAAGCAGGGGAAGCAGCCCCGCAATGGTGGTCAGAGACGTGAGCATCACAGCCCGGAACCGTTCCCGGCTGGCATGACGGGCCGCATCAGGAATGGCCTGCCCCTCTCGCCTCCGGGTTTTAAGAAACTCCACCAGCAAAATGGAGTCATTTACCACAATACCGGCCAGGGAAATAAACCCCATCATACTCGGCATACAGAGTTCAAGCCCCATCAGGATATGTCCCCAGACCACGCCGATCAGGGCAAAAGGAATGGCAATCATCACCACAAACGGCTCAACATAGCTGCGGAACTGGAAACTGAGCAGGACAAACACGCCGATCAGCCCGATGAGAAATCCTCGCCGCATTGAAGCACTTGTTTTTCCGGATTCTTTGGACTCGCCCTCTATGTCAACGCGAACCAAAGGATACTGCTTTTCAAAATCAGGTAAAAATTCCGTTTTGAACATTCGGATAATCTCTGCCGCGTTGACCATATGCGGATCAATATTTCCCTGAACCGTCACAGCGCGCTGTCCGTCAACCCTTGCAATCCGGGCATAACCTCTTCCGGATTCAAGAATCGCGGCAGAGCCGATGGGGACCTGTTTGCCTCCTGGCAAAGTAACATGAAAATATTCAAGATCCGCCAAGGTGTTCTGGTCCTCATCTCGGAGACGCACATCAATCTCATAAGACTCATCCCCCACCTGAATCTCATTTACAGTCTTTCCATAATACGCGGTTCGCAACTGGGTCGCGAGCATTTGGGCATTCAGTCCCATGCCCGCGGCCCCTTCACGCATACGGATACGCATCTCAGGCTTTCCAGGGCGGAGATCGTCAAACACATCAAACACCCCTTCGAACTGGCTGAACCAGCTTTGCATTTCCAGCGCGGCCGCTTTTAATTCTTCAAGATTATCTCCCTTGACGCTGATTTCAATGGGAAGCCCCGCAGGCCCGATGGCCGGTTCTGTAAATTTCATAAAAATGATATCAGGAATATCACCGATGTTTTTCCGCCATTTGTTGAGAACATCATCCACCCGGGCATTTCGATTCTCGGCTTTTAAAAGATCAGCATTGATCGTGACCACATGAGGCCCGCTTTCATACGCGTCCATATTTTTATTATACCGCACTGAGACATTTTTCACCAGGGATTCCTGACCGGGCTGAAGCGGTGTAAATTCCGTATTCACCTTCTCAAGGGCCGTGGTTATGCGTTTTACAACCGCCTCGGTGCGTGTCAGCGGCGTGCCCTGGGGCATGAGAACCCGCGCCTCAATAACATCACCGTCAATATCGGGAAATGCCTGGAATTTCAGATTGCCGGAGATGATCATCCCCACGGAAAGAATAAACGCGGCAACTGTCAGTCCCACAAAGAGATATCGCCATCCCACAGCGAAATCCACGACACGGCCCAGGATGTTCTCTCTCATCCATTCCACTGCCCCGTCAAATCGCCGTCTGAGCCTGCCCTGGCTGTCCGGGTCATAATGTTTTAGCGAGTGGGCGAGGTGGTTTGGCAAAATGCAAAACGCTTCGACAATACTGACGGCCAGCACCAGTATCAGCACCACCGGCATCACCTTCAGCACTTTGCCGATGGCCCCTTCGGTGAATGATATCGGCCCGAAAATACACAGGGTTGTGAGAAATGAGGAAAGGACACCCACCTTTACTTCGCCGGTTCCGTCAATTGCCGCCCGGATAGCGGATTTTCCTTTTCTGAGATGGGTGGCGATATTCTCGGCAATCACAATGGCATCATCCATGAGCAGACCTAGGGCAATGAGCAGCCCCACCATTGTAAGCATATTCAGGGAATAATTGATATGCGGTATAAAGAAAAATGCACCCAGGAAGGACACCGGCAGGCCCATGGCAACCCAGAATGAGAATTTGAAGCTGAAAAAGAGCCACATGGTCAGAAAGACCAGAATTAATCCCTGCCAGCCATTTCTCACCAGAAGCAGAAGACGGTCACGCACAATGGAGGAGACATCCTGGGTAAGCGTAAACTGAACCGCCGGCGGCTTGAGTTTTTCCTCTTTCTCTAAAAACAAACTGAGCGCATCTACAATTTTAAGTGCATCTTCGGATTTTGTCTTGGTGATCTGCAACAGTCCGGCTCTCTGACCATTAAAGATGATTTTTTCCTCATCCAGTTCAAACACATCGCTTATCTCAGCAATATCCCCCAGACGAATTTCCGCACCGCTTGCACCTGCCACCACCACAAGACTCTCAAATTCTCTTGGAGAACGGCGTTCATCTGTAAAACGAATGAGAATTTCCTGGGCAGAGGTTTCAATGGTGCCGGCAGGAAGGTCCACGCTCTGCCGGGAGATGACATCGGCAATGTCTGTGACAGACAGGCCATACTGCATAAGGGTCTGCCCCGGAATCTGAATGCGGATCTGATGATCTGAAAAGCCCTGGATCGTGACCAGAGAAATCTCATCCTCCATTTGCAAACGTGTTTTCAGGTCTTCGCAATACGCCTTTAAATCCCGCGGAGACATTGGCCCGGTCACAGCAATGGAAATGACCTGATCCGTTCTGCCCAGTTCCCTGATAACCGGGATTTCAGCCTGTTCAGGGAAATCATCAATGGCCTCGACTTCGGTTTTTATATCCTCAATAAACTGCCTGAAGTCCTTTCCTTCCTGCATTTCAATGACCACACTGCCCATACCTTCCCGTGCTTCCGAGCGAACTTCCTCAACATAGTTCACGCCATCCACAACATCTTCGATACGCTGACAGATGGCCTGTTCAACATCTTCCGCGGTCGCACCGGGATATACTACCCGGACTTCCACCTGATCCGCGGAATGGTCTGGAAGGGTTTCCCTGCGAAGCGATGAAAGACTGAACACGCCCATGACAATAAAGATAAGTGCCAGGAGATTCGCGGCCGTGGGATGATTTGCGAAAAAACGAATCATAATGAGCCTCCGATGATGATTATGGATTATACTAAAAAAAATATAAAAAAAGTAGGGTGGGTGGAGCGAAGCGGAACCCACCGCACTTTTCCACATTTTCGGGTATTTTATTTTTGGGAAAATCCCTAAGTTTGGCACTCCGGATAATGAAATGTCCCGCGGGGACGGCATATTTGTAGCATTTCTTTTTACTCGATGTTCAAGTTTTTTTGTCATTTTTGGCTGATGCAGCGATTCCGGAAGCTGTGGATTCCTGCTTTCGCAGGAATGACAGAAAAACAACTTGATTATCGAATGATAATATTTAAGATTGTCTTTATTAAACGCTTATGATATAAATTGTCAATTTAATATTCAGCAAACCTGATGTCAAAACGATAACTCGATGATCAGGTTTTTCTGACCCGGGATTTTTCTTATGTGCTGTCCGTTATCATACGAAGGTATTATGAAATTTTTTTTTATCGCGGCATTTATTTTTTTCACATTTCAGGTTCAGACTGTCCGGGGAGAAGCAAATTCTGCCAGGGAACTGCTTCCTAATTTCCTGCTGAAAGTCGGTTTTTTTGAATTCCCCGGTCTTACTTATACGGATGAGGAAGGAAAGGCCGCGGGACTGGTTAACGAAATCACAGTCAGAACTCTTGAAAATGCAAAAATCAAGTATAAGATTGAAAGCTATCCGGCCCCCAGGCTTTATAAAAATTTGTCAGAAGGAAAGATTCATCTTTTCAACGGGGTAAGTGCCATTCCGGTTGTCAGTCAGTCTATGATTCCGAGTCATATCAAACTGTTTCCGCTGGAAATGCGGATTTACTGGGTCGGAGATAAGCATCCGATTTCAAAGAAAGAGGAGCTTGCGGGACATTCGGTGATTCTGGTCAGAGGCTTTTCCTATAAAGACTGGGGCGCATGGATAAGAGACCCTGAGAACAATGTTTCTTTTTTTGATCCGTATTCCCATGAGAGCGCATTTAAAATGCTCAAAAAAGGACGTGCGGAATATCTGCTGAATTACAAATATATTGAAACTGAGGTTTTAGATAAAACAGACATTCCCAATTTGGTCATCAGGCCCTTATATCTGTGGTATTGCAGTTTCAATGTTCATAAAAGTGTGCCTAATGCGAAAACGCTGATCAAAAAACTTGAAGCCAGTTATCAGCAGCTTATAAACGAAGGTAAGCTGAAAAAGTATGAATAATGGGCATCCTTCATTTAGTAGTTTACACTTTCAGCTAAAATGAATTTTTTATGTTTTTTTTAATTCATGATAATTTTGATTATTTTTATAATATAAACAACCTATTACAAAAAAAACTACAAATTTTGTAGTTAATTTTAGCTAATCATGTTTGAAGTGTGTAAAAAACTACAAAATTTGTAGATTTTACAATATCTATTTGTAAATATTACTTTTATTTAGCTACAAAATTTGTAGATTGAAAAAAAATGGACTTTTTTTCAAATCACCAAAAGTGTAAAGTACTTTTGGGCAAATATGAAGGATGCCGAATAATGAAAGCAAAACCTGTGTATAGGACAAAAACCTGCGATGCGGGAAGAAACCCGGCTTTTTCCCCGAGCGGGGCACCTTTCCCTGCTGAAAAAAGCCGGGTTTCTCTGTACTCAAATATGCCCTCCCTTCAGGACTCGGAAACACAGCATATCACCTGCTTATGGCCGAAAGATATTAATATAATTAATCAAATTTTAAACAGTTAAAGGAGAGTGACATTTTGAAAAGACTGAGCCTGTCTTTGTTTATGGCTGTGTTACTTTTTTTGCCGGTGAATGCCCTGGCAGAGAAGCTGACCTTTGCCACGATGGAATGGCCCCCGTTGGTAGTTGTAAAAGAGGATAAACAACTTGCAGGTCTGGCAGTGGAAGTTGTTCAGGAAATCTGCAACCGTCTGGGATTTGATGCGGATATTAAAATATTACCCTGGTCAAGAGCGATAAAATATATGAAAAGTGGCAGATTGAATGGCCTTATCGTTCCGAAGAAGACCGAAGACAGACTCAGATATATGTATTTTTCAGAGGAACCCATGTATATTGAACAGTCTGTTGTCATTGCCAGAAAAGGAAGCAGCATAAAAGCATCCGGACTTGATGATCTGAAAGATAAATCCTTTGCTGTGGTCAGGGAGTATTCATACGGCCCTAAATTTGACGAATATCAGGGGTTGAAAAAATTTGCATGCGACAGTGATAAACAACTGATAAAAATATTTTACAAAGGGCGTACAGATCTGGCCGTAGGTGAACAAGGAAATCTGGAATGGATCAGAAAAGACCTCGGATTTAAAGAGCCTTTTGAGATCGTTTATGTTTTATCTGAAGATCCGGATTATGTGGCCTTTTCTAAGAAATCCCTGGGACCGGAAGGAGAGGCCTTGGCCAGACAGTTCAGCCAGATATTGCGCCAGCTAAAACAAGAAGGAGTGTATCAGGAAATTGAAAGCAGATATTAGCCATGCCAGGCATACAGGGTGGGTAAACCCCGCTGTAGCTGGTTTCAGCCTGCTTTTTTGTTGTGGTTCCGAACCACGGATTATACGGATTGTTCTGATTTTTTTCAATCAGAGAAATCAGAAAAATCTGTGATAAGTACCTAACCATAAGTTTTTGATATTTTTCCCGGGGAAGAAACCCGGCTTTTTTTACCAGAATGACCTGGCGCCCGTAATGGAAAAAGCCGGGTTTCTCCGCGGTTCGGAAAAGGATGTATAAAAAACTTTTGGTCGGATACTTACTTCCGTGGTTCAGGGGCCATCTCTGCACGGATGAGCGATAAGCAGGGATTGTATGCAGCAAAGGCCAGAATCCCTGCTTATCCCTCCCTAATCCATGTAGCTTCGTAGGTTGGGTTGAGGAACGAAACCCAACAGTTTGTTGGACGGAGTTTGCAAGCAACCCTGTCCGGAGTTTTTTGAAGTAAATATGCCATTTTCCTGGGACTTTTCAAACACCCTTTCAGAGATTGTAAAAAGGCTTGAGAATCTTTTCCACATTGACAGGCCCGGGAATCAGGTTCTGCTCCAGCATGATATTTTCGGTCTGTTTCCACGCGTCCGCGTCAATTTTTCCGATCTCCGTTTCCGGTGACGGTTTTATAAACCGCTTTGTCACGGAAAGCTGTTTTCTTACGGTTTCAATGGACGTGTCCTTGTCAAACTGGTGAATGGCCGCCACAGCTTTTTCCTCATTTTTCGGATCAAGGCTCTTCTGCCAGCCCCGGAGCAACGCAGTTACGAATTTCCGAACAGTCTGAGGATCTTCCTTTATCATCTGTTCTGTGGTGATGACCGAGTTGGCGACAAAGCGGACACCTGCCATATCAGGGTCAAAAAACGCGGTTCGTTCTGCTGCCTCACTGAGTTTTTCACTGATAAAAATTCCCTGGGTATTCCGATAAACCGGCCAAATATCCACTTTCCCCTCGTAAAACGGTGTATAATCATAGTGAACACTGAATAATTGCACCTCATTTTCCATGATATTGTATTTTGCCAAAACTGCCCGCATGATGGCTTCGTCATTGCCGCCGTAGGTGATGCCGATGGTTTTGCCTCTCAGGTCTTCAGGCGTGTCCACCCGGGTTTTATCAGGTCTGTAAATCCACTGAAGGGAATTGGTCTGAAACAGTTGGGCAATTACCACCACAGAAGCCCCTTTGGAAACTGCCCTGATGACCTGATCCGCGGATGCCGTGCCAAACTGACTCCGGCCAAGTTCCAGTTCTTTAATGGCGTCCCGCTCCGGACCTCCCGGCTTTATTGTCACATCAAGCCCCTGTTCCGCGAAGAATCCGTTTACATCCGCATAAATATCCCCTGCCACGCTGGCATTGAAAAGCCATTTAAGCCGATATGTCACCTCTTTTCCGGAATCCCCGGTCTTTTTGTCACACGCGCCCGTCACAATGACGGTAGCCGTCACAGCCGCGATAAAGCAGAGTTTTTGAATGTGTTTACACATATTGTCATCCCTTTCTAAAATGATTTTGGATAAGATACCCTATCCGTTCCAGGCAGGTCAGCCAGAGCGAGGTGCATATGCCTATGAGAAAAAGCGCCACAAGCACCTTTGAAAGATCACTCTGGTAAAGCGCGATGCGGATACTGTATCCGATACCCGAGTCTGCCGCGATAAACTCGGCCACAATGGTTCCCACCATGGCAAGAGTGGCACTTCCCACAATGACCGTGGCGAGCTTGTTCATATTCTCAAACACACGAATTTTCACCTGCAACCGCCAGCTCATTCTTCCTGTGACTTCGTAAAAATGCTCTATATCCCTCACTGGTTCGGACAGGATGCCGATAAAGGAGAGCAGCAGGGGAAAATAGCAGATCACAGCCGCGATCAGAAGTCTGGAAGAGATACCGTCTCCCATAAGAATAAAAATGATGGGCGCGACCGCGACAATGGGATATGCCTGAATATTATAAGCCGCGACTTTGACAAATGAGCCTGCCCAGCTGTTAAGCCTGCCGATAATCCCCACAATGGTTGCCAGGCAGACAGATATAATATGTCCGATAACAGCGACAGAGAGGGTGTTCATCACATCAAAAAAATATTTGACAAACACGCAGGAAACCGTATGGCTCAGCCCCTGGGGCCCGGGAATCACATAGTCTGAAAGCTTCAAAACATATTTTATGAAGAGTAAGGAAGTCAGCCCCAGAACATAGATAAGCAGGAATTGAAGGATACGTCTATGAAGCATGGACAATCTCCAGCATGCTGCGTTCAAGGAATTTTTTATCCAAAGGCTTTCCTTTCATATGATTCTGTCCGTCTATGGAAATCATCTGAGGGGTTTTTGCTGAGTCGCGAAGCACAAGAATCTGTTTGCAGAACTTGGCGACTTCCGCGAGGTTATGTGATATGTATAAAAAACATTTTCCAGGGAACATGGCTTTAATTTTCAGTATAATTTTCTCTTTGGTGATTTCATCCACATTGGCAAGGCTTTCATCCATGATCAGGAGATCAAACTCCTGCAAAAGATACCGCGCCAGATTGACACGGTTCTGCTGTCCCATAGAAAGCCGGGAGAATCGTGAGTCCAGACATCCCCGAAGGCCGAAAGATTTAATCAGCTCATCACGTCTGTTTTCCTCCCCCGAAGCCCGCGTTATCTCCGTGAGATGCTCTCCCACACAGGCCCATCCGGGAATCCTTTCCAAGTTATAAGAATAAAGAATATTGTCTATCTGTTGAACCATAATTTCACCTGAAAATCCGTTGACGCTCCTGGCAAGCATTTTTGCAAGGGTTGTTTTTCCAACACCTGATGGCCCGAACAAACTGTGAAACCCGGGACCGGATATCTGACAGGTAATATCTTTGAAAACACAGGTATCGGTGTCGCGATATTGAAAACTGATGTCTTTGAACTCAATAAGCACTGATTTCTCCAAGGCTGCCCAGAATTATAAAAGATTTTCCAACAAATAAAATACCCGAAAATGTAGAAAATGTAGGGTGGGTGGAGCGAAGCGCAACCCACCGTTTGTCAGATGCCGGTGGGTTGCGCTTCGCTCCACCCACCCTACATGTCAGGAAATCAGGGTATTTTATTTGTTGAAAGTTCCCTAAGTAAATGAAAAATTAACACCCGCTCTCGTTCACACAAAGCGTGAAAACGAGATTAACAAGATTCATCGTGAAAACCTTAGTCTCAGCCGGACGGGGTTTGCAACCCCCGTCCGGAAAATTTTGCCCGGGAAATTTTATCTGATCACGCAGAAAACCTTTCCTTAGCCGTGCAACCCCGTCCGGTTAATCCAGCTGTTTTATTGCATAAGTCAGATTACATTCTGAGTGGATTCGGAGGTATTTCCGCCGGAACCTTTGAATGAGACAAGTAACTTTTTACACATTTTATTTTAAGAGATCAGATGATCTGCCATGATCTCTGATTATATGCGGATGTGCAAAAACTTCTGTCCGGATACCTAAGTCCTGAGCAATCCGGCTGGCTTATCTTTAAGAATAAATCTTATAAAAGTCAAGATGTTAATTGCTTTTTATTTTTTAGCCTGATGGATATGGGTTGCAAACCCCGTCCGTCAGAGCGGGGGCGACATGTTTATAGCCAATATTCAGACTTCTTTATATCTGACCAAATAAAAACAATATTTTCAAAAACTTAAAAAACAGGGCGTCAATATTTCTCTTTCAAACGCTTAAAATATAATTTATTGAATTTAATTATTTTAACACAAAAATCCGGCTTAAAAATTAACAACAAATTCAGTTAGCAGAAAAAAAAATTTCTGATTATAACGGATTTAGGAGAGGGCCAGCAAAGCCTCGCGTCGGGGCCGCATATTCGCATGATTTATTACAAACATGCCGCACTTACAGGGCCTGGCCTGCCCTTCCCTAAATCCGTCGCCATAATCAGAAAAACCTGAACACCGAATTATATAAAATCCTTATAGGGGAGAATCAGAATTTTTTCCCTCTTGACGGAATAACAGGATAATGATAAGGGAATCATTCAATATGCCAAAATGGACTGTGATTGTCTTTAAACATCCACAAAAGTTTATTCATACAGGGGCGGTTGCCAAACCGCCCCTGCAATTTTGGTAAAAAGATAATCTCAGTCTCAAAATATCAGGTTTCAAATTCGGAAGACCATATTTAGGAAATATAAAATGAAACATAAAAGTTCAAAGAATGACCTTACCATTGATGAAATCTTACGTGTTCGAAAACTTGAGCGCGCTTTTCTCAGCCGTTGTCGTCACTTTGGTTACGATGAAATCAGGACCGCAGCCATTGAGCCGTTATATATCTTCACTGCCCTGGGCGCACTGAGCGACACCAAACTCAGACGGATGTACTCCTTCATAGACTGGGACGGCTGGAGCGGTGAGAGAGTGGCCCTCAAACCCGATTCCACAACCTGCGTGGCCCGATTCTACGGAGACCATCTTTATACAGAAAACGCCAGACAGAAACTTTGTTATGTGGAGAACCATTTTGAATGGGCTGATTCATGGGATGAACTTTCGGAAAGATGGCAGTTCGGCGTTGAAAATATCGGAAGTACAAAATCTGAATCAGATATTGAAATCATTTACATGGCTTATGATGTGTTTCAGGAAATCGGATTCAAAGACACTTATCTTTATATCTCATATCCGGCCCTTATCAAAGAACTCATTGCCGCGCTTTCTTTGTGGAGAACGGACAGAGATGACCTTATTGCCGCCATAAGAAAGAATGATGCTGATCAGGTCGGGGAGATACTGGACAAGGTTCAGGACGGGGAAAAACTTCAAACCCTGCTGTCATTGAAAGGGAAGTCTTCAAATTACTTAAAGAATATGAGAAGTACGCTGGAAGGCCCCAAATATGAAAATGTGCGGCCTGCCCTTGAAAATTTCATATCTGTCTGCGAACTTTTAGATCGCCTGGAATGTCCTTATGAGATTGATTTTTCACTCTTAGGAGACTTGGAATATTATACCGGAATTCAGTTTCAGATTCTCTCCACCCCGGCACGGAAATCCAAAAAAGACATTCTCTGCGCGGGGGGCCGTTATGACAATCTGATCGGAAGTATGCTGAAGCTGGTGACCGAAGATTTGCAGGAGCTTTCGGAACCTGTGCCGGCCGTGGGATTTGCCCTGTATGTGAGAAACATCATAAGACACCGCACGCTCATCGAACACACCACGGCATTAACAGACAAACGACAGAATATATGTATTTATATCAGCAATGTCACAAAATATAATGTAAACACAGGACAGATACTTTCTGACAAACTGTCCCGGATGGGCTTTGTCGCAAAAATCACATTCAGCCCTGTGGAACAGGAAAAATATGAGGGCTTTGGTCTGGTGATCGAAGTTGATAATGAAAGATTTAACCACGGATACCAGATTTTGTTCAGTCAAAAAATTGGTAAACCGCTTCTGATGAACCTCTTTGGAGAATTCAATGAGAGATGAAATAAGTATCTGTCTCCCCAAGGGGGACGCGATGAAGCCGCTGGCAGAATATCTTGAAAAACTCAGGTTCCCTGTAAAAGAATATCATTCCAAAAATCGCACCTATCGCCCCGAAGTGACAGATCTGGGCGAGCGTGTGCGTGCCAAAATAATGGCAGAGAAAGATGTTGCCATTCAGGTGGCCGTGGAGAACTATGATATTGGTTTCTGCGGTACGGATTGGATAGAGGAACATACTGTGAGATACAGGGCTGCAAAACTGCATGTGTTCAGGCAGTTCGGATTAAACAAAAAAAATTTATACGCGTGTACCGGCTTAAACGGGGATTTTCAGTCTGTCGAAGACTTGCAGACCGCACAGGATTTTGTGACCATTGTGAGTGAATATCCGAATCTTGCGGAGAATTTCGCCATTCAGAACAAGCTGAAAAAATTTAAAATATTCTCTGCCTGGGGAAGTGTTGAGGGATATCCGCCGGAACATGCGGATGTGGTGCTTTTGGCTGCTTATGACAAAGACATGCTTGAGGGAATGGGACTGCACATCGTCAGCTGTGAGCTTGAATCGGAACTCAGTATGATCGTAAACCGTAAGCGTTTTGCGGACAAGGATCTTTCACCGGTACTTAATTTCTTTTCAGATACGGAGATCATCAATGACAGGAATTCCTGATAAGTTAAATTTTGCACTGCCTGATGGCCATCTGATGTCACATGTCTTACCTTTTATAGAAGGAGCCGGTCTGGGGTTTGACGGATATGATGAGACATCAGACCTGAATCGCAGGCCCCCGATGAGAACAGAAAGCGACACAGCCAAAACCCTTATTCAGCAGCCGGACCGGGTTGCCGCCAAAGTCATCCGGCCCCAGGACATGCCTGTTCATGTGGCAAACGGCAATTTTGACATTGCCATTTCCGGGACAGACTGGCTTGCCGAACACCGACAGCGTTTTCCCAAAAGTCCGGTCATTGAAAAGCTCAGGATGGGATTCGGAAAGGTCAGGATTGTGGCTGCGGTCCATCAGGATGACGGAGATAATCTGCCTGATTTTATTGAATCCTTTCGCTCCAGATCAGGGGGAGAATATCTCAAAATCGCATCAGAATATGTATATCTTGCGGACAGCTACGCTCAGAAAAAGAATCTTCATCCCTACAGGGTCATTATGACTTACGGTGCCACAGAATCGCTGATTCCCGAAGACTGCGACATGATCGTGGAAAATACCGAAACCGGGAACACATTACGGAAAAATAATCTCAAGATCATTGACACGCTGGAAGTGCTGGGCGCATCAGAATCCGAAGGCTGTCTGATTGCCAATCAGGAAAGCCTTGAAATTCCCTGGAAGAAAGAACTGGTTGAAGGAATTGTCAGCCTTTTTGAGAATTATCTGAAGTAATTCATTTTTTTTCGCTACGGGGATTTTGTATAACAAGGGGTTTATAAGACAATGCTGTTGACTCGGGTAATTCCGAACAAATCCGGAGTGCAAAAATTTTATTTTTGCGCCTGCGAAAAAGCATTTTTCGCACTCCGAAGAAAATATCGGAAAACCCGCTTACTCCTAAGTCAATAGCATTGGGATTATAAAAAGAGGATTAAATCCCTTTCTTATAGGCAATCCCTGTAGCTAAAATTCCATGTCCAAGTTTTCTGACAAGATTCGAACAAAAACTTTGTCATTCCTGCGAAAGCAGGAATCCATGTCCAAGTTTTCTGACAAGATTCGAACAAAAACTTTGTCATTCCTGCGAAAGCAGGAATCCATGTCCAAGTTTTCTGACAAGATTCGAACAAAAACTTTGTCATTCCTGCGAAAGCAGGAATCCATGTCCAAGTTTTCTGACAAGATTCGAACAAAAACTTTGTCATTCCTGCGAAAGCAGGAATCCATGTCCAAGTTTTCTGACAAGATTCGAACAAAAACTTTGTCATTCCTGCGAAAGCAGGAATCCATGTCCAAGTTTTCTGACAAGATTCGAACAAAAACTTGTCATTCCTGCGAAAGCAGGAATCCATGTCCAAGTTTTCTGACAAGATTCGAACAAAAACTTTGTCATTCCTGCGAAAGCAGGAATCCATGTCCAAGTTTTCTGACAAGATTCGAACAAAAACTTTGTCATTCCTGCGAAAGCAGGAATCCATGTCCAAGTTTTCTGACAAGATTCGAACAAAAACTTTGTCATTCCTGCGAAAGCAGGAATCCATGTCCAAGTTTTCTGACAAGATTCGAACAAAAACTTTGTCATTCCTGCGAAAGCAGGAATCCATGTCCAAGTTTTCTGACAAGATTCGAACAAAAACTTTGTCATTCCTGCGAAAGCAGGAATCCATGTCCAAGTTTTCTGACAAGATTCGAACAAAAACTTTGTCATTCCTGCGAAAACAGGAATCCATTTTTCACAGATTTTACGAATCCGGAGGCAGTGGATTCCTGCTTTCGCAGGAATGACAAAAAAAATTTGAACATCGAGTAAAAACAAATCTGTAATTTTGTAGCGTCAGACTTTTTGAGGATTATCTGAAGTAATTCATTTTATATGTTCCCGATTTTGAGTATATTCTTGTTGATCTCATCCGGTACCCCGATGATGAAATCAGAGGCACGCCACTTTCCCGTGTTGTCATGCTGATTTTCAAATATATCCATGCTCCCGAGTTTATGGAAAAATTGCCAGGGATGTTATCACTTATGTGGGAACTGCCGAAGCTGGATAGCGGGTTGCAGTATCTTGAAATGATAATTCGTTACCTGTTAACCACCGCAGGGGACAAAATAATAACAACAACGGATGAGATAATAACAATGATGAAGGACAATTTGCCTGCTGAGGGAGGTGATCTGGTCATGACAATAGCAGATGAACTGAGAAAAGAAGGCTATGAGCAGGGCATACAAATCGGCATACGGGAAGGGCTGCTGGATACCATTGAATTCGGGCTGAGTCTCAGATTCGGAGATGATGTTCTAAAATTTATGCCAAAAATTCATGATATTAATGATATAAAACGGTTGAGGAATATAAAAGATGTGATAAAAAAGGCAAGAGACTTTTCGGAGGTGAAAGGGATGATAGAAAATTGAGTATATGCTCGGAATCTTTTGCCCATAATCCAGATATCTGTTACAATAAAAAAAGGGAAACGTTTTTACGTCTCCCTTTTTTTTATTATAAAAGAATTAAGAAATTCCTAATTCCTATTGGCCAGTTGCAGCCGCATGAGTTTTGATTTCAACTTTTTCCGTAAGTCCTGCATAGTACTCACGGAGAATCTCAAGAACTTCCTCACGTCCGAAATGATCCGGAATCGGAGTGCCTTCGGAAAGGCCCTTACGCAGCATGGTTCCGCTGAGAAGTACACGATCTTCTTTGCCGTGGGGACAGGTTCTCAGAGATGCCATACCGTCACACTTGTAGCAGTAGAATGTCCAGTCAATCTTCAACGGTGTGCAGATCAGGGCTTTTCCAGGTTCTGCCGGGGTCGGAATTTTGTCAAAGATGGTCTGGGCTTCGAACATGCCGTAGAAATCACCAACGCCCGCGTGGTCACGGCCGATGATCATCTTGGAGCAGCCATAGTTCTGACGGAAAGTTGCGTGGAGCAGGCCTTCTCTGGGGCCGGCATAACGCATGTCAAGGGGATATCCGCCCTGCAGAACATTATCTTCCACAAAATAGTTCTTTACAAGCGCGTCAATACATTTTACGCGAACTTCTGCGGGAATGTCACCAGGTTTCAGGTTTCCGACCAGGGAATGGATGTAAACGCCGTCACAAACTTCAACAGCGATTTTGCAAAGATATTCGTGTGATCTGTGCATGGGGTTTCTGAGCTGAAGTGCGGCAACCTCGCTCCATCCTCTTTCCTCAAACAATCTGCGGGATTCTTCAGGTCTGACGTAGATACCGGCATATTTGGTGGGATATTCGCCCTCACTCAGAACCTTCACAGGTCCGGCAAGGTTGAAGTCTTTCTGTTCCATAACCATCTGAACGCCAGGATGATCGTCTTTGGCAATTTTCCAGAATTCCTCAGCGGTCGGGGTGCCTTCGCCCATATAGACTTTTTCGCACTCAAACTTTTTGTCGGCTTCGGTCATCTCGAATTTTTCGGTGACTTTCATGGTTGCCATGATTTCATCGCCTTCGGGATCATACAGAGCAATTTCATCGCCGTCACTGATGGCATCGGCGTCTTCTTTTGAAGCAGACAGGGTCACGGGGATGGGCCAGAAGGTTCCGTCGGCTGTAAGGAAATCTTCACATACGCCTTTCCAGTCAGCCTTTGTCATGAAACCTGTCAGGGGGCTGAATCCGCCAATACCCATCATAATCAGATCACCCTTTTCACGGGGAGAGATCGTGATCTTTTTGAGACCTTCAGCTTTTTTCTTTTCCGCTTCCAATTCAGCGCCTTCAAGCAGGCAACAGGTTAAGCCTTTTCCGCCATGAGGTGGGACTAAATTTGCCATTCGTTTATGTCTCCTTTTGAAGTTTTATATTTATAATTTTGGCAACGCCATTATATATTTTTATATGAAAGTGTTAGGTGTTAGGTGTTAAGTGTTAAGTGTTAAGAAAAATTATAAAACTTTCATGTAACGTTGTGACCGGCAGGTCATGGCCGTTTATATAAATTTGAAAAAAAAAGAATCTAATAGAATAAAAAACATTTGTCAAGCCTAAACGACATTAAAAAAACAAAATTCTAATCAGGTATTCAGAAACTGAAACAGCTTCGGATAATCATTCAGATTTATTGTTGCCGGAGCAGCCGCTTCGGTCGGATTCTCCCACATCCGGAACAGTCATCAGGTACTTATTTTTCTATTTCTTCCCTTTCATTCCCCGCTTTTTTTTTCTGAACCGCTTTGTAAAAGGCCGTCGTCTGAGCAGCACATAAGTGGCCCCTGCCCCCCCGTCACACGACCTCGCGCTTGAAAAAGCAATGACCCACTTTCGCCAGGGACCGCGAGTCAGCCAATCCTGAACTTTGCTTTTTAACACCGGCTTTACAGGTGAGGAAAGCCCTCTGCCATGCACAATCAGCACTGCCCTTTTTCCCGTGTCCAGGGCATCCTTAATGAACCCGTCAAAGACATCCTCGGCTGCTTCCGCACTGAGTCCGTGAAGATCAATATGCGCCTGAATGGAAAAATCCCCCCGGTGCAGGCGGTCTGTAATTTCCGGGTTGTCACAGTAGCTTCTGCCTTCAATATATTCCGGTGTGTTCGCGACAACAAACCCCTCACCGTTTTCCACAAGACGCTTGAGTCGCAATATGCTTTCGTATTCAGTATCATCATCAAATATGCTTCCGTCCTGCTCTTCATCATCAGGGATTGCCTGTCTGATTTCAGCGTCATTTTCAATATATTTGCCTCTTGGAACAGGAGTGACGCCCGCCATGGCCTTCATGAAAAGTCTTTGTTCATATTCAGGCTGGTCCGGGTCAGCCTCAGTCTTATTTGAGATTGTTTCAGCAGAACCCGAAGCAAGCGGTAAAGACTTGCTGTTAAGAAGTGTTTTCAGATTTTTAAAAGGTCTGAAGAAACCGGAAGACCTGGAATTTCCTTTTTTAAAATCAGGCTTGAAATAAGACATGGTTTCCCCCTTCAATCGAAATTTGAAACTTGAAATCAGGAAGTCAGACGGATTTTCATGTATGCGTATATAACCCATTTCAAGTTTCAAGTTTCAAGTTTCAAGTTTCAAGTTCCGAGTTTCAAGTTTCAAGTTCCGAGTTTCAAGTTTCAAGTTTCAAGTTTCAAGTTTCAAGTTCCGAGTTTCAAGTTTCAAGTTCCGAGTTTCAAGTTTCAAGTTTCAAGTTTCAAGTTTCAAGTTTCAAGTTCCGAGTTTCAAGTTTCAAGTTTCAAGTTTCAAGTTTCAAAAATATCCTTTTTTAACTCTCCTTTTCTGTAACAAAAATAGTCTCTGATAATTTTTCCATGATCAAAAACAATGGGTGAAGGCAGACTGTTTTCTGTGAAAACCCCCAGATTCTTTGCATCATCATCTGCTTTGGGTATGCCGTCTGCAGTTGCAATAAAAACCGTCGTTACTGTGTGATGTCTGGGATCACGGTCAGGGTCAGAATAGGAATGAAACTGCTCTCTGAGTGTGACATCAAGAGATGTTTCCTCCTTTGCCTCTCTGACAGCAGATGTTTCAAGAGATTCACCATAATCAACAAATCCTCCCGGCAATGCCCATCCATGAGGCGGATTTACCCTTTCGATCAAAACGATACCCGCATTGATTTCAATAATAATGTCAACCGTAACCAGCGGATTCCTATATTTTTTCTCTGTATTCATCGAATTACAACCTCCTGTTATAATAAGGTGTGATAAAATATTAGGGAACTCAAAATAAATAACATACCCGGTTCAGAATATTGTAGGGTGGGTGCAGCGAAGCGAAACCCACCGAACAGCGCTCAAAATAAATAACATACCCGGTTCAGAATATTGTAGGGTGGGTGCAGCGAAGCGAAACCCACCGAACAGCGCTCAAAATAAATAACATACCCAGTTCAGAATATTGTAGGGTGGGTGGAGCGAAGCGAAACCCACCGAACAGCGCTACCATTTCTGTCAGTTTTAAATATTTGTCCGGGAAGAAACCCGGCTTTTTTTTACCGGAAATATCCGTCCCCCGAGAAGGAAACCCCCGGGTTTCGCCGCTGTCCACAAATCAAAAATCAAGAATCACAAGTCTTAATTTTGCTGTAACAGACATACTGATTCCTTCCCTCCTTGGCTTTATACATTGCCGTATCCGCACAGTTAATGAGCGTATCAACATCATAACCGTCTTTCGGGTAAGCGCTGATTCCGATACTTGGTGTGATAAAATCAATTTTGTGATTATCAATATAATAGGGTTCGGATATCTTTTCCATAATTCTCAGGGCCACGCGTTCGGGACATGAATCATTTGTATTATTAAGGATTATTGTGAACTCGTCCCCTCCGAATCTGCAAACATGATCACTCTCACGCACAGATATTTTCAGTCTGTCAGCAACCTCCTTCAACAACTTATCTCCTGTTTCATGTCCGTACATATCATTGACCTCTTTAAACTTATCCAAGTCAAGATAAAAAACAGATCGTTCATTCTCATATCGTTTGGCAAAAACCAATGTCTCTTTAAGTTTTTCAAGAAAAGCTTTCCGGTTATATAATCCTGTAAGCGGATCATGGTAAGCCAGAAATGCAAGCTCTTCTTCAAATTTCTTTCGCTCGGTGACATCGCGGGCAATTCCCCGAAAGCCAATTGCATCACCCTCTGAGTTTTTTATTAAACTGACTGATATTTCAGCATAAGCCTCTGAACCGTCTTTTTTGATGAATTTCCAGTCAAACGACTTGGCGGATTTTCCTGTTTTAAAAGTCCTGTGGAATGCCTGAAAAACTTTTTTGGCGTTTATCTCATCCATATACTCCCGGAAATTTGTACCTTCTAATTCATCTTTGGTGTACCCGAGGTGTCGGCACAATGAATTATTGAAGAATATCATATTACCGGCCAAATCAACTTCGTAATAGCTATCTTCGATGTTCTCCAGAATAGTACGGTATCGTTCTTCACTCTCACGCAATGCGTCTTCCGCCAGCGTGCGTTCTTCTATTTCCTGAATCAGCTGTTTGTTTGATCTAAGCAGTTCGTGTGTTCGCTCATGCACTTTTCTGTCCAGGTCTTCGATATTGTTCCTGAGCTGGGTGATCATACTGTTAAACGCCATGGAAAGCACGCCGATCTCGTCATTACCTGCGGCGTGACATCTGACAGAGAGATCGCCCTCCTTGGCCTTTAAAGCGAGGTTGGAAAGTTTTTTTATAGGAACCAGGAATTTATTCAGAAAAATAATCGCTGTTCCCAGAGATATCAGGAACATCACCACAGAAACAATGAGGATTCTGCGTCCCAGCATGTCTGATGTGATGTTCAGTTCTTTGGTATAGATCGAAGAGCCAATATACCAGTCAAATTCTTTGAAATATCTCACCCATGTAATCTTGTTATAAATATACTGTCCCTTATCGTCGGGCTTATCCCATTTATAAAAAAGTTCGGGCTTGAGGTTCCGGCCCACCGCGATCATCTCTTTTCCAATGGGTTGGTTTGTAACCGGATTGATGCGATTGGAAAAATTTGTGTTTTCAATGTTGGGATTCGGATGAACAATCATATTCAATTTGGAATCAAAAATGTACATATATCCTGTTCGTGCGATTTTTACATTTTGCAAAATCTCTCTGAGTTCCTCAAGCATCTTTTTCTTACGTCTGGCAACTTCAGTTTCCACATCATCAATATAAACGCCCGTGGCGGTCACCCATTTCCATTGAGGGAAATGTCTTGAATAAGTAAGCTTTTCAACAAATTTTTCGTCGCTCAGACGTCTCCACCAGTATGAAGTATATCCTTGATTTTTTTCCCTGGCAATTCTAACCACGGAAGGAACAATCCGTTTCCCATATTTGTCCCTGACCAGAGAGTAATCTGCTTTATGCGCTCTCGGGTCAGGATGAGAAATGAGAACGGAATTATAGTCTGAAATCCAAATATAATCGTCGGTTCCGTATATGAACCTGCGCGTTTCCTCCAGGGCGGAATTCTTTGCCTCTTCTTCTGTCAGTAACCCCTCTTTATATTGCAGATATTTGTTTTTCAGAAAAGATTCGTGAAGAATAAGGATATTTTTCAGCTGTCTTTTGTAACCCGCCAGTGCGGATTCTTTGTAGGCTTCGATACTCAGATATTCACTTCTCACAATTTCATAAACATTGTCGAGAATTGTCTGGGCAGATTCTTTCTCAAGCCTGTAAAGCGAACGCTTGATGAGCGGCACTGAAAAAAAATAAATAGCTATGGAAAAAACAAGGACAATAAACAGAACGGAGAGAAAAAATTTTCTGAAAAGAACAGATGAGAACATGGGAACCTCGGGAATTTGGGATTGGTGATTTGGGATTTGCCAGCCAATCACCAATCACAAATTACAAATTACAAATCCCCAAATCATGCCATAAATACGGAAAGCGTATCTTTTCTGGCATTGACGTGCTGTATTTTAACCTGAATAAGGTCTTCCGGCTTTAATCTCAATCCGCCTGGCAGCGGCAGACTGCATTCTGTCATATATTCGGGTATGAGCACAAGATAGTCATTTCTTCGTTTGCTGAGGACAATGGCCTCTTCTTTTTCCCCGATTTTCCCCTCAAGATATTTTAATAACCAATACCTTTTTCGGCGATATTGAACCCTTGACACATAACTCATGGGCTGTTCAAGCATCTGAATGGCACGGTCAATCTCTTCAGGAGTGTAAGGCTCCTCAAGACCGAAAACAGACCGTATCTGGCGCTGGGTGATAAGATCAAAATATTTACGGATGGGAGAAGTGGCCGTAACATAAGCGTCCAGGCCAAGCCCTGCATGGTGTTCCGCCTGAGGCTGCAAAACAAAACGGCTTAAAAATTTGCGCTGCATCCAGTTCTGAAAAAGGCTTCCTTCATCTTCTCTGTAGAGACGTTCCCTCGGATCCGGCTGGGTTCTGTAAATTGCGGGAATACCATGTTTTGATAAAAAGCAGGCCATCAGCCAGTTCGCCATGATCATTGTTTCGGCAACCAACAGTCTGCCGGGAGTTTCCCTGTCTGTTTTGTTTACAATGAGTTCGCCGTTTTCCAGCCAGATATTGATTTCCGGCAAAGATATCTGAACAGCACCGTCCGAGAGCCTTTTCTGACGAAATTTCTGAGCAATATCGTGAAGAACAGAGATGTTTTTATCTTCCTCCGCGATCATATTCACATCATAGTAGGTGAGCTGATCTTTCACGCGGATCCGACTGGGAACGATTTCATAATCAATGATTTCACCCTGCGGACTTAATTTTATCAGTGTACTGACAGCGGGACGCAGTTCTCCGGCTCTGAGGCTGCAAATATCTTCGGCCAGGGACGGGGGCATCATGGGAATTTTCTGATCAGGCAGATAAATTGAACTTCCTCGTATGATGGCTTCCCGGTCAATCTTATCTCCTTTTTTCACATAATGTCCCACATCGGCAATATGGACGCCCAGGCAATAATGATCCCCTCTGTCCTCAATGCTTAACGCATCATCAAAGTCCAGCGTTGCCTGCCCGTCTATGGTTATCAGCGGAAGGTCTGTCAGGTCCCTGCGATTGTTTTCACTAATCAGACAAGTACTGTCATGCTTTACTTTCTCTACCAAATGCTTTGTATGTCCGATGACAGGATCAGCAAAATCTATCGGAATTTCATACTGATAGAGTTCTATGTGTTCATCCTGATCCCATATACCCAGCTTTACAAACAGGTCAAACACCATTTCATTTACCTTGATGCCGGCTTTGGCAAGCATTGCCTTCCCAAGGTCATAGTGTTTGCTGTTTTTTTCAAACAGATAGACAGATTTAAGTATTTCTGCAAATTCTGCCTTATCCTCAGACATCTCAGAGACGTTGTCATTTAAGACGTTTCTGAGCCAGATACCGCCTTCTTCAATAATTCGATTTTTGCGGGTGGTTTCCCGTGTCTGGGTACGAATTTGTTCGACCTGTTCTTCAGAATTTGGGAAAAAACGATCCGGATTAAATTTGAAATACAGTTTGTCGTAAAAAAATGCTCTGACAACTGCTGCTTCATGATCCTGGGACGGGTTATCCGGAAAACAGAACTCAGTCATTGTGGCAAGATCAATCCATTCCTGTTCTGTATTCAGAACGTCCCACAATTCCCTGACATCAATCTGATCAACCAGAGCCATGCGCCTGTTTACCGTATCTTTTAAGGCTTCAACCAGCCTGTCTCTTCCCGACGAGAGGTTGAGACGGTCTTTACATTTGTGGGACAACCGATTTTCCGAGAGCTTGACTTCACGATTGGTCTCCGTAAGAAGTCTCAGTTTCTGGGTTTTAACTTCCAGAACAACCGCACATATAATTTTCTGGCGGTCAATATATTCAATAATGTTTCCTGATTCCATAACTTATTATTATACCAACTGGCCTCATAAAAGTCAATGTTAAGGAATCAGTTGGCCCGTGAATTTTTTGAAAATGAGCAGATATGAAAAATGCATACACAGAAGATTGTGCGGCAAGGCTTCTATTCAGGTTCGATCAGCTTGAAACGCGTTCGGCAATGTTTGAAAATGATCCATAATTCAGGAGAAGTGACGCTGGAAGGGACATTTTTTCCAGCAGTGGCGGACCTGATATTACAGACGTTATTCAGCATCACTTTCAGATAAGGTATCGGTTCCATACCAACGGCGTGGCAGAAACCTGACCAGCTCTCTGCCTGTTCCCAGGTAAAACCGCCAATATCCTGAAATATTTTTTCAATATCTTCCCTCAGCGAAGATTTTTGAGTTTCCATTATTGTTCCTTAATATATAAACGTGTTAGGTGTTAGGTGTTAACCGTTTGGAAAAACTGAAACTTTCATGTTTTATTGTGACCCTTGGTCATGTCCGTTATAAAACATTGCTGTTTGCAAATATCATCTTTATGACATGTTTTAGTTTTTTTCAACCGAATTCTGACAGCCTTTTTTAAAAATTTTATGCGGCATCTGGGATTTTAGGTACTCGGTAATAACTCATTATCCAAATTTTTGATATTTGCCCAGTAAACATGCTTTAAAACATAATTTCTTGGATGATGAGTATTCTCCGAGTACCTTATATTATTTTCCGCCAGGCGGATAGCTGGAAAAATATTAAACTCCCTTTTTATATTTTTCCCTCATCAGCAGTGTAAAGCTCTCATCTGCCAGATTTAAAGGATGCCCGAAATAAGCTTCAGAAAGCAAGCTTTGCATAAACTCGATGTTCATTTTTTGTTCGAACCGGGTCAGAAAACTTGATCATCGAGATAAACGCTCATGAAAAAGCCGGGTTTTTCGCCCCCGGTTATGAAAATGTTTTCAGATAAAAAACCCGGCTTTTCAAAATGTATTTTCACGGTAAAAGTATAACGGGTTATGTGATATTGTATAACCGACAAGTATTTTCCCATATCATATCTGCCAGATATTCAGGTTCTTCCTTTCTTACCTCTGCCAGTTTAAGCAGAACAGATTTTACAAAAGCCGGTTCATTGCGCCGTGTGTGGTTTTTTTGAGGAGCAGGTGTTAAAAAAGGCGCATCAGTTTCAATCAGAATACGATCAGCAGGAATCAGAGAAACAAGCTTTCGTAAATCAGCCCCCCGGGTTTTGATGGTCAGGATGCCGGTGACACCGATGCAAAGCCCCAGTTGCAGATATTCTTCCAATTCCCTTTTATTTCCGCTGAAACAATGTACCACGCCCGTTCTTCTTTCATAATGTGCTTTCAGAATTTCAAGAAAACGCCCCTTGGTGTCCCTTTCATGGAAAATAATCGGAAGTCTCAGTTCATCCGCTGTTTCCAATTGTCGGGCAAACCATTTTTCCTGATCCGTTACAGAAGAATACATCCGGTTAAAATCAAGTCCGATCTCCCCCCATGCTTTCACTTTTGGACTTTTGGCCAGTTTGCAAAAAAATTCAAGGGTCTCTTCGGAACAGTCTTTTGCTTCATGGGGATGCACACCCACGGAGGCATAAAAACCTGTTCCGGATTCTGCCATGGCAACCGCTTTTTCTGATCTTTTTTTATCAACCCCTACAATCATGGCCGCGGCAACCCCCGCGGCATCCATCCGTTTTATTACTTCATCCATATCGTCATCATACAAGCGGTCATCCAGATGACAATGGCTGTCAAACAGTTTCATTATAATCTCCTGATCTCAGCAGATCGAAACGTTTTCGGGCTGTCACAGGACAGACAGGGCGGACGGGGGAGAAACCCGGGTTTTTCCGGCGGGGGGAGCGACCTGTCCTGGAAAAAAAGCCGGGTTTCTTTGCCGCGCCGCGCGCAGTCCGGAAATTTTTCGATCTGCTGAATCTTTTAAAAATTGAATTTATTTAGCATTGAAAATTGATAATATCAACATTTTTGATTTTTTAGGATTGATTTCATATCATTTCGTTATTATATTAATAAATTCAGTATAGAAATTCAGCAGTGCTGTTCAGATGTCGGTGAATCATATTCATATTATTAACAAATATTTATCTGTATCATCCGTGCGGGGGCTGCTGAAATTTCACTGGCAGAAAATGGGTATTTCCGCCAGTTTTTTTTACCAAAAAAATAGTGACTTTTTGGAGGTTTTTTATGTTTAAAATTGTGAGACGGGAAGAGATGGCTGAGGGCACAGTAATATTAAATGAAATTGAGGCCCCGTTGATTGCCCGTAAGGCAAAACCTGGTCAGTTTGTTATTCTGAAGGCCAATGAGGAAGGGGAACGTGTTCCGCTGACCATGGCAGAGACTGACTCTGAAAAAGGTACAATAACAATCATCTATATGGTTGTCGGGAAATCCACTGCCATTTTCAGAGATCTGAAGGTCGGTGATGAATATCAGGATGTTATCGGTCCTCTGGGCAAAGCGACCCATCTGGAAAACGTGGGTAACGTGGTATGTGTCGGCGGAGGGACAGGTGTGGCTGTTTTGCATCCCATCACCCGCGGGCTTAAAGACGTCGGAAACCATGTCACCTGTATTATCGGAGCCAGAAACAAGGACCTGCTCATTCTGGAAGAACAGATGAAAGCGGCTTCCCATGATCTCAGAGTCTGCACTGATGACGGCTCTTATGGTCGTTCCGGTTTTGTCACAGAGGAACTCAAAGATATTCTGGACAGTGATAAGGACATAAAACTTGTTGTTGCCATCGGGCCTGTTCCCATGATGAAATTTGTATCCAAAATCACAAAGGAATACAATGTAAAAACAATTGTCAGTCTGAACCCGATCATGGTTGACGGAACAGGAATGTGCGGCGGATGTCGTGTATCCGTGGGCGGGGAGACAAAATTCGCATGTGTTGACGGCCCTGAATTTGACGGTCATGAAGTGGACTATGATGAACTGGCAAAGCGTCTCCAGGCATACAGTGAAGATGAAAAAAAATGCTACGAAGATTATTGCGCATTAGAAAATGCATAATTTTGTGACTGGTGATTAGGAATTGATGATTGGGGATTAGGGATTAGGGATTAGGAATTGGGGATTGGGGATTGGTGATTGGGAATTGGTGATTGGGAATTGGGGATTGGTTATCGGACTGATAAACAGAGAACCACAAATCACAAATCACAAACCGCAAATCGCAAATGATAAATCACAAATCACAAACCATAAACCATAAATCACAAACCGCAAATCGCAAATGATAAATCACAAATCACAAATCACAAATTAAGGAGGATATTGTGGCGGAGAAAAAAGAAAAAAAGGAAAAGATACCCAGACAACCCATGCCGGAGCAGAAGCCGGAGATCAGGCGAAGAAATTTTGAGGAAGTGCCGATAGGATACACCCCGGAAACAGCCATGTTGGAGGCTTCAAGATGCCTTCAGTGCAAGAAGCCAAGCTGTGTTGAAGGATGCCCCGTACAGGTTGATATCCCCGGGTTTATCGGTTTTATCAAAGATGGTGATTTTACAGGTGCTATCAGACATTTGTGGACAAAGAACAGTTTACCTGCGGTTTGCGGGAGGGTCTGTCCTCAGGAAATACAGTGTGAAGGCAGATGTGTCGTAGGTAAAAAAGGTGAACCTGTAGCCATTGGCAACTTGGAAAGATTTGCCGCGGATTATGAGCGAAAAAATGGCTCAGGAGACCTGCCTCCCAAACAGAGTCCCACTGGAAAGAAAGTTGCTGTTGTGGGTTCGGGTCCCTCCGGGCTGACCGTGGCCGGTGACCTTGTTGTCAAAGGGCATGACGTGACAGTAATGGAAGCATTTCATAAGCCGGGCGGCGTTCTTGTATATGGTATTCCTGAGTTCAGGCTTCCCAAGGAAATCGTTTTTTCAGAAGTTAATTTTCTTGAAAGACTGGGGGCAAAGGTTGAATGCAACACAGTTGTAGGAAGAACCGTATCTCTGGACGAACTCTTCGAAGAAGGTTATGACGCTGTATATCTGGGTGTCGGAGCAGGGCTGCCGCGATTTATGAATCTTCCGGGTGAAAACCTCATCGGCATTCTCTCAGCAAATGAATATCTGACCCGGGCCAACCTCATGAAAGCCTATCGTTTTCCTGAAGTAGATACGCCCATTCCCATCGGAAAGGACGTGGTCGTGCTGGGCGCGGGAAATGTGGCAATGGACTCAGCCAGAACCGCCATGCGTCTCGGTGCGGACAGAGTTCGCATCGTCTATCGCCGTTCACGGGAGGAGATGCCCGCAAGAGGAGCGGAGATACATCATGCGGAAGAAGAAGGCATTGAACTCTTCCTGCTTACCAATCCCACCAAATTTGTGGGGAATGAAGAGGGACGCCTTACCGGTATGGAATGCCTGAAGATGGAACTGGGAGAACCGGATGAGTCAGGCCGACGCAGCCCTGTAGCCATCGAAGGTTCTGAGTTTCATATGGATTGTGACTTGGTCATCGTGGCTGTGGGTTCCGGAGCCAATCCCCTGCTGACCCAGTCAACACCGGATATGAAACTGAACAAATGGGGCTATATCGAGGCTGATCCTGAAACCGGAAAAACCACGAAAAAAGGCGTATGGGCAGGCGGTGATATCGTCACCGGTGCCGCAACCGTCATTCTGGCAATGGGTGCCGGAAGAAAAGCTGCGGATTCGATTCACGAATACCTCACCTGGGGATGGTAATTTAAATTCGCTAAAGTAAGAAACAGGCCGGATATGGCATGCCTGCTGTATCCGGCAATTTCTCTTATTATGCCAGATAGATACGTCACTGCTATCACCTGTTTCTTGCGCGCGGGGCCATCCGAAATCAGTTACCGTCCCGATCAATCCCGTCACTGCGCACTTCCTTTGGTTCGAGCTTAAAAGATTATCGTCAGCATCGCGCCTATCCTGAATTTGAATATCCCCCGAACCGCTTCTGTTTGTTGCAAAGGTATCACCCCGGGCTTTAATAAATCGCTTTTTCAGGGGGGCCGGACGCGGTTCGCAATCCCTTCCGGAAAAAGATAAACCCTGTTCGGAAAAACCTGTTATAATCCTTTTAATATTATAACCTGCTGATCATATAATCAATCTTTCATGCTCTGTTTTAGCAGCCAATTTTTCTCACTTTACAATATTCACAGGAATTGATACTATTTATTTCTCAAGGGTTTCGATAATCTGCCGATTAAAGCGGAATCTCCAATGAAATTAAATGATTCTGTATAAAATTGAACGTTCCGCGCCAACGGGCAGATCAACTTGAATCAAAACTTGCAGAATATGAGCAGGAGGCGAACAGAGAAAAATTTGCACCACGATATCCTCTTACAGAATTTAACAAATGACATCCATAGGACAGATGATTTCAATATTATCAAGGCCAGGGGCGTTGATTTTTCCGAACACGAAATTTGTTTTCAATCATCTGAAAACCTGCCATTTGAATATGAGGGAAAACGTCACAGGCACCGGGCCTATCTTATATGGATGAAGCATCTTCCGGAAGACGGATATTGCTTCGGACTTAAAATTTATTTCTTCGGCACCATATTCTGAGATTTAATGTAAAAATCTGACAATTTTAAATAGTGACTGAGTTATCTATTCGAATTAATAGTTAAATTTAAATAAATTCATTTTTTTGTCCGGGTACTTCCCCTGATATTAAGGAGCAAGCTATCACCATGAAGGATTATCAAAAAATAAATGCTCAACTTAATGAAGAACTGAAAGCTATGCGTCAACGGGTAGCAGCGCTTGAATTGAAACTTGCCGAAGTTGGGACAAAACCAGATAACACCTCAGAAAAATTCGTAAAGCGTTCCCTGCGGAAAGAATTTGAGGCGGATATCGAGTTTATAGGTGATTTCGATATCATCGAAGCCAAAGGAATTAATTTTTCCGAAGGAGGAATCTGTTTTGAATTGTCTGAAAATCTGCCATTTGAAATGCGATTTGAATATGAGGGAAAACTTCGCAGGCGTCGGGCCCATCTTATATGGGTAAAGCATCTGCCAGAAGGCGGATATCGCTTCGGACTTAAATTTATTCCTTCGGAACCGCATTCTGAAATCTGAATGAATTCAAACCTGAATTGAGCGATTTTCATCAGCAAAACTGCCTGAAAGTCTGATATTCATAGTTTTGGTCTGTTTTTTGGCTCTCACCCGGGAGATGAAAATCCGAAATTTTCCGAGAACCTGACATCGCACAATGAAAATCATATCCAGCCAAGAATCGGTCAATTCAGATCAGAACATTATGCCGGAGCCTGTGCGGAAAATAAAAAGTAAGCTGAACACGCAGACAGGAAATGAATCCCCGGGGCAGACGGCTGTCCGAAGCGTGCTTACAAAATTAGCAAGTTATAGGCTTTAAGAAAAAAATTATCCGGAGTGCCAAACTTGCAGTTTGGCACTCCGGAGAGAAAGATATTTTCTTAAAATCTATAAATCCTGCCAGATCACTTCAGACAAGAAAATAAAATTTGATAATCGGAATTTTCCAATTTTTAATTTTTAATTTTCAATTCTCAATTTTATGATTCCTTCTGTTCACAATAAACCAGGGATTAAGCAGGTTTTCCTTATTATATTGCAAGGGCTTATTGGTCTCCGCATTCAGGACATTTCCCCCGGACTGTTCCACAATGACCTGCCCGGCCGCGGTGTCCCATTCCATTGTTGGGGCAAGCCTCGGATAAACATCTGCTTTGCCCTCCGCGACCAGACAGAGCTTTAAAGAACTTCCCGCGGAAATGAACTCCACGGCTTCATGTCTGGTTTTCATATCCGCCACAAAATCTTCAACCGCATTAGTGGAATGAGAACGACTCCCCACAATAGTGAACGGAGAACCGGCAATTCTGTCCGTCGGTAATATCACAGAATGGGAAATAATCTCATCCATCAGACCCGCGTTTTCAGATATGGCTTTCTCACTGAGCCGGTCAAGGACTTCGCAATTATCCAGTTTATATGATCCCAGCCCTTCTGCTGCAAAATAACAGACATCCTTTACAGGCACATAAATCACACCGAGAACAGGGGCATTTTTATGTATGATCGCAATATTTACAGTAAACTCTCCGTTTCTTTTTATGAACTCCTTGGTTCCGTCAAGCGGATCAGTCAGCCAGAAATATTCCCATTTTTTTCTTTCCTCATAAGCAATATTTTTTCCTTCCTCGCTGAGAACAGGAAGGGGATTCTCAGCCCGGGCAGTCAGAATTTTCGTGATAATTTCATGGGAGCGTTTATCAGCCAAAGTCAGAGGGGACTGATCTTTTTTATATTCCACATCAATTTTTTGTTCATAAACATCAAGAATAGCATTTCCGGCAATTTTTGACGCGGCCAAAGCCATAAGCAAATATTTTTCATAACGCATATTAACTCTCCGAGTTTCCAGTTTCAAATATACCTCTTTTCTCCTAAAAACAGGAGGATTTCCTTAACAGATTCATCAGGGGTCAGCTGGGTTGTGTCAATGCGTATTTCAGGCGACTTAGGGATTTCATAGGGATCATCCACGCCGGTAAACCCTCTGATAAGCCCTGCCCTGGCCTTTGCATACATCCCCTTACGATCTCTTTTTTCGCATTCCTCAATGGGAGTGGAGACATGCACTTCGACAAATCCTCCGTAAGCCTCAATAATTGTCCGAATCTCCGTTCTTGTATTTTCATAAGGCGCAATAGGGGCGCATATGGCAATCCCCCGGTTTTTGGTAATTTCGCTGGCAACAAAACCAATGCGCCGCACATTGATATCCCGGTGTTCCTTTGAAAATTTCAGTTCGCTGGACAAATTCTGGCGGACGATATCACCGTCAAGCAGTGTTACCGGACGGTCCCCCAATTCCAGAAAGCGGGAATAAAGCACTTTTGCCAGTGTGGACTTCCCTGCCCCTGAAAGCCCTGTGAAAAAAACCGTAAGTCCCTGTTTGCGAGGCGGCGGATATGATCTTTTCAGTTCTCTCACCACCTCCGGAAAGCTCGCCCACTGAGGGATACGGCGTCCTGATCTGATCCGCTCCCGAATATCGAACCCGGAAAAAGAAATGGTCTGGGTCCCTTCCGGAACCTGATCTGAAAAACGGTATTCATCTTCAAAAGGAAGATAAACCATTTCCTTAAAAGAAAGAATCTCCACACCGATTTCCCTGGTGTATGCTTTTGCCAGAGTCTGGGCCTCACCGCTTTTATAAAAAAATTTCCCATTGGTATCTGTGCCCGGGGTGGCATGGTCATGTCCCACAATAAAATGGGTGCATCCGTAGTTTTTCGCAATCATGGCATGTAAAAGTGCGTTTCTGGGTCCGGCCATGCGGTCGGCAAGGGGCAGCAAATTTAATATAAACGAGTCTGGCGGATATCTGTGAACAGTTTCACGGTAGCATCTGACTCTGGTATATTGGTCAAAATCCTTGGGATGGGTGATGCCGACAACCGGAAGAATCAATAAGTTTGCTTTGGCCTGCCGCATGGCCCTGACGGTCATTTCAAACTGGGGGCGGTGAATCGGTGCTTTGGTCTGAAATCCCACCACGCGATGCCACCCGAGTTTTTTATAGGTATTCCTGATCTCTTCAGGAGACATGCGTATCTGTTGAAAATCAAAATGCAGCGGCGGGCTTATCACTTCCAGAGCGCCGCCGATGTAGTAATCACCCGACGTGTTAAAAAGATATTTTACCCCCGGATGGGTCGGGTCAAGTGTCCCATACACCTGGGAAGCTTCTTTCTCACGATCAATCTGCCAGATATCTTCGATATGCATCACAGCAAGAAGAAACCCTTCGGAATCCCTGAGTGCGACAGACTGACCCGCTTCAAGGGCCCGGACTTGTATATCAGATATGTCAAGGCAGATGGGAATGGGCCACAGAATGTTATTTTGCAGTCTCATCCGGTCAAGAACAGATTCATAGTCTGTCCGGGTCATAAAGCCTGTAAGCGGTGAAAAAACACCCGTGGCAAGAAGTTCGAGGTCGCATAGCTGCCGGTCATTCAATGTGATATTCGGTAAGTTCATGGCAATATCCCTGAGCAATGCGCCACGTGCTTCATCAACAAGCAGATTTACAAGCATACTTTCCTGAGGTTCAGCTTGTTCGGATTTGGTCATTTTATTCTCTCCTGTTTATAAGTTTTCAGCAGTCAGTTGTCGGCAGATATTGCGCTTTCATGACCGTTATGCTCTCACCTGCCGGTTGTTATGAGGTACTGAAACAACACAGCTAATATCTGGTATCTGATACTCGATGTTCAAATTTTTTTCATCATTCCTGCTTTCGCAGGAACAACAAATTTTTTGTTCGAATCGGGTCAAAAAATCTGCTCATCGAGTGATAGCTGATCACTCATGAATATAAGCATATATCACCGCGCGATAATATGCAAGTGTAATGTATGTTTTCAACTAGTTAATTCTTTGTTGATTTCTCCTGACAAATATGGTTTAAATGTTTTCAGCAGGCTTAACCAAGGGCCGATGAAAACATTTTATATGTTTTTCGTGAATTGATAAGTACCCGATCAAAAGTTTTTTATACATCTTTTTTCCGTGAACAGCGGAGAAACCCGGGTTTTTCCTTCACCGGAGGCGGATCATTCCGGGAAAACCCCGGGTTTCTTTCCCTGGCAAATATTGAAAACTTATGGTGTACTTACCTGTTCATTTCACAAAACAAGCCTGACTCGGCCGTGGCAATGGAAAATGAAAGTTTAGCAGTTTTTCCTAACACTTAACACTTAACACCTGACACCTTCATAAATCAATGGGGCAAAAAAAGTATTCTGAGGTAGAATTTAGCTACTTTTCAATATATTTCAAAAGTTATAAAAAGGTGTGATCATAACTTGTGAAAGGAGTGCTGAAATGATTGAAACCTGTGAATTTGGAAGCATTGTTATTGACGGAAAGAAACATACATCGGACCTGATTATCTATCCTGACAGGCATACAGAGGATGGCTGGCGGCGCAAAAGCGGACACAGACTTTCAGGTGATGATATTGGCGATCTCATAAAATCCGAACCGGAAGTCATTATCGCGGGAACAGGTGTGAACGGACGAATGAAACCAGACCGTGAACTCAGAAAACTGCTTGCTCAAAAAGGCATAACCCTGATTGCGGAACCAAATCAGAACGCAATGAAAAGCTATAACAAACTGATATCCGCAAAGCGCGTCGGCGCGTGTTTTCATCTGACATGTTAAGCTGTTTAAAGATTTCCCGAAATTTCTGAAACTTAAATCAGATGATCATCCGTCAGATTTCAATTAACATGTCTCAAATGCGATATTTTTTTACCGTGGAAATACATTTTGAAAACCCGGGTTTTTTATCTGAAAATATTGTTATGACTGGGGGCGAAAAACCCGGCCTTTTCATAAGCGTTTATTTTTAATATAAAAACAACAAGTAACGGAGGCTAACCATGTTTGTCAGAATGATCTGTATTTCTGTTTGTTTTATGCTGTTTATGCAAACAAATGTCGTGCTGGGTGGAAATAAAGGAAAGGTGGCGCTGGTGATGAAATCTCTTTCCAATCCTTTTTTTTTGAAAATGGAAGCAGGCGGCAAGGCATATGCTGAAAAAAATAATATTCCCTTTCAGGTTTTCGGCGTGGAACGGGAAACTGAAGTTGAGCGGCAGATCAGTATCGTTGACAACCTGATTTCATCGGGATACGGTGCCATCGTCATTGCTCCGGCAGATTCAAAAAAGTTGGTTCCTGTATGCAAAAAAGCCATGGATAAAGGGATTGTGCTTGTCAACATTGATAACCCGTTTCATAAGGAAACCCTGAAGGCTCATAAAATAACCATTCCTTTTGTCGGGTCGGATAATCGGGCAGGCGCTTCCATGGTCGGAAATTATATCAGGCAGAAATTAGGCAATAAGGGCCGCGTCATTGTCATTGAAGGGATACGGGGAGTTGAAAATGCCGAACTGAGAAAAAAAGGCTTTACAGAAACATTAACATCCGGCAGTCAGATAGAGATTCTGGCCAGTGAGACTGCGAACTGGCATAAGGATGAGGCATTTTCGCTTATGACGAACCTGTTGCAAAAATACCCAAAAGTGGATGCCGTATGTTGTGCAAATGATAATATGGCCCTGGGGGTGATTCAGTCTCTGGATATGTTTGGTCTGACAGGTTCGGTCTGGGTCGGCGCTTATGATAACATCGAAGAGGCACGCCATGGAATGCGGAACAGCCGTATGCATGCCACCATAGAACAGCATCCTGAACTCATGGGACAATTCGGAGTAGAACTTGCGGTGCGTGCGCTGGCCGGAGAAAAACTTCCGGATTACACGCCCACTCCCCTGGACCTGATCACCTTTGAGAGTTTTGATAAAAAAGTTGCGCTTTCCATATCTCATCACAAAAATCCTTTTTTTGCTTCTTTAGAGCAAGGTGTTCAGAAAGCTGCGGACCTTTTCGGTGTCCGGCTTTTACTTGCTGACGCGGGTAATGATGATGCCAAACAACTGATTGACATACAGAAATTTATAGAGAAAAAAGCTGATATCATTATCATCAACCCCACCAATGTTGAAGCTGTTTCACCGGCAATAGAAATCGCAGAGGCAGCGGGAATAAAGGTTATTACCGTAGATCGGAAATCTTTAAGAGAAGACCTTGTTATCTCTCATATTGCCTCGGATAATGTTGCCGGAGGACGGATGGCCGGAGAATTTATTGCAAACCAGCTGAACGGCAAAGGTAACATCTTGGAACTTGAGGGGATCCCCGGAACATCCGCGGCCCATGAGCGGGGGATGGGATTTAACGAAACCATCGCCAAATCTCCCGGTATAAAAATTGCTGCGAGGGAAATTGCCTATTTTGACCGGGAGAAAGCCAGGGAAGCTGTCACACGGCTTTTGAAAAAAGGAGATTCTTTTGATGCGATATTTGCACATAATGACGAAATGATTTTAGGTGCCATAGAAGCCTTTGAATCATCGGCTGTCCCGCTTCCTCCTGTAACCGTCGGTTTTGATGCCATACCGCCGGCATTGGAAGCTGTAAAGCAAAAAAGACTTACCGCCACTGTTGCTCAGAAGCCGGAAAAAATGGGAGAACTGGCAGTTCAAAATGCTGCCCGGATATTCAGAGGTGAAGATTTGCCTAAGGTCACACTTGTAGATTTGGAGCTGGTCAGGCAAAGATAAACAGAATTCCGTTCCCACGCAGAACATTGCCGGACGAAGTTTGAAACACCGTCCGGCAAAAATCCCGTCCGGCAAAAGAAAACAAAATTAACAAAGCATTACCGCAACTCGTAGGTCCCCCCTGTTTTCGGATTAATCACTTTCAGCAGATGGGAATTCCCCCATGAGGATGGATTTTGGCGCGGATTTTTCATTTGCTGACTTTAATAAATTATCAAACGCCATAGCAAAGACAAATTTACCAGTCATTGTAAGTACCTGGCCATATGTTTCTCTAAATCATATTCGGAATTATCAGGGGACAGCGCCGATAACATACCGAAAAACTTTTGCCCGGGTACTTACCAGATAAATTCAAAGAGGATATAAAATATGTTCGTCTTTAAGAGTACAAGACAAAAATTTTATATTATCGTAGGATTTCTGATTCTGCTGTTTTGCATTGTATATGCCGAACTTGCGGTGTTTCTGAGTCAGTTGAAAACAAGTTCGGAAACTGGGCAGATATCAGTAACAATAAATAATGAAATAAAAGAGTTGGAAAAGCAATTCTGGAAGCTCAGGTTTTGGGAAAAAGTTGTTCACACACAAAGCCATCCGGACGCGGAAAAACAGTTCGGAATTACCCTTGAAAACATCAAAAAAAGCTTGTCAGACCTTGACCCGAAACTTTTTACAGATCAGTTATCAGACAAAACGCTTAAAATATTCCATTTAATGATTAGTTACAGAGAGGCATTCAATCGTCTCAGACAGTTTGAAACGGACCGGAAATTAAATCAGACTCAGATCCATTCGAATTATCAGGTACTGGCTTCTACCATACTGCTGAAGGGTGATACAGCGTTGCTCAGAACCGTTCGCAACCTGGATCGCTTTTTGTACGCGTATCTGAAAAGTCGGAGAGATTCGCAATATCAGGCATTCAGGATTGTTTTTAAATTATTCAAAGGAAAGCTTTCCAAATCTCAGCTCGCAGATGACAGCCGTATGCAGTCTTATGTCACAAAGCTGGACGGTTTCATTAGCCGTGATTTTGAATTGGAAAAAGAGATCAGAAAGATTAATAAACATTTTGATCAAATCAGCATTGAACTGACAAATCTGCTTTCAGACATATCTCAGACCTCGGAAAAACTCTCCACAGAAGCAATCCTGACAGGCGAACGCTTACGAAATACCTTACAACAATGGTTTTTAATTTCCGCGGGGACCGCTTTTATTTTACTTGTGTTCATTCTCAATATTATCGCCCAAAAAATTGTCAATCCCATCAGACAGCTCTCGGAAGTCGTGACACAGATTAAATCCGGTAATGACCAGGCACGCTTTTTCGCCAAATCCGAAGACGAAATCGCTGAACTGGGATTTGCCATGAATGAGATGCTCGATACAATAAAGGAGCATCATTACCATCTTGAAGAACTGGTAGAAAAACGGACTGAGGAACTTAAAGAGAAGAATACACAACTGAATGAAAGTCTGAAACAAGTTGAAAAAGCCAATGAGAAAATTATGGCCAGCATCCAATATGCTCAGATAATACAGCGATCTCTGCTGCCAAACCCCGAAAATATTAAAACGTTTCTTTCTGACAGTTTTTTTGTCTGGATGCCCAAAGATATCGTAGGCGGTGATATTTTCTTTACAGATTGCTTTGAAGACGGTTTTATCATAGCGGTGATTGACTGTACCGGACACGGTGTTCCCGGCGCGTTTATGACCATGCTTGCTTCTTCAGGTCTGAGAAGAATTATAAAAGATGAAGGATGCCGGGATCCTGCCCGAATTTTGAAACGCCTGAACTTCATCGTCAAAACAACGCTTCAGCAGGACACTGAAAATGCCGCTTCCGATGACGGCATGGATGTGGCGATTTGCTTTGTTCAGTTGGCTGTGAATACTGAACACCTGACAGCAAAAGAAAAACTGACAACTGGCAGATGTTCACTGACGTTTGCCGGAGCAAAGCTGCCCCTCACTTATATTTGTCATGATAAGATTACAGTTATCAAAGGTGACAGACAAAGCATCGGATATAAGCAATCCAGAAAGTCGGATATTAACTTCAGCTTCACCAATCACACAGTCAGAATTAAAAAAGGAATGCGTTTTTATCTGAGAACTGACGGGTTTGAGGATCAGTTGGGAAAAGACAGCCATAACGGTTCCAGACTCAGACGTTTTGGAAGCAAACGCCTCAAAAATCTTCTCAGAGAAAACAACGCGCTTCCTCTTGAAAAGCAGAGAGTGAAGCTTCTTGAAAGTTTCGAGATGCATAGACGCGGAACGGAAAGACAGGATGATGTGACAATGGTGGGGTTCAGTTTCTAATTATTTTTTAACAGAATTAAGGAGGACGAGCAGAGATATGAAAACAACTGGACTCTGTTAATCTGACATATACAAACTGCGCCTCTCAGCCATCTGTTCATACCAGAACATAAATGTTATCAGCATCCAGAGTTTCAGGCCGCAGCGATAACTCTGAATTTCGCTTTTGTCATAGTTGAGCAGGCTACGCACGTAAGGAATGTTAAAGAACCCTGCCCGACTGAGATTTTTCTTGGACAGAACTTTTTTAGCATAACGCCGCATCTCTCCTCTGAACCAGAATCGCACAGGAACCATCATGCCTGATTTGGGACGCTGAATAATAGGATACGGAACAATATCTTCAACAGCGTTTTTGAGAATGCCTTTTTCCACATTTCCAACCAGTTTCAAATTTGGGGGACAGGCCATGCTGGTCTCGATGATTCGCTTTGAAAAAAGCGGAGGCAGGGCGAGCAGTCCGTTTGCCGAGGACATCTTATCCACTTTCACGAGTATGAGATTTGCCCCCTTGAGACGGATATTGATGGTCATCAGCTTGTTCAGAAATTGTCTGGGAACGGCGGATTTCAGAAACGGTGTGATGATCGCCGCCAGTGCTTCTCTGCCGCCGGATGCTTTGAGCACATCGGGATTCAGCATATTCTCCAGATCGTCAAAACATTTTCTGTATGAAAAAAGATAATCTTGTTCCAGCCATGAATCTGCGGATTCACCTGGCAACTGTCCGTAGATATTGGATAAAATCATAGGGATGTTTTTCGGCCCTCCGAAGCAGGGATCGCCGCCTTCCCCGTTCAGCACCAGCGGGGACACACGGGACGCAGCTTCGGAAAGCAGAAAATTGGGAACGGTAATGGGATCACCAATGGGATCGTCAAGCTTCCAGATAATCTGGCGCATTCGCTTTATGAAATTTGAGGGGCGGATTTCAATCCAAGTATGGTCTGTATGATATCGCTCCGCCATCATTGACACATATTCGTTTTCATTGGCATATCTCGGACCGAAATGAACCGAGAAGGTTTTTATGGGAACTCCGGGAAACTGGTTTGCCGCAACAGCAAGCACCGCACTGGAATCAATGCCCCCGGATAAAAACACAGATGGCGGCATGCCATTGTTATTGACAGCACAGCATTCGCGTACAGATATCTCCAAGTCGGATCTGACCTGTTCGGCATAGTCGTGTTCGGCGCGGGGATGTTTTCCATCCCATTCCGCGTTTTCAAAGACAAAATGCCTTTGCAGGGAGACTTTTCCCTGCTGGTATTTCAAAGTCGTTCCCGGCTGCAGTTCATAAATGTCTTCAAACATGGTGCGCTCACCAGGTATGAAACTGAATGTCAGATATTCGGGTAACGCGGCCATACGCATTTTCCGAGGCACGGAAGTATCCGCGAAAAGGGCTTTGATTTCGCTTGCAAATACCAGCCGTTCCCGATTCAATGTCCAGTACAAAACTTTTACGCCTGCCGGGTCCCGAATAAGAAAGGATTTGTCTTCGCAGGCAAATGCGGCCGTAAAGACACCTTCAAGAGATTGAAGCTGATTTTCCGGTTCATTTTTCATCGCGTCAAGAATTTCAGAAGCGGATTTTGTTTCCGAGTGAACGACTTGTTTTGCATTGAAAAATACACCGGAATAACCAAACGCCGTGTTCCGCTCAGAAATTTTTCCAACCTGCGAATCAGAAGACCACATGGGTATGCCATGCCCGATTTCAAAAACATGGTCATTCGATTGCGTCAGGCGTTCCTGTTCCCATCCTTGTTTACATCTGTGCTTCAGAATTTTCGCCATTCGGTTCAAAAGCCCTTTTGACGGGCGACCGCAATATCCGAACAAACAACCCATTTTTTATCTCCTGTGATTAAGCCCGGCAATGAATTGCAGGGCTGTTTTCAGCCATCCCTCCGGGACTCAAAACCACTTCCTGATTTATCCGGTATCAGCCAAAACCTCTGCCTGCTCCGATACCTGAATGACTCTGCTGTTCCGCAAGAAGCTCATCACTCAGCAATGCCAGCCCGGTCGCCATTGCAAGCCCCGTGACACCCATCACAGTTCTTGGAGGCGCAATATCAAGGGGCATTTTGTACCCTTTCTGAATATTTTTATAAGACATTTTTTTATTGCTCAGAATTTTTTCTTTTCCGCGTTTCGGCATAGTTGGCAGCCACATAGAATGTTTGAGACGATCTGTGTCCTTGGGAAACAATCCCAAATCTTGAATATTCTTTCCCTCAAGATTCCATGCCTTGTCTGTGAGCAGCCTGTCCTTCATATGAAGTCCCTCTTCGGAAGCGTCGTGCATTAAGACTACCGGAATATCTGAATGCTGTAAAAGAAAACGCTGACATGCGGTAAACGCACGTTCGGGATATTTTTGATCGCTGACCACCAGTGTTTTTTGCTCAATGTGAAAGCGATTCAGAATCAGCATGTTAGCAATGTCATTTCGCTCGACTATCAGAATCCGCTCCGGAGCGTATTGCAGTATTTCGTCACCAAGTTCTTTGGAGTTCAGATTGTATTCAAACAAATTTCTCCCGTCTATCAAACGGTCTATGGAGCGCACCTTACGATACTTGGAAATAATCCCAGCCACTTTGGAATAGGAAATTGAACGCGTTTGAAACCAAATGATTCCCCAAATCAAAAAAATAAAGATCGTAAAGAAAAGTCCCTTAGCGAAAAAAGAACCTGCATTCGTGAAAAAAACAGCGGTCATAATAATGAAAAACCCTATCAGGCAACCAGTTGTTCCCTGTCGCTGTTTTTTCTTCAATAATCGGTAAATCTGGGCAAAAAGCTGGTTATAGGTGAAGTAGTATTGACCGTTTCCTGATACCCGGTCAACGGCATTTTTAAAAGCCATGTCCGTAATATAGGGGGACTCCTTCGGATTCAGCGCAAACCGATATCCGCATATCTTACAGATCATGCCCTCCGCATATTTTTGGTTGCTGTTGCATTGGGGACACTTCATCTTTTTCTCCTCACTAAATCGAAACTTAAAAGTTAAAATCTGAAGGATCAGCTTTGTTTAAAATACCACGAAGGCACAAAGGCACGAAGTCTCAGGAAGGTGCTATGTGTCTTTGTATCGGAACATTTTGGAGGTATTTCTGATCCACCGGATGTTCCAAGTTTCAAGTTTCATTTTTTACAGCAGCGATAAGGGGCAGCGCGAGGGAAATCAAAACAATCCCTATGTTTGCGCCTACTTTCAGATCAATATTTCCTATCAGTTCACCAATAAGATAAACGGGCAGACCAAATGCAATAGCTGACGCGACCCCCCAAAACATGCCCCATGATGGAACATTTTTTCGAAACAGCATGAGGATTGTGGGCATGAGCGTGGAAGACCTGAGAGTTCCGTAAAATAAAAACAAGCTCAGAATCGTTATTCCGGGAATGAGCGATATGCCAAGCGCCAGCAGTGAAATAGCAAGAAGCGCAAAGCGGGAAATCCGAAGCACGTTTTCATCCGAGGCATCGGAACGGATGTACCTGCGATAGATATCAATCGCCACAAGCGAGCCGCCCGCACAGAGTGCGGAATCGCCAGTCGAGGCAAGTCCGCCCAGGATCATGACCATAAATATAATCATTCCCCAAGATGGCAGTAGTGTGCGGATGACCTCGGGTCCGATCTGCTGTGCGGAGACTTTGCCCGCGTAAACTGCCGGTGCTGCATCAGGATTCCCTGCTCCGATAAATCCCAGAATACTCATGCCCAGCGGAACAATTGCAAATATCGCCGCACCCAAAAAATAGCCTTTGAACGCTTTGCCCTGCTGAAAGGCAAATGCCCGCTGCCAGTGTTGCTGATCTCCGACAGGACCGCTCATCAGACCGATGGTGACAGTAATACCGAAGGAATATGCCACATGCGGATCAAAGATACTGCCATATTTGCCGTTAAAACCGTCAAAACCTGCTGTGATAGCAGCTGTTCCTCCTCCTTTAATCACTGCCAGCGGAATAAGTGCGGCCATGCCGAGAAAGATAATAACCATCTGAAACAAATCTGTGCGGATTGATGAGCGCAACCCGTCAATAAGTGAGTAAGATGTGAACATCACCGCCAGCATAACAGCACCAACGGCATAGGATATCCCGCACATTGTATTTAAAAGGGCAGCCCCGGCAATCAGTTGGACCGCGAGCGAACATATCTGAAGAGAAAGAAAACAAAACAAATAAATGAGGTGGGTTTTGGTGTCGAATCGTGACCCAATGCACTGGGGAAGGGTATATCCTTTGGGAAAGTGTGCGCGGATACGGGGGGCGAGAAATGCAAACACCACCAGACACCCTACATTTGGAACAGTAAACCACATCAGACCAGGCAGCCCCTGCTGATAAGCTTTTTGAGATGCCAGAAAGAGTGCCGGTGCCCATATCCAGGTGGATGCGACACTCATGGCACCGACCCATGTGCCCACGGAACGGTCTGCCACAAGAAAGAGATCGAGTCCTCTGGAACGCCGGCTCACCACGCTGCTTGTAAACATTGCTGCGCCAAAACTGATGACAATAGTGAACGCCGCTATTTGAGATATCATATCATTTTTTCCTCCTGTTTTAGATGTCAACACAGCCTGATAACAGGCAATTTCAGCCCGGAGATCAATGTCTGAAAGCCAAAGTACGCTGAAGCGCACTGTAAGTTAGCTTCAGCCTGCTTTGGCTTTCAGTTTGACGATTTGATCGTCAGGCTTCTGAAAAATACTGATGAATACGCGGATCATGGGTCAGTTCAGGATGAAACGCGAGGGCAAAAATATTTTTATTCCGCACCATGACAGGATTTCCCTTGTATTCAATGAGAATTTCCACATCCGGTCCCACACGCTCAATTTGCGGCGCTCGGATGAAGATGGCACGGAATGTTTCGGATTCTCCTAAAAACGGCGTATCCACATTCGTCACAAACGAGTTGATCTGTCTGCCATAGGCATTGCGTCTCACTGAAATATCTATCAGCGAGAGGGGGCTGATCCGATAATCATCTGCTTCAGCAGCAAGCATAATCATTCCCGCACATGTTCCCATAACCGGATGGTTACGGGAAAACTCACGAATCGGCTCATAAAAACCGTATATGTCAAACAATTTTGTCAATGTGGTTGATTCGCCGCCCGGAATGATAAGCCCGCGGCATTTCTCCAACGTCTCAGGTTTTCTTACCTGAATGGTCTCAATATTAAGGGAAGTTAACTGCTCGGCATGTTTTTCAAAGTCACCCTGTAATGCCAGTATCCCAATTGTGTGCCGCATGATTTTACCAGCCCCGTGTTTGCAAGCGGTCTTCCTCACGCAGTTCGCTCATTTCAATCCCCTCCATGGCGTTGCCCAGTCCCGAGGATACCCGCATGAGGATTTCCGGGTCATTATAATGCGTTACGGACTGAACAATGGCCTGTGCGCGGGATTTGGGATCATCAGATTTAAAAATTCCCGAACCCACAAACACGGATTCCGCGCCCAGTTGCATCATCAGAGCCGCATCTGCGGGGGTGGCAATGCCGCCGGCCGCAAAGTTCGGCACCGGCATTCTTCCGAGCTTTGCGGTTTTCCTGACCCATTCATAGGGCGCGCCCCAGTCTTTGGAAACCGCCATTAACTCATCATCCCCCAGGACCGTGAGTCTGCGAATATCTCCCATGACCTGCCGCATATGACGAACAGCCTCCACAATATTCCCTGTTCCGGCCTCACCTTTGGTGCGAATCATCGCAGCCCCTTCGCCAATCCGGCGGAGCGCTTCTCCCAGATTCCGGCACCCGCAGACAAAGGGAACTTTAAATGCATTTTTATCTATATGATTGGCTTCATCCGCGGGGGTCAGCACTTCGCTTTCATCAATAAAATCAACTCCCAGGGCCTGCAATATCTGGCCTTCCACAAAATGCCCGATTCGGCATTTCGCCATCACAGGAATGGAAACCACTTCCTGAATCTCCTGGATAACCGTGGGATCAGACATCCGTGCCACACCGCCGGCTTTGCGAATATCCGAAGGCAGGCGCTCCAGTGCCATGACAGCCACGGCCCCTGCGTCTTCAGCGATTTTGGCCTGTTCCGCGGTGGTCACATCCATGATGACACCGCCCTTTAACATTTCTGCAAGTCCCACATTGGTTTCAAATCTTTCTTCTTCCATCAATATTATATCTCCTTCTCGCTCTGAGGCAACATCACGAGGCGTGCGAAAATTTTATTTTCGCAACCCCTGACACTGACGGGTTTTTGCGAAAATAAAATTTTCGCACGCCTTTATGACTCGCTCTGTAATTGTGTTAGCGAATACTAACCTGATAAGAAATGATATACGCCTCTGTTATAAACGTGTCAACAGATCTTTTGCCACTTTTTCGCCTGACAGGAGCATTCCGCCGAAAATCGGTCCCATGCGGGGGCCGCCGAATGTCGCATTCGCTGCCATTCCAGCCACATACAACCCCGGAAAAACTTCTTTGGTATTGTCAAGGGTCAGTGTTTCCGCCTTATCTGACCACATTGATTTTTCTCCTTCAACCTTGCCATCAGGGGTGTCCAGCTTTCCCGGAACTTTTTTATGCACAACTCGGACCACGTTTGTATCATGGCCTGTCGCGTCAATCACAAAATTTGACCGCATTGCCAGCGGATCAATATGAAGACCCGCCATTTCAACCGGGGACCAATTCAATACCAGTCCGATGACCCTGTCTGGGCGCATCATAACATCCTCGGCAGTCATACAGTTAAAAATGGTGAGACCTGCCTGAACCGCCTTGGCCGTGAGTGACGCGGTGGTCTCGACTGAGTCTGAAGTATAGTAGTTATCCTCATATTTTTGATAACGCACTCCGAATTCATCAAAAATATGTACGGCAGCCTCCTGAACAACGATCTCATTAAACATCATGCCTCCGCCCCACATGCCTCCGCCGATGCTCAGTTTTCGCTCAAACAGCGCCACTTTTTTTCCAGCTTTCGCGAGATAATAGCCTGCAACCAGTCCGGATGGTCCTCCGCCGACAATGGCGACATCTGTTTCAAGATTATCTTTAAGTTTGGCATAAAAACGATCAATAATCGCTTTTGTGATAATGACTTCATTTAACTCCATGATTGATTCTCCTTTTTTAAAAAAAAATGTCTCTCACTCCGGAGAGGCGAACTGTAAGTTTCAGCAGATCGAAATTTCTTTTCCGGAGTGCAAAAATAAAGCGAAGCGATTTTTTGCATTCTGCTGCTCCGGAGTGGCAGACTGTCACTTTCAGCGGATCGAATTCTCTTTTCCGGAGTGCAAAAATAAAGCGAAGCGATTTTTTGCATTCTGCTGCTCCGGAGTGGCAGACTGTCACTTTCAGCGGATCGAATTCTCTTTTCCGGAGTGCAAAAATTAAACGAAGCGGTTTTTTGCATTCTGCTGCTCCGGAGTGGCAAACTGTAACTTTCAGAAAATCGAATTTTCTTTCCGGAGTGCAAAAATAAAGCAAAGCGATTTTTTGCATTCTGCTGCTCCGGAGTGGCAAACTGTAACTTTCAGAAAATCGAATTTTCTTTCCGGAGTGCAAAAAACCGCTTTGCTTAATTTTTGCACTCCGGATTTATGCAAAAAACCGCTTCGCTCTATTTTTGCACTCCGGATTTATGCAAAAAACCGCTTTGCTTAATTTTTGCACTCCGGATTTATGCAAAAAACCGCTTTGCTTAATTTTTGCACTCCGGATTTATGCAAAAAACCGCTTTGCTTAATTTTTGCACTCCGGATTTATGCAAAAAACCGCTTCGCTCTGTTTTTGCACTCCGGATTTATGCAAAAAACCGCTTCGCTCTGTTTTTGCACTCCGGATTTATGCAAAAAACCGCTTCGCTCTGTTTTTGCACTCCGGATTTATGCAAAAAACCGCTTCGCTCTGTTTTTGCACTCCGGATTTATGCAAAAAACCGCTTCGCTCTGTTTTTGCACTCCGGATTTATGCAAAAAACCGCTTCGCTCTGTTTTTGCACTCCGGATTTATGCAAAAAACCGCTTCGCTCTGTTTTTGCACTCCGGATTTATGCAAAAAACCGCTTCGCTCTGTTTTTGCACTCCGGATTTATGCAAAAAACCGCTTCGCTCTGTTTTTGCACTCCGGATTTATGCAAAAAACCGCTTCGCTCTGTTTTTGCACTCCGGATTTATGCAAAAAACCGCTTCGCTCTGTTTTTGCACTCCGGATAATTTAATCGTCCGGTTTCAAAGTAATTGCGGCCTCTCCGTTGTTCATCGTCATATCTTTGTCCGCTTTATCGCACACCATTCTCCGCACATGGAGCATGGTTTTTCTTCATCTTCTTTCATTTCGCATTGTTCGAGGTAGTTGGAAAACTTGGTCTGATCAATGGCCACCTTTTTCTGGGCTTCCCAGTCAAAATTTTTTCTTGCTACGGATATGTTGAGATTTCTCTGGATTTCATATGGTTTTTTTCGGCTGAGATCAACGGCCGCACATGCTATTCTTGACGCGATAACGCCCTCCCGCACATCATCAATCGTGGGCAAACGCAGATGTTCAGCCGGGGTTACATAGCAAAGAAAATCAGCCCCGTAAAAAGCAGCCAGCGCGCCGCCGATGGCCCCGGCAATGTGATCATATCCGGCTGCATAGTCTGTTACCAGCGGGCCCAGTACATAGAAAGGTGCGCCGTCACATATGGCTTTCTGCTTTCTGACATTTTCCTCAATCAGATGCAGGGGCACATGCCCGGGACCTTCAACCATGACCTGCACATTCGCGGCTTTGCATTGCTGAACCAGCTCACCTAAGACTTCCAGTTCTCCGAACTGGGCTTCGTCATTCGCGTCGGCCGTACACCCCGGGCGCAAACCGTCCCCTAAAGACATTGTGATATCATATTCCCTGGCGATATCTAATATCTCATCAAAATGTTCATATAAAAAGTTCTCCTTCCCATGATGGCGCATCCATTGGACAAGAATCGAGCCGCCCCGGCTGACAACACCGACGACTCGTTTTTCTGTCAGGGGAATATGTTTTTTTAACAATCCTGAATGGATCGTCATAAAGTCAACATTCTCCTGCGCCTGTTTTTCCATGATTTTTAAAAAATGCCCGATGGTGAGCTGATCCGCGCTGTCTAATCCGATCATGGCTTCATAAATGGGGACAGTGCCGAGGGTGATGTTAATTTCCTCAGTAATTTTTTTTCTGAAGCCGCTGATATCTCCACTGATGGACAAATCCATTACCGCGTCCGCACCGCTGTCAACCGCGGCCCTGACTTTGTCAGTTTCATCGTCAAAATCACAGCGGTTTGGCGAAGTCCCGATATTGGCGTTTACTTTGATCCGGGTTCCCTTTCCGATAGCAATGGGATCAAAGCCTTTGTGCTGATTGTTACGGGGGATGACAATGTGCCCGTCAAGGACACCACTGATAATCTCCTCCTGGCTCATGCCCTCATGTTTCACAATGTTATGAATACAATCAGGGATAATATTCTTTTTCAATTCGTCAATTATGGTACTCATTTTGGTCCTCTTCCGTCAGGGTGTTAGGTGTTAGGTGGGGTGATGAAAATGTTTCCAAGGCTCTGAAAAAGCTGATCCCGTTTTTGTTCCCCTCATTTTTTAACTGCCTGATTTTTAAGTCATAAAAAATTTGCGGAATAAAAATGGGATCGCAATTGTCAGCCCGGTTTGTGACATTTTCATCACCCCAGGTGTTAGGTGTTAGGTGTTGCAAGAAATGAGAACAGGCGTGGAAATGAGACCCCTAAAAAAAACAGGCAAAGCTTAAGGAATGCTTTACCTGTTTCGATGTATCCGGCTCGGTGTTTCCTTACGCTGGCATTATCCAGTTCAAGTAAAGGGTATGATCTCAGTCCTTGGTTTCTACGGACACCCCTAACACTCAATTTTATTGAATTTATAAAACTGTAACAATCTTTGATGAACCTGTCAATAAATTTTAATGAGGGAATTTCAAAAAAAACAGACCGCATGTATTTATCCTGTTTAGGGATTTTCGGTAGTGTTCCAAAACCGGAGCTAAAAATTTTAAATCTTTGAATCAATTAATCAATTCGATAAATATCGGATAAAGTCCGCTTTTGGAACACCACCAAAAAATCTGATTTTTAGCATCAGGCATAAAGCGGAGAATCAGAAATTATAACCTCAAAATCAGGAATTTCCTGATTGAAAAACTGATAGGGGGATGATATTTGAGTTTTAATTTGTAAAGGTTGGGAAGGAGCTTCGCGTGTGAAAGCTTGTTCTGGGCCGCGAATGAGATCATTCTTCCCGGTAACAATTATTTATTTCGTTTACGCTGAAGGAGGTCTTAGATATGGCTGGAATGAAAAAATTCATGGTGGTTCATAGGGATCCCAACATTAGCTGGGACAGTGTCCAGGAAAACTGGGTAAAACTGGCCAATATTAAATCGGCCAGATGGATACGCACCTGTTTTAACAAAGAGCAAGGTGTGCGCTATTGTGTGTGGCTATCCCCGGACGAAGATAAACTGGAGTCAATTTTTAAAGAACTTGAGGTATCTTGGGAATCTATGCTGGAGGTTGAAGAGACGGTTCCGGATCTCTGGGGTGCGAAATGGGAAGAGCATCTTGCTGCTGAAGCAAAAGCTGATACGCTGGGCTTCTGATAGGCCCCCGACGATAAAACAGCTTTGATATGTAATTTTCCCGATTTGCTTCCGTCATCTTCGGATGGCGGAAGTTTAAGCAGAAAAACCTTACAGAATAAGGGGTTATAAGGTTCTCTCAGGATTTTTCTGATTGAAAAATCGGATCACGACTTTTCTCAAAAAATCTGAGCAACTTTTTCCGGAGGATTTCTATCAGTTCGGGAAACAGCTCAGTTCGAAGCAATCTGACGCTGTAATACTTCACGGGTATCTTTCAGCGTGGCTTTTGAAAGCATCTCTTTCGCGTGTTTTTCCGCGTCAGACAGATTCAGATGGGAAATTCTGTCCTGCAATACAGGTAAAAACTGCGGATCAACACTGATTCTGCGTACTCCGATACCAAGCAGAAACGGAATGTACTCCAGTTCATGGGCCATCTCACCGCAGATAGAAATATCCTTGTCTTTTTCTGTCACTGCCCTGACAATCTGTGCAAGTCCTCTCAGAACAGAAGGATGATAGGGCCGGTAATAATCAGCGACTTTTTCATTTCCTCTGTCAACGCCAATCATATACTGCACAAAATCGTTCGTTCCGATGGAAAAAAAATCCGCCTCGGTGGTAAACTCACGGATAATTCCCATAACCGAAGGAACTTCAATCATTATCCCCGTAGCCGGGCCCGGATGATGGGGCGCGTATTCCTGTTTAAGAGAAGTGATGGAATCAAGAACCGCCTGCTTTGCTTCCCGGAATTCGTCCAGAGATGAAATCATCGGAAACAGGATCCGCACATTCTCAGCTTCTGCTGATGCCCGCAGAATGGCCCGAAGCTGCTGTTCGAAAATATTCCGATGACTGAGGGAAAAACGAATAGATCGGAGCCCGAGTTCCGGATTTGAACCGGCTGTCGGATTTGAGTACGCGAGCATCTTGTCTCCGCCGATATCCAGTGTTCGAATAGTGACTTCCTGTCCTGCCATTTCGTCAAACAACCGCTTGTAAACAAGATATTGTTCTTCTTCGGAGGGAAAGCTCGAGCGAATGAGAAACGGGAATTCGGTTCGGTAAAGTCCGACTCCCTCGGCTTTCAGTTCGCGGGCAATGCCCAGCTCACTGAGCAGGTTGATATTGGCTAAAAGATGAACGCGAACACCGTCGCTTGTCCGGGTCAGCGGAGACATGACACTTTTGGCGGAGCGCGTTGCTTTCAGGGTAGTCTTCTGCTTTTCAAACTGTTGGATAATTTGTTCCGTGGGACACACATAAATATTTCCGATCTCACCGTCCATTAAGACCAGCGTTCCTTCCGGAAGGTTCAGGAGTTGGGACAGATCAGCGATGACCAACGGAATTTTCAGGGACCGACAGAGGATGGAAACGTGCGATGTTACGCCGCCGCTGACAAGTATAATGCCTTTCACATCCTCAGACGCCAGTTTCAGTACTTCTGACGGATACAGTTCCTTTGCGATGACTATTCTGCTCTCCCATATGTTCGGATTCTCGGCAGACCAGTTGTAAAGATTCTTAAGTATGCGGCCTGCCAAATCTTCCACATCATTGACCTTTTCACGAATGTATTCGTTTGAACTTGATGAAAATATGTCAATGTAATGTCGGGCCACTTCTTTCACTGCCCTGGGGGGGGAAATACCATCTATGATATGCTGGACAATTTTATTGATGAACTGGGCATCTTTTAAAATCATGAAATGTGCGTCAAAAATCAGTGACGCACTTTCAAGCAGTTGCTCTGCAAGACGGCTCTGGAATTCTATGAGTTGCTCAGAAGTTTTCCGGACTGCCCTGTTAAAATCCTCCAGCGAATACACGCCGTCAGACTCAGACTCATCGGAAAGCAGTTTTCCATGGCTTCTGTTAAATATTGTTGAAGGCGCAAACGCATATCCGCCCGAGGCAGAGCGACCTTTAATGAACCGGAGGCTTTCAAAAATGTCGGCATCGGACGAAGAAGATAATGGTTTGGCATCCCGATGACGAAGGTCTATCATGAGTCTTGCGTTTTCAATGGTTCCGGCAAGCTGAGACGCCAGCGCACGTAGAATCACCGTATCTATTTCGCTAAAAAAATCCTGATCTTCATGTTGGACCACAAGGACACCGATTTTTCGGGATCCCCTGAGAATCGGTACAGACAGAAAAGATTCAAACCGATCTTCTTCTGCTTCTTTAAAGTATTTAAAATTCGGATTCAGACTTGCACATGCCTCGCGAATCGGCCGGAGCTGCTCAAAGGTGTTTCCAACAAGACCTTTTCCGCGTTTCATCCGGATTTTGCCAACAGCTTCGGGATTCAGTCCGAGGGTTGCCTTTAATACAAGTTCTTTTGACTTTTCTTTGTACAAGTAAATTGAACACACATCCGCGTTCAGATACTGGGAAACCATTGTCACTGTACTTTGAAGAAAACTTTCAATATTCGAACTTTCTGTCAGCAGAGCTGAAAGATCACCAATATCACAAAGAAGATTGAAACGGTCACGAACTTTTCTCATCATAATACTTGATTATCCTTAATTATATAGTTTTTTTAAGAAAATGTCTGTTCGTTAAAGCTGGGTGGGTGAAACAAAACGGAACCCGGCGTATCTGATTTGACTGAGGGAGAGTGTGATCAGGAACAATGGCCGCCGAAAATTAAAAATTAACATATCGTGTAAGTTAAAGCAAGGTTGGTCGGATGTCAAAAAAAAAGAACAATGTCAGCAGCATCAGACTTATCCGATGGTCTGACTGAAATCATTTCTGACAACAGCGCACACCGTGGTTTCGGCTTTTTTCACTCTCATCAGAAATAATACAGAAGCGGCAACATATCCCCGGGATAAATATCCGAAAGAAAAAAAATTAGTTTTTTTCTTGACAAGAATATTATTTTTGCCATATTTTTCCGGATTTATAACAATACAGTTGTGCTGATGCCCATAATTTCTTATTGTATTAAAAATGGCTTATAAAAAAAATTTCTGTCCCGTGATCTTTTCTATAAGTCATTCTTGTCGTTATGTTCTTTTCTCTGCTGAGAGAAGAATTTTTAAAATTAAAATCACTAAAAAATTTACTAAGGATAAACCATGACAAAAGCAAAAAATGTGGAAGAATATATTGCTATGCAAAGGGCTGCCATTGCTTCAAACCCCGAATGCGGGACATCCCATTATAATTTGGCTGTGGCATTAATCGGACAGAAAAAATATGATGAAGCCGAAGCTGAACTCCATGACGCGGTCGGATGCAGTCCCACCCTTGCCGAAGCCTATACCCAGTTAGGTGGCCTCTGCCTGCGACAAGGGGACCTGGAAGGCTGTCTGAAATACAATCAGCAGGCTATCCACTCAAGAGCCGGATTTTCCGAAGGCCATGGAAACATAGGGTTTGTATATCTTCAAATGGGAAAAGTTGACGAAGCGATCCCCGCGCTTGAAAAAGCTGTGAGATGGAATCCCAATTTTATTCAGGCTTATACCAGCCTGGCAAATGCCTATCTGATGAAAGGCATGACAGATAAAAGCATTGAAACCAATCTGAAAGTCCTTGAGCTTGAACCGAATTTTCCCATTGTCCACAATAATCTGGCTATCGCATATCTTGAAAATGGGGAATACAGTATGGCAGCAGAGCATTGTGACAAAGCTGTTGAACTGGGTTATGACGTTGCCCCGGAAATTTTAAAGGAAATCGAAAGCCACCGATAGAATATGCCACATAAACCTCAAGTCAGATATTTCCTGTATCATTCAGATACCCCTGTGCAGGAAGACGATAACGCGTGGAAATCTCTTCTTCCTGTGAGCAGAAATCCCTCCGGGGACCCGGCAGAGGTTTCTGTGAGCTACGGAGACTATTTCTGTGCCATCTGTTCTTTCCTGGAAAAAGACCGATTTGAAATGATGGCGTGGGCAGCTTCCCAACGCATCCGTGAGGAAATCAGACCGGAACAACTTGAAAAAATAGATGTTTATCTGGAAAAACACGGGGAATTTTATCATCCGGCCAGAATTGAAATTCTTGCAAACGGATATCATTTGGCCTTTGTGGTGAATATCGCAATTTCCGACGCGGGCAAAGACTGTATCAAAAAAGAATATCGCCTTCTGAAACAGCTGAATAATAATTTCCCATACTTATTTTTGCCGAAGATTTATGATCAGACGGATGTCCGGATAAACAGCAGTCTTACTGTTCCCATGTTTATAGGGGAATGGTTTGAAGGCTATAATGAATTCCATCTTTCATATGATCAGGCAGATAAAAAAAATAAAATCCGTGTGTGGGACACTGACCACGATCATTTTTTCCTGTCACCGGCCCAGGCAAAGGACCTTTACAAACAAGCGGCTATGATCCTGGCCGCTTATTATGATATTGAAACATTTGAACAAATATATCCCTGGCACCATGCTGCCGGGGATTTTGTTGTGAAATTGCATGAAAACAATGACATTGAATTAAAACTCATCACTGTAAGGCAGTACACCTCGCTTGTTAAAAATGATAACCCGGATACAGAATCTGTATTACAGGCAATGCTGCTGTTTCTTCTGAACCTTTCAATTCGGATGCGCCTTGACAGGCTGGATGGCGTGGGGGATATCGTGTGGGCCGATGATATCGCGGCAGAGGGAACGCTGAACGGCTTTTTTATGGCGATGACCACGCGGTTTCCGGAATCGCTGGTCGCAGGTTTTCGGAAATATCTCTTATCCTGTACGGAAACAGACCTTGCGGATTTATCAGAAGCCATAGTTAATACTTATGACCCGATGGCTCCTGAAGTTCCTGTAATAAAAAAACATTTGAAAAAACATGCGGCAGCCTTACATCATGCCATAACCCATAGCTAAATTGGGAATTGAAAATTGAAAATTGAAGGCTTCAATTCTTTGTTCTTAATATGTTAGGACGTTGTGAATTTCGGCCCAGCCGCCCCGACACCAATGTCAGGACTGAAAAACATAAGACTAAATCCGCCTGCATAGTGTGTTTCAGTATGCTTTAGCTTTTAGTCAGGATATTTCCCGGCTTGTTTTTTTGCTTTCACCCGGGAGATTGATTTGCAGGCTTGTTTTGTTCTTGACAAAAAATAAGATTAACTTTATAGTGCCTCCTTTTAAAATGATTGTAGGGGTACATCAGATAAGATAGTTTTAAAAAAGCCTCAGCAGTTCTATGTGTGAAGGTGATTTTTCGTTATATTACTGTAGTCAGGATGGTTAATTAAAAAAAAAATGATGGAGGTAAAAGATGGCAAAACATGAAACCCCGTTGTTGAGTCAGTTGGAAACAGGGCCTTGGCCAAGTTTCGTGTCTGATATTAAGCGGGAAGCCGAATCAAGGGCGAAGAATGAAAAAGGGATAGACTATCAGATCCCCGTGGATGCTTGTGAAGACCTTTTGGGAGTACTTGAGCTTTCTTACAAGCATGGCAGAACCCATTGGAAACACGGCGGTATCGTCGGTGTTTTCGGTTACGGCGGTGGTGTTATCGGAAGATACTGCGACCAGCCTGAACAATTCCCGGGCGTTGCTCATTTCCATACCATGCGTGTTTCCCAGCCGGCAGGTAAATTTTATACCACCGAATATCTGAAGGGCCTTTGTGACCTGTGGGAATTCCGCGGAAGTGGTATCACCAATATGCACGGTTCCACCGGAGATATTATTTTTATTGGGACGACAACCCCTCAGTTGGAAGAAGTTTTTTATGAACTGACCCATACCTTTAACCAGGATCTTGGCGGTTCCGGTTCCAACCTCCGGACACCGTCGGACTGCGTGGGTCAGGCCCGTTGTGAGTTTGCATGTTACGACACCCAGGCCATCTGCCATGAACTCACCAATTATTATCAGGATGAGCTTCACCGTCCCGCGTTCCCGTATAAATTTAAATTTAAATTTGACGGATGTCCCAACTGCTGTGTTGCTTCAATTGCACGGTCAGATTTATCCTTTATCGGTACCTGGCGGGATGAAATCCGTATTGATGCGGAAGCAGTCAAAGCCTATGTCGGCGGTGAACTGAAACCCAATGGCGGCGCTCATGCGGGTCGTGACTGGGGTGCATTTGATATTCAGAAAGAAGTTGTTGATCTCTGTCCCACCAAATGTATGCGCTATGCGGACGGAAAACTTGAAATTAACAACAAAGAATGTACCCGCTGTATGCACTGCATCAATGTCATGCCCAGAGCACTGAGAATCGGTAATGACAGAGGTGTCACCATTCTGGCAGGTGCCAAGGCTCCGATCCTGGACGGTGCTCAGATGGGAACACTGATCGTTCCGTTTATGAAAGCTGAGGCTCCTTACGATGACATCAAAGAGAAGGTCATTGAGCCGATATGGGACTGGTGGATGGAAGAAGGAAAGAACCGTGAGCGTCTCGGCGAACTGATGAAACGTCAGGGCCTGCAGAGAATGATTGAGGTATTGGGCGTTGATCCGGATCCGAGGATGGTTCAGGAACCCAGGTCAAATCCGTACATCTTCTGGAAAGAAGACGAAGTTGAAGGCGGATGGAAACGTGACATCAATGAATTCAGGAAATATCATAAGAGATAACAGGGAGGGGTAATCACCATGGCATTTGTATCATCAGGTTATAATCCTGAAAAACCGATGGAAAACAGAATCACTGACATCGGACCGAGACATTTTGAAGAATTTTATCCCCCGGCAGTCAAGGCGAACAAGGGGAAATGGCTGTATCATGAAATTCTGGAACCGGGCGTCCTTGTCCATGTTTCAGAAACCGGTGACGAACTTTACACGGTAAGAACCGGCGGTTGCCGTCTTATGAGTGTGTCCCATATCCGTGAAATCTGTGAAATTGCTGACAAACACTGCGGCGGATATGTACGATTCACCACCCGTAACAACATTGAATTCATGGTTGATTCCAAGGACAAGGTCAAACCTTTGGTGGACGATCTGATGAGCCGGAAGCAGGATGGCGGATGTTACAAGTTTCCTGTTGGCGGAACGGGTGCCGGTATCACCAACATCATCCATACCCAGGGATGGATTCATTGTCATACACCGGCCACAGACGCATCCGGCCCTGTAAAAGCCACCATGGACGTTTTGTTTGATGACTTCAGAGACATGAGACTGCCTGCTCATCTTCGTGTTTCCCTTGCATGCTGTCTGAACATGTGCGGTGCTGTTCATTGTTCTGATATCGCTATTCTCGGATACCATCGTAAGCCGCCTATGTTGGATCATGAATATCTGGACAAAATGTGTGAAATTCCGCTGGCAATTGCCGCCTGTCCCACAGCAGCCATCAAGCCGTCCAAGATCAAATTGGACAACGGAACAGAGGTAAAGAGTGTTGCTGTAAATGAAGAAAGATGTATGTTCTGCGGTAACTGCTACACCATGTGTCCCTCCATGCCGCTGGCTGATGATGTCGGTGACGGTATCGTTATCATGGCAGGTGGTAAGGTTTCCAACAGAATCACCGCTCCCAAGTTCTCCAAAGTCGTTGTTGCATTTATTCCGAACGAACCGCCGCGTTGGCCCAAGGTTACAGATACGATCAAACAGATCGTCGAAGCTTATGCAAAGGGTGCCAACAAGTATGAGCGTCTCGGGGAATGGGCAGAACGGATCGGATGGGAAAGATTCTTTGAAGCTTGTGAACTTGACTTCACCCATCATCTGATTGATGATTTCCGTGATCCTGCATATTATACATGGCGTCAGACATCGAACTTTAAGTTCTAAATAAGATCAGGACTTCCGAAGTTTTAAAAACTTCGGAAGTCTTTTATGAAAAAGGGGTTGAAAAATGGATTACGAGGAAGCAAAAGTAAAAATAACAGAGCAGCTTACAAAGAAGTTGAAGACAAAAAGTAAGTTTTATTTTAATGACTTGGCTAAGATTCTGGAGATGAAGCCGAGAGAGGCCAAAAAGATAGTCAACAAACTGGTGGAAAATGGTGTTCTTGAGTATTGGTCAAGCGGAAGCACCTCAATGTACGGAATGCCGGGCACCGGTAAGCAGGCTTCAGCCGAGCATGAGGATTAATTTTTTTTCTCTTATTCAGGAGTCAGAGAGCATGCTTTTCGGAGTGCAAAAGCGGGGCTTTTGCATCTGTGTGAGGCAGAAGCCCGGCTTTTGCACTCCGGATCAGGTTTTATCCCTCTGTACTCCTGAATTTTGTTTGTCTTTCCTGAAATCTCCGATCCTGTTTTTCAGGGACGCTGATTCTTCCCTTTCATAATTGTTCCAGGCCCCCACAAAAATTATTCCAAGCCCCCACAAACAGAGTTCTGCTTTCTGCAAATTTTAAAAATCCTGCTGATTATAACGAAGTTAGATGATTTGCAACCCCTTTAAATTACTGAGTTATAAAAAACGGTGAATTGTCCGATCCGGACATATCTGCTCTTTCGATTACACATCCGAAAAAATTAGCCACAAAGCCACAAAGACACAAAGGAACCGCAAAGAGACTTCGTGAAACTTTGCGCCTTCGTGGCAAAAAAACGGGTGATCCCGCCTTTTATCCGAAAAGATCAGCCACAGAAAAGGAAAGCGCAGAGAGACTTCGTGAAACTTTGCGCCTTCGTGGCTTCGTGGCAAAAAAAACGAAGGTGGGACATACCCGGAAAACCGGCCTGAAACCTTTCTTTAATTTACACATCTTTGATTTACAAAAAATAGTTTGCATTTAAATTATATGTATGCTAATTAGTATTGACAAATGCCCATGCTATATAAGGAGGAAGCCATGCCATTTAAAGATTGTATATGTTTTCAATTAGGTAAAACATTACGCCAGATAACAAAAGCATATCGTAATGAAATTAATTCTTATAAGCTGACTCACGGTCAATTCTTTATGGTCGTAGCGGTCATGGAGGAGGAAGGGCTACTGCCCAGCGAACTTGCGGTCAAAACCTCACAAGACCGCTCAACCACAACGGGGCTTCTTGATCGCCTGGAAAAAGACGGATGGATTGAAAGAAGACCGGATGACAAAGATCGCCGTTCTTTGCGAATATATCTCACACCCTACGGAAAGCATCACAGAGAGTCTGTTTTAAAAATTTTCGAAGAAACCAATCATAATTTTATCAATCGTTTTACTCAGGATGAGTGGTTTCAGATGCAGAATTTCCTTAACCGATTGGAACGACAACAGAAAAACATCTGATTGCGTTCGGACATGATCATTGGCTAAAATATAACATTTACAGATAGTTAAATAGGAGTAATGACATGCCGGAGTTAAATCCCGAACACATAAAGTCAGTCATCGAGGCGATAAACAAAGGCCCCTTTTTTATGTATATGTCAATGAGGGTCACGGAATTGGATATCGGATTTGCAAAGGTTGTAATGAATATTGCAGAAACACATATGAACCCGTTCGGCGGACTTCATGGAGGTGCGTATGCTTCTGTAATCGACACAGCCGCCTATTGGTCTGCTTATTGTGATCTGCCGGAAAAACATGGACTGGTTTCAATTGACATAAAAATTGACTTTCTGTCAGCTGTTACGGGTCAAAAGGTTATCGTTATAGGAAATAGAATAAAATCAGGAAGATCAATATATCTTGCCGAAGCAAAGATGACGGATGAAAATGGGAAGCTGCTTGGCTACGGAACATCCAAACTCATGGTGACCCGCAATAAGCAGACCATTAATGATGCTGTCAAGTATGTTTGTGCGGACAAGTTACCTTGTAAATATACAGCTATTTAAAATAGTTATATTAGAACTTTGAAATTTTTGAAAATATGCCAATCGGAGGAATCAAAATGACGTATAATATCTTAGGAATTTCAGGCAGTCCTGTCAAAGAAGGCAATGTTGAAAATTTTCTTCAAAAAATGATTGAAAGTGTTGCTGATGAAAATTTTTACTCTGAGATAATTAATCTTTCTGAAACTGAAATTAAGGAATGTTTGCACTGTAATTTCTGTTTATCCAAACAAAAACCCGGGAGATACTGTTCTATAAATGATGAGGCTCAGGCGATATTTGAAAAGGCTGAACAGGCAGATATAATCATTTTGGCGAGTCCCGTATATCTTATGCGGACAAGTGCCAAAATGGCAGCTTTAATAGACAGACTTCGGGTTTTTATTTTTGGAAATTTGGTAAAAGGAGGACTGAGGAACAAAATTGGTGTAAGTGCCGCAGTCTCATGGCTGAGACATGGCGGTGTTGAAACCACCCACTTGTCTCATATATATGCCTTTATGACATTGGAAATGATTCCGGTCAGTGTTCACAAAGGAATAAGTACGCTTGGCGCATCAGCTGTTGCAAGCAAAAACGGGGCAGGCGTTTTTGATCCGTCAGTAAGATTGGGAATTGAAGAAGATGCTCCTGGTCTTGATTCAGCAAATCAAATAATGAAAAGAGCTGTTGAGCTGGTTAAACTCATAAAAAAAAACGAGGAATAATTTGAATTAGGAGCGAACATAAAAAGATTGCGGACAGTAATGTTAGGTTCAGAAATTTTGTAAGACTACCTAAAAAACTACCGTGCTTCCTATTCCCGAATATCTGGAATAGTGCATTGATATTTACGATAACGTATTTGTTTCAATCGTTCGGACAGGCTTTATAACAAATTGATTTTATAAAATTTAACGCTTTTCGATTCAAAAAAATACATTCTTTGTTTTCAGCAGGTTATATTTTTATACTCTTAATTCTCAAAATCTGTCCGAACCATTGTGTTTAATTGTGGGAATCAAGCTTTTTTGTTATTGATATTCTGTAGATAAAAATTCAATGTTCAAATTTTTTGACTTGGTTCGGATAAAAAGCCTGCCATTCCCGCGAAAGCAGGAATCCGTTTTCGGCCGATGCGGCGCTTCCGGAAACTGTGGATTCCTGCTTTCGCAGGAATGACAAAAAAAATTTGAACATCGAGTAAAAAATAATGCAAAATAAAGGCGTCCATTGATTTTTTGTATAGTCTGAGAATATTGAAAGATCATTATGAAATCCTACTTGAGGAGAACAAATAAATGATACATGCACTAACCCATCAATATCCCAGTCAATATGAATCCCATATCAAACTTAATAATGGTGAAGACGTATTTCTGAGACCAATCGCAAAGTCAGATCGTTATCTCATTGTCGATTTATTCAACAAAATGTCTCCTCAATCTGTTTATCTTCGTTTCCTACATCGTTTCAAAACTCTTCCTGAAAGTATGATCAATCGGCTCATTGACATTAATTATCATACAAATTTTGCTCTTGCCGCTACTGTCAGAGAAAATGGAAAAGATGCAATTATTGCAGTCGGGCGTTACGGATATGATCATGATGAAGGCATTATTGATCTGGCTATTGCAGTTCGCGATGACTGGCAACAAATCGGCCTTGGCGAAACAATGCTCATAAAAGTTATCAATATTGCAAAAGATCATGGTATTTCACACTTTACAAGTATGATAGCCCCGGAGAACAATGTTATCAAAAAACTTTTGAGAAAACTTGGCCATAAGGTGAAATATTATTTCCAGAATGGTTTTTATAAAGTTGAAATTGTTGTATAATATTTTACAGAACCTGATTTTTTCCATTGCTCATCTTTTCTGAAAAAACAAAATTCGGGGGAGACAATACTTATTTCCTGACAAAGAAAAGCTCGAAATAAAATTGAGAGCGAATAAATAAGTCTTGTCTCCCCCGAATTTTGTCTCCCCGAATTTGTCCTCCGAATTTTCCGAGGGATGGCGTTTCCCATGGTAAATGATAAACCGTCTGATCCAGTCCACATAGGCGTTTTCAGTGTGGACTGAGTAATGTTTTTTCCGCATGACATCGCGTATGTGGTTAAGCAGTTCGCTCATAGTCAGCCGTTTTTTTCTTGCATTGTTTTGAAATGTATCCTATATAAATTTTAGGATAACTTTTTCTGTGATAAATTGCAACAAAATAAACTGACAGATTGTCCATACAGATAACTTCTTTAATTAATTATGAATATACGCAGAAATCTGAAACCGGGTCAGAAGGGCACAAAAAAACTGGCCGAGATATACGGAGACAGTCTTGTCTGTGTCCGGTACCGGTATGATGAAAAAAGAAAAAAGCGGCTTAAAACGATTGAAATTATTATTGATGAGGCAGACTGGGAGCCGCAGAAAAAAAAATCTGTGACAGACACGCTGATCGTCGGGATCAGGACAGAACTTGGGGAAACAAAGCTTCGGAGCAAGGTGAGAAATGCGGGCGGAAAATGGGACCGGACCAGGAAATTATGGGTGATTTCCTACACAAAAGCCGCGGGTCCGGGACTTGAAGACCGGATTGCGGAAGTAATTGTTTCCTGATGATAATTAAATCTGACCGTAACGGAGTCAGAAGAGGTTAAATATTCTGAATTTATTGAATTATAAAATGAAAAATCTGCCCGTTCCGGGGTTCCGGGAATCAGAAATTCGGGATATCTGTCTCTTTGAAAAGTGCCGTTTTCCGGGAATGCCCGTCCGGATTCCTGTAAAAACGGAAAGTTGCGGGCGGCCTTCCGAAATCAGAGCCTCCCCCGGATCCGTTATAATCAGAATTAAAATGACGCGGAAACCGTAAAAGTTTCCACTTTCAGAAACTTTGTATGGTCGGAGCAGAAAAACAAAGAAGTGTCTATATATAGAAACTCTGAAGGTTTCCATATACAGACACCTTAAAGTTTCCATATTTAGACACTTTGTATGGTCAGGGCAGGAAAAAGGGAAAGGTTTCCAGATACAGACACCCCGAAAGTTTCTATATTCAGAAACTTGTTTCCATATATGGAAACCTGGTTTCTATATATGGAAACCTCGTTTTCCTGATAATCCAAGGTTAGCCCCTTAACCAATTAATATTAGTCAGAAATGGGAGATATAAAATGGACAGAATCACAGCAAATCCGAAAATTCTCGGCGGAAAACCGATTATCAGAGGAACAAGAATCTCGGTGGAGTTTATTCTGGAACTGCTCGCATCCGGTGTGAGTGATGATGAGATACTCATGGATTACTCCCATCTTAGGAAAGAGGACATATATGCCTGCCTCAGATACGCTGTCAGCTCTTTGAAAAACGAAATATATCTCGAACTGGAAGCCGCCGCATGAAATTCCGCTCTCTGAAAATGCTGGCAGACGAGAACATTTCGCCAAGAGTGGTGTCTTTTCTCAGAGAGAAAGGAACAGATGTGGCTGACGCAAAGGAAAGAAAATGGCACGGCAGAGAGGACGAATATCTTCTGGAAAAGGCGTATTCGGAGAGCCGTTTCATCCTCACCCACGATTCCGAATTCGGAACCCTGGCGATTAACGAAGGGAAAAAGTGTTACGGAATCATATATCTGAGACTGAGAAATTCGAAAGTTCCGAATGTCATCAGAGCGCTTGGGAATCTTCTTTCTCTTGAAACCGAATTTCAGGCGGGCAGTCTTATTGTGGTTGACAACGCCAGAATCAGAATACGTCTCCCTGAAAAAACCTTGTGAACAGAGAAAGAAATCAGGGGCTAACCAATCATTGCAGCGGACGGCGGGGGCTGCCTCTCAACGGAAGGTCTCAGCAAATCCCCCGCCGCCGCTGAATTCAATCGTTAGGTTTTTTTCAGCATAGCATCATTTTAGCAGCACAGCGTTGATGAGCGATAAACTGCTCACTTGTAAACTCACAAAAACAAAGCTCACAAAGTAAAAGTAACAGTTATAAAATTCTTTTTTGCATACCATAAAAATTTTTTACTTATTATAATCTTTAAAAATTTGAAGAGGTTGTTATGCCGCAGATGACAGTTGACATATCGGTTGGCAATGTGGCTGAAATTATTCAGTCCATGAACACGCAGGAGATTGAAACTCTGTATCTTCTTCTCACAGAGGAGGGGAAGGAACTGCTGGAACGGAAAAAAGACCTTGAACTCGGAAGAGTCAGATTTCTTACGCGGGAAGAGGTTTTTGACATATGATGTACAGAGATGAATATCATCCGCAGATTAAAAAGGATTTGAAAAAACTCAGTCCGAATTTGCGGGAAGCTATTATAACAGAGCATATTCCGGCAATTCTTTCAAATCCGGAAAAAGGCGAACTGCTTGCCGGAGACCTGGGCGGCATATTTTCTTATCATCTGAAATTTGTCAGACAGTAATATCGGATTGCCTATGTTGCTGATGAAAATACAAAAACGGTATCCGTGCTGATGATTGGCAAGCGGGGTGAATTTTACAGACTGCTGAAAAGAAGAATAAAAACCTAACCCGGCGTTGCAGCGGGTGCGACATGAAGTCGCTGATTTGATTGTTGATTTCGTTCCTCTTTATAAGGAACGAAAGTTCAACCTGTCGTGTTGCCGAGAGTTTCTTACTCCGGCATGCGTCTCTGGTAACGGAGGGGTGTGAGAGCCCGGAGGACAATGTAGCCCTTGCGTCGCAAGACGCAGAAGAACGAACCGTGAGGGGAGATCAACTCTGGCAGCATCGCAAGCCGGATGGGAACTAGGAAAGACAATATGCGTAACATATGTGAATCGCCGATAAACGTCGTGAACGCACGACAGGCTAAAGATGCTGACAAGCCTGAACCAAAAGGTGAGGGGTATGGTCAGTGCGGTCCGCTGTCGCACTGCGCAGCCTGCGATTCCCCCGGCGGATAGGCGGACGCTAAGTCGTCATGGTCAGATCATGCGGAACATGGTAAGCCCGTATCTCTCCTCCGCAGAGAGGTAGGGAGCCGTAAGGCGTACCGAAGGAGATGCGGGTAAAGGATGTCGGAGGAAGCGAAAGCCGTGTTGTAATGATGCGGATAGCGGTTCGGACTTTGCCGCAGCCCGAAAGGGCGCAGACTTCCGACAGGTGGCGGATCACGGGAAAGATTACGAAAGGTTTCACCGCAGGCAGCACGGACAGACAATGGTTCGCCCATTGACGGCGCTGCGGACGGGAAACCGCAGACCGAGTAAGAATCCGTACCGTGAAGTCGGCGGAGAAAGTTTTCCGCCGGCGGGTGCTTCACGGCGCCTTACAGTTGCCTGAGCCGTATGCGGGGAAACTTGCTCGTGCGGTTCTTAGGGGGCTTGGGGATGGCAACATCCCCCGGCTACCCGGCTTAAGCCTCACGGCAGGGAAGAAAGGGGTCAGGTTACAATGTCGGATCACAAAGTGATCGGTTTCTCGCATATTTCGGAGGAGGAGAGGTGATCTGCGACGGCGACGCGTGTATCATAGCGGGTTCTGAGGCGAAGATGAAAGATTACGTCTCCCGCATGAACCTGAAAGGCAGCCCGGCAATAAAGAGGACCCGCTTCGGAGAGATAAAAAAGGGTCTCGGACTCGGAGCGGCATACTGCTTCGACGAGGAGTCATACGGCCGTTTTTATCCGTCTGCGCAAAAGGCGGGGATAAAAGCCGGGCCGGAGGATTTTTCAGGGGAGACGCCGACGGGCCTTCATTTCGTGAGGGTCGGAAAAATGTCAGTGTCGGGGAACTGAAAGGGAGGAACGTGCGATGAGACTTCCCGAAGACCTTGAAAGAAAACATGTCATATCGGAACTGAGGAGGGAGGGGTTTTTCCCGGGAGGATGCGAACCTCCGCTGCCGGTGCCGGCATCTCCGGCGGAAATCCGTCCGGACATCGGCGAACTTTGTCCGCCGGGATTTCCGGCGCATCCCGTGTCTCCGTTTCCGGGACACGGCGTTTTGCATACGGACGGAAATGCCGGGGAGACGTCTCCGGAGCGTCCGGCATGGGAGGTTGCGGACATCTTCCGCCTTCACGGGGAGGAACACCGTGAGAGACCATAGGTGTAAAGTTAAGGAACTGCTGAATTGTAAAAATATCCTTTTATAACATATGGTTGTTGTTTAAATAAAATGCAAGAAATGCCGTGTCGCAAATTACTTTTTCATTGCATCTCTCAGCACATGCTGATATTCCGGACTGTGTGAAAAAAACAAAATATCCGACAATCTCATAAGATCATATTTGGGAGGACTGTGCAATGATAAATAAACAGATTAAAATTGATGTCAGAACAGTTAAAAAGTTTTTCAAAAAAGGAAAGATCAGAAAAATAGCTGAAAAAACCGGTTTCATAAAGAGAAAACGGAAATTGGACGCATTCGAATTTTTCATATCGCTGACTTTCGGTTCGCTGACAACGACCACAATAACTCTGGGTGCCATAGCGGAAAATCTGTCCGAATGTATTTCAAGGGCGGGAATAAATGACCGTTTTAATCAGTATGCCATTGATTTTCTGACAGAAGTTTTTTCATTTTTTTTCAGAACGGCGACTGAAAACGGACATAATATCAATATTGACGTATTAAATCAGTTCGGCAGAGTGAATATTATTGACAGTTCGTCATGGGAGCTGCCCCCGGGCCTGAAATCCGCATTTCCGGGATATAACATTGCGGGTTGCAAAGTTCAGTTAATGTATGATTACAAAACCGGAGTGATTCAGCTGTTTGATATAAAAAAACAAACGTGTAACGATCAGAGTTATTCGAAGACACTGGGCGATCAGATCAGCGCGGATGATCTGCTTATTTTCGATCTGGGATATTCAATTGCGGACATGCTGAAAATAACTGATGACAAAGAAGCCTTTTTCATATCCCGTTTTAATTATTCCGGAATCGGTCTGTATATAAAGAAAGGGGAAGAATATGAGAGAATCGGAATCTCGGAGATATTGAAAAAGCTGAACGGCAATGAGACAATATTTGAATTCGAATGTTATACGGGAAACAAAGAGAAAAAGATAAAGATACGCTTTTTCGCAGTCAGAGTTCCGGAAGAAGTTGCAAACAAAAAACGGAGAAAAATGTGTCAGAATGCCAAAAAGAAAGGAAGAACCCCCAAGAAAGAATCACTGCGACTGTGTGAGTGGAACTTTATGATGACAAATATTCCTGCTGAGAAAACGGAGGATGTGAGAACCATCCTTGCATTTTATCCGATCAGATGGTCTGTGGAATTATTTTTCAAACAGTTTAAATCGGTATTGAACATTCATAAAACAGAAGTAAGAAACAATGAGGACAGGCTCAGGTGCGAAGTATTGGGAAAAGCGATAGTTGTGATGTTCATATCCTACTGTTATTCGAATGCCAGATCAGAGGCATGGCGGATACTCGGCGAAGAGGTAAGTATTGACAAGACAGTGAAATATTTCAGAAGAAACATAGCCGGTCTGACAGTGCTGCTTTCGGATTCTGCTGACAAAGCGGCAAAACATGTCAGGAAAATGATAGCAAAAATAACTGACACATGCCGGAAAGAGAGGCAGAAAAGCAGAAAAAACTCCCTTGATGTACTTATCGACGGAGCAGTTCTTGAAAACTATAAATATGTAAAGGTAAACCTCTCGGAACTCGGGCAGCCGGGTAAAGGCATGCCTCTGTCTTTCCGTCTTTTCAATCTGATAAATGTGAATTTATTTTTTGAAATCATACCGTTAGCAGGTTAGTTAAGTATCCTTAACTTTACACCTATGCGTGAGAGACACCCCCTCACGCCGCGGCAGCGGAAGGTGATGTCCGACATTGAAAACTGCCGAACGGGCGAGTTCGGATTTCATGCGGAGGTGTGCGGGGAATGCGGCCACACGGAGATATCGTACAACTCCTGTCACAACCGTCACTGCCCGAAATGCCAGGGCATTGCGAAACGCAGATGGGTGAACGCCCGCATCGGACAGCTTCTTCCCATACCTTATTATCACGTCGTGTTCACCCTTCCGAACATGATATTTCCGCTGTGCCATTATAATCAGGCGATTATATACGATCTCCTTATCACCTGTGCGGCGGAGACGCTGAAAGCGTTCGGAAAGGATCCGAAATGGCTCGGAGCGGAGATCGGATTTTACGGAATACTTCACACATGGGGTCAGACCTTATGCACGCACCTTCACATTCACTTTGTCGTGACCGGCGGAGGCCTGAACGAACACGGAGAATGGGTGGGTCCGAAGTGCGGAGGAAAATTCCTGTTCCCGGTGTGCGCCCTTTCGAAGGTGTTCCGGGGAAAGTTTGTCGGCGGACTGAAAAAGGCGTATTATGACGGAGAACTGACCGTGCCGGATGAGAGGGCGGAACTGACGGAGCCGGAGGGATTTGAGAAATGGCTGAACAGCCTTGCCGCCCGCAGATGGGTCGTATATGCGAAAGCCCCGTTCGCCGGGCCGGAGGAGGTGGTAAGATACATCGGAAGATACACGCACCGTGTCGCCATAGGCAGTCACCGCATAATTTCCGTTGAAAACGGACAGGTCACGTTCTCATACAAAGATTACAAAGACAAAGGACACAGGAAGGAGATGACCCTGACGGCGGACGAGTTCATCCGCCGCTTTCTCCTTCACGTCCTGCCGTCCGGGTTTCACCGGATCCGCCATTACGGAATCCTCGCCAACGGGAGGGCCGCAAAAAACACGGAGATGATCCGTGAGATGCTGAGATCGGAAGATGACACCGGCGACGGGACACCCGCACCGGAGCCGGGAGATGAATTCACGAATATCCGCCCCGTCTGCGGCAACGGGAAAATGATCTGCGTTCTCATCGTTCATCCGTATTACAGGATCAGCCGCACGCATCTTCTTCCGCCGCATCTCACAGGCGGGGAGGCGTATGAGGACACATCATAATACAAATGACGTAAGAATGTATAATATAGTATGTCACATCTTACCGAAATAAAATATCATGTTCCGTGTTCGGAAACGGAAGTCACGGGGCGGAGGTGTGTCCTGAGAACGGAACCGGCATAAAAAAAGGGGAGATCATGTCATCCGGAAGACATAATTTTCAGAAAAACCGAAATAAAAACAGAGACGGGGGAGGGGGAAAGAACATATCCGGAAGACGGAAAAAGGTGGGTAGTGTTCCAAAACTGGAGCTAAAAATCTTAACCATTTGAATCAATTTAGGAAATATCGGTTCAAGTCCAGTTTTAGAACACTACCAAAAGGTGCTTTCACCCATAGCCGGTCATTAACACCGGCTTAATATAACCAGCCGTTGATGCGGCACAAATCGGACAAAAAAAATCGCAGGGCGATTTTTTTTGTCCGATTTGTGCCGCATAACTAAATGTATTTGCTGGCAATATGAATAGTTATTTTTATAAATTCACTTTGATTCTACTTATTTTTATTTCCGGATGTGCCGTTATTTGTCCAACCTGTCCTCAGAATGAACAGGATAAACACGGGCATGGGTTTTCCATAAAAGATACTTTTTTAGAAGATATTGCGTATTGCGCTCATGGAAATAACTTTGAAATAATCAATATGGAAGCAGGAAGATTATTCTTAGATGGTAAAGGTGAAAGGGAGAGTCTTTGTATAAGATATAAAGAAACAACTGGCATAAAGAAAATAGGAGCATCCGGGTCGGTTAGGGGAACAGGAGGATCGTTTGAATATGAGAATAAAGGTACCGAAATTGATAGATTTTGTATTGAACGCAAATTAAAAAACAACAAATATTTTTTCAAAGTTTATGAAGGTATTGGATTTAAAAAATTTTATGACACACATTGTAAAAACTTTACACGGTGGGGTTTTTTTGACGATTCAGGTATCTTTACAAATGATTAAATGTGTAACCGAAAGAAACAGTGCGGAGCTTTAGGTTTATTGAAAAAATGAATGAACATCAATGAACGGGGAGGGTAGGATGAGAGCGGAAGAAATCAGACAGGAAGTAAGCCGGCTGGGACTTGCTGAAAAGTTGTTATTGGTGGAAGATGTGTGGGATTCCATTGCGTTGGGCAATTCGGAACTTCCCCTGCCCGAGTGGCAAAAAAGGGAACTGGATAAAAGGTATGAGGAGTATAAGACGGGGAAACAGAATCTCCACGACTGGAAGTCTGTTCATGAAACTCTGAGGAATGAATACAAATGAGACTGCGCTATACTGACAGGGCAAGAGATGACCTTGAGATTGCTTTTTCATGGTATGAGCGGCAGAGAAGAGGTCTCGGCTTTGATTTTTTGGACTGTGTGGAGGCGGCTTTGCAAAACGTCATTGAGAATCCTGAGATGTATCAGATACGTTATTCAAATTTTCGGGGCTGTGTGATCAGGAGGTTTCCGTTCTCAATTTTCTATACGGTCGAATCTGATGAAATTGCGGTGCATTCCGTATTCGATAACAGACAAAATCCCAAAAAGAGACCTTGAAAACTGTTAAGCCCGTTTTTATTTTTAAGCTTGAAGAAGTAAAACAACAAGTTGGTATATAAATTAAAATATAACCCCATGTTGAAGCGGACGGCGGGGGCTGGTTCTCGTTTGAAGTTGTTCGCCGAATCCCCCGCCGCAGCTTAACATTAGCGTTATATTTTTTTCAGTAAGGCAGAGCGGTTATGAAAGCGAAAAGCGGAGCTTTGCAACTTCGGTTACAGTCGTAGCCATCAGAGGGAATATCTATGAATCAAAGTAAATATGATCGGTTGGCAGACTTTTTAAACGATCCGCCGGTCAGAATGAAAACTCGCCTGGTACAGTTGAAGAAAGACGGGAGAGAACTGTCTGAGAGAGATGATTTTCTGTGGTTCATATTGCTTCAGAGCTTCTCAACAATGGGAAACAGCAGAGGCAGGACGGGTCTGATCGGCACAGAAAGCAACTACAGACGTATTGCATACGATTATGTGAAAAGTGAGGTGAGCGAATCAGAAAGGTCGGAGCATTTTGACAGGGTACTGAGAGATGCGAAAGTCAGAATGCCCGGCAAGAAGGCGAAATGGCTGGTTTCAAATCTGAATCGTATTGAGAGCTATGGCGGAGTGACGAAAGCAAACACCATTGCGTTTTCCATCAGAGGACGCACTGAAAAAATCAGATTCATGAAGGCATTCGACGGCATCGGTGAGAAATATGGCAGAAATATCTGGATGGACATATACGACAAAGACTTTTATGAATCTGTGGCTGTTGATGAGAGAATAAAAAAATTTTCAAAAGAATTGGATGTCTCGTTTACCAAATATGATGACCATGAAAAATTTTATTTGGAACTGGCAGGAAAGATAAATCTTCAGGGGTGGGAGCTTGACCGGCTTATGTATCACTTCAGCACTGAGATTCTTGAGGCAATAAATGCCTGATGAAACGGGCAGCCAGCTAAAGTAAAAAAAAGGAGACACTCCGGTTTCAGAAAAATATAACCCTCAAATGAAGCGGACGGGGCTACTTGGCGATTAATGAAGTTGATGACTCAATCCGCCCCGCCGCTTATTATTAAAGTTATATTTTTCAAAATTGAAAGGGGAGAATAGTTGAAAAGAAGAGGTTTTGTGGTTCTTGCTTTGATATTTCTGGCTGGCTGCGTAACCACATATCATCCGAAAGATTTTGCAGGCTTCGGATTCGAGGAGGTAAATGTTGACGGAGATACCTATGTTGTGTATTTCCGGGCAAATTCGCTCACAACTCCTGATGTCGTATCCAAATATCTTCTTTACCGTTGTGCCGAGCTTACTCTGATAGAGAAGGGCTACGACTATTTCACAGTTGTCGAAAGTGAGGATATGAGCAGAGTTGTCTCATCGGGATGTCTCGGAGGATCGTCCACATATCCCGGTTTTTCAAAAACAATAAAAATCTTCAAAGGTCGGAAACCCTCCAAGTATGAAAATGCGTATGAGGCAAGGACGGTCATGAAAAATCTTGAAGATTTCATGAGGGGAAATCGTTTTTAAATGCGAACAACAAAAACGGTGCAACGTGTCGGGCTTATGATAGTCCTTATGTTTTCCGGTCTGTATCTTCAGGTAGTTGAAAACCGGGCAGAGTCAGCAGGAACCGATATAAATATAAGAGAACTTGTCTCGGCAGAGATGCACGATCAGATTGTTATCCGAAATTATACCGGGTTTGATGCGGAACTGACAGACGGAAAGAGTTTTTTTGACATTCCGGCAGACGGAGGAGCTATAATATACTGTGAGTCTGATGCGGAATATAATTTTTCTCTCAGCATCGAAACTGATGAGGGAACTTATTTCAACGAGTTTGATTCACATTGCGGAAAAAAATTTGCAATTTGCGAGGATTGGAATGACGGAGGGACGGAGATATGAGCAAAACGCTTTTCAGAGCGGCTCTCGTCCTTTTCATTGCCGGTCTGCTCGGATGCAGCGGTGCCGAAAATTCTGACGGAAGCAGCAAATCAACTTATTCGTCATGTAAAATCATAAGTTCGAATGCTCTTCTCAATTCTGATCGTCAGCATGACCTCCAACAGTGCTGGGACGGTGTTGATTTTGAAAGCAGGGGCGATGCGATGGCTTGGTGCGAAGGCAAGGTAAATAATTATCTGAGCAACACCTATCTGTTCGGTCATAGCGTAACTTATGCAGTAGAATCAACTAATTGTCCTTAAAAAAATATAACCCTGCAATGAAGCGGACGGCGGGGGCTGGCTCTCAACGGAAGATTTCAGTAAATCCCCCGCCGCCGCTTATTTCAGGCGTTATATTAAGCCTCACGGCAGGGAAGAAAGGGGTCAGGTTACAATGTCGGATCACAAAGTGATCGGTTTCTCGCATATTTCGGAGGAGGAGAAGTGATCTGCGACGGCGACGCGTGTATCATAGCGGGTTCTGAGGCGAAGATGAAAGATTACGTCTCCCGCATGAACCTGAAAGGCAGCCCGGCAATAAAGAGGACCCGCTTCGGAGAGATAAAAAAGGGTCTCGGACTCGGAGCGGCATACTGCTTCGACGAGGAGTCATACGGCCGTTTTTATCCGTCTGCGCAAAAGGCGGGGATAAAAGCCGGGCCGGAGGATTTTTCAGGGGAGACGCCGACGGGCCTTCATTTCGTGAGGGTCGGAAAAATGTCAGTGTCGGGGAACTGAAAGGGAGGAACGTGCGATGAGACTTCCCGAAGACCTTGAAAGAAAACATGTCATATCGGAACTGAGGAGGGAGGGAATTTTCCCGGGAGGGGACGGGCCGCTGCCGGTGCCGGCATCTCCGGCGGAAATCCGTCCGGACGTCGGCGAACTTTGTCCGCCGGGATTTTCGGCGCATCCCGTGTCTCCGTTTCCGGGACACGGCGTTTTGCATACGGACGGAAATGCCGGGGAGACGTCTCCGGAGCGTCCGGCATGGGAGGTTGCGGACATATTCCGTGTTCACGGTGAGGAATACCGTGAGAGGCACCCCCTCACGCCGCGGCAGCGGAAAGTGATGTCGGACATTGAAAACTGCCGCACCGGGGAGTTCGGATTTCATGCGGAGGTGTGCGGGGAATGCGGCCACACGGAGATATCGTACAACTCCTGTCACAACCGTCACTGCCCGAAATGCCAGGGCATTGCGAAACGCAGATGGGTGAACGCCCGCATCGGACAGCTTCTTCCCATACCTTATTATCACGTCGTGTTCACCCTTCCGAACATGACATTTCCGCTGTGCCATTATAATCAGGCGCTTATATACGATCTCCTTATCACCTGTGCGGCGGAGACGCTGAAAGCGTTCGGAAAGGATCCGAAATGGCTCGGAGCGGAGATCGGATTTTACGGAATACTTCACACATGGGGTCAGACCTTATGCACGCACCTTCACATTCACTTTGTCGTGACCGGCGGAGGCCTGAACGAACACGGAGAATGGGTGAGTCCGAAGTGCGGGGGAAAATTTCTCTCCCCCGTGTGCGCCCTTTCGAAGGTGTTCCGGGGAAAGTTCGTCGGCGGACTGAAAAAGGCGTATTATGACGGAGAACTGACCGTGCCGGATGAGAGGGCGGAACTGAGGAAGCCGGAGGGATTTGAGAAATGGCTGAACAGCCTTGCCGCCCGCAGATGGGTCGTGTATGCGAAAGCGCCGTTCGCCGGGCCGGAGGAGGTGGTAAGATACATCGGAAGATACACGCACCGTGTCGCCATAGGCAGCCACCGCATCATATCCGTCGAAAACGGACAGGTCACGTTCTCATACAAAGATTACAAAGACAAAGGACACAGGAAGGAGATGACCCTGACGGCGGACGAGTTCATCCGCCGCTTTCTCCTTCACGTCCTGCCGTCCGGGTTTCACCGGATCCGCCATTACGGAATCCTCGCCAACGGGAAGGCCGCAAAAAACACGGAGATGATCCGTGAGATGCTGAGATCGGAAGATGACACCGGCGACGGGACACCCGCACCGGAGCCGGGAGATGAATTCACGAAGATCCGCCCCGTCTGCGGCGGCGGGAAAATGATCTGCGTTCTCATCGTTCATCCGTATTACAGGATCAGCCGCACGCATCTTCTTCCGCCGCATCTCACAGGCGGGGAGGCGTATGAGGACACATCATAATACAAATGACGTAAGAATGTATAATATAGTATGTCACATCTTACCGAAATAAAATATCATGTTCCGTGTTCGGAAACGGAAGTCACGGGGCGGAGGTGTGTCCTGAGAACGGAACCGGCATAAAAAAAGGGGAGATCATGTCATCCGGAAGACATAATTTTCAGAAAAACCGAAATAAAAACAGAGACGGGGGAGGGGGAAAGAACATATCCGGAAGACGGAAAAAGGTGCTTTCACCCATAGCCGGTCATTAACACCGGCTTAATATAACCAGCCGTTGATGCGGCACAAATCGGACAAAAAAAATCGCAGGGCGATTTTTTTTGTCCGATTTGTGCCGCATAACTAAATGTTAGCCATCTTTTGGAATAAAACGCAGTAAAATTTATGGTTGAAGAAAGGCAACCATCGGAATCTATGTCACCATTCCGGCAGATTTCGTAAAGAGGTGTTATTTGTTTATGAAGTGCTTCCATGAAATTTCTCAGCGTGTTTGGGGAAAAAGCCGTCTTTTTTTTGTCTTCTTTCTTCTGTATGGCAATGCTCAGGCTCAGCCTTTGACAGTTGCAACCACTATTGATCCTCCCTTGGTGTATCATGATGAAGGGGGAAAGCTGACCGGAGCCACTGTCGAGCTTATTCAGGAAGCCGCCCGTCGCCTCGGGCGGGAAGTCTCAATCAAGCCTGTTCCCTGGAAACGGGCCATGAAATATGTTGAAAATGGGGTAAACGACAGCGTCTGCTGTGCCGGGCGCACAGAAGAACGTCTCGAATACCTTTATTTTCCCGGCATGAGCATCACCTCCGAAGAAAATGTTTGGTTCTCTGGTAATTCGTGTTAAAAACAAATTATTTATAAATCAGTAGGTTATCATAAATATCCGGGTGATGAATGTCAGTTTTATGTTTTCTCTTTCCTGTCTGACAAGGTTTTCGGATGACTTAACGACAAACCTGTATTATATATATTATATTTTATCAACCTGATATTAAAAAACAGGGAGACCGGAACATGACATTCACATCCGAGGCAAAGACTATTGGCAGACAGCAGGAAAATTCTTCTTATTTCCCCGGGGAGAATCCGTATTTTCCGTTCGGAAACAGTACGGAGGACAGGGAAAAACACGAAGCGCGGTATCCGCGTTTCCCTGATTATAACGGATTTAGGGGAGGCTTCCCGGCGGCACTGTCATTCCGATTTCAAACCGGAACCCGCCGTTTATGCGGCAAAGGATTCAATGGTTCGGACAGTTTTTGCAGACAAATTTCACTGAGACAGAACTTATCCTTATGATATCATTTTTATTTTACAGGCCTGCCGTATTTATTCGCATGTCAGCTTCCGGGCTGACATGAAATAAAATGCGGCTCCGACCTGAAAAATTTCCTGCAAATTTTGTCATTTTTTTCAAAAGGAAAAACTTACAAAATTTGTAAGTTTTTGTATAACTGTCTTAAATTAACAGCAATAAAAACTTACAAAAAATGTAACTTTTCCGATTCCGGAAACAGGGCGGTTTTTACGGAATCCGCCGTTAAAAACTGTCCGAACCATTGCACGGGCACAGGCTTTTTAAAATTTTCCCCGGAATGACATGCGGGGAAAACGGCATCTTCCGGCATAATAATTTCAGGATGTTGTGCCCTCCCCTAAATCCGTTATAATCAGGATTTATGACATCCTGCCGGTCATATCCCCGTTCATAAAGATTTCTTATCAGACGGAGCTTCCATTTTCTGCGGTTCCCGTGGTCATGGCGGGTCTCCTGAGTTTTCAGGTGCGCCATCACGGCCACGGCAAACGGATTGCGGCTTTTTTCCAGCTCATCCCACTGTTTCCGGTAATCATTCAGCTTCACCACCGGAAATTCCATGGTGATGCTGAATCCCCACAGCCCGTAACTAAACGGCTTGGGTTTCCATGCCGGTCCTTCGTCCGCCAGCACGGCCAGACTCACCACCGGCTTCCGGTGGCGGTCAAAAATCCGGTAATTATACACAAACATCCGCTCGGAAAAACCCGGCTCGTACTTTCCCTGAATTTCGGTATGCGCCAGCAGCCACGTCTCATCCCCGTTCTTCTGCCACACCTTTGCCAGTTGTCCGCCAGCCGTTTTCCCAGTTCGGCGTCACGCACGGCCTGCTGAAATTCCTTGTCAAGAAACTCGTGGCCCCTCTGCCAGTCAATTCCCTCCGCCGCGTCAGGAAAGAAAAATTCCAGAAACTCACGAAAATATCTTTCCAGCAGTTCCTTCCACGGCGAGTCATATTGGTCCTGTGTTTTTTCATCCGTCATTTGTCCGTTGTTTTTTTACCTCCTGTTTCACCTTCCGGAGTGCCAAACTGAAAGCTGTAAATATGCCGCCCCCACGGGGTTTTCCCCGCCCGAATTATAATTCCTAATCCGTGCAGATTCTTATCAATCTCTTTTCTTATACAAAATCCCTGTAGCAAAACGAAAGATCCGTAAACCGGAGACTTCCTGCCAAACTGAAAGTTTGGCACTCCGGACTCCTTTGCCTAACGGGCTGTATATTTAATAATAATCATACTCATTATGAATTTTTTGGTCTGAGCAAAAGGTCAGAAAGTTTATAAACTGAATTGAATGCAACAGAGACGAAGCAAAGCGTGAAACCCAAGTCAGCTTCAGGTGTAACTGGAATATAACATATTAAAGAATAATAGAAAATCATTCCAATGATGTCAAGCAAAAATGGGCAATTTTGGATTCAATCTGCCCTATAAAAAATACACAAAAAAAACATTTTTCTGACACATCAGTTTTTCAGAGCATGTCACTGACAATTCTCTGTGTTCTTTAACAAACTGATATTAAAATGCATTATCAATTGTTTTATTTTCCTTTTGTTTCCGCTCTCTCCTCTCTTTATTTATACCAGCGTTTTCTTCCAAGTTATTCACATAATATATCATGATATAATATTCAGGATCACCAAATCTGTCCGGAACAATTGATACAATTAAAATATCATTATCCTTATTCCAATGTAAGGAACGCCCTTTTTTACCATAAGCGACGTTTTCGTTCCAGTCTGTTACAGCAGGGTCTCCGTATTTTTTTCTGAGTACGTCAATAACATCCGACCTTTGTTTTTTGGTCTTTATTCTGAAAAACAAAGGCTTTTTTGTATGACCTGAAAACACAATCTCAACATAAGCAAACGGCGTGTTCTTATTTTGTGTATGTCTGTACGTCAGTTTAACCGGGTTGTCTTCAGTATCCATCACATCATCATATCTCAGTTCTCTGCTGAGTTCATATAATTTGGGAAAATAGTTTTGTAAGAATCCTTTGTAGTTTGTTGTCATATCTGCCAGCGTCCCTCTTTCCAGGACATCAGAACCCAGTTTATTTTTGAGTTTCCACTTAATCCTTTCAGTAAGTCTTGTATTTGCGTCAATATCAAAGAAAGTGAATGTCTTGGGATTTTTTTGCTGAGACATTTCAGCGTCTTTTTTACTACATGCTCCAATACACATTAAAATCAGACAAATTAAACACACCATAATCGCTTGATTTTTTTTATTCATAATGCCCTCCTGGGTTTTCATGGAAAATGTCAGGCCTAAGAAAAAGACTATTAAACTTTCATATGTTGTTATGGTTACAGAACTGTGACTGTTATCTGAAAGCTGACAGATGATGATTTGAAACCATAATATATTTTTTCAATTTTGACAAGTTTTTCGAGGAATGCTTTGTTTTATCCTGTTTATGCAGGACAGGGTTGCAAGAAAATGCCTGGGATGAGTTTACAACCCCGGTCCTGCAAGGGGAGCGAAACAGTCCTGGCGAATTTTAGAAAATTCAGATTGCATTTTTGAAACAGTAAGCTTATATTAAATGTTTTTAGTTATACGGGGATATTTTCGGTATTCGAAAATCTGAAGCCCTTTTTTTAAAAAAATTTACAGGAAAAAATTATTAACAGGAGGAGAAATTTAATGAAAAAAAGTGTTGTTACTTTTATGGGACTGCTTTTTTTGCTGTCTGTGACAGCTTCCCAGGTGATATCCGGGGAAGTGCGGCATAAAACGTTCAATGAGCAGGAAATCAAGGCAATGCAAATGACAAACGCGGTCATTCACACAAAATTCGGTGATATGTCTCTGAAATTCTTTCCGGAAGTCGCACCGAATCATGTCAGCAACTTCATTGAACTGGCTAAAAAAGGATTTTACAACGGCACCACTTTTCACAGAGTCATTCCTGGTTTTATGATCCAGGGCGGTGATCCCAATTCGAAAAATCCTGACAAATCAAAACATGGAACAGGAGGACCGGGGTATCAGCTCAAAGCGGAATTCAATGACAAATCTCATAAAAAGGGAATACTTTCAATGGCAAGGTCCGGTCATCCTGACAGTGCCGGGTCCCAATTTTTTATCTGTGTGGCTGACGCCCCCCACCTTGATGGCAAATACACTGTTTTCGGTGAGGTCATCAAAGGAACAGAAGTCGCGGATAAAATTGTTTCTCAAGAAAAAGACCGTCGGAATAATCCGTTGGAACGAATTGAAATGAAAGTGGAAATTGTACCTATTAAGACTGAAGGAGCGTCTGAGGAAAGTGTTAAAAAAGAGTAAGCAGTGTTTATGAAGGGGCAATCCGTTCGGATCTGCCTCCTGTTTTTGAAAACTCACGACTTAAAAAAAACATGATGAAATAATCCTGAAATACGGGTGAACTGAATATCAGACCCCCGAGGTTTTCAAAACCTCGGAGGTCTTTGCCCGTCTGAAATTGTTGGGTCGTGTACTAGTCAATTTTTCTGTCTGTTGTATTCCAATCTATTTTGATACCGTTTGAGTTTTGAAATCATACTATACAAAAGCTTTATTTTGTTCTGTTGCAGATAATTGTACTTTTTCAATACTTGATTTCAATAGTGAATTGGTATGAGACCGATTTTTTCTGCGAGTTTTTCCATGTCCTCATCTGTATGATTAACATTGGCGGTTTTTTTTCAATAATCCTGTGGTGCTTCCGCGTGACAAGGATTGCATGGGGATGAGCAGCTTCGATGATTTTCCAACGCTTTCCGTTTAAATCTCTGATTTGATGTGCAGGAGATCAGCACAAACAGGATACAGAAAACATAACACATCGTTATTTTAATGCTGAGTTTCATAATTTTTTTTTATTCTCAAAGTTATAGGTATTAATGACATAACCACTTTAATTTGTTCTTGATAAACAGCTCAATATTTGATAAGGTGCAAATAAAAAGAAAAACTTACAGGAGTGCCTTTGCATAACTCGGCGGACCAGACCGATTTAAAATGAAAAATAATATTTGCTTTTTACGGAATATTTTTCTAAAATTCTCATATTCAGGCCAGAGTGGAATGTCCGGTGGGTTCCGCTTCGCTTCACCCACCCTACACCACATTTTTCCAAACTGGGTATATTATTGATGTCCGGTGGGTTCCGCTTCGCTTCACCCACCCTACACCACATTTTTCCGAACTGGGTATATTATTTATTTGAAGTTCCCTTGTTCAATGTTCCCTCGTTCATTCCCCCCTTGTTCTCTCGCTCCTCTCGTTCCCGAGCCTCATGTGGGAATGCAGTTTGGTGATTCCGCATGTCATCCGGGACGCGGTGTCTCAAAGGCTTTCCCACATGAACCATGGAAGGAAAATCATGAGATCAGCGGTATTATGAAAAAACAGAGTGTTTTTTGGCATTAACCAACTGTTTTTACATTAATATTGAATTTGTTATGACCAACTGAAAATTCTGGTTTGCAATTGTCTGAAAAACTATGATATGTGAGAAAAATAAAAAGAGCAGTTTTCTCTACAATCCATCTGCTCTTACCATAACCAAATAATAAAGGGGGAAAATTTAATCTTATTATATGAATGATAATTCCAATAACAACGATAAAAAGACCAAAGTGACGTTCTCGGACATAGAATTATCAAGACAGTTGTTCGGTGAGCATAATGATAATCTCCGAAAAATTGCAGAATCCGTAGGCGTTACAATCCATGCAAGAGGAAACACGGTATTTATCCAGGGGGATTCCATTGCGGCAAGCCTTGCGCAAAATGTACTCAGACAGCTTTATGGTCTGCTGAAAAGCGGGTATCCTGTCTATCCTAATGACATTGATTACGCGGTCAGAGCCCTGAGCAAGGATGATCGTATCCAACTAAAAGAAATTTTTATGGATACGGTTTATATCACTTCAAAAAAACGTGCGATAACGCCCAAGAGTCAGGCTCAGAAAGAATATATTGACGCGATGCGGAAGTTTGATATTGTTTTCGGGGTCGGACCCGCGGGAACAGGGAAAACCTACCTGGCCATGGCCATGGCCATTGCCGCGTTTTCAAAAGGACTGGTAAGCCGGATTATTCTTACCCGGCCCGCGGTTGAAGCAGGTGAGGCCCTGGGATTTTTACCAGGAGATCTCACAGAAAAGGTTGATCCGTATTTAAGACCGCTTTATGATGCGCTTCATGACATGATGCGGTTTGAGAAAGTATCAAATCTGATGCAACAGGGAGTCATAGAAGTCGCACCGATTGCGTTTATGCGCGGCAGAACCCTGAATGACTCTTTCATCATTCTGGACGAAGCCCAGAATACCACATCAGAGCAGATGAAAATGTTCCTGACCCGTATCGGATTCAGTTCCAAGGCGGTGATCACAGGTGATATCACGCAAGTTGACCTTCCGGTTGATAAAGCTTCAGGACTTATAGAAGCAAAAAATATCCTACAGGAAATTGACGGCATAAAATTCGTCTTTTTTTCAAAAATTGACGTGGTAAGGCACAGGCTGGTTCAGGAAATTATCAGGGCTTATGAAGAATTGGATGCAAGCAGAACAAAATGATTTGTGCTTTGGAATTTGTTGTCCGGCAACTGACAACTGAAAGCTGACCAGATGAAAAAACGAAAAGAATCGCTCAGTAAATTTTTCGGTTCCAGCAAATGGGTGCGATGGGGCATTCTCGTTATTGTCATGAGCATGTTCACAATTATTCTCTATCCGAATCTTATTACCAGCGGGCAGCATTCCTATCAGGTAGGGGATGTTGCTGAAAGGGATATAAAAGCGCACAGGGATTTCTCCATAATAAATAAAGAAGCGACAAAGACAGCGCGTGAGCAGGTCGCGGAAAAAATCCTGACGGTTTATGATCATGATGAAACGCTCCTGCCCAAATTAATCCGACAGGTAAATCAGGCATTTGGGAATATGCGAAAAATCTTTGAAACTGAAAAACAGGGAGTTCGGGATACCGGAGTCATCAAGGAAAAAAAACAAGAAACCAGCGACAAAGAAAAGGCTGAATCTTCCGAATCTGAGACACTCATCGAAAAAATATCCCTGCATGACCAAATTCAGCAAATGAAAAAAGCGTTTGAGAACAAACTCGGTATTTCTGTCAGTGAAGACGCTTTTGTTCTTTTGGAAAAAGAACAGTTTTCCCAAAAAATTTCAGATATAATCATCCGAATTTTAACAGATATATTAAAAAACGGAGTGGTGGCAAATAAAGAGGTCCTTATCCGAGAAAAAGGAATAAATCTCAGGACTGTCGGAACACAGAAAGAATTTGAAATTAATAAGTTAAAGGATTTAAAACAATTTTACGGACCTGAGCAGTATAAACAGATGGTGAGAATTATAGCGGAACCGATGGTGAAAAATATCAACAAGGCTCTGATCCCCGTGATTGTGGAATTTTCTCAGAATCTCATACAGCCCAATATCACATTAAACCGAAGTGAAACTGAAGAACGGAAGCGGGCGGCCGCGGAGAAAGTTGAACCGATCCTTTATAAGATAAAGGCCGGAGAAATGATCCTGCGCGAAGGTGAAAGGGCCACGGAACTCCAACTGCTGAAATTAAAAAAATTGAATGCGGATAAAAAAAAGGAGAAAATATATGCGAAAAGTTTCGGAGCCGCGGGAATGCTTCTGTGTCTGCTTCTGATAACATATACGCTCTATCTGAATCGCCATGCTCAACAGACATGCAGACATAACAAAGACCTGGTATTCATGGCCAGCATCCTGATCGCGTTTTTTTTCCTTCCCAAAATATCAGCCATTTCATTTGAATCACTGACCCGGACCGGCCCTTTTTCCATATCTGCTTCGTCAATGTCTTTTGGTATACCGCTTGCCGCAAGCACCATGACCATCTGTCTGTTTATGGGACTTGAAATGGCTGTCTCCATTGCCACAGTAATTGCCGTGTCCACGGCAGTCATCTTTCAAAACAGCTTTGAAATTTTTGTCTATTATCTGCTGAGTTGTATTATGGGGGCCTACTGGATGCAGGAATGCAAGGAACGCAAAGTATTTATAAAAGCAGGTATAAAGCTTGGTTTTCTGAATGTGATTCTTGCGACAAGTACGAATATTTATATGGGTAATTATTCTGTCACGGAATTTTTTTGGGACTGGGCTTTCGCATTTAGCGGCGGCGTGGGTTCGGGGATCATCACAGCCGGTCTTGCCCCGCTTTTGGAAATCGCTTTTGGTTATACCACATATATCACCCTTCACGAGCTTGCAAACCTTGAGCAGCCCATTCTTCGCAGGCTTATGATGGAGGCACCCGGCACATATCATCATTCTGTTGTGGTCGGGTCCATGGTCGAGGCAGCGGCTTCTGAGATCGGTGCCAATCCCCTGCTTGCAAAAGTGTGCGGGTATTATCACGATATCGGTAAGCTGAAACAACCACTGTATTTTGTTGAAAACCAGAGCGACGGCAAAAACAGACATGACAAGCTTGCCCCTTCCATGTCAAGTCTCATCCTGATTTCTCATGTCAAAAACGGGGTTGAGATCGCGAAAAAATATAAACTGGGCCAGGTGATCACTGACACCATCCAGCAGCATCACGGAACAAGCCTTATACGATTCTTTTATGAAAAAGCAAAGCAGTTAAAAGGAGAAGATGCTGTAAAAATTGAAGATTTCAGATATCCGGGTCCCCGGCCCCAGACCCGTGAGGCCGGGCTTGTCATGTTGGCGGATGTCGTGGAAGCCGCTTCAAGAACCCTTGAAAATCCAACGCCTTCCAGAATTCAGGGTCATGTTCACAAGCTGATAAACGCCATTTTCTCAGACAGTCAGCTCGATAACTGCGAACTGACCCTGAGAGACCTTCATAACATCGCAAAAAGTTTTAATAAAATATTAAACGGAATTCACCATCACCGCATTGAATATCCCGAAAAATCAGGTTCGGGCAATGTAAAAGAAAAAAAGGAAAAAAAGGAGAAACATGAGCGTTCTGATCAGCAACAGCCAAACCCGGCTGGAGATAAACCCCGAAAAAGTCCGGAAAACAGCTCAGGCAGTCTTAAACGCCTTGGCGTGTCCTGATGACGAGCTTTCCATTCTTATTGTTGATGATCTCCGGATCGCCGAGCTGAACAAAGAATATCTTGAACGAGAAGGCCCCACAAATGTCATAGCCTTCCCCATGTGTGATTATTTTGAAGCGGAAGATGATATCCGGAAGCCTGAGAGAAATATAATGCCAAAGCTGCTGGGGGATGTGGTGATTTCGGTGGACACTGCCCGGAAAGAAGGGGAAAAAGCAGGAATCACCATGGAAGAACGTTTTACCCAGTTACTGGTCCATGGCATTCTTCATCTGATCGGTTATGATCATGAACAGACAGAGGCGGAAGCACTTCGTATGGAAATGAAAACCAATGAACTCCTGAAACTGATTGGCGGGGTTCCCACTGATTCTCTGCTTTGAAATGAAATCCGCATTTATCATTCTTTTTATCTTTTCAGTCCTGCTTATTTCGGGTTCTGACCTTTTTGCTCAGGAATCCGATAATAAAAGAGGACATAAAGGCCCTGTGAGTCATCAGGCCATATTATCAGAACTGCGCAGCGGTGAAACCGTCCGGGAATATGTTATTCAGGGAAATGATCTGCTTGATATTATAAGAAAAACAGACAGAGATATAAAAATCAGTGATGCGATTATAGAAGGGGGGCTGGATTTTTCAGGTTTGACGGTTCAGAACAAAATAGAAATCATTGGCTCTGAAATCCGTTTTGATAAGAAAAACGCTTTTTCCATTAAAGCAAAGCACACGAGCTTTGATATCATTTCTTTCAGAGGTTCCGTGTTCGTCGGCCAGGCCGACTTCTCAGACAGTGCCTTTGGCAATATGGCCGACTTCTCAGATGTCGTATTTTTCGGATCCTCCGGCTTCATGGATAAAACAGATTTCTCAAATGTTATTTTCAGCAAAATTGCAAATTTTTCAAACAGCGATTTCGGCAATACAGCAGATTTTTCAAATGTGGTTTTTCATGATGTTGCAAACTTTTCTGACAATGTGTTCAAAAAAGAGGCGTTTTTCTTCGGAGCCGTATTTGAAAACGAAGCCTTTTTTGGTAAGGCGGACTTTCAAAACGAAGCCCTTTTTTTCGGAACAGCTTTCAAAAGCAAGGCATATTTTTCACGCGCAAAATTTAATGGTTCGGCAAATTTTTTTCAGGCGGCTTTTGATGATAAAACAACTTTCTTCAAGGCTGCTGTCCGAAGCCTCAACTTTACCAACACTGAAATTCCGAGTACGATAAAAGGGCGCATGGACTTCAGGAAAGCCAGAATTTCAGAGGCGCATTTTCAGGATATTATCTTTGAGAAGGATGTGGATTTTTCAGATGCGGAATTTGGCGTGCCTGTGGGTGATAATGAGAAGAATAAGCATTTTGCCCTGGTTTTCAGATCCGCCCTCTTTAAATCTGATGCCTATTTTACCCGGACAAAATTTCCTGCAAATACAGCTTTTGAAATCACCACGTTTAAAAACCATGCCAACTTTAAAGACGCTGTTTTTAAAACCGGCTCTGAGAAGAATAAACAGAAATTTTCGCTCTCTTATGTGAATTTTAACACGCTGGTGATCCAATGGGACCAGCTTCCGGATACTGAATACTGGGTGCGTGAAACCAGGGAAAGGATAAAGAGCTTTGCAGATATGGAGGAAGACACAGATCAGGCCAATAAAGAGACGGAAGCTGACTCCGGAGAAAGCGTGGAGGCTTTATCCCAAGTATTAAAAACCCTGGAGGAAAACTTCCGCATGCATAATGATCTGGATGATGCGAATAAGGCGTATTATCATATGAATCTGGCGGAATTGGAGGAGGCAAGACAGGGAAATGACGTATGGCTGAGAATTCAGAAAGAGTCAGAATGGCTGTTCTGGGGAATCACCTGTCATTACGGAACAAATATCTGGCGGATACTTTTGTGGTCTCTCCTGATTCATCTTATTTTTACAATAATTTATTTTGCCAAAGGAACACTGAGGCGATCTCCGCCTCCGCCTGTCCGGCAGGATTTCACGTTCACACAAAGACTTTTTGAATTTCCCCGTTACTACCTCACGGGCAGATATAAACCCAGGACAAACAACGCACTGTACAACGCTCACAGATTCAGCATGGTCATCTTGTTTAAAATCGGTTACAGAGATACGACAATTTCCGGAAGAATTATGGGAATCGCCTGCCGATATATTGTCTGGTCTGAATGGCTTCTGGGACTTGTTGTGCTGGCGTTTATCCTTGTTACGTTGTCAAATACGCTGCCTATTATCAATATGCTTATCACCGGGTTATTTTAATCCGGCCGGAAAGCGTTATTATTCAGACAGATCAGAGAGGGATGTTGCTTATGCGGACATATATTTTAATTCTTTTCACAGCCGCGCTGCTTTTTTTAAATGGCTGTGTATCACCTCAGATAAAACTCTTCACTGACACTTCTGACCCGCTTCAGGAGTTCACCCTTGAAGGTGAGGAAAAAGGAAAGGTGTTGGTGATTCCTGTAAACGGATTTATTTCAGATGCTCCGGGCACACAATTTTTTCGCTCCAAACCGAGTGTTGTCCGGACTGTTGTTTCCCAGCTCAGGAAAGCTGAAAAAGATGACGAGATCAGGGCAGTTCTCTTAAAGATTAACTCTGCCGGCGGCACAGTCACGGCAAGCGATTTGCTTTATCATGAAATAATGGCTTTCAAAAAGCGGACAGGAATTAAAATCGCCGCGGTTATGATGGATATCGCCACATCAGGGGCATATTATATTTCGCTTCCCGCGGATTTTATCATGGCCCATCCCACCACAATTACCGGTTCCGTGGGGATTCTGTTCATACGGCCCAGGCTGAACAGCCTCATGGAGAAAATCGGTCTGGATGTGGAGATAAACAAATCCGGCAGGAATAAGGATATGGGTTCCCTTTTTCGGAAACCCACTGAGGAAGAAGCGGAAATCCTGGCACACATGGTTGACGAACTCAAGGAAAGATTCCTAAACCTTGTGAAAGTTCATCGCAAAGTTGATCAGAACGCTTTGTCCCGCATCTCGACTGCCCGTGTCTGCCTCGCCAGGGAGGCGCAGCAACTGGGGCTTATAGACAACATCGGATATTTAAGCGACGCTGTTTTAAAGGCAAAGTCTCTCGCGGGACTGGCCCCGGACGCAAAAGTCGTTGTTTATCGCCGCACCGAATACCCGGATGACAATATTTATAACACCTCTGTCATGAATTACAACGACGGAGGAAATTTTTCCTTAATCAAGATGGCATTGCCAGAAGCCATAACCAATTTACGAACAGGTTTTTATTATCTGTGGAACAGATGAATTGAAAATTGAAAAAGGACGTTAATTCTCAATTCTCAATTCTCAATTTCAGAAAAAGGGGATTTTTGATGAAATTAAATGACAGGTTGTATGATTTATTTGCGGATAAGGCGAAAAGTGTGACAATTGAGGTGCTGAGTCTGGGGCTGGGATATACGGCTGTTACCACGTCAGATGGCGGGATGGGAATTTCTTATACTTATTTTGAAAGTAAAAAATCCTGCGCTCTGAATAAGGATTATGATGATTACGAGGGCAAATCCGCGTCCGGGCTGCTTGAAAAAATCAGAAGCACGGATACTGTCCAAAGAAGCATGGCCCTTGCGCTGATAAATGCACTGAATTATGAAAGCGCACTTTCACTGCCCGAAGATCGCAAAAACACCATCATGTTTGAAAAATTTAATATCGGACAAGGCACCAAGGTGGCAATGGTGGGGTTTTTTGGTCCGATGATGAGACTGTTTAAGGAAAGAAAAGCTGAACTGGAAGTGATGGACAGCTTCCGAGGACTGGGGGGAAAAGAAAATTTTTATGAAAAGCTTGAAAACTGGGCTGATGTATTGTTTTTAACTTCAACATCCATTCTGAACAATACAACTGAGGAAATTCTTGAACGGACCGGTGAAACTGTTAAAACCGTAATGATCGGACCGAGTACGCCCATGGTGAGGGAAGCGTTTGAAAATTTGCCGGTACAGATGCTTGCCGGCACGGTTCCGGTTGAAAAAGAAAAAGTGTTAAAAGCGGTTCGGCACGGAACCGGAACACCTGTTATCCAAAGATTCAGCAAAAAATCCTTTCTGGATCTTTTTTAGGCAAAATCAGACCCCCGAGGTTTCCAAAACCTCGGAGGTCTTTCACCCGTCCAGACAAAATCAGACCTCCGAGGTTTTCAAAACCTCGGAGGTCTTTCACCCGTCAAATTCATTGCGGTCGGGTACTACTGATATTCTCTGTCAAACGGACACAACGCCTCTCTCTTTCCTTTCAAAATTTCACTTGCCAGAGAAATATTTTTTTTACCATAAGTTTCCAAACATTTCGAGAGACTGGCAAGATTCATCTGGTTTCGGAAATTGACGGCTTTGAGCAGAATAGGAAGATTGACCGCGGATATCACATCCACACGACCTTCTTTTAAAAAAGAATAGCTCAGGTTGGAAGGGGTCCCGCCGAACATATCGGTGAAAATAATAACTCCCTTTTTCCGGTCTGCTGCCCTGATTCCCCTGGCAATCTTCCCACGCAGCTTTCCTGCATCTTCGCCAGAGCTTACGGAAACCGATACAAGCGCTTCGGGACGGTTGCCAAGAATCGCCTCGGCAGTATCAATGAGCGCATTCCCCAACTGATTGTGTGTCACCACCACTAATCCTACCATAAAAAGCCTCCGAATTTGTTTTTTAAAATTTATTTCTCATGTTCAAGTTTTGTTCTTTAAACGGGAAATCATAAAAGCTGTTTTCACTACAAGGATTTGATAGGATGTCAGACCTCCGAGGTTTTCAAAACCTCGGAGGTCTTCACCGTTCCTGTCTGAAAATTATCATTAAATTCAGGCAACTGAAAAAACCTGATCATCAAGTTTTTTTGATAATTCGTTTTTAGCGAATTATATCTGTCATGTCAACACTAAAATTCTATTTTAGCGAATATTCCGTTTTTACTTGCTTTTATATTCGTGTTTTGCGAATAATGATTTATATGAAAGTGTTAAGTGTTAGGTGTTAGGTGTTAGGTGTCAGGTGTCAGGTGTCAGGTGTTAGGTGTCAGGTGTCAGGTGTCAGGTGTCAGGTGTCAGGTGTTAAGTGTTAGGTGTTAGGTGTTAGGTGTTAGGTGTTAAGTGTTAGGTGTTAGAAAACATCTTTAAATTTTTGGTAATCCTGCAAAGGTAGTGATGAATGAGATTCAGTCCCCCGATTTATCAGGACACAGAATCTCATTCATCACTGCTTGTGCAGGACTACCAAATTTTCATATTCCGTTGTGGGTGAGCCGGTCATGATCGTATTTATTAATTAATTTCAAAGGGAACGATGTTATGGATATTCCACAGACAACACACCTTTTCCGGGCTGCTTTCAAATATTGCTTTAAAAATTCAGAGTTTAAAAGCCAGAAAGCCGTTGCCATGGTCGCGGGGGTCAGCGAAAGCACCATCAGCGAGATGATGACCAAAAAATCTTACGGCCCCCAGACCCAGGCCAGGATTGCAAAAGTGTTCGGATATGATGATCTGCTTGACTTCTTCGCGCTGGGCCGGAAACTGCTTGAGGGAAATCATAAACCGGATTCGTTAATCATTCAGGTGGAATCTGACCGGGAAAAAGCGGTGTTGGAGGAGCAGATTGAACATTACAGGGCGGTTCCACTTTATGAATCCGGGAAGCTGGCCGCGGGGGAAAAGGGACTGATGTTCGATCCTTATGAACAGGCAGTATCAACCATTATTCTGTATCAGCAGGAACTGACCGGAAGAATGAACCATAAGCTCATAGGACTGAAGGTCGGGGGAACAAGCATGAGTCCTGTCATTCCCCCGGGTTCCGTTGTTGTGATAGATTTGGATGACCGTGAACTGCTGAACAATAAGATTTATGCTGTGAACTATCCCCAGAACGGGGAGAATATCGCCGCGGTGAAACGGGTACAAAAATGGAAACACGGATTTGTCCTTCTGAGCAGTGATCCCGAATACCCCCCGGAACTCTCGGAACTGGACTGGAATGAATTATGTGTGGGCCGGGCCGTGTGGATATGGCGGAGTTTGGAAGATATGTAACAGAAGAACCTCTTTATTTTTCGTTATAACTATCCAACTTCATCTCACGGTACTCGCCCGGGTTCTTCTGCGGTGTTTCATGAGACATGATTTTCTTTTGTTTTTCAGAATCCGTCCTGCCCTGATATTCCTCAGAATCAGGAGAACTATCAGATAGTTTTCAAAATCCGACAGCGTTTCACAATATCGCATAACGCAACGTCAAGGACTTCGCGTTAGCGATTTTTCCTCTCCCTTCTGAATCCGATTTGTAAGCCTCCGTAAAAATTAGCCACAAAGACACAAAGACACAAAGGAACCACAAAGAGACTTCGTGAAACTTCGTGCCTTCGTGGCAAAAAAAGGAACCGCAAAGAGACTTCGTGGAACTTCGTGCCTTCGTGGCAAAAAAAGGAACCGCAAAGAGACTTCGTGAAACTTCGTGCCTTCGTGCCTTCGTGGCAAAAAAAGGAACCGCAAAGAGACTTCGTGAGACTTCGTGCCTTCGTGGCAAAAAAACGGGTGCGTCCCGCCTTTTACACATAAAACCTGTCCTTGTGTAAAAGGCGGGACACACCCAAAAAAATTTTAATAAAAATATTGCGTCTGAAACACTCCGCATGTATATTGCTATTTGAATTTTATTTCAAATGCAATTATTTTTTCTGTGACTCTGTAGATAGCATAAATGGCAAAAATTATTTTTTTTAACCTTATATTTTCTATCGCGAGGAGTTTAACATGTCTGAAAAATGGGTATATCTGTTCAACGAACTTGACCAGGCTGAAAAACATGTCGGCGGCGATTGGGAAGCTGTGCGCGGACTTCTTGGAGGTAAGGGGACAAATCTGGCGGAAATGGCGCGTATTGGTGTGCCGGTTCCTCCCGGATTTACCGTAACAACCGAAGCCTGCAACGCTTATCTGGCCTCAGGCGGAAGTTTTCCCGAAGGGATGTGGGAACAGGAAAAGGAAGCATTGACAGCTATCCAGGCGGAAACCGGGAAAACATTCGGAAACCGGGAAAACCCTTTGCTGGTTTCCTGCCGTTCCGGTGCCAAATTTTCCATGCCCGGAATGATGGACACCGTACTCAATATTGGGCTGAACGATGAAACCGTTAAGGGCATGATCGAACTGACCGGGGACGAACGCTTCGTGTATGACGCCTACCGCCGCCTTGTGCAGATGTTCGGCAATGTCGTAATGGGTGTGCCTGATGAGGCATTTGAAGAAATCCTCACTGAGGTCAGAAAAAAACAAGGTGTCCGGACAGATACTGAACTGACAGCAGACGCCTGGAAGTCAGTAACAGAAAAATTCAAGGAAATTTTCAAACGCCGCACCAAACTTGATTTTCCAGATGATCCATATGTGCAGCTGAAGCTTGCCACGGAAGCGGTTTTTAAGAGCTGGAATGGCAAACGGGCTGTTGATTATCGCAATGCAGCAGGTATTTCCCATGACCTCGGCACCGCGGTCAGCATTGTGACAATGGTTTTTGGCAATATGGGGGAAGACAGCGCCACCGGCGTTGCCATGACCCGCAACGGGTCCACCGGAGAGAATCAGATTGAGGGGGATTATCTGACAAATGCCCAGGGAGAAGACGTGGTGGCCGGCATTCGTCTGACCAAAGACCTGACGCAGATGAAAACGGAACTGCCCAAAGCTTATGCAGAATTTGAACAAATCGCCCGGCGTCTGGAAAAACACTATCATGAAATGCAGGATGTGGAATTCACCATTGAAAAGGGCAAACTCTGGATGCTGCAAACCCGGGACGGCAAACGCACTGCCCAGGCTGCTGTGCGTATTGCCGCGGATATGGTCGAGGAGGGTCTGATCACCCGGGAAGAAGCGGTGTTGCGTGTGACACCGGAACAGGTTGATTTTTTTCTGCATCCGCAGTTTGACCCCGAAGCCGCAAAAATGGCCCGGACCGGAGGCAATATGCTTGCCGAAGGGCTTAATGTCTCACCCGGTGCGGCCGTGGGAATGGTCGTGTTTGAAGCGGATCTGGCCGAAGAATGGGCAAAAGAGGGCAAACAGGTTATCATGGTTCGGCCCGAAACCAAACCGGATGATGTGCATGGCATGTTAGCAGCCCGGGGAATTCTCACCAGCCGGGGAGGACGCACCAGCCACGCGGCCCTGGTTGCCCGTCAGTTTGGCAAACCCGCTGTGGTCGGTGTCTCATCGCTTGAAATTGACATGGGCCGCCGGCAGATGGCTGTAAAGGACAAAATCATCAAAGAGGGAGACTGGATATCCATTGACGGCACTGTCGGCGAAGTCTATGCGGGGAAATTGGCCACCATGATTCCTGATATCAAAGATCCCTGGCTGAGAAAGCTGCTTTCATGGGCTGACGAATTTCGAACCCTGGGGGTCTGGACCAATGCTGACTATCCCCATGATGCGAGGCGTGCGCTGGAGTACGGAGCCGAGGGCATTGGTCTGTGCCGCACAGAACATATGTTTTTCCAATCTGACCGGCTTCCCCATGTCCAGAAGATGATCATGGCTGATCTGCCCATTGAGCGAAGTGAGGCCCTCAAAGCACTGCTGCCATTTCAGCGAGAGGATTTTGCAGGTCTTTTCCAGGTTATGAACGGTCTCACGGTAATTATTCGCCTGATTGATCCGCCATTGCATGAATTTCTGCCCAGCCAGGTGGACCTGTTGCGAGATTTGGCTGATCTTAAGATCCGCCTGCAACATGCGGGCAAACTCAAAAAAATTGATGAACTCCTGGGCAAAGTCAGAAATAAGGAAAGGATACTCAAACGGGTTGAAAGTCTCCATGAGGCCAATCCCATGCTCGGACTGCGCGGGGTGCGCCTGGGGATTCTCATTCCGGAACTCACCATCATGCAGGTGCGTGCCATTTTCGAGGCCGCATGTATGGTGAGCAAAGAGGGGGTGGATGTTCGTCCGGAAATTATGATTCCGCTGACCACTCATGTTAATGAACTCAAAAAACAGCGGGAAGTGCTTGAAGCTGAGGCCATGATTGTCATGGAGGAGCGGGGGGTCGAAATTAACTACAAATTCGGCACCATGATAGAGCTTCCCCGTGCAGCCCTGACAACAGACCAGATTGCGGAATATGCCTCATTCATCTCGTTCGGAACCAATGATCTGACCCAGACAACATTCGGGATTTCCCGGGATGATGCGGAAGCAGGTTTTCTGATTGAGTACATGGAGAACGGAATTCTGCCGGACAATCCGTTTGACACCATTGACCGGGACGGTGTGGGGGAATTAATGAAAATTGCCGTGGAAAAGGGGCGTGCGGTGAGACCCGGGCTGGAATGCGGCATCTGCGGCGAGCATGGGGGGGATCCTCAGTCCATTGCGCTGTGCCATGAACTCGGGCTGAATTATGTTTCGTGTTCACCTTTCCGTGTGCCCATTGCACGGCTGGCCGCGGCTCATGCGGCTCTGCGTAAAAAATAAGTCCTATGCCCGGCAATTGATTGCCGGGCTGTTTTCCGGAAGGTATATTTTTTTGTCTAAAAAGCGGGACACACCCAACACTTAGCCCCCATAAAAATATCAGGTTATAAAAACTGTCCGACCCATTGAATTAAGACTTGATTAAAAAAATGAAAACAGATAGTTTCTATTTTTTACCGCGAAAATACATTTTGAAAACCCAGGTTTTTTATCTGAAAATATTTTCATGACCGGGGGCGAAAAACCCGGCTTTTTCATGAGCGTTACCGTGAAAATACATTTTGAAAACCCGGGTTTTTTATCTGAAAATATTTTCATGACCGGGGGCGAAAAACCCGGCTTTTTCATGAGCGTTTATATAGGAAATTATAAAATTCTGTAACAACGACAAGGAAATCAGATAAGAAAAGGAAAAAATTTTCCTTTTCTTATGCGAGTTTCCTGTTGTTTTTGATCTTAAAAAAATTTTTATAAAATTTGGTCAGAATGACAAGGACGGCTTATAAGAAAGGGAGAAAAAAACTTCTTTATAATCCCATCCCTGTAGTTCTGTTTTTAAAAAATCATAAAATTGAAGGTTAGGAGTTAAAATATGGTAAATTTCTTACTTCCTGATTTTCTTTTCTAATACTATGACACTTACAATAAATGAAGTTGCCCGGTGTCTTAACCTTCCGATAAACACCATAGAGCGATGGGTACGCCAGGGCAGAATTCCGATACAGAAGACGGCCGATGGTTACATATACAAAAAATCTGTTTTGAAAAAATGGGCCGCAGATCACAACCTTAATTTTTCCTTGCCTGAAAAGGGGGGTCAAAAGGAGCCGGAATCCCGGTTGGAAAATCTTTTGCCTGTAATGGCGCGCGGCGGTGTCTTTCATAATATACCGGGGAATGATGTAAAAACAGTCCTTAAAGCCGCTGTGGAGAATATGTCGTGTTTATCGCAAGATGATCGGAAAGAATTGTATGAAAGACTCCTTGAACGAGAAGAACTTACATCCACAGGAATTGGCAAAGGGGTGGCCATGCCGCATCCCCGTTCACCGCTGTCCGTCCCGCCAAAGGAACCTCTGATAACCACATGCTTTCTTGAAAATCCTGTGGAGTTTTATGCTGTGGATGACAAGCCGGTGTTTGTCATGTTCATCCTTGTGAGTACCTCCACAAAAATGCACCTTCATCTGCTTTCAAGACTGGCGTTTTGTGTTCGGGACAGCTCTTTTGTGGATTTTCTGAAAACCTCCCCGAATTCAGATGATTTGCTTTCGAAAATCGCTGATTTTGAAAAGAAACTCGACTGACAATCATCTTCTTGGAAGCAAAACGAGAAATGGAAAGCAGAATGATAAGCAGTAGATCGAAAAGAATTTTGACATATTGTTTCAGATGACAATTCTCCGGAATGCGGAAATGAAGCGAAGCGGAATTTCCGCACTCCCTGTGGCCTGAAAAATCTTTCGATCTGCTGATAATTTTTAGCTTTCTGCTTATAAAGAGGAAACAGTAAGTTTATGATTCTTCCCAAACAGCTCTCAGACGATAATGGTAAATGCGCCCATTTTTCTATGGAATGCAGAGTTTACAAATGTATTGAAAAAACGGAGGTAGTCCTGCACAAGTAGTGATGAATGAGATTCAGTGTCCCGATAACCGGGGGACTGAACGGGATGCATCACTACCCTTGCAGGACTACCAAAACGAATATGAAAACATGTGCGGAATGTGATGATTTTCCATGTGAATATCTCCATCGCTACAGTGATCAGGCTATGAAACCGCACAATACGAAAGTTTTCAATCTTTGCCGTATAAAAAAACTCGGGATCGAAAAATGGACAAAAGAGGAGGCCGGAGATATTCTTGATAAATATTACTATGGTACTTGGATCTTATAGTTAAACTGGAATATCGGGCCTAGAATGTCATAACCTGACCCCCTTGTGTCCATGCTCTCGCATGCCGCTGATCTCATGGCAAAGAATCCAATCATTGAGAATGCAGAACAATTTCCTGTAGGCGATGTCTAAAGACGCGCCTGATGAGTAGCAGTAATATATAAATATGATGTTATTACAAATAGTTGTAGTCATAACCCGTCGTTTGAGCAGACGGAAAAACCCCCGCCGCTCAACTCTGATATTATAGGATAAAAAATAATAATGTATAGTTCCGCCAAACTTAATGTGATTCAGAAAACAAGGAGCAATCCGTTTTCCTGGAGGGGGCAGTTTACGCCTGAACTGGTCGAATACTTTTTGGATATTCACGCCGACTCTGATTCTCTGATTGCAGATCCGTTTTCAGGAAGCGGGACAGTGTTGCTGGAAAGTCTGAAGAGAAATTTGGATGTGATTGGCTGTGAAGTCAATCCTGCGGCCTATGCAATGTCCAAGTTCTTTAAGATCGGAGCGTTTGCGCTCCCCGAAAAACGGAATTTATGCCAGGAACTGGCCTGCTCAGTCCCGTTGTCAGATTTGCAGGACAAACCGCTTTATCAGAAAGAAAAGTCATCTGACTATCGTAAGGCTTATGAAAATTTTATCCGCTTCTCCAAAAAAGCAGTTGACACACACAGCGGCAGAAACCAGCTTGTGCTGATTCTGAATATTCTCTTTAAAATGGAGAATTGCAGAAAACTGGATATCGGCCAGGCATGGCACAAGGCATATAATGAGATTTCCTCGTTTCTGTTATCACTGCCGGAATCGTCCTCCTCTGTTTCCGCCTTATTGTCCGATGCCAGGAATTTGCATAAGCACATTGAAAGAAAAACAGATCTGATTATTACAAGTCCGCCGTACATCAATGTGTTCAATTACCATCAGAATCACAGGATTATCATGGAACTGCTTGATTTTGATATTTTATCTGTTGCACGTTCGGAATTCGGGTCTAACAGGAAAAACAGGGGGAACAGATTTCTCACTGTGATCCAGTATTGCATAGATATGGCACAGACGCTTTTCTCCATGCGGAAATCAGTTTCGGATGACGGAACAGCCATAATGATAATCGGCAGGGAGTCAAATGTCAGGAAAACGCCTTTCTACAATGGAAGAATCATTAAAGATATATGCAATGAGACCGGACTGTTTTCTGTCACAGACATGTCTGAAAGATTTTTCAAAAACAAATTTGGCACTACCATATATGAGGATATACTGACATTGAAACCTGGCGGCTCTGATGGCAATACTGACAAATCTGCCCGTACAGTCGCAATTTCCCATCTGAAAGAAGCGCTTAAAAGGGCTCCGGACGAATCGCTGTCTGACTTGGAAAAAGCACTGTCATCGGCTGATAATGTCTCATCATCCCCAAAATACAGCTACAGAGGAAAAAAATGAGTCTGACACCACACCATGACAAACTGGCTGCGGCAATAACAAATCCCAAGTGTTCCGCTGACAAAAAATTACTGGAAGAGGTGTCAGACAGATATGAAGACTGGGTTAAATCCTTAAAATCCTTAACTTCTGTCAGGCAGAAGCGTGTTGATCAGATGGTGGACCTGCTCAATGAATATAAAGATTTTTTGGAGGTGAATGTCATAGCCAGACGGGGTTCGGCTTTTCTTAAAAGACAAAAGGGGCAGCTGAAGCTTGACAATTCAGTTTTGGAGGAATTTCTGATATATCTTGTCGATGACAGAATTATCGAAGGCTTGCCAAATGATTTCAGAATTGACTGCGGTCCCCATACAGCTTTTATGTCACTCAGTTTCCGCCCGGAAGGGATTGCATCATTAAATGAAAAACCGTCGGTTGTATTGAAACAAAAGGATCAGGATTTCACAATCGGCACGAAGATACATTATCAGTTTTCGTCATCGTCTGCATTTGAGAATGACAGAACAACAGCCGGAGAGCTTTATTTGTCTGTCTTTGCTGCTGAAATAAAAGTGAATTACGACAAAACCATGTTCCAGGAATGTGCCGGCACAGCAGGCAGGCTGAAGCAGGGATGTCCTGTTGCAAAGTATTATGCACTTGTTGAATATTTGGATATGCTGCCGGAAGATTGCAGACTAACGGAAATTGACAATGTTTTTTTATTGAGAAAGGCCAAAAGACTGCCCGTCAAAAAACGCCCGGTATTGGCAGAAGTTGAAAAACAGCATAAGGATTTCCCCATTGCCAAAGATGTGATATGGAACTTTGTTCAGGAAATGCAGAGTTTCGTAAATGCAGTTTGGTATGATCCAAAAGAAGCCTTAAAAAGAGGTTCATTCGTATAATCATTAGGTTGGGATCAAGAAATTCCGATTCGCTTCATTTTTGCACTCCGGATAATTGGTTATCGGAAGCAACATCCTGAAAAATATTTTTGATCTGCTGAAAATGGAAAAAAATGGTATTTTTCCGCTCTCCGCTTATTTTCAAGTTATGCATGGATAAAAAATGAATGCAAATCATGAAATAATAAAAAAGGTCTGCGATATTCTTATGGATGGTTCGGTTGCTGAAGCAAAGGAAATCATACAAAAACAGTATCCGTTTACACCATTGCTTCGCAATGCCAGACAATACTCAGAATACAAAAAAACTAAGGTATTTTGCAGAGATGGATTTATTGATCGATATTCCGGCGAAAAGATGGTATTTCCTCCAGTGCTACGGCTATTATCAAATATAATGCCAATAGAATTTCCTTTTCATAAGAACTGGAAGATGTCTGAGTGTCATTTAGCGTATTGGCAACTGCTTCCGACAATTGACCATGTCATTCCAGTAACTCGTGGCGGCGAAGATAAAGCGTCTAACTGGGTTTGTACTTCACAGCTTAGAAACAGTATTAAATCGAGCTGGCTATTAAAGGAAGTAGGCTGGAAATTACATAAACCTGGCGACGTTAAAGAATGGGACGGATTACTGAATTGGTTTATGTCATATATTGATATGCACCCGGAGGCTAAAGATGATAAGTATATAAATTCTTGGCACAGGGCAGCGAAAAGAGCAATTAAGGAATTTGCATAACCAGTCACTCCAGCAGGAAAGTCACCCGGGGCGGTTTTCGCATTCGCTCCAACCGCCCCGTGCGCCTGCTGCTGAGTTCAAACGTGTATCAATATGCGCATTTTTAAACCCTTACGATATATTGCAAATTGGATCATGTTCCGGCCGGACGACCGTCTGCTGCTCATGTTCATCGGCATTATTGTCGGCATTTGCAGCGGACTGGCCGCGCTGGCCCTGAACAAATCTCTTGTCGCCATGCTGGAATGGCTCCATCCGTACCGACACCTGTGGTGGGCATTTGTGCTTCCCGCGGCCGGGGCCGCACTGTCTTCTTTGTTTCTGAACAAAATTGTAAAAGAAGGGGCAGGACATGGCGTTCCCGAAGTTATTTACAGCGTCTCCCGTTACAGTAGCAAAACGAAAAATGGAAAGCTGAGTGATAATTCTTTCCTTTCCGCTTATTTTTAGATTAGCCTTCTTGAGATTATTTATGAAAATATATAAGAATGAAAACCATGCGATAATTCATGGTGATGTCATGGAAGTTTTATCAGCTCATATACCCGATGCTTCCGTGGATCTTGTTTTTGCCGATCCGCCATATAACATCGGCAAGAACTTCAACGGCAGAAAAGACAGATGGTCTGATGAGAAAGAATACCTGAACTGGAGTTATGAATGGATTGATCTGTGTATAAAAAAACTCAGACCCGACGGCAGTTTCTATCTGATGGCATCAACCCAGTCAATGCCCCGATTTGACACCTATCTGAGAGAAAAAATGGAAATCCTGTCAAGAATAGTGTGGACATATGACAGTTCGGGGGTGCAGGCAAGGAAGTATTTCGGTTCCCTTTATGAACCGGTTCTTTTCTGTGTCAGAGATAAAAAAAAATATACTTTCAATTCCCAGGATATATTGGTGGAAGCAAAAACGGGAGCAAAAAGAAAGCTGATAGACTACAGAGGGGAAAAGCCCAAGCCCTATAATTCAAAAAAAGTTCCGGGAAATGTATGGCATTTTCCCAGAGTCAGGTACAGAATGGAAGAATATGAGAATCATCCCACGCAGAAGCCTGTCGCCCTGCTGGAACGAATAATAAAGGCAAGTTCGAACCCTGATGACATTGTTCTAGATCCGTTTTCAGGAACTTTTACGACATCATATGTGGCGGAAAAATATGGCAGAAACAGCATAGGCATTGAAATCGAGGAGGAATATGTGAAAATCGGTCTTAGGCGTGTCGGAATCCGGTCTCATTATAACGGAGAAAAATTGCAGAGAGAACCAAGAACATATGAACGGAAAAATCACTCACCGGAACAGATACTGATGTTTACGGAGAGGAAAAAAGGATATGGAACATCAGTTTACCAAAAAAATAATTGAAATTCTTGAAAAAAATTTCGGAGAAAGAGCCAGAGATGTTTTTGAAAAAAGCAGTCTTCTGCAATATCTCAATATCAAGACCAGATCTGCAACCAGAGGTTCAAAAGCAAGGGGAAGTTTTGCAAATTTATATGCGATTTATGTTCTGGTCGAAGATTATATCAGCAATGGTTTTGATGAAAGAGAGGGCTATGAAGATTACGAAGGAGCTCAGTTCAGTGCGATATTTAATCGCCAAAGAGAACTTCCTTTTGGGGCTAAGTTGCAAAATCATGCTCTCAACAGTCGTATGAACGATGAATACAAAAAGTACTTTAAGACTTCTGAATTCATACCAATACTGAGAAATCTTGAAACCAAAAAATACTGGATAAACGAAAATCTTCTCAAGATCAGATTTCATGATGTCGATTTCAATATTGCAAAGACAGTTGTTGATATAATAGATTCATATGTATCTGCCAAGCAGAGCGCATTTCAAAATTTTATAGACACCTGTGAGAAATTAAAGAAAATTCATGAAAGGAACAGTTCCGAGGTCGAATCGTTTATTTACAGTCTTCTTGGTGTTAATATCGATGCAAGGGTGTTTGAAATTGTAAGTTTTTCCATCTTAAAAACTTTTTATAAAGATCAGACCGTCTTCATCGGTTTTTCAATTGATGAAATAAAAGAACATAACCTGATTCTTTACAAAACAGGAAGAACAAATGCAAATGACGGTGGTATAGATTTTGTAATGCGACCGCTTGGAAGATTTTTTCAGGTAACCGAGACATTGGACGTTAAAAAATACTTTCTGGACATTGATAAAATTGAAAGGTATCCCGTTTCATTTGTAATAAAATCAGAAGATTCAATTGATGATATAAAAGAAAAACTGGAAAAAGCCGCTAAAAGAACTTACAGCGTCAGGAAAGTGATAAAAAAATATATGGAATGCATAGAGGAAATCATTAATATTCCTGTTCTCAAAGAACGACTCAGAAAAGTTGTCAAAGAAGGTGAATTGCCTGAAGTTCTTAATGAAATTATAAAACATAGTAAAGTTGAATTTAACTATGAAGAGGGCTAACCAATCATTGCAGCAGACGGCGGGGGCGTGTCCTTAATTGAAGGTTTCGCTAAATCCCCCGCCGCCCCTGAGTTCAGACGTTATCAAGATGCGAATTTTAAACCCCTTACGATATATTGCAAATTGGATCATGTTCCGGCCGGACGACCGTCTGCTGCTCATGTTCATCGGCATTATTGTCGGCATTTGCAGCGGACTGGCCGCGCTGGCCCTGAACAAATCTCTTGTCGCCATGCTGGAATGGCTCCATCCTTACCGACATCTGTGGTGGGCATTTGTGCTTCCCGCGGCCGGGGCCGCACTGTCTTCTTTGTTTCTGAACAAAATTGTAAAAGAAGGGGCAGGACATGGCGTTCCCGAGGTCATTTACAGCGTCTCCCGCTATGGCGGGCTTTTGCGTTTCCGCTCAAGCTTTTCCAGGCTGATATCCAGTTGTCTGACCATTGGCAGCGGTGGTTCGGCAGGGCCTGAAGCCCCGGTGGTTATGAGCGGCGCATCCATCGGATCCAATATTGCAAAATTCTTTTCCTTAAATGACCGGCAGCGGATAACCATTGTCGGCTGCGGTGCCGCGGGCGCGATATCTTCCATATTTAACGCGCCCATTGCAGGACTGGTCTTTACCATGGAAGTAATCCTCGGTGAGTGGACAGCTTTAAACATTGTGCCCATTGCCATGGCCTCGGTGGCAGGCACCGAAGTCAGCCGTATCCTCCAGGGAAACCAGATTCCTTTCAGCCATCGTCAGTTCAGCATTGATCTTGTGGATATCCTGGCCTGTTTTGGTCTGGCCGTCAGCACGGCCCTGGCCTCGATTCTGCTGACCCGGCTCCTCAGATCCATGCGCAAAATATCAGGCAAAGTCCCTTTTCCTCTGTGGCTGCGGGCCGCGGTGGGAGGATGCGCTGTCGGCGGTATCGGCATATTTCTTCCTGTGGTACTCGGAGAGGGATATCACTCTATCCGCACCATGATTGAAGGGGGATTTTCCCAGGGACTTCTTATTGCGGCAATTGGAACACTTGCCAAAATACTCGCCACTGCCCTGACTTTGGGGTGGGGAGGCTCCGGCGGTATTTTTGCCCCTTCGCTGGTTATCGGAAGCCTTGTGGGACTGACATATCACCGGTTCATTGTGCTGTTATGGCCTTCTGTTTCATGGGTAAACGAGGGATGTTTCGCGCTGCTGGGAATGGCAGGCATTATCAGCGGCATGTTACAGGCACCGCTGACCGGCATCTTTCTTATTGTTGAAATCACAGGTGGCTATGATGTCATTCTCCCGCTGATCATCGTCTCTGCCACCTCTTCGACCCTGTGCCATTATATTGAACCGGCATCTTTTTATCTGAAAGAACTGGTTGACAAAGGCCAGCTGCTGAGACCGGGGACAGATGCCCGCGTGCTGTCAGACCTGAGTGTGCTGGAACTTCTTGAAAAAGACTGTATTACCGTAACGCCGAATATGCTGCTCAGGGAATTCATCGAAGTTGTAAAGAAATCCCACCGGAATTATTTTCCCGTGGAAGATGAAAAAACCGGGGATTTCCTGGGGATGATTCATTTGGATGATATCCGGCCTTATCTTTTCAATCCGGTGATGTATGATGCCGTATTTTTGGAGCAGATAATGAATCCCCGGGTTCAGATAGTCCGGCCGGATGATGATTTATCCGAAATTTTACACAGAATGAATAAAAACCGTCTGTTCAGTATGCCGGTTATTGGGAATAACAAATTCCTGGGGATGATCTCAAAGGCAACGCTTCTGGATCAGTATCGGAAAGAACTCAGAGTCCAGACAACCAACTGACAAACCAGTGTTTGGCGATCAGCGCACTTTTCCGGACAGTTATAGTTCCGCCTTCAGGCGGTCTCACACCGCCTGAAGGCGGAACTACGAACTGGTAGGAAATTTTTTTGCCGGACGAGGTTGCAATCCCCGTCCGGCAAAGAAACAGCGTTTGAAAATCAATGTGGCCAAGTATCAGACATGGTGCAAAAATTATCAAATACGGATGAGGAAAATTACATGGAAACTCAATTATTTCATATTTTCAGAAACACACCCCTGGGGAGAGAAACCCTGCTTCAGTCCATCTATTTTTGCAAAAAAATCGGAGCCTCTCCCGCGATCTATATTCCCAAATTCACAAAATTTCTGATGTATTTTGAAAATGACGTGGTTCAGGTTGATCTTGATGAATCCTATCTCACCGCTCCGAATACGGCCAGTGACCATGCAACGGAACTGCTTTTGCAGGGGGGATTTAATCCGCGATTCCTGGAGCCAAAGAATTACACAGCCTCAACACTTCCTGACATACCGACAAATTTTGATTTCATGTGCTGTCCCCGCAGCATCAGCGACCTGTCTTCAAAAATCGGTCTTGGCTATATCGGCCCCAGAGTGAGGCGTATCGTAACTTCCGCACGGTTTCCGGTCCTGATAAGCAGCCCTGTGTATAAGCCCTGGAAGAGCATAACGGTATTCTTCGGCGGGTCTGCCAACGCGGTAAAAGCACTCAGACTGGGATGCCGTATCAGCAGAGTCAGCGGGATCCCCCTTGATGTGTTCACCCACGCGGAGAATCGAAACAAGGAGGTTTATGAAAAAATTATCCAAAAAGAGAACCTCGAAGAAGATATGGCCCTTTATGCGGACAAGTGGCATATTTTTGAGAAGGGAACATTTGAAGAGAATCTTTATGAGGTGCCTCATGACAGCCTTGTCATCCTGGGGGCATTCGGACACGGGCTGATCAAAGATATTGTTTTTGGAAGTAAAATGGAAAAAATTCAGTCAGTTATATCTAATAATCTGCTGATCGTGGGACCAAAATATACAGCGACCACCTAATTCAACAAAGCCCCCCCACCTGCTCTCCAAGAGTCATGCTCCAATTCCCAGCTTCCCACCCGGTAATGAATTGCCGGGCCATTCTCAGATGACTACCCTGAAAGGAGGATATTCCCACCTCCTGAATACACTCTCCGCCTTATTGACTTTTCATGGTGTTTTAAATATCTTAAAACCATAAACGGAAATAAATGACAGGTTCGCCGTCACACAAAAAAAAGGGGGGTCATCATGCTGTTATCCTTAGAAAACACAAAAAACACCGATCCTTATGACACTTTCAGACAGTGGTGTCTGAAAAACGGTTTCAGCGATGTTGTTAATTGCAGGTCAAAAGATGTGGACCTGAGCCGGCTGGGCCAGGCGATTAATCAATATAAACCGCTTAATCATCACAAAAAACGGAAAAACAGAAAAAATTTTTCCGTTTTCGGAGGATGTGTATGATATTCTTCTTTTCGCCCACATAATTTTCCAAACCTCTTCTCACAAAAACATCTCATTCCTGTAAAGTCAGAATCCGCTTCATATGCCGGCATCTCACCATACACGGAAATCAGTGAAAGCAAAATCACCACAGCGTCGGTATTTCTGATCTCATATGTCATGACGTTTTCCCATTCATCACCGCTTTTCATATGCCGGTCAATAAACACCCGGTGTCCGGCATCGGTCAGATGCTTTTCAGGCAGCGTCAGCAGATGTTCAGCCGGCCGGGCAGTTTTTCATTGACACTCAAAGCCATCTCAAGTAAATTAATGAAAATTAAAACGCTATCTATTTTTATAAGACATTGAGAATATGGGACATATTATCTGTATAGCCAGTTTGAAAGGAGGGGTGGGAAAAACAACCACTGCTGTGAATCTGTCTGCGGCTTTTGCCTCGGGCGGAGAAAAAACACTGCTGATAGATTGCGACCCCCAGGGAAGTGCGACAACCGGGGTCGGGTTTAACAAGCAGAAGCTCACCAAAACCCTCTATGATGCTTTGTCTGGAAAAGTTCTGATCGAAGACACGGTTCTTGATACTCACCTTGAACACCTGAAAGCCATTCCTGTTCATAGTGAATTTTTCCGCGCTGAAATGGAACTCATGTCGAAACCGGAAAAAGAAAACATATTGCGCAATCTTCTCACCCGTTTCAAAGATCATTATGATCATATCATTATTGACACACCGCCCTCGCTGAGTCTTGTTTCCATCAACGCGATGACGGCTGCTGATTTTTTACTGATTCCCCTTCAATGTGAATTTTTAGCATATGAATCCCTTATTCAACTGTTGCAATTTGTTCGTCTTATAAAGAAGAAACTGAACCCTGATCTCAGACTGGCAGGCATTCTTCTGACCATGTATGATATGGGAGAAAAAACGTCCCGGCAAATCGCCAAAAATGCCCGGAGTCATCTGAAAAATGCGGTGTTCAGGACGGTTATTCCCCGAAGTGTTCAGTTACGGGAAGCATCAAGTGTGGGAAGACCGATTCTGCTGCTGGATCCTGAGTCAGTTGGCGCACAAAGCTATTTTAAACTCGCGGAAGAAATCATGGCGCGGAGAGCCAAAGATGAGAATCACAAAAAAGACAGTTACTTGTCATTTCCTGGCCATTGACCGGCAATGAAAGAGATCAATTGAATAATTTAAGGAGAGACGAAAATGACAAAAGTTGCAAATTCGCAAGCCATTGAGAATGCGAAAAGTGAGTTGGTCGAGAAGGTAAAGGCTGCTCTCAATCTGAGTGAGATAAAAAAAATTCTTGAAGATCAGCACAACCTGGAAATCAGCGACGATCTTGAAGTCAACAGCGGTGAAATGGTTATTCATAATAATCAGCTGGGTTATAAAATGGAATTCGAAGTGCTGCTGTCTCTTTCTGTTTTACTGGACGGGGATGGAAATTATATTCCTCCGGAAGATACGCCTGAAGAAAATATTGATCAGTTGGGAACTCAGGTGGGGAATATTATTCAGGACGTTGTTGCAGATGAATCATAAATTTTAACTGACCGGAGATTCATATTTTTTCCCCTGATATGAATCCCTTTTTTCCAGCGTATCTTTTATAAGCGTAAGGGTTTCCGATTTTTTAAGAGACCACATCGGCGCGACAAGTTCTTCAGGATGAGGATCTCCGGTAAGCCGCTGAATCACCATTTCCGGGGGAAGATATTCCAGCACATCGCAAATAAGATCAGCATATTCGTGCTGTTCAAGGCAGGTGTATGCGCCTTGCTGATACAGTTTTTCAAGCTTTGTCCCCTTAATGACATAGAGAAGATGAAGTTTGATTCCATGTATGCCTGCCTGTGCAATGGTTTTCGCTGTTTCAAGCATATGTTTTCTTTGTTCTCCGGGAAGGCCCAGGATAACATGCGCGCATATCTTTATTCCCCTGTTCTTTGTGGCATTTACCGCGTTTTTGAAACATCGGAGATCATGCCCTCGGTTGATAAAACGAAGAGTTTTGTCATGGGCGGATTGCAGGCCGTATTCCATCCAGATGAGGTAATTTTTTGCATAATCCCGGAGGAGGTCCAAAATCGGTTCATCCACACAATCCGGCCTTGTGCCGATTGAAAGCCCGACAATGCCGTCAATGGCAAGGGCCTCTTCATAAAGGCTTCTGAGCGTCTCAAATGGGGCATAAGTGTTGGAAAAGGATTGGAAATAGGCAATGAATTTTTTTGCCTTATAACGTCTTGCCAGTGCCTTTTTCCCTTGGAGGATCTGCTCGGTGATGCTGAGACCTTTTGCATAAGCCCCTGTTCCGGATCCCCTGGCATTGCAATAAATGCACCCGCCTGTTGAAAGCGTTCCGTCTCTGTTGGGGCAGGAAAGCCCCGCGTCCACGGTTATCTTCTGAACCCTGCACCCGAAGATGCTTCTGAGATGGGTGTTTAAATCATTAAATCTTTTTTTCATAAGAAATTCAGTCTGTTTTTAGCCTGTCATATTTTTAATGCCGCAACTCTCCGGTGAAAAAAAAGCAGAACGCCGAAGGAGCGGCGATTTTGCTGTCCGAATTCAACGGCAGCCTGCAAAAAGGCGTAGCTATCCGCCGGAATAATTGAATTTACCTCATAAGTGCGGATCACTCTGAGGCCCGGCAGAGTCCGGGAAGAATACATTTTCACTTTCTGCGTGAGTAATAATGAGCTGAGTCCATTGCACGCGTTTTTCTTCCAGTGCTGATTTCAAAATTGCCCAGTCAAAATCCAAAAGCGCTCCGTTTAAGCTGTCAGTTGCCCACATCAGGTCTTCTATTCCCGCGTGAAAACCGTACTCCTGAACACTTCCGATGCGGCAGAAAAATACATCCCATAATGCCTCGCTGACGATGTCTTCGTATGCTTCTCCTTTGTGAAGATGCAAGTCTCGTTCTCCAAAAATGGGTTCCTGATCTATTTCCTGAAGCACAGCAAGCAGCAGGCGATATGACGATTTCCATGTTCCGCAGCGGTTCATAAATCGTCGCACCAGCGATGCATGACTGAGCGTTCGTCTCCCATCCACACCACCGGACATCGCCTGAATAAACACCCAGGATGGTTCTGATTTGCTGTACTGAGCAAGAGCATGAGTCAGAGGGTCAAAATCGCCGTGTTCCCAAACAAATTTCTCACTGTACCTGATCTGGCTTACAGGTTTACGTTCATACAAAAGAGCGATTCCTGCCAGTGACGCAAATTCAGCAGCATGTTCAGACACGCCTTCGTTTACAACGAACCAGGGTAAATCTTTTCTATGAAGATACTTGCATGTGGTCTTATCCGGTTCTAACAGCATAGAATCATGAAGCAGACAAAAGCCGCTTCCCTGACCAATATTCAGGCTTTGGCTGCTATTATGAACACAATTTCGGCATGAAAATAGCTGTTCCATGTTACGATACTCCTACAAAATAGGCCTGTACTCTGGAATAAGCCCATGAAATAATCTTTTTTGTCGTTACTGAACGGGTATCAAATTCCCAACAAATCAGGCCTTCCTTTCTTTTTTTGGTAGTCCTGCAAAGGTAGTGATGAATCCCGTTCAGTCCCCCGATTATCGGGACACTGTGCTTGTGCAGGACTACCCGGTTTTTTTGCATGTTTCGGCTACTGACAGAAAAAAACTTCCCAGACATCACAGACCATCAAAGATGTTTTTGAGATGCGGGGGTAACTTTACGAAATCTTTTTTCCATAAAAATTAACGATGAGTCCCGGATAGTTTTAGGCAGGGCAGGTGGGGATACCACCAACCACCCTGCGAAAAAAGTTCTTGGTCTATCTGTAGCCTGTCACACCTTTAACCTTTTGATATCGCTTTTCAACTTCCTTCCAGTTGATGATCTTGCAGAAGTTTGCCACATAATCCCCCCGCTTGTTCTGATACTTGAGATAATAGGCATGTTCCCAGACATCACAGACCATGAGAGGAATGGCTCCCCAGATGGTCAGATCCTGATGTTTCTCCGCCTGAAGAATCACAAGCTGCCCCATATACGGTTCATAAGCGAGAATGCCCCATCCGCTCCCTTCCACAGCTTTTGTCGCGGCCATAAACTGACTTTTGAACTTATCAGCTCCGCCAAAACTCTTGTTGATATTTTCCAGCAATTCTCCTTCGGGTGCGCCGCCTTCGGGACTCATGTTTGCCCAGTAAAGACTGTGGAGCGCATGACCGGACCCGTTAAACGCCAGTTCCTTTGACCAGTGCTTAATCAGCGCAAAATCTCCTGATGCCCTGGCTTCTGCCAATTTCTTCAGAGCAATGTTAAATTTCTTAACATATCCCGCGTGATGCCGGTCATGATGAATTTCCAGCGTCTGTTTGTCTATGTGAGGTTCCAACGCGTCATAAGGATAGGGAAGAGGAGGCAGTTTGCACTCACCTCCCTGAACGGCTTTTTTTATCTCCTTTGAAGATGTGTCCGCCGCATAAGCTGAACTCATAATGCCCTCCAATCCGAGGGCCATTGTGGCCGCACCGATCCCTTTCATCATTTCTCTTCTTGTACAAGAATTTTCCATGATCGTACCTCCTTATTTTTTTCGCATCCATTCCGGAATACCATCATCTTTCCCCTTGATTTCCTGAGAACCTGATGGTGCCGGCGCTTTTACCTGAAGACCGAACTCATTCGGATCCAGACCCAGTTCCTGACAGATTTCTCTGACAACCTGTTTTTCATCTTCGTCAAAATCACCATCAGCAGCCCCGATAGCGGAACACACCCGTATCAGAAGCCTGGCTTCATCTGAATTTTTTCTGATCTTGCTGATGGTCCTAAGCGCTTCTGCCTTGCCAATTTGAAGATCGAACTCAAAACTTTGGACGTATTTTTCAAAAGCTGTGATTACCTGGGACATATCAAACACATTCAATGCCTCACTTCTTCGGATAAAGCCCGCCATTTTCGCCTTTTCTTCCGGCTTCACGATTCCGTTGGCAAAGGCAACTATGGCACAGCCCGCGACCGTTGCTTCCATGAAATTTTTATTCCTGAATTTTTTTACGCCCTCGGTAAGATTTGCAGCCTGTGTTTTTGTCCATGTTGTTACATTGTCAAATAAACCCATTTTATTTATCTCCTCCCAAAAAGCCTGATCTGCTGGAATTCAATGCCTTTCCTCACCCGGATAAACCGGAAATAACAAATTCCAATTTCCAATTTCCAAATAAATTCCAATAGAAAAAACACGAAGTTCAGGATTAAGTATCTAACCATAAGTTTTCGATATTCGCACGGGGAAGAAACCCGGCTTTTTTTCCGGAATGATGCTTCTCCGACAAAGGAAAAACCCGGGTTTCTCTGCCGATCACAAAAAAAAAGCTGTATAAAAAACTTTTGCTCAGGTGCTTAAGATACGAACAACTGACACTTAGCACCTAAACCCCCAGAAACATTCTCATTTTTCACTTGGTTCATTTACGGCTTCTTCGATTTCTGTTTTATGATGATATCTGAGTGCGTTTTGCTCCCTTTTTTTTTGCATTTCAACCAGGGCAATCTTATGGCTTTCTTTTGCCTCATATCCTGATATGAACTGATAAATATTCAGAAACCCGAGGAAAATTGTCACAGGCAGAATTGTCAGGAACGCTCTTTTATAAAACAAGTTCTCCGCCTGCGGCATATACTCCGTATCTTCTGCTTTTTCAATGCCGGTTGAATTCAGGAATCTTTCAATATCTCTTGCTTTTATCCGATGTCCGTTTGCCTTGAGAATATTCTGGCATTTTTTCAACAAAGAAACCGCTTTCTTCCGCTTGCTTTCTACGCGGAATTCTCCCTCGGCGTACATTTTCTTTATATCCAAAAAACTTTCGTAAGCCTCTTGTATTTCCTGGTTACTCTTTTCCGAAATCGCTGTCTCACGCTGTTTTTGCTTCTCAATATCCTTCCGAATCTTGCTGACGGTCGCCTCGATGGTTGAAATAAAAGATTCCACCTGCTTTTTTCTGTTCTCATCTCCGATGCTGTCAAACAGGCTGTAATACCTTACCAGTTCTTCTTTTTGCCTCATAAAAGATTCAATACTGGCAATACTGGCACTGACAGATTTATGGCTTTTAAAGATCGCGCTGGCCTGATCAAAGAGAAACCCCGATGCTTTTTTGCTTTGTAAGGTGATGCTTTTAAAACCGAGATTAATTGCGCGCTGTAATTGTTGCAGGATTTCACAAAGGTAAGGCTCCTGCTTAAGTCCGATATATCGGGATTCTATTTTTTGCAATGCCACATTCAGAGGTGCTATTTCCCTCAGATATGAAATCGCTGTTTCTTCATCTCTGGGGACGGGCAAATCAGATTTATCCGAGCTTTGTCTGATGTCATGCGCCTTTCTGACAAGTTCCATGACTTCTGCTGCCTTACGATATTCATCATTAAACGTCTTTTTTTTGTCACGGACGATATATATCAAGTCTTCCTCGGTCAATGCGTTTAATGACGCATTGACAAGTACCCGAAGTCTGTTTTTCTTTCCGAGGTAAATTTCAAATTCTTTTTTATTCCTTAGATCTTCTTTTTCAAAATACAGTTTCCCACCTTCTTTTATCTGTAAATATGACCGGAAAATAATGGGGATCATTGAGGCGACCCTGCCGTTCTGATGGGCTGTTACGAGTTCTCTGTTTTTTTTCTCCAGGATATCGTTAATTTTTGTCGGATTCCGGTTTTTTTCTTTTTCGCCGAACCTGTTATTCAGTTCTGAAATAATAATTTTATCCAGTTCTTTTTCAATTTTTTGGTATTTTTGCGGTTCTTCCATTTATTTTAATAACTCCTGATATTGCCATTGAACCAATGGCTTATTGAATAATTACTGATTATAACAGATTTAGGGGAAATCGGTAAAAAGCCCCGCAGGGGCGGCATATTTGTAGCATACAAATATGCTGCCCCCACGGGGCTTTCCCGGCCGGCATGATAAACGAATGCTACAAATATGCCGCCCCTGCGGGGCTTGGTCGGCCTCCCCTAAATCTGTTATAATCAGGCAATTTTTTCTCCATGTTTCCGAATCTCTTCAGCCAGCCGGGCAAATTTTTTAAACTCGATGTATAAATTTTTTGATGCGGTTTGGCCAAAAAGCTTGTCATTCCGTTCGACAGAATCTGTTTTTTGCCGCTTCCGGGAATCCGGCGGCGGCGGATTCCTGCTTTCGCAGGAATGACAAAAAAACTTGATCATCGAGTTTAAGAAGGTTTTTGTATATTCAACTTACTATTTCATTTTTCAGAGACTCATAATAAGTACCCGATCAAAAGTTTTTTATACATCTTTTTTTCCGCGAACAGCCGAGAAACCCGGGCTTTTTCTTCAGGGACGACGGATCATTCCGGGGAAAAACCCGGGTTTCCTTCCCGTTCGAATATCGAAAACTTATGGCTGGGTACTTATTTCAGCACTGATTTACCTGTCAGCCGCTCTTCAGTCCGAGTTTTGTCCACCAGCCGGGGCAATCCGTAATTTTCAATTAACTCTTCAAACCGTTCAAAGTCAGCAATCGGTATCTGAACAGCCACAGGTTTCCGAGCCTCATTATAAATATAATGTTTATTTATATTAATCAGTTATTATCTTCTAACAAAGATAAGCCTGAATTCAGACAGCCTATCTCACTTCTCATTTCCCATTTCTCTGGATTCCAGGATGTGTCTTTGAAATTCATCAGCCCTGTTATCGTGTTTCCAGATGAGTACGTCGAGTTCGCCCTGTATCCGATCCGAATAGCCCTTTATTACCAATTTTTTTAAAATATCACACCCCTGACGCAACTCTCTGACCCCTGTGATGACCCTCTGTTTTCGCTGTTCAATCTCTTCATAAGAATTTTGAACCAGATAATGATATGCGGCAGAGGCTTTTTCCAGAGACCCCTTTTTCGAATTTCCGTTGAGTTTGGCTCCGAAACTGTCCTCATATTCCCTCATATTCCGAAATGTGTCGCTGAGATGCCGGGCCTGTCTGAGTTCATCCTCAGTTGTATTTAACGAGAAAACCCTTTCTTTTTCAGGCTCCGGTACAGAAACAGGCAGGGCCGAATCATCATCTTCTGTTTTTAATGGCGATGTGTTCCCGTGTTCCGGCTCAGGCCCGGGGGCCGGGAGTGCGGATTGCTGTGAAAACCTTTGGCTCATAATATCAATGAGATATGTGGTTTTTTCCATGATTTCCGAATGGTTTCGGATGATATCCCGCATTTGGCCGGATTGATTAACGATATTTCGGATGATTTCGATTTCATCTGAAATTCCCAGCAGAAGTTCCACTTGCTGCCGCCTGATTTTTTTGAAATACACGCGCGTTTTTTCGTCAGTTTCAGGAACACCTGTGGATTGTCCGTTCATTCTGAATCGGAAGTCTGACATCTGTTTCAGGGACAGGGAAGATTTTGAAAGTATTGCAGAAGCTTCCTGATCCATTTCAGCATATAAATCACCATGTCCTCTTTTCTTCGTCAGAAACCATATTTTCTGAAACAAGCGTTTGCCCGCTCCGGTTCCATTACGGCTTTGTCTTATCGTCTGTGCCGAAGTTTTCAGATAGTGATCAACCTGATATATAAACTTCGTCACATTAATGCTTCGGACGGATTTCGAAATCTCTTGTATGCTGACCGCTTTCATTTCACCTGTTTTATTTGATGAGGTTCTCAATTTCATGCCTGTTATCTTCGATTTGTCTCAGCCTTACTTCGTCATTCTTTTTATAGTTGGCTTCAGCTTCCTGCAACGCGTTGTATTCCATCTGCCATTGCGGGGTGGACGAAATCTGGTCCCCGATCAGCGAAGCATATCTGCCCAGCACTCTGTTACCGTCATCAATGCTTTCCACGATCATGATCATGGACTGGGTCACCTTTGCAACCCCCGCGCAGATATTGGAAACATTGTCCACTGCGATTTTCATATGCCCCGCGCCGTCTGCGAACTTGTCAACCATGTTGACATGGATATCGCCTGTTTCTTTGAAATCATTGATCAGGGTTCTGTAGCTCTTCAGCGCGGTCTGGTACTTCACGCCCATGTCAATATTTGTTTTATATTTAAGTTCCATTCCCTGGCTCTCTCTCAGCGCCATTTCAAGATGATCCCTTGTTTTGTCAACCTGGGCATAGCGTTCATGTATCGGGGACATGGATTCATGGATAAGCACAATTTCCCTTAGCTGGCCTTCAAGCTCCTTGCTGTATTTTATCTGAGCATCATAAGCCCTCCGGTCGCTGTGTATCTGATCCGAAAACGAATCACTGACTTCGGTCAGATTTTTTACAATGCCGTCAACCTCAACAACAGTGTCCCGCAGACCTTCATTTAATCCCTTCAGACTGTTAATGTAATCTTCGATCATCCCCCTGAACTCAGAGACAAGAACCTCATCCGGCTGCCGGGGGACCTCTTTTTTCACAATTTCATAATCAGTGTAGGTTTCCATTTGCTGCTTTTTGAGGCCCAGGGAAACCAGGGTTTTGTCAAACGTATTATATTTTACGGGTCTCTGTTTTTCTACAGGGATCTTTTCTTCAATAACTTTCTTGGTTCTTGCCGCGATGATGTTTCTGATACCGTCTTCGATCACTTTGATTTCATCCACAACTTTTTGCAAATTTTGTGCGTCAAAGGAGTCTGATTTAACATTTTGGGCCCTATAGTAGGTATTTACCGGGGGTCTGTATCCTGTGCTGTGGCCCGGGCTCTGCGGTTTGGCCTGGTCGTTGTATTTACTGAGTATTGCATCCAGCTTTTCATCCACATTCATAATGGCGTTTTCGGTTTCATTTTTATCTGACATTTTCGCTGACCTCCTCTGTTTATTTTTTCCTATTTCAAAATTTGGATTTAAGAGTGTAACTAAAGTAGTGCGAATTCAGTGTGTTTTTCAGAAAGAATATTCTGAATTCAGGCATCTTTCATTTTACCTGAAAAACAATTCACACTTTTCAGACCTGTACTGAAATATTAACCGAAAAATGAAGAATGCCTAGTTTTTCATATTTTTTAACAAAAATTCAGATATTATAAAACCTATACACAAAACATACATTCACGTCAACAGGAATGCCATTACAACATTTTTTGTCTTCTGACATTTGCCCACATACTTGATAAACAGATAACTGGCAACTGAATTTTTATTATTTAATACTCATATTTTTTTAATTATCTGATTTAATTGAAAAAGTCTGAAAAACAGCACTTTAATATTTAGTCAATAAAATCAATAGGTTAAATAATCCAAAACAAACAATCTGTGTCGTTGGCACAGGGATTCATACCTTTATAACTTATTTAAATTAAATAATTTATAAAACAAGCATCAGAAAAACAGGTCATCAGGTATTATTTCTTTTCCCAGGTATAAAAAAAGGACTTGCAAGCTTTTCAGCATTATGATAGGCGGTACACGATTTTATCTGACCCACTTTTTTGTTTAATGACCATAAAATTTGAAAGGAACTATTCAAAATGACTTCAAAAAAAGAGCTGCAACTGGCTTATGGTCTGGCTATTGTTTTGTTGCTCGTGGGCATCCTAAGTTACACGGTCTCTTCCGCAGATGTCCCGGAGGAACCGGTAAGAATGATGTTTCAATGCTCCACAGGTAAGGTTTTGTTCGACCACAAGACCCATACGGCAGAATCAGGTTATGGTCTTGCCTGTAACGCCTGTCATCATCATCCTGAAGACAGTGAAGACAGCCCGGCATGCCGGGAATGCCATGTTCTGCCAGCAGACGGATCAGCCCCTCAGATATGTTTGGACTGTCATGAGGCGGATGAGATCGAAATGGACAGCATGATGAAAAAAACGGATGCGCTTCATCAGCAATGTATCGGCTGCCATAAAGAACAGGAAGCCGGTCCCGTGGAATGTGAATCATGTCATGTCAAGTATAGTTTTTAAGGAAACTGGAAACTGGGAAGCAGACGTTTACCGTTCCTTTTTCTGATTTCCAATTTTCAATTTCTGTCTTACAACAACTTTTAACGGTTTTTTAATGGAACCTTATATTATGATGAGAAGATCATTTTTTGGTTTGGCAAAGCCTCGGTTTGAATATCAAGCAACAGACAGCACGCCCGCGGAACCTGAAAAAATTCCGATGCCGAAGAAGGTCACGCTTTTTTTCAAGGAACCCTGCGGGCAGAAAAACTCTGTCTTGCTCAGTCCCGGGGACAAGGTTAAGACCGGACAGAAGCTTTTGCTTTGTGAGGACAGTGATTCTTACATAATTTCTTCTGTCACAGGAACCATATCATCCGTAACTCCCTATACAGGCGATTTTAACGCGTCTTATACGGCAATTTCAATTGATGTTGCCAAACAAGAAGAACAGGATGAACAATTCGGAATTTCCGCCAAGGATATCACCCTTGAAGCGGCAAAAGATTTTCTTGATTTTGCCCCGGGATGTCCTTCCATGCAGGTGTTTTCTGATCCTGACAAACCAATAAAGACACTTGTGGTCTGCGCGGCAGACAATGATCCGGTGGTTTTTTCAAATCAGTGTGTGGTGAAGTCCCGCACCGATGCCATCAACAAGGGTGTCAGCATTCTGAAAAGAATCACAGGGGTGGATCAGGTCGTTGTTGTTTCTTCCCAGAGTCTGGTGAAAAAGGCCAGTGCCATCGGGGGAACTTCCGGCGTGGAACTGAGGGTTGTGGGCTCTGAATATCCGGCCGCACTTCCCCGGATGATTATGAAAGATATTTTGGGACAGCCGGTTCCCGCGGAAAGTACATGCGAAGATATGGGCGTGTGCTTTTTCAGCGCCGAAGCTGTCGCATCTGTGGCCAGTGCGTTTACCAACAAGCAGATACCTGTGACAAAAACACTGACCCTGATCAAAAAAGATATGACCCGGGTATTGGTTGAGGCCAGAATCGGAACACCGATTCGCGATATTTTCAATGCATGTGATGTTGCCCTGAGTGAAAAAGACAGGATAATTATCGGGGGTCCCATGGCCGGTTCGGCTGTCTATTCCGAGGATCATCCGGTTCAGCCGGACACTGACGCCATCATGGTTCAGGACAGTGAGGACGTGGCCCTTGTTTCGGACTATCCCTGTATCAATTGCGGAGAATGTGTGAGAATCTGTCCTGCCCGGATAGCGGTAAATATGCTTGTCAGATTTTGTGAAGCAGGAGAATATGAAACAGCGGCAGACGAGTATGATCTGCATTCCTGCATCGAATGCGGGCTTTGCACTGTTGTCTGTCCGTCAAGAATGCCGGTTTTTCAGCATATCAGGCTGGCAAAATATGAACTGGGCCGGATGAATACGGAGGAGACGAATGCTTAATCAAAAAAAATTCATTGTTTCACACGCTCCTTTCTGGCACAATGGGAGTGGGGTATTCGAACGAAGCTATCATACCATATTTGCAGTATTGCCCGCGGTGATTCTGGGCATCATTCATTACGGCGTAGCTGCCCTGGGAATGGTGTGTCTCGCGGTTTCTTCCGCAATCCTCTGGGAACTTGCATTTAATCGTGTGACAAAGCAGCCCGTAACCATAGGAGATGGAAACGCTGCCATGATCGGCATTATCTTTGCCATGCTGATGCCCGCGACAGCCCCTTGGTGGGCGGTCATCACAGGCACATTTATTGCCGTTGTTATCGGAAAGCATATCTTTGGCGGCATCGGTGGCAACCCTTTTAATGCGCCGACAGTGGCAATTGCCATACTGATGCTGTCTTGGAAAGGCATTTTCGATTTTGATGAAATGCTTGTTAATTATGAACTTGATTTTGCCATGATTTATCCGCTTACTGCGGTGAAAAATTTTGGTGTATCTGCCATTGATGTTTTCAGCACAGGCGATCTTCTGATGGGCAAACAGTTAGGCGGAATCGGCTCGACTTTCGGACTGGGGCTTATTCTTGGCGGACTTTATCTTATCATCAGGGGATTTATCCGATGGGAAATATCCCTTTCATTTATAGTCGGTGTGTTTATAACGGCTCTCCTGTTCAACGCGTCTGATCCTGCCAAGTACGCCGGGCCTATGTTTCACCTTTTGACCGGTTATACCCTGATCGGTGCCTTTTTCCTGGCAACCGAAGATTCACCTTCGCCAGTGAATTTCATCCCCATGATTCTTTACGGATTTCTCGGAGGGATGATGACTGTACTCATAAGGAATATCGGTGTATATGCGGATGGTGTGATTTTCGCTATCCTGGTTATCAATCTTCTGAGTCCGCTTTTGGACAAGATCAGACCAAAAGCCCTGGGAAGTGGGAAATAAGAATTGAGAATTGAAAATTGAAAAATCTCAAGTTTCAAGTTTCAAGTTTCAAGTTTCAAACTCAAGTTTCAAACCCAGAAAGGTGGTTAAAGAATGCGTGAAATGATAAGAATGGTTCTCGTTCTTACAATCCTGAGTGCGTTTTCCGGCGGTCTGCTTGCTGCCATACGTGATAACACCAAGGAGAAAATCGAAAACCAGCAGTTGCAGTTTGTTAAAGGACCCGCAATCAACGCTATATTTGAGGGCGCGTCGAATAATCCCATTGCCGACCGGTTTAAACTGACAGACGGTGAAATTGAAAGAAGCTTTTTCGTGGGCGTATTTGACGGAGAAGCCCGGTCAGTTGCTCTTGAAAGCTACGGAAAAGGATATGGCGGCGACGTGGGTCTGATGGTCGGTATTAATTTGAAAGATGACACGATTATCGGTGTCGGTGTGACCACTCACGCTGAAACACCGGGCATGGGAGCAAAGGCAAAATCAGATCCCGATTTCGCTGCTCAGTTCAAAGGTGTTTCTGTAAAAGAGCCGATAAAAGTCACAAATGACGGAGGAGCCATCGGTGCTATCAGCGGCGCGACAATTACATCCCGTGCAGTATGCAGCGCGGCAACAGATGTCGCTGACGTATATAAACGACTGAAACCGCAACTCGAAGAAAAATTAAAAGCCTTCAATAAGTAGTGATGATGGGTGATGGGTGATGGGTGATCAGGGATTGGTGATTGGTGATTAGGGATGGGTGATCAGGGATTGGTGATTAGGGATTGGTGATTGGGGATTAGGGATTAGGGATTGGTGGCTTGTGATCAGAGACTGAGAAAATCACAAATCGCAAATCGCAAATCGCAAATCACAAATCGCAAATCACAAATCACAAATCGCAAATCGCAAATCACAAATCACAAACCGCAAACCACAAATCACAAATCACAAATCACACAATAAGGGAGAAAAAATATGGCCAAGTCTCTTGCTCAGGAATTTGCAAAAGGTTTGTGGGAAGAAATACCGCCGTTCAGACTCGTGCTGGGACTCTGCCCGGTGCTGGCAGTCACCAAAACCGTTGAAAACGGAATCGGAATGGGGCTTGCGACAACATTTGTTCTGGTATGTTCCAATATGCTCGTGTCCATGCTGCGGAAAATCATTCCGTCAAAAGTCAGAATCGCTTGTTTTATTATTATTATCGCCACATTTGTGACAGTCGTGGAACTGCTCATGCAGGCATTTGCATATCCGCTGTTCCTCAAGCTGGGTATATTCATACCGCTTATTGTGGTAAACTGTATTGTTCTGGGCCGGTCTGAGGCGTTCGCGTCCAAAAACGGTGTTGTACGTTCAATCGCGGACGGGCTGGGCATGGGTATCGGTTTCACCATATCCCTCGGCTGTCTTGGCGCTGTTCGGGAGTTGTTTGGAAACGGAACACTGACGTTTTGGGAAACTCCGATACAAATATTCGGACCTTCCTTTCAGCCATTTGCATTCATGGTTGAAGCCCCCGGGGCCTTTGTCTGTCTCGGACTGATGCTTTGTCTGATGAACCTTGCCGGAAGTAAATAGTTATTTGTGATCGGGGATCGGGGATTGGTGATTTGTGATTGGGGATTGGTGACTTGTAATTGGCGATTGAGGAATTGGAAGCAAGTCACAAATCCCAAGTCACAAATCCCAAATCACCAATCCCAAATCACCAATCCCAAATCACCAATCACAAAGTTAGGAGAATATAGATGGATTATATCATTCTTGCCATTAGTTGTATCCTCATAAATAATATTCTGCTTGCCCAGTATCTTGGCAATTGTCCTTTTATGGGGACATCCAAAAAAATGGAGACCGCTGTAGGTATGGCGTTTGCTGTCGTTTTTGTTCTGGTCATGGCAGGTGTTATCACATGGATTGTGAATACTTATGTGCTAGCCAAGTTCGGCCTTGATTATCTGAGAACGATTGCTTTTATCCTTGTTATTGCATCCCTTGTGCAGTTTGTTGAGATGTTTTTGAAAAAGAGTATTCCTGCTTTGTATGCGGGACTGGGAATTTTTCTGCCCCTGATCACCACAAACTGTGCGGTCATGGGTGTCTGTCTGATTAATGTCAATGAAGAATATACCTTTGTTCAGGCGCTGGTATCATCGTTCAGTTATGCGGTGGGATTCGGGCTTGCACTGATTCTTTTCGCGGGCGTGCGTGAGCGGGTTCTTTTAGCCAGAGTTCCCAAACCGCTTCAGGACACATCCATCGCGCTTGTCATCGCGGGAATTCTTTCCCTGACGTTTTTTGCATTCAAAGGGATGGTATAATGTGAAAATCTGAAGCAAATGTCAGATTTGCTTCAGATTTCGGATTTAAAAATGAGGAGATCATCGTGATAGAAGCCATACTTTTTATGTTGGGTATTGGAGCGGCATGCGGCTCGGTACTGAGTGTTGCCTCAAAAGTATTTTATGTCTATGAAGACCCTCGGATTGCAGAAGTGGAGGGTTTTCTTGCAGGCGCAAACTGCGGAGGATGCGGATATGCCGGATGTTCAGCGGCCGCTGTTGCGGTGGTTGAAGGCAATGCACCTCCCAGCGTCTGCATTGTGGCCGGTGCCGAAGCAGCGGCAAATGTCGCGGCTGTGATGGGATTGGATGCGGGCACTGCCGAACCGCTCAAGTCTTACAATGAGTGTAACGGCGGAAACAGGGCCGCGAATAAATATTATTACACGGGCCTGAACACCTGCAAGGCAGTTTCAGCACTTTACGGCGGGAGACGGGAATGTGAGATCGGATGTCTCGGGTTTGGCGATTGTATCAGATCCTGTGCGTTTGATGCCATTCACATGGGACCGGAGGGATATCCGGTTGTTGATGAGACAAAGTGTGTGGGATGTGGCGCGTGTCAGCGGGCCTGTCCGAAAAATATCCTCACGGTCAAAACCATGTCTCAGCGATTGCTTCATATGAATGCGGAGGATGACGCGCTGGCCCCGTGCAGGCAGACCTGCCCCGCTGAAATTGATATTCCCAAATATATTGCCCAGATCCGAAACGGAGATTATGAAGGGGCTGTGAATACCATCCGGGAACGGAATCCGCTGCTCTTATCCTGCGGCCGTGTGTGTCCTCATCCCTGTGAAGATCGTTGCCGCCGGGGAATTGAAGATGAGCCGGTTTCCATAAACCAGCTGAAGCGTTTTGTTGCGGATTTTGAAATGAATTCGGGAAAACGGATTCCCATCCCCTGCGCACCGGATACAGGAAAACGGGTTGCGGTCATCGGCGGCGGGCCGGCGGGTCTGAGCTGTGCTTTCTTTCTGCGTCGCCTGGGCCATGGTGTCACCATTTTTGAGTCCATGCCGCATCTGGGCGGAATGATCCGATACGGTATCCCTGAATACCGTCTTCCCAAAAAAATTCTGGACTGGGAAATCGAGGGCATCCTGAACCTGGGCATCGAGGCCCGCGTCAATGCAAAATTTGGCGAGGATTTTGATATGGGTTCCTTGGCGTTTGAAGGTTATGACGCTGTCTTTATGGGCGTCGGCGCGTGGGTGGATTATAACTTGGGCGTGGATGGTGAAAAACTGAACGGATGTTATACTGGCATTGATTTTCTGTCAAGACTCGCAAGCGGTGAAAAATTTTCGGTTCCCCGAAAGGCCGCTGTCATCGGCGGGGGAAACTCCGCGATTGACTGTGTGCGTAACCTTATCCGGCTGGGCACTGAGGAAGTGTGGATTGTGTATCGCCGGACCCGGGCGGAAATGCCTGCGAACGAAGTTGAGATTGAAGCCGCGGAACATGAAGGTGTCAAATTTCAATTCCTGGCTGCCCCTGTCCGTGTTGTGGGGGATGAGGACGAAAATGCCACGCATCTGGAATATCTCAAGATGGAACTGGGAGAGCCGGATGCCAGCGGAAGACGCCGCCCTGTGCCGGTTGAGGGGTCTGAAACCCTTCTTGAAGTGGATATGGTCATCACAGCCATCGGACAGCGCCCGGATGTTTCTTTTAAAGAGAGTTCAAAGCGTCTTGATGATCTCAATATTACCCGATGGAATACCATTGATTCGGATCCTGAAACCCTCCAGTCGAGCATTCCTTATATATTCACAGGGGGAGATTCGGCCACGGGTCCGTCTCTGGTTGTCGAGGCCATTGGCGGCGGAAGAAGGGCCGCAAGGTCAATTCACCAGTATCTTACTGGCGAAGAGATCAAACCTGTTCCCAAGTCACTCTTTAAAAAGAATATTCCGGGAACAATTTTTGACTCGGTTCCGGGAGTTGTAAAAACCCCGAGAGCAAAAATGACGGAATTACCCGTGAAGGAAAGAATCACATCTTTTATTGAAGTGGATCAGGTTCTCACCGAAGAGGAGGCTATCGCTGAATCAAACCGATGTTTGTCCTGCTGTCGAATTTGCTATAATAAAGATGCTGCCTGATTTTCAGCCGCGGTAGTTTGTTGATGAAAATAGGAATTCGTGAGGTGTTCAATATACCCGAAAAGGGGGAACATCTCACGAATTTTTTTTATTGTCCCATCTGCATGGATTAATTTAGGGATTTCCCCAAAAACAAAATACCCGGAATATAGGGCATCCTTCATTTAGTAGTTTACACTTTCAGCTAAAATGAATTTTTTATGTTTTTTTTAATTCATGATAATTTTGATTATTTTTATAATATAAACAACCTATTACAAAAAAACTACAAATTTTGTAGTTAATTTTAGCTAATCATGTTTGAAGTGTGTAAAAAACTACAAAATTTGTAGATTTTACAATATCTATTTGTAAATATTACTTTTATTTAGCTACAAAATTTGTAGATTGAAAAAAAATGGACTTTTTTTCAAATCACCAAAAGTGTAAAGTACTTTTGGGCAAATATGAAGGATGCCGAATATAGGAACGTAGGGTGGGTGGAGCGAAGCGCAACCCACCGCACTGCTTACCCTGTATGGCCGTACCTGTAGGAACGTAGGGTGGGTGGAGCGAAGCGCAACCCACCGCACTGCTTACCCTGTATGGCCGTACCTGTAGGAACGTAGGGTGGGTGGAGCGAAGCGCAACCCACCGCACTGCTTACCCTGTATGGCCGTACCTGTCAAGTTTTATTCGAATGGTTAAAATGCTGTTACTTGGATAACTTCCCTATAAATAGCATATTCCTCTCCCATAATACTCCTTTCACCCCATTGACGAATCCGATACTTTATGAACAAACTCTTCTCGTTTTTTAGCAAATAAGTACCTGTGCAAAAATTTTTTATATATCTTTTTTCTGCGAACTGCGGAGAAACCCGCCTTTTTCCTTCACGGGCGGCGGGTCATTCCGGGAAAAAAGCCGGGTTTCTTCCCGGGCAAATATAAAAAACTTTTGCTCAGGTACTTAAGGTTCACTTATAATATTTTTTTAAAAAAAGGAGAGTTTTGCTAAATGAAAAAAATCAGGGTATTATTTATTTTTCTGACAATGATCTTTGCATTGTTCGGATGTAGCGGCGGTGATGGCGAGGAATCAGGTCTGAATGATATAGACAAGGATGGTGATGGTTACACCCAGATCCAGGATGACTGCAATGATGATGACGCTGATATTTATCCCGGGGCAGAGGAAATTTGCGGCGACGGCATTGATCAGGATTGCGACGGAAATGATATGTCCTGTGACACGGATCCGAAAGATGTGGATGATGACGATGACGGCTACACTGAAACTCAGGGCGACTGTGACGACAGCGACCCGAATATCTATCCCGGGGCGAAAGAAATCTGCGGCGACGGGATTGATCAGGATTGCAACGGAAGCGATCTGATCTGTCCCCCCGAAGATAAGGACGGTGACGGCTACACTGAAACTCAGGGCGATTGTGATGACGATGACCCGAATATCCATCTCGGAGCAGAGGAAATTTGCGGGGACGGGATTGATCAGGATTGCAACGGAAGCGATCTAATCTGTCCCGAGGAAGACAAGGATGCTGACGGCTACACTGAAAACCAGGGCGACTGTGATGACGATGACCCGAATGTCCATCCGGGAGCGGAGGAAATCTGCGGAGACGGGATTGATCAGGATTGCAACGGAACTGACCTGACCTGTCCCCCCGAAGATAAGGACGGTGACGGCTACACTGAAACTCAGGGCGATTGTGATGACGATGATCCGAATATCCATCCCGGGGCGAAAGAAATTTGCGGGGACGGAATTGATCAGGATTGCAACGGAACTGACCTGACCTGTCCCGAGGAAGATAAGGACGGTGACGGCTACACAGAAGCTCATGGCGACTGCGATGACAGCGACCCGAATATCCATCCCGGAGCAGAGGAAATATGCGGGGACGGGATTGATCAGGATTGCAACGGAACTGACCTGATCTGTCCCCCCGAAGACAAGGACGGTGACGGCTACACAGAAACTCATGGCGACTGCGATGACAGCGACCCGAATATCTATCCCGGGGCGAAAGAAATCTGCGGCGACGGGATTGATCAGGATTGCAACGGAACTGACCTGACCTGTCCCCCCGAAGATAAGGACGGTGACGGCTACACTGAAACTCAGGGCGATTGTGATGACGATGATCCGAATATCCATCCCGGGGCGAAAGAAATATGCGGGGACGGAATTGATCAGGATTGCAACGGAACTGACCTGACCTGTCCCGAGGAAGATAAGGACGGTGACGGCTACACAGAAGCTCATGGCGACTGCGATGACAGCGACCCGAATATCTATCCCGGAGCAGAGGAAATATGCGGGGACGGGATTGATCAGGATTGCAACGGAACTGACCTGACCTGTCCCCCCGAAGATAAGGACGGTGACGGCTACACTGAAACTCAGGGCGATTGTGATGACGATGACCCGAATGTCCATCCGGGAGCGGAGGAAATATGCGGAGACGGAATTGACCAGGATTGCAACGGAACTGACCTGACCTGTCCCCCCGAAGATAAGGACGGTGACGGCTACACTGAAACTCAGGGCGATTGTGATGACGATGACCCGAATATCCATCCCGGGGCGAAAGAAATATGCGGGGACGGGATTGATCAGGATTGCAACGGAACTGACCTGATCTGTCCCCCCGAAGACAAGGACGCTGACGGCTACACTGAAACCCAGGGCGATTGTGATGACGATGACCCGAATATCCATCCCGGGGCAGAGGAAATATGCGGGGACGGCATTGATCAGGATTGCAACGGAACTGACCTGACCTGTCCCCCCGAAGATAAGGACGGTGACGGTTACACAGAAAACCAGGGCGATTGTGATGACAGCGACCCGAATATCCATCCCGGGGCGAAAGAAATATGCGGGGACGGGATTGATCAGGATTGCAACGGAACTGACTGTGATGATGATACAGATGATACTGTTTATGATTATGCTTTGGATAATGAAACAAGTATGAACGAGGGCAATATTGCCCTGTTTATGGAAAGAATATCAAAGGATTTCTTAAATAACGGCGAAGATTACGATTGTCAGTATGAGGCAAAAGCGTGGTATTTCGAGTATTACAGTTATGAGAATACCGTCTATCAAATTAATCAGGTTTCTTATGAAGATAAAGATGGAAAGCATCTGGCAAATGTCAACCGAACCATCACTTATACCCGGGTTTCAAAAGCCGGAGCAGAAACAGAACATGAGTTTACCGGAGATGTGACCTTCGTTTTTGAAGATGAAAAGTGGAAATTTTTTGGTAATCAGGAAGGATATTCATCCCCTTCCATTTTGGAAATGACCACGGGTGAGCGTATAGATGAGACAACTGGAAAACTGGTCGGAGTCAAAAATAAGTTTACCAATTTGGACGAGGCAGTGACTGTTTCTGTAAGTGTTGATAACATTGAAAACGGTTCAAGTTTTAACGTGAGATGTTATAAGCCAAACGGGACGATGTTCTCTGATAGTCCTTATACTGTTAATTGGGGGGATTATCCAAGCTGCTTACGATTCAGTACTCAGTGGTATCAGTCTTACAGCATCTTTAATTCCGAGGATATTCCCGGATATGGAGGGATGTTCATTCCCGGGGCCGGAGATTTCGGACCGGAAGATGCCGGAACCTGGCGAATAGAACTGTCAATGAACAGAGTTGGCTTTCTGGGGGAAATTTATTTTGAGTATGAATATATCCCATAAAGAGCATTAAAATATTGCTCTCTGGTTCAAATTAACAGCCGGGTTTTTAAGAAAATCCGGCTGTTTTATTTTTTTACACATGTAAATATTGTTGGCATGAAATAAACACCTTCTGCTGAATATGTTGGGTTAAAAAAAACATTCATGACATGGAAAATATTTTGAAATATTCAGTAAAAAGTATTTAAAAAAATATATCTTTCAATTTTAAATAGTTAGAATGATATATGCGAAAATTCTGTAAATTTGGCATGAACAATGCATTAAAAAACAGATAAAAGAATAACAGATTTAATGAACACTAAAAAGGAGAACTAAGGTGACAAACATTTTAATCAAAGACTTGGAAGGCAGCAGGGAGCTTGATAAACAGGCGATGGCAGGTATTATGGGCGGCTATACTTACAAAGAGAAGCTCAAAAAGACCTACCTGGGTGTAAAAACAGGATCTGATGGCTATTTGCATAAATTTTACAGGATTCGCTACAAAGTGACTACGATAGATAGCCGCAATGAGGATATAGAGAAACAGGGGGCGCTTGTCCGTATGTAGAAATGCCGGATTTTTGACGACTTAACAGAAGAAACAGGGGACGAAAGTCCCCTGTTTTGCTTGAATCAGATATCCTTTGTATGAAATCTCACAGTTAAAATTCCTGTCTATTTTCCTTGGCTTTACTTTACCAATGTTTGTAAAACTGATTTTTATTTAAATGCTTTTGCTAAAGCATCTGTATTTCCTTCAATCCTCCAAAAATTTTTCTTTGCTTACATAGAACTGTTTCTCAGTATAATCCCGTGTCATTTTTCTGAGCTCGCACAACGTAAAAACGTATGATGACTGTGCTTCTTCGTCTCTCATGAAGTTGCGGAAGTCAGAATCTGATAACCGGCAGTTGCACTCCCTTGAAAGCGATGTGTTTTTATAGAACAAACAATTTTTCAAAATATGTCAGGTATCATGTAACATTAACAACAGAGCAGAAAGGCGAAAGAAAAATTTTTTTTTAAAATAATAATATAAATTACAAATAATTATATATTATATACTGGGAAATAATTACAGGTTGGCACGGACAATGCATATAAAAATATATAACGAAATAATAAATAAGGATAAGAGTTCATGTAACCGCAAAATAAGGAGAAAACGAAAAATGACAAATATCGTAATTAAAGATTTGGAAGATAGCAAGGAGCTTGACAGAAAGGCAATGGTAACTCTCGTAGGTGGTTTATCAAATCCTGGCTGTGGTGTCGTTGTTGGGCCTGGGGGGAGTAACGGTTATATTGGCAGTTCCATCCCAGGACCGGAAGAGTGTATCGGAACATTTTTGGTGACTAACGCAAATGGCGAACAGGAAATGGTACAGCGATTCCGCTGCCACTACTATAGAATTGAAGATTTATGGATACAGAAAGAGCGATCCTACGTCACTTCAATCTGTGGTTCGCCGTGTTAAATCTTTTGCCGCTGTAAAATTTTTCTGGCATAATTCAAGTAGGTTAAGTTAATTTTTTAAAATTTATGTTAAATTTTAAAATTGACCCAACCTACAATATACTGATTATAACGGATTTAGAAGATGCCGCTAAAAAGCCCCGCAGGGGCGGCATATTGTGATGGCAGGCAAACATGCCGCCCCTACGGGACTTGGCGGGGGCCAGCTACTACAAATATGCCGCCCTTACAGGGCTTGGTCGGCCCTCCCCTAAATCCGTTACAATCAGGAAAAATTTTTGCTCAGGTACTTATGTCGCTGATAACAAAACCAGAAAGAAAAATCACGGCCAGAACCCCGCACTCTAATATCAGCTTCTCAGAATCACTGACGCGCCTCCTCCGTATTTTTTCCTCAGCTTTGTTTTTTCGATCTTGCCAGTGGGGTTTCTCGGGACATCATCAAAGATGATCCGTCTCGGCTTTTTATATCTCGGAAACGATTCACAGTAGGTTATAACCTCTTCTTCCGTCAGCGTCCGGGACGGTTTGACCTTTATGACAGCCGCGGCAATCTCTCCGAGCCGTTCATCTGGCACACCAATGACCCCCACATCCTGAATCTTTTCATGATTCATAAGAAAATCCTCGATCTCAACCGGAAAGATATTCTCGCCGCCTGTGATAATGATATCCTTTCTCCGATCCACCAGCCATATGAACCCGTCCTCATCCATACGACCGATATCGCCAGTCAGGAGCCAGCCATCGAGAAGAGCAGCTTCTGTGGCCTCCGGATTCTTGTAATATTCCTTCATCACTCCCGGCCCCCTGGTCCCCAGCTCTCCGACTGCTTCCCGGGACACAGGTTTCAGTATCTTTTCAGCGAGGCTTTCGAGGTCAAAAATCATGCACTCCCAGTCAAATCCGGGAACACCAATGGCCCCGATCTTGTGCGTGTTTTCGATTCCCAGATGGACGCAGCCCGGGCCAGTGGATTCCGTAAGCCCGTAATTGGTATCATACTCATGATGAGGAAAGACGTTTTTCCATTTTCGGATGAGACTGGGAGGGACAGGCTGTGCGCCGATGTGCATCAGGCGCCACTGATCCAATTCATAATCATCAAGACAGATATCTTTGTTTTCCATAGCGATCAGGATATCATGCGCCCAGGGAACCAGAAGCCATACAATCGTCGCCTTTTCTTCAGAAACTGCTTCCAGGATATATTCGGGTTTTGTCCCCTTGAGAATGACCGCTTTTGCTCCCACGATAAAGCTGCCGAACCAGTGCATTTTCGCGCCCGTGTGATACAGCGGAGGGATGCACAGAAAATTGTCTTCGTGTGTCTGATTGTGGTGGCGGTTTTCAACATAGCAGGAAAACTCAAGGTTCCGATGGGTCAGATGGACGGCCTTGGGGCTGCCGGTGGTTCCTGATGTGAAATACAACGCGGCACTGTCAGAAATATCCAATTCAATGCCCGGTTCTTCGACACCGGCGGATACTGAGAAATCATGATATGATTCCGCATAATCCGGCCGTTTTTCCTCGGGACCTGCAAAGATGTATGTTGAAACGGTTTTATCTGAAATGCTTCTGACCAGGTCCAATCTTTCAATAAATTCTTCGCCGAATATCATGGCCTTTGCTTCTGAGATTTCGGCGGAAACACGGATATCATCCGATGAAAATCTGAAGTTCAGCGGGACCGCCCACGCGCCTGTCCGAAGGATTCCGAAATAAATCGGAAGCCATTCAAGGCAGTTCATCATCAGATGGATTACCTTGTCCCCTTTCCGGATTCCCCTTGAAATAAGGGCATTGGCAACCTGATTCGCTTGGGTGTCAAATTCTTTCCAAGTAATTTCTCTGCGCAGATTTCTGGCAGGGTCTCTCTCCACAAGCGCAACATCATTGCCATAGACTCTGGCGTTCCGACTCAGTATTTCAGTGATTAGCATATTTTCCTCTGTTTCTAAAAACGATCCTTATTTTAAAAGCTTTAAAGATAATGAGCTTATGATTTCAAGTTCATGCAAACGGAGTGCCAAACTTGCAGTTTGGCAGAAATATCCGGTTTCCGGGCATCAGAGATATCGCCAAACTGCAAGTTTGGCACTCCGGATAATTTTTTTCTTAGAGCCTGTTTGAAAAGCAAGGAATATGAGCAGTCATAAGAGAGAATGATCATAGCTCCGTGTCACGGTCGCATTTTTTCAGGACATGTCTTTTTAAAGAGGCGTCAGGGACAGCCTCCCGGTATCTTCGTGGCAAAAAAATCAGCCACAAAGGCACGAAGACACAAAGTGACACAAAGAAGCTTCGTGAACCTTCGTGGCTTCGTGGCTTCGTGGCAAAAAAATCAGCCACAAAGGCACGAAGACACAAAGTGACACAAAGAAACTTCGTGACTTCGTGTCTTTGTGGCAAAAAAATCAGCCACAAAGGCACGAAGACACAAAGTGACACAAAGAAACTTCGTGAACCTTCGTGGCTTCGTGTCTTCGTGGCAAAAAAAACAGCCACAAAGGCACGAAGACACAAAGTGACACAAAGAAGCTTCGTGAACCTTCGTGACTTCGTGGCAAAAAAATCAGACACAAAGGCACGAAGACACAAAGTGACACAAAGAAACTTCGCGAACCTTCGGGTCTTCGTGGCAAAAAAATCAGCCACAAAAGCACGAAGACACAAAGAAACTTCGTGAGCCTTCGCGTCTTCGTGTCTTCGTGGCAAAAAACAGCCACTTATGATTACTCATATTCTTTACTTTTCAAACACGCTTTTAAAACCTAATATAAGATAAAAATTGATTTTATGATATAAAAATATACAAATATATGAACATCGTCAAGGGGTTTTTGAGGATGGTACCGTTTGCAACCCTGTCCTGCAAAAGAACGCAGGCTTTAAAGAAGTCGCAAAACATCCGGCAGTGTCTTTCATATTTTTTATTGGTCCTGATAACCGATTTCAAAGGAATTTCAAAATTTTTTATTGACAAGCCTGCAAATCCGGTGCAAACTTGCATTTGTGAATTCGCAGGCTGTAAAAAACTACGACGGATTGCAAAGTCCGGCGGAACAGTTTAACAGATTCCGCGATTATGATAGCTGGCTGTAGAAGCCGCTGATAGTAGCTTCTTCAGCCGGCTTTCGCAAGCCTCCCCCAAATCCGTTATCATCAGAATTTTTTTACATAAGGAGACAAGAAGTGAAAGTAAGAGTAATCACGGCGATAATTATCGGAATGATACTGGTGGCTGCAATGGCCGTTGCGGAACAGAACACTGTTGCAGAACAGAACACTGTTGCGGAACAGAATAAAGGTGCCAAAGATATGGAACTTTTTGGCGGAACCAAAGGAATCGTTCCTTTTCCCCATCACACACATCAGGAAACACTGAAGGACTGCAATGTTTGTCATGAGGCATTCCCGCAAGCTCCTGGCTCCATAGAAAAATTAAAAGCTGAGGGAAAGCTGAAAAAAAAGCAGGTTATGAACAAGCAATGTGTCAAATGTCACAAAGAAAAGAAAAAAGCCGGGGAAAAGACAGGCCCCACCTCATGTTCAAAGTGTCATCAGAAAAAAGCTGACGGCTGATATCGCAGGGATTGCTGGTGATGTGCCTCTGCTTTGATAGTCTATAACCCTAAGGAGCTTTTGATTATGCTGGTACTTGGATTACAAGGAAGTCCCCGTAAAAAAGGAAACTCGGATTTTTTGCTTTCAGCTTTCATGAAAGAAGCTGAAGAACTGGGAGCGCAAACCCATGTCGTTGACGTGGATAAAAAAAATATCGTGCCATGTAAGGAATACACGACCTGTGAAAAAAAGGGATTTTGTCCCATTAAAGATGACATGAAGTATGAAATTTATCCCCTGCTGCGTCAGGCTGATGTTATTGTCGCGGCCAGTCCCATGTTTTTTTATAATGTAACAGCACAGCTCAAGGCCCTTATTGACAGATGTCAGACCCTCTGGGCCAGGAAGTACAAACTCAAGCTGACGGATCCCGGCAGGAAGATGAGACGCGGTTTTATACTTGCCGTGGGAGCCACAAAAGGAAAAAATCTTTTTGAAGGTCTTCACCTGACGGCAACTTATTTCTTTGACGCAGTGGGAGCAAGCTATGAAGGCAGTCTCACGTACCGGGAAATCGAACATCGCGGAGATATGGAAAAACATCCGTCGGTGCTTGAGGATGTCAAAACCGCGGTGAATAATCTTCTGACACCGTTTCTGGGCAGAAAAAAAATTTTGTTCGCGTGTCGGGAAAACGCGTGCCGGAGTCAGATGGCAAGTGCCTTTGCTCAGTATCTCAGCGGAGATAAGATTGAGGTTCTGAACGGGGGCAGCACACCTGCGGACAACATCAGCCCCGTCATGGTGAAAGCCATGCAGGAAAAAGGAATTGACATGGAATTTCGCACGCCTCAGTCCATTGAAGCGGCTATTGAAAAAATAAAGCCTGATATGATTATCACCATGGGCTGCGGTGAGGAATGCCCCTTTGTACCAGGTGCTGAGATGCGGGACTGGGAATTGCCGGATCCGGCCGGAGAGGATATTGAATTCATGCGCAATGTGCGTGATGAGATCGAAAAAAGAGTGATCAGTTTAACAAACGAGTTATAATCAATGATCGTCATAGAAATAACAAATTCACAGGAAGTGGCGGAGCAAGAATCTCCCATGGCCAAAGCTTTTGGTAAGCTGGCTCCGGCCCTGATTAAAAAGAAGGTTGAAGAAAAAGTCGTAGAGCATCTGAAAGATAGCTTCTCGGAACGAGGTATTCAGGCAAATATCTCAATCCAGGAGACAGATGAGTGATGATATTTAACTTATAATTTTAAGGAGGATATTGGAATGGACAAATATGTATGCAATGTTTGCGGTTATGTTTATGATCCCGAGGCGGGAGATCCGGACAATGATATTGATCCCGGTACAAAATTTGAAGATATCCCGGATGACTGGGTATGTCCGATATGCGGGGCCTCAAAGGAAGAGTTCAGCAAAGAATAACCCTCGGAGAGTGAGATGTGATCGTTTATCTATGCCCTTTTATGCTGACAAAAGACGTTTTTCAAACCGCTCTCTGACCGGTAAAAAGGGATTTGATTTTCAGCGGAGCGGTGTTTTGCTTCGCCAATTTTAATTTTTTGCCTTTTGTCAGACGGAGTTCGCAACTTACACACATCAGGCCATGCAGGGTGGGCAAACCGCATTCAAGGAGGTGTCCGGCTTCATTTTTTGCACCTTGCTCACCCTGCCAGCGCAATCTGAAGATGCATTTCGTGTCTGTCCTTTTGCCGGACCGGGTTTGAAATCCCTTCTGAAATATTTTACCGGATCACTGGTAAAATTGTAAACCTGATCCCGCAAAATTATGATCTTAGCCTGCTGTATGCAGGCCAGGAGAAACCAGATAATTTTTCAAATTTACTGATTGCTTTAGGGGAGGAGAGTAAGATGAAACCGGTCGAAATTGCAAAGGGAATCTATGATGTCGGTGTGACGGATTGGAATATCAGAGATTTCCATGGTTATTCCACCCATATGGGCACAAGTTACAATTCGTTTCTGATTGTTGATGAAAAGATTGCCCTTATTGACACCGTAAAAAAAGAGTTTGCAGATCAGCTCTTAGATAAGATTTCTCAGATCGCTGATCCTAAAAAAATTGACTACATGATCAGCAATCACACGGAAATGGATCACTCCGGGGGGTTGCCGAGGGTCATGCACAGAATCGGAGAAGACAAGCCGCTGCTCTGTTCCCAAATGGGCGAAAAAAATCTTTCCCGTCATTTTCCTCAGAAATGGAACTATCATCCGCTGAAAAATGGTGAGGAACTGACCCTGGGGAGCAGAACCCTCACCTTTCTTGAAACCCGGATGCTCCACTGGCCCGACAGCATGTTCACTTATGTGAAAGAAGACAAAATTCTTTTCTCCAGCGATGCCTTTGGTCAGCATTATGCGGGGTATGAAAAATTTGACGATGTCGTGGGTCATGTGATCATGTCTCATGCAAAGAAGTATTTCGCCAATATCCTCCTGCTTTATTCGCCGCTGATTCTCAAGTTGGTGGAAAAAATCACAAAAATGGGACTGGAATTTAATATGATCTGTCCTGACCACGGGATTTTGTGGCGAAAAGACCCCGGAAAAATCATCAACGCTTATGTGGAATGGAGCAAACAGGAAAACACCAGGAAAAAAGCTGTCATTGTTTATGATACCATGTGGCACAGCACCGAAACAATGGCACATGCGATTGCCTCGGGCCTTGCCGAAGAAGGGGTGAATGTCAGGCCCATGAAGCTCAGAGAATGGCATCGCAGCGATATTATGACAGAGGTCCTGGACGCAAAGGCCGTCATTATCGGCTCTCCCACATTGAACAACGGCCTGTTTCCCACGGTCAGCGATTTTCTGACTTACATGAAAGGACTGAAGCCGCTGAATAAAATCGGCGCGGCCTTCGGGTCTTACGGATGGAGCGGCGAATCTGTCAAGCTGATTAACAATGAACTTGAAGCCATGAAATTTGAAATGGCGGATCCCGGTCTCAAAATTCAGTATGTTCCGGATAAGGCAGCAGTGGAAAAATGCACCGAACTTGGCAAAATCATCGGAAAGAAGATAAACGGTTAGTTCTGTTATGAAAATACCGGTTGTTGAACTCAGCGAATGTATTCTGTGCGGCGTATGCGAGGAGGTGTGTCCCTCTGTTTTCAATCTCAGTGAGTTAGGATATGTCAGCGTTGCCGAATTACCCATGTATCCCGAATCCGAGGTTGACGAAGCTATAAAGAATTGCCCCGCAGATTGTATCTTCTGGCAAGAACCTTAACAAAGGAATGAGATAGCTAAAATGAAAAAAATTGCGATGTTTGTATTCAATGGTGATCCCATGTGTTTCATCCATGTGCTGCTGAACGCGCTGGATATGAAAGAAAAAGGCTGGGAAGTAAAAGTGGTCATTGAAGGCTCGGCCACAAAATTAATCCCTGAACTGGCAAAAGCGGAAAATCCGCTGCACCAATTATGGGAAAAGGTAAAAGATGCAGGACTTGCGGATGGCGTATGCAAAGCCTGTTCAAACAAAATGGGCACATTGGAAGCGGCAAAAGAACAATCTTTGCAACTACTGGATGAAATGTCCGGTCATCCGAGTATGGCTCGTTATCGTGAAGACAACTTTGAGGTTGTCATATTTTAAAGCTCCCAGCCAGCTCATGCCAGGAGCCTTTATGAAAGTAAGTTCGGCGCGGCCTACCTCGCTCTGTTTGAACGTATCGGTCGTGCGTCTTTTTTATATGTAAAAAATTGTTTGATTGTCAAGATTTTTTCTAAGCTGAACATTCAGTAGATCGAAAAGATTTCTAACCTCTTATTTCGGATGGCAATTCTCCGGAGTTCGGAAATGGAGCGAAGCGGAATTTTCGCAGAAACCGCTTCGGATCATTGAAGAAATTGCGAAAATTCCGCTTCGCTCCATTTCCGCACTCCTTTTGGCCCGAAAAACTTTTCGATCTGCTGACATTGAACTTTTTATCATAACAAATGATCAGAAATGTCAAAAACCATTAAATACAGCGGCAGAAAATTAAAAAAGAAAATTCTGGAACTTCTCACTCAGAAAAATTTTGAAAGAAGCCTTGAAGAAATCCGCCCGTTTCCCGCAAGGCAGGTGATCAACCCTCTGTTTTCCTTTCTTTACAATTCCGATGAAATGATAAAATGGCGGGCTGTCACAGCAATGGGTATGGTTGTTTCACGCCTTGCTGAACAGGATACGGAGTCGGCCCGTGTGATCATGCGTCGCCTTTTATGGAATCTGAACGATGAATCCGGCGGGATCGGCTGGGGGTCCCCCGAGGCCATGGGCGAAATCATGGCTCAGAGCAAAAAACTGGCTGAGGAATATCACTGTATTCTTATTTCCTACATCAGAGAGGATGGTAACTTCATTGAACATGAAATTTTGCAAAGAGGTGTTCTCTGGGGGCTGGGAAGACTGGCCCGGGTCAGACCGGAACTCGTGAAAGACGCTGCCCCTTTTCTCGCCCCTTATATGAATTCGGAAGATGCCGTTCACCGAGGGCTTGCCGCACGGACTGCCGCTCTTTTGGATGCTGAATCATTGAAACCGCTGCTGAGATATCTCGCCAATGATCACACAAAGATAAAGATATTTCTTGAAGGAGAGCTGGTCTCTCGCTCTGTCGCTGAACTGACCGGGCAGATGATTTCCGAAAAATCCTGATAAATATTTAACCATAAGTTTTCGATATCTGACAGGGCAAGAAACCCGGCTTTTTCCCGGAACGGTACGCTGTCCCCGGAGCAAAAAGCCGGGTTTCTCCGCCGTTCTCAGAAAAAAAGATGTGTCCGGGCAAGAAACCCGGCTTTTTCCCGGAATGATCCGCTGTCCCCGGAGCAGAAAGCCGGGTTTCTCCGCCGTTCTCAGAAAAAAAGATGTGTCCGGGCAAGAAACCCGGCTTTTTCCCGGAACGATCCGCTGTCCCCGGAGCAGAAAGCCGGGTTTCTCCGCCGTTCTCAGAAAAAAAGATGTGTCCGGGCAAGAAACCCGGCTTTTTCCCGGAACGGTACGCTGTCCCCGGAGCAGAAAGCCGGGTTTCTCCGCCGTTCTCAGAAAAAAAGATGTGTCCGGGCAAGAAACCCGGCTTTTTCCCGGAACGGTACGCTGTCCCCGGAGCAGAAAGCCGGGTTTCTCCGCCGTTCTCAGAAAAAAAGATGTGTCCGGGCAAGAAACCCGGCTTTTTCCCGGAACGGTACGCTGTCCCCGGAGCAGAAAGCCGGATTTCTCCGCCGTTCTCAGAAAAAAAATCTATAAAAAATTTTTGATCGGGTCCTCGGACGAAATGACAGGCTTTTGTCGAAAACAGATCCAAAACCCTGATCATCAAGTGACATGAATAACAAGAGGAGATTTTAAAATGGATGCCTCGATCCTTGTTCCTGCCCCTGATGCCATTCCTGTTCCCTGGGGATGGTTCAAATTTTTTCTCATTCTGACATTTATGCTTCATATTCTTTTTATGAATATCATGGTGGGGGGCGGATTTATCGCGTTTTTTAATTATCTGAAACGGGATTCCGGAATCAGCACAGATTCTCTTGAAAGAGATATGTCACGGAAGCTGACATTCATCATCGCGTTTACTGTCAACTTCGGTGTCGCGCCGCTTTTGTTTCTCCAAGTTCTTTACGGACATTTCATGTATGTGAGTTCTCTGCTCATGGGTGTCTGGTGGCTCTCTGTTGTGGGACTGCTTATCATTGCCTACTACAGCGCATATTTTTACAAATTTAAGTTTGACGCGAAAGCAGGAGGAACCCGCGGCTATTTTATTGGCGCAACAGTTCTGATTCTCCTTTTTGTGGGATTTCTTTTTACAAACAACATGAGTATGATGCTGACGCCGGCATCATGGGTGAGCTATTTTCAAAATCCCCATGGAACATTGCTGAACCTGTCCGAACCGAGCCTTTTTCCCAGGTTTCTCCACTTTATGACCGCGTCTGTGGCCATTGGCGGGCTTTTTATTGCCATCATATGGTCTTTGAAACAAAAGAAAGGAGTTGCTTTTGCCAAAGAAAATGCTGACCAGGGAATGAAGTGGTTCACCTCTGCCACAATGATTCAGATTGTCATTGGCTTCTGGTTTCTGGTGAGTCTGCCCGGAGATATTATGCAGCTTTTCATGGGAAAAAGCGTGATTCACACCACGATCTTTCTGATCAGTCTTGCCTTAACCGCACTCACACTTGTTTTTGGCATTTATCGCAAGGTCAGGGCTTCCGTGGTTTCAGTGCTTGTTCTGGTATTCTCCATGATTATGATGCGGGATATGGTACGGACAGCTTATCTTAAACCCTTTTTTGAAGTGTCCGAGCTTAACGTCATTCCTGACTATTCTCCTTTGATTCTTTTTCTGGTGTCACTTGCCGCGGGAATTTCGGTTGTGATTTATGTGATCAGGCTTGCGATAAAATCAGAGCAAAAAACATCGCTTTCAAATTCTTAGTACATGATTCCATAAATAGTCCGGACAGAATGAACAATAATTTGATATAGAACAAATTTGCAATTTGTTCAGGCACAATTTGAAAAATTGTGCTACAAACAACCCGGATATAATAATCTGCCCAAAATGTAGGGTGGGTGTAGCGAAGCGAAACCCACCGTCTGCGCTAAATGCTGTTTGGTGGGTTTCGCTTCGCTGCACCCACCCTACATGTTATATGCTTATCTGTAGCGATATCGCTTCTCACTTCTCACTTTTTTCGGACACCGCCACTTTATGAAGCCCCACCTGTTCAAGAAGGTCCGCTCGCTGATCACGAAAGGTTTTATTGGCCGGGTTGGCTTCAATCAGTTGTGAAATCACGAACAAAGCATCATACCAAATCCCTTCTTCAGCATAGAGTCCTGGCATATCAGCCTTGGTCGCGGCACACAGCTTTTCCGTAAATATCTTTGGTGGTTCTGTACGTCGGATTTTCCCGCCGGAAAGGATGTTTCTTGCTGGTTTGTCAGGATTCACGATCATTGTGGCAAACCATGAATAGTCTTTTTCCGGAGAAAGGCTTCGGTCGTCAAGTGACAGCTTTCAGCTAAAACCGGCAGATCGAAAAGTTCGGGCTGTCACGGGGCAGATACGGCGGACAGGGGAAGAAATCCGGCTTTTCCGGCGAGGGAAAACGCCCTGTTCCGGAAAAAAAGCCGGGTTTCTTTGCCGTACCGCACACAACCCGAAAACTTTTCGATCTGCTGAAGACCTCTCTCATAGATCAAATCTATTCTTTTATTTTTTTTCATTGAAATTAAATATTTGCTTTTCTTAGCCTCTTCTTATAATTTATGGCATTCCTGTGAACGGGCATGAACCTGCGTTCATAACAAAACCTGAAAGCGGAATCAGAATTTCTCAATTCTCAATTTTACGGAGAGTGGATGATGCTTTTTGATCTTCATGTTCATACAACAATTTCCATATGCAGTCAGCTAAAAATTGATGATATCCTGAAACACGCCAAACATCGGGGGCTTGACGGCGTATGTATCACTGATCATCAGACCATGAATATCCGACATCACATCAGAGAGGGGATACAGAATGATGGCCTGTGTATCCTGTTTGGCATGGAATACACCACTGATGACGGTGATTTCCTGATTTTCGGCCCTTTTGAAGACATTGCAGAAGACCTGTCTGCTACGGAACTGCTCAGACAGGTTAAACAACTCGGAGGGGCAGCCATTGCAGCTCATCCTTTCAGAAAAAACAGAGCCGTTCAGGAGTATGTTATCCGTGAAGGTCTCTGTGATATTGTTGAAAGTGTGAACGGCCGGAATACAGACGCTGAAAATCACCGTGTTGACAGTTGGCGTCAGAAATATTTTTTAACTGAAAGCGGCGGCAGCGACGCACATTCCCTTAATGAACTGGGCAAGGTAAGAACCGGATTTGCAATGCCTGTAAGGTCCCGTGCTGATCTTATCTTTGCTTTGAAAAACGGGTTATGCTACCCGCAGCAGAATATGCCGGACAATATTTTTTGGAAGAACGCGGCCTGTTCTCCGGAATATCACGCTCCCCTGTTTTAAAGAAATGACAAGGAAAGGGGATAAGAAAGGGAAAAAATTCCCTTTACCATGAAAATACATTCGGAAAAGCCGGGTTTTTTGTCTGTTCCCACCGCATATTTTCATGACCGGGGGTGAAAAACCCGGCTTTTTTATGAGCGTTTCTTATCCCCTTTCCCTGTAGTTCTTATCTTAATCCCCTATACAACAACAAAACTGAACTTCCGTGTTTCCCCCGCGTCAGCATCACCATGATGATTTGGAATAAATGTGCGTTCCCAAAAGCTTATCTTCCCGGTCTTTTCCATTAAAAGGACGGATGATGAGCGGGTTCCGTAAATATCGCTGGTGACAAACAAGGGTGAAAGGATGCGCTCCCAGGTGAGACCGACACCAGTATCCGGCAGGGTCTCATCCGGAGGATGATCTTTGTTTTCAAGTATCTGAAATATATCTTTAAAATCTATTTCTTTCCTTGCAAGCGGAATTTCAAGATCAGCTTTTCCTTTTTTCACCTTAGGCCACGGTGTATCAATAAGATGATTGCTCAGACCATACAGACCGGGATTCATTTTCTGAATGCCATTTCCCCTGTTCGAGTAATAACAAAGCGTTGAAGCATCTCCCACCAGCAGGTTAAATCCGTTATACCTGTGTCCGATGCTGCTGATATGTTCAAGATAGGCTTCCGGGGATGCTTCTCCAATAAGAAAATTGCTGACAAGCATGCCCCGGGAAGGCGCATCTGCTTTTAATGAAGCCGGGTCTCTGAAATTGGTGATGGCAGCCCAACGGCCGGTTCGGGTGATTCCCATCCATGTGCCGTTACCTCTGAGGTCTCTGCCTGCAAGTATATGCGGTGTATCATCCCAAAAATCAAGCGCTTGTGTGGGACGCTCATAATATTCGTCCCGGTTTGCGGCGAGTATCAGCCGATAGTCTGTATGCTGGTTATATGAAAAAAAAATTAAACACATGATTCTCTCCCATTGACCTTGAATCTTTTTTTATGTTATCGTCCTTTTTTTTATTAATCAGGTGTTCGGTGTTGAGTGTTAGGTGTTAGGGTGTTAGGGTGTTAGGGTGTTAGGTGTTAGGTGTTAGGTGTTAGGTGTTAGGTGTTAGGGTGTTAGGTTTTAGGTGTTAGGTGTTAAGAAAAACTATAAAACTTTCATACTGCGTTGGACCGGTAGTAGGTCATTGACTGTTTATATGAAAGTGCCTGAAGTGACTAAAGTTAATAAAGTGACTGAAGTTAAAAGTTCTTTCATGTTTCGTTGTGAGCGGACCGCTCATGGCCGTTTATATGAAACTCTAATTAATAAGAAATAAATTTAGTTCGTTATCTGAATAAAATAATTGCCGAATACGGATATTCAGAGTAAAAAAACACTTGTCCCGTAGTCTCCGAACGACTTTTTAAAATATTTCCGCACTTCTTAAAAAATGAGGCCGGTCCTGAAAAAAAAGTTTTATATTCGTAGTCTCTTAAAAGAGCTGACATTTTGTTGTGCAGGTGACCGGCCGGTCATGTTTATATCGGGCTCGCGGCGCCATTTTTTCACCGACCTTAAAATGTGAAGTGCTTCAGTTTTATTTACATCAGGCTGTTATTATCCTTTCCTGTTAAAAAACGGATTCGGTATATTCTTCATATTCTTTACAGTTTTCAATTTATTTTAAGGTTATTCTCTGTTAAGCGGAAGCAACCAGGTCATATCCTAACTGTGCGGCCTGTTTTTTTAGTCTGTTTATCTTTTTTTCCTGATTTTTGCCGGAAAGATATCCTTTACCCAGATCCTCAAAAGATTCTCCGTATTTTATTATATGATAAATTCCCTTTGCTATGCTGTGAGCAACTGCGACAACAGCTTTTTTGGCTCCGCGCCGATATTTTATACGATAATATTTGTCCTTATAATATGAGTCCCTCTTCTTAATGGCAGACCATGCAATTTCAACCATGACTGTTTTAAAGGGATGATTTCGGACCGGGGACCTGCCGCTTTTACGCTTGCCGGCACTTTCATTATTTCCGGGACAAAGTCCTGCCCAGGAACAGAAAGCAGCCTCATTTCCGAATTCTTCCAGTGTGAATCCTATATGACTGAGCACTGACTGACCGGCCACTGTGTTAATCCCGTATACTTCGTCCAGACGATCCAAAACTTCCTGATGAGGCCTCATAAGCCTGGCAAGACGGGCAGTTACGGATTTAATATTCCGCTCCGTTGCCTCAATTGTATCCATAAGCAGTTTTAACTGAAAACGATGGTGATCTTCAAAAAAACCCTGAATACTGCGATGAAGTTCCGCACTTTTGGAACCGAGACTTCCTTTCGCACATTTTTCAATATTTTCAAGGCTTAAATCCGCATCTTCGTCACAAAGGAGACTGATCAGGTTACGTCCTGTCACTCCGAACAGATCGGTCACCACAGAACTGATTTTGATATTGGCGGTCTCGAACAGTTTATGAACACGCCTCTTGTAATCTCCGAGAGTCTGTGTGTAATTTTTCCGAAGCGTTGTCAGGTCACGCCATTGTCTCACTTCCTTTGCCGGAATAAAACTGCCTTTCACAAGCCCGTGGCGAAGGAGATTGGCAAGCCATCTGCTGTCCTCGGTATCCGTCTTTCTGCCGGGAACATTTTTTATATGGCGCGCATTTACCAGGACAACATCCAGATGTCCTTCAAGGATATTGTGAACCGGACGCCAATACACACTTGTACTTTCCATTGCAACTGTCGGACAATTATTGTCGGTCAGCCAGTCCCTTAAAAGGAAAAGGCTGTCTGTAAAAGTCGGGAATTCCCTCACTTCATATTGCGGCGAGCCAAGGGGATTCAGAGTAATAAGACATGCTGAAATAATATTCTTGTGAACGTCCAGTCCGCAACAAACGGGATGCATTACTGAAATAATCGGGGTGTCTGATTTTTTAGTCATAACCGTCCTTCCTGTTATAATTGTTGATAAATATTTATTCTGAGAGTAGTTATGACATTTTGAACCAAAAATCAAAAGTTTCATCCTTTGTTGTGTCCGCAGGACATGGGAGTTTATATGAAAGTGCCTGAAGTGACTAAAGTTAATAAAGTGACTGAAGTTAAAAGTTCTTTCATGTTTCGTTGTGAGCGAACCGCTCATGGCCGTTTATATGAAAGTGTCAGTTGTCAAGTGTCAGATATTCAAAATCTACATTTTTTTTTAACACCTAACACCTAACACTTAACACCTAACACCTATAACACCTATAACACCCTAACACCCCAACACCCAACACCTAACACTTTTTGTTCACTTTTTGAAAGAAATTATTTTTAATAAATTACTTAAGGAGGCTGTAAAGAAATGAAAGAAGTCGTAATTGTAAGTGGTGCAAGAACCGCAATTGGAACATTCGGAGCTGGCTTAAAGGACGTATCAGTGGTTGAAATGGGTTCAGTTATTATGAAAGATACACTGAAACGGGCAGGATTAAGGCCGGTTCTGAATGAGACCATGGAGGAAGGCACACCGGATAAGCTGAAAGGCCGGGGGCTTATTGAGATTGAGAAAAACGCATATGACTGGGATGATTCTGCTGCCCCTGTCACCGTTGATGAGGTGATTATGGGAAATGTGCTTCAGGCCGGTCAGGGGCAGAATACCGCGAGACAGGCAATGATACGGGCAGGGTTTTCAAAGGAAACCCCGGCCATGACCATTAACAAAATATGCGGCTCCGGTCTGAAAGCCATTGCCCTGGGTGCCACTTCCATTATGGCGGAAGAGGCGGATGTGGTGCTTGCCGGGGGACAAGAAAATATGAGCCGGGCCCCGCTGGCACTGCTCAAAGCCCGGTGGGGACATCGGATGGAGCTTACTGGCGTGGGAGATGTCCATGATCTCATGGTGTTTGACGGTCTGTATGAAATTTTCTACGGATATCACATGGGTATGACTGCTGAAAACATCGCTTCCACGTATGACATCAGCAGACAGGAGCAGGATGAGCTGGGCGTCCTGAGTCATAATCGCGCAAGAAAAGCCATCGCAGACGGTATTTTTGCCGAAGAAATTACGCCAATTGTAATAAAAACCCGCAAGGGCGAGGTGGTCTTTGACACGGATGAACGTCCCATGGACACAAACATGGAAAAAATGGCAAAATTAAGACCTGCCTTTAAAAAAGACGGAACAGTTACCGCAGGAAACGCTTCGGGAATCAACGACGCGGCTGCCGCAGTGCTTATGATGACTGCTGAGAAGGCAAAAGAACTGGGACTTGAGCCTATTGTAAAAATTAAAGCATTTGCCAGCGGCGGTCTTGATCCGGCATATATGGGACTGGGACCTGTGCCCGCGGTACGGAAAGTGCTGAAGGCCACAGGCATGAGCATCGGTGATATGGATATGATCGAGCTGAATGAGGCGTTTGCGTCTCAGGCCATCGGATGTATGCGCGAGCTGGGCATTGACACGGAAAAACCCAATCAGCTGGGAAGCGGTATTTCTCTGGGACATCCCATCGGATGCACCGGTGCCCGTCAGATGGTAAGCGGAATGAACCAAATGAAGCGCAAGGGATACACAACGGGTTTGATTTCCATGTGTATTGGCGGCGGAATGGGTATGGCTATGATTGTTGAACGTTAGACACAGCCATGTAATTTTTTTGCCCGGGCAGGATTTCGGAAGTTTTTATAAAACTTCGCAAATCCTGCCAGAGGGTTATTCAGAGAGCGGTTTAAAAAATCATATCATAAACAAAGTTGGAGAGTTAGTATGAGTATCAGCAGAAAGTTGGGAACTTTGGTTACTTTTGGCGTGCCTGCCATTATCGGCGGAGGCATTGTTTATGCCCTCTTTAACGGCGATTATACGGCAGTTGCTACTTTTGAAATCTTTCTTTTGTTCGCAGCCGGGGGATTTATCAGTAAATAATTTGGCGAGGGGTGATTGACAGAAGGGGCGAGGGGAATTTAGCGACCGGGTTAAGTTCCTCTTGCCCCTTGCCCCTTGCCTTTTCCCCATAATTCTTATCGAATTTTATAATCATCAGATGAAAAAAACCCAGGTAATCTCGTTAATCCTGTCAATCTCGTTAATCTCGTTCCCACGCTTTGCGTGGGAATGCAGAGCGGACGCTTTGCGTCCTGATTTAATCTCGTTAATCTCGTTCCCACGCTTTGCGTCCTGATTTCGATTATTATCCGAGACGCGAGGCGTCCCAAAGGCATTCTCACGCGATGGGAACCAGAAAACTATTGACTTAGGGAGCTTCGAATAAATCATATACCCGATTCAGATTGCAAGGCAGAATTTTATTTTTGGGAAAATCCCTTACAGATATTAAGTTCCGTAAATTCATATTTTATGATAAGGCATAAATCGGATAAAAAATTTCCGGCAATATTTTAAGTCGTTAAGTTATATTAACGGAGAAATATCCAAATGAGTCGTAAAAAAAAGAAAACAAAAAAGCAAAAAATCTCCGGAGCCGTTAAAAAATCAGAAAAAAAGAATATCTCTTTAAACGCATCTTCTTCTGATCCGGATCATGAGTTTCAAAAAGCAGTTCAGTATCATCAGACAGGACAATTGGAGCAGGCTGAGAAAATTTACAGAAAAATACTCGAAAGTCATCCTAACCATTCTGATTCCTTGCATTTATTCGGTGTGCTTTCCCATCAGACAGGCAAAAAAGACATGGCCGCGGACCTGATTCGTCAGGCCATCCGAATTGATCCCAACCGTCCGACTTATCATAATAATCTTGGTATTGTATTTCAGAGCCAGGGCAAACTGAATGAAGCCATTGCCTGTTATCAGAACACGCTGAAAATAAAATCTGATTTTGCAGATGCTTACAATAACATGGGATTTGCCCTTCAGGATCAGAAAAAATTAGATGAAGCCATTGAGTGTTATCAAAAAGCTCTGGAAATAAAGCCGAATTATGTTGACGCGTATAACAACATCGGAACAGCTTTCAAAGATCAGGGAAAAACAGAGGACGCCATTGCTGCTTATCAGAAAGCCATACAGTTCAGACCGGACTATGCCGAAGCCTATCATAACATGGGAATGGCGTTTAAAGATCAGCGTAAGCCGGACCAGGCCCTCGCGTGTTATCAGAAAGCCCTGGAAATAAGACCCGAATATGTTGAAGTGCTTAACAACATGGGAAACCTGCTGAAAGACTGCGGTAAATTCAATGAGGCAGTTTCCTGCTATCAGAAAGCATTGGAGATAAAGCCGGACTTTGCCGAGGCATTTAACAGCATGGGAACGGCATTTAAAGAAAAAGGCAGATTTAATGACGCACTCGCGTGTTATCAGAAGGTCCTGCAAATCAAGCCGGACGATGTTTCCGCTTACCTGAACATCGGAAATACGCTTCAGGACCAGGGCAAAGCGGACCAGGCCATTTTATGTTACCAAAAGGCACTGGAGATAAAACCGGACTACGCCATCGCGTATGACAATATGCGGAACGCCTATATCTATCAGGGAAAGCTGGCTGAAGCGATATCCTGTTGTGAGAAAAGCCTGGAGATAAGACCTGACCCCGGAATTGAAATCAGAAAAGCCCTGATGCTCCCTGTCATATATGAATCAAAAGAACAAATTGAATACTACCGAAACAAAATCTGTGAGGAAATCAACACCCTGAAAAACAAGGGCATCACACTCCGAGACCCCCATAAACAGGTCGGCTCGACAAACTTCTACCTTGCATACCACGGATTGAACGACAGAGAAATCCAGCAAAAAATCGCCTCGTTTTACTTGGAAACTGGAAACTGGAAACTGGAAACTGGAAACTGGAAACTGGAAACTGGAAACTGGAAACTGGAAACTGGAAACTGGAAACTGGAAACTGGAAACTGGAAACTGGAAACTCGAAACTCGAAACTCAGACCCAAATTTCCAGTTTCAAGTTTCAAGTTTCAAGCCCCGAGTTTCAAGTTTCCAATAAAAATCGGTATTGTTTCCATGCACCTGTATAATATGAACCAGCAAACCATCGGAAAACTGAATCGCGGGATTATAAAAAATTTGTCGCGGGAGAAATTTTATGTGAAGCTGTTCCGTTTCCCGGGCGGAGAAAGTCATCTGATAGAATCCATTAATGAAGGGGCCGATGAGGTGGTTGATTTGCCCACAGAGATGAAACCGGCTGCTGAAATCATCGCGGGGCATTCTTTGGATGTTTTATTCTATCCTGATATCGGAATGGATTCTCTCACCTATTTTCTGGCGTTTTCACGTCTGGCACCGGTGCAGTGCGTGACATGGGGACATCCGGTGACAACGGGCATTCCCAATATGGATTATTTCATCTCCTCTGAATTGCTGGAACCTCCCGGGGCACAGGATCATTATTCAGAACAACTGGTTCTTCTGAAACGGCTGCCTGTTTATTACTATCCCCCGGAACTGCCTGAAGAATGGCCCTCACGGGAGAAATTCGGTCTTCCTCATGGCTATCATTTGTACATATGTCCCCAGGCCCCGTTTAAGTTTCATCCTGATTTTGACGCTGCCCTCGGGGCGATTTTACGCCGTGATCCTCGCGGCCTGCTCATCCTGATTGAAGGGCACGCGTTTGAACACTGGGCAAAATTGCTGCTTGACCGCTTCAGAAAAACGTTTCCTGATGTTATTGACCGGGTGCGGTTTCTCAAAGCCATGCCCACAAAAGATTTTTTATGTCTGCTGAGAGTCGCTGACGCGTTGCTTGAGCCGCCTTATTTTGGCGGAGGGAACACAACATATGAGTCCTTTGCCTGCGGTGTGCCTATTGTGACCTGGCCGGGTCCGTTCATGCGCGGAAGAGTGACTTTGGGCTGCTACAAACAAATGGGGGTCACGGACTGCATTGCAAGCGATCCCCAGTCTTATATAGAGATTGCCCTCAGACTCGCAAATGACAAGGCATGGAAAGCGGAGGTGAGTGATAAAATCAGAGCAAACGCGGGCGCGATATTTGAAGATGCGGACGCGGTGCGGGAGTTGGAGCGATTTTTTGAGAGAGCGGTAAGGAAGTGTCGGTAATATTCCGAAAGAAACTGTTTTTTCAAAAAAATTAGTTTCTCCTTTAAAAGTATCGTAAAATTTATGTCAGGGTATGGTCTTATAAATAGTCGGACTTAATAAGAATTTTTATATGGCTCTCAATTTTGGCTATTCCGGAAATAAAGCTGTTATCAGTTTTAAAATTTAAGGCCGAAGGTTCTTCAACATCCCTTGCCCTGATTCCGAGAACATCGGTCACAGTGTCCACAATGATGCCTGTCACCGTGTTGTTTTCTTCTGCCTCGCTTTCGATGATAATAATGGAGGTCTGATTTGTATAAGCTGTTTCTTTCAGTCCCAGCCTGAGCCTGAGATCCGTTACCGGAATCACCTGGTCTCTGAGATTGATGACCCCTTTCACATAAGGCGGCGTATTGTTCACCGCGGTGATCGGCATCATCCCGACAATCTCCCTGACTTTTATAATTTCAATGCCGTATTCCTCTTCATCTAATTCAAACATCAGATATTTGATTTCTTTCTGATCCAGTTCTTTTCTCAGCCTGCGGATTTCCCTCTCTGCCTCTCTTCGGTCCGTAAGGTCGTATATCACTGTGAGTACGCATGGCTCGTCTTTAAACGTCAGCGACTGGCTGAACAAATCTGCCCAGAGTATTCCGCGATTCTTCTTCTTCAGTCTTACTTCAAAATTTTTGACCTGACCCTCCTGGGCCAGCATGTCTAAAAATATCTTCCTGTCAGATGAATTTTTATATAATTCCAAAGCATTATGCTTTAAAAATTCCTCAGATGAGAATCCGAATACATGGCATGAATGCTCATTTACATAGAAAATTTTTCCATCGGATATCCTGGCAATAATAACCGGAACAGGTATAGTTTCACTGATGATACGGACATGCGACTCAATTTCCTTAATTGACGCCTCAACTCTTTCTTCCAGTTCTCCGGCCACCACATCGCCATGCCTGCTTGTAATCTCCATGGTCTTGTTGAGACGTTCTATTTTTTTTCTTAACTTCTTATTCTCTTTTTCCAGCTGCCCGAGTTTTTTTTTAAAAGAAGCATCTGATCCGTCAGCTTTTATCATATTCTTTTTCCTGCTTTTTATGCAGTGCTTTCTGAATTGCCGCTCCGATATCATTCCGGCTGAATGGTTTTCGAAGCATATCTCTGATCCCGATCTCAGAAAGAGGATTGTCTTCCATTCTGTCGCCTGTGATCAGGATGACAGGGATATCCAGGCGGATTTTCAGCATTTCCGAAGCCATAGTGATTCCGGACATTACCGGCATGCTTTTGTCAGTAATCACCAGATCAAACAAATTGGGATTTTCTTTGAACAATGACAGGGCATCTGGGCCGTTGTTCCGGGTTATCACATGGTATCCCAGACTTTCCAGCATCTGGCTGCAGATATCCACGATGTCGCTTTCGTCATCCACGAACAGAATTGTTTCGCTGCCCCTCTGAATTGTTTTCTGAACAATGGCCGGTTCCGTCATGCCCTCAGTCTCTGCAATGACCGGGATATAGCAGTGGAAAGCAGTTTTCTTTCCGGGCTGGCTTTCCACACTCACGGCACCGCCGTGGCTCTGAATAATACCATGAACCACCGAAAGGCCCATGCCGGTTCCTTCTCCTGCCGGTTTGGTCGTAAAAAACGGATCAAATGCCCGCTCAATAATTCCCTTATCCATGCCCGGACCGTTGTCGCTGACAGTCAGTCTGACGTAAGTCCCGGGGCTGAGACCGGGAATCGTTATTTTTTCCCGGGGACCAAAAGACACCTGCTCAAGAATAATTTCTATGAGACCTTCCCTGTTTTGCAACGCATAAATTGAATTGGAGCAGAGATTCATCAGCACCTGATGAATCTGGGTGGGATCGCCCAGAACGATTGACGATTTTGAATTAATCCGCAAACTTGTTTCGATATTTGAAGGTGCCAGCGATCTGATCATTTTTGCTGCTTCGGCAATAATCGTACTGATAGGAAACGGGCTGTTTTCCTCCTCATTTTTGCGGCAAAAAGCAAGAATTTGCATGATCATTGCCCTTGCCCGTTCGGCTGCTGTCAGCGCATCATTTATGTGATGCTTTGCCTTGCTTTCCTCAGAGAGCATCATCATTGCCAGTTCCAATCTCCCGAAGATTACAGTCAGGACATTATTGAAGTCATGGGCGATGCCGCCTGCCATGGTGCCGAGAGCCTCCATCTTATGGGTCTGCCGAAGCTGTCTTTCAAGTGCCAGCCTTTTTTCTTCTTCCTTTCTGAATTCTGAAAGGTCATATATGACTGTCAGCAGGCAGTTTTGCCCTTCAAATAAGATATGACGTGAAAAAAGAGAAGCCGGAAAACTTGAACCATCAGCTTTTTTCAGGGTGACAGCAAAACCTTTTACCTCACCTTGGGCCTCATTCATTTTCAAAAATCTATCGCAATCTCTGGAATCCTCATACAAATCAGATGGATCTGTTTTATGAAAATTTTTCTCGGAAAAACCAAAAATTTCCTGTGCTTTTTCGTTGGAAAAGATCAGGCCGCCTGTTTTTGAGGTGATCACCATGGGAACGGGCATGGTACCGCTGATGACCTCAAATAACTGTCTCAGATTCTTCTCAGTTCTTCCCGAGTATCCGGTAACGATCTGAAGCGTCTTTTCAAGACCGGATATTCTCCTTTTTAGTTTATTTATTATTTCTTTCTCTTTATCGTCCATTTTTCATCCCCTCTCTGATGGATATCGGAGCGCGAAACATAAGCCGGTGTTTATTCAAACACGATTTCCATATCATCCATCAGATCCTCAAATGTGGGAATGGTCTCTTTCTGCCAAGTATATTGGTTTGAACATAGGATTTTCATCTGAATATCTTCTATATCATCCGCTTCCAGAATCAGGCTTACACAGATGGTTTTAATTCCGGAACTGTTAAGGTATTCAAGATTTCTGATATCCAGCGTGATCTCCGATGGTTCAGTTCTAATAACTTCTTCAAAAAAGTCCTCAAGTTCTTCATAATCTTCCAGCATCAGTGAGAGTTTTCCGAATATCGTTATGATATTATCCTTATAAGTAATCGTGTAGCCGTCTCCTTCAAGGTTCATCTTATGTCTCCTTTTTTTTCAGATTGATTCTTGCCAATGTCGTCACAGATGTGATTTCAGGCCCCGGATCGAGTTTCCAGGAGAGTTTTGCACCGCGGTCTTTTATAATCGTAATCAGTCCCACCTGAGACTTTTTACAGCCGGACTTTTTTGCCTCTTTCATCTTTTTAATAAACAATTTCTGGAGGTTTTTTTCCTCAAGTACCGAACGGACAAATTTTTTAAGCTCCTCTATTTTTTTGGTATCCGCGCTGTTCTTCACATATATCAGCAATTCATCTGTTTTGAAACAGAGCTGAATCTTGATCAGGTAATCCGATTTTACGCTGTGATATACGGCGTTTTCCAGCAGTTCAGCACAAACAAAGTGGAGTGTCGGCTTGATATGTTCCACATCCAGCATGGCTTTCCAGAAGTCTCCGAGAAATTCCGCGGTAATGTCTTTGCTTTTCCAAAGCTTCCCTTTTTCAATATAGGCAGCTTTGATACTGAAAACCAGCGAGCCCTCAAAATCAGAAGATTCCGGCTCAATAAAATCACCCAGCACAATTGCATTTGATTCATTCATTTTATCCTTCTTTTCATTTTAATCAAAGTTTAACTTCATAATTTTTAACAGGATGAACCTGTTTCCGGACAGTTCTGATTTGTCAATACAAACCTGACGTGAGAAGGGCTGAAATCGCTCGGAGATCTTTTTTTCACAATTACCAAAGTCATGTCATCAGTCCGGGCCTCATGGCACCCCCGGCTTATATCCGCCATGATCATCTCCTTCATGGTTTTGGCGGTCCGTCCGTATTTGAGAAAATTCTCTTAAATCATTCGAAACGCCTTAAATTGAAAATTCCCAAATGCCATACCAGAAATATGGCAGGCGATAAAGTTATTTGTTGAAAAAAAATTCAGCAGATACCACATCAGCGGATTGAAAAATTTTCGGATGGTGTGCGGGACTGCAAAGAAACTCGGCTTTTTTCCCGGACAGGGCCCCGGCCGGAAAACCCCGGGTTTCTCCCATGTCCGTCGCGTCCGCTCTGTGACAGCCTGAAAACTTTTCGATCTGCTGACCATATAAAACACAGGCTCCTGACAGGTCACAGGACGCGAAGCATCTCTTCTGCATTCCCACGCAAAACGTGGGGGTAGTCCTGCACAAGTAGTGATGAATGGGATTCAGCGTCCCGATAATCGGGGGGAGTGAACGGGATTCATCACTACCTTTGCAGGACTATCAACGTGGGAACAAGATGAAGAGATTAATGAGCAAGACTGACGAAATTGACAAAAAATCAGTGAAAATCATTCCTGAGAACATTGGCAACATCCTGCTTTGTTGCTTCCGGATTTTCAGACAGATATTCCGCGATTCGGTTTGCCACAAAAGCAGTGGCAATGGAGGTTCCGGCATAAGCTCCGGGGTCCCCGTCATAGCCTACAGGCAGTGTGGCAAAGCCCGGAGCAGACAGGGTTACAAAATTTCCATAATTGGAGTTTTCCCAGGGCGTTCCGTCCGGGGCCAATGCGCCCACGCCAATAACCGATTCATAAGCTGCCGGATAGAATGCCTTTCCCGTGGGTTCATTTCCGGCAGCCCCCACAATAATCAGACCCTTTGCATCTGCATAGTCAAACGCGTCTTCCAGAAAATCGCTTTTGGTTTCCGAACCCCAGCTCAGACTCATGACTCGTGCCCCGTTTTTCATGGCAAAATCAATGCTTCGCATGATGCCAAAATCGGATGTGATGCCATTTTCATCAAATGCCCGGATGGGAATCACAGGTGTATAGCTTCCCTTTTCTTGACCTTGCTGAGGAGAGACACCATGAGGTCTGACAACCCCGGCAGCAATGAGCGCCATCTGGGTGCCATGTCCCTGTGAATCGGAAATCGGAGCTTCCGGGTTCAGCGCGTCCAAAGCGGACAAAACAAAATCCTCCGGAACTGAATCCGGTATCAGCCCGGTATCAAGAATGGCTATGGGTGCTTTGCCGTTCGGCGCGGGGATACTGATATTTCCGAGGTCAGACGGAATAAGGCTGCGGGGAATCGAGATGGGATAGGCATAATTTGGTTCGGCTTTTGCAATTCGTGAATACTTTGTGATCAGGTCAGAGAGCGTGGGAACATCGGTGTTTCCAGGAACCCGGATTTTATAAATACCTGTTGCCGCATTTTTTCCGATGATTGTTCCTCGGATTTGCGACAAAAGGGCTTTTAAATCCGAAATATTCATTCCCGGCCTGAGCTTCAGGAGGAGTTCATCTCTGACAAATAACGAACCGTTTTCAGCATTTTTTGCCACGGACAGACCGGACCTTTTCTCCAATGGCTGCATAAGTTCTTTTCTGCCCGGCCTGAAAACCTGAATCTCCGCGAGTTTGAAAGTCTGACGTGATGCGGCTTTTCCGGATTCCCACATCAGAACATGGCTGAAAGGTCTGAGAATTGTCTCCAGCCCTTCCTGTATCTTCCTATTTTCAAAAGACGCGGAGATGTTCGGATTCAGTTTGGGATCAATACGGACACGGATACCCGCGTCGGACATGTGCTGCAAAATCGTTTGCAGCGGCACCTGATCCGCATGAAGAGAAAATTTGTCTTTGTTAATCCGAACCTCAAGCGCGTGTCCGTTTGCCGCACACAGCAGAACAGTGAGCAGAATAATATAATCTGTGACTATCTTTTTTAACATGATTTATCTCCTTCCGTGAAACTACAGGGATTGGGTTTGGTAAGGACATAAAATCCTTGCTAAAACTGATCCTTATAGTTTTCATCGACTCGAAAAGAATCCGAATATCCGGAAATTTTTGATCTTCTCAGACTAAAACGCATTCACTTTTTCAATAATTTTCTGATAAGAACCATCTGCCTTTATTTCTTTTATGGCATCTGATATCTTAGGAACCAGTTTAATATGTTTTTTATGAAGATAGGTGTAAAGATTTATAACAACCAAAGGAGGGGTCAGCAATTTTATTCCGCTGTTTTCAAGGGATAATTTTTTGATCACCCTGAATCCGGTTTCAGGACTGGTAATAAAAACATCTCCTCTGCCTCGGGATAACATCTTAAAAGCCGATTCCGTTGAATCAACAGGGATAAGATTCTCTTTCTTTACCACTCCTTTAAGTCCTTTTTCTGCGAATTTAATCCCCCTCATATAGAGAATTTTATAAGGAGCCAGACTTTTCCATCCCTTTACTTTGAAATTTGCTGTTTTGGTGAAAACAGACTGACGAATGGACTGGACAGGTTCCGAAACCCTTATGAGATCAGGATGATCTTTATTGAAAAGATAAATCCGATGAGCATCGCCGTCAACTTTTCCCAGAGAAGCTAATTTCTCCGCTCGTTTCGGAGGGTAGGTTTTTAAAATTAATTTCAAATAGTTTCGTTTAAAAGCCTCACCAAGCACAGCCTCGGATATCTGATAAATTCTGGTATCAGGCGCATTGACCGTGGCAAGTACAAGCGTATCTGTTTCAGCGTGACTGCATTCCGAGACAAAACAGAAACACAGAAATGCAATAACAACCATTTTGAACTTAACATTTGTCAGTTGAATTTTTTTAAACATAAGTACCAGACCATAAGTTTTTCCTGATTATGACGGATTTAGGGGAGGCCGGGAAAGCCCCGTAGAGGCGGCATCTTTGTAGCTTGAACGTAGGCGGGTTTTCCGGTATTTTATCCGGAGTGCGAAAAATGCTTTTTCGCAATTGCAAAAATAAAATTTTTGCACTCCGGATCCGCCCGGAATTTCCTAAGTCAGCAGCATTGTCGGCAGGCTCATCCCTTCGGCAGGCTCCAATATTTCTGACCTGAACGTAGGCGGGTTTTCCGGTATTTTATCCGGAGTGCGAAAAATGCTTTTTCGCAATTGCAAAAATAAAATTTTTGCACTCCGGATCCGCCCGGAATTTCCTAAGTCAGCAGCATTGTCGGCAGGCTCATCCCTTCGGCAGGCTCCAATATTTCTGACCTGAACGTAGGCGGGTTTTCCGGTATTTTATCCGGAGTGCGAAAAATGCTTTTTCGCAATTGCAAAAATAAAATTTTTGCACTCCGGATCCGCCCGGAATTTCCTAAGTCAGCAGCATTGTCGGCAGGCTCATCCCTTCGGCAGGCTCCAATATTTCTGACCTGAACGTAGGCGGTTTTTCCGGTATTTTATCCGGAGTGCGAAAAATGCTTTTTCGCAATTGCAAAAATAAAATTTTTGCACTCCGGATCCGCCCGGAATTTCCTAAGTCAGCAGCATTGCCCGCCAGGCCCCGCAGGGGCAGTATATTTGTAGCAGTTATCATGTCGGGCTGACAAAGCCCCGTAGGGGCGGCATATTTTTAGCATTTGCAAACATGCCGCCCCCACGGGGCTTGGCGGGGGCCTGCAAACCTGCGGCTACAAACATGCCGCCCTTACAGGGCTTGCCCCGGGGCTTGCAAACCTGCTACAAATATACCGCCCTTACAGGGCTTGGTCGGCCCTCCCTCCCCTAAATCCGTTATAATCAGAATATTTTTTCATATTATACACGAAATATCAATTGTTTTTTTGTTGTCCGACCCTGCTCCTCCGGATGAAATGTTCATTCAGCCATAAGACCTCCGAGATTTTAAAAACCTCGGAGGCCTCTGATAGCTGAATATTGCTGAAATTGTCAAATATAATAATTTCGTCAGCGTCTTCAGGATTGACACATAACCTTTGTTCCTTTATATTATTTGTTGAATAAAAAAGGAAATGACCAAAATGATCAATGTAGAAAATATCACAAAAAGCTTTGGTGCCCAGTCACTTTTTGAAGGCGTAAGCTTTAAACTCAATCACCGTGAACGGCTTGGTGTGGTAGGGCGGAACGGTCACGGAAAGACGACCCTGTTTCGGATGATCATCGGTAAGGATCATCCGGATTCAGGCACGATCACCATTCCCAAAAATTACCGTATTGGTTATGTCCGGCAGCATCTGGACTTTACAGAAGATACGGTGTTGAAAGAAGGCATGAAAGGGCTTCCGGAACAGGAAAAGGATCATCACTGGAAAGTTGAAAAAATCCTTGGAGGACTCGGATTTTCCAATGCAGACATGCATCGCTGCCCGGGTGAATTTTCAGGCGGATTTCAGGTACGCCTGAATCTGGCAAAAGTGCTTGTTTCCGAACCTGATCTTCTGCTCCTGGATGAGCCCACCAATTATCTTGATATTACCTCCATCCGGTGGGTCAAACAGTTTCTCATCAACTGGCCCCATGAACTGATGCTCATTACCCATGACAGAAGTTTTATGGATAAGGTGGTTACACATACCATGACCATTTACCGCAGAAAAGTGCGAAAAATCACCGGAAATACCGGAAAATTGTATGAGCAGATTGCACAGGAGGAGGAAATCTATGAAAAAACCCGCATGAACGATGAGCGTAAACAAAAAGAAATTGAGCAGTTCATTACCCGGTTCAGGGCCAAGGCCAGGCTTGCGAATATGGTGCAGTCACGAGTTAAGACATTGGAAAAAATGGAAAAGCGGGATAAACTTGAAGCTGTTAAGAATCTTGATTTTTCTTTTCGCAGCAAGCCGCTTCCCGGAAAGCATGTGATGAGCGCCCGGAATATTTCTTTTTCTTATGATTCAGACACACCGCTCATCAGGGACTTCAGTATCTCAGTCGGCCCCCGGGAGCGTATTTGCGTGGTCGGAAAAAACGGGAAAGGCAAGACAACACTTCTCAAAATCCTGGCGGATGCGATTCAGCCCCGGGAAGGTGAGACCGTGTGTAACCCTGCTGTTGAAAAGGGGTTTTATGAACAGACCAATGTCAGGACGTTGGTGGACACCCGAACGGTTGAGGAGGAATTTTTATATTCAAATCCGGAGGTTGACAGGCAGCATGCGCGGAGTATCTGCGGGGCCATGATGTTTTACGGAGACGCGGCTTTAAAAAAAATCAGTGTGCTTTCAGGCGGAGAAAAAAGCCGGGTGATGCTGGGCAAACTGCTTGTAACTCCTGTGAATCTGCTGCTTTTGGATGAGCCGACAAACCATCTTGATATGGAGTCCTGTGACGCGTTGCTTGCGGCAATTGACAATTTTGACGGCGTGGTAATCATGGTTACGCATAATGAGATGTTTCTCCACGCACTCGCGGAACGTCTCATTGTTTTTCAAAACAACGGCATATCGGTTTTCGACGGGACATATCAGAATTTTCTGGAAAAAGGCGGATGGGAAGATGAGTCCTCGAAACATATGAAGCCTTCCGAATCCGCTCAGAAAAACACTGCTGAAGAAGAAGGCCTTTCGAAACTGACCAAAAAGGAGATGCGGCGCAGACGGTCCGAGATCATTTCTGAACGCGGAAAAGTTCTGAAACCCGTTGAACAGCGTATCACCCGGGCAGAAGATGATATTGAGCGGTATGAAAAAGAAATGGTATTACTCAACGAAGCCATGCAGACCGCGTCGCAGGCACAGGATGGTACAAAGATTGTGGAAATTTCACAATCCATTCACGTATGCCAGGCCGCCATTGACAAACTTTTTGATGATCTGGAGACGTTTACAAACACCTTGGAGGGGCAACACGCTATTTTTGAGAAAAAACTTCAACAACTGGAGGATTTCAGAACAGAGTAATGATGAACCGGGAAAACACAATCAACATTCAGAACCTTTTGGTTTTTCAGCAAAATGGCAGTGGAGAATCCAAAGTGCGGGGAATCAGAGAATACGGAGCCAATCGCTTTAATGTGGAAATTGTTTCCATAGACGCCCCTCTGCCGCCTGTTATTGACGATACAAAAGCATATCTGCCTTCGGAGGACATCCGGGCAGACGTGGTCCTGGATTTTCTGAAACATCCTGATCTTTCTTATGATCTTGCGATGATATGTGGCAACAGAGGTATTCCTGTGGTTGCTTCGGGAAAAAAACTCCGAGTGAAGGGCCTGTTTACGCCGCCCACCTGATGCGGACTTTCCAGGCAGGATTGTCTGGGTCTTTATGGAGAGAAATTCGGCGCGCCGGAGTTTGAGGTAAAGGTTGTCAGCGGAACCATTGACCATATCCGGGTGTTACGCGGTGCCCCGTGCGGCGCGAGCTGGGGTGCTGCAAAACGAATAACTGGCATTTCTGTGGAAGCGGCTGCTGTGCGTATGGGTCTGGAAGTCCAGTTTTTCTGTACGGCCGACCCTTCGGGCTGGGATCCCATTTACGGAAAAAGCCCGGTGCATTTCGCGGGTGAAGTTCATAAAAAAGCCATTATCAGAGCGTTGAAAAATGTCTGCCCGTCTGACGGATGATCATGCAGGGCGGATTATGCAGCACTCAGCCCACCCTGCATCTGAAATTTCTAACCGATGTTCGGCATCAGTGACCACTTTATCACCCATGACTGAGTACCCGGAGATTTGTCCAGACAGAGAATACCGCTGTTCTGGCATTTGAACACGGGTCTGTCAGCCATTCCTGTTATCAGATAGGACGCGAGCTTTTCCATAAAGGGGAGATGACCCACAAACATGATGTCATCTTCACTGGTTATGGTGTCAGCAAATGCGACCACATCATCCAGAGGACCCATTCCGCTGCTTTGCTGAATCCCGTTCTCAGGCTCCAGGGCGGCAGAGAAAATTTCAGCAGTCTGCCTCGCTCTTTTCTTTCCGCTGTGTCTGATGCGCGAAACGTGAACATCATATCCCTTGGCAACGGTTGCGATGCGCTCAGTTTCTGATATGCCTTCTTCTGAAAGCCCCTTCTCAGGATCAATGTCCTTGGACAGACTTTTGCCGTGCTGTACAAGAAAAATCGCCATGTTACCTCCTTTGTTTTCGGTGTTAGGTGTTGGGTGTTAGGTGTTAGGTGTTAGGTGTTAGGTGTTAAAGTGTTAGGTGTTAGGTGTTAGGTGGAAAAATAAAGTCCCGAAACTCTGGTACCCGACACTCATTTTTATAATTTTCCATACAGTAAACAACATATAACTCAGACTTACGAATTATGCAAGACCTTCCGAATGTTATTGGAATTACAACTGGTTTGGAACAGCGCTCTGAATTTGGGTGCGAATGCTATATAACCCGGGTCAGCAAGTACGGGAACGAGATCAGGGCATAAATCTGAGCTTGACATCAATCGTGATTTCTCTGTAAATAAGTGCTTAAACTTTTATTGGCGTATCAGGTATAAAATGCCATAGAAGAAATAAGCTTCCGGAAACCGGGCATCTGACACCTAACACTTGACACTTAACACCTAACACTTAACACCTAACACCTGACACCTAACACCTTTCATAAGGAGATAACTTGAATGCGAATTGGCACAGGATATGATATTCATCGGCTGGTTCCGGGACGAAAGCTGGTTCTGGGCGGCGTAACCATTCCTTTTGAAATGGGGCTGCTCGGACATTCGGATGCGGATGTGCTGCTTCATGCTATATGTGACGCACTTTTGGGCGCGGCCGGTCTGGGGGATATTGGTCTGCATTTCCCGGATACGGATCCTGAATTCAAAAATATTTACAGCATAAAACTGCTTGCCATGACTTGTAAAATGGTTTGTGACAAGGGGTTTTCAATTATAAACGCGGACTCAACCATTTTTGCGGAAGCCCCGAAACTTTCTCCGTACAGAGAAGAAATGAAAAACAATATTGCCAGAACAATGGAAATATCACGGGATTGCGTCAATATCAAGGCCACAACCACGGAAGGTCTTGGCATGATCGGAAAAGGAGAAGGAATAGGGGCTATGGCTGTTGTTCTTATTGATTAGTTAAACATTCATGAAAAGAACCCGGGTTTTTCTCCCGGAGATAAAAAAAGACCTGCTAAAAAAAGCCGGCTTCTCACTTATACCTTATTGATTAGCAGGAAAAGAAGCCGGGTTTTTTTCAGGAGATGAAAAAAGACCTGCTAAAAAAAGCCGGCTTCTCACTTATATTTTCATGGTAAAGGGATAAAGATGCCCGATACTCACCTCTCAGCCATAAAATTTTTGTTGTTCCTGGGCGGACTCGTCATTTTCCTGATTTTTGAACTGATAACTCCTTACAGACCAAGTACAATATCAAAACTCAGGCGATGGATAATCAACCTGTTCATGGCCGGTTTTAACAGTATTGTCATCAATATTCTCTTTGCGGCCTCGCAGATCACAACACAGCCACCCGCTTTCATATCGGAGAACTTGCTGTTTCTTTTGTCATTAAGCTGTCCCTTATCTTTTTTCTCGGACCTGATTTTGTAAGCATGCCAATCTTTGAAACTGCTGTTGTGCTGACGACCCAGTTTCATCATAGTTCTCTGAAAATCCCTGAATGCTTTGACACCGCATGGCAGATATTTTTTGTCCCGCCGTCCATGCACCGCATTCATCATTCGGTTGTCATAAAAGAGCGGAACACCAACTACGGGGTCATTTTTTCTGTGTGGGACCGTATGTTCGGAACCCTTCTGACCAAAGCGGATCAGGACCGGATCAGCATCGGAATGGGAGCCTATCCCAGACAGGAAAAACTAAAATTGCATCATTTGCTTGTTATGCCGTTTACACGGCAGGTCAGATAGCGTGAAAATGTTAACATAACGGAGGAAATATCATGCGATGGAAACAGTTTTCTACGCCGGTAAAGGATACGGAACCCAAAGCAGTTGAGGCTTACATTGAAGAACACGGGGAGGAGAGTTTCACTCTTTTGGATGTTCGTCAGCCAAAGGAATACGAAATGTTTCGCATTCCCGGAGCCAAGCTGATTCCGCTGCCGGAACTCCCTGACCGAGTTGACGAACTCCCCTCTGAGAAACCTGTGATTGTTTACTGCGCCATGGGCGGCCGTAGCAACGCCGCGGCTCAGTTTCTGGCGGGTAAAGGATTTAAAGATGTTCAAAATCTCAGGGGAGGCGCTGAGGCGTGGCAGGGTCATTCAGCCGAGGGCCCGGCAAACATGGGAATGTTTCTTTTAAAGGGCAATGAGACCCCTGCCGAGATCATTCAGATTGCTTACGGACTGGAGGAGGGATTGAAAGAATTTTACACTGTTCTTTCCGCAAAGCCTGAAAACGCACCTGTGGCGAACTTGCTTACCCAATTGTCAAAAATAGAAGAAAAACACAAACAAAGGCTTTTTAATCTGTATCTCACTTTTGATCCGGGACCTGCTGACAAAGACGCGTTTGAGCGCACCATTATGTCAGAGGTCATGGAAGGTGGCCTTACCACGGAAGAGTTTTTGGAGCAAAACAAACCTGTCATGCAGACGGCCGCGGATGTCCTTAATATCGCCATGATGCTTGAAGCCCAGGCCATGGATCTGTATATGCGGTATGCGGAAAAAAGTAAGGATGAAAATGTAAGAAAAATTTTGTTTGGTCTGGCAGATGAGGAAAAAGCCCATCTCAAAAGTCTGGGAAATCTTCTGGATAAGCTGTGACCCCTTTTCTCTACAGGGTTTTTGTATAAGGGATTTCCAAATAAATAAAATTCTCGGATGTAGGGTGGGTGGAGCGAAGCGCAACCCACCGCACAAGGTGGGTTGCGCTTCGCTCCACCCACCCCAGATTTTACGTTCCCGGATTCCGGGTGTTTTATTTTGGGAAAATCCTTAAATCCCTTATAATCAGAATAAAACAAGACTTCCGAAGTTGCCAACATTTCGGAATCTATGAAATTGGCGGGCCGGAAACCAGCCCTGCTGAAAAGAATATGTGTTTCAATTCGTTTTTTACCAGAACTGCTGAAGTTATAAAATCAAAGGAGGCATCATGAAATTTGAATCTGTTCAAAAAAAAACTGTCATTCTCAATCCTGCTGAAAACATGGCACGCAAAACCATTCCCAGCGAAATCCGCATAGACCCCCTTACCCGCAGAAGCTCAAGAATCTGCCATTTCATGAAGCTGAAATGGGAAAAGCCTGATTTTGACAAACTCATTTCCGGAACTGAGAAAATGTGTCCTTTCTGCCCGGATAAAATTATGAAAATAACCCCCTGTTTTCCCCCGGAAATTGTGGAAGAGGGACGCATGATCTCGGATGATATGGTGCTTTTTCCCAATATCGCCCCCTATGACAGCATCGGGGCAGTGGCCACCATGGGCAGCCGCCATTATATTCCCATGACGGAAATCGAACCGGAGCGCATTGCAAAAGCATTCCGCCTTGCCATGGATTTTTTCCGCAGATTTCGGGATACAGGGAATGAGGAATCTGTCTATAATATTATCAATTGGAACTACATGCCGCCTTCGGGGAGTTCCATAATACATCCCCATTTGCAGGTCTTCTCCTCCTCTTTTGCTCCGAATCTCATGCGAAACGAGCTTGACGCGGCAAAAATCTATATGGAGACCAGCAGGACAAACTACTGGGATGATCTTGTGAAGGCTGAAACCGCGGACGGCAGACGATTTTTGGGAAAAATAGGCCGCACCACCTGGCTCACAGCTTACGCGCCGCTGGGAGTCGCGGGTGATGTCTTAGCAGTGGTGGATGGTGTCCGATGCACCCTTGAGCTTACAGATGATGATCTTTCAGATATCGCAAAAGGGCTTACCAAAGCAATGGCAGCGTATGACAAAATGGGAATCTACAGTTTTAACATGAATTTTTTTACTGGCGCGGAAACAGATGACCATACACGGTTTCATCTGCTCTTCTCTCCCCGCACCTTCTTTAATCAGGCTCTGGCAACACCTGATATCGGAGCAATCCAGAGACTCTTTAACGAATCTGTCTGCATGGCTTTTCCTGAAGACATAAGAGATATGTTGAAATCGGAATGGTAATTTTCGATGGAGACAAGTGCCAAAGTCTGACTTTGGCACGCCCTGTCATTCGGGGACCAGTCAGCGTATGTGCCATTCTGAAATTTCTCTTTTAGCACAGATGTGATTATAATTTCCAGCAGATCGAAAACATTTTGTAAAAGCCTCGAAAGGACATGTTAAAATGCGCCCTTTTTATTCTCCTTTATTTTCTTCTGAACGAATATGAATATCTCTCTGCGGAAAAGGAATCTGAATATTTCTTTTCCGAAAAAGCCGGTCAATTTCAAACCGTATATCTGATTCAGCAATAAGACAATTATCCACATCTGTCCAAAAACGCAACTTGAAAATAAGCGCGCTGTCTCCGAAATCTGTGAACAGAACACTCGGACCAGGATATTTAAGCACCGTGAACTGTTTTTCAGCGATTTCCAGGAGTGTCTGACGCACAGCTTCTGTATCAGAGCCATATGCCACCCCCACTGTGATAATCCGACGAATCCTCGCATCTCTGAAACTCCAGTTGGTCACTTGGCTGCTGATAAAATCTGCATTGGGAATAATGAGGGACGCGTTATCATAGGTCTGAACCAGAGTTGAGCGCACATTTATTTTTCTTACTTCTCCCCAGATTCCGTTGATTTCAACTGCATCTCCCACTTGTATGGGACGCTCAAACAAGAGAATAATTCCGCTGATGAAGTTATTAAATATGTTCTGAAGGCCAAAACCAAGACCGATACCCAGCGCGCCGAACACCACAGTGAGAGAAGTTGTGTTGACACCAATAATACTGAGCGAAATTAAAATTCCGAAAAGCCAGAGCAAATAAATGGTCAGGGTTGTTATGGATTCTTTGAGTCCTGATCTCAGGCCGCTGTGGGCAAGTATTTTCTTTATCAGTGTATTTTTCCAGACGCGGGTGGCTGCATGAGTACACAGCAGAATGATTATCCCATAGACAAATCCCAGAAAACTCAGGTTCATGCCTCCCAGAGTCATATTCTTACTTAAAAGTTTGAAAAAACCAATGATTACAGCCTGTTTTGCTCCCCATGCGAAAAACAGTGATATGGAAAATATGCCAAGCCATATCAGCCAGCAAATCTGGAGGAAAAGCCATTTAAGCGGATCCGCAGGCTTTGCAGATGTTTCAGGGAGGGTGCTTGCAGATGTTTTAAATCTTTTGTTCCACTCATAAAGAAGAAAGAAAAAAAGCCCTCCCCATAAAAGCGAGACTGCCGTACATGCCCAGGAAGTGTACCAATAAATCGCCAATGATCCGTAACCTGCAAATTCTGAAATAATACCTCCCCCCACAATGAGATAGCTGAGTTCCATAAGAAAATACTGCATTTTTGACAATCTGGGAGACCGGTCCGGGTCAGTCATGGATTTTCGGAACGTTTTCCAGGACAGGATGCACCATACAAGGAGACTGATTTCAAAAGGTATTCGGACAAAAAACAGAATAATACTGCTTTCCCCGACGAGCCATGATATCACGAGATAGACAATGGCAAAAGATCGAATCAGGATGATCAGAATACGCAGACGAAACACCAGCGGCCCGGGGACAGGGTATTTGCCCCGCTGGTTCCACAATTTGAGAAAAACCAGACTCCATTGAGAAAACAGCCATGTCAGCAGGATGTGAAAAACAAGCCGGATAACAGGAATCGTGGAATAAAAATTCCGGAGATGAGCATAAAAATATACAAAAAGCGTCGTTCCCAGAAGAAGCAGGGACCGGCGAAAGATCTGTAAGATAAAATGGCGCCAGGGATACTGCTCGGGTAAAAAACGTACCTGCCCTAACTGAATAAAATATCTGCGAATTCGCAATAAGGCAATCTGGATGATTCCGAAAAGCACCAGGGCGGTGACAAGAAGAAGATCACTTGTTTTCCAAAGTGTACGGACCATGTCAGACCAGAAATTTTTTGAAAACAATAACAGGGACTGGCTGAATAACAGAATCAGTTCTTCCCTGACCTGTTTCCAGTTCTGTAGGAGCAGAGGACTCTCTTTTCGTTTGAAAAGCGCTTCCTTTTTTCTTAACTTAATTTGCTCATCAAATTTTCCCGAAAATTCGGTAAAAGCTTTTTGGATATCTTCCAGTTGGTCAATTTTTTCTGTATAAATCTTATGAAGTTCTTCGAGATATTGTATCTTAAAGGAAAGGAGCTTTATCAGGGACTGAAAATTATCAACCAGCGTCTGGATTTCGGAAATGTCAGAAACATCAGTATTAATGTCCAATAATTGCTTTTCATTCAGCTCATATTGTTCTTCAGCCTGTTCAAGTGACTGTCTGACAACATCTCTGTTCTGTACGAGATATTTCAGCGTGTCAGAGATGCTGGTCAAAGCGGCGTTCGTGTCTGCCCAGGCTTTTTCAATATCTTCGATCTGAATTTTTGGTGAGACAAGTATGTTGCCATAGCCAGATAATCGGACCTTGTAAGCATTCATCTCCGTAGAGAGAATTCTGTCTGTTTCTCTCAGGTCACTGAGCTGTTTTTTAAGTTTTCCGACATGTTCGGTTTCAGTTTTAAGTGTCGTTTCAATGGATACTTTCAGGTTGGTATTTCCATTGATATCTTCAATGGCCTGATTTTTTCTGATCACCTCTTCTTCTTCTTCGGAAAATCCTTTATTGACCGTAAAAAAAAGCATTAAGACAAGAATACAAAACACAGTAAAATAACAATTGGTTTTTTTAAAAAAAAACATTTTCAAAGATAGCTTTCATCCTGTTATACTTTGTTTTATTGATCCTGTATCAACAGTTCGGACGGTTTTTATAACCAATTGATTTCACAGGTTTTGATGATTTCTGTTCTGAAAAATTAAATTCTTTGTTTTCAGCAGGTTATAGTCTTAATTTTCAAAAACTGTCCGAACTATTGCTGTATGACATTCGGATATAAAGCCTCACATAACATCTATAACTCAGTTTCCTTATGAGGAACAATGCCGTATTTGCGGATTTTGCTCCGTAAGGTGGGCAATGATATCCCCAGCATGCGGGATGCTTTGGTCCGATTCCAGTTCACACAGGAGAGCGTATTCTGAATATGATGCTTTTCCACACCGGACAGAGAATATGAGGAAGGGCCCTCGGATTGAAGCGCATATGTTCCGAGAATCTTCTCAATTGCTTCCAAAAGGATAACTTTCCCCCGGGAGCGCACCACAGCCTCCACAAGTGCGTTTTCCAGTTCTCTGACATTGCCGGTCCAGGGATGGGTCATCAGACGATCCATTACGCCGTGCTGAAACTTTGATACCTCGGCCCCCAGTTCATTGTTGATTTTTTGCAAGAAGTAATCAGCCAGCAGCGGTATGTCAGAGAGGCGTTCTCTGAGAGGCGGGGCATAAATCGTCACAACCTTGAGACGATAATAGAGGTCTTCCTTGAATCGGCCATGCCTGACCATGACAGCCAAATCACGATTGGTGGCCGCTATAATACGGCATCGGGAGTTCAACACCTGGTGTCCTCCCACCCGCATGAACTCACGACGCTGCAAAAACCCCAGAAACTTTCCCTGGAGGCTCAGGGGGAGTTCTCCCATTTCATCCAGGAAAAGGGTTCCCTTTCCGGCCACCTCAATTTTTCCTTTGTTTTTATGAGTTGCGCCGGTAAATGCTCCTTTTTCGTGACCAAAGAGTTCGCTTTCCAGGAGCGTCTCCACCACAGCAGAGCAGTCCAGTGTGACAAATGGTTCCTCATTATAAGGACTGTTCTGATGGATCACCCTGGCGATGAGTTCCTTGCCTGTTCCGGTCTCGCCCTGAATGAGAACCGGTGCCCGGTTCTGGCACAACAGCCCGATCATTTTGAATATTTCCAGCATTTTTTCGCTTTTGCCGATAATAACATCTGAACTGGCCGTTTTTTCCGCGTCTTCCGCACAAGGGATATCCTGTTCTGCCTTCAGGACTTCCAATGACTGCTCAACGGCTTTTTCCACCTCATCCGCGTCCAGCGGTTTGAGAATATAGTCATACGCGCCTCTTTTCATGGCCTGAATGGTGGTCTCCATGTCCTGAAAAGCCGTAATCATAATCACCTTGGCAGCAGCTTCGGATTCCTGCATCTCGCTGAGAATATCCAGGCCGTTGAGATCAGGAAGGCGGATGTCCAGAATAACCACATCGGGCCTGTGCTGGCGAAAAAGTCCGAGTCCCTCTTTGCCAGTGGCTGCTTTGAAAACATGATGACCTTTTTCACTCAAAAACATATCAAGAGACTCAAGAATTGAGTATTCATCATCTATCAGAAGTATTTTAGCCATGATTAACCTCTCCCAGGGGAAGACACAAACGGAAGAACGCGCCTCGGGACTGACGGTTTGCCGCTTCCACGGTGCCTCCGTGCGCTTCGGTAATTTGCTTCACGTTGGTCAGCCCCAGACCCGTTCCCCTGGTCTTGGTGGTGAAAAATGGTTCAAAAATATCATGTAATTGTTTTTTTGGGATACCGCGGCCTTCATCTTCAATCATCACTTCAATCCCGGGGGATATTCTTTTGAGGCATAACAGGTGGTAATCAGTATCTTTCCCCTTGGATCGGACGCTTCGAACGCGTTCAGTAACAGATTAATAAATGCCTGTTCCAGTTTTTTCTGGTCCGCCCGGATCATGGGAACCTCCGGATGAAACGAACAAATAGCAGCTAATTTCTTTTGTTCAAATTTTATTTCAAGCAGTTCCACACATGCACAAAGAACCCGATTAATGTCACATTCACCAATATTGAGACGGAGGGGCTTTGCAAAGTCCAAAAGTTCCTTGAGAATCCCTTCGAGACGAATCACTTCTCTGACGGAAATATCCACCCGTCGCTGGTCATTCCCGCGAATCTGATCATTTTTTCTGAGGATTTGAAGATTCATTTTCACGGCCGAAAGCGGATTCCGTATTTCATGGGAAAGAGACGTGGTGAGCTGTCCGATATAAGCCATCTGTTCTGCTTTTCGAACTCTCTGTTCCATCTCGATCCGTTCTGTCATATCTCTGCATATCCCGATGTTCCAGAGCCTGTCTTCAAAATGGGTTCTCCTTGCAGTAATCTCTGTGGGAAAGGTGCGTCCCTCTTTGGTCAGACGCAGATACTCAAAAATGCGCGGCGCAGGCTTTTTTAAAATGCTTTTGTTATACATTTCAATAGCTTGTTCACGATGTTCAGGCACGATAAAATGATAAAACTTCTCTCCGATCACTTCCCTGGCTGAGTAGCCGTGCATTTTGCAAAACGCGCGATTGGCGAAAACAATGACTTCCTCCTGGATCACAAAATAGCCATCAGTGATTTCCTCCACCAATGTTTTGTATTTCAGTTCTGATTCCCTTAGTTCAGCGGTTCGGACTCTGACTTCTTTTTCCAGTCTGAGATTATGCTCTCTGATGGTCCTTTCGTGCATTGCCTGAAAATAATCACTGAAGCGTTGAATCGTATAAGAAAGACATTGGTTAATTCTGATGACATTTTCAAGAAAATCATCAATCGCGGTTTCTTTTGCCAAAAGCGGAATCACGATGCTCCGGTAAATCTCAAAGGCTTTCTGGACTTGTGAAAGTGAGAATTTTGTTTCCAGACGTATCTGAGTTATTTTTTCAATAAATCGGTCAATATAGGTGAAATCATTGTGAACAAGGACATGAAAGTCTCCGTAAAAAGCTTCGGACACTGTTCTTATCAGCTCCTTGAGAGGTCTTTGGGAATACAGATATCCCACATCGGCGTGGAGCCTGCTGACCCATTCCCTGATAATATCATCCCGATTATGGAGGAGAAAGGCTGACAAATCAAAAGTATGACGGTTAAGCTTCATATCGGAGAAAATAAAAACTCGGCAGAAATGATGTTTCGGAAAGATTGTTCATGAGTATTTTCATTTGTCATTATCAGTAGATGGAAAGTATTCTAAAAAGCTCGTCCGGGATTGACAAATCCCGGGCATTTCCGGCGGATTTGTCAATCCCCCGGGAGCGGTTCAGGGCATTTTCCATCTACTGATTATATCCCCGCCAGTCTCTCGCCAAAAAACAGCGGAAAACACATCTCAGTCGTCATGGCAGATGTCAACTGTCAGGCGTTAAGTGATAACGAATTTATTTTATATCAATTTCCATTCAACTGAACCTGTCTCCGAAAGCATCTGGTTAATATCATATATATTTTTGACGACGGATGCTATATGACCGTCAAAATAAAAATGTTCTATGAGCCATTTTTTATCGCTGTATTCTATGATAAGGTGATGATCATCTGTGATCTGTGTCACCTTGCATTTGGGAAGCCCTTTGATGCCTGTTCCCGAAGCTTTCAGAACCGCCTCCTTTGATGTCCAGTAGCGAAAAAAAAGTTTAAAGGATTCTGCGTCAGTCAGCCCCCATTCGCTGTCATCGGCTATTCTTTTGAAAAGAAGCGCTGAACAGGGGCGGATTTTTTCGATATCAATACCGATCCGTCCTGACGCAATCACACCTCCCACATATTCAGGCTTATGGGTCACGGACCAATATTTTCCATCAACAGGCAGAGGGGCACCATGTTCATCCTTTAAAAGATCATTGGTTTGTTTTAACTCATATCCGCTTTTCTCAGCAGATATTTTAAGCGCATGCCGCGCGTGTCTGCTGAGACTGCTCACTTTGGATCTGCCTCTGAGGTCTCTGTCTTTAAGCGGAACAGTCAGTATGACCGGATAAATGGTCTTTGTTTCATTTGGCTGAATCATAATGAATCGTGTCTTCTCAGGGAACTCCGAATAAATAAAAGTTCAAAAACAGAGCGAAGCGTTTTTTTGCATTGGGTATTGGAAAAATTTTGCAAGGATGCAAAAAATTGATCTGCTCTGTTTTTCAACTTCGGAAAGAATTTCTGAGCTGCTGACATTATCTGTTTAGCAGGGGTCGGACAGCAAAAAATAATTGTTCTGTTCAGGCTGCATTTCATTTTTTTGAGTTGTGAATATTTCTGTGATACAGTCACCATAATTTTTCGCGCCGAATAACATAAATTAATGTTTAAAATCAATGTGATCACAAAAAAATTTACAACATGAATTTTTTTAAACTGAAAAAGGAATGCCGGGGAACGTGGAAAATAAGGAAAAATAACAACGTGTTGGATGCGAATAAAATTTCCCCTGGCCTGTCAGAAGCGATAAAAGACCAGGGGATAATGCAGGTTGAAAAGCAATGTTCGTGTTTAATTAATCTTCAACAAGTTCAATTGCACCCTCTTCACAGGTTTCAACACAGCTTTCACATTCTTCACAATCTTCGGGTCTTTCAGGAACAGATTTTCCATCCTTCATCTCAAACACATCCACAGGACAGATATCAACACATTCTTCACAGCCTACGCATTTTTCTTGATCAACTACAGGATAAGCCATCTAGAGTCTCCTTTTTGAATAAAATTAAATTATTGAGGTTAGATAAAAATTTCTTTACAATATGGGGCAACTCATTATACCACTTAATAAGGCGAGTCAAGCCTTCTTATGATTTTTTTCAAATAAATCTGATCCCAATTATCAGACTGAAGAAAAAAAATCAGTGTGATAAGTCAGTTATATTAAAATTCAATAATTCCGATCAGCGTATTTTTACAGGCTCCCCCTTTTTTTTCACCTTGGAATATTTTATTTTTGACACAACAGTCAAAAAATTCATCCGGTGTTTTCCCCGGGACAAGACAGAATGTTAAGGAAACCTTTCCGGAACAATCATTATCAGCAGGAGGGGGGGCAATGCTGTCTGTTGGTATTTCAGCAGTTTCAGATAGCATATCAAGATGTTCCATCAGACTGTCCTGCCAGTGACTTAATTTTTCATCTTTCTTGTTTTCATACAATGGTACTGAATCAAAATAAAGCACCTGTTTCATATCCGGTGATTTGTCAGCCAGATGTTCAAACACAGAGCGGCTGGAGGTAATAAACAGCCCTGATTTTTCAGGATCATGCTGCATCAGATGAACCCAGGCTTCTGTTCGTTCTGCTGTCATATAATTTCCCGGATCATCTTTTGGAATTGAAAATTGAGAATTGGGAATTGGGAATTGGGAATTTTCCCCTTTCAGGTTGTTCATCAGCTCCTGTTCCATTTTTTCAAATGAGGCCAGATCATTGGTTAATTCCCAGTTCTGCATATCAAATGCCTGGGCGATACAAAGAAAAAGCCTGATATTTAAAAGCAGTTTCGAGACATCCGGTTCGGCCTTTTTACTCTCAGAATTTATATTCCTGCTTTCGGAATCCAGATTTCGGACAATATCTGACCGGATTTTTGATGAGGATGTTTCATCAAAAAAAGGAATGCTGTTTCCCCGGGTTTTGAAAAAAGACAGTCCCCCGCCCTGATGAAGGTCTGCCCATTTCCTGTATTCTTTTATGAGCATATCCAATTTATCCTGGTTTCCTTTTACAGGGGTACGGATGTCAAGGAGACCGGTTTCAGCACATTTCTGTATTGTTTCAGGGTGGTTAAGGGCTGAGGGCTGATAAATAACTGTCTGTCTGAAACACGAACCCAATGCCTTTGCAACGGGTTCGGAAATATATGTAAATGGAAAATATATCGGTTTCATTTTATTTGTATCCTTATGAAAGTGTTAGGTGTTAAGTGTTAGGTGTTAGGTGTTAGGTGTCAGGTGTCAGGAAAAGTTGCAATTTCTTATGCTTTGTTAGCGGCAGGGTGAACACGGCTTTTGTGTGTCCGCCCTGCAATTCAACAGATTATAACTGATTCAGACCCCCCGGGTTATGATCGTTATACAAAAGACTTCCGAAGTGTTGAAAACTTGGGATGTCTGAGGTGTTATTCAGATTTTCCGTCTCTTATTGTAACACCGCGTGATATTAACTGTTCACGAATCTTGTCTGCAAGCTCCCAGTTTTTTGCTGCTCTGGCTTTTTCTCTTTCTTTTATCAGAGTTTGAATTTCAGGAGCAGACAATTCATCACCAAAATCAAACATGTTCAACACGGAATCAATACTTCGGAACACATCTGTAATTTTAAACGCGTCATCCGGGCTGATCTTTTTTTCCAAAAGCAGAGTGTTTATTTTTTTGATATGTCTGAATATTGATGCCATGGCTGCTGAGATATTCAGGTCATCATCCATGGCCTGGACAAAGCCTTGCTTAATATCATACAGCAGCTGATCCAGTTCCGGATACGAATCCCCTTGTTTTATGTTCAGCAGGGCATGGACACATGTATTCAGTCTTTTCAGGGAATGCCTGGCAAAATCAAGCCTGTCCTCGGAAAAAATCAGCGGCTTTCTGTAATGACCCGAAAGCAGCCAGTACCGGATATCCTTTCCTGAATATCCTTTGTCTCTTACTTCATCAAGCGTCATCCGGGTTCCGTTTTCATCCACTTTTTTACCATCAACCAGAACTCTGTCGCAATGTATCCAATATCTGGCCAGGGGCTTTCCGGTCAGAGCCCCGGCGATGGCGATCTCATTTTCATGATGGGGAAACATGAGTTCTCGGCTGCTGGTATGAATGTCAAAGCTTTCCCCGAGATATTTCATAGATATGGCCGCACACTGGATATGCCACGAGGGGCGCACATTCCCCCATTCGGTTTTGACATATATCCCCCGTTTGAGTTCTGAAAGTCGGGACCTTTTGAAGAGTGTGAAATCCCGGGGATTATCCTTTTCATATTCATCCAGATCCACGGTCGCGCCTAATTTTATTTTATTGATATCAATACCGGACAGTTGGCCATATTCGCCAAACCGGGAAATGTCAAAATACAAAGACCGGAGCTTTTCGTAGGCAAATCCTTTTTTCATCAGTTTTTCTGCTAACGCGGTCATGTCTTCCACATGCTCGCTTGCCCGGGGATATTTTGCAGCCGGTTCAATACCCAGAACGACCAAGTCTTCTTTAAATGATTCAATATGCTTTTTTGTAAACTCGGAGAGTTCCAATCCTTGTTTTTCAGAACCGGTTATGGTCTTATCATCCAAGTCTGTGATATTCATGATATGATTTACAGAATATCCCCGGAATTCAAGATAGCGGCACAGCAGGTCTGAAAACACAAATCGCCGCCATTCTCCCGGATGCAGCCTTGCATATGCTGTAGGCCCGCATGAATACATGGACACCTTACCCGGGGTTATCGGCTCAAACGGTTCTTTGGTTCGGCTCAGGGTATTGAATAATTTCAGGTCTGCCTTGTCTCTCACAGTAAACAGCGGCGTACTCAGATATCTTTCCCCGCTGTCCGGGAATATCACGACAATGATCCCCTCAGCCATTTCTCTGGCTTCTCTCTGGGCAATGGCCATGGCGGCCCCGCTGCTCATCCCCACAAAAAGCCCCTCTTTTTTTGCAAGCTGTCTGGCCATCTCAAAGGCTTCTTCATCCTCAATGTTAACCTTTCTATCCAGGCAGTCCTTGTCATATATCTCAGGACAGTAGGATTCTTTTAAATTTTTAAGTCCCTGAATTTTATGACCAAGATAAGGTTCTGCCCCGATGATCCTGATGTCGGGATTATATTTTTTCAGTCCTTTTGAAATGCCCATGAGTGTGCCGGTTGTGCCCACGGTGGCGACGACTGCGGAAACCTTTCCATGGGTCTGTTCCCAGATTTCTTTGGCGGTTCCGCAGATATGCGCCTGGCAGTTGGCTTCGTTATTATACTGATCTGTCATAAAATAGGTTTCGGGATTTTCCCGTGCCAGGCGATAGACCTCTTCAATGGCTCCGTCCGTGCCAAGATGACCCGGGGTAAGAAGGATATCAGCACCGCGGGCTTTCAATATCTGTTGTCGCTCAAGGCTTGCAGCTTCGGACATAGCCAGGAGCAGTTTGTAACCTTTCACCGCACAGATCAGGGCAAGACCGATGCCGGTATTTCCGCTTGTGGCCTCAATGACCGTCTTATCCGGGGTCAGTTCACCGGATTTTTCTCCGGCTTCGATCATAAAAAGGGCTGCTCTGTCTTTGATGGAACCGCCCGGGTTAACATATTCCAGCTTTGCCAGAATTCTGACTTTCGGGTTCGGATTCAGTTTTCTTATTTCGACCAGGGGAGTGTTGCCGATGGCATCTAAAATAGAATAGCTCATTATTTTAATATTCCAACTCCTTTACCATAAATATATGTGTTAGATGTCAGGTGTTAAATGTCAGTATATCCGGCAGTTCATCGGGCATGGCATGAGATGGTCTGACAACTTTCTTCATTGTCCGAAAAAAGGATATCTCATCAGCAAATCGCACAAGTGGTCTGCCCCGTTTCATCAGCATATTTTTACAAATACGCTCTTTTATAACGCCTTTTATTTCTTCTGTAAGAATATCTTGTAACCTGTCACCCCAGAGTTACTTCCGCAGAGTGAAGTACCTGAGTAAAAATTTTTTATATTACTCTTTTTCTGCGAGCGTCGAAGAAACCCGGGGTTTTCCTTTATCAGAGACACATCATTCCCCCAAAAAAAACCCGGGTTTCTTCCCCGGACAGATATTAAAAATTTATGGTTAGGTACTTAGTTCTGTTAAAAAATTTTCTGATCTGCCAAAAGGATTTATGAGAACAAAAATTACAGAGAGGTCAGGTAACAAAGGAAGTCTTTTTTTTTATCCGAATTCCCTATACTTCTTACTCGATAATCACGTTTTTTTTGATCCGATCCGGCCGCACCGTCTGTTATTCTGTTCGGCGTGAGTTCTGTCGAACGGAATAACGAAAAAATTTGGCCATTGAGTCTTACAAATTTTTTTCACCTGTGAATTTTTCTGCGATGACATATTTTTTATGAGATAACTATCTGATTTTAAATATGTCAAAAATGATTTCAGACCGTATCACAGGAAAATTTACAGGTGGAATTTTTCTCTCGTTTTCACGCTCTGCGTGGGAACGGGAACCAACAATGTGTTGTATTTTGCTCATCAGATTTAATTATCATAGCAAAAAATTTAAATTTTTCAACAATATTAGTGATAAAAGACAAAATAGATATTTAACTTTTAAATTCAGTATTTTAAAAACATATCCCGCGAACAGGCTGTCCTGTGCTCTCATATGGATTGGAAAACAAATTTATCTCGTTCCAACGCCACGTCGCTTATCTCATTATCTCATTATCTCGTTCCCAAGCTTTGCGTGGGAATGCAGAACAGACGTTTCGCGTCCTAATTTCGGCTACTGTCCGGGACGTGAAACGTAGCAACGAGGATGTGTGTGAATCTTTGCCGCTCACAGAAAACTGAATCTCATTCATCACTACTTGTGCAAAATTGCCCTGTAACTCGCTGATCAAGTTTTCTGACCTGATTCGAACAAAAAAAATTTGTCTGCTTATAACGGATTTAGGGGAGGCCGGGAACCCCCCGTGGAGGCGGCATATTTGTAGCATTCATCATGCCGGGCCGGCCAAGCCCGGTCAGGGCGGCATATTCGCAACATGATTTACTACAAATATGCTGTAGGGCTTGGCGGGGCGGCTGCAAACCTGCTGCTACAACCGGGGCTTTCACCGTAGAGGGTCTTATCCCCCGGATTTCCGACGAAATTCTCGGCCGTGATCATAAAACCGGCCCGGGTGAAAATCATCTGAACCGTGGTCCCGAACTCGCATTCCAGATGACTCTTTCCCTTTTTGTCGGAAATTACGGCCGAGGGTCTCAGAGCCTCTCAGATTAAAAATTCAAAAATACCATATAACACTATGAAAAGGCAGCAGATAATAGGAATTCAGCAGATACTATTTAAGACTTTTTTCAATTGGCCCGCCGCACTGCTACCAGCGTGAAATCATCCTCCCTGTCGTGACCACACCAGGCCAGCACGTCATTCATGACCGCATTCCGAAAGTCCTCAGTATCTTTGCTGATATGGGCGGTGACAATCTCCGTGAGGCCTTCGAGACCCAGAAGCCTGCCGTCCCGATTTTTCGCCTCGGTAAGTCCGTCAGTGTACATCACCAGAGTATCACCGATGCCCAGTTCAAATACGGAATCCTCTGTTATCTCGGAAATATCCGCCACAAAATTCAAAAAAGTTCCCTTTGTTTGGATATTCTCACATTTCCCTATTCCCTGCCGATATACGATCATGGGCAAATGCGCGCCTGCATGGTTGAATCTGCCCTGCCCTGTATATTTCAGAGCGGTGAAGGTCATGAAATGATCGGAACCGAGCCGTTCATGAACATTCTGGTATAAGAGATCATTGATGCCGATAACGACCTCACGGGGGCTTTGTTCGAAATTCCTTGCGATAACCGTGTTCGCGGTCTGCGCCATCATCATGATCAGTCCCGGTGTCACGCCATGGCCCGATACATCTCCGATACCCAGCCAGAGATGCTCCCCGTGTCCGTTCAGCACATCGTAGAAATCCCCCCCCACTTCATCCGCGGGGATCATCATCGCTTCAATCTCAAGATCATCATGTTCCATTTCTCTGGGCAGAAGCGCGGTCTGAATCTGTTTTGCCAATTCCATTTCCATGGTCACGGCCGCCTCACGGCTGACAGCGCCGCTCAACGCGGCGATGAGATTGTTCACCCCCGTGACAAGGTCCCGCCAGCCGCCTTCAAAAGATTCCGCATGTCCTGTGATATCCAGCCTGCCCTTTCCCACTGCCCGGATCATTCTATTTGTCTCATCCATGATCTGGTTCAGCTTCTGTATCATCCGGTTTAAGGCCTGCATCATCCGGTCATGTTCCGAGCGTTCCCGAACATCCACGTTAAGATTGCCTGAAGCAATGGCTTCGGCAGCCACGGCAGTCTGGTTCATGGAATCAATCAGCAGGTTCAGATTGTTGTTGATTTTATTGAAATCTCCCTTATATTTCAAAATGATCTTTTCCGGAATTTCTCCGTCCGAAATCCTGTCTATATAGGATGCCATGATATTGAACGGAGACATAAATGCCTCTATTATCTTATTAATACCGATGATGATCTCCTGCCATCCCCCGCGGAATTCAGCAGCAGTACTCCGACGTGTCAGGTTTCCGTCCTGAATGGCTTGGATCAGCATTTCTGTCTCTTTAAAAACCTGGTCAATGGTCTGCTGCATATGGCGAAAAGCGTCCGCAAGCTCGCCGATTTCGTCCTTACTGCGAATGTTTATTTCTTTTTGAAAGTTCCCCGAAGCAATGGCATTGGCTGTCTCCACGATACGAGCGACCGGGCCGGTGATTCCCAGGGAGACAAGATGTCTGATATAAACGATTGACAGTAAAACAACGATAAGAAAAACAATGATATTCATATAAGAGTTCATTTTCGTTGCCTTCTGTATTGCAGAGACTTCTGCTTTCAAATCGTCGCTGAACAAGGACGCAAAGGATTCAAGTTCCTTTCGGATCATATTTGTTTCCTGAGACAGCCTGGAAGCCCTTTCCATGACAGATTCCTCCAATTCCGGAGTCTCAGTCATGGCTGTATATATGGTGTTCGCTGCCACGCTGAATGTCTCAAATCGTTTCAGTGTCTCGTGAATTTCATCCACTCTTCCGGGATTCATTCCTTCCAGACGCTCAATTTCCTGAAGTGCCTTTCTGACCTCGGCTGATTTGTTTTTTGCCCGTTCAAGAGAATCTGTGCTTTCAGTGACAACCGCGTCAGCATATTCTGTGATATGTTCGTTGAATTCCGAGAGGGCAAGGCGGCTCTGAATTGCGGCAGTAAACATATAACCCGAAACGTCTCGGAGCCGTGATTCTGTTTTCTGTCCGAGGATAAATCCAAATACCGTAGAGCCAAAATAACCAAGAATAATGATGCTCAGACTTAGCCATATCTTCTTTGTAATGCTTAATGACTGCCACATGATGTTCCCTCCCAGTGATAATTTGTTTTTTTTAATTCAAACTGACCATGATCATTGTGCAAGACATTTTTAACATCCGGAGTGCCAAACTTACAGTTTGGCACTCCGGATGTGTGCGTCTGCATGGCAAGCAGCCATGGGACTTTGTCTCCGCATGGTTCAGAAGTTGAAAGTGGTTTTGACCGCGAACAGTGTCCAGTCCTTTTCATAGCCGTCAGGGTTGTCTGCATCCGCACACAGTGCCACGCCATCTATGAAATGGACTTCCAGTTTTACGAGCCAGAAATCCGTGATGTCAAACCGTGTGCTCAGGGTCCAGTCTTTTTGCCAGGCTGTATAGTCAGGTTTTCCCATTGCCGCCTGATTCTCTCCGTCACGGTCATCAGGGTCAGGATAATAGACAGAATAATACGTGCCTGCCTCAAACCAGTCGGTGAACCGATAAGATATCATACCGTAGTAGCCTTCATTATAAATACCGGCCTCCATGGGGGGAGGATTTGGCAGGCCAAGATTTGAAAGGTTCTGCGTTATGGTCACATCTCCTGATTGTCTGCTATATTCCCCGACAATCGTCATATCTCCCATACCATACTTTGCTGAAAAAATAAAAAGTTGCCATTCCGGCACTGAAACCTCCATTTTTACAACAGGCTCAGTTCGTGCTTCCATATCATATACGATCTCAAATTCTAAAAAAGATGAAGAAAGCAGCAAGCCGTCAAGAGGTGTTTTCCATTTTATTCTGCCTCCGAATATGTGGCCTATCGTACAGTTTTTTAATATGCCCTGTGCTGAGGCAAACTTACCCAGACCGCCCTCTGTGTCGATATCTTCCGTGCCAAAATATGCGTCGTAAGCCAGAGTGCCCGCTGCCCCCGCTGAAACATTCCCATAGAGACCCAGCCCCTGAACCACCATGGTCTCACGTAAGAACCTGTTATAAACAGACTGAGGGAGCAACACGGATGTGCGCAGCATGTCATAGTCCTGCAATTCATTGTACAGGCCAAACGGAGTCTTGAATTTTCCGGGCCTTATGCCGAGCTCCTCTTTCCACTGATAATCAAGAAACGCCCAGTCCAGCTTCATGTCATTGTTCCCGACATCCCCCAGGTCGAATGAGTAAAGCTGCATCCCAACCCTTATGTTGTTTGTCACGGAAGCTGTAAAGTTGATTCCGGCCTCGTTGAACTCGAAACTCCCCTCCTCGGTCGGAATCAGATAGTTGTTATGATTCGATTTCATGTAGCCCGTACTGGCGAAACCGTGGATTCCAATGTCACCCGCAGCGAACGGATGGGCTGTTCCGGCGAGTGCCAGACACATTATGACAACATCCATTATTATTTTTTTCATTCTTTTTTCATTTCCCTTGTTTCCCAATCCTCAGATTTTCACTCCCTGACAGCAATCACTTTCACATTTACAGGAGATACGGAAGCGTCAATGTAACCGATTGCCCCTTCAGTATTCGAAATAAATTTGACCAGATCGGTCTCCTTCTTAAATATCTTGGGAGGCGTTCCGGTTCCCGTGAACACGATTTTTTTCCAGAATCTTCTGAGCTTTGCCGGAGTTGTCCCCACGATGTCCTTTGTAAATCGCTCATGCGTAGGCCCGCCTCTGAGCATGACAACACGTATCTTGCCGCCGCTGTCCCACCGGGTCCTGTCACCGAGATAAATGGCTGAGACTGCCGCACGGTCCAGAGTATCCGCGGTGACACTGATGTTTGCAATGACAAGCACCTCTCCTGCCCCGGCCATGGTGCCGGACAGCAGAATAACCAATACAATGCCGATAAAAAATATTCCCGCTGTTCTGATTTTCATCCTTTTGTCTCCGTTTGATTCAGAAGCTGAACGTGGTCTTGACCGCGAACAGGGTCCAGTCTTTTTCATAGCCGTCAGGGTTGTCCTGTTCCACACATAATGCCACCCCATCCATGAAATGGACTTCCAGCTTTACGAGCCAGAAATCTGTAATGTCAAACCGTGTGCTAAGGGTCAGGTCTTTCTGCCAGGCGGCATAGTCGGGCTTTCCCATTGCTATCTGATTTTCTCCGTCCCGGTCATCTTTGTCAGGGTAATAGACAGAATAATAGGCTCCGGCCTCAAGCCAGTCTGTGAGTCGATAAGATATTCGGCCGTAGTAGCCTTCGCTTTTCGAATCTACTTCAGTCGGATCCGGATTGGGCATCCCCAGGGCTGACATGTCCTGTGTCACGGTCATGGTTCCTTTTAGCTGATAGTATTCTGCCGCGGCAGTCAGGTTTCCCATGCTGTATTCGGCTGAAAGAATGGAGACGATTGCCGTGGGCATTGATGTTCTGATTTTCACAGGCGCGACAGATGATTCGAGATTAGTACTCCAATCAAATTGATAAAGGGTTCCGGCAAGGAGCAGCTTGTCAAGAGGGGGCCTCCATTTTATTCTGCCACCGGCTACATAATCCATTTTCGAAGATTTGAAAATGATATCATCTTGTGAAAAAGTCTTGGCCAGACCACCATCATTTTCGATATCCATTGTACCTGCAAACAGATCATATCCCAGGGTGCCTGCCGGTCCCATGGAAAGATTCCCATATATGCCAACGCCCTGAAAACTTATGATTGTGTCACGATGATATTTATAATAAACACTCTGAGGGAGAAGCGTTGATGTGCGAAGCATGTCATAATCCTGGACTTCGTTATACAGGCCATAAGGCGTTTTGATTTTTCCAAGCCTTATGCCCAGTTCCTCCTTCCACTGATAATCAAGAAACGCCCACTCCAGCTTTATGTCATTGTTTCCGATATCCCCGATATCATAAGCGTAAAGCTGCATTCCGACCCGTATGTCGTTTGTCAGAGAAGCTGCAAAATTGATCCCGGCCTCGTTAAACTCGAAACTCCCTTCCTCGGACGGGATCAGAAAATTGTTATGATTCGATTTCATGTAGCCTGTACTTGCGAACCCGTGGATTTCGATATCGCCCACATCGAACGGGAACGCTGTTCCACTTGCCAGAGACATCAAGACAACGACTGCTAATATTCCTCTCACTTTTCATTCCTCCTCTTTTTGTCTTGCTCCATCATGCCAGTCATGATGAACATAGGTGTGTTTGTGCCTGAAACCAAAAACGAGGAGTGCCAAACTTATAGTTTGGCAAGCCATGACTCAGGCCAAACTGCAAGTTTGGCACTCCGGATATGTAGCTGCTTTACTTTAGGAGATAAGTACCTAACCATAAGTTTTCAATATTTGCCCAGGAAGAAACCCGGTTTTTTTTCCGGAATGATGCCTCTCCGACAAAGGAAAAAGCCGGGTTTCTCCGCCGCTCACAGAAAAAAAGATGTATAAAAAATTTTTGCTCAGGTACTTATTTCCTATCGGTCTGTCAGAAGCTGAACGTCATCTTGGCGGCGAACAGGAGCCATCGGGTGTCCGGGTCCGCGGGATCGTAACGGACGACACCGTTCAGTCCGTCCATGTGATGGCCTTCCAGCTTGAAAACCCAGTTGTTGTTGATGTCGAAGCGGACGGACAACGCGATGTCCTTGCACCACCCCAGTTCCCTGGGCAGTCCCATGGCCTCGAAGCCCTTCCCGTCCCTGTCGTCCTTGTTACAGTAGAAGACACAGTAGTAGGTTCCCGCCTCAAACCAGTCCGAGAATCGGTACCGGATGCCCGCGAAATAGCTTTCCGCGGTGTTATCGCTGCCTCCCAGATTGTTGTCGAGCAGGCGGTATTCAGAATCGAGGGTGAAGTTCTCATACATATATTCCAGGGAAGCGACTGTCTTGTCGCCTTCTACATCGTTTTCCATGGGAGCAGACATACCCGGAAAAACCGCCTCATAGGACAGCCTGAGCGCGGTGCGGGTGACCCCTATTCTCAATCCGTCGAGAGGTGTCTCCCATTCGAGACCGACGGTGAAATTGTCGCTTTCCGACTCCATGCTCACGACTTCCGCGCCGAATCCTTCGAGCATCCGGGCTACGCCGCTGTCCTTGTCCACCTCCAAAGAGCCTGCTTGGAACTGATAGGTCAGACCCCCGGGAAGGCTGCCGTATATTCCCACGCCCGTCATGGAGGCCGTCAGATCCCTGAGTGTTTCGTTGTAGATGCCCATGGGCAGCAATATCCAGGTCCGGGCCGCGTCGATGTCCCTGCTCTGGTTGTGAAAGCCGTATTTCGCTTTCATCTTCCCGACCTGAAGTCCCAGCCAATCTCTGAAATGATAGTCCGCTAAGGCCCAGTCCAGTTCCACTTCATTGTTGCCGATCTCCCCCAGATCCCGGGACAGGAACTGGAGACCGACGCGAATCTCATCGGTGAGCTGGGTCGCGAAATTGATACCCATCTCATTGAACTGGAAGGAGCCGTCCTCGGTCTTGGTGAGCATATAGTCGTTGTTGTCGGATATCAGGTAGCCCTGGGACACAAACCCGTGAATCTGAATCTGATCGGGATCAAATGCATGCACATTGGTTCCGACGTTCAGCATCATCAGAACCCAGCAGAAAATTTTTTTCATGTCTTCCTCCTATTTCACAGAAATGACCGTCACATTCTTATGAGATGTCCGAGAATTAATATAGCCAACAGCGCCCGGGGTCTCCGCCACATACCGGACCAGTTCCTTCTGGCTCTCAAAGGTTTTCGGCGGCAGGCCCCGGCCCGTAAAGACCATCTTTTTCCAATATGCCCGCCATTTGGAACGGCTCCGCCCCACATGCTGTTCCAGAAACGCGTCGTGTATCTCGGTATCTTCGAGAACCGCCGGTTTTATCACGCTGTTGTCGGCCCATTTCATCTTCTTCCTCATAAAAATCTGACGGACCTCCTTTTCGGACAGCACCTTTTCCGGCACGCTCTTATGAGCGATAAGAAGAACATCCGCATATGCCGTCCCCCATACGACGCTCCCGAATACGAGGATGGTCAGATACATAATACCTTTTTTCATATTTCCTCCTTTGGGTTCCAATGTTCCGGTTCTTACTGTTTTGCCAGTCATGACGGTTCATCTCAGCACATAATGTCACCTTCCCTTATGTCCCATGGAACCACAAGGTATCTCGTGTTTATTTGCCTCTCAATCTCTCAGAAGCTGAACGTCATCTTGGCGGCAAACAGGATCCACTGATCTTCCGGGTCCGAAGGATCATAATCCACACGATACAGACCATCCATGAAATGGCTCTCCAGCTTGAATATCCAGTAATCATTGATGTCGAACCGGGCCGACAGCGCAATATCTTTTTGCCATGCCTCTTCTCTGGGCAGCCCACGGGCTTCGTAGCCATCTCCGTTTTTGTCATCTTTATCAGCGTAGATAACGGCATAATATGATCCCAGTTCGAGCCAGTCTGTAAAACGGTACTGGACAGCCGCGTAATATCCTTCTTCACAACGGTCTTTAACCAAGGTTCTCTCTCCCATTCTGATATTCAGTTCTCTGTGCCGATATTCCGCACTGAAAACAAAATCTTCATAGGCATATTCTACTGACCCGGTTGTAATCTTCGCTTTATTATTCCGAGATATTGGGACAGGCGGTATTTCCAAGGTGTTTGCCTCGACGGAACTCTCTTCTTTTTTGTAAGTTGCCCCTATTTTTAATCCCTCAAGAGGGGTTTTCCACTCAAGCCCGAGAACGAGATTGTCACTTTCCGAGTCTATGCTGATCAGATCTTCCCGGGCAGGGTCAGATGTCATCTTCGCAAGTCCGCTCTTTTCATCCAGATCAAATGGCCCTATCTGAAATTCATAGCTCAGCCCACCATGGATTTCGCCATAAATTCCGATGCCTGTGACAGAGGTATATAATTCCCGGGTGAGTTCGTCATAAACGCTCATGGGTAAGAGAATCCAAGTCCTGGCAGCGTCAATGTCCCTGCTCTGGTTATAAAATCCGTATCTCAGTTTCATCCTCCCGACCCGAAGCCCCAGCCAGTCTCTGAAATGGTAGTCTGCAAATGCCCAGTCCAACTCCACCTCGTTATTGCCAATTTCTCCCAGATCACGGGACAGAAACTGAAGTCCCACGCGGAGGTCGTCGGTGAGCTGGGTCGCAAAATTGATGCCCATCTCATTGAACTGGAATGAACCGTCCTCGGTCTCAGTCCACATATAGTCATTGTTGTCGGATATCAGGTAGCCCTGGGACACAAACCCGTGAATCTGAATCTGATCGGGATCAAATGCATGCACATTGGTTCCGACGTTCAGCATCATCAGAACCCAGCAGAAAATTTTTTTCATGTCTTCCTCCTATTTCACAGAAATGACCGTCACATTCTTATGAGATGTCCGAGAATTAATATAGCCAACAGCGCCCGGGGTCTCCGCCACATACCGGACCAGTTCCTTCTGGCTCTCAAAGGTTTTCGGCGGCAGGCCCCGGCCCGTAAAGACCATCTTTTTCCAATATGCCCGCCATTTGGAACGGCTCCGCCCCACATGCTGTTCCAGAAACGCGTCGTGTATCTCGGTATCTTCGAGAACCGCCGGTTTTATCACGCTGTTGTCGGCCCATTTCATCTTCTTCCTCATAAAAATCTGACGGACCTCCTTTTCGGACAGCACCTTTTCCGGCACGCTCTTATGAGCGATAAGAAGAACATCCGCATATGCCGTCCCCCATACGACGCTCCCGAATACGAGGATGGTCAGATACATAATACCTTTTTTCATATTTCCTCCTTTGGGTTCCAATGTTCCGATTTTTACAATTTTGTCTGCCATGCTGGTTCATCTCAACGCATAGATAAGTACCCGATCAAAAGTTTTTTATAAATCTTTTTTTTCCGTGAACCGCGGAGAAACCCGGCTTTTTCCTTCAGCGGAAGCGGATCATTCCGGAAAAAAAGCCGGGTTTCTTTCCTTGGCAAATATCGAAAACTTATGGTTAGGTACTTATTACCTCCTTTATAAATATTCAGCAGATCGAAAATTTTCGGATATACGGTTTTTTTTCGAGCCGATGAGAATTGCAAGGATTTTATTGGATAAGGACTTCATATCATTACTAAATCAAATCCATGTGGTTTCACGGACAGAATGAAAAGTTTTCGATCTGCTGATATTATATAAATATCTAACCATAAGCTTTCCGACATTTGTCTATAGATGTACAAAAACTTTTGCCCAGATATTTTTAAATACCTATCCATAAATTTTTCAGCATTTCTTCTGATCCGGAGTGTTGAAATGAAATTTCAGCATGTGCGAAAATTTCATTTTCGCACTCCGGAAAAAATACCGAAAAATTTTTATCAAACTACTACACTACTTTGAAAGTTTGTTACCCCCTTAATGCGTTTGTCAGTTCTTATAAAATCAGCCTGTTGTGTTCTGTAAAGGGGGTAATGTATTTACGAAGTGGTGTACTACTTATGTCTTTAGTGAAGCTTTGGACGGCTGATAGGACAGCTGAGTTACAAATATGTCTCCTCTGATGAGGCATTAATCACTCTCTGATCCCTCATTTAAATACGAATTTAGAAGGTATGATTTCAGTAAAATTTGATATTAAAGTGAATATTATATCAAATCGCTTTTACCGTAATATTGTTCATAATGCAGGACAGGGCTTGCAACGCTGAAAATGTGGCTCTCTGCCAATCAGAACCGGAATCATAGGTGATCATGGTCTTAATCCCGCCCGCCTCCAGATTTTTCATGAACTGCATGATCGGCATTACCGTTGATGAATTCATATATTTCAATGTGTTATATTCAATGAACAGTTCATCTCCTTTTAATTCATTAACAAGCTGCTCCAAATACGGATTCAGAGATACGGACGGATTGCTGTCGTCGCTTTTTCCCTGCCAGGACATTGAAACAGCGCCCCCCTTCCGAGTTAAAATGATTTGCAGATACCCATTGTCAAAATTTTTCATAGACTATTCCTTTCAATTTATCAGAGAGATTAGGAAATCAAAGCCGGAGGGATTTCATTTTATGCTCAGTTTTTGCTTTCTAATTCCCTGATTGCTGTGATGGTTAATCTTGTATCTTCAAGCTGGTAACTCAGTTTAAACTTGCCTTCGTAAGTGATACGATACAAACCGAGCTGGCTTTTGACCATTTTTGTATTTTCCATCATCAGCCGGAGCCGCTCGATATAAAGGTTTCTGACATTATCTGATGCATTAATCTGATCAATATTATCTTTTAACGACTTGTAATCGTCCTCTGAGTAGATATCATTAGAAACTTCAATCCTAATTTGTTTTTCATCTGCGGTAAATTCAAACCTTGTGTCACTCCCTCTTTTAAGACAGGTACCGTATTTAAGGGCATTTTCAAGCAATTCAGAGGAAACCATTTTACATGCGTCATTCAGTGAGTTTTCAAATTCCAAAAGGGCTTCCACTTTGTCCCGTATTTCCCCGACCACATACCATAATGGCCTGATATAATATTCGAAAGATACAGTTTTATCCATTCCTTGTTCTCCTATTTTTTTTTATCCATTAAAGGCAGTTTTTCAATCACCAACCGTTACATTGTCCGATGCCGGGGGCTAAGTAAAAAAAACGGATTAAGTTGTCTTGCTTGTGATGAATTGTTGATTCGGCTTGAATCATTGACCGTGTTCAGGGAAGCTTTCCTGACTTTTTGTAAATTTTTTAATCTGTGAATTTTTCTGTGATATAAGTAGGTTATATGGGTATAAAAAGCAATGGCATGTTTGTGTGGAGAACCGCTGCCTGATATTATTAAATCTTCTGATAAATAGCACGGTGGGTTATAATAAGAGATCATAGAGGCTCTCTCCGGTGCGGTGCAAGGTTTACGATGTGCAAAGTTAATACGTTTCATCTGAAATTGTGAATTATCAGCAGATTAAAAAAATTCGTACTTCCGCTTTCAGGGGGGTCTGTCACATGATTGCAACTATCTTATTATAAAGACTTCCTGAAGGCGAGACTACGAATAATGCTTGAATTTTCAGTCATTTTTGAACTGCTGATTATGTTTCAATATTTTCAGAGTTTTTTCTTATCCACCTGCAATTTAAACTTAAAATAAATCATCAGATAATAAACAAACGATTTTATTTAAACTTATATTCAGAATTTTTGCAATAGTAAATTTAAAGAAAAAATTTGAGACAGGATAAGGTACTGATACTCAATGATCAGGTTTTCTAACCTGGTTCGGACAGAATGCCTGTCATTTCAGAATTTCAGAATACTATCACCGGCCTGTCATTCCTGCGAAAGCAGGAATCCGATTTTCAGAAAGCATAATTTATGCCAGTGATCACTATATAATTGTCAGATTTAGGTTTGTTCCGGCACGAAAATTGCGTGCTGAGGCTGCATGACGGATTCCGACAGACAGGACGAATTTTTCAGGCTCGGAAACGGCTTTTTCCCCGAGGTAACCTTACCTCCGCAAAAATCATGCCGGGACTGACCTAAATTTGAATACTATAACGTATTTTTGGTAGTCCTGCACAAGCAGTGATGAATGAGATTCAGTGAGCTGATAATCGGGGGACTGAACGGGATTTATCGCTACATTTTGAAAGACTACCAAAGAAAGTATTCTCCCATTGGCTGAATATGTTAAATATTCAGAAGGATGGCGGTATCCTCCCCGAAGCCTGAAGAGTTGTTCGAACTGGCTCAGAGACTTTTTGCCGAATAAGGTGAGCGAAAAATCCGAATCAGACTGCCCTTTTTGATTGTCTTTTTTAATTGCCCGCTTTGTTGAGAAAAAGAAGGTTCCTTCCTCGAATTTAAACTGTCTTTATCCATTTACTTTGAAATATACTGTTGCAATTTGTGTTTTTTTCGTATAGTTATATTATTAGATAGAGCTTTAATTATTGAATAAAATTAAATATCTGGCAGACGGAATTTGAGGTTTTGCAGGGACATGAACATGAGCTTGGCAGATCGGCAGACACGATTCAGACTCAGCAAGTTCAGCCTTATCAGAATTATACGCCAGTTTTAAGAAAGTGGCTAATGTCCCTGCTTTCTGCAAAATTCATAAAATCAGTATGCTCGATTACCTCAGAGATTATTGAGTTAAGCCATAATTTATATAATTAACTAAAACCAAGATGCGGACCCGGGCCGGGGGCAAATATGAAATTCAAAGATGATGAGTGGCTGACCGATTATATCAACGCGCTCCATTTTACAGTCCGACTGATTGAAAACCAGAATAAAGACAAAGAGGTCGGAAACGCGCTGAGGGATGAAGCACATGCGCTGATCCAGGAGGCCCTTTTATGTAATATTCCCATGGAACTCTTTAATATAAAAAGAATAACAAAACGGTTGGATGTGGCTGAATCCGAAAAGAACAGCACAGTTCCGGGTAAAGCAGATTCAGATACAGAACCAATGGAAACCTATAAGGGAGACATATTGGGCCTGATTTCCGATTATCACTTCATTTGTCAGGGGCTTGCGGAGTTCAGCTTGGAAGATATAATTGAAGAGTCTTCTGAATATCTTGCTAAGACATACCCTGACATAGAAGACATAAGAGCAACAATTACAGAACTTTTTAACAGAGACATTAAAAAGAGAAAGATTGAAGAAACAGCATCCGGAGTGTTTCGGCATATGTCACCCGATAATCAAATTTTTTGAGCTGATATCCGACCAGATAGGTTCCGAGGGGGTGAAATTCGGAAAAACCGGACGCATGAGAATCATGCGGGACCATTTTTCAATTTGTCCGAAAAACAATTTGAAAAATTGTCTTACATCCGAAGAACCCGTCAGAATCAACGCGGTCGGGCACTAGTTCGGACAAACAACGTGCCATTCCGTCCGACGACCCGACTGAGCCTGCCGAAGTCTGCGAAAGCATGAATGGCAGAAAAAAATATCTGATTATCGAGTGTCAGGTTTGCTGAACACATTTTAATCTGAAAAGAAAATTTAAGGTTGTCATCTGTTCAATAAATATTGTAAGATAAAAAATTAAAAATTGAGAATTGAGAATTGGAAATTTGCGATCTTTAATTCTTAACATGTTGTTTTATAAAAACTTTCAAAAGGAGAGGAGGTCCGCTGTCCTGAAAGGCCAGGGGTCAGTGCCGGATTTGAGATGAATATTCGCTTTTGGGGAGTACGGGGTTCTATAGCGTCCCCTCTGACAAATGCTGAACTTACAGCCAGAATAGAAGAATTATTACAACTGGGAGTGAAATCAGGCTTAACATGCGAGAGTCAGATACCGTCATTTATCAAAGGACTGCCAAGACACATTCGGCAGATAATCGGCGGGGATACGTCATGCGTGGAGGTTCGGGCAGGCAACAAACTGCTGATTCTGGACGCAGGAACCGGTATCCGCCTTTTAGGGCTGGATCTTGTCCGTATGAGTATGGGGAACCCCATCAATGCGCATATTTTACTGACCCACACCCATTGGGATCATATCAGCGGCCTCCCTTTTTTTGTCCCGGCGTTTAATCCGAATAATAAGCTGACAATATATGGCGCGTCCTCCGGGTTAAAAAAACGTCTTGAAGGCCAGCAGGCTCCGGAGTATTTCCCTGTACCATTGCTCTCAACATTCAAAATTGTTCAGTTAAATGGTCAGGATCAGTTTCAAATTGGCGACCTTCAGATCAGGACATTTCGGCTCAACCATCCGGGAGACAGTTACGCTTATCGAATTACACACGGCAATAAAACCATTGTTTATGCCACAGATTCCGAGTACAAGGAACTTTCGGTTAAGGCATTAAAACCGTTTACTGATTTTTTTCATAATGCGGATATCCTGATATATGATGCTCAGTTTACATTACTGGAAAACATTGAAAAAGAAGACTGGGGCCATAGTAATATGTTTTATGGCATTGATATGGCACTTCAGGCAAATGTAAAAAAGCTTATTTTCACACATCATGAGCCTGCTTATGATGATAAAAAATTATGGGAAATATTACATTTGGCTAATGAATATTTGGATATTTGCCGACAGCCGGACACACATCTTAAAATATATCTTGCATTCGAGGGCCTGAACATGACGATTTGAACAAATATTATCAGAAATGAATAACCCGTCATAATGGAGTGCCAAACTTACAGTTTGGCGCTGTCATCTGCTTTTTCTTGTCAAGATATGTGTCGCCAAGCTGTAAGTTTGGCACTCTTTTTTTCGCTTATATTTTTTCAATCCATTCAATAAAAATTTGTAAGGTTTATTATGAATATCACAGAGAATGTACAGGGGAATGTTCACCAGGTTTACCTGGAAGGACGTTTTGACGCGGATACTGCTGACAAAGTGGAAGAATTCATCCGAAAAAAAATAAAAAAGAAAATATCTCATTTTGTGCTGGACATGGAAAATGTATCATTCATAGCAAGTGCGGGCCTGCGGGTTGTTATCGTGTTAGCCAAAGAACTGCGGGGCGAACATAAAGGTGATTTATATGTGGCCGCACTTCAGCCAAGTGTTTACCGGGTCTTTGAAATATCAGGACTGAACAATGTTCTGAGTATCTTTGATGATACAGAGACCGCCACCCAAAGTTTTAATTAAAAATTGAGAATTGAGAATTGAGAATTGAGAAAAGCCTGCCTGCCAATAAATTCGTCAGACTCGAAAAAGTCTGACAGGAAAGAATTGAAGATTTGGAAACTATCAATTCTCAATTCTCAATTCTCAATTCTCAATTTTTAATTTTTAATTCTCAATTCTCAACGGGGGAACAATGCAACGACTATCCTTCGATTTTCCGGCAGATACTCGTATTTTGGCAAAAATAGGAAATCTTGCGGCTGATGCGGGGCGTAACGCCGGGTTCAATGATGTGGGAATCGGCGATATTCAACTGGCGATTGATGAGGCTTGCACAAATACCATCATTCACGGGCTGAAAAAAGACCCGTCTCGGACGTTTCAACTGATTATTCAGTGGAAGACAGACGAAATAGAGATATTAATTCATGAAAAAGGGGAACCTTTTGACCCCTCGGCGACTCGGATTCCTGATCCGGAGGCTTCTCTGGAAGACCGGCCCGTCGGGGGATTAGGTATCTATTTTGTCCGTGAACTCATGGATAAGGTAGAATATCGGACAGACGAGGAGGGGATAAAAACATTGCGTATGGTGAAAAGAGTCAGTAAATCATGAGCCTGAGAACAAAACTGCTTGTCCTTTCCATTATTCTCGCACTGATTCCTCTGGGAATATCAGGAAGAAGCATGATCCAAATGACCCGGGATGAATTGAAAAGTTCGGCTCAGGATCATCTTATTGCTGTGGCAAATGACATCACCCGGGATATTGAGGATGATTTTTATCACACCTGGCTGGGACCGCTTCAGCTCATCAGAAAATCCGTGGAAAATGAATATCTGGGGGCCAAAGAAAAACTTTCCCTGCTTACCGAAGGAATGAAAAGTATAAGCGGACTTGTGGCTCTTCAGATTTCCGTGGAAGGTATTGAACACCCCCTTTTTGTCACCCAGGAGAAGTTTTCGACCCGGTTGAAAAAAGCATCTCTTGATCCTGCTCGAACATTGATGCTGACATCCGGCCAAATTGCCGCATTACAGAAGCAGAAAGCAGTGTTTGCAGGGGGACTCACTTATCTTCGGGAAGCAGACGCATGGCTCATGACCGTGATCCTCGGGCTGGATGAACGAACCTTTGGCCGTCCTGCAACACTTTCAGCCCGGCTGAATCTTGAGAGAATAAAGAAACGAATTGAAAATCATTCGTTTATCAAAACAAAAACAGATGCCATCATCCTGATTGAATCTGACGGGCGTAAGATATTTGATCCGTCAAGAACGGATATCAGCCAGTACTCCATTGCAGCGGCTGCAAAAGACCGATGGCATGCTGACACAGATACCATTGGCACGCAGCTTTATATTGGGCCTGATAAAAAAAAAATGCTTGGCGCGTATGCTTTCCCAAGCCTGAAACCCTTTGTTGAAACGCCTCTCCTCAGCGTCATTGTTGAAAAAAGCGAGACCGATGCCTATCTGGCAGTCAGGCAGATGGAACAGAGATTGCTTTTGTGGATAGTTATCGGCTTTTCCTTTGCCGTGGCCGGGGCCGTTATTGTTTCTGTGTCTTTGACAAGACCCCTGCGCCGGCTGACCCGGGGAGCGCGTATTATTTCACAAGGTGATCTTTCTGTCAGAATTGAAACCAAAGGTCACAAAGATGAAATCGGTGAGCTTTCCCTGGCGTTCAATAAAATGGTGAAAGATCTCCGACAGCACATGAAGGAGCTTGAAGAGACCACCAAAGCCAAGGAGAGAGCGGAAAGCGAACTCAAGCTGGCAAAGGATATTCAGGAAAGTTTTCTTCCCAAAAAATTTCCTGAATTAGAAGAAATCGAGGTCTGGGGAAAATGTGATCCCGCACGGGAAGTGGGCGGAGATTATTTTGATTTTTTCCAGATAGATGATGATCATTACGGAATGGTCATTGGTGATGTTTCCGGAAAGGGGGTTCCCGCGGCCCTGTTTATGGCAGCAAGTCGGACATTGTTTCGGACCCTCATTTCACAGGAACATCTGCCGGACAAAGTGCTGACTGAGTTTAATGACCGGCTTGTGGCTCTGGATCAGGGATCAAATATGTTTATCACCCTCTTTTACGGTGTGCTTAATAAGAAAAGCGGGCATCTGGTTTATTCCACCGCGGGACATAATATGCCTTATGTAAAATCATCACAGGATACCGATGGCATATTTCAAATGTTGCCCGGCATGAAAACCATGATCGCGGGGATGATGGACGGCATGGAGATGGGGCGGGCTGAAATTGATCTGCACAAAGGGGATGCCATTGTTCTTTACACGGACGGAATGACCGAGGCCATAAATAGGAATGATGAGGAATTCGGAGAAGAACGCTTGGAACAACTCCTTGACAAATATGCGGATATGTCTGCCCGGGAGATGTGCAAAAGATTAATCGCAGATGTAAAAGCGTTTCAGACGGGTATGCCCCAGTTTGATGATATGACGATGCTTATTCTGAAGGTTAAATAATATCAACAGATTAAAATCCCTTTGGCCGCTCTTGTCAGATTGAGAAATGCTGTAGAGAGCTGGTTCGGATTTGCCAATTCGAAAATTTTTTTCTATATGGCTTTTCCAAGGTAAAAAAATTACGCCGGAACAAACCCGAACATCATCCAACCCAGACGGAAGATAAACCCGGCTTTTTCCTACGAAGAAGATCGCTTCATCCCGGGGAAAACCCTGGGTTTCTTTTCCAGGCAGGTATCAGAAAATTTATGCTCCGCTACTGAACTGAAAACTATAACTGGTAACTGAAATGAAAGCTGTCGTCAAATTTTCCATCAGACAAATTGTATTTATCAACGTTATCTTTGTTATCCTTGTCATCGCCGGGATATTCAGCATACTCACCATACCGGTTGAGAACATGCCCACAGTGGATATTGGCAAAGTTTTTATCTCCACCACCTATTTCGGAGCCTCGGCCGAGGATGTGGAGCAACTGGTCACGGCAAAGATAGAAGATGCCCTGGATGGTTTGGAAAGTGTGGAATTTATCCAGTCGCATTCATACAGAAACGTCTCCAGTGTGCTGGTCAAGTTCATAGATGACTCTGATTACAAAGACCTTTATGATGAACTTCGCTTTCGGGCGCTGAACATCAAAGACGAGCTTCCCGCGGGCGCGGACGAACCGGTTTTTTTCTACCTTGACACCCATGCCTGGATACCGGTTGTGGTTGTCAACATTACCGGGAATATTCCGCCGACAAGCTTAAAGCTGTTTGCAGATGAATTAAAAGCCCGGCTCATAAATCTTCCGGATGTGCAGAATGTGGAGATTTCCGAGGCCTATGACAAGGAGTTTCATGTCTCAGTTGATCCGGCAAAGCTTCGGAAATTCGGCATAACCTTCAACCAAGTCGCCAACGCGGTCCGTTCAGCAAATACCAAAATCCCCACAGGCCGTTTCCGAACAAAATCCGCCGAATATATGCTCGACGCGGGAAAAAAGCTCCGTTCCCAGGAAGAAGTCCTGAATATCGTGGTGCGTCGTGACGGAGATGGCAATTTTATCAGGGTGCGGGATCTGGTGACCAATGCCAGAATCAGCTACAGAGACCCCTCCAGGATTCCCTCGGTAAACGGCGAAAACACGCTGAGTCTCAGGGTGATCAAGGAAGAACAAGGAAATGCTGTTACCCTTTCCGAACAGATCAAGACCATTTCCCGCAATTTTGAGATGGTTCATAAAAAAGACGGCATCAAGATTGTATTTACCAATGATTCCACCATTGAGATCAATGACTCGGTAAACACCCTGGGCGGCAACCTGATTCTGGGGATGTTCCTGGTAACGCTGCTGCTCTGGCTGACCCTGGGCTTCAGAAACGCCATGCTGACAGCAATCGGTATCCCTTTTGCCTTTTTATGCACCATCATCATTATGCACCTCAGCCAAGTCTCTCTGAATACCATCAGCCTGTTCTCATTTGTGCTGGTCACAGGAATTATGGTGGATGACGCGGTCATTATCATGGAAAACATATTCAGGCATCTTCAGATGGGGAAAACCAAAAAAGACGCGGTCACGGACGGCACTGCCGAGGTCATGCTTCCGGTGATCACTTCGGCCCTGACGACTGTCCTTGCTTTTCTTCCCATGCTGATTATGAGCGGAAGCACAGGTGAATTTTTTGCCCAGATTCCAAAAACCGTGGCATTTGCGCTTGTCGCGTCTTTGTTTGAGGCCCTGTTTATCCTTCCCATCCACGTTCTCGACTGGGGACCGAAACGGATCAAAGGGCACGCTGCCACCGAAGATGAGGACCCTTACCACCATCTGAAATCAGGACTTTTTTCGCCTTTGTGGAAACTGTATCGTTGGACCGTCACAACGCTCCTGAATCATAAAATTTTTGCATTTTCATTTATCATCGGGCTGTTCCTTGTCGCCATGACCATTCTCGTTCTTTCTGTAAGCGGTATTATGCCCCTGATCAAAGTGGAGTTTTTTCCCGGAAATTATTTCAGATATCATGTCACCATCGCATTACCTGTAGGAACAGCTATTGAGAAGACAGATATTGTGGTGCGTGATATTTCCGATTATATCATGTCCCTGGGAGAAGATCAGGCTCAGTCCGCATTAGGCTCTGCGGGACATTATGAGGACGAAGACTATCAGAATCACACGGCCCATTACTACGGCCAGATCATCGTGACTTTGCCGGAGGAAAAGGAGCGGAATTTTCCTGAAAATCCCGAGGATGATCCCATGATACATCTGGATTATATTCGGGATAAGCTGAAAGCATACATTGCTCAGAAATACTCAGACAGCGCGTTAGGACCTGTTGTCCGCGTTTTTCCTGAAAGCGACGGTCCTCCCACTGGAAAACCGGTCAATATCCGGGTCACAGGATTTACCATAGAAGACGCATTAAAGGCAACAGACACGATCATGGCGTACATGCGGACTGAGCCGGAGCTTGCTGATCTCACGGATTTGGATGATGACAGACCTGATTTTCACAAAACTGTCAAATATCAGCCGCGTCAGGAAACAGTTTTTGAATATGGCCTGTTACCGGGAAATGTCACGGCCCTGGTCGCGGGGGCGCTGAACGGTCATCATGTCGGAGAATTCAGAACCATAGACGAAGAAGTGGACCTCATGGTGCGGCTTGCCCGGAAAGATGACAAGGGCAATGTCAGAGGCGCGGGACTTTCCGATCCCACGGATATTCTGGATGTGCCGGTCGTGGAACACAGCGCGTCTCCGGTCCTGCTCAGGGACCTGGTTGATATCTCCTATGAGCAGGAAGCCACCGTGAGATCCAGATACAAAGGGAAACCGACCGTGACGATTACTTCGGATATCAAAGCGGGCGCGCAGCTTTCTCCGGCCAGGGCGCAGGTGCTGGTGAACAGGTTTTTTAAAGAAAAGGCAGATCAGTTTGCAGGGGTTTCCATCTCTTTCGGAGGGGAGTTTGAATCCACCAGCCGGTCTTACACCTCGCTCACTTTTGCTTTTTTCATCGCGCTGATGGGAATTTATATGGTGCTGGCGTCGCAGTTCAATGATTATTTTCAGCCCATGATCATCATCTCAGCCGTTCCGTTTGCCCTCATCGGTGTGGTCATGGGATTGTTTTTCACGAGAACCACTTTCACCATCGGGAGTTTTATGGCGGTGGTGGGGCTTGCAGGCGTCGCGGTGAACGATTCGCTGCTCATGCTTGATTTTATGAACACCCGGCTCAGAAGGGGAAGACCGCTCAGGGATGCGGTCATTGAAGGGTGCGCCGCGAGAATGCGGCCCGTATTAATTACCACTGTCACCACCATGCTGGGGCTTTTGCCCATGGCTATCGGTATTCCGAGGAAATCCATTTCCTGGGCCCCCATGGCCACGGCATTTGTCGCGGGCCTTTCCAGCGCAACCATTCTGGCCCTGCTTTTCATCCCTCTGGAGTATGAATTCTTTGAAAACCTGAAAATGTCTTTCCGGCGGAGACTTAAAGCTCGGAAATCAAAAATTGAAATTTGAAATCAGAAACATCACTCTGAAAATACGAGGATAAACTTGAAAGTTTTACTATTGCAGCTTCCCATTCCCCAGCTCACTTATGGAAAACAGACTGGAAATATTCCCTTGGGAGCCGCGTGTCTGAAGCAGGCAGCAGCCCTTATGCCCGATATTCACATCGAGGTACTGTCGGAGCGTCTGGTCTCTTATCTCGGAGATGCTGCCCTTATTGATCTCATTCTCTCCAAAAAGCCGGATATACTTGGTTTTACGGCCTATTGCTGGAATGTTGAAAGGTCTTTGTATGTTGCCCGGGCAGTAAAAAAAGAGCAGGATATAAAAATTATTTTCGGGGGACCGGAGATGACTCCGGATAACAGGCTGGTCAGTTCCGAACCTGTTGATTTCTGTGTCTATGGAGAAGGCGAAGCTGTATTTCTTCAGCTGCTTCAGAACCCGCGTCTGTGGCATGAGAAAAGCGCGTCCCTGAGTGCGGAGTCGCTGTTTTGCAATGTGCGGAGTCCTTATCTCTCAGGTTTTCCGGAGCCTGAGATCGAAAACATGATGCTGCTCGAAACCCAGCGGGGATGTCCGTATCGTTGCGGATACTGCTATTACAACAAATCACGGCATCATGTGTCGGCGGTTTCAGCAGACCTTGTATTGGAGGGGATTCAATGGGCCTGTGACCAGGGCATCGGAGAAGTTTATCTTCTGGATCCGTCTCTTAATGTCAGACCCGGTCTGAAAAACCTGCTCAACGAAATCGAGAGGATCAACCATGATGGCCGGATATCCATCCGCAGTGAAATCCGTGCAGAGGCCATAACCCCGTCTCTGGCCCAATCCTTTGCACGGGCGGGATTTACAGAGTTTGAAATTGGTTTGCAAACCACCAATCCGCAGGCGTTGAAACTGATGAACCGGCCCACGGATCCGGAGCGGGTCAGAAAAGGCGTAAATCATCTTCAGGAGGTCGGCGTCTTACCCAGTGTTGACCTGATCATCGGCCTTCCCGGAGATGACCTGGCGAGCTTTAAGGCATCTGTGGATTTTGTGGCTGAACACCGGATGTATGAGGACATCCAGGTCTTTTTTCTGTCGGTGCTGCCAGGCACGGATTTCCGAAGAAACACCCGGGAACTGGGATTGCGTTATCAGTCCCGGCCGCCTTACACTGTGATTGACACCCGCGGCTTCAGCCAGGATGATATGCTTTCCGCATTTTTTTACGCGGAGGATGTGTTTGATGTGGTGCTGCAACCGGAACCTGATCTTGATCTGTCCTATCGCTTTGAAACGGCTTCTGTTGAAATCCCGGCCCGGGGGATTCCGCAACGTCCCGGGGGCCGTGACTATATTTCCAAGATTATCCTGGATGCGGAACTTCCCCTTTCCCGGATTGAAGACATGGCCCGGCGTGTGTCCCATCCGTATCAGATCATTTTCAGACCCCCGCTGGACAACCGGGCCTTTATGCTAAAAGTTGTGGAAATCCTTTCTGTTGAAAATCCCCAGACGCCGCTGGAAATCGTGTTTATGGAACCTCATACCCTTCCTGATCCGGTTGCTTTTGAAGCGGCCCTGAAACTGCACCGCCCGTTGTATCTTGATCTTGATCTTCCCGCGTATGGGAGCAGAACATTTCTGTTCACGCTGGTGTCAACAGATACAGATATCAAATTTGACGGCATCATGAAACGCCAGGTTTTTTTGTGGAAATCGGACCATCTTCCGGATATGGCGGAACTGGAGGAACTTTTCTCTCTGGACGGGGTTCTCATGGACAACAGAGTGTCCCGGGAAGCATGGATAAAATGGCAGGATGAATTTGCGAAGCAGGAAGATAAAATTCCGTTTATCAGTTTTGCTGATATCTCCCTGCAACACCGATGGATTGGTCTCACCTCGGACGGAGAATACTGGTCAGAAGCGTTGCTGTAATCTTAACGACAAACCTGTATTATACTGTATGATAATTTTGTCAATATACAGACTTTAAGAAAATGTTTTTCATGAATAAATTCCTATGGATTTGCCATGTGATACGGTGTTGGGAAAAAATTGTTCTGAAAAGAGAAAAAAATGAAAAATATTTGTAATAACTTGCCATTGTCCGATTCATTCAGAAAAGTCAGAATAAATCGGAGGTGTTTAAATAACGCAGACTCCAAGCAAAAGATGAGCGATAAAGAAACCCGGTTTTTTCTCTAACTGAGCAGTTCCTCCCATGCTATGAAAACCCGGGTTTCTTTCCCATACTCGAAATTTTTGATATCAGTCAGCAGATGAATCACCAAACACGGTATCAATAAAGCACCCGACTGTGGCCGATGTTTTTGTATCCCCGTTCTCTTTTTTCACGCTGACGTTGAGACCTGTCAGAGGCATTGGCGGGGACTCATCAGATTCGGCAATGGCCTGTCTGGGGAATTGAAAATTGAAAATTGAAAATTGAAAATTCGAAATCATGTGCTTAATCCGATTCTGAATTCCGTGTTTCACCTGAAAGCTCGCGGGGAATCTCAGGTAGACATTTTCTTTTTTCACTTTCACCCAGTATCCTTGTTTTTTTTTCATCAGAGAGGTATTCGGATTATATGATCCGCCTTCCCATTCCCATAGCTTTTTAATAATGTAGTTGTTGAATTCAGGCAGGTCAGATATGGCTGCGGGACCATATATCACATTGTTGTCAGCATTATACGCGATGACTTCCACATCTTCCCAATAATAATCCGCATTGTTGGGGCAGGCGATCATGTTCCAGCCATTTCCGGTGACCGGATTGTAACGCAGGCTCACATCAATATCATGGCGGGTGCTTACCGAAATACCGCGGGTTGTTATATTAAGACCGTTCCTCGCCAGAAACCAATAGGATTTTCCCGGTTCGATCATCATGTTTTCACCGCATTCAATATACCCGCCGCTCAACGCGTCATAAGTTCCTATTCTGAAATTATCCCGATCATAGATCCCGCCCATGTCGTCGCCCAGGACGCTCATGGACGCGGGATCATTCGGCCACAGGGAAAAAGATAGCATTCTGTAGTCGGATAGTTGGCTGCCGGGGGCAATTTGCATATTAATGTCTGTTTCGTCCCCTATTTTGAAAGTGCGTTCTTCAGACCAGGAAATATTTTCACTCCCGGAATCTTTATATCCCACTTTCCAAACATATTTCAGACCGGCGGAAAGCCCTGTCACCGTGTGTCTGGTGAGATCACCCATTGTTGCGATGTGGTCAAAGGAATCATCATCCTCAGAACTATGACACTTTCTGTCTGCTCTTCTCACAAGCCAGTGAGTTTCAATATGGCTGTCTCCTTCGATGTCTGAAAAAATACCTGATTCAAGCGTGACAGGCCCTGTTTCGAATCCGGCCTCATTCTCCGGGATGACTCCGAAAGGAATATACGGGGGGCTGTTAAAAGGTTCTCCGATGGTGGTAAATGACCAGAGATAATCAGCTTCCACAGCGTTTCCGTCAAGGTCTTTAACGTCAGTCGTGATGATGACAGTATAAGCGGTGTCATAATCCAGAGCGGCCGGCTGAAACGTGGCCGTCATATTGGCATGATCGTAATCCGGTGTTCCGCCAACGGCATTACCGGAATCGTCGGATACCGAAAAAGTCTCATTCGTAATGCTCGAACTATCTACAGGTTCGGAAAAAGCAACGGTGATTTTCGTGTCCAATTCCACATTGTCAGCGTCGTTATCAGGGCTTACAAAACGAATCTCAGGCGGCGTTATGTCCGGCTCGGTAATTGTGACAAATGACCATTCAAAAATGTCCTTCAGAGGATTTCCGGCGAGGTCTGTGACACCGGGACCGATTGTGACGGTATAAGCGGTCTCATAATCCAGAGCGACGGGCCTGAATGTCGCCGTCATATTTGCATGATCGTAAGCCGGCGTTCCGCCAATGGCGTTACCTGAGTCGTCGGATACTGAAAAACTCCCGCTTGTAATGGCCGAGGGGTTCATCGGCTCGGAAAAGGTGACGGTGATTTTCGTATTCAGCAATACGTTTTCTGCACCGTTCTCAGGACTCACGGAGGTGATCACGGGCGGTTCGGTGTCCGGCTCGGGGAGTGTGGAAAAAGACCATTCAGAAACATCTCGCAGAGGATTTCCGGCGAGGTCTGTGACACCGGGACCGATTGTGACGGTATAAGCGGTCTCATAATCCAGAGCGACGGGCCTGAATGTCGCCGTCATATTGGCATGATCGTAAGCCGGTGTTCCGCCAATGGCGTTACCTGAGTCGTCGGATACTGAAAAACTCCCGCTTGTAATGGCCGAGGGGTTCATCGGCTCGGAAAAGGTGACGGTGATGTTCGTATTCAGCGATACGTTTTCCGCACCGTTCTCAGGACTGACGGAGGTGATCACGGGCGGTTCTGTGTCCGGCTCGGGGAGCGTGGAAAAGGACCACTCGAAAACATCTTGCAGAGAATTTCCGGCGAGGTCTGTGACACCGGGACCGATTGTGACGGTATAAGCGGTGTCGTAATCCAGAGCGGCCGGCTGAAACGCGGCCGTCATATTGGCATGATCGTAAGCCGGCGTTCCGCCAATGGCGTTACCTGAGTCGTCGGATACTGAAAAACTCCCGCTTGTAATGGCCGAGGGGTTCATCGGCTCGGAAAAGGTGACGGTGATGTTCGTATTCAGCGATACGTTTTCCGCACTGTTCTCAGGACTGACGGAGGTGATCACGGGCGGTTCTGTGTCCGGCTCGGGGAGCGTGGAAAAGGACCACTCGAAAACATCTTGCAGAGAATTTCCGGCGAGGTCTGTGACACCGGGACCGATTGTGACGGTATAAGCGGTGTCGTAATCCAGAGCGGCCGGCTGAAACGTCGCTGTCATATTCGCATGATCGTAAGCCGGCGTTCCGCCAATGGCGTTACCTGAGTCGTCGGATACTGAAAAACTCCCGCTTGTAATGGCCGAGGGGTTCATCGGCTCGGAAAAGGTGACGGTGATGTTCGTATTCAGCGATACGTTTTCCGCACCGTTCTCAGGACTGACGGAGGTGATCACGGGCGGTTCTGTGTCCGGCTCGGGGAGCGTGGAAAAGGACCACTCGAAAACATCTTGCAGAGAATTTCCGGCGAGGTCTGTGACACCGGGACCGATTGTGACGGTATAAGCGGTGTCGTAATCCAGAGCGGCCGGCTGAAACGCGGCCGTCATATTGGCATGATCGTAAGCCAATGTTCCGTCAATGGCGTTACCGGAATCGTCGGATACTGAAAAACTCCCGCTCGTAATGGTCGAGGCGTTTATCGGCTCGGAAAAAGTCGCAACGATATCCGTATTCAGCGATACGTTTTCCGCACCGTTCTCAGGACTGACGGAGGTGATCACGGGCGGTTCGGTGTCCGGCTCGGGGAGTGTGGAAAAAGACCATTCAGAAACATCTCGCAGAGGATTTCCGGCGAGGTCTGTGACACCGGGACCGACTGTGACGGTATAAGCGGTGTCGTAATCCAGAGCGGCCGGCTGAAACGCGGCTGTCATATTGGCATGATCGTAAACCGGTGTTCCGCCAATGGCGTTATCGGACTCGTCGGATACTGAAAACGTCTCACTCGTAATGGCCGAGGCGTTTATCGGCTCGGAAAAGGTGACGGTGATCTCCTTGTTCAGCGATACGTTTTCCGCACCGTTCTCAGGACTGACGGAGGTGATCACGGGCGGTTCGGTGTCCGGCTCGGGGAGCGTGGAAAATGACCATTCAGAAACATCTTGCAGAGGATTTCCGGCAAGGTCTCTCAGATCAGTGCGAATCGTGGCAACATAGGTTGTATCGTAATTCAAGGCGATGGGTCTGAATATCGCCGTCATCGTGGCATTATCATAAATCAGCGTTCCTCCAATGGCGTTACCGGAATCGTCGGATACTGAAAAATTTCCACTCGTAATGGCCGAGGCGTTTATCGGCTCGGAAAAGGTGACGGTGATCTTCGTATTCAGCGAAACATTTTCCGCACCGTTCTCAGGACTCACGGAGGTGATCACGGGCGGTTCGGTGTCCGGCTCGGGGAGCGTGGAAAATGACCACTCATAAATCTCTTTCAGAGCGTTTCCTGCAAGGTCTCTCACATCAGTGCGAATCGTGACAACATAGGTGGTATCGTAATTCAGAGCGACGGGCTTAAATATCGCCGTCATGGTGGCATCGTCATAATTTATTGCTCCTTCAACCAAATTGCCTGAACTCTCGAACACTGAAAACGTCTCACTTGTAATGCCCGAGGCGTTCATCGGCTCGGAAAAAACAGCCGTGATTTGAGTATTCAGCGATACATCTTCCGTGTTATTGCTCGGACCCGCGGAGACGACCTCCGGCCGTGTTGTATCTGGTTCACTCACCGTGGTAAATGACCACTTAAACGCATTTTTCAGGGAATTTCCGGCAAGGTCTTTCACATCTGTCGTAAGCTTGACTTTGTAAGTTGTCTCATAATTCAAAACTGCCGCGGGTTTGAACTTGGCCGTCATATTCTTGTCATTATAACGCACCTCGCCATCAATTTTGTCACCTGACGCATCAGATACAAAAAAGGATTTGCTCGTAATTGCAGAAGCATCCATTGGCTCAGAAAAAACAACGCTAATCTTCTTTATCTCCACCGCCACATCTTCGGCATTGTCAGCAGGCTCTGTGGAAATCACCTCCGGCCGCGTGGTATCAGGTTCACTCAAAGTGGTAAATGACCATTCATAAGGAGCTTCCAGAGTGTTTTGGGCAAGGTCTTTCACATCGCGGGTAATGGTTGCGATGTACGTTGTACCGTAACACAGACCCACCGGCTTAAATATCGCACTCGTATTTGTATTATTATAAGTCAGCGTTCCATCTGTTTTATTGCCTGAATCGTCAGATATGACAAAGGATGAATCCATGATAATTGTCGAGATATCCACTGGTTCGGAAAAAGTGATGACAATCTCCGTGTCCAAAGGTATCTCATTTTGGTTATCCCGCGGACTGACGGAACTCACTGAAGGCGGCGTGGTATCTGTTTCAGGAACAAAAACGGCCCTCACTGCTCTGTCTGAATCCATGACAATTGTAATTGGATTGCTGTCGTCAGTCAGGATTCCGTCTTGTATTTTCCAGTGGTCAAACAGATAGCCCGGTTTGTGCTTTGCCGTGAGTGTCACAGGAGTTCCTGAGAAATAAGTTTCCGAGCAGTCTCCGGGGCAGCTTATTCCTGAACCTGATATTGTTCCTCCGTCCTCGTCTGAAATTGAAACAGACAGGGCAAATTTTACTGTAACCCTTGGTCTCATCAGCGTGAGCATGGCCCATTCGGATGACAAAATTATTTCGCCGTCATCCCAGCAGCACATAGGCCACCAGCCTTCGCTGGTCTGCTCGGAAAGCAGAGCATTTTTAAAGTCTCGGAACCAGTCAATGGAATCCGCGATGTAATCCACATGAAGTGCGTTCAGCCCTTTCATGACAGTATAGGCGGCGTGATAGCCGGACGGACATTTTCGCCATCCTGCATCAGACTCAGTGTCCTGCCAGTGTCTCCTGAGATAATCAATGGCATCCTTCACTCTCGGGGTTTCGGCTGTATCGCCGACAAACGCCATTTGCTGAAGCAGGTTACCGGTTTCGAGGATATTAATATCATCCGAAGCATCCCAAGCGTCAGTGTAGTATGAGCCGCCGTCATTATCGTCTCCGTCAACATCATCCTGTATGAAATCTATCCAGAGATTAAGCTCGCTTCTGACAAAATCCGGGATGGTGATCCCAAATCTTTCCTGAGCATAAGCAAGCCCTATGGCTGCCCATCCTGAGTTGGACTGATCGCTCTCTCCCGCTTCATTGTCCGAAGGTTCATAACGCCATCCGCCTCTGCCCTTTCCCGTATCAGTCTGTGCCCAGGCAAGATAATCCGCGGTATTCTGGATCACTTTTTTATAGGTCCATTCCTTCAGGAAACTGTCCGGGATGTCTGTCAGCATGTCTCTTATTTCGCTGCTGGCGGCAATTGCCATCATGGCAATGCTTGTGTTATAAATGACATAGCTCTCAGCATCATCATTTTCATCTTCTTCTTGTTCTGGCAAATCAAAGTAAATTCCTATGCCATTGCCATCTGTATCCGGATTCCCGGCAGGCTGATTGCTGATATTTATGGTATGTGCATGGAGGAACAGGTATCTCAGACCGGTCCTCACCTGGCTGTTGTAAACATAAGAAGGGCTGAGAGGAGATTCATATCCCTGATCCAGGGCATATTCTTCAAACAGCAAAACAGCCAGTGCGGTCTTTGCCAGAGCATACAGGGTTCCCCATGATCCGTCCGGGTTCTGGATTTTCGACAGCCAGGCAAGTCCGTGCCTGATCGCTGCCTCAGGCGTTTCCCTGGGCTGTATCCGGATAAGCGTGAAGTCAATATTCGGGGTATTTTCGGACGGTATCACTGAAACCATTCCGGCCTGCTCATAATCATATTCGTCTTTATAGAATTCAAGTACATATGGAGCATCTGAGGCGCAAAAATCAGAAGCCATTCCAACCCGGTATGTCCCCGGAGACAAATCACTGATGAGATACGCACCATTTTCATCTGTGCTGCCCTCTCCCTTCCATTCACCTGTTTCATAGTCTTCAACCCAAATATAGACATTGGGAACAGATGTTGTGCCGTCTTTCTCATACACATGGCCGGAAATGCTCCCCTCTGTTTTTTTTGTAAAAACCGCGTCCACAGCCTTATTGGAATCCATGGTGATCTGAATCGGATTGCTTTCACTCAGCGTTCCGTCCTGCCATTCCCAATGCTCAAACAGATAGCCATCCTTTGGCGTAGCAGTAAGCGTGACCGTGGCAGGAGGAGCTGTCGCGTCATACGCTTCGTCGCAGTCATCAGGACAGCTTATGTTGTCACCGGACACTGATCCCCATTCCTTGTTAGGAGATATCAAAACATTCAGGAAGTACTGTTGTTTAAAGACCGCCTTCACATCCTTATTCGAATCCATGGTGAGGATGAATGCTTCCGAAGTTCCTAAGATTTCAGAAGTGTTCACATCTTCCCAATGGTCAAACTGATACCCTGTTTCCGGAGAAGCCGTGAGGGTCACTGCCGTGTCTGCGTCATAGATTTCTGAGCAGTCCTCCGGACAAGTTATTCGGCATTCTCCGTTCTCTGTTCCGCATTCTGTTATCTTACCGCCGCGTTCGGGAACGGACACCGTAAGCGTATGCTGAACCGGAGACACAGCAGGCAGTTTGTATGCCCAGAGTTCTGTCCCCTGGACACTGTTCCATGTTCCGACATAAAGGTTGCCATCGTAAACAGCCATGGCTTTTAAGCCGCCATCATTGTAATAATTGCCAAACGCATTGAGGTTTATCTGTTTAAAACTTGTTCCGTCATATTCTCTGACTTCATCTCCGTCAGGGTTCCATGATCCCAAATAAAGATAATCTCCGTGGGCAACCATGGTGTCAGCGGATATATTCTTTGAGTCAGACAGATTCGGCGTAATTACCTGTGTCCAATCGGATCCGTCATATTTCCATATGCCCGCGCCCTCTGTTGTGTTGAGTGATCCTGTGTAAAGAAAGCCATTGTACACCGCCATGGCGGAAACACTTTCATGATTCGGGTTTCCTGTACTCCAGCTCTGATTCTCGCCATATGTCCACACCTCAGCACCATTCAGCGTGTTCCTCGTTCCCACATACAGCTTGCCATTATAGACCGCCATGGTCTCTGCCCGTTCATTATCTGAACGCCAGAAGGTGTCTGTCCGGGTCCAGGCTGTTCCGTCATATTTCCATATCCCGGCCCCTTGTTCTTTATTTTCTGTTCCCACATAAAGGAAATCATCATACACAGCCATGGTTGCGGCAGATGTGTTTCCGGAATCCCCGAATCCGCGGGTATTTACCTGATTCCAGTTGTCTTGTCCGTCATATTCCCATACCTCGGCGCCTGTAACAGAGTTTGTTGTTCCCACATAAAGCTTTTCTTTATATACAGCCATGGATGCGGCTTCTGTGTTACCAAGATTTCCGATGCCCCCTGTCTTCATGGAAAGCACGTCAGTTCCGCTGTCATATTTCAATATCTCAAAGCCATCCGCGCTGTTGGCTGTTCCCATATAAAGCGAATTATTATAAACAGCCATGGTGGAAACGCCATGATTATCCGGGTTTCCCAACCCATTCGAATTGATCTGGGTCCAGCCGGATATCTCAGGATTAAAAACAGCGACCACTGTTTTATCAGCATCTATCGTGATGGTGGCCGGATTTGAGAAATCGCCTGAAGTCTCTGTTTTCCAGTAGGTAAACTGGTAGCCCTCTGTGGGCGAAGCAGTGAGTGTTACATCGGTTCCGGAATTATAAACGCCGGTACAAAGGCTTCCTGAGCAGGTTATTCCGACATCAGCGGTCACGGCACCTCTTTCCTCGTGAGAGATGGTAACAGTCAATGTGTACTGAACTATTTCCTGTGACTCGTAACATCCCATGTCATATCCGTCACCAAAGGGTCTGTCATTGTTATCTGCATCTTTTTTTACCGGATTTGTTGCTGCTTGGGGAATGGTGTCAAGACACGGAGAATCGTTTTTAAGATGGTAGTCATTATTTCCCGCATCTTTAAATAAGGGATCTGCGGAAATATTGGTGTTGCTGAGATTTTCCTCATCTGCCCCCGAATAGTTGGTTTCATTGCCATAAACATCATTGTATTCAATAATTGGCTCTCCGCCGCCGACATTGATTCCGGCGTTGGCAAACTGCCCGATGATGTTATATTTAATATCCGGTGTTCCGCCTTCGATATAAATACCGGAATCGCCCCCTCCGACGATGGTGTTATGATAAATGAGAGGGGCCCCTCCTAGTTCGGAGCTATCGCTGAAGTAAATCCCGAACTGCTGAATACCGGAAGGGTCGTAAATAAGATTGTTCCATATACGAAAGGTTTCAAAACTTTTGTTTGTTGAAACGTAAATTCCCTTGTAATTGTCATGGATCACGTTTCGCTTAATATCAAGCGCAGAATTTTCCACATTGATACCATAAGACTCCTCCCCCTTATGCCCGTAAATTGCATTGTCAGAGATCACATTTCCTGTGCCTGCGTCTTTAATTAAGATGCCATATGGCTGAGGATGTTCCGCGATCCCTGACCAGTAAATATCATTATCATAAACTGAATTATTCGCTGCACCATTTATGATTTTTATACCTGCTGACCATTCCAGGCCATTATCGTGGACACCTCTGTCCGGAAGTCTGATATCCGAAGATGCGGAACGCCGATTGTCATGGATTTGGTTATCGCTGCTTCCATCAATAATGACTCCTGCATCGGTGTTATTATAAATGTTGCAGTTATTGCGTATGATATTACCTTTGCTCTCCGGCTGAATAGTGATTCCGCTCCAGTTATTATAAATGCTGCAACCAGATATGATGTTCTCCGAGCCGGTAATGTTGATACCTGATTTGTAATACTCTGTAAAACCTGTTATCGCCAAGTTTCTTATGGTCACATTTGAAGCTGCAATTTTTATTCCGTCAAAGATTTCGCCCCCGGCAGATCCAGAAATAACAACGTCCTCTGTTCCCTCAATGGTCAGATTATTTTGAGTAATAATAAGTTCTGCATCTTGTTCTCCGTTTTCAATATTGTAAGTTCCGGGTCGTATCCGCAGAGTATAAGTTCCCGCCGCCTTCTCATTGATACGGGAAATTGCATAATGAAGTGTCTTCCAGGGGGTGTCGGCACTGGTACCGTCATAGGCGTTGTCACCGTTAGTAATATCCATGTAGTAAGTATCGGATACCGGAGAAGAGACAAATTCATCCGCCCCGATATCATAGTAGTTCACAGTTGATGGCGGTTTTCCCACGCCGGTATTGGGCGTATCGGGATCATCATGTCTTTCATCGCCCTCAAAATCTCTGGACGGTACCGCGTCACTTGTGCCTGCGTCAATACAGGGAGAACCCGGGCTGAGGTGGAAGTCATTGGAAGGCGCATCAGCAAACATGGGATTGCTGTCAATATTGCCCACACCGTTGGGCCAGCCCCTGATATTGCTGTAACGGACATTTGGTGTGCTGCCAACAGCGTTATATATCTCATTTCCGCTTGACACCGCTGTATTATCCCATAAAATACAGTTTGTTATCATTGGAGATGATACGTCCGTGTTATATATCCCTCCGCCTGCGACAGTCACGGAATTTTTACTAAAGGTGCAGTTGGTCACACTTGGTGAGGAGGAAGAAAGATTATACATGCCTCCGCCATTTTCAGCAGTGTTCAGATAAAAAAGGCAGTTGGTCACTTGGGGAGAGGATTTCTCATTAAACATTCCGGCCCCTGTTTCTGCTGAATTCCCTGTAAAGATACACCTGATAACCACGGGAGATACAGAATTATTGAACATCCCGCCGCCGCTGTTATCCGGGAATGTTGTTCCATTGGCTTTTCCGCCGGTGATGATGAATCCGTCTATGGTTGCGTTATCTGCCCCTGTGACCACATGGTTTGGGGCTGGAAGCCCCGAGGCATCAATGGTCGAGAAATTGCCGCCCCTTTGTTCTTTTTGAGATTCCTCATTTATAAATCCGCCAAAAATTGAAACATTTTGTTTCAACGTTATGGTTTCATGGTAAATTCCTTGTGTTACCCATACTTCGTCGCCGCCTGAGGCTGAGTCAATGGCCGACTGAATGGTCTTTTTCGCGGTTTCCCATGATAACCCGTCACCAAGATCATTCGCTCTGTCCGCACTCACATAATATATTTTGTCTGTCTGAGCATTTCCAAATATGCTCCCACCTAATACCAACAAAACAATAACAATGGCTGTGGTTATGTTTCTTTTCATCATTTGTCTCACCTCTTTGAAATTGGAAACTGGAAACTGGAAACTGAAAATTTGAAACTGGAAACTGTAAATTTGTACCCCAGTTTCCAGTTTCAAATTACTCAGGTTCACCAGGGAAGGGGGGCAGCGGTTTCGGTTCTGTCGGCTGATCTGGGATTATTATGTCTTCCATTATCCTCTGTGCCGTGTTTTCTATATTTTTGATATCTGATTGCGCTGTCATTTTTTCAATTCGTCTGACGATATCTTTTTTAATTATATCTGCTGTTGTCACAATCTGTTCAGGTTCTTCCGGTCTGACAGGCACATTATCTGATACAAAGATACCTTCTTCAGGTGGCTTAAAGGTTTCTTCAACGCCTTCAGGGGTAATTGTAAAATGGTCCTTTAGGATTTCAATATCTTCGGGAAATGACGGTTGAGCTTCAAAAGGAAGAGCGCCTTCCTCAATCACAGTCTGCTCAAAATCCAGAAGCACTGTCGGGTCTGCTTCCGGCCCCACTAAGCTTATGATTTCCAGGCGGGTTTTTTCAAGAGCGGTAACCTCGGTACGCTCCGCATCCGCGGTCACAATAAAATCAGACCCTCTGACCCCGACAACAGCGGTTTTTGTTTTCACCTTAAAATCAGAACGTTTGAAATTAACCAGCTTTTTCACCCAAAAACGGGCTTTGCCTAACGTCATACCCAGAAAAGAAGAACGGGTTTTGCTGATAGGTTCATAAATACTTTGACTGATTACCAATTTTGTCTCGGAAGACAATGTCAGTATGCTTCCGTCATTCAGCTCAAATCTGATACGTCCTTTTTCCCCGGTAACAATTGTGTCTCCTTCAAAAAGCGGCATATCTTTTTTAGCCCAATAGTAAAACAAAGTATTTTTATGAATAACAGCCGCCTTTCCCTGTAACAGCTGAACCTTTCCCACAGGATGACCCACACCCGGCTTGAATTCCTCCTCAATTTTCACATTATCAGGAAACACAGACTCGGCGTATGCGTTGTCGGTTTCGCCCATCCCTCCGATAACAAATAAAAACATCAACAGCACCCCTGACACATAGAAGAAAGTTCTCGCCATTACACTCATATTCCCCCCTTAGTTTGAAACTGGAAACTGGAAACTGGAAAATCGGCATTCAATTCTCAATTCTCAATTCTTAAAACGTTGCTGTCACCGACAGGGTCGTTACTTTTTTGTCGTATTCGTATATGCTGATATTGGAATCTTTTTTTGTATAATCAAAATCTGCCCCGATACTCAGCCAATCATAAAATAAGCTGCGGGAGAGCGATACGGACCCGATGTATTTGTTATCATCTCGTTTAACATGATAAACCGTATCCGTATGATCATATTTTTTATCGTAATATTTTCCCATTAAGCTCAGGTTCAGTTTCCAGGGAAGATTAAAGGATATGGCTAATTTTGTTTTTAGCTGTCCATAACAGTAGTCCGAACCGGAAGCGGAATTGTCTTCATAACCCAAGCCGCCGAACAGACTGGCTTTTCCGTTCGCAAGGCTGTAATAGAAATCCCAAAAGAACTCGTTGGCATGTCCGCTTCTGCTGCCATCCTGGGAAAAATAGTCATTTTTATCGTAACTATATGAAACTCTGGTGATAAAGTTCTCACTGACATCCCATGTCACCCGGGGAGTCAGGCGATGACGTCTCAGATAGCTTTCAGAATCTACCCAGTAATAGGAGGGAATATAGGAGAATCCGAACCCCAATGTGTCAAAACGATATTTTGTGTAAAGATTAAAAATACTTACTGTCAGATTATATTCATCCAGTTCATCATACCATGTCTGATAATGGCGGTATCCTGCCCCGATCTGAAAGTCCTTCCTGCTGACAAATTTGTATTTGCCTGAAAAATATCCCACAGTAACATAATCATCCTTATCCGCATGTTTATCCGCGTCCAATCCGTCTCTGTCTTTGTCAGAATCCAGAGTCACGTTATCATCATACCGGCGGCCTGTTTTCAGATAAATGCTGTAGGGGCTGACATCCTTTCCCCCGGTTTTAATCGCCCTGAGCCATTTTACAGCACCTTGTTTCAGCGATTCTGAATCAGAATGGTCTCTCACATACTCAAATTTTTCAATCGCTTTTTCAGTTTTTCCTGTCATCTGATAACATATCCCGGCATGATAATAGGCATTTGAGCGAAGAGTGAGACTTTTTTCACCTGCGTTGATGAAATAATCCGGAGCTGCCTGGTAATGTTTTTGTTTGTATAGGGTTATACCGGCATAGTAGTGTGCCAGTACATTTGATGGGTCTGTCTTGACGATTTGTTTAAAAAGTTCAGATGATTTGGAATAATCAGACATTTTGTAATTCAGAAAAGCCAGATCATATTTCAACCCGGATATATCCGGATCAGCTTTCCAGGCTTTGGTAAAATATGTCATTGCCTCCTGGTAGCGTTCTGTTTTCAGAAAAATTTTTCCCAAATAATGATTATAAAAAGGGTTATCCGGATTAAATTCAAGGGCTTTCTTTAAATTTTTTTCAGCACTCTCATAATCGCCGTCTTCATAAGCAAACACTCCGAAATCATAATACGCCCGCCCTCTGTCTTCCTGAGCGTGGGCAGGGAGACCAAAAGACAAAATGAACATGGCGACCAAAATAAAGCTCAGTATTTTTTGCATGGTGCGGCTCCTGATATTCCTGATTAAAAATTTTTGCTTTCAGTTTTATAATCTGAGTACATATTTTTTCTTATTTTTCTACAGGGTAACACTGTGAAAAAATATTTTTTTTAGTTATTATCCGTATAACATAACAGATTTTTTAAGGTACCTTGTCAAAAGTTTTCCAGCAATTTTTTTGCCCTGAATATTGCTTTTGGAAAAAATTCCGATAGCCGGAATTTCAAGAGTCACAGGCATATCCGAACCCTGGTTGCAAAAATATATTAATGAAAAATATGAAAATATCCCCCGGAAAATCGAAATCACAAGAAAAAAAGACCGATGACAATTCAATGCGATGAAATGTGGTCCTTTGTCGGTAACAAAGGTTATAAATATTGAATTTGGCTCGCCATCGATCAGGATTCCAAAAAAATTGTCGGCGTATATGTCGGCAGCCGTTATCGGAAAGGAGCGCGGGGGGATCCGGGACTCATTGCCGCCCGTTTATCGTCAGTGCGCTGTATGTCATACTGATTTCCGGTCCGCATAGGAAGAAATTTTTCCGTCAAAAAGACATAAGGCAGTCGGTAAGGAAAGCGGTAAAACCAGTCATATTGAGAGGTTCAACCTTAGGCTCAGGCAAAGAGTGTCGCGTTTGGTAAGAAAAACGCTGTCTTTTTCCAAAAAGTTGGAAAACCATCTGGGTGCAATTTGGAATTTTATTCATCATTACAATTTGCATATAGCTCCGACAATAGCTATCACTACTTGTTAAGGACTACCAATAAAGGGGCAGTCCTGCACAAGCAGTGATGAACGAGATTCAGTGTCCTGCTATCCGGGCAACTGAACGGGATTCATCACTACCTTTGCAGGACTACCAAAAAAAGGAAGGTTTTTCAATGAAAAAATTGCCAATTATCCACTCTGAGCCTATGCCCCCGCTTGCGATACATATCTGTACGACTTATCTGTGCGGCTTTTTCTCGGGTATCTGAGATAGGGAATAATCACATCATTTTTCATACCGCCGGTTCCGTCATAAGTGACAGATACAATAGGAATCCCGGTTATCCTTTCAATGTCTTTTGCCATTGCCTCAGTGACCAGCGAGGGGCAGCAGAATGCCGGACTTGTCTGCACAAACAGCGAAACATCCGGATACTGCTTTTTTATATGGAATATCTTCAGAATATTATCCATTGACTCCCCGGTATTCTCGATCCTGACATTGTATTCAGACAAAATCTTCTCCGAAGACTCGTGATATTCCGGCTGAGGTTCCTTCAGAATCCGTTCAAAATACCTGTAATATGTCTTTTCAATAGTGGTGACCGCAGTCATCATGGCCTTTGAAGAAATCAGGCTCAGATAATGACCCTCAAAAAACCACTTTCTGAAATAGGAGCCGATGACCATCCTGGCATATTCGCTATACGGCGTTGTAATGACCTCCCCGCCATTTTCTTCGATAAAATGAATAAGATTCTGGTTTATCACATCATTGTCCCGGACATACAAATCACCGAATATTGCCACCTTTGGCCGACTCCCGGATTCGGTTGTCACGTCAATCCCCTCAAACCAGGACACCACTTCATCAAGCGCATCTGTTTTTGAGCGGTTCCCGGAAAACGCATCCGTCAGAACATCAACACTTTTTTTGATGATCCTGTCTGTTTCTCCCTTCTTCTTTTCATAAGGCCGTATCCTGCAACCCATCTTTCGGATAAGCCCGCCGAACATATAGGCAAAATAGTTATTTACAGGTAATTTTACGGAAATATCCATAAACGCCAGACCTCCGGCATACACACCGGCTTTTTCCATGCCGTTTCCGTAGTCATTCAATATGGTCTTTATATGATGCGGAAACAACCTGATATTACATGCCACCCATGAATGAATTGTCCATAATACGGTTCTTGCCGGATCAAGATTGTGTGTTTCCACATAATCAATAAACTCCTGCGCCATGATATTCAGCGGAATACACTGACCGGTATTATGTCGCAGGCTCTTCTGAATACTTGTTTCGCTCTCTTCCAGTAATCTTGCGTCAATGCCTTCTTTTCTGAGATTGGCAACCAGCAGTTTTAAAGCGATGTTATCCCAGTTCGGAATAAGAAGAGTTTTATCTGACACCTGTTTTTCTCTCACCGGAATAAGCGACGGACAAAGCTCTGCCAGTTTCCTGGTTTCAGCAGCTTCGGAAGTCTGAAGCGTCTGGGCATAGTGATTTCTGAAGGCCCGGATCGCGGCTTCAATCCGGGTTTCATACCCCACGCTTGAATCATGTTCATCCAGTTGCAGGATCAGATATGGCTTTTCATGATCCCCCATAAGCTTTTTGAAATACTCAAGCACAAACGCATCTGGCGAACATCTGAACGACGTTACAAACACCGGGTAAGCGGTTTCAGACTGTGCAACCACCTCGGCTGCCTCCAGAATCTTCGAGGCATAGTGCCAGTGCAGCTCGTTCAGAAGTGGTTCAAGAGATTTGATGTCTTCTTTTTCGTAAGACAGCATATCCTGAAAAAAGGCTTTTACGCCGAGAGATGCAAAAATATCCGGAATTCCTTTGTTCATGGAACGGGAGAGAATCGTGTAGGGCCTCCCCAGCAAAACCACATGCAAATCACTGGTTTTCCGAGATTCTCTTTTGTATGTATTCTTCAGTGTTTGCAGACATGAATCCCTGAATTCAAGGGCCGTGTCATATGCTGCTGACACATCAAAGAAGCTGATGCCAAGCGCTGAAACAGATTTCAGCATGTTGTATAACTGCACTTTGGTATGAAAGCTGTTGTACAGATAATGCACAAGCGGCATGAGAACCCGGTTCTTTTGTGAAAATTTGGGGGATCCGCTGTTCTGAGCCACAGCGGAAACAAGCGCAGATGAAAACTGCGTATAATAACAATACTGGCGCCTGACCCCCTTTTCCCCGGATTTTTTTTCAATACTGACCGGCAAAAAAATGTAATCTGATCTCTCCGTAAGATACTTTACATGAGCATGCAGGGCAGCCATTGGCGCGCAGAATTCAGCATTGGCAATCTGCTTTCCCTCTTTTATCGCGTCATTGTATTGCTCGCTGGTAATGGTTCTGACGGAGAGCTTATCAAAAAATTTTTTCCAGAACGGCAGGTCCTCAAGCAGATGAAGCCCCGCGGGAATACCAATGGTGACGCCTTCCTGATAGTCTTTCCGACGTTTAAATGAAAAGACTTTTCTTCTTTCCCTGAGCAGATCAAAACCGGAGAGATTATTATTCACATATTTCTGAGTGTCATAATCCCGTCCGCAGAGAAATCCGTAAGCAATTCTCTCTTTGCCAACATCCGCGAGGGTTATTTTGCAATGGTTGGTGCAGAGCTGGCAGACTTCGGATTGTATGGGAATATGTTGCTTCCAGAGACCTGTTCCCCTGAACTTCGTGTCTGAAATCCCCTGATCCAAAAGCGTGAGCGCGACACCGAGCGCGCCGGTCAGATGGCAGTATTCAGACACATATATGGGTTTTTGAAGCTTCTGTTCAAACGCGGCCACAAGGGCCTTGTTCTTTGCCGTTGCTCCCTGGAAAAATATGGTTTCTCCGATGCTGCTCTCAACAGCAACTTTGGTGAGATAATTTTCCCTTACGGAGTGGAGAACAGACGCAAGCACCTCATTCACAGCATAGCCTTCGCTGAGGTAATGATTCATGTCTCTTTCCATAAACACGGTGCATCTGTCACTGGCAATGGGCGATCTCCGGCGCACTGCTCTGGCGGAATACTCAGATAAGGGACAGCCCAGTTTTTGCGCCTGTTCCTCGATAAAGCTCCCGGTACCCGCTGCGCAGACTGTGTTCATGACGGAGAATGTGACCCTGCCGTTTTTCAAGGTGGTAAATTTCGAGTCCTGTCCCCCGATCTCAATGATGGTATCCACATCAGGATTGAGTTCGCACGCGGCACGGGCATGGGCAGTGATTTCATCAGTCACAATGTCCGCGCCAATCAGTTTTCCGATGAATTTCCTGCCGGACCCGGTGGTTCCGCTTCCGATAATCTGTAAATTTATTCCCTTTCTTTGCACCATATCCTCAAACGCAGCGAAGAGCTTCTGAAGCGCGTTCACCGGTCTTCCCGCAGTTCGGGTATAGAAACCTGCCAGAACCGCATGATCTTTGTTTACAAGAATTGCTTTGGTGCTTGTGGATCCGATATCAATTCCCATACAGACCTCATACTTATGGGAAGATTTCAGAACTTCATAAATATCAACCTCCACAGGATCGGAATCCGCTGAATCATATGCTGTATATTCATATGTTTCAACGCTGTGAAACTCAGGATAATCAGCGTATTTCAATTCAAGAGGGTCATAAAAATACTTTTTTTCAACAGCCTTGTGAATGAGAATCTCATCTCCCGAGGTTATTTGCAACGGCTTTTGCAAATGGATTTCGTCAAGAAGGTTAAAGGCCGCGCCAACAGCGCCGTAAGCAGCGATTTTATCCAGGATAACTTCTTTGCCGATAATGGCCTGTATATGCCGAACCACTGCCCTGTTCTTTGACACGCCGCCTGTGAATATGACAGGTGCGTTCAGTTTTTCACCGGCAAACAACGTATCTGCAATGTTTTTCGCGAGACCATGGCACAGACCGTCGCAAATGGCCGCCAATGTGTATCCTTCCTGTTGCGCGTGAACCAGGTCTGTTTTGGCAAATACCGCACATCGGGAGGCAATTTTCGGTATGGGGCCTTTGTTTCGGAACGCAATTTCGCTTAATTCTTCTATGCCCCCGATATTCAGCCGTTTTGCCTGCTGATCAAGAAAACTGCCCGTGCCCGCGGCACAGGATGTGTTTGCCTTGAAATTAAGATAATTTCCATCCTCATCAAAGCTGATAAGGCCGAATTTCTCACCGCCGACCACCAGAACAGCGCCGACCCTGTCATGAAAATGACGAGCCGCGGCAATAATTGAAATCCGGTTGTCATATTGTTTATTGACGAAAATAACTGAGGGTGTTGAGGATGTGGAAGCAATCCCGCAAATTTCTGACACACTGAAATTATTCAGGACGCACCTGAGATTTTCCGTGATGTTTCCGTGATGGAACTGATACGCGGTTCTGACGATTTCTCTCCGGGGATTAATTTCTGCAACTGAAATGGAGACAGAACCAATATCTATTCCAAGAATATTTGATCTGAGTCTCATCTGCCCACCTCAATTTTTGAAACTTGAAACTTGAAACTTGAAACTTGAAACTTGAAACTCGAAACTTGAAACTCGAAACTCGAAACTCGAAACTCGAAACTTGAAACTCGAAACTCGAAACTCGAAACTTGAAACTTGAAATTTATTGATTTAAATTAAAATTGATGTTCAGTTTTAGAATATTATTATAATAATTTTATCTAAATAAAAAGGCATTGTATATCAGGAATCTCCTTATTTTATCAGAAAAATTCCCTAAAAATAACTAAGAAAATTTACTTTTCATACAGATAGTTATCAGTTGCGCTTGCTAACGTCAGAAACTGTTTTTTCACGCTACGGGTTCTGATCTCCGCAAAAATGACATTTAGGAGAATCTATACAGCAGATCGAAAAATCAGAGCATTTACTGTTTTGACCTTTGATTCGGTTATCCGAATCTGTAGAGATTTTTTATAAAGATTGAATCAGGATTAATGAGCAGTCTGTCTCAGTCTTATGTTCCTGTGAAATATTCATTCCAATAGTGCGCGGGCGATTGAATTTCAACAGATAAACGATCTTCCCTCCTTCTGGCGACAATACTGCTGATCTTAGGGAGACCAACAAACAGAATTTTCTTGCAAAACAAATTTTCAAACATTAATATCTGAAATTGAAATTGTAATCCCTGTGACATTAAAAAGCAGTAAAAAAGGTATGATATCATGTTGTTAAACATAGATTTTAAGAAAACATCTGTCACTCCGGAGTGCCGGACTTGCAGTCTGGCAATATTTCTGATGCCCGGAAACCGGACACTTCTGCCAAACTGCAAGTTTGGCACTCCGGACAACCTTTTTCTTAAAGCCTATAGTCTTAATTCGGTTCTCTGCGCTTTGCAAGCTGTTGGGAGAGGTGAGTGATGATAAAAATAGATGGTTCATTTCTTGAAGGAGGGGGTCAGATAATTCGCACGAGTCTTGCACTGAGTGCGCTGACAGGAAAGGCTTTCACCATAAGCGGAATTCGGAAGGGACGTTCCAAACCAGGACTTCGTCCCCAGCATCTTAACGCGGTGAGAGCGGTTCGGCAGCTATGTAATGCAGAGGTGTCAGGAGATGCTCCGGATTCCCAGGCATTGGTGTTCACCCCTAAAAAAACAGAATCCGCCAACCTGTCCGTTGATATTGGCACAGCAGGGTCGGTCACGCTGCTGATGCAGTCCTTGCTGATACCGGCCGTTTTCGGAGGAAAAAACATCGTCATTAGCCTGAAAGGAGGAACTGATGTCAGATGGAGCCAGCCATACGACTATTTCAGAAATATTCTCCTGAAATATATTGAACCTTTTGCCGGGGTCGAATCAGAGCTTATAAGAAGAGGCTATTATCCGAAAGGAGGCGGAGAAATAAAAGTGACGCTCAAGCCAAAATTCAGCCTCACGAGTTATGAAAATTTTTCAGAACATCTTAATGAAGTGAGAAGCCAGTTACCGGAGATGAATCTTTGCTGTCAAGGTGAGTTAAAGGCCATCGAAGGGGTTTCCCATGCGTCCGAGAAACTCAAAGGTGTTCCGGAAAGACAGGCCCGGCAGGCCCGGAAAGTCCTTGAAAAGCTGCAATGCCCCGTATCCATAAAAACCGAGTACAGCCAGAGCCGGTGTCCGGGGTCAGGAATAACCCTCCGGGCCGTGTTCTCAGAAGCCTCATGGCCGGTTCTTCTGGGAGGAGACAGTCTGGGGGAACGCGGGAAAAGAGCTGAAAAGGTGGGAGAAGAAGCAGCGCTCAGGCTTATGAAACAAATAGAGAGCGGCGCTGCCGTGGATAAATATCTGGCCGATCAGCTTCTTCCTCTGGCAGTGTTCCTTCCCTCAGCCCGATACAAAGCATCTGAAATAACCCCTCATTGCCGGACGAATATCTATGTGATAGAAAAATTTCTTCCGGTAACGTTCTCAGCAGATGACAATATTGTGAATTTAAGGCGAGTTCCGGAAAAGAACATACCGGCTTTTTCAGTTCGTAGTTCCGCCTTTAGGCGGTGTCACACCGCCTAAAGGCGGAACTACGAACTGGTATATTCATTTTTGGAAATCGCCTAAGTACCTGACCATAACTTTTCTTCGGACATGAGACCTCCGAGGTTTCGGAAACCTCGGAAGTCTCTGATAGCGAGTTTTCAACTTTTAATCAGAGAGGTTCCTGTCATCAGTTCCGGCTTGTCAATCCCCAGAAGCTCAAGAATTGTCGGCGCAATATCTCCCAAAATGCCGTCCGCTCTTAAACAAACCCCTTTGCGAGCGTCATCTGCGAGGATAAAAGGAACCGGATTGACCGTGTGGGCTGTGTGTATATTTCCGTTATCATCGGTCATCTTTTCCGAATTTCCATGATCAGCGGTGATCAGCGTGACACCGCGTTGTGACCTTACTTGTGAAACAATTTCTTCAACACACGCGTCAACAGTTTTGCACGCATGAATTGCCGCGTCAAGCACGCCTGTATGCCCCACCATGTCCATGTTGGCAAAGTTGAGTATTATCAGATCATACTGTTGCGATTGTAAGCGTGAGATCACCTCTTTGGTCACTTCAGGCGCGCTCATTTCCGGCTTCAGATCATACGTTGCAACTTCACGGGGGGAGGGAACAAGACATCGGTCTTCAAGAGGAAACGGTTTTTCCTCGCCGCCATTGAAAAAATAAGTGACATGCGCATATTTTTCTGTTTCTGCAATTCGGAGCTGGCGTAATCCCTGTTCGCTGACCACCTCGCCAAGAATTTTCTTCGGACGAACCGGCGGAAAGGCCAAAGGAAGAGGAAGATTTTCATCATACAGCGTCATACAGACATACTCGCAGAGATTTGGCAAACTGTCTCGCTTAAAGAATTCAAATTCCGGGGCAGTGAGGGCACGGGTAATCTCTCTGGCACGATCCGCACGAAAATTAAAGAAGATAATTCCGTCGCCGTCCTGAACCGTTCCGAGAGGTGTTTTATCTTCGTGTGTATCCATTACAACAGGTTTGACAAATTCATCTGTTTCTCCCCGGTCATAAGCATTCTTCACAGCTTCCACAGGATCCTTTTCCCGGATTCCCTCTCCCTCTGTGTAAAGGCGAAACGCCTTTTCTACCCGTTCCCACCGGGTATCCCGGTCCATTGCGTAAAAGCGTCCGCAGATGCTCGCAATCTTGCCGAAATTGTTTGCGCTGATATGTTCCTGTAACTGTTTTACATAACGGACGCCGCTGTCCGGCGGTGTGTCCCGGCCGTCAAGTATGACATGAACATATACACGAGTCAGCCCTTTTTGGCGGGCCATGTCCAATAAAGCAAACAGATGGGTAAGCTGACTGTGAACTCCTCCGTCCGAAACAAGTCCCATGAGGTGAAGCCCGGCATCATTGGCGTGAACTTTTGACATGACGGAATTCAGTACGTCATTCTGAAAAAATGTCTTATCCCGGATTGCCATGTCAATCCTCAGAAGGTCCTGATACACAATCCTGCCCGCTCCGATATTCAGATGTCCCACTTCGGAATTTCCCATGATGCCCGGAGGAAGTCCCACAGCTTCACCGGAACATAACAACTGAGTATTCGGATATTCTTCTTTGAGTTTGTTAAGAAAAGGAGTTCCGGACAGGAAAACCGCATTTCCTTCATGCGTGGGGCTGATTCCCCACCCGTCCAAAATCATCAGCAGACAGGGCTTTTTACCATTATTCATATGATATCTCCGTTTTAAAATCTTCTTCTTATTTTCAGCGACAAGGACTCAGATAAAAGTTTTTACACATTTTTTGTGAAAACGAAAAAAAAACTAAGTTTAAAAAAACTTAGTTTTTCATGGAACACAGCCAATTATCCGGCTCTTGCTGAACATCCCGCGTACGGAATTAATTTTTAATTAGGGATTTCCCAAAAAATAAAATACCCGGAAATGTAGAAATGTAGGGTGGGTGGAGCGAAGCGGAACCCACCGCACATTTTTTTATCGGGTATATTTATTTATTTCGAGTTCCCTTATATAGTATAGCGGCGATCATAACAAAGCATGAAAGTCGGAGCAAATCGCAAATCGCAAATCGCAAATCGCAAATCACAAATCACAAATCACAAATCGCAAATCACAAATCGCAAATCGCAAATCACAAATCACAAATCGCAAATCACAAATCACAAATCGCAAATCACAAATCGCAAATCGCAAATCACAAATCACAAATCGCAAATCACAAATCGCAAATCACAAATCGCAAATCGCAAATCGCAAATCGCAAATCGCAAATCACAAATCACAAATCGCAAATCACAAATCACAAATCACAAATCGCAAATCATAAATGGCTTTTAAACATATTAAAATAACCAATGTCAATGAAAAACCAGAACCGAGGCATTTTCCATATGCTGAGGACACATAATTTTCAAAATTTTAAATTTCTCTTGACTATATATTCCAAGTTAGACTATACCAACTCAAATTAATTGAAAGTGGAATTATAATGAACGACAGCCCGACCGTAAATTATGCTTTGCTGGGTGTGCTGATGACCGGCCCCAGACATGCTTATGAAATACTTCAGTTTATGAAAGCTCACCTGGGATTCACATGGTACCTGGGAAGAAGCCAACTCTATCTTGTACTCAAACGATTTGAAAAGAAAGGATTTTTATGTTCCAGTCTCAAGAGACAGGACACCCGCCCGTCAAAGCGGATATTTTCTCTGACACCTGCCGGAAAACAAGCCTTTCTCGACTGGGTCGGCAGTCCCACAGATCATCCGAGGGACACCCGTATTGAATTCATGGTAAAGCTTTTCTTTTTTCATCACCTCTCTCTTGAGGGAGGCTGTGACGTGATAGATGCACAGTCTCAAAACCTCAGACATTTTTTGAAAAAGCTTGAAAAAATGCAGGAAAATGAAGAACATCCCCATAAAAAACTTGTGCTGGACTTCAGAATAACCATGATGCACGAATGGCTGAACTGGCTCGAAAAAGAGGCAAAATGCTTTATAAAAAATATTGAATCTCAGTAAGGGATACTAAGTACCTAACCATAAGTTTTTAATATCTGCCCGGGAAAGAAACCCGGCTTTTTTTCCGGAATGATGCTTCTCCGACAAAGGAAAAAGCCGGGTTTCTCCGCTCAGAAAAAAAACTGTATAAAAAACTTTTGATCACTCGATGTTCAAGTTTTCTGACCCGGTTCGACTAAAAACCCTGTCATTCCTGCGAAAGCAGGAATCCATTCTGGGCAGAGGCCGCGCTTCCGGAAGCAGCGGATTCCTGCTTTCGCAGGAATGACAGAAAAAAACTTGAACATCGAGTGATCAGGTACTTATTTCTGTTTAAACCATCTGAAAAGAATTAAGGAGAATTTGAATGAAGCGATGTGTGACATTTTTTTTGGTGCTGACGGTTCTGCTCTGTCCGCTTTCCGCGGAAGCCGAGGAAAAAATTATGGCGGCTGTCGCGGCAAATTTCATGAAACCTTTTGAGGAAATTGTCAGACTTTATGAAGCAAAAACAAATATCAATATTGAACCGACTTACACCTCAACAGGCAGACTTTACGCCCAGATAATCAAGGGCGCACCTTATGACGTATTTCTCGCAGCAGATGAAAAGCGTCCTGCTCTTCTGCACAAAGACGGATTAGCAGAAAACCCTTTTGTTTATGCAAAAGGTCAGGTTATTATATGGAGCGCAAACAAGGAATTGTGCCAGGTAAAAGATTGGAAGGAAATGGCACAAAACCCGTGCGTGAAAAAAATCGCCATGGCCAACATTGAAACCGCTCCCTACGGAACGGTAAGCATGATTGCTTTAAAAGACATGGGATTGTGGGAAAAGCTTCAGCCCAAGCTGGTCTTTGCTCAGACCATTGCGCAGGTTTTTCAATATGCTTCCACCGAAAGCGTGGACGCAGGATTCTGTGCATATTCCTCAGCCTTTACTGATGAAGGCAGGAAAGGCTGCTTTCTGGAAGTGAAAGAAGCTCAGGGGGTGACACAGGCTGCGTGTGTACTCCGACGAGCCGCCGACAAAGAAATGGCGGATAAGTTTGCAACGTTTCTTCATTCGCCTGAAGCTGATGCAGTGAAAAGGAGTTACGGCTACAAATAATGGAACTGTTTCCTTTGTATTTGTCCGTGAAACTTGCGCTTGTGACCACTGTTCTGCTGATGATCATGGCCGCGCCTGTGGCTTATGTGTTGGCCTATTCCGAGTTTTTCGGGAAATCTTTTCTCGAAGCCCTTGTCAGTCTGCCCTTGGCTCTTCCGCCCACGGTCCTGGGATTTTACCTTCTTATCTTCATGGGACCGAAAGGCGGATTTGGCAGATTATGGGAAAAGCTCACAGGTTCATCTCTTTTGTTCACATTCTCGGCCATTGTTATTGCATCGCTGGTTTACAGCCTTCCTTTTGCTGTCCAGCCCATGAGGGCGGCCTTTCAGAAAATTGATCAAAAGCTTCTGGAAAATGCTTATGTCCTGGGACTTTCCCGCACTGCCGCATTTTTCAGAGTGATCCTCCCAAATACCATGGGCGGTCTGGCAGCTTCGGCAATTCTGGTTTTTGTGCATACCATGGGGGAATTTGGTGTACTTCTCATGGTCGGCGGCAGCGTGCCGGGTCAGACAAAGGTGGCATCCATTGCTATTTATGAAGCTGTGGAAGCCTTGAACTACCATGAGGCAGGAATTATGTGTATGACCCTTATTCCGATCAGTTATGCATTTCTCCTTTTGATTAACTGGCTTAATCGGAGAAGCTGATTCAGCTTGAGTCATAAATCAGGTTTTAACCGAACATTTTTTTAAAAAAAGAGGCATTATGTCAAAATTTGTTAAGAACGAATTGGATATCAGGTTGGTATTACTTGGCTTCTGGGTGGCGCTGTTCAGCGCCGGTGTCGGGATCGGCGGGGGAACCATATTTGTCTCCATATTCATATCTGTATTCGGATTTGATTTTAAAAAGGCGGCAAGCACGTCTTTGGCAGCGATCATCCCTATCAGTATGATCGGGGCGATGAGTCATTTTATTTTTCTTTCCCACACTCCTCCTCTCCGATACTATTTTATGTTTATTCCCGCATGCATGTTGGGCGCAATCGTGGGCGGAAAAATATTTCATAAACAAAAGAGCACATGGTTTAAATTTGCTTTTTCAGTTTTTTTACTTATCGTCAGTCTCAGAATGCTGAAAGTCATTGATTTGTCCTCTCTTGCTTATGGCGGTCTTCAGACGATACTCCACATAAATGAATTGCCTTTTATCATTTTCTTTGGGATAATTATCGGAATTACGGCCACATTTTTGGGATTAGGGTGCGGACTCCTGATCGTACCGTTTTATGTCATTATCATTGGTCTTAATATTCATGAAGCCATACGATTATCCCTGACCACCATGTTTTTTCTTACATTTTCGGCGACGATGATTCATCGTAAATTAAAGACATTAGATATTATACCGTTAAAAAGCCTGCTTATTCCGGCTTTATTGGGAGCGGTTACAGGAGCGAGCATAACCAGTCACCTTCCTGCGCCGATATTGAAACAGATATTTGGTGTGTTTTTGTTTGTTATGTCCTGTAAATTTATCATCTGGGAACTGTTTGGACATTACAAAATGTGGACGGTAAGAAAATTTTCTGAATCCCTGGAATGATAATTTAAGGCGGAAAATTATTCTTTTTCGGAAATCACCTAAGCAGATCAAAATATTTGGAAAATCGTTACAAATTCCCCTCCGGGAGGAATTTTCATCTGCTGATTTCTCCTGACACCCAGCACTTAACACCTAACACTTAACACTTAACACTTAACACTTAACACCTAACACTTAACACCTAACACTTAACACCTAACACTTAACACTCTCATAATGAAAGGAAACTACCAGATGATCAACGCGAATATCTATGAAGAAATGAAAAAAGCCCTGGAAAAAGAAATACACCAACATAATTTTGCAGGACAAAATGTAAGCATCAGATGCAAAGCGCTTTCTGCTGTGGAAGCCATAGGAAAGCCCGAACATGATGACTATCCCATCATCAAAGGGAAAGAAGTCATGGTGGAAGCTGTGTTTAACGGAGCCAGGGGACAGGCCTTTACAGATGCGTTTGAAAATACAGATTACCGGGTGGAGGACCTTTTGAACCTTGACCTTGATTCAAACAGCAAAAGAGCCAGTTTTATATCAGGACTGAATGCGATTTTCAGATATCTTAACCTTTGTGATAAAACTGTTCACTGTAAAGATGCCGAACCAAAGCAATGCTCAGAGAAGTTGTTTGAAAAAATTGAGTCAGGGAAAAAAGTCCTTCTTGTCGGACATCAGCCGAGGTTTCTTGAGGTTCTTGCGTCAAAGTGCAACGTCAGAGCGGTTGACCTTGACAAAGATAATATTGGCAAGGAATTTTTTGGTGTGGTTATCGAACCGCCTGAAATGACATCCGAGGCACTCGCATGGTGTGACCTGATATTTGCTACCGGATCCACGGTGGTAAACGGAACAATTACAAATTTTCTTAATAAAGACAAACCCGTGCTGTTTTACGGTGTTACAATCTCAGCACCGGCAACGATCCTTAATTTAAACACCTATTGCCAGTGCGGACACTGACAAGCAATTGAGAATTGAGAATTGAAAATTGAAAATTGGGAATTGAAAATTGGGCTTAACACTGGGATGATGAAAATGTCACAAATCGGGCTGATAATTGCGATCCCATTTTTATTCCGCAATTTTTTTATAACTTTAAAATCAGATAGTTAAAAAATGCGGGGAACAAAAACGGGATCAGCTTTTTCAGAGCTTTGGAAACATTTTCATCACCCCAGCTTAACACCTAACACCTAACACTTAACACCTAACACCTAACACACCTTTTAAATGAAACTTAATGTGAATATCAGAAAAAAGCTGGCGAATTTTGAACTGGATGTCTCCTTTTCCTGCCAGGATCAGAAAATACTCGTCCTGGTGGGACCGTCCGGGGCGGGCAAAACCACAATTATTCGGACGATTGCCGGGTTGGAAAAACTGGAAAACGGACATATAAGCTATAATGGTGAAACTTGGGTAAACATGGAAAAAGGCATTTTTCTGGCTCCTCAGAAACGGCGTTTGGGATATGTGTTTCAGGAATACACCTTATTTCCGCATTTAAATGTTTATAAAAATGTGGCGTTCGCTGCTCAGGATAAAAAAGAAGTGGATACACTTTTGGAGATGTTCGGCATTCATCATATTAAAGATCAGAAGCCGCACAAAATTTCCGGCGGGGAACGTCAGCGGTGTGCGATTTGTCAGGCGCTGGCCCGGCGGCCCCAGGTGCTTCTGTTGGATGAGCCGTTTTCCGCATTGGATGTCATCACCCGGAATAAGCTGCGTGAGGAGTTCAAATCACTGAAGAAAAAATTCTCATTTCCCATTATCCACGTGACCCACGACATAAACGAAGCCCTGTTTTTAGGAGATGAGGTTCTGCCTGTGGTTCAGGGAAAGATCAGAGAGGAATGGATGAAGCAGTTCATGGAAAACACGCGGTCGGGCGTGTTTGGGAATGAAAAAAATTTCCCAAATTAATCAGAGCGTTTGAATATTCAAAGGGCAACACCAAATTTTTTCGGCCTTTCCAAGTTTTAGTATATCCCTTTATTTTTTGTTTTTACGCCATTTTCTCGGACTGATGTACTCACTTCCCAAAGTCCACATTTCTTTTCGAAATTCTCTTGCTTTGGTTTCCGCTTTTCAGTAAGGTTCAGGATCAAAACCTTTTGGTGATTTTCCACGGTACACTTCAGCAAGACCGGCGATGAGTAATTCAAGACTGACATTTTTATTTCCCACAAAGACCTCCGCGAGCTGGTGTCTGTAAGCCCCCCATCCCGTATCCCCTGATACGGACTGTTTTATTGAGAATCATTTTTACGAGATATTTTTCCGCTTCCTCACCATAAGGCTGTGCTGGTTTTCGTCTGCCTTTGTCTGCTGTTTCCGGCGCATCAATTCCGACAAGTCTCACAATGATTTCTATGTTATTATCTGTTGCTTTGAAACTGTCTCCGTCATAAATTTTTATGACATGAAACTGTCTGTAGTCATTTTTGTGAAGATTGGCTTGTTTCTCATTATCAGACCGAACTTTTTTAGGCTGAAAATCAGATTCATCAGATGTTTCTTTTATCTCAGCCTGTTCTATTTGTTCCACATCTTCTTTAAGATACCCGACAACTGATCTGAATCTGTAACATTTTATGAGTCCGTCTTCTTTCCACACAGTTACATTTTCTATTCTTCTCCCGTTTTTTAAAACAATTTTATCCGCATTTGCAAACAAAGGAAACCATACTGATAATGCGAGTAATACTTTCTTCCATTTCTTCATTTTGAAACCTGAGGCCCGAGTCATCGGCAGCACTTGCGCCTAGTTGCCATTTTATAAATTTCACCTAAATTTCCGCCTCCGTCGGACAGGGTTTTCTCTGCCGGACGGGATTTGCAACCCCGTCCGCAACATTTCGTATGTATAAAACATTCTGAATATGGTTGCAAACCTCATCTGACGATAATCCGGCAATAATTATATTTTGGGAGTCTGTTAAAAATTGACCAACCTTTGAAAATACTTCTAAAATATAATTTAGCGTTCTGTTTGTCTTTAATAACCGAATTTTTTTTAAAATGGTCGTATCTTAGCCCGGTTCTTTTAGCTTATTGGATAATATATTGATATGTAATATGTTAATCAAATCAGGTTTAAAAGTCAGGCTGGTCTGACTCGATAAAATATCAACTAACTATTGACATGACAAAAAAAAATAGTTTATAAATACTTTTTATATTATAAAAATATTGGTTTTTGTGGTATAATTTTCAGTTTTTAAAAAATTCGATATGTTAAAGTAAAAAAGTTGCGCATATCGTTTTTCAGACAAATATTTCAGTATGCAGACACGATGAAATTTAATTTCTCAAAATAAATCTGCAAACGGGAATATAAGCTCTGTTTGCGCTTTTAAAAATTTTAAAGAAAGGAAATTTATAAAATATGGGTGGCAAAAAAAAAGCAGTCAAGGAAAAACCTCTGGAGAAAATGACGGCCAAAGAATTAAGGGATACAGCCATGGAAACACCTGAGATTACAGGTGTTCACGGAATGAATAAAGCGGAACTGATTCAGGCCATCAAAAAAGTCAGAGGTATCGAAGATGACACGAGTAAGAAGGCAGACTCCTCAGTCCGGGATATAAAGAAAAAAATCAGGAGCCTGAAAACAAAGCGGGAAGACGCACTCAAAGCAAGTGATGAAAAAATGGCAACGATTTACAGACGCCGCATCAGCAGACTCAAGAAACAGACACGAAAAGCAGCATAAAGTTGTGATTGGTGATTGGGAATTGGTGATTGGGGATTGGGAATTAGTGATTGGGGATTGATTTTCTGACTGATGAATCACAAATTACAAATCACAAACCACGAATCACAAATCACAAACCGCAAATCACAAATCACAAATCACAATTTTACAAATTTACAAATGACAAATAATAAAATAGATACTGCATCCATTGCTTTTGATATTGACGGTGTGTTTGCTGACACCATGACATTGTTCCTTGATATTGCACGGGACGAATATGACCTGAAAAATTTTCAGTATAGCGATATTACCTCTTATAGCTTGGAAGAATGTCTCAAAATTGACAGAGAAGTTGTAGAATCCATTATAACTAAGCTGCTGGATGGAAACCACACATCACCCTTAAAACCGATTGAGGGATCCCCCGAGGTTTTAACCAGACTTGGCCGGAAGCAGATAGAACAGGGTCATATTCCTGCTGTTCTCTTTGTAACTGCCCGGCCATATCTGGGGCCTATTTACGACTGGATACTGAATTTTCTGCCTTTTGATTCCTCTTATATAGAAGTGGTTGCAACAGGCTCTTATGAAGGTAAGACGGATGTTCTTTTAGAGAAGGGGATTTCTCATTTTGTAGAAGACAAGCTTGAAACCTGTTTTCTTCTCAAGGAGGCAGGCATCACTCCTGTCCTTTTCAAACAACCATGGAACAGGCAAAATCATCCCTTTGCAGAGGTAAGTAACTGGAAGGAACTTGAGTCTCTGATTGCATTCTGAAACTGGAAACTTGAAATTTAAAACTCGAAACTTGAAACTTGAAATTCGGGTTTCGGGTTTTGAGTTTTGAGTTTTAAATTTCTAACTTCTAATTTTTAATCAATTATGAATATTCACGGAACAACAATACTTGCCGTAAGGCATAAAGGTCTGTTGGTAGTTGCTGGTGACGGTCAGGTTACCATGAATGATCATGTCATAAAACACAGCGCCAGAAAAGTCAGAAGAATTTACAATGACAAGATCATCGTTGGTTTTGCCGGTGTCACTGCTGATGCCATGAACCTTTCCGAACGTTTGGAAACAAAACTGAATCGTTACAACGGAAACCTGGAACGTTCTGCTGTTGAGCTGGCCAAGGACTGGCGAACCGACAAATACCTGCGCCGTCTGGAGGCAATCATGATCGCCGCGGATGAATCCCGGATGTTTCTCATTTCAGGAAACGGAGATGTGATTGAACCTGATGAGGGAATTATCGGTATCGGATCAGGGGGAATCGCTGCCCGGGCCGCGGCCGCGGCTCTTATAACATATTCGGATCTGGATACAAAGGCAATTGTGGAGGGGGCTATGAAAATAGCAGGCTCCATATGTATCTATACAAATGATGCTTTAACCATAGAGGAATTGAAAATCGAAAAATGAAAATCAGAACTATTCGGAATCGTTCATTCAGCCTGAAAGCAGTTCACGTCTTAAAGGAGTGCTGAAATGAAATTTTAGCACTGCCGGCGGACAGAGGTGCTAAAATTTCATTTCAGCACTCCGCTAAAATTTCATTTCAGCACTCCGCTAAAATTTCATTTCAGCACTCCTTTGAGTTGTTCATTCGGAAAATGAGGGATGCCAAATATTCTATATTCAATTTTCAATAATTAAATTATGAGTAATCTGAAACCATCAGAAATTGTTAAGGAACTTGATAAATACATTATCGGGCAGGACAAGGCAAAGCGTTCAGTTGCCATTGCCCTGAGAAACCGGTGGCGCAGGCAGCAGGTTTCCGAAGAACTCCGGGATGAAATCGCGCCCAAGAATATTATTCTTATCGGGCCCACAGGCGTGGGAAAGACTGAAATTGCGAGGCGGCTGTCCAAACTTACGGACTCGCCCTTTACCAAAGTCGAGGCATCCAAATTTACCGAAGTGGGATATGTGGGCAGAGATGTTGAGTCCATGGTAAGAGATATTCTGGAACTGACAGTAAATATGCTTAAAGCCAGGGAACAGGAGGCTGTGCAGGAAAAAGCAATACAAATTGCAGAAGAACGGATGCTTGACCTTTTGCTTCCGAAACCAAAAGCCCGGGAAATGCAGAATGAAGACACGGGGGAAATGCACTTTGAGATTGTAAGTGACAGCAGCGGGGACAAACCCTCATCTTCCACAAGGGAAAAGCTTCGCACCATGCTTCGTAAAGGAAAGCTTGATGAACGATATGTTGATCTTGACATTTCAGACCGGAGCATGCCCATGGTGGAAATTTTTTCCAATGTGGGGATGGAGGAGATGGGCATTAATTTTAAAGATATGTTCAGTAACATTATGCCCAAAAATACAAAAAGACGAAAGATCAAAGTCGCTGAAGCCATGGAAATTCTGGTGCAGGAGGAAGCTCAGAACCTCGTGGATATGGATAAGGTGATTATCCAGGCCATTGAGAAAGTTGAACAGTCCGGGATCATCTTTCTTGACGAAATTGATAAGATCGCAGGCGGTGACGGCGGACACGGCCCTGATGTGTCCAGGGAAGGCGTTCAGAGAGATTTGCTTCCGATTGTGGAAGGTTCGACAGTGACAACCAAGTACGGATCCGTTAAAACAGATCATATCCTTTTTATTGCATCAGGCGCGTTTCACATGGTCAAACCCTCGGATCTCATTCCCGAACTTCAGGGACGGTTTCCCATACGGGTGGAACTCAATTCACTCGGAAGCAAGGAATTTGTAAGAATTCTGACCGAACCGAAAAATGCTCTGCTGCTTCAGTATAAGGAGCTTTTAAAAACAGAGGGTATTGACATTGTTTTTAAAGATGATGCAATTACCGAAATCGCAAAAGATGCGGAAGAAGTAAACAATCTGACAGAAAACATAGGCGCACGCAGACTGCATACCCTGATGGAATGCCTGCTTGAAGACATTCTTTTTGACGCTCCGGATATGAAGGAAGAAAAGATCATTATTGACAAGAAGTATGTGGAGGATAAATTAAAAGATATCAAGAGTAACGAAGACCTTAGCAGATATATCCTTTAATTGGCATCCGGAAGTTTTATCAATTATCAATTTTCAATTTTCAATTTTCAATTTTCAATTTTCAATTTTCAATTTTCAATTTTCAATTTTCCCATGAACATAGCAGACATACTCATAGAAGCCCTGCCTTACATCCGTCGTTTTTATGGCATGACCATCGTAATCAAATACGGAGGGCATGCCATGGTTGATGAACAGTTAAAGGAAGATTTTGCCCGCGATATTACTTTAATGAAGTTCATCGGATTGAATCCGGTGGTTGTACACGGCGGCGGGCCTCAGATCAATTTGGTTTTGGACAGAATGGGCATATCCTCCAAATTTGTCAGAGGGATGCGCCTTACAGATGAGCCGACCATGGATGTGGTGGAAATGGTTCTCGGAGGCAAAGTGAACAAAGGTATTGTGGCTCAGATTAATCAGCAGGGAGGAAAAGCCGTGGGCCTGAGCGGCAAGGACGGCGGGCTTATCCTTGCGAAAAAGCTCCGTATTGTTTTTCAGGAGGATAACAACAAACCGCCTGAGATTATTGATCCGGGGCTGGTGGGAGAAGTCACAAAAATAAATCCTGATATTATCAATACGCTGACAGAACAGGGGTTTATTCCGATTATCGCACCTGTAGGAGCGGGAGATTCCGGCGAAACATACAATATTAACGCGGACCTTGTGGCAAGCAAGGTTGCCATGGCTCTTTCCGCAGGGCGTCTTATCCTTCTTACAGATGTGGATGGCGTGCTTGATGATTCTGACAATCTTATTTCATCCATTGGCGCGGATACCATCAAAAAAATGATTGATGAGAAAAGCATTTCAGGCGGCATGATTCCGAAAATCGAGTATGCGTTGGAGGCATTGCAGAATGGTGTGGGAAAGGCCCAGATCATTAATGGAAAAAAGCGTCATGCCTTGCTTCTGGAACTTTTTACAGACAAAGGTATCGGAACGGAGATCACAATATGAGCAATGAGATAATCGCCAAGGCGGACAGTGTTATTACGGCGACCTATAAACGGCCCCCTGTTGTTATTGCAAAAGGCAAAGGATGCACGCTCTGGGATACAGAGGGGCGTGCTTATACGGATTTTGTCGCGGGAATCGCGGTATGCAATCTCGGTCATGCCCATCCCCGGGTTTCAAAGGCCCTTTCAGACCAAGCTGAGACACTTTTTCATGTATCAAATCTTTATTATACGATTCCCCAGACAGAGCTGGCGTCTTGGCTTGCTGAGAACAGTTTTGCGGACAGGGTGTTTTTCTGTAACAGCGGGGCTGAGGCAAACGAGGCCGCAATAAAAATCGCCCGAAAATATTTCAGGGACAAGGGAGAAGAAGATCGCTATAAAATCATCACCATGGAAAAATCCTTTCACGGGCGAACCATGGCAACGCTTTCCGCCACGGGTCAGGATAAGATCAGAAAAGGGTTTGATCCGGTGCTTCAGGGATTTGATTTTGTCCCGTTTAATGATATTGACGCGTTGAGCGAAAAAATTAAGTCCTCAGCCTGTTGTGCGGTTTTATTGGAACCGATTCAGGGAGAGGGCGGGGTGCGCTGTCCTGATCCCGAATATCTTAAAAAGGTAAGGCAGATTTGTGATGAAACTGGCACGCTTCTTATTTTTGATGAAATACAAACAGGAATCGGACGTACAGGAACGCTTTTTGCTTATGAGCATTTCGGAATTGAGCCGGATATCATGACCTTGGCAAAAGCCCTTGCCAACGGATTACCCATCGGTGCCATGCTGACCAAAGAACGTATTGCAGAGGCATTCGGCCCGGGTGCGCACGCGTCAACATTCGGAGGAACGCCGGTTGTCACTGCCGCGTCCCTTGAAACGCTTAAAACACTTTCCGAGGAAAACATCACAGATCATTGCCGGGACATGGGAGCGTATTTTAAAGACAGGCTTTTGTGGCTGAAAGACCGGCATGATATTATTGAGGATGTTCGCGGAATCGGGTTGCTCCTGGGGATGAAACTGAAGATAAAGGGAGGACGTTTTGTAACGACCTGTATGGAAAAGGGATTTCTGATCAACTGCATTCAGGAAAATATTCTGCGTTTTATTCCCCCGCTGATCATTGAAAAAGAAGAGATAGATTCCCTTGTGGCATGTCTGGATGAGGTGCTGGGTGACGAGTAGATGAGAAAGAAACTAAGTTTTTGTTCAAAAAACTTAGTTTCTCAGATGGTGTATTTTTACAGTAAAACAGCCTGAACATTATGTTTAAGAAATTCAGATTAAAAAATTACAGAACACATACAGACACAACATTAGAGCTTAAAGATATTACACTGATCATAGGCTCTAATAATTCGGGTAAAAGCAATTTGCTTTCTGGGCTGAATTACTTCTCAATGCTTGTCAGCAAGGCATTTCCAGGATCAGAGAAAAGCAAAATGCTAGGAAAGCATAATTTTTTTCCTCATAAGCACAGTTTAAGTGATTCCAATACGCCTATATCTTTCTACTGTGAATGGGAAAGAGATAATAATAACACAGCGTATGAATTACAGATATATTGTCTGAATGAGAGAAGCGGTGACATAGGCTGTAAAGAAAAGATCGTCATTTCAAGTAACGGCTCGGAGAAAAAAATCACTCATGGGCATTCCGAAAAGTCTCAGAAAATGCTTCTGAGGACAAAATTAGAAACTGAGGCTCTGACGTATGATGAAAAAAAATTGACAGATACTTTTTTTCGTTCCTTGGCATTTCTATATTATTATCATTTTCAGCCCGCTTTTTTGAAAGGACAGGCTTTTCCTGTGATACAGGGCAAACCCGCTGAAAAGAAAAATTTTTCTGAACTATTCGTTAATTCCAAAAAAAGTCTGAACATCGCAAATGAAATTGGAAGAGAGGGGGCTCATTTCCAAGAATTAGTTAAATATGTCAAAGAATATGATGAAGTAAGCTATGGCAGATTTTTGGGCTATTTAAAGCGATTTGTGAAATCTTTCAATGGAATAATCATAGATAAAGGTGTCACCAAGTGGCAATTTGATATGGGAACTTCAGAATTTCCATACTTCGAACCTGATAAAGTGTCGGACGGACTCATTAAAGCTGGCGCTGTCGCACTGTTATGTGCAATGAAAATACCGCCTGCGATGATTATGATTGAAGAACTCGAAAACGGAATCAACCAGAAAAATCTGTCTGAGTTTCTAAGCTGGTTAACTCATACGTCTGAAAATGGGATAAGGACACAATTTATACTCACTTCACACAGTCCCTCTGTTATTCGTGAATTTTCTGACCGGTTGGATGCTGTTTACAATATACACCTCAGACAAAGAGACTACAAAAGTATAGCCACGAACCTGAATGACGCTATTAAACCGCTGGTGAATATGGGAACAATTGAGGAAGAAGGTGTCTTGGAAAGAGACGGAAAAGAAGTCATACAAGTAAAACCTTATGAACTGACAGAACTATTTTATAGCGGTATATTAGGTGAAATCTGAAAGCGCAAAGAGATTGGAACATAATCCTGAAAAGAAGCATATCGCTATCATAAGAGATGGTTACAGCGATTATTGCGTGATCAGACAATTTGTTGCTTCAATTTTCGAACATCACCGTTTATCAGATATGAAAGAGTATAACTTCTTTGATTTGGAGTCATTAAATATCAGTGAGGCGATGGCGAGATATGGGTAGTCCTGCAAAGGTAGTGATGAATCCCGTTCACTCCCCCGATTATCGGGACACTGAATCCCATTCATCACTACTTGTGCAGGACTACCAAAATTTTGCTCATGATTTAAATTGTAAATTGAATGATTCTGATATGATAGGAAAAATTTTTTGGAGCAATTTTAACTCAGGAAAAATTTTTAAAAATTGGGAAAATTGGTACGATAACTTATTAAATAAATTAAATAATAAGAAGTATTATGATCGTCTTGTATCGGGAATAGCTACCGCACCGGTACCCGATGTTTGGAATGATCCCCTATCTTCTCGCGAATTTGAAGATTCATGTTTAGAGTCAATTATATACTCTTGGTCTAAAAAAAAGAGTTCCAATAAAATCGCTCAGGCCATGGGACGGAACCTTAATTTAAATGTTATAGATAGAAATATTATTGAAAAAAACCAGTTAAGGAAAAAAATTGAAGAATGGTTGGAGATTTCACAGGACAAAAAAATTTTCATATTTTCGGATAACCTTTAATTTTTGATAATAAAATTTTTCCAGTTAATTGATTTTATTTATAATTTCCAGAAAATAATTTCAGTGCGGTGGGTTGCGCTTCGCTCCACCCACCCTACGTTCTCGGTATCATTGGTTGATTGGTTGAAAACCCCATTAGTCGAAATCTTGGAGAGAACAAGTGAACAACAACAAATCCATGACGGAAAGACAAAAGCGTGAGATAGAGTATCATCGAGAGCATGCCGAGTTACATAAAGATATTCTTGAAAAGCCATTTAATTTTGATGTTGTAACGAACAAAAGCAGGAGATGGTGGAATGCTTATTGGGATATGTACACATATTTGCTCAGTAAGGATATTAAAGGAAAAAATGTACTTGTAGTGGGTTGTGGTTTTGGCAGTGATGCACTCCGTTTGTCTAAAGCCGGTGCGAATGTAAAGGCTTTTGATCTTTCGCCCGAGTCCCTTTTCATTGCAAAAAAATTGAGTGACAAGGAAGGATTGAATATTGAGTACCGAGAAATGTCTGCGGAAAAAATTAATTACGAGAATAATTATTTCGACATCGTCCTTGCAAGGGATATTTTACATCACGTTGATATACCTGAATCCATCAGTGAAATAATCAGAGTCTCAAAACCAGGGGCAATTTTTTGTTTTAATGAAATTTACAGTCACTCAATTGCTGATCGTATTCGACATTCCAATTTTGTTGAAAACTGGCTATATCCCAAAATGGTCAATTTTGTGTATGATGGAAAAAAGCCATATATAACAATGGATGAACGAAAGTTAACCGAAAAAGACGTAGATGATATTGTTGCCATAGTAAAACCAGAAATAATAAAATATTTTAGTTTTATTATTACAAGAATATTGCCGGATAAATATTTGACCTTAGGAAAGATAGACAGAATTTTGTTAACTATATTGTCCCCGATTTCTTATATCTTAGGTGGCAGGGTATTAGTGACTGGCGAGCTTAAGAAGTAGAAAATGCCTGACAATCGTTTTCACAGAAACAAAATAAAGTTATGCCTGTTCCTCTGTCAGCATCCCCTAAATCCGTTATAATCAGAAAAAAAGATATATAAAAAACCTGAGGAATTTGAAAATTTTTTCACTAAACACTGAAGGCTCGAAAACTCGGATATCTGTCCTCTGTTTTTAACATATTAAAAATTCATTGTTTCGTTTACAGCGTCAGGCGTAAAAAATTTGATCGTTGAGTTATAACGCCTTTTTGGGAAAGGATTAACGTAATATTAAGTCCTGTCCGTTTCAGAGGTATCTCTCCCGCCAAATCCGGAATGAACATGGTATATAAAGATTACTTGAAAGCGGCTCGCAAACATGAAATTACCTGTGAGATTATCGCTGAAAAATTAAATGAGGAAAAGCAGCGGAAAGACAAAAAACATCGCGGACATGTGGTGAAAAGTCTTACATTAACCTTATATTATCTCTCGGGCTATATTATTGAGTGTATGGTAAAGTATGCGATATATGATTTGAATGGTTATGGAAGTAAGGATGATGTCAAAGACCTGAATGAAAAAGGGCTGACATATCATACTCATATCAGATTTCATCCATTTAAAAGATATACGGAACATCTGAACAACCTCATGTCCGGCACCATCCCGCTGATTAATGATGAAAAAAATATTCCAGAAGAAACAGTCAGAATTTATAAAGAATGGGATGCAACTATAAGATATTCATATGAAATGAAATATGACGAAATTCATTATATAAGATTTTACGAATACGCAAAAGAAATTTTTAAAATCATAAAAGACAACACAAAAGGTTAAATATGCTGATAATTTTTGAAGCAATAAGAAGAATAGCCAAAAAATTGGAACAGCTGAAAGAAAAAGGCAAAATTCGTGATTTCAGATTGATATTAAAGTTGAATATGACTGCCAATCTTTTTGTTGTGACTAATCGTTTAACTGGCGATGAAATTGAATCCGTCATAAAAGATGAAAAAATTGAAACAGACCTTGAAAAAATCACTGAGGAAGATTTTCTTTCAGATGACTATTATACGTCTTTGTTTGATAATACGAAACCGCTTGACCTGGGGCTGAGGAGAACTCTGTCCAATATTATTAATTATAATGAGGAGTTCCGCAGAAAAATTCCATCTTGCCCCATTGTGTTATTTTACAGCTACAAAGGCGGTGTTGGCAGAACCACCGCATTGGTTTTGTTTGCCTCTTATTATGCAGTGCATCATGGCAAAAAGGTGTTTATTCTTGACTGCGACTTTGAAGCCCCCGGTATGCTGAATTTTTTCGGATTTGAGAATGAGGGAATATCAAAAAATGGTATTGTTGAATATATAAAGGACAAAGAAGCATTTTCCGATATAACATTGTCCAATGAGTATGTTTTTGAAGTTTCCAAAAATTACTCCGGAAATGGTGAAATTTATATACTGCCGGCAGGAAACATAATGAATGAGACAGACAGAGATGATTATCTTGAAGCGCTGGCCCGTCTTGATATTCACAGTACCCGTGTCATCGGTGATCAGCTTGAAAATGTCATGGCAGATATTAACAGCACCTATCATCCGGATGTCATATTGATAGATTCCAAAACAGGGTTCAATGATATTTTCGGTATCATCGGAAACCGGTTGGCGGATATCGTTGTCGGTTTTTTGGGAAACAATACACAAAACAAACCCGGATTACATTTTTTTCTTGATACGCTTCTGAGAAAAAAACGTAATGTGGGATTACTCTTTGTAAACTCTATTATTTCAACATCCTTTAACAGAAGAATGGACTCCTTTCGCGAAGAAATAGATACTTATATTCAGAACAATTTGGGAAATGAGTTGGACAGCTTGCCTGCACTTCCTGTTTTCGGACTTTCAAGAAACAATTTTTTAGAAGATATCGGAACCTCATATGAAGATACTGATGATTTTATCGCTCTGATCGAACAAAACAGATTGGGAGGCGGTTATGATGCGCTGTTTCAGAAATTAGGGCAGCAGGTTGACGATCTGACAGGTTTTAATGAATATCAGACAGATGACTCACTGGAAAAAGGAAAAGATGCTGAGACGGCGTTGAGGGCTTCGGAAAGAGGAATTGATAGCGGCCAGAAAGGTAGCCAGGTTGCAGATGGTCAGATTGACGATAATCATCAGGAGACAGAGAAGAAAGATTATCAGGAACAGCTTCCGGAGAGTTCAAAAAGTCCGGGCCGACTGCAAAAAGATATCTTAGACAAGATATATGACAATTACCCCGAACCTTATGCGGAATCAGTTAAATTCAATGATGATTTTATTGTTGTTCGGTTTTACTTCAGAAAATGTATGGAAGATATATTTAACCATCGCATATTTCTCTTATTGGGAAGTAAGGGAACCGGTAAAACAGCATTTTATAAGGCTTTAAAAGAAGATGTATTTTTAAAAAAACTGGCAGCCAAAGCAGGTAAAAATCATCTTAACTATAAAGTTGCTGATATCATCTCACTGGCAGATGCCCCTGTTGAGCAAAAAATCAAATTTTTTGACATATCAAATTTTAATCAGAGCGAAATTGCTGATACAGAATTTTTTTATAAGAGATTTTGGGTGGTTTATATCTGGAATGCAGTGATGCTGGATTCGTCTGTCACAGGCTTCTCATCTGAGCTTGAAGTGAAAGAAATATTAAATGATGCTGCAACTGCCGACCGTTTTCATCAATATATCTCAGATAAGAATATGTTTAAGCAGGTTGAAAATGAATTAAATCAGCTTGACAATTTTTTGGCAGAAACAGATGCTTATCTGATGATAATTTTTGATCAGCTGGATCAGGTCGTAAAACCCAAACTCTGGTCAGATGCGATCTCGCCGCTGATCAAATATTGTCAGACACACAGTTTCAGAAGAATTTTTCCCAAACTTTTTGTCAGAAAAGACTTGTTCGACAAATTGGGAAATCTGACAAATAAGATGGCTTTGGAAAAGCTTGCAGTGACTTTGGAATGGACAACAGATGAGTTATATTCATTTTTCTTCAAAACTGTTTTTGCCAATGCCAAAACGGATTTTTTTGAATATGCAAAAAAATGTGAGGTTGTTAAGACGCAACTATCTGATATTGAAAAATATTTAAACAGAGATAATAGCGACAATCAGCTTCCTGCAAAAAGACATATTCTCAAACCCTTTGTTGAGATATTTTTTGGGAAGTATGCAGACATGCAGGGAAGTTCCCGATTTGGAGAAATGTATGACTGGATGTATAAGAATTTGGCAAATGCGGATCGCACAATAAGTCTTCGCCCTTTCCTGGATATGATTAAATATGCCATTGAAAAAAAACGGGAAAACCCAAGCTGGGCCAAAGGAGAGTTTCCAATTCTCTCTCCAAAATATATTGCCAATATGGATGTCAGAGTAAAAGCTGTTGAAAGACATTTCTACGATTTGGCAAATGAAGAGGGAAACGAAATTCTCAGAATTATTTTTGATGATATCCGAGATGGAAAAGTTCCTGAACATCTGAGAATCTCGCCGTTACTTCAGGAAGATTTCGAAAGCCTTCTGCAAGCGGTTATTCAACAGCATGAGGCGCTAAAAAATGTCAGTGTTTCTGAGATTGAGGAGATATTAAAATTAAATGGCATTGTATTTGTCACTTATCCGAGAGGGGTGAAAAGATACACGTTTGCCTTTCTGTACAAATATTTTTTGGGATTGCGCGGCCCTCAGAGGAAGCGATTTTAAAAGCAGTATGGCAAAGTACAATGGTCTCGGATTGTTCGACCGATAATTTATTATAGTCTCCCGAGAGTATCTGCATGCGGATGCCCAATGTTGATTGGAGTGACTGGGGTCGGGGTGATTAGTCGGCTGATTAGGGTCAGGCTGTGACAAGTATCATATATCAAAGGAATTATGATCTGATTTTTGCCTTAAAACAGGGCGATAACCATTTTTTTTGGGGTGAAAAAGAGCAATATGGAAATAAACGCTCATAAAAAAGCCGGGTTTTTTGCCCCCGGTTATGAAAATGTTTTCAGATAAAAAACCCGGCTTTTCAAAATGTATTTTCACGGTAAAGAAGGAAAAATATATTGTTTGAAAAGGCACGTTTCAGCGACATGCCTTGTAAAGATTGACTGTTACTGAATGGAAAAACAATATGCCAACTTACGAATATGAACATCTGGATGAAACTGACTGCCTCAGAGGCAAGGTGTTTGAGGTGAGGCAGTCCATGGATGATCCGCCCCTGGCAATATGCCCCACCTGTAAGGGGATGGTGAAAAAACTTATTTCACGCTTCAGCATCAGCACGCCCAAAACAGACGGTGAACTGAGAGACCTGGGGTTTACCAAACTGGTGAAGCGGGATGACGGGGTTTATGAAAATGTGACCCAGCGGGAAGGGGAGAGCCGCTTTATGATCCGGGATAAACCTGAGACAGTGCCGGATATAAAGAGGATTATCAGGGACTAAAAACAGGAAAGTCTGCGAAGTTTTCAACACCTCGCAGGTCTGATATCCCCTCAATAACAGACCATCGTAAAAAGAATCATATCCATGCAATTTTTAAGAATATTCCCAATAATATTCATGTTTGTCGTTTGTTCGGTAAATTGCGTTCATTCGGGAAAATTTGACGCCTGTGTGACAGACCGGACAAACACAAAAACTTATGTCAGACATCTCACACCTTTCAAAAACAAACCCGTTAAATTTTTTAAGGTCAATCATGGAAACGCTGTATTGGACATACCTGTTTCAAGCATTGCCCGTATTGTCGTAACTGACAGAGAACACGATCTTTGCACAATTGTTTTAAAAGATAACCGCACTTTTTTTAAAAAAGACCAAAAAGGGTTTTCATGGGTAGGGAAAAATGAATTCGGCGGAAGTTTTTTTATCAAATGGCAGGACTGGAGAAAAATTGAATTCCTGAAATAATCTGTAATTTAAAGCCGAGAATACTCTCTTTGTCTTGACAGAACCTTCCGGACTTGATAAAGAGCCGACAGTTTACTAAAAAAATGGAAGGAGGTGAAAGAGGAAAATGAAAAAAAGCACTTTATTAGCGATACTGATTATCGGAATTGTGACAATGTTCACTGCTGCCGCTATTCAGGCCGGAACAGCGGTACAGGATGTGATTAAAATGGAAAACAAGGCATATGCAAAGCATAAAAAAGGCATTGTTGAGTTTAGCCATAAGAAACACATGGAAGACTACGCAAAGGCGAATCCGGAATTGTACCCGAACGGCTGCGGTGAATGTCACCATAATGATAAGAATGAACCGCTCAAGGATCTGAAGATCGGTGACGACGTGCAGAATTGTATTGAGTGCCACAAGATCGCGAGTGTAAAGCCTAAGGGAAAAGATGCTCCGAAGCTTTCAAAGAAAGAAGCAGTGAAAGAGTATCATGCTGAGGCGATTCATGCAAACTGCAAGGGCTGCCATAAGGCATTCAATGAGAAGAGCGGTAAGAAAACTGCACCGACAAGTTGTACAAAATGTCATCCTAAAAATAAATAATTCAGGGTGAGTTTATAAATAATAGGGCAGGCATCTGTTAATGAAGATGAGTGCCCTATTTTTTTAATACCACGCCTGCCCAGTCTTTCTCAGTCTCTTTCCATTGACATTCAAAATGCCTTATCCTGTAAACATTCAGCAGGTCGGCAAGTTCGTCCGCTTTTATGCCGGACAGGATCACAAATCCGTTTTTACCGGTTAGTTCAGATATATGTAAGGAGAGTTGTTTCAGGGTGGGATAGCGCAGATTTGCAATGATCAGGGAAAAAGATTTGCGGATATTTTCCGCAGGCTCATCACAGATAATGATCTGATCTTCAAGGCCGTTAATCTTCACATTTTCTTTGGCCTCTGATATTGAACACGGGTCTGTGTCTGTTCCGATTCCCTTTGTTATTCCGAATCGTACCGCAGCAATTGCAAGAACACCTGAGCCAGTGCCAATATCAAACAGACAAGTTTCCTGATGTTTAATAAAATCACTGCGTGTCAAGGCATATTCAATTCCCCTTATTGCCAGGCGGGTGGTGGGATGCTGGCCTGTTCCGAATGATGCCCCGGGCCTGATTTCAACAACAACATCTCCGGACTTTGGCGGATAATCGCTTTCAGGCGGTTTCAGCACAACATATGTTGAAACTCGGACAGGCTTGTTAAAAGATTGTTCCAGAAACGTGCAGCCATACTGATAGGTATAAGTGAGTTCCTGCTGGGCAACCAAATCTCTTATAACTGATTTTGTCTGTTTTCTTTTTAATGCAAATTTCTGTGATATTTTATTTTCCAAAGCAATGGGTGTCAGCCGTTTTTTTGATTCCAAAACGGTTTTCAGAACATTTTTTCGGATTGTCTTAACATTTTTAACATTTGCCAGAGTCATGGTCAGTGTCCGCTCTTTACCGTGAAAATACATTTTGAAAAGCCGGGTTTTTATCTGTTGATATTTTCATGCCCGGGGGCGAAAAACCCGGCTTTTTCATGAGTGTTTATTTCACATGTTCTATGATGACATACAGGTCTATGAGGTCTTCCTCGGTATAAGGATAAGCAATCCAAACTTTGTTATCTAATTGTATGACCATCATTGTTTCATTGTGAAATAAATTGTTTTTCATATCTCTTAACTGATAATATAAAATATAGTTTCCCTCGTTGTCTTTTTTGGTTCCCACAGACCGCTCAAATTGCACATCATCGGGTTTTATGATATTCTCAAATAAATTTTTCAGTATTTTGTCTGAGGGAAAGGTGTCTCCTTTATAAAATTCGGCAAAAGCATTTCCCGGAAAAATGAGCAAAATGTACAGAACAATATTTATCACAAATAACCTTATCATCTTACCTCTCGCTTTTTTCTGAACACAGGCGATACAAAGCCTTTCTGTCTTTTGTCAGATTTCATGGTTCGCGGACAATTGCATTCCGAACCATGGCTTCTCCCCAGGAAGGCATCCCCAGCGCATGAATATGAGTGTATGTGGCAAGGACATTTTTGTAACAGATGCCGTCTCTGTTATTTATAAAACCAGCTCCTCTTTTCATAGCAAATACCAGATCCTCATCCTCCCCTCGCCATTCCAACACTTTTGAATAATGGAATTCATGCCCCCGTATCCGGGTACCGACCTTGAAATAGGGATTTTCACCTGCCACGGTAATAAGCGTGTATCCGTGTCCCTGCGGCTTTTTGGAAAAACCGAAAACAATGGGCAGCACCCCGGCCATGGGATATGATTTTCCATCCAGAACCAGTTTTTCTCCCAAGTACATCAGCCCCCCGCATTCGGCATAAATGGGAAGACCCTTTTCCGCCAACACTTTTAATTCTTCCCGGAAACTGATATTTTCTGCCAGTTCTTTTGCATGGGTTTCAGGAAATCCGCCGCCGATATAAAGGGCATCTATATAAGGAAATGATTTTTGCGAAAGCGGGCTTAAAAATACTGGTTCAGCACCGGCTGAAACAAGAGCCTCAATATTTTCCGGATAGTAAAATTGAAAAGCAGTATCTCTGATAATACCGATCTTTGGCTTTTGCTCATGTCTGAAAACCAGATTTTTGGGAACAATCCGATTTTTTTCTTCAAGATCATTTGCAGCCGGAATTTCCGAAGCACTGTGAGCAAGCTGAGTGAGCGCATCAATATCAAGATATTTTTTTGCCATCCGGGACGCGGCATCAATGGATTCCGCTGCCCATTCATGCTCGGGGGTAGGCACAAGCCCCATGTGTCTTTCAGGAAGATTCTGCTTGGACAGCTTGGGCACAGCCCCTATCACGGGGACACCGCAGTGCTGTTCCATGCTTTTTCTGAGGATATTTTCATGCCTGGGTCCGGCCACACGGTTCAATACCACCCCTTTTATATTTACATCCGGGTCAAAGTGAATACATCCTAACACCGCGGCCGCCATGGTGCGTGTGGATTTTGTGCAGTCAATACAGAGAACAACAGGGACGTTAAGCAGTTTTGCAAGCTCTGCCGTGCTGGTGGCACCTTCTGTGTCAATGCCGTCATAAAGTCCCCGGTTTCCCTCTATAACTGCAATATCGTTTTCCGAAGTGTGAAACAGGAAGGATTTCAGGACATCATCCGGATTTACCATGAATGTATCCAGATTATAACAGGACTTGCCTGCCGCGAATGCTAACCATCCCGCATCAATATAATCCGGACCTTTTTTGAAAGGTCTGACAGACAGACCTTGGCTTCGCAAGGCCGCCACACTCCCCAGAGAAATCAGCGTCTTTCCGGATCCGCCTCGCAGGGCTGAAAATATTATTCTTGGCTGCTTCATTTTTAGAGCCAGTTTAATCCTTTCTAAATATTAAGTGTTTGAAATTAAATATGATAAACACTATGATTTTCAACAGTTTGTCATCCTTGTACTCTTGCAAATCAAAAATTGCAAGGTTAATTTTGAAAAAAGCGGATCATTCATTTGAATTAAAGTGCGTTGTCTGTTTGATTTTCCCTGCAAGGATTTTGTATAAGGGAACACGAAATAAATAACATACCCGATACAAAAAATGCAGGGTGGGTGAAGCGAAGCGTAACCCGCCGCACAAGGCGGGTATTTTATTTTTGGGGAAATCCCTAAGAAGGAGATTGAATCCTTTCTTATGAATCCCGTTTCTTATATGAAATCCCTGTAGCGAGAGAGAGGAGGGCAGATTTTATAATTTCCTGAATAATCGCCGCAAATCACAAATCACAACCCCCAAATCACAAATCACAACCCCCAAATCACAAACCCTCCCCCGCGGTTCTGATAAAACATCCGCTTGTGCTTCCGGCTTCGTCGCTCTCGGACAACGGCGTTATTATGTCATTGATTGTTACACGAACTTCATCTGTGTCCTGAAGTCCGTCATTATCTGTTACTGTGAGTTCAAATGCCAGTGTTATTCCGTTGCTGTCAACCAGAGGCGCTGCAAATGTCGGGCGCATTGCCGTGGCGTCTGAAAGCTTTACCTCAGTTCCGCTGATTTGCTTCCATAAGTAAGATGTTATTCTGCCATACGGATCCCGGGACCCTGAACCATCGAGAATAACCATACTTCCTTCTTCCGCTGTCTGGGGATATCCGGCATTTGCCACAGGCGGCTGATTTGCGGCAATAATATTCACAGTGACCCGGTCTGTATCTTTTAACCCGCCGTCATCTGTCACTGTCAGTTTGAAAATAAGAGACTCGCCATTTACACTCACATCCGGAGCCGTAAATGCCGGTTGCACATCAGTGTTATCAGAAAATGCCACACGGGTTCCGTTCATCTGTTCCCATAAATAAGAGACAATATTGCCGTCAGCATCCGAGGAGTCCGAACCATCCAAGATGACACTCTCCCCTTCATTTGCGCTATCATCCGGGCCGGCATCTGCCACAGGCGGCTGATTTACAGAGATGATATTCACCGTCACGCGATCCGTGTCCTTTAAGCCCCCGTCATCTGTCACTGTCAGTTTGAAGGTAAGGGCTTCACTTTTCGGACCGACACCCGGAGCAGCAAACGTGGGTTGCATGGCAGTGGCATTGGAAAGAGAGACCTCAGTTCCGTCTGTCTGAGTCCACAGGTAAGAGACTATTCTGCCATCAGGATCCGTGGAATGTGAACCATCCAATGTGACAATATCCCCTCCGTTCACCTTCTGAACCGGCCCTGCATCCGCGGCAGGGGTCCGATTGATAAAGGTGACATTCAGCGTGACATGGTCTGAATCCTTTAACCCGCCGTGATCTGTGACTGTCAGTTCAAATGTGAGCGTTTTGCTTGCTGGCAGAATATCTGACGGTGCAATAAAACTCGGACGAATCGCAGAAGCATCAGAAAGCGTCACGCTCGTGCCTTCTGTCTGACGCCAGAAATAAGACGCTATGCCGTCGTCAGGATCTGCGGACGCTGAACCATTTAATGTGGCTTCACATCCTTCATTTATTTTCTGATCCGGCCCCGCGTCCGCCACTGGCGGCCGGTTCAGATGGGTGACATTCACTGTCACATAGTCTGTGCGTTCTGACCCATTGTAATCTGTCACTGTCAGCCTGAATATAAGCGATTCACCTGTCAGGCCGATATCCGGAGCTGTAAACACAGGTTGCACAGCAGTGCTATCAGAAAGCGTCACCCGCGTTCCTTCTGTCTGATACCATAAATAGGACGCAATGCCATCATCCGGGTCTGAGGAGTCTGAACCATCCAGCATTACCATATCCGCTTCTTTCACCATCTGATTCGGTCCGGCATCAGCCACAGGAGGCTGATTAATATGGATGATATTTACGGTGACACGGTCAGAATGCCGCAATCCGTCATAGTCTGTCACCACCAGTTCAAAAGTAAATGACCTCCCGCTCTGTCCCACATCCGGGGCCACAAACATGGGCTGAACTGCTGCCGCGTCGGACAGTTTCACGCCTGTTCCGCCAGTCTGACGCCACAAATAAGAAGCAATGCCGTCATCAGGATCACCCGAACCTGAACCATCCAATATCACAATATCTCCTTCACTCACAGTCTGGTCCTGTCCCGCATCGGCCACGGGCGGCTGATTTGTATAAATAATGTTCACAGTAACGCTGTCTGTGTGCTGTAATCCGCCGTCATCTGTGACAACCAGTTCAAAAGTAAGGGATTCACTTTTCAAAATGGCAGTCATGGCAGTAAATGTCGGCTTCGGATCTGCGGTGTCAGAAAGATTTACCACAGTTCCGCCGGTCTGACGCCAGGAGTAGGAAACGATCTCACCGTCAGTATCCTCAGAATCGGAACCGTCCAATGTGACAAAATCTCCTTTACTGACAGTCTGGTCCTGCCCCGCGTCAGCAACAGGAGGCTGATTTTCAGATGTAATATTCACTGTGACACGGTCTGTGTTCTGCAAGCCGCCATTGTCTGTCACAATCAGTTCAAATGTAAGGGCTTCTTCCCCAATGATATCGCTGTCCGAAACAATAAACGCGGGCCGCACTGTGGTAATATCAGAAAGCATCACAGGGGTTCCGCTAATCTGACGCCATAAATAAGATGCTATTCGGCCGTCAGCATCTGATGAATTTGAACCGTCCAATGTCACGAGTTCCTCCTCACTGGCTGTCTGATCCGGCCCAGCGTCAGCAACGGGGGGGCGGTTTTCAGATGTGATATTCACCGTGACCTGGTCTGTACTGGTCAGTCCGCTGTTGTCTGTCACAGTCAGCTCAAACGTAAGGGCCTGCCCTGCCAAATTACCGTCCAGAGCGGTAAATGTCGGCTGTGCCTTTGTGGCATCCGAAAGAGACATTGAGCTTCCTCCGATCTGACGCCACGAGTAAGCAACTATCTGACCGTCAGAATCCGTGGAATTTGAACCATCCAATATCACGAAATCTCCTTCTGCGACCATCTGATCCGGGCCGGCATCGGCAACAGGGGGCTGATTTTCAGATGTGATATTCACGGTGACACTGTCTGTATCTGTCAGCCCTTCGTCATCCGTCACTGTCAGCTCGAATATCAGCGATTCACCTTCCGGGTCACCATCTGAGACCGTAAATGTAAGCTGCGCCTCTGTGGTATCTGAAAGCATCATCATGGGTCCGCGGGTCTGACGCCATGAGTAAGTATCTATCTGACCATCTGAATCCGTGGAATTTGAACCATCCAATATCACAAAATCCCCCTCAGTTACGGTCTGATTCGGCCCGGCGTCAGCAACAGGCGGCTGATTTTCATCAGATGTGACATTCACTGTCACAGTGTCTGTATCGCTCAGACCGTCATTATCTGTCACTGTCAGTTCAAATGTAAGGGATTCTCCCGCATCCGGGGCCGTAAACTCGGGCCGGGCATCGCTGTCATCCGAAAGCATTACCGGGGGGCCTGTGGTTTGCTCCCACTGATAAATGAGCAAATCGCCCGGATCCGGGTCTGATGACCCGGATCCGTCCAGGATAACTGTGTCGCCCTCACTGACAGTCTGACCGGTTCCGGCATCAGCAACAGGGGGCCGGTTCTGGTGTGTTTCTGCCACAGCAATAATATCAATTCGTGTGTTAGAGCCGCTGTCTTCTATGATAAATTGCCCGTCCGGGGGCGAGATGACAGTTAATTCCGTGTCATCTCTGTACACATGTATCACCCCGGTATCCCCGGGAACCGCTCCGTCCGGCTGCTCGTGCTGATTATATACGGGAATATCTATCAGATACCAGTCAGACGAATTCAGCCCGTCCGTATCCTCGGCCCGGGGAAGGTTCTCATCTGCTGAGATGAAATCCGTGCCATCCTCCCGGGTGACAAGGAACGTATAACCGGTATCGTTCTGACTTGTTATTTTCATGTTATCTGTCGTCAGCGTGCCGCCGATTCTGGCAGGAATAGGTATCTGCGCCCAGGCGATTAAGGACAAAAAAAACAGGAATAGTATGACCGCCGCGACAGAACATTTTTTTAGCATAAATTAACCTTTCTTTGGCATTGATCTTCATTCCGGTCACTTAAAGCCGAAGACAGTGGAATGATCTGTAAAATCACTTATAATTCAAATAATTATTTATATGTTTCTGTCTCAGAACACTCCAAAAACCTGAGACCAAAGTTTTCCTTGATATGATATTTTAATTCCGAATTCAAGTGTTTTATCTTTCTGGTATTTTTAAATCAGGAGGGGGATTAAGGCAAAATCCAAGTGCAGACGCGGGTACCGGCATTGATCCAGTAACCATATCCCGGTTCCATGGTGGTCAGGTCACTGAATTCGGGATGCAGAGGATCATAAGCTTTCCATGTGCCGTTAATGAATACCCATATGGAAAGATATTTCCCATTAATCGAAGATAAGACGTTTTTAACAGGCTGTGAATGAGGCGAATTATATCCCACCAAATTCCACCCGTCTTCAAGGTCAACGGATTTCGGAGCTGCTGAACCGGATATTGTCAACATGCCGGAATGTTTCATGTTTATCCAATATCCCCATCCGGCTTCCATGGTTGTCAGGTCGCTGAGACCCGGTTTATCCGGATCGTATAATTTCCATTTTCCGTTTCGATAGCTCCACACAGCAGAATAGGAACCGGATATCGGGGCCAGTATTTCATGAATCGAAACAGCAGGCGGTGAAACAGGAAAAGAGATAAGGTTCCAGCCCGGCCGCAGGCTGACAGAGGCTGTGATCACCGAAGAGTGATCATCCCCCGGGCTGAGGGGGTCAGCCCCATTTGTCACTTCATACCCATCAGGCCGTCCTCCGCCATCTGTATCAGCTATTGCCGGATTTGTTCTGTGTTGGTGTACTTCTTCTCCGTCATCCAATGAATCTTCATCTGTGTCTTTTTCAAACGGATGGGTTCCGTATCTGAATTCATCAATATTCAAAAGGCTGTCCCCGTCCGGGTCCTCACCGGAATCATCTCTTGCCGGATCTAATTTTTCTGATCTGCCATCGGAAAAATAATGTTCCCACCAGTCCGGCATTCCATCTTTGTCATGGTCTTCAATATCACTTGCAGTTGGGGAAATATGAGCCTGGGAAAAGCTGCTCACACATATCAGCGTCAACATGCCGCATACACTCAAAATATTTTTCATAATTTAATTTTCCTTATAATTTTCTGTCACGGACACTTTTTGCAACCTATTGTTTTCATTGGGTCTGATGATTTTCTCTAAAAGAATTAAAACAGTTTAATTTCAATAAGTTATTTTTTATCAACTTTGACTGTCAAAAACTGTCCGATGTATTGAATTCAATTAGATTAATAATATGCAATTTTGTGATGCTGATATCGCTTTTCATATTTTATGACCTGAAAAATCTAATTATATCATTTTTTATCAGAAAGTAAAATATATTTTTACATTATAAATCAAAAAGTTAAAAAATAAATAATAAATTCGGTCGCTGAGGGGCATTTTATTTCAGACGCTTCCATTGACTTTTCTTTCAATAAAATTGTAAACAAAAAAACAAACAGATTACAGAATTTTTTCAAGTCAGGATATGCAACAGCCGAAATGAATAATTCTTATGCGCTCAGATACAGAACTATCGGACTGTTTTTCCTTGAATATCGCAGCAGGAAGATTTATGGTAATCTGCTTTTTCATAGAAGCTGATGTTGAAGCTTTTTCACAGAATTTATTAAAAAAACGAGGAGGTTTATAATGATGACAAAAATGCGGCAGAGCAGAACAATGTGGGGTTGTATGATAAGCATAATGGCTCTTTTTCTTCTCATTACAGGCTGTTTTAATCAAAAACTCAAAGAAGGGGTTGCATCCGGATCAGCAGTACCAGGAAAGACCAAAGGAGGACCTTCTCCTGTGTATTATGATTTCGGAGATGTGCTTGTTCCGAGTGAAATGAAAATTAATAAAAAAGCATCTTTCGTATATAAAACACCTGGTTTTGCGGGGGGGGTTCTTTCTTTAAAAGGAAGAGTTGAGGTAAATTCTCTGATTAATTTTTTCAGCCGGAACATGGCCAATGATAATTGGAAGCTTATCAGTTCATTCAAAGCCCCGCGGACGATTATGCTGTTTCATAAGGGAAACAGGTGGTGCGTGATAAGCATTTCCGAAAAAGACTTCAGTACCCGTGCGGAGGTGTGGGTCGCACCGACCATAGATGAATCAGAAACTAATGAAGGGCTTCTGAAATGAAGAAACTTGAAACTTGAAACTTGAAACTTGAAACTTGAAACTTGAAACTTGAAACTCGAAACTTGAAACTTGAAACTTGAAATTTGAAACTTGAAATTTGAAACTTGAAACTCGAAACTCGAAACTTGAAATTTGAAACTTGAAACTCGAAACTCGAAACTTGAAAAAAACTGAGGTGTCGGGGGCCCTGACCTTGTAATAAAAAAGGAGCGTCTTTTACATGAAAACGGATATTCATAATAAAAATATCGTACTGGGTGTATGCGGAGGGATTGCAGCGTACAAAAGCGTTGAGTTTTTAAGGCTTCTTAAAAAAGAGGGGGCAAATGTGAGGGTGATGATGACTCAGAATGCCACGGCTTTTGTGGGAACCCTTACGTTTGAGGCTTTGTCAGATCGTCCGGTATGCACAAGCCTTTTTGAAAAAGGAGGGGATTCTTCCATAAAGCACATTGACTGGGCTGAAGAGGCGGATGCCGTGGTCATTGCCCCCGCTACAGCCAATATTATCGGAAAATGTGCGGGCGGTATTGCAGATGATGCTCTCAGCACTTTTCTGCTTGCTGTGACTTCTCCTGTGATTGTCTGCCCTTCCATGAATACGCATATGTATCAAAGCAGAGCCATGCAAAGAAATCTGGATATCCTCAGAGATGATGGTTATTTTATCGCGGAGCCAGGCTCAGGAGAACTTGCGTGTGGTACGACCGGTCCCGGCCGTCTTCCTGATCCTCCGGAAATTTTGGACAGACTTTTGTACTGTCTCTCGCCTAAGAATCTGGAAGGCAAAAAGGTTCTTGTCACGGCCGGCCCCACAAGAGAGCATATTGATCCGGTGAGGTTTATCAGCAATCCTTCTTCCGGGAAGATGGGTTATGCCATTGCAAGGGCTGCGGAACACAGAGGGGCGGAGGTTGTCTTAGTCACAGGCCCTACGAATATTCCTGTCCCCCTGAATGTCACAGAAATCAGGGTCCGAAGCGCCCGGGAAATGGCGACTGCCGTATTTGAACACATGGAAGATTCACATATCATTATAAAGACGGCCGCGGTTGCTGATTACAGACCCGGGGAAGCAGCAGCGCATAAAATCAAAAAAGGGGCCGATGAAAAAGTTTTAACTTTGCAGAAAAATCAGGATATTCTTAAAGAACTTGGCGCACGGAAAAAAGATCAGATTCTTGTGGGGTTTGCCGCTGAAACTCAGGAGCTTGAAAAAAACGCAGGAGAGAAGCTTGTCAGGAAAAATCTGGATATGATTGCGGGAAATATTGTGGGGGAGTCTTCCGGCTTTGAAACAGATACCAATCAGGTGACGCTTTTCTACAGGGACGGAACAAAGGAACCTCTGCCTGTGATGGAAAAAGACGCTGTGGCACATATTCTGCTGGATCGGATTATCGGAATAAAAAATTAGAAATTGGGAATGTTGAACAGGTGATATATGGTTCAGGCAAAACATTTTGTTGCCATAACCGAGGACGTAAAAAATTACCTTCGGTTTTTGAATGAGACAACAGGATGTCATGGGTTCGACTGTTCAGAGAAAAGCCTTGATCTTATCAAAAATTGGGGAAAAAAAGAGACACCCGCCCGAATTCGGAAACAAGCTTCTGACAGAGACCAAAGGTATATTTCCGACAGAAGCCGAAAACAGGCCTCTGATAAGACGCTATATCCCCCTGATGAGCGTCGCAGGATTGTTTTACCGAAGACGCTGGGGGCAATACGCACGGACCTTGGCGACTGTCACCGGTGTAAGCTTTTCAAAGGACGAAAAAATATTGTCTTCGGAGCAGGAAATCCCCGGGCACAGCTTGTATTTGTGGGTGAAGGACCGGGATATGATGAAGATCAGGCCGGAGAACCTTTTGTGGGGGAGGCAGGTCAGCTTCTGACCAAAATCATTCAGGCAATGAAACTTACCCGGGAAGATATCTATATTTGCAATATTATAAAATGCCGTCCCCCTGGAAACAGGGATCCCGAACCTGATGAAATCAAAGCCTGTTCACCTTTTTTAAAACGTCAGCTGGAAGCGATAAAGCCAGATTTTATATGCGCTCTCGGAACATTTGCGGCACAGTCCCTTCTTGGAACGGAAAAGCCGATTTCAGAATTGCGGGGACGGTTTTATGATTATATGGATATGAAGGTGATGCCCACATTTCATCCGGAATATCTTCTTCGCTATCCTCAAAAAAAGCGCGATGTATGGGAGGATGTTCAGAAGCTCATGAAATCACTCGGAATTAACTAATAGGTGTCAGATGTCAGATATCAAAAATTCCTACAGGGATTTGATATAAGAAACCTCCGTGAAACGTACTTATCACCCTGGCTGATGAAAATGTGTTTTTATGGTAAAGGAAAAAATTCTCTTCTTATCATCCTCTTTTTATAAGTACCCGATCAAAAGTTTTTTATACATTTTTTTCTGTGAACAGCGGATAAACTCGGGTTTTTCCTCATGGCCGGCGAATCATTCTGGAAAAAAACCCGGGTTTCTTCCCCGGGCAAATATCGAAAACTTATGGTTAGGTACTTATCAAATCCTGTAATTTTTTTGATCAAAATTCTGCTATGATATGGGATCAGAGGCTGCTATCAACCGGAAAGAACAAATTTTGAAAAATGCGTGCCAGACCCTTGAAAGTGAGATTTATCACAGAATTGACCTGTTCCGGGATAAAGCCAGATCACAATTGGACAGGGAGGGCTTTGAGGCGGCACGTTTTGAATTAGCAAAAAAATAAGGTTGTCGAATTCCATGGCGGAGATACCAGTGCCATGGATGATGACCGGTTCAGTATGCTTCTGTTTGACCATGATTTCGTCCATGCTAATATCACTTGAAACAGTGATAGCGTAACAGAAGGAGAAATTACAAAAGAATCTGATGCTGAAGGAGTACTAAAACCAATGGAACAGCCGGCCGGATGGCATTACAGAATCATTACCAAAATCTTAGAAAAAACCAGACCAGCAAAGGACATTGTACAAAAGCCAGATTCTGAAGTTATCATCGCACAGTTGCAGGCAGAACGTGACAAGCTTCAAAAGCAGGTCTTATTTCTGCAAGATCAGCTGGATAATCTCAGCCATCAGAGACAGCAGGAAAAATTAAAATTAGAGCGTGTTATACACGAAATTGAAGAATTACAGAAACATTTGATAAGGGGGGGTAACAAAACAGACTGATAACGGATTAATAAAGGCTTTGCGCAATAAAACGGGTAAAAGCATCGTCATCGTCTCCAAAGGAAATTTTTATACTGATAACCACAAGGTCAATGGGCCATGTTATTCTGCGGACTAGTCTCACATAGTCTTTTTCCGTTGTAATGATGGCATCGGCATTCAGCTCCTGTGTTGAATGAAAAATTTCAGAAAGATCATTATCTGAATATTGATAATGATCCGGAAATTTAAGAAAACCTGTTATCCTGCATCCAAATGCTTCAAGAGTGCGCTGAAAATCATCATTTTTCGCTATGCCGGAAAAAGCAAAGACATTGCGATTCTTTAAGAATTCAGCATCGTATGAGACAGAAACCGGATATCCTGAAGCAACCGGGTTCTGTCTTACCACGTTACAGATATAAGGAACGTGAAAGCTTCTGAACACAGGTTTATTTCCGATCAGGTCTGTCCGGGAAAAAGGAAGGCCCGGGAGGTCATAAGGATTAAGAGGGGGAGAATCAGACCGTGTTAAAATAAAAGCGTCACCTCGTAAAAGGGCCGAAAGCGGTTCTCTCAGCGTACCGCGAGGCAGTATATGGGTATTGCCAAAAGGCCGGTGACTGTCCAAAAGCACCAGGTTTATATCTCTCGCAAGTTTAAGATGCTGAAACGCGTCATCCAGCACAATAATATCCGGCTTAAATTTTTCCACAGCCAGCATTCCTGCCTCAAGCCGATTTTTTCCAACAATGACAGGTGTATTTTTCAATTTTTCAGCCAACATGAACGGCTCGTCTCCGGCCATGTCAGGTTCCATGAAAATCGTGCGCCCGTCACTTACAATTCCTCCGGTCTTTTCCGCACCTCCCTTATATCCCCGGCTGAGGATCACCACTTTATAACCCAGACGGTTCAGCAGTTCGGTCATATAGATGGTCATGGGAGTTTTGCCGGTGCCGCCTACTGTCACATTTCCCACAGATATGACTTTGCAAGGGAGCCTTCCTGATTTTAAAATTTCTTTTTTATAAAGAAAGTTTCTTAATTTTATAATTCCCCAATATAAAAGAGAAATAACAAACAGAAATGATTCAAAAGAAAGAAACCGGGTGTTTCCCTCATCCCTCATAATGGCTTCGATTTTTTGTTTTATATTGCTCATTGTGGCATTTTCCGTCAATTAAAACAGAATGTTTGCCAAACTGTAAGTTCGGCACTCCGGATGTCCGGCTGCTTATTTCTGATAATTTTCTATAAGTTGCAATATTTTTTCAACAGCTCCCTTATTGGCGTAAAACACTTTAAACGCCTGATATCCTGCACATTGTGCTTTTTTGGGGTCGGAAAGAAACATTATCACAGCTTCATAAAAACTTTCAGCATCCCGGACCTGAACTGCTCCGCCTGATTTCAGGAGCAATGTCGCTATTTCCGCAAAATCACTCATATCATGCCCGAATATTATCGGTTTGGAAAACACAGCCGGTTCCAGCGGATTGTGTCCCCCGGAACAGACAAGGCTGCCGCCGACAAAAGCGATGTCCGCCACTGCATAAAGTTTTCTTAAAAGCCCGATGGTATCAATGATAATCACATCTGTTTTTTCGCCCGGGGTTATTTTTCCCAATTCCGACATCGTAACAGATGAAAACCCGGGAGATTTGAAAATTCGGCTTATGGCACTGGCACGTCCGGGATCTCTGGGAACAATAATCAGGAGGAGATCGTCATATTTCTTTTTTACTCGTGAAAAAACATCCAGAATTATTTCTTCTTCTCCCTTGTGAGTGCTTCCTGCCAATAAAATTTTCCGGGAGGGTTCCACTTTCATGGATTTCCGCAACTGTTCAGCTTCTTCCGCTGTGACAGAATCATTTGCCTGATCAAATTTAATGTTTCCTGTTGTTCTTATATGATCCGAACTGCCTCTGATAACTCCGAATCGCCGTGTATCTTCGTCAGACTGGGCGCAGATCTCTGAAAATTTCAAAAATAAGGGTTTCGTAAAAAATGAAAGCCGCTGATATCCCAAAAAAGATTTTTTTGAAAGCCTTGCATTTACAAGAAGCACCGGGATATTGCGTTTTTTCATTTCAAACAGAAAATTTGGCCAGATATCTGTTTCAACAATAATCACAAGCGCCGGACTGATTTGCTTTGCCAGATGTTTTACGGAAAATATCAGATCATAAGGAAAGAAAAAAACAGCATCCGTATGCTCTTTTAAAAGTGTGTTAGCTATATCAAACCCTGTTTTAGTGGAAGCTGAAAAAACAATATTGCCAAAACGCTTTTTTAAGGCTTTGACAAGGGGAACAACAGAAAGCACCTCTCCCACAGAGAGCGCATGGATCCATATGGGAAATTGAAAATTCGGGACCCGAGTCAGCCCCAGTCTTTGAAGAACCGTTTTCCGTCGTTTGTCAGATAAAAGCACAATCAGAAGTATAAGGGGAAAACTTAAAGTCATCCCGATGAAAAATAAAATATTATACAGAACAATCATCTTTCGGCTCTTTCTTTTTTCATAGAAATCATATTTTATAAACGGTCATGACCTGCCAGTCACAACGAAACATTAAACTCGGAGCAAATCACAAATCACAAAATTTTAGGTGAGTTGTGATATGAACCCGGGAACGATTTTAAACCGGGGACTCAGAAAAAATTCTTTCCAAATTAATTTTATAAAGATATTTTATAAATTATTATATTAGGCAATTGAAGAACTCAAAAAAGAATATTATCAGCATATTTAACAAAAGGAACTTGCCAAGTCAACCAGGATTACTTATATTTTTATTGAAATTTGTAGACGCTCTGGTAATTCGTGTTGAATAATTCTAATATACAAAACAATATCTTATCAATAAAGAACGGAATGCTTTTTGCAATAGCAAATTTCATGCCGACAATTAAAAATCTATTATATCCGAATTTCGAAAATAAAAGTTAACTTTCATAGCAATATCTGTTAAACTTCTCCTGATGACACTGGTTCAGTTCGATGGGATTATCGCAGTCAATGCGGCTTTCTGAAGCATGAGAAGCTGCCTCAGTGAAGAATCCTTTGTCTGTAATGCCCAGTGCCACGGCGGGCACTTTCCCTGTGGTAAAATGACCGCGAATAAAATTATGAGCAATCCAATACATGTCAGGGACTCTCTGAAGTCTGCCGACGGACTTCGCATAGGCGTTGGTTTTGTGCCTGTAGGCGGCATTACGGCGTTTCAGAGAGCTGCTGGGAGCTTCCGCATGATTGGCGTGAATATCTTTGTTCTCAATATTCTTAACGGTTTCAGGATGTTCCGTGCAGGGAGCGTGGTATTTCTGACGCTTCGGGCCTTTTTTGTGAGCCTGCGACCCCTTGTTCTTCAGCCTCGCCCTGATGCCTTTGCGGAGCGTTTTTCTCGGACGGCCGGGCTTTCCGTTTCTCACCAGTTCATTACAGAGTTCGAAAAGTATCCGGCCATAGCGGCGCTCTCCGTCAGTTATAAGCGAAATATCATCTGTTTTTTTCAACGAGTTCGCAGATAATTTCGATTGTCCCCTCAAAGAGATGTCTGTCCTTCTCACCGCATCTCAGCTCCCGGATGAATCTGCCGGCACGTCAAAGCGTTCTCCGTTATTTTTTGTCTCGTATGCGGTGTGTCTCACAATATCATTCTCCTGGCAGTTCGGACAGCGAATTTCTGTGATATCCATAGGTTTCCTCCGAATTGTTTTTCGGAGAAAAATAAACCTGACATATCACAATTTCAAGAAAAAAATTATCCCATTGAACTGAAGATGTTCACATTTTTCTTTTTGTCGAATCCGTGACACCTCATCGGCATTCCTCCGGGACATGTCGGCATTCCGTCCTCACCGAGTCGGATATCTCCGTTCCGGGCCGGCTCGGAATACGCATTTTTGCTGTTTCCCGAAAGAGGAATTATCGGAATGACATCTTTTTCGGCGAAATAATTATAATGGGCATAAGCGTCGTGATGCCCGTTGCCCATGAAATAACTCACATTGATATCCGCACCGTTCTCCTGTGCGGCTTTCAGAAGCCTGTCGAAAGCCTTGAGATCGCTCTCATTCCGCCCGGCATGACAATGAGGAGCGGGAAGTCATGACCCTTCTCCGTGATGACGAGGTGGTTTTTCATAATGTGTGTTAAGATTTTTTTGCTTCTCATACCTTATAAGTTCAATATATTGAATAACCAAAAGGAGATAACCGCTTCATGACCGATCCGCATAAATTCCGTTTTTCCATTGACCGGGGCGGCACATTCACCGACATATACGCTGAAACGCCCGGTTCACCTGGCTTCCGGGTCATTAAGCTGCTTTCAGAAGACCCGGAGAATTACGCTGATGCGCCGAGGGAGGGAATTCGACGTATTCTTGAAACCGTTACTGAAACACCGATTTCCGAAGAGAATTTTGACGCACGGATGATTGAATGGATTCGTATGGGCACAACTGTTGCCACCAATGCCCTGCTTGAGCGCAAAGGCGCAAAATGTGCGCTTTTGGTAACAAAAGGGTTCAGAGATATTCTCCAAATCGGCAATCAGGATCGTCCCGGGATTTTTGATTTGGAAATTCACAAGCCGGAGCTGCTTTATAAAGAAGTCATTGAGGTGGATGAGCGGCTTCGCTTCTTATGTGCGGATGAGGACGAATCTGACAGAGAAAAAGACAATCTCCCAATTGTGAAGGGGATTACCGGAGAACGTCTGGTCATACTCAGGACCCCTGATCCCGATGTCTTACGCCCTCAGCTTGAAGCTGTGTTTGACAGAGGAATTCGGAGTCTGGCAATTGTTTTTATGCACGCGTATGCCTGGCCGGAACATGAAAAGATCGCGGGCTGTCTGGCGCGTGAGATCGGATTTACCCAGGTCTCTCTCTCGTCCGAGGTCATGCCCATGATCAAACTGGTGGCCCGGGGCGACACAACTATGGTTGACGCATATCTGACACCGCATATTCGGGACTATCTGGACAGCTTTTGCCGGGGATTCAGCGATAGCCTGAGAAATACGAGCCTGCTGTTCATGCAGTCGGACGGCGGACTGACACAGGCCGATAACTTCACCGGGAGCAGGGCCATTCTTTCCGGTCCCGCGGGCGGAGTGGTGGGCTATGCCATGACCACATATAACAAAGACACAGGACAGCCGGTGATCGGCTTTGATATGGGCGGGACATCCACCGATGTCTCCAGATTCGGCGGCGAGTACGATCTGGTTCACGAAACCGAAACCGCGGGGGTCCGCGTTCAGGCCCCTCAGTTGCAAATCAAAACCGTGGCTGCCGGCGGCGGTTCCCGTCTGTTCTTTGAAAACGGCATGTTTCTTGTGGGTCCCGAGTCTTCGGGCGCACACCCCGGGCCTGTGTGTTATCGCAAAAACGGTTTTCTCTCGGTTACGGATGCCAATCTGATCCTCGGTCGTCTGCAACCTGCCTATTTTCCCAAAATTTTCGGTGCAGATGAAGAGGAGTCTCTGGATCTGGACGCGGCCCGAAATGCCCTGACCGAACTGACAGCCCAAATCAATGAACATTACCACCATCGGGGCAGGAAAGCGATGACTGTGGAAGCAGTGGCATATGGCTTTATCCGGGTGGCAAATGAGGTGATGGTCAGACCCATCCGGGAGATTTCTGTGATGCGCGGATTCAACATTAAGGAGCATGTACTCGCGACATTTGGCGGAGCCGGTCCTCAGCATGCCTGCGCCATTGCCCGCGCCCTGGGCATCTCGAAAATTTTCATCCATCGGTTTTCCGGGATTCTTTCTGCTTACGGCATGGGGCTTGCAGATGTAGTCATTGAGAAGCAAAAGCCCTCTGCCGCGGTTTACTCCGCGTCCGCCCATCCTGATTTGCTGGCGGAACTGACCACACTGTGTGAGACGGCCGAGGCGGAACTCATTGCCCGGGGATTTCCTCCTGAACGAATCGAAAGTCAGCGATTCCTGAATCTTCGGTACCAGGGAACCGATACAGCGATGATGATTCCGTATCCTCGGGACGGCAATTTTGCAGAAGCTTTCGGTGCTGCGTATCGCCGTGAATTTGGTTTTGATCTCACGGACCGGGACATACTTGTTGATGATCTCCGGGTTCGCTTCACAGGCAGGACATCCGGAATCAGTCAGATTCCCATTGCCGGCTCATCTGATCCTCCGGGCCCCGTTGACAGTGTTCCTTGCTATTTTGACGGGACCTGGCAGCAAACAGATGTTTATCTGTTGAAAGAACTCAGAGCAGGTCAGCACATCAGCGGCCCGGGGCTTATCATACATGACACCACAACCATCGTGCTGGAACCAGGATGCAAAGCAAAAATTACTGAGTACGGTGATGTGGAAATCAGGGTGGGCGAGGGAGATTCTCACACGGTGGGAACCCACGCAGACCCGGTGCAGCTTTCCATTTTCAGCAACCTTTTCATGTCCATTGCCGAACAAATGGGCCGAATGCTGCAAAAAACCGCTGTGTCCACCAATATTAAGGAACGCCTTGATTTCTCCTGCGCGCTTTTCGGACCGGATGGCGAACTGGTCGCGAACGCGCCTCATCTGCCAGTGCATCTCGGTGCCATGAGTGAGGCAGTCAGGGCGCAGATTCGCCGTGAGGGCGCTTCTCTGAAACCAGGGGATGTGCTGGTATCCAATCACCCCCGGGCCGGCGGAAGTCATCTGCCGGATATTACCGTGATGACGCCTGTGTTCAGACAGGGGAAACCTGTCTTCTGGGTGGCCTGTCGGGGCCATCACGCGGATATCGGCGGAATATCCCCGGGATCCATGCCGCCTGATTCCCGGTGTCTGGAGGAAGAAGGCGCGCGTATCCTGTCTTTCAAGCTGGTGAAACACGGGAGGTTTCAGGAGGAAGGTATTCAGGAGCTTCTGCTCGCTCCGGGCAATATCACACCGCAGGCCGGGCGTCCGGTCATCAGCGGCACCCGGGCCCTTCGTGACAATATTTCTGATCTGAAGGCCCAGGTCGCTGCGAATCAGAAAGGAATCGAACTGGTCATGGAAATGGTTGACCACTATGGTTATGAGGTGGTTCATGCGTATATGCGCCACGTCCAAAAGGCCGCTGAAGACGCGGTGCGGAACAGCCTCACCGAGCTGTCCCTGACCAAAGGGATGGGGGAAACAGAAACCGTGGAAGCCGCAGACTGCTTAGATGACGGCAGTCCTATTGTCTTAAAGCTGACCATTGACCGGCGGGACGGCAGTGCGGTGTTTGATTTTACCGGAACAGGGCCGGAAATATGGGGCAACTGCAATGCGCCCCGGGCCGTTACCAAGTCGGCCATTCTCTATGCATTGCGCTGCCTGATAAAAAAAGATTTGCCGCTGAATAACGGGTGTCTGATTCCCATCACGATAAAGATTGAACCCGGGTCTCTGCTTGATCCTTCGCGGGAAGCCGCGGTTGTGGGAGGCAATGTCCTGACTTCCCAGCGAGTGGTGGATGTCATTCTCAAAGCCTTCGGCGTGGCCGCGGCTTCCCAGGGGTGCATGAATAATTTCACCTTTGGCAATGACTCCTTTGGCTATTATGAAACCATTGGCGGCGGTGCCGGGTCAGGTCCCGGATGGCATGGTCAGTCAGGGGTTCATACCCACATGACCAATACCCGGATTACGGATCCTGAAATTCTTGAAAGGCGCTATCCAGTGTTGCTCAGGGAGTTTTCCATCCGTCGAGGTTCCGGAGGCGCGGGAAAGTACCGCGGCGGCGACGGCCTGATTCGGGAGGTGGAATTTCTCGAACCCATGAATGTGGCAATTCTTTCTGAACGACGGGTTTTTGCGCCTTATGGTCTGGATGGCGGTGAACCCGGGAAGCGGGGTGAGAATCTTTTTATCCGCGCACACGGACAGGTTCTCAGCATGGGAAGTAAAAATGAAATCAGAGCCGAGCCCGGGGACCGTTTCCGCATTATGACGCCGGGAGGCGGAGGAACCCTGCCATCAGGTTGAGAAAGCATGATTAAAAACAGCAGGATCGCAAACATGTCTAACAGAAAGATCACAGCGAGAAAAAAATTTTCGTTCCGGCCCTGGCATTTTGTTTTCATACTAATGGGAACCATAATCTTTTTATTTCGCTCCTACGTTAAAATCAGTCCTGATAAAATAGAATACGGCTATTCCAGACCCATATATCCTTATATTGCAGATATCCTTTCATTACCAGGACAGTGGATTCATTCCCCTTATTCTGCTTCTCAATTGTTTTTAAGCCTGGCCTTTTTTGCGGCCCTGGTTTGGTTTTGTTATAATTTTTATGTGTCTTATAAAAAAAAAATTGTTCTGAGATTATTATTGGAAACCATGGTTCATGGCATTGCCATTGTTGCCGGTGTCTATTTTTTCTTTCTCACGACCTGGGGAGTCAATTATTTACGGCAGCCTTTTTTTATCTCCCTGAACCAGGAGGCCCCGACAACATTGGACAGATTTGATTATGAACAACTGGGATATGATATGGTTTTCTTACTGAACACGCTCCATAAACCTGAAATTTTTCCGGCTGATATTCATGATTTATGGGAGACAGATTATGCAGTTGACAGAGCATTAACAAAAGTCATCGCTATGATTTCTCCACCTCAGACACCTTGTTTTCCCCAGACAAAATTCCTTTTTGGCAATGAATTCTTAAATGCCTGCGGTATATCAGGATTTTTTTTACCTGTTTTTATGGAACCCCACATAAATTCTGATCTTCTTTTATGGGAAAGACCTTTTGTCATGGCACATGAAAAAGCTCATTTTATGGGGTTTGCTTCAGAGACCGATGCGAATTTCATTGCATATCTGGCATGTCTGATCTCTGAATCTGAATTTCTTCGTTATTCCGGAGCGTTAAATGCGCTTTTGGCTCTTCGTCACTATATTCCCTTGAAAAAATGGCAAAAACTGATTCAAAAAAATTTGGCACAAAGCGTTCAGGAGGACATAAGCGCACGAGATGAACGTATCCGGCGCAATCGTAAGCGTTACGCCCGGGTATCTGATCTTAGTCATAAAATTAATGATACCTATTTAAAGTTGAATAATCAGAAACTCGGGATTAAGTCTTATCAGGCTGCTCTGCCGCATCTGACTGTCTGGTGGAAAAAAAATCCCCCTGAGTTTCCTCTTACAAAAACTGACATATTTTGATAGTGATTTGGAGGTTGTGATTTGTGATTTGTGATTTGGAGTTTGGGAGGTGTCCGCCCTTTGACAAGTTCAGGGTAGGGCGGGGGCCGGGGCACAGCGGTCCGGGTCATGGCTGATATGCGTTCCCTGAGCCTGTCGCCCCGTTCCCTGAGCTTGTCGAAGGGAGCGGGAACAGCACAAAATCGGATAAAAAATAATGGCAAAAAGTGATATTTTCAGACGGCTCAGACCGGACCGGATCAAAAAAATTCGGTGGTGTTCCAAATCTGGATATAAGCCTTTATAATCGTCTGAATCAATAAAGTAAATATTGGAGGATATCCAGATTCAGAACACCACCAAAAATTTGATTATCGAGTAGTATGTAAAAACAATAACGCCTAACTTTTCATTCTTAACGCTTAACTGAAGGAGAAATTTTGATGAGACTTTTGACTCGTTCCGATTTCGATGGGTTGGTAAGTGCCGTCCTGCTGGTGGAAAAAGGAGTTGTGGATGAATACAAATTTGTCCATCCCAAGGATGTTCAGGACGGAAAAGTGGAGGTAACAACCAATGATGTAATGGCTAACATCCCTTATGTTTCAGGATGCGGTCTCTGGTTCGACCACCATGCGAGCGAGGAGGAACGCCTGGAAATCGAAAAACTGGAATTTGAAGGAGACTGTCGTCCCGCGCCGAGCGCGGCCCAGGTCATATGGGACTATTACGGCGGTGAGGAAACCTTTGGGAAACATTTTCTGCCCCTGTTGGAGGCCGTAAACAAAAGTGATTCAGGAAATCTGACACGAGAGGAAATTCTGAACCCGGAAGGATGGATTCTGCTCTCATTTGTGATGGATCCCCGCACCGGGCTCGGACGGTTTTCAGATTATCGTATCAGCAATTATCAGCTCATGGAGGATATGATCCAGTACTGCCGGACAAAGACGGACAAAGAGATTATGCAGATACCGGATGTTCAGGAAAGGACAAAGCGTTATTTTGAACAGCAGGAACTTTTCAAGGATATGCTCAACCGCTGCTGTGAAATTCGGGGAAACGTAATTATCACAAACCTGATGGATCAGGAAACGATTTACAGCGGAAACCGCTTTCTGGTTTATGCCATCTATCCGGATCAGAATATTGAACTTCGGATTATGTGGGGAAAAAACAAGCAGAATGTTGTTCTTACATGCGGACACAGCATCCTGAACCGCACAAGCCGGACAAACGTGGGGAAACTGATGCTCGAATACAGCGGCGGGGGTCATAAAAAGGTCGGCACATGCCAAATTCCGGCCCAAACCTGGGAGCAGGCCCGGGAAGAAATTGTCGAACGTATGCTGAAAGATGGTTAGGATGTTAAAAAAAGAAACTGAGCTTTTTTTTAAAAAAGCTCGGTTTCTGTCCGGAAGGAAACAATGGCAGACAGGAATAACAAAATCAGTAGGTTTCCAGCTCGACAAATTTATTTCCTTCTATTCGGAGAAGATAGAGTTGTTTATGAGCCTCTCCGGTATTATCAAACGAGGTCAGCCCGGTAACCCCCCGGAAGTTCTGAATCCTTGTCATCTCATCTTTGAGGGTGCGTCTGTACGGGCTGTCTGATTCATTGATTGTTCGGAGCAGCATCATGGCCGTATCATAAGCAATGGCTTCTATAAATCCCGGTTTTTTTCCAAAACTGCGCTGAAAATCCCGGACAAAATCCCGGACGTTCTGGGAATAGCTTTTTGCAAAAAAAACATCAGGGATGACAGCTCCCTGCACAGATTTCCGGGCCATCCTGATCAGTTTTTCAGAATGCCACAGGTTTGTTCCGAAAAGGCGCACATTATAGACATTGTAAAAGGCAAGCTGGGGGATAATCAGCCCTGCTTTTGCAGGCGCGTCAGGAATGAAGATTGCATCAGGATCAGCATATCTTCCTTTTTTATGGGACTGCCTTATGAGGTTTCTGATGGGACCGCCAAAATCGGTCTGAGTCGGACGGTAAGACTCGATACCGACAACCTGTCCGCCATGAGACGCGACTTCATCCCAGAACAGACTCATAAAGGTTGTACCATATTTTTCATCAGGATAGAGAATGCCGAAATTATGCAGTCCCAGATTATTCATTGCATAAGCGACGATGGCCTTAACCTGCATTTTAGGTGTAAGAAAATTTCTGAAAACATGGTTGCCGATATTCGTAATCCCTTCTTTCTGAGTTAGCGTGATAATGGGAATTTTTCTTTTCTGGGCTTCTGTCGCGGCCGCCTCTGCCGTAATAATAGGACCGATAATGGCTGAGACCCGTTCCTGGGACAGTTCTTTTACAGCCCGCACAGCTTCATTTGGGTCGGATTTTGTATCTTTTATGATGATGTTTATGGAAAAACCCGCCTGATTTTTGGCAAGTTCAATGCCCTTTAAAGCTCTGTTGCCATAAATTTTATACGAGCCGCTGAGGGGAAGCATACATCCTATGCTCTGGTAGTCATATTCGGGAATTGTGTCAAGTTTTGTCAGCAGACGCTTTGCATCCTCTACATTTTTATGATCCGGAAATCTTTCAATGAACTCCGAAAAAACGCTGACAGCATCCTCCGTTCTTTCTTCATTCATATGCTTAAGCCCCAGATGATACATCAGATATCCCCTGGTTACATTATTTTCAAGACGTTCCAAAAGAAATATGATATCTGATGTGGAAAGCTGTCCCATGGCCTGCTTTAATCTTACGGCAACATTCTCTTTTTCGGGGTATGCCGAGTGTCTGTGCGCGCTGCTGTAGAAATTCACGGCGTTTATCGTATCTCCCACAGCAATATAGGCATCACCCAGAAGGACATATATTTTAAGAATGTGAGCTTTGGAAACAACTTTTTTCAGAACATCAGGCGCCTGAATGATAACCTGCTTGTATTGCCCTGCATTGTAGAAGGTGACAAGGGCCTCAACCCTGGCATCCTGAACCAGAGGACTGTTCGGATATCGGTGTATCAGAGACGTATAAACCCTGCGTGCGGTTTTATAGTTTCCCAAGCCCGTATGAATTGCCCCCTGCCTCATCAGAGCGGCAGGGGCTGAATATCCGTCAGGAAATTTGAAAAGATATTCATCATAAAGTGTCAGAGCCTCATCATAGGATTTTAACCGAAACATTCTTTCAGCACTGTAAAAAAGTTCGGTTTCGGAATCAACACTCACAGGTGTTTCAGGAACCATCTCTGTTACGGATCCGCAGGCGCAGACAAAAAAAATTCCGAACAGAATTATCATTTTGTAACTTGGTTTCAATTCTTCAATCCTTATATTTTACCTCTGTCCCTTAAAGCGGACAGATTGTTCATTGAAATTATATATAATATCCGTGGCTACCGAATTCACAGCCAGAGGTTTACCACGCTAACCCCTCTGGTTTGTTGGCTTTCTTTCTGGCATCGGTCCACCGTTTTTCGGTGATGGCGGCCTCTTCACCGGACATTTTGTTTATGATTTCAAAATAATCCTGGTTAAATTTATCCACCAATACATCCCCTGCGGGTTTGCATTTTACAGCATAAACTGTCTGAATACATTGATGGTCAAACTTACGCCATATTTGTTCATCTTTCAGTAAGGTGAATCTGTGTCCCTCAAGTGCGGCAATCACGGCTTTGGTCTCAAAAGTTTTTGCTCTTTCGACCGCGTCTTTGTACTGATATAAAATGGTATATGCCGAGGCAGCTGAGGTGGAGGGATAAAAGTCATATCTTTTTGCAAAATTTTCCACGAATGCTTTGCCTTTGTCATAGCCGTAAATATACGGGATTTTCCAGCACCAGGGCAAAGCCCCGACCACATCTTCCATCACATTCGGACCGGCAGTCTGCGCCATCCCGAGACTTAAATTCGGAACCACGACCGCCATCTTCTTTTTTAATCCCATTTCAGTTGCCAGACGTAATGCTTTTGACATATCTTTTCCGAACAGAACCAGAACCAGAACATCTGATTTTGAATTTTCCGCTTTTGTCAGCGCCTGCTTAAAATCTTCGTCCGATGCCCCGGGGAAAGGCGTAAGAACTCTTTTATGTCCTTTTCTGGATCGTGTCAGACTGAATGCCCGGATAGATTCTTCGGTTGTCCATCCCCAGGTATAATCAGCAACAATATAAAAATATTTTTTACCGGAATAGTTTTTTCTTAAATAGTCCGAGAGGACTTTGGCCCCCATCCAGGCATTATAACATTCTCTGAAAATATATTTATGACCTTCCTCACCTGTTGTGGCATTGGAGTAAGTCAGGGTTCCGAAATAGAGTTTCCCCCTTGATTTTGCGGCTTTTCCGCCCGCGATTGCCACGCTGCTGGCTGATCCTCCGAAAATCATTTCACAGTGTTCTTTGTCAATGAGTTCTTCGACATTTTTTTTTGACACATCTGCTTCAGATTGCGAATCCCTGGTCATCAGATTAATTTTTTTGCCTAATATGCCTCCTGCGGCATTAATTTCTTTAATGGCCATGTTTGCCGCACTTAACTGAGCCGCGCCCTGGAGAGAATAAGGCCCTGTTTTAGGATAGTTTAATCCTATATTCACAGCAAGTTGTGCATTTGCTCCGGTGTAAAACAACAACAAGATGACAATCACCAAAAAAATCAGCCCTTTTTTCAATTTTTTCATATTCTTATCTCCTTTTTGGAATCATTTGATTTTTAAAATCCGAATCTGCGTTTTGGGATTCGGACAAAGGTAAGGGAACTCGAAAATAACACAGCCGATACAAAAAGCGCTCTCGTTCCCACGCTTCGCGTGGGAATGCAGTGCGGACGCTTCGCGTCCTGATTTTGTCGGAGGCATCCCCACGCGAAGCCTGGAATCGAAGATATGAGAGAATCTTCCATCTGTAGGCTGCATAAAAACATTTCGATCTGCTGAATTTAATTTCAATCCTTTAAATTCATCGAATTAGAATATAACTGTTAATGAAAGCAGCAGATTTTAACTTTTTAAAATTTACCATAACTTATTCTTTATGTTTTTGCATCAATAAAATGCAAACGCAAAATTAAAACATATGGATTTTTTAACTCTTTATTTTCTAACTTACTATGAATATTATCTAAATTTATCAGATTATATTATGAGAAAAAAAGCCTTCTTAAAAACCAGATATCTGAATCAGAGATGGCGTTATTTTCGTAAAAAGACTCAGCAATTGCAAAACCTATTTCAGCTTCGGCAAGCCGTCTTTCAAAGCGTGAAAATTTCACCTTGTGCAGTTTCTCCGCTGTCATAATTTCAACAAGGTGATGATGTGCCAGAGCGTTCTTCCCAATATAAGAGATCAGCATACCAAGGAGGCTGATCATCTGGACATGCATATCCCCGGCCTGTCCCATAATAATATTATTGCAAAAAAATTCATAACAGACCGGGGGACGGCCAACCAGAAGAGCGCATCCTGTGGGAGTTATCCAGCCTTGTTCTCTGTCATAAGTTACCGATGGTGAGAATTTTTCACGGATAAGCGAAAGAAAGGGGCTGTCGTTTGTCTCACGGCAAAAGTCAGGTTTACAGCAAATGTTGGTGCAAGCACTGCAATAAGGGGCGCATAAAGAAGTGATTCTTTTTCCGACTCTGGCTTCAAATGATATGTACTGGTTTAAGATTTTATCGAGTTCGGACATGGGGATTATTCCTGTGTTTGTTTTGAGTGTTAGGTGTTAGGAAAAACTCTGAAACTCTCATGTTTCGTTGTAACCGATGATAAAATCAGTAGATCGAAAAGTTTCCGGACTGTGTTCGGGAGAACAGAGAAACCCGGCTTTTTTCCCCGGACGAAGTGTCGTTCCCGCCGGAAAAAGCCGGGTTTCTTCCCCGTCCGCCCTGTCTGCCCGCGGGAGCCTGAAAACTTTTTTCGATCTACTGAAAATGCGATATAAATCAGAGAAGGCTTTTCTTATCCTCGGTCAGAATCGAGCCATTTTCCTTGTCTTTGGCAAAAATCGAAAAACGCGGATGATCAAATTCAGCAATTTTTTTTTGACAGAATCAGGCACTAAGTTTTTTTTGACATGATCTCCTCCTGTGTGATATTAAGTACACGGTCAAAAGTTTTTTATACATTTTTTTTCTGCGAACCGCGGAGAAACCCGGGTTTTTCCTTCGGGGCCGGCGAATCATTCCGGAAAAAAAGCCGGGTTTCTTCCCCGGGCAAATATCGAAAACTTATGGTTAGGTACTTACTTTATTGCAATAACGGGAATTATTTTATACCATTATAATTTAAGATCAAGAAATTTTCTGATGATAAGGGATTTAGGGGAGGCTGGTAAAGCCCGCGAGGGCGGCGTATTTGTAGCAAATTATGTCGGGCCGGGGCAGCTATATTTTGCAGCATTGGGGGGCCTGCAAATCGGCTGCCGGACGGGGTTTGCAACCCCGTCCGAAACGTTTGCGGGCGGCGATCCGGAAAATATTCCGGACGGGGTTGCAAACCCCGTCCGGCAAAAGGCGGCATATTTGTAGTAAATCATGTCGGGCCGGGGCGGCTATATTTGTAGCATTGGGGGGCCTGCAATTCTGTTGCTACAAACATGCTGCCCCTACGGGGGGTTGGTCGCATATGCATCAGGCTAAGAATGAGGGACGGCTGCCGGACGGGGTTTGCAACCCCGTCCGAAACGTTTGCGGGCGGCGATCCGGAAAATATTCCGGACGGGGTTGCAAACCCCGTCCGGCAAAATCAGAGTTAATAAAAACAGTAGGTTGTAATCTTAGCCTGATGCATATGGGGTTGGTCGGCCTCCCCTAAATCCCTTATTATCAGAAAATTATTAGCAGTACAGATAGGAGCTGTTATGTCAAAAAAATGTGTCCTTATTCTTTTGGACGGACTTGGAGACCGTTCTTACAAAACATTGGCAGATCAGACACCTTTGCAGGCGGCTATAACCCCTGTTTTGGATAACCTGGCAGAAGCAGGGGCAAATGGTCTGTATCATGCGGCCGCTGTGGGACAGGCTTTGCCCAGTGAAAATGCCCATTTTATCATGTTCGGTTATGATATGGAGGAATTCCCCGGGAGGGGCGCGCTGGAGGCGCTGGGCGCGGGTATAAAATTAAATCCTGAACATGTCGCGGTGCTTATTCACTTTGCGAGTTTAAGGGAGAGAGACGGCTATTTTGTATTGGAGGACGGCAAACTCAGAGCCTCGGAAAATGAAACCCGTGAGCTTATTCATGCTGTGGGGGAATATGAAAAAGACGGGGTGAGCATCCGTTTTATTCCCACAGAAGGGCTTCGCGGCATTGCCATGCTTCAGGGTCATGTTGCCCCTTTTGTAACTGACACGGATCCCATACAAAAGGGCCGTGCGCTGATGGCAATAAAACCCTGGGCAGATCATTTGCATGACATGAGTTCCCAAAATACAGCCGAGGCCCTGAAAGCCTATCTTTTATGGGCGTACCATCACTTAAAAAACCATCCGGTCAACATTTCCAGAACAAAACAGGGGCTGAAAGCGATTAACGGACTGGTTACCCAGCGTGCGGGGCAGTTGAAAAAAGTAGTTCCTTTTTCGGAAAAATACGGCCTTCGGGGACTTTCTGTCTCATCCGGGATGGTATTTCAGGGGCTTTGCAAATATGTGGGGCTTGATCATAAAAAAGTGGCTGATACCGGAAATCCGGGAAATGACATTGCCGAACGTCTGCGTATTGCTCGCGAAGCCCTGGACCATTATGATTTTATCCATGTTCATACCAAAACACCTGATGAAGCCGCACATACCAAAGTACCGGGTGATAAAAAATCAGTTATCGAATCACTGGACAGGGGCATTGGTGAGGCAATTGCCCCTCTGATGAATGACCCTGATGTTCTTATCTTTGTCACATCTGATCATTCCACTCCGAGCGCGGGGCAGCTTATCCATTCCGGTGAAACCGTTCCGCTGATCATTTACGGTGAAGGGGTTCGTCATGACCAGGTGCGGGAGTTTGATGAAATCAGCGCAGCCTGCGGGGCTTTGGGAGGTGTCCGTGGCAAAGAACTCATGTATCTGATGCTTAACCACCTGGACCGCTGCAAACTTCACGGGCTTATGGACACGCCTGCGGACCAGCCTTTCTGGCCTGGAAATTACGAACCCTTTCGGGTGAACTGAGAACGTGAGGGGGCCGGGATATGCCCCCGGGGCTATATGCTCAGATATTTACGGTGTTCTCTGGGAGTGATATGCGTTCTGTGTTCTTCCCAGTCCTCTGTTTTGAGGGTCATGTAATTTTCATAAATTCTTTCTCCCAGCGTTTTCTTTAAAAATTTGCTCCTCTCAGCTTCGACCAGGGCTTCAAACAAACTCTTGGGAAGAAACCGTTTATCCCATATGCGGGTATGTTTGTTTTTATTTCTATAAGTGCTTCGGATATCCGGACGGGCGCAATCAAGCTTTTCCTTTAAGCCCTGTAACCCCATGGCGATAAATGTTGCAAGCTGAAGATAAACATTGCCGGCAGGATCAGGATTTCTCAGTTCAATTCTTATTGTTTCGGGATCGCTGGAATATGGAACCCTGACCATGGAACTTCTGTTCCTGAAGCCCCAGCCTCTGACAATGGGAGCCTCCCGTTCTGCCACATAAGCCTTGTAGGAATTAAAAGTCGAGGCCATGATAATGGAGGTTTCCCTGGCATATTTCAGAATGCCTCCGATAAACTGCCTGGCCATGCTGCTCAGATGATTTTCAGCACTCGGATCATAAAACATATTTTTGCCGTGTGAATCCTGCATGGAAAGATGAAGATGAAACGCATTTCTGTTAAAATTATCAAACGGTTTGGGCATAAATGTCGCACGATAACCAAACTCCACGGCAACTTTCTGGGTGACATAAGTAAAAAGAAGTGTCCGATCCGCAGCTTCTAAGGGAGGCAGACATTCCAAATTGATTTCATGTTGGGAAGGTGTGACCTCATGATGGGCTTTTTCAAATTTTATGCCGCATTTTTTTAATATTCCGATAATCTTTTTTCTTACCAAGTCTCCTTTGTCATGGGGCATGGCATGGAAATAGCCAGCTTTGTCAGAGTGGACAGCTTTTTCGCTGAACTCATTTCCGTTCAGTAAAAAAAACTCATGTTCAGGCCCGATCAGAAAACTTGCTCCGTACTCCGAAGCCGCTTCCCCCATAACTCTTTCAAGAACAGCCCTCGGATCAGCTTTTGCGCGTTTCCCCTCCTCATTATGGATATGACCGATAAAAAAGCCAAGTTTCTCATCTTCAAATTCAACGACATAAAAGCTTTCAGGATCAGGAAAAAGAAGCCGGTCGCTGTTTTCAACGGTTGCGTAGCCAGCAATGGAGCTTCCGTCAAAACCCACGCCTTTGGCAACCCAGCCCTCTATATTTTCCGGATTTACCGGCAGGCCCATGAGTCTGCCATTAAGATCGGTAAAAAAAATTTTTGTGGAATCCAAAACTTTTAATTTTTCCTTAACCCTCGCCATGCTGTCCATTTTTAAACTCCTCGGTATTATAACCAATTGTAAAATTGCATCTGTCGTATATACAGATATAAGATCATTGACGGGTTGTTTTTCCAGTTCGCGGTTTCGCGTTCAGGCAGTCTGACACCGCCTGAACCCGGAACTGCGAACTGAAAATCCCCCTGGTGTTTTCATAAAATTTACAAATTTTTATTCTTAAAACTTAAATTGCGTAATTTCAAAGATTTATAAATTTAAATTTTTTTAATTTGTAAAAACTGTCCGAAGTATTGTTTCTGAATAATTTTGTTCAATATCAAAAAATATCTTAAAAAGCAATGCTTTTTCTTTTCCATGGGCAGAGACAAGGCATACCTTGTCTCTGCCAACAAATGAAAGATGCCCGGAAACACCTGATATTTGACAATTCCGGGGTCATGGAACATGATTCCCAATGAGATTCTGAGCCGCCAAAAATGATTATTTCATTATTCCTTGACAAGTATAATATAGCTGTAATACAGCTACAAAACATATTTGACAGTCAGAGAAAGGAGGTGAGACAGCTTACGGTCGTTAATTACACCAAAAGGGGCAGAGACAAGGCATGCCTTGTCTCTGTCGAAATTTTACTTTTTAATTCGTTAAGGAGAGTGAATTGATGAAAAAAAAGTCGTTGTTTTTTCTGATGGTATTCATAGGCGCTGCTTTTATCACGATGAGTTGCTTTAACGCACAGGCCCAAACCGTAAAACTTACCTACAGCTGCTTTTTTCCCCCCACTCATGTTCAGAGTAAGCTTGCTGAAAGCTGGTCCAAAGAGGTTGAAAAACGGACCAACGGACAAGTCAAAGTGGAATACTACGCGGGACAGACCCTGACCAAAGCCAGGCAATGTTATGACGGTGTCCTGGAAGGACTTTCCGATATTGGTTTTTCAGTCCTGGCATATACCAAAGGCCGGTTCCCGGTGATGTCAGTGATTGATCTTCCTTTGGGTTACACCAGCGGAAAAACAGCCACAACCGTTATCAATGAAGTTTATAAACAGTTCAAACCCAAAGAGCTGAATAACACCAAAGTGATGTATCTTCATGCCCACGGCCCCGGACTTATCCATACAAAAACCAAGGCCATAAGAAAGCTGGAAGATATGAAAGGACTCAAGTTCAGAGGCCACGGAACCAGCGCGGACGTGGTCACAGCACTGGGCGGAACCCCTGTTCCCAAACCCATGCCGGAAACCTATCAGATGCTCCAGAAAGGTGTTGTGGACGGAGGCGTATATCCGATTGAATCCAACAAAGGCTGGAAACTCGGAGATGTGACTGATTATTGCACTGCTGATTTTACGGCTGCTTATACCACCTCCTTTTTTGTTGTGATGAATAAGGACAAGTGGAATTCGCTTTCCCCGGATGTTCAGAAGACGATTGAGGAGATCAACAGCGAATGGGTTGTAAAACACGGCGAGGCATGGGACGCCAGTGACATGGAAGGCATACGATATTTCCTTGAACAGGGAAATGAAATTATCGGTCTTGACAAAAAAGAGGCTGCCCGATGGAAAAAAGCAGTTTCACCCATCATTGAAGCTTATGTGAAAGTGCTGGACAAAAAAGGATTTAATGGCCGGGAAATTGTTGATTTCACAGTCAGTACCCTGAACAGTCTGCAATAGACGACATTTTTTGAAAAAAATCCGAAATCTGAAAATTCGTATCAATTTTCAAAATTAAATGTGACGCGTTAAATAACGAATGCCACAGCGTTTTTAAAATATGAAATAGTATTTAAATTCATAAAGTTGATGGATTTGTATAAATTACAAATGAATGAAATTCAGTTTGTTGGCATTCCTCTATTTTTTTATTGGACAAAAAATGATAAAACTCCCTCCGACCTGTTCCTGCGGGATTAGCACATCCGGTCGAATCAGGCAAACGAGGAACAGATTTCGGATTTTTTTCAACCCTCAGCAGATCAAAAAGTTTTCGGGCTGTCGCGGTGCGGACATGACGGGCAGGGGAGAAACCCGGGTTTTTCCGACCGGGGAGACACTTTGTCCAGGAAAAAAGCCGGGTTTCTTTGTTCTCCCGCACACAGTCCGAAAATTTTTCGATCTGCTGACTATAGGATAAGATAATTATGAATACATTCTGGAAAAATATTGAATGGATTTTGAACAAGCTGAAACTTATCGGCGCTGTCAGTCTGATGCTCATGACTTTTCTGACCTGCGCTGATGTTCTCGGACGGTTTCTGGGGCATCCGATTTTCGGTTCTGTGGAGATCGTGGGTTTTCTTGCCACGCTGACCGTGGTCATGTCGCTTCCTTATACCCATCAGATGAAAGGGCATATCGGGGTGGAAATTCTGGTGCGGCTGTTCTCTGAAAAAACTCAGACAATCATTGAAACATGCACCGGCATTCTGAGCCTCGGTCTGTTCGGTATCGTTGCCTGGCGAATGGTACTTTATGCCCATACCATGCAGAAATCAGGTGAGGTCTCAATGAACCTGCAATTCCCCGAATATGTCATCATCTATATTGTCTCTTTTTGTTTCCTGATCTTTTTTCTGCTTATTCTTCAGGACATTATTCAAAATATTGCTAAGTTGAGAGGAAATCAATGAATCCGACGATGACTGGTATTATTGGCATTCTCGTGATGCTGGCCATGTTTATGACCCGGATGCCGGTGGCTTATGTCATGGCGCTGATCGGCTATCTGGGTTTCAGCATAATGATTTCGACCAAAGGAGGACTGAATCTTCTTTCCAGAAATATTTACGAGGCGTTCTCTTCTTACGGACTGACCACCATACCACTCTTTATTCTCATGGGCCAGTTCGCATTTAACAGCGGTATCAGCCGCAGGCTCTATGACACGGCCTATAAATATTTTGGCAACATACGGGGCGGTCTGGCAATGGCAACGGTATCCGCATGTACCGCATTCGGTGCAGTATGCGGTTCCAGTCCGGCCACCGCGGCCACCATGGCAACGGTGGGACTGCCCGAGATGAGACGCTATGACTACGCTGATGAGCTTTCAGCCGGTTCAGTGGCATCGGGCGGCGGTCTGGGAATGATCATGCCGCCCAGCGTGGTGCTGATTGTTTACGGCGTGCTGACAGAGCAGTCCATCGGAGCATTGTTTGTTGCCGGGATTTTTCCTGCCATTTTACTCACCTTTCTTTTTATCATTGCCATATGCATCCAGTGTCATCTGGATTCCGAACAGGGGCCTCCGGGAGAAAAATTTACCTGGCGTGAGAAGATTAAGTCCTTAACCGGCATGGGGGACACTTTGCTGGTTTTCATCCTGGTGATGGGGGGGCTGTTTATCGGACTTTTTACCCCCACAGAGGCTGCCGCGGTAGGGGCGTTCGGTGTTCTCGCTGTATCTGTGATCAGAAAACGCCTGACTTGGAAAGGTTTTGTTAAGTCTTTGGAGGAAACCCTCAGAACATCCTGCATGGTCATGATGCTCATTGCAGGGGCTGTGGTCTTTGGAAAATTTCTCGCGGTGACGCGGATCCCTTTTAATCTCGCCACCTGGATCAGCGGATTTGATCTGCCGCCATATCTGATTATGGCAGCGGTTGTGATGGTGTACTTTATCGGCGGTTGTGTAATGGACGCGCTTGCCCTGGTCATGCTTACCATCCCTATTTTTTATCCGGTGGTCATTGACTTGGGATATGATCCCATCTGGTTCGGCGTCATCATTGTGCTGGTCACGCAGATCGGTGTTATCACGCCTCCGGTGGGGATTAATGTTTATGTTGTTTTCGGAGTGGCTCAGGGAGTTCTTCGCCCTCCGGTTTCTCTGGAATCTATCTTCAAGGGAATTTTTCCCTTTCTGATAGCGGTTGTCATTGGCATCATCATTCTGACAATCTTTCCTGATATTGTTCTCTTTTTACCTCGCCTTATGTATTGAAGAAGTGTCATGAAAAAATTCAGGTGTCAGGAAAAACGCCGAAACTCCTTTGCCGAACGGGGGGCAACCCATGAGCATCAGGCTCAGGGATAAAAAAAATTAACCTCTTGACTTTTATGAGGTTTATTTTTAATGAATAAAATATTCAGCCTGCTTATGACTTATGTTAAGGGGTGTGTCCCACCTTTTACACAAGGACAGGTTTTATGTGTGAAAGGCGGCACACATCCGTTTTTTTGCCACGAAGGCACAAAGTTTCACGAAGTCTCTTTGTGGTTCCTTTGTGTCTTTGTGTCTTTGTGGCTGATTTTTTCGGATGTGTAAAAGGTGGAACACATCCGTTTTTTGCCACGAAGGCACGAAGGCACAAGGTCTCACGAAGTCTTTCAGTGGTTCCTTTGTGTCTTTGTGGCTTTGTGGCTGATTTTTTCGGATGTGTAAAAGGTGGAACACATCCGTTTTTTGCCACGAAGGCACGAAGTCTCACGAAGTCTTTCAGTGGTTCCTTTGTGTCTTTGTGGCTGATTTTTTCGGATGTGTAAAAGGTGGAACACACCTATGTTAAGTCCTTGGACAAACATTTTTCAGCATTTTTTCCGGAGTGCTGAAATAAAATTTCAGCACTCCGATCAGAAAAAATGTCGGATAATCTGTGGACAGGGAGTTAAGTACCTAACCATAAATTTTCGATATTTGCCCGGAAAAGAAACCCGGCTTTTTTCCCGGAATGACGCGTCCCGGATAAAGGAAAAAGCCGGGTTTCTCCGCCGGTCGCGGAAAAAAAGATATATAAAAAACTTTTGATCGGGTACTTATAATTAAAAAAACTGATTACAACGGATTTGAAAGAGTGTGTAACTGTGAAGGAGGATGATTATGAAGGTCATTTTTCACGAAGATTTTTATCAGGTTTACACGTCTGATCCGGCTTCCGTCGAAGGTCGGATGGAGGCAGTTGTTAAGGTAATTCAGCCGCATACGGAGTTTGTCACTGCCGTGCCTGCGTCGGACGAGGACATTGCAGCGGTCCATACGGAGCATCATATGGACAGAGTTCGGAGAGACGGGCTTTATGACATTTCAGCATTGGCCGCGGGGGGAGCGATACAGGCTGCCACCGCGGGCCTTACAGAACCGTGTTTTGGTCTGATTCGGCCCCCGGGACATCATGCGTCTTCCAACTCATGCTGGGGATTCTGTTATTTCAACAACATGGCTATTGCCTTGGAAGCCCTGAGACGAAAAAACAAAATTCAAACCGCTTATGTGCTGGATATTGATTTGCACTACGGGGATGGTAATGTCAATATCCTGGGGCGCAAGGATTATGTCACAGTTCATAATGTGGAAGCGCATCGTCGTGATGATTATATGGACGAGGTGACCAGGGAAATGGAACACTGTCACGCGGATATTATTGGGATTTCCGCGGGATTTGACAACCATGAGGAGGATTGGGGCGGTCTGCTCACAACGGAAGACTATCTGGAAATCGGTCTGAGGGTTCGGGAAGCTGCGCGACAGTGTGACGGCGGGTGTTTTGCTATTCTCGAAGGAGGTTATAATCATAAGGTGTTGGGGCATAATGTGCTGGCCCTGGTCCGGGGATTATCCGGATCCGGTTTGCTTTAGAACACATTCTGACTCAGACAAATCTGTCTTGACAAGTTGCTACAAAAATGTCGCCCTTACAGGGCTTAGTCGGCCCTCCCCTGAATTCGTCTATAATCAGGAGCTTTTTAATTCGAACCCCGTTGAACTGACGGATAGTTTCAAACATCACCGCGCATGATCAGTTCTTTGATGAGCAGTCCTGCCATGATGGTTTTGCCGGAACCCGGAGCGTCCGCGAGCAGAAACCGCAATGGCTGACGCGGCAGCATGTCTCCGTGAACAGCGGTAATCCGGCGCGGCAGCGGCTCCGCCAGGGATGTGTGAACTGTAAGAAATGCGTCAAAAAGCCAGGCAAGACAGATGAGAGAGTTCAGACTGATCAGGCCCTGCAAGGGCGGCATTGTTGCAAGATGCTTGAAAACTGCATCTGTCACCGGTTTATCCCATGTTTTTTCAGGAGATCATGTAACGTGGGCCTGCTTACGCCAAGCAACTTTGATGCCTGAGTGATATTGTCGCCGGTTATGGTCAGCACACGCAGAATTGCGTGCTGTTCTGCCGCGTCACGGGCCTCCTTGATGGTAAGAACAGGTTCCTGACTGTTTGTCGGCTCTTCGCTCAGTCCCAGGTCCGAAGGGCTGATGATGCCCCCGGCCGAGGTGGTCATGGCACGATAGATGCAGTTTTGAAGTTCACGAACATTGCCAGGCCAGGAATGGGAGGTGAGGGCTGAGACAGCGGCCGACGAAAGCGATACCTTGCCCTGATGCAATTTCTGACTTTCTGTTCTGATAAAATGGTTGGCTAAAAGCAGAATATCCTCCTGACGTTCTCTCAGGGAAGGAATCGTTATGGGAACAACATTCAGGCGATAATAGAGGTCTTCCCTGAAACTGCCTTCTTTAACAGCTTTTTCAAGATCAACATGGGTGGCCGCGATCACGCGGACATCCAGTGTTATGGTCCGGGTTCCGCCTACCCGCTCAATGGTTCCCTCCTGGAGAAAGCGCAGCAGCTTGACCTGTAATCCCAGAGGCATATCTCCGATCTCGTCTAAAAAAACCGTGCCTCCGTCCGCGTGTTCAAACTTTCCGATTTTCTGACCGGATGCCCCTGTGAACGCCCCTTTTTCATGACCAAAAAGCTCGCTTTCCAGCAAATTTTCAGGGATTGCGCCGCAATTAATGACAATCATGGGTTCCTGGGAGCGTCCGCTCAGTGAATGCACGGCACGGGCAGCCACTTCCTTGCCGGTTCCGCTTTCTCCCCGAATGAGAACCGGATAATGCGTGACACTCACCTGGGGGATCAGCTTGAACAAATCTTCCATAAGCGGCGAAATTCCCAGCATATCACATAACGAGTAATTATTCCTGCATTCCTGTCGCAATTGGCGGTTGGCCGCCTCCAGCTCATAAATTCTGAATGTCCGTTTCAGGATAATTTTTAAAAGTTCCAGTTCAATGGGCTTGGCGCAAAAATCAACAGCCCCCAGGGCAATGGCCTTCATGGCATTTTCCTGCTCCGCGTTGCCGGTAATCACAATAACTTTGGTATAGGGAGTCAGAGCGGACATTGTTTCAAGAAGCCGCAGGCCCTCCTCCGGCGTATCCGGATAAGGCGGCAGCCCCAGATCAAGGGTAACGACCTGAAATACATCGGATGAGATCAGCTGTCTGGCTTTTTCCACAGTATTTGCAATCATTACCTCGTAAGTATCACTCAGCCCCCATTTGAGCTGCTTTGCCAAAGAAGCTTCATCTTCTATGATAAGGAGTTTATTTTTCATCTTTGTTTTATCTTTTTCGAGTTGAAAATTTTTATGTATTGTAGTAGCCATATCTCAGACGACAGAACAGTATGTTTCTGATTTGTCAGAACGAATTTTTTCAGGTCTGAATCGCCGGATTTGTCCTTTTCTCAGTTTCAGACAAATATGCAAAAATTCTCCGGGAAAAATTCGACGCTGATGACTACGCCTCAGAATTGAGATAAAAAACTAAAAAATAATTATCATTAAGTATCTTAATTTTAAGATGATTCAGATATTTATATCATAAGCCGTTTCAAGCATTGATTATCTAATTTATCTAATTATGTCATATGTCATTAAAAATGTAAACTACAGAATTCAGGATCATCAGATCTGAAAGTTTCAGGACTGTGCACGGGCAAAGAGGACGAAGTGCATTGTCCGGGGAAAAAGCCAATTTCTCCGTGGCCGTCTCTCCTCATAGCCCGAAAATATTTTGAAATATATATAATTTCAGATGATTATATCCAACCGAACCGATCGAAACGTTTTGATCTGCTGAAGATGAGCGCCGACAGATGGAAAATCGCTCTGATCTGCTCCGCTCGAATTTTTTTTAACATCTGAGGAGGATTTTTGTTTTATCTTTTTTATACGCTGGAATTGTTACTCCTGCTGTCCGGTCTTTTGACCTTTCGTCAGTATAGCGGTGACCGAAGGTTTTCTCTTTCACTGATAAGGATATTTATGAGAATTCCCCTGCTGGCCGGAGAATACCTTTATCTTGTTTATCACACAACCCCCCGGATGATATCGCTTGTTTTTTTTTCTGAGAGCATTTTTGCGCTCATCTGGTTTGCCAAGGCTTTCTGGCTGCTGAGAACAGGCGATGCGGAAACTTCGAAATACAAGCATTTTTTTGTGTTTGAAATTTCCACGGGACTTTTGGTGCTGGGGATTGGCGGATACTGTTTTTTTAGGGTTCCGGTCTCTTATCCTGCGGGAAATTACATTGTTTTTACCCATAACAATATATTCTTTCTGAGCAATATTCTTCTTCTCTCCTCTGCAATTTTCTCAGCCTTCCGTCTGGAGCGTTTCTGGCGCAGCCTTTCTCCGACCCAGCGATGGGAATATAAATTTTTGATTATCGGCAGTTATCTTATCGGCTGCACAGTGTGCTGGGCTGTTTCCTATCGTTTCATTTATCATCGGATGAGTTTTGATCATTATCTCCTGCTTTCAGTAATTTTTATATTTGCCTGGGGGCTGATGATTTATGCGGTGGTCCGTCACCGGCTTCTCAACCGGAAATTGTTTGTTTCCCGAAAGGTGGTCTATGCGTCTCTTGCCCCTTTGTTATTCGGGCTGTATCTGATTGTTGTCAGCCTTATTTCAATGGTCATGCACTACCTGAGCCTGCCGTTACCCATTGTCTTGCTATGGCTGTTATGGATTGCCGGATTGGTTTTTATTGCGCTGATGATTGTTTCCGGCAAAGTACGTCACGATGTGAAATATTTCATCAGCACACATTTTTATATCAATAAATACGAATATCGGGACGAGTGGCTGGCATTTTCCCGACTGCTTCGGGGAGCGATGACTGAAACACAGGTTGTCAATGCCTTGCATGAGGTGATGTCCAAAAGCCTTTATACCAATACCATGTTTATATGGATAGGAGACGAAAAACAGGGATATCGTCTTGTTTTTCATAAGGGCGTGCCTATTGAAAGGGAAAAGGATTATCATCTTTCCGCAGATCATTCCCTGATCACACTTCTCAACACAACTGACCGATACTATGTTAAAAGAACGAAATATAATATCTGTCAGTTCCCGGTGAACAAATTTTTTCCACAACTCAGCCTCGTGCTGTTTGTACCGCTGACCATTGGTGAACATACGGTCGGCATTGTGGGGGTGGGTCCTGAGTTTACCGGGGGACTCTATGGCCAGGATGATTTTGATTTGCTGACTGCCCTGTGTACACAGGCTGCCTCAGCCCTGATGGTGGTGCGTATGGCCGAGAAACTGGCAATGCTCAGACAGAAGGAAGCCTGGAATATCATGTCAGCCTTTATCCTCCATGATGTAAAAAACGCCGCGAGTATGCTGTCTCTTATACGGGAAAATGCAACAGCCCATCTCCATGATCCTGAGTTTCAGCAGGATATGCTGGATGCTATTGATGATTCTCTGAAAAGAATGAACAAAGTTCAATACCGCCTGTCCGCAGTAAAAAGAGAAATTGAGCCGTTCTGGCAGGAAATTGAACTTTGCGGCTGGTTACAGAATTTTTACCGGAAATTGGAGAAAAGGCTTCAGGGGCTGACGGTAAATTTCTGCTCTGAAGCAGCCATCCCGGTAAAAACCGATACAGAATTACTGAGCCGCCTGATGGAAAATCTCCTCCTTAATGCCCTGGAAGCCGGTGGCACAGGCACGGTGGTGGAGGTAAAAATCAGCTATGACGCGAACCAGCAGGTAAATATCGAACTGACAGACAACGGACCGGGAATATCAGCGGCGCTGCTGCCCGATGTCCTGTTTGAGCCATTTAAGACAACCAAGGCCGGTGGCAGTGGTATCGGACTCTGGCAGGTAAAACGCCTGACAGCCATTCTCGGCGGAGATATCATAGCTGAAAATTCTGATAATGGCGGTGCCCGGTTTGTGATCACGCTGCCCGTTGAAAAAGAATTGATAATTGATAATTGATAATTCGGTTTCATTTGTCCGGAAGTTCTGGCGTTCGAAAACAGAGAGAAGCGGTTTTTCTTACTGGGATTCCGGAGTGCGAAAATAGAGCGAAGCGGTTTTTCGCATGCGTGCGGAGAGAAGCGGTTTTTTTGTCCGGGGTTCCGGCGTGCGAAAATAGAGGGAAGCGGTTTTTCGCAAGGCGCATGCAAAAAACCGTTCCGCTTCGCTCCACTCTATTTTTGCACTCCTTTTTTTTTCAGCCGGGTTCCGGCGTGCGAAAACAGGGAGAAGCGGTTTTTTTATCCGGGGTTCCGGAGTGCGAAAATAGAGCGAAGCGGTTTTTCGCAGGGCGAAGCGGTTTTTCGCAGGGCGCATGCAAAAAACCGTTCCGCTTCGCTCCACTCTATTTTTGCACTCCTTTTTTTTCAGCCGGGCTTCGGCGTGCGGAGAGAATCGCTTTTTTTGACCGAGCTCCGGAGTGCGAAAATAGAGCGAAGCGCTTTTTCGCAGGGCAGGGCGCATGCAAAAAACCGTTCCGCTTCGCTCCACTCTATTTTTGCGCTCCTTTTTTTCAGCCGGGCTTCGGCGTGCGGAGCGAATCGCTTTTTTTGTCCGGATTCCGGAGTGCGAAAATAGAGCGAAGCGCTTTTTCGCAGGGCAGGGCGTATGCAAAAAACCGTTCCGCTTCGCTCCACTCTATTTTTGCACTCCTTTTTTTTCAGCCGGGTTCCGGCGTGCGAAAACAGGGAGAAGCGGTTTTTTTATCCGGGGTTCCGGAGTGCGAAAATAGAGCGAAGCGGTTTTTCGCAGGGCGCATGCAAAAAACCGTTCCGCTTCGCTCCACTCTATTTTTGCACTCCTTTTTTTTCAGCCGGGTTCCGGCGTGCGAAAACAGGGAGAAGCGGGTTTTTTGCCCGGGTTCCGGAGTGCGAAAATAGAGCGAAGCGGTTTTTCGCAGTATCCTTTTTTCAGAAATCATCTTTCTTTTCAGGCAAAACCAGTTTACTGTAGTCAGGATACTTTTTAAATTGCCATATGAGTTCGTCTCTGCCTTTCTCCTCATACAAAGTGTGGAAGCTTGAAAAGGGATAATTTCTCAGGTTTCTGACATAACCGTGTTTCACCGGATTGTTAAGCAGGTAGTTGACACGAGTCATATATTCCTTCTCGTTTCTTGGGCAGTAATCCCAGTAGTTCCACCAGACAGGCTTCCCGCAACGGGTCAGTTTATGAATTCGGATAGCCGAAGTTCGATGAATATTTCGGATAAGTGGGACCAAATCATCGCCCCGCCGGCTTTTTCCCATGACATGATAATGGTTGTTCAGAACAACCCAGTGATGAAGTTCCCAGTTATATTTTGCAAAGTATTTCCGTATAAGCTCGGAGAGCTTTTTTTTTATATCCGAGTTCTCAAGCAGGGGACGCTTTTTGTAAATCGCTCCGGTGATAAAATAAGGCGAGTTGTCAGCGAATAAATGTATCGGTGTGTGTTCTGAAGATTTCATCATTTTTCTGAGTTCCTTTTTAATCTGTTCCATCTTTTCCGAGATGTCCGGAGTGGAGGGGTGAGTGAGTGCGTATGCAAAAAATCGTTCCGCTTCGCTTCACTCTATTTTTGCACTCCTTTTTTAATGCCACGCACGCCTGTTCCGTATAACAGTTATGACTGATAAAAAGTTCAGGCGATTCCGGTAGGTTCCATCTGCTGATTTTCAATTATCAGTTTCTTCAGAAATTGTCCTGTATAAGATTCCTCAATGGCCGCTATTTCCTCAGGGGTTCCGCATCCTATAACTGTTCCGCCCTCATCTCCGCCTTCGGGTCCGAGATCAATGATATGGTCCGCGGACTTGATCACATCCATATTATGCTCAATCACGATCACGGTATTTCCCACATCCACAAGCCTGTTAAGCACGTTCAGCAGTTTCTGAATATCATCAATGTGGAGACCTGTGGTGGGTTCGTCAAGGATGTAAACGGTCTTGCCTGTGGCTTTTTTACTCAGTTCCTTTGACAGCTTGATCCGCTGGGCTTCGCCGCCGGACAGGGTCGTGGCTGGCTGACCAAAATGAATATATCCCAGCCCCACATCAACAAGGGTTTGCAGTTTTGACCGGATATTTCCGATGTTCTCAAAAAATGCCAAAGCCTGATTCACGGTCATATCCAGAACATCCGCGATATTTTTTCCCTTATACCGAATTTCAAGGGTCTCACGGTTGTATCGTTTGCCATGGCACACATCGCAAGGCACATAAACATCCGGAAGAAAGTGCATCTCTATTTTGATAATTCCGTCGCCCCGGCAGGCTTCGCATCTTCCGCCTTTGACATTGAAACTGAATCGCCCGAGCTTGTAGCCTCGCACACGGGATTCAGGGGTTTTGGAGAAAAGCTCCCGGACAGGTGTAAACACACCGGTATAGGTTCCGGGATTGGATCGGGGGGTTCTTCCGATGGGAGACTGGTCAATGTTTACGACTTTGTCCACATATTCGAGTCCCAGAATTTCTTTGTGACGGCCGGGCGGTGTTCGGGAGCGATAAAGCTGGCGCGCAAGCGCACGGTACAGGGTTTCCAGAACAAGGGTTGATTTTCCTGATCCGGACACACCGGTTACGCAGATAAAACAGCCCAGGGGAAATTCCGCATCCATATTTCTGAGATTGTTTTCCGAGGCCCCTCTGAGGATAAGTTTTTTGCCATTTCCGGGACGGCGCTGAGAGGGGATTTCAATACGCTTTCGACCGGAAAAATACTGGCCTGTCAGGGATTTTTTATCTTTAAGCAGGCGATCCGGTGTTCCTGCAAAGACCACTTCTCCGCCGTGAACCCCTGCCCCCGGCCCCATATCCACAACATAATCCGCAGAGCGGATGGTTTCTTCGTCATGCTCCACAACCAATACTGTGTTGCCAAGATCACGCATTTGTGAAAGCGTTGAAAGGAGACGCTGATTATCCCGCTGGTGCAGGCCGATGCTCGGCTCATCCAGAACATACAGCACACCGGTCAGTTTTGATCCGATCTGAGTGGCGAGACGTATCCGCTGACTTTCTCCTCCGGAAAGCGTGTAAGCAGACCGGTCAAGGGTGAGATAGGCAAGCCCCACGTTTTCAAGAAAGCTTAAACGCTCAGTCACCTCCTTTAGAATCTTTTTCACAATAACCGCTTTTTTCCCTTCCAGTTTTAAATGCTTAAAAAATTTGTGAGCATCCGCCACCGAAAATGCGGTGAGCTGGGATATAGTTTTGCCCTCCACTTTCACAGACCGGGATGCCCTGTTCAATTTTGCTCCCTGGCATTCCGGGCAGGGGCGAAAATTCATATATCGCTGAACGTCCTCTCTGGACCAGGTTGATTCTGTTTCCCTGTACCGCTGCTCCAGGTTCGGAATGATTCCTTCAAAGGGTTTTCTGTAGGTAAACCGGCGATTGTTCCGTTCAAAATGAAACGTGATCTGCTCCTCTCCTGAACCGTAAAGCAGAACATTTTTAAAATGATCTGGCAGGTCTTTATAAGGCGTATAAATACTTGTACGGTAATGGTCCGTCAGTGCCTCTGTAAATTCACTAAAATATACGGAACTCCTGTTGGCCCAGGGCGCAATTGCGCCTTGTCTCAGGGAAAGCTCATGGTCCGGGATAATCAGATCCGGATCAAATTCGGTGGCTGTCCCCAGACCGTCGCATTTGGGACATGCGCCCTGGGGAGAATTGAATGAAAAGCTTGCCGGAGTAAATTCCGGGTAGCTGACACCGCATTGAATACACGCGGATTTCTCACTGAAAAGAATCGGTTCCTTGCCGATAACATCCACAATAACAATGCCCTCAGACTGGGACAGGGCCAGTTCCAAAGAATCCGCAAGCCGATTTTTTATATTTTCCTTCATCACCAGACGATCCACAACCACATCAATGGTATGCTTCTTATTTTTATCTAAGTTTCCGACTTCCTCGATCTCCATGATCTCCCCGTCCACACGAACCCGGGAGAATCCTTCCTTTTTCAGATGCTTGAAAAGTTTTTCATGCGTTCCTTTCTGTGCGCTGACAAGGGGAGATAAGATCAGCATCCTGGTTTTCTCAGGCAGGGACATCACCTGATCTATAATCTGATCCAACGTCTGGGACGAAATAGGCTGCCCGCACTGATGACAATGAGGCGTTCCCACCCTGGCAAAAAGAAGACGGAGATAATCATAAATCTCCGTGACCGTTCCCACAGTTGAACGGGGGTTATGGCTGGCAGTTTTCTGTTCAATGGCAATAGCCGGAGACAGCCCCTCGATCATGTCCACATCAGGTTTGTCCATACGCTCCAGAAACTGGCGGGCATAAGTGGAAAGAGATTCCACATATCTGCGCTGTCCCTCAGCGTAAAGGGTATCAAAAGCAAGTGAGGACTTACCAGACCCGGACAGACCCGTGATAACCACAAGTTTGTTACGGGGCAGTTCAACATCAATATTCTTCAGATTATGCTGCCTGGCTCCCCGTATGATGATTTTTTCAGATTTCATTATCAATTATCAATTATCAATTATCAATTATCAATTGCCAATTATCAATTAACATTCTTTGCTTCCTGGATCAGCGTGAGTATCTGCTCAAATGCGAAATTATCCGCAAGCCTTGTCAGCCCGTCTGCCAACGCTGCATTATGAGCGGAGATATCCGCAATGACCTCATTCACCATTTCCGTGTCCCCGCTTTCCGAAGCTTTTTCCAGAACTGCCAGCAGATCAGAAGATAATTCCGCAAGCGTCTCAGCCATGATCTCCTTGTCCTGAACCGGAGGGACTTCCTGTTTTATGCTTTCCTCATATACATAGCGCACGCCAATATGTTTCTTCATCATGTCAAAGATTTCATTCTCCCGGAATGGTTTACGCATGAAATCGTCGCATCCGGCTGACAAAATAGCTGCCCGTTCTTCTTCAAAAGCACTGGCAGTCAGGGCAATGACGGCCGTGTCCCGGCCTTTGGCAGAGGCTTTGATCTGTTTTGTAGCTTCATAACCGTCCATCACAGGCATCCGCATATCCATCCAAATCAGATGGGGATTCCATTTATGCCAGCGTTCAATCGCTTCCTGACCATTTACGGCTTCTCGGAGTTCAAACCCTAATGGCTTCAGCATTTTCAGCAGCAACTGGCGATTATTCCATTCATCATCTGCAATCAGAACGCGATACCGGAAATGATCCGGTTCAAGGCCAGTCACATGATTTATAGTTTCAGATGTCTGGTCCCCGAGCGTGACTGCCATTTCACACTCAATGTCAAACGCAAACCTGGTTCCCTGTCCGACTTCGCTGCTGACAATGATATCTCCGCCCATAAGCTGTACGAATTTCCGGCTGATGGACAGGCCCAGACCTGTTCCTTCCTGTGCGTATTTTCCAGTTTCGGTTTGCACGAAGGCTTCAAAAAGAGAGTCCAGTTCATCCGGGGCGATGCCGGGGCCGCTGTCCCGCACTTCAAACCAGATTCTCACCTGCCCTTCAGCCATTGTATCTGATGACGGACTGCCCTCGGCCGACACTCGCAAGGACACGCTGCCTGCTTTTGTAAACTTGAGGGCATTGCTGAGGAGATTAATCAGAACTTGGCGTAATTTGACCTCATCGGTGCGGATATAACGGATCACATCTGGCTTACGCTCAAAGAAAAATTGCAACCTTTTTTTATCTGCCTTTAAGCGGAACATATCTTCCACATAATCAAGCAGACGGTATAAATCAAAATCTGTTTTGCTGAGACACGCATGGCCAGCGTCAATTTTAGAGAAATCAAGCACCTGATTGATGAGGGTCAGCAGATGTTCTCCGCTGCGGCGGATGATATCAAGATTTTCCCGGTGTTCCCGGGGAAACGTCCGGTTATGGAACATAAGCTGAGTAAAACCGAGAATGGCTGTCAGCGGTGAACGAAGTTCGTGGCTCATATTGGCGAGAAAAATGCTTTTGGTCTGATTGGCCGCCTCGGCTTTTTCTTTGGCGATGTTCAGTTGCTCATTGGTTCTGAGCAGCTCGTCTGTCTTTTCTGTCAACGCTTTGGTTCTTTCTTCCACTTGCATTTCAAGCAGACGGTTTCTGATTCTGATGACATGCAGACGCCAGCGGAATCCTCCAAAAAGAACACTAATTGAGAATACGATTATGAAATTTCTAAACCACGGAGTTTCCCACCACGGCAGAGCCACAGTGACATTGAGCGCAATTTCCTTATCACTCCATATACCGTCATTGTTTGAAGCCATGATTCGCAGGGTATATGTTCCGCCCGGCAGATTAGAATATCTTCCGAAACGTCTTGTCCCGGAATAATACCATTTTTTATCATATCCCGTGAGCATGTATTTATACTGGTTTTTTTCAGGGATGGTATAATTCAGGGCTGCAACTTCAAATTCAAAAAAATTGTGCTGCCAATCCAGGGTAATCGCCTCAAGCCTTGCCGGAATTTTGTTATGATCCCAGTTCACCGTTTCTCCGCCCTGGGTCAGAGAGGTCAGAACCACTGGTGTTTTATACATATTGCACAGGATATTTCCGGGACAAAACCTGTTCATCCCATTTGTTCCGCCGAACCACAGTTCATCATCCTTTGTTCTGAGCGCACTTCCGTGAAGAAAGGCATTTCCCTGCAACCCGTCACTTCTCACATAGCATCTTTCCACCTTTTCGGTATCCGGATGAAATCGGACAATTCCTTTATTTGTGCCCAGCCAGAGATGACCATGAGCATCCTCAAGAATACTGTTCACTTCCGTAGGCATTCCGTGATGTTTTGTGTAATGAATAAATGTCTCTGTGTGCTTGTCGAATTTATTCAGGCCCCCTCCTTTTGTGCCGACCCACAGGATTCCCGATGTATCCTGATAAATCCCTCCGACAGCTTCGGCCGAGAGGGTTCCCGGGGTGCTGGGAGCAGAGAGATAATGGGTAAATCTTTCCGTGCGTTTGTCGAATTTGTTCAGGCCTCCGCCAAAATATCCCCCGAGCCAGAGAATCTCTTCATGAGCATCATGGATAAGTTCCTGGACATAGTTGTTCACCGGGCCTTTGTGAGGGTGCTTGGCATCAGGCGGATAAAAAGTGAAGGTCTCAGATGACTTCTCGAATTTCCCAAGCCCCGTCATATGGCTTCCCAGCCAAAGAATGTCAGGGTTTCGGGGATCTTCAAGGATTTTTGTCAGACTCTCCGCTTGGGTTTCATACCGTGCAATGACCTTTCCTGTGACCCTGTCAAATTTTGTCAGCGGTCCCACGTACAAAGAAATCCAGAAATCCCCGGATGAATCTTCATAAATGCCGAGGATATGATCCGCATCCAAAGACTGAGGATCGTCAGGATTATGGGTGTAACGAGTAAAGGTTTCTGTGTTTCGGTCAAATTTGTTCAATCCTCCCTGGGTTCCGATCCAAATGGTGCCGGAACGATCTTCATAAATTGTCGTGACCGCGCTGTTGCTCAGGCTGTCGGAGATATTCGGACGGCGCTGATACAGCGTAAAATTCTGGTCATTTTTATCAATTTTATCCACTTTTCCCGAATACGTTGTTATCCAGAATATCCCGGAACGGTCTTCACAGACATTTACGACAAGATCATTTCCCAGACTTCGGGGGTCTCCAGGATCATATCTGTAATTCATAAATGTTCCGGTCTGTTTGTCAAACAGGGTCAGTCCGTTATTCATAACATATCCGCCAAGCCAGAGCCTGCCGTATCCGTCATCATAAATCAGCGCGACTTCACCGTATGTGTTCGCCGGGGGATAATTCGTAAATTTCCCGGTACGCTTGTCAAATCTGTCAAGTCCGTCTTCCGGGGTTCCGATCCACAAAATGCCAGGATCATCCTTATCCTGAATCAGCGCGTCAACATTGTTCCCTTTGGCGCTCAGACTACGGGGATCATCCGGATGATGCGTATAGTGGGTAAATGTTTCACTCTTTTTTTCGAATTTGTCAAGGCCGCCTCCGTATGTCCCAATCCAAAGAATATTGGAATCCTCCGCATCTTCGATGATTCTCCAAACATCACCAAAGATAATGCTGTTCGTATGATCCGGATCATATTCATATCGTGTAAAGATTCCGGTTTTCTTGTTAAATTTGTTCAGCCCGCCCCCCGCGGTTCCCAGCCAGAGAATGCGGGGATCATCGCTGTCCTGAACAATATCCTGAACCGTATTATTTCCCAGGCTGTTGGGAGCATTGGGATCATGTTTGTAATAGGTGAAGGTTTCGGTTCCCTTATCAAAACGATTCAGCCCCCCGGAAGTTCCTATCCAAAAGATATCATGATCCCGGGAATCTTCGACAATTCTCCAAACATTGCCGTTTGAAAGTGATTTCGGGGCGGCCTCATAATTTCTGAGTTCATATCCGTCATATCTGAATATGCCGCCGCCATCAGAACCAATCCACAGAAAACCGTCATTGTCCTGGAGGAATGTCTGCCCCCCGGGTACTCCCAGATCAAAAACATGATCAAATCTGATTTTTTCCCGGGCATGAATATTTGTCGTTGAAAAGAGGAGGACAAGGAATGTGGTGGCTGCGATTGTGATATTCTTTAATATGGTCAGCAGATCAAAAAGTGCGAAAAGTCGGTATAAATGATTCTCACCCTGGGAAGCGCGAGGAGGAAGGATTGCGGAATTTTTCGATCCGCTGACGATTATATTCGGCCATGAGATAAATTGAATTTTACTTATCATATAAGTCCTCGGATAATACCGGCATATATTTTAGTACCGCTCGAAATCGTTGTCATCAAACTCGTTTGTTTTTAACGTGATCCCTTCAGTTTTTTCTCTTAAAGAAGATACATATAACCTATTCTGAAGTCTGTCAGCATCCTTGTTTTTAGGAGATGTCTTTTCGGTGACTTCATCTGCCGCTTCCTGTCGCATCTTTTGGGACAGAGCTTTCAACTCTGTTTCAGAAACCTTGAAAAATGATGCCATGCGAAGAAGTTCCTCGGCCTGAGATGAAAAGGTCTGACTGGTGGATGCCATTTCCTCGGTTGAGGCCGCGTTTTGCTGGACAACCTGATCCAACTGCTGAATGGCCCGGGTGACCTGTGATATACCGTTTGCCTGCTCACTTCCGGAAACACTGATGTCCTGAATCAGTTCGGCTGTCTTCTGTATTCCGATAACAATGTCCTCCAAAAGACTGCCTGCTTTTTCGGCAATTCTGACACTGGAAACAGAAAGGAAACCGATTTTTTTGGCAGCGGTCTGGCTGCGTTCCGCGAGCTTGCGGACTTCTGCCGCGACCACTGCAAATCCCTTGCCGTGTTCACCGGCACGGGCAGCCTCGATGGCCGCGTTCAGTGCCAGCATGTTGGTCTGCCGGGCGATTTCTTCGACAATGCTGATCTTATCTGAAATGGCCTTCATGGCCTCGACAGTCTCTTTTACGGCCTCTCCTCCCACCTGGGCATCTTCCGACGCTTTCGTGGCGATTGAGGCAGTCCGGCTGGCATTGTCAGCGTTTTGTTCCACAGTGCTGCTCATCTGTTCCATGGAACTTGAAACCTCCTCCACGCTTGCTGCCTGCTGATTTGCCCCCTGGGACATATGTTCGGTTCCGGTACTCACCTGTACGCTGCCTGAAGCCACACTTTCGGCGGCCTTCTGAACGCCAAGGGCAAAGCGGGTGAGATTCCCGATCATTGTATTCAGGTTATCCCTGATTTCATTGAAATCACCCGCGTATTCATCCGTGATTTTCTCAGGAATATCTCCTTTGGAAATACGATCCACATATCCTGCCGAGATTTTTAAAGGTCCGATCACCGCATCCAGGGTTTTGTTGACCCCGCTGACGATTCTCGCATACTCGCCGCCAAATTTATTCGCATCTCCCCGTATATCAAGTCTGCCTTCCAGACAGGCTTCCGTGAGTGTGCTGATCTCACCTGTAATATTTTTGATATTGCGGACCATGATCTCAAGGGATTTTCCGAGAACATCCTTTTCCGAAAGAATATTGACCCTCACGGACAAATCTCCGTCGGCAACTTTTTCCGCCACCTGAACCATTTTTGTAAGATTCGATACCAGTACATTGATGTTGTTTTTTATTTTATTAAAATCCCCCTTGTATTCATCTGTAATTTCTGTGGGAATATCGCCCGCTGAGATGCAGTCCATATAATCTGCGGCCACATTTAACGGGCCGATGATCGCGTCCAGCGTGTCATTAATGCCTCTGAGAATTTCAGCATATTCGCCGCCGAATTTGTCAACGTCTCCTCTGATATCGAGCCTGCCATTCAGCGCAGCGTCGGTCAGTCTGCTGATATCATCAACAATATCTTTGATATTTTTTATCATCATGTCAAGGGATTTGCCAAGTGTATCCTTGTCTGAAAGAATATTCACCCGGACAGACAAATCACCGTTCGCTATTTTTTCTGCAACACGGACGGTTCCGCTGAGGTTTTCTATGAGCATGTTGATGTTGTTCTTAATGTCATTGAAATCGCCCTTGTATTCATCAGTAATTTTTTCAGGAAGATCACCTTTGGATATCCGGTCAATATATCCTGCTGTCATGTTAATCGGACTCGTAAACGCATCAATGACTTTGTTTGCTCCGAGTATGACTTCCCGCCAGTCCCCCTCAAACATATCCGCGTTGCCGCGGCTGTTCAGTCTGCCTTCCTGGACAGCCAGATTCAGATCAGCCACCTCTTTTAAAACGCGGGCTATCGTGTTTTTCATATTACGAAAAGCGTCAGCGAGTTTTCCGATTTCGTCATGCTGTCGGATATCTATTTCCTGTTCAAAGTCACCGGCCGCAATGGCGTTGGCTGTTTTGACAATATCTGCAACAGGACGGGTAATGCCGAGCGTGACAAACCAAAGCACAGCCATCGCAATAATAATGCAGAAAAAGCTGATTCCCATCACTTTCCATATATCACCAATGGCCTGATCCAACTGATTATCAGCCGAGGCAGTGATTTTTTCTACAGGCACAATGACCTTGACAGACCAGGGGGTTGTTGTCCGTCCCATCATCAGGGGTGTGAATACTTCAAGATGGGTTTCTGTCATTTCAATGGATTCCCTGCCGCTTTGAATATTTTGCAAAATTTTTTTAACATCTTTGTCATCAGTATCCCTGATATGTTTGCCTGCCAGTTCGGGCCTGCCAGTGACAGCAGCTAAAATCCCTTTGTTGCTGATTAGGGAAATTGTGGCACTGCCATCATAGAGATTTCCCACATCCTCGACTATTTTTTGCAGGATATCAAGGCGCAGATCAACGCCGGCAATCCCGTAGAATGTTTCATTAAAAATGACCGGAGCAACCAGAGAGGTGATCAGAACAGACTTTCCCTGTACAGGATAAACATAAGGATCAATAACACACTCCTGTTTTGTTCTTTTAGGTAACTGATAATAGTCCCCCGGCCCCTCTTTTTCATACTGAACCAGAGGTACAACAACAATGTTGCCATCATTACTTCGGCTCCAGTATGGAACAAATCGCCCTGTTTTATCATGTCCTTCCTTATACCTGTACTGCTGATCCAGTCCGTCAAAAGCCTCTGGCTCCCAGCAGGTATAAACTCCGACAAACCATTTATTTTGTTCAAGAACAATTTTCAGGATGTTGTTCACTTCTTTTCGATTCAGTTCCATTTCTGCCTGCTCATTCTTAATGCTTGACATGGCCTGAGCGAGTGTACGCGCCGCGTCAAGCGCCAGTTCCAGTTCCGCTTTGATGTAGTTGCCATGCTGTTTGGCTATGGCGACGGCATACATTTGTGCAGACCTGATTGCCTCTTCACGCCCGATTTCTGCCCGCTGTTTCATAGCCATCGCAGCATAAATGACGATAATTGTCAAAGTGAACGCCGCACAAATCCCGGCTGAAAAAAGAATTTTCATGTGAAGGCTTTTTAGTTTCATGACATGGCTCCTTTTTAGAATTATCAATTATCAATTATCAATTATCAATTATCAATTATCAATTATCAATTATCAATTATCAATTATCAATTATCAATTCAAGAGTTAAATTCGGAGCTTAAAAATGGAGCAATATTAAATGGGTGCAGTCTCTTTAGGACGAAGCTAAAGCTTTAAATAGCAATGCCTTACATTTTATCTTTTGACAGAAAATACAAATTAATTTTAATTAATTTGTAATCAGAGGATTTTTGTAGTATGGTCTGAAGCGTGGAATACAATAACAGTTTCAGCCTTGCCGAGGAAAAATTTTTCAACATGACTGATTTTCTGAAAAATGAGAAAGCCGCTGCTTTGAATCTGAGTGAAATCCGAAGTGCTTCTCACGAGGTAAGAAGCTCGGTATCGGAGAAAATTTCTGCCCGCAATTACTGGGCATTGTAGTTCTAACTTTCTAACATTAAATGGGTTAACTCCTCATTATGGCTGTAAACTGTAGTTAGGGAACACGAAATAAATAATATACCCGATACAAAAAACGTAGGGTGGGTGAAGCGAAGCGTAACCCACCTTGTGCGGTGGGTTACGCTTCGCTTCACCCACCCTACACCGGGTATTTTATTTTTTGGGAAATCCCTTATAATCATCTTTTCGGGGCCAAAAAGAGCGATATTCAAGAAAAAGCATAAGGCAAAGCTCTTCATCGTGAGAAAAAAAGTCCTGTGCCACCCGTTCTGATGATGGCAAAAAATGCGATATTGCCCCTGAAAATGCTTAAAATTAGATTGATTTTACTGATTTTTCAATTTGTTAAGATAGCCTGCCTCCATAGCCCCCGTCTCTGCTTGCATTTTTACATGGCATGTGTCAATTTTAACTTATTAAATTAAAACGGAATGTTTTTAATTTTTAACTTTAACTCTTATGGATTTTTTTTGATGGAAAAACAGCCGAAAACCCGGTGGCATTGCCTGCTCGGCAAGCTGTTGGAGGAACTCCTGGTTCCGGTGGGGATTTCCGTATATACGGAATTTTCCGTTATGAGCGAACCCCCGAAGACAGACATTCTCCTGCTCAGAAGAGAAACGTCCGGATGGTCTCCGGAGCAGGCGGAGCGTCTGCCGGACGGGATAAGGGACAGCAGGGCGGAACACATTCTCCTGGAATTCAAATACACGGAATCGGTCAATGACAATGCCCTCCGCCAGACATTGTGCTATGATTTTTTTACAAACGTGCCCAGGAACTTGAAGATCATAAGGTTCGGACTTTTCTGATCAGTTCAAAAACTCCCCGAAAAGCTGCTTTGGAAAGAAACGGTTATTTTTCGACTGATCATAAAGGGGTTTATCAAAGCAGAAACAATCTCTTAAAAGAAATTCCTATCCTGGTGCTGAACGAACTGTCTGATGAGACGCATAACGCATTTGTCAAGTGCTTTGCCAGCCGGAAGACATCCAAAGTATCCGCTTTTAAGACACTGGAACGGCACGGAATATCTTTGTTCGGCAGCCGGTTTATGTGGTTTGTCAAGGGGCTTATGCAATTCTGGCTCGGCATGGAAGGAGATGACATGAAGGAAGAACTGACACCTGAGAAGGTTATGGAAATTGGAAAAATGTTTGGGAAGATAGCACTTTCAGGTCTGTCCGAAGATGAGATTCTGTCTGTGTGCGACAGGGAAAAACTTGTAAGGAAACTTACTATCGAGGAACGTCTGGCAGGGCTTAAGCCAAAGGAACGCCTGGCAGGGCTCAAGCCAAAGGAACGCCTGGCAGGACTCAAGCCAAAGGAACGCCTGGCAGGACTCAAGCCAAAGGAACGTCTCGCAGGGCTTAAGCCAAAGGAACGTCTCGCAGGGCTTTCTGTTAAAGAAATCGAAGACTACCTGAAAGCACTGAAGAAAAGTGATAAATCAGACAATTAGCTATTCCTGCCTGCCTCATTCCTGTCAAAACAAAACTCCCCCGGCATCAATGCCGGGGCTGAAAGCCGAAGCAGCTTGAAGGCAGCTATCACATCATAACAGATCATCCGACATCCCGTTATAGCTGGCCAAAGACTCCCGGGCTAATCCGGATGCGGAACTGATGCCGGTGGTGTCGGCCATCAGAAAGAGTGTTCAAAGTTTTAAATCATCCTTATTTTCATCTCTGAAAATCAGAACATTGACAGATCACAGTCTTGAGAGGTAAAAACATTATGTCCTGTTTTAAACTGGTTTCGAATTTTATACCAAAGGGAGATCAGCCCGAAGCCATAGAAACCCTGAGCAAGAACATATTGGCAGGAAAGCAGCATCATGTATTGCTGGGAGTTACAGGTGCCGGCAAAACATTTACAATGGCCCGGGTGATTGCAAAGGTTGAAAAACCGACTTTGGTGATCGCCCCGAATAAAACCCTTGCTGCCCAATTATATAATGAGTTCAGAACGCTTTTTCCTGAAAATGCGGTTGAGTATTTTGTCAGTTACTATGATTATTATCAGCCCGAAGCCTACATCCCCTCCAGTGACACTTATATTCAGAAAGATGCCTCCGTAAACGAAATGATAGATAAGCTTCGCCATTCGGCCACACGATCCGTGCTTTCCCGCGGGGATGTCATTGTTGTGGCAAGTGTCTCCTGTATTTTCGGCCTGGGCGCGCCTGAAGATTATCTGGGCATGAGAATTGATCTCGAACAGGATACGGAACTCAGTCGGGACAGACTTCTTTCAAAATTTATTGAGATGCACTATGAGCGCAATGATCTTGATTTTCACAGAGGGGTGTTCCGAGTCAGAGGGGACCGGGTTGAGATTTTTCCCGCGTATGAAGAGAACAAGGCGGTTCGCATTGAGTTTTTCGGAGATGAGATTGAAGGCATTGCCGAGATTGATCCCCTCCGGGGGAATGTGATCCGGCGTCTGAAGCAACTGACATTGTTTCCCGCCAGTCATTATGTCGCCTCGAAAAGTACGCTGAAAAGAGCGACGAATGCTATCCTCGGAGAATTAAAAGAGCAGATGGAATTTTTCAGAAATGAGAACAAGCTGATTGAGGTTCAGCGAATCGAGGAACGGACAAATTTTGATCTGGAAATGATCATGGAACTTGGCTATTGCAACGGCATTGAAAACTACTCCCGCCATCTGACCGGAAGAAAGCCCGGGGAACCGCCCCCGACCCTTCTTGATTATTTCCCTGATGATTTTCTGGTGTGTATTGATGAAAGCCATATTGCCGTGCCTCAGATACGGGGGATGTACAAAGGAGACCGGTCCCGTAAACAGACCCTGGTTGAATACGGATTTCGCCTGAGGTCCGCACTGGATAACCGTCCGCTGATGTTTGACGAATTTACCTCAAGGGTTTCTCAGGTGGTTTACATCTCCGCGACACCGGCCGAGTATGAACTGGAAAAAGCCAAACATACAATTGCGGAACTGATTGTAAGGCCCACAGGACTGCTTGATCCTGAGACCGATATCCGGAAAGCAGAATACCAGGTGGATGATCTGCTGAATGAGATTCAGATTCGTGTGAAACAAAATGAACGGGTATTGGTGACAACACTGACAAAACGCATGGCCGAGGACCTCACGGAGTATTATTCTGATCTGGGGCTGAAGGTGCGGTATCTTCATGCGGACATCAGCACCCTGGAGCGGATGGATATCATACAAGACCTGAGACTCGGCACATTTGATGTGCTTATCGGTATTAATCTTCTCCGAGAAGGGCTTGACATACCGGAGGTCTCCCTGGTTGCCATACTTGACGCGGACAAAGAAGGCTTTCTCCGTTCAGCCCGGTCACTGATTCAGACCTGCGGGCGGGCAGCGAGAAATGCCCGGGGCAAGGTCATCATGTATGCGGATGTGGTGACAAAATCCATGCAGGTGGCTATTGACGAGACAGACCGGCGCAGAAAGATTCAGAGTGATTATAACAAAAAATACAAGATCATTCCGGAAACAATTCAGAAAGATATCACCCCTGTGTTTGATTTTGTGTATGAATCTGAACAAACTTCCCTGGATAAGGTGGCGGAAACAGTCGCTGCTTATGATATCTCGGAGAATCTGGATGATGTGATAGAAAGTCTGGAGAAAGAAATGGCCGAGGCCGCAAAATTGCTGGCGTTTGAGAAAGCAGCCGAACTCCGGGACCAGATCAGAGAACTCAGGAAAATACAGGGCAGCCTTTGACGGAATCAGTCCTGATACTTAATACTCGATAATCAAGTTTTTTTTGTCATTCCTGCGAAAGCAGGAATGACATGCCGCACGGCCGGCAAAAGGTTCGGACCGTCTCCGCAGCACATTCGAGTTGTAACAATATCATTTTTTTTATAATACCGATAAATTTATTTTCACCCGGGAGACTGGTCTCCCGGATTTTCTGTTTTCCCGGGATTCTCTCACATTGACTCATTTGTAATTACACTTTTCACCCCATTGACTTCCTCTCTTTTTTATGAAATAAAAAAAACGTCACTGACAGAAAGAGGAAAAGATATCTGTCCTGCGGAAGCCGGAAAAATTCTGATTTCAGAATGTAACAGGAGTTACTCACAGAACTGATCACAATCAGCAGGGGACAGGCTTTGGGAACAAAAGAGACGAGGAGATTTCGCGGGCGTTGTGATCTGCCGCGTGTGACCGGTTTTTGCAATGTTACAGGCAAAGAATGGTGACTTGTAATTTTTTTAATCAGTTAAATTTATATGTTATAAGAAATCCGTGGCAATAAGAGGTAATGACATGCTGAAAAGGACAAAGCTGAAAACAAAAATTTTCGCCGGGTTTTCAATTGTGATGATGCTGCTCATCCTGGTGGCTTACGCGGGTTACGGAGGGTTGTCTTACGTTGTGGACAAGGTGGAAAAAGCCGACAGTATGAACCGTATTATTCAACAGTTGCTGACAATACGGCGGCATGAAAAAAATTTTATCATTCGCAATAATCCGATTTATCATGATAAAGTTAAAAAAACAATGGAACTGATCAGAAATGAAACGCTGGAGACCAGGAACAAATTCGTTCAGCAAAAGAATAAACAAATGATGGATAATATCATCGCTGCCCTGGACGGTTACGAGAAAGAATTCGAAGCGTTTGTTAAGGGAAAGCATAAGGACTATTCCGAGGATATTAAAAATGCTGCTGAGGATATTGTGTCAGACGAAAAAGAGATGGTCATGTCTGCCAGAGAACTGGAACGCTGTCTTATTGCTGCCGGTGAAAGACAAAAAAATGAAATGAATACAAGGGTATCAAAAACCAATGACCTGATTCTCGGCGTAACCCTGATAACTATAATATTAGGCTTATTCCTGTCATATGTTATCACCCGCGGAATCATAACCCCATTAAATCACATCATGGAAGGGCTGAATGAAAATTCGGACAAACTCTTTTATGGTTCAGCCCAGAGAGCTTCCGCCAGTCAGCAGCTTGCAGAAGGTGCCATAGAGCAGGCCGGTGCCACCCAGGAAACATCCGCATCCCTTGAAGAGATGGCGAGCATGACGAGCAAAAACGCGGATAATGCCACTCAGGCGCATCGCCTCATGACCGAAGTATCGGAAGTGGTGAACGAAGCCAATGATTCCATGACCCAACTGACCGGATCTATGAAAAAAATTTCCAAATCAAGTGAGGAAACCCGTAAGATAATAAAAACAATTGATGAGATTGCTTTTCAGACCAACCTGCTGGCGTTAAATGCTGCAGTTGAGGCTGCCCGGGCCGGAGAAGCAGGGCTTGGCTTCGCGGTGGTGGCCAATGAGGTCAGGAACCTGGCAATTCGTACAACAGAAGCGGCCAGGGACACGGCAGCCCTGATCAAAAGTTCTGTCAAAGAGATTACGAATGGTTCGGATATGGTGGCAAAGACCCATGAGTCTTTTGTGGGGGTGGCCGAGATTGCAAAAAAAATCGGGGAACTTATCGGTGAAATCACGGCAGCGTCACAGGAACAGGCTCAGGGAACCAGCCAAATGAATACAGCTATGGCCGAATTGGATAATGTGACACAGAAAAACGCGGCTATTGCTGAGGAAGCTGCTTCTGCTTCGGAAAAAATGAACATACAGGCCAAAGAAATGAAGACATTTGTGAATGAGCTTGCCCTTCTGATCCAAGGGCATGTGGAATAACTTTCCATAATTATTATGCTTTTTTTATATTTCTCCCAAATCCGCAAAAAATAAATTTTTTTGTGCGTTTGTGCGTTTGTGCTTTTGTATCAAAAATATTTAGTTGAAATTATTATCAAAATGTTATTTGTTTATTAATTTGGCATAAATATTGCTTCTCTTATTTATTGAAAGCAATATTAATAACTCGACAGTCGTAATTTCTCATAACCCCTGAAATTAATAGTATCAATATTTTCCGAGGTGCCATATGCCGCCCTGTGATTTCAAAAGGTTACGGAACAACTTCTGACTTTGAATTTTGAACTTTTCACTGTTGAGTTAATAACATCCGATAATCAAGTTTTTTTCTGTTATTCCTGCAAAAGCAGGAATAACAAATTCTCGGCAGTGTTCCAAAACCGGACTTAAAATTTTTAACCTTTTGAATAAATTGGATAAATATCGGAACAAAAATGCGAACAAAAAATAATGGCAAAAACTGGCATTTTCAGACGGCTTCGTTCAAACCGGGTCAGAAAACTTAATTACCGAGTAACAAATATTGGCTGATGATAAGAAAAAGTTTGACATATACAAAAGGGGAGGTGTTTAATTATGCAAGAAGATCCGAAGAAAATTTTGGCGGCAGTGGATGGGTCGGCTCAGGCTTTGGACGCTGTACGTTATATTGGCAATGTTTTTCCGTCACACCGGACAGAAGTGGTTCTTTTTCATTTGAACACCGAAGTTCCGGACGCTTTTCTGAATTTGAAAAAGGAACCGGGATTTCGTTCCAATGTTCTCCCAGTCAGCGCATGGGCCATTCAGCTAAAGATGAATGTTCACAAATTCATTGAAACAGCCATAAAAATATTGCTGAATGCGGGTTTTCCCTCTGAAGCTCTGAAGATTAAGGTTCAGTCTAAAAAAGCGGGAGTTGCCCGGGATATTATCAGAGAATCCTATCAGGGGTTTGACGCAGTGGTCGCGGGGCGCAGCGGTGTCAGCAGGTTAAAGGATGTTGTCGTGGGAAGCGTGGCAAACAAACTGATTAGCAAGCTGCCTCATATCCCCATCGTGGCAGTCGCTGGCAACCCTCTGCCGGGAAAATTCCTCATCGGTTTTGACACTTCCGAAGGGTCTATGAAGGCCGTGGACTGCCTCGGCTCTCTGATGGGAAATTCTGACTATGAGGTCATGCTGTGCAATGTGATCCGGCCCCTGAGTATTCATCCGGAGATTAAGAAAACTTTTAACCCGGAACATGAAATAAAATGGATCGAAGAAAATAAAAAGAATATTGAACCGGCTCTTGCCGAAGCAGCAAACTGCCTGATTAAAGCAGGTTTTTCTCCTGAATGTGTGGGCAAAGAAATAGTGACAAACAAGGTGAGCCGGGCCCTTACGATTGTCAAAAAAGCTGAAGAAGAAGGATATGGCTCTGTTGTCGTAGGCAGATGGAGGCTTACTGTTCTCGAGGAATTTATTATCGGACGGGTCAGCAGAAAGGTGCTTCATATGGCAGATAAAATAGCAGTATGGATCGTATGATTGCCGAGTAATAAGCTGATAACAGAAAAATTTGTAAAAGGAGACATTAAAATGAGTAAGGGAACAAATCTTGAAGAAAACCACGATTTTTTTTTCACAAAGAGATTTAAGGAAGTTATTATCCTGACCTTAAAAGAGAATCTGCTGCTTCATGCAACAAACCTGACTGACAGAGACACGATTCAGGATTATTTTGACCGGGTTTCAAAGTGCAGATCGGTTAAGGCGATGGTGATCAATTCTTCTCTGGAAAAATCAGGACCCAAAGAATATTTGGAATTTTATCAGAGCATGAAATCCAAATGGGAACGAAACGAAATCCGCAGGCTGTGCAATATTATGAATCAGTTTATTTTAACGATTACGGAGCTGAATAAGATTGTTATTCATGCATGTTCCGGAAGCGTCATCGCACTTTTTCTGAATGTCAGCCTTGCCTGCGACTACAGGATTATCGCTGATAATACGGTGTTTTGCAATCCTTACCTTGAACTGGGAATGTTGCCAAAAGGAGGCGGACCTTTTTTTCTTTCCAGAATGCTGGGACCCGGGAAGGCATATGAGATACTCCTCTTAAACAGAGAGATCACCGCCCAACAGGCCATGACATTCGGCATTGCGGACCAGATGGTTCCGTTGGAGAAGCTCGAAGACAGCGCATTGGAAGTGGCGCATCGCTTTGGAGAGCATTATGCCAGCTCATTGTCAGGCATCAAAAAACTCGTAAATTATTCTTTAAAAGAGTTGAAGGATTATCTTGAATTTGAAAATAAGGAAATTTTTAGAATAGTTGATTCCCCTGATTTTGATCGCAGCAGAGGATATAAATGCTGAAATCCGAATTTCCCCTTCCATCATCCGGAGAAAAGCCAGGAACTTTGGCCTGCATATACATAAATAAAGGTCTGTCAGACAGACAAGCAGAAGATTTCTGTCACAAGATCAGGGAAATCCTCAGCAGTTTACTCTGCTCCGTAAGATTTAAGTTTTCTTCGAAGGGTGTTCAGTCCGATACCCAGGAGTCTGGAGGTTTTGGATTTGTTCTTCCCGGACTGTTTATATATTTTGAGAATATAATTCTTTTCAACTTTTGCAAGAGAAATAACAGCATCCGGTTCGGATGCTGAGTGATGATGATTGCTGAGTTCTGATTTCTGTTTTCGTAAATGATTGGGAAGAAAATTAACAGAAATCGGCCTTCCCTGTGCCAGGTTTGCAGCAGACTGGATAACAGATCTGAGTTCCCTGATGTTTCCGGGGTAGTTGTAACTCATCAGTAGGGACATTGCTTCTTCCTCAATTGCCGAATATTTGTCAGGGCCGCAATATTGTTCTGTAAATCTGTTTATCAGGAGAGGAATATCGTCTTTTCTTTCTCTCAGCGGCGGGAGATGAAGACGCCCCCCTCTGATACGGTAATACAGATCTTTGCGGAACATCTTCCTGGCCATCAGCCGGTCAAGGTTCTCATTGGTCGCCGCGATAAACCGTATATCCGCTCTCTGACTCCTGTTGCTTCCCAGTCTGATATATTCCCCGTCCTGTAAGACCCGCATCAGTTTCCCCTGAAGCTCAAGGGGCATGTCGCCGATTTCGTCCAGAAACAACGTGCCGCCGTTTGTGTGTTCCAGATATCCCGCACGGCGGTCATGAGCCCCGGTAAAGGCTCCCTTTGTGTGACCAAAAAATTCAGATTCAAACAGACTGCCCGTGAGAGATGCCATATTTAACGGCGTAAAATGAAATTCTGATCTGGGGCTGCTGTCATGTATTGCCCTGGCCAGGAGTTCTTTGCCGGTACCGCTTTCCCCTGTAATAAGAACAGGAACATCACTGCCTGCGTGGAGTTCCGCCTCCTTTAGTATTCTGAGGACATTTCGAGATCTTGTGACAATCGGTTCAAATGCGTCCTTATGCACGAGTTCGGGCAGATGCTTACTTTTCTCAATATCCAGAATATCCAGCAGGCGTTTCCTCTCCAATGCCCGACGAACAGATACAAGCAGGTCCTGTTCAGAAACAGGTTTGACAAGATAGTCATAGGCCCCTTTTTTAATGCATTCCACCGCTACTCTGGCCTCGTTCACGGCAGTCACCATGATACATTCGGTGGCAGGACTGGTAGTTTTTATTATTTCAAGCAGTTCTATGCCATTCATACCCGGCATGGTCATGTCTATCACCGCGATATCAAAAACGTCTTCTTTCTCAAACATCGAAGCTGCTTTCACCGGATCTGATTCCGCCCGTACATTTTTGAAGCCAAAAGCGTTAAGTCTCCGTTTTAGTATTTCAAGATAATCCTGATCGTCATCAACGACGATTATTCTGCTATCCATATTTTTTAGCATCCTTCCAAAATTTTCCGCCCGGAAAGCAATTTGGGCACTGGTTCAGTTCAATGGGAATCCCTGTAAAATCAGAGAGTTGACGACATCTCCGGTTTTCCGAAAATTCGCTGTGTTTTCAGAGGGTTTCAGGCGATTTTTTCGGAAAATCCCATTGAACTGAACCAGTGCCGAACCTTTCACACACGGAAAAATCTGGCTGACAATATAAACGAATTCTTCGCGGTCACGAAGTGATCTGAAAGGGTTCTTGGCGTGATGTTTTGGCAATTAAATGATGCTTGAAAAATTTTTGTCCGAATACCTGCGGACTTCCGCACGATTTATAACGAGTTCTTCGTATGCTGCTTTTCAAGACGCTTCCACCGCCGCAGAAAACTCTCCTTTGCTATTGGCTGAATATCCCGGGTCAGTGTCCAGTTTCCCATGGGCGGAGGTAATCGGCGAATCATCCCTTTTTTATGAGGAAGAAATTTCTGTCCCGATGCTGCAAATCGAAGGAAAAGATCATAAACCTTTCGATTTCGGATGACCCAGGACCACGCGGTGTATATGGCTTTTTCTTTCACACTGGCCCGGGTCACCCCCCATTCGGGATCGCCATCGGCAAGCTTTGCACGTAAACTGAGGATCATCCTCGGCAGATTGATATTCACCGGACACGCATTCTGACAGGCCCCGCACAGTGTTTCTCCCAGACAGAGATCTTTTGCCCGGTTAATTCCCACCAGAAGCGGCGTGACCACTGCCCCCACCGGGCCGGAGTAGGGATAGCCGTAAGCATGTCCCCCGATTTTCGCATACACGGGACAGACATTGAGGCACGCTGCACAGCGAATACAACAGAGAATCTCCCGAAATTCCTTGTCCGCAAGAATGCGGGTCCGGCCATTGTCAATAATTACCAGATGAAATTCATCCGGCCCGTCCGCCTGATCCGGATGCCGGGGGCCTCCGATGAAGCTGGTATAAACAGCCATGTTCTGGGCTGAGGCCCCCCGGGTGAGAAGCCTGAGAAGCACCTCGTGATCTTCCAGACTGGCGACGATTCTCTCCATTCCCATAAAGGCAACATGAACCCGGGGCAGGGTCGTGGCCATGCGGATATTGCCTTCATTGGATACGGTGGTAATATGTCCGGTCTCCGCGCAGGCCAGATTACATCCGGAAATTCCCATATCCGCATTGAGAAATTTCTCACGCAGGGCATTTCTCGCGGCCCGGGTCAGTGATGGCGGATCATTCGTATAAGGGATGCCGAGTTTTTCGGCAAAGAGTCTGCCGATGTCGTTCCGGGTTCTGTGAATCGCAGGTGCGATGATATGCGAGGGATGCTCTTCAGCCAATTGGACGATGTATTCACCCAGGTCTGCTTCATTGACCTCGATGCCTGCCGAGATGAGCGCCGGGTTCAGACCGATCTCTTCAGTCACCATGGATTTCCCCTTGACCACCTGTTTCACCTTATGCTTATGTGCCACATCAAGACAGTAATTTACAGCAGCTTCCCTGTCCTCGGCAAAAAAAACATGGCCGCCATTTTTACGGATATTTTCAGCCAGAGTCTCCAAAAGCACATCCAAGTTCTCTATGGCGTTCATCCGGATATCATGACCTCTGAAACGGAGTTCAGATCCTTCGGGAAGCCTGCGATAAGCCGCTGCCGTTCCTTTGCCCAGACGTTCCTGAAGATTTGCCAGCGCGTTCTGAAGAACCTGATTTTCAATGCCTTTCTTTGCTGTTTCTTTGTATTTTTCGGTGGTTATCTCACTCATGATTTGATATTCTCATTCATCTAAGGAGGCAAGTATGTTTTCCGCTCCTTTTATGCCAGGCTGACTCTTCCCGAAAACGTCTTGGTGATCCTCATCCAATTTCAGACCGAGAAAGGAACATTGGTCAGGATCCAATTCTTCAGTTGTTATCATGTCTCTGAAACACCTGACCAGCCCCGGCCTATGAGTCGTAATTATCACATGAACCCCTTTTTTGACAAGTTCTTTCACCACTTCTGTAAATTTCGCCATTAAAGCGGAGTGCAGATGGGCATCTGGTTCTTCGAGCAGGAGATACGATTTGGGCGTAATAAGGTTTCTTTGTATCAGCAGTTGCAAAATACCAAAAAGCTTTATTCCGAAACTTACCAAATCCATGTCAAGTTCTTTTTTTCCTTTTACAAATCTCAGCCCCTTTGATATCTCATACTTCAGTGTTCCTCCGATAATCTCTTTGATTTTATTTGAAATCTCTTTCAATTTTATTTCTTCGGCAGAATCACCGGTAGCGATGATGTCTCTGAGAACGTCCCAGTAAATATCTGAAATGCCCGCGCTTCCTTTGTCACCTCGGAATGTGATAATTGATCTGAACAGATCGAGAATCACGGGGGAAGGAATATATGAGACTTTTTTAAAATTCTCCGAAGGTTCCGGAATATATGAGATATCTTGATCTCTCCGCATGTCGCGGGGACCTGGCTTGAGATTTAATTCATCTTTTGGGAAAAATTCAGATTCAATATCTTTTTTTTTCATACATTCCAATATACTGTTCTGATTTCCTTTTCCGGTATAAAGTTCTGCAATATTTCTATAATTCAGAACATCCATTCTTATCTTCAGCGCTTTGGAATAGCATTCGATGGCTTTGTCATATTCCCCTTTGGAGTAATAAACCAGACCAATATTGTTGTAGAATACAGCAGTATTCGGATGATTTTCTCCGAACACCTCCCTTGCGATTTCCAGGGCCTTAAAGTAGCTGTCAAGGGCTTTGTCGTATTCCCCTTTGAAATAGTAAACTCCGCCAACATTGCTGTACGATGTGGCGGTATCCGGATGGCTCTCCCCCAGCAGGGCTTCTCTTGTTTTCAGAGTGTAATTATAAAACTGAAGGGTGTCATCGTACTGATCTTTGGAAAAGGAGAGTTCGCCGGCAAATCTGTCCCTGCCTGTTTCGCTGGCAAAGCTCTTCTGGCTTTCTGCGCCGAGAATTTCAGACAATCTTTCTTCGCTTTCCGGACTGAGAATTTCCAATGGCTTCTCTGATTTTTTCAGCTTGTTCAGAAATTCACTATAAATATGAGCCGCCTCATCATCATCATCATCTTTTGTGAATTCCATAGCCTTTTGAATACATTTCTCAGCGTTTTTAAATTGTTCCTGCTGTATTAAAAAATTTGCATAAACTAATGTCAGAGAAATGTTATCAGGTTCGTTTTCAACAGCTTTTTTTAAAAGTGTGTCTTTATTTTCACTATGCGAATGGGTTAGGAATATGATATTGTCTTCCAACGTGATCAGACCCAGTTTTCCCGAACATCTGTTTTTTAACTTTCCAAAGTCTTTTTGCTGAAAAATTCGTTTAAGCTTATCAGTTCTTTCTTTTTCCTCAGCCGGAGATGCCTTTGCAGACAAAATTCCGTACAAAAATTTTATGATAAAGGATTTTCCAACCTGACTGATGCCTCCGATGATGGTGAGAGGTCTGACTTCTAATCCGACCTCTTTCAGCGGACCAAGATTTATAAATCTGAATTTCATTTTTTTTAAACTCCGCGAATATCTGTTAAAATGAATGAGTAATAAATCAATATGTCAAAAATATAACTCACCATCTGGTTAATACTCGATAATCAGGTTTTTTTGATCCGATCCGAACGGAATGACAGAAAAAAATTTGATTATTGAGTGATAAAAACAAATTTTTAATTTTATATCTTATAATATCAACTCTGATTATTTTATCGGAGTAAATAACATAACAGGATGCGGATTTCAACATTTTCCTGAAAAAATTCCGGCCTGCTATTCTTTACGGAGAAGTGATTCAGTATGCGGATCAAGATCAGCATCTGCTCTCCGAAAGGAAAAGACGATTCTTCCCTTTCTAATCCCCCTTCTCTGTACTTCTTAATACTCGATAAGTACATGGAAAAGAGATAAGAAAAGGAAAGTGGCCGCTTCCTCTTCTTATCTCCTTTTCTTGTACTTTTTATCCGCAGGCAAATGACCACGTCAGCTTGAGAAACGAATTTCAGCACGTTGGTAATCATTTGACTTATTTTAATTCCCCCGAGGTTTGCTGAGTTATCCCAGGATACTCAGGCGGACCAACACGCTGTTTTCTTTTGTTGTAACGGTGATATCAATATTGTAACGTCCGTCATGGCACTGAAGAATATAGCTGTATCCCCGATCCACGTCATTGAATATCCGCCACTTTCTTTTTCCTGCTTCTTGTCTGTAGAATGAAACAATATTGCTGTAGTTTGCTCCTTCTGCCTGAATGTCCACATCATAAGATTGTCTTCCGTCCCCTAATGTGGCACTCTCCACTCCGACCACTTTACCCCCGGGACAAATGAGAATTCTATCTTTCACCTCTCCCGGGATATCTGCTGACAAAGCCTGTGATAACGAGAGCATCCAAACCAGGGCGCAAATACATGCAACAATTTTGCATTTCATCTTCTGTCTCCTTTCTGATAAATTAACATATTGAAAATTCAATCTGTTTACAGAAAAACAAATTTCCCTTCCGAAGTATGCTCATTAATATATTTATGAGAAAAAGTCCAGCGTTTTAAATACCCGCACAATCTTTTTGAATTCGAATACTTGGGAAATCTGGTTTGTTCTGCAGTTTGTACTTGATAATCGAATTTTTTCTTAAAATCTGTGTCAAAATAAGATTGACAGTCTTTGTATTATCACTTTATAATTCTTTAAATTAAGCAACGCGATAATAGCATATAACCCTTTTATATATAAACATAATCAGTATAAAAAGTTTTCAGGCCCTCACAGCGCGGACACGACAGACAGGGGGAGAAACCCGGGTTTTTCCGGCCGGGGAGACATCCTGTCCGGGAAAAAAGCCGGGTTTCTCTGATGTCCAGCGCTCAGTCCGGAAGACTTTTTGATCTGCTGATGAAATCTGAAAAAACATGCTTATCAAGGGATATTCCGACTTTTCTTTATCAAAAGTGGGCATAAAGTCGAGTTTTGTGCCCGCGGCAAGCTGGGGGGCTCATTTTAAACTGGATAATGATGTGAGCGAGTTGTTTCCTTATATAAACGCCACGTTTAAAGATGCCGTATTTTATGACAAACCTGAATATATTAAATTTGTCATAGACGGTTTTCAGTGTGTTTTGTATCCTGACGACGTAATTGCCGCGCCTTTTACCAATCGTAACCAGGCAATTGAATTTGCAGAGCGGCTTATTCATTTTCTTAATAAGTTGCATACGAGAAAACATTCGCTTAAACCCAATTATAAAAAATTCAGACCTGTTTCCGTTATTGACATTTATAGGCTTCTGCCCGGGACAAATTGCAAAGCATGCGGATTCTCCACCTGCCTGGCTTTTGCAGGCGCTCTGAGCAGAGGACAGACCACTCCTGACCAATGTCCTGGATTTACCAGCCCCATCTGCGAAAATGCTATTTATCCTGTTTATGATAAGGACGGAAATCTTGCCTCCACCGTTGCAATTGAAACTGCCCCTCAAAATGAGCAGGACAGTAATAAACAGAAAAAATATATCGAAAGTCTGGAAAAAAAATTAGCTGAAGAAAAACAAAAGCGCAAAATTTCGGAAAACGAGGACATTGAAATTCAGACAGACCTCACCGACCGGGAGATACAAGTTCTTTGTCTTGTGGCCGAAGGAGCCACCAATGCTGAAATTTCAGACACACTGTTTATAAGCCCCCATACTGTGAAAAGCCATATAATCAACATATTTAATAAATTAAATGTAAACGACAGAACCCGGGCCGCTGTATGGGCAGTCCGCAACAAAATCGTCTGAGACTTTCCGTAACATCTTAAAATCAGATGGCGGCAAGCACGGTAGTCATTTTGGTTTGAAAAAAACCTATATTGCCTCTGGCTTGACAATTCAAATTCTTTTCTTAATTTTTGCCGTGAAAAATATATTTTCATGAGCCGGGAGGAAATCGCCGCACTCATGAACATTTATTTGTTCCGGATTTCTTATAACTGTAAGGATAGCTTATCAGCAATTATGACAAAATGTGATTTCCTATACAGTGAAGAAAATGGCAGCATATACTATTTAAGGGCTAAGGAGGAACATTGGCAGTTGAGGAATTAAAACAAAAGATTGAGGAAAAACATCTGCTTGTCAACAGTATCAAAAGCGAAATCGGAAAGGTTCTCGTGGGGCAGCGGGATTTGATTGACGGGCTGCTGATGGGACTTTTTACAAAAGGACACATACTCATCGAGGGGGTTCCGGGATTGGCGAAGACCAGTGCTGTCAAGGCCCTTGCCGATACGGTGCAGGTGGATTTCAAGCGAATTCAGTTCACGCCGGATCTGTTGCCGGCGGACCTTATCGGAACAGAAATTTATCGTCCCAAAACAGGGGATTTCAGCATCAAAAAGGGACCAATTTTTCATAATATCATTCTTGCCGACGAAATCAACCGTGCCCCGTCCAAAGTTCAGTCTGCTTTATTGGAAGCCATGCAGGAGCAGCAGGTGACCATCGGTGAAACCACTTTTGAGCTTTCGGATCCTTTTCTTGTTATGGCAACGCAGAACCCCATTGAGCAGGAGGGAACTTATCCCCTGCCCGAAGCCCAGGTGGACCGGTTCATGCTCAAGCTGATTATTGATTATCCGAATAAATCTGAAGAAAAAGAAATTATGAAGCGGGTGGGGTTTGAAAATGTGCCTGTTATAAAACAGATCATTGATCCGGCAGAACTGGATGACATCGGTTCTCTTATCACGTCAATATATATGGATGAAAAACTCAGGGAGTATATTGTTGACCTCGTGTTTGCCACCCGAAATCCCCAGGATTATCATATGGATATTTCCGATTATATCCATTTCGGAGCCTCTCCCCGGGCCACGATTTTCCTCAGCCTGGTCGCCAGAGCGTATGCCTTTCTCCAGGGAAGAGCTTATGTCACCCCCCAGGATGTGAAAACCATTGCCCCGGATGTCCTGCGCCACAGGATTATCCTGACGTATGAAGCCGAAGCCGAAGATATTACAACGGAGCAGATCATCGGGCATATTTTTGATTCGGTTGAAGTGCCTTAGTCAGCAGGTCAGCCGGATATTAACTAACACTCGATATTCAAGTTTTTTTCTGTCATTCCTGCGAAAGCAGGAATCCACAGCTCCCGGAACACTGCATCGGCCAAAAACGGATTCCTGCTTTCGCAGGAATGACAAATTTTTTGTTCGAATCGGAGGCATCCTTCATTTATCAGTTTACACTTTATAAAAACAAAAGTCGGATATGAATCGGATGTCAGGGGGTGACATAATTTTTTTAACATGGTATATGACACAGGGAAAACGATTTTGCAAACGAAAATCTTTATAACGGAAAGGAGGAATTATGTGCGCACCTGTTGTCATAAAAAATGAAAGTCTGTCAGAGCGGGGAAATATAAAACTGACTCCGAAAAAATTCGTACGGCGCGGTGATCTGTCTCCTGTTACAAGGCTGCATATTGCATGTGCTGCTCTCACGGCAATGGTTACCGGAGCGTGGGGAACAGTGACGGCTCTTTCAAAGCAGTTTATGATTTCCCGCACCTTTGTTTATATGCTGGCAGCGACATTGAAAGAGACGGGTGAGGCCGCTTTCGGATATGATTCCTGTGAGCCGTCTGTGACCGGACAGAGATCGGTATTCAGCCACATACTGTCTCTGAGACTTGAAGGCCGGTGTTCTCTGGAAGCCGTATCAACGATTATGAGGCGTTTCGGTATTGACAACGCATCTGTCGGTTTCATCAGTCAGACTCTGAAATATTTCGGTTCCCTGCTGCCTGACACTCTTAAAACTGACAATGGCGAGATACGGCTGCTCGTTTATCTGAGTGATGAGATATTTTCCAAAAGGGTGCCGATACTGGTCACGGCTGACCCGGTCAGTTCGGCAATACTGAAAATCGGGCTGAACGACACGCGGAAGGCCGAAGACTGGAAGAATCACTGGAACTGCCTGGAAAATAACGGATATATGGCAGTTTATGTGGTCAGTGACGAAGGCAGAGGTCTGTGCAAAGCTCAGAAAGAATCCCTGGCCCATATTTTCAGGCAGCCGGACACTTATCACGCTGTGGCACACCGGCTTGGCAGACGGGTCGGAATCCTTGAAAATGCCGCATACAAAGCCATTGGGAAAGAGGAGGAACGCTGGCGTAAGCTCGATTCCGCCAGAAGTGACGCTGTCATTTCGCGGAGAATCAAAGAATACGAGGAGGCAAAAAGGATTGCCGATGAAAAAATCGAACTGTACGACAACTTCAGTTATCTTTATCTTTCTGTCATAAATGAACTCAGACTGTTCGACAATAACGGCAATCTCAGGGAACGTGAGGAGGCGGAAGCCAATATCGGAGAGGGGCTGAATCTTCTGGAATCACTGGGAAAACCCGACATTGCCAAAGCTGTCGGAAAGGTCCGCCGCACTCTGCCTGACCTGCTCGGGTATTTCGATGTGGCAGCTCCGATTGTCTCAGAACTCAGGGGACTGCCGGTCAGTCAGGAGGCATTGCGGGCGCTTTGTCTGGCATGGCAATGGAGAAAAGAGATGATTAAGGCGAAAACCCCCGAAGCACGGAAGCACTGTGAAATGAACGAGGAATTCTGTCTCGAAACCGCGACAGGTCATCTTCAGGCCGATTATGAATATGTCAGAGAGCAGGTTTACAACGAACTGGACCGAATAGTTCGGAGTTCGTCTCTGGTCGAATGCATAAATTCGATAATCCGTCCCTACCTGAACAGTTCAAAAAACAATATAAATCAGGAGACTCTGAACCTGATCATGTTTTACCATAATCACCGCCGTTACAGGGCTGGTAAGAGAAAAGGCAGGACTCCCTATGAACTTCTGACCGGAAGGAAACAGGAAAAAGACTGGATCGAACTTCTGTTTGATACTGTGGAAAAAACGGATCCGTCTTTTGCGGTCACTGTGAATTCGTAAAAAGGAACCGGTTTTTTCAGAAAAATCCGTTTCCGGCCGCCAATTCACAAAATCGTAATATCATATCACCATAACTGAAGGTTCGTCCGCCAGCCTTCTGACACCGGAAGTGTGCCCGAAAACAAGCTTTTAAAAAGTGTCAACTACTTTTATATTAATATGAAGGATGCCGAATCGGATCAAAAAACCTGATCATCGAGTGACAGAAGTCCATGTCAGCAGATCGGAAACTTTTTGCGCTCCTCGGCATGGTCGTGGGAAACAGTATGCTGAAAATTTTTTCGATCTGCTTTCCGATTAAAAACGCTTCCACGGATATATGAAAGAACATACTGAAAATAAAGAAATAACCCATAAAGCAAAGTCATATACCGGTGTATATGCGCTTCATAAATACTGGGGGAAAAAACCTTACAATATCATATCAGACTTTATAAAAAAATATACCAAACCATATGATATTGTATTAGATCCTTTTTCCGGTTCCGGAGTGTCTGTTCTTGAAGCAGTGTTTAACAAGCGTAAAGGTTTTGGTATTGATATCAATCCAAGTGCGGTTTTTATAACAGAGCAGCTTTTGTCCGGCATTGATCCCCAATCGCTGGCAAAGGAATTTAGTGCGCTTGAAGCGGATATTAAAGCAGACATCAATGAATTGTATGTTGTGAAGCGAGATCGCGGTTCTTATATCGGGCAAAATTTTTTGTGGGAGAATAATGAGCTGACAGAGATACGTTATTCAAACGGAGGGAGGAAGCGGATAACGACATATCCGGAAGACAGCGATCTTAGGTTGGCGGATTCATTTTCAATCAATGATATTCCCTATTTTTTCCCAAAAAACGCATTTTTTTATAATTCAAGAATCAATACGAATAACAAAGATAATATTTCCGAACTGTTTACCACAAGAAACCTGCTTGCACTATCTGTTTTGCATAACAGAATTGAGAAAATAGAAGACACGCTTTTAAAAAACATCTTCTTATTCTGTTTCACTTCCGCAATTGGGCAGGCCAGCAAGATGGTTTTTGTAATAAAGCGCAGAAATAAAACAAAAGAACACGCTGCTGTCAGTCATAAAAAAGAAATCGGAAGCTGGGTAATCGGATATTGGACCCCTCATGAATTTTTTGAAAATAATGTCTGGACCTGCTTTGAGACGAGGTTCAAAAAAATTCTTAAAGCTAAAAAGAGCAATATGCAATATTGAAGACTTATCGTTTAGCAAGTTCGTTTGAAGCATTACAAGATGCTGCAAATTATTTTATCGTCAATGAACCCAGCCAGATGTTTTTAAAGGAGATACCCGATAATTCCATTGATTATATTTTAACAGATCCTCCCCATGGCAACAGAATCCCCTATCTTGAGTTAAGTATGCTGTGGAATGGCTGGTTAAGAAAAGAGGCTGATTATGATAATGAAATAATCGTGAGTGAGGCAAAAGACCGGGACAAAGACATTCACGACTATAACAAGCTTCTGAACAGTGTTCTGTCGGAATGTTTCAGGGTTTTGAAACCAGGCAGGTATTTTTCATTCATGTTTAACAGCTTAGATGACAAAGCCTGGCTGAATGTTGTAAAAACATTCCATTCTGTTGGTTTCTCTCTGAACGCTGTTGAAACATTAGGCTATTCAGCAAATTCAGTTGTTCAGGATAACAGAAAAAACGGATTACAAACAGATTTTATTATCACGTATAGAAAATCAGAAGACGCTGCTGCTAAGAACAAAAAATTAGAATTTATCAGCATAAAGAACAGTCAGGCTTATACAGAGATGATTAAATCTATGAAATCAGATAGAAGTAAGCCATTCCAAATTATAAATAACATCATATGCAATCTGTTGCAAAACAATCAGTTCACTAAGATTTCTGAATTATTAGAGGTTATTGAAAAGATATAAGGCTGCTGGTTACCGGAAAATCTGGTTTTTTGTTTGTGACACCCGGCATATCTGAAATTTTCCGGGTTGTCACAGAGCGGACACGACGGACGTGGGAGAAACCCGGGATTTTCCGGCCGGGGAGAGTCTCCGTCCGGGAGAAAAGTCGGTTTTTTTTGCAGTCCTGATATAAAATAAGGGGCGACCCGCCAGGACCGCCCCTTATAATAACAACAACTGACAACGATTACTTCATATTGCTCGCCACAAGCTCGGCAATATCCTGAGTCTTTATTTCCTCTTCTTTACCCAGTTCCTTCATGCCGTCTTCGATCATGGTCAGGCAGAAGGGGCAGCTCACTGCCACATTTGCCACATTCTGACCCACAATCTCCTCGGCCCGCTCCAGATTGATTCTTTTACCAATGGTCTCTTCCATCCACATTCTTCCGCCGCCGGCACCGCAGCAGAAACTTTCCTGACCATGGCGGTCAAGTTCTGTGAGTCCCCGCTCTGATATGGACTTCAGGAGCGATCTGGGCTGCTCATAAACCGAATTGTACCGCCCCAGATAGCAAGGATCGTGGTATGTCAGGGATCCTTCCAATGATTGCTTCAAAGAAATTTTGCCCTCTTTTACAAGCTGATGAATGAATTCCGAATGGTGGATGACTTCGTAATTTCCGCCCAGTTCCGGGTATTCATGCTTCAGCGTGTTGAGACAATGGGGGCATGCAGCAATGATTTTTTTGACATTGTAACTGTTCAGCGTTTCAATGTTCTCCTGCGCCATCATCTGGAACAGCATTTCATTTCCCACGCGTCTGGCAAAGTCACCGGTACATTTTTCTTCCGTACCCAGGATGGCAAAGCTGATACCGGCTTTTTGCAGAATTTTGACCAGACTTGCGGACACTTTTTTGGTCCGATCATCAAATGAACCAGCACAGCCGACCCAGAGCAGATAGTCAACATCGGAGTCCTCTGCCATTGTTTTGACATCCAGACCTTCGGCCCAGTCCGCGCGTTTGTCATACCCGATACCCCAGGGATTGCCGTTGCGCTCAAGTCCTTTCAGGGCCACATTCAGTTCTTTGGGATAGGCTTCCGCCATAAGGGTCTGTCCCTGTCTCATGGCGATGATACGGGGAACATGCTCGATGGTCACGGGGCAGACCTGCTCACATGCCCGGCAGGTGGTACAGGCCCAGAGCGTGTCTTCGGAGATCACATCACCGACCAGCTGTTTTTTGCTGTTCAGTTCAGCCATGTCGGCTTTGATTTTTTCAACTTGTTCGGGATCAGTGCCGTTCTGGCTGATGGCTCCGGCCAACTTTGCTCTTTGAATAATATTGTCCGCATTATCCAACATCTCAAGCTTCAGTTTGTCATTGAACTCATACAAATTCAGGGGTTTGTCAGTGATATAAGCAGGACAGACATCTTTACATCGGCCGCATTCGGTACAGGTGTAAAGATCCAGTCCCTGTTTCCAGTTGAGCTGATGGATGTGATTGATTCCCAGCGATTCATCTTCCCAGGCCGCCTCATCTTCCAGATCCAGAACTTTGGTTTTTTCATGGGGATATCCCAGGCTCTTTAAAAACACATTGGGAAGTGAGGTGATGACATGGAAGTGTTTTCCCATAGGCAGAAGATTCAGAAATATCAGCTGGGTGATGATATGTATCCAGAACCCGGTAATCATTATCGCAATGATGTTTTGCGGGCTTATCCCGGATATGAGTGCCCCGGCTGCTACGGAAACAGGTGTCCACAGAAATTCTGAACCATACTCCGGGTTATTGAAAAAATGAAGATGATCCGGATTATTATGCAGCACAATCAGGTTGTACCGGGCACCGTCATACAGAAGATCGGAAATCATCAGAATTCCGATCAGTCCCAAAACCAGATAGGCTTCCCATGTATTGTGCAACCGTTTCGGTTTCAGAACTGCCCGGCGAAAGATGGCATAAATCACCATCAGCAGAACAACACCTTCCATGATGTCTTTTACGGCGATATAGAGATACCCCAAAATAAAATCATCGCCCAAAAAAGGCAGCTGAAATCCTTCTGAAAATCCTTCTCCGTATAAAGTCAGACTGCGGATTATCAGAACACAGAAGCCCCAAAAGATCAGAGCGTGCATAATACCCGATGCCCGCTCTTTTTTTCTTCCCACCAGACGTTTCTGACCCAGTGCCAGAATCACTATGTTCTTAACTCGTTCTATGATATGATTAACCCTGTCGGCAGGTTCAAGCGACATGAGCAACAGGATTTTATAATACATGGTGCGGCCAAAAACCGCCAGCCCCACAATGAGCAATACAGACATAAAAAGGGGGTTCATAAATACCTCGTGTGTAAATTCCAAATTTCAATGTTCAAATATCAAATAAATCCCAAATCCCAAATCCCAAATCCCAAATCCCAAATCCCAAATCTCAAATCCCGAATCCCGAATCTCAATTTTACTTATTTGAAATGTGGAGATTGAACTTCGGGATTTATTTGAGATTCGGAGATCGCAATTCGGAGTTTATTTGAAATTTGATATTTGGAATCTGCAAAAGACCGTTTACTATAATTCAATTTCTTGTTCTATAATACCAATAAGTTTGATAATACTAAGCGGCTCTGAGGGTTTTGCATTATCTTCACTTCCGATGTGAACATGATGCGGATAACCGGGCAACAAAGGAAAATGGCCTGCATTATCCCATCGTTTTATGAGACGGATACGCGAGCTGTCCATCCGCTGATACCGATACTTCTGAGGTCTGCACTGATTCCCGTCAGATATGAAATATTCTGATATTTCAAGAAAATCGCCATTTATCAGGGTCAGACGGGCTCTGAAATACCCGTGATTCGGCAAAACAGTGCGCTCATCAACTATCTCTGCTGACCGAATTTTGGGGCAAAGCAACCAGCTTCAGTTTTACTGTTTCCAAATATGTCCGGGCATCCGTCAGGCATCTGATTTGTCAAGAATTTCAATTTTTTTCAAAAGCTCATCCCGCATATCCGTATAAGCAAACCACTCAATAAAATTAGCAGAATCACCGAGTTCCCCGGCATCAAATTTTTCTGAAAATGTTTCCGAAGTCATGTTGTACTGTTTTTCAAACAGACTGATTTTGTTTTGTATTTCCAAAAGATTCTTTTTAAATTCAAATAATTCAATCTCTGCCAGCTTGCTGAGTGTTTCCCTGATCAGATCACTTTTATGCCCATGCTGAAAAAGATATTCAAACTGTTTCAGTTTTGTGAGCGTGTTATCCTCTAATTGCATCACATTGCCTCCCTGTTAGTTCCGTGAATATATGATTATCAAATAACTGAAATGTTTGGCAGTGTTCCAAAAGGGGAGCTAAACTTTATAACTATTTGAATCAATTTAGCAAATATTGGAACAAGTCCAGTTTTAGAACACACCAATTTTAGGAAGCATATCATTTTTTAACAAGTTATACCGCATGTTCAGTGAGCAAGAAAGCATTATAAACGGTTGCCATGTCCGAAACAGTGTTCCGGATATCTGAAACTCTCACCTGCCTGAACTGATGAAAATGTTATAAACAGGATTGCCAATTGTGATCCCGTTTTTATTCCACATATTTTTTCTGATTGAAGATCGGATAATGATAAAATACAGGGAACAAAAACGGGATCAGCCTTTTAAGCGCATTGGCAATATTTTCATCACCCCATGCTCTGGGCCGCCGGATGCCAGTCCGTGACACTCCTTCTAAGCTCTGACTTTTTTAATTTCTTCTCGAAGAATCGGAACTACTTCGAAGAGATCTCCGACGATGCCATAGTCGGCCACGTTAAAGATGGGAGCTTCGGGGTCTTTGTTGACAGCCAGAATCACTTTTGAGCCGTTCATGCCTGCAAGGTGCTGAATGGCTCCGGAGATACCGATGGCCATATAAAGCGTCGGTGCTACAATTTTACCGGTCTGCCCCACCTGCTTGTTATGTGCCATGAAACCGCCGTCTATCATGGCCCGGGAAGCGCCAAAACCTGCTTGCAGATCATTGGCCAGTTCTTTTACAAGATCAACACCGGCCTGATCTTTGGCACCCCGTCCCACAGATACGACAACGTCAGCATCGGCAAGATCAATTTCACCGCTTGCATCTGATATGAGTTCCTTAATCACGGCCTTCAGATCAGTTTCCGGGGCAGAGAGCTTGACAACGTTTTCGGTTCCTGTGATGCCTTCTGTGGCCTCAAATGCGCCCGCTCTGACAACTGCCACCAGTTGGTCGGTATTGACTTTGATGCGTTGCATCACTTTGTTTGCAATGGCGGGTCTTACGACTTCGATCTGATCACCGTCAAGTGTCACATCAGTAATTTCAGTGGCGCATGCTGCATCCAACTGAGCTGCGACCCTCGGGGCCGCGGCTTTGCCGCTTTCAGAAAAACCAAACCAAATCAGATTGGCACCAAATTGTTTGGCTGCGTCAACGACACACGATGCATAAGGACCGGCAGAAAATAGTTCAAGACTGGGATCATCCGCGATATACTGCGTATCAGAACCGGCGTTTACCAGGTCTGGAATTAACGATTCGATATTACTGCCAATTGCCACCACTGCGGTTTCCGCGCCAATGGCCTTGGCTTTTGATGACAGTTCGGCTGTGCTGCCTTTGAGTACACCTTGTTTGATATCTGCGACTATGAGTACTTTAGCCATAATATGTGTTTTCCTTGTATGAATCCGGTTAGTGTCCAGTTATGATAGTAAATAATATTTTGAAGTTATTTAAAACACCTTTGCTTCATTGGCCAGAAGACCCACGACCTGAGCTGTGATTTCAGCCGGATCGCCTTCAAATTTTTGCCCGGCTTCGCGTGTTTTCGATGCCATAAATTCAATAACTTCCGATTTCAGACCAGTGCCTCCGAGATCATCATACGAAGTGCCCAGTGCTGCCAGATCCATTTTTTTGATTTTCTTTTTCTTGGCCATCATGATGCCGCGCATCTGGGGCAGCCGGGGTTCGTTGATACTATCACTCACCGTGACCACAGCAGGTAATTCAAGTTCAACAATTTCGGTTCCGGCATCCCCCAGCCGGGAAACTTTAATGTGCTGTTCGTCTGCAACTTCAATGGCAATGACATTACTGACACAAGGCACACCCAGATACTCTGCCAGCATGATTCCGGTCTGGCCGCTGTCTGTATCCTGGGCCTGTTTTCCGGTGATGACGAGATCATACGCTCCGTTTTCGTAAACCTTTTGCAACACTTTGGCAAAAACGGATGAATCAGCCTTGTCCAGTGCCGGATCATCAATATGAATCCCGTTTTCAATTCCCATGGCATAACATTTGCGGATAATATCGGTGTTGTCTCCGCCGCCCACGCTCACCAAGGTCGTTTCCGCTTTGTTATTTTCTTTCAGCTGGACAGATGCTTCCACTGCATTTTCATCCCAGGCGTTTATAACATACTGCAGCCCGTCTTCAACAATGGCGCCGTCCTTCACATGCATGTTCAATTCTACATCAACCACTTTTTTTACTGTTGTGAGAATTTTCAAAATATCCTCCTGATTATTGGGTCTTTTCTGGTTATGACCAACATTGCCGAATTGTGATATCCAGTCACAGTTTTATTACTCCTGATGCGGTTTTCGCCACAATACTATTCATTCAGATTCCTTGGCAAGAAAAAGGCGAGGGTCACACTCAGGGCCTGCCCCCGTTTCGACGGCAAGTTCCGCTATCAGAGAACTCCGAGGTTTTGGAAACCTCGGAGTTCTTATGTCCGAAAACTTACAGACAGACAGTTTGTTCTGGTTTTCGCAACGGCGTGCTGATGCAATCAAAAATACGGTTAATTTCGACCTCAGAGCCGTTTTCCGCCGGCATTAAATGCCGCTCTGCCGCGGTCGGAAGAAGGTGAGGGAAAGGCATGTTTTCTCTCATTCTTTGTTATTTTTAGTCTTTTTGACTATGGTTCTTTCTTCTTCAGGAATCGGCGGCGGAACAGGCTCGCCGGAATACTTGGTCACCGCACCAAATTTAGGCGGGCAGGCTTCAAAGCAGGTTCCGCATTTTATACACTTCTCCTGGTCAATCACATGAATCTGCTTCTTGGCACCTATAATAGCATCCGCAGGGCATTTTCTGAGGCACGTGCCGCAGGCCCGGCATTTCTCCGGATCAATATAATACGAAGTGACTTCGCTGAATAACCTGTCTATTTCATCACTGGTGAAAAGCTCATCATAATCTTCTTTGTTCTCAAGATGTGACGCCAGTTTCTCCCTTTCCACGATCTTAATGTAGGGAATCAGCTTTATAACTTCTTTAATTTTAACCTTTAATTCATCTTGATCTATGTCCTCACCTTTGCCAAGGGGTCCCAGCGCCTTCACCTTTTTGCCAAAATCACCCATTACTTCGGCAAAGAGGATTCCGTCACCGGCAGACATAAATTCGACCCTTAGTCTTTCCGGGTTCAGTCCGATGTGTTCCATTATTTTTCTGCACAGAAGCACCATGTTCAATGCATGGTAATTTCCATGGGTAATGTAATTACATTCGCCAAGATGACACCCGCCAATAAACACCCCATCCATTCCGTTCAAGAAGGCCCTGAGTACAAATTCCAAGTCAACTCTGCCGGAACACATGACGCGAATAAGCCTGGTTTCAGTTGTATATTGCAGTCTGGAAACTCCAGCCATGTCAGCAGCGCCGTATGCTCACCAATGGCATACAAAACCTAATATTCTCGGTTTAAATTTAAGTCCTGCACTCATTCGTTCTTATCTCCTTTGTTAGTCTATACATACATATACCTTATCTTCAACCACCATCCATTTGTTGTATGATATCGACAAATGGTCAGGATTAATGCCGGTTGCGGCCATCGGATAACTCAAAGCTGCTGAGGCTTCTTTGAAAGAAATCTTATGCTTTCGGAAATTGGTTGCGGCTTTATGGGAATCCCATTCAAATTTCATATCAACATACTGCCTTGATTTCGATTAAACGCCATTAAACGCAACTAACGACGAATTGCAGGGGCCGGAGCGAAGCGGAAGCCCCCGTCCGTCGGAATGATTGGTTCGGTCAATCTGCCTTCAAATTCTTCAAAATCTTCTTTGCCAATGGTTCTTTGATTTCAGTGTGCCGAGGAATTGTTTCCGTAATCCCATGTTTCGGATTAATCCAAAGTGAATGAGAGTTTCCTTCACGCTTCAGGTAACAACCCGCAATTCTTAACCTTTGTTCCAGTTCCCGTCGTTTCATCCAACCATCACCGTATCTTGGATTACATCCTCAGGCAACCCGCGAAGGATGTCCTCTCTGCGATCTTCCAAGATTAATTCGATAGCCTGCCGAAGATTATTCTTAGTTTCCTCAATCGTCTCGCCTTGTCCGTTGGCGCCAGGGATTTCCGGACAAATGGCCCAATACCCGCCTTCAGGTGCTGTTTCAATGATTGCTGTAAATTCTGCCTTCATATTCCATCTCCTGTCTCTTAATGAACGAACGCCAAAGCTCATCAGCGCAAGGACGGACTGACCGAATATTTTGGTGTCTGATACCACCTTCTGCGGAGCGTGATATCAGACACCGCCAAATTTCAGGCGTAACTGCTGATAAAAGAAATCTGCATTGAGATTTAAGCCGCCGCGGCATCAATCTGGCTCAGGATTTCTTCATCGGTAAAGTGCTTCAGCGAAATAGCGCCTGTGGGACACTTTACATTGCAGAGACCGTCTCCTTTACAAAGAACGGGATTGACCACAGCCTTTTTATCCTTTTTTACCTCACGAAACTCTATGGCACCATATGTACAGGCTGAGAGACATGCCCCGCACCCCATGCACTTTTTCTCATCCACCTCGCAAATAGAACCCGAGGCGACGACCGTGTCGTGGGAGAGAAGCGTCAGGACCCGGCCGGCAGCACCGTAAGCCTGGCTGATGGTTTCCGGTATCTGTTTAGGATACTGGGCCATTCCGCAAAGATAAACCCCGTCTGCAGCAAACTCCACGGGTTTTAATTTGGCATGAGCCTCTTTGAAAAACTCATCCGGACTCAGTGTCACCTTGAATAAGCCCGCGACCTCCTTCGTGCCTGCGGAGGGAATAACAGCAGCAGCCAACGCAATTATATCCGCATCTATTTCAAGCTTCTGACCCAGAATATAATCTGTCGCAGTCACCTTTAAAACAGGCCGCCCCTCCTCTGACTCACCAGGTTCCACCTGAGGTTCGTCCTCGGGTTCGTAGCGAATGAATCTGACACCCTTATCTGCCGCTTCCCGATAATAATCCTCACTGAACCCGTATGTTCTCATATCCCGAAAGAGGATGTATATATCCATATCGGGGTTTATCTCTTTCAGTTTCAATGCGTTCTTTATTGACACACCGCAGCATATCCGGCTACAGTAATTTCTCTCCTCGTTTCTGCAACCTACGCATTGAATCATCACCAGACTCTCGGCCTTCACTACTTTTTCTTCTTCTCTGACGATATGATCCTCTAACTCAAGATGAGTCAGAACTCTGTCATCTTCTCCGTAAAGGTATTCAGTGGGTTCATATACATCCGCACCGATAGCGATGACCGCGGCCCCGTGTTCTATCTCTGTGATCCCTCTTTCGGACTCCACTTTGGTTACAAAATTCCCAACATAACCGGCAGCATCCGTTATTTTAGCATCGGTATATACATGCACCAGGGGATGCTGATATACCTTTTCTATAAGATCATGCAAATGGGCCTGAACATCCATCCCGTCCAGGGTGTAATGGATTCTCCTTGCTGTTCCCCCCAAGTCAGCATCTTTTTCCACCAAGTAAACTTCATGTCCCTGGCTGACGATGGAGAGGGCGCACGTCATACCTGCAATACCTCCGCCGACCACCAACGCTGCCTTGTTTACTGGCAGATCATATTCCTGTAGCGGCTCCAAAAGGGAGGCTCGTGCCACTGACATTCGGATGATATCCTTTGCCTTCTGTGTGGCATCTTCCTTTTCTTTGGAGTGGACCCAGGAGTTATGCTCCCTGATGTTCGCCATGTCGTAATAATACTGATTTATTCCTGCCTCCCGAACAGTGTCCCGGAATAACGGTTCAAGGGTTCTGGGGGAGCAGGCAGCAACAACCACCCGGTTAAGCCCTTTTTCCTTTGTCATGTCTGTTATTTCCTGGGCGGAATTCGTCGCGCATGAAAACAACTGTTCCTGAGCATAGACAACATTGGGCAGGGTCAGGGCATATTCAACCGCGGAAGGAACATCTACGATCCTCCCGATGTTGGCCCCGCAATGACACACAAACACCCCTATCCGCGGCTCCTCCTGAGAAACATCCCTTTCCGGCGGATATATCCTTTCTTTGGTCAGATTTCCCCGTCTGTAGTCAAGGAGTTCGCCACATTGGGCTCCCGCGGCACTGGCCGTAAAGACCGACTCGGGAATATCCGTAGGCCCCTGGAACGTTCCGCTTACAAAAATACCGGGCCTGGTGGTCTCCATAGGATTGGAAGAATTAATTTTACAAAATCCGTGTGATTCGAGTTCGATTCCGAATATCTCTGCCAGCTTCTCATAATCAGCAGGCGGATTCAGTCCCACGGATAATACCACCATATCGAATTCTTCCTCTTTGACGCCATCGTCGGGGGTGGAATATCGTACTGCCACATTCTTGGTTTCCGGGTTCTCTCTTGCGATGGATGTGTAGCTTCTGATAAACCGCATCCCGGGAAGCTCTTCAGTTCTTTGAAAATATCGTTCAAAATCCTTGCCGTAGGAACGAATATCATTATGGAATATGGTACACTCCGCGTCCGCGTCGTGATCTTTTGTCAGAATCACCTGTTTCTGAGCATATGTGCAACATACGGCAGAACAATAGCTGTTACCGCCCGGGATCACCTGTCTGGATCCCACACACTGAATCCAGGCGATTTTATGGGGATGCTTTTTGTCAGAAGCCCGCAGTATCTCACCCTCATAAGGCCCGGTCGCGCATAACAGGCGCTCATAGTCCATACTGGTTACCACATTTTCAAACTCTCCGTAGCGATATTCCTCCCTTACCCTGGGATCAAACGGCTCAATGCCAAGAGACAGAATCACAGCCCCTACATTTATTTCCACCTTCTCCGCGGTCTGATTCAAATCTATGGCATCAGCCTGACATACACTTTCGCAAATAAGACATTTTTTTTCTTTAAGATAAAGACAGCTTTCATCAATATATGCGACAAGGGGAATCGCCTGAGCAAAATAAATATGAACCGCTTTGTTCTGCGATATATCCTGATTAAACTGATCAGGATACTGAACCGGGCAGTATTCCACACAGGTGGTACACCCCGTGCATTTCTCCTCAATAATATATCTGGGCTTTTTAGTCAGGGTTACCTTGAAATCCCCTGCTTCTCCTTCCACACTGTCAACTTCAGTGTAGGTCAATACCTCTATATTCGGATGCCGGCCGACCTCGACCAGTTTGGGTGAGAGTATTCACATGGAGCAGTCATTGGTGGGAAAAGTCTTGTCAAGCTGGGCCATATGGCCGCCAATACTCGGGGCTTTCTCAACCAGGTAAACCTTGAAACCGGCAGTGGCAAGATCAAGAGACGCCTGAATACCGCTGACCCCTCCGCCGACAACCATAACATCTCCGAAATTACGGTCTGCGGGACTGTTAAAAAAACTTCCTTCAACTCGTTCGTTTTCCACTTCTCTTTGTCCTTTTCAGCTTTTTTGGGTTCCCTAAATCACTTCCTGAATAATTTCCGTGATGTCCTTAATCTCCAAGACTTCATCATATTCCAGGTTTAACCTGCTTTCCTCAAAATTGGTGATGCAATATGGGCAGGATGTGGCCAGGACTTGTGCCCCGACCTCATTGGCTTGTACTAATCTGATGTCGGAGAATCTTTCTTCCATTGGCGTGTCCATCCAAATTCTGCCGCCTCCCCCGCCGCAACAGAGAGCATCCCTGCGCGAATCAGCCATCTCAGTCAGTTCCAAACCCGGTATTTTCTTTAAAACGTTCCGGGGTTCCTCATATATGTCATTGTGTCTGCCCAGATAGCACGGGTCATGATATGTCACTTTCTTTTCATACGCCTTGGTGATCTCAAGTCTTCCGTCATTGATAAGCTCAGATAAGTATTGGGTAATATGAATCACCTCAAAGTCCACCATAAATTCGGGATATTCATTTTTAAAGGTGTGGTAGCAATGCGGGGAAGACACAAGGATTTTCTTAACGCCGTTTTCAATAAACGTTTTAATGTTTTCCCTGGCCAGACGTTTGAATAACTCCTCACTGCCCGTCTTTCGGATGCTTTCTCCACAGCAATTTTCCAGGGATCCCAGTATCCCGAAATCAATCCCTGCCTTGTTAAGGATATTTGCTGTGGCAACAGCAACTTTTTTCATTCTCGGGTCATAGCTGAAGTAGCAACCGACAAAATATAAAATTTCCATCCCCTCGGCGAACTGTTTCACAGGCAGACCCTCTGCCCACTCAGCCCGCTTTTTTCGTTCTCCCTGCAAGGGATTTCCTTCGGAAATGATACTTGCTCTCGCGGTGCGGGCGGAACGGACAGAAGCAGGAAAAACCTCATATTCGGAAGCAACTCTGTGTAAGGATACCCCGATTTCTATCTGGTTTACTCCCCGGGGACAATGCTGAACGCAGTTCCCACAGGTCGTACAACGCCATATATCTTCACCGTCTATCTCAGTCAGACCGAACGTAGCCTCTCGGATTATCTTGCGCATGCTAAACGTTCTGACCCTGTTCCACGGACAAACAGAATCACATTTTCCGCATTGATAGCATAATCTGAAGATTTCTCCGCCGGCCGCTTTTATCTCATCAATTACCTCTTTGAAGGGGGCTACTGTTTCCACTGTCTTTATCAATCCTCTTTTTTCGCCTTAGTATTTTAGCTCTTCTGTGCCATCCGGGCAACGGCATCTGTCATAGGAACTCACTTTTTGTCAATAAGATAAAAAGCGGGCCACTTTTTACAGGGTTCCCGAATAAAGGAAACCCTGTCCTAGAATATTTCAGAATCATTGACATGGCCGAAGCGCCGGTGCAACAGTTTCCTGTCGCGCTTCAAATCGTCAAAGGCTTTTTATCATCAGCCATCTGCCGAGCCAATCTCGGGCCGACGCGCTCGAACAGTGACGCGGTTTTTGTCTGATCACCCAAATGGCCTCGTTCAATCCAAACGAAGCCGGAATAATCAAACTCCTCTGTTACACGAGAAGTTGCGCCGGAATGACAGCACCCGCGGACAGGGATTTCACACCTTCCGGAATCGCAATCACACCTTCGGCATGGGCTATGGCTTTTAACCGGTTGGCCACCAGCCTGAGGGGCGCGGGATCAAAAAACGTATGCTCGTTCTCCGCCCGGAAAGACCCATAAACAAAATGAGTCCATTTCATGTCACGACTGATGAGTTTCTCACTCAGTTTCACCATCATCCGGGGCAAGAACGGCTTGTTATGACCCGCGAGCCTCAAAAGGCCCGGCAGTGCGATCTGGAGAAAAGCCATAAGACTGGACGGCGGTCCTCCGGGAAGCATAAAAACCGGTTTCTGATCCAGTACGCCGAAACCTACGCCTTTTCCGGGACCCATTCGAATCCGGTGAAAAAGCTGTTTCCACCCGAGAGCCTTCAGCGTGTTCGCAACAAAATCCCGATCTCCGGTCCATGCCCCGCCAATTGTTATCACCGCATCATGCGTCGCAATGGCCTGAGCCAGTTTCTCAGTGATAACCTCCGGCTTGTCACTTACCAGCGACAAGGTGGGGGTCATTCCGTAACGCAGGCACCATGAATTTAAGATATACAGATTACTTGCGTAGAGTTTCCCCTCGGAAAACGGCTGTCCCGGAACCATCAGTTCATCACCGGTCGCTACAATGGCAAGCCTGGGTCTGTGATAGACCGGCAGCTTGCTATGCCCTGCCGCGGCAAGAATGCCAATCATACCGGGCGACAGGCGGCTTCCTTTGGTGGCGATCCGCTTGCCGGCTTCGACATCATCGCCTTTCGGCAGAATATTTCGGCCGGGTTCCGCATTTTCAAAGGCCGAAACAACATCCCCTTCGCGCACGACAAACTCCTCCGCGAGAACCGCATTGGCCCCGTCCGGGATTTTCGCGCCGGTCAGAATTCGGATGGCGGTTCCGTTGCTTACCGCTTTGTCGGTGGGCACTCCGGCTGCCGCCATTCCGATTACATTTAACCGCACCATATTCTCGTGCGTTGCCTGTTCGATTTCATCCGACCGGACCGCATAGCCGTCTTTCATCGAGGCATCAATGGACGGCGAGTTCACCAGCGCATAAAGGTCATCCGCAATGATTCTGTCTGTGCATTCGGGAAGGTCAACCTGGTCTCTGCCGAGGGGTGAAATCGTTTCAAGGGTCATTTTCAATGCTTCTTCGTAACCCGTCACTCCTTTTTTCATATTATCATATCCTTTTTTGAAGGGGCTGCTGTTTCCACGATTTCTCACTCCTCTTTTTCACCCTGATGTTTTAGTCCTTCTGTGACATCCGGGCAACCGTACTGGCTATCTTATCGAGTCCGTATTTGTCTATCAATGATCCCAGTCCTATCTCCATTTCCTCCATTTCGACTTCTTCTTCGACTTCTTCTTCTCTTTCTTCGTAAGTCAGGACATCATTGAGACACCACTCAACGCACAAAGGCCCGCTTTCATTGCCTTCGCACATATCGCATTTGAGAGGGAGACCGGAATCGGGATCTTTAAATAAGTCTCTGGACGGACAGGCTGCTCTGCAGAAGGCGCACTCCTCATATTCCTTTCCGTCAATCACATATTTATCTCTGCCCATGCATTCGGCCGGTGTATATTCACCCGCGAATACCGGAAGCCATATATTTTGCAGTCGGTGGGTAAGCACCTGAATACGGGACTTTGCCGGATTAATGCTGCTGTATTTCGGCTCGGCATGATAAGCGGAGCAGATGATCTCACATCCTCGGCAGCCATTGCATTTATCAGCATCAACCCTGATTGTCTTGATCGTCTTCTTAATCTTGGCCATCTTTTAAGAATCCTCTCTTTTCTAGATCTTCGGCAACATAATCCAGATCTAATTCATGTAATCTTTCTTTAGTAGGGACACCGTCATAATTCCATCCCTTATATTTGTAATACGTCGTCAGGAGTTCTTCTTCGAGTTCGGGAAATCTTTTTCTCCAATGATCCTCAGGCGGCTTCTCATCAGCTCTGGTCAGGCCCAGTCTGATGTTATATGCTCTGTGTAAGTTCCGGCTCCTGTTGACTATTTTCTTCAGCCCCTCTTCATCCAGATCCATCCCGGTCGCTGCTGAGATTAATTTCGGATAATTGTGTATATGATAAGGAGGCTTCAGGCAAAATGATGCCATACCCGCGCACAAACACAGCGCGTCGTCAATATTGTGCAGCATCTCCATCCAATCCACAATCTCAGCACTCATCTGAGGCGTGGGGTAGTATGGATTTGAGTTATCTCCGCGCGGTTCCCAGTCCAGAAAATACTGCTTAAACTTATCATCAGGAATCTGGGGCCAGTCCTTTACAAAGGCTTCTCTGTCTTCTCTCGAAGGAAAAGCCGCCTGGGGCCAGTTTCCTTCAATTTGAGTAATACTTATTTTCTCGTTGGTGGCAAACATGAGGTAATAGAGGGGGTCCAGCATTCCCAGCTTGATGTTCATCTGCTCATGTTTTTTAATGGTATTATGATCATATTCTTCTGCCCCGTTGCCAATTTTTCGGGCAGCCCAATAAGTGCCGTCGGCCAGAACATCCCCGATGCCTTCCCGCAGGGCAAGTCTGTCCAGCAGCCACATAAACCGCCCCTCCTTATCGGACGGACATCCTTCAAAATCTTTGTCCGTCAGAATGCCGGCTTCATAAAGCTCAACAGCAAAGGCCAGGATTTGTGGCGTTGAAAAAGAATCCACACCATACTCAAAAGCACGCTGGGCAATTTTAAAACCAAAATCCAAGTCATCCACATAAGCCGCCATCAGATAGGTAAGTTTCGAGAAACATTTCATCATGTATCTGGGAACGCCCTCATAGGAAACTAATCCCCCGCATTGTTGCGGACAGTTAAAACAGCTGATCAGGCGTTTTACCGTACCTAAATGAGTTTTTGTCCATTTCTCCTCCACTTCCTTTGTCCAAAAGTCTTTTCTGCGAACCCGGGCATTTCCCCAGGCAAAACTTTCAGTATGCCACTTTTCATCCGTATGCTTCATCTCCTGCGGGGACCCGATCCCGGATAAAATGGTCATCACCCCGGGAAGCGGATTTTCATTTCGGAAGTTTATATACTCCGTCACTTCCTTCATATGCTCCATAAATTCGGCCCCGCGGGCAAGATAAACATCTTTTGTTCCGCGAACAGCTACTGCCTTGATCTTTTTGTCTCCCATCACAGCGCCGCCCCCGCCTCGGCTGGCACTTGACCTGGACTGCTCAATGGAAGCCACAAAGACTTTGTGTTCACCGGCCGGACCGATAGCGGCCACCTCGGCTTTCGGCTCTCCCAACTCTTCGCGGATAAGGTCCTGAGTTTCAACAGCACCTCTGCCCTCCAGATGAGAGGCATCACGTAGTTCTACCGTGTCATTATGTACCCATAGATAAACCCATTTAGGGGATTTGTTGCGGAAAATCACTTTATCATAACCAGCATATTTCAGTTCCGCGGACCAAAACCCCCCCATCATCGGATATGCCAGTAATCCGGTCTGAGGAGAAATGAAGCTGACAACGGTACGGTTCGAGCTGTAAGCGGGTGTGCCGTTGAAAAGACCGGTGCTGAATATCAGTAGATTCTCAGGATCAAACGGTTTAGTTTCAGGAGGAACCCTGTCCCAGTGCATCTTGACGCTGGTACCGAGACCGCCCAGATGAAGCTCCATTAATTTCGGGTCTGTTTCCACCCGTTCAATGTTTCCTGTCGCTAAATCAATTTCTAAATTATATCCTGTCTCTGCGTATCTCATTTTAACACCTCTAAGGTATTTCCGTAGCCAAATATCTTTGGCTACGCCTATCAAATGGTTTTCACATAGTTATTTTATAGTTGTCTCGTACCCGAGTCGTTTTTTAATTTATCCAGATATCTTAATCTTGGAATAATTTTTTTGTGTATATCACATACAACGGACTTTCCTGCTCTGGTATTGATAAGTAACAACTTATCATTCGGACATCCTCCTGACAGGTCGTTTTAAATTCACAGGCCCTGCATTCATCGGGAATATCCGGTTCTCCAATATTATCATAAAATATGTCTCATTGTATTTTGCTTAAAGGATTTGCCTCAAATCTTGTTCCGGTTTTTAATGAATAATTTCTGATACACGGCCAATCGTTCCGTCGGGAAATTTTACAGAATCTGCCAAATCACCATTCGTATAAACGGGTATGACCTGTCGGCCACAACAAACGATGAAAGTTTTAAAATTTTCCTAACACTTAACACCTGACACTTAACACTTTCATATAAACAATACCCTGCATTCCATCGGTATTTTTATAGACAGAATCCGTAATTTTCTTAATCCTGTCCGTTCTCAATAATGGCTCCCCCCGAGAAAGTTGACAACGTTCACTTTGACATTATTCACTTTCCGGATTTCCGGAATCCACTTTGATAATCTTGAAAATGTATTTTCATCCATTTCCATTGTATTCTCATCACCGACCTGATCAAAAGAATAACAATACTCACAACTTCTTCTTGCACATTTGTATGACAGAAATAAGATGAACCAGAAAAAAGGGAGTTTTTCCAATATCGTTCGGCATGATTTTTGCATAGCCGGACGGAAATGCCCGGCATTTCCGCATTTTGGAGAAATTGTTTCCGAAAAACGCCCGGCGGACATTTCGGGATTTCAGTTTCCCGGATATATGAATTCAGTTAGTTACAAATGTATGCAAAAATCGTGCCGAACGGTATTGGAGTTTTTCCCAACCGGATTCTCCCTGCAATCTTCCATCTTCAATGGAATACATTTTTTTTAATTGTTTAACGTGTTCTGTCGGTCTTCTCAAAATTTTATTGCCTTGATGTTCTTTATTCTTTCTGACAGACAGAATGGAATCAATATGACTGTCTCATCGCATTCCATCTGTTTGGCGAGAAGGGATATCTTTGAAATCGAAACGTACATGCTGTGAATAATGTCTGCCGTCTTCATGGCAATTTCAGCCGAAGGTTTCGGATGTTCGGTCAGGAGGTAAATCACTCATTCAGGGATGATTTACTAAAGTATGCGGCTGGCCTCGGTTATCAGAAAACTTTCATTGCGGTGATCTGCGGCGATGGTTGAAACGAACATGATTTTTTAGGCTTTTCTTTCGCAACAGGCATTAACTCATCGTTGTTTCTGAAATAATCATTTGTTGTTTCGCAAAGATAATATTATGACACACCTGTGCTGAGGCAACATATTTCTCCTCACGCGACACAGCCATGTTTATCACCAGCTTTTGCTTATCTTCTGGAGGTTTATCAATAGCGGATGAAATTTACGGCAGATTCACTCTAATTGTGTAATGCTTATGGTGCGGCAATTAGGACGTACCTTATCATTGGATATGCCATTAACAAAGTCTGAGAAAAAAAGCGGGTCAGATCAATTTCTAATTTTACCCTTCCGGAATGCCTGGATAAGCGGCCTGCTTTCTGATGAATTAAAAAGCGACCATTATCCCTGCTCCGAGCAACTATGATTTAGCTATATTGTAACCATTTGTCAAGAAAAAAAATACTCATGGATTACAGGCAGTTAACGCAAAAACAGCATTTCCCGCCTTGTTTCATACAGCTATAATTTAGCCACATTGTAACCATTTGTCAAGAAAAAAATAGATTTTTGCGGTCATTTGAGAAAAACATTGGATGAGAAAAAATTTTACATTAAATCAAATAGATAGTATGCTATTTTCGGACCTGCCGCGGACAGATTCCGTCGGAAATGTGATTTGCCGCATATGCATCAGGCTGAGGCGATTTCCAGAAATGAACATACTAAGGGGTTTTTCAGCAGCAGTCACAGGATGAGCAAAACGCAAAGAAGCGAATGTTGCGGGACTCATTGGGGGTTGCGGACGGGGCTTGCAACCCATATGCATCAGGCTAAGACTGCCGGACGGAGTTTGCAACCCCGTCCGAAACGTTTGTTTTCGGGGGTCGGAAAATATTTCGGACGGGGTTGCAAACCCCGTCCGGCAGATCACGGGTTAATAAAAACAATGAGTTACGATCTTAGCCTGATGCATATGGGCTTGCAACCCCGTCCGTAATATTTCAGATGTGGGTGTCAATTTCTTGGGATAAGCGACGCACTTGCGAGGATGTCGCTCTTAAAAAAAGTGCCGGTAATCAAAACCTGACAGCGGACGCGGCCCTGACCGTTTGCCGGCGATGCGGTGCAAGGGAAATGATGATAGCCTGTCTCAAATATTAGGAAACCAAGGGCGCTCCGGCTGAGGGCTGTCTGAAAAAAACTAGTCCAGTTCCAGCTTCGCTTTACACTTATTACATTTTACAACGCCCGAACTCATCGCAGACATCCGCATCTGTTCGTGCGACCGTTCATAATTGCCCGCTAATAAGCGGTCATGGTCTGTCGGTCAAAACAAATGACGGAACTTTTATAATTTTTTGCTAAGACCCTACACCCGAGACCTGACACTTCTCATAATATCCTTTTCCCTGGCATGTCAGACACTGAGAGCCTTGTACAGCGGGATAGGCTTCCCCGCATCCCGAACATATCTCAATTTTTCCTTTTTTCGGAGATTCGTAAAACTGTGTCACGCGAATTGCACAAGAAGATAAAACCTCTCTTTTTGCCTCAATCATGGTTCCGGTCAGAACTTCCAAAGGGAGTTCTTTTTTGGGAACCAGATGCATATACCAATTATAAATATTGGGAAACTGACGTGCTTTTTCCAAGTCAAGCCAGACCCGATATCCTTCGAGCGTTTTTTTATCATACAGACTTAAAGCAAACTTGCCCCAGTCCAGCACTTTCATCCAGCCGTTGCCGAAACTGCAAGGTGTGAAAATCTGTATGGCATCCGGAAGGCAATGACGTGTTTCCACAATCGCATCTGCCTCCACATCGCTTCCGACCAGTTCCCGAGCCCAGTCCACCATGAAAGTTCCCAGCACAAGGCCGGGAGCTGTAAACCCGTGAAATGCTTCTATGTCAGCTAAACACTCTTTTATTGATTTTCCACAAACTAATATATCAGATGTCCGAATATTCATTTGTTCTTCTCCAATATTTCATTCGCCCGTGCATTGCCGCCGTCATGTTCGGAAAACCGGTACTCGTCAGAGACAGCAGAATAACACGGGTTTTTTAAATTTCTGATGATAACGGATTTAGGAAAGACCAGCGAAAATCATTGACGAAGCTGATATCAGCAGATTTTGCAATCAGTTGTATGATAGCGGAATCTGTTAAGCTAAACCGTCTGAAAATGTCACTTTTTGCCACTGTTTTTACCCGGTTTTGTTCCCGTGTTTCCGCTTTTTGTCCCCGCTCCCTGAGCCTGTCGAAGGGAGCGGGGACAAAAAGCGGAAACCTGAGCCGGAGACACCCCATGAGCCTGTCAAAGGGCGGAAAATAGGCAAATAAAAATAGTTGATTTAGACGGCCTGCTGTTAAGCTGTCTCGCCGGGGTCTGAAAACCGTCACAGTTTTTTCCGTAAGCGGAGTCTGTTAAAGGGATTTCGCCGTAAGCTGTAATTTTTCGCACTTTTTTCCATATACTCAGTAGATCGAAAAGTTTCCGCACTGTGCGCAGTGCTTCCGGGAGCGGCGGATTTCTGCTTCCGCAGGAATGACAGAAAAAAAATTTGATTGTCGAGATATAATGATTCGAGGAAGCAAAACCGAGAGAGAACGTCCATCCGCGGATACTGAATTCATAACAGTGCCGTGGAAACAGAGGGTATTGAAGAGATAGCAAGCTGTTATCCGCAACAGGTGTCCGGGTGATATATTGCCCGTCTTGTGTACACCCCGGGAAATCATATATCACCCAAAACCTCTGAATGTCGCTTCCCCAGCATCTTTAACTCGAATTCACTCTTGCCCTATATAATAAAATTACTACAAGTTAGCGTAACTGCGTGTCAAGAAAAAAATGGATTTTTGTGATTGTGGGAAATAAAAATATGCTACAAATATGCCGCCCTTACAGGGCTTGGTCGGCCTTCCCCTAAATCCGTTATCATCAGTCAATTTTTAATTCTCAATTCTCAATTCTCAATTCTTAATAGCTTCCCGGAATTTCTTGCAACGCAATAAAACTCTTTGGTTTTCCGATAAAAGAGCCAGTTTTTGTGACAACAGAAAATACAAGCTCATCTTTTCCGTCGTTATTTATGTCTGCGATGAGGTAGTCGCTGATATGACCGGAGATATCCCTGATCCTCCACTTGGGATAAAGTCCGAGGTCTTTCCAGACAAGGCATTCGATATGCCCGCTTTCAAACATTCTGAGCCGAGAAAAAATTCGACGGGCTTTATCTCTGTTCTGTCCTACGATAACCTCATTTTTTCCGTCGTTATCCACATCAGCAATATGGATGCGCTGGGACAGATAAAGGATATCTGTTTCCTCCAAACTGCCAATGCGGGACGCGGCTTCCGATGGAAATTCAATATAAGTTAATCCGCCTCCGAAACGCTCGGTGCTTTTCCATTCTTCATTCCCGTTTCTGTCGAGTATTCGCAAATAGTCTCTTTTTGAAAAAGCGACCACTTTTTCCTGGCCGTTATTTAACACATCTCCATATGTAAAATTATAGACATTCATCCCTTTTGGAAGAAGCTGGCGATTTACAGAAATATATTCGTCGCCAGCCCATTTCAGTTCATATATTGCCGAGGCAAAGACACCTCTGGCACCGCGCTTTTGTCCCATCAGTATCTTGCCCTTATCAGGAATATTTAAAACTCTGTAGTGCCACCTTGCATTATCCACGATCTTTGCAAATTTCGTTCCGTCCCATTCGAGTACAAAGGACTGAAGATATCCGTTATCACTGTGGATACTTGTAACGAAGATTTCTGCTTTTCCATTTTTGTTAATATCTGCAACATCCACACCAAGAAAGCTGTAAAAAGAACCATCCCCTATTTCCCCGATTTTTTTCAACCCGCTGTTGGTATATCGGTATATGAAGACCGTTCTTTCTCCGATAAAAATCGTTTCATTTTTACCGTCCCCGTTTACATCGCCAATACTCATGGCTTTTATTTGTGAGTTAAAATTTTTGCTTTTCCAGATTCCGCCGGCAAATATGGGACCTGGTTCCGCAGATATCAGGGAATCTTTTGTAAAAGGGACAGAAAGTTTGACAGAAGGGGCCGGAGTTTCCGCAGAAGGAACCGGAACTTCCGCAGAAGGGGGCTCCGTATTTGTTTTTATCCTTTTTCCCTCAGCCCATACTGCTTCCGGATGTCTCCGGCTTTCATCCGCCGGCTTCTTCTGTGCAGGCTGAGGCAAATCGCTTTCGCGGCCAAAAACTTTTTCATTGATCCTGGAGGCAAAAAGATTGATATGAGAAATTACATCGCTGTTATTTTTTCCAATTTCATAAAAAGTGACGACTGTTTTCTTTTCATGAAGATCAAAAAACCTGGCATCCGTGCTGATGCTGTCACCGAAAACCGTCAGACTTCCATATAAAACATAATCTGCATTGGCTTTGAGACCCAGTGAAACAGCAGTTCGCTCATTACCGGGTTCTGCCACGCCTTTAATGATTTTCAGAGTTTCTTCTCTGCTAAAAGGAATTGCTTCGCCTTCGAGGGTAAGGCGTGTTGACAGCATATTCAAAATTCCTTCTTTAAGAAAGGTCAGATCTTTATCAGAATAGATATTGAAAGGGAGAATCAGCAATTTTGCCGGTTCATCTGCCCCGGCAGCGCCGCAGAGCGTAAAGAAGGTCATAGTCAAAAAAATAACGAGAATAATCTTGTTTTGTCTTAACTTCAATTGAACGTCACTCCTGTTTTTAATTTAATAGGGTTAAATTTCATTTTGAATCCGGCCCTGAACATCACGCCGCTCATCTTGATAAGTACCTGATCAAAAATTTTTTATACACCTTTTTCTCTGTGAGCGGCGGAGAAACCCGGCTTTTTCCTTTGTCGGAGAAGCATCATTCCGGAAAAAAAAGCCGGGTTTCTTCTTCGGGAAGATATTAAAAACTTATGGTTAGGTACTTACCATTGCCTAATGAAGCAGAAAACAATGGCATATATGATACTCGATGATCAAGTTTTTTTTGTTTTTACATAGGGAAATTATAAAATTTGCCTTTGCGGCTATCTGACTGCAATGATTCTGACGGGTCAGTCTGCGGAAGACCTCCGAGAGTTTCAAAACCTCGGAGGTCTGACATTCGACTCACCTGTCGGAAATTATTTGGTCGCGCACAGCGGGGAGTTTATATTAAGAAGAGGATGATAGCCCGGATTCCCAGCAACGATATTTAATAACATGGCAAATTTTGTGATAAGGAGTGCGGAAATTTTGTTTTCAAAATAAAAGCGACGGTGTTATGCCATGCGAAAATAAAATTTTCGCACTCCTTTGTGCTTTTTGTGACAAGGACGGTGTTATGCCATGCGAAAATAAAATTTTCGCACTCCTTTGTGCTTTTTGTGACAAGGACGGTGTTATGCCATGCGAAAATAAAATTTTCGCACTCCTTTGTGCTTTTTGTGACAAGGACGGTGTTATGCCATGCGAAAATAAAATTTTCGCACTCCTTTGTGCTGAAAGAGAGGGCAATCATCTGGTCAGTGCGCTGTAAATCCGCAAAAGCTTGTCAGGAAGCTCACGAACATCCGATATGACATTGTGATGAAGGCTGCCGTAAAGATCATCCAGTTTGGAATCTCCGGCAAGATTCACTGTGATGGCCCTGGCGAGAATGCTTTTTGAACGTGCCTCAGATATTGCCCTGCGCGTATCTGCAATGGCATATTCCCGTTTGTAATCCGTATCATTGGGAAAGCCGTCTCCCAGAATGATGAGCAGGCGGACTTTTGCAGATACCTTTTCAATTTGGCACACGGCATGACGGATGGCGACTCCCATACGCGTGCTTCGCTGAGGGGCCATGAGGCTGATGCGCTGTTTCACCTCATCATTCATGTCCTCATCAAAATCTTTGATCCTGAAATAATCCGCTCCCAGACGGCCCGTGCCTGAAAAACCGGCAATGCCAAAGGTATCTCCCACTACTTCAAGGGCTTCACAGAAAAGCACAATAGCCTCTTTTTCAACATCCAAAACGCTTGTCTGTGAGCCAGAAACCAGATTTGAGGTTGAACGTGACAGATCCACAAGAAGTAAGACTGCAACATCCCTTTGCTGTTTCAGACGCTTGATATACAGACGGTCAGAAGGTGTTATGCCTGCTTTTTTATCCACGGCAAAATCCAAAAGGGCACGGTAATCAAACGCGTCTCCTTCAGGCCATTGTCTTAATATGGTCAGTCCATCCGGTTTCAGCAGTTCAAAAGCGTGGCGTATCTGTTTTACCAATCCCTGGTAACATTTTAATGTTGAAACATAAAAATCATCTTTTTTTTCATCCCCTGTTTTTGAAGCCGTTACCGGCCGTTCAAGTAGCCGCACATGGTTATGAAGGTAATCCCCCAGATTGCTGTCCCATTCCCTATACCATGAAACAGGACCCGAAGCGTCAATATCCTGAGTTACAGCGATATCAGAATGACCCAGAAGTTCGGCCAAATTCAGCCAGGACAAATCCGGGCGCGGCTCCTCACACGGCCCTGTGTCTGATTCGGTGTTTTTATGCGCATAAAGCACAATCTCCCTGATATCATCCCTGGAAATATTTCCGTTGTTTTGTATCAGATGCTTTCTGATATCTGATTTGTAAGTTTTTATCCCTCTTTTCTCAAGCCTGACCTTTATGGCCTCGGCAATTCGCTCAAAATGTCCGTAAGTTGAGAAAAAAACATCGGGTCTCACTTTCCGGCCAAAAGGCGTTTTTAAAGGCGTGTAAAATTCGTCACAGGCGTCACAGGCTGACATTTTTCTGATAAGATTTTCCATGTCATGATATGTTTGGAAAACCAGCGCCGCACATGCTTCAACCGAGATGTCTTCTTCCATTTTCCTTTCAAACAACTCCGTGATGGCGCTTACCTGCGTCTTTAATAAGATATTACGGATATCAAAAAACGGTTCTGCTGAAACCCCGAGGGCAATCCGGCCATACAATAAAAAAAGCAATTCAACAGGCTTATTTTCCTTGTAAATCCGTAATGCTTTCTCCTGAAGCAAAGGAAAAAATTGCCTTACAATCCCCGGATAAAAATGAGTCAGCATCATTCTGAGGCGGCCATGTTCAAAAACAGTAAACAAATCAGATGCCAGAGATTTTATGGGGAAACAACTGAAGAAACATTCCAAGTCATTCAGATGCGAAGTCTGTGATTTGGGGATTGGGAATTGGGGATTTGAAATTCCAGTTTCCAGTTTCCAGTTTCCAGTTTCCAGTTTTTCCAGATCAAAGTCAAATGTGCCAAATTCATAATAAGCAGATTCGAGTTTTGTAAGACATTTATAAAGAGCGATGTTTTCCGCTTTTGTCGGAAAGGTGCTGATTTCATCGGGCAGATATATAAATTTTCCATCTGAGAAAACAGAAACGCTGCTGTCCGCTGTCTGCTGTCCGTTGTTTTTTCCGAGCGACAACCGCCCCCTGAGAGCCGAAAGCGGGCAGATGGAAATCGGAATTCCTGTTCTTGCACGAAGATAACGGTTCAGCCGTGGCCGGACTTGGGAAACAGAAACAGTGACAACCATCTCTGTATAAGCGTCAATACCCAGTTTTGATTCCAATGAAAGAAATTTTATGCCGAGATCCTTGTGATGTGAAAATTTTTCCAGTCCCAGTGACACAAAATGACTCAGCCCTTGTTCTGAAAGCAGATGCAGTCCTTTTTTCATGCCCTCGATAAACGGATCTGCCAGACGAAAATCTGTCTTTATCACACGCCTGAACTGGCCAGTCTGCCAGCTCCGTTTTGAAGAAGAAAAAGAAAGTATGGCTCTGGGCAGCGTCTGCGTAAGGTGAAGACTCTGGTTATAAGACATATCCTGAGAAAACGTATCGCAAAGAAGATTCAGATAACCGGACGCGGATTCAGTGTCCCCTGAATTTAATAATGAGGACAGGGATTCCAGGGGACTTGTCAGCGTATAAGTGCCTTTTGTCTGCATGACATCCAATGTATGCAGAAAGTGTTCAAGGAATCCGTTATGCCCGTGTTTTAACACCGGCACAAGATAGGTTGCCATGATCCGCCCCAGCGTGGGACCGTTCTGTCCAGCCTCATGTATCAGGCGGCGGTATTCCTGAATCTGATATGAACTTGTCTCTCCGATAAGGTCAACATAGCCTGCGGCAATGGCATTGCCAAAAGTGATTTCCTGCGACAATCCCCATATGATCTCATCCACCAGCATCGTGGTGTCTTGTAAAGAAACAGGCGGTACTTTTTGCTTCAGGCCTTTTGCAACCGTTTCTGCAAGTTCCGGATCAGCAAAGGACAATTGTTGAATTGGATATTCCATATATTTCTATTCTGATATTCACTACCGTACACTTTTTGAAGTAAATATTACTATTTGAAATTAATAAAAAATATCGATAAAATAATGTTATAATGATATGACAGCTTTCAAAAAATGGTAGTCCTGCAAAGCTAGTGATGAATCCCGTTCGGTCCTCCGATTTATCAGGACACTGAATCTCATTCTTTCCTTTTGCACACCATAGAGGTCAATATTTATAGCATGTTACCTATTATTCCTTTGGAGTTGGAACTGCACATCTAAACCGTTTTACCAAAAAAAAGGCAGCAGACACCGCCGCAATTAAAGCCGCAAGGCTCAGAAGTTTGTTACTGTCATATTTTGCAATATTTAATATTATTACCTTTCTTGCAATTGCAATCAATGCCACCTCAAGTACAAGCTCCACATGCACAATCCCCTCAGTCATATATGCTTTAATAGTTTCCAACAACTCAACACCGATCAGAACCAGCAGAAAAAAGCCGAAAATTTCTAATAATTCATTAATATCAAGTATTAATATTGGCTGACTGATGATATCATGAATAATAATCCAACCAAGTTCAAAAATCGACAAAACAACAACAACAACCATCATGACAATAAGAGTGATAATTACAGATCGTTCAAATTTCTTTAAAAATTCAAGCATAAGTATATTCAATCCTTAGAACTCGTGAGTCATAAGTTCTCCGGAAATTCTGAAAGATATTTCCATAACGCTCTGAAATAATTTAATACTGATGTTTTGCGCCTGTTTTCCAGCTATGAATGATTTCAGTATGTTGAGAGAACTTACGACTGATGAGCTTAGAAGATGATCGGCAATCAGCCTGTTCATTCTTTCCTCATTTTCATTTTTGATAATAAACAGGAATCTCAGAATCTCTTTTGCCAAATCTTCAGGCAATATTTCTTTTTGAAAGACATTATCAAGCAATTCAAGAGTATTGACATAAATCTGGCGCGGTTTTCCGACCATTACCAGATCAGTGGTCAGAAGTCTGTCAATATTACGGAAAGCCGGAGTGAGAAAAGCTGTGGTGGAATTGCATGGCAATTTGTGTTTTGCAACAAAGCTTTCCACGCAGTTTTCATCATAAAATTTTCCGGAATATGTGTTATCACCTCCGATTTCGGTGTAAGGTTTCCTTATGTCAACTTCCGGTTTGTGGATTTTTGCAATCAGACAGGACAGCAAAATCCGGACTTTCGCCCGCTCCCAACGATCCGGATTTATCTTGGCACGGTCAGCGCCGGGTTATGTGCATCTTGTCAACCTGTACATTCGTTTTTCCTTATTTTTCGATAAAATTCTTACCGCTCTGTACCAAGAAATAAAGTTCTGTTGCAAATTTTTTCATTTTTCCAGCAGATACATTCATTTCTTTTGACGCGGAAGCAAGTGTTTTTGAGTGATGAGCATTTTCCTGAGTTATACTGTCTATTTTCCTTACTATATTTATAATATTTTCAATTTCTGAAACATGATCATTTGATGTGTTTATAATTTCTGCAACGATATTTCCGATTTTATAACTATTTGATTCGGCAGCTGAAAAAGATTCTCTGGCAGTTTTAATCAGCTTTTTGCCGCTTTCAGCCTTTTGCAATGTGGATTCAATAAGCTGCGCCGTATTCTGTGCTGCCGAGGTTGTTTTTACAGACAAATTAAGCACTTCCCGGGCAACAACAGAAAATCCCGATCCTGTCTCTCCGGCTCTTGCTGCCTCAACTGCTGCATTCAAGGCAAGTATATTTGTCTGAAAGGCTATTTCGTCAATATTTTTTACTACTCCCGAACTTTCCCGGCTCAGTTCATATATCTCGTTCATAAAACTGTTAATATCTTCAAAAGAACAACCTGCATCTGACATGGATTTTGCTGTTTCTTCCATAATATGACCTGCGTGTTGTGCGTTTTCTGTATTCTGCCTGATTATCTGATCAGTTTTTGAAAAAAAAACTGTCATATTTTCAACAGATCCAGCCTGATTAACAGCAACCCGGGAAGTGTTTATACTTGCAATTTCAACCTTTTCGGCATATATCAAAACCTGCCTTGCCGTATCATTTAATCCGTCAATAATGCGGTTTATCGGTTCTATAACAGATCTGAGAACCAAAAACGTTATAATTACGGAACAGATAAAAAAAATACCGGCTTCAATGAGCATACGCTTAATTGAAATTTTTATCATATTTTTCAAATAAGTTATGTCAATAAAATTAAGATAGACACCAATTTTATTCTGATTATAATCCCTGATAAACGAGCTTGCTATCAGGGTATTGCCTGTTTCATATATAAGCGGTTTTATAAAGGCCCGCTCCAAAATTTCCTGACTGATTTCCGAACGGATTGAATCAGGCGGAGGGATGATTTCATTAAACCTGCCTAACTTACGGAAATTTTTTTTACTGAGTGTGGCTTTGACAGACTCGATACTGTATACGGCATTCTGATCGCCATATTCTTCTGATATATTTTTTGCGAGTTCCCCGATACTGCAAAAGACTTCAACACAGGCAATCAGCGACGAACTGTTTTCAAATATCGGTGCAATGCCTCTTACAACAGGTCCCAGACGCCCTGCTTCCAGACCTTTTAAAGGTTTTTTATATTTAAAAACATCCGTTATGGTTTGCCTGAATCCGGAAAGATCATCATCAAATTTTCCAGGATTCCATATTCTTAAAAAAGACTTTGCGGGAGGTACGCTGAAATGAATACAAAGTTTATGAGGATTGTTTTTATTAAGGTGTACATGAATATCCCTGACATGTTTATAGAGATTTTCTCTGCTCTGTTCTGATAAAGCCTGTCTGACATCCCTGATATTGGCTATGGTCAGGGCAATATTAAGGTTTTCCTGACTGAGTCTGTCAATTTCATGTAGAAGTTTTTCACTGCTTTGTGCTGCCTGAGAAATCAGCTTCTTTTTGTGTGCTAAAATATCTTTGTATTCACATAACATTTGGATTGCAATAATACAAAAAATAATTGTAATAACAAGCGAAAAAATTTTTGTTTTAAATGAAAAACTGTTAATTTTATGCATCACATTACTTTATATAAATAATATCAGTATGTTAATATGGTTAGCACAATCAAGGTAGGACAGCCAGTTACCCGACCGCCCCCTCACAGACGTCTGCGTGCGGAATTACCGCGCAAGGTTCCTCAGAATTACTTGCTCAGGCGCTCCGCAATGCGTTGAACAATAAAAACTGAATCTGTCTTATCACTTTTTGCCCGGTAGCCTCCCCTTTTAAGCGGACCCCGCAAATTTGCTATATTTTCATCCGGATTTTTACGGTATTCTCTGACTGTTATGGGTCAGCTCCCGGTGCGGACTTTTTATTCAGCCGCTGCCGGCACCATTTCAGATATTTTGGTGTGAGTTCGTTTGTCAGGTTCTGAAACCGGTGTTCCTTACGCAGCGCAGCTTTTTCTGCCATACCCCGCAGTGAGGTTGGCATTGTCTTACCTCCGTCCCGACATCGTCCGGCAATGTTTCCTTTGCGGACTGCGTAATCCTGTCCGCCCCTTCCCCGTGTGAACGGCGTTACCGTCTCAGAGTACTATGAGCGGATATGACTCCCTGCAAGTCATCAGCGAGCCTCCGTTTTCTGTGTCGGACACGCCTACCTGATGCCTTTCCCTATTCTCCAGTTCAAGACGGGGCTCCTCACCCCTTGTCATCAGGAACTGACAGGGTCTCCCAAGTTCCTGTGTGCTTCTCTTCATACATGCCACGCCCTGATGACACCGGCAGACCCTCCGGAATCTCACCTGTTCAACGCTGAAGCAGGCTTCGCAAAGGAACTGACGATTCCATAGTGTCGGCTTCCGTTGCGTTAAAAACGTCGCCGTCTGCATTTTTACTCTTTACGATGCTGTACCATGCTTCAGGGGAGCGCCGTTCCCCCTGTGGCCTGCATGATTCCCTGTGTACGCTTCGTCCGGGTCGTTCGACGGTATGTCTGTCCTGACCGGACGCAACACTCGGTACAGGTGGCTGGCCAGACCTTACCTGACGGGGACTTTCACCCCGCAAGAAGCACCAAGCTTTGCTTGGCGCACTAACGACCAAGTTGAGCGGCGGGCGTTTTTTCCGTCCGCTCAAACGCCGGGTTAGGCTGGCTTCTCATTTCTGACAAGACTTTCCATTTCCTCAATAAGCACAGGAAGATTCGGATCTGTGAAACTTAGCTGAGGGGCAGTTCTGAAGCATGAAATTTAATTCGTTGATACACAAAGCTTTAATTAAAACCTTAATTTTTTTTGTCGCGCTGTTTTTTGGGGAAGACAAAATTTATTTTTTGTATTATATTGGCATGTATATTGCATCAGATATTTATATTGCATCAGAAAGGAAAAATCATGCCTGAAAAACAGACAGCATCCGGCCGTCCTGACACCGCTGAACTGACAAATCAGAGAGCGGAGAAAAAAAAGGTTGAAAAGCAACTGCGCGAGCATCAGAAAACAGAAGGTCTGAAACCTGCATCCCGGGACTCCCTTCCGAACTGCAAATGTGCCTGTAAGACAGTGGCGGAAGAAAAAGCGGAACGTGAAGAGGCGCTTACAGAGCAAATGAAAATTATAAAAGCTCATCTTCCGGTCCTTCTGAAACGCCTGAGGAAGATTCAGGACCCGAGAAATCCGAAAAAGTGCAAACATAAGATGACGGTCATTCTGATTTACGGAATACTTACCTTTGTATTCCAGATGAGTTCCCGGCGTGAGGCAAATCGGGAGATGACCCGTCCGATGTTTATGGAAAATCTTCGGCTGTATTTTCCTGAACTTGCTGATCTGCCGCATAATGACACACTGATGCGTCTTCTTTCCGCAATTGAAGTTGCCGAGATTGAAGAAGCTTATATTGAACTGGTCCGCCGGTTTGTCAGGAATAAAAAGTTCCGTCGTTATCTGATCGGCAATTGTTATCCTGTGGCTGTTGACGGGACACAGAAGTTTGTAAGAAGTGAGATATGGAGTGAGGAATGTCTGGAACGCAAGATCGGGAAAAGTGAGCGGAGGCAGTATTATGTCTATGTGCTGGAAGCCTGCCTTGCATTTCATAACGGAATGACAATTCCCCTTATGAGTGAATTTCTGAGTTATCCGGAAGGAGATACGGATAACAACAAACAGGACTGTGAGCTGAAGGCTTTTCACAGACTGATGAGGCGTCTGAAAAAGAAATTTCCCCGTCTTCCGGTAATATTGCTGCTTGACGGTCTTTATGCCAACGGCCCTGTGGCGGAGTTGTGCGCAGAGAACAAATGGCAGTTCATGATTGTCCTGAAAGACAATTGTCTGCGCAGTGTGTGGGAGGAATTCAACTCGCTCAGAGGACTTGAGAAAGGCAACAGGGCAAACAGGAAATGGGGGAATCGTAAACAGCATTTTGAATGGGTGAACGGACTGGAATACCGGTACGGAGAGAAATACAGGCGCAAAATTGTGATCCATGTTGTCGTATGTGAGGAGACATGGGAAAAGGTTAATAAAAATGCGGAGACTGAGATCATGACCTCCCGTCATGCCTGGATTTCCAGCGAACCGCTTAACTACGGCAATGTTCACGAACGCTGTAATATGGGAGCACGTCACCGATGGGGTATTGAAACCGGCATACTTGTTGAAAAACGTCACGGGTATAATTATGAACACTGTTTTTCTTACAACTGGAGTGCCATGAAAGGATATCATTATCTGATGAAAACCGGTCATCTGTTCACCATTCTTGCCCAGTATTCCGAATGCCTTATAAAAACAGTTAAAAATCATGGCCTGAAAGGTTTTATCAGATTTATTCGTGAAACAGTTTCCGGCCCGTGGCCGGATGAGGAAACAGTGTTCAGGCGACTGAACAAAAACTTTCAGCTTCGTCTGGCTTAGTCCTGCATCGAAAATATATAAAGACGTGACATCTGAGGGAGAGGTGTGTGCATATATAACATTTTTTTGCTGTATAGTCATCATTAAAAATCTCTGAAAGTAATTCAGTATATGAATTTATTATCACGAGCAAATTTTATTGTTTTTTGCTCCCAAATAACTGCTGAATAAAAACTCATGCTTCAGCACTGGCTGAGGGGCGGGGATCCGATTGTGTTTGATATCCGGCGGAACATGTTTGTGATGAGGATGAGAAATCTGTAATGCATGATCATTCCGATGGGGCTGGGAATCATACCACGCTGTTTTGTCCGATCCCCGCCATATCTCATATCCGTAAGATTCGATTTCCACGGTGTCATTGTCGGAGGACAGCCGCTCCCGAACCGTCAGACGCCAGCCGCTCTCAAAAACGAGCTCTCCCCGCAGGATCGCCGTACGCCTTCCTCTCTGAATGACCACGAGGCTGGAACTTCTCACAGACGGAAAAAGCTGGCGGACAGTGTAAACAAACCTCTCATACTCACGAAGCGATGTGAACGGGTTCATGGCGTGATCCTCCGGCGATCAGACTGATAAGGGACGAGGGGCGTTTTTTCAGTTCCCGAACAGTCTCACGATACTGTTCCTGCCTGCGTATCAGAAGTTTGTAGGCTCCCGCCCAGTCCGACCAGTCCAGCACCCAGTCGTCATTCTCAGGTTCGGTGCCGCCTTCATACAATTCGTAAAATGTTTCCGATAGAATGCCGTATTTCCGCTCATAGACTCGCAGATCCTCGTAAAGAGCATGGATATCATCTATAACATCCTGTAGAATCATTCTTTTCACCTTTCTTCATATTTGTCTTTGCCGGCCTGATGTCGCTTTTCAGCAGACGCGGCTTTTGCGTTGCAAAAGCTTTGCTCGGCTATTAATTGCCAGATTTTGGTAATGTCTTCCCGCAATTTGAACATAACCATTCGGGAGCATCGTCGCGAAAGTCGTTAGGATTATAGGTCGATCTGCAATTTTCACATTCGAGCAACTGTTGAACATTTTCGGTCTTTTTTTGCATCATCATTAGAAAAATAAAAAGTGCCTCGTACAGAGTTTATATAAAAGATTGCAAATAGCGGCATTAATCCCAAGGTCTTATGCACACTGTACTTGTAAATGCCATTAGAAATAGTATATACCAATCCTGCAATAGCAGCAGTGCGTGACATTTTTAAACACCCATATCCAATAAGGCAAATTAAGGCTACATCTAATAAATTCATTATCTCTGCACCACCGAAGACTATCATAAGAAGAGTTATCCCGCCGCTGAAAAGAGCAGCCGTCCATCCCTGTTTTGCCGCTTCGCGAGCTGTAACTTTATCATAAATTCCAGGCCAAAAAATATTTTCTTTTGATGCCTTATTAAACATTGACTCTTTCCTCTTTGCTAATTTATGTTAGCCTAACATTTAGTTATGCGGCACAAATCGGACAAAAAAAATCGCCCTGCGATTTTTTTTGTCCGATTTGTGCCGCATCAACGGCTGGTTATATTAAGCCGGTGTTAATGACCGGCTATGGGTGAAAGCACCTTTTTCCGTCTTCCGGATATGTTCTTTCCCCCTCCCCCGTCTCTGTTTTTATTTCGGTTTTGCTGAAAATTATGTCTTCCGGATGACATGATCTCCCCTTTTTTTATGCCGGTTCCGTTCTCAGGACACACCTCCGCCCCGTGACTTCCGTTTCCGAACACGGAACATGATATTTTATTTCGGTAAGATGTGACATACTATATTATACATTCTTACGTCATTTGTATTATGATGTGTCCTCATACGCCTCCCCGCCTGTGAGATGCGGCGGGAGAAGATGCGTGCGGCTGATTCTGTAATACGGATGAACGATGAGAACGCAGATCATTTTCCCGCCGCCGCAGACGGGGCAGGTTTTCGTGAACTCATCTCCCGGCTCCGGTGCGGGTGTCCCGTCGCCGGTGCCATCTTCCGATCTCAGCATCTCACGGATCATCTCCGTGTTTTTTGCGGCCCTCCCGTTGGCGAGGATTCCGTAATGGCGGATCCGGTGAAACCCGGACGGCAGCACATGAAGAAGAAAGCGGCGGATGAACTCGTCCGCCGTCAGGGTCATCTCCCTTTTCCGTCCTCCGTCTTTGTAATCTTTGTATGAGAACGTGACCTGTCCGTTTTCAACGGATATGATACGGTGGCTGCTTATCGCAACACGGTGCGTGTATCTTCCGATGTATCTCACCACCTCCTCCGGCCCGGCGAACGGCGCTTTCGCATACACGACCCATCTCCGGGCGACGAGGCTGTTCAGCCATTTCTCAAATCCCTCCGGCTTCCTCAGTTCCGCCCTCTCATCCGGCACGGTCAGTTCTCCGTCATAATACGCCTTTTTCAGTCCGCCGACAAACTTTTCCCGGAACACCTTCGAAAGGGCGCACACCGGGAACAGGAATTTTCCTCCGCATTTCGGACTCACCCATTCTCCGTGTTCGTTCAGGCCTCCGCCGGTCACGACAAAGTGAATGTGAAGGTGCGTGCATAAGGTCTGACCCCATGTGTGAAGTATTCCGTAAAATCCGATCTCCGCTCCGAGCCATTTCGGATCCTTTCCGAACGCTTTCAGCGTCTCCGCCGCACAGGTGATAAGGAGATCGTATATAAGCGCCTGATTATAATGGCACAGCGGAAATATCATGTTCGGAAGGGTGAACACGACGTGATAATAAGGTATGGGAAGAAGCTGTCCGACGCGGGCGTTCACCCATCTGCGTTTCGCAATGCCCTGGCATTTCGGGCAGTGACGGTTGTGACAGGAGTTGTACGATATCTCCGTGTGGCCGCATTCCCCGCACACCTCCGCATGAAATCCGAACTCGCCCGTTCGGCAGTTTTCAATGTCGGACATCACCTTCCGCTGCCGCGGCGTGAGGGTGTGTCTCTCACGGTGTTCCTCCCCGTGAAGGCGGAAGATGTCCGCAACCTCCCATGCCGGACGCTCCGGAGGCGGTTCCGCCGCATTCCCGTCCGTATGCAAAACGCCGTGTCCCGGAAACGGAGACACGGGATGCGCCGAAAATCCCGGCGGACAAAGTTCGCCGACGTCCGGACGGATTTCCGCCGGAGATGCCGGCACCGGCAGCGGCCCGTCCCCTCCCGGGAAAATTCCCTCCCTCCTCAGTTCCGATATGACATGTTTTCTTTCAAGGTCTTCGGGAAGTCTCATCGCACGTTCCTCCCTTTCAGTTCCCCGACACTGACATTTTTCCGACCCTCACGAAATGAAGGCCCGTCGGCGTCTCCCCTGAAAAATCCTCCGGCCCGGCTTTTATCCCCGCCTTTTGCGCAGACGGATAAAAACGGCCGTATGACTCCTCGTCGAAGCAGTATGCCGCTCCGAGTCCGAGACCCTTTTTTATCTCTCCGAAGCGGGTCCTCTTTATTGCCGGGCTGCCTTTCAGGTTCATGCGGGAGACGTAATCTTTCATCTTCGCCTCAGAACCCGCTATGATACACGCGTCGCCGTCGCAGATCACCTCTCCTCCTCCGAAATATGCGAAAAACCGATCACTTTGTGATCCGACATTGTAACCTGACCCCTTTCTTCCCTGCCGTGAGGCTTAATATAACGCTCAGGTTCAGCGGCGGCGGGGGATTTGGCAGACCCTTTCGACCGAGAACCAGCCCCCGCCGTCCGCTTCAACATTGGGTTATATTTTTCATACAGCCTGTCTGCTTCATTTTTCTGTTCTGAATATCTCACAAATCGACAAACAATAGACTGTATGACTATGTTATTTCCCTTTGTTGTTAAACTTAGCTGCTGCCTTCCATGCTTCTGCTTCAGACGCATAGACATATTCATAGTCTACATCGTGAGGGGAAGTGATCCATTGTTCAGGAACTCCCTGACGGGGATGTTTAATTTTAGAACCTATCCAAACGACAATTTTACGTCCACTGTCTCTGTTTCTTTCCACAGTACCGGTCATTACAGTATATCCGCCATCTACTCTGTGAGGAACAACTGCAAAAAGTTTATCCCCCAGTTTGAGTTTGCTGACTAAAGAATAGAAATCCTCTCCATAGGCGTTGCCGAAAGAGGCTGCCAAAAACAAAGCTGTAAAAGCATAAACCATTTGTTGAAGAATCTGTTTCTTCATATTGCTAACCCTCCTTAGTAAAAAATATAACGACAAAGCTCACCGGCGGCAAGGGGCGGATTTACTGAACAACTTCATTCAGGAACCCGTAGCCCCTTGCGTCCGGTGCAGCGACTGGTTATGCCTTTTATTAAAAAGCCTATTTTGTTCCGTACTCACCATTCAGTGCTTCTTCATGATACCGGTCACATCTGCCGTCATCTTTCAATATCTTCAATCCCCTGTTGAACAGTTTCAGCATATGTTTGTTCTTTTCTACTTTTTTGGAAAACATGAGGCACCACTCGGCACTCTGAATCGGTTTGGGATGCCAGGTTATGCTGTCTGCGATTTTCTGAAGTTTGCTGTCGGTTTTCATCATAAAGACACAGGTTGTCAGATCAACAGGTGTGATATCAATCCGTTTTGCATATAATTTCTTTAAGTTGTTGTGAGGAACTATACCCGCCACATCGATTGTCAGTTCATCTCTGATATTTTCAAATGCCTCTCCATAGACATGCCCCAGTATTACACCTATGCGGTGTCCTTTCAGATCGTCAAGCACGTTCCAGTCAAATGAATAATCCTTACGATGAAAAAACACAGTTTTTGAAATGCTGACCGGTTCTGAAAACCAGAAAAATTTCTCTCTCTCAGGTGTGGACGATCCATTCGCCGCTGCATCCCATTCTCCGTTCTTGACATAGTACAGACAACGCTTCCACGGGAACCAGCCGTATATGACTTTTATTCCTACCGATTCAAAAGATTCTGTAAGTATGCGGCAATCAGAACCGAAATATTTAAGCGTCGGTGACTGCAAAGGCGGGTATTCTTCCAAAGCTATACGGATTACATCCGGATGTTCTGATTTTTCCGGTGTCATCTCTTCCGGGAAACAGGGCACGGATATCAGAAATGAGAGAAAAAAAACCACAACCGCTGTTTTGCGCACTTTTAAATTTTTCATCGTTGATTTCTCCTTTTTTTAGAAAATTATCATAAACAAAAGGGCATAACGACAAGCTAAGCGGTTTGCGGGGTGGAGGGAGCGCAGCGACCGGAACCCCGCAAATCCGCTTGAGCGCCGGGTTATATTTTTCATTTTTTAAAGGATTTCACAATTGTTTTTTTTATCGGTGAGAATACCGCTCTGCACAATAAAAATCAGATTCCTGAAAAGCAACTGCGTAAATCCTGTCCTGACAGAATTCTGCACTTTCCTTATTGCAAATTTCCATATCTCTCATAAATTTTTCTAAGTTCTCCGCTTTCCTGAAGTTCGTGCAAAACCGCATTTGCTTTCTGCACAACTTCCTGGGGAACCGCTTTCGAAAATACAAGCCAGTGATATCCCTCTTTGAGTACGAGGGGAATCATTATTATTCTGTCATAAAAACCGAATTGCTTTGCACCGTCAATCAGTGAATAGTTATTAAAAACAAAGTACCTTCCCCTGCCAGCAAACATTTTTTTGAAATTCTGCTCAATCGTCGGAACCACTTCTGTCGGAATACTGAGATGATTTGTCTTTTTTTCGAACAGATTTATTGCATTGCTTCCCCTTACACCAAGTACAGTACCCCCTGACCGTTTCATTTCTTCAAAAGTGCTGATATGATGGACTTCTTTATCGTCTGCCCGTACTATAAAACTGAATTTCACCGGATAAAGAGGAATATCGGAATATTGATATATTTTCTCTCTTTCGGTATTTTTCGCCACTCCGAAAACAACCTGAACTGTATTATCTTGCAAATATTTAAAAAGCCTTGGTACGGGCAACATTTGTGATTGTAACTTAATTTGAAATTCAGGGGCCTTTCGGACAAAAGCATTTATTATTTCAACATTCATACCGGATATTTTTATCTTTCCATTACGTTCCTGACTCGTATAAAAAGGCTCAGCACCTTTAAATGCACCTGCCGTTAATTCAATGGATTCTCCATAAGCGCAGGGATATTTTCCTATACAACACGTTAAAATTAAAATGAAAGATAAAATCAATTGTTTCATAATTCCTGCTCCTTTTATTAGTAGAAAATATAACGCAGAGTTCAGCGGCGGGCGGGGTTTTCCGATGCGTTTCATTTACCGATGCGCCCCGCCCGTCCGCTGCAACGCTAGGTTATTTTTTAACAAAACGGATTATCTCACTCTCCCTTTGCTCCATTTAACCGCCCAACTGAGATAAAGCCGTGGCAAATTATGCCGCAGGGCACCAAGTCTGACCTAACATTTAGTTATTGAAATCAAAACTGATGTTTGTCTTCTCCCCCTTATCTTCTTCTATCTTTTTTACAATAAGCCGTTTAAGAGGATACAAAATATTAAAGTGATCTCCGTTTGGAAAGATGTAAGCTTTGAAAGGAACTCCATAATTACTTGCAAGTTCATTCATTTTAAGAGCATATCCTGCATAAGATGACAGTCCCTCAAAATAGAAAGTTTTGGTCTTGATATCGGAGACATAATTAATCGCAGATCTTAAGTATGATTCCTTCTTGTTTTTATAGTTGAAAGGAGTATTCCCGTATCCTTCTCCGTTACTGACCACAGACAAGATATCCGGGGCTCCGCCGAAAGAGAATATTGCTCTCAGATTATTGGGAGCTACAGCAACAAGAAGTGCTAATGTCCCGCCTGTGCTATGCCCGCCTAAGTAGATACGTGACTGATCAACAATGTCGATTGTTTTCAGATATCCCGCGGCACTCAGCAAATCATTCACTTCCCCGTAAAAAAGCTCAAACTTGCCGGGGTTGTCATTTTCGCCACGCCATGAAGGAGTCATGACAACCATACCTGCATCAACAAATTGCATTACTGACTGATCGTTTGACGGACTTTGTTCCTCAAACAGACTCGGACCGATTCCGCCGAAACCGCCATGCGCCCAGACAATCGCCGGCAATTTCTTTTTATCTGTTTCCGGCGGAATATAAAGATAAGCTGATAACTTATTATTTCCGGAAGTATATTTTATTGTTCTGACTCCTTTCCTGTTCACCTTACGAACAGGACCGTCGGCTTTATAGCTGTTAGCAATTAATTCTGCGCTAAATTTTGCTCTGTCGTCCAACATCCCTGCATATGAATAAAACGACAATAACGATGTTAATATGATTACCGCAATATATTTCATTATAATCTCCTTATTTGAAATAACGCAGAGTTCAGCGGCGGGCGGGGTTTGGCGATGCGCTTCATTTACCGATGCGCCCCGCCCGTCCGCTGCAACGCCGGGTTAGTTTTTTCAATCAGTAAGTTACTCCGGATTTGTTCATCGCCGTTCTACGGAGCATATCGCACCGTCCTCTTTCATCTTTCCGAGACCGGAGATATCTATATGAATAGTTTCTCCCGCATAGTAACTGTTCTTCTTTGCCTTACCTTTATCGATATCTCTGGCGGGACCGGTCGACAGCATATATCCGATTTTGCTTACCATCAGTTCGACCATGTTTCCCGATACGGACTTTACCCTCATTATGCCGTAGTTGTATTCGGAATCGGCATCTTTGAATATTTTTGTAAAATCCACTATGTAAAAATCGTTTTTCTCGGGCTTCCCAAGATACTCGATATCTCTTCTGTCGTCGATCACAGAAGTAATCATGGCGAATATCATAAGGCAGGCAATTATTGCCAGTCCGGCGAACATGGGGAGGGTGTTCTTCCTGTTGAAAACCGACGATCTTATTTGCCGACCCAATTCTCCGGGAATCTCTTCGTCTGTAAATGTTCCCTTGCAATTCAGACACATAATGCCTGCGACTCTTGATGTCGGAAATGTCGGAATCCAGAAGATATGAAAATATCTCAGAATGCCGAATGTGGCATGTTGGGTGTTGCCGCAATTCGGGCATTTCACTCCTTCTATCATCTCTTGCCCGGCAATAGTCCTTCCCCGGGTTCCGAAAACTATCATTTTCCGTTCCTTTATCTCAGTTGGTTTCACCCAATATTCTGATATTAAAACCTTTTTTACTTGCAATTTCTACCGAATTCATAACCTGATACATTAACGAGCTTATAGCCTGAAGCGCCTGAAGTTCTGATTCTGTGGAATTTGGCAAATTCATCCTCACCCGAAACCTTTCCTTCTTTGCATCAACAAAAACAATTTCGTCCTTTCTTATACGAATTTCCTGGACATTGCCACTTTCAATCTCACTTAAAGCCTTTTCCAAGGGCACATCTTTGGTTCCGCAAGAAAATAAAGTAAAAATCAGAAGAAGGCACATCCACTTAATTTTTATCATGTTCCTTTTCCTTTTTGCTGAAAAAAACTAACGCAGAGTTCAGCGGCGGGCGGGGTTTGCCGATGCGCCTCATAACCGATGCGCCCCGCCCGTCCGCTGCAACGCCGGGTTAGGTGCGTTTCTTATTATAAAATCTGCAAGCAAAATTTTCTCGAATAGCATCCTCCAACCTTTCAGGGCAGCAGAAGGAAATTGAAGGCGAATTCAGCCCAAAGCTAAGACCACCACGCCATATAATACCGCTGTCTTTAGTCTCGTTAGTTATAAAAACTTTCGATTTTAAAAATAACGCAGCCATTATTATTTCAAAATCTTCGTTAGGTAACAGAGAATTCTTACTTAGCTCCTGTTCATAAAAGAATCCTTTGTCTCTATACCATTCAGACGTATATATTTGAAAATATTCACAAATATAAATATTTTTACTTTTAATTATTGCGTCGATTTTACAAAAAGCTGATAATAAAGACTGCTTCCATTTTACAAATTGTTTTTGTATTTCAAATAGTTTTATGGCTTCTTTTTTTTCGGTGTCTTTAACATATTCTTCAATATGTTTTTCTGAATTTTCAAAAAAATTCCAGCCCTGCCATTCCTCACAAAGATTATACCAGTAATATGTGTTCCCTTTTTTATCAATATCAGGTACTTTTTTGAACAATTTTTGAGCAATATCATTTATTTCTGGAGGCAAAATATGCTTTAACGGGTTATTTTTATTAGCTAAACCCGACTTTGTAGTCCCTTTTAAAATTGAGTAAACTTCATATATACATTTCCGGAATGTTACTATCTGAAAGTTATTATTTTTTAATAACTCGAATAGATATTGCCCTTGATAAGATTCTGCCAATATATTGACCAATACATTTGTATCCAAAAATGCTCTATTGTATTCCATATTCTATCGTTCCCAATAACAATAAACTTTTTCAAAAGCTATCACAGAATAATATTTAGCACCTAACGTGAATTAAGCGGGAGGGCGTTTGTTTGGTAGCCCGTCAAGCTTCAATGACGGGGGTTAGGTGCTAATATAACATCTATTTCCCATACTTTTGTTTAAGCTTCTCTAATCTTTTAACATCTTCTTGAGAGAAGTTTTTTACAGAAAATAATGGGTTACCATCGGCACCGTCCAACTGTTCGACCTCGACTGTAAGTACTGCATCCTCTGGTGCTTTGACATTGCCCCATGCACTAAACATATTTGGTGCTAATTTCCAGGTCGCTTCTTCTCCTGCTTCCAATCCCCCGCTTATCTCATAATTGAAAGATTCCTGTAGCCAAGGAACAGACCTGCCCGCACTAGAGAGTATTCCTTTAAAGTAAGTTCTGGAAACAGGATGTGCCGTTCCATTTTTTACAGTAATTTCAATAATAGGCTGTTCACCCATAAACTTCTGTTTCTCTTTATAAAAACGTGAACGGAGAACTTGAAATTTGGATAACTCTTTGCGGGCATTCTCTGATTTGATACGCTTTTCTTCAAGTTCTTTGATTTCTTTGAGAGCCTGTACCTTCTCTTCCTCTTTTCTCTCCTGTTTAACTCTTTCCGCTTCTGCTATTACCTCAACCCCGGTTTTTCCGTTTAATGATTCTTTCACTTTTGCCTGAGTATCGCCGACACCTGATGCCCCTTGAGCAAATATGTCTTTCAGATTAATTTGACTGAATGCAAGAATTTTCAATGCTTCATCAAAAGGGTGGTGTTCTAAAACTGGACTTGTTCCGATATTTGCCAAATTGATTCAGAGGGTTAAAAAATTTAGCTCCACTTTTAGAACATTACCATCAAAAGTACCTCTTTTATCTTCAGGTAAGGATTTTCTTACCTTTTCGATGGATGCTTTCATTGATTCATCAGTAGAAGTATCAATCTTAGCCTCACTGCAACCGATTAGCAACAATGCCGTTAACCCGATAAAAAATATGGCATCCTTCATTTAGTAGTTTACACTTTCAGCTAAAATGAATTTTTTATGTTTTTTTTAATTCATGATAATTTTGATTATTTTTATAATATAAACAACCTATTACAAAAAAACTACAAATTTTGTAGTTAATTTTAGCTAATCATGTTTGAAGTGTGTAAAAAACTACAAAATTTGTAGATTTTACAATATCTATTTGTAAATATTACTTTTATTTAGCTACAAAATTTGTAGATTGAAAAAAAATGGACTTTTTTTCAAATCACCAAAAGTGTAAAGTACTTTTGGGCAAATATGAAGGATGCCAAAAATATCTTTTTCATTTTGCCTTCTCCTCCATAAGTTGTAAGCACCTAACCTTGGATTATCAGGAAAACGAGGTTTCCATATATAGAAACCAGGTTTCCATATATGGAAACAAGTTTCTGAATATAGAAACTTTCGGGGTGTCTGTATCTGGAAACCTTTTCCTTTTTCCTGCCCTGACCATACAAAGTGTCTATATTTAGAAACTTTAAGGTGTCTGTCATACTACCGGACGAAAAATTCGTAATCTTTGTTAAATTATTCAAAATCAGATAGTTAAACGAATCGAACATTTATACCCAATTTAATAATTTCAATAGGTTATAATTTTTTGTCCGGTAGTATGGGTGTCTGTATATGGAAACTTGTTTCCAAATGTGGAAACTTTTGGAGTGTCCATATTTAGAAACTTTTCCTTTTTTCTGCCCTGACCATGCGAAGTTTCCAAATATGGAAACTTTCAAGGTGTCTATATATGGAAACAAGTTGCCATATAAGTACCTAACCATAAGTTTTTGATATTTGTACGGGAAAGAAACCCGGGTTTTTCCCCGGAATAATCCGCCGCCCCTGAAGAAAAAAGCCGAGTTTCTCCGCTGTTCACAGAAAAAAAATGTATAAAAAACTTTTGGTCGGATACTTATAAAAACAAGTTTTCGGATATGGAAACTTTAGTGAGTTATATGTCATTATAAATGAATTTGCCAGAAATTTTACAGAAGGTCCATTTAGTTATCTTTTCAAAAGCGGTTTTCTGTGACATATTCACCGCTTTTGATTATTGATAAAATTTTCTTAACTTCATCTGTTGCAAAAACCCCATCCTCAATGACTTCCGTAAAATCTGAGACCAAGAAACCCTTGGAACTCTTTTCGAGATCAGAAATAAAAGTATCTGCATTACACCCAACTTCCTCACATCTGATCTTTTTTCTCCCGCAGCCCGTCTTCATAGCGTTTTTTTCCATACCAGTTAATTTGTCTGCATATTCCCCGAATAATACTTACTTCCTTTGCCCGGAGTTCCATGCGAGTAAAAAAACGGCGCAGGTTATTCATCCAATAATCAGGATTTTCAGGGTTGATGTAGCTGATTCTGACAAGTATGTCTTTTAGCTGGTCATACATGCCGTCAAGTTCGTGGCGGGCTGCAAGACGGGGGGCAAATTTTTTTTTGGATTCCCTGCTGACAGTAAAAATTTCATAACACATAACCATAACAGCCTGGGCAAGATTCAGGGAAGAAAATTCAGCCGTGGGGATATTTACGAGTTCATGGCAGTAGTGAAGGTCCTCATTGGTAAGGCCCCGGTCTTCGGGGCCGAAGACAATGGCGATACGGTTTTCTTTGGAGATCGGAATAAGTTTCTGAGCCAGTGTCGAAGGACTTTTGATCAATTGTCGCTGTCCACCCAGCCGGGCAGTGGTTCCCACCACATAATGATAAGAAGATGTCGCTTCTCTGAGGGTTTCATATACCTCAATCCGCTTGACAATATCTGCCGCGGAATGGGTCGCCATCCTGAAAATTTTGACAACATCAAAATTTTCAGGATTAACGACCACCAACTCACGGATTCCCATATTTCGCATGGCCCTGGCTGCCGCGCCGATATTTTCCGGAAACCGGGGCTGATGCAGCACAATGGAAATGTTATCAAGATTAACGCTGTCAGGCATCAGCCCACGATCTCAAACTGATTAAAAAAGTAACTGATTTCAACGGCTGCCGTTTCCGGCGCGTCCGAGCCATGTACCACATTTTTTTCAATATCATTGGCAAAATCCCTTCGGATGGTTCCCTCTGCCGCGTCCTTGTAATTTGTGGCACCCATTAACTCACGGTTTTTGGCGATCACATTTTCGCCTTCAAGGACCATGACAAGGGCCGGACCTGATGACATAAAATCGGTCAGGCTGCCAAAAAACGGCCGTTCTTTATGCACTGCGTAAAAGCCTTCGGCCTGAGATTTTGTCATGCGGACCAGCTTCATGGCAATGATTCTGATGTTATTGTTTTCAAACCGTTTGACAATTTCACCCATAAGCCCCCGGCTGACGCCGTCGGGTTTAATAATAGACAAAGTTCTTTCCATAAATTTTCATATCCTTTTACTGAACTCTGTGAAACTACTACACGACCAAATAAATTTTGAAAGGTGAAGACCTCGGAGGTCTTTCAAAACCTCGGAGGTCTTTCACCCGTCAGAATCATTGCGGTCATGTATTACAGGGAGTTAATTTAATAAAGATTAAAAATCCCTGTTAAACCCAGTTCCTGTAATCTCACAGACAGATTATCTCAAAAATGATAAACACTAAAATACTTCGTTAATTTCCATTGTTATATTCACACACGTGGCCAGTTGGGTAAGGGACTCCAGCGAGATAATATCCACGCCCGTATCCGCCAACGGAATAAGATCGTGTTTTGTAATTTCCCCGGAGACTTCAACCACAATTTTTCCGGAAATAAGCGACACAGCCTTCTTTATCTGGCCTATATCCATATGAGTAAGCATGACCACATCAGCCTTTGCTTCCATGGCTTCCCTTACACCTTCCATATCTGAGACTTCCACCTCTGTTTTCACAAAATGGGACGTATTCTTTCGGATACGTTCTATGGCCTTCTTAATTCCTCCGCACACAGTGATATGATTATTTTTTATCACCACTCCGTCATACAGTCCCATACGGTGGTTATGTGCCCCGCCCATGCGGACAGCGTATTTCTCCAAAATGAGCCATCCGGGTGTTGTCTTCCGTGTATCCACAAGGCGCACATTTTTACCTTCAAGCACATTCACATATGAGCGTACATGCGTGGCAATACCTGAAAGATGCTGAAGAAAATTCAGGGCAGTCCGTTCCGCGGCAAGCAGAGAACGGAGTCGGCCCTCAATTTCCATTACAATATCACCATGTTTTAAAATATCTCCGTCCTTATGCCCGGGATCAAAACAAATTTCCGAATCAACATACTCAAACACCTGTTTTGCCACACCAAGCCCCGCGAGAACAAGGGAATCTTTTGCAATAATTATCCCTCTGCCCTCGGCATCCGGACCAATGAGATTGTTTGTGGTAATATCTCCCGGACCGATATCCTCTTTTAAAGCTGTCTCAATGATGTGTTGTACGGAATACATGATAAAAATTCAGGAAGTGAGAAATGAGAAGTGAGAATTTAGGCGATTTCCAAGAATGAACATACCAGTTCGTAGTTCCGCCTTTAGGCGGTGTGACACCGCCTAAAGGCGGAACTACGAACTGAAATTCTCACTTCTCATTTTTCACTTTTTAATTTCTTTTATTTTATCCAGATTTAATTGGAGTTTTTGCCGCTTTTCAGCAAGAGTTTCGTGTTTTTCCCTGACCTTTTCCACCACTGATTCAGGAGCTTTGGCAAGAAAATCTTCGTTACTCAGTTTTTTCGAAGCGCCGGTAAGTTCTTTTGTGACCTTGTCAATTTCTTTTTCAAGACGTTCAGTCTCTTTGGCAAAATCAATGATTCCCTCAAGCGGAAGAAAAATTGTGGCTCCTTCTGTAATGGCCGTTGCCGATGCCTTTGGTCTTTCTCCGGGCTGTTCAACAGAAAAAGAACTGAGCCGGGCAAGGTGAGTTATGATATCCTGATGCTGCTGAATGGTTTCCCTTATTTTTTTATCCTGTGACTGGACCAAAACTTCCAGGGCCAAAGATGGTGAAATATTCATTTCACCTCTTATATTTCGGATTCCGGTGATGATTCCGATGACAAGCTCCATCTCTGATTCAGCCTCCGCGTTATAAGCGACATCCGCGGCATCCGGGGTATCCGAAGGAAATACAGCTTTCATGACAGAGCCTTCTGTGCCAGGCAGTTTATGCCAAATTTCCTCAGTCACAAAAGGCATAAACGGATGAAGCAGAACAAGCGTGTCCCGCAGAACCCGCCATAAGACACGGGTGGTCGCGTCCTTTTTCTCCTGGCCCTCATTACCGTACAATACAGGTTTTATCGCCTCCAAGTACCAGTCGCAGAACTCATGCCATACAAACTGATAAACAGCTCCGGCCGCATCGTTGAACTTGTAAGTGTCAAGGTTTTCTGCCACGGTCTCTGTGGCCTTGCCGAGTCTGGAGAGAATCCACCTGTCAGGAAGGGAGAGGGGCTTAAAACTTGAAACCTGAAATTCGAAATTCGAATTGGGAATGTGCATCAGGGCAAAACGGGCCGCATTCCAGAGTTTGTTTACAAAATGGCGATAGCCTTCAACCCGTTTTTCAGACATTTTGATATCCCTGCCCTGGGCAGCAAAAGCGGCCAGGGTGAAACGGAATGCGTCTGTTCCGTATTCTTCTATCACAGAAAGGGGGTCAATCACATTTCCCGTTGATTTGCTCATCTTTTTACCGTGTTCGTCACGGACCAGCGCATGCACATAAACATCTTTAAACGGTATGTCTCCCATGAAATGGATCCCCATCATCATCATGCGGGCCACCCAGAAAAACAGGATATCAAAGCCTGTGATAAGTACGGATGTGGGGTAAAATGTCTTTAAAAGCGGTGTCTCATCAGGCCATCCCATGGTGGAAAAAGGCCACAGGGCAGAGCTGAACCAGGTGTCCAGCACGTCTGTTTCCTGAATCAGATTTTTCCCGCCGCAATCCGGACAGGTTTCAGGCGTATTTGTGGCAACAATCACTTTCTGACACGTTTCACACGTCCATGCCGGAATCTGATGCCCCCACCATATCTGTCGTGAAATACACCAGTCCCTGATATTGTTCATCCATTCAAAATATGTTTTATTCCATGTTTCCGGAATAATTTTGGTCTCATTGTTTCTGACCGCGTCCATGGCCTTTTCCGCAAGCGGTTTCGCGCTTACAAACCACTGTTTTGACAGGTTCGGCTCAATAATGGTTTTGCATCGGTAGCAGTGTCCCACATTGTGCTTGTGTGGCTCAATTTTCTCAAGAAGCCCCTCTTTTCTGAGTTTATCCACCACAATCTCCCGGCATTCGAACCGGTCAAGCCCTTTGAATTCCCCGGCTTCATCTGTCATAAGGCCGTCATCCCCTATCACTTTCACAGCAGGCAGGTTATGACGCGTTCCGATTTCAAAGTCATTGGGATCATGGGCAGGGGTAACTTTTAATCCGCCTGTTCCGAAGGACATATCCACATATTTATCTTTGATAATGGGAATTTTTTTGTTCATCAGGGGAAGAATGACTTCCGTGGCTCCGATGTTGCTGTAACGCTCATCATCCGGGTTGATTGCCACGGCTGTGTCTCCCAGCATGGTTTCGGGCCGGGTTGTTGCAACAATAATTTCGCCTGACCCGTCCGCAAAAGGATATCGGATATGATAAAGATTTCCGTCAATCTCCTCATGTTCCACCTCAAGGTCGGCAAGGGCTGTGTGACAGCGGTGACACCAGTTGATAATGTAATTCCCCCGGTAAATAAGCCCTTCATTGTAGAGTTGCACAAAAACCTTGCGCACAGCTCTTGACAATCCCTCATCCATGGTAAACCGTTCCCGGTTCCAGTCGCATGAGGCCCCCAGTCGTTTGAGCTGATGGATAATCTGGCCGCCATATTCTTTGCGCCATTTCCAAACCGTTTCAATGAACTTTTCTCTGCCCAGCTGATGACGGTCATTTCCCTCGCTTGCAAGCTTTTTTTCCACAACATTCTGAGTGGCAATACCCGCATGGTCCGTTCCTGGCATCCAAAGGACATTATCCCCCCGCAGTCTTCTGTAACGGCAGAGGATATCCTGTAGCGTGTTGTTCAGCGCGTGCCCCATGTGGAGAACACCTGTCACATTCGGCGGCGGGATTACAATGGAATAGCCTTTTTGTTCGCTTTTTTCAGTTGCTGCAAACAAGCCCTCTTTTTCCCAAAAATCATACCAGCGTTTTTCCACGTCGTATGGTTCATAAGCCTTGTCAAGCAAATCGGTACTGCTCATATAATATTACACTCCTCAAATTAATTATTCGTCATCCACCACATCTTCGATGAACCAGTCATCTTTTAACTGTTCAATTTCTTTTGCAACTGCTTTTTCAATCACATCAATAAGTTTTGCTTCAATTTTTTCTGAAAACACTTTTTCTGAAAACACCTTTTTTATTACATGCTCCAAAACCGCCTCCAACTGTTCGGAAGGAATCTGGGATAATTCGTCTTCCAAGGGGACGAATCCTTGTTTTCCATTTTTGTCGGAAACAGGTTTCGAAAAAATATTATCAAATTTGTTCAAAGGCTTTTCTTTCTGAGAATCGGGACCAAATAATTTTTCCAAACTGTTTGTTTTCTGATCCGCATCCGACTCCGAGAGATCAAGCAAATCTTTTCCCGGTTGCTCATAACTATCTGATTCATCGTCTAAAAAATCAGTAAATTCCATGAGTTCTTCGTCACCAACAATTTCAGGAACTTTTTCCTTTTTATCCTCTTCCGGTGAAACTGATGTTTTATTATCAGAAGACAAATCAAAGATATCTTCAATATCCAGAGACGGAGGCTCTTTTATATCAGCGTCGTGATTTGGTGAAGTTAATGTTTTATCGGAAGACAAATCAAATACGTCTTCAATATCCAAAGAGGGAAATTCTTTTATACCAGCATGATGTTCTGATGAAGCTGATCTTGTTTTATTGGAAAGATCATCAAAAATGCCTTCAATATCCGGAGGAGAAGCCTTGTCAGTGTCTTCAATGTCATCATCTGCCAGAAAAGCTGACGGCGCATCATCGTCAGTGTCCTCAATGTCATCATCTGTCAGTAAAGCTGACGGCGCATCATCGTCAGTGTCCTCAATGTCATCATCTGCCAGTAAAGCTGACGGCTCATCATCGTCAAAATCAGAGGTTTCTTTATTCTCTGACAAAGGGAATGCTTCATTGGTGTCGTCAAATCCATATGTTTTAGTATTGTCTCTCAGTGAAGCCATATCAGGCTTATGACTTTCTTCAGCTTTTAAAATGGAATCGCTATCAACAACATCAACAAGATCAATAATATCATCATCTTCTCTGAGATCGGAAGGGGCAATGATGGTCTCCTCGTCCAGATCAATAAATTCTTCCGATTCGGGCATGTCGGACAGGGAACCCTGAAGCATGACGGTCTCCTCCATGTCCGGCGGAGCCATGATGGTCTCCTCGTCAAAGTCGGCAAACCCGCCCGGGTCTGAACTGTCAGACGAGACCTCCTGAAGCATGACGGTCTCCTCCATGTCCGGCGGAGCCATGATGGTCTCCTCGTCAAAGTCGGCAAACCCGCCCGGGTCTGAACTGTCAGACGAGACCTCCTGAAGCATGACGGTCTCCTCCATGTCCGGCGGAGCCATGATGGTTTCCTCGTCAAAGTCGGCAGTTTCTCCCGGTTCGGCTATGTCGGACAGGGAACCCTGAAGCATGACGGTCTCCTCCATGTCCGGCGGAGCCATGATGGTTTCCTCGTCAAAGTCGGCAGTTTCTCCCGGTTCGGCTATGTCGGACAGGGAACCCTGAAGCATGACGGTCTCCTCCATGTCCGGCGGAGCCATGATGGTTTCCTCGTCAAAGTCGGCAAACCCGCCCGGGTCTGAACTGTCAGACGAGGCCTCCTGAAGCATGACGGTCTCCTCCATGTCCGGCGGAGCCATGATGGTTTCCTCGTCAAAATCGGCAAACCCGCCCGGGTCTGAACTGTCAGACGAGGCCTCCTGAAGCATGACGGTCTCCTCCATGTCCGGCGGAGCCATGATGGTTTCCTCGTCAAAATCGGCAAACCCGCCCGGGTCTGAACTGTCAGACGAGGCCTCCTGAAGCATGACGGTCTCCTCCATGTCCGGCGGAGCCATGATGGTCTCCTCGTCAAAATCGGCAAACCCGCCCGGGTCTGAACTGTCAGACGAGGCCTCCTGAAGCATGACGGTCTCCTCCATGTCCGGCGGAGCCATGATGGTTTCCTCGTCAAAGTCGGCAGTTTCCCCCGCTTCAGCTATATCGGACAGGGAATCCTGAAGCATGACGGTCTCTTCCATGTCCGGCGGGGCAATGACGGTCTCCTCATCCAGATCAATAACCTTCTCAGCTTCCTCATCTTCCGGGGCCTCCTGAAGCATGATGATCTCTTCCATGTCCGGAGGGGCAATGACGGTCTCCTCATCCAGATCAATAACCTTCTCAGCTTCCTCATCTTCCGGGGCCTCCTGAAGCATGATGATCTCTTCCATGTCCGGAGGGGCAATGACGGTCTCCTCATCCAGATCAACAATCTCCTCAGCTTCCTCATCTTCCGGGGGCATTTGAGTTAGGACATCCTGAAACAAGATCATTTCCTCATTCATGCTTTCAGTATCCGGTTCAGTGAGGTATTCCTCTTTTTCAGGCAGGATCTTAGCGACCATATCTTCAGACGCAGTTGGTTCTTGGACACCAGGCCGAGTGATGATAGCTCCCACATCCAAATCAATAATTTCCTCATCCTCGTCCGCATCCTCATCTTCTGTTGTCTTAGGAATAACATCCTGAAGTAAGAGAGCTTCTTCATGGTTCGGCAAAGCACTTATATCTTCGACATCCAAATCAATGATCTCATCATCATCCATGAGGTCTTCAGCGATAATATCATCAAGCAGAATAGTCTCTTCAGGGACTGGGGGGGGAACGCCTATGTTTTCAGCATCCAGATCAACAACCTTTTCATCATCCATAAGATCTTCAGCGATAATATTATCAAGCAAAATAATTTCCTCAAGGTTTTCTGACACGCTTATTTCTGTATTCAAATTAACAGATTTTTCATCACTCGTGAGAGACTTGTCATCGGTGTCTGTAAGTCTGATTCTGTCTTCATCCTCTGTCAGAGGCGATATCTCTTTTGTTATCTGACTGGGTTCATTTTTATTTCTCATATCAAATCCCCCATTTTTTTACATAATATTCAAAAAAACAATTTGTTTTTAACATGGTCAGAAGCCGAAACACTTCAGCTTCCTTCATAAAATCCGGGGTTCGCAAAATTCCTGAAGCATACAGAGCCGGAACTTTGCACACAAGCGCGTTCCCAAGCCAAAGATAGAAGAACGAGGCTACATGAGGTCGCAATGCCGGTTCGGTCTTTTTTGATTTGCTGATGATAATTTAGTACTCAGATACGCTGATCTGAAATTTTTTCTGGTATAGAAAATTGTCTTGCCTGCAAAAAGACAGTTTTCTGATTCATCCGGGCAATTTTTTGATCAGAAGTAACTTTCTGATCATTCGATATTATAGCGGGAAGTCTGTCTGAAAAAACCAAAATCACAATATTATTAATTTGTTATCAGACAAAGCCCCTTAATTTGGAAAAACTATCATAAGGTGTGCAATGTGTCAAGATTTGCTTTTTTGGGAGGGGGATAATTCAACCGTTTGTCATCCTTAATATATACAGCAGATCGAAAATTTCTGATCTGCTAAAAATTTTGCATCATATAAATTAAAGATTTACAAATGATATTTTTAGTTATATGTGAAAGATATTATGAGGCATTTTTTTATTGATAAATCAGAACTTGCCAACCCTTCACCAATTATAACCGGTTCTGATGCAAAACATATCAAAAACGTGTTACGCCTGAAACCGGGGAATGAGATATTGCTTTTTGACGGTGAGGGGGGGAGTATGAAGCTAAAATAACAGCTCTGTTTCCCAATAAAGTTGAAGTATCCCTGATTCGTTTTCTTTCGTCAGCAACAGAGTCACCTGTCCGAATCACCGTTGCCCAGGCGTTTTTAAAAGACAAAAAAATGGATAATCTTGTCAGACACCTGACAGAACTTGGAATAACAGAATGGATTCCCTTTATTGCAGAACGGTCGGTTTCCAGACCGGACAAAAAACGTCTTGCCAGCCGTATGGAACGATGGAAAAAAATTGCAAGAGAGGCTGTCAAGCAATGCAAACGAAGCCATATTCCTGACATAGATACTGTGTTATCCTTTGAAGAACTGTTACATATTGGAAAGGCATATGATTTAAAAATTGTTTTCTGGGAAAATGAAACCATGAATTTTGCGTTTCCGCAGTTACATGACAAACAATATCATACCATTTTTGTTATGCTGGGGCCTGAGGGCGGCTTCACTTCCCGGGAAATCGAAAGCGCACTCGCCAGCGGGTTTGTCACCGCTGCTCTGGGCCCCCGTATTTTGAGAGCCGAAACAGCCACCATTGCAGCATCAGCCCTGTTACAATATCTTTTTGGCGACATGGGATAAAAAAAGCATTCTGACCCTGACCATAAAAAAAATTGATAAAATTGTAATATTCTGAAATTAAATCTTTTTAAATCATTACTGAGCGGGTTCTGACATTAATTTTTTCCAAAATTTAAATTGCGTTAAAAAAAAAGCTTGACAACTGAGTAAAGTTCTGACAAAAGCTTATTCACACTTTGACTGCGCCGAGGTAGCTCAGTCGGTAGAGCAGGGGACTGAAAATCCCCGTGTCGGCAGTTCGATTCTGTCCCTCGGCACTTTGAATATCAATAATAGGGATTAACAGATGCGCATCATATATCTGTTATCCCTTTTTTTGTTGGGTGCCCGTAGTCGCCATCTGAAAAAGTGGTCCCTTCTTGCCAGTTTCCGTAAAATTCATCTGATTTCTGACCAATTTTCACAGAGCCTCCGGTGTTAATATGTGTCCGCCATTATCCTGACTGGCTTATGCCGGTTACAAGTTGGGAAGACGCTGATTATTCCCCCGTGCAGAGTTAAGGAAGGTAAAATATTTTCGACAATGACACCATGACCATTATGGAGGTGACTGCATGAAGATACAGGTAACCAACACCGATAAAAGAAATTGGATTATCTGCATTGAGATGAAAAAAGGCAAAGGTGACTCAGAAGAAGAAATCATCTGTCAGTTAAAGGGAACCCAGTGTTTTATTGCTTATTGTCGTGCCATCGGACAGGCGTTTTGGCAACAGTCAGAATTCCTCAGACCAGAGGCGTATGAATATCGCTTTGTGAGCATTCGTAACATTGGTATCAACAAAAAAACAACGCGCATCCCACCGCTGACCGGAACCCATGATCGTCCGGAACGGATGCTGAAAATCAGCGCACCGCATCATCTGCAATTCAGGCAGCTCACAGGAGCTATCTGACAGCCTTGGCCTCTGATTCTCCCAATTTCCCTGTGTCATTGCTTCGTTTCCCCCTGTGTCATTGCTTCGTTTCCCCCTGCGTCGCTGTCTCATCATATTCCCGTAAAAAGCCCTTTTCACTATAGTCAGATCAAAAATTTTATCCGGAGTGCAAAAACAGAGCGAAGCGGTTTTTTGCATTATCCTATAGCAGATCGAAATTTTATCCGGAGTGCAAAAACAGAGCGAAGCGGTTTTTTGCATTATCCTATAGCAGATCGAAATTTTATCCGGAGTGCAAAAACAGAGCGAAGCGGTTTTTTGCATTATCCTATAGCAGATCGAAATTTTATCCGGAGTGCAAAAACAGAGCGAAGCGGTTTTTTGCATCATCATCCTGCACAAATACCCAGCAGATCGAAAATTTTTTATCCGGAGTGCAAAAATAGAGCGAAGCGGTTTTTTGCACCGTATAAGAATTCCGGCAGGATGCAAAAAACCGCTTCGCTCTATTTTTGCACTCCTTATGACAAACCGCCTTATCAGCCCATGCCGCTCAAAATACTGTTTCCGCCCTATTGACCTATTTGTCTTATACCGTTACACTATAAAAGCCTTCTGAGTTTTACAAAGTGAATGGCGCGTAGCGAAACTCACCCCATCAGAACAGGGTGACAGCAGATGATGTCGCGCGCTGTCCCCTGTGCAGCAGAAGTAACAAGCGAAAGGAGCATGAGATGAAACTTAGTCTTCTTGAAGGAAATGAGGCCATGGCCTGGGGGGCGTATCACGCGGGATGCCGTTTTTTCGCAGGTTATCCCATTAGCCCCGCCACAACAATATTTAACACAATGCTCAGGATTTTACCGCCATGCGGCGGAACCGTGTTGCAGGCCGAAGATGAGATTTCAGCCCTGGGCTGCTGTATCGGCGCTTCCATGGGAGGGTTGAAAGCCATGACCGCCACATCCGGGCCGGGGCTGAGTCTCTGTTCCGAACAAATCTCCTTTGCCATCGGCTCCGAGATACCGCTGGTTATTGCCGAAGTACAGCGATTAGGCCCCTCCACCGGTTCTGCCACCCGAGGTGCGGACGGTGATATTCAGTTCATGCGGTGGGGAAATTCCGGGGGCATGCCTCTGATTGTCCTCGCTCCGGTGGATATTGCGGATTGCTTTACGCTCACGGCGGAGGCCTTTAATTTGGCTGAGGCCTATCGGTGCCCGGTCATTCTGGCATCCAACAAAGAAATCGGACTCACCAGAGAAAGCATTGATTTAAAAACACTCAGATGGCCGAAGCGGATCGACCGTTCCCCTCCGTCCGGCAATGACCCCTTTCTTCCTTTCAAATCTTTACCTGGAAAGAATGTTCCCGGATTCCTGCCCATCGGCGGAAACCATATTGTCCGCCAAACCTCCTCCACCCACGGAGCACCGGGTTATATCACAACTGATCCCAATGAAATTGCTGCCATGCTGGAACGGATGAAGCAGAAAATCGAAGCTGACGTTGACAAGTTCACCTTTGCAGAAGCTGTTATCGAACCAAAAGCCGAGACCATGATTCTTTGTTACGGTGTTACCGCAAGGGCAGCAAAGGCAGTATGCAACACACTGAAAGCCGAAGGAAAACCTGTTTCCCTCCTGATTTTAAAAACCCTCTGGCCTGTTCCTGAGAATTTCATTCGTCAGAAAACAGAACAGGTCACGAACATCCTTGTGCCTGAGATGAACCTGGGCCAGTATGTCAGAGAAATTGAACGAATCCTGAAACATAAGCACATCGAATTCTTAGGTCAGATGGATGGCCGGCTCATCACGCCGGATCGGATAAAGGAGGTGCTGAATGACAAGTTTGCTCAATAAAAATCGTCCCCCGGTGTTCTGTCCCGGATGCTCACATGAGCGAATTCTCCATGCCCTGGACAAAGCGTTTGAACATATGGGACTTCAGGGCAACCAGATTGCCATTGTCAGTGATATCGGATGCTCCGGGCTTTTTGACACCTTTTTTAACACCCACGCGCTGCACGGACTTCACGGAAGAGCGCTGACCTATGCCGCGGGTTTAAAGATGGCACGGCCTGAGCTGAATATTGTCGTGACAATGGGTGACGGAGGGCTGGGCATTGGCGGAGCGCATCTGCTTGCGGCCTGTCGGAGAAATCTGAATCTGACACTCCTCATCCTTAACAATTTTAACTTTGGCATGACCGGAGGCCAGTTCTCGCCAACCACGCCGTGTCATAGCTCCGGGGGATCGGGTTTTCTCGGCATGATGGAGAAGCCTGTGGACGTGGGGAAAGTTGCCGTGGCTGCGGGCGCGTCATTTGCGGCTCGTGCGTCAGCGTATCAGAAAGACCTCCCCGCGCTCATGGAACAGGCCATACGTTTTAAAGGATTCAGCATTATTGATATCCAGGGAATATGCCCGGGACGATATCTGAAACAAAACAAACTTACACCAAAGCAGATTGATGAGAATCTGAAACAATTGTCCCCTTTAAACGGGCCGGTTCCGGAAAACATCCGTCCCGAATATAGCAGCGTTTACCGGGAACACGCGGCCTCTCAGGAGCCAGTGAATTTACCTGAAGGCATTGAAGCTCGGTTCAGACCCCCTCAGCCCGGGCGTCAGGAAGTGATCCTTCTTGGTTCCGCGGGTCAGCGGATCCTGACAGCTGGTGAGATTCTTGGCATAGCCGGACTTAGCGCGGGTCTGAATGTCACCCAGAAAAATGACTACAATGTCACTGTGTTAACCGGGCCTTCGGTCAGCGAAATCATTCTTTCACCTGAAAAGATTGACTACACCGGCATCACCAGCCCTGCGGCCGTCATCGTGCTTGCCCCCGAAGGTGTGGCCCGCCGGGAAGATCTGTTCGGGAACCTTGATCATAAAACACTTGTCATTCAGGCATCTGATGTGGAAATCCCTTTTACGCGGGCAAAAATTGTTCAGGCTGATTTCAAGGGAAAGCGAATAAAAAAAACAGACCGGGCATTGGCTGCGCTGCGTATTTTGGCAGGAATGAACAGGGTTCTGAGTCCGGAGATGCTTGACGCGGCCCTGAAGGAACGATTCAAGGAGAAAATCTGACCTTGGCCGGAAAAACAAAATCATCAGTTTTTTTTAAAGGCAGGTGTTGAAATTTTCATCCAATCATGTTATTCAGTCAGAATTCGTAGGAAAATTAAATCAATAAAACTCTCTTCTGATTAACCGAAGGAGGAGTAATAACCATTTTAAACCCGATAATCAGGTTTTTTGATCCGATCCTGCCGGACAGCCTGTCATTCCGTCCGACGGCCCGACTGAGTTTGTCGAAGTCTGAACTCACGCTGAAGCCTGAGAAAGCAGGAATGACAAAAAGAACCTGAGCATCGAGTTAAAAAAAAATCTGATTATAACGGATTTAGGGGAGGCCGACCAAGCCCCGTAGGGGCGGCATATTTGTAGCAACAGGTTTGCAGCCCCACCGCCAAGCCCCGTAGGGGCGGCATATTTGTAGCAGCTCCCGCCAAGCCCCGTAGGGGGTGGTATATTTGTAGCATGCAAACATGCCGCCCCCGCGGGGCTTTCCCGGCCTCCCCTAAATCCGTTATAATCAGAAAAAAATTTATTCGAATAGTTCATGGAACTTCCAATATTAGACTGGATTATCATTATCGCCTACCTGATCTTCAGTATCACGGTGGGCATCTATTTTTCAAAACGAGCGTTAAAAAGCGTTGACGAATATTTTGTTTCAGGACGGGTTCTGCCGTGGTGGCTTGCGGGCATGTCCATGGTTGCATCCGCTTTTGCCATTGACACCCCTCTGGGAATCACCGGACTTGTGGCAAAAGACGGCATTCCCGGGGTATGGTATGCATGGTCATTTGTGCTTGGCGGTGCCGGTGCGCTGGGCGCGTTCATATTCGCCCCGCTTTTGCGCCGCTCACAGATTATCACCACCGCGGAACTCATAGAACTGCGTTATGACGGAAAACCGGCTGCCTTTCTCAGGGGATTCAAAGGCGTTTATTTTGGTATTTTTGCAAATGCCATTACCCTCGGCTGGATCATCAAGGCGGTCTGGACCGTTTCCGAGGTGGTGGTTCCCGGATTTGATCCGGACCTGCTTTTGTTTGCAATTCTTCTTTTCACACTGATTTATACTGCCATGTCAGGGCTTTGGGGGATTGCCGCGACTGATTTTTTACAGTTCATCATTGGCTCGGCAGGATCAATTGTTCTGGCTGTGTTTGTCTGGAATCACATCGGCGGAATGGAAAATCTGATTGCCGGGATTACAGAGAGATACGGCGCGGCATCGGCTGAGGAGCGTCTCTCCTTTTTCCCGAGTACGGGAAGCCCTTTTTTCGTGACTTTCATTGTGTTTATCAGTCTGAAATGGTGGGGAAATCCGCCGCCGGCCATCACCCAGCGGATTATCTCCGCAAAAGATGAAAGGCATGCGTCTTTTTCCACCATCATGTTTGCGGTGATCGCATTCGGGTTCAACTACTGGCCCATGATTTTTGTCTCACTGGCTTCCCTGGTGCTGTATCCGGACATAAAAATGCCCGAAGCCGGATATGTCATGCTCATCGTCAAACTGCTGCCATCGGGTTTTTTAGGACTTATGCTCGCGTCGCTCATGGCCGCGTTCATGTCAACGGTGGACACCCATATCAATTTTGGCGCGTCTTACATGGTCAATGATATTTACCGCCGGTTTATTATGAAGGAAGCCTCTGAAAAGCATTATGTCCGGGCCTCGCAGATCAGCACGATTCTCATGCTGATACTTGCGGTAATTATTGCGTATAATCTTGATTCTGTCAGTGACGCGTGGTATTATATGTCCATGCTTACCGCGGGTTACGGGATTGTGATCGTGGTGAGATGGTTCTGGTGGCGGGTCAACGCGTGGGCTGAAATTGCCGCCCTTGCCGCGTCCGGCATCGGCAGCACCATGCTGTCTCCCAAGTTCGGAAAGGCAGTGGGATACTGGGACGATATCCCTCATTTGGAGTGGCAGTACCGGTTCCTGATTGTGATGGCCGTGTGTACGGTTTCATGGCTTGTTGTCTGCTTTCTCACAAAGCCCACATCCGAAGAACACCTGAGAAATTTTTGCGCAAAAGTGAAACCGTTTCCGACCTTCTGGGGGCCTGTACACGAGAATTATCCTGATCTCGAATGGAATCCTCATATAAAACGGTGCTGCATTCACTGGGTCTTGGGAGCAGCCACGGTCTATTGCTTCTGCTTCGGGGTGGGAAATCTCATGTTTCTGGATTTTCTTTCAGGCGGGCTGCTGATCTTTGCCGCTGTTCTGATGGGAATAGCAATATTTGTCACATGGAAAAAATAAGAAACTTCAGGCGTCGGGTTTGGGCGTGCTTGCCGGCCGTACCTTTTTAGTCCCCTGGGGACGACTGAAAACAGCCCGGCAGTTCATTGCCGGGGAGAGAGAGAACAGCCTGGCAGCGCATTGCCGGGGGAGAAACACAATATGAACGAAGAAATACAATACCGTCAGCCGTTCTCCGTAGAACGAGCCATTCAAGAACTGCATATAAAAAGAAAAGAAATCCTGTCGCTGCCCGCGGAAAAGGCCCTGGATGAAATTTTAGAACATCCGCAGCCTCATGCCCTTGTCCATTCCTTCCCGGAAGAAGATTTTTATTTTCTGATACACGACATCGGCGTCGGGGATTCCGTGGAGTTATTATCCCTGGCATCTGCCAGACAATGGGAATACATTGTTGATATCGAGGTGTGGGAAAGAGACAGAATTTCAATGAATTCCGTTACAAAGTGGTTTGATCTGCTGATCAAGGCAGATCCGAAGCGCCTGGTAAAATGGTTTTTGGAAGAGAAAATCGAATTTGTGGAATTCTATATGTTTAAAAACATCGAAGTGATTGTCAGAGAACATGATCAGGATCCGTCTGATTTTGGCGACGGTTTTTTTACGTTTGATGATGTATTTTATTTAAAATTAATTGACAATCCTTATGATTATGAAATAGAAGACAAAGAACTGCGTGACGCGTTTTTGTCAGAATTTTTACATCATCTTGCCACATATGATCATGTCACCTATCAGAATGTTCTGCTTGAATTTTCAACAGTGCTTTCTGCTGAATCCGAGGAGGAAGCCTATCGTCTGAGAAATGTCCGTTTGGCTGAAAAAGGATTTATGCCTTTTGATGAAGCCATTGGCATTTATCAGCCTTTAAAACCAGAGGCTTTTGGAAAACCACACTCGCTGAAAAGACTTGGCTTTTCAGTTTCAGAACAAGGAAATTCAGTTCTGCCGCCTGTTCCGTTCTATGCTGTGGCCATGCTGAAAGAGGATAATCTGTTTACCCATGCTTTGCAGGTGATCAGGACAGAAGCTATTTTACATCAGCTTCAGGGAGAATTTGCAGGTCTGTGTAATCAGGTGATCTCGGCCGACCAAAAAAAAATCAGGGAGCGGGAGGAATTAAGACATATTGTAAGAAAAGTTTGCGGGTATGTCAGTATCGGCCTTGAGCGTCTGACAGAAAAACAAACACCTCACCGTGTAAATCGCACAGCCGCATTAATACAAAAATTTCCGCTTTCCGAAATTTTCAGAGTGGGTCACGGACTTGCCCTTGAGCTGAAGTGGCGGGCTGAAAAGTGGCGAAAACAGAGCTGGTTCCAAAAACAGGGGCTGCCTTTAAGCTTCTGGGGTGAAGAATGGCTCGGGTTCCTCGGGGGCCTTCTGATCAAAAAACCCATGTTTTTTGATAACTATAAAACAGGTGTCATCTATAGGGAATTTAACTCATTGGATGATATTAACGTTACTGAGCGCGTATTAAATGATATCATAGCGTTTGATCATCTCCTTTCTCTTACAAAAATAAATACGCTGTCGTTTCCGAGAGAGCAGGTGAGAACGGGCGTGGTTACTCATAAAAGTCTTATTCTGACGGTCTGGGCCAGGCATTATCTCGGATTATCAGAAGAACTTCTCCCTATTGATCCCGATATATTCAACAACTTGTTTAACGCATTGTGGACCCAGGAAGATAATCCCCGTAAAATAAAACGATCCATGAAAGAATCTCTTCTGAACTGGCTGTCAGACAAAACCGGCACGGATATTTATGATATCAGTCAGGCAGCAGGGCAGACCCTGGAGCGTCTTTTCAGAGAAATAGAAAGTGAATACGGAGAGGTTTCAGTAAAAAATTTGGATATGAAATACATCCATCTTTTTCTTCTGAAGAAGCAGGGCGAATCGCTTCCATACGGGGCCCCTGCTTATCACTGACCCATACGGCGAGTGATGGTGATTAATGGTTCAAGCCTTTTGTTGGGGTTCTGAACCACGGATTATACGGATAACACGGATTGCACGGATTTTTTAATCAGTGAAATCCGAAAAAAGGATAATCAGCAGTTCAGGCATTTTGCAGGGGTTCTGAACCACGGATTATACGGATAACACGGATTGCACGGATTTTTTAATCAGTGAAATCCGAAAAATCTGTGATAATCCGTGGTTCAGGGGCCATCTCCACGGATGAAGGACTAGCCAAAAAAATAATGTGACAAAGTAAAAATAAGCTGATCTGCCGGACATTCGGACTTCCGAAGTTTTTGAAACTTCGGAAGTCTTTGAATATCGAAAAACGATTGTCCGGGGACTTGGGTTTATTCAATGAATTTCTGTAATTCTGAGATATTCAGGCTTGCATTCACAACATCTGAATTACTGAATAATTTTGTTGTTTACAGCCGCCATAATGTCGATGACCGTGATGCAGCCGTCGTCGTCAAAGTCATAGAACGCATCATAGTCCTGATAGTCCTGATTATCTCGGCAGGTGTTCCACATCAAAGAAATTTTTTCAGTGTCATCGTCATCAAAGTCCCCGTCACCGTCAAAATCATAAAACAGAGAAATCGGTTCTCCGAGATCAATGGTCAGATCATCACCAGATAAGGACACCGATATATCGGACTTAAAAACCTGATGGGCTTCCACTTCGACATCTGCTATTTCTGACCAGGCTTCGCAGGCCCCCTCAGGTTTCACCGTCACTTGGCGGACGGCGTCTTCTCTGCCATGGAGAACAATACGATAGTCATATTCTCCCTGTTCCAACCTGGGCAGAGAAATGATTTGACGACCGTCCTTATCAATTTCAAAGCTGGTTCCCGGTATGTATCCGCCTTCTTTGCCGATGACTCTGCCCTCGGCATCATACAGCAGCAGATCCGCACCCCCGTCAATTTCTATGGATATGCTTTGGTCTCCGGGCTGCGGGAGCGGCATCCCAATATGTTCCATAATCAGTCTGCCCAGTTCTGTTTCCGTTCGCCAGTCAAACCAGTCATCATCATTCCTGTCATCTCGCTTTTTTCTGCTACGTTTACCGGAATCATCCGTGCTTACCAGCGAATCTAACGATGGAACAGGGTTTATTTGCGCGGCACCGGTAATCTGAACGATAAGATCGTTATAATCTTCATCGCTTTCCGGATCATTCAGATCAATATCCTCATACGCAAACGCGTTTCCCTTTTTACTGATATCCGCTTCCTTTTCGCTGATATCCGCCATCTGGCCCAGGTGCATACCGTAATCTGCATTTGGGGAGATTAGTGAAAACAGGGGGCGTATATTTATATCATCCGTAAAAGGGTTTTCAGCCAGCTTTTCAAATGTGGAATTGGGAATCAGGACCGTTGCAAAGCGTTTTCCCGGACCCAGCCGGATACGCTTTGTTCCGTTGTAGGAGCCGTTGTTCCATTCTGTGCCTTCATCTTCGAGTATGCCTCTGAACCGGGCACCTTCTTTGGGATCTGAAAAAACAATACAGCCTTCAATTTCCAATTCAGTGGGCGTCCCCGTGCATGTATGAGACATGACTCTGTCAATGGCTTCCAATATAAAATCATATTTTGTAAGCGATTCCATTCCTGAAAGGCTGAAGATGCCGAATTCCCCCTGAAACGCTCCGCCGTCGTAAAGCCAGTCAATTTCCACGATACCATCTTCTTCCACTGTGAATACTCCCGACTTAAACGTCAGGTTAGGTACGGATTGTCTGTCCCCGGGATTCGAGCAGCCTCTGAATTCTTTCCAGATATTGTATTCCTCAAGGTTGGTAAATCCGTCCCCGTCCGGGTCATCTGGCGAGTCATTGAAGAAGGGATTCAGACGGTAATAAACCTCCCATCCGTCGTTCATGCCATCCCTGTCGGTATCCGAATCTGCCGGGTCAGTTCCGATTTTTGCTTCGAAAATATCCGGCAAATCATCGTTATCAGTGTCTTTGGTTCGGGGATTGGAATTTTTATCATTAGGATCCGTCTCAGCTTTAAACTCATCAAGGTTGGTAAATCCGTCCTCGTCCGGGTCCTGGAATGCGTCATCTGTAGAATAATGCTCCTCCCAACAATCTCTTATCCCATTATCATCACTGTCTTCGGTGAATTCCGCTTCCTGAGAAGTAATACACTCTCCGAAATTTTTCCATGCCTCGTATTCCTCAAGCTCGGAAGGATCATTCTTCACCAGCGGATCCAGTCCGTGATACACCTCCCACCCGTCCGGTATGCCGTCGTCGTCAGTATCCGTATTTGCAGGATCGGTCTCATATTTTTCCTCCGAAATATCGGGCAGACCATCTTGGTCAGAATCTTCAGACTCAGGCACAAATCTTTTATCATTGGGATTACTTCCGGCCTCGAACTCCTCAAAGTTGGTAAATCCGTCGCCGTCCGGGTCTTCGGATGAATCATCCGCAGAAGAATCCAGATCATAATGCACTTCCCAACAGTCTCTTATGCCGTCCTCATCGCTGTCCTCCGTGAAAGGTAACTCGTCCGAATCAGTGCATTCTCTGAATTCTCTCCATTTCTCATATTCCTCAATATTGCTGATGTCGTCTCCGTCACGGTCTTCGAATGCGTCATCAGAATCGTCAGGTACATATCCCAGTTTTGCGGGATTCAGTCCATGAGAAACCTCCCAACCGTCTGGCATACCGTCGCCGTCGGTATCCGGGTTTTCCGGATCGGTTCCATATTTTCCTTCTACAACATCAGGTAAACCGTCATGATCCGAGTCTTTGGGAAATTCGCCTTCGATATATTTGGGCGTTGATTCCTCATTATTCGGATCGCTCGCTCCTTCAAATTCCTCAAGGTTAGTAAATCCGTCTCCGTCGGGATCTTCGGATGAATCATCAGAATCTTCCGGCGGACCATCCGTTTTTCCGGGATTCAGTCCGTGATGCACCTCCCAGCCATCAGTCATGCCGTCGTCGTCGGTATCCGGATTTTCCGGGTCCGTATGATGAACATTTTGCTCCTGAAAATCGGAAAGACCGTCATCATCTTCATCCTGATCTCCGATAAGCGGTTCCGACGAGGTTCCTCTCACGCTTGCGTAAACTCGTTTCGAAGGATCTCCTTTTGATGTTACTTCAAGGATAAAATTTTCGGATTTGCCTTGTGTGTCAGGCAGCCGAACTTTCAGGCATACCACTTTTCTGTCAAGGGATTCAACGGTGCTATCGTGATAGTCTTCTAAGACATCCAAATAATTCCCTTCAGAGTCTCTCATTTCTATATCATAAGTATCTCTTTCAGGGCTGTTGTTCAGCAGAATGAAAGGTATAAAAACAAACTCATCTGCTGTTCCCTCCACATGCCTTATGGGCATTCTTATGGCAAAATCATAGAAAATTTTGGAGCCGTTAAGTTTGATATCCTTTGCATTAAAAATATCTGATATATTCACGCAGTCATCTTTCAGAATATTATCCGCGTAAATTTCTATATGTTCCGCATTGATTGCATTCCTGGGAAGCCCTCTCAGATCCAGTATTCCGGATTTTCCTACGGCAAGTATAATCTTGTCAGAATCAGACAGGGAATCCGGACTGATATCCCGGAGATTGAGTATCCAGTTATTGCCGCCAGCGATAAGAAGCTTTTCAGAGATCGTTTTTCCGCTCACGTCAACCGTGCTTGGATCGCAAGACAGAGAACCGCCCCTTCCGCAGCTTTCCATTGTCCCGCCCTGAATCGTAACCGGCGCGGAAAAAATAAGCTCTCCGCCTTTTCCGCCATATCCGTTGCAATGCCCGTAAAATGCTTTTCCGCCTTTTCCTGAGGAAATATGCCCTTTTGTTCTGTTGATTACAGTGCTGTCCGCCAGAAGAATCGTATCTCCGCCATTTCCGCCAAAGGCATCGTAACAGGCAGTGCAGGGACCGGAAGGTGTTTTTGCAGAACCGCCGTGTCCGCCGTCAGTGTCTGATTCGCAGTCAGGGCCGACAGTCCCGTCATTGACAATCATGTCGCCGTATATTTCAACACTGCCGCCGTCTCCTCCCACAGCAAATTCAGCAAAATGATAACCTCCCTGACCTCCCTGAATCGTTCCGTCAGCATCATTATAGAAGATATTTCCGGCATTCAGGATGACATTTCCGCCCGGCAGAACAGGGGTTTCCTCAGACACATCCGGTTCATAATCGTCAGAAGCTGCCACATCGAAAGGATCATCAAAGCGGGACCCTGAATCATCGGACTTTTCCAAATCATCAGACCCCGTTTCGCATTCGTCAGGAACAGGGGGCACCTCTTCTATTGTGTCCGGCGCATCTGCTCCGCTGATTTCTCCGTTATTATAGATAAAATCGGTTGCTGACAGCTTTATATCTGTTCCCGGGTCGCTGCTTGTTAATACGGCCCCCTCAGAGATATATAATCCTTTTATTTTGTTCCCCTCGTTGATTTTACTGCCATCGGAGCCGCAGGAATATTCCGGGTCCTCATCCCGGGTTCTCACATCAGCCAGCTTGAAGTTTATTGTATGACCGGAGTTGATCAGAACTGTATCCGCTTTTGTGGGAATTCGGTTAGGATTCCAGGTTGTCTCCTCATTCCAGTCTCCGCTCTGAAACGATTCAATCAGAGTTCCGCTGCTTCTGGCATCTTCAATCATCAGATTGATGTTGTCCTGGCTTATTTCTTCCAGGGGAACCGCCAGATAATCCTGAGCGCAAACGTGTTTTTTTATGCCTTTGTATGTCCACTCCGACGGAATAAAAACATGCTCGAATTTGGCAGGGATCAGTGTTCCTCCTGTCCAGTCAGAGGGAACTTCAATGCTGTAAAAGCCGTATTCATCTGTCTGAGCATGACCGGGGCCGCCTTCTATAACAACACCCGGAACGCCTTTATCTTCCGAGTTAAGAATATAACCTGAAATTATATAGAAATCCTCGGCTTCTCCTGAAACATGACCGTTTAGGGTTTTCCAGGACACGTCAGGGGGATTTCCTGTATTGTATTCCAAAAGCGTACTGTCATCCGTTTCAGCCTTAATGGGATTTGTGCCGAAAAACTCCTCCCATATATCAGGAATCCCATCGTTATCATCATCCGGGTCTTTGTTATCCCCGATGCCGTCTTTGTCTGAGTCGTATTGCTCTGTCGGATCTTTAGGGAAAGCATCTCTTTCATCTGGCACACCGTCTTTATCCCGGTCATCCGGTCTGTCCCAGCAATTTCCCTTGCAGACCTTTGTGATTAAGGGATCAGAGATATTTTTATCTTTATCTTCGGCGTAGATGGCAATGACATATTCGCCCTCACCCTCATCGGGAAAATCTTCATAAATTACTTCACATTTATATCTTTTATCCGTTGGATCATATTTAAGCTCTCTCTTGTCCAGTGTCGTAATGCAGCACACTCCATCATGGTCATCACTACCGGGGCTGATTACCGCCCATATTTTGGCAATATTTTTTCTTGCTATGGCGTTCTTTGCCCATATAATCGTCGGCGTTCCATCATCGCTTAATGTCTGATTCGGTGCTACAGATTTGATCAGCCTTTTGCTGTCAGCCCGTATTATTCCGGCACCAATAAAATAATTGGCCGCAAGGTTCTTATCGTTTATCTGAGCATTATTCTGTTCATCTATAAGTTCAATGAATTTTTTGGCGGCAATGAAAGCCTCATTAATATTTTCACCGTCAGATACACTTCTCCAAAAATACTTGGAAAAAGAGAGGCCACCATCGGAGACAAAATATGCTGGCTGATTTTTGCCAGAGCTGCCAACCAGGATACGTTCCTTCTCGTTCGGCGGAGAAAGCAAAGAAAGAAAATTTTCAGAATTGCAGGAATCATAGATAACTGTAACTTTTCCGGGAATCTTATCGGCTTGCAGGCTATCCAGCCACTCATCCAGCATTTCTGCTGAAATTGTTTCTGTATCATTGATACGAAAGTCCCTGCCATCATCATCTCTGATTTTGCTCTCTCCGACCATATACAAAACCACATCCCGAGCATCGGCTGCCCAGGTATTGACGGCATAGTCCAAACTCTCAAAACTCGGAGTACCATATACACCCGAAGATAACTCAGGACTCAGAAAATAAATATCATTGTCATCATATCCCTGGTTTCGCAGTGCATTGTAAGCAATTTGTCCAAGTTCTGTCAGCACCCCTCTGGTTACATATAAGGAATAATCACCGACAACAAGAATTACTTTTCGCCTTGACGTATCTTCAACTGTAACTTTGATCAGCTTCGGAGGTGATGATGTATTTCCGGCAGCGTCCTTGGCATATACCGAGATCAGATATGTGCCAGGCACATCAAATTTATAATACTTTTCTTCTTCGTAATATTCTTCATAGCGGTTATCTCCCCTATATTTAAGATCAATATAAGGCAAATCAATGCCATATTCATCTTTTGAGAAATCATATTTTGGCGGCCTGATAACTGCCCATACACGGGCAACTTCATCACCATCTGGGTCACTTACACCTTCGGCATATATAGAAGCCTTTGCAGTTCCTCCGGTCAGGGTCTGATCCGGTGATACATTCGCTATAACAGGAGCTTCTCCTGAGACAGTTGTGCCGTTACCAATATAAATGTTCCGGGCAAGTTTGCCATCCTCATCCTCTTCATAGACTCCGTTGCCATTATCATCTATAAGCGCATGCTGGTCTTGTATTGTATGAACTGTGGCTGTTTGAGCTGTAACAAAAGCATCTGCAAGGTTTACTCCGTTAAAAATTTCCGTCCAGAAGTAACTTGAGAAAGACACTGAGCCATCTGTAAAAAATTTTGCTGATTCTTCAGCAGAGGCACTGGTGATGACAATTCTCTCTTTATCTGCTGACGGCTTCAGATAAGGCAAAAAACTCCCAGAATGGCAAGCTTCATAAACCACTATAATTTTACCTGAAATTTTATTTTGAAGCTCATTGAGCCAGTTATCCAACTCATCTGGTTCATCAGATACGGTCAACGTCTCATTTTCGTTTATGTGGAACGTACCTTTTCCGCCGTGATCCACAAGATACAAGACCACATCAGTTACACCTTCTGCCAATTCTTCGGAGAGAATAATATTTCTCAGATCGGCTTTTGTAGCAGGGGCATCTACATCTGCTTCACCATTACCTGTTAAATCAAGGTCAGTATCTGAACTCAGATAATAGATCGTCTCAGGGGTGAATCCCTGATAAATTAAAGCTCGGTATGTGAAGTTGGCGGCTCCCTGAGTTATCCCGTGTTTCCACAGTTTGTCATCAGAGCTTTCAGAGTTTTCGGAGCTTTCGGAGCTTTCGGAGCTTTCAGAGCTTTCAGAGCTTTCGGATTTTCGGCCAGCTACAATAATCGCCTTCATTTTTTTATCAGCGTCCTGGCCCTTTCTGAATATCTGAACCCGATGGTTTCCGGTATCAGCGACATATATTCTCCCGTTTTCATCAACATCAATTCCTCCGGGAAATGTCACTTGTCCGATCTCGTGGCCCGGCTCGCTGATTTGGGTGACAAAGGTGGCTTTGTCATCCTCTAACAGAAATTTCCAGATACGGTAATTATACTCACCTGTCGAGACATAAAGATACTCCTTGCCTGGCATGGCCGGGTCATCTGATGGCTCATACTGAATTGTCAATCCTGAATATTCAACAGCCGGCCCCGTAGTTTCGGATTCTTTGGCAAGTTCGATTTTCCAGTCTTTGAAACGTGTTCCGTCAGGTGAGAACTTCTGAACACAATTACAGTCCTGGTTTACCGAATAGACATTTTCATTTTTGTCAACAGCCACTCTGACAGGTGACTGAGCCTTCCACACCGTACCTTCTGCCGGGCTTTTGTTTATGTGAAATTTATGGATTCGGTTGGTTCCCAAATCCGATACATAGACATAATCGTCATGGACAGTAATTCCCACAGGTATTAAAAAATTATCCGGCCCAAGTTCTAATTCTTTATTTTCGTTGATGGCATGCTTACCCCACACCCCTAAAGGCTTTCCGTCAGGATCAAATTTCTGGATCCGGTGGTTTAAGGTGTCTGCGACATAAACATTTCCATATTTGTCAACAGCGATATCCGCAGGAAATTCAAATTCTGCGGCATCTTTAGTTGTTGCTTCACCGTCGCCTTCTTTTCCCCAGATATCAATAAGTTTTCCGTCACTTCGTCTGAACTTCTGGATACGATGATTTCCCGAATCTGCAACATAGATGAACTCGTCATCCTCGGTTTTATATACCGCGATGCCAAGGGGAGACTGGAATGTTCCTTTTTTGTTATTTATCCCGGTCCACTTGGAAATAAAGGTTCCGTGTGAATCGAATTTCTGAATGCGCTGATTTCCCGTATCTGCGACATAGACAAATCCGTTATTATCTATGGCAATATCTCTGGGGGATTTAAATTCACTATTCTCAACGCTTGCAGGCAGATAGTTTACCAGGTCTTTCAATGCCTGAAAATTCATTCTGTATGTTTTGATAAGTTCCAAATAGTCTTCAATCAGTTCATCGATCCGTGCTTTCACAGAATTTATTTGGGATTCTCCTTCCCATTTTGTTGCCACACAGGTTGCAGAATTCTCCTCTAGCCGAAACTTCTGAACCGTACCATTTCCCTCATTGACCACATAGACAAACCCTTTATCAATGGCAATGCCGTTGGGAGCGTTGAGCAGACATTCCTCACCGTCTTCGCTTTCATTTCCCCATTTGAATACAAATTCACCATCTGATGTGAATTTCTGAATACAATTGGTTTCCGAATCTGCGACATAGACAGACCCTTCACTATCAATAGCGATTCCCCGGGGAGCCAAAAATTCACCGTCTCCGTTCCCCTTTATGCCCCATCTGATCAGAAATTCTCCATCTGAATCAAATTTCTGAATCCGATAGTTTCGCGAATCTGACACATAGACCGAACCATCCTTTCCCACAGCGATTCTTTGAGGAAACGAAAATTCTCCTTCTCCGCTTCCGTATTTTCCCCATGCATCCAGAAATTTTCCATCCAACGAAAATTTCTGAACCCGATGGTTATATTTTTCAACGACATAAAGACAATTATTGTCATTGTCAATCGCTACCTGAGTCGGAGCGTCAAATTTTCCATTTTCCTTGCCATAGCCTCCCCATTGGGTCACAAAGCGACCGTCAGGTGTAAATTTCCGAATACAATGGCTGTACATGTCCACAACATAAACATAGCCTTCGTTATCCACTGAAATCCCTTCCACGTCGCCAAAATACCAGGGCTGATGCAACGTGGGCCACAGCCGCTCAAATTTATAGGTTTCTTCGCCTGAAGCCAGAAGCGGCGAAAAGATCATGGCGATGATGCAAACGCTGATGATTGCCAACCGATTAAACGGGTTTTTTGTTCTTGGTTTCATTTTTTTACTTACCTCCTGATTTAAAATGTTAAAGATTTTTGAATCACGGATTTACTCAGATGATACATTTAAGCGGAATCCGGATAATCTGTGTTAATCTGTGGTTCAGAACTCAGAACCACGGATTTACTCAGATTTCATGGATTTCACGGATTTTTTTAATCAGCGGCATCCGGGTCATCTGTGTGAATCTGCGGTTCGGATTTTATCCAAAAAGTCGTTTCATTCTTTCTCCGAATATTTCAAGAATCTTGGTCTTTAATTGCTCAGGCAAAAAACTCTTTTGTATCATCATTTCAATCTCCGATTTAAGACGGTTCAGGCGGCTTAAAACAGAATCAGTCTGTTCTCTGTCAAGTCCGAAATGTGCTGATAATCTGATAAAATCCTTTTTGGAAATGCGATTCCTCTTTCCCTGTAAGCTGAGGCAGGTTTCTTCACGCTCATCCGGCAATACCAGCTTGGAACTGACAATATCATACGCGGGCGAAAGATGATATCCTGCTTCCCGGGTTCGAATAAGAGAGAAATTTTTCAAATGTGCATCGCCGTTTCCAAGTATAAAAAAAAGAAGAGCGCGTTCATAAAGTTTCATAAGATCAGCCCCGGGATCATCTGAGTTTTTTTTGATAAAATTTGCAATCCGTTCATAAGAGCCGTCGTATTTATCCCTGATATCAAGTAACTGCTGAAAATCCTCCTGCTCAAATTTAAACCCGCCTTCTGTTCTGTCAAATCGCTTCACCACATATGCGAATCTGTTATCCGTGAGCGGAAGAAGTCCGTGAGACGGCACATCTATACCGCATACAGAGGCTATGCACATACAAAGGTTCTCATTTTCAGGAAGACACAGAAAAAGGTCTGTCTGAGGTTTTAAAATGTAAAGACCTCCTCGCTTCACAACAACCAACTGACGTTTCTTCCGGTTATGAACCGCAGATAATTTAGGCTGAACACCGGACACGGACATCTTTCCGACCATCTTCAGAGATTCACTGAGAATATCAGGCGTGCTGAAAGGCACTTTCGGAGGGATTTTGTCTCCGAAAAGTTTTTTTGAGCATTCCGCATGATAGCCATGCCGAATATTTTGATCTGAGTCAGAAATCTGACAGGAGAAACATTGGATTTTCATATGCTTTCACTTTCCTCTGCTGGAAACACCGTTACTGCACCGACACAATCTCCGCAGGTTGCCAGAAGGAGATCAAATTTATTTTTCGGATCAATCTTGAGGGTCCGGCATGTGATATCCAAAAACCAGCCTTCAGGGAGCAGCCCGAAAAAAAAGGAGAACAATTTTTTACTCTCATAAGGTTTTTCCCTCAGAGGCAGGGTAAGGCTTACTGGCTGTGCATTCGGAAGGGAGAGATAATTCTTATAATATGTAAAACGATAGCCGGTTCGGGTCATTTCCAAAAGACCTGCTTTGTGATCCCGCAGATAAACATTGCCCTTCTTTTTTCTGTTCCTCATCGTATCATCCGATTATTATTGAGTTGATCAAAGGGATTTCCCGGATTTTTTAATCAGCGGAATCCGAGTAATCCATGTTAATCCGTGGTTCAGTTCCCCGTTGCCACAAACACCGGCACGACCGTCACACCGGTATTTTCGTCCTGATAATCCTTCTCGTAATGGTTCCGGTATTTATCATCAATGTGTTCCACGAACACCACCAGATAAATAACCTTCAGACTCAGTTCTTTTCCGTATTGTGCGGCCTGTTCCAATGCTCTGCTGTATGCGGGTTTGTCCTTGTAGCTTTTGAGTTCCAGCGCGTAAAGTTTTCCCCCGTGTTCGATGAGGATATCCACCTTTCCGTTGCCTGTGGGAAATTCGGGCCAGATTTTTGTGTCATAGCTTCCTAAAAAACGCACCAGATATTCGTAAAGATTGAAATGAAACACTGCCTCGTAAATTCTCAGATCGCTGCGTCTCGGTGCATCCCTCAGCATCCAGTCCCGGTTGTTTTGCAGATGCCTCTCATACCGTTTCATGAGATTCCTCACATTTAGCGTTTTCTCCGTAACGATGTCATCTGTATCCTCGAAAGGTTCGTAAATGATTCCCATATGCGGAAACAATTGGTATGAGAAATAATTGAACAGCCGCTTCTGAACAAAGGGGCAGGGAAATCTGACTGAGAATTTTCCTCCGGTCCCTTCCCGGTCAATCACGCCATTCATGTATAAGAAGTTGACAACTGGCTCGTCAAATTTGAACGGAACCTTCTCATCTGTCTTAAACAGTTCTATGACAAACTGCCGGTAAGGTTCCTGTTTTGCCTTGCTGATAATGTTCAGGATATTGTTGTTCGGAAGAATCTGACTCGCGGCAGCGTAAACATAGTCAAAATCATCCATAGTCACCGGTCTGCTTTGGTCCGGCTCATATTCGTCAAATCCCTCGGTCAGCAGCTCTCCGAACCATGACACCAGCCCTGGCTGCCCCCGGGTCTCGTAAAACACACGGTCAGTAACCTCCGGTTCCACTTTCTGACCGCTTTCCCTCTCATACCATCCGAACATGGATTCCACCTCTTCAAAGGTGAGCCTGGGAATATGAAGGCTTCGCTGGACGTTGAAGGGCGAGCCTCTTCTGTTTTCAATGCCCAGAACGCTCCGCACACCAATGAGTGCCACACCGTGAAGAAGATATTCTTTTTCAGATGAAGGTTTGGGATCTTTCTGGCGCATATTGTAAATATATCTGAACACGCCGGCCAACGCGCTGATAGCATCTTCGGCCAATGCGTCGAACTCATCAATCATCAGAATCAGGGGCTGGTCAATGACTCCCTTCATAAACAGTTTATGGAAATCATCTGGTGTATCTGCTGAGATGTTTTTCAGTTTCAGTCGCTCTGCAATCTGATTTGCAACAGATTTGAAAATCCGGTTCGTATCTTCCTGCATTTTCAGATATTCCAAGTCAAGACTCAGCACATGAAACCGCTTATCTTTCCTCAGTTTGTGAAAGACCTCATTCATAATCCATGTTTTTCCGCATTGACGGGGTGCCCATACGGTGATGTAATGGCCGCCTTTGTTCGGATTGTCTCCGATAAGGCGAGCCAGACTGTTTTGAATTATTTCCTGTCTTGACACATGAAAATGCAGGTCTTTGTCAACAGGTCCGTAAGATGAAAATTTACGCATGTTTTTTCCTTTTTGCTGAGGTTTGAACCACAGATTTTAGCGGATTACTCGGATTTCACGGATTTGTTATAATCAGCGAGCCAATGATTCTGCTTTCCCAGACCGCACGGAGTGCAAAATAAACTGCAAACAATCCGTGAAATCTTTGAAATCTGTGTAACTCTGTGGTTCAAGACCCCGTCAATCTTCGCAAAATATAAATCACTTCCTCCAATCCGCTCTTTCCATCGTTGTTTATATCTATGGTAAAGGTTTCAGCGCTCTGTTGTTCTGTCAATATCTGCAAAATAAGGATAGCATCAGAGAGACTGACGACCGGCTCCAAAATGACATCGTGCGTGAAAGAATCAGCAGAACCGCCTTTTCCGGTACTCTCCAAATTTTCCATAGCGGTGTTATATCCGTCAGCTTCAACAGTCATATTGTCAGAAGAAGAACAAAAAATCATCTCGTAGTGACCATCTTCCCCGCTGATGGCTGTGTCATTTTGATCTGTTTGAATCAGCGCACCTTCGATGGGTTCTTTGGAAAATTTGTCGGTTATGGTTCCGGTAACTGTTCTGGTAACACAGGAATGAGGTCTGAATATCTGCAAACGATACTCCGTGCGATAGCCCAGAACATCTGAATTGGAATTCTTTACCTTTACATAGTAAAGACCGTCTTTAGCGCATGTCCAGGCACAAGTTTCAGCTTGGCCCTCCTCCTCCTTATTGACAGGAACAATGACCGATGTTCTGTCAGCATCATAAAGCTCTGTTACAGGATCGCAATCTTCTTCCGGATCGCTTACCTCGATTGTATAAGACTGGCTGGAAAGTCCGTAGAACACAAACCAGTCCTCATCCTCAGGAGCATGAAAATTATGACACTGAGATTTTTCGGTGTTTAATGTGACGATGTTTGGCTCTTGCTTAGAACTATCTTCTGCACATTCATCAATCTCATCATCACAGTCATCATCTTTGTCATTAAAAATTTCAGGACCAGGAACCTCCGGATCAGAATCATTGCAGTCATCACAACTTTCCACATAACCATCAGGCCGCGTACAAGCTAATTTGGAATCACTATTCTTATCACCGTGTCCGTCCTCGTCAGCATCGAGGCAATAATTAGTCGGAAGGTCAGGATCGGAGTCATCGCAATCATCGCAATTTTCAACATAACCATCAGGTTGCGTACAGGACTCCTTGGTGTTATTCGGATCGCCATATCCGTCTTTGTCGGCATCGAGGCAATAATTAGTCGGAAGGTCAGGATCGGAGTCATCGCAATCATCGCAATTTTCAACATAACCATCAGGTTGCGTACAGGACTCCTTGGTGTTATTCGGATCGCCATATCCGTCACCGTCGGTATCCAGGCAATAGTTTTCGCAGACTTTACAACACCCCTCATCAACCTGCCCGTTACAGTTGTCATCCTTCCCATTGCAACAAAGTTCCTCAGCACCGGGGATTAAGGGATCACTATCGTCGCAGTCATCGTCATTTTCAACATAACCATGAGGCTGCCCGCAATCTGGTCTGGACTTATTTCGATTACCATGTCCATCTTTATCTTCATCCATATACCAAGTAGGACATGTTGTAGTTGTAGTTGTAGTTGTAGTTGTGGTTGTAGTGCTTGTAGTTGTTGTGGTCGTTGTTGTAGTTGTCGTAGGTCTGGTCGTTGTGGGACAAAGAAGATCACCATTTTTGCAATCCTGATCAATGCCATCACCGCAGATTTCCGTTGCTCCCGGATGAACCGATGATTCTCCGTCATCGCAGTCGTCCAAGCCTTTCAACTCCGATTGGATTTTATGCTTGGCAGGTCCTTCACATGAGGTGTTATCAGTCGTACCATCTGAATATCCGTCATCATCCGTATCCTTATACCAAGTCTGACCGGGATGTTCATTTTTATCAGTGTCGTCACAGTCATCTAAGCCTTTCAACTCCGATTGAAGCTTATAGCCAGCAGGTCTTTCACATGAATTTTTGGTTGTGCCATCCGAATATCCGTCATTATCCGTATCTTTATACCAAGTCTGATCAGGATGCTCATTTTTATCAGTGTCGTCACAGTCACCTGAGCCTGTCAGTTCTGACTGAATTTTATAGCCAGCAGGTCTTTCACATGAAGTGGTATCGGTTGTGCCATTCGAATATCCGTCATTATCCGTATCTTTATACCAAGTCTGGCCGGGATGCTCATTTTTATCGGTGTCGTCACAGTCACCTGAGCCTGTCAGTTCTGACTGAATTTTATACCCTTCAGGTTTTGCACATGAGGTTTGAGTTATAGAGACTGGATGGTCCGAATATCCGTCATTATCTGTATCCTTATACCAAGTACACTCCTGAATATCAGGGTCATTATCATCACAGTCGCATGATATCTCCTCCAATTCTGATTCAGGCTTATAATATTCAGCAGGTTTTTCACATGAATTTTTGGTTGTGCCATCCGAATATAAATCATCATCTGCATCCTTATACCACTTCTGACCGGGAAACGCATCTGAATCATTATCATCGCAGTCCGTGTTATCTTCTACACAATTATGGCATATTTCAGAATTCTGCCATTCATTATTCGGATCACCGTATCCGTCGCCATCATTATCCAAATAAATTTTATCATCGCAGTTATCCACATAACCTGTGGGTCGAGAACGTCTCTTAACTTTGGTAGGTGGATTGTTGATACCCTTTCCATCGCCGTCTGGATCTGCGAACCACTCAGGAGTATCACAGGCGGGGTCTATGGGATCCATATATATATCAAATATTTTTTTACCTTTTTCGATAAAGTCAAATTCTTGTTCAGGCTCATCTTTATAACCATCGGCATAGGCTCTAATTGTGTATTTGCCTAAATCAAGCGATGTTGTAAAATAGAAACCCATCCATTTAGAATAAAACTTTTCATGGCTTTCCTCACCACCTAAATCTAAACTTTTAACCTCCGAAATAAGAATACCCCCTTTTTTTATCTGAATCGTTGCTCCGGGAATTCTTTCATTACAAGCGCGATCATACACATACCCCTTAATTTTCACCTCTTCAAACTCGCCAGCATCCATTATATTTATCTCAATCTCGTACTCCATACTGGTGCCAAAATCGCCGTTATTTAATATTCTCACATAGTAATCGCCATCTTTCGGGCAGTCCCAATCATGAGATTCATAATCGCCCTTGCCTCTGTCATTTACTGCTTCTTCTTTAAGCATGAGTGTTCTGCCATCCGTGTCATAAATCTCAAATTTGAGGTCGCAATCATCTCCCAGATTATATAGTGGTGTTACCCTGATGGTATAAGTACAAGAACCATTACAAATATCCTGATCCTCTTTCTTTGCCTCAAATACCACCCAATCCTCATCTCCTTGTGTATGGAAATTATGGCGTTGAGCTTTATCGCTATCCACAGTAATTATTCGTGCCTGGTAGCGGCTGTTGTCTTCCTCGTAGATGTCAGGACTTATCTGAGCAAAGCAAGGCAAAGAAATTGAGATTAAAAGATACAATACAAAAAAACTCCAAAAAATCAAAGTTTTGCTCCTCATTTTTTTATTCTCCTTTTAAGTAAAATTGTTAAAATTTATACCAAATCATGGAAATATAAACCATGTGTTCATTCACATCTTCGGAAAATAGGAATTCCTTTGCCAAAGCTTCTCCGACCTCATTGCCGAAACGATACTGATAGGCAAGGTCTAAAGAAAACCATTTATTTTTGGTAAAACCCAAACCTACAGCAATTCCATAAAAATCATCAGAATTGCCTTCGGCCGGACCAGGATCATAAAGTACTCCGGCTCTTATGGGAATAAGATATCCTTTGTCTTTATCTATAAAGCGATATTCACCACCTATTCGGATTTGATGAGTGGGGGATATATCTGATTCATTAGTGTCTCGCCCCGTAAAAGGACTTGTTTCATTGCCCTCATAATCCTTATAAACACAGTCATCCCATTCAGTTCTGTAAATATCTCCTGATATGGAAAAATTCTCCGAGACATTATAAACAATCCCCAACCCGTATGACATGGGCATTTTTATTTCTTCATCCCACACATGATTTTGTTCCGTCACTGCTTTTTCATCAAACAGAGGATAAAGAAGTTCTGCTTTTCTCTCAAACTTATGTTCTATATCTGCCTTAAATGGTGATTTGATAACACCTCCGATAGTCCATTTATAGTTTATCTGCCAAAGAAAGCCTAAATTGAAATTAAATCCGCTAAACACATGTTCCTCATTTTTTGAAACATTTTCAAAAAATTGCATTTCCTCATCTGTGCCTGAGCTTGTCTTTCGGTATTTTTCTTCCCAACTGTTAGGACTCAGATCATCATTCCAGAAATTCAAAGTAAAACCCAATGAAAGCTGCGGAACAACCCGAATACAGTAGGAAAGACCAAGAGCCGTCAGACTTCCTGTTTGTTGGTAATCCCAATAATTATCAGAAATTTCGTCATCTATGTTCTTTTGTAGAAGAAACGCCCACTCCCGATTAAAATCATAAAGATGCTGATAGGTTAATGAGACAACCATATTTTTTTCAGAAAGCTCAAACGGATAGGTTGCGCTCAGGTAGTTGATGTTGTTGTCTGAAATGCTGTGGGAGCCATCCGCTTCAGGATTGGTTCCGAATTCAATATCCTCTCCCCGATGATAAAAAGAGCCCACAACGGAAAATTCCGGAAGTCTCAGTTGGGTCAGCCCCCCGGGGTTCCATGAAGCAGCGGTGGCATCGTCTGCCACGGCAATAAATGCGCCCCCCATGCCAAGTGCCCTTGCCCCCGAACCCACCGGATTGAAAGATGACGGAATCTCAACCTCAGCGCCATAAGCTGACGCTGAAAGCGCTGTTAATAACATCACAAGAATCACAAGCATTTTTTTCACAAAAAGGTTTTTTTTTGTCATTATAACATTCCTTATCATTTGTATTTTTTTATAAAAAATTTTAAGAAAAGATTTCATTCTCTCATATCATATAAATAGGCGACTATACATTTGAAGTCTGTGAAAAATAAAAATTCCCTCCCCCCTTGATATAATAAATATGCAGGATAAAATTTTTTCTTATAAAAAAATTAACAAAAAATTTTAAACATGAATATTTGTCTGAACTTTGATGAAAGGATTAAAAGATTTCCAGAATTAATCTTCTGTTTTTATTATGATATTTATTTTTATACAAAATTCCGAACCACGGATTTGCTCAGATTGAACGGATTGCACGGATTTTTTAATCTGAGAAATCCGGGTAATCCGTGTAAATCCGTGGTTCAAAGTTCCGAACCACAGATTTGCTCAGATTGAACGGATTGCACGGATTTTTTAATCTGAGAAATCCGGGTAATCCATGTAAATCCGTGGTTCAAAGTTCCGAACCACGGATTTGCTCAGATTGAACGGATGACATGGACTTTTTAAAATCAGCGGAATCCGGGTAATTTGCGAAAATCTGTGGTTCAGTTCCCCGTTGCCACAAACACTGGCACGACCGTCACGCCGGTATTTTTATCCGGATAATCTCTTTCATACTTGTGCCGGTATTTGTCATTAATATGTTCCACGAACACCACCAGATAAATGACGTTCAGACTCAGTTCCTTTCCATATTGTACGGCCTGGTCCAATGCCATGCGGTATGCGGGTTTGTCCTTATAGCTTTTCAACTCCAGCGCATAAAGTTTCTCGCCATGTTCGATGAGAATATCCACTTTTCCGTTGCCTGTGGGAAATTCGGGCCAGACTTTGGTGTCATAGCTTCCGAAAAAACGCACCAGATATTCGTAAAGATTGAAATGAAACACTGCCTCGTAAATTCTCAGGTCGCTGCGCCTCGGCGCGTCCCTCAGCATCCAGTCCCGGTTCTTTTGCAGATGCTTTTCATATCGCCCCATGAGATTTTTCACGTTCAGCGTGTACTCTGTTACGATGTCATCGGTATCCTCGAAAGGCTCATAAATGGTTCCCATATTCGGAAAAAGCTCATGGGAAAAATAGTTGAACAGGCGTTTCTGAACAAACGGACAGGGGAACCTGACATAATTTTTTCCCCGGGACTTCTCCCGGGTCACCACGCCGTTCATATAAAGAAAGTTCAGTCTGGGATTGTCAAACTTGAAAGGAACCTTTTCAGAGGTTCTGAACAATTCGAGAGTCAGTTCCTTATACGGCTCCTGCCTTGCTTTGCTGATGATGTTCAGAATATTATTATTGGGCAGCGCATCCACGGCATCCGAATAAACTTCTTCAAAATCGCTCACAGTGACCGTTTTTTCAGGATCCGGCTCATAGCTCTCATATCCCTCGGTCAGCAGCTCGCCGAACCATGACACCAGCCCCGGCTGTCCCTGAGTCTCGTAAAATATCCGGTCAATAACCTCCTGTTCCACCTTTCTGCCACTCTCCTGCTCGTACCATCTGAACATGGATTCTGTTTCCTCGGGCTTCAGATTGGGAATATGCAGACTGCGCTGGATATTAAATGGCGAGCCTTTGACGTTTTCAATGCCAAGAACACTTCGGACACCAATGAGTGCGACACCGTGAAGAAGGTATTTCTTTTCCCATGCAGGCTTTGGATCATTTTGTCTGTGGATATAGATATTCCGAAACACACTGGCTATGCCGCTGATTGCGTCCTCTGGCAAGGCATCGAATTCATCAAGGATAAGAATCAGGGGCTTACCCAGAATATTTTTTCTGAAAACATTCTCAAATGTTTTCAATGAGTCGGCATGAACAGCATCATTATCCAGTTCATCGGCAAGTTCATCTGCAATGGCATTTACGATATCATTCACATTGTTTTCGTTTTTCAGGGATTCTAATTCTAACTTGATCACATGAAACCGCTCATCTTTTCTCAATCTGTGGAACACCTTGTTCATAATCCATGTTTTGCCGCATTGTCTGGAAGCCCAGACAGTGATGTAATGGCCTCCCTCGTCAGGCTCATCGCCGATTAACTGATTGTAACCTTTGTCAATAAGTGCTTTCCGAGGCACATAATAATGAAGTTTGGTATTTACAGGTCCGTAAGATGAAAATTTACGCATGTTTTTTTCCTTTTTTAGCGTGTTTGAACCACGGATTTTTACAGATTACTCGGATTTCACTGATTTTTTAATCTGAGATATCTGGTTATTAATCCGTGTTAATCTGTGGTTCAGAGGCTTGGGGAATTTTTTTCCTTTTCTTATCCGGCTTCCTTGTACTTTTGTTCTTAATCATGAAAAATCCCTTAATCCTTTCATCAGGGTTCGGACAAACAGACAAATATCCCCTCATTTTATTAAAATAGAAAATTTCGGTTATTGAGGACATTTTTTTATATAAAAGTGTTAGGTGTTAAGTGTTAAGTGTTAGGAATAATTTTGAAACTTTTATTTAGAAAATCACAAAACCTTATTTGCCTGCTCCGGCCGGATCGCTTCTATCTTCCATGCCGGCTCCGGAATAACATCCCCTGCTTTCACACGGGCAACGCTGTTTCTGTCATTTCCTTTTATGGCCCCAATTTCCAAAAGCACGTCTTTGTCAACCACTTGGAACAACTGACCGATCCTGACACCGTGATCTGATCCGATATTCAGGATAATTTGGTTATCCTTTATTTCCAAAATTCTGCCCCGTACAGGGACATCATTAATCTTTTTAAGGGTGTTTAAGAGATTTTGGGAAAGTCTTGCCCCCTGTTTCATCAGCGGTGTGTCTTGTTTCACAATTTCATAAAAGAAATCAATGGATTCTCCTGTTTCTGTTCTGACAAGTTCCATTAGGACAAGGGGTTGTGAATCACACTGATTTTCCTGGATAAAAAGAAGATACGCAGGCATTTTCAATCCTGCCCGTAACTGGCCGGTCTCTATCCCCCGAATCAGTTCTTCCAGAATAGCATCAAAAGACCGCCGATGCAGCAATTTGAAAGACGTCTTTTTTATCTGACTCCCCATGACGCTGGTGATAAGATTTAAAAAAGGAATATGCACATTATAAACACATGCGATGGTCAGCGGCGAGGATGTCCATTCATCAGCAGAAGGTGCCGGAGTATCTGCAAATTTCATATACTGACGCCACAGTTCATCAATCCGTTGCTTTTTTTTCCTGTTTATTTCCTCAAAAGCTTTTCTCACATCAGCCGGGGGGACTGGACAGCCGGGTTCTTTTGGCGGATGATTATCCCCCCGGAATTGAACAGGGCATATCCAATAAATCCCGCCATTAATCCGATAAGGATCACAGACACGACAAGATAGTGATTCAGATTCAGGATGAATGGCGAATGTTGTTGGGTATCAGAAGGAGTGACAGGATTGGATGAAGATGTGGGGGCTGTTTCCGGTGGCGATTGTTCCGAAGTGACGATATGAGATTTTGCCCCGACACTGATCTGCAATTTTATCCAATCCTTGTCCTCGGTTTTACCCAGATAGCTGATTCTCGGATCCCCGTACAGCACATAACCTGCCCAGGAATCATTGTTCCCGCTTTGTTTCAGCCTGTCCCTTGCCAGCCGGACAGACTCCCCCACGGTGTTTCCCAAGAGCAGACTTTCATAAAACGACCGGGCAAAATCACTGCCCGGCTTGTCTTTAATCTCCCATGACGTGCCCAAATAATGCTTTGTTCCTGCCAGCATAAACGCATTGGCCAATCCAAAAGGTTCATCCTGGGACTTTCCCTCTGAACGCTCCCATTTCGCAGTGCTGGCAGACTGGCACGCATTGGAAAACACAAGGGCGGGCATGGCTTTGCCCACAGCGGTCTCATAAATATCACTGGCCGTGAAATTCCCATGGGTCAGACGCCATCCGCTTTGTCCGGGACGTTCCGGATGATAGGTGGCATGACCTGCGAAATGAACCAGATCATATTGCTTTATTTTTTCCCTGACATCATCCGGCCCCACGCTTGTTGCAAGATCAGCATATACCAGAGGTTCCTCAAGATTCATCTGATCCATATACTCACACAGCATCTCCCCTTCTGCCTCGGCTTCGGGCAGGTCTCCGCGCGGGTCAGCCACTATCCACATATCCAGAGGCTTGTTCAGCACACGCGGCTCAACCAGCGGGGTTTTCTGATAAGTCCCGGGAATTCTGCCCATGCTGAACCGCTCACAGAGAAATGCTCCGTTCAGATAAAGCAGTTCCCACGGGAGATGAACCAGATCCGCATCCACTTCCAGAATCAGATATCGGGCACGGGTGGTGAGCAGTTTTTCTCTGATATCCGGTGTCAAAAACTCACCACAGGCCCCCTGCCCCATTCGTATCAGATCTTCCAGTATGTCCCCTCTGATCACAGATGCAGAGTTCTTTTTATTGATCTTTTCGACAATCTCACGCCACTGATGCTCAATCTCAGGCATGCGCACGGATTTATCCTCGGATCGCCGCATGGCATCATCTGAGTCCCGGATGCTGATTTTCAGGCTGTATTCTGTTTCTGAGGATTTGGAATTACTCATCTTCACTGATACCGGATCCATTTATTTTAAATTTAAAAGAATCGCTTTGCTTCCCCTCTTTTCTGTATTGGGTGATTAGCAGTTCATAACGGCCGAAAATCAGGTCCTCAAACGCCACATAAGGTGCGTTGTCTCTTAACGGAAAAGAAATATCTTTTTCTCCGTCCTTTTTTAAAGTCAGGCGCACATTTTTTGCCTGCTGACCCTGTTTAAGAACCCTGATCTTCATACACGCGCTGGCATCTCCGGTTTTTGAAACATATATTTCTGCTTGCAGTTCATTGATGTCCCTGACAAAACGGATGTAATCAATGAACTGTTCTGCTGGGGGAGTTTTTTTCGAGCGGACACCGGTGAAGGCATCCGCGGGTTCAAAAACATTAAACCAGGGATACTCGGCTATCTGCGCCGGAAGTTCTCTGACCCATTGATACAGGGTTCCGATTTTTCCTTTAATCTGTTGCCATACAGACTGCGCTTTTTTTTCAGACAAGGGTTCCAGGTCAAAGGAATCCTCTTCTTTCAGAACCGTGTTTGCAATTGCAAAAAGCCTGCGACACTCATCACATTCTGAGAGATGCTTCTCCATATCTTCTATCTCCTGCTCGGAAATATCTCCCCAGAGATAATCGGCAAAAGTTTCCAGTTCAATACATGCGGATTTCATCATCATTACCTGCTTTCTTTATATGAAAGTGTTAAGTGTTAGGTGTTAAGTGTTAGGAAAAACTGCAAAACTTTCATCATTCGCTGTGACCGGCAGCTCATGCCCGTTTATATAGGAAATTATAACATTGTGATATCCGCAGGGAGTTATTTCGTAAGGATTGGGCAATCCTGCTTAAAATGAATCAGTCCTTACTAAATCAGTCCTTGCAGATTTATTCTTGTTTCTGACCCCTCTTATCTTAATTATATGCAGGCCGACTATTTCTTCTTATATCGCTTAAAAAAAATATCTCTCGATCCGGAGTGCCAAACTTACAGTTTGGCAAAAGGGTCAGGATTTTCGGAAATCAGAACTATTGCCAAACTGTTTGCCGGACGGGGTTTGCAATGTTTGCCGGACGGGGTTTGCAACCCCGTCCGAAACGTTTGGCGGCGGTGATCCGAAAACATCCCGGACGGGGTTGCAAACCCCGTCCGGCAAATATTGCCAAACTGCAAGTTTGGCACTCCGGATGTTTAAAACGGATACGAAAAAAAAAGAGATGCTTTAAGAAAACAATTTTTTTATACATTCTTTCAATTTTCGTACGGCCCTGTGCTTGATCTGATAGATATTGTTCTTTTTTCGCCGGAGCGAAGCAGCAACTTCATCCCAGGACAGTCCGTCGAAAAAACGAAGTTTTAACAGCAGGGACTCCGCATGAGACATTTTTTCCATACATTTTCGGATCAGAAACCACGCGTCTTTTTCTTCAATATCTTCTGTGATATTCTGTTCCGAAGCCAGTTCCTTGTTCATCTCCTCAAGAGAGACAGGCCTGTTTTTCCCTAAGACGCCAATACGATCCCTTTTTCTGAGATACATACTCACAGTCTGGGCTGTGATCAGACCAATCCATCGTGCAAGGCTGCTCCTGTCTCCCCTGTAAAGCCTCAGCAACGCACATTCATCTTTAAAAAGACGAAAGAAAACTTCATTACGGAGGTCTTCAATATCCTGTCTTGAATAAGGTTCGCGAAACCGTTTTAATATTTTCACAATAATATGGCAGATCATTCTTTCATACTGCTGAACCAGTTTCTCGCCGCCGTTGCCGTTTATACATTCGTGGAGAAGCGTTTCTTCTTCTTTTCTGGTAAGTTTCTTCTTCATTGTGTGATCACCCATTTTCCTAATACAGCAGCATCATCAGGGCACGCCATAAGAGTGATGCGGCAATTTTTCTCCTTTGTCTCATGAATGAAGGCATTTGAAATAAATTCCGTATCAGACCCCACCACAAGGGGCCATCGCAGGCTTATTCCTCCGGTTTCCAAATCCGCCAAAAAACAACTCCCATCCTTCTGAATCACCTTCCCTTTCAGCAAAGGAAAGGCCCTGTGAAATTTTTCCGAGAGCTCACCCGCGAGAGCTGCCAAAGTGAATCCGCCTTCAGTATCGCCGTAAACATCCTCTATGCTCAACACCTCGGATGTCTCAACATCCACAATTTCAGTTACGATTTCAAGCCCCAGTTTTGTTTTATAGATATACCCGGAGAACATGAAACGGGCAGATGCCCCGGTCATGTCAAAACGCCGCATCTCCGTAATCTCCCGCAACTTATCTCCGAGTTTAAGCCGGAATCGCTCTCTTTCCACAAGGCGATCCATAAAAAGCGGCTGAAACCGGTTTCCTTCTGTTTTGTCAGGAGAATAAGTTTCAAGGGAATTGGCCTTGAAAACACACCGGTATTTCAGCTTGAAGAGTTCGGGAATCTTGCGGATGATAAGGATTTCTCTGATGGTTTCCTTTCCGGACACATCTTTTGCCCGGATAATAATGCGGTTTTCACCTTTGTTCAGACGGACCGAATGATTAAAAAAGATGACACGGCCTGGTTTCTCATGCACCGGAGTGTTGTTGATCAGAACCGTTTTAATCTCGTTTTTTCCTCTGACTTCCCCTCTGACAGAAAGGATTTCTGAAAAAACTTCAGTGTTGTCTGACAATTCATTCAAAATGATGTCACATTCTGATGCGTTTGAATTCAGAACAGACAAGGCCGGGGCCGAGTCCGTCAAAATATTTGAGGTGTTCTGCCCCACCAGAATCGGATCTGATTTGAGGAAATTCGATTTAGTCACCATTTTTCTGGTTATCAACGCCTTTGTCTCGTTCCCCAGCTTATCAGATGCCAAAAGCGTGACAGACTGCGTACCCGCCTGAACTGGTACTGAAAAAGGCACGGTTTTCCCGGCTGTTGAAGCCAATATGTCCTTTCCGTCCGCAGACAGAAATATCTCTTCGGATTCGTCATAAAGCCAGCCAGTTAAGCCGTCAACCAGATCAAAGGTCTTCAAAATGATCACGGGGCCTGATCGGTCAATGTGGATAAGAAGTTTATGTGTTGTTTTACCCTTTAAAAGATTCTGTGCGGTAACAGCGATCTCATGTGTTCCCTGATTCAATTTCACTGTTTGTTTAAACTCAATGCGCTGGTCCGACCCTTCCAGATAAACAGCCCGGTTCGCCACTGTAATTTCAGAAACATATTGATTGCTTTTTGCAATGCCGGAAATGATTACCGGATCATCCCGGGTCCATATTTCATCTTTATCTGAAGGGGATTTCAGGATGATGCGGGGGGCAACAGGTTTCTCATTTCTGAGCTGCATGAGGCGTGTTCGGGTTTTGTCCAAAAACAGAAGGGCTTTTTGGGATTCTTCATAGCGCAGGGAAATTTCAAGTTCTTGTTCGGCTGATTCATAGTCGCCCTGAATATAATGAACCACACCTTTCTCCCGATGGGGGAAATAATCTGCCAGATGTCCCACCCCATAAGTGCGGGCCATTCTGAGATCATCAGGCCTTCTTTTTATTGCCTCTTTCAAATCAGAAAGGGCTGCCTGATAACGAGCTTGTTCCATGGAGGACAGCGCACGTTCATAATAATCATACCACTGATGCGTAAAAACGGGTTTGATTCCCGTGCATCCGGATAAAAACCATATTAAAAACAACAGGATAAAGATATGTTTTTTCAAACGCTTCAAAACATCCTCCTTTTTATTTAAGCTGATATATAATGATTATTATAAAAAATCAAATGAAATATTACTCGAAATATTTTTTTATAATCACTGCTTATGCTCATTTTCCGGTATCAAAATATCCCCTTAAATAGATAGTATGTAAGAAATCAGATTTTCTTATAAAAAAATAATCACCAGATCAGAAATTTTCTGAACATTCGGGATTTTCTTCCGATTCAGTAAAACTGCAATAATTTAATTTAGTAAGGATTACAAATCCTTAATAAACCAAACCCCTGTAGTTTTCCAGCCAGAATGAACACTTTTTTGATCTGCTGATAATAAAAAATAAATCTGTGAAGCGGCAAAGAAACCCGGCTTTTTTTGGCAGGGAAGGTTCACCCGATCCTGTGAAAAAAGCCGGGTTTCTTTCCCACCGGAATTTTTGCCCAGAAACCCGGCTTTTTCCGGCAGGGGAGGGTAGCCCGGTCCTGTGAAAAAAAGCCGGGTTTCTTTCCCACCGTAATCTGTGAAGCGGCAAAGAAACCCGGCTTTTTCCGGCAGGGGAGGGTAGCCCGGTCCTGTGAAAAAAGCCGGGTTTCTTTCCCACCGTACTTAACACTTAACACTTAACACTTAACACCTGACACTTTCATAAAAATATTTATAAGAAAAAAAAACTTCTCTCATATAATTTTTAACAGAGGGGATGGAAGCATTTAAGTTTTCGCTACAAGGATTTTTTATAAGAAACGGGATTCATAAGAAAGGGATTAACATCCCCTTCTTATAGAAAATCCTTGTAGCGAAAGCATCTTTTATAATTTTCCATGCAAGAACAAAAAACATGATCATTGAGTATAAGAAAAAGAATTTTCCTTCATATATTTTATGACAAGGGGAAAATGAAATGCAGTTCACTGATAACGAATCTGAGGAGCAACGATGAATAATTCACCAAAGAAACTTGTTATTTTTTTCCGTGTTGTCTGCGTGACAGCATTCTTAAAAGAGCAGATAAAAAGCATAGGATTATCTTTCAGCCCTTCTGCATCTTCAATTCATCCGAATCATTCTGTTGATGTGGATATGATTATTTCGGGTCTGGAGAATGGTGTGCAGACGCATTGTTTCGGAAATATGGCCGGGTTTGATTTCAGTATTGATTATGATCATAAGGGGCTGAATTTTGAGGGCTGTCGGCAGGGAACACGGCCGGTTTATATAAATAGGAATGAGGCTGATGAGCGAAAGCTGTTTTTTCCCGGGGGAAGTGTGATCCGTCTTTCAAGGCTTTCCTCTATCTGGGATTTTAGTTTCCGGTCTGCTGATGAACTGGGCCTGGCAACAGTTTCCTTTTTTGGTGTGGGGCTGGGAAAAAATGATCTGCTGTTTTCAAATGGGATTTCTGAGGACGGAATGAGCAGTTCGCTTTCTGTAACCTTAGAAAATGGAACGGCCGAAGCTTCCGAGAGTTACGGACAGGCCGGAGTGTGGCTGTTAAAGTCGGGGCTGGCCAGGCGGCTGAACCACGGATTTCCACAGATTCCGCAGATGACACGGATTTTGCAATCTGCGGTGTCTGCGTAATCAGCGGTTCAGGGGGCTTGAACCACAGATTTTCAGGGATGACACGGATGGCACGGATTTTTTCAATCAGCGAAATCCGTGTAATCAGAGGGAATCCGTGGTTCAGGGGGGCTTGCCTGAACCACTGATTTTCAGGGATGACACAGATTACACGGATTTTTTTCAATCCGTAAATTTTCATTAAATCAGATGAATCTGTATTCAGGAAAGGATCAGAAAAATGAACACCAAGAAAAATTTTTTCAGCTTTGGCAGTTGGAGCATACTGGCAGTTTGCCTCTATGTCATGGCTTTGGTTATGGGCGCAGGGTTTGCAAGCCCTGCCAGTGCTTTGGACTGTCCCGCAGGTTATGTGGAAATGTCCGGAAAGGTCACGACTGGCGCAGGAACCGGCATTGAAGGTGTCGAACTCAGGGGGCTTCCCGGCAATCCCGAGACGGACGCTAACGGGCATTATGAAACCTGCCTGCCAAAAGGATGGACAGGAACCGTTAAACCGACATATGAGATAGGTATGAATCCTGTTACCTATGATGTCTCATTAAATAAGCCCGGACCTTTCAGACGTGATCTGAGTTATTCAAACCTTGTTCGCCCCATTTACTTCACCTTCAAAACAACGCTGATGCCTCTTGGTGACGCAGTGCTTAAAATATACGCTACCGGGGATTTAGACGGAAGCAATTCGAATGAAGATATCAGCGTGTATGCGGAAACTCCTGACGGTGATTTGCTCGAAGTCATTTATGATAATGAACGTCCCGGAACTATTCAGGAAATAACTATTCCGAAGGATATACTGGCTGGTTACGCCGAAGACGGAGAAGTGGTCATCGTTCTTGCTACGGGAGGCGGTGCTGCTTATGTCTCCAATGTGTGGGTACACCTCACATACACTGGTTCCCCTCTCAAGTATAAGTTTTCTCCGCCAAGCAAGAGATACACGGACATACAAGCTGATCTGACGAATCAGAATTACAGCGACACCAAAACCTATAAAATTTCAGGGCATATCAGAGACAAGGACGGCAATGCCCTTCAGAAAGTAACCCTGGTCGGACTGAATGTGATGACTGACAGCGACGGATTTTATACTGCAAATGTGCCTTCCGGCTGGTCAGGAACGGTTAGGCCGAATCTTTCGGCAGGCGGTATAACATTCAGTTTTAAGCCTCCGCAAATCCCCTACACGAATGTAGATTCTGATTTCATGGAGCAGAACTATACTTCAGGTCTGCCCCTTCTCACAATTCAAGGATATGTGAAGGACAGAAGCGGAAACGGCGTTCCCGGAGTTACAATCGAGGTGGAAGACATCTATGCGGGAACCAAAGATACGACCCTCACAACAGATTGGCGAGGATTTTACAAGGTCAAGGTGGAAAATCAAGCTTCTGTAAATCTGACACCTAAAAAACCGGGTTATACATTCAATATCGAATATGCGCCTTTTAAAGACGTGTATGAAAATACTGATTTTGATTTCAGAGCAAAGACATCTTTAAACACAGATTGCAGTGTTTCTTCCACAAAAAATCAGTCAAAAGAGGGAGGTGGGAATTGGAGTAATCCTTATACATGGAGTAAAGGCCATGTTCCGACCTCAAATGAGGAAGTGCAAATCAACGCCGAAGATGTGGTGATTTTTGATATTTCTTCTGCTTCTGTTAAAACGCTATGCAATTTTGGAACATTACAGGGCGTAGCCGGTTCTAATCTGGCAATCGTTGCTACGGATTTCATTCTTAATTCAGGAGAAATCATCGGCGCAAACGGTGCGTCAAACGGGCAGAAAGGTTCTGATGTTACGCTGGCCGCGATGAATGTTCACAATTCAGGCATCATTCAGGCGGGCAACGGAGCGAATGACTCCGGCTATCACGCCCAAGGAGGTCAGGGCGGCACAATCATGCTCACCGGGGACAACATTACCAACGAAGGCAGCATTATCGGAGGGAATGGCGGAGACGGACGCGGCGGTCATGGCGGTTCTGCTTATGGCGGTCATGGCGGTTTTGCAATGATCATGGCAAAAAAAATAGCAAAAAATAATCGCGGCGCTTCCATAACTTCAGGAATCGGCGGAGGGGCTTATGCTTCTGGTGATCGCCATTGCAGAGGCCATTGGTTTTGGAAAAGATGCTGGTACACTGGCGGATACTATCGCGCAGGAGATACCGGCAATACAACTTTCTCCGGCCTGATTGCCATGAACAGAGGCTCTGTCAAAGGAAAAGATGTTATCTTTGATCCGAGCAGCCTGGAAATCATTGGCGAGGATGCCGAAGTTATCGCAGAAAACGATATTGTCATCACAGGCGGAGCAGATACTACTGTCTATCTTGCTGATCTTATAGACGGCAGCATCTCCGCACCCGGAAACATCACAATTGAGCTTGGCCCCGGAAGCACGCTTGATATGCGGGGACTCACGGCAAAGGCGATTCAGGCCGATGGCAATATAGAAATTTATGCTGACAAAATCATCACAAATGACGGCGAAGTTACTGATGTTAATGAGCTGGTCAATTCCGGTCTGATCGAAGCCGGAGGAGAAGTGACGCATGAGGAAGGCAAAATCCGTTATGAAGTGATTGTGGCCGGTTCCGGGCAGGTGAACGCAGAGGCCGGAGAAACTGTGAATATCGAATTTTCAGTTGTCAATCACAGTTCTGTTGACGACACTTATACCCTTACAAAAACCGATACCCAGAGCTGGACATTGGGCGCATTGGATTCTTCCGTGTCTCTGGCATCTCTTGAGACAAAGAAGTTCTCCATGGCTGTGAATCTGCCTTCGGAGAAGGGTGTCGAGGACACGATCACAATCACGGCCCGTTCTGTAAAACATCCTGAGACTGTCGGGACATTGGAAATCCGGATTTCAACCAACCTCATTATTGCAGAAGAAGATACAACCGATGCGGATGAGGACGGACTGATCAAATTCGAGGAAGACAAACTCGGAACTGATCCGGAAAACGCTGACACTGACGGCGACGGAATGGATGACTGGTGGGAAGCGAATTATAAACTGAACCCGCTCAGTGACGATTCCGCGGATGACAAAGACGCTGACGGATTTACCAATATTCAGGAATATGAGAGCGGCAGCGACCCCACTGTGGGAGACAGCGACGGCGACGGCATCAATGACGGCAGTGACAACTGCCCGTTTACTGCAAACGCTGATCAGGCGGATTCTGACAATGACGGAACCGGCGACGTGTGCGACCCTGATACAGACAATGACAACGACGGAATGCCGGATGCCTGGGAAAACTGGTATGATCTGGATACGTCTGTAAATGATGCGAATCAGGACAAGGATGCGGACGGATATTCCAATCTTCAGGAATTTCAGGCGGACACAATGCCGAATGACCCTGAAGATTTTCCTGACGGAACCGAACCCGTTGATACTGACGGTGACGGCGTGGCAGACGATGCGGATAATTGTCCCTCTGTTGCAAATCCGGATCAGACAAATTCTGATGATGACGGAATGGGTGACGCTTGTGACACGGACGATGACAATGACGGAACTCCGGATGAAACAGATGCTTTTCCGCTTGATCCGGCTGAACAAAGCGACGCAGACGAGGATGGTGTGGGAAACAATGCGGATACTGATGACGACAATGACGGAATGCCGGATGCGTGGGAAACTCAGTACGGACTGAATCCCCTTGGTGATGACGCTTCCGAGGACAAAGACAACGACGGCCTGTCAAATCTGAAGGAATATGAACAGAACACAGATCCGACAGACCCTGATGATCCGCCTCCTGCTCCGGTTGATACGGACGGCGACGGGGTGCGGGACAGCAAGGATGCTTTTCCCAACGATCCGGCTGAATGGGCTGATTCGGACAAGGACGGCGTGGGTGATAATGCGGACGCTTTTCCCAATGATCCCAATGAGCAGGTTGATACGGACGACGATGGAACAGGAAACAATGCGGATACGGATGACGACAACGACGGAATGCCGGATGTATGGGAACTTGAATACGGACTGAATCCGCTTGTCAATGACGCTTCAGGAGATACGGATAAAGACGGGTATTCCAATCTTGAGGAATACGAAGCGGAAACTGACCCGACTGATGCTGATTCCAAACCTGAATCGCCTTTTGAAGCCGGCGTTTTCAAAGTCGGAGCGGACGGCGTTGTCCAAATTGACTGGCTCTACGACGGCGGCGCATACAAAGGCGAACTCGGCATTTTCAGTCTCAGGAACATGGAAGACTTGGAACCCGGTTCCGAGGAATTCATTTCCGAAGCAGTGAGACGGGTGCTGTCAGACAGCGAGGAAGGGCATCTCGTGCTGTCCGACCCGAGCGAAGGCGCACGCTTCAGCGGTTCTCTCGGAGAGGCGAGAAACTGGAACAGCGGCGAATACAAAGGCGTAAAAAGCTTTGATATGAAGCCGGGTGACGATTTCGCCACCATCCTGGTTCCCAACGGCACATTCGGTGCGCTCGCGGACAATCCCGGAACAACAAACACTCATCTGCGTCCCCTGTTCTCACTGGTGTCATCCAATCCGGTTCACGGCATGTATCTGGGCCAGATTGCCGATGTCAACGGCATGGGAACAGCCTTTTCCTACGAGGACATAAGTGCGAACGACAGTGACAAGGATTACAATGATCTGATCATTCAGATCACCGGTGCCGCAATTGACGGTGTTCCCTCACTTGATTCTCTGACAGGCGGGAGCAGACGCAGCAGGGCAGGACGTGACAGGAACGACTGGTTTGACTGGAGAGCGGAAACAGAGCTGGGCGGCGTGATCATGGAACACTTGGACGCTCAGATTACTGATCCCGAAACCCTGTGGCTTTCGGCCGACATAAACACCGACGCGGCATTGCTGGCATATGATCCCGAAGGCCGAGTGATCGGTGAGACCGGCGGCCATATTCCGGGTGCGACATTCGGAGAGGACATTGACGGATACCGTTTTGTGTCCCTGCCCGCGTTGGAGGAAGGCGGCTACCGACTGGTGATCCTGGGCGAGGAAGATGAAAGCGGCATTCTGACCGTAAGGAAACATCAGGGAGAAGATGAGGTTATCTCAGAAGAGACAATGAGCCTTGATATTGAAGCACATCAGGTGCTTATCTCCGATGTTGACGTGGCGTCATCCGGCGAGAGCCTGGTCATTGATGTGGCTGACGCGGGAGAATCCGAAGCCGGACCTTATGATTTCAACGGCGACGGCATCATTGATGACAGCGACATTGAGAAAGTCTCCTCTGTCTGGAACATCTGCGAGGGCGACGAAGGTTATGTTCCGTTCCTCGATCTGGATGATGACGGCTGTATCACCATTCTCGACATTATGCCGGTGGTGAACAGCAGATAATACAACAGAACTGAACCACTGATTTTCAGGGATGAGACGGATGACACGGATTTTTTTCAATCAGTGAAATCCGTGTAATCAGCGGTAATCCGTGGTTCAGGGGGGCTTGCCTGAACCACTGATTTTCAGGGATGACACGGATGGCACAGATTTTTTTAATCAGCGAAATCCGTGTAATCAGCGGTAATCCGTGGTTCAGCAGGGTTGAACCACAGATTTTCACAGATTTTACGGATAGACACGGATTTTTTTAATCAGCAAAATCCGTATAATCAGCGGTAATCCGTGGTTCAGCAGGGTAAGTGAAAGGAGGTGATGTCAATGTGCAGTAAATAACATCCCATATTTTTTCGGAAAAGTTTTTATCTTTTCATTAAGTCAGATGAAGTTTTTTTCAAGAAAGGAACAGAAAAATGAACACCAGGAAAAGTTTTTTCAGCTTTGGCAGTTGGAGCATATTGGCAGTTTGCCTCTATGTCATGGCTTTGGTTATGGGCGCAGGATTTGCAAGTCCTGCCTGTGCTTTGGACTGCCCCGCAGGTTATGTGGAAATGTCTGGCAAGGTCACGACCGGCGCAGGAACAGGCATTGAAGGTGTCGAACTCAGGGGGCTTGACGGCAATCCTGAGACGGACGCGAACGGAAAATATGAAACCTGCCTGCCCAAAGGCTGGACAGGAACGATTGAACCGATATTATTCGGATATGACTTTTCTCCACCAAGCAAGAGATACACGGACATACAAGCTGATCTGACGAATCAGAATTACAGCGACACCAAAACGTATAAAATCTCAGGGTATATCAGAGACAAGGACGGCAATGGCCTTCAGAAAGTAACCCTGGTCGGACTGAATGTGATGACTGACAACAACGGGTCTTATACGGCCAATGTGCCTTCTGGCTGGTCAGGAACGGTTACGCCGAATCTTTCAGGAGGCGGCATTACATACAGTTTTATGCCTCCGCAAATCGCCTATACAAAAGTAGCCTCTGATTTCGTGGAGCAGAACTATACTTCAAGCCTTCCACTTCTTACAATTCAAGGATATGTGAAGGACAGAAGCAGAAACGGCGTTCCCGGAGTTACAATCGAGGTGGAAGATATTTATGCGGGAACCAAAGATTCGACCCGCACAACGGATTGGCGAGGATTTTACAAGGTCAAGGTGGAAAATCAAGCTTCTGTAACTCTGACGCCTAAAAAACCTGGCTATACATTCACACCTTCAAATGGGCTTTTTGAGGACATCTATGAAAATATTGATTTTGATTTCAGAGCAAACACATCTTCAAACACGGATTGCAGCGCTTCCCCCACAAAAAATCAGTCAAAAGAGGGGGGTGGGAATTGGAGTAATCCTTATACATGGAGTAAAGGCCATGTTCCGACCTCAAATGAGGAAGTGCAGATTAACGCGGGGGATGTCATTACTGTTGACGTTGCTTCTTTCTCTGTAAAAACGCTATGTAATTTTGGAAAATTACAGGGCACGGCCGGTTCCAATCTGACAATAGCAGCCACGGATTTCATCCTTAATTCAGGAGAAATCATAGGAGCAAATGGCGCATCCAGCAGGCAAAAAGGCTCTGATGTCGCACTGGCCGCAATGAATATTCACAATTCCGGCACAATTCTGGCGGGTAACGGAGCAGAAGATCGCAGCTATCACGCTCAGGGCGCTCAGGGCGGCACGATCATGCTCACCGGGGACAACATTACCAACGAAGGCAGCATTATCGGAGGTAATGGCGGATACGGCCGCGGTGGTCATGGTGGTTCTGCTTATGGCGGCTATGGCGGTTTTGCAATGATCATGGCAAAAAAAATAGCAAAAAATAATAGCGGTGCTACCATAACTTCGGGAATCGGCGGAGGCGCTTATGCTTCCGCTGATCGCCATTGCAGAAGGCGACATTGGTGGAGCCGGAAAAAATGCTGGTACACTGGCGGATACCATCGTGCAGGGGATACCGGCAACACGACGTTTTCCGGTCTGATCGCCATGAACAGAGGCTCTGTCAAAGGAAAAAATGTTATCTTTGATCCGAGCAGCCTGGAAATCATTGGCGAGGATGCCGAAGTTATCGCGGAAGATGATATCGTCATCACAGGCGGAGCAGATACCATTGTCTATCTTGCTGATCTTATAGACGGCAGCATCTCCGCACCCGGAAACATCACAATTGAACTCGGCCCCGGAAGCACGCTTGACATGCGGGGACTCACGGCAAAAGCAATTCAGGCCGATGGCAATATAGAAATTTATGCTGACAAGATCATCACAAATGACGGCGAAGTTACTGATGTTAATGAACTGGTCAATTCCGGTCTGATCGAAGCCGGAGGAGAAGTGACGCATGAGGAAGGCAAAATCCGTTATGAAGTGATTGTGGCCGGTTCCGAGCAGGTGAACGGAGAGGCCGGAGAAACTGTTAATATCGAATTTTCAGTTGTCAATCACAGTTCTGTTGATGACAGCTACACCCTCACAAAAACCGATACTCAGAGCTGGACATTGGGCGCATTGGATTCTTCTGTGTCTCTGGCCTCCCTTGAGACAAAGAAGTTCTCCCTGGCTGTGACGCTGCCTTCGGAGCAGGGTGTCGAGGACACGATCACAATCACGGCCCGTTCTGTAAAACATCCTGAGACTGTCGGGACATTGGAAATCCGGATTTCAACCAACCTCATTATTGCAGAAGAAGATACAACCGATGCGGATGAGGACGGACTGATCAAATTCGAGGAAGACAAACTCGGAACCGATCCGGAAAAAGCTGACACTGACGGCGACGGAATGGATGACTGGTGGGAAGCGAATTATAAACTGAACCCGCTCAGTGACGATTCTGCGGATGACAAAGACGCTGACGGATTTACCAATATTCAGGAATATGAGAGCGGCAGCGATCCGACCGTGGCGGACAGCGACGGCGACGGCATCAATGACGGCAGTGACAACTGCCCGTTTACCGCAAACGCTGATCAGGCGGATTCTGATGGTGACGGAGTTGGTGACGTATGTGATCCCGACATAGACAATGACAAAGACGGAATGCCGGATGTCTGGGAAAACTGGTATGATCTGAATACGTCTGTAAATGATGCGAATCAGGACAAGGATGCGGACGGATATTCCAATCTTCAGGAATTTCAGGCGGACACAATGCCGAATGACCCTGAAGATTATCCTGACGGATCAGAACCTGCCGACACTGACGGTGACGGCGTGGCAGACGATGCGGATAATTGTCCCTCTGTTGCAAATCCGGATCAGACAAATTCTGATGATGACGAAACAGGTGATGCATGTGACACGGACGATGACAATGACGGAACTCCGGATGAAACAGATGCTTTCCCTCTTGATCCGGCAGAGCAGACGGACACTGACGGTGACGGCACTGGTGACAACGCAGACACGGATGATGATAATGACACCGTGACAGATGATCAGGATGCGTTTCCGAAGGATCCGAATGAACAAGTGGACACCGACGCTGACGGTATAGGGAATAATGCAGACACGGATGATGATAATGACACTGTGACAGATGATCAGGATGCATTCCCCCTTGATCCGAGTGAACAGGCGGACACGGACGGCGACGGCACAGGCAACAATGCAGATACAGATGATGACGGCGATACAATGCCGGATGAATGGGAAATTCTGTATGGCCTGAATCCTCTTGCGGATGACACGCTGGAAGATTCGGATGATGACGGCGCAACAAATATTGCAGAATATCAGGCAAACACCAAGCCCAATGATGCAAACTCAAAACCTGCCCAGCCTTCAAAACCCGAGGCCATTATTTATGACTGCGCAAGCGGCTTGGATGTGTCCTCATACATGGCGGACAAGGTTGGAAATCCCGAAGTCCATATTTTTGCTGTAAGCCAGCTCATAACCACTTTCCTTGACGACCACAGCACAAGAGCAGAAGGTCATGTGCATATTCTTCGCAAATCAGGAAATCCCATGGTTCTCGTGCTGTCATCTGCCGAACCTGCAACATGGGTGATTCACAACGAATCCGGCGCGGATATTGAGCGCATTATCCTGAACGGAAAATCTGTACATGAGATTGAAGGAGCAGAAGGTATTCCTGTCACAGACAGAAGCGGTGATAATTTCCTGGTTTATAACGAAGTCTATGAATGGGATACAAAACCGGCTCAGGATTTGGCTGAGGGTGTTGAGGAAATTGTCGGCGTTCCGATTACCTCATTCAGCGGCTGTTACAGAGCCAGTCAGTTTATTATCAAAGATGAGAACTCGGTATCAGATAACAGTGTGGTTGTCACAGGACATGGCGAGTACAAAATGACCATCACGCCGAATGCCGATCCTGACGCTCAGGAAACTGACATGACGCTGGCACAGGATGAAAACGGTAATTTTGTCGGCGACAATGGCAAATACACAATTACGACCACGCCCTCTGACGGTGATTCCGGCAACGCATTTACATTCACAGTGGGCAAGAATCTTACTGGCTCAGGGGCGGCAAAGGTTGTGGTCGTCGAGCCAAATGACGACGGCGGGTATCAGGTGACCTCACCCGAATCTCCCACAACAGAAATGACGGTTCATGAGGATGGTTCTTACACTGCCACGGATACGGAACATCCCGGAACCGTGATCAGCGGCGGTAAGGAAGAAGGCGTTTATGAGGTGACAGATGCGGAATTCCCGGGCATGAAACTGGTCAAGGATGCAGCCGGTGTTCAGAAAGTCACGAACATGGCCTTCCCCGGAAAAGAGGCGGTCATCAATGCGGACGGCACTTATACCGTGACCAGTGAGAAACACCCCGCTATGACGGCCATCTATAATCCTCAGGATGAAACTTACAGAATTACTGATGAATCCAAGCCCGGCATTGTTGTCACGTTTTATAAAGACGGCAGTTATTTTGCCACGGACGCGGACGGAAACTGCTTTGTTATTGAGAAGCGGGGCATTTGGGGTGATGTCTTTGACTTCTTTGGCGATGTGGCTGATTTTATCAGTGACGTAGCAGATTTTGTCGGAAAGATTTTCAGCTTTGTAGAAAAAGTGGCGAATCTCGTTTCTGAGGTATTCAGGGCGGTTCAGGTTGTCACAGGAATTATCGGATCCGTGTTTGGCTCTCCGCTGTTTCTGATGATCTCCTGCTATGCGGGCATCATCGGAGATACGGCAACAGCAGTGGCAGGATATGCAGGAGAAGTCGCAGCAGCGGCTGAAAGTGTGGAAAAAGCAGCAGATGAAGTTTCGGACGCAGCCAAAAAATGCAGACGCTCACGAGCAAAGCGGGATCGCTTTATGTTTGATATTCCGGAGGACTGTACGGTCTATTATTTGTACAGGGCTTCGGGCGTGATAAAAGATAGTGATGGCAATTCCATTCCGGGCGTTACCGTTAAACTGGATGATGTCACGGCCATTACAGATGAGACAGGTTTCTGGGAGATCATCGCCCTGCGTAACGGTGATTATACTGTAACCGCTGCCAAAGACGGCTATGATTTTGAGCCTGCGGAATTTTCTGTTGAAAATGGTAATGTCGCAGTTTCCGTAAGCACAGTGGTTGATACGGATGGAGACGGCGTGAATGATGATGCTGATACGGATGACGACAATGACGGAATGCCGGATGCGTGGGAGGCTCAGTACGGACTGAATCCCCTTGGTGATGACGCTTCCGAGGACAAAGACAATGACGGCCTGTCAAATCTGAAGGAATATGAGCAGAACACAGACCCGACAGACCCTGATGATCCGGCCCCTGCTCCGGTTGATACGGACGGCGACGGCGTGAAAGACGGCTCAGACGCTTTCCCCAATGATGCCAGTGAATGGGCAGATTCGGACAAGGACGGCGTAGGTGATAATGCGGACGCTTTTCCCAATGATCCCAATGAGCAGGTTGATACGGACGACGATGGAACAGGAAACAATGCGGATACGGATGACGACAACGACGGAATGCCGGATGTATGGGAACTTGGACATGATCTGAATCCGCTTGCTGATGATGCTTCGGAAGATGGGGACGGAGATGGCTATTCCAATCTTGAGGAATACAAAGCGGATACTGATCCGACTGATGCTGATTCCAAACCTGAATCGCCTTTTGAAGCCGGTGTTTTCACTGTAGGCCCGGACAGTGTTGTCCAAATTGACTGGCTCTACGACGGCGGCGCATACAAAGGCGAACTCGGCATTTTCAGTCTCAGGGACATGGAAGACTTGGAACCCGGTTCCGAGGCATTCATTGCCGAAGCAGTGAGACGGGTGCTGTCAGACAGCGAGGAAGGGCATCTCGTGCTGTCCGATCCGAGCGAAGGCGCACGCTTCAGCGGTTCTCTCGGAGAGGCGAGAAACTGGAACAGCGGCGAATACAAAGGCGTAAAAAGCTTTGATATGAAGCCCGGTGACGATTTCGCCACCATCCTGGTTCCCAACGGCACATTCGGTGCGCTCGCGGACAATCCCGGAACAACAAACACTTACCTGCGTCCCCTGTTCTCACTGGTATCATCCAATCCGGTTCACGGCATGTATCTGGGCCAGATTGCCGATGTCAACGGCATGGGAACAGCATTCTCTTACGAGGACATAAGTGCGAACGACAGTGACAAAGATTACAATGATCTGATCATTCAGATCACCGGTGCCGCAATTGACGATGTTCCCTCACTCGATTCTCTGACAGGCGCAAGCAGACGCAGCAGGGCAAAACGTGACAGGAGCGGCTGGTTTGACTGGAGAGCGGAAACAGAACTGGGCGGCGTGATCATGGAACACTTAGATGCTCAGATTACTGATCCCGAAACCCTGTGGCTTTCCGCCGACATAAACACCGACGCGGCATTGCTGGCATATGATCCCGAAGGCAGAGTGATCGGCGAGACCGGCGGCCATATTCCGGGTGCGACATTCGGAGAGGACATTGACGGATACCGTTTTGTCTCTCTGCCAGCGTTGGAGGAAGGTGGCTATCGCCTGGTTATCCGTGGCGAGGAGGATGAAAGCGGCATTCTGACCGTAAGGAAACATCAGGGAGAAGATGAAGTTCTTTCGGAAGAGACAATGAGCCTTGACATTGAAGCACATCAGGTGCTTATCTCCGATGTTGAGGTGGCGTCATCCCGCGATGGCCTGGACATTGACGTGACTGAAGCCGGAGAATCCGAAGCCGGACCTTATGATTTCAACGGCGACGGCGTGATTGACGACAGTGACATTGAGAAAGTCTCCTCTGTCTGGAATATCTGCGAGGGCGACGAAGGTTATGTTCCGTTCCTCGATCTGGATGATGACGGCTGCATCACCATTCTCGACATTATGCCGGTGGCGAACAGCAAGTAATATGAACCCATTGGCCGGCGACCTCCTGCCGGCCATGCAACCTGAACCGCGGATGAACGCGAGTCATAATCTGCCAAATCTGCGGTTCACACCTTTCCGCTTAACACCATAGCCCCTTTCTGATAGTAGCGACAAGTTTGCAAGCTCCCGCCAAGCCCCGTAGGGGCGATATGTTTGTAGCATTCATTATGCCGGGCCGGCCAAGCCCCGTAGGGGCGACATATTCGCAACATGATTTGATACAAATATGCCGCCCCCACGGGGCTTGGCGGGGGCCTGCAAACCTTCTGCTGTCCGTAACGCTCAGATTGCATGGGACAATCTGCAAAAAAGAGATGTCATTTTGAAAACGACATCTCAATCCTATATCGGACCTGATGGCAAAACTTATCAAAAACCCCATACCAACGACCACGGCCTCTATCGTCAGAAAGGCTCAGATTGCATAGGACAATCTGCAAAAAAGAAGTGTCGTTTTGAAAACGACACACCTGTCTTATCCCATAGCGGATGGGCGCATTTACCAAAAACCCCATACCAACGACCACGGCCTCTGCCTGATTGCCCAAACCCTCCGCTTTTGCTTGACCCTTCAGCCCTTTTCTGATAAGCGATTTTGACTGTGGGGATAGGGAGGTACCCCTGAAAAGCCAGTTTCTGCTGCTGGCCTGCCCCACACTCCTTCCTAACAGCAGATAATCTTATAAACGGCCATGATCTGCCGCTCGCAACTAATTATGAAAGTTTCGCAATTTTTCCTAACACTTAACACTTTCATATAAAGCAGAAAGGATTTTGTCATGCCAAACCGGAAAATCGTATCAAAATCATCGGAAAACGCTCCTCTGCCGCTGATCGTTGCCAGCAAATGGGGGAACATTTTTCTGATTGTAACGGATTTTGGGGAGGTCCGGGAATATGACATCGGATTTAAGGATTTACCGGATATTCCGTGCCGGGACCGGCCGGGACATCCGTTTCATCCTCCGATCCGCTGTCATATTGCCCGACGCAGAAAAAAACCCGGGCCTCCCCAAAATCCTTTATAACCAGGCATTTTTATGCCATTGAGGATTGGATTGTCGGCATTGTTTCTTGTGATGCTCGTAAATCCCAGAAACTGTGGGGTGATTTGAAATCCAGACTGTCCGTTTCAATCGGACAGTTGCCTCACGCCGCGCCAAACAAGCGTGTATATCAGAAAGATCACACTGATGACCACGGTCTCTATCTGATTGCCCAAAACCTTCGCGTCACCAAAACCCGCCATGCCCTCCGTGAGATCAAGGAGTACCTCGCCAAAGCCGGCGTGTTCGTGGACAACCTGCGGACCAACAAGGACGGCGCACGGAAAAAGCTGCGCGGAGAACTGAATCTGGAAAATCCGGCAGGGGCAATGGAAGACGCTGTTTCCGGATACCGCAAAAAAAGGTGCAGCGATGAATGGATCAACACACGACTGAAAGGCGTTGGCAATCGTCTCATTTTCAGCAACACCATGGCAGACACCTGCAACACCCGCCCCGACTTCGCAGGTGCGACCAACTCGGGATACAAAGAGATGTTCGACATGGTAAAATCCGAAATCGTCAGATATCTCGGCCTGACCAAAGCCCAGGCCCGCAAGATGCGTGATTATCTGAGCCAGTTGGCCTTGCAGGGCATTTCCCTGTACGAAGTCGCCGCGACCCAGAAAATGCAAGAATCGGGCCGCATCCTCACCAGAAAAGAACAAGTGCGGATCGTTCAGGACTGTGCGGCAATGGTGGCCCCCAGCATCCACAATCTGGCCGCATATCTCGGCATTGATCTGGTATCAGGAAAGAAGCTGATCGCGGAATAAACAGAATCGCACCAACGTCCCATGATAAGGGAACTGACATATATGAAAAGCCCGGCAATTCATTGTCGGGCTATTTTTATTAAGTACCTGATCATAAGTTCTCAGGTAAGTACCTGAGCAAACGTTTTTATATATCTTTTCCTACAAACGGCAAAGAAACCCGGCTTTTTTGCCGGACGGGGTTTGCAACCCCGTCCGGAATATTTTCCGGATCGCCGCCCGCAAACGTTTCGGACGGGGTTGCAAACCCCGTCCGGCAGCAACTGACATATATGAAAAGCCCGGCAATTCATTGTCGGGCTATTTTTATTAAGTACCTGATCATAAGTTCTCAGGTAAGTACCTGAGCAAACGTTTTTATATATCTTTTCCTACAAACGGCAAAGAAACCCGGCTTTTTTGCCGGACGGGGTTTGCAACCCCGTCCGGAATATTTTCCGGATCGCCGCCCGCAAACGTTTCGGACGGGGTTGCAAACCCCGTCCGGCAGCCGTCCCTCATTCTTAGCCTGATGCATATGGGGTTTCTCCCCCGGTCAGATATTAAAAACTTATGGTTAGGTACTTATTTTCAGATGCCGGACCGTATGCGACTTTTTTTTAACCGGAAAGACAATGCCGCTGAGACACGGAGAATCTTCGTGAAACTTCGTGCCTTTGTGCCTTCGTGGCATTAGCCGCACATCGCTTCAGTTTTCCCCGGAATGACATTCCGAGACAACGGCATTCTGTGACATAATAATTTCAGCATATTGATCCCTCCCCCAAATCCCTTATCATTAGTACTTTAAAAAAAATATAAGAAAAAAAATTCCTCAGCATATAATAAGTTCAAAGGGAAAATTGAATCGCAGATCAATGTATATATGAGAGCGACTCATATAAAAAGTTCAGCGATTCTCTCTGTCTTACCCACGATATCTAAAAATTACCAGACTGAAAGGAGGAAGAAATGAGATTTTTCAAAATTACGATAATTGTATTCTGGGCTATTATTCTGGCCAGCGGGGTTTTCACCGCGGACATGGCGCAAGCTCAGGATAACAAACTTGTCATCTCTGGCCACATTCGTCATTCAGACGGAACAGGCATGAAAGGCGTTGTTCTGGATGGATTACCCGGCAATCCTGAGACAAACTCCGACGGCTTTTACAGTGTCATTGTGGGCTCGGGCTGGTCAGGAACAGCAACGCCGAAAATTCCGCTTCATAATTTCAATCCTCCGAACCGCATATATATCAATGTAACAACTGACCAAACTGACCAGGATTACACAGGAACGCTTGTTACCCACACGATTTCAGGCCATATCCGAACTTCGGACGGCACAGCAGTGGAAGGCGTTACATTTGAAGGGCCTGACGGTCCGGTAACAACAGATGCCAGCGGTTTTCTCAGCATTGAAGTGGAAGCCGGATGGTCAGGAATATTGAAACCCAGGCTGACGGGTTACACTTTTGTGCCTTCAGACTGCACATACACCGATGTCACAGAAAATATTGATAATCAGAATTACCAGGCGGTTCAAATCCCCGGGGTGAACTGTGATACCCCAACGATCCGCTCAAACGGAAGCGGAGATTGGAACAATTCCGAGACATGGATTCCGAAAAGGGTTCCAAAATGGAATGATATTGTTGAAATCAGCCCGAATGATACCATCATGATAACTTCATCCGCTGAAATCAGAATAAAAGGTCTGTGTAACTCCGGAACCCTGACAAGCACGCAGGACGCGGATATAAAGATAACAGGAGAGGATTTTATTTATAACCAGGGAAAGGTTTGGGGCGGCGACGGTGCTGATGGTTCGCCCGGGAGAAACGTCATATTAACAGGTAAGGAGACCTTTTATAATGACCAAAATGGCGATATTCAGGGCGGCAGAGGCGGAGACCACTACGGATGGATTGCCCGGGCCGGAGATGGCGGTTCTGTGGAAATATACGGAGATACCATCACCAATAAGGGAATTATCGGTCCGGAATGTTATTCTGATTCTCCGGAAAGTGACGGCGGAAACGGGGGACACTCACTCACACCGCACGGGCCAGGCTCCACATGCGGCGGATCATACAGCGGGAACGGCGGCAACACGATTCTTCTCGCGGATTCCCTGCTGATCAACACAGGGACCGGTCGCGTAGCCACCGGCGGCGGTGGCGATGCCAATTACGGACATTGTTCGCCACATCCGGGAAGAGGCGGTAATATCATCTTTTCAGCACCCGTGACCATTCAGAACGGAACCATTATGGGATGCGGAAAGGGAGGAAAGTTCTCATGGGATCCGACCATTGCCATGACAGGAAGCGAGGCCAGGTGGCATTCTGACAACATCAAGATTTATGGCGGCGAGAGCTGGACCCTTGATCTGCGAAATCTGAGTGAGGCCGCTATGGTGGCAGAGAATAAGATCACCATTGGCGTTGGAAAAAACAGCATCATTGATCTGCGGGGCGCGGCAAAAGGCGCTCTCCAGGGCAGAAATGTGGAAATCTTTGCAGATACAATCCTGTTGGATGAGGGCGTAAGGCTTTCCGATATCATCACCAGTCCGAAGCTTCAGGTCTGTCCGCCAAAAATTCTCTTTGACTTTCTGATAAAAATTCCAAAACAACTGATCAAGGGGGCAACAGAGGATATCGTATTTTTTGATCTGTTTGTACTCAATAACAGCCCCATTGAAGACACATACACCTTGAAAGTCACCGATTCCAAAGGCTATGAAATGAATGTTCATACATACCAGACATTCAAACTAAAGGCACTCAGTAAAACAGAACTCTCCCTGAACCTCGTGCTGCCCGCGTCTGTGGGAGCATCTGAGTCCCTGACGCTCACGGTGACATCTCACGGTGATCCTGATCTTATGAGAACGGCAAATATAAAGATCATCTCTTCCCAGGCTTCCGAGGATATACTGAAAGATTCGGATAATGACGGGCTGTCAGATGCGGATGAGGCAAAATACGAAACCGATCCGATGAACCCGGACACGGACGGCGACGGCATGAAAGACGGATGGGAGATTGCTTACGAACTCGACCCGTTTACTGATGATGCGTGGGAAGACCCGGATGAAGACGGATATGCCAATATTGAGGAATATGAAGCCGGGGCTGATCCCGGAGTATCTGATCTTATTGACTTTGAATCTCTTCCGGAAATGCTCCCTTCGGACGGTCTGAAAATCGGCGATCAGTTCCGCTCCCTTTACGGCATTGCGTTCCGTCTGGATACAGATAAAGACGGATTTCCGGATGACGATGCGCTTCCAATACTTGAGAAAGCAGGCAGCGATGACTTGGGACGGGGTTTTTTTAATGACTCTCTGAATGAGAATGATATCGCTGCTCAGGGTTATGAATCTCAGCTCGGAGATTTCTTTCTGACCATGGGCGGAATCAGTGCTGATCTCATCATTAGTTATGACACTCCTGTGGCCGCGGTGAGTGCGCAAATCTGGGATATTGACAGGCATGGCGATAACACCGAACAATGGCGGATTGAAGCGATGGGTATGGAATACGCTTCAGGAAAAGAGGACGTGATTGATTCGGTACGCACACCTGTGGGAGAAGACCTGAAGTTGGATGGAAAGCCTTATACCTGGTCTTTTGAGCATGAAACTGCTGACATTTATGCGATCCGAATTTCGTTTGTCGGTTCGACCTCGGAATACCTTGACATGGCTTTTGATAATTTTGTGCCAAGCTCGCTTCCGATGATGCCGAAATTTGAAGGCGGCGTGTTCACGGCAGGAGAGAACGGCGTTGTTGTCATAGACTGGTTGTATGACGGCGGTGAATATCAGGGCGAACTCGGCATCTTCAGTCTTTCAGGAATGGAGTATCTGGCACCAAAGGCATTTCAGAAGGAAGCGGTAAGGCGGGCCTTGTCAAATACCCGACAGGAGGGATATGTGGTCATCTCGGACAGAAAAGAGGGCGCACGATACAGAGGCTTTCTCGGAGAGAGATATGATCGGAACGGCGGGCGTTATAAAGGAGTGAAACGCTTCAATATGATTCCCGGAGACCGTTTTGCAACCCTGCTGATACCCAACAGCACATTGCAGAAATTTTATGATAATACGGAAACTGATAATCCTGAAAAACGCCCCTTGTTCTCCCTGATATCAAAGAATTCCGATCATGGAATGCACATCGGCCAGCTCGCGGATGTCAATGGACTTGGAAACGCGTTTGTGTATGAAGATATTGATCTGGACGATCTTCAGAGTGACGGAGATTATAATGATTTTATCATCCGGATAACTGGCGTGACAGCAGAAGGGATTCCGGGACTGAACTCTCTCGTGAATCCGGACAGAAATGCCAGGAAAAAGCGGGACAGTAAGGACTGGTTCGATTGGAGAACAGAGACAGTCCTGGGCAAGCTCCTCATTGAACACATCGAGTCTCCCTCTGCACAGCCAGAAGATCGCTGGGTTTCTCTGACCCTTGATGCTAAGGCAGATCTGGCTGTGTATGATTCCCTTGAAAGAGAATGCAGCAAACAAGGATGTTATATTCCGGCCGCAGTTGCCGAATTCGGAAGCAACGGCCAACAACACATTTCTCTGCTCGATCTGAAAGCAGGCGATTACCGTTTTGTGATCCGGAGTACGGAAGATGAAAATGGTCTGCTGACCGTGAGGGAGCATGTGGGAGAAGATGAAATTCTGTCCGAAGATAGGGGAGCGGTAACTCTTGGAGCGCATGAGACCCTTGTTACTGATATGGCAGTGTATGATGACGGCGACGGCATCGAAATTGATGTGGGACAGGCTGAAGAATCTCCGGCAGGGCCTTATGATTTTGATGGAAACAGCGTGATTGATGACGCTGACATTGAGGCGGTCTCCCTGCTTTGGAATGTATGCGACGGCGATGAGGGATATGATCCGTTCTACGATCTGGATGATGACGGCTGCATCACCATTCTCGACATCATGCCGGTGGTGAACAGCAAATAATACTAACTGATTGACCGGCAGTTGATTACCGGTTATAATATCTGAACCACAGATTTTCACGGATGACATGGATGACACGGGGTTTTCAATCAGTGGAATCCGTGTCATCCTCGGTAATCCGTGGTTCAGAACGTTTGAACCACTGATTTTCACAGATGAAACGGATGACACGGAGTTTTTTCAATCCGTGAAATCCGTGTCATCAGCGCTAATCTGTGGTTCAGAAGGCTTGAACCACAGATTTTCACGGATAACACGGATGACACGGAGTTTTTTCAATCTGTGCAATCCGTTTCATCTGCGTCAATCCGTGGTTCAGGAGGTTTGAACCACTGATTTTCACAGATGACACGGATGACACGGAGTTTTTCAATCAGTGAAATCCGTGTCATCCTCGCTAATCCGTGCTTCAAACAATGGAACATTTTTTTACTAAGGAGGCTGAACAATGAATTCCAAACAAACAAGACGTTTCTGCAAAATAGAAAACGGCGCATTTGCCATCTTTTTTTTATGTCTGTTTTTATTGATTTTAGTGAGCCTGACCTTTACCTGCGGAAGCAGGGCGGAAACAATCAAAAGCGATGTTTCTTATAGTGTTGAGCCGGAGTCTGACAGTGATTACAAAGAAGTTGCTGAAAATTTTTTACGTTATCTGAACAGCGATAAAAAAATCGTATCCATCAAAGCAATGAGGAATGGCAACGCGCTTATCGGCCATTTGATAACACTGAATCAGGGCGGATATATTCTGGTTCCGGCGACAAGATATCTGCCGCCTGTAAAAGCATATTCCTTAAACAGCGATTTTGATGCGCTTCCCAAATGGTATCAGGAAGTTCTGATAAATGAACTCAGCGCCCTGCGACAGATAAAAACTGACAAGAGGGATAAGATCAGAACCGAAAATTCTTCCCGGTGGGATTTTCTTCTTTCTTATACAGATAAAAAGCGTTCTTACAGATATAAACCCGATACTTTTTTGTTAAAAACAACCTGGAATCAGGGATATCCTTATAACAAAAAACTGCCAAAAATTAACAATGAGCATGTCTGGGCAGGTTGCGCTCAGGCAGCCCAGGCACAGATAATGAAGTATTACAATCATCCTCGGAAAGCCAATGGCGTTGTCACGCATCACTGGAATGGTCAGGTGTTCAAAGCCATATTATATAAAACGTATAACTGGGATATTATGCCGGATTCCATAAATACCAGCACCCCTGAATATATACAGGATGAAATTGCCTTGCTCATGAGAGACCTGAGCATAGTCAATCACGCGGATTACGGGCTTAACGGCTCCTCAGCTTCGACTGATATCCGGGCGCTGACAGAAAATTTCGGATATGCCACAGGCATAGACGAAATGACCAATGATGATGAAGATCAGTTTTTTGAAACCCTCAGAAGTGAGATAGATGATGAAAGACCGGTTCTGTTAAGTTTTGTTGGTTGTCATGTCACGGTCGCTGATGGGTATGCATCGGATCCGACCGGTAAAAAAATTCACATCAACATGGGCTGGGGAGGAAGTGGTGATGAGTATTACTATCTCAACGATACTGTTGTGACCAACTCCCATACGTTTCCTCCGAATTTGAACATGATATACAATATCAGGCCATGCAGTCCTGAAAAAAATAATTGCTATGTCAATTTGGAAGATACAGACACGATTGAAAATTTCTCCATTTCAGGAAGGTTTAATGATCAGTATGACATGGACAGCTATGAAGTCTATCTTAAAGGTTCCACCCAAATCACCGGATCATCAGGGTATTACCAGGGCTTTTATATTATGGTTTATAATGCGGACAGGGAACTGCTTATCTCACAGGATGATACCATAAACCTCAGCCTGCCTGCGGGGAAGTACGCAGTCAAAATTTCTCTGAGGAATGAAGACGGATGGCATTATACTTATGAAGCGGATTCTGCGGATTATATGGCTGAAATTTCAACTGAAACATTAACTGCCGATGAAATTTCACAAATTGAAGCCCGTGATATTCCGCCAGTGATTACCAACGATTTTGAAGACCTGATCATTTCATCGCCGCATAAAATACGCATTGACGCATTGGATGAAGACGGAGATGACATATCGTTTAAGGCCGTAAGTAGTGATGAGAATGCGGCCGCGGTGAATCTGGACGGAAATATACTGACAATTACCCCCCTGGACAGCGGAATCAGCGAAATCAAGGTAAAGGCAAAATCAGGAGATGAAAGAGCAAAGAAAACATTCAGGGTACTGTCAGTCAATGAAGAAATATCCTTTGGCAAGGAATTTACCATAGATGGTGTTTTTGACAGCCAGGAGGATTTTAACACGCACAAGGTGATTTTGGACGGAGAGTGCAGCATCTGGGGATATGGTTTCAAATCGGTTCTGGATTCAGAAGGAAATTACCTGGTGAATCCGGGGTGTCAGACCATCGAAGACCAATTTGAAAGAGATGTCTGTTTCATCGGAAATTCTCTGGAGGAAAATCCCGGACAATGGGGAATGTCTTTCTCCTATAATGAGGACGGAGATAACAGTTACACATTGTTTGTCAGTTGTCCGGATGCGGATACAGACATAGATGTTATTGCCGAACTCTTGGAACTTGATGACGGTTCAGGTCCTTCTGCCACATATTACACGTTGGAACCGCAGATAACCGGCGGAAACGGGAGCATAGAACCGGGGAGCGAATTAAAAGCAAAGCAAGGTTCGACTCAGGTATTTACGCTCAGGCCGGATCCCGGTTATCAGGTGGCTGTGTTCACAGATAACGGAGAAAATAAAAAAGGGGAACTGGCAAATAATGAGTACCGTCTGAGTAACATTCGGGAAAACCATGTGATCTGTGTGGCTTTTGAGGAGACTCCGGAGTCAGAGGAACTGATCTGGCTGACCTCCAAAGCAGATGCGATTTCCAAAGCACAGGCAGAGGATAAAAAAGTTCTGCTTCTTGCGGGACGCGAGATATGCGGCAATACCACATATATGCGCGATACAGTCTGCGAATCCTTATCTCCTCCGGTTAATAACCTGCTCTCTGATGCTTTTATCCTCTGGTTCTGTGATGTGGATTCAACTACGGACTATTATCCATATGCCTCGGGCCTGGGAAATTATATGCTGCCGCTGATATGCTGCATTGATCCGGATGACAGTGAGACATATCTGGATCGGACCACCGGCACTCAGACCCCTGATGACCTTTACTCCCGGCTTGAAAGCATCTCCGTTCCTGATCCCGTCATATACATGCTGACGCCTGAAGTGACCGGCGAAAACGGAAACATAGAACCGGGAACAGCATTTCAGGTGAATGAAGCGTCCGCCCAGACGTTCACACTCATGCCGGATTCCGGATTCCGGGTGGCTGTGTTTACAGATAACGGAGAGGACAAAAAAGCGGAGATCGAAAATCATCAGTACACCCTGAGCAATATTCGGGAAAACCATGTCATCTCCGTAAGTTTTGAGAAAATACCAGCTCCGGCTCCGGAAAATGTCTCAGCCACGGACGGTGCCACATATCAGGACAAGGTTTGTATTACCTGGTGTGCGGTGCCGGGCGCGGCGTATTACAAAATTTATCGCGGCATAAACAAGAATTCAGAGGAATCAGAAGCACTCACAGACTGGCAATCCATTACAATGTTTGATGATACATCGGTCACGCCAGGCGAGATATATTACTACCGGGTGAGGGCGGCGATAAATACCTCAGGAGCGGATGCCAGTGAATATAGTCACTGGGATACAGGTTCCGCAACGCTGAAAACTGTTCGGAAGGGCGATATCAATGCGGACAATCTGCTGGATCTGACAGATGCTATCCTGACGTTGCAAATACTGGCCGGAGAGCATCCGTCCATGTTTCGTTCGGATTACAGCTTATGCGAAGCAGATATTGACGACAACAGCCATGTGAGTCTGGCAGAAGCTGTTTATGCCCTGCGAGCAGCAGCAGCGGAATAATAAGTACCACGCCATAAGTTTTCTGATATCTATCCGGAAAAGAAACCCGGGTTTTTTCCCCGGGATGATCCTCTTCTTCGCAGGAAAAAACCGGGTTTCTTCCCCTGCTGCAACTTTTTATAAAAAACTTATGGTTAGATATTTACATTTTAGCTAAAGCAGCTAAACGTAAGTTTGACACTCCCTGTTTTTGTCAGTCCACATCAAAACGAATTCCCTGTGCCAGCGGAAGCTCTTTGGACCAGTTAATGGTGCAGGTCTGACGGCGCATATAAGCCTTCCATGCGTCAGAGCCGGATTCCCGCCCTCCGCCGGTTTCTTTTTCTCCGCCAAATGCTCCGCCGATCTCCGCCCCCGAGGTTCCGATATTGACGTTTGCGATACCGCAGTCACTGCCCCGGTGGCTCAGAAATGTTTCCGCCTCCGGAAGGTCTCTGGTCAGGATTGCAGAAGAAAGCCCCTGGGGAACATCATTCTGATATGCAATGGCTTTTTCCAGCGTGTCATACCGAATCATATAAAGAATCGGGGCAAATGTTTCTTCCTTTACAATAGGAGCATCCGGTCCGATCTCGCAGATACAGGGCGTGACATAAGTTCCCGCGTCAAAAACATCGCCTGAAAGAACCTCTCCTCCGCAGAGAATCTTACCGCCCTGGTTTCTGATCTCCTCCAGTGCCTTTTGCATGGCATCCACAGCAGCCCGGTCAATCAGCGGACCCATGAGAATATTTTTTTCAAGCGGATTTCCAATGGGAACCTGTTTGTATGCCTTGACAAGACGCTCGGCAAGGGTTCCGAAAATATCCTTATGAACAATGATGCGCCGTGTGGTGGTGCATCGCTGACCCGCGGTTCCCACAGCCCCGAAAACAATGCCCCGGACAGCCAAATTAAGTTCCGCACTGGGCGCGACGATAATGGCATTGTTTCCGCCAAGCTCCAGAATGGTTTTTCCCAGACGGCCCGCGACCACCTCACTGATATGCCGCCCCATGGGGACACTCCCCGTGGCTGAAATAAGCGGAATCCGCTGATCTTTGATAAATGTTTCTCCGATTTCTTTCCGGTCCCCGATCACCAGGCTGAGGACACCTTCGGGAAGTCCGTTTTTTTGCAGCACACGCCATGCGATTTTCATGATGGCAATGGCTGTGAGCGGGGCTTTGGAAGAAGGTTTCCAAATCACCGTGTCACCGGCAACCAGGGAAATCATCGCGTTCCAGGACCATACAGCCACAGGAAAATTGAAAGCGGTGATCACCCCCACAGGCCCGAGAGGATGCCATTGCTCATACATGCGGTGTTCAGGGCGCTCGCTGTGCATGGTCAGACCATAAAGCATCCGGGACTGACCCAGAGCAAAATCTGTAATATCAATCATCTCCTGAACTTCGCCTTCCCCTTCCGCACGAATCTTTCCCACCTCAAGGCTCACCAGCGCGCCGAGGTCTTCTTTGTGCTTTCGCATGGCTTCGCCGATCTGACGGACAATCTCGCCCCGTTTTGGCGCGGGAACCATTCGCCATTCTTCAAAGGCTCTGACAGAGCGGGTTACGACCTCCTCATAATCGCCTTTCCCCGCGCAGCGAATTTTCCCAATGACCCGGCCGTCAATGGGGGAAAAGGATTCCATGATCTTCCCGGCACATTTCAGCCAGGAACCAGTGCCCGCGCCCTGTTGCTCATCCGGCACGTCCAGCTTTTCAAGAATTGCTTTCATCATATCACCCTCCCATCATCTTAACATTATGATATTATCTATCCGATCTTCAAAATGGCATGTGAATACTATAGCCCTGTTCAGCAATAAAGTCAAAATCAAATTTCACAGACTTACGCCCGTTCCCATTGATCCGGATTTATCTTGGCACGAGCAGCCCCGGGTGATGTGTTCTGATTTTCCGATTATTTAAGAAACCAATGCGTTTGTCAGAATTGCAGCAAAATATTCACATTCTTCTTTCGGCAGATCTTCCGCGGCAAACAGTAAAAGATCGAAATCAGAGGGATTTCCGATGCTGCTTTGGAAGCTCTCAGACAAACGGGGCAGCCGGTCATCGTCTGATTCCTGCTTCATCTGTCCGCTATGACTGCGCATCTTATGCTTTTATGCGCGCTAAAAGAGACAGCGCCCGTAATAAGAGAAAAAAATATTGACTTTTACGTTTCGTTTTAATATACAGATTAATTACCTGTTTTCAGCAGACTGGCATTCGGTTGAATTGGCAATTTTGCGGGGCCGGTTCGAATTTTTCAATCCGAACCGAGCATAACAGTTGTTTTTCAATCTGCTGATTTCAAATGAAACGCCGTTCGGGTGCGTAGTTCGCTTAATAGGGAATCCCGTGAGAATCGGGAACGGACCCGCCGCTGTGATCGGGAACTAAGGCCGCAAAATGCCACTGTTCGTCAGTCAGACGGATGGGAAGGCGCGATCATTAGGATGATCCGAGAGTCAGAAGACCTGCCCGGACGGAAAGAGAACCAGCCTTTACTGGCAGAGGCGGCTCTTGGATCATGAGGATAAAAAAAGGGATATCCCCGGATTCGAATCATTTCGAATTCCGGGGATTTTTTTTGCCGTAAAAATTTGCTAAATAAGACAACAGGGTGTTTTTCCCCTGAATCCTGTGTACAGGACAAAAAAGATAAGTGCCGGAGAAACCCGGCTTTTTCCGACAGGGGAAACCGCCTCATCCGGGGAAAAAAGCCGGGTTTCTTTGCCGCCTGTCTTTTTTGTCCTGTGTACAGCCCTGAGTCAGTAAAACAAAAATAAGGAAACTAAGGAATCGGATTATGGAACTTAAAGCGTTGATTCTGGGTCTGGCGTTTTCCATCGGTCTTTTTGCGTTGAAAAGCGGCGTAGGGCTTCACTATTTTGTGAGTCAGAAAAAACCCATGGGAATCAGGCTCGTTTTTTTGTCTGTCTTTGGCATAAGTTATTTTCTGATATTTATGATATCCTCTTACATTCTTCGCACCACGCATATCATTGAATATTTTGATACGCTTCAGACAGTCTTACAATCGGGAATATTTATTCATGTTCTCATGGCAGGTCTCCTGTTCATATGGGGTATCTTTCTTTTAACAAGTAAGAAAAAACACGGAGAACACGGGAGTCACGCATGGCTGATGCTGGCTGTTCCGTGCCCCGTGTGCATGATGACAATTTTTTTCAGTGCGGGCTTCCTCGTGGCATTCTTTCCGAGTTCGGGGCATTGGCCTGTATTGTTTGCATACCAGGGCTTTATGGGGATAAGCCTCGTCACCCTGCTCATACTGAGTTTCTGGAGAGGCAAATCAGAGATCTATCCGGAATCCATGCTGGGCGGTTTTATGATTTTCATTGCTGTTTATTTTGTTCTTGCCGTACTCATTATGCCTCAGTTCGGGGATATTGATAAGATTTATCGGCTGGCAAAGTATAATACCAACAAAGAACTGATAAGTGTTGGACAATCGTTTTCACTTTATACGGTCATAGTATCCGCTTTTTTGTTCGGATATTTGTCTATGATCAGAAAAATCAGGAGGACTGGACATTGGATATCGGCGCGATATTGAAATCGTTTATTTACCTTATTGCATCTTCGCTTCTCTACCCGGTTTTGTTTCTGCTTGTGATCGCAACCTTGTGGATCATGATATTTTCAGGTTCTTTTTTCGCTGAATGGCTCGAAAGACTGCGATTCACAAAATATGAACCTGTCCAGCTTCCCCATATTATCAGACAGGGGAAAGACCGGAGCATGTTCTCTCATCGGGTCGCACATTATACGCAGACGCTTGAAGCGTTGGCTAACAAAAACGAGATGACAGAACCGGAGGTTGAAAATATTTTCCAGGAGAGTACGCTCAGGATGTGGAAATCCATGGATATGCTGAGAATAATGGTCAGACTCGCGCCAGGTCTCGGACTGATCGGAACCCTTATTCCCATGGGCACGGGACTGGCCGCGCTGGGACAGGGGGATATGACCAAGCTCTCGACCGATCTGGTCATCGCCTTTACCACCACGGTGGTGGGGCTTGCAGTGGGGATGTTATCCTTCTTTTTCTACACCGTCAAAAGAAGATGGGTGGAAGAAGACATCAAACATATGGAACTTGCAACAGAACTGCTGGCAGGCGGAGAAAGGGAGTAATGAAGTATTTTAAAAAAAGGAGAATCAGCACAGGAAAAAAGTCTTTTGGCGCGCAGGCCTTTACGGACAATGATCCCCTTACTGGCATTGCCAATCTCTTTGACATCGGTCTGGTTTTTATCGTGGGGCTGCTTCTCACACTCTTTTCAGCCTATCATCTCCAGGACCTCTTTGATCAGAACACAGATATGACCATTATGAAGCAAAGTGCTAACGGAGAGATGGAGATTATCACGAAAAAAGGGAAAAAGGTCAAGGCCATGAAAGTTTCCAAAGAACAAGCCAAGGGACGGGGGCACCGTCTCGGCATTGCCTATAAATTGGAGGACGGAAGCGTGGTCTATGTCCCTGAGGATTAAAACATGCCCCTCTTTTTTGCTACGGGGATTTTGTGTAACTCGATGATTAATTTTTTATGAGCCGATTTCGACAAAAGCCTGTTATTCCTGCTTTCCCGGCCGGGCCGGAAAATCTCTGTGAAAATTATCAGTAAATTTCAGTCATCCGGGAAAAACTTGATTATCGAGTTATAAAAAAACAGAACCACAAAGAAATCAGGTAAGAAAAAGAAAAGGAACTTTCTTCCTTTTCTTATCTTACTTCCTTGTACCTCTTATCGAATTTTATAATTTCCCATACAGTAAAAAAAAACGTTTTTTGAAGGCAGAAACTTTTTTTTTAGTAAAGACGTGCCGGGTGCGCGGTACCCGCAAGGGCCGCTGGTCAATAGGATGGACCCGACAGCGCCCGGCATTTCTTTTCAAAAAAACAGATAGGTCCAGGATACGCGTCTCACCGCATAATTTGGGAAAGGAGCCTATGAACATCATTTCAGGAATAGCAAATGTTTTTTGCGGCGTGCTGTTTGTCTGCATCAGCATTCCGCTGTTGAAGGATATGATTCCGATGAACCGCTTTTACGGGTTTCGGTTTGCCAAGTCATTCGAATCAGAGAGAAACTGGTATCAGATCAACAAATATGGTGCAAAGCGGATGATCTTATGGTCTGTGCCGATTATCCTCATCGGAATTATCACTTTTTTTATCCCATTTTCCAGCAAAAGTTTGGGAACCCTGCTGGCACTCGTTCCCCTGCTGGTTATCATCCCTGCAATGGAAAGCTATTTTTACGCAAAGAAACTTTGAAGAAATAAGAGGATGTGCAAAATACCCGGGCAGAGCCTGTTCCTGAGTCCCCGAGGCGTGCTGAAATTTTTTTCAGCACACATCGGGGACTTGTTCCTGACATCCTGTGAATCGGAGAACACAATGAATTTAAGAAAACTTCTGGTCATAACCATACTGCTGCTTATTCCTTCGGTTACAAACGCCGGCAGCGTTTCCCTGCTGGTGATTGATGCCAATACTTATCTGGTAAATAAAGCTGTGAAGGGACTGGAGCTTCCTGAAAATATCCAAGTAAAGTATTTTACCCACGAAGACCTGACCAGAGATAAACAGGCAAACGATTTTGTTGACAAATCTGAAGTGATTATCGTGGATGTGATGATGCAGGAACTCAGCGAATATCTGATTCAGCATATCCGCTTTGAAGGAAAAAAAATTTATGCGGTCAGAGGCACGAGGGATGATGACGCACTCAAAGCAAAAGGATTTATCTTTGACTTGGATATTAAGGAGTATTACAGCCATCTGATACCGAAAAATATCCGAAATCTTGTTTACAAACTCATTCACAGGGAACTTAATGCCCCGGTTCATTACGATGATGTGATCAAACTCCCGGAACTCCGACTGTATCATCCGGATGCGGATGAAATTTTTACCTCATATGAGGCGTATGAGAAATGGTATGACCAGTCAGGACATAAAAAAAACGCGCCTCGGATTGGTGTCATGTGCTTTGGATCTTCTCTGATAGAAGGGCAAATGGCGCATATCAGTTATCTGATTCAGCGCCTGGAAACAGCAGGTTTCAACGTATTACCCGCATTTGGCAAAGATATTACGGTGCTTCGGAAAATCATAGCAGATGAAAACCGGAATGCCAGAGCGGATCTGATTCTGGCTTTTACGCTGAAATTTTACTCGACTATTGACGACGAACTGAAATCCCTCATCAATGACCTGAATATCCCGATTATCAATGCGGTCAATCTTTATTCCAGCACCATTGAAGAATGGCGAAAAGACCCGGTGGGCATTCCGCCCATGGATGTGATGTGGAACATTGCCAATTCGGAAATATCAGGCATTATCGAACCCACGCCGCTGTCAGGAAAGAAAAAGATATTTGACAAAGCATCCGGAAGAGATTTTTTTATTCATCTGCCCATCAAAGAGAATATTGAGCTGCTGATTCCGAGAATTCGGAAATGGGTGGCATTAAAACAAAAGGAAAACAAAGAAAAACAGATCGCGATTCTGTATTACAACCACAGTCAGGGCAAGCAGAATATCGGCGCGAGTTATCTGAATGTTTTCAGAAGCCTTGAACTGATTCTGAATCGTATGAAACAGGAAGGATACGCGGTCACACTTGATGAGCGGATCACCGAGGACGGCATCAAAGATTTGGTGTTAAAATATGGCAGAAATATCGGAAGCTGGTCCCCCGGAGAACTGGATAAAATGCTTTCAGAGGAAAAAGTGGTGCGCGTGCCCGTGTCCACCTACAAAACCTGGTTTGAAAAACTTCCCGAGGAATTCAAAGCAAATGTCATCCGGCAATGGGGAAAAGTCGAGGATTCCAAGATGATGATCAAAGACGGAAGTTTTGTCATGCCTGCGGTGATGCTGGGAAATGTGGTCATTCTGCCCGAACCGTCCAGGGGATGGGGAGATGATCCCATGAAGCTGTACCATGATCCCACGGTCTATCCGCATCATCAGTATATTGCAGCCTATCTGTGGCTAAAATATGAATTCAACGCGGATGCCATGATTCACCTCGGAACCCATGCGACTCACGAATGGCTTCCCGGAAAACAGGCCGGGCTTTCAGATTCCTGTCCGCCTGAGGTTCTGATTACGGATATCCCCAATCTTTATCCCTATATTGTGGATGACGTGGGCGAAGGCATTCAGGCAAAACGGAGAGGCCGGGGCGTCATCATTGATCACCTGACACCGCCGTTGAAAGAAAGCGGTCTGTATCATGAATACGCTGAACTGTATGACCTTATCAGCAGTTATAACCGCTCGGTTTCCGTGAAAAGCGAAACCTCGGAAGCCAAATTGGAGAAGATAAAACAAAAAGCAGTGAAAATGGGAATTGACAAAGACCTTGAGATCAAGGTCTTTGATGAAGAGGGGATTGAGGAGATCGAACATTATCTGCTGGAAGTCAAGACCAATTTCATGCCTTACGGAATGCACACATTTGGCAAATCCTTTGACGGCGACGCACTGGAGGACATGGTTAAGTGTGTGCTGAAACGGAACGATGATGTGAATCCGGATGATCTCAGGAAAGGCTTTGCCGCCTCTGGCCCCAGGGAAATTAATCACCTGATCAAAGGCTTAAATGGCGGTTACATTCCCTCGGGCGAAGGCAATGATCCCGTGAGAAATCCCTCTGCCATTCCCACGGGCAAGAATTTTTTCGGTTTTGATCCGGATAAGATTCCGTCCAAGGTTGCCTGGGAACTGGGAAAAAAGGCAGCAGAGGACATTATTGAAAAACATCTGAAAGAGAAAAAGACCTATCCTGAAAAAGTGGCCGTGGTGGTGTGGGCAACAGAGACCATCCGAAACGAAGGCATTAACGAAAGCACGATTCTGTATCTCATGGGCATGAAACCGGTGTGGGACAAGTCCGGCAGGGTAAAACGCGTTGAAGTGATTCCCGGCAGGGAACTGAAAAGACCCCGGATTGACGTGCTGATTAATCCCTCAGGGCTTTATCGTGACCTTTTCCCCAATATGCTGCTGTTTTTAGATGATGCGGTTCAGAAAGCCGCGGTTCAGGAAGACATTGAGAATCTGATTCGCAAACACACGGAGGAAATGCGGTCTCATCTGATCGCCTCGGGCATGGATGAAAAAGAAGCGGACCTGTTTTCAAAAATCAGGATATTCACAGAAAAGCCCGGAACCTACGGAACCGGTGTCTCTGAAATGACCAGTGCCTCAGGCGTGTGGGAATCAGATGAGGAAATTGTCAAGGTGTATGAGAACCGGGTGGGCTTTGCATTCGGACTGGGAAAATGGGGAGAACCCGCGCAGGAGGTGTTTAAAAATAATCTCAAACATGTGAACACAGCCATTCATTCTGTATCGTCCAATGTCTATGGCACCATGGATAATGACGATGTGTTCCAATATCTCGGAGGGCTTTCCCTGGCCGTGAAAAAGGAAAGCGGAGAAACACCGGATACTTTAATCAGTATGCAGCGGGACCCGGAAAAAGCTGAAATAGAAGATGTTGCCAAAACCATTGGCAGAGAACTCAGAAGCCGCTATTTCAATCCCAAATGGATTGAAGGCATGAAAAAAGAAAAATATGCCGGTGCCCGTGAAATTGAGAAATTCGTGGAATATATGTGGGGATGGCAGGTCACAGTTCCCTATGCTGTGGATAAAACCAAGTGGGAACAGACGTATGAGGTGTATGTGGAAGACAAATACGGGCTGGATATAAAGGAATTTTTCAACAAAGAAAATCCCTGGGCATATCAGTCCGTAACTGCCCGGATGCTGGAAACAGTTCGCAAAAAATACTGGCAGGCAGATGAAAAAGTGACGCAGAAGCTGGCCGTGGAATATGCTCTGAATGTTGTTGAAAAAGGCGTGGCCTGCTGTGATCATACATGCAACAATCCGGTTCTGAATCAGATGGTGGTCAATATTATTTCTCTGCCGGGTGTCATGTCGCCGGAAATGGTGGAGAAATTCAGAATGGCGATTGAACAGGCTGCTCAGAAATCTCTGGAAGAACAGGTCCGGGCCAGAAAGGAATTGCAAAAGCAGTTGAATGAGGGATTTGACAAAAACAAAAAATTCTCACAAAACAAAGAATCCTCGAAAAAAGCGGATTCGGAAAAACAAGAAGCAGCGTCAGCATCGGAGGCAGATTCAAAAAATGTTGAGGGATATAAAATGGAAGACATGCAACAGAAAGACGATACCACGGACATGTCCTCTTCAGGGGTTCAGTGGTTTGCCTCGGTTTTTGTTTTTCTGATACTCGGGTTGTTTGTATATGGCATGAAACGATTCAGATGAGTGATACCCATGATCCCGGCCTGGACAAGTCCGGCCCGCAGGCCCGCAAAGAATCGCTCATTCTGATTGAAGAAACTGCGGACGGGACAGATTATGCCACAACATTTACCTTGTTGTTGCACCGCTCCCTCACCGGCCATCTGAAGCTGGTTCCCGGACTGATGCTTCTGGGCATCACTGCCATAATCACTGCCCTGTTCGTCATTTATAAAAGGAGGTCAATGGTGATGGTTTTCAAATTACGCTTCATCACCCAGCATATCATGTTTCTGCTGCTCACCTACGGCGGCAGAGTCGGTATTCATCTGGGATATGCCCTGCCCTGCTTCAACAGCACCTGCGCTGTTTTTGCCGAAAGCGAAATGGTTTCTCTGATGGCAAAAGGCATTTCCAGGGAACGCATTATACAGGGGCTGCATGAATCCGTTGCCCGGCGAATTGTCAATCTGGCTGGCAGCCAGGACATGGAGGACGATTTTTATCTGGATGGCGGCGCGGCCAATAACCCGGGACTGGTCACCGCCATAGAAGATGAATTGTTCCGGGACATTCATGTGCTGCCTCACCCGCAGTTTACGGTGGCTTACGGGGCAGCCCGATCTCTGGAAACTCAATAAACAAGAGGGAAATGCAATAAGGTTTCACTCGATGATCAAGGTTTTTTCTGATTATAACGGATTTAGGGGATATCGGCAAAGGCCCATAGGGGCGACATGTTTGTAGCAGCTTGAAATGCATCTCGATTTTTCCACCGTTTTTATAACACCTGTGTATCCTGACCGCGTTATAAAAAGGTTTCGGACTGCTGTTGTCATTTTTCAGTTCTCCTTTGTTGATTGGTTCACCGCCCAATCAGCTTCTTGTTCCAGAATTTGGATGCTATTATAAAAGGATGCAGCCAATCTATGGTTCAGAGGCCAATATGTCATCACACAGACACCGCTCTTCATCGTTCAGCTTGGCATTTGGTTTTCTTCAGTGTTTGCAGAGCAGGGATGAAATGCCCACCGAAAGAATATGGTGGGCCATGCTTCGCTTTTGCCCACCCTGCATCGCTACAAGGATTTCGTATAAGAACGGGATTTCAATCCTTTTCTTATCAATCCCTATTCTTATAGAAAATCCCTGTAGAGAGAGAAAAAAAAATAATCATTCCCCCAATATATCATCACACAGACACCGATCTTCCTCGTTCAGCTTGACATTGGGGTTTTTCAGGTAGAGATGCAGCCATTAGCACATTAGTCCAACAAGTATAAAGGGTGATCTTTTTCAATAAACCTGCATAGATACTTCCTCAATCACCTTGAGTATTGAAGGTTTGTCAGACGGAATCACTTCACTTTTAAGGTGTTTGTGATGAGGAAAGCTGTCAATATTTGGAAAATGCGGCGTATTGTCATATCGGAAAACAAGGTTGTTTTCTCTGTCCTGAAAATGATAGCGATAGTCAAGATATTTTATCTGTCCTGCTTTTAGAATGATCGCTTCGTTCAGTTCCAGAAGATATCCGCTCAGAAAACGAATTCTGATTCGCAGGTTTGCACGGTCATATCCCAGGATTTCTTCTTTATATCGTTCTGTGTAAGCGTCTCTTAATCCCCGGATGGCGGATTCGATCTGGCTGAGATAATGGGATATCATGTCATGCGGCATTTTTCAATTGCCTTTCTATTTCGTTCCTGACTGCCATATAATGCTGATAATCGTTTGACCAGTTGACAAAGTCCGCGGTGTCCTCCGCCAGTCCCTTGCCATATTTGTGAAAAAAATCCTCCGAATCCATGTTGTATTTGTTTTCATAGCCTGTGAGACGTTTGGTTATTGCTATGAGCGCATCCACAGGTGAATCATATTCAATTCTTTGTTTTTGCATAATTCCTCCTTTGTATTTTATGAGTTTTGATATCGGGTTATCCCCGTTGCCCGAACCCTGATTAAAAGATTCGGGGATTTTCCTGATTTCGGTTTTTCCGATGATAAGGAAGATTCCTGAGAATCCGGCCGGACACAAATCCTGAAAATCTTTTCATCCTTTAATCAGGGTTCGGACAACGGTGAATCAGGGGTCAGCCAATATATCATCACACAGACACCGCTCTTCCTCGTTCAGCTTGGCACTGGAGCTTTTCAGTTAGTAAAGAACCCTGAACCGGGGTGTTATGCCTGAACCTCGGTTCAGACTGTTTTCAGCGGACTGATTTTCTCATATTCGTGGCTGTGAGCCTGAAATGTGTCCCATAAATCAACATTTCTTTGCAGGTTAAGCCAGAATTCTGTGCTTGTGTTGAAGAATCGTGCCAGACGAAATGCGATGTCGGAACTGACAGGATGTTCCCCGCTGACAAGCTCGTTTACAGTGTTCAGGGATATTCCAATAAATTCGGCAAGTTGTGATTCGGTCATTCCGAGAAGGTCAAGATATTCATATTTTAAAATTTCTCCCGGATGTGTCGGTCTTCTGTGTTTCGGCAGCATGATGTCTCCTAATGATATTGTACGAGTTCCACGTCATAGGCATCACCGTTTTCAAATCGGAAACAGAGTCTCCACGGACCATTGACAGAAATCGCATACTCTCCTTCACGCTCCCTGCTCAATGGATGAAGATGATTTCCCGGTGGTGATTCCAGATCTCTCAGCACTGAAGCTGAATTCAGCATATCAAGCTTATGTCTCAACTGACGTTTCAACTGAGAAGGAACCCGCTTGTGTTTTCCTCCATGAAAAAAAGCTTCAAGCCAATTCTGTTTGAATGTTTTAATCATAACAGACTCAGCCCCGGAAGTATTGCCATATAATGCTGATAATCGTTTGACCAGTTGACAAAGTCCTCGGTGTCCTCCGCCAGTCCCTTGCCATATTTGTCAAAAAAGTCCTCCGAATCCATGCTGTATTTGTTATCATAGCCTGTGAGACGTTTGCTTATTGCTGTAAGCGCATCCACAGGCGAATTATATTCAATTCTCCGTTTTTGCATAATTCCTCCTTTGTATTTTACGAGTTGCGATCTCCGGTTGTCCCCGTTGCCCGAACCCTGATTAAAAGATTCGGGGATTTTCCTGATTTCGGTTTTTCCGATCATCAGGAAGATTCCTGAGAATCCGGCAGGACACAAATCCTGAAAATCTTTTCATCCTTTAATCAGGGTTCGGACAACGGTGGATCACTGTCCCCCAATATATCATCACACAAACACCGCTCCTCCTCGTTCAGCTTGGCATTGGACATAAGAGCGTAGAGCCATTGGCAAATCTTGGATATTTTTCATCTCAGGCCGCATAAGGCTCTATTTTTCTGATTTCCTCAAAATGCTGAGAATGGCAGGCATCCCACAGATCAACCGCTGCTTGCAGATTCAGCCACATTTCGGGCGTTGTTTTTGTGAATCTGCCCAGACGCAGAGCCATGTCAGCGGAGATTCGCTCTTCCTCATTAATAATTCTGCTGATGGTTTCGGGCGATACGCCTATCGCTTTCGCCAGTTCTTTCTCTGTTACAGATAATTTCTTCAGAATATCTTCTCTGATAAATTCCCCGGGGTGGGTTGGTCTGTTTTTGGGTAACATGAAAAATCTCCTTTGTTTCATCAGGTGAGGGGAACTTTCCGGAGAGTCAGTTAGCTCACAGCAGCCATGACCTCATCAATGATTCGGGGATCAACATTGTGCTTTCCCAAGACCTTCCTTGCCTCCTGTGCGGCATTCTTTTTCCGAAGTTCGGCTAAGTCCTTTCGGAGTCCCTGCCCCACATAGAATCGGATAAGCGGCTGACAATCCGCCATACCTTTTGCCCGGGCCACACGCTCCAGGTCATCTGACACGTCGGCAGGTATTTTTAGCTGTATTGTAGTTGCCTGTCTGTCTTCAGACAAAATCATTTTCTTCTTCATATTGTCTCCTCTCCTTTTTGACAGCTTTTCTTGCGGATACGATCCGCCATGCCTCATCTCCTTTTTCTACTGAAACGACATAAAGCATCCGACCGGATTCCGAGTAACCGATAAGTCCCCGTCGCTCCTCTCCGTGCCGGCTTGCATCTTCCAATTTATAAAAAGGATCAAAGAATACTTCACATGCTTCTTCAAAAGAAATGTTATGGGATATCAGATTTTTTCGGGCTTTTTTCTCATCCCATACGAAATCAAAGCCGTTCAGGGTGTGCCAAATATCCAAATTAAATTCTCCTTACGATTTGCGATCTCCGGTTGTCCCCGCTGTCCGAACCCAGATTAAAGGATTCAGGGATTTTCCTGATCTCAGTTTTCCTGCTCATCAGGAAGATTCCTGTGAATCCGGCCGGACACAAATCCTGAAAATCTTTTCATCCTTTAATCAGGGTTCGGACAACGGCGGATCACTGTTCCCCAATATATCATCACACAGACACCGCTCTTCCTCGTTCAGCTTGGCATTGAGGTTTTCAGTTTCTTATTAATCCCTGTTCTTATAGAAAATCCCTGTAGAGAGAGAAAAAAAAATAATCATTCCCCTAAGATATCATCACACAAACACCGATCCTCTTCGCTCACATTTGGGTTGTTTTTCAGATAGCCATGCAACCATTTACAGGCACACAATAAAAGAGAATCCAAATCCCATTCGTTTTGTTTTTTGCGTTCGCTCCTGCTTTTCATATCCCACAACTTAATCGTTTTGTCCCAACTTCCCGATACAAGCATATCACCATCAGGGCTGAAGCTGATGCTGTTGACAGGATTGGAATGACCTTTTAATGTGTTGAGAACAATAAATTTTTCCATATCCCATATTTTGATTGTGCAGTCAAAACTTCCTGAGGCAAGAATTTTTCTATCAGGACTGAATTTAATACTTGTAACAGAATTGCTATGCCCTTTTAATACGTTAAGCTCCCTGCCATTTTTTATATTCCATAATCTGATTGTATTATCCCAACTGCCTGATGCAAGCCTATTGCCGTCCGGACTAAAATCAACGCTGGTAACGGAATGAGAATGTCCTTCTAATTTTTTGATTTCCCGTCCGCTTTCCAAATCCCATAATTTGACAGTATTGTCCCAGCTTCCCGAAGCCAGAATTTTGCTATCCGGACTGAAATTGGCGACCCTGACGGAATCTTTATGCCCCTCTAATGTATGAATTAAGTCACCAGTCTCTGCATTCCATAACATGATTGTATGATCTAAACGGTAATGTTCTAAAAGTGGAGCTGAACTTTTTAACCCTCTGAATCAATTTGGTAAATATCGGAGCAAGTCCAGTTTTAGAACACCACCGAAAAATTAACCCTGATCCCAGCAATATTTTCAATATGAAATCTAACTGGTGGGTATCAATTTCAAGCCATAGTCTCTTTAATTCGTTTTTTATTTCCGCACGGGTTTTCAGAGGCCGAGTGAAATTCTCATCCGTAAGCAGATACAGAATCAGATTGGCCGCATCTTTGTTTTCCATTCCGCAGTCTCCCACAGCCTCCTCTAAAAAATCTGAAATCAGTTCCTCTTTGGGCCTGTATTTCTCCAGAGAATCAATGGTCTTTTCCTCAATCCGGGTTCCGACAATCTGCAATTCAATGGGCCGCACTCCTTTTGAATCTTTAGCCAAATCATCCACAATGTTATCAATCAACTGATCTTCCAGTCGGAATTGAGAGCGTTGGGTCAGGCTTAGGATAACCTCTTTGGCATCGTTCTTTGTAAAATTTCCCAATGGATAGCGGATTTTCCGGGCCAGGATATCCCGATCCATGATATTAGCTTCCACAAACCCCTCGCTTTCCAAAAGATAATGCAGATAATCCTCTCTCAGAGACAATATCACTTTCACAAAAGAAATCTTATCAAGGCAGTCATTTAAAAAACCGTAAAATTTTTCCCGGTCACCCGGGTTCGGATTGGCAAAAAGGAATTCCTCGAACTGGTCAAAAATCAATACGGTCAGAAAATTCCGCTCGTCGTTTTTCTTCAGTTCATCCAAGATTTCTTCTGAAACCTCGGAGATTTTTAAAGCCTCGGAGAGACGCAGTTTCAATTCCGTCATCCAATTGACATAACTTCTCATCAGAACTGGCAGAACAGAGCGGCCTTGAATGCGCTTGCCTTTCAGTGCCGGTTCCAGCCCGGCCTCCAAAATTGAACTCTTTCCCACGCCGGACTGTCCGTGAAGCACAATCAGCTTATCCTTAGAATTTTCAAGCCGATGCATCAGTTTTTTAACATCAGTCCACCGTCCCGAAGCCTGAATCTCCTGAGCAATATCTCCTTTTTTGTTACGAGTCTGCCGCCGGGGTTTCAGTCGTCCCGCTCCGATAAAAGCCCGAAAACCGAACTGATATTCAAGAACATAGCGATCTTGTTTGATCCGAAACGCCTCAAGATAACGCTTCTGCTCAAAATAAAGATCATGCAGCAATAGCAGTATGTCGCTGTAAAGTTGGGGATTTAAATCCGGCTCTCCTTGTTTCTTTGCTTTTTCAAGATATGCAATGGCTTTTTCAGGTTCATTTAAGCATCGGTGGGCTTTTGCCAGAATCAGCCGGGCATTGTCCCTAATTTCAGGAGAATGCGTATCCAACGCCTTTTCAGCCAAATCGAGGACTTTTTTCGGTTTTCCCTTATTTAATGCTGCTTCTGCCAGAAATCGGTAACAATTCGCACATTCGGCAGTGTTGCCGCAGGTCTGATTCTGCGTCAGCGCCTTTTCCGCCACCTTTCCCAATTCTTCCCATTCTTCGGATCTTTCCAGAACCCCGCATAACTCACAAGCACACTTTGCCAGAACTTCTCCACGGGACTCAAAGCACTCCATACACTTTTGAAAACCGGATTTTGCCCCTTCTGAATCCCCCTTTCCCTCATGGCATCGGGCCATAAAACAGAACAATACTCCCTGATGTTCCGAGGCAGATATTTTCTGCCAAAAAGACAGGCTTTTTTCATAAAAGCAAATGGCTGAATCCCATTTTTCATTATGTTGCTCGTGCCCCCCCTGCAAAAGATATAAATTCGCTTTCAGTTCCGAGTCCGAATCCGAATAGCGGTTTTCCAAGTCTTTTAAAAAAAATTGAAATTCCTGAGTATCTGACAAGTCGCACAGAAAGCGGTTTCTTTCAAAAGATTCGGTTTTTTTTTCTCCCAAAATCTCCCTGAACAACTGTGCAGCATATCCCTGCAATGCCTCCTGAAGTTCCTGATCCGAAGGTTCAAAGCGAACATACGATCCTGACCAGTTCTCCAAATCCGGAGCAAGACGCATCAGTTTTATCAGGGCCTCGTCATTGAGCCACAGAATGAGGGGAAAGGAGAATGCTCGGCGGAATTCCTCCCGGGTCTGATTCGCAGCGCCAAAAAGCTCGTCAAGATGATCACATGTATCAAACCCCATCACAATTATGGCATCCGGGGTTTTGTTTTCCACGGCCTGAGAAAGTGTATGGTAAAGATTTGTTGTCTCAGGACCGAGCCTGACCTCCTGTATGTAGAGGGAACATGCTTTATGCAGGCGTTTCAGCACACGTTTTCCTAATTCCGCATAATTACATGCCGCCAGAATCAATGAAAATTCTCCCTCGGAAGCTTCAATGGTCCATATCATATCTGACAGGGCATCTTCCCAGGTTTGCACCTCTGTTTCATTCCTCATACTTTGATTCCTTAATTTCGGATAGTAGGGGCACGTCGGTGACGTGCCCTCCGGATGTGTCTCTCGAATTTCAGATAAGAGCATGTCTCCGACATGCCATTATGCTTATAATTCACCGTAACGACGGCGATATTTCTCCAGAAGCTTTTCAGCGTCTTCGGCTCTTTGCCTCTCCTCGTAAATTTTCTGCTCCGCACTTTCAAGCTTCTGCTCCGAATGCCTGTATAGCTCAAGATGTGTGGGCAAGACATGCCCGTCCGGTGTCATCCATCTCAGCCAGTCATCCTTTATGACAAGATAAAGACCAGCTTCGGACGAATAGATTCTCTTCTCTTTGTCCGGCTGCACGCTCTCATAGGTGCTTTTCTTCAGCCAGAACCCCTCAAACTCCTGACTGAAGGGATCGTAAATGTAATATTCGGGTGTTCTGAAAATCCGGCTGTAAAGTTCCTTTTTCACTGTTTTGTCAGTTGTTCTCGTGCTGTCGGACAGCAGCTCGATAATCACATCGGGAAAGCGCATCCCCTCCTGCCAGACTACCCAGGACTTCCTTTCCCTGTTTTCCACATCCATGACAAGAAAGACATCCGGGCCTCTGAACTTTTTGCTCCCTGACAGTTCGTAGTGCAGAAACATGTTTCCGCCCACATAATATCTTTTGTCCTCTCCCCAGTAAGCCTTCAGCGATTCAATAAGCAGGATCATCTGATCCCTGTGTCTTGGTGTTTCCATTGGCACTCCGTCATCACACGGCAGGTCGTCCTCGGTGGGCAGGGATGCGATGCTTCTTGAAAGCTCCTCATCCTCGTCCTCCTCAAACAAACTTTCCGCTATTTCCGCATTGATGTTTGTCATTTTACCCTCCTCTGTAAATTTGAAACTTGAAACTTGAGTTCCGAAAGCCCTGCGGATTTACCAATCCCAAGCGATCCGGGAGCGAAGCGCAATCAACGATCTAATTCTTTGGCCTCTGCCAGAACAGGATTCACGTCAAACCATGAACCATCGTCATCCTTGTATTCAAGAACAAAAAGATTCCGCAACAAGGAATGATAGTTTTCGTATTTGTGAATCTTTTTGTTTTTTGTCAGTGCTCGGAGCAAATCCCATTCATCCTCCGATATTGCCAGGCTTAATCTGTTTCGTTCTTCCCGGATCACATCTTCCAAAGCATCCACGCCTGGCCTCTTCAATCAGCGGAATCTGATCAGTGCGGTCTAAGTAAAAATATCCTCCTGTGATAATATCACAAAAATCACACATTCCAAAGGGAATTTCATAACCTCCCCTGCTTTGTCAGTGGCCAGTTGTCTGCTGTCCGTTGGGATAAACTGCAAACAAGTGACCACTGACAAAATTTCAGAATTCAAAATCCTGTTTCATACCGGTCTCCATATCTGATTCCATGTGCCCGCTTAGAATGTAAAGGTAAGCCGGATACCTTTATTGCAGACAGATGTCTGGCTTCTCTAAGCATCTTCAAAACGAACAATATCATCTTCTCCCAGGTAACTGCCCGAGCGAACCTCTATCAGTTCCAGGGGAATTTTCCCGGGATTTTCCAGTCGATGCGCTACGCCTAAGGGAATGTAGGTCGAGTTATCCTCTTTTAACAGAAACTCCTCATCTTCTTTCCTCACCAGGGCAGTGCCTCGTAATACAATCCAGTGTTCTGCTCTGTTAAAATGCTTCTGAAGGGCAAGTTTTGCCCCGGGTTTGATGATCACCCGTTTTACCTGAAAACGATCTGAAACAACAATGGTCTCGGATGACCCCCAGGGCCGATACACTTTTTTATGAGAAAGGGCCTCTTCTCTCTGACCGGCTTTTAATATGTTGACAAGGCTTTTTATATCCTGAACCTTGTTTCTCGGTGAAATAAGCACTGCATCGGAAGTCTCAACCACAATATGATCTTCAAGTCCCACAGCCGCCAACAGCCGGGTGCTGGCGTGGAGAAAAGAATTTTTCACATCATGGATCAGCACATCTCCGTGAATGACGTTCTCATGTTCATCTTTTTCTCCCACCTGCCATAACGCCTCCCATGACCCCAGGTCATTCCACCCGGCCTGCATGGGGACCATGGCCCCGTTTTTTGTCTTTTCCATGACCGCATAGTCAATGGAATCACCGGGGCAGGCTTCAAAAGACTGTTCATCAAGACGGAAGAAATCCAGGTCTTCTTTTCCCTTGAGAACCGCGTTTTCACAGGCTTTTACGATTTCAGGGACATATGTGTTCATCTCCTCCAGCACAGCCGAGGCTCTGAACATGAACATCCCGCTGTTCCAGCAGTAATTTTCGGAATTCACATATTCAATGGCTGTCTTCAGATCCGGTTTTTCCACAAATTCATCAATGGCAACAGCTTCCAAGGACTCCCTCTCAGGCGGCTTTCCATCGGAATTTGCCAGCTTTTTCCCTTTTCTGATATATCCGTAGCCAGTTTCCGGAGCTTCGGGTACAATGCCAAAGGTGATGAGACGCCCTTTTCGGGCAAAATATACCCCGGTGTGCAACGCATTATGAAGTCCGGAAACATCTTTTATAAAATGGTCGGCAGGCAGCACCAGAAGCAAAGGATCATCTCCCCGGGATGTTGCCTGCAAAGCAGCCACGGCCACGGCCGGCGCTGTGTTTCTGCCTACGGGTTCAAGAATAATGGATGCGTGGCTGATGCTGATGTTACGAAACTGCTCTGCAATCATAAATCTGTGGTTTTCATTGCATATAACAATGGGATCACTCATTCCTTTAAAATCTTTGAGACGCAGAACCGTGCTTTGCAACATGGTATGATCGCCAACAAGGTCTAACAATTGTTTGGGATACAGTTCACGAGAAAGCGGCCAGAGCCTTGTGCCGGAACCACCGGCAAGAATAACCGGATATATCATTTTGTCCTCCTCTGTAAATTGAAATTTAAAATCCGAAGTGCAAAAATTTTGATTATAACGGAGTTAGAAGATGCCGGTAACGCCCTGTGGGGGCGACATATTTGTAGCAAATCGTGCTGCGAATATGCCGCCCCTACAGGGCTTGGCGGGGGGGGCTGCAAACCTGCTGCTACAAATATGCCGCCCTTACAGGGCTTAGTCAGTCCTTCCCTAAATCCGTTATAATCAGCAAAAATTTTATTTTTGCGTTTTGCGAAAATAAAATTTTCGCACTCCGGATAAATTCATGATGCTCCTATCTGAAGCTTGACAGAACAAAGCAAAGATGGCAAACTTATTTTTCCAAATATTCCTTTTTATAAAAAATATTTTGAAGTGATTTAAGTATGTTTTCAGAAAGATGTCCAATTACGAAAGGTTGCCGATATGTATTTTCAATTAGCCTGGCGGAACATCTGGCGGAACCCCAGACGGACAACCGTTATTATGATCGCCATTATTATCGGAATGTGGACCATGATTTTTATGGGTGCCCTGAGCCGGGGGATGATGGATGGCATGATCCGCAATTCCATTGCCACTCTGACCGGAGAGATTCAGGTTCATCATAAGGGCTATCGAAATGATCCGGTCATTGAAAACAGCATGATCGCGCCTGATGAAGTGGAAACCGCCCTCAGAAAGACCCTTCCGCCCGGAGCGCAATGGACATCCAGAGTTCGGGTCAATGCCATTGCCAGTAATGCCCGACACTCGAGCGGCATCATTCTGGCAGGAATTGATCCTGACCAGGAGTCAAATGTTTCGTTTATCGGTGACAAAGCCATTCGTGAGGGGCGTTATCTCAGGCCCGATGATAAAAACGGAATTATAGTGGGCAAGGCATTAATAGACAAGTTCGAAACCAAATTAGGGCATAAGCTGGTTCTCATGTCCCAGGATGCTGGAAAGGAGATCGCTTCCCGGGCGTTTCGTATCATCGGGGTATTCAGAGCGGAAATGGAGGCCACGGAAAAGCAGTTTGTCTTTGTGACCATGGCTTCGGCACAGCATATGCTCGGACTGAAAAAAGGGATTTCCGAAGTCTCCCTTGTTCTTCCGAAGGGGGCGGATGTCACCCAAGTCGCTGCTGAACTGAAAGCTGCGCTGCCCTCTGAATACGAAGTTCACACTTGGGGGGAATTGCTGCCCATCATCACGGCATACCTGGATATCTATGACGGATTTATGTTCCTGTGGTATCTGGTCGTATTCATTGCAATGGGCTTCGGCATTGTCAACACCATGCTGATGGCCGTATTTGAACGAATGCGGGAGTTCGGCGTTCTCAAGGCCCTGGGCATGAAGCCGTGGTGGATTATCAGAGAGGTTCTCACAGAATCGTTTTTTCTTTTGATTATGGGCATGGCTATTGGAAACGCCCTGTCCTTTCTGACTGTTCTGGCATTGTCCGGCACAGGCATTGATCTTTCCTCTCTTGCAGCCGGAGCAGAATTTGCAGGCATTTCCCGAATAATTTACCCTGTGATTCAGGCCAAAGATATTCTCATGGCGAATCTCGTGGTATTCATCCTGGGCATTCTGATCAGTATTTATCCGGCAGCCAAAGCCGCTAAAATAACACCGGTGGAGGCTATGGCGCACACCTGATTCAGTTGTCATCTGTCAGATGATGATTTGTGAGGGAGAAATCATATGAATATTGTTGAACTTACTGACATCAAAAAAATTTACCACCAAGGCAATGTTGATGTTCATGCGCTCAGGCGCGTGAGCCTGTCCATAAAAAAAAGAGAGTTTGTGGCTTTGGCCGGGCCTTCCGGTTCGGGAAAGACCACCATGCTGAATATCATGGGCGGGCTGGACACGGCAGATTCCGGCAGCGTGGTCGTGGATGGAAAAGCGTTTGATAAAATGAATCAGTCAGAGTTGGCAAATCTGAGACTGCACAAAATCGGGTTTATCTTTCAGTCGTATAACCTTATTCCGGTGCTGTCCGCAGTGGAGAATGTCGAATATGTCATGCTCTTACAGGGCGTGCCGACAAAAGAACGGCGGGAACGGGCCATAACCATACTGGATGATGTGGGTCTGGGCGGTAAATATGACAGACGGCCGGCCGAGCTTTCCGGGGGACAGCAGCAGCGGGTGGCAGTTGCCAGGGCCATTGTGTCCAACCCGTCCATTGTACTCGCGGATGAGCCTACGGCAAATCTTGATTCTGAAACCGGAAAAGGATTATTGGAAATGATGAGAGAAATGAATCAGAAAAAAAGCGTCACTTTTATCTTTTCCACACATGATAAAATGGTCATGGACCATGCCCGCAGGCTGGTTCATATCAGAGATGGCCAAGTGGCAGATGATGTGGTCAAAGAAAATTGAAAATGGAGAATTGAGAATTGAAAATGAAGGCTGGAAACAGAATAATCAATAATCAATTATCAATTACCATAGTTCTTTTGACACTGATCACCCTGAATACGGCATTGGCGTGGTCTGAGTCTGAATGGGGCGGGCATGTCCGCGCCCGCGGAGCTGTGTCATGGCCGGATGATGAATCTGTTTTCCAGCTTGCGGACACGGGGCCTTATTATGACAGCTCTGGTGAATTTCGGCTGAAGACCAAGGCGTTCTTCGCGGACTGGGGATTTTTTGAAACCCATTATGAAGCAATTCTTTCAGGCGGAGACACCTGGCAAAGCAAGAAATTTTTGGAGCGGCTTTCTCCTGATTTTTTCAAGAATAATCTGGGGGGGAATCCGAATGACGATCTTCGACTCATGGATTTGACCAAAACCATTGATGAGGATGATGATTATATTTTCTATCATCGCCTAGACCGGCTTTCGCTGACGTTGCAGCCAAAATGGGGAACGGTCTGTATCGGCCGCCAGGCCCTGACGTGGGGAAATGGTATGTTGTTTAATCCCATGGATTTGTTTAACCCGTTTTCGCCCACAGATATTGAACGGGATTACAAAATCGGGGATGACATGCTCACAGGGCAGCTTTCCATCAAAGAAACAGGGGAGTTTCAGTTTCTTTATGTCCCGAGGCGGGATATGCTGAGTCATGATGTGGAATGGGACAGTTCTTCTTTGGCAGGAAAACTGCATTTTGCCGCGGGAACCACTGAATTTGATGTCATGGTCGCCAGACATTACAAAGATTACATCGGGGGAATTGGCAGCACAGGATATATGGGAAATGCCGCGTGGCGTATGGATGCCACATGGACATTTCTGAATGCGGAAAGCGGCACGGACAGCTTTATCTCTCTTGTGGCAAATATGGATTATTCCTGGGTCTGGTGGGAAAAGAATTTTTACGGCCTGATTGAATTTTATTATAATGGCCTGGGACAGGATGAGTATGCCGAGGCCATGACTGATTTGGATATTCTTCCGCGACTGGCGCGGGGGGAAATGTTTACTTTGGGCAAAACTTACTTGGCCGGTGAGATTCATCTGGAATTACACCCGCTGTTTAACACCTATCTGACGCTGCTCACTAACCTTTCCGACCCTTCCGGCGTGCTTCAGCCCCGGGCAGTGTGGGATATCACCCAGGATATTCAGGGCATTTTGGGGGCAAATGTGTATTATGGGGGAAAAGATACGGAATTCGGAGGATTCAGGATGCCGTACACAGATTTCCTTGAAAAGCCTCCGAACAGTGTTTTTCTTTGGCTGACCTGGTTTTTCTAAAAGACGGAGGTTAAAGCGGCTCCGGAGTGCGAAAATGCAATTTTCGCAAACTGCAAAAATAAAATTTTTGCACTCCGGAAAGCGCCCGCTTTGCAAAACTGGTTTATTTTATACGTTGGCCTGTTTTTTTGTCTTGAACTCAGATAAATCTTTGACCGATTCCTGAACTTTGGAAGACGTCCTGACCAGATTTTCCTTTTCAGACAACTCTCTGTCCAAGTCCAGTTGAAAGCGTACCGGCCCCCGGTATTTTTCCTCACCAAAGCTGGTATGAAGCGCGTATGCTGACTTGGGATTGGACCAGGATGTTGCAATGGCAACATGGCCTTTGGGGAACGGGGAAATTTCCACATCAATATAATCCAGCGGGGCCAGTGCGGTTTCCTTTTCCACCAGATCATCTTTTTCTCCATAGCAAATCAGCCACCGGATGCCTTTTTCCTTTATCCGTCTGAAATTAAGCTTTTTGCCAAAAAGCTTTACCGGAAGCGTTCCGTCCTCGGTAATCGGTATGTTGTAAGAATCAAAACTCATCTGGGTAATGCCAAGGGGAAGATCGGTCCGCTCATTTGCCAGCCAGTAATTAATCGCAGCCGCAGTCTTGCTGACCTTAATCTCACCGCCGCCGTTACTGGCACTGAGCATCATCATATCCCGGAAAAACACAACCAGCGGGGCTTCGTTTTCTATGCTTTTGAGTTTGTAAACCCAGCCCATGAGGGTGCCATCAGCAACTTTGTTGCCATTGGGCAGAGTCTTGGTTCCATATGCCAAATCATTGAAGCGCTGCGGCAGGTTTTTAAGAAAAGCGGACAACCCTTTGCTGCGGGTTCCGTCCATGGGAGAAACACAGGTCAGTAACGCATCCACCAGCCCGTCCAACTCACCGGAAAGAACATCACACACCGCGGTGTATCCGCCCTGACAGTAGCCGTTTAGTGTCACGGGTTTTCCATGTCTGGCTTTGATTTTTTCACAGAAAAACTTGGTATCCAACGCATCATCTTCGCCAGTCATGACCTGAAGCGCGGGGGTCGTGCCGATATCCTTCAGCACCCTGATATACGTCGGAATTCCCATGTTTGCAAAACAATGGGTGTAACTCTTTTTTTCACCAGGCAGAAACGCCAGAATATTGGCCCCCAGCACATACGGCGGAAGAATAAGGACAGGTTTTCCGTTTTCATTCACTTCAATGCTTTTGTCCGTGGGAAGCACCTGATAAAGAAAAAAGCGGTCTGTCTCGGCAAATTTTATCGCGTTGGCCTTGTTCTCAAAGTGAAACCCGAATTCAGGTTCAATATCCATGATTTTCTGAGGATATATATTGGCCACCCGGTCCGCCACTGTCGCAAGCCGGGCCGTGAAGGCTTTCATATCCTCTCCCTCCTGATTCAGAACAGTGTTAAACCAGGCCATGACCGCATTTTTCATTTCCCTGTTATGATAATCGCTGACCGCCTTCATGGTTCCGTTAAGAAACCTGGTGGTAACACCAAGATTGAACCCCAGGAGATCCATATAAGACTGAAAACTGTCCAAAGGTGAAGTGGTCAGCAGTCTGGCCTGTTCCACACCCGTGAAGTAGTTTACAGAAATCAGATACGGGGTTATGAAGTCGTTTAAATACTTTGTCATGCCAAGATAGTAATTTTGCGTGGCACTGAACTGATTTGCGACGATCTCAATCGGAGACAAAAGCTTCTCGGTGAGATTTTCCAAAGAGAAGTCCTGATCCTGATTTGAATCAAATATATTATTCATGGTTACCCTCCGATAATAAACATAGTTCTAAGGGATTGTCTTAACTTGCAGTGTCAGAGTATCTGCTTTGCAGAGATGAGTCAATAAGGTGAAAACTGTATTCAGGGGTATAAATATCCTCATTATTGGCGCGGTGTCCTTTTGATATCGTCGAGGATAGAATTTGAAGGTATGGCCGTGTGTTGCCCCTTTTTTTTTATGTGTCTCTGCATAAGTAACTTTACACCGGCATCAGTAAAATATTACAATAACATCACAAAAGAAAATACAAAAACCTCAGAACCGGCTCATATCAGCAGATCGAAAATATCTGAGAAATTCAGGGCGGTTCCTAGTACCGCGCTCAGGCGGTCCTGTGAGATCACAGACCGTCTGAAAGCGGAACTACAAACTTTTTTCGATCTGCTGAATATCTTTTTGTTTAAAATTTGGTCATCTGAACCGACAGGACACTGGCTTATTTATTTTCAGTTTTTTAAGCTTATGATTTTTATAGATAAAATAAAATTTAAGATGCGTCTGATACAATTATCATGTCTGAAATGACCTTATTTATTGAAAATTAGATTATAATAGTATATTATCCTTACAGTTGTCAAGTCTGTCGGATATTAATTTTTTGCATACCAGTTTCCGAATCCGCTTTGAAACAAATATTCAGCAGGCTGAAAATGCGCGTGCCTGCTTGACAAACCCGGCCGGCTATTTTGGTTCGGATTTGCCAAGCCGAACCCGGGCAATAACAGGGTATCTCTTTGATATCCCGGGGGAAATAATGGAAAACTTCCCTCTCAGATTCTGAATACGTCCATTTTAAGGAGGCGAGCATGTCCGATATGAAAAAAATTTTGGAATGTGTCCCAAATTTTAGTGAAGGAAGAAAATCTGAAAAAATTGAGGAAATCGTCAATCCGTTTCGAGGAAAACCCGGTGTCAGACTTTTGGATTATCAGACAGACAAAGACCACAACCGGCTGGTGGTGACGGCTGTGGGAGAACCTGAGGCATTAAAACGTGCCGTGACCGAAGCGATAGGAGCCGCGATTGAGTGCATTGACATGCGGCAGCATAAAGGACAGCATCCCAGGATGGGGGCAGCAGATGTGGTTCCGTTTATTCCGGTTAAGAATGTCACCATGACAGAGGCCGTGGAAATTTCAAAGGACTTTGCCAGACAGGTATCTGAAAAATATAATTTGCCTATATTTTTATATGAAAGATCCGCGTCCGCCCCGGAAAGAGAAAATCTTTCAAATATAAGAAAAGGCCAGTTCGAGGAAATGGCTGAAAAAATTAAAAGACCTGAATGGAAGCCGGATTTCGGGCCATGGGAAATTCATCCCAGTGCCGGTGTCACGGCTGTGGGGGCCAGAATGCCGCTGGTTGCCTTTAACGTGAATTTGGATACAGATGACCTCACCATCGCCAATGAGATTGCAAAAAAAGTCAGATACAGCAGCGGGGGACTGCGATATTGCAAAGGTATCGGCATCGGATTAAAAGAAAAACGCATTGTTCAGGTGTCAATGAATATGACGGATTTCACGAAAACAGCGATTTACAGGACGTTTGAACTTATCAGAACAGAAGCAAAAAGATATGGTGTGAATGTCGTGGGAAGCGAGATCATCGGGCTTGTTCCCATGGCTGCACTGATTGACACGGCCGAATATTATCTGAGGCTGGAGAATTTTTCCATGGAACAGGTTCTTGAATACAGGATCATGGAGTGAATGTCATGAACACTGTCACACTGATAAAAAATGCGTCCGAGCTGGTGACATGCAGCGGATTTAAGGCAAAACAGGGAAAGCAAATGTCTGATCTGCATATTATCAGAAATGGCGCACTGCTTATTGAAGACGGCAGGATTACAGCCGTGGGAAAAACCCGGGATGTGCTTGCTCAGTTCGAAAAAACAATGGTGAACAGAAACCCGGCTTTTTCCGGCGATGGAGAGAATTCCGTCCGAGGCAAAAAGCCGGGTTTCTTCTCACACCGCGACTTTTTGTCCTCTACACAGGCAGATGTTGTAGTTATAGATGCCGCTGGAAAAGCAGTCTTACCCGGGTTTGTGGATTCGCATACGCATTTTGTTTTTGGCGGATACAGGGCTGAGGAGTTTTCATGGCGTCTTCAGGGCCGCGGCTATATGGAAATTATGAAGCGCGGCGGCGGAATTCTGAACACAGTAAAAGCAACAAGAAAAGCAGCCAAGTCAGAACTGACCGAGGCCGGACTGAAGCGGTTGGATTCCATGTTGTCATTCGGCGTGACAACGGTTGAAGGGAAAAGCGGCTATGGTCTGGATCATAATACGGAAATCAGACAGTTGGAGGTCATGGCGGAATTAGACAGACATCATCCTGTTGATATTGTCAGAACTTTTCTCGGTGCGCATACGGTTCCGCCGGAATACAAAGGCAAGGAGGACCGGTTTGTTGATTTTATGAAAGATACGGTCATGCCTGAAGTGGTCAGACAAAATCTTGCGGAATTTTGTGATATTTTTTGTGAGAAGAATGTGTTTTCAATACAGCAGTCCGAAAGAATGTTACGCAGCGCCAAAGCACAGGGCCTGAAATTAAAAATTCATGCAGATGAAATGGTATCTCTGGGCGGGGCTGAACTGGCAGCGAAACTGGGAGCCGTATCCGCGGACCATTTGCTTCAGTCTTCTGACAAAGGCATCAGGGATATGGCCAAAGCAGGTGTTGTCGCGACATTGCTTCCTGGCACGGCATTCAGTTTAAAGGAACCCTATGCCAGGGGCCGATATATGATTGACAATAACTGTGCGGTGGCGTTGGCAACAGATATGAATCCGGGGAGCTGCTTTACCGAGTCTGTTCCGCTGATTATTGCCCTGGCCGCGCTTTATATGAATATCACGCCGGAGGAGGCCATTACCGCTCTGACCATAAACGGCGCGGCCGCGATTGACAGGGCAGACACCATCGGAAGCCTGGATCCCGGTAAACTCGGAGATGTCATCATCCTTGAGTTTCCGTCATATCAGTACATCCCCTACCACATCGGGGTCAGCACAGTGGAGAAAGTTATAAAAAAGGGCAGACTGGTGTTTGATAAGGATAAAAAAGTAAATAGCAGACCCCTTCAAACCTAAGCCGTCTGAATCCGTTAATTTTCTTCGTCCGCTTTTTGGCCTGTTTCCAACTGCCCTTCGACAAGCTCAGGGCGCGGTTACTCATGCAGTTCCCTGAGCCTGCCGAAGGGAACTGACTTGTCACTCATGCCGTTCCCTGAGCCTGCCGAAGGGAACTGACTTTTTACTCATGCCGTTCCCTGAGCCTGCCGAAGGGAACTGACTTTTTACTCATGCCGTTCCCTGAGCCTGCCGAAGGGAACTGACTTGTCACTCATGCCGTTCCCTGAGCCTGCCGAAGGGAACTGACTTTTTACTCATGCCGTTCCCTGAGCCTGCCGAAGGGAACTGACTTTTTACTCATGCCGTTTCCTGAGCCTGCCGAAGGGAACTGTCTTTTTACTCATGCCGTTCCCTGAGCCTGCCGAAGGGAACTGACTTTTTACTCATGCCGTTCCCTGAGCCTGCCGAAGGGAACTGTCTTTTTACTCATGCCGTTCCCTGAGCTTGCCGAAGGGAACTGACTTTTTACTCATGCCGTTCCCTGAGCTTGCCGAAGGGAACTGACTTTTTACTCATGCCGTTCCCTGAGCTTGCCGAAGGGAACCGATCCGACAAAAAATAATGACAAAAAGTATCATTTTCAGACGGCCTACTTCAAACCTAAAGGAGTAAAACCATGCTGGCAGATCTCAATATAAAAGATTTTTTAAACCGGGTCGCTTCAAACTCCGCCCTTCCCGGGGGCGGAAGCGTTGCCGCTTTAAGCGCAGCCCTCGGGGCCAGTCTTTCGGAGATGGTGGCAAATCTGACTATTGGCAAAAAAGGATATGAATCATCATATGAAGATATGAAAGCGATTGCAAAAGAAGCTGCTGAGTATCGTGAGAAGCTTATCCGAGATATTGACAGAGATTCGGATGCCTACAATCAGGTGATGGCCGCGTTTAAATTGCCAAAGGAAACAGAAGAACAGAACAGGGAAAGACATCAGGCCATTCAGAACGGACTGAAAACAGCGGCCTCGGTTCCGTTGGAAGTTGCAAAAGATGCCTTTAATATCATGGAACTGGCCGGAAAGGTCATTAAAAAGGGAAATAAAAACGCGGCAACAGACGGGGCCGTGGGCGTAATGATGGCCAGGTCCGCGGCCCTTTCCGCACTCTGCAACGTAAAGATCAATCTGGCTTCGATACAGGATGACGAATTTGTCCGAGATATCGAACAACAGGTAAAAGCAATGGAAAAACAGATTGGAAAAAAAGAGGAAGAGGTGTTGTCTTTCATGGTGTTATAACTCGATGATCATTCTGTCATTCCTGCGAAAGCAGGAATCCATTGTGCCAGCCGAGGAGCGGCCGTGCCCCCTCCCATGATGTCATTCCTGCGAAAGCAGGAATCCATTGTGACAAGCGGGGAGCGGCCGTCTCCCCTCCCATGATGTCATTCCTCCGAAAGCAGGAATCCATTGTGGCAGCCGGAGAGCGGCAGTGTCCCCTCACATGATGTCATTCCTGCGAAAGCAGGAATCCATTGTGCCAGCCGGACAGCGGCCGTCTCCCCCATGATGTCATTCCTGCGAAAGCAGGAATCCATTGTGCCAGCCGGACAGCGGCCGTCTCCCCCATGATGTCATTCCTGCGAAAGCAGGAATCCATTGTGACAAGCGGACAGCCGTCTCCCCTCCCCTGATGTCATTCCTGCGAAAGCAGGAATCCATTGTGACAAGCGGACAGCCGTCTCCCCTCCCGTGATGTCATTCCTGCGAAAGCAGGAATCCATTGTGCCGGCCGGACAGCTATCTCCCCTCCCCTGATGTCATTCCTGCGAAAGCAGGAATCCATTGTGACAAGCGGACAGCCGTCTCCCCTCCCCTGATGTCATTCCTGCGAAAGCAGGAATCCATTGTGACAAAGCAAACAGGTATCTGCCGTTCCTCCCGTGGAAAGCCAAGGTTTTTGTCCGAACCGAATCAGAAAACCTGATCATCGAGTATAAACAAGACAATCCTCATTTCGCGTTTATTTCAGAGGGAAAGAACAGTCATCGGGAATTTTCGGTGTAAACCGTTCCGGCCCCAGCGTAATGGGGCTTTGGATAAGTTCGGCAATAGATTTCAGCATTCCCGCGAAGATCCACTGATGAAAAGGATACAGGGAAAACCAGTAAAGAAAGCCTTCGAGTCCCCGGGGTAAGAATCGGGAAAGCAGCCGAAGCTCAGTTTCGCCATTTTTCAGCGGCGTAATTTCAATTTCAAGCAAGGCTTCTCCCGGAAGTTTCATTTCCGAAAGCAATACAAGACGACGGGGCGGTTCTATTTTCAAAACGCGCCAGAAGTCCAGCGCGTCGCCGACGTATGTCTGACGGTGATGACGCTTTCCCCGGCTTAGTCCCATACCGCCTGCCAGGCGGTCAATACTGCCTCGGATCCGCCACAGGATGTTTCCGAAATACCATCCGGTTGTTCCTCCGATACGACAGACAGGGTCCCACACTTCTTCAGGCGCTGCCTTCAGATGTGCGCGATAACCGCACTCCAAAATCGTTCCGCCAGTGTAATCCGCATCTCCGCAATAGGCCCATTCCGGAGGCTTCAGACAGCCCGCGTCAGACCAGCAGGTTTCAACATTTTTTTGCCGTATTCTTTCCAGAGCCAGAGAGATGGCTTCCCGGCAGCTTAACAGACGCTGAGGAACAATGGCACGAATCCGGTTGTCTTTACAAATCACCGGGTTTCGCAGCCCCTGGGTCAGCGGAACTGCGAGGGACGCGGGCACCGGCGTGATCAGATGAATCCAGTACGCGCTCAGGCCCGGGGTGAGAAAAGGCACAGGAATAATCCGGCGTTTCCGAAGTTTTGCTTCTTCTGCATAAATCTCCAAAAGTTTCTGATAAGACAGAATATCAGGTCCGCCGATATCAAAGGTCCCGCCCAAGGTCTCGTCTTTTTCAAGGCATCCCCGGAGATAATACAGGACATTACGAATGGCAATGGGCTGGTTCAGGGTACGAACCCATCGGGGGGCAAGGATGACCGGCAGGCGTTCCATGAGATAGCGCATGATTTCAAAGGAAGCGCTGCCTGATCCTAAAATCATGGCCGCACGGAGAAACGTGGCCGGAACCGGTCCGGCCTGAAGGATTCGGGCGACTTCGTGCCGGGAACGCAGATGTTTGCTCAGGGAGCCTTTTTCAGTGTCGCCCAGGCCCCCGATAAAGATAATTCGATTTAATCCGGCTTTTGCCGCGGCCGCGGCCATATTGCCGGCCGCTCTTCGATCTGCTTCTTCAAAATCCTTTTCTCCCGGGCCCATGGAATGCACAAGATAGAAGGCTGCCCAGCATCCTTGTGCAGCTTTGTATAAGGACGCGGGATCAAAAACATCTCCGTTTACCAATTCAATGCGAGGATGCCGGGCCCAGTCCCGGGAACCCAGTTTGTCCGGCGATCTTCCCATGGCCCTTACCTGATATCCCGATTCCAGCAGCAATGGTATCAGCCGGCCCCCCACGTATCCTGTGGCTCCTGTGACTAAAACAGGCTCTGAGCGCATATGAATCCTTTCCTTTCTGATGTTCGGAGTGCCAAACTTGCAGTTTGGCAGAAGCCTCCCGCTCTCGGAGTATCATCTGAAACATTTGCCAAACTGTAAGTTTGGCACTCCGGAGCGACAGATATTTTTTTATTTCGTTAAAATGCCAATCAAAGCTTGCCATGTCTGAAAATTAACTTATATTTTGTATGATGAGTTAAGTGAAATGTCAACCTTTTACTAACGCATTTTATAAGCCGGCTTCTCATTAAATCGCGTTCAGGAAACACAGAAGAGGTGTTTATTATGAGAACAACAAATACAAATGCGCTCGCGAATATTGAGTTTCAGGTCCGATGGAAAAGCGATTCAGCGGCTCATACAGACTGCTATTACGGACAGGGAATTAATTTCTGGAGAGATTGTTTTCCTTCGGAATTGTATGAGATGCTTATGGGAAAATCAGCCGGCCAGGAAGCAGAACTTGTTTTCAAACCCGGTGATATTGTATCTGCTTATGATGCCAAAAAGACTTTTTATATAAAACAAAGCCAGTTTGACAGTGAATTTGATGCCAACGCGCTTACCGAACCCCGGGCCGGACGGTTTTATCCCAAAGGCATTCTCAAGGGGATTCCCAATGTCTTTAAGGAGAACATGGAGCCGTTCCGATGTGCCGAGGTGAATTCTCAGATTATCGTGGATTTTAACCATCCCCTGGCTGAAAAAGAATTACACCTGAACACTCGCATCGTATCGGTGCAGGATAAACCGACGGACCGGGGAGGAACCTGCACGGACTGGATGGAAAACATCACTCACGGTCCCGGAATGCAGGCCAGATGGAAAGCAAAGCCCACGGAATTCTTTGCAGATGACCCGTTTGTCAGAACCGAAGAAACCCCGGATGGTTTGTTTTACGAAACCCCCCGCCTTGTCACACACATTGACGACACCGCCATTCAAATTATTACAGAACATTACAAAAACCTTCTCGAACCCGGCATGAAAGTGCTGGATCTGATGAGCAGTTGGAAATCTCATCTTCCCAATGATCTTGCGTTTACCAGTGTCACGGGGCTTGGACTGAACCGGGAAGAGCTTGAAAATAATCCCCGTCTCACCGAGCATGTCATTCACGATCTTAATGAGAACTCTTCGCTGCCTTTCGGAGATGAAACTTATGACGCTGTTGTGTGTACGGTATCTGTCGAATACATGACACGACCTTTTGAAGTGTTTGAGGAGGTGGCGAGAATTCTCAGACAAGGGGGATATTTTATTGTCACATTTTCCAACCGCTGGTTTCCGCCGAAAGTAGTAAGAATATGGCAGAATATTCATGAATTTGAGCGTGTGGGTCTGGTCACGGAATATTTTTTGAAATCAGGGAAATTCAAAGAATTGGACACGTTTTCCCAACGAGGACTGCCAAGACCGAGTGGTGACAAATATGCGCATGAGTTAAGATACTCGGATCCCGTCTTTGGTGTGTGGGCGCGGAAATTATGATCTCAAAAATATGAAAAAAAGCACGAAGATACGATGCTTCGTGCCTGAAAGGAGGATCGCATGAATCTGAAAGATTATTTTGAAAATACAAAAGGAACCGGCGTTCTCGCCACAGCAGACAGCGAGGGCAGGACAGATGCGGCTGTTTTCGCAAGACCTCATATTTTGGAGGATGGCACGGTGGCAATGATCATGCGGGATCGCCTGACCCATAAGAATCTGCAATCCAATCCGCACGCCACCTATCTGTTTATGGAACAAGGCCCCGGGTACAAAGGAATAAGACTCTTTCTGACCAAAACAGGGGAAGAAGAAGAGACCGAACGGCTGTATTCATTAAGACGCAAAACGTATTCTCTCGAAGCCGAGGATACAAAAGGGCCTAAATTTCTTGTAATATTCAAGCTTGATAAGGAATTACCGCTCATCGGTCCGGGGGAGCCGGAGAATGAATGATAACTGCCGAAACTCATCCGAACTAATGGCAGGGCTCGGAATGCCTTCAAAGCGTGTTCCCACCCAGAGTATGAGAACGAGAAGTGTCCGGCAGGAGCAGAGTCGGTTCAAGTGAATAAAATCTTAATGCTTCTCTGACAATGCTTTCCGCATTTAGTCCCGAAGGGACGAGTGAAAATAGCCCGGCAATTCATTGCCGGGGACGAATTGACAACTGACAAATAAAACCAATAAAATTACACCACGCCCCATTTTTTCAGCACCGTCAGCAAAAGCGGCAGCGGTTTCTGCCAGAGCCAGTCAGTCCGGATATAGGAATGAGCCTGAAAACTCCTGATTCAGAATGTTAAAATTCCGCTCCGCTTTTTCCTCATCCGGATCAATGAGCCAGTATTCCCGGACACCGCCCTTTTCGTATTCTGAAAACTTCTCTTTTTTGTCACGGGTTCGGCTTTCCGGGCTGATGATCTCCGCTGCGATATCCGCGGGGCCGTCCAGAAAGGTTTCTTTCAGCCGTCCCGTGTTCTCACGGCTCACAAAGAGAATGTCCGGCTCACGACCGGGAAGGTTCCTGCCGGTTTTCATCTGAAACGGAGCGGAACAGACAACTCCTGAATCATGGATTTCAACAAAATTAAAAGCCGGGTTTTTATCTGAAAACATTTTCATAACGGAGGGCAAAAAACCCGGCTTTTTTATGAGTGTTTATTTACGGACTGATCACAGACCTGATTGGTGTTTCCGATAATCCGAACACGGTCATACACCCGGAATCATCAGCGGTGTTCTGAAACCGGAGTTAAATTCATTCAGTATATCGCAGAGATTAAGTATCTGAGCAAAAGTTTTTTATATTTTTCGGGAGGACAGAAAAGAAACCCGGCTTTTTCCGCCGCCGGAGGGGGCGTCATCCCGGGAAAAAAGCCGGGTTTCTTTCCCGGGTGAATATGAAAAAACTTATGCTCAGGTACTTATGTCCGGTTCCGGGACACTGCCACTTCTGTCTTTTTATCATATCCGCCAAGACCCACAGGTAATTAAAATTGGAGAGAACGCCTCGGCCAGTAAAGAATTCGACGAGGCAGTCCCGCAGTGTTTCCAACGGTATGTCGTCAGAACCACGCATTGTTTTATTATGACATTGGCTCCGGGTGCTGTCAAGAAGCCGGAAGGGCCACGGATGTCGGGTAAAAAGCACAGTCGGATTGAAATCAGCAGACTCATATCTGTCTCTCAGATTCAGACCGTCCCATAAGGCCGTCAGAAACCTGCCATTTTTTTCAATATTCGGGGATGATTCAGACATCAGGTGAGCTTGACCGTATGTGTTTCCATGTAAAGAGACTGAAAGGAAGTCAGAAAATTGTTGCAAAATTTCGGGATATGTTGTAAAGAGTTATTCCTTTTATTATAAAAGCAGAACATCGGGGGGAAATACAATGCAAATTGAAAATTCTGATACAGCCCTTGAAGCTGTCAAAGGCAGGGAAATAGGAATAGACTTGGGAACCTGCAACTCTGTCGTTTCATATCTTGAAAATGGGAAAATAAATATTTTACGAGTAAAGAATGAGGAGATCATACCTTCAGCGATATTTTTTGAGAATCGAAATGAATTACTATACGGCTTGATAGCGCTTCGGAAGGGATTTCAGTACCCTAAATCTGTAGCAAGATTGTTCAAAAGAAAATTAAAGGATAAAACAGACAAAATAAAAATCGAATTCAAGGACAGAGTATCCAAAACTTACATCATTGATACAAATGTATTCATAGATGAGCCGGATATTTTGAAATGCTTTCAGAAATATGATGAAATTGTCGTTTCAGCAAAGGTTATTGATGAATTGTCATATCGGATGGAACAGCCTGAAACTGAATTTCAGGCTAAGGTAGCCATCAATAACATCAAAGAACTTGAGGAAAGACTGATTTTTGAAAGTTCTGATTCTTCGCTTTTACCAGAAGATTTGGACACAAGGAACGATGACAATTTAATCCTTTCGATTGCATTTAAAATAAAAGATAAAAATCCTGTATTGCTGACATCAGATAAAGAATTTCAACTAAAATGCAAAGCTTATAATATCAGTTTTCAATCCTTGAATGATTTCAAAAAGGATTCCATTAACAAACGGGAAACGATTGGAATAACAGGAGAGGAGGCAAGTGCTTTATTTTTAAGATACTTAAAGGATGAAGCCAGCAAAGCCATTGGCCCGGTTTCCAATGCTGTTATTACTGTTCCGGCAAACTTTAACAATGTTGAAATCGAATCCACAAAACGGGCTGCTAAGAAAGCCGGTTTTGAAGAAGTGACTATTTTAAAAGAGCCAACAGCGGCTGCCATCGCTTATGGTTTAGGTGTTGAACAAGATAAAAATATATTAATCTATGATTTTGGGGGCGGCACTTTTGATGTTTCAATAATAAAAGTCCAAACTGATAAAACATTAACAGAAGATCAAACAGATAAAATATTTAGGGTCATCAATACGGGAGGGGATGCAAATCTCGGAGGAGAGGACTTAACCCGGGAGCTAATTAATTTTATTTATGATGAATTAGAAGAAAGCCTTGGATTGGATATGTACCGTCTTGAAGATAGCGGTTTATCTTCAGAACAATACCTTTACAATGAAACAAAAATTTATGAAGAGGCAGAGCTTTCAAAAATCCGACTTTCTCAGTTTAAAAGAACAGAGATCAGTTTTCCTGTATTATATACCAGGGAAGAACAAAGGGCTTGGTCGCTGACAGTTACCAGAAATGAATTTGAGAATCTGGTCAGAGACAAAACTAAAAAAACTCTTGATGCTTTGGGCAAAACACTGAACGGGGCAGATTTAAATGCAGAGGACATTGATATTGTAGTTTTAGCTGGCGGAACTTCTTTGATGCCCTTCATTCAGGAGAGAGTCAGAAGGTATTTTGGGAAGTCCCCGAACTGTGAGAAGAACACCGCAACTGTTATTGCACAAGGTGCTGCAATTGTAGCCAGTTCCAAATGGGATAATGCTGAGGGTGGTATTCAGGAAGAAATAATAATCTATGAAAAAACTGTCGCAGATTTTGGTATTGAGCTCAAAGGTCATAGATTTGACTGTTTAATTCCTGCCGATACTGAATTGCCAGCAATCAAAGAAAAAAATTACTCGCCTGTAATAGAGAGACAGAAAGAATTACGTATATCTGTTTATCGGCGTAGTAAGCAATATCAGACAGAGACAAGAATTTTTAATGATGGAATTGATTATATTGATAAAATATCAATTTCTAATTTGCCGCCAATGAATTTTCAGGATACCATCAGGGTCAGCTTTGAGTTGAACAAATATGATATTCTAAATGTTAATGTTAAAATTATCAGTGAAAATAAAGAATTAATAGACACAGGAGAAGTAAGTATTGAAAAAGCGAGTGATAATTGATGTGAAAATTATAAAAACGAGAGATTTGTTATGAGCATCAATGAGACAAAATTGGAACATCTTGATTTTCAAGACATAAAAAAGTTAAACAGGGAGTTTTTTTCTCTTTTTAATAAAGAGAATTTTATTTTAGAGATTAAAAAGAAAGAAAATCTGAAGGATATTGTTTTTCAAGATATAAAAGCGTTAAACTATACATTCTCTGTTTTTTTCAGAGAAAGCCCATCTCCAAAGATTGAAAACACGAGCAGTCTTATAAAAAAATTCATGTTAATCCCTTCTGAAATACCGTTTTACGAAAGATTAAACAGTCCTGATGAAATTAAAAGTCTGTTAAACAGGTTCAAAAAATTAGCTGTCACTTTGGAAACTTCGGTTGATAATATTGCTGAGGATTATGAACGCCAGTCTGAAAACAGTAAAATAGCTGAACCGGTTAATATGATTTCCAGGATCATTCAACAATTTTTAAAAACAGTCAAATACCAAATTGAAAGATTTGATATTAAAAATGTTGTCACGGTTAATGATATCCGATATCAGTTTTATCTTTTTTTAAAGCCTCTTTTGAAAGAAAATCTGATAGAACGTGTTATTCCAGCTATTTTTATAGGAATGAAAAACGGAGAGGCTGATGATGTTTATGAATCACTTTTAGGGAATATTAACAAATTATTGTTTGCTCTGGGGGTTCATACTGCGGGGATTGAGGCGGGCCAAAAAATAAATTTTGAAATTTGTGAAGTAATATCCTCAGACCAAAATAAAACTGATGATCATAGGTTGTCAGATACCATAAAAGAGGTCAGGCAGTTGCCATATATTTTTGACAATAACCATGTTTTAGTTGATGGTAAAGTGGTTGTGTGGAGGGTTGTCAATGGTTGACGGATTATATCTTGGAATAGATTTCGGAACAGCGACAAATTATGTCACAAAATGGGATCCGGAAAGGAAGATCGCTGTTCCGGTGAGAATTGACAAAAGGCTGGAGGGCGATAATTTTTTCGACAATGTTATCTATTATGAGTCTTCTGAAAACCGAATGATCGGAAAACTCGCATTTCAAAGGAGTATTGACGATCCTTTGAATGTTGTTGAGGGGATTCGGGATAAACTTGGACGTGACAACTGGAAACAGATGATTCCGTCTTTAGGCTGCGAACTTTCATCTGAGGAAGTTACCGAAGATATTTTCAGAGAAATGAAAAATCGTGTTGAACAAATCCATGGCGGCATCCCTGTCAAGGGGGTTGTGCTTGGCATTCCTTTTTCTTTTCAGAGTGAAGAAATCTCAAGATTAAAAACAGCATCTGAAAATGTAGGGTTAAGCATAATAAAACTAATTGAAGAGCCTGTTGCCATAGCTATTGCCTGCGGATTGTTTGACAAGCTATCTGATAAAAAGAGGGAAAAAGTTCTTATTTTTGATTTAGGAGGTGAAACATCTGATATTACGATTTTTGATCTGTTCAGGCAATCAAATAATGTCGTTGGCATTGAACTTTTATACACAAAAACTGATGCTCTGGGCGGGAAAAGAATTGAAGATATCCTAATAAAAAAATTTGAAGAAAATATCGGTTACGAACTGGCACTGATACCGGATGAAAGACAGCGCAGAAAAGATCATCTGATGTTGATTGAAGCAGCAAGAGAAGTAATACAAAATTTATGTGCAGATGAAGAAGATGAAGTTTTCTGTTCTGGTTTGGATGGCGGAAGGATATTTGAGAGAAAGATCAGTTTGAGAGAATTTAACAAATGGCTTCGCGGACACGGATTTATCAGCAGAATAAAAGAGATGCTTCAAGATGCACTTGATGAGGCAGGTGATATTGACAGAATCATTTTGGCAGGAGGTTCCGGCAATATTCCGATCATTCAATCGGAAATTCAGAATTTTTTTGGTCAGCAGCCTGAACTCGTTGGAAATCCTGCTGAATTCATCGGCAAAGGAGCGGGAATTTATTGCGGCGGGCTTTTAACCGGAAATTTAAACTATGAAATCATTACTCCGATTGGCAGCGTCAGCAGCTATGACATCGGCTTAAAAGTGGGGGAGAAATTTATTCCATTTAGGAATGAGCATGAAATAATATGCCCATTTTGATTTTTATATGTTAAAAAATTGCGTAATCCTGTAAAGTGTATTTCAAAATCACTTTATCAAAAGGAGATTATTATGCAACCCTATTCCTTAGAAGTAGAAGAAATCATGCGGCGATACTATGAGAGTCTGAATGAAAAAGACCGCCGGCGATATGCCGGTATTGAAGCTTTGAAATTGGGACATGGCGGACAAAATTATATTGCCAAAGTCTTGGGTTGCAGCAGGCGGACTGTGCGCAAAGGAGCGATCGAAGTAAGCGGCCTGCCCGGACACATCGTAGCAAAACAAATTGGAAAATCTCCTGCTGAATCTTCTGAAATACGTAAAAAAGGTGGCGGACGCAAACAGTATCTGACTGAGCACCCTGAAATAGACGAGCAGTTTTTGAATGTGGTGCGTGAGCATACAGCAGGAGATCCGATGGATGAAAAGGTACGATGGACAAATCTGAGGGAGTGGGAAATCGCGGAGGCTCTGGAAAAAAAATACGGAGTAAAAGTGAGTCGTAACATTGTCCGTCAATTGCTCAAAAAGCATGACTATCGGTTGCGTAAAGCTCAGAAACGCAAACCTATGAAAAAAAACGTACCAGATCGCGACGCTCAGTTTGACAATATTTTGAAACTCAGATCAGAATACCGGAAGGCCGGTAATCCCGTTATCAGCATGGATACCAAGAAAAAAGAATATCTTGGAAATTTTTACAGGAAAGGCCGACTATATACGCTGGAGGAATTGCAAGTTTTCGATCATGATTTTACAAGTTTTGCCGAAGGTGTCATAATTCCGCATTGTTTTTATGACCTGCGACTCAATATCGGGTATGTTCAGGTGGGAACAAGTCATGATACCAGTGAATTTGCCTGTGACAGTTTCCGTCATTGGTGGTATGGTTACGGTTGCCGAATATATCCAAATGCCACGTCAGTTTTGATATTGTGCGATGGTGGCGGCAGCAACAGTTCCCGACATTACCTTTTCAAACAAGATTTACAAATTCTGGCGGATGAAATCGGGATTGAAATCCGAATCGCTCATTACCCGCCCTATTGTTCCAAATTTAATCCGATCGAACATCGCCTGTTTCCTCATATTACTCGTGCGTGTCAGGGAGTAATCTTTTCAAGTTTGGAGGTGGTGACTGATCTGATAGCCAAAACACATACCAAAAAAGGTTTAAAAGTCTTTGTCCATGTTATTGATAAAGTCTATGAAACCGGTCGAAAAGTTGCTGAAACTTTTAAATCAGAAATGCGAATTGTATTCGACAAAATTTTACCCAAATGGAATTATCGTGCAATTCCAATAAATTAAAATGGGAAAGTTATTTAATACCGATTCCTTATTGAATCAAACAGTAAATATGGAATGCTTTCTGACATTCGGTATTTTAATGTAAGACAGGACAGGGATATCATCGTTGATGTATATCAGCGTAATTCAGGCAAGATAACGCTTGTCGGTAAAATCAGAGCAGACAGATTACATTTGCCTGAAAATGTGATTGGTATTCAACTTGGAACAGATATTAACAGTAATGTTTTTTATAGTCTTTACAAAAAAAGTGAAGCAGAACCATTTTTTTCAGGGGGGATTTGATGACTACTATTTCACCAAATGATGCAAAAAAAGTATTAAAGGAGAAGGAGGAAGAAAAAGCTAAGGAATCGGTATTAAATAACTTTCCCATTTTAATTTATTGGAATTGCACGATAATTCCATTTGGGTAAAATTTTGTCGAATACAATTCGCATTTCTGATTTAAAAGTTTCAGCAACTTTTCGACCGGTTTCATAGACTTTATCAATAACATGGACAAAGACTTTTAAACCTTTTTTGGTATGTGTTTTGGCTATCAGATCAGTCACCACCTCCAAACTTGAAAAGATTACTCCCTGACACGCACGAGTAATATGAGGAAACAGGCGATGTTCGATCGGATTAAATTTGGAACAATAGGGCGGGTAATGAGCGATTCGGATTTCAATCCCGATTTCATCCGCCAGAATTTGTAAATCTTGTTTGAAAAGGTAATGTCGGGAACTGTTGCTGCCGCCACCATCGCACAATATCAAAACTGACGTGGCATTTGGATATATTCGGCAACCGTAACCATACCACCAATGACGGAAACTGTCACAGGCAAATTCACTGGTATCATGACTTGTTCCCACCTGAACATACCCGATATTGAGTCGCAGGTCATAAAAACAATGCGGAATTATGACACCTTCGGCAAAACTTGTAAAATCATGATCGAAAACTTGCAATTCCTCCAGCGTATATAGTCGGCCTTTCCTGTAAAAATTTCCAAGATATTCTTTTTTCTTGGTATCCATGCTGATAACGGGATTACCGGCCTTCCGGTATTCTGATCTGAGTTTCAAAATATTGTCAAACTGAGCGTCGCGATCTGGTACGTTTTTTTTCATAGGTTTGCGTTTCTGAGCTTTACGCAACCGATAGTCATGCTTTTTGAGCAATTGACGGACAATGTTACGACTCACTTTTACTCCGTATTTTTTTTCCAGAGCCTCCGCGATTTCCCACTCCCTCAGATTTGTCCATCGTACCTTTTCATCCATCGGATCTCCTGCTGTATGCTCACGCACCACATTCAAAAACTGCTCGTCTATTTCAGGGTGCTCAGTCAGATACTGTTTGCGTCCGCCACCTTTTTTACGTATTTCAGAAGATTCAGCAGGAGATTTTCCAATTTGTTTTGCTACGATGTGTCCGGGCAGGCCGCTTACTTCGATCGCTCCTTTGCGCACAGTCCGCCTGCTGCAACCCAAGACTTTGGCAATATAATTTTGTCCGCCATGTCCCAATTTCAAAGCTTCAATACCGGCATATCGCCGGCGGTCTTTTTCATTCAGACTCTCATAGTATCGCCGCATGATTTCTTCTACTTCTAAGGAATAGGGTTGCATAATAATCTCCTTTTGATAAAGTGATTTTGAAATACACTTTACAGGATTACGCAATTTTTTAACATATAAAAATCAAAATGGGCATATTATTTCATGCTCATTCCTAAAAGTCTTTGTCCATGTTATTGATAAAGTCTATGAAACCGGTCGAAAAGTTGCTGAAACTTTTAAATCAGAAATGCGAATTGTATTCGACAAAATTTTACCCAAATGGAATTATCGTGCAATTCCAATAAATTAAAATGGGAAAGTTATTTAATACCGATTCCTAAACAAATTTTCCATGAACCTATGGCGGCAGGTATTGCTTATGGATTTGAAGACAAATTAAATGAGAAAATTGCTGTAATTGATATTGGCGGAGGCACTTTTGATGTTTCGATTTTAGAAACAGAGGGAAATTCATATACAACACTTGCTATTGACGGAGATAATAAACTCGGAGGAGATAACTTCGATGAGATTATCCTGGATTTATGCCTTAAAAAAATTCGTCAGACAGTCGGTATTGATCTCTCAAATTATGAAAGGTCAGGGCTTTACAAAGACGATTTTTCTCAAGCCAAACAACGACTGATTACAGAAGCTGAAAGGAAAAAAATTGAACTGAGCAGCGTTGATGCAGTTACAATTGACATCCCTAACCTTTTTAAAAATGAGCATTATGATTTTTCAACTGAAATATCAAGGGAAACATTTGAGAATGCGTCAAATATTCTTTTAAAGAGAATTGAGCGCAGAATTGATAACTGTCTGAGCGAAGCTTCAATCGCTCCGTCAAAGATTGATAAAGTTATTTTAGTCGGTGGAACATCTTACATACCAATAATCCAAAATTATATTAGAGAGTTATTTGGTAAAAATCCTTATTCCGATAAAGATTTGTCAAAATTAGTGGCTATGGGAGCCGCTATAATTGCAGATGATGAAGGTAAAGTTCAACCAAAAGATATAATATCACATTCATTAGGTATTGAACTTCTTGGCGGAAGATTTTACAAAATATTAAAGAGGAATGAATTCTATCCTGTAACAATATCTAGAGTTTTTCCCTACCCTGGCAGAAACCCAGATAAGTTTGTTTTGGATATATATGAGGGAGAAGATGAATTATGCGCTAAAAATGCCTTCTATGGACGTCTCAATTTAGGAGGGATTGCGGATATCAGATCTGGAAAAGCCAAAGTTAAAGTCACTTTTGCGTTTGACAAAAATCGAGAGTTGCATGTTACAGCACAAGATGTGAAATCAGGGAACCAAAGATCAAAAACAATAAAAATTGCCAAAGATGTGAAAATAAATAAAGACCTGTAGGTAGTCACGGCATCACAAAAGCCCGATATTTCTTTGTTTAAAATTTGGAGAACTGTCAGCAGATGAAAAATGAGAAAATCCAACTGAAAGCGAATTTTTGAAAACAGTCCTAAAAAGCTGGACACCAGCTCTCCTCCGTCCCGGAGAGATGGCTGAGAAATCCGGACTTTTCAGTCTTTCCTCCGGGACTTACCAATTTGACTCACCCAGCAATGAATTGTCGAAGTATTTTCAGTTGTCCTTCCATAATCAATACCGATGCTGAAAGTGAAAACGGGCTGAAGCCAGCGATATACTGCTCTTAACATCATAAGGTCAGTGTGTCATTGTTTAATAAAATAAAAATGAACGAGAATTTAGTCGTTAAGACACTGTTTCCGACGGTAAGGGTGCCGCTTTGAAAACAGCCTGAAAAAGCCGGAAAATCTTGATCTTCTTAAGGAAAATAAAAAGTTGAAACCGAACCCGAAAACCCATGACTCCCTGTTCAAATGGCTGATTGCTTCGTTCACCCGGGAGTTTTTTGCCCATTATTTTCCCGATATCGGAATTGGAAAATGGGAGTTCATTGACAAGGAATTTGTGAAAAAGTACGAGAGGCTGAAGGAAAGCATCCGGGGCGATCTGTTTCTGATCATGGAGACGGAAATTGACGGAGAACTCCGGGAAATCGTCATCCAGATTGAGCATCAGAGCAAAAAGGAGGATGTTTCAAGACGGGTGTTCGAGTATGCCTGCTATGCCTGGCTGCTGAGACAGAAACCGATCTGGAGCATTGTGATTTATACGGACGATGCGGTGTGGAGAAAGCCGGTTCCGGATGCGTTTTGGTATGGTTTTGATGCCATAAACGGAAAGCAGACCCACCATTTTGACGTGATAAAGGTGAAAGCCGAGAAGAGCGGCGATCTCATAAAAAAACATTCCCTTCTCTGCAAGCTCCTCGCACTGAAGGCCAATGACAGGGGAACAGACCCGGAACACCTGATCCGTGAGATTTACCGGGCGGCTTCGGAAATGAAAGACATTCTCACAAATGATCAGCATCTCCTTGTCGAACGGTGGGTGGATGCCTACAAAAAAGTACCGAAACAGACAAGCAACAGGATAAAAAAGGAGGTCAGCATGGAATTCATCGCAACGACAATTACCGAGCATATTCAGCATGAAAGTAAGATCGAAGGAAAGATCGAAGGAAAGATTGAGATGCTGGAGAACATGTATATAAAAAAAATGCTCTCAAAAGAACAGTTTGAAGAAATGGTTGCCCCGCTCCGCAAGGAACTGGCCGCGCTTGTGAAAAAAAATCAGGAAAACGAGACTGAACATTGATCTTCCTCAAAGCTGTCAGGATTATGGAGAGAAGGATATTCGGGCTTCCTCCGAAACATTCCTCAGTTGTTCATATGCCGGACGGAACCACGGTGACGGATTCCTGTGTGTTTGTCAAAGTTTATATGAAAGTGTCTGAAGTGAACTGAAGTGACTAAAGTTAATAAAGTGACTGAAGTTAAAAGTTCTTTCATGTTTCGTTGTGAGCGGACCGCTCATGCCCGTTTATATGAAAGTGTCCGAAGTGACTATAGTTAATAAAGTTAAAAGTTCTTTCATGTTTCGTTGTGAGCGGACCGCTCATGGCCGTTTATATGAAAGTGTCAGGTGTTAAGTGTTAGGAAAAACTGTAAAACTTTCATGTTTCGTTGTGACAGGCAGCTCATGGCCGTTTATCGGAATGGTAAGGGTCACGCGTACCCGGCTTTTTAATTCACTCTGATGATTCCGCGAGAACACTGCTGGTATTAGGAATAGCATAAAACACCGCCCCTGCCTGCCTGACCAGCAGCACCTCCGATCCGGTCTCAAAGATGGATTTCTCGGTGTCCGGCTCAACCATGACATAATGGGTCTGACCGTACTGATCCCTGAGCTTGGCCTGGGCCGGATGCCCCTGCTTTGCCGTGCCCAGGGTAATGACTGCTATCCGCCCGATAAAACTGGTTTCCGAGACCGCCTCGGTTTCATCTTTGGGAATAATCTTTGCCACTGCCATTCCGGAAAACTTCACGAAGAAGATGGCGACACCGAATGCCAGGGCAGACGAAAGAAGACCCGGAAGCAGTTGTCCCGTAATGTCGTGTGCGGCGGACTGTATGATCAGACCTGTCATCCCGAAGCCGAACAGGAACAGCACCATCAGTACGAGGACAGGGACTCTTCCGATATTGAACCAGCTCAGTAAATTTGACAGCGCATTGGGCGCGCCTATGTCTCCGACGTCAGCGTCAATATCCATATCCGCATCAACGTCAACGTCCATGTCCGGCAAAAACGAATCAATAAAAGAGGATGCCCCGAATCCCAGAAGTGTGGTCACACCTTCAAGCAGGCCGATACCCACCATCAGCCCCAGGGCAATGGCAAAGGGTATATTTTCCGTGGCAAGAATAAAAGCAATCATATGTGATTTATACCTTGTCCGTCATGCGTGTCCGGGCTGCCGCGAGGCGCTCCTGAATACGGTTTTTCCGTACAAGTTTTTCAAGTTCCGTAAGTTGGGCAGCGGTTTTCAAATCCGTTGACTCCCCGGGAAGACCGGTCTGTTTTTCCAGCACTCTGTCAAAAGCGGACTCTGCCCGGGAAAGACGAGCCTGAACATCATCACCCTGATTTTCTCCGGGGGACGCTGACGCAGGCACTTCGGATTTCGCCTGGCATTGTCTGAACTGACGGAGTTCTTGTTTCATCTCACGTTTCTTGGCCCGGAGCGCTCTGACAAAGCCTTCCAGTTCTTTTTCTTTTTGATTAAGTTCGCCGAGAGCGGATTCCAGAACCGGAATCTGGGCCTCGATGTCAAGTTGGCGGGAAATGGCTGCCTCTGCCAAGTCTTCCCGGTTTTCCCTGACTGCCAGTTCAATCTGAGTACTTAGTTCCTTGTGCTGATGATTGGCTTCGGAAAGGCGTTTTGATGCCATATGCTTACTGGCAAGAGTTTTTCCCAACTCAGCACGCACATCTTCGATGACACCGTCAACTTCAAGGATGGCGCTTTCCATGACAGCTTCGGGTGCGCTGTTCTCGAACGCGTCAATCAGTTGATGAATACCGCCACTGATAATCCTCCGAACCCGGGATGAAATGCTTTCTTTCATGGATATCTCCTTTGGGGTGTTAGGTGTTAAGTGTTAGGTGTTAGGTGTTAGGTGTTAGGTGTTAGGTGTTAGGTGTTAAGTGTCAGGTGTTAAGCTCGGCACACCGGAATCATATCCGGGGCTTAAAGCGAGAACAGGCTTAAACGGTCAGTCCGAAGCTGCCTTCAGAGTTTCATGAGATTTCAGCCTGAGTTGACTGAGACCGCTGCTTTAGCTATTGACCGGAGAATTGATCCCCCCGGCCGTATAGCCCTGATTTCAATTCTCAGTTATTAATTCTCAATTATTTTAATATGAATTATAAATCAGATGGATCCCCACAAGCGTAAGCAGGAAGATAAAAATTTCTTTTAACAGCCTTTCATCTATTTTTGTGGTAATTCTCGGCCCGATCTGTCCCCCGATGATGACACCCGGAACGCCCCATAATACAACTGAAAAATTTGCTTTTCCTCCGATAAGCAGATGCACAGACGACCCGATCACACAGGTTCCGAAGGTGATAAAAATACAAGTTCCGATGGCAATGCTCATCCGCAGGGACAGTTTGCTTCTCATCATCGGTATCAGCCACTCACTCATACTGATACTCAGCATTCCACTGACAACGGACGCGAGCATTGTCACCCAGGAATATCGCCAAGCTTTTCTGATTTCCGCTTTCGGTTCTCCCAGATCATCATATTTTTCATTTGATGAGACAAATAAAAACGCGGTTGTCATGACCAGTATTCCCAAGATGATTTCGATATGAGAAGCATCCACACGCTTTGCAAGATGAGCGCCTGCTGTAATGCCCGGTACTGCGATCAGAAGCAGAAACAGCGCAAGCCTGTGATCCACTCTTTTTTGCCTGAAAAAAGCAAGCGCACCTGATCCCATTCCGGCTGTTTGTATGAGCAAAGATGTCAGCACGGCAATTTCAGGACGTAATTTTAATATAATCAGAAAAAAAGGCATCCATAAAATACCGCCCCCAAGTCCGATGGACGATACTACCGTGGAGATCAGAATTCCTGCGGGAAATGCCAGCCAAGTTTCATGTATCATTTTTTATCGTATAAAAATTGAAATATTCAATAACTTCACTCAGCATCTCAAGTTCGGTTTTCAAATAGTCTGTTTTTTCCTTCAGATTCTCAATATCTTCAACAGCCAGCGTTTTTTTATCATTCAGTATGGCGGATGTATTTTCAACAAATTTATCACCTGATGAACACAGATTTTTGGAAAGCAGAATAATTTCCTGCAAATTGCTCGACATTTCATTAATAACATTGCCAAGTTCCGAGAGTTCGTTATTGGAGCGAACAGCTACGGTATAACTCAGATCACCTCTGGATATTTCCTTAGAGATTTCAATCATGTGTTGCAAGGGGCCTGTGATGTTTTTGATAAACATGGTCAGAACGATAATCATAACGCACAGGATAATGAAGATCATCAGTATGGCTTTGCTTCTCAGTTTGTCAATGGGAGCGAAAAGCGAGTCAGTTCCGATTTCACCTTTTGAATACATCTCAAAATTGGAAAGGAGTTCCTCTTTCAAATCACTTCCGTGGGTTTCGACAATGAATTCGATGCCCACGAGTAAGGAAGCAAACCCGATCAGCAAAAAATAAATGATCATGGTTCGCTGAAGACTGTAATATTTAGATGATGATTTCACAATTTCCTCTGTAAACGAAAAGGTCCGGCATCCGGCGGTCGGGTAATTTTTATTATCATAATAAAATTCATTAGGATTTTCAAGTTATTTTATTACAATTTTTCTGATTGTAACCAATACCGTTCGGCACGATTTTTGCATACATTTGTAACTAACTGAATTCATATATCCGGAAAACTGAAATCCCGAAATGTCCGCCGGGCGTTTTTCGGAAACAATTTCTCCAAAATGCGGAAATGCCGGGCATTTCCGTCCGGCTATGCAAAAATCATGCCGAACGATATTGGATTGTAACGGATTCAGGGGGAGGGCAGAGCAAGCCCGTAAGTTCGGCTTACTTGCGGCAACAGGTTTGCAGGTCCCCCGTAAGAGCGGCACATTCCCAGCATGATTTGCTACAAATATGCCGCCCGGCATGATGAATGTGTCCGCCCTGTGACAGCCGAGAAATTCAGGGGACACAGAAATTCAGAGGACACAATACTTAGGGTCTGTAAAAAAATAACTTGAACAAATAGTCAGATTCACATTTCCCAAAGGGATAAATGAGAAATATGGAAACTGCGGAGGTTATTTTTTTACAGACCCTTATTTTTGGACTTTGGACAAACAAATTTGCTTTAAAACAATTGTCTAAAATAATTACATTATTTTTAATTGTCATTAAATGCAAATAATATCAAACGGTTATAGCTATTTTTCTGTATTTAGCTATAATGGTCTGATTTTATTGAAATATATTTATTCGGGAGTTTGGGAAAATCAGCAGTTGCTCAAACTCCCAAATAAATAATTAACAAAAATATCAATATAATAGAATGATAAATAATATTTTATAATTATTTTAAATAGTTAATGTTTTATGTTATTAAATCAGTGTGATATATAACATTTTCATTTTAGGTTGATATTTTGTCCAAAGTCCAATTATTTATTCGGCCTTAATTTCCTGTCACCCGATGTTCAAGTTTTTTTCTTGACAACATAATATTCCGGGTAGTGTTTTAAAATCGGACTTGTCCCAATATTTACAGAATTGATTCAGAGAGTTATAAAGTTTAGCTCCATTTTTAGAACACTTCCCAATAAGCTCACCGGCATGCAGGGTGGAGCGGAGCGTAGCGGAACGGAACCCTGCGTGTCCGAAGTTTCGGGTAAAGGCATCAGTTACCTGACGCCCTCCCCACAGATCCGGACGTGAAGGTTTCCCTCATCCGGTTCCTCGGTTCTGATCCTTTTTACCGGGTCGGAAACCGGACAGGCGACACCCCGTCCGGCGCATGACTTTGCTGCCCACAGACCTTTTTTTTTCTCTCAGATGTTATGGATTATCCCGGGTAAAGGCAACGGGAATCCTGCTTTGATCTTCACGAAATTTTCCCATGTTATCCCGCCCTTGTGGCTCCGGCGACTCAGCCAGCACCGCTAGGCTTTCACCGCATGTTCATGAACAACAGCCGGTGCTTTGCAGTTGCTTCGTACTCCGTAATATCGGTAATATCCACGCAGCTTTTCACACAATGCCCCATATTGTTCTTTCAACGGTTTGTGACGGTTCCTTCTGCACCAGCCCCACGGTGATTTCAGGAAACGGGACAGTCTCTTCCCTGCTGTTTTCTTCTTTATCACCCGGTACCCCCGGAGGGTTTTTGCCCAACAGAATGCGAATCCGAGAAAGTCGAATGTTCCGGGTTTGTATTTCCCGGCTTTGTCCGGTCTGCCGAACATTATCAGTTTCGTCTTTTTCATATTCAGAGAAAGACCGAACCTTTCAAACCGTTTCGGCAGGACATCCATTACCCTGTATGCGTCTGATTCTGCCTCAGACCCGAGGATGAAGTCATCCGCCCATCGGATAATGAAACACCGCCCTTTCATACGGGGTTTCACCTCTTTTGCAAACCGGTCATCCAAAACATTGTGCTGATTATAACGGATTTAGGGGAGGCTCCCGAAAGCCTCCTGATGAAGCCGATATCAGCAGGTTGTGCAGCCAGTTCTCATGATAGCGGAATCCGTTAAGACGTTCCGCCGGACTTTGTAATCCGTCGTACTTCTTTACAGTATAAGGATTTGAGGGAGCGAAATTGAGAATGAGGGACCATCCCCGGATGCCGAGTTCCGCGGAAAAGATAAAACCATGAAAATACTGTGTGTTAAAAAGATGACGATCCATCCTCCGCATCAGACGGTCGGGCATATTGCTCGTTCTGTGCGCACCCGGGAAGGCGTATGCCCTCGCAAACGCATCAATATTCTTCCGTATTTTAACGATTTTGTCAGCGATGGCGGAAGGGACGGAGATTTTTTCCGCCCATTCGGCGAGACGTCTCACTCTTTGCGAAAAAGAGTCTCCGGTCGGGGCTCCGTAGCATTTTCACAGCCTCGTGGCGACCTCCTGATAAATTTCTCCGAATTTCTTTTTCGCCCGGTCCCGGATGCCGATGAACATATGAAGGAAGCACAGAATCAGCGTGACGGACGGAAAAAGGCTTTTCCATGCGTTCATGGTGGCCTGCCATTCGTCGGTGTTCACGGTTTCGGGAGAATAATCGGGAGCGACATTGCGGGCTTCCTCCCTGTATGTTCCGCAGGCTTCTTTCAGGGATTCCTCAGCGGCGCTGTCCGTGACGGAAACGCCGAGAACGCATTCCTCCGCCACGGACGTATTGTATGGGCGATTCCGGAAATTTCTATGCGACGGATCATAACATTTTGTTTCTTTGATATGTATTTATCCTTCATCCGCCAGCCGCGTCCGGTTTCGGGAGGAAACAGTTCCGGATGCGATGAGAACATCTCATCAATATATAATCTGAACTGAAAATCGTCCGAAACTGTTCCGTCATAAGTCTCCCGGTCAAAAGGGAGGCAGATCGTGCGATTCCGCCCCGGGGCAGATTCCGATGTTTTTTTGTTCATGAGAATTTCCTCCTTAATGCTGAGTTAAGGAGGAAAATTTACAACAGATACGGAGGGTTGTCAATGGAAAAAACTGCCCTCCCCTAAATCCGTTATAATCAGTTTAATTTCAACCAGCATCGAGGTAGGACAGCCAGTTACCCGACTGCCCCCTCACAGACCCCTGCGTGCGGAATTACCGCACAAGGTTCCTCAGTATTACTCGCTTTGGCGCACTACGCCGCATTGAACAGCTTATACTGAATCCGTACCGTTTTCTCCGTGATACGGGGTCTTTCAATGCCGAAATATTTCAGCAGTTCTCTGAATCCTTCCCAGTTGTAACTTTTCCGGTGACTTCTCCTGTTCAGCCACTTAAACAGAATCCGCATGGCATGAAAGAAAAAGGATGACAGGCTCTTATAATTTCCTCTGACTCCGTAGTAATTGTAATATTCCCGGAGCTTCGCATTCAGCTTTTCAAAGAGTTCTGTCATCTTGCAATGTCTGTTTTTCTTACACCATTCGGAAAAGTTCTTCAGTTCTCCATCTCCATCGGTCGGATACCAAGTTCGTCCTCCCAGCCAATTGTTTTGAGCCCTATCCCACTCAGCTCTACAAGAGTTTGGCTCACTTTCACCAAAGCCACACTTATACCCATTCGGATTTTCATAGCAACAGCTATCGTGGAGAATACTTCCCACTGCTATGTTACTATCATTATCAGGTCCATATTGACCGTATTGCTTATTTCCAAAGCTATCATCCCACCCGAAGCCACAACCGGCTCCCACCGCCCCAAAACAACGCTCAATTTTAAAAGTCGCCTCAACAGTCATAGAGTCTTGAACATTTAGAGTGAGTATGGGCTCAGTATTTCTTCGTTCTTTCCCATCTTTTTTCCATTTCCAACCGACAAAATGATTTCCCGTTTCAGATCCACTAAGGGGAGTTGCTGTCAATGTTATTGTCGTGCCAACATCAAATTGCGCTGAACAAGGTTCTCTGGTGCAGTCAATTCCGGGTGGATTGCTTGTAACTCGACCAATATCATAAGCAAAGAATCTTACATCAACTTTTTTCATTTGCTCCGATGGCTCTGATGGCTCTGAACAAATCGGATATTCCATTGCTTCAGACCATTGAGAATAGTCGATGTTATTATCTCTGCATAACTGATTACCAGACAGACCAAGATTTTTCAAATTTGTCAAAGCGCTTAAATCGGGGATGGAACCACTTAACTGATTGTCACCCAGATTAAGAAATTTCAAATTTGTCAAATCACTTAAATCGGGGATGGAACCACTCAACTGATTGTAATCCAGACTAAGAGATTCCAAATTTGTCAAAGCGCTTAAATCGGGGATAGAACCACTCAACTGATTGCCACCCAGACTAAGAGTTCCCAAATTTTTCAAAGCACTTAAATCAGGAATGGAACCACTTAACCGATTACCAGACAGGGAAAGACCTTTCAAGTTTGTCAGGGCACTTAAATCGGGGATGGAACCACTTAACTGATTATAATTCAGAACTTCACTACCGTACACTTTTTTAAGTAAATATTACTATTTGAAATTAATAAAAAATATCGACAAAATAATGTTGTAATGATATGACAGCTTTCAAAAAATAACATATAAGGAGGCCGTCATGGGGGATAATAAAACAAGATACAACGAAATCAGAAAAGCTTTGGACAACATTTACCCGACCCAGCCGAAAGGAAACCATGCCCGATATCTGAATACGCTGGCTGCAATAATAAGCGGTATCGTAGGGAGCGGAAGCTGTCAGCTTCCGAAAATCGCCGGCAAGGTGCCGGATGAGAACGCCGTGCCTGCAAGTGTGGAAAAGCGTATAAAACGATGGCTTATTAATGAGGAGGCTGAACGGGAGATATTTTTTTTGCCGTTCGCACATGCCCTGCTGCTCACCCTGGGACTTGCGGAAGTTGTTTTGGCGACGGACGGAAGTACGGTGGGAAGGGGATGCGTGACACTGATGGTCAGTGTGATTTATAAAAAACGTGCGTTGCCCCTTGCTTATATAGTGGTCAGAGGTAAAAAGGGACATTTTCCGGAGAAAACTCATATTGAACTGATTAAGGAAGTTTACAATATTATGCCGGAATCCGCAAAAGAGGTGATTTTTCTGGGAGACGGAGAGTCTGACGGAACCGAGCTGCAGAGAACATTGTCCGGGCAGGGCTGGAAGTATGTGTGCCGGACGGCACATAATGTAAAAATTTTTTGGGACAATGAGGAACATCGTCTTAATATTCTCGGAGCTTTCAGCGCGCCGGGAGGTTACCGATATATACGGGACGTTCTGTTTACAGATAAGAAATACGGTCCTGTGATGGTTGTCCTCTGGTGGGGAGAGAAAAATAAAGAACCCATATATCTGGTCACGAATATGAGGATACCCCGGGAGGCCATCCGTTACTATTCCAAGCGATTCCGTATCGAAACATTTTTTTCCGATCAGAAAAGCCGGGGATTTAATATCCATAAAAGTCATCTTTCCGACCCTGACCGACTGCGCCGTCTTATGACGGGAGCCTGCTGGCCTATATCCGGATTATTTTTCTGGGGACACTGGCCATAAGACAGGGATGGGATAAAATTATTCATCGCACTGACCGTTGTGATTTAAGTTTGTTTCAGTTAGGTTTAAAATTATCAGACTATTTTTTAGATTACGACATAGCTGTTCCTGTAGCTTTTCAAATATCTGATTCCTCCGGCTAATCATTAATATTAAGCAACTCTGAGTTGTGTATAATTTTAAAATATAAATTTAGATACTTATAAAAAGTGTACGGTAGTGAATAATTTCCTATATAAACGAGAAAAAAAGCATTCGCTAACTCGCAGATCCGTTTTTGTCAGCAAACTGAAATTTTTCATATTCCTGCAATGCTTCTTTCTGGGCAAGCCTGCGTCCCTCATCAATTTCGGAATAATGGGATAGCAGAACAGAAACAATTTCTCCATCCAAAGCAGAAACATTCACAAAATTATTTAAAACACTTTTCACCATATCCTGCTTCATTCCTTTTCTATAAGGACGATCTTCTGTTATTGCCGTAAAAATATCTGCAACAGCCATAATCCGCGAACCCTGATCCAATTTTTCAGCAGTCAGATGGAACGGATAGCCCCGTCCGTCAAGACGTTCATGATGAAATCCGGCCCACTTTGCGATCTCATCAAATCCTTCAATGGATTTCAGAATCTGATAGGTATAATACGGATGAGTTTTGATAACACAGTAATCCTCATCTGTCAGATTTCCTGGTTTTTCCAGGAGTTCTGACGGGACAGCCAATTTGCCCAGATCATGCAAATCAGCAGCAATTTCGAGCATCCGGCATCTTTCATTGGAAAATCCCAGCAGTTTTCCAAGGGCCGAAGCAATATAAGATACACCGCTTGAATGAGTGACCGTAAACCGGCTTTTAAAGTCAATTATTCGGGAAAACGCCCGGGAAAAGATGAGTATTTCATCTGAATTTAATATTATATCAGATGATTGAAACTGTTCACTGAGCCTCTTGTTTACAGATAATGAAACAATATCCAGCCAGAAATATTCCTTTAATGCCAGTTCCAAAAAGCATTCAACAATATGCGGCGCAAATTCTTTCCCCGCTTCTTTCCGAATTCTTTCACAGATTCGGGAAATCTGAGTGAGTATGGGTTTTTTGCGATGGATCAGTGAATCCGCCCGGTCCGACAGATGAAGAATTTGACACGCCTCGGATATACCGTTTTTTCTATCTGCCTGACTGAATGGCACATGATGGCATCGGACAAGTGCCGCTGCGTCGGAAAAACCGCTTAAATTTTTCAATAAACGAAATCCGTTTTCTGCATGCTCATGGGGATTTGGGAATTCAAATTGGAGAATCTCTGTTCTGTTTTTTAAAGAAAATGCCCCTATGTCATGGAGCAAGCCCGCTAATATCAAATCTCGTTGTACCTTGATGTCCAAACCCATATCTGAAGCAATACTGGCGGCTATATACGTTACTCTGGTATGATGGTTCCTGACAGCCTGATCTATCATATCCATAGCCACGGACAGACTGTTCACCAAATCAAATAATTTAACGGATGACAAGGTCATAATGTTAATTCCTTTTTATGATGAGTAGCTGGCCCTAATTTTTAAAGTCTCAGCGGAATGACATTTTGTACTGCTTATGGCAGGAAATCCCGGAAAACTTTTGGCCAGTTACTTAGAAATTGAAACAGCCGAACATGTGGACAGTAATATTCAGCAGATCTGAAACATGGTGATGTTCCAAAACTGGACTTTTTCCGATATCCGTCAAGTTAATTCAAAAAGTTACAAAATTTAGCTCCACTTTTAGAACACTGCTGAAAATTGCAAATCACAAGCTTTCCCAAATTATAATAATATCATTAATTATAATAAGAAGTTAAAAAAATATCACTGACAAAAGCAAAAAATTTTCTTGATAGTTGCTTATATTTACATTATTTTCCAATTAAATTTTATATCATAAATGCCATAGCATATAAGCTGATGATCAGATTTTTTATATCTGATTTCGTTTTAATATATTAAAATCAGATGTCAGATATATTTCAGGCAGGATACTTTTACCTTTAGTCTGAAGACCGATCTCTCATTTTCCTTTTACTCTTCAAAAACAAAAAAATGACAAAAACAAATAAAAAAACAGAACTTCTTGCACCGGCAGGCAATTTTGAAAAGCTTGAAATCGCCGTACACTACGGGGCAGATGCGGTTTATCTCGCAGGTAAAGATTTCAGCCTGAGAAATTTTTCCGAAAATTTTACCCCTGATGAAATGCGACAGGCTGTAAAATTTGCCCATAAACACGGCGTAAAGGTTTATGTGGCGTGTAATATATATCCAAGAAATTATGAACAAAAAGCCATTGCAGATCATCTTGGTATGTTAGGTGAAATGCATCCGGATGCTGTGATTGTCGCTGATCCTGGAATTTTCATGGAAGCACGTAAGCTCATACCGCAAATTCCCCTGCATCTCAGCACCCAGGCAAATACAACCAGCTATAAAAGCGCACAGTTCTGGGAAAGCCTCGGAGCCAAAAGGGTCAATGTGGCAAGAGAGTTATCCTTAAAAGAGATAAAAGAAATTGTCGATAACTGTTCACTGGAAACAGAAGCGTTTGTACACGGTGCCTTATGTATTTCCTATTCAGGCCGATGCCTCCTCAGCACGTTCATGGCAAAGCGTGACAGTAACCGGGGGATGTGCTGCCATCCGTGCAGATTTCGCTACACGCTTATGGAAGAAAAGCGACCAGGCCAATATTTCCCCATAGCAGAGGATGACCGTGGCGCTTATATCTTTAATTCAAAAGACCTCTGCATGATAGAACATATTCCTGAAATGATCGAAGCTGGCGTAACTTCTCTTAAAATAGAAGGACGAATGAAGGGAATCAATTATGTGGGGTCAGCAGTCAAAGTTTACAGGGAAGCCATTGACACATATTATAAAAATCCTGAACACTACAAAATAAAAGAACATATGGCCGAAGAACTTGCCAAAATGAATTACAGGGGATATTGTACGGGTTTTTATCTCGGCGGAGACCCTGATCAGGTTGTCCCGAATTACACTGGAAACAACTATCAGGCCGCTGAGCATGTTTTTGTCGCAAAAGTGATTGAAAACGCGGGCCCGGGACGTGCCATCATTAATGTTCGAAATAAGATTTTCAAAGGAGATGAAATCGAGATTCTGACAAAAAAAGGACCTGTGCAAACAGATAAAATTGATGAGATTGTCAGTGAAGACGGGGAATTTTTACCTTTTGCACAGCCAAACAGCACGGTGACGCTTTTGATGAACACCGAATGTTCACCAAATGATCTGATAAGAAAAATCAGATATAGAGTTTAAAAAAAAGTTTTTCCATAAAATTTTCGCATATCATGGGGCCTGCGGCTTTTGCAAAAATAAAATTTTTGCACTCCTCCTTGTTACGCTATGCGGTCAGGTATGCTCAATATCTTCTTTGATGTATATTCTCCCACATCGGCCAGCCCGTCTATGGGCAAAAATGACGAGGCATTGTTCGAAAAAAGACAGGTCACGGATGCCGGGAAATCCTCATCTGCCATATAGAAAATATAGCACAGAACCACTTTGGGCAACGGACGGACCATGAAGGAAAAATCTCCTCCCACATCTGCGGGAGCCTGTTGGCCTCGGAGTTGTTCCATGATATGTTCTGAAGCATTTTGAATTTTCTCCACATGCGGAACCAGAATCTGCTCTGTATGCGTGACAAAAGCCCCCGCGTAAGGCATACTGTTTGGGAAATCCTTGAACGCTTTCAACGGCTCTGACACGCACGGCTCCGGCTGAACATGAAGGGCATACAGAGAAATCAGGATACCAGGAACCCCGGTCTGTCTTTCCTCTCCGAGCATGATCCCCTCAGGCTGAATCTCGCATCTTTCGCCAAATGCCTCAAACACAAATCCCTCTCCCTCACGCGTGGCAGATAAAGAATCCGCGAGATTTTCCGGAAGATTGCTATAAAGTTTGTCGATGTTATCCTGAACAATTTTTGCGTAATTATCTTGCACCACTCATTTTCTCCTTTTTTCCCGACTGCATAAATAAAAAATACAATGCTCCTGAAACAAACATGGAGGGAAGCGAACCGCCGACAGGATATTCCATGATCGTGATAAGTTCAAAAGTAATAAAACCAATGGCCCACGCGATCACGGCTGTGATATTAAAGCCCTTGAAATACCAGTATTCACCGCCGGTTTTATAAATTTCCTCCGTGTTCAGCCTGCGTTTACGGATGGCAAAATAATCAGTCAGGACCACGCCGAAAAGCGGCACAAACATGGCTCCGATAAAAAGAAGAAAATTTTCATACTGGTCTATGGGAAAGACCAGGGCCACGAATATGGAAAGAATGCCCACAATCCACATAAAGGCTTTTGCCCCTATTTTCTGAGAAATATTCATTACCGAACAGGTCGCGGAATAGACATCCGGAAAATCTGAGGTGATTGTGGAAAAAACCACCATAATAAGTGCGGGAACGGCAAAACCGATTTTTCCCATCATCTCCAATATCAGCATCCCCGGATCAGTTTCCCCTGTCATCAGCGTTGCCATCAGCCCCAGGACATACATCCAGCATGAAACAATGAAATACCCCCACCAGGTATTCCAGAATGCCGGCCTTGTTTTTCTTGAAAAACGGGAGTAATCCGCGACCAGCGGCAGCCATGAGATTGGCATGGCAATGACCAGATCAAGGCCGGTCATAAAGTGCATTTCCGTTGGTTTTACTGCCAGAACACCGGTTCCGAACTCTCCGAACGATACCCAGGTCATCATTGCAATCACCAGCAGCAAAGCAATCACAGCGATTGTCTGCATGATTTTCCAGACAGATTTTCCCGTCCAGAGCGCCCATAACAGGGTTCCCAAGCCGATGATAATAATCCAGAACTGGCTCATGCCCAGAATTCCGCCCACAGGCTGTCCCAATACGGCCCCTGCACGACCACCGATAATGAGCATGATGGATGCCCATCCCACAAGCTGAATGATGTTTAAAACCGCAGCCAGATTGGACCCCCGAATGCCAAAAGAAGGGCGCACAGACACCATGGACATGATGCCATGGTCCGAGCCGATCACACCGCCTAAGGCCATAAATGTGTTGCCAATAATGTGCCCCAGAATAATTGCCAGAACACCCATCCAGAATCCCATGGGCGCAAGAAAACCGCCTGCCCATATTTCAGCCAGTGATATTGCGACGCCTGCCCACAGGAGAAAATAATCCATTCCCCCGAGGTTTCTTTCCGACGCGTGTGTCGGTCTGATATCCATGATAAATTCAAACTCCTCTCTGTTTTATTTCCATTATATTTTCCAAAAGCTGCATTCACGAAAAATGCAACCCCTCCTCTGAAAGTTAGTCGCCTGTCTGGTTCAGCTTGTAAATTCGATTTTATATTTCTCGTTAAATTCATCAATCACCGATAAAAACTCCTCAGGCAGTCTGTTTCTGACCTTCGCTATAATTTCCGGGGGTATTGTTTTATAATATGCCTGGGCAATCCCTCCCGCGATACAGGCGATGGTATCACTGTCTCCGCCAAGGGATATTCCTTTTCGGAGAGCATCTTCAAAGTTTTCCGAGTCCAAAAAAGCAATAATGGCCTCCGGAACTGAGCCTTGACAGGACACATCAAAATAATAGTCAGGTCTTATTTCCTCTATGGTCCGATTCAGATCGTAGTCAAACCGATCACTGATCTCTTCTCTGATGCTGTCTTTGGTCTCACCGCTGCGGGCCAGAAATACTGACAGCGCGGCTGCCTGAGCGCCTTTTATGCCTTCCGGATGATTATGTGTCACTTGTGCGCTTTTCTTTGCTTCGGCCAATACGTGTTCAACAGAATCAAATGCAAACCCCACCGGACTGACCCGCATGGCAGACCCGTTTCCCCAACTGTTGTAAGGTTTGCTGTGACAGGAAAGCATCCACACATAAAAGGAACCTCCGTAACCCGCGTCAGGATATTTAGACCCGAAAGCTTTCAGCGCAGTTGTATAATCCCTCCCTGTTAAAATTGAATACGCTATCGCCACTGTCAGAACCGTGTCATCCGTAAATGTTGAATAAGGGCTAAACAGCCTGAATTTTGTTGTCTTTTCAGGGTGTCTCTCAAAAACAGAACCAATAATATCTCCTGCAATCGCGCCGATCATTTTTCCTCCTTTAAAATCAGAATTAGCGGGGCAGAACCCCATGTAACTTTTTTGTCGGATTTGCAACACCTGTTCGGGATATTTTCCGGATCACCGTCGGTAAACATTTCGGACGGGGTTGCAAACTTCGTCCGGCAAAAAACTAATGATAACAAATTTTTTTATATCATTAATTTAATGATATGTTGGTTTATCCTTGTTTTTCTTGTTCTTATCTCCGTCTATGACCTGAAAGCGGGACCGTTTCCTTTTAAACTGCCATTCAAGATATTTAAAGCGAATAAATTCAGGATCAAACAGAGTTCTCGGTCCTTTGAAAAAAACATAGCCAAAAAGAATGCCCCCGAGATGATACGCGCCATAAGGATTGGCTTTTGCCAAAAAAGTCAGCAAGGTGATAATGATCGTGCCGTAGCTCAGATATTTCGCTTTTATGGGCAAAACAAACATGAGCAGTATTGTTGCTTCGGGATTCAACAGGCCAAAGATCACAATAAGCGATAAAAGACTGGGCATCATCCCTGAAAACGGTGCGTTAAGACCTGAAACACTGCTGAAAACCAGTCCGCATAACGCGCCGCCGAGTGCGGCCGTGTAAAAAAGAATCAGAAACCGTCTGGTTCCGAAGGCATTCTCAACAGGCCCGATAAAGAAATAAAGAACAATACAGTCTATCAGGAAACTTATCGGCGACCGCGGATCGTGGATGAAAGGATGAGTAAGCACCTGCCAGATATGAAAATTTGAGTCGCCAAAAGGCCACAGCATAACATGCCGGACAACCGGAATGTTCAGCCAATGCTCTAAAAGCAGTTCTGAGACATAAATGACTCCGTAAATGATTAAAAGCTTTCTTCCAAGAACTGTTAATCCGGAACCAAATCCATATGATAATCTTGTACGATTGTATCTCATTAATATATATTTCTCCAACCCCCGGCAATGAATTGCCGGGCTATTTTCAGAACCCCGGCAATAAATTGCCGGGCTATTTTCAGCCGTCCCTCCGGGACTCCCAAGTTCTTCTTACTCTCATGCTGAATATGAGTGAAAATGAGAATCTACAAGCAATCAGGTCTGTATCGCTGGGCAAGCGGATACCGTCTGCCATAACCAAACGCCTTTGATGTCACTTTAAGCCCGGGGGCAGCCTGATACCGTTTATATTCGTTCCGATGGACTTTTGAAATAATATCCGCGACAAGCTTTTTGTCAAATCCCATCTCTGCCAGTTCGTCCACACTTTTCAAGTCTTCGACATATCCTTTTAATATAATATCCAGCACCTCATATGGCGGCAGATCATCCTGATCCGTCTGTTCCGGTTTAAGTTCGGCAGAAGGCGCTTTCTCAATAATTCTTTTTGGAATATATTCTTTTTCTGCATTAATAAACCGTGAAATATCATACACTACGGTTTTGGGGACATCTGAAATCACGGACAGCCCCCCGTTCATATCGCCGTAAAGCGTGCAATAGCCAATAGCCATCTCTGACTTATTTCCCGTGGAAAGAACAAGATGACCATGCTTGTTGGATAATCCCATAAGAATCGTTCCCCGGATCCTGGCCTGAATGTTCTGCTCCGTAATTCCGGGTTCATTTTCCTCGAATTCAGGGGAAAGAAATTTCAAAAATTCTTTAAACATGCCGTCAATGGGAATTTGCATCAGCTCTGTCCCCAAATTCTCCGCAAGCTTCTCCGTGTCTTCGAAATTTTCCCGGGAAGTATAACGTGAGGGCATAAACACAGTCAGGACGTTTTCCGGTCCCAGAGCCTTTACAGCAATATATGCTGTGAGAGCAGAGTCAATCCCCCCGCTTAACCCGATGACAACCTTTGAAAAACCGCATTTTGTCACATAGTCACGGGTTCCCATGATCAGCGCTTTTAAAACAGATTCCGTGTCTGAATCTGTAACTTCATGAACCACGCCCTCTGAGGATTCCGTGTCAAAAAACACAATATCCTCCTCAAAATCATAAGCTCTGGCGGCCATGTTTCCATGAGCATCAAACGCGACGCTTGTCCCGTCAAACAAAACACTGTCATTACCGCCCACCTGGTTGGCATAGACCAAAGGAACATTGTATTTTTTTGAAATCGCGCCGAGTATATTCCATCTGAGTTCCTTTTTGCCCAGATGAAAAGGAGACGCGGATATATTGATGAGGAGATCAGCCCCGTCCTCTATAATCAGGGGAACGGGATCCGTATGATAGAATCTAGTTCTGAATATATCTTTATCATTCCATATATCCTCACAAATTGTAATGCCTATTTTACGCCCTTTGTAAGGATAGGATTTCACTTCCCTGCCGGGTTCAAAATACCGTGCTTCGTCAAATATATCATAAGTGGGAAGGAGTCTTTTATGAGTCTGATGCAGCTTTTTGCCGTCTTCAAAAAGGACCGCTGCATTATAAAGAGAATTTCCCTCCTCGCGAGGATTTTTATCCACAAACCCGCAGATAACCCCGATGCCGTGAACAGAAGAAATAAGTTTGTCCAAACAGGCAAGATTGGTATCCACAAAATCCTTTTTTTCAAGAAAATCACGCGGCGGATATCCTGATATCGCAAGTTCGGGAAAAACAATAAGATCATAAGAATTCTCTTTGGCCTTGTTCGCAAATTTTTTTATCTTCCCGACATTATATTTAAAATCACCGATGATGGGATTCATTTGTGCAATTGCTATTTTCATGATAATCCTCTCTTCTTAAATTACTAAAGTATATCGGCTTTATAATTCTACCTGTTATATTTTCAGTGGGTTACGAACCATATTTCGGACAATTTTAATGCAAGTTGCTTATTTAAAATGATATATTAATATTTTATTATTTTACGGATGGTTAAAATCGAAACAGCCCCGGATGAAAATCCTGAGATTTTCCTCTGCCTTTTTCGTCCGGCGGACTTCGAATTACTTATGCCTTACTTACAACACACGGTGTGCGATAAAAATATCTTTTATTTATAATGAGATAATTATAATATGACAGCAAGTATAAGCAGTAATCATAAAAATTTGTCGGAAAGCCGAAAAATTTTTCTCAGATGTCCGAATTATGTCATGGCTGATTCTATGAATTCATAACCTTATGATTTAATTATATTAAAAATTAAAAACAAATACTATCAGCAACTTGCACTGAATCTGCCTAAAATATGATCTGTAACTTACTGATAATACAATAGGTAGAATTAAAAACCTGTTATACTTTAGTTAAATTATAATTGAAATCTGTGTACAGGACAAAAAGTTGCGGCGCGGGAAGAAACCCGGCTTTTTTCCCCGGAGGGTGCGCTTTCCCCTTCTGGAAAAACCCGGGTTTCTCTGTCACCCACTAGCGGGAAGAAACCCGGCTTTTTTTCCCCGGAGGGTGCGCTTTCCCCTTCCGGAAAAACCCGGGTTTCTTTGTCACCCAGTTTTTTTGTCCTGTACACAGAATAGAAATATCAACATTTTTTAAAAATTCAGAACTCCTCAGAATCTTTATCGCTCGCGGGAAGAAACCCGGCTTTTTTTCCCGGAGAGTGCGCTTTCCCCTTCTGGAAAAACCCGGGTTTCTTTGTCACCCACTAGCGGGAAGAAACCCGGCTTTTTTTCCCAGAGGGTGCGCTTTCCCCTTCCGGAAAAAGCCGGGTTTCTTTAGCACCCATCTTTTTTGTCCTGTACACAGAATTGAAATATCAACTTTTTTTAAAAATTCAAAAATCCTCAAAATCTTTATCACTCAGAGGAATAAGCTGTTCAGGTTTCACTTTTTTTGAATGCAACATCACTGTCTTTTCTCTTGTCGCGGAAACGACAAGGGTGCTTCTGTCCCTGATACCGGCCTGAATATCAGGTATCTTTTTTCTGGCTGAAGTTCTTGTCACTCTGCTGTCATATGTTCTTTCTCCGCCGACAATTGCTATCAGTTCCTCTACAAATCCTTTCATCTGCCCGGCCTGTTCCCTTAGTTCTTCAGACGCGGAAGCTGATTCCTCGGCATTAGCGGCATTCTGCTGCGTGACCTTGTCCATTTCGTTCACAGCCTTATTCATCTGGTCCGTGCCCCGGGCCTGTTCCTGAGAAGCTGCGGAGATTTCTTCTATGAGTTTTTTTACTTTTTGTGTAATTTCAATTAATCTGATAAAAACTTCATCTGCCTTTGTCACAATTGATGCCCCGTCTTTTACCTGCCTGACAGTGCCTTCAATGAGCGTTGCCGTATTTTTTGCAGCCTCTGCCGAGCGAATGGCAAGGGTTCTCACCTCCTCAGCCACCACGGCAAACCCTGCCCCTGCCTCCCCTGCCCTGGCTGCTTCAATGGCCGCATTCAGAGCCAGAAGATTGGTCTGGAAAGCTATTTCATCAATTGTCTTAATGATTTTGGAAGTTTCTTCGCTTGCTTGGGAAATATCTTTCATGGATTCAGTCAGTTCTGCCATAGACTTATTGACCTGCCGAACTACCTGGCTGGCTTCCTTCATGAGAGTATTCGTGTGATTGGCATTGTTCGCGTTTTGTCTGGTCATGGAAGATATCTCTTCTAATGAGGAAGAGGTTTCTTCAACGGAAGCGGCCTGTTCCGAAGAGCCGCCTGATACCTCCTGACTTGCGGATGACACCTGATCCGAAGCAGAGGCCACCTGATTCGCTATTTCGCTTAAAGCTTTAATGATTTCTCTGATAGGCGTGACAATCTTCCGAATAACAAACCACAGAGAAACCAGAGCGATAATTACGCATAAAATACTGATTTTTATTGTCTTCCATATTGTCTGAATTGACAGATAGGTTCGTCTCTCCGCCCCCTGGATGACTTTTTCCATAGGCATGATGACATTGACGGACCAGGGCGTTGACGTATTGCCCAGCCTCAGAGGTGAGAATAATGAAAGATGATCTCCCATTATCTCAATCTGTTCCTTATTCGCTTTAATATTTCGCATATCTTTTTCAAAACATTTTTTATGAATACTTTTCATATGCTTGCCCATGAGTTCGGGTCTGTCAGTGACCGCAGCCAGTGTGCCATTATGGCTGATTACGAGAATCTGCACAGCATCATCATAAAATAATTTCTCCATGCCGACATCAACCGCTTTCTGCAAAATGTCAACGCTCAGATCAATTCCGACAATACCATAAAATATCTCGTCAACAATAATCGGCACGATCATAGATATGATCAGCGTGGGTTTTCCCTGGATAGGAAAGAGATACGGATCGAGAATGCACTCTTTTTTCGTTTTCTTCGGCAGCAGATAATAATTGCCATAAGCTCCTGTTTTTTCATAGTCAGGCAGGGGGACCACGTTAATTCTGCCATTTTTATCCCGGGTCCAATAGGGAATAAAACGTCCTGTCTGGTCGTGGCCTTTTTCGTTTATATATCCCTGATCCTTTCCGTCAAAGGCATCCGGCTCCCAACAGGTAAAGACAGCGGCAAATTTAGGGTTCCGGATTAAAACGGTTTTCAGGATGCTGTTGGCTTCATCCCGACTGAGTTCAAGTCCGATATTTTCATCTTTGATGCCCGAAAAGACTTTGGAAAGGGTACGTGCGGCTTCAAAGATGACACCAAGCTCTGCTTTGATATGTTTGGCATATTGCCTTGCAGTGGCACCGGTATATTTCTGCGCGTCTCTGACAGCCTCTTCCCGGGTGATTTCAGCCCTGTGTTTCATGGCTATGGCAGAGTAAGTGATGATTATTGCTGCCGTGACCAGCAGACAAATTCCTGCTGAGAAGGTGAGCTTCATTTGCAGGCTTTTCAATTCCATTTCGTATCTCCTTTTAATAGCTGTCAGTTGTCAATGATAAACTATCCGTTATTATCAGTCGGTCGCCAGCCACCACTTACCAATGACAGACATCAGGCAGAAAAAAATTATTAAGCTGATTTTTATCTGGTACGAAATTACCGAGGGCCAATTCATTATTGATAAAACAAACAGAAGCCGTTCCAAATCTGCAAGCACATCCGCAAAAGTTACAAACAGCAAAATAAAGCCGCAGGATAAGGGGATGTCAACGGTCAGAAAATCATTGTGCTGTTATTCGTCAGTGATTCTGTCACCATACCTGTTGGTTTCATTTTTTACAAAAAAAACACAAGCTCAGAATATTACTTACAACGAATTATCGGAAAATTCAAGAAAATTTTTAGCCATGACAGCATACGCAGTACTCATCATGCAGCGTCCGCGCCCCTTACCTGACAGGACTCATATGCCACTGCGAGTGTCAGTGTGAGGGCGAATAAAAATGAGAATAAAACTGTGAGTGTGAATACCACGGCGGATGAGAATGAGAATGAAATCTTATTCAACAACGCTGGTGAAAGGCTGATGAACCGCCCGGAAGTTCCCCGTTCCTGCACATATTATTTGCGAGGCGAGGATTGCGTCATTTTATTGTTGCATTCATGCGACTTTCGAGTTGTCGCAGGTTAAGATTACCTGATTTTTAAACGATACGCATTGGCGCACCATGTCGCGGCATAAAGATAGCCGCCTTTATAAACAACATCGCTGATTCTTTTCAATTGGAGATCATTGGTGATGTCATTCCAATGGTCTCCTCCGTCCGTGGAATGCCAGACTGAGCCGGGATTGTAATTCTCAGGATATCCTTTCATCGTGCCTATGAAAATCTCATTATTCAAAAAATTCGGTCTCCCATTTGAAATCCATACCCAAATAACGATATAGTTTTTCATTATGCGGCGCAAAATAATCCGCAAGATATTTTCTTGTCTCAGGCTTCATATCTGAATAATGGCTGGAATTATATTTTTTGAACATTTTCGGATCAGGGTGCCAGTCCGGCAGTTCCAAAAAGGCTGTGACTTTCAGAAGCGTTTTTCGGGGATTACGAAAAAAATCCTCAGTGCTGAGAATCAGAAACTGTTCTCTGAGAAAAATAGACATCCATCTTTGTAACTGATCCGCATACATCCCTCTGGCCAGATAAGAGGAAAATCTATGTTCCTCTTTTTTCAAAGCCAGTTCAAACGGCAGCGTTTCAGTTCCGTGCCTTATCCGGTGATGATATTGAGAATATGCTCTGTCAACAGGATTTCTCAGCAATACAATGAGTTTTACACCGGGAACAGCTTCATACATCCGCTCCGGAACCTGCGGATGACAAAGATAAGAGGGAGTCGCTTCTCCGGTGACAAAACTCCCCGGCTGAGTAAAAGCAGCAGGAAAGTGCGCTCTGTACCAAGGCATCCCTTTTCTGAAATGCCCGGGATTATCGAAAAAATGAACCTCTTTTTTATAACCCGGGGTAATGCGGGGATGCTGTATCAGATAACTGTATAAGGATGTTGTGCCGGATTTCTGAGCGCCGATGAGGATAAAATTCGGCAGGGGTCTGAGATAATAAGTGAGGCGGCCCGTGAGAATCAGAAATTTTCTGGCTGTCTGCTTGACGGACAACGGAATTTTATCAGGATGTGCCACAGCGTGTTTAATGATTTTTCTTACCATTGGAACGTACTCACTTTTGTCTGGGTACAGGACAAAAATTTGCGGTGCTGGAAGAAACCCGGCTTTTTTCCCGGACGGGACACCTTCTCCCGTCAGAAAAAAGCCGGGTTTCTTTGTTGTTCATCTTTTTTGTCCTGTACACAGCACTTTTGTATTAAATATTCAGGTAGTTTAGCACTCAGCCTGAGAATGATATCTGACCACCTCCGGAAGTATCCGTATCAGCGACAAGGTCAGCCAGAAATATTTGGTCAGCAAGATATGAGAAAACATGCCCATGAGCAACAGACCGAGCAGTGCCAGAAGTAATCCTCTTGCCACGCCGTCCATATGTTCATCTCCCAGCCCGCCTAATGTCGTTATGATTATACTTATGATAAAACCCGTAAAAAAAATTATTCCTAATATCCCTGTCTCGGTGATGGCCTGCATGTACATATTGTGGGGAAGGCGTTCCATTCCGATAAGAGAAATTTCCTTCTGATATCTGGGATCCGCATGAAGCCTCCGAAAATTACCAGGGCCTGCCCCTAAAATCGGATAGTCTTTCACAATGTTCAATCCCACTTCCAGATAATTTATACGACGCCAAAGCGAACCATCTGATATGTTCACATCTCCCATCTGGCTTAATCTGGAAGATCGTTCCCAGAAACTCTGGGGGATAAACATCATTCCGATAAGCAGCCCCGCCACCAATGTGCCATAATGAAACGAGGTAAGCTTTTTCCGCCATACAATAATCGCCAGGAAAAATAAGATCGCAAACACCAGCGCACCGGACCTGGACAATGTCAGCGGAATAACTGCCGCAATAATAATGGCAAAGGTATAATAAATATACATTTTCATGCTGCGCTTACGGGCGGACATGGCCACGGAGACGGCCAGCCATATGGGGAGAAAAAGGGAGGCGGTGTAGCTTCCGGGGCCGATGCCTGACGCGCCTGTGACACGAAGATTCTGACGGGAGAAAAAAAGGTTGTTCCCGCTGAGATATACACCGAATCCGATGATAACCGAAGGGAGTGTTGAAAGAATAATTGTCCGGATTAATATATCAAATCTGTCAGTACGATAAAAAAGGCGGGTCAGCATGAAATAAAAAAAAGCCAGGCTGAGAAGTCTTCTGCAAAATGTCACAGCCTGGCCCTTGTCCAGAGATGAAAAAATAAGAAAGATATTCACCATGATCCACCAGACAATCCATTTGTCCATGGTATTCAGGGGGAGCAGTTCAAACCGTCTGAACACGAGACCTAAAACCAGCACAGAAAAAGGGAAGAAAAAAAGAAGTTTGAAAAGGGTAATCTTTCTCATTGTTTCGGATAGTTCCGCGAAGGTTCCCATGGGAATCAGGGCAACAATGAACAATGCCACCAGATGAGGAGCCTGCCATGTCGCCAGGATCAGCAACAATCCCATCGGAATTGCCAATACATATATTGCTTTGTCAGGTTGGAAAAAGCTTGCCGCCACCACAAGGAATGTGACTGCCGGTGCAAGAAACACCGCGAAAGAAACAGATGAAAATTTGGCATTCATATCCGAACCTTTTTTTTAGAACCGAGTTTTTTGAAAAAGCCCGGTTTGTCCGCGGGGTTCCTTATGATTTTCTGCCACGGCTTTACAGGAAAAGACGCCAGTACCGGCAAATTCAGTTCCCGGGTCACTTCCCGGGGCAGATGAAATGAATCATCCATCATCTGCATGATCACGATGAAAAGAAGCGTGAAAAAGAAACTCAGCATTATTGCCAGAATCACCAGCATTGTTTTCTTTGGCCATACGGGCTTTTCACTGACAAACGGCGGAGAAACAACCTTGATGGTCGTAACGGTCTTCCTAAGTTCCTCCTGAAGAGTGATCTTCATGGCTTTTGTTTCATAGTCAGCATATTGTTTTTCATATCGCTCCAGCTTTTCTTCAAGCATTTTGATCTGGTATCTGTGTTTATCCATCTGAAAAAGTCTTTGATTCAGCTCACATATTCTGTCCTCGGTTTTTTTCACAGCAGAAGAAAAGGCCCTCATCCGGATACGGTTTTTTTCTGTTTCCTTTTCAAAAAAATTTGCTGTCAGTTTTTTATATTCAGCATACAGGTCAGCGATCTGATAATTCAGTTTTACAACTGAGGAGGCTCCTGGCTGGAAATTTCCTAATAGTTCGGACCGGTCCGCCATGGCCACACCGATCCGCATTTTTAATTCCTTCAGCAAAGGATCCTTTTCAATGCCTTCGGTCGTAAAAATGACGGCTTCCTCCGGCGTGAGATCACTGAATATTTTTGCCTGATTTTTAAGCTCCTTCACCCGGGTTTTCAGACTCAGAATTTCAGACAGATAGCCCATCTGTTGATCCTCCAGTTTTGCCTTTTCCTGAACCGGATCAATGATATCAGGCGTCTCTTTCAGCTTCATCAGTTCATCAAGATGTTCCTGCCATTGCTTAAAATAATTGGCTGAATGCTTTTGAAAAAAGTTCGGCGCGTCTTTGTCAAACCAGATGGTATTTCTCAGCTTATGGTATTCGCTGAGATAGGCGTCCAGAACTGCTTTTATTAAATCCTGATGATGATGCCTGCACCTGATCTCGATAATATCGGAATCTCTCAGGGTTTCTGTCACGCACATTTCGCTGATGCATGAGGCAAATGTTTCAAGGGTATTTTCGGCCACGGGTTCGGCTGCTTCTCCTTTTTTGAGAAAAGAGACCAATTGTTGTTTTATTTTTTCCTTTGTTTCTGAAATATATGTAAAAAAACCTGGCAGAACTGTCTGCCAGTAGCCCGATATCAAAGCGTCCTTATCTTTGATGTTTTGTGCGATATTTTTGTGTAACCCATGGCTTTGCAAGATATATATCTCATCTAATATCAGATTTGTTTTGACAACCCCCGGGGTTACGTCAACTTTCATATCAGGGCCAAAAGCCGCCTCATCTACTTCCGGGACAGTTATCAGCAAGGAAAATTTTCCCTGATAAACAGACGGCAGGGACAAACATACAGCTGCCATACATAAGCCGCAAAGGAGCGGGACACAGATGATCAGATGAAGCCGGGGGAAAAAAGCTGTCAGCAGTATTTCCATCCATTCTGAAAAACTTTTCATGGGATTTTGTTTCATATTTATTACGATGTTCCGGAGTGCCGAACTTGCAGTTTGGCAGAAACGCACACTCCGGACTGCCGAACTTGCAGTTTGGCAGAAACGCACACTCCGGACTGCCGAACTTGCAGTTTGAAAGAAGCGCCCCGGTTTCCGGGAGAACCGCGATATTCGGAGATAAGTACCCGATCAAAAGTTTTTTATACATCTTTTTTTCCGCGAACAGCGGAGAAACCCGGCTTTTTTTCTTCAGGGGCGGCGGCTTATTCCGGGGAAAAAGCCGGGTTTCTTTCCCGTGCGAATATCGAAAACTTATGGTTAGATACTTATTGCCAAACTGCAAGTTTGGCACTCCTGACTTACTCGTCATCCAGTTTCCACGAAGCCCCCAGCGAAAAACCTCTGAAGAAGGTAATACCTGAAATTTCTTTGGCTATCTGGGCCGCTGTTGCCAGAGGGCGTTTTGGCACATAAATAATATCATCGGGTCTGAGTAGCTGAGACACGCATTTTTTTTCTCCTTTAAGACGGGCTTCCAGATCAATGATACGGCATTCCATTACAGAACCTTTGCGGTGTGAGAGTGCGACATTACGCAGCCTTGCAGAAGCTTTGGGTCCGCCTGCCATAGCAAGGGCCTTGATGAGTGTCATGGACTGTTTCATTTCATAAGCCCCGGGACGGCCCACCTCTCCGAATACATAAACAAAAAAACCCGCTGTTTCAGAAAGGATAATATCTGCCTGAAGTTCGGGATATTGCTGTTTATAGGACTGATTAACTGCTTCAGATACCTCAGGAATGGTTTTACCTGCAACAGACATATCACCGATCAGAGGGAATGTGATAACACCATCGGGCCGAACCGTAAGCACCCGGGTTTGCCCCTGGGAGAAGCTTGTAATAACTCTTCTGAGTTCTCTGATCCTGGCTCCGGATTCTTCTTTCAGCAGCAAATAGATATCAGGGAAGCGCAGCACGGTCTTATACGCCTCACGTAATTTTTCCGCAGCTTCCTGAGTGGTCAGACCGATGACGCTGATATCACCGACATAGGGAAGGGTGATCATGCCGTCGGACCGTATGACCTGCTGAGTGTTGTGGTCAGACATGGAAGGGAAACGTATTTCCACAACATCGGCTGTGTTCAGGCGATATTTATCTGTTTTTATCAGGTTGATTTTATATATGATATCAAGCAGATCACCGCTCATCAGACGGTATTCGTGAAAATATTCCGGTACCGGGCCGCTGTCATTTTCAACAAGGGGAACGGCGTGTCTGTCCTTCCCCCCTCCGCCGCAGGAAAAAAGAAAAAAGGTAAGCAGAATATGTAACGCTGTTTTCAATGTCTTCATCCGCATAAGTCAGAAATAAAAATGAGTGTAACCAAAACAGAACACACCTCATCAGTCCGATAATCAGGATTCGGACCAGTGTTCCATTTTTGGCGACACTCAGTTAAAATCGGGTGTGTCCCACCTTTTACACATCCGAAAAAATTAGCCACAAAGCCACAAAGACACAAAGGAAGCACAAAGAGGCCTCGTAAAACTTTGCGCCTTCGCGGCTTCGTGGTAAAAAAACGGGTGTGTCCCACCTCTTATCCGAAAAAATCAGCCGCAAAGACACAGAGGAACCGCAGAGAGACTTCGTAAAACTTCGTGAAACTTCGTGTCTTCGCGGCTTCGTGGCAAAAAAACGGATGTGTCCCGCCTTTCACACATAAAACCTGTCCTTGTGTAAAAGGTGGGACACACCCTTAAAATCAGTTCCCAGATAATTTCCGAAAAAGAATAGACCACAAAAACCAAACACATGACTTCACACGGGCCTGTGACCTAGTCTGAAACGGATATATTCATTTCTCCGGAAAACGCCTCAGTCTAACACAAAATAGAGTTGTTGAGAAAATATTTGTCTATTTTATAAAAATCAAAATCACTCACAGGTTTGTAACAGACCCAGTAAAAATAACCTGAGCCTGAACCATTGTCTGTTTTTACATCCGTGTTTTCAGATTCCCCGGGTATCATCTCTTTTTTTACAACAGTTCCAAAGCAGTAAGCCTTTATCTGTTTTTTGGAAGAAGCAATGTTCATCTGTAATAAAAATCTGCTATCCCCTTCGGACAGCGGTATCGAAGAAAAAAATGTAAATGTGTTGTCATCTATATCTGACAATACACAGGCGCATGTGAATTTGTGATCAGTTATTGAGACAATGACAACCTTTTTTTCAGCTAACGAATATGACAGGAAGAATCTTTTTTCTTTGAAATCCGGTTTTAACGGGGCTGCTTTCTGTGTCAGGGCTGTTAGCTGTCTGTTCTCTGATTGTTCTTTTTTTATGAAACCAGAGAAACGTGACCATAAAAACACCCGCATTTTTCGAATCATTCCCATGATTGTCATGGCCAGAATCAGAGGCTCTTTCCAAAAAATAACTTTACGACGGCAAAAATAGGAATTGAACCGCGCCCGAATCTTTTTGGGAGTGCGGTGGGTCATAAACAGTTGTGTATATCCCACCAGGCCCGGTGTTACGCAAAAACGAATATCATAGTTTTTTATTTTATCAGCCGCCTTGTTTGCAATTTCCGGACGTACCGGCCGCGGACCGATAAAGTTCATCTCACCTTTCAGAACATTAAAAAGCTGGGGGAGTTCATCGAGTCTGGATTCCCTGAGAAATTTTCCCAGAGGGGTCTCAAGTCCGGATCGGACAGGAAGCACACAGTCTTTTGTATGCTTGTCCGCGCCAACAACCAATGTCCGAAACTTATACATATCAAACGGTTTTTTATCTTTACCAAGACGCCGCCCTTTGTAAAAAACCGGAAACCCCTGGGTGAAAAATAATATCACATATAGTAAGGAAATGACAGGGAGCGCCGCAAACAAAACAGGAATTAAAAGAATGAGATTCCATACCCGGTAAAAAAATTTATAAGTGACCAGATAACCGGAAACTCGGCCGCACCGACGCGGCCCGCGTTGTATCATCATTTAATCAAACACCTCCGGAACAAATTTTATTGAAGGAAAGCAAACCACCATGAGCAGTGATTTTTACCCTATCTTTACCGTGAAAATACATTTTGAAAAGCCGGGTTTTTTATCTGAAAACATTTTCATAACCCCGGGGCGAAAAACCCGGCTTTTTCATGAGCGTTTATTATGATCAATGGTTCGGATAGTTTTTATGCTTGTCACAGCCATAAACTGAGCTTCCAGCGGTGCAGATTCCTGCTTTCGCAGGAATGATATTCTCTGTTATTTCAGAGATATATCGAACTGTTATTCCTGCGAAAGCAGGAATCCGATTTTCAGAAAGTGCAATTTATGCCAGTGAGCAGTATATAATCAATTGTTTTTCCAGGTTTTGTTTATTCCGCTCTGAAGAATTTAATTCCTCTGATTTCAGGATGTTATATTCTGACATACACTTAATTTTGAAAAACTGTCCGAGCCGTTGCATATTAAAAATACACAAACCTCTTCAGATTCTTTCATTTCGTTATTATTCTTGAAGATCAGCGGAGGGTGGACATGCTTCCTTATGTCTGTTTAATAAACTTTTTTTTCTATATGAAATTTAATTTTATTGCAATAAAAAATTTTAAAATATGTCATCTGATGTTGGTTTTTACTGAAATAATTTTTTGCAATAATGTCCTTATTGACTTGTTTTCTATTTTATAGTAGTCCGATTCAGATTTATCTTGGCATAAAATTTATCTGAGGATTTTTTTATTGTGAAAATAAGCTGTTGCTTGTCCGAAACATTCAGTCTGACCAGGAGCGCTAACACGACCTGATAAATTCTGACAGCTTGTTCAGATGTAAAACAATTTTTCAAATTGTTTCCCGGACAATTTTTCAAATTGTCCGGCATGATTTCGGATTTTCCAAATTTTTTCACCTGTCAGATTTATTTGCTCATGCAGCAGATCCGTTCGCCTATGCAAATTTCAGACGGGCTGCAACCCCTGTTCGGCAGATAACCCCGTTTGACAGAGAAGAGGCTGCCTCTTATAATAAAATATTTAAAAAAGCCGGCAATGCGCTCATAACACGCAGGATTCCGGCGAGTTTTACGATATCTGGAAAAAGGAGAATATTATGGAAGAATGGATCGAACAACTCCGAAACAGTGTCAGCACGCTTGAAAAGCTGAAAGCATATATCAGCATCACTCCGGAAGAGGAAAAAGCCATTACAACACTGAACACAAAATGGGGAACCACGCCCTATTTTGCTTCTCTGATGGATCCTGATGATGCAACCTGTCCCATAAGAAAACAGGTGATTCCCTCTTTAAAGGAAAAAGAGAATCATTACGGGATTTCCGACTATCTGATCTGGAAAGAAAACCGTGATACCGACGAGGTCCGGCCTGACAGCATTGCCAGGCAGTATTATGATCGTATTGCTTTTACCGTGACAGATGTCTGCGCAAACTACTGTCGCCATTGTTTTCGTAAGGAACTTGTGGTGGACCGTGATCTTAAACTCCGCATGGATGTTGATGAAGGGATCCAGTGGATCAGCGAACATAAGGAAATCCGTGATGTTCTGGTGACAGGCGGGGATCCCTTTATTCTTTCGGACGACAAAATAGAATATATTATCGCCAAACTGCGGGAAATTCCTCACATACAAATGATCCGGTTTGGCACCCGAACACCGATTGTGCTGCCGCATCGGATTACCGAGGGTCTCAAAAAAGTCCTGAAAGGATATCACCGTGTTCCCATATGGGTGAATACCCAGTGCAATCATCCCAAAGAAATTACAGAGAGAACAGCCAGGGCGGTCTATGATCTGCTTTCCTGCGGCGTCAATGTGGGCAATCAGGCGGTTTTGCTAAAAGGGATTAATGATGATGTGGAAACTTTCAGAACGCTCCATCAGAAGCTTTTGTCGGTTCGCATCCGGCCTTATTATGTGTTTTATTGCGAACCTGCTCCCGGAATTGATCATTTTCGCACATCAGTTGAAAAAGGAGCCGAACTGATACGGGACGCGCTTCGGGGCCATACCACGGGCCTTGCCCAGCCCATGTATGTTATTGCGACAAATATCGGAAAAATTCCGCTCATGCCGGATTACTACATCATGGAAAAAACAGAAAAGGAATACAGACTTAAAAACTATAAAGGACAATATACCACCATACCAAATATACCTGAATAATCGGACTGTTTTTAAGAAGCAAATTTACAGGAGATGAAAAATCCCTCGGCCCTGTTGAGAAAGGGGAATATATAGGCCGGATGCTCTCCTTTCAAAATGGGGTGCTGAGGGGATTTCCCATCTGCAAATTCTGTCCATCGTAAGGAAACCTATATTTTTTGCCTGATGCTGTTCCCTCCCTTCGACAGGCTCAGGGAACGCCGTGCCTTGTTTTGCTTCAATATCCTCAGGTCTTCTCAGATGTATCAAGAATGTCAAGCAGAAGCATCAGTCCGATGCCGATTCCCAGACCCGTCAGCACAGAAATTATAAATAACTTTTTTATGTCAGGCGACACTGGTTTCTCGGAGACTTTGGCTGAATCCAGGATACGGAACCGCTGCCCTATTGATTTCCTTTCTATTCTGACAGCCATGTCCGCATCCAATTTTTTTGACAACAGTTTATTATATGAATCCTGAAGGTTCTTATAATCTCTGGTTAAGGACATGAGTTCCTGCTCTCTTTTCGGGGTGTCCTCAATTCTTTTCTCGAACCGACTTATTTTATTAAGTATCTCTGAGATATCTTCCTCATACTGTTTTATGCTCTTCTGAGTATCCTCATACTGATCTTTTATTTCTTTATGCGTATTCGCCTGTTTTCCAAGTTGAATCAGCCTTCTCTTTTCATCTCTGAGACCTTTTTCTCTTTCATTCAGTCGTGTGTAAAATATATCAAGCATTTTGAGATTGGAATCAAGTTGCTCAGACAGCCCTCCCATGTATCTTGTGCGGTACTCCCTCAGAGCATTTTCAACAGCAATGAGATCTTCAGCTTTGTCCCTCAGTTCCTCCTGGATAAAGTCGCTCGCGGCAAAGACCTGTTCTGCCATAAATCTGATGCTCTCATCAATAAAATAGCCTGCCAGGATGTTCACCGCTCTTGTAATCTTTTCAGGGTCATTCCCCCTGAATGAGATTGTAAAGGAATCCGCTCCCCTCCGGCCTCTTGTCACTTTCACTTTCATATTTCCGCGCACGGCCGCGACTTTTTCTTCCGAAAGCATGTTCTCATATTCCGGGCCTGCGAAAAGTTCGGCCCCGTTTATCACCCGTTCAATATATGTGCGGCTCTTTATCTGCTGCGTGATCGTGCTTACCCTCTCCTTGACAGTGACTTCTGTGAGCGGCTCCACATATTTGTCAGGGATGCTTTTGGGTTCTACCAGGATTAACGTGTTTGCCTCATAAATTCTGGGGGTTGTGACTGAGACAAACATTCCGCCTATCATGGCAAGACAAAACGAAATAAGGAGTAACCAGCGATATCTTATAATTAAATCAATAAAATAATCAAATTTTAAGCTGTTTGTTTTTTTAAAGGTTCTTTTTCTGGTTTTTCCTGTTTTTTGCTGTTGTTCTCGTTTCTTTACCCCTGATTTTATATGGGCAAGCTGCGTCCTAAGTTCTTTAGAATCTTTTTTGAGTTTTTCAGATTCATGCTTTCTTTCAGGTTGCTCATATCTTATATGAGCAAGTTCCGCACCAACTCCCTCTGATTCCTGTTTTAATTTTTGTGGCTTTCTTATCAGGACAAGTTTCTGCCTTAAATCCCTTCGGCTTTTTCTTAATCTTTCTTTATTCTTTTTCAAAAATCGAATGCTGTTTCCGAGTTGTTTATCCATAGTGATGTTTTCCTGGGTAAAAGCCGGGAGATCAATCTTCCGGCTGAAAAGCTCAAGTGCGCTCAGGCGCACTGGAATAGCAGGCTTGGACCCTGCTTTGGCTTTCAGCCCCGACATTGATTACAAATTTGCCGGAACAAATTGCTTATGAGGAGTCATAAATATTAAAATCAGGAGCTTACCCCTATGGGGCGCATTCCCATTTTCCCGGTCAGCCCTGTAACTATCTGATTTATAACGATTCAGTTTTATGATCGTTTTAAGGGCAAATCAGTTAAATCCGTTGGTTGCATAATAAGTACCTGAGCAAAAGTTTTTATATATCTTTTCCTACGAACAGCGGAGAAACCCGGCTTTTTCCTGTGAAGAAGAGAGAGTTATCCCGGGAAAAAACCCGGGTTTCTTTTCAGGACAAATATCAAAAAACTTATGGTCTGATACTTATACCGGGAAAATGGGAATGCGCCTCTTTCTGTTGAAATTACATAAACTTGCCCTGACTTGGGAAGCCATGTCAGGATTTGTCAGGATTTGAGTTATATGGGTTTTATAATGTATCTCCTGTCAGTGTCAATAAGCTGTCAGATGCCTTTCTGAGTATCTCTCCGTAGGTCGTCATAATTCCTCAAACAAATTTGTTATCTTCACTTTCAAAGCATCTGCTATTTTTTTGATATTCTCCAAAGTGATGTTTTTTTCAGCCCTCTCAATCATTCCTATATAAGTTCTGTGCAAGCCTGCTTTTTCAGCCAGCTTTTCCTGTGACAGATGTTGTTTCAGCCTCTCTGCCCGCACTTTTTCACCAAATAAAATCAGGATAGATTTTTCTTTTGATTTTTTGTTCATAATAGGATATTCATACAGCGTTTTGTCCTGTAAGATATGAATGCTATAATGGCTTTTAAGCTGTAACACTACATACTATGGTTAGCATTTATGCTTCGGTGCCAAATATCGTTTTGCGGATATGATCGTCGAATCATCGGAAAACTCTGGCCTTCAGCAGCTTGAAATTATTATATAATACCGATAACAAGAAAAACGGTTTCGGAAAACAGAACCAGGCAGGTTCATGTGATCTGTCATATGTCGGTTTTGTTTTCCTTAAGATCCTGACACTCATTAATGATAAGGAGGTGATAAATTTTTTTGTTTTAAATAAATTGAAGTTAAGTTTATTTTGATTTGCTAATTTTTAATTAAAGGAGAAAAAAAAGAATGAAAAAGGTTATTATCGGATTGGCGGTCTTCTTTCTGGTACTGAATGCAGCTCATGCCGGAACAAGGGAAAACTGTGGCTGCGGACTCGGGTCCATGGTGATTGGAGACCAGGACGGGCTTCTGTCTCAGGGCACCGCGGGTGTGATAAACGGCTGTTTCGGAAACCAGACCTTTGGTATCACATTTGGTACCCTCGGATGTGAACGTGCCACAGACCTGGGCAAAAGAAATGAAAAGCTGGATATTTTTATCGCTGAAAATATGGATAATCTGGCTGTGGATATTGCCTCAGGACAGGGAGAAACGCTGGGGGCAATGGCCGAACTTATTGAAGTGTCCGGCGAAAAACGCACAAAGCTTTTTGCAGCGCTTCAGAATAATTTTGAAAAAATTTATCCTTCAGCCGATGTCAGCCATGCCGATGTCACTGAAAAAATCATCACCATAGTCGAACAAATCTAGGCAGTGTCTGATATTTTGCGATATATTTTTAGGAGATACGGACGGAGTTTATATGCCGTATCTCCTTTTTTGTCAATTGTCCTGGTCGTTTTCATTCTGGTCCTTCCGCACAAAGCTGAAGCCGGAAATTTGAAACTGGAAACTGGAAACTGGAAACTGGAAACTGGAAACTCGTCTCTCTCTTATGCAGACCGTCTGATTGAGCTGGCCCGCCAAAAAAAGCTCCATGAACAAAAATATTGGCGGATTCTGCTTCACTATAAAAAGACCCTTTCAGGTGTGGAAAGCACCATAGATGATCCCCGTTTTTTCCTGGCTCCGGATGGCAAGTTCAATCCTAAATCCGAGCTTGAAGCCACTGTCAGAGCGTTCTTCAGAGAAAAACGCATGTATGATCCTGCTGACATTGTTTCAGACCCGAAAGACACAGATCATCCGGTGTGCAGGTTCGTTGCAAGGTACTCCTGGTTAAAGGAAAAGCTGGATATTGATGAATCAGAACTGCCTGTGGCTGAATGTGAGGAATTTAATCGGATTGTCCGTGAAATCAGTCCCAAATCAGCAAGCATTGTCTTTCCGACTTATTACATGAACAGCCCTGCCTCGATGTTCGGTCACACGCTGATTTGTATTGGAACAGATTATAAAAACAAGCTGTTATCTCATGCAGTGAATTATTCTGCCCTGGCAGATGAAACCAATGGCTTTCTTTTTGTGACAAAGGGGCTTTTCGGTTTCTACAAAGGCTATTATTCAACGCTTCCGTATTATCAGAAAATCCAGGAATATAGCGATATAAGCCAAAGGGATATCTGGGAATATGAATTGGATATGACCGAATCCGAAGTAAAACAGATGATCATGCACTTATGGGAACTCCGGGGAATCTATACAGAATACTATTTTTTTGACGAAAATTGCTCATATAATCTCCTGTTTCTGCTCGAAGCCGCGAGACCGTCCCTGGATCTCACAGGGCAGTTTCCGGCCTGGGTGCTGCCCATTGACACCATCAAAGCCATGAAAAAACAAGGGCTTTTCCGAGATGTTGACTACAGACCGTCACAGGCCACAAAGATAAAATATAAGATTTCTCTCTTGTCCGAAAGCAGCCGGAAGATTGTGCTTGATATTATCAATAAGAAAATGCCTCCGGAGTCTGTCTTTGGCCTTGACATCAGGAAAGATGAGCAGATCAGAATTACTGATCTGGCTGCTGATCATATCCGATATCAATATGCCAGAAAAAAAATATCAAAAAAAGACTACCAAAATTTCCTGTTAAACACATTAAAAGTGCGGAGCAAGCTGGGAATGCGTGATAAAGGTTTATATAATGTTCCTTTGCCGCCAAGACCGGATAATGTTCATGAATCCAAAAAATTAAGCTTGGGACTAGGGAGCAGGCAAGGTGATTTTTTCCAGGAGGTCGCTTATCGGCCGGTGTTCAGTAATTTGCTGGACACGGATTACGGATATGAGGAAGGTATTCAGATTGAGTTTTTTTCCGGCAAACTGAGATATTATTCTTCTGATAAAAAATTTGAGCTGGTTTCGCTGAATGTTATTGATATTATATCTGTTTCACCCATGAGCCGCTTTTTCAGACCCTATTCCTGGAAAGTGAATACCGGCCTGAAACAAAAAACAATGTCAGATGGCGAAGAATCTCTGATCTGCAACCTCAATACTGGCGGAGGGCTTGCTTTTTATGATGATAATATCGGGTTATATTATCTGTTCATAGAGCCGGAATTAAATGTCGGCGGCGATCTTGAAGATAGTTATGCTCTTGGTCTCGGACTTTCCGCGGGCGTGCTGAAACGCATCAGTGACTCGTGGAAATGTCATTTGTCTGCAAGAACAATGTGTTTTGAATTCGGGGATAAACACCGGTCCCATGACGTTTCCTTATCCCAGCGTATCCGATTAAACCGGAATAACAGCATCAGTCTGAATCTCTCATGGGAGGAGTCGTTTGATTCGTCTCATACGGAAGCGGGTTTGTATTGGAATCTCTTTTTTTAAGAAACCAAACGCTGCCAGGAGTCGGTATCAGACCTGAGAGGTTTTCAAAACCTTGCAGGTCTTCAGTCATTCAGAACCTTCCCCAGGCAATTACTCAGCCTGACAAATTCTTCCACATCAAGGGTCTCAGCCCGGCGCATCGGATCAATCCCCGCATTTCCCAGCGTTCCCGCGGCTATTTTCGCATCAATATGAAGTTCGCTTCCTGCCAGCGCGTTTCTGAGGGTTTTCCGTCTTTTCCCGAAAGCTGCTTTGACAACCTTGAAAAGCATTTCCTCATCATCTGCCCGATATTCCGGCGCATCCTTAAATTTTATCTGGATAACCTGCGAATCCACTTTGGGTTTGGGATAAAAAAGAGAGGCCCGGATATGTGCAAGGGATTTTATATCTGAGCAGTAGCGGAGCATTACCGTGAGCCGTCCGTAGTCCTTGCACCCGGGACCCGCCATGAGGCGTTCTGCCAGTTCCTTCTGAAACATCAGAATCGCCCGGGTCACTATCGTCCTGGAGCGAATCAGTCGGACAAGAATTTGTGAAGAAATATTGTAAGGGAGGTTTCCCATAACAATGAATTTGCCGGCCGCAGTTTCCGCCAATGCTTCAATGTCAAGCTTCAGAATATCTTTTTCCATTAAAACAACATTTGAAAGCCGGTTTGCAAGCAGTTCTGTTTTTAAAAGCTCAATAAGCTGATGATCTTTATCCACAGCATAAACCTTTTGGGCCGCACGGGCCGCAGGCATTGTGAGTGCGCCCAGCCCGGCTCCGATTTCCAGAACAACATCTTCCGGTAAAATTCGGGAACGGGCCACAATCATTTCCGCTGTGGAAGGATCAGATAAAAAATTCTGCCCCAATTGTTTCTTAGGGTACAAATTCCATGCCTTGACGAGTGTTATTGGTGATGTCATATTTTTATAAGTTGTCAGTTGTCAGCTTTCAGTTGTCAGCTTTCAGTTGTCAGCTTTCTCCTAATTTTTTTGTTTTTACTTATTTTTTTCGATTTCCCAGTGCTTTAACTTGACTTTTTATTCAATTACTGAGTAATTATTACTTTAGGTATTTTGTAACTACAGGAATTAAGAGCCGGGATCCGGGAATTCGGATTTGTAATCCCATGATAATAAAGGCTTTTAAAAACATATAACCTGAAAGGTTTTTTCTTAAAACCTGTAGTTGAAAGTCAGATTTTTTCCTTACACAGCTTCCGAAAATTTTTGCCAGATTATTCTCATATCTGCGACATTTGCTAAGAACGCTGTAAACTGTTTACGGAATTCTGCCGGATTATTCTCATATCAGCGGCATATCTCGGGAACTCTGCAAAACCGCTTATACAGTTTTGTCGGATTATTCATTCTGACATCTGAGCGATGAAAGAGGTGTAAACAACCTTTCTCAATTGTTGTATGAGGAAAACAGAGGCAATTTTCCACCAGGGCCTCTTTCTGACTGATCCCATCATTTTTAAAACAATCATTAATTCAAGGAGGAACACATGGCAAGAAAAAAAGGAAAAATAAGTTTTGACGCAATGGTAAAATTTTTTATTCAAAATTATGACATCCCGACCACAAAGGACCTTGAGAAGCTGATAGAGCGGATGGATCGCCTGGAGCATCTTGTTATCACCACATCAGGGGGAGCCTCGGGCAGACGTCTGTCCGGCGGGAGAACCTCTCGCGGCAAGGCCCCCATGACAGCTTCGGATACGGTTTTGGAGATCATAAAGAATTTTAAAGACGGCGTCGGCTTTTCTGAAATCCAGGACAGGACAGGCTATGGCGAGAAAAAACTTCGCAATATCATTTTTCGTCTGAACAACACCGGTAAAATTCAACGCAAGGAGCGCGGTATATATATTGCCTCCTAGTTTGGTGTTTGGGATTTGAGATTTGAGATTTGGGATTTGAGATTTGAGATTTGGGATTTGAGATTTGGAATTTGGGATTGCAACTTTAATTATCAATTCTTAATTATCAATTATCAATTATCAATTCCCCAACCACCTTTTGGAAAAGGATAATTTATGAACACATTTACAGATCACAACAATCCGGGCCTTAACTCAGGCGACCGTATTGGTGACTATTGTATAAAGAGAGTGGTGGAACTGAAGGAAATCAGCTCTTTTTTTTATGAGTTGGAGCATACACCCACAGGGGCCAGGCATGTCCATATCAGCAATGATGACAAGGAAAATACATTCAGTGTGGCGTTTAAGACAGTTCCTTCGGATTCAACCGGTGTTGCGCATATCCTGGAACATACTGCCCTGTGCGGCTCTGAAAAATTCCCTGTGCGTGATCCTTTTTTCTCGATGCTGAAAAGGAGCCTGAGTACCTTTATGAATGCCTTTACCGCGTCGGACTGGACCATGTATCCGTTCTCCACTCAGAACAAAAAAGATTTTTACAACCTCATGGATGTCTATCTTGACGCTGCGTTTTTCCCCAACCTGAATATGCTCAATTTTAAGCAGGAAGGGCATCGGCTGGAACTTGATGGGGAAGAACTTGTCTATAAAGGAGTTGTGTATAACGAGATGAAAGGTGCCATGTCTTCGCCGGATCAGGTGCTGGGCAGGTCGCTTCTGAACGCGCTTTATCCCTCCACAACGTACCGTCATAACTCAGGAGGGGAGCCTGCTGTGATTCCCACACTGACGCATGAACAGCTCACAGCGTTTCACAAACAGCATTATCACCCCAGCAACTCGTTTTTTTACACATATGGGAATCTGCCTCTGAAAGACCATCTGTCATTTATTCATGATAAGATATTAAAAAAATTTGAGCGCATTGATCCGAAAACCGATGTGCCTTCCCAGCCCCGGTGGGACCGTGCCAAAGTGGTGAGCTATCCGTATCCGCTCGGACCCAATGAAGACCCTGTAAAAAAATATCAGGTATGTGTGGCATGGCTCCTGGCCGATATTAAGGACACCTTTGAGGTGCTGGTTATCAGCCTGCTTGAACATATCCTTCTTGGCAATTCCGGTTCTCCTCTGCGGAAAGCCCTGATTGATTCGGAACTCGGAACGGCCCTTTCCGACGGAACCGGATTTGACGCGGATAACCGGGACACCTATTTTGTCTGCGGACTCAAGGACGTTGAGGAATCCGCGGCAGAGAAGATCGAAAAAATTATCTTTGATGAGTTAAAAAATCTCGCGGACAAAGGCATTGATCCGAAACTGATTGCGTCTGCCATCCATCAGGTGGAGTTTCATCACAAAGAGATCACAAACACCCCCTATCCTTATGGCATCAAGCTGCTGCTTTTCTTTTCCGGAAGCTGGTTTCACGGGGGAGATCCTGTCAGAATACTCAGATTTGATGATGATTTTAAACATCTGAACGAGGAACTCGCCAAAGGTCCTTTTTTTGAAAACCGGATAAAAACGTGTTTTCTGAATAATCCCCACAGGGTACTTTTCAAACTGACACCGGATCAGCTCATGGAGCAGAAAGAAAATGAACGGGTCAGAACAGAACTTGAGCATATCAAATCCGGCCTGTCCCCTGCCGAACTTCAGAAGATAAAACAAGATGCCGAAGCTTTGGCGAAACTTCAGGAATCAGGGGAAGACCTTTCCAAGCTGCCCACCCTGGAGATTGAAGATATTCCGCCTTCGGTTCATATTGTAAAAGAAACCGACTTAAAACTTGAAAGCGGAGATTCGGAAGCCGGAGAGGCAACTTCTAATTTTCAATTTCCAATTTCCATTTACCAGCAGCCGACTTCCGGTATTTTTTATTTTGATTCGGCCGCCGGAGCCGGAGGATTGCGGAAAGAGATGCTTCCGCTTGTGCCGTTTTTCTGTTATGCGTTTTCCAAAGTCGGCACGGCACGGCGGGATTACATTGAGATGGCGCGACTGATTGACGCTTATACTGGCGGTGTGGGGCTTTCTGTCCACGCGCGTAACAACTTTGGTGAAACAAGGGACTGTCTGCCGTTTATCGGATTTACCGGAAAATGTCTTGTCCGAAATCTGGATAAAATGTTTGACATCATGCAGGAGCTGCTTTATGAATTCAATTTTTCCGACCTCACCCGCTTAAAAAGTCTTCTGCTTCAGTACCGGGCAGGTCTGGAATCCATGATTGTGCATAACGGGCACGGACTGGCTATTTCGCTTGCCTCGAGGAATTTCTCAGTCACTCGCGCATTAAGCGAAACCTGGAACGGTGTTCATCAGTTGCAAACCATAAAGAAAATCACCACAGACCTTACGGATGATAAGCTGAAAGCATTTTCAGATGATCTCATGTCCATCGGAAAAAGCCTTTTTATCGGGAACAATTTTAAGGTGGCCATGGTGGGCGAACAAGGGGCCTTATACGACGCCATGCCGCTGACGTCAAAGCTTCTTGCGGACAGCAGGCAGCAGACATCGGGCATGGGGTTTTTGCCTCCGGCAATTACGCTCGGGGATCAGATTCCCAGGGAGGGATGGAGTACCTCTTCGGCAGTGTCATTCGTGGCTCAGGCATTTGAGACAGTGCGTATGGATCATGAGGATTCCCCTGTATTGTCGGTGATCAGCAAAATGCTTCGTTCTTTGTTCTTACATCGCGAGATTCGGGAAAAAGGCGGCGCTTACGGAGGATTTTCCATGTATAACCCTGAAGACGGCTTGTTTTGTTTCGGGTCTTACAGAGATCCTCACATTGTTTCCACCCTGAACGTATATGATAATGCAGGGGATTTTATAAAATCAGGAAACTATGACAGTGAGGATGTTAAGGAAGCCATTCTCCAGGTATGCTCTGAGATTGACAAACCGGATCCTCCGGGGCCTGCGGCAAGAAAGGCGTTTTACAGGAAAATCATTTCATTGTCAGATGAGGCAAGGGAGCATTTTAAAAAGCAGTTGCTTACATTAACCCGGGACCGGGTCATAAAGGTTGCGGAAAGATATTTTGACAGCAGCAGGAAACAGGCGGTGGCAGTGATCTCAAGTGAAGAGAAGTTAAAGGCCGCAAATGAGAAAATGGCCGATAATCCGCTTAAGCTTTACAGGATTTAGTTCGGATTTTAGGAAATAAGCCTGGCAGTCCTGCACAAGTAGTGATGAATGAGATTCATCCGGACAATTCCGGCCGGCTCCGGAGTGCAAAAATTGCATTTTTGCTTTCGCACTTGCGAAAAAGTATTTTTCGCACTCCGGATAGTATTTTTCGCACTCCGGATAATTCCGGCCGGCTCCGGAGTGCAAAAATTGCATTTTTGCTTTCGCACTTGCGAAAAAGTATTTTTCGCACTCCGGATAGTATTTTTCGCACTCCGGATAGTTCCGGCCGGCTCCGGAGTGCAAAAATTGCATTTTTGCTTTCGCACTTGCGAAAAAGTATTTTTCGCACTCCGGATAGTATTTTTCGCACTCCGGATAGTTCCGGCCGGCTCCGGAGTGCAAAAATTGCATTTTTGCTTTCACACTTGCGAAAAAGTATTTTTCGCACTCCGGATAGTATTTTTCGCACTCCGGATAGTTCCGGCCGGCTCCGGAGTGCAAAAATTGCATTTTTGCTTTCACACTTGCGAAAAAGTATTTTTCGCACTCCGGATAGTATTTTTCGCACTCCGGATAGTTCCGGCCGGCTCCGGAGTGCAAAAATTGCATTTTTGCTTTCGCACTTGCGAAAAAGTATTTTTCGCACTCCGGATAGTATTTTTCGCACTCCGGATAATTCCGGCCGGCTCCGGAGTGCAAAAATTGCATTTTTGCTTTCGCACTTGCGAAAAAGTATTTTTCGCACTCCGGATAGTATTTTTCGCACTCCGGATAATTCCGGCCGGCTCCGGAGTGCAAAAATTGCATTTTTGCTTTCGCACTTGCGAAAAAGTATTTTTCGCACTCCGGATAGTATTTTTCGCACTCCGGATAGTTCCGGCCGGCTCCGGAGTGCAAAAATTGCATTTTTGCTTTCGCACTTGCGAAAAAGTATTTTTCGCACTCCGGATAGTATTTTTCGCACTCCGGATAGTTCCGGCCGGCTCCGGAGTGCAAAAATTGCATTTTTGCTTTCGCACTTGCGAAGAACCATTATCCGTTATAATCAGTATGTTTTGCATTCGGATTTCGGACGACCGCAGAGACAAGGCATGCCTTATCTCTGCCAGTTGCCATTATTTTTGTATTCAAAAACAAAAATTGTTGCATCTGTTCATACAACGCTTACGCCCTGATGACTTTCGGGGAGTATTTAAAGAAAGGAAAGTTTATGCCAGAAGAAATCAAAGTTGGCTGTGCGCGCCCCACAGGGGGACCTGTGGGCAGAGAACCTGATGAACTACAACCCGCAGATAACACACCAGTAAAGGAGGAACGTACTATGATCAAACTTGGACAAAAGGCCCCTGATTTTACAGCTCCGGCCTATCATAAGGGTAAATTTGTTAATGTGAATCTTTCTGATTATCTTGGTAAATGGGTCGTACTTTGTTTCTATCCTGGAGATTTTACCTTTGTCTGAGCCACCGAAATTTCGACGGTCGCCGAAAAAATCAGCGAATTCGAGCGTCTTGGTGCGCAAGTCCTGTCTTGCAGCGTGGACAGTGTTTTTGTCCATAAAATGTGGAACGATAAGGAACTCTCCAAAATGGTTGAAGGAGGGGTTCCGTTTCCGATGCTGTCGGACGGCGGAGGACGCGTCGGAAAAGTCTATGGCGTGTATGATGAAGATGCAGGCGTTGAAATGCGGGGAAGATTTCTGATTGATCCTGATGGTGTCATCCAAGGATACGAAATTCTCACGCCTCCGGTAGGAAGAAACGTGAGTGAAACACTGCGTCAGCTTCAGGCGTTCCAGCTGGTTCGAGAAACCAAGGGAACCGAGGCCACGCCATCGGGATGGAGAACGGGAAAGAAAACGCTCCGACCAGGTCCGGATCTGGTCGGAAAAGTATGGGAAGTATGGAAAACCCGGGAAGCATCTGACTAACGAGTCAGGAAAGAGGCAGACTTACGCATGAGAAAACTCGGTCCCTCATTGGAGGAACCGCTCAGTTTGCTGAAAAATCTGAAACAATGTTTGTCTCTCCGATTGAGTGCCAAACTACAGCTTGGCACTCTGAACATAATCAGCAGATGGAAAAAAAATTTTAGTAATCTCATTAAGTTCGTTCCCCACAGTCCGCGGCCCGAATCCGCACGTTGCCGCACGCAAGTCCGACCAACCGCGGGACGCGAAGCGTTCGAAAAGCATTCCCACGCGAAGCGTGGGAACGAGATTGGCGTGTGGGTGAATTTGCCATCTGCTGATTGAACAAGTTGATATTCAACTCTCAGCAGATGGAAAATTGCCCTGATCCGTTTTTGCCGGACTGACAAATCCGCCGCGTCGAAAATGCCTCGGATTTGCCAGTCCGAAGCAAGTTTTCCCACGAATTTTACATCTGCTGACACTATTTTTAAAACAGAGGATAAAATGTATTTCAAACAAGTCACTGTCGAAGGGATGGGTTGCCTTTCCTATGTTATCGGATGTCCCCAGGCCGGAACAGCCTGTGTTGTGGATCCGAAAAGAGATGTTCAGGATTATATTGATATTGCCCGCAAAAACGATATGAGGATCACCCATATTTTTGAAACCCATATCCATGCTGATCATGTGAGCGGCAACCAGGAACTGAGGTCCCGGACCCGGGCAGATATCTATTTTCTCGAAGGTTCGCCAGTCGAATTTGAACATAAAACCGTAAGAGAAGGAGACATCTTTGAGTTTGGCAAAGCCAGTGTTAAAATCATGTCCACCCCGGGACATACTCCCTTTTCCATGTCGCTGATTGTCAGCGATACTGCCCGGGGAACAGAACCGTGGATGGTCCTCACCGGGGACTGCATGTTCGTAGGCGATGTCGGAAGACCGGATCTCGCGGGGCAGGAAATGATTGACGAACAGGTTGGCAATCTGTATCATTCGTTGCACAAACTCGGCAATCTGCCTGAAAGTGTCGAAGTTTTTCCGGCCCACGGAGAAGGCTCCCTGTGCGGCAAAGGCATGAGTCCGAAATCCAGTTCAACTATCGGATATGAAATTCGAAGTAACCCTGTGCTGTCCCTGGATGAAAAATCTTTCCGACAGGAATTTACCCGGACCTTTCCTGAAAGGCCCAGGAGTTTCAGCCACATCATTGAAACAAATCGCAAGGGAGCGCCACTGATGGAGCGGTGTCCTGTCACGCGGGACCTTTCGCTGGCTCAGGTAAAAAGCCTGAGCGATAAAGGGGCCACCATTTTGGATGCCAGAAACACAGCTGCTTTCGGCGGTGTTCATATTAACGGCAGTATTAACATCGGATTGGCAAAGCAGACTGCCAATTGGATCGGGATGGTCATTGATCCCCGGGCCGATATCATCATGGTCGTGGACGATGAGAAACATTTTGATGAAATGAGTATAAACCTGCATCGGATCGGATATGACAACATTCTCGGATATCTTTACGGCGGAATTGCCGCATGGCAGGAAGCAGGGTACCCGATTTCCCAATTATGGCAGATTTCGGCTGAAAAGCTCAGGGAAAAATTGCAACGTAATCACACAAACCTTTTAGATGTCAGGACTCCGGCTGAATGGGATGGCGGTCATATTTCCCAGGCAAGGCATCTCCCGCTCACCGAGCTTTTAAAAGAAAAACCTGAACTGCCTGAAGACGAAGAAATCATTGTCACATGCGGAATGGGGTACCGGGGCAATATCGCAGCCAGTTATCTCCAGTCCCGGGGATTTCGTCATGTGCATAGCCTGGCCGGCGGAATGAAAGCTTGGATTAACGCGGGCTATGAAATCAAATGATGTCAGCCCGCTGGCATTGCTTATGATTTGGAATAGCGGAAAGCAAATTCTGTCTCTTTGATTTAGCAGATAAGCATCTGACCAAAAGTTTTTCGATATTTTATCGGCGTTGCCCCCTGATAATTCAGGATCTGATTTTGAAAAACATATGTCCAGCTACTTATAATCTCAGCAGATCGAAAATTTTTGCATTCCGGATTTATGAAAATTTTTGATCTGCTGAATCTTTGCAAAAAATGTGTGAGGAGGTCTGATTTGGCATACCTCCTCTTGTTACAGCGTATCTGCCTGTATGGCAGGACAGCGGATCAATAAAAAAGAGGAGATTAAAATATATGTGGAAATATCTCAGTCTGATCAACAAAAATCTGATCATTGCCATTCCGGTGATGATGATTCTCGGATTTTTTTTCGGGATCATATTTCAACCTGCATTTCTGAAAAATCTGATCATTCCGTTCACATTCCTCATGGTCTATCCCATGATGGTCACGCTCAAGATCAGAAAGGTCTTTGAGGGGGGTGATATGAAGGCTCAGGTGCTGACCCAGTGCATCAACTTCGGGATTGTCCCTTTTATCGCGTTCGGATTCGGAATCCTGTTTTTCAAAGATCAGCCATACATGGCGCTGGGTTTGCTTCTGGCAGGGCTTGTTCCCACCAGCGGCATGACCATCTCCTGGACCGGATTTGCCAAGGGAAATGTGGAAGCTGCTGTAAAAATGACAGTGGTCGGGCTGACTTTCGGATCGGTTGCCACTCCTTTTTATGTCAAATTCCTTATGGGCGCGACACTTGAGGTGAATATCCTTTCAGTGATGAAGCAGATCGCTGTCATTGTCTTTATTCCCATGATTGCCGGATTTCTCACCCAGCAGGGCCTGATGAAAAAATACGGAATAAAGGAATTTCAGCAGCGATGGGCACCCCGGTTCCCGGCGATATCCACACTCGGTGTCGTGGGTATTGTTTTTATTGCCATAGCGCTGAAAGCCAAAGGCATCGCGAGTTCGCCCCGAATGATTTTGTATATCCTGATACCGCTGTCGCTGATTTATACCATCAATTATGTTTTCAGCACAGCGCTCGGCAAGTCATTGCTGCCCAGGGGAGATGCCATCGCGCTGGTTTATGGTTCGGTGATGCGGAATCTCTCCATTGCTCTGGCTATCGCCATCAATGCTTTCGGTCCTGAGGGATCAAGTGCGGCTCTGGTGATTGCCATAGCCTACATCATTCAGGTTCAGTCGGCTGCCTGGTATGTGAAATTTACAGACAGGATATTCGGAGAGATTCTTGTGCCCGAGCCTTCCGGGCCGCCTGCCCCGGAAAAAGAAGTCCGTCCTCCTGAAAAACTGTCTGATGATCCGTTTTTCGTGCATGGCGGCGCGATTGTCCCGGATATCCGAAAAATTCTTTATGTGACGGATCTCTCAGAAACTGCCCGGTATGCGGTGCGGTATGCATGCAGTATTGGTAACAAATATGAGGCAGAGGTGACTGTGCTTCATGTTGTGCCTGACATGCTTGAGGAATTCTCTTCGGGTGCGGGAATTGATCTCACAGAACGCTTTGGAAAGAAATGGGATGAATTTAACGCAAAAAGTATTGATATGGCAAAAGAAACCATACGCATGCGTATTCAGGAGACATCCGAACAGATAACAAAGGAAATCCCCTATTGTCCGCTGGCACAGGGAAATATCCTTGTGGAAGCGGGAAATCCCGTGGCTCGTATCGCATCTGTTGCAGAAGAGGGGAATTATGATCTTGTGATCATGGGAACCCACGGACATGGAAAACTGGAAGGTGCCATTATGGGAAGTGTTGCCGGAGGAGTTATCAGCAGATGTTCCAAACCTGTGCTTGTGGTGCGGCTGCCTCATGAGGAAGTAAGAAATGGGAAGTGATAAATTCCGGCTTTATGCCGAAAACCGGTCTGGCCGATGCTCCGCTACCAGCTCTGCTCTGAAAAACATGTCCGATCATATCCTTCGGGTTGCGGAACCCGCGTAATTAAAGGCTATCCATGAAAAATAATCCTCTGTCATTGCTGTTACATCATCTGTTCCCTTTCCTGAACTGGGTGAAAGACTATGATCGTTCAGTTTTCCGAGCCGATATGGTCGCGGGCATTACCGTGGCAGTCGTCCTCATTCCCCAGTCCATGGCCTATGCCATGCTGGCGGGCCTGCCGCCCATATACGGCCTCTATGCAGGGGCAATTGCGCCGATAATTGCCGCACTCTGGGGAAGCCTGCGCCAGCTTGCCACGGGTCCCATTGCCATTATGAGTCTTCTTGTGCTGACGACCCTGACACCGATGGCCGAACCCGGAAGCCCGCATTTTATCGAACTGGCCATCCTGCTGGGCCATATTGTCGGGATTCTGTACCTGATCATGGGGGTCTTACGCATGGGTCATGTCATGGCCTTTATTTCCCATTCAGCGGTTCGGGGCTTTACCGCGGCCGCGGCTCTGATCATCATTGCCACGCAGATGCCGAATCTTCTGGGACTGACCGTGGAAAAACATGAGTATATTCTCCCGATGCTTCTGGAAATACTGAAAGGGGTCCCGTCGCTTCACGCTTCCACCGCGCTTATCGGTGTCATTTCTTTTGCCATCATATACGGACTCAAACGGATCCGTCCGGCTTTCCCGGCCAGCCTTCTGGCTTTGCTGCTGACGACTTCGGCGGTTTATTTTTTTAATCTTCACAATTCCGGAGTCCGAATTGTGGGAGAATTCCCCGGGGGGCTGCCGATATTTAAGCTGCCCATATTTGACATGGACATCGGTTTTTCACTGATAGGACCGGCCGTCATCATCGCGCTTGTCAGTTTTGCCGAAATCTATTCCGTGGGCAAAGTCATTTCTTCCGAAACCGGGCAAAAGGTGGATGTGAACCAGGAATTCATTGGCCAGGGGCTGGCCAATATCATCGGCTCATTCTTCCAATGCCCGCCGGTCAGCGGGTCCTTTTCCAGAACTGCCATCAATTTTTCCGCGGGGGCCAGAACTGGGATATCAGGCGTGGTTTCGGGCATCATCGTAATTTTTGCGCTTCTTTTTCTGACCCCTCTTTTCACCTATATTCCCAAGGCGGCCCTGGCGGCCCTGGTCATCTCAGCGGTCCTGCTTCTGTTTCATCCGAAAGAAGTCTTCATTCTTTGGAAAAAAAACCATCACGACGGTGCGGTGGCAGTTACGGTTTTCGTACTGGCTCTGCTTGCAAAACCGGATTATGCTCTGCTGATCGGCGTGATGATTTCTCTGATGTTGTTTCTGTGGAAAACGATGCATCCGAGAATCGTCCGTATTTCCAAAGATCCGGTGCATAACATGCTTATCAATGCCGACCTTTACAACAAACCGTCCTGCCCCCAGATTCTTCATCTGCGGTCGGATAACGCGATCTACTTTGCCAATGCGGAATATACTGTCGAACACATACTGGAGCGGGCGGATGAAGTGGAAACGCCGCTAAAGTTCCTTCTGCTGGATTGCACAGCAATCGGATTTATTGATATCACCGGCACAGATGAGCTTTCCATACTCCGGCAGGAACTGAAAACACGTAACATTCGGCTGGTCCTCACAGGTGTCCACATTCCTGTTATGAACGTATTTAAAACCAGCGGGTTTTGGAACGAACTGTCCTCTCGCGGAGTGATTGCCAACAAGGGCGATGCGATTACCCACCTGTTCCATGACATTGATCATGAATACTGTCGGAAAATCTGCCCCTACTCTCTTTATACTGAATGCTCCTCTGTCAAGTAAGCGACAATGTTCCGATTTTGGATGTAAGCCTTATAATCACCTGAATCAGTTCGGCCATTAAGTATCCGATCAAAAATTTTTTATATATCTTTTTTTCTGCGAACCGCGGAGAAACCCGGCTTTTTCCTTCACGGGCGGCGGGTCATTCCGAAAAAAAAGCCGGGTTTCTTCCCTGGGCAGATATCGAAAACTTATGGTTAGGTAATTATATGGAAATATCCAGATTTGAAACGCTCGCCCCTGATTTATGCCGGTGATTTTCGATATTGTAAATTTTGTACGGAACAATCGCAAATCGCAAATCACAAATCACAAATCACAAATCACAAATCCCCGGTCAATTTTAGTTTTCATTGGAAATATTATGATTTCAAAAGGTTTTCTGTTCCCAGCCTGATGATTTTAAAGATGTTGACAAATCTGCAAAAAGTATTGCATAGTGCGGTTAAATTTTGAGGTTGTCGGATTTAAAAGCGGATAATTAAAAAATACAATTCCCCGCACTCCTGCCGGATTGACGAATTCGGCGGGTCAGGTTCGGATTTGTCAATCCGGAACCGGACATCGGCGGGTTTTTCAGAACGACTGACTTTAATTGACCTCGATTTAAGCTGGCAACCCAATTTTGACAAAGGTGATGTATTGAAAATCAGCGTCAGATGCTCCGATCTTCAATCTTCAATCTTCAATCTTCAACAGGGAGAGAAAAATGGCCCTCTGGATGAACTTAGGTCAAACACTTAAGGTAAACGCAAAGAAATTTCCAAACACCGTCGCATTAAAGGACAGGGAAAAAAGTTTCACATATCCCGAAGTAAACAAGCGAGTGAACAAACTGGCTCACAGCCTTCTTTCTCTTGGCTTAAAAAAGGGGGATAAGGTTGCAGTGCTGATGGAGAACAGCATTGAAATTGTAGAAATTTATCTGGCCACGGCGAAAACAGGAATTGTTATCGTGCCTATCAACTTTCGTCTGGTCGGGGCAGAAATAGAATTTATCGTGAATGACTCGGATGCCAAGGCCTTTATCGTTCATGATATGTTTGCAGACACAGTGGATCCGGTAAAACCGAATCTGACAAATGTGGGATCTGACAAATATGTTGTTGTCGGTGAGAAAAAAGAAGGATACAAGCCCTATGAGGACTTTATCGCAGACGCTTCGGAAACTGAACCGGAAGCGGTTGTGGAGCCGAAAGACACATGGATACTGATCTATACATCCGGCACCACAGGCAGACCCAAGGGAGTTGTGCGTTCCCATGAATCTCATATTGCATTCTATTTCATCAATGCCATTGATTTCGGATTCAGGCCGGATCATACCTGTATGAATGTCATGCCCTTGTGCCATATTAACTCCACTTATTTTACCTTTATCTTTCTGTACATCGGCGGGAGCGTGTATATCCATCCCGCGCAGTCTTTCAGGGCTGACGAGATTCTGGAGATCATTGAGCGGGAGAAAATTAATTTTATTTCGCTCATCCCCACGCATTACAATCTCATCCTGAACGTATCTGAGGAAGCCAAAAAACGTGATGTCAGCTCCATCAAAAAACTTCTGTGTTCCTCCGCTCCGGTGAGAAAGAGCATGAAACTGGCAATCATGGAATTCTTCCCCGGTGTTGAGCTCTATGAGGGATATGGTTCCACAGAGGCGGGAATTGTCACCGTGCTGAAGCCTGAAGATCAGCTAAGAAAGCTGGGGTCCATTGGTTGCGAGTCGCTGGGCACGGATTTTGTCAAAATTCTGGACGAAGAGGGAAATGAAGTACCTGCCGGGGAAGTTGGCGAACTCTATTCCAGAGGGCCTATGCTTTTTGACGAGTATTATAAAATGCCTGAGAAAACCGCGAGTTCCTTTGTCGGCGAATGGTTCAGCGCTGGAGACATGGCCCGCCAAGATGAGGAGGGCTTTTATCAAATTGTTGACCGAAAAGACAATATGATCATCACAGGTGGTGAGAATGTCCATCCCAGTGAAATCGAGGAAATTATTGGCAGCTATCCTGATGTTTTTGATGTGGCTGTCATTGGTCTCCCGGATGAGAAATGGGGAGAGCGGGTGGCTGCCGTGGTTATTCCGAAGGAAGAGGCCGAAGGTCAGCTGGATGAGCAGACAATCAAGGAACGCTGCAAGGATAAGATGGCCGGTTACAAGCGACCCAAAGATGTGATGCTTATCAAGCCGGATGAGATGCCGAGAACACCTACCGGCAAGATACTTCACCGAATACTCAGGGAAAGGTACTCCAGTTAAAATAAACAGCCCGGTAATTTTATTACCGGGCTATATTTTTATCCAACATCCGTCAGTATCAGGAAAACATCCGGAGTGTCAAACTTGCAGTTTGGCAAGGGCAAGGCGGACGGATATTCGATTACTATATGGAAAATGTTCCTGAACCGCTCCCGGAGGATTGACAAATCTGCCGGAAATGTCCGGGATTTTTCCTCATTATGAGGCTCTGCCTCACCCAGTGGAAGACACAGCCCATTGCTCTGGCCAGATGCGCCCGGATTCCCGGAAAAACTCACCAAAAACCACAGGAAATACTTGCAAGCTTCTTCTGATTTTAATATAAAATGGCAGTTCCGCAAGGATTGCTTATGAACTCAAAAATGACAGAAAGGTATGACACCACCCTGAATCCGGATAATCCTGTGCTGTCAGGCTTTGCCAGCGGAGAAGATGAGCAGGCAGGAAGGCAGGTCTTTATGCGGAATTCTCCTGAAAGAGCTGAACGGCGATTACAATGTTGTCTGTTTCAGCGGACCGGACACGGGAGACATAAAAGAGGAAGCAGCGGAGTCACTTTAATCAGAACTCTTTATAATCTCATGATAAATGTTCATGAAAAAGCCGGTTTTTTTTACCCCCGTTTATAAAAACATCATTTTCAGGTAAAAACCCGGCTTTTCAAAACCTGATTTTCATGGTAAATCTAAATACGCTCGCTGTAGCTTTTTATTTTATCTGAGTAAAATTTGATTTTTTCACTGTCATCCGAGCTTTTTACACCATGACTGATAAAAAAATCCAAAGCGTTTTTATAGTTCATTTTGGAAAGCGCTTCGGGCCGCTCAATTTCTCTTCTTTTAAACATACGGTTTCCTATGGACTGAACCTTTTTCAGACGGTCTTTGGGATCAACAAAATTTTTCGGATAACGCATGAAAAAATTTAACACAATCCAATAAGATTCAAAATACGTTTTAAGAAAACTGGAAAAAAGTTTCAATGTCCTGAAACCCGCGGAAGTCAGATTATAGGTATCTGCCAGCGTGGGATGAGGGATGAGTATGGCCTCATCAACAAATATTCCGATGTTTTTTTGCAAAAAATGTTCAGGTGTTTTATCAACATCATAAGTAAACTCATTCGCAAAAAACTCCTGAAGAAAGGTATAGCTTTCATAAATATCTGAAATTGAAAACTGAAACGCATCTTTTTCAAGAATTGTGATGGCTGTAAACGCTGCCGGAATAAAAAAATTGATGCCATTATTTTTATAATATTCCAGAAGCGGACGCTTGCTTTCATTGACTATAAACTGTTCGGCAAAAGACTGAGTTTCTTTGTCACTGGGAACCCGCTCGATGAATTTTCTCTGAACATATGTATCAAAAACATATTTAATCGCGTGGATGTAATCAATAAGCAGCGTATCTGCCAATGTAACTCCCTGTGAAAACATATAATTCATATATATTTCAATATCAGACATCAGATTCCCGTAAGAAAATCTTTGCTTGGGACAATTCAGGATGGCACTGGCAACAATGGCATGAGGTGTGATAACGGTGACACGGTCAATGGCATTCAGACACCGGTTTCCGAGATTACGGCAAAACAAATTTTGCTCTTTGGATGTCATCTCTTTGATATGTCTCCCGTTCTGAGAGCAAAGTGTGTTCAGCGAGATGGGTTCATGAAACTGAATGTATATTATTCCATACCTTCTGGTCAGGAATTTCCGGGCTTTTATGATCTGTAAAAGGCTTTCCGGCTTTTTTTCTCCGCCCTCAAGCTCATGCATATACGAACTCTCTTCCGGCACTCTGTCATATCCGACATATACCGGCACAAATATCATGTCTTCGCAAGCCCCTTCTTTATAGGCGTTGAGAAGAATGGAAAGCAGACCAAGCTTTGGCTGAAGCAGTTTGCCTGTCCGGCTCCGTCCCCCTTCAATGAAGAATTCCAGGTTAAACCCCTCTTCAATGAGCTTATAGACATATTCGGTAAAGACCCTGGAATACAGCACGGCTCCTCTGAATGTCCGACGAATAAAAAAAGCGCCCGCTGTTCTGAATACGGGGCCCAGGGGCCAGAAAGAAAGATTCTTTCCCGCTGCAACATGGGGACAGGGCATATTATTATGATACAAAACATATGACAGTATCAGATAATCAATATGGCTTTTATGGCAGGGAACAAGAATCAGCGGCCCTTTCTGGGCCATGCTTCTTGCTTTTTTAAGCACCTCTATATTGACCGTGACCCCCTCAAACATGACATTGATAAGCCATTTCACCCCTAAGGATAATATCCTTATGATGGCCGGGCTGTAGTTGGCAGCAATTTCATCAAGATAGGCATCGGCTTCTTTGTGTATTTTCCATATTGGAATTTTTCGGCTTTCCGAATGACGGTCCATAAAACTTCGAAGCCGGTCATTTGTCAGAATATTTTCTTTCAGTTCCTCTCTTGATTTAAGTATCGGGCCGGTAATACTCTGGCGGTGCCGGTTCATCCGAATCAGAAGACGACGTCTTAAAACAAGGGCCTGTTTTTCAACACTCAGATCCGAATTTTCCGGAAACGCTAAAAAATCCTTCAGATTCAGGGGTTCTGATATTTCCACAAAAACTTTTCCCGGATTATTAAGAAGGGTCACAAGCCGTCTTACCAGCCTTGGTTTTTCTTTGGTACCGAATATCATGTCAATCAGTGTTGGAACAGAACGGGCCGGTGTCACACTGAAAAACATGAGCTGAGGGATGATATAAACAGGGCGGTCAATGGTTTTCTGCATTTCAATAAGATAACGCATCGGGTCTGTATAGTCTTTGACAAACCTGCGGTAAAACCCCTTTTTTTCAACCAGTGACAGTATTCCTGCCCGTCCGTTAGTGAGTTCATCTCGGATATATCCGCTTTTATAAGGATCAAGCAGACCGAATTTCTGGCAGAGATAATCCAAGTGTGCAAAAATCATTCTGAAAATACGGGACACCGGCTGCAACAGCAACACTTCATAATCAAAACCAATTTCAGGGGGCGGCACTCCGTTTTGTTTATAGCGTGTATGATAAAAAAGATACTCAAAATAGCTTTTGTATTTGCTGGCATATACGATTATGGCATCTTTTGGGATATTTTTGATGATGGCTGTCTGATCTTTTCTGACCTCTATGCCGGAAAAAAAAAGTTTGAACATACAGGAGGATATGGAGCCGATATCCCTCGGGAGATAGCAGCTGTAATGGTGGTGTGTGCCACGAAGGGCGGTGTCTGTCCATGTTTTTATCTTTGTTCTGAACTGGGTTATTCTGAATCTTACTGATTTTAACATTATTAATATCCGCTATTTTAAAAATCACATATTTTTTTGGTAGTATTTAAAACAATAAATAAATATCTCAAATAGATATAAAAATTTCGAAAAGCCGGTACACCGGAGGGGTCAGGCAGAGCATAACCCGTCTTGCCAGTCTGTGTAACATGAATAACCAATCTAAGTAAAGAGATTCTTAAATATGAATGATACGGACGGAAAGGGGAAGCTTGTAAATTTTGAATTGTATTGAGTTATAATATAAATTTGTGTACAGGACAAAAAAGATGGGGAGCAGAGAAACCCGGGTTCGGTCATCCTTACGGAACTTGGCAAAACTTTTCTCCAAATTATAAACTCACCCCGGTCAAAAGCCCTTTTCAGGAAATCACATAAGGTTCAAAAGCTTTGCCATTGAACTCATTAAAATTTTCTTTAGTTAAACAGCTCCAACTGCTCAGTCAGCGGCTCGGTATTCTTATCTGTTCCCCGATTTTCCGACATTCCGTCATGACGTGCTGCCGCACAGACTTCTCCCCAACTGGCAAAATAATCATCATAATATCTGATCGGATATTTTCCATATTCGATCATCTGCTCACGATTTGGCAGTCTGCCTAATTTTCTTGCCACCCGTCTCACTTCCAACTGCAATGTTCTCTTGGGTATTTCATAGTGCTGTACGGGCATTCGTCCGACAGGGCTGTTTTTTTCAGTCAGTTTTCGTTTGGCTTTTCTGAACGGATCAATTCCTCTTTCTATTTCTCCATGACGAGATTCGGCCATGGCGTGATATTTTTCTGACATTTCTATCCCTATGTACCGTCGGTTCAACTGATGCGCTGTCAGCGTGGTCGTGCCTGCCCCGTTAAAACAGTCCAGGACAGCTTCATGCTGTTCGGTAAAAATGGAAATGAGACGATACATCAGCGGCGAGGGAAGCTGACAGGGATGATCAACACGCCGGGTATTATGCTTCAGCCGATGAATATCCCACCACAAATCAGTCAGTGAGGCACGATCATTTACCTGTTTTCTCTGCCTCGCTTTTACACATTGATTTCGCAGGCAATACCATTCTGCCAGCGGTCTGAGCGGATGAAACGCTTTTGGCAGATTCAGGAAGTCAAAATCGCCGGAAGAAGCCTTTAAACCGGGTAGTGGCCGTGACTCACCCTTGCTAAAGCAGATAATTGAATAATGTGCGGGCATGATAAATCGGACTGGAAAGGATAATGCTTCCCAGACAATCCAATTCTGAAATTTAAGTATCTTTTCCATATAAAGAAAATGACGGACAGCCCAGAGCGGAATGTTCAGAATGGCACAGGTTCTGCCGGGTCTGAGTACACGGGCAAGCTCCCCGATCCATTCGTCACACCATTCAAAGTATTCTGTTATGGACAAATCATCTGTATAATTATTATATTTTTTCTTTAAATTGTAAGGCGGATCCGCAAAAGCAAAATCAACACTGTTATCAGGCAACTGACGTAATTTTTCAAGTGCGTCCCCCAATATCAGACCGCTGTTGTCGTTATTCTTTTTGTTCGGAGAAGTGAATAATGAAGCCTGAACAGCGTATTCAGAGCATTCTTCAGCCAGCTTGTCTGAATGATCTTTCCGAACATCCGCCCCCAGTTCTCGGCAATCAAGAACAATGAGTTCTTTGTAAGTATCAATGCCGAACAAGCCTGCAAACCGTTCAATAACATGGCTCAGATCACCAGCCGGATTAGCGGAGATATCCCGCCATACGTCTGATATCAGTGTCCCATAGGAGTTGTAGGTATGCTTTTTACCGCCGTAATCCTTGGTTGTTTTATCACAGGCAGGACAATAAGTATATCGGATTCTTGTTTTCGTATGCCTGAGCGAGCCTTTGTATTTTGTGTGAACCAACGCTCCGAAATGGCAGTTCGGTAACGCGGAATTATCCCTGACAGATTTCGCATGAGTGCGTTTTATGCTGATCCAGAGCTGGTATTGCGTCGCTGATGAGATCGTTGCGTGTGTATGAACCAGGGCGGTTGTCTCACCTATTATGATCATTGTTGCTTCTGTCCCTAATCTGTCAACGACCTTTTGGATGATCCCGTTTATCACTTTGGAATTGTTCATCCGGAAATCAGACGGCAAAATTATCAGACATACATCATCAAATTTACGAAACTGTTTAAATGAGGAATTTTTTTTGGTGATTAAAAATGGTTTTATATCAAGTTGCTTACTGTTTTCTGAAAAATGTGTCATTTTAAATAGCCTTCAATAAAGTTACACAGAACTCCGAGTTCAGAGCCGGAAAAAGCCACGGTGCAGTGGCTATATGAACATAATGTCCGGAGGGCTGTTTCTCTTTGAAAATTTCCTGCTCCGTCAAGCACATATGCTATTTTATAACCAGAACGATTTATCTGATAATATCGTGCCTGAGCCTGACCGGCTTTTCGCTCAATAACACTGTTGGTTGTGACTTGAAAACTGACTTCTATGGCAACATATCTGCTGTTTTTTGAAACAACAATATCAAATGATGTCAGACAATTTGTCTGTTCATCCGTATGTGTTACACCAGGGATGACGGCATTTGATGAAATAACCGCCTTTTTTATCTTCAGATTTTTTTCAAGGTAATCAGTGACGAATTTCTGAGCAAACTGGCCCAGGTTGTTAGACTGGGACCCCATAGTAATGCGGCTTACCCAAATATAACGTTGTTTGATAAACTTTCCCAATTTCTCAGGTTGCCCCAGATAATTTCCAATTTCACAATTAGTCAGAACTGCGGCGTTTGTTTCATTTAAGCACGAGCTTCCAAACATAAGAATTGCTGTTACATCCTGCAACAATCCGTCAAATTCACGTTTTTTGAAAAGTTTTTTGCCTGCCAGACCGAGCCTGGCATTTGTCAGATGAGACACGGGTAATTCCTGAAACTTGTAAGTATGTGAAGCATTGTTCCACAAATAATCAATCTTTCCGGATGGAAAAAGTCTTTTAAAATTGGAATTTATACGTTGCAACTGCTCACCGCCGAAATCAGCCAGAATGACCAGATGTTTGAGAAACAGATTTCCTGAAAAAGATGAGGCTGTTACAATTTTAAAGAGATTTTGCAGGCTCGGCACAGGGACACTCAGAATAGCTATAAATTGGTCCTGAGTTTTTAAAAGAACGGGAATTACGCTGATTTTAGCTGCCTGTTCAGACAGTTCCGAAGGCCAGAACATTGAAGCCAATTTTCGTAATTCGTCAACACTTCTGCGATAATTTTTCTGAGGCATTATGATAGCGATTTCAACTTATTAATTAATTTTTGACCTCGTTCCCACTCAATGATCAAGTTTTCTGATTCAATTTCGACAACAGCCTGTCATTCCTGAGAAAGCAGGAATCCGTTTTTGCCGGGGCCTGCCGATAAAAGGGCAGTGGATTCCTGCTTTCGCAGGAATGACAGACTTATCTGAATATACGGTATAAATCGTTCTCTGACATTTAGGTTCGGAAACAGTTTGACCTCGTTCCCAGGCTCTGCCTGGGAACGCATACAAGAGGCTCTGCCTCGTGAGTCACCGACCAAAACCGGAAAAGAGGAACGACTTCAAAATTCACGAATTACCCTTTTACTCAAATGATCAAGTTTTTTATCCTGAACCGAGCGGAAAGTTTGTCATTCCTGCGAAAGCAGGAAGCCGATTTTTGCCAACTTTACGAATCCGGAAGCAGTGGATTCCTGCTTTCGCAGGAATGACAGAGAAAAACCTGATCACCGAGTTTTACTTTTCAATCAAAAACGCTAACTTTTCTTCTCCCTGAATCTCTTTTATCTCCAGCATTTTTCTGTATTCGTGAACAGACAAATCCTGCGAAGCGGCATTTTTGTATTCCGCCAGATGCCCCTCCAGCCTTTCCAAATCCTCGTATATGCCGTCAAGGAGGTCGCAAAAAACAGGGAAATTTTTCATAGTTGAATCAGACCAGCTAACATCTCTTTGGATGGGGATTACGCCCTTTGCTTCTCTGAATTCTTCTATAATATTGCAGATTCCATTTGTTTTCGGATCAAACCGTTTTGACAATATGTCAACTTTCTGAGGTGAAATAACACCTTTCCAGCATTTATTTAAAAGATCATCATATATAAATCTTCTTCCTTTTCCGCGGAAAAAAGCATAGCCGAATTCAATAAATAAATTTTTAAATTCCCTGTGTAAATTTTCCAAACGCTGTGAGCAGGATTTAAAATCGCCTGCTTCCGCATGAATCGAAGCCCGCAAAGACAAGGCAAGTATGGCCTGACGTAATCTCCGAAGATTTGAGATTACAGCCTCACCAGCCATACCAATTCCTCCCGATGTAGATCTGAAATATTCAATATTATCATCCAGATTGTTTTGGGCTAAAATAGTTATTTTTTCCAAAGTCTTAACTATTATCCCAAGTGCCTGCTCAATCCTGAATATTCTCTGCTGAGAATCCGGTTCGAGAAATTGAGCTGTCCATGACAATTCCGCTGCGGTTTTCAGTTCTGCAATGATTTCAGCCTCATGATATTCTGCCAGCCTGTCAAGCTGATTCAGAACCGAGGCAAAACCGAGTTCGACCGTCCATTGAAGATGATCTGCCTTTTGCTCAATTGCCCCCAGTTGGTTCAGAACCGAGGCAAATCCGAGTTCGGTTGTTTGTTGAAGATGATCTGTTTTCTGGTCAAGATGATCCATCTTTTGCTCAACAGAGCCTAATTTGTTCAGGATCTTCATCCCAAAACAGACCGTTGCCCCGAGATTCAGAATGCTGGCAACCGACCCCGCCATCCCCAGAGCATTGGGCAAAAAAGAATTGTTTTTCATCAGGGAATCTGAAGGGAGAGGGCCGGGAGATATCTCACGCAGCCACATGACCACGTTGCCCGCCTCAGGTGTGCCGGCAGCACCCTGAATAACCCCGCCGGTTCTGACATATTTTCCTTTGAGAATGCCCGCATAAATATGATCGGGAATATCAAACACAGTTTTCAGTTCCATTTTTTATCTCTCCGAATATCTGATGGTTACTCGCAACCTCTGCTTACTGGTCTGAACCCTGATTAAAGGATTTCAGGATTCTCATGATTGAGTATCAACTACCAAAACAGATACTTAATCCTAAAAATCGTTTAATCTTTTAATCAGGGTTCGGACAAAATGAATTGCCGGGCTATATTCGGTCGTCCCCCTGGGAATCAGAAATAAAACGCTATTTTTTAGTAAGTAATTCAAGACGTTTTAACCATCCATCAAAATGCGGGCATTTTTTACGCATGGTCTGTATGCCTACGGCATCAGCTATGCTTTTGCCCATAGTGACCTTACGATATTTTTTACCACACAAATATTGTAATCTTTTTGAGGGTGCTGTCTGAGGATTGTCATTAATTTCTTCTGGTTCGCCGCAGTCATTTAAAAGAGCGGCTATTTCCAAAGTGTTTGCTCCGATCATATTAGCCAATGCTGATTCGTCACTAAATAACAAGGCTTCAAATTCATGCATCTGAATATACGGTATAAATCGTTCACTGACATTTAGGTTCGGAAACAGTTTTATAATTTCAGACAAGGTCCGCTCTTCAATTCTCCTGGCTTTTTTTATGGCAGTGTCATTATCTCGTATATCCGCACGTCCCGGCCAGTCCGGGTCTATTCTGAAATAATCAAACATGGTTGATATGCAGATATTCGCACGCTGTTTTAAGAAATTACCTATGTCAGTCTTAGCCCGTTCAAATCTGATATCTCCGCCTTTATGTCCGGGTTTGCCTATCAAAACCGGATGCAGGTAAATCCCCTGACAGCCTAACACCGGAGCAAGCATCTCCCGGATAAAAGTCTGCTCTGTCTGTCCCTCGACGACAACATAAACTTCAACATTACTCATGAACCGGGCCTCCCGCGATGACATTTTTCCGCCAGAGATCGCCCAGTGAATACTCGTCCAGCCAATGTGTCAGTTCTGCTGTATTTAATCTTCTGAATGCTGATGCACCGTTGTCACGGACAACTACAATAATGTTTTCCGCATTGAAATAATCAATCAGGGCCGGGGACTGGGTTGAGACAATTATTTGTGTTTTCTCAGATGCGGCTTCGATCAGTTCTGCCAGAATTTCTATTGCGTAAGGATGCAGTCCGAGTTCTGGTTCGTCAATGATCATTGTTGTCGGAGATTCTGGCTGCAACAATGCCGCGGTCAGACAGATAAAACGAAGTGTACCGTCTGAAAAAAGATGGGGACGCATGGGATAGTCGGACCCCCGCTGTTTCCAGCGCAATTTAACTTTTTCCCCTTTATCCGGTTTTAAAATAAAATCATCAAAAAACGGGGTCACAAGTCTGATTGTTTCAACTATCTCATTGTAAAATGTCTTATGCTCCTCCCGCAATTTTAAGAGAAAAGGTGCGATGTTTGCAGCATCAAAACGTAAAAAATCGCAGTCCTCAGTTATTTCGGAACGACGCACGGAGGCAGTTTTGCTGGTATCGTGAAAGTGATAAATTCTCCAGGATTTTATTGCTTCATATACCTGACAGGCAACATTGTGATCGGCATTTGCGCTTTTTTTGCTTTTTTCATTCAGCAGTTCCGGTCTGAAGGTGCCGCTGCCGATTTGCTGCCAGGCACCGTGGGAATGTGCATGGTATATTTCCTCATCATTGATAAGGACATTTTCATCAGCAGTGGGAGCCAGCTTGAAACCATAACCATTCTCGCCAACATGCAGCCTGATTTCAATTTGTGCTGTTATTTTAGGCCCGTTAAAGAGAAAATCATCAATTCCGCCGCCGTCTTTTATGAAAGCCTGAAGATTTGCATTGCCGAGTCCCGGCAGACTCAGTTCCATCATGGCACGTAACAAACGGAAAAAATCTATGAAATTGGTCTTTCCGGCTCCGTTGGCACCAATCAGCACATTCAGATTTTTCAGTTCAAAATCTTCAAGGGATTTAACTGATTTAAAGCCTTTTATAGTCAGCCTGTCCAAAGCTTTTTCCATTTTTTATGTCTCTTTTTCAAGCTGTGGTTTCAAGCTCGTTCCCAATATCCGGGACGAATTTGCTTCTCGTTCCCAGGCTCCGCCTGGGAACGCATACAAGAGGCTCCGCCTCGTGTGTCACCCACTAAAAGCGGAGATTAGGAATGAGTTCAAAACTCACGAATCATTCTTTTACTTTTTCACCAAAAACGCCAGATTTTCTTCTTCCTGAATCTCTTTTATCTCCAGCATTTTTCTATATTCGTGAACAGACAAATCCTGTGATGCGGCATTTTTGTATTCCGCCAGATGCCCCTCCAGCCTTTCCAAATCCTCGTATATGCCGTCAAGGAGGTCGCAAAAAACAGGGATGTTTTTCATGGTTGAATAAGCCCAAGGTCTATCTTTATCTATGGATGTCATAGTCACGTTTGTCCCTCTGAATTCTTCGAGAATATTGAAGATTCCTTTTGTTTTTCGGTCAAACCGCCTTGACCATATGTCAACTCTCTGAGGTGAAATAACACCTTTCCAGCTTTTATTTAAGAGATCATCATATATAAGCCCTTTTCCTCTTCCACGAAAAAAAGCATGGCCGAATTCGATAAACAAACTTTTAAACTCCCTGTGTAAATTTTCCAAACGCTGTGAGCAGGATTTGAAATCGCCTGCCTCAGCATGAATCGAAGCCCGTAAAGATAAGGCAAGTATGGCCTGACGCAGTCTTTGAAGATTTGAGATTACAGACTCATCAGCGTTACGAAGCATTGCCCCTCTTCTGAAATTTTCAATATTGTCATTTAGACTGTTTTTAGCTAAAACAGTTAATTTTTCCAAACTTTTAGCTGCCATAGCAAGTGCCTGCTCAATCCTGAATATTCTCTGCTGGGAATCCGGTTCGAGAAACTGCGCTGTCCATGATAATTCCGCTGCGGTTTTCAGTTCTGCAATGATTTCAGCCTCATGATATTCTGCCAGCCTGTCAAGCTGATTCAGAACCGAGGCAAATCCGAGTTCGACTGTCCATTGAAGATGGTCTGCCTTTTGCTCAATTGCTCCCAGTTGGTTCAGAACCGAGGCAAATCCGAGTTCGGTTGTCTGTTGAAGATGATCTGTTTTCTGGTCAAGATGATCCATCTTTTGCTCAACAGAGCCTAATTTTTTCAGAATTTTAATTCCGAAACAGACCGTCGCTCCGAGATTCAGAATGCTGGCAACCGATCCCGCCATTCCCAGAGCATTGGGTAAAAACGGACTGCTTTTCATCAGAGAATCCGACGGGAGAGGCCCGGAGGATATCTCACGCAGCCACATGACCACGTTGCCCGCCTCAGGTGTGCCGGCAGCACCCTGAATAACCCCGCCGGTTCTGACATATTTTCCTTTGAGAATGCCCGCATAAATATGATCGGGAATATCAAACACAGTTTTCAGTTCCATTTTTTATTTCTTCGAATATCTGATGATTATCCGCAGCCTCAGCCTAAGGGGTCTGAACCCTGATTAAAGGATTCAGAGATTTTCAGGATTAAGTATCTACAGCCAAAACAGATACTTAATCCTGAAAATCTTTTAATCTTTTAATCAGGGTTCGGACAACGAAATAATCTGATTCATAAATCACCCCGGCAATGAATTGCCAGGCTATTTTCGGTCGTCCCTGCGGGACTCTGCAATCTGATGCCACGTTGTCCCGGCAATGAATTGCCGGGGAATCAGATCATGTTCTTAATTGGAACACGAGCCGTGCGGTCAGGGCGTATATCCTCCACAATTGCGACTTTTACCTTCCGCCGCTTATCTCTGAGTTCCACAACCTCCCCGAAACTCAGCATTGAAGTCACTTTTACAAATCCGCAGCACAGCCCCTTTGGTTTGAAATCTTTGGGTTTGTCAGGACTGGCAACACTGTAAATCCGGTCTTTGTGACGGCCGATCCCCATGTCGGTCACACAGGTCAGAACCGTCCCGATCTCCTTTGCTTCGGCATTCAGAACAATCGCCGGGTCCTCAGCGGAAACTTTGCGGAGGTCATGGCCTGCAAACGCGTAAGTAAATTCAAAATCCACAATGTTTCTGAGGGCCTCGTCACCGATAAATGATTTGGTAAAGTCGGTCTGATCCTCATTATAAGGCAGAGCAAAGGGCCAGGGATTATTGATAAAGGGCCAGTGACCAATATCCTGATGGGACAGGGGAAGCACTGCCCCGCCTCGGAGAGAATCTCTCGCGGCAAGTCCGCAGGATATCAGGCCGTATTCTTTGCCTGCATTGAAAATCATCTTCCAGAGCCTGACAAAATGTTCGGGCGCGATGAAAATTTCAAAGCCGAATTCTCCGGTGTAGCCGGTTCTGGAAAGCAGAATTGGCGTGCCATCCGTAAGACAGACAGCGTTGGCTGACGGACATGACGGGTCAAAATGGCCTTTGAATGAAAAATAAGGCATTTTCTCAAAGACCTTTCCGGGGTCTGCCAGCACTTTCATCAGAATTTTGGCGGACAGGGGGCCTTGGATGTCCAGTTTGCCCACTTTGTCCGTAAGGTCTGTTATCTCAACGTTTCTGCCGCGTTTGTGAGCGGCCAGATGTCTTGCGATTTCTCCGCCCATGCCTGCATTCACAACACTCAGATAATGTCCTTTTTCCACCTGATACACAATCGCATCATCAATGACTTCGCCCTGTTCGTTCAGAAAGGCCCCATAGACACATCTGTTGTTTTTCAGAGCAATTTTTTTATTTATGCCCAGACAGGCGTTCAGATCCTTTGTGAAACAGAGTTGGAGCAAGTCATAAGCATCAGGCCCTGTAATTCTGACCATGGCCATATGACTTGTGTCGAACATACCCGCGTTCGTCAGAACCGCCAAATGCTCATTCCTGACACCCGAGGGATACCAGAGCGGCATCTCATATCCCCCGAAATTTGCCATATTTGCCCCCTGTTCCACATGCCAGTCATACAGAAGGGTTTTTCTTATTTCCTGTTTCATCGCCTTTCCTTTCTATCGTGCCGGATAAGTGAGCCGAATATCAATGGGAATGTCACTGATTTTATCCAGCGCAGCTGCCACATCCTCACTGATATAACAGTATTTGTCAACGAGTTTCCGGGCCGCATCATAGTTCCCTGTAAGCTCAATCATAAGAACTTTCTGAGCCAGTTCCCGGACAGCGTCTCTGATTTTCTCATCATCCAAAAAAAAGAGACCGTTCTCATCCACCTTAACGGCCCCTTTTTTCAGATAATAGTTCAGCTGAATTGCCACGCCTCCCCCGTGCGCGCTGGTGATCCCAAAGCGGATTAAACGGAACATGCTGGCAAGGTTTGAGGCATAGAGGGTCTCTTCAAGTCCCTCGGACATGGGGCTGTTCGCAGCATCAATGAGGAACTGGGCATTATAAACACCCAGGGTATCTGCCTGGCATTCATCAAGCGTGGAATAAAGCTCTCTGAGTTCTGATTTTACTGTTGTTTCCCTGCCATTTACCGTAATATTTCCCGGAGCAAGTCCGTGACTGATTTCGTGCATCAGAACATAGTTAAAATAGCCCTCAAAGGATACCCGGGTTCTGTCCTTTTCCGCCAGCACTTTATGGGAAATAGGCACAAGTATTTTGTCAAATTTGGCTTTCATGACGTTTTTCAGCAAAACGTTCTTTGATCCGTTGTCAGACTTGATCCGCTCGTCATTAGGCAGGTTGAAAGCAGTGGGAACGAGCGCGGCTGCCAGGCCCGAGGCGTAAATCTGGTTGACCACTTTGATGGGTGAGGATAATCCTTTTGGAAAGATTTCATATCCCTCAGGGACAGGGAGATTGCCTGTCAGGTCATTTTGAAATGAGGCGACAGATTCCAGTTTCTGAGTCTCCTCCTTATCCACCATGCACACAAAGGATTCAAATGCTGCTTTATAACCAAAGAGACAGTCTTCATAAACCTCATAGGGTCCGATGACCACTTCAATATCGCCTGAGAGAGCAATCCAATCTATATCGCTCCGGCGGTAGTCATTTGAAAGCAAAGCATGGGCCCGGCTCTTAAGAAAGGTCGCCAAAGATGGGTCTGATGTCTTTTCAGCAGCCTGTCTGAGCAGATCGGCAACAGGATCGAGCAGGTCTTTGAAATACTCGGAATATGGGACAGCGCTGAGTTTGCCACGTTCCCGCCGGATTATGGTAAAAGCATCTTTAAATGCCTTTTCATCTTCGGGATGGGCTTTGAGCCAAGCTTTGAACGCTTCCGGAGTCATATCAGCGGGATAGAAACCCGCACCGGCGGATTTCAACATGGTGTTAATAAAGGGCTTATCCTGATCCAGTCTGTCCCAGGGACCGGCCATGATTTTGAAATAATCATAATACGGCTTGTTTTTACCCCCTTTGTATGTTTCAAGCTCTGCCAGAAGTAACTCATTATCTTCATAAACCTGCTTCAGAAAAGCCCTGTTCATATAATCAGATGCCCGAATCAGGAGATCCGTCACTTCCTGCTCCGCGGGTGGCAAATACGAAATGTCATGATCCAAAGTAACGGGGACAAGTTTGGAAAGCTGCTTGTTGATATGCCGCAACGACACTTTTGAGATAACTTTGCTTGGAAATTCTTCGGTTGTAGAAATATTTTTATAGCCGCAGCGAGTCAAAGTAACGATGAGAAGAAACGAAATGAATTTTAATCCGTTGTTTGAAAATAAAAATTTTTTTTTTACTATGTTTTTATCTGATTTCATAAATTTTTTTAATAAGGTAATTTAACAATGTTGTCAACAGGCTTTTCCGGTATAAGAGACCTTCGGCTTTCTAAAAAAACCAGCCAGCCGCACCCTGAGCTTGTCGAAGGGGTTGCATCATTAAACCTTTCAACGATATCCTGCCATAACCTGCTGTTCTTATTATTTTCGTTCAGTTAAAATTGTTATTCACATTTGTATGACATTCTGATCATGCGGTTATTTTATTGACATTAAACCAATAAATTGTCATGAATCATACTGTTTTTATTTAAAAGGGAGATGTCATGAAAAAAATTGTCAGCATCAGCCTCGGAACCGGTGACAAAGATTACGAATTTGCAACAAAATTTTTGGGTCAGGATTTTCATATCCGGCGTTTTGGCACGGACAGAAATCTTGAAAAAGCCGCGGATATCCTAGTTCAATGGGATAAAAAAGCAGATGCCATAGGTCTGGGCAATGTGAAGTTTCCTTATGACATCGGACCTGAAAAACTCACACAAAACCATTCTGAAAAGTTAAAAAAGCTGACTTCTCAGATTAAAACCCCTGTTGTTACAGGAGAAAATCTCCGCAGGATCGGACATGAGCGGACGCTTCGTCATATTCAGTTTAAATTCGGCGGCAATTATTTTAACAATGCCAGGGTCCTGTTCTTTTCAGGCATGACGCATTATACAATGGCGAAAGTCATGTCCGAATATACGGACAACCTTGCCTTTGCAGACCCGATTTTGGAAAATTGCATATCCAAGATTTTGAGTTCATTAAAAGAATTGGAGATATACGCCAAAGGATTTCATGACGTTTTAAAATGGTTTCCCGGCACGCGTCTCAATGCTTCAGGCTTACCATTAAGGAGATGGAATGGGTACATCATGCGTAAGTCTGTTCAAAAAGCAAACATCATCGTGATTCCCTGTTATGACTTTCGTAAATATGCGGAAAAATGTCCTGCTGAAGATTTGAGAGGAAAAACCGTTATCAGTTCAACGATTTCTGATGACCGGGTTCAGTTTTTGAAAGAAAAAGGTGCGGATGTGATTATTGACACCGTCCCCAAACTATTGGAAAGCGTTGTGAGTGTCAATGTATTGGAAGCGATGATGATTACAGCCCTGGAAAAATCTCCTGATAAAGTCACAGATGACGACTTGTCGGAGATCGTGGGCAAACAGGGAACAGAACCCCGGATGATTTATTCTTCCGGCCGTCCCGGACGGGTCAGCCGCTTTGCCTTTGTGATTCATCCGCTTTCTCAGGAACATTTGAAAAAGGATAAGACGGTTGAAATTTTATCCGGGCTTACGCCGCCTGTATTTCTGGATGTCGCGGAAAAAATTGTTTCCTACGCGCCCCCCTGGATTTATTCCAAGGTAACCGGAATAAAATCTCCCACAGGAGCGGAAGCCGAGGGCTGGCTCATTATTCTGGGGGGAACTTCTGAGCAAATGCTGTCCCGGTCCCCTGAATTCACGGATAAACGTTTGGTCCAGGCCGCCAAACTGGCAAAACGCCTGGGCGCACAGATCGTGGGGCTGGGAACCTTTACCCGGGCAGTGGGAGACGCGGGCGTGACTGCGGCAAACCTGGCGGACATTCCCGTTACCACAGGTTACAGCTACACCATATCCGGAACCCTGTGGGCTGTTGCGGATGCGGTGCGGCGCATGGGGCTGATCAGGGGGGAAAAGGGAAAGCGGCTGAATGCCAGGGCAATGGTTATCGGTGCCTCCGGAACCGTGGGGTCGGTTTGCTGCCGTCTTTTATCCCACGCGTTTGAAGACGTCCGTATGACAGGACAAGATATGGCAAAATTACTGGCATTGAAAGCATCTGTGCTTGAAGAGACACCGGATGTCAGGCTCAGTGTTTCAACACAGTCAGATAAGTATTTACCGGATATGGATGTCATTATCATTGCAGCTTCGGAAGCAGGAGAAGCTCTGCCGGACATCATGAGAGTCAAATCCGGATGTGTGATTGCGGATATGGCCAGTTCTCCGGTTCTGTTTCCGGAAGATGTGAAAAAACGTCCTGATGTTCTGGTTATTGAATCCGGGGAAATTGAGCTTCCCGGGAACCCTGAAATGAAAAATATTGGTCTGCCCCCGAAGGTGGCATATCCCTCCCTTGCTGAAACGATTGTTCTGGCATTGGAAGGACGCTTTGAAAACTTTACCACGGGCCGCGATATTGAATGGCAAAAAGTGAGGGAAATCTATAAAACAGGTCTCAGACACGGCATGAAACTGGCTGCTATTTCAGGAGTGAACGGAGTGCTTACGGATGAGGACATTGCCAAGGTGAGATCCCTTGCGCTTGAAGATAGAAAGAGAAACAGCGTCCGTGTGAAAAAACAGAACTGAAATTTCCTGATATTATTAGAAATGCTGTTGTGATAACCTGACTTACGCTTTCTGCTCCCGGATATCGCATTTCCCGAACATTTCAAAGTAAAATGTGAAAAAAACGAAGCTGGCATGCCAGTGAGTTTAATATTATTTTTTCTGTAAATTTATTATGAGTATGATTCGACTATTTATAATTATATGGCTTTTAATATGGCTATTGTGTTCGGTCACATATATTTTGTCTTCTGTCTCCAAGGCAAAGGAGATGGGAACAAAGTGGTCGTTTAAAAAAAATTTGTCACATCTTTCCAGTTTGCTGATTACATGGCCGTTTGTTATTTTTATTTATGTTTATGCAAAAATAAAATTTCGCGGTAAAACCTCTTAATCTGAATTATGATTTATCAGACGGGATTTGTAACCCCGTATGCATCAGGTGAAGTGCTTAATTCCATAAATAATGTCCGGGTTGCGGCGCAATTTTTCAAACTGTGCCTGAACAGACTTCAAATCTGTTCCGCATGACTCAGCCCGCGACCGCGCAAAATCAGGTGAATTATATTTGCCACAAAGGCACAAAGGCACAAAGTCTCACGAAGTTTCTTTGTGTTTTCTTCGTGTCTTTGTGGCGAAGGCGGCAGGTCGGATTTCATAAGATTACTGTTCATTCCGCCCGGACATTATTTATGGGATTCAGCACTAAATGACTCAGCCTGCGACTGCGCAAAATCAGGTGAATTATATTTGCCACAAAGGCACAAAGGCACAAAGTCTCACGAAGTCTCTTTGTGTTTTCTTCGTGTCTTTGTGTCTTTGCGGCGAAGGCGGCAGGTCGGATTTCATAAGATCACTGTTCATTCCGCCCGGACATTATTTATGGGATTCAGCACTAAATGACTCAGCCTGCGACTGCGCAAAATCAGGTGAATTATATTTGCCACAAAGGCACAAAGTCTCACGAAGTTTCTTTGTGTTTTCTTCGTGTCTTTGTGTCTTTGTGGCGAAGGCGGCAGGTCGGATTTCATAAGGACAGAAAAAAATCGAGTCTTCAGATACTTTGACAAAAAATTTGGTAAACCTTATTCCTTACAACCTTCTGATTTAAGCAATTCCTTTTTTATAAAATCCATAAATATCTGGCACAGCGGAGAGAGGGTCCTGTATTTATGCCGTGTCAGATAAAAACACCGTCTGAGATTCAGTTTTTTTATCGCCAGCGCCTTTAATGTGCCTGCCTTCAGATCTTCAGATACAGCAATGGTGGAAAGAACAGAAATCCCCACATTATTTTTTATTCCCTGAATCACAGCCTGCGTACTCCCCATCTCAGCTATAATTTTAAGGGCGTCAATGCTGTAACCTGCCCGGGTGAGACTGTCCCTGACAGATTTCAGCGTTCCTGAACCGCTCTCGCGGACAATAAACGGTTCCTCAGACAGCTTACGCAGATCAATGTTTTTTTTCCGGGCCCACTTATGAGTCGCCGGAACAATTAGTTGCATTTCGTCTTCTATCAGTTTTTCCTGAAGAATCCCTTTGGTTCTTGTTTCAGCTCCCACAATGCCGAGCTCCAACACGCCGGAAAGGATATCACTGATTGTTTTCTCTGTGTCTCCGATGATAAGAGAAATGGTAACATCCGGGTAAATTCTCACAAAGGCCCCGATAATCTGCGGAAGGATATGCACTCCCGGAATTGTACTCCCCCCGATGACAAGACTTCCTCTGATATTCCCATGAAATTCGGACATGGCAGTTTCCGCTTCATCACGTAATGCAATCAGTTTACGGGCATATTCATAAAGCAGTTCCCCTGCTTTTGTGGGAACCGCCTCTTTGGAAAGACGATCAATCAGACGGCATCCGAAATGTTCTTCCAGGTACTTGATGTGACTGCTGACAGTAGGCTGAGACAGATGAATGGCTTTTCCTGCTTTGGAAAAGCTTTTCAATTCAGTGACTTTGCAGAAAATATGAAGTTGCCAAAGGTCCATTTTAATAATTTGTGATTTGCGATTTGTGATTTGTGACTGGTCATTGGTCACTGTCTGGTACACCAAGGAACGTAGGGTGGGTGAAGCGAAGCGTAACCCACCGCACAAGGTGGGTTACGCTTCGCTTCACCCACCCTACATTTTTTGTATCGGGTATATTATTTATTTTGAGTTCCCTATGTACTACACAGCCAGAAGCAAGGCATACCTTGTCTCTCTCCCCTTGCCCGGTACACCGAGGCGCAAATATGTACACACGGGGCAGAGACTAATTTTAGAAAAAGATCCATGATCGATGAAATTTCAGACAGGGCCGAATTTCTCTTTTATCTTCTGGCTCACTACGGACGGAACCATATCGCTGATATCACCGCCAAACTTTGCCGCTTCTTTGATAATGGATGAGCTGGTGAATATCCATCGGAGGCTGGTCATCAGAAAAACCGTCTGAATTTCCCGGTTCAGTTTGCGATTCATCAGCGCCAGCTGAAACTCATATTCAAAATCAGATACGGCCCGCATTCCGCGCAATATCGCATTGGCTTCCCGCTTGACCGCGTAATCCACAAGCAGCCCGTTGTAACTATCTATTTCAACATTTGAAAATTTTTTCAGGCTTACTTGAAGCATTTCTGTCCGTTCTTCGACGCTAAAAAATGACTTTTTGGAAGGATTACATAAAATCGTCACAATAATTTTGTCAAAAATTTTAAGTCCCCGTTCAATGATATTAACATGACCTTTTGTCACCGGATCAAATGATCCCGGATAGATAGCTGTTCTGTGCATCAGTTTATTCATCCTTAATGGTTAAAAAATAAGGCATTCTATATCATATAATTTAAAAATGATACAAGTGTTTTTCCATATTTTCTCTGATCTGCTATGACATACTCGGTATAATTTTCCGGAATCGCCTCTGAGAGACTGTGCTCAACAGCAACAATCGCTCCTTTTTCCAAAGAGCCGCTGGCGCGGAGATTGCAGAGAGAAGGTTTTATCAGATTTCTGTTGTAAGGCGGGTCCATGAATACGAGATTAAAAGCTGAAAAGCTTGTCAGTTTTATACAGTTAAGATTCTTTTGAATATCCCATTTAATAGTTTTTGTTCTGTTCTCAAGACCGCATGAGCGAATGTTCCGGGCCACGGTGGAAAGCGCACTCTTATGTTTGTCTATGAACACCGCAAATGCCGCCCCCCGGCTTAATGCCTCAATCCCAAAAGCCCCGGTTCCGGCAAAAAGGTCCAGCACCACTGCTTCCCGAACATGAGAAGAAAGAATGTTAAATAAGGATTCCCGAACACGGTCAGCCGTGGGCCTTATTGCCATACCTCGAACCGAATGCAGTTTTCTGCCTTTTAATTCACCACTGATAATTCTCAATTTTATACCTTGAAACTTGAAATTTGAAACTCCTATTCTTAATTCTTAATTCCTAATTTTTTCTCAAGATAGCTCCGTTCCGTGCCGATTATTTGGGCTGTCTTATCAATGTCGTTCTGATTTTCCACAAGCTTTCTTTGGATAAATTCTTTTTCAAATATTTTCTTTGCTTCTTCCAAGCGAGCGATGGAAAATAATTTTGCTTCTGCTGATGTTGTGTTTCCTTCGGATCCCGGGTTACAGGGAACAGATATGTCATAATCATCAATCAGTTGTTTTTCCACCATAATCGCCAGTCTTCCGATAAAATTCTTCAGTTCTCTGACATTTCCCGGCCATGAATAATTGCACAGCGTTTTAAGGGCTTTTTCAGTCAGCCGTTTTTTCGGGGTGTGATGGTGGTCCGCACATTCTGTAAGAAATGTTTCAACGAGAATAGGAATATCTTCCAAACGATTTCTTAATGGCGGAACTTCGATGGGGACAACATTCAGACGATAGTAAAGTTCTTCTCGGAAATTTCCTTTTTTAATCTCATTTTCGAGGTCTTTGTTGCTGGCGGCGATAACTCTTACATCCACACTTATCATTCTGTCCCCGCCGGTCCGCTGAAATTTCTGTTCCTGAAGCACCCGGAGTATTTTTGCCTGATTCCTCAGACTCATATCACCGATTTCATCCAGAAAGAGGGTTCCGCTGTTTGCCATTTCAAATTTACCTCTTTTCCGGGCGCTCATTTCCGAAGAAAAGCCTTTTTCCTGGCCGAACAACTCAATTTCAATCTGTTCATCAGGAATGGCAGCACAGTTCACATCAATAAGCGGCTGATCAGAACGAGTGCTTAACTGATGGATGGTTCGGGCCACCAGCTCCTTACCTGTTCCGTTTTCTCCTGTAATCAGAATCCATGAATCCGTGGGAGCCGCAATGGCAACCTGTTTTTTCAGTTCCGCAATAAGAGGGCTGTTTCCGTTGATAGCGTTTTTTTCTATAGTTTTTTTACGCAAATACTTGTTTTCTTCTTCAAGTCGTCTGAAATTCAGGGCATTGTTAATTGTCACAATCACCTTGTCAATTGAAAGGGGTTTTTCAATCAGATCGAATGCGCCCAGCTTCGTGGCTTTCACGGCAGTTTCAATTGTTCCGTGTCCTGTTATGATGACAACCTGAATAAAGGCATTGTTTTTTTTTATCTCTTTTAAGGTTTCAATACCATCAATACCCGGCATCCATATGTCAAGGAGAACAAGGTCAGGAGATTCCGAGTCAATGATCTTCAATGCCTCGTATCCGTTAGAGGCTGTAATGACATCAAACCCCTCATCGGAAAGAATGCCGCTTAAAGACTGACGTATGGATGGTTCATCGTCAATAATCATAATAGATGGAAACATATACAGGGAGACTCCTTGATTATTTTTTTACCGTAAAAATACATTTTGAAAACCCGGGTTTTTTATCTGAAAATATTTTCATAACCGGCGGCGAAAAACCCGGCTTTTTCATGAGCATTTATTTTTTCGTTGAGAATGTTCTGATTCCGAAAGTATGGCCCGGAACAGAATTTAAAGCTTGTAACCATCCGAACGTTTTGAACTGATGACAGTGGTCATTTATCAGAGTTGTTCCTAAATAAATAATGCCACAAAGACACGAAGACACGAAGGCTTCACGAAGGAAGAGTCTTTGTGTCTATTTATCAGAGTTGTTCCTAAATAAATAATGCCACAAAGACACGAAGGCTTCACGAAGGGTTTTTGTGGCCCTTTGTGTCTTTGTGGCATTATGGGCCGCACGTCGCGTCATATGACAGCGGGCTGAGAGGCTTACTTATTTGGGAACAACTCTATTATAAAATCCAATTGTCGCAATCAATAAAAAGAGGGGGCGTATCTTTCTGAAAGCTGATCATAAACTCATTGCACCTTATTTTAAGCCGTGTTATCATGTCTTCGACATTATCAGATACTGCTTTAACCGATGTTGAATTTGATTTCCTGAAATTCCCAATGTTACAGAACTGGGAATTTATAGCAGGTGAGAATTTTTTGTCAATTAGAAATATTGTCATATTCATTGCTTTCTTCTAAGAAAAAATCTGTGAATTCCGTTGTTATCCGCGTTAATCTGAGGTTCGGATCTGCTGTGACCAGATTTTATAATTTCCGATATGTCAACCGGAAAATGTAAGGAAAGGAGAAAAGCTGGTGATGAATTTTATTGATTATTAATCATTTAATGAGTAAATATCATTGTCAGATATGATTTTCAAAACCAATGACAAAATAGGGAGGCGGATGACAGACCATTAAATTTTCCGGTGACAGAAAAAAAACGGTAAATTTGAAAACTAAGACAATTTAATGACAATACCGTTCGGCACGATTTTTGCGTACATTTGTAACTAACTGAATTCATATATCCGGAAAACTGAAATCCCGAAATGTCCGCCGGGCGTTTTTCGGAAACAATTTCTCCAAAATGCGGAAATGCCGGGCATTTCCGTCCGGCTATGCAAAAATCATGCCGAACGATATTGATTTAATGATCCCAAATCCGTCAGGGCCGGGGAAATTTTTATTTTTTTTATTCTCTGTAGAGAACATCCGGCAGGAAAGGACTTATTAATATGGAAATTTCAGTTGCATACAAAGAAGAGCGTGTTTGTTTTACAGTAAAGGGAAAAATAGGAGATCAGGGTGCCGAGGTCCTCATGTCCCGCTTTTTTGAATTGGACAAGTCTTCTTTCAGGGAAGTTATTTTTGATTTCAGAGCAGTCAGCAATATCGGCAGCAAAGGGATTGGCAAATTGCTGCTGTTTTATAAAGACTTGGCTGCATCCGGAGCAAGTATGCGGGTTGAAAATGTTTCTGATACGCTCTATGACCTGTTCAGCGTGTTAAAACTGGACACCATTTTTCCTATTACAAAGGCATAAAACCTTGTTTTTCTGGTTTTTATATGAAAAAGGTGTTAAGTGTTAGGTGTTAGGTGTTAGGTGTTAGGAAAAATTACAAATTTTTCATGTTAGGTGTTAAGTGTCAGGAAAAGATTATAAAATTTTCATGTTGCGTTGTGACTGGCAGGCCACGGGAGTTTATAAAAACGTCTGTATGTTCGGACACGCAAATTCGGGCGCGTGTGCAGGAGCATTCCTAAACCAAAGTTCAGGAACGAGGATAAAAGGCATATCGTTATGTTTCCGATCATCTGATGCCATTTTTATTCTGAATCACCGGAAACGCTGCTGTTGCTTGACAAATGACCCCCGTTCCTCTATACACCATATTTATTAATGGTATCTGACATCCTGTTGTCAGACGGATCTTTTCACAATATTTAAAGGAACAATCAATGGATTTTAAAACTCATCTTGAAAAATCATGGAATCTCACACTTAAATTTATTGTCCCGCTTATTTTTATGACACTGGTGATGGTCACAGTGAGCTGTCTGACCTTCGGAATTCTTGCGCCTGTTACCATGGCCGGATATATGCACGGCATTCTTCTGATGGTAAGAGAGGGGCGTGAACCAAAGATTCAGGATGTCTTTTCTCAGATGGAACTGTTTTTGCCTTTGCTGGGATTTGAGGTCATCGTTGTTATTGCAACGATAATCGGATTTTGGATGCTGGTTCTGCCCGGCATCCTTATTGTATTGGCCGTATCTTTTGGCTGCCTTTATATGATGCCCCTTATGACAGACAGAAAGCTGAACCTGACAGACGCTGTTAAAGAAAGTATTTCAATGTCATTACGGGAAAATATCACAGATCATGTTATTGTTGTGGTTTTATTCCTGGGGATTTCCTGGGTGGGGAGTTTTGTTGTCATCGGATGGCTTTTCACGCAGCCCCTGGCAACAATACTTGTCCTTTCGGTTTATGAGGAAAGGATGAGCCGAATACAGCGTCAGTATCCATAGACCCGTAAGCACGGAATCCGAAATAAAACAAAAAATAAAAGCCAGCCTGATTGAAAATTGTTTTATTTCGGATTTCAGCAGTCCTTTACCGTGAAAATACATTTTGAAACCCCGGGTTTTTTATCTGAAAATATTTTTATGACCGGGGGGGCGAAAAACCCGGCTTTTTCTTGAGCGTCTATTATGAAAAAATATAACAAGTTCATAAAAAAGCATATCACCTTCCTCATTTCCCTGGTTGCCATCCTTGTCGGTGTTTTTGCCTATACCATCGGAATTCCTTTTCTGGATTTTATGGAATTAAAAACAATTGATTTGAGATTTGCATCCAGAGGAGCGATTTCTCCGCTTTCAGATGTGGTTCTGGCAGTGGTTGATGAGAAAAGTATTGCTGAGGAAGGAAAATGGATGTGGCCCAGGTCAAAGCTGGCATCGCTGGTTACAAAGCTTTCCGAAGCCGGAGCCAGAGTCATCGCGTTTGATATCGGATTTCTTGAACCGGATATTAACAGCAAAAAACTCATTGAAATTATAGAGGAACTGAAGAAAAAGCTTCCGTATTCCGATGTTCAGGCCCGTGAGATTGAAACCTATTTGGAAAATTTGAAATTACGCGCGAGTAATGACAGGCTTCTGGCTGATGCCATAAAAAATTCCAAAGCAAAAATCGTACTTGGATATTTTTTTCATACAGAAGCTGAAAAACCGGCTCATATCACTGAGGAGGAACTTTCTGATCATGAAAAAAATATCCGAGGTTCTCTGTATAAGCTGGTATGTGGTCCCCGGGGTGTTGAGATATCCGACATGATCATTAAACAAGGAGCGGCCCCTCAGTCCAACATCAGGATGATTTCAGATTCAGCAGACTACTCCGGATTTTTCAATATGTTTCCTGATAAAGACGGCGTGGTGCGGTGGATTCCCGCGGTCATGAAATTCGAAAACAAGTTGTATGCGCCATTGTCTCTCATCATAGCAAGCGCCTATCTGGACATGCCGCTTTCGGTTAAAATCGCCCATTACGGCATCCGGGCCGTACACATCGGGGACCGTCCTGTTGTGACAGATGAGTTCGGACGAATTCTGATCAATTACCGGGGAAAAGAAAAAAGTTTTCCCCATATTTCCATTACAGATATATTAAGCGGAAAAGTTCCCGATAAGGACCTGAAAGATAAGATTGTCATTGTCGGCGTAACCGCCATAGGAACGCATGATATGCGGGTCACGCCTTTTGAGAATGTTTTTCCGGGTACTGAAATCCATGCAAATGTTGTGGATACCATCCTGTCCGGAAATTTTCTGCACCAGCCGGTCTGGGCCGCTGTTTTTGATCTCATGGCCATTATCATCGCAGGGATTGTCCTGGGAATTGTGCTTCCCCGGACAGAGGTTGTATCTGGCGCGGCAGTGACATTTTCTCTGTTTATGGGCTATATTTTTCTGTGCCAGTATTTCTTTTCACACCGGGGGGTGATCCTCAACCTTGTTTATCCCCTTTGTGTGATCATTTTTTTGTACATCAGCATTACCATATACAAATACCTGACAGAATCCGCACAGAAAAAATTTATCAAAAATGCCTTTTCCACCTACCTCGCCCCGTCAGTGGTTGAGGAGCTTATTCAATCCCCTGAAAAGCTCGGACTGGGGGGGGAGGAACGGGTCATCACGGCATTTTTTTCAGATGTCCAGGGATTTACAAGTATTTCTGAAAAACTTTCTCCCAAAGAACTTGTGGAATTGTTAAATGAATTTTTAACGGAAATGACAAATATCATCCTGCATCATAAAGGGACCGTGGATAAATTCGAAGGAGATGCCATTATTGCGTTTTTCGGTGCGCCCAATGAGCTTGATAATCAGGCCAAAGCCGCTTGCAAAGCATGTGCGGATATGCAGAACCGGCTGGTTCAGCTTCGGAAATCCTGGAAAGAAACAGGAAGGCCCGAACTTCATATGCGGGTCGGTCTTTTCACAGGCCCCGCGGTCGTGGGGAACATGGGATCAAAAAAACGCATGGATTACACCATGATGGGAGATACTGTAAACACTGCTGCACGATTAGAAGGGGTGAACAAGGTCTATGGCATTTATAACCTGATCGGTGAAAGAACCCGGGAGGAAGCAGGTGACAGTATGATGACAAGAGAGATAGACCTGATAAATGTTGTGGGAAAAAAAGAACCCATTAAGATTTACCAACTGATGGGCTATGCCGAAGATGCTGACGATCTTATGAAAGAGACAGTCATAAATTACACCCGCGGACTGAAAGCATACAGAAATCAGGAGTGGGATAATGCCAGAGATTTTTTTAAAAAGGTTTTGGATCTGACTTCTGATCAGGATAAGCCCGCCAAAGTCATGCTGGCCCGGTGCGAAGAATTAAAGGCAAATCCCCCGGGTGCATATTGGAACGGCGCATTTACTATGAAAACAAAATAGCGGGGGGTTTAAATTCAGTATGTCACTCGTTCCCGGGCTGAACCCCACTGCCATTAAGTTAAGGAGCATCCGGGGTGGCAAAAAGAGTTTCCGACAGGGATGCGAAAAATAATTTTCGCACTCCGGAAGCTTAACTTAATGGGAGTGAGGCTGAACCCGGGAACGAGACTTTTTCTGGTTTTTATGTCATACGGAGTTCTTTTTTCAGCCAATTTCTTACTTCTCCCTCAACAGCATAAACCCCTTTGTTGCGACCCACTGAAGCAAGAAAACGATGGCTCATGTCATCAGGCATGGTGATTTCAGCCAGTTCAAGCGCTTCTTCCGAATTTCGCCGTATAAAATAGATTATCGGTTTTTCTTTCCAGGTATTTACCACAAAATAATGCGTCACATCATTTTTGGATCGGATAACATAATTGCCACGCGCCCAGTTATTTCCCCATTCAAGATAAAGTCTGACTGCCTCTTCCGGCGTCATGTCCCAGTCTATGGCATTTAACAGTTCTGTATCTTTTCGTATATCTTCCAGTCGCATCATCTCGCACCTCCCTGATGTTATGGTTTTTATGTTAATCCATAAGATAATATCCTTCATTCGGTGATCAAGTTTTTTTTCCAAAAAAGATTCAGCAGATGAAAAATTCAGACATATTCTTATTTCTCGCTTTCTCGTTCCCATGATTCGCGTGGAAACGAGACCAATTCTCAATTCTCAATTAACAATGGGCAGACAGATGTAAACCTCAGTTCCTTTTCCCACTTCGGATTCAACCGAAATTCGGCCATCGTGATCATTGATAATACCATACACAGCTGCCATACTGAGTCCCCGTCCGTGAAATTTTTTTTTGGTGGTAAAAAAGGGTTCAAATATTCTGCACTTTGTTTCCTCATCCATGCCTTTTCCCGTATCTTTGATTATCAGACAGGCATAACCCTGAGGATCGGAGCCGCTAGGAAATTTTTTATATTCCTCGTCATAATCTTCTTTTGCAATAAGAATATGAATATGGCCTTTGCCGTCAATTGCTTCTGCTGAGTTGCTTATTACGGCTGAAAGGATCATTTCCATCTGGTGAACATCAACATTGACATTGGGGATATCCTTGTCCAGCTCCGTGGTTATACTGACAGAGGGATTCACGGTGTGCCGAATCAGAGGCAATGTGTCTTCTACAAAATCACTCAGCGATATGGTTTTAGGCTGATATTTTCCGCCGTGAGCATAAGCTGTGAGTTGTTCGGTCAGACGGGTCATTCGTCTGACAGAGTGACTCATTGAGTGAATATATTTATCTGTTTTTTGGTTCCCGGCTGAAGCTATTTTAAGCAGTTCGAGGTTTCCGGTAACACCAAACAAAGCATTGTTGAATTCATGGGCGATCCCTCTGGCCAGAGAAGCGATAGCCTCCATTTTATGGGCCTGTTGGAGGTGGGCCTGGAGACGAATTTTATCTGTAATATCTTTTGCTATCTGAACAACACCGATCATTTTTTCACTCTCATCAAAAACCGGTTCAGCTTTTTCATGCCAGACTCTTCCATCCGGCATACACATTATGGACACTTCTGTTTTTTTTGTTTTAAATGCCCTTGCTGTAGGGCAGTTATTGCAAATTTTTTTCGAATCAGCCCATAATTCATAGCATTTATGTCCGAGCATTTTCTCAGGGAATTTACTAACAGACTTTTCAGCGGCCTTGTTTGTCCATAATATTGAAAGGGTTTCATCAACAAAAGCAAGATTTATGGTGATTCCGTCAAGTATGGCTTTTTTTTGGGCCTCGCTTTTTCTCAGGGCATCTTCGGCCTGTTTCTGATCTGTCTTATCATTATAGATTGCTATAATTTCTCCTGAAGGCAGCTTATAGACAAAGTTCTCCCGCCATCCTTTGCGTTGTTCATCTTCATACATGCTGATCGGATGATATTCAGTTTTTCCTGTCTCCCAGACCCGTTGAAACACCTGAAAAAGACCGAACGATCTGAACTTCGGAAATATTTCAAGGACACTTTTTCCAATAACTTCTTCTCGTTTAAGATTTTCCATGTGTTCGGCCGATGTGTTCAAATCCACAAACATAAAATCCTCTCCGTCATTTATGGCTTCATAAACTGCGATACTGTTTTTGGTGAATTCGAATATTCCTTTGTATCTGCCATTGCTTTTCCTCAGCGCGGCCTCAGTCTGCTTACAGTCTTCCAATCTTTTCTTCAGGTCATTATTTGCTTTTGTCAGTTCGGCGATTTGTTGCTCTGTCTGTCGCTTCTGTTCATTATAAGATATTATCAGCATTTTTTCCGCGTATCTGTGTTCAGAAATTTTTTTCTCTAACTCGCTGATTTTTTGTTCCAAATCTTCATAGATTGTTTTTTTTGCCATAAAGTCACCCTCCGATACTTTATCAAAAACATTTATGCCAGAATTACGGAAAAAGGTCAATTCTTTGGCATCCTTCATATTTGCCCAAAAGTACTTTACACTTTTGGTGATTTGAAAAAAAGTCCATTTTTTTTCAATCTACAAATTTTGTAGCTAAATAAAAGTAATATTTACAAATAGATATTGTAAAATCTACAAATTTTGTAGTTTTTTACACACTTCAAACATGATTAGCTAAAATTAACTACAAAATTTGTAGTTTTTTTTGTAATAGGTTGTTTATATTATAAAAATAATCAAAATTATCATGAATTAAAAAAAACATAAAAAATTCATTTTAGCTGAAAGTGTAAACTACTAAATGAAGGATGCCAATTCTTTTGAGTGTTTTTGAAAAACAGCCATTCTCAGCAGTCCTAAAAATTTCCTGGCTGTGTTCGGGGCCGCGAAGAAACCCGGGGGGGTCGCACAGCATATGCATCAGGCTAAGATCGTAACTCATTGTTTTTATTAATCCGTGATCTGCCGGACGGGGTTTGCAACCCCGTCCGAAATATTTTCCGACCCCCGAAAACAAACGTTTCGGACGGGGTTGCAAACCCCGTCCGGCATTCTTAGCCTGATGCATATGGGGTCGCACAGTCGGAAAAACCCGGGTGTCTTCCCCTGTCCGTCGTATCTGCCCTGCGACTGCCCTAAAAATTTCCCACCTGTAATTTTCCTGTGATGACACATACTTTCTGAGATAACTCTTTGATTTTACATATGTCAAAAAATGATTTCAGACCATATCACAGAAATTTACAGGTGGAATAATTTTGTATCATTGTAAACAAAATCACAGGAACATTCGTCATATAAGTCAAAACAGTCATAAAAAAGGAGGTTCGGGGATATGGTCGGAAAAAATTGGCAAGGCTCCGTTTCTTTTGGATGCGGCTTCGGTTTTCAGAAATAAAATCCGGGAGATAAGCGGAAATAGCGCATTTGATAATGTCTCTGCCCGGAACGCCGAGATTAAAAGGGGGGGATTTCTGGTCTGATGGCAGATAGTAAATATCAGCAGGTTTCGGAACTGGTGGATAAAGCCAGACACGGAAACAGGAATTCAACGGATCAGCTGGTAATGCTTTTCCATGAGGATATTTTTCGTATGGTGTATTATCGAACCCGCTCACGCATGGACGCTGAGGACCTCACCCAGGAGATTTTTATGCAAATGATTAAAAGCCTGCCGGGCCTGAAAAAAACGAGCCGGTTCAAATCGTGGCTGTTTCGAATTGCTTTAAACCGTATCAAAGATTTTTATCGTAAAAAAAGCATTCTGAATTTTTTTGGAACAAGTACGGAAGTTGATGAGTCTTATCAGGAAATCAGTCAGAATGATGATGATCCCATAGACAAACTGATGCGAAAAGAATTCTGGGAACAGTTCCGTCAGTTTACAGAGGGGCTGCCGCGATGGGAACGGGAAGTGTTCATATTGCGATTTGCAGATCATTTGGGAATCAGGGAGATTGCCGAGACCCTGAAAAAAAATGAAAGCACGGTCAAGACCCATTTGTACAGAGCCTTGAAAAAATTCAGACAGACTCCCGGACTCCATGATCTTCTGAAAGGAGGTGTACCGTGAAATCTAAAACCATCCATTTGGATGAAGACCAGCTCATCTGGTCTGTTGTGGATGAAAATGACCTGGCCCCGGCCGTGCGAAATCACCTCTCCTCATGTCCCGTATGTCAGGAAAGAAAACGCCACTTTGAACAGGAATTGAATAACCTCGGGAACATGACAAAAGCATTTTCGCCTTTGCCCCGGGAAAAACCGGTACCTGTTGTTCAGATATTCCGCAACTGGCTGCGGCCGGCTTTTGTCTCGGGGTTCGCCCTTGTCCTGCTGATAATGGGAATCTGGTGGTCATCACCATTCCCTGTTTCTCAGGAAAACCGAATGACTCAGGCTGTCGGAGAAATGGAAGATGATTCACAACTTGTGGTTGAAATCCGTGTGGTGGAAGAATATGCTCTGCCTGATCTTTATATGGACATTGCCGGAGAATCTTATGGGTATTTTGGCGATGAATTTTTGGAGTTTGTTGTTCCGCTGGAAGAAAATCAGATTCGTTCCACAGGTTCGGCCCGTCCGGTCCGTCTGATACATTTAATTAGTTAAGCCAGAAAAGCGAGCTTTATGACATTCGTAAAAATAAATTATTAAGCCGTGATCCAATATCACAGATCAGTTCCTCCCTTTCGCTACAGGGATTTTGTATAAGAATAGGAATTCATAAGAAAAGGATAAAAAAATTTTCTTAGTATAAATCCTCTTCTTATACAAAATTCCTGTAGCGGGATCCGGAAGATCAGTCTCCCGGCTGAAAGCGAAAGTATGCTGAATCGCTTGCTGATTTCGGGACCGGACAGCGCCTGATAATTGTTTCTGACGAATCAGAACCAAACTTAACATGAACAGGGAACTAAAAGGAGACAGGAATGAAAAAAATAGTATGTTTTATACTGATTTGCTTTTTTACGGTCGGTATAAGTCTGGCACAGGCATCTGATTATATGATGAGATCCGGTTCTGCCATGGGAGGGCTGACAATACCCGGTGGTAAATGGTGGCGAATGCCGAAAATGGCCAAGGAGCTTGCTCTGAGCAGTGTGGAACAGGCCAGGCTTGACAAGTTGTTCATGGAAAACCGTCGGAAGATGATTGATTTGAAAAGCACCGTGTCAAAAGAAAAGCTTGAACTGGAAGAAATTCTTGATAAAAAGAATATTAATGAATCCGGCTGCATGAGCCGGTTTCTGAAACTTCAGGACGCTAACAAAAACCTCGCGGCCGAACGTTTCAAATATCTGCTTGAGGTACGCAAACTTCTGGGGATTGACCGTTATCAGAAACTTACAGCAATGTTTCAGGAGCGTCGGATGAATCGGATGAAGAGGATACAGGAAAGAAAGAAGAAGCCCATGAAAAGTGATAAAAAAGAAAAGGCTCATAAGAAAGAAAAGGCTGAATAGAAACGGTTTATACGGAAGTATCCTACACGATAAAGGGCAAAACCCGAAGCCGGCTTTGCCCTTTTTTTGAAAACTATCCTCCGAAAGAAACATCCGTAATATCTATGGCCCCGCTGTGTGTCTCAAGAATGACATCCATTTTTCCCATGGTAATGGGAAGAATATTATGGATAAAGAATTCCGCACTTTTCATCTGTCCCTCGTAAAAAGCGGCATTTTTATTCTTTTCTATTTCCTCCCGCCTTTCCCAGAAATCAGTGGCTCCCACCAGTTTTTCCAGTTTCGGAGCCGCTGTCACCGCACGCCATAGCAGCATCCACGTCATGGCAAGGTCTCCGCAGACTTCCATAAAAGGATATGCATAGGCAAACGCGTTCAGGGCCTTGAAAGACATGACCGTTTTTCTAAGATGGGCCCCCACCCGGGACAGCTTCTCTGCTGCTTTTTCCACTCTTGGCGCAAAGTCTTTCAGGCCGGATATCTCTTTGGCCGCGGCAATGGTTTTTCCCCCTTCTTCAAGAAGATCATTCATCGCGTTTCTCATTCTTAATTTTCTTCCCAGAAGGTCCATGGCCTGAATACCGTTGGCTCCTTCATAAATCATGGTAATCCGGCAGTCCCGGAGAAGCTGTTCCTGGGGAAAATCTCTGATATATCCGTATCCGCCATAGACCTGAAGGCCATAATTGCAGACATCAAAAGCTCTGTCCGTGACATAGCCTTTGGCAATGGGCGTGAGGACTTCCACAAAGCCTTTATATTTGGCTTTTTCTTCCTCATTATCGCTGACTTTGGCCTTATCTGTACACAGGGCAACGTAATAGATAAGACTCCGCATTCCTTCCACGTAAGCCTTCATTGTTAAGAGCTGACGTCTTACATCAGGATGTTCGATAATGGGAACTGACGGCGCGTTGGGATCACTCATCTGCATAAGAACATTCTTTCCCTGTATTCGCGTTCTCGCGTAATTTACCGCGTTCATATAAGAAGCAGACGCACAGCTGAATCCCTGCATTCCCACAAGCAGACGGGCTTCGTTCATCATATGAAACATGGCGCTCATGCCCTTGTTTTCCTGACCCAGAAGCGTTCCCCTGCATTTTCCCTTTCCCCCGAGGGTGAGCGAACACGTCGCGTTCCCGTGGATTCCCATCTTTTCTTCAATACCGGTGCAAACCACATCATTGAATTCACCAAGACTTCCGTCATCATTCACCCATACTTTGGGAACAAGAAAGAGTGAAATGCCCCGGGTTCCCGGAGGTGCGCCTTGTATTCTGGCGAGAACAGGATGGATAATGTTTTCTGTCAGATCATTCTCTCCTCCGGAGATAAATATCTTATTTCCGGTGATGGAATATGTTCCGTCATCATTTTTTACGGCGGATGTGGTCAGCGCGCCCACATCCGACCCGGCCTGAGGCTCTGTGAGCAGCATGGTTCCGCCCCATTCGCCAGTGTACATTTTCCTGAGAAAAAGTGTTTTTTGTTTTTCTGTTCCGAATATTCTGATGAGATTTCCGGCACCGAGAGTCAGCCCCGGGTATATCATAAACGCATGATTCGAGCCGTTAAAATAGTCAGAAGCCGCCATCGCTGCAATTGTCGGCATTCCCTGCCCTCCCCACTCAGGAGGTTCGGTCATGGCATTCCATTCGCCTTCTCTGAACAGCTTGTAAATTCTGTGAAAGCATTCTGGTACGGCCACCTTTCCGTTTTCAAACCTGCATCCTTCCTCGTCTCCGATTTTCTGGGTGGGAAGCATCTCCTTAATTGCCAGGTTGCGTGCTTCGGTGACAATCATATCCACTGTTTTTTTGTTAAATTCGGAAAATTTCCGGTGTCTGCTCAGTTCCTCAGCCTTCATTTGTTCATGAAGGACAAAATCAATATCTCTCCGATCTGCAATGACCTGTGCCATAATTTCATTCCTCCTTGTCAGTGGGCAACCCCTCATATTAACAGCCCGAATTCATAACCAATACCCAATCTTTCCCTGAGCTTGTCGAAGGGGTGGGGCAATCGGAGCTGGCACAGAAAGCGGACAGAAAATGTAGGGTGCCCCACCGTCTGTCAGCTGTCGGTGGGTTGCGCTTCGCTCCACCCACCCTACATCTCTAAATTGTTTTACGGTTCTGCTTACTGATAACCGATAACTGATAACTGAATAAACGTGATGATGCCTGCCAGAACAAAATGAGTTTCAACCAGAAACTCGAGCCGAATACCGGGAAGCATATATCCTCGTTCATGGGCTGAGACAATTAGATACATGAAAATGGGACAGATTGCAAGCGTAAAACCAAGGCGTGAGATGATGTGAAATGCACTTGAAAAAATTAAAATAAGCGTGATTATCATCAACACAGACTTTAAAAGACCAAGGGTTCGTTTTTCTCCCAGCAATATGGGAATGGTATCTTTCCCTACGACCCGGTCTCCCTGCATGTCAAGAATGTCGAAAAACGCGCTTCTCACAAAAACCATTCCTGTGGCCCATGTAAATACCAATATCGTGCCAAGGTCTATCTCACCGGATACAGACAAAGAGGGAAAGACCGAAGTGACAATCCCCCATGCCACGGCAATCAGAACGGTCTTTGATCCGGGAATATCCCGTATTCTCCGGTAGTTTCCATCAGAAATCTTTTCCGGTATCAGGGTCAGATTATAGGAAAGCCCCATGACACTCATGAAAAGAAGGATCAGAAAAGGAAACACACCCATGAAACATGCTTTTATGAGACCGGCCGCCCCGGCGAGAAAAGCGAGGATCGCAAGGGGCCATTTATATTTGCTGTAAAAAAAAGCTCTCTCAGGGTCATTGTAATGATCAGCCTCTCTGCCTGTGAGATTGTTAAAAATGTGCATGGCCTGAACATACAGCATGGCGATAAACACATAAGAATAATAATTCGGTATTCCAAGTAATTTGCTGCACGCGTAACACAGACATCCGGCCCCGAGAGACACATAAATATTTGTAAGAAGAAGCGTGCGGCGCAGGGCAAAAAAGAATCTGTGCCAGTGCTGGCCCTTGTTCAAAGGTAATGTCTCAAGGGCCCTGTAAATTCTTTTTATGATCCAGTTGGGGGTGGACGCACCGGCTGTTATGCCGATAGTCCGGACAGAGGCAATCGCTTTCATATCCAGTTCCGCCTCTGTTTCAATGTGATAAGCGGGTTTGCCGCTCAGTTGTGCTATCTCAGCAAGACGTTGTGTGTTTCCGCTGCTATGCCCCCCGACAACAATCATGCTGTCCACAGAGGCAGTGAGTTCTTTTACCTCGTTTTGTCTTTTTTCTGTGGAATCGCAAATGGTGTTAAAAATTTTATAATGAGGAAATTTTTGAAGACCCCATTTTTTTACAGACTCAAAAAAAACCGTATTCTGCGTGGTCTGGGCAACAATAATGGCTTTGTCAAAAGCCGGAAGCGCCTCAAGGTCTTTCAGGGTGCCGGCCACATGCCCTTTTTCCTCCGCATACCCCAGCAGACCGATAACTTCGGGGTGATCCCTGTCTCCGATAATGATGGTCTCATACCCCTGATTCGCATGTTTTTTTATGATGGTCTGGACCCTGATCACCCGGGGGCATGTGGCGTCAACAACCGTAAAGCCTGCTTTTCCGAGTTTGTCTTTTGCCTGCGGGGGAACCCCGTGCGCCCGAATCAGTACCGTGCCGTTCCCCTGATCCGGAATATCATTGATGACCGTTATTCCTTTTTCTTTCAAAAGGCCCAGCACCTGGGGATTGTGTATCAGAGGACCATATGTGAAGATAGGCGTTTCATGTTTGCGGGGCGCGTCCAGAACCATCTCAACAGCCCTGCGCACCCCCATGCAGAAGCCTGCGGTTTTCGCAATTAATATTTTCATAACAGAATTTCCAGTACAAGCGCAAAAAACCTGATTGAAAAAGACTTCCGAAGTTTAAAAAACTTGGGAAGTCTGAGCGATTTTCCATGGGTTCCCACACAGAAAGCGGGAATCTGAGGACAAGAAAGGACCGAAGCTATTCGCGGCTAAAGTGCCCTGAGCCATTCCGGTTTCAGAGCCACGCTGCCCTCAAGTGCTTGGTCAATCAGCTTTAATGTCTCTTCTTTGTCTCTGGGAAGTCTTGCCCTTATGGGCAGATAGTTTGAGGCATGATTGGCGTGGAAAAGCCCCCTTGACATATGGGTATGGGCAATCATGGTTCTGAGTTCCTGAAGCATTTCATCCGGTTCGATCAGTGTAAATTTTCCAGCTTCATAATCTTTGTGAAGGGGGGTTCCCGGAATCAGCATCAGACTCAGCGCGCCCGTATATTCGGGATCAATCGCGGAAAGGACCCTCCCGGTCTCCCTGGCATGTATCTGAGACCGTTCCCGTCCGGCAATTCCCAGCAATACCGTAATTGAGAGTTTTATGCCTGCTTCCCTTGCTTTTTTCCCCATCTGAATCATGGTTTCCGATGTTGCCCCTTTGTTGATATTTTTAAGTGTCACGTCGTCACCGGTTTCAAGACCCATGTAAGCAATTCCTATGCCATTATCTTTAAGCGTTCTGAGTTCGTCAACGGTTTTCATTTTCAGGCTTTTGGCATTGGCATACACGCCCACCCGTGTCACCCAGGGCAGTTGTTTTTTAATCTCTGTAAGAATATGCAGCAGTCTTTTCTGAGGAACAATCATGACATCCCCGTCACAGAGAAAGATCCGTCGCTGTTTTTTGCAATATTTTGCTGCAAAAGCAATATCCTGCATGATAATATCATCAGATTTGATACGGAAACGTTCTCCCATGAATGTTCCGCAAAATGTACATTTGTTGCGTGAGCATCCCACTGTGACTTGCAGCAGAATACTGTTTGCCTCGCTCGGAGGCCGAATGATATTTCCTTCGTAATGCATTAATATTTCTCCAAATTTATTTTTTGGCATTTGATACTTAACAATAGTTCGGACAGTTTTTGGAAATTAAAAATGTCCAAAACTTTAACCTGTTGAAATTATAAAATTTAAATTTTTTAGGAATAGAATATTCAAACTGAATAAAAACAATAGGTTATAAAAAATGTCCGAGGTATTGACTTAACTTGACGAACCAGAAACCAATATTTAATACTTATCGTAATCCAAAGGAGTGATGCAAGTTTTTTTCACGATAAAATTTCTCTTTTTTGAATTCAGAGCAAAATAAGGGCTGGTCTGGGGTGATGAAAATGTTTCCAAGGCTCTGAAAAAGCTGATCCCGTTTTTGTTCCCCTCATTTTTTAACTGCCTGATTTTTAAGTAATAAAAAATTTGCGGAATAAAAATGGGATCGCAATTGTCAGCCCGGTTTGTGACATTTTCATCACCCCAGGGCTGGTCCCTGTGTAATAATTGTTTATTTTTTTAAAAAATACAAAATCAGAAAATCAGAAAATCAGAAAGGTTCATGATCCCTCACCCGGTCTTCATGATCCAAAGGGCTGAAATGAAATTTCAGCACTCCGGAAAAAATACTGAAAAACCTTTGTCCGGGTACTGACTGATGTGAACTTTAAAGGTTGTCTGAGCAAAGGATATTCTTTAATTTCAGCGTGTATAAAATGCTTTACAATAATGCGTTTTCAATGCTATGGTTTATATGTGTTTTACAAACTTCCTTTAAAGATAAATTACAAAAGCATATCAGTAATGAGCCAAACCAGCATAGCAAAAGCGGAATGCGACATGAAAAATTCGAACTCGGATAATTCCGTATCGCGTCTGAATTCAGAAATTGTAAATCCAAATCCTCAGTTTCAATCCATGCCCGATAAAATTTTTTTTCGCTTCAGCGCGTTTATTCATAATGAACTGGGAATAAAAATGCCAGAAGTAAAAAAGACCATGTTACAGGCTCGTCTTCAGAAAAGACTCCGCAAACTGGGGATCACCACATTTGAAGAATATTATGATTATGTGTTCAGCCCCCGGGGAATAGAGAAAGAACTGCCGAATATGATTGATGTGGTCACAACGAATAAGACCGACTTCTTTCGGGAACCCCAGCATTTTGATTATCTGACTCAGACCGTATTGCCCTGGTTGATCAGAAGAAACCGCGCATTTTTAAAAACAGACGATGACCCGGTTTCCGCGCTGAGAAAAACAGCCATGATCTGGAGTGCGGGGTGTTCCAGCGGAGAAGAACCTTATACGTTGGCAATGGTTTTAAGTGATTTTGCATTCCGCTATCCCGGATTTACATATTCGATCCTTGCCACGGATATCTCCACAAAAGTTCTCAAAAAGGCAATTCTCGGCATATATGATCATGAGCGGGTGGAACCGGTTCCCCTCAGATTCAGAAAAAGATATCTTCTCAAGAGCAAAGATAAGACCAAAGATATTGTAAGGATCGTTCCCGAACTCAGAGCGGCTGTTAAATTTCGGCGCCTTAATCTTATGGAAAAATCTCTTTGTATCCGCGAGACAATGGACATCATCTTTTTCCGAAACGTTCTGATTTACTTTGACAGAACAACTCAGGAATCTGTGCTGAATCGCCTTTGTTATCACCTGAGGCCGGAAGGCTTCATGTTTATGGGACATTCCGAAACACTGAACAGCCTGGATGTGCCGCTGATTCCGGTGGCAACCGCTGTTTACCGAAAGATAGGATAACTCAGAAAGTGAGAACTGAGAAGTGAGACCGTCATTTTTTAATATTAATAAAATAAGAGGGTTGAGTTCTAAATGAAGACAAAGATAAAAGTGTTGATTGTGGATGATTCAGCGGTGGTCCGTCAGACCCTTAAAGCAATTTTATCGTCGGACCCCGCTATCGAAGTAATGGCCACGGCTCCGGATCCGATTATCGCAGCCAAGAAAATAATGAAGGAAGCCCCTGATGTTATTACGCTTGATGTGGAAATGCCCCGGATGGATGGTATCACTTTTCTTCAGAAAATCATGACGCAGCATCCGATGCCTGTGGTCATGTGTTCGGCCCTGACCGAGGAAGGATGTGAAACAACACTTAAAGCATTGGAATACGGGGCTGTTGAGATCATTAACAAACCCAGAATGGGGGTGAAAAAATTTCTTGAAGAATCACGAATAATCATTTGTGATGCTGTAAAAGCCGCTGCCCGGGCCCGTGTCAGACTGATTTCCAGAAGATTTTTCCCGAGACTGAACAGAGTAGAAAAAAAGCTTACCGCGGATGCAGTTCTTCCGCCGCCCACAGGCAGAGCCATGGCCCGGACAACGGAACGAGTGGTGGCGGTGGGTGCTTCCACCGGCGGGACCGAAGCCCTACGCCTTTTCCTGGAAAATCTTCCCCTTGACGCTCCTGGCATCGTCATTGTCCAACATATGCCGGAACATTTTACCCGGGCGTTTTCCGACCGGCTCAACACCATATGCCGTGTTGAGGTGAAAGAAGCTGCGAACGGAGACAGGGTGCTTCGGGGCAGAGCATTGATCGGACCGGGAAACCATCATATGCTTCTGAAACGGAGCGGTGCGCAATACTATGTCGAGGTTAAGGACGGTCCCCTGGTCTGCCGGCACCGGCCTTCTGTGGACGTGCTTTTTCGTTCTGCTGCAAGGTATGCGGGATCCAATGCCGTGGGTGTCATCATGACCGGCATGGGAGATGACGGAGCACAGGGAATGCTGGAGATGAAGCAGGCCGGTGCCGCAACCATTGCCCAGGATGAGGCAACCTCGGTGGTTTTTGGTATGCCCCATGAAGCCATTAAACGGGGCGCTGTGGACAAAGTGCTTCCTTTGCAGGCAATTTCCTCAGCGGTTTTACGGGAATGTCTGATATAAACGCTCATGAAAAAGCCGGGTTTTTCGCCCCCGGTTCTGAAAATATTTTCAGTGAAAACAGATAAAAAACCCGGCTTTTCAGAATGTATTTTCACGGTAAAAAATATCTGAGTGTTTGAAACAGCTTAAAATATCAGACATCGGATAATTCAACACTTAACGAGTTGAAAATAATATAACCATGACAATCACAAGAGAACATAAGTACGGAGAAACAGTTTTAAAGATAAAAGGGCCTTTGTCAGTGTACGAGGTGGCAGAGCTTCGCGATCAATTTCTTGAATGCCTTGAAACATATGACGGCCTGCGCCTTGATCTGAGTGAGGTGGACGAATGCGACACTGCCGGTGTCCAACTGTTGTATTCTGCCCGCATAACCGTCAGAGATACTGGTAAGTCTTTTGATATTTCGAATCCGTCCCCCTCAGTTATTAATGCCATGACTTTGGTGGGACTGAAACCCGAGGATATTCTGTGAAGAACAAACCCGGGAGATAAGTACCTAACCATAAATTTTCGGGTAATGTTCTAAAAGTGGAGCTGAACTTTTTAACCCTCTGAATCAATTTGGTAAATATCGGAACAAGTCCAGTTTTAGAACACCACCAATTTTCGATATCTGTCCGGGAAAGAAACCCGGCTTTTTTTCCGTGACAAGCCGCAGCCTGTGAGGGAAAAGCCGGGTTTCTCCGCCTTTTTTTGTTCTGTAAACAGCCAAACCATGATGAAACTGAAATCCTGAAAATCCCTGAATCAGTCGAATCAGAGGGCGACTGAGAATAAATTTTATCAGTTGAGAAAAAGGTTTTTATGCAGGAAATGAGAACTGACATACCTGTCAATGAGGTTGCCAGAATTATCATGGCAATGAACAGGCAGGAAATTGAGACTCTTGTCATGCTTCTGACAGAAGAGGGAAACGAGCTTTTGGAGCGGAAGCGGGATATTGAATCAGGGAAAGTGAAATTGTTGTTCGGAGAGGAAGTTTTCGATGTATGAAGACGAATATCATCCCGGAGTAAAAAAAGACCTGAAAAAACCTGATGTTCAGTTTCGTAAAAAAATTAGGGAAGAGCATATCCTGACGATTCTCTCCGAATCCGGTGCCGGGAAAGAGCTTACGGGAGATTTCTTCGGAATCCGTGCATATCACTTCAGGGCCGGCAGTCGCTGGTTGTGGTTGACAACTATTCAGAAATAATATATTTTCTGCTTAAAAAATTTTTACTATGATCAGGAGGTGGTTATGGATGAAAAACATATTATGGATGTAATGATATCCGGCGACCTGCCCAGTATTTATTTTAATGAGTTCGGAGTGGGGATATCAAAAAACGACGTTTTTATCCTGTTAAGAAGAAACGGAAAGGAAGAAGCCATACTAAATGCTTCTCATATCGCAGTAAAATCGCTTGCAAACGCACTTAATCAGGCGATCAGTGAATTTGAAGTGCAAACAAAACAGAAGATACTGATTTCGGATGAAATTGAAGAATTAATGGAGAACGAAACCGATGCAGACGATAAACAGATCGCGTGAGCCTCGCCAAAAAATTTTTCATATTGAGGGGGGTTCTCCGTTTCACTTATTCAAGTCTTCTGGTATGCCTGTTTCTCAAAAAAGTGATTGTTGGAGGACCACACATAATGTTGAGATATCTGATTTTAAAAGCCTCAAATCTGACGGGAACAAGCTTTTATTCGTATATGGCATAACAAAAAACAGATTTAGTGATTTGATCGGTCAGTTAAACAGTTATTTTTCGCTGCCGGATGATTGGGACGGTTATGAGGGGGTTGCTCCGAACAGACAGACGATTGATGATGCAATTCACCTGCTCCGTTTATTACCAAAGCATATTTCCGTCCCAAAGCCAACTCTGGGAAATTCTGGCACTGTCGGATTTTACTGGGAAAAAGGAAATTCTTATGCTGAAATATGCTTTGAAGGTGATGAAACCTTCTGGTATTACGCCAAAGATAGCAGTAACGAAATAGGAGAGGATATTGTATCTCTGAATACAGAAACACTTCCTGATGATCTGATTCTGTTTCTCAAACAATTTTAATGATTTCACAGCTTATGGACTGTAAGAAAATAGCATCTGAAAGTAGTAAATGTAAAGCGTATCGGTCGGAGGCTGAAGATTGTATTTGTGAAAAAGAATCTGTCAGTAAATATTCTCCATGTGCTGTTCAGGATAACGAAGATTTGATAAGGCAAATCTATTCACCAATTCATGTTGATGAGGACGGCAGATTAAAACCTCTTGCTTTTGAAGATGCGTCAAACCGTGGAATGTCAGTTAACAAAAAAAATTATATCTCAAAAGAGGAATTGGAAGGAAAGATATCCAAAAAGTTGAAAATTGATGAAAACAGAGGAAAGAAAAGAAGTTGCAAAGGTGTTGCCATAGCGAAATGTTCAGAAATAAGGGGATTGAAGCAGAAAGAGAAGGACTCAGAAACAAGGTTGTTCTGTATCTATGACACTGCTACAGACAAAGATAAATCTCATGCAGATATATGTCAGGCAATAAGTGGCAGAAAAGCAGGTAGTAAAGCCAGATACGAGTTACGAAAAGTTTTTTCAGAATTTCCTTTTGATCTGAAAAAATTATTTGACAAAGATTCAAAAAAATAAGTTGCCAATGTTTGTGTCAGGATAAATCCGCATAGATAGAAACGTAAGGCCGGAGGAAATTTAAATAAAACACGACTGCGGTAAACAAAACCTAAAAGACAAAACCAATGAATATCAGCGCATCCATTATTGACCAACGCTTGGCTTCAGTCGCTGATGCAATTCGGCAGCAGGCTGGTGAAGAACAGGGTATCACTGAAGCGAACAGGCTTAAGGCGTTTGTGTATCTGTGCGTCAAAATCATGCTGGATTTGGAAGATGCCGAAGCTTTTGACTGTCTCACCGAAGGCGGCGGGGAGTTCGGCGTGGATGCCATGCACATTTCCGAAGAATACGACGGCGAGTTCACCGTCAGTCTGTTCCAGGGAAAGTATAAAAACAGTCTGGAAGGCAATGCCAATTTTCCGGAAACCGGGGTGACAGCCCTGATCAATGCGATTAAATATTTGTTTGATCCCGCTGCCGAACTGCAACATACCGCCGTGGTGATTTGACAAAGAAGCTTCAGACGGGGAGAACTTCAGCCTCATCAGCGGCCTGACATTAAAGCTATTTCCATACCAGTTCGTAGTTCCGCCTTTAGGCGGTGTCACACCGCCTAAAGGCGGAACTACGAACTAAAAATTTTATTAGGGATGCAATGATGAATGAGAATCACATAACGGAACTCAGTCAGTATCTCACGTTTACGCTCGGGAGAGAAGAATTCGCGCTGGAAATCGCCAGGGTTCGTGAGGTCGTGGATTACACAAATATCACCAAAGTGCCTCGTATGCCGGAACACCTCTGCGGCGTGATCAACCTGCGGGGCAATGTGGTTTCCGTAATTGATCTGCGTCTGAAATTAGGCATGGCTGCCATTGAGAAAACCATGGACACCTGCATCGTGATCGCAGAAGTAAATATGGACGGAGAATTCCTTTCAATAGGTATTCTGGCGGATTCAGTTCAGGAAGTGGTTGATCTTGACCCTTCCCAAATCGAGCAGGCTCCGAAAATCGGAACAAAACTGAATACAGAATGTATTCAAGGTATTGGAAGATATGGTGATAACTTTATGATTATTCTTGATATAGACAGAGTCTTAGCTCATAATGAATTGGCAAAAGTTCATCATACCCCGGATGAAATTTTGCCAGATACCTCAGAAATTGCGTAAGAAAATTCCCTGATTATAACGGATTTTGGGGAGGCCGGTCCGCACCCTGAGCTTGTCGAAGGGGGGCGGCTCGTTTCGACAAGCTCAACGACCGGTCCGGGCGGTTTCGGGCGGTTTCGCTACCGGTTTCCGTTTACCCGCCCCGGGCCTGTCCGATGAGATATTTCGGAGCATCCGAAACATACGTCTTTTTTCCGTGTATTCGGTGGTCTTTCCCGGGGCCTCGCCAAAATCCGTTATAATCAGAAATGATAAGTACCCGATCAAAAGTTTTTTATACATCTTTTTTTCTGAGAATAGGCGGAGAAACCCGGCTTTTTTTTCTTCAGAGGCGGCGGATCATTCCGGGGGAAAAGCCGGGTTTCTTTCCCGTACGAATATCGAAAACTTATGGTTAGATACTTATTCAGAATCCGCCAGCTTTCCGCAGCCAATAAATCACTTCTTGCAGCCCGATTTTCCCATCTTCGTTAATATCCGCTTCGTTGCTCAGGTTTGCGGCAGGTTCTAGGCCAACCATTATTTGCAAAGCTGAAATAACTCTGGGCAGATACGCCGCAGATACGCCTTCCACCCGCATCTGAAGCGAGTAAACCGAAGTTTTTGCTGTTATGAAAAGCGTGTGTCCCTCAGCCCCGCCGAAACAGACATTGGTGGGATCCGTGACCGCTATGGTTTCAATCAGTGTGCCGGAAGCGTCATACACCTGCACCCCGTTTTCATTTGTCAGATAGATATTCCCCTCACTGTCAATGGTCATGCCGTCGGACCCTGCCGCGACAAAAAGTGTTTTATCTGACAAGGTTCCGTTCTCAGCGATGTCATATTTGTAAGTCTTTCCTTCGCCGTGATCCGCCACATAAAGCGTTGTGCCGTCAGAGGTGCCGATGATGCCGTTGGGTCTGGTCATGTCCGAGATGACACGGATGATATTATCCCGCTTGGGTGTGAGATAATAGACATGCTCCCCATCCTGCACTGCCGACGCCTTGATATAAACCGGGTCGGAAAAGTAAACTCCGCCTTTGGCATCAATCCAGAGGTCGTTCGGCTCGTTGAAGCTTTTACTATTGTATTCATCAGCCAGAACCGTCACATTACCCTGCGAGTCAATGGAAACCAGCCGTCCGTTTGTTCCTTCGCAGGCCAGCAGGTTGCCTTCGCTGTCAAAGAAAAGACCATTTGCTCCCCCGGAATCTTCCCGAAACACGGTGGCTCCTCCGGCCTCGGACCAGGTGTAAATCCGATTCGCGGAAATATCTGAGAAATACAAGTTGCCATTCGCATCCGCAGCCGGGCCTTCTGCGAAGGATAAACCATCGGCAATCTGGGTGATCTCTGCCCCGTCCAGGACCACACTTTCCGTACCTGTTCCCGGATCATCTGTGACACCGAACAGAAGGTCCGTGTTTCCAATGCTTTCAATGTCAGGCATGTCAACCTTCGATGCGTACAGCCACGCTCCGGAACAGTCATACGCATTGGAATCTGCCTGGTAGTCAGGAAATTCCTCATAATAATCTGTGCGAAGTTTCATCAGTGCCGTGGCCTGGGCATCTGTCAGAGTATTTCCCACGGTTGCAAAGTGGGTCGCATAGTGATACATCATCGCGCCTTCGTATTCCCCGTATTGACGAACCAGGGCCGTGACCTCGTCTTTGTCCACAGATGCGGCATCCATAAAAAGCCGCAGTTTTTCAGATATTTCCTGACGCTTTGAAACAATATTATTCAAATCGGTTTCCTGGATATCCACCAAGTCGGTCACCAATGCCTCCTGGGTATCGTTCAGCGCATCCAGAAATGCCTGGCCCATGTCCGCGGTCAGATTGCTGTCAATGGTGACCGGTTCCGTTGCCGTCAGCGGCGGGATGTCCTTCATGTAAAAGGAACCGAAATATGTGCCATGACGTTCCGGGCAGAAATAGGTGTCCCCCACGACCGAACCCAGGTACCAGCTAAACAACTGGGTCGCATAAGTGCTTACAAGCACTGCCCCGTCACTGACTGTAAGTCCCTCCAGTTTTACCTTGTTCCGGCTTGCTTCGGGCCAGTCCTCGGAAGCAATGGTTCCTCCCTGGCCCGCTGTTTCAAATAGCGTATTAAATGCAGTCAGCAATTCCGCCAGTTCTGTCTTCTGAGAAGCGGTCATTTCCGCCAGAATCCCGCCGAGTACTTCCGCGCGGTTGTAACTGATTTCCGCATCAATTTCGTACAACTCTCCCGTGAATTCCGTAACAGCGCTTTTATCCAGCCCGGTGGCCCCGTCCGGAAGGTCCTCCTTGTCCAAAAGACGTTTGAACGCTTTTATCAGGACAAAACGCTTGTATCCGTAAGCGTCAACCTGTTCCGCCTGGGTGTTTGCCATATCCACCAGCTGCTGAACCTGGGCATCGGTCAGGATCGTCAGGACACCGTCTGAGATTCTGCCTGCAAATTCCGTGTTGTGACCAAATCCGTTGGGCGTGATGTCACGCAGATACTGGAAACCGAAAAAGTCGGACACTTTCCCGGGCGGAAAAAAGGTGTATGAACAGAGGTCTCCGGTGAGAAATGCCAGAGCGCTGAAGGCAATGGTTTTCATCTGGGCTTCTTCAGAGATGGACTGGGCCGGAGATATGTTGCTGTCGTTTCCCGGATCCGTGGGTTCTCCGTTCCCCGGATCTGTATCGGAATATTTGGTGTTACATGCATCCCGGCAATACCGACGGTCTCCGCATGACAGTTCCGATGACCCGTCGCAGTATGCCTTGCAGGCCGACTCGCTTTCGGTTCCGGTGGCAACGGAATAATCTCCGTCAGGTCCGAGAGTTGACGGCGCATCGAATGTGATAAAATCGGAATTCTGGCTGAAGTCCTGAGTTGGGCAGGCATCCCGGCAGGCCTGCCGCGTGGCCGCATCAGCATCCTCCAGACAGTCACAGCAGTCTTTGCACTGGCCCTCGCTCTCCGTGTTGTTAATACAAGAATCGGAAGTCAGAGCCAGAGTCTCTGAACAGCAGACCGCTGATATAAAGGATATACCTACGAAAAGAATAAAGAGAAAAGGGGTTGAACGGATTGTTTTCATTGTGTCCTCCTTATTTGGTGTTTTTTAGTTGTTTAAAAAATCCTGAGCAGAGCTGATTTGTCTCACCTCCCTTCAGCCTGCTGTATCAGGTGATATTGAGGACCCGGATTGCTATGCCTGACGCCACCTTCCGAAGTAAGCGTATAGGTGCAGGCAAGTTCGCCGTTTGTTCGGCCATCGGTCTCATCTTTGGGCAGATAGGCGCGGATGTAATCCACTTTCACCTCGGACTCGGAAACCAAAACCCGGATATGCCCCGAGTTGGGCAGCTTGTCGCCTGCGGGGAAGGCATCCGCATTATACAGGGAATAGTAAGGATCACCGGGCATGGGGCAAGTCTGGTAAACAACACCGTCAAGTTCCTCCCGAACAAAAATGTGGTCATGTCCCTGGAAAAATATGCTGACCTTGTTATCCGCCATTAGCTGATGAATTGTTTTTTCCCAGCCCGGACGGTATGTTTCCAGGTTTGCCGCATCCCCCCATTCCCCGTTTGTTACAGCATCTGCCCCGCCCCGTGTTTCGCCGAGGACATGATGAACAAATACGAATTTGAACTTTTCAGTGCTTTTTTCAAGCGTTTCCTTAAACCACTGATACTGCTCATCGCCGATAGTCGAATCCCACAGGGTTTTGTCGGCAGCATGAGGATCACTCATGGTTGTCCAATACGGATCAAGTGCGACAAACAGCGCGTCTCCCCATGTGAAGGCGTAGTAGTTTTGCCGTTTTCCTATAAAATCATATTCCCGGGCGTTGCCTGTGTAGAAATCATCAGGCTCGGGGTTGGGATAATAGAGCTTTCTCGCTTTTGTTGACCATATGGGAATATTGTTCTCAGTTCCGTCCAGCAGCCAGCCATATTCAAGCTCATGATTTCCGAGTACCAGAAACAGCGGCGCTGAGTGGCAAAGCAGCCCGAAATATGCCCGCTGATCAATATACAACTGAGCTATTTTGTCATAATCAGGATCAGAGACTTTGCTTGAACGGAACGTATCTCCGAGGTCAATATGAAAATCAGGGTCGTCAGCAACAGCGTTCATCACTGTCCTTTTGTAAAGTTCGGGATCACAATGCTTGTTCGTGCCGAGATGCGAATCCGCCTGCACCGTAAACGTAAACGGACTGCCCGGGTGTCTTTGTGTATGAAACGAACAGGTTTCTCCGGTAGTGAATCCGCTTTGCTTCCCGGGTTTCCGCCATCGCATTCGGTAGTCATACCGGCTCTCGGACTGAAGATTTTCGAGAACTGTTTCAAAAGGAATTTGAGCCTGAATCGTGACAGTATCTGTCCGAGCGTCATAACCGCGGGATTCCGTGCCGTACTCAACATAAGCCTCCATATCCTCATCCGCAAGTGCGTTCACGGTGACAGAAGTGTCGGTGGGGCGTCCCAGCAATACAGTGCCGGGAAATTTTCCTTCCTGATCTTCGGAACTCTCGACAAGCATCCTCAGAATATAAATGGCTTCGGCAATGCCGATTTTTCCGTCTTTGTTCGCATCTGCCGCAATGCTGATTCTCTGATTTTCGGTCTCTGTCTCACTCACAATCTGCAAACAGAGAATAAGGTCTGGCAGATCAACTGATCCGCTTTTATTGATATCTCCCGGGGCAGGATCCGCCTGGATGACGAATTCATAATCCACATCTCCGGTGTAACCATACGGGGCTTTGTCATTGCCGCGTGACAGCCCTTCATCATCCGGATGGTATGCCCTCACATACTGCAAGGTTGCTTCTGTGCTGTTCACTGTGACACGCATGTACCCTGAACTGCTGACAACATCTCCGCTGACATATCCGTAGTCAGATGCAAGGTCAGTGTTATCATATTTGTCAGAGGACCCCTGCCCCATTTCGATGTAGTGTATGCCGTCAAGCTGCTGTTTGACAAACACATGGTCATGCCCGTGAAACACTGCGTTCACATTGCCCGCCACCAGCAGGTCATGGATCGGGGCATCCCAGCCTTCCCGTTTTGTACCGAACATATATTCATCGTCACTGGGATCAGATTCGTCATTGGGTTCCCATCCGCCCCATTCAAACCATCCGGCAGTCTCTGTTCCGCCCCGGCCCTTGCCCGTGTCTGACTGGGAACCGCCTACGAGATGATGAACAAAGACAAATTTGTATTTTATGTTTTCGTCCTTCTCCTCAAGCAACGCTTTCAGCCAGTCATACTGCTCCTGACCCAGTGTGAATGCCCATCCGCCCTCGTTGTTGAAACTCCCGGTGGAATACCAGTAAGGATCAAGAACGATGAACTGTGCATTTCCCCATTTCCAGGAAAACCAGGTGTCCCGAATGCTTCCGTCAAAGTCGTCGGTCACAGTGCTGCCAGTATAAAATTCACCGTCAGGGACCGGATTGACAAAGTATTTTCTTCTTGCAGTGACAGACCATAACGCCAGGTTTTTTTTCTCCTCATCCTTATTGTTCCAAAGTTTTCCGAGTTCTCCTTCATGGTTCCCGGTGACCAGGAATATGGGAACAGAATGGGTGGCATGAGAGAAAAACTGAGTTCGTACATATTCATAACAGTAGTCAACATCATCGTAGTCAAACTGACCGTTCATGCCGTCAATGTCATCATCGCTGTAATAGTGGTTTGTGATGACCTTCTCCACCATGAATGTGTCTCCGAGATCAATGAGAAAGTCAGGGGAGTTATCTGTATAATAATCCTGAATGTCATCTCCGTGCCCTGCCTTGTGTCCGTTATTATCTGCCACCGGATGAAAATCAGCTATGTTTTGTGAGGCAGCGATCCATACGCCGGGGTCATGATCAACTGGCGGATCGCCCACGCCAGCATACTGATCTCTGGTCAGTCCCACAAGACGGGGATCAAAATGACAATCTGCCAGGACCGTGAAAGAGAATTCAGTCCCGGGCGAGGCTTTTGTGCGGAATGAATATTCATCGCCATAAGATGATCCGTCATAAACCAGTCTGTAGAAATAACGCGTGTTTGCTGTGAGGCGGGTCAGGGTTATCACATTCGGGGCCCCCCGGACCGGGCCGGAAACAGTTTCGGACTGCCTGGTGTAAGTCCCGGGTGCTGTGCCGTACTCAATATGAAACTGAGCCGGAGGCGTTTTTGTGAAAAGGACACTTATCTTTATTGAAGATTCAGCAGGGACACCGAGAACAACATTTGCTTCAGTCTCTGCATATGCACAGGACGGCCAACCGACTGTTAATGAAAAAATTACAACAGCAAAGAAAAAGAATGCAAGTAAAAAATTAGTTTTAGGATACATAAAAAGGCTCCTGTCATGCGTGAAGCATCACGCTTCACGCATTAATTATCACCGGTTACACATCAGTTCTGCTGTCCGCTGCGAGCGCCCCGGGGCGGACGTAATTCATCGCGGCCGAGTATGCCGTCACCGTTCTTATCCAGCGTTTTCAGAATGTTCGTTGCATTTTCTATCTCCTCTGCGGACAACTGGCCGTCTCTGTCAGTATCAAGTGCGCGCATCAGGGGAGCACCGCCCTTGAGCCGGGAGCGACGACCTGGTTTTTTTCCGTCGGGTCTGTCCTCAGAACCGGACTGTTCCTCCAGTTGTGCCGGGTCCGGGTCTGCTGACTGAGCAGCCGCAGGATGCGGGACTGTCAGCGCAATGACACATATAAATCCGATAATACCGGCAATCATAAACGCATATCTCAGTGTTGTTTTTTTCATAATTTCTCCTTGGTTAAAAGTTTCTGATGCTGTTAAAAAATTTGAAAGACTCTCTTTGTTTTCACCTCCTTTCGATGTATTCGGGACGCGAAGCGTCCCTTCTGCATTCCCACGCGAAGCGTGGGAACGAGAAAAAATGAGAGGTTGAGGAGATAAAACGGATCTTTTATGAGCAGAAGGATTTTATTTGTCCGTCTCCGGTTGTGGTACGCTCCGCCGCGGGATGCTGGGGACGATTATTCATTTTTTTTTAAGAATATCATCAGCCTGTGTCTGGGTGATGCGCCCGTCTCCGAGAGCTTTCTGAACCACTTCGAGAATTTTCGCATCCGTGGCGGTCCGAAAAGTCACCCGGTCCACATTGTACTTTTCCATGTGCGATTTGTAATGCCACGAAGGCACGAAGGCGCGAAGGTGCGAAGTCTCACGAAGGTTCATTGTGTTTATTTGTGTCTCCGTGTCTTTGTGGCATTGTCTTTTCAGTTAAAAAAAATTGCACATGGTCTGACATTTGAAAATATCACGGTTTTCCGGAATGGCGGGGGCCTCCTCTGAATCCGTTCTGGGCAAAAAAGTGTTATATGAATCCGGCGACTTTCCGCAGAATATAAACAAGTTCTTCGTGTCCGATTTTCCCATCATCGTTTATATCGGCACAAGGCTGAACATTATCCGGATTTATGCTGGTTAGTATCTGCAATACCATGACGGCATCTTTGACGGTGACGGAACCGGTCCCGTCAATATTGCCTGCCATGCAGGTATCCCCGGGACTTTCTCCTGTATCTCGCACACACCGCACATAATTGTAAATGCGGATCGCATCCCCCTGGGGACCATGACCTGTGGGATACTCCTCAGGGTCCCCGGTTTTGGGATCACTGCGCTGCGCGCCCGCGCCGTGAACATCCTGCCATGAGCCGTTCATGTAGCCCAATGCTCTTCCAAACGCGACATAGACCGCACCGCCGCCCATGCCGTTCCATGTGGTGTGTGTGGTGCCGGCCCAGTAAAACGGATAATCAGTCTGCCCTGCCTCATTGGTGATGGATGTGACGCTGAAGATCAGGTCAATCGCGGCCGAAGCGGTGGTGTCCGGTGAGCGGGTATAATCCACGATGCTTTGGAGTTCCTTGGCGTTAGGCATACGCCAGTCGTCATAACCCAGGTAATTCTCCGCATTTTTCTGCTCAACCCAGGCCAAGGCGTCCTCCCATGTCATTCCGGTTCCGCTGTCCGCCTGGGACCACATCAGGCCGGTGGCAGAGTCCGTGACGGTTCCATCTCCGTTATTTGCAAAGTTGTTGTCACCGTAGCTTGTGTTCCCGCGCACACAGATCAGGAAAAAGGTTTTATCCGACCCATGAATGCTCAGACCGTATCCCTTGATCCTGCCGTCCGCAAAGTTCACCCCGAAAAGTGTGCTGCCGTCGCTTGTGGTACCGACATAAAGCGTGTCTGAGGCATACTGAGCGTCAATCACCCGCTCTCCGGCATCCGTATCGCCATAGGCAAAATCAAAGTAATCTGTGTCAATAAAAGGTGTCAGCCCGGATGTGTCTGTGTCTTCATACCCGCTGGGATCGGACCCGCTGAATTCTGTCAGAGAGTAAAGTTCCTTGATGCTTGGCACACGCCAGTCACTGTATCCGCCAAAATTTTGGACGTTGAGTGTGACCGGATAAGCCTGAATTTCTGTCCAAGTGAGTTTGTCTGCCGCGTCAATATCGCCGTCGCCGTCGGTGTCCGCGCTTTTTTGCCACATCAGGCCGGTGTTGTTGTCGGTGACGGTTCCGTCTCCGTTGTCGGTGAAATCAGGGACGGCGCCTGTGTGTTGTGCGTCCTGACCGTAAAATGCCTGACCGGACCCGGGACAGGCAATATTTGAACTGGCATTATAACATTTTTCCTGACCCGTATCTGTTACTGTATAGAGTACGTCGGTAATGACCGTTTCCTGCGAGGAATCAGAAGGCTCTTCCGCCGGAGAATCGGTATCTTCGCCTGACAGAACCTCAAAAGCATCGTTCTCTGCGGAAATCAGCGATCCCATATCTGGCTGATCCGGCGGGGCTGAAAATTCCAGGGAAACATCTTTGGTTCCTGCTGATTCGCCCACCGGAATGCTGAATATCGCGGTTATGACAAAATCGCTTCGGCTGATGCTCGTGCCTTCAAGTGTTCCTATTTTCACGCTCTCCGGCATTATCTCCGAAGGCGGGAGAGGGGGCGAACTCAGGCTTTCATCCAGGGTGATTGTGAGTGTAATCGTCTCTCCCTGCCTGGCACTTAGCGGTGAAACACTTTTGATCATATCAGGGGTCTGCGCCTGAGCGCATATGACAGGCAGCAGAACCATCAGAATCAGAAACACCATGCCAAATTCAAAAACGTTTTTCTTAATAATTATGAATATTTTCAATTCAATATCTCCTTTTCCGGTTTCCGGCCAGGCAACAACCGGCAACTTGTTATTATCCGCTAACATAACATCAAAATGTGAGGAAATACAGAGGAAAATACGTGAACACTGTGCGGATTTCAAAATATTCACTTTGAATCCCCTTTTCCCCTGGTTCTTAGCCCTTAACATAATATGAATATGATAGCAGAAAATTGTGAAGAAAATATGAAGAAAATACGAAGAAAATTGCGAAGAAAATTGCGAAGAAAATTGCGAAAATTAATCAGCCAGTATTTTTCTTAGGCGATTTTCAGTTCGCAGTTCCGCCTAAAGGCGGAAATGCGAACTGAAAATCGCCCCGGGTATATTAGAGTTGTTCCCAAATAAGTAAGCCTTTCAGCCCGCTGTCATATGACGCGACGTGCGGCTCATAATGCCACAAAGACACGAAGGCACAAAGGGACACAAAGAACCTTCGTGAGCCTTCGCGCCTTCGTGTCTTTGTGGCATTATTTATTTAGGACAATGGTTCGGACAGGTTTTGATAATTAGGGACGATAAAAATTTTAACCTATTGAAATCAGAGGGGTTAAAATTTTGAGTCGGAAATCGTCGGGCTTAATAAAAACAATGGGTTATAAAAACTGTCCGACATATTGTTAGGAACAACTCTATTCTTTTCCGGAAATCGCCTTAAAACCAGAAAATTCGAAAACAGCGTCCAAATCCGTTATAAGTACCTAACCATAAGTTTCCGAAATCTTCCCGGGGAAGAAACCCGGCTTTTTTTACCGGAACGATCTGCTGCCCGTGATGGAAAAACCCGGTTTTTTCCGCTGTTCACAGAAAAAAAAGTCCCTGCTTCCATCTATCGCATCAGAAGATTCATCAATTTTTTGTGAAGAACAGAATAAGAATAATACTGTTTTGCAATTTTATAGTTCTCATTCACCATGTTTTCACGAAGCTCTGAATTTTGTAATACCTCTCTTGCCTGACGTACTGCCTTTTCCGTGACATATCCGTCAATTTCAATGGCTGAAAATCCTTTGGGCTGGATATCAATCCGATAAATCGAATAGGTATTGACCAGTATTGGTTTACGATAATACACCGCCTCAAGAAAAGCATTGCCGAACCCCTCAAAATTTGAAGGATATGTCACAAGATCAGCGTAGGGATAAATATCATTCAGGGTATAAATTTTTCGTCCGTCTTCAGAAGATCTCCGGTATTCGTTAATGATGTCTGAAACAAAAACAGTATTCACGTTCAACAGTTTTGAGTATTCTCTTACTCTGCGTTCGTAATCATTTTTTTCATCGCCGGAGGCATGGGAAATAACGAGTTTGGCTTTCATTTTCAATCTGCTGACGAGCTCTATGGCATGTTCGATCCCCTTTCGTTTGATCACCCGTGTCGGCTGAAGCACAAACAACTCATCGCTTTCGATTCCCAGGGCTTTCCGCACATCCGATGTATAGCCGTTGGGACGCAGGGGCGGGTTTTCAAAGTCCATTACTGTGGGAATAATGGATGATGAAATGCCAGTTCTGAGACTTAGCTGGTTGCTTGCGGCAGAATTGATGACCACATGCCGGATCGTGGGAAGATGAGGTGGAAAGGCCATGTTCAGATATTCCCATATGGCATTTGTCTTAAACTCCTGACGTTCCCAGAAAAAATCATGGTGGTGGGCAATGGCGGAAATGCCAGTTTCCGATAACAGCTCGGTAATCGCAAGCCCGAGAGGAATATTCAGCGGTATGGTCAGGGAATTTTCCGCGATTAAAAGCTCTATTTTGAATTTCTTGATAAATTTGTACAGATGATCCTTGATATGTTCCTTTATTTCATGAATCTTTTTGGTCAGACTGCGGGGCCGAAAGTTCACACCAAAGCAATTTTTGAAAATGTGTCTGACCTCAGGATGCCGAAAATGAGCCTCTTCTAACAGATAAGAGATATCCGCAGGCCGATCAATCTCTCCGGCAAAATAGAAGCAGGAAAGACCCTCTTTTTCAAAAACGTCAGCCCATTTTGCAGTCTCCACAGGAACGCCCTCTGTTCCGGCAAAACGGGTTGAAACAAATCCGATATTTTGTACTCCTTCAACAGATACACACATTTTTCTCTATTATCCTTGTTGTAAAAAGTGTAAGGTGTCGGATGTTCAGAATTCCCAAGTGTGTTTTTCCCAACACTCGATAATCAGATTTTTTTCTGTCATTCCTGCTTTCGCAGACTCCGGCGTGAATGTTCGACTGAACTCATGCCAAAGTCTCAGTCGGACGGAATGACGGACTATCCGGCCGGATCGGATCAAAAAATTTTATTATTGAGTAACACCTATATTAAAAAAAAGGGGAAAAAAGTCAATGGGGCGGAAAGCGTATTTAAGAGTAGATATATCCTACCGTTACAGAGAAAAAATTTCCAAGTCTTTTTCAGCAGGTATTGAAATCCGGATCCCCTTATGTTATTCACATAAATAATCCACGGAAGAATCAGCAAAGACTTTTTTTGTCACCCGGACAGATCAGCGACAATATTCCGAAAACACAGGCTGATACTTATAAGCATCTATATAATCAGCTTTTTGTAATTCTATTCAGTCTCTAAACTGAAGATTCGTATGATCTGATTTTATAAATTGTGGTTCTGAACCACGGATTACACAGATTACACGGATTTCACGGATTTTCCACTCCCATCTACACTGATTAGAATGGATTGCACTGATTGCACTGATTTTTCACTCCCATCTACATGGATTATGGTTAAGAAAGGATTACGCCGAACTTCGGACGGAAATCCTTTTCTTACACATAATCCGTGTAGATGAGATAAGCCTCCGAACCACTGATTAGCATGGATTACACGGATTGCACTGATTTTTTTAATCCGAGAAATCCGAAAAATCTGTGATAATCCGTGGTTCAGAGGTCATTCGCACGGATTAGCGATAAGCAGGGATTTTATGCACCAAAGGCCCGAATCTCTGATTATCACCAATCCGTGCTGATGGCTTGTTATTCATCGTCTGAGCGGTTTCGCAACGGTAAACTCCCGATAGGAGCGACATACAAATGACACACAAACCTCTGATCTGTGACTTCAGACTTCCAGGGGATAGCTCTGACCGATGATGTCATCCACAAGAATTTCCGCATCAGGAAAAATCCCGGGGCTCAGTACGGAATCTCTGTGAAATACCCTGACATTCCGGTATTTATGACCCGATGGACTGGTGGATACCTCCACGCACGATGCTTTCAGATTCACGATCCATACTTCCCTGATCCCTGCTTTTGCATACAGGGGAAGTTTGATCTCACGGTCATCTTCAAGCGATGTGTCGGCCACTTCCACAACCAGCAAAACGTCTTCGGGCCGAGGATGCCGGCTGGCATAGAAGTCGGGCTGTGGTTTCAAAAGTGAGATGTCTGGTTCAGGTTCCGAGTGCTTCCCCAGACAAACAGGATTTTGCACCCATACAATTGCACTTTCTGCAAAATTCGCTGAAAACAGATGGGTCAGTCTTCCTACGCATGATGCATGATTGCTTCCGATAGCTGCCATTTGAATGATTTCTCCTTGGATAAGTTCCAGGCGATCACCTTCCCTGAGAATACCTGCTTCGATCATCTGATGGTATTCATCTGTGGTGAATGTCTTTCTTTTTGCTCTGGTCAGCATGAGGTTTCTCCTTTTTTCAGCCGGATTAAGCGGGGAATCAATTATTATTTCGCTATCTCCGTGACCGTCAAAGTGCTGTATAATGTTCCCCCTAATTTCCTTCCCAAATATCCTCCGTTAATATTTATGATACCGGCCTCAAGTCCGGCTCTGAGCTTGAATGTAATCTCCGAGGTCGTACCGGCAGTCATTATATGCTTAAAGGGAATAGTTTGCAACGAATCTCTGACAACATTAGTATCTCCGACAGCGGTGGCAATTGCATCAGATTCCGAGTTTTCAAACAAAGCGAGCATGAGCCGGTTTGCTGTATTATTGTCTTCTGTAGCATGAACAGCAGCCTCCACCAATAAGAGATTAGATGAATCTCCGGGCGTTATTGCCACCGTCAGCACTTCAACGCCTTCTGTCTGCTGAGGAATCGTATCATCCCATGGTATTGCCTGGTCTGAAGTTTTGAACTCATTGGTCTGATTATGTACAACCTGCAATATTTTTCCGGCTTTTTCAGCTCTTATGGCGTAAGGGGTGCTGAGAATCTGCTGGCGGGGAAAGAGTTCATCTCCGTCATTAACTTTGATACCGAGATATCGCCCGCTTGATTCGAAGGCATCTGTTATCAGCCTCTTCTCCTCATCTTTCTCTCCAAGGATGACGTTGAACATGCCGTTCACCAGCGGCACACTGCTGAAAATCTGCGGCCCCCAGAACTTTGTCCCGCCCGTTGCCGCATCGTACAGGTTGAACTCAATTTTTTTGGTTCCCGTGAGCGGTTTGCCGTCCGCATCTGTCAGCATCCCCTGATAATTCACCAGCGGCGGCACGGATGCCTCCTGCGCCTGTGCCATGGCTCCTGCCAGAATTACGAAAACCATTGCCAATACGATCTGTCTCATTTTCCTTTTTCCTTTCGTTTTTATGGGTTGTTATTCATTGTCCGAACCATGATTCCCAGGGTTGAGGGATTTCCATGATTGATGATGCATTGGTTTTGAATCATTGTCACCCTGTTATCCTGCAAATCATGGTTCGGATCAGTTTTTTGGTAATGTTCTAAAAGTGGAGCTGAACTTTTTAACCCTCTGAATCAATTTGGTAAATATCGGAGCAAGTCCAGTTTTAGAACACCACCCAGTTTTTTCAAGCCCCTTGGTCGGCCGCCTCTGGAACCAGTTTCGGAACTTGCTCCACATAAGTAAGAGGTATGTGCCTTGAGGACGATTCCTGAAAGAACGACATCTTCAGAAACTGATTGACAGGCGGCCTGCTCACAGCACGGATTGCTGATTCCCGAAGATCCTCCGGTAACTCCCCGAGTTTATCAAGGGGATAACTGCGCGGTCCGTATTCGGTCTGTTCCGTGAGAATCGAAAAATGAAGAAATGTCAGGCTCACCGCACATCCTGTTGTCCGATTCAGGCGAAGAAGAATGTGGTCGGTCAGTTCGACACCGGTTGCCGGTTCATTTTGACCGAAGAAAATGTCCAGCGTATCCATATCTTCGTCATATACAAGACGGATATCCTCAGACTCCGCAGACTCTGTCTTTGCTTCATATGATCTGATATCACTCATTTTTTCACCTTTTTAGGATAATAGATTTTGCCCATCCTGTAACCACAAAGTTGTTACGCACATAATTTCCCGCATCATCCACGCGGGTCTTGAAGATGACAACCGTAACCAAGTGGTTATTATCGGGCAATAGTTCGTCAAATTGTTTATAATAACGATATTCATTGGGTATCAGAGCATCCTGTCTGCGCCGTCCGGTTCGTATTGTCTCCAGAAACTCATCAAGAAACGGCTCCAGCTCGGGACGGGACTCCAGAATGTGATTCCAGCGTTCCTCAGTCATGTAAATCATGTTACCATATCGGTCTTGGACAGTCCACTTTTTCATTTTAAGGATATTCCGTTCTGTTTTCAAGCTCTGAACCACAGATTATACGGATTTCACGGATTAAAAAAATCCGTGCAATCTGTGTAATCTTCGGTAATCAGTGGTTCAAAAGCTATTCATGCCCTGATAATTCACCAGCGGCGGCACGGATGTCTCCTGCGCCTGCGCCATGGCTCCTGCCAGAATTACAAAAATCGGTAGTCCTGCACAAGTAGTGATGAATGAGATTCAGTGTCCTGACAACCGGGGAACTGAACGGGATTCATCACTACCTTTGCAGGACTACCCAAAAATCATTGCCAATACGATCTGTCTCATTTTCCTTTTTTCCTTTCGTTTATATGGGTTGTTATTCATTGTCCGAACCATAATTCTCAGGATTCAGGGATTTCCATGACTGAGGTTTGAATCATGGTCATCCTTTAATCCTGCAAATCATGGTTCAGACAGGTTGAGCGGTTTCGCAACGGTTCTGAACTGTTTCATACCACCACCTGTTATACTATGAAAACCTCATTGCTCTGTAAGCTTCTCTCCGATGACGTATGGCTATAATGTCTATCAGCCGTTTCTTATCATCAACGGAATAAATGATACGATATTTGCCTTCACGAATACGCCACAGATTCTTGCGGCCCTGTATCTTGCTGCAACCTCTCGGACGGGGAACTTCTGCGAGTTTTTCAATTCTCGAAAAGATGTTGCCGACTGAGGCACTGTCGAGGTTTTCAAGCTCTTTGCGGGCGGATCGTGCGAATGTTATGGTGTAATCATCCATTCAGTTTCCCCTGCTGTTTTAATCTTTTTCTGACAGATTCCAAAGATTCCCTGGGTTCGTTACTTCTTGAACGGGCGATCAATGCGTCATAAAAATCCTCCCACAGCCGGCCATGCTCCCTCAGGTCAATCAGAACTGCCGTTTTTTCTCCTTTGTCATCTACCAAAAATTGGATGCCTTTCATTTTGTTCATCTCCTTTTTAAAAAATTTCGTAATGAATCCAAATCGCAGATTCACACAGTCCCATCTGCATGGATTGCGTGTGGAGAAAGGATTACTTTGCAACTGCGGGTGAAAATTCCTTTCCTATACATAATTTTCCATCTGATGACGCACACACAATCCTTACAGATAAGCTTCTGAACCGAAGATTCACACCGGATTGAAGCGCTTTTAAAAAAATTGTGTTAAGGGATAAAGATTCTTGCTGTTCCGAGATAATCTTCAAGATACACAGCTATCTCCATTATCTTCTCAGCACATCTCTGACGATACACTCTCCCGTCCAATCTTCCGGCTCTGCTGACCGTCAGTACAGGAAGAGACTCCGGGGTGTTCTCATCCCGAAGGGTCTGCTCCAATGAATCCTCATTTTCCATGTTGCGGTTTCCCGTAAGCAGAATCATGCCGTTTTTCTGAGCAAACCGCCATACCTCCCTGTCTGTGCTGTTATCTGCCAGCCCCACGTCGGCAAACAAAATCATTTTGACAGAACACAGCTCCGTCCACCCCTCTTTCCTGAGCGTATGATACAGCAGACGGGCCTTTCCTTCGATATCATGGTCGGCTAATATTGTAATTCCTGCTGTGCCAGACGTTTTTTCCATTCCTGCAATTTCCTCCAGAGTTCAAGTCTTTCAGGTTCGGGCTGTTTCTCAGCAATCTGCCGAAACCGCTCACGGTTTCGTTCTTCCCAGTACCGGCGGTTTGACTCCGCCAGTGCCGTCACCTGCTCATATTCTTTCTCAGCCTCCTCACGATGGGTTTCAAGAAATTCTCTTATCTCATCTGTCTGTCTGAAGGTCAGCCTGAATTCATCCTGTATCTCATCCCACGAATAGCCGGTTTTGAGAAACTCCATAATCATATACAGCGTCAGCCGGGTTCCGCCTATGGTCAGTCCCCGCTCTGTTCGGACAATGGTCGGACGATAAATACTTTTACCCATGTTTTCACCTCCTTTTTTGTATGAATCAGATTTTTCCCTAAATTGAGCGATTCTTTTCAGAAAAACTGGCTAAGAGTCCGGCAGCCGGGGCTTTTTGTATTTTACACTTTTCACCCGATGGGTGAAAACCCGGAAACCGCCGAAGCCCTTATACTACAAGCCGGGAATCATATTCAGGCCAAAGAATCGCTCAATTTAGGTTTTCATAAGTTCGAAGTCCATATTATCACAAGCTACACGAATTGCACAGATTTTTTAATCAGTGAAATCCGAGAAATCCGTATAATCCGTGGTTCGGGGGCCATCAGCACGGATTGGCGATAAGCAGGGATTTTATGCACCAAAGGCTCGAATCCCTGCTTATCACTAATCCATGTAGATAAAGCATTCGAACCACAGATTAGCACGGATTACACAGATTGCACAGATTTTTTTAATCCGAGAAATCCGAGAAATCCGTATAATCCGTGGTTCAGGGGCCATCTGCACGGATTGGCGATAAGCAGGGATTTTATGCACCAAAGGCCCGAATCCCTGCTTATCACTAATCCATGTGGCGGGATGGCGGTAATCTGTGGTTCAGAATTCTTTTAGATGAAATGGTGGCATGTTCATACCCATCCTACATGGCTGTCAGGGGATAGCTCTGACCGATGATGTCATCTACAAGAATTTTCGCATCAGGAAAAATCCCGAGGCTCAGTACGGAATCTCTGTGAAATACCCTGACATTCAGGTATTTATGACCCGATGGACTGGTGGATACCTCCACGCACGATGCTTTCAGATTCACAATCCACACTTCCCTGATCCCTGCTTTTGCATACAGGGGAAGTTTGATCTCACGGTCATCTTCAAGCGATGTGTCGGCCACCTCCACAATTAGCAGCACGTCTTCGGGCCGAGGATGGCGGCTGGCATAGAAGTCGGGCTGTGGTTTCAAAAGTGAGATGTCCGGTTCAGGTTCCGAGTGCTTCCCCAGACAAACAGGATTTTGCACCCATACAATTGCATTTTCTGCAAAATTCGCTGAAAACAGATGGGTCAGTCTTCCTACGCATGATGCATGATTGCTTCCGATAGCTGCCATTTGAATGATTTCTCCTTGGATAAGTTCCAGGCGATCACCTTCCCTGAGAATACCTGCTTCGATCATCTGATGGTATTCATCTGTGGTGAATGTCTTTCTTTTTGCTCTGGTCAGCATGAGGTTTCTCCTTTTTTCAGCCGGATTAAGCGGGGAATCAATTATTATTTCGCTATCTCCGTGACCGTCATTATGTACAACCTGCAATATTTTTCCGGCTTTTTCAGCTCTTATGGCGTAAGGGGTGCTGAGAATCTGCTGGCGGGGAAAGAGTTCATCTCCGTCATTAACTTTGATACCGAGATATCGCCCGCTTGATTCGAAGGCATCTGTTATCAGCCTCTTCTCCTCATCTTTCTCTCCAAGGATGACGTTGAACATGCCGTTCACCAGCGGCACACTGCTGAAAATCTGCGGCCCCCAGAACTTTGTCCCGCCCGTTGCCGCATCGTACAGGTTGAACTCAATTTTTTTGGTTCCCGTGAGCGGTTTGCCGTCCGCATCTGTCAGCATCCCCTGATAATTCACCAGCGGCGGCACGGATGCCTCCTGCGCCTGTGCCATGGCTCCTGCCAGAATTACGAAAACCATTGCCAATACGATCTGTCTCATTTTCCTTTTTCCTTTCGTTTTTATGGGTTGTTATTCATTGTCCGAACCATGATTCCCAGGGTTGAGGGATTTCCATGATTGATGATGCATTGGTTTTGAATCATTGTCACCCTGTTATCCTGCAAATCATGGTTCGGATCAGTTTTTTCAAGCCCCTTGGGCGGCCGCCTCTGGAACCAGTTTCGGAACTTGCTCCACATAAGTAAGAGGTATGTGCCTTGAGGACGATTCCTGAAAGAACGACATCTTCAGAAACTGATTGACAGGCGGCCTGCTCACAGCACGGATTGCTGATTCCCGAAGATCCTCCGGTAACTCCCCGAGTTTATCAAGGGGATAACTGCGCGGTCCGTATTCGGTCTGTTCCGTGAGAATCGAAAAATGAAGAAATGTCAGGCTCACCGCACATCCTGTTGTCCGATTCAGGCGAAGAAGAATGTGGTCGGTCAGTTCGACACCGGTTGCCGGTTCATTTTGACCGAAGAAAATGTCCAGCGTATCCATATCTTCGTCATATACAAGACGGATATCCTCAGACTCCGCAGACTCTGTCTTTGCTTCATATGATCTGATATCACTCATTTTTTCACCTTTTTAGGATAATAGATTTTGCCCATCCTGTAACCACAAAGTTGTTACGCACATAATTTCCCGCATCATCCACGCGGGTCTTGAAGATGACAACCGTAACCAAGTGGTTATTATCGGGCAATAGTTCGTCAAATTGTTTATAATAACGATATTCATTGGGTATCAGAGCATCCTGTCTGCGCCGTCCGGTTCGTATTGTCTCCAGAAACTCATCAAGAAACGGCTCCAGCTCGGGACGGGACTCCAGAATGTGATTCCAGCGTTCCTCAGTCATGTAAATCATGTTACCATATCGGTCTTGGACAGTCCACTTTTTCATTTTAAGGATATTCCGTTCTGTTTTCAAGCTCTGAACCACAGATGGGTAATGTTCTAAAAGTGGAGCTAAATTTTTTAACCCTCTGAATCAATTTGGCAAATATCGGAACAAGTCCAGTTTTAGAACACCACCCACAGATTATACGGATTTCACGGATTTCACGGATTAAAAAAATTCGTGCAATCTGTGTAATCTTCGGTAATCAGTGGTTCAAAAGCTATTCATGCCCTGATAATTCACCAGCGGCGGCACGGATGTCTCCTGCGCCTGTGCCATGGCTCCTGCCAGCATTACAAAATCATTGCCAATACGATCTGTTTCATTTTCCTTTTTCCTTTCGTTGTTATGGGTTGTTATTCATTGTCCGAACCATGATTCTCAGGATTGAGGGATTTCCATGACTGAGGCTTGAATCATGGTCATCCCTTAATCCTGCAAATCATGGTTCGGACAGGTTGAGCGGTTTCGCAACGGTTCTGAACCACGGATTATACGGATTACACAGATTGCACGGATTTTTCACTCCCATCTACATGGATTATGGTTAAGAAAGGATTACGCTGAACTCCGGGCGGAAATCCTTTTCTTACACATAATCCGTGTAGATAAGCATCTGAACCACGGATTATACGGATTATACGGATTACACAGATTGCACAGATTTTTTTAATCCGAGAAATCCGGAAAATCTGTGATACTCCGTGGTTCAAAATCCCTTTATTTCCATAAGAAAATTCTGAACCGAACAATGCCTAATGCCTTTTTGCACATAATCCATGTAGATAAGCCTCTGAACCACTGATTATACGGATTGCACTGATTTCGCTGATTACAAAAATTCGTGTAATCCGAGTAATCTGTGGTTCAAAATCTATTTCCACATCAGAACTTTTATGTAACCGGATAAATTGCTCCAGTCAGTAAAATAATCCGTCCCTCCGGCCCACATGGCACTCTTAGTTCCTGTTGAAATTCTATAAGAATTTGTCGTAACTTTCTGAAGCCAGCAACCATGGCCGCCGTTTGTCCACTTGTGACCATCCGTCAGTAAATACATATTGCTTCCGTCGCTATCGGTAGCACCCCATATCGTAGCTGATCTGGGCAACGATCCCAGATTATGTTCTTTGTCATAGTTATTGCCTGGCTCCACGAAGAACCATCCGCTGTCATAATCAGGCGATCTGATCAGATCAATCAGTTCTTGCAAATTGTAACCATTCAGACTTTTTGCATTGATCGCAAACGGCGTACTCAGAATCTGCTGCCTCGGCGCAAGTTCCGCCTCATCCCCCACCTTGATGCCGAGATATCGGTCTTTCCCGCCAAACGCATCTGCAATGGAACTTTTTCCGTCCTCAGCCACGCTGAGAATGACATTAAAACTTCCATTTACAAGAGGAACGCTGGCAAAAATCTGCGGCCCCCAGATTTTTGTTCCGCCCATTGCCGCATCGTACAGGTTGAACTCAATTTTTTTGGTTCCCGTGAGCGGTTTGCCGTCCGCATCTGTCAGCATCCCCTGATAATTCACCAGCGGCGGCACGGATGTCTCCTGCGCCTGTGTCATGGCTCCTGCCAGAATTACAAAAAACATTACCAATACGATCTGTCTCATTTTCCTTTTTCCTTTCGTTTTTATGGGTTGTTATTCATTGTCCGAACCATAATTCTCAGGATTCAGGGATTTCCATGACTGAGGTTTGAATCATGGTCATTCTTTAATCCTGCAAATCATGGTTCGGACAGGTTGAGCGGTTTCGCAACGGTTCTGAACCACGGATTATACGGATTACACGGATTACACGGATTTTTCACTCCCATCTACATGGATTGTGGTTAAGAAAGGATTACGCTGAACTCCGGGCGGAAATCCTTTTCTTACACATAATCCGTGTAGATAAGCATCTGAACCACAGATTAGCACGGATTACACAGATTGCACAGATTTTTTAATCCGAGAAATCCGAGAAATCCGTATAATCCGTGGTTCAGGGGCCATCTGCACGGATTAGCGATAAGCAGGGATTTTATGCAACAAAGGCCTGAATCCCTGCTTATCCCTAATCCATGTAGCGAGATGGCGGTAATCCGTGGTTCAAAATTCTTTCATCCTGTGAATCATGGTTCAGACAGTTGATGAAACGGTGGGCATATTCATGCCAGTTTACATGGCTACTTGTGCCATAAAGTTACACCTGTTGAGGGTTCACTTATGCTGATACCTTGTACGGGAGAATCTGAAGCACTAAGTTTATTAGGTAAGCTAATTAAAGCCTTTGAAGAATCCTCGAATGTTTTTCCTATAAACCCTGCCTGAGGAAATGCGTCATCTACACGCTTTTGAACCCATCCAGGAACACGGTTTAAAATATGATCCAGCTCTGAATAACCATAGTTAGATAGAGATCTTACTTTTGCCAAATCATCAAAACCTTCCTTCAACACGTCTCCTGCACCTATATCTAATATTCTACCTACCACAACATCCTTAGCTAATGTACCAGTATCTACTTTTCCATTATAATAATACTGGTTAATGGCACTCGCTGTAACATCAGTAACTACTCCGACCCCTTGAGTTACCAATATTTTTGTAGTTAAATTAGCTCCTTGTACCCAAGCACTGGCTCCGCTAGTTATAGCACCAGTGCCTGCTCCCATCACAACATCAAAAGCCAATGATTCTAAATTTATAGGTTTCCCTTGTATCTTGGCAGCAATAATATTTGTAGCTCCCCCCACTACACCGCCAATAACAGCACCTATGACAAAATTAGCAACTTCACCATTTGGATCATTTGCAATTAAGCAACGATTATATGTATAAGCATATGTGTTAAGACTCTGAGGTAGCAATAACAGTTTTATATTGGAATTACTCCAGACATTACTAACAATCGGATCCACCCGATTAAACCGCCCCAGCGTTCCCGAATAATACCGCGCCTCAAAATACTGCAACCCGCTTTCCAAGTCCCGTTCTTTGCCAGTGAATTTATAATCCGCCGCCGCATTTACAAATTCCGCCCGTTTCTCCAACCTCGGATTTCCATAGGGATAATTCACAAGCTGCTCTGTAACCGATCCGTTATCAGACAAAGTAAATGAGGTGCTGCCCAGATGGTCATGCAGATAAAACCCTGTGGGTGTCATCTCGCCATTTTCAATACGGGCAATCCTGCTGTTCCCGGCATAAACATATTTTATCAGGTTCCCCTCTCTGATTTCCGAATACTTATCAATATACAGCACCTCATTTGTCGCCCCCTCTGAATCGGTTACAGTTTTCCTCTTGCGGGTATCAGAATAATCATAGAGATAATCTGCACTGGTTGTCCCTTTTTTCAGACCTGCAAGCCGGTCTCTGAAATCCCATGACAAACTCATGCCGTTATCGGAAGTCATGTTGCCGTTGGCATCATATTCAAACTGCATCGCACCTGAAACGCCTTTTTCCGTGGCCGTAATCGCATGAGGCCCCGGAGCATCTCCCGCATCTCTTCCGGCACGGTTTCGGGTTCCCATATCACCGCCGCAGGTCATTCCGCCCAAATCCATGAGCGCATCCGGCGTATTCAGGCTTGCGGATTTGTGAATCATATTGCCGATTCTGTCATACCGGTAATTTATCGTGCCGTAAACCAAAGCATTCTCCGCCTTTGTCAGACGATATAACGAGTCATAATCAAAGGACTGCGTGGCATTAAACCTGCAAGCCTCATCAGAAGTAATCCCAAGTTCGCCGCCAACACTATCCAGCAGCGAATCTGGACGATTATCTTGGATACCGGTGATATTGGAAACCCCGTCAAACGCATAATTCAAATCCTGCAAGGTCAGATTATCGCTGCTTCGTTTTGTATAAAGATGCTCCAGGCGCAGGCGATGATCATACGAATAGCCCGTGTCTGTTCCGCAGGCAAGCTTGAGCACGGCATTTTGTCCCGCAGGATTGTAATCATACTGCTCAATCACATCCGGCACAGACTCCAGCAGCCCCCGTGAATTATAACCATAGCTGATACTGCTCTGATCAGGATACGTCAGCCTCGTGACCCGATCCATTGAATCATAGGCCATTGCAGTATAGAAATTTTGCAGATGATCTGCCTCACCAATCCGCTTGATCACCCATGAAACCCGCCCCCGCTCATCATAGGAGTTATGCTCCTCGCCGGACTGATCCTGCACATAAGAGAGAAATCCTTTGGTATTCTCAGCTGTGAGAGCGGAAGACCTGCGAGGTTTTGAAGAAGACCTGCGAGGTTTTAAAAACCTCGCAGGTCTGGCCGCCATAACCACATCTGCCACATCAATCTTTCCGTCGCTGTTCAGGTCGTCATCGCTGGTAAGCTCGACTTTGCCTAAAATGCCGTCCGCAATTTTCTTTTCCGCAGAATCCGATTCCCAAAAATCCCCCCTGTCTATGGCTCCGAAAGGCGTATCATAATGATACTGCACATCCGGCGAACTCTTTCCTCCGCCGTAATATTCCTCAGTCAGCCGGTTCACGCCGTCATAAGCATATTCAATGACCTGTCCCTTTGCATCTGTGGTTTTTATCAGATTTCCCGCATCATCATATTCATAATACATCTTGCCCCGATCCGGATCATTCATAAAAGTTTTCCGCTTCAGCCCGTCATATGCCATGAATTTCTGATTTCCAAAAGAATCCGTGATCCTAGTGAGATTGTCATTCAGATCATAAGTGTATGCGGTCAGCCATTCTGTCAGCCCCCCGGATTCGCCCGCGTCCGTCAGTTTAACAACTTCATAAACCTGCCTCAGACGGCCATTTCCGTCTTTGTCCTGCAAGCCGTCCTCAGCATAGCGCATCCCGCAGCCATAATGCAGAGAAGCAGGGTTTGTCTGCTCCTCATCCTGGACAAATTTTATCAGCGGCTCGTAAGTTGTGGCGGAATAAACAATCGTGCCATCCGAATCCGCAGGCTGATTCACCCGGATTTCCCTGCCCATGGCATCGTAAAAATGTTCCGTAAATCCAGTATTAAATTTTGGATCAGCAAAATCAAGCGTTCCGGTTTCAAAATACGGGAGATATTTTTTCCATTCGGTTTTCCGTGCATTGAATTTTACCGTATCTGTCACCACAATCTGCCCCGAAGTTTCGCCCTCCGCACGGGTCATGATTTTTTTTCCCAGGCCGTCATGAAATGTTCGGGAGCTGAGAAAACCGTCAGCGCTGTTGTCCTTCTGCCGGGTTTCCACCCAGTTGATGATTTTGCCGTCTCCCAGATCATAAGCCAGCATGTAATCATATTCAAGAGTATGGCCTGTATCCGGTGGTTTTGACATTGAAGTCAGTCTTCCGAAAGTATCATATCCGTAATTTGTTGTAAATCCGTTAAAATCTGTGGAAGAGGTCATTACGCCCAATCCGAAATCATAAGTTGCGGACATGGTGAGGCTTGGCAAATCTGATTTTCCGGTATAAATGACTTCCTGAACCGGAAACGTATGAAATACCGAATCATACGTCAGTTCCCGATAATGCCCGGGTGCTGTTCCGTAAAGCGCATCATACGTTGCAATAACATTTCCGTATTCGTCATAATCATTTCTGACCGTCAGCGCGTACTGATCTCCGCTTATCCAATCCTCGGTTTTGGTGAGATTGCCTTTGCTGACCTGTCCGAGAACTGAAAATCCGTCATAATAATTCCGTTTTCTTGCAGCAAGCGTTCCGCTTTCATCGGTAACGGACGTTTCAACAGGTCTATCCAGAATCCACGCTGAAACGCCGGATTCATACGCCGAGGAAAAAGCAGTGATGGTGATCCGTTCATCATCCCATACCTCATCCAGACGGCCATGATCCACCTGCTTTGTCATATTGCCGTAATCGTCATATTCAAATTCCCATTTTAAGCGAACCGGCGCGCCATTCCCCTTCTCCAAAATATCCCGTGTTTTTTCTCTCTGATAGGGAAAAGTCACATCCCGGTCATCGTGATTAATCCCCTGTGCGAGACTTCGTATATCCCACGCATAATTCTCACGATAAAAAACCTCACCTTTCTCATTCTGCGCCTCCACAGCCAGCGGCTTGCCTTTTAATGCCTCATCCACATCTCCCATATCAAACACATGAGCCATGATCAGATCAGGAACGCTTGCATCGCCGATCTCCCGTTTCTCAGCAAATTCAAAACCCCGGAACTCTTTTTTCTCTCCGTCATAATAACCGTTCCGATAAGTCAGGGTGCTGCGATAGGTATTTCCCGCACCATCATAAACCGTAAAACTGCTGACAACATCCACCGGAAACGGAATAACAGATGTCCATTCATCCTCCGTGTCCATGGCGGAAACCATGTAACTTGTTGAGGTGGCATATTTAATTTCAATAGTTCTGCCAATACCGTTCTCAATCCGACTCAGTTGAAAAGGCTTTTCCGCAGGGAAAAAGTCAAGGTATTTCAAACCAATACCTGAGCTGTTCCAGACAATGTCGGTTGAACCGTTTCCGTTCATGTCTGCAAACCGCACCGCCACATTCACCGCGTCATAATCCGGAATTCCGTTTGTGATTTCCTGTGTCACGCCCCATTTGTTATTGTTCTCATTCAGCCAGTATCTTACAATGCCCGAATCCACAAACACCAAATCTGAAAGTCCGTCATGATTGATATCTGAAATAAAAAGCCGCTCTGTTCCAAGATTTCCCAATTCGCTGTCTTTGGGGCCTCCGGTCATGGCTTCGCGGGTATCAAATTCTCCCCATCCCTTGTTTGCATGGAACAGGGTTCCGCCCTGTTCCTGTGTTCCCAGCAGAACCAAATCCTGAAGCCTGTCGCCGTTCATATCCGCGAGTTGCCAGCCACTGGAAAAACTGATTCCGGAGGCAGGCGGTTCCGGAGGATTTTCCAGAAAATAATTCTGTGTGCCCTCGCCTTTGTTGATTAAAAACGAAAACGAACCCGGATCCGTTGCCATTAAGTCAATGGCCTTGTCATTGTTGATGTCTGCAAAACGCACATTCGGATCATCAATGGGAAAATGACCGGGAATGACGAAATCAACATCTTTTCCAAATGTCTGAGGCGCGTCAAACGGATGGTAGTAATACGCGCCCGTATAATCCTGAACCAGCAGTTTTGATTTTCCGTTTCCGTTCAAATCCGCGAGCTGGGTTGTGGGGGCTGACAAGCTGGCAGAAGGGCTGAAATTAAACGGTTTAAGTGCCTCCCATTTTTTTCCTTCGCCTTTGTTGATTGCGGAGTAATAGGTTCCGTCATACTCATTTAAGAGAATATCAGGCAGGCTGTCACCGTTAATATCCACCAGTTCTGCTTCTCCGTTCTGAAACGAAACAGACGGCGTATTTTCCGCATTCATCATGGCCGGATTAAATTGCTCAGACGTATAGCCCAGTTTCATGGGCGGAAGAAAATCCCTATTGACTTGGGCATCGGTTCCGAGATTTGCGTTGTCATCGCCGAAAACTTTAACTTCCGTGAGCAGCGAATGCCGAGAATCCGCATATCCCAAAGCCCAGTGGCGAATCCGCCGGGTTCCGTCATAAACGGTGATGCTGACAAGTCGCTGGCTGGTGACACATTTAAACCGTCCTCGGTAATCTGTCACAGGGTCGGGGCGGCCAGTCTCATAGGCGAATTCAACACGATATTCGGAGGATGAGGCAGTTGCATGTTTTCCGTATCGGATTTCTTTGATATAAACCTGTCCGTTATCCTGAAAATACTGATAGGTTGTCTGATTGCCGTTGGTGTCCTGCCCGGATGAGATCATCCATCGGAATGTCTCACCTGCCGCACGATTCTGGCGGGAATCCTCAGTGCCGCCAAAAACGGACAAACTTCCGTTTTTATGATGTGCCTGCCATGAACCATCCTCCATTTTCTGAAATCTGGTAAATGAGGATTCGTTTTCACAGCGATATATGCCGGCCGCATCTGTCAGCACAAGTTCCTCTCCGTTTGATTCGATAATGGTGTCATCATCCTGGTAAAGCGGAAGTCCTTTGTCTGTCTGACGCTGGAGAAACGGAATATTCAATCGCCAGCCCATGCCGAGATAACCATTTCCATAGCCTGAGTTGTATTCCAAAGCCAATCCAGGGGAATTTCCCCGCACTTTGGGAAGGTTCAGCGGAACCCGATAAGATGCCGTGCCGCTGTTCAGTTGCGGCTCGAATGATTCTCCCAGGCCCTCGATGGAACCGGGGCCGGAGGGGAGGGAGATGACGTTGGGGGTTACGCCGGATTTGTCAACACCCGCGTGAGACACGGATGCCAAAATCAAAGCTAAGTAAGTTGCAAAAAGTCTTTTCACAATATATTAATCATTTAATATCAGATGGTTAGTATGAGGCTATCTGATGATACTCCGGTTATTCTTAATCACGGTGCGGATCGTCCGGAAGAAATACGCAGAATACGGGGCACAGATCGGACATTCCTTCCTCCTGTCAGACAGTTACAAAAACATTTTGACAAAAGGAAATATATATGATATCTTCCGGTTAAAAAAAGAGGAGGTGAATGATGAGAGCTTTTTTTAAACTCGGCAGTGAAGATAAATCGGCTTTGGAATCCGTGCTCACCGCGGGAAACGAGGTCGGACAATTCCGTCGCGCCCAGGCTCTGCTCTGGCTTGATGAAGGAATGTCCGTTCAGGATGTCGCACATCTTTCGCGTGTTTCCCGCCGGACAATTTATAACTGGGTAAACAGGTTCCGTGCTGGTAAGGATATTTCTCCGCTCCGGCGGATCGGAGATGTTCAGCGTAGCGGTCGTCCCTGTACGGCATTGGGAATTGTCGATCCGCTTATTGACAGAATTATTGATAAGGATCCGCGTGACTTCGGCTACCGCTCCTCTGTATGGACATCGGATCTGCTTGTCCGATATCTTTCAGACACATACGGTATCGGAGTTTCGAAACGCAGCGTAAGCTACGCGCTGAAACGCCTCGGCATCCGCTGGAAAGTTCCTCGCTATGATCTGATCCGTCGTTCGCCGACCTGGCGGCAGGCAAAAGGGGGCTCCTCCGAGGATTGTCAGATCGGAAGCGCACCGTGATTCTCATGCTTGATGAGACTATCATTACGGAGAATCCTCCGCTTCGCGGGTGCTACGGACGAAGGGGAGAGCAGGTCAGAGTCCCGATATCAGGCAATCATGACAGGCGCGTTATTCACGGAGTCATTAATATCCGCAGCGGCGATGTTTTATTACTGATTACGGACATCTGGGATGAATATACACACCGGTGCTTCCTGAAGATGATCCGTTCGCACTGGCGTGGCTGGAATATCATTCTCTTCGAGGATCGGGGAACGCCGCATACTGCGGATGACAGTCTCGGACTGGCCGGCGAACTGAAAATTGAAATCAGGCTTCTGCCCACGGCAACTCCGGAACTGAATGCCATGGATCATCTGTGGAAAAGTGTCAAAGGACGTGCCTTGGCAAACCGTCCCACGGAGAACATCGACACCTCCGCGGATGAAGCTTGTCGGTACATTCTCGGAATGTCCCGTCATCAGAGACTGAAGGCGGCCGGAGTATTATCGGACGACTTCTGGCTGACCGGCTGAGGAAAAAAACTGTCAGACATATGTTCAACATATTGATATTAAACAGTTAGGATTATGTTTCTCCGGGCAGGTATTTCCATGCGGACAACTCGGAATTTTAACATTTATAATTAGCCGCATTCCCATTCAGACTGACTCAGTATTGAATTACCGGTTCATCCCTACTCGGAGAAATCAGGCAATCTTTCCTGAATATCAATGAAAAACATATCTGACAGGATCACAGATGCCCGGAAATTGCTTTCAGATGCGCCTTTACCGTTTGTCAAAGAACTTTTTGCAACTTACTTATAATTATGGCTGAGAGGATTTGCTTCATTTTGTTGCTCCTTTATTTTATTGATGAGGTTTAGAACCACGGATTGAAATGGATTACGCAGATGTCACGGATTAAAAACTTCTGGGTTCCGCTCTCGTTGAATTGTCTGATCTGTCTGACAATGTCAGGGATTTATCAATCTCAAACGGGCAGAAAGTCTCCGTGAACTCTTGTAATCTGAATAATCCGTGGCTTAAGTACCTGAGCCTCGATAATCAAATTTTTTTTGTCATTCCTGTGAAAGCAGGAATCCACTGCTCCCGGGACCGCGGCATCGGCCCGGAATGGATTCCTGCTTTCGCAGGAATGACAGACTTTCCGGCCGAATTGTATCAAAAAAACTGATTATCGAGTTATAGACATTATTCGGAAATAAATGACAGATGAAAAATTTTTTTGATCATTTATTTCCGATAACATCTTATGTTTTCATAAATTCGTCAGTGCTGACACCAATTTCACGAATAATTGCTCTCAGGGTTCCTTTGCGAACTGTTTTTCCCTTATGTCGGGGCACAGGAACAACCCTGCCGTCAGTGTCACGCACCCATAATTCGTGAGACCCCTGCCCATGGCGGTAGAAACGAAAGCCAAATTTTCGCAGACGTTTCACGACTTCCCCGTATCGCAGTTCCTTTAACTTTACCATCAGCTCACATTCACAGGCAGCGCAACAGAAATCTGCATATCCGAGGTCATCTGAAGCGCATCCAAATTCATGGTTTCGGATCGTTCTTTTCTGTAGTCGGCGATCATCTTTAAAACATCAACACAGTTAAAAATGGCTTCCTCGATGGTATCCCCTTCTGCAAAAGCACCCTGAATGCCGGGACACCGGGCCAAATATCCGTCATCATTGACTGTAATGACGATATTTATGTATGATACTTTTCCGTTTTGCATTGTATGCTCCTTTTCTCCAAGTTTTTTTCTTGCTCACAAAGCTGTAAGCGGTTCATTTCCCAGTGCCTACAAACACCGGCACAACTTTTACTTTTTCTGTTTCCTCGTAATACTCAGCCTCGTATTTTTTGCGATACTCGTCATTGATGTACTCCACGAAAAAGACCAGATGAATGACTGTCAGCTTCAGAGATACGGCGTAGCGTGCGGCCTGTCTCAGCGCCTCCCTGTAGTCGCTTTCATCGGTGTAGCTTTTGAGTTCGAGTCCGTAGATTTTTTCCCGGTAACGGATGATGAGGTCAATGACCCCGTTTCCCGTGGGAAATTCAGGCCATACCTTTGCTTTTTTGTTGGCAAGAAAATGGTTCAGATACTCGTAAAGGTTGAAATGAAACACAGCTTCGAATATTCTCAGGTCTTTGCGCCGGGGCGCGTCCTCCAGCATCCAGTCCCGGTTCTTTTGCAGATGCCTCTCATACCGGCGGATGAGATTTTTGATGTTCAGCCCTTCCTCGCTGATGGTGTCGCTCGTGTCCTCAAATGGTTCCAATATCTGACCCATGTAATGAAACAATTGGCCGGAGAAATAATTGAACAGCCGTTTCTGGACAAAGGGGCAGGAGAATCTCAGGAAGAATCCGCTTTTTTCAACGCCGATGACACCGTTCATATAAAGAAAATTAAACGTGGGCTCATCAAATTTGAAAGGGATTTTGTCCCTGGTTTTGAACATTTCAAGCACGAAATCTTTGCAGTGTTCCTGTTTTGCCTTGCTGATGATATTCAGCACCGTGTTGTTGGGAAGCACCTGAAGGGCAGCCGAATAAACCTCCTCGAATATCTCAGCCGTGAGAGGCTTGCTGTGATCCGGCCGGAAATAGTCATGTCCCTCGGCGAGCAGCTCGCCGAACCAGGAGACCAGCCCCGGCTGTCCCCGGGTTTCGTTAAACAATCTGTCAATGACCGCTGGTTCCACTTTCTGTCCACTCTCCTGCTCGTACCATTCGAACATGCTGCGAACCTCTTCGTAAGTAAGATTGGGAATGTGAACGCTCCGCTGGACATTGAACGGCGAGCCTTTGACATTCTCTATACCGAGAACGCTCCGTACACCGATCAGGGCCACGCTGTGCAGCAGGTATTCCTTTTCAGCCGAGGGGTTCGGATCCTCCTGGCGGATGTTATAAATGTTTCTAAAAACCCCTGAAATGCCGCTGATCGCATCCTCAGTCAGCGCGTCAAACTCATCCATGATGAGAATCAGCGGCTTGTCCAGCGTTCCCTTTTTGAATATCCGATCAAATTCTTTGAGACGAGTGACTCGGATATTTTTTAATCCCAGTCCTTCGACGACTTGTTCCGCAATCGTCGAGACGATATCATCGGTGTCCTCGGTCATTTTGAGATGCTCCAGATTCAGCTTGAGTACATGGAACCGCTCATCTTTCATCAGTTTCCAAAGCACTTCCCGCATGATCCATGTCTTTCCGCATTGCCGAGGAGCCCAGACAGTGATGTAATGTCCGCCTTCTTCATCCGGGGACTCACCGAGAAGTTGAGCATAGGCTCTTTGAATTAAAGATTCTCTTGGCACATAATAATGCAAATTCTTGCTGACAGCGCCGTAAGATGAAAATTTTCGCATAATAAACTCCTTTCTTCATGGTTTCGCACTCTGTTCTGACCGTTTCATTTTGTCTGACACCTTTGCTGTCTGTTTCTCGAATTAAGCCTCTGAACCGCAGATGACACAGGTTATTGGGATTTCGCTGATTGGAGCCAATCCGTGTCAATCTGCGGTTCAAAGCCTGCTTACTTCCACAGGAAAACCCTGAACTGAGGAATCACTCCTTTCGTTTTTATGAGTTGTTCAGTTTTGAACCACAGATTACTCAGATTATCGCAGACTGAGGATAATCAGCGATATCCTCTTAATATGTGTCATCTGCGGTTATGATTTACTTTTAACAAACCGTTTCCATTTCAAACTTTTTTCGCCAAAATTGAACAATAAGGAGATTTCTATCACTCTGTGAGCCTCAAGGTAGTTAATCGTCTGTGCATAATGATCATTCGTCAGTTTTGATTTTGCTTTCAATTCTACAAACACGACATTTTCCACCAGAAAGTCCACTCTTCTTTTACCGATGGACTCATGATGCCCCGGGTAATAGATCGGCATCTCCACTTCTCTTTTGAATACCAGATGTTCCCGCTGGAACTCTATGGCCAATGCCCGCTGATAGATCACCTCCAGAAAGCCCGGACCAAGGGCTGAATGAACACGCATGGCGCAATCAATGATTCTTCCTGTGATGTCTTTGTATTTGAAATTCTGGTAATTCTGAACACCTGAAGAAGCACCGCTGCCTTTGAGAGCTTCGGAAACAGGCTTCATCAGAAAGCCATTCTGAAATTCAACAAACTGAATCTTCTTTCCCTTCAGTTTTCTGACCACTTCCGGCGGAAGCTTGATTTGATCTGACTCAATTTCAATAAAACTCAATTAGTCCTCCTTTTGTGTCTTTTGAACCGCAGATTGCTCAGATGAATCTGCCCTAATCTGTGGTTCAAAATCTGCCTTGAACCGCAGATTGCTCAGATTATCACAGATTCCGCAGCCTGAAGCCAATCTGCGAAATCTTCTGAATCTGCCCTGATCTGCGGTTCAAAATCTGCCTTGAACCGCAGATTGCTCAGATTATCACAGATTCCGCAGCCTGAAGCCAATCTGCGAAATCTTCTGAATCTGCCCTGATCTGTGGTTCAAAATCTGCTTTTAACCGCAGATTACTCAGATTATCACAGATTCCGCAGCCTGAAGCCAATCTGCGAAATCTTCTGAATCTGCCCTGATCTGCGGTTCAAAATCTGCCTTGAACCGCAGATTACTCAGATTATCACAGATTCCGCAGCCTGAAGCCAATCTGCGAAATCTTCTGAATCTGCCCTGATCTGCGGTTCAAAATCTGCTTTTAACCGCAGATTACTCAGATTATCACAGATTCCGCAGCCTGAAGCCAATCTGCGAAATCTTCTGAATCTGCCCTGATCTGCGGTTCAAAATCTGCCTTGAACCGCAGATTGCTCAGATTATCACAGATTCCGCAGCCTGAAGCCAATCTGCGAAATCTTCTGAATCTGCCCTGATCTGCGGTTCAAAATCTGCTTTTAACCGCAGATTGCTCAGATTATCACAGATTCCGCAGCCTGAAGCCAATCTGCGAAATCTTCTGAATCTGCCCTGATCTGTGGTTCAAAATCTGCCTTGAACCGCAGATTGCTCAGATTATCACAGATTCCGCAGCCTGAAGCCAATCTGCGAAATCTTCTGAATCTGCCCTGATCTGTGGTTCAAAATCTGCCTTGAACCCCACCCTACAATGCTTCACAGGGTTTAAAGATAAAATTCCCATTTCCGGTCTGAGTTTTTTAAGTTCAGAAGTTCTTTTCTTTTGTTGACACAGACGATACTGTTGCATCCTGGCTTGCTCGGATGTTTTCCTGATTTTTCAGAGGGTTCCATTGATGCTTCAATCATCTCAATAATTATCTTCCGTTCCGAGTTGCAGTTTTTTTCAGTATGCGTCATAACTTGAACAGTTCCTTGTCTGATGTTTCAAATATGGCGTTAAAATGAGATTTCTAATCAGACCTGCGAGGTTTACAAAACCTCGCAGGTCTTTAGCTGCTAATCTTCGGTCCTCTTCCTTGAGCTCGGAGTGAAGTAGGTGACATCAAAGGTGATCTCAATGTCCCTGATCTTATCCAACTCTTCAAGCAGCTTGGCATTCACGCCGCCGCCCATGTCGCCTCTTATGGTGAACACCCAGCGGTCATTCGCAGGGCTTCTTTCATGGAACTGCGGGGTTGAAGGACGATAACTGTCTCCGGTAAGCACTGTGGGCGCTTTTCCATTGATGGCGGCAATTGCATTGGACATTACGGATTCCAGGTTCCAGAGCCGCATGGCAGTTGGTTCAGTATCCCATTTTTTATATCGAATGACTGAGCTTCCTTCCTGCTTCAGATTAATCCTCACCCGTTCATCTGTCCCGATACTCAGTCCTCTGCCGGAAATATTGATGGTCACGCCGTTTTGCTTGCTCGGCTTATCACCGTTCCATGACAAAAGCATGCCTCTGGATGTGGGAATATGAAGCGGATTCTTTGCTCTGGCAGTCAGCGAGGTGCTGAACACAAACTCCAGCTTCCTGGCATTGATTTTGGAATCAAACACACAATGGCTGTTGAGAAAAGCGAGCCAGTCCGAATCTGAAACCGCCTCAGCGTCTGAGGGTTCTCCGCTCTCGTCCAAGTGGGTTTCAAACGTGCTTTCACCCGGAACAATCTCTCCCTCGGCATCCGTTTTAATGATATTGTTCTGAACAATAAAATGCCGAACAGACAGTTTCAGGCTGTCCGTCTGTCTTGCCCCCTGCTTGATCTGCTGTCCGTAAACATCCTGTTTCAGTCCGTTCAGATAGGTCAGCAAATCCTCTGTGCGCCGGGCTTTCATGATGTTTTCAATTGTGCCGTTGATATACGCGGCACCCGGGTCAGGATTAATCCGGTATTCAGCGGTCTTTGCGGCAAGATAACACCGCTCCTGGGCATAGCTGAACATTTCATTGGCATCACGCATGGCAAGAGAGAGAATCAGCCGGTAATCTGCCCGGTTCAGCGGACTGATTGTGGCGAAATATGTGGAGCGGCTCCATTCCTGAAGCAGAAACGCAACTCTGCTGATCATGTTGGAGAGTTCCGCACGTGCCATGTCTTCTCTTTGTTCCGCCAAAAGAATGTTCAGCTTGAGCCGTTCAGCCTGAAGAACCATCGCAAACAAGGCTTCCTCTGTCTGATACAGATTTATGTCACGTTGAGCAAATTGCATACTGGCACTTTCAAAATGCTGGATTCGCTGCATTTGAGCGTTTATCCGACCAATTTGGCGGGCGCAATCAGATGCGTTTCTGGCAATTGAATTGGAACTGGAAATATTAAGATATGCCTGAGCTATGCCTGCCCCTCCCGAAGCCAAAGCTACTGCTGCGCCTGCCGGACCACCTATAATGCCGCCTACGATAGCTGAACCTACGGCGCTAATAACTGAACCAAATATTCCACTTCTTCGTTTCTTACGGTTTTCATATTCTGATAATTCCGAAATGATTGTATCCCGTTGACAGGTTTTGCTTAGAACAAAAAAGGCAAATGAAAATGCTCACGAATAATATTTCCGAAGCCTTTGCGCCTGCCGGATTCAGATTTTTCCGCATACCCGGAATTCTGAATAATGTTCCGGGATATTCGGAAAAATTGACTGATTACCATTTAAAGATTATCTTAGATAAAAACTGTCATACAAAAACAAAAGGAGGATAATCTTATGTCGGATTTAAATAAAGAATTAAAATGGTTCTTTGTCATATTCAGCAGAGAGTTCCGTCAGGATAAACGCATTGCCTTTGAAACTCTCATGTTTCTGGCGACAGCTCATTTTTTCGGGTTTTACAATCCGAAACAGCTTGCCGATTTTCTGGACATTCCCCATCAGGGCCTTTACAGAGCCATAGAAGGGTGGAGCATTTACTATCTCAGAGAAATGCTTGTCCGTTTTATGGTAAGGCAGGCTGCCGAGGAACTCGGGCCTCTCTTGGAAAAAAGTGATGCGACCATATCCCGGGCCGGTATAACTCTGACATTTGACAACAGCGTGATCGAGCGTCTGGGAAAACTGCTCCGCTGCACATGGAGCTGGTACAGCGGCCGTTGCAAAAAAGTGGTCAGCGGCAACGATCTGATGGGAATTGTGATGACGATCGGCGGCATTGCCTTTCCTCTGCATCTGCTTTTCTGTTCCAAACAGGGTCGGGCCAACACTGACAAGCCGGCTCTTCTGATCTCCATGCTGACACGGCTTAAAGAGGAATTTTCCAGGGAAGGTATTGATCTGACCGCCTTCCCCCTCACTTTTGACTCATGGTTCGCATCCGACGATCTGAAAAAGCGGCTCCGCGCCCTGGGATTTGAAAAAATTATCATCGCGGGCAAGGGCAATTATACTTTTACAATCGGCAAGGCAAAACAGAAAGCCTCTTCATGGAAAAAAACACTCGGACTGATCAGAGATCAGTGGGGAATCGATGTTCCCTCCCTGAGAACCGCTGCTTTCAGCCCGACCTTCGGGTGTGTCATTCTTTTCTTTTTCCGAAAAAGCTCCACGCGTACTTATTATCTCATGGATTTCAGCCCGGTTCCCCTGCGCGGCGCTGAAATCTGGCATATATGGAAGCAGCACCATATTATCGAGTGTTTCTGGAAAATCCTCAAGTCGGTACTCGGGATAAAGGCCATGCGCCTTCAGGGTGACGGCCTGCATGCGGCCCTGTTAATAAAGGTAATCGCATATATACTTGCGACAAGGCTCAGTATGAGGAAGCCCTTTTTGAAAATGTCCGTCACGGAGATCATGCGAAAAATCAGAAGGGAATGCGATCTCGAAGCTATTCTCCGTAACCATTTCTGTCTTCCCATTTTAAACACATAACGAGTTATTACAATATGCCTTGTTTTAAATTACCGGCCGGACATAATCTCTCAGTTTCTCTGATGAGCCCGGAATATTATTTAAAATTCCGAGTGTGCGAAAAAAGCAGAGGCCGGCAGGAACAAAGGTTTCGGAAACATTATTCGTGAACATTTTCATTTGCAGTTTTTTCCTAATATTACAGTATCAAAGAAATAAAAGCATTTCGGAATTATCAGATATTCTATTTTTTTTGCCTCAAGTTCTCCTTTCTGAATTTCAAGCGCAGCAAGTTTTTCACCGCTGTCAAGAATGAGTTGGGCGAGGTTGTTATATACACCAGTGATTTTTTCAGCAATTTCCTCTTTCTTTTCCATCTCTTTTATGAGATTTTCCAAATCCATCATGGCCGCGTCAACTTCTGTCTCAGCCTGCTGAATAGCCAGCCATTGTTGGTGTATGGCACCTTTGCTTTCGCCAAAAGATTCGTTGTAAGTATGCTGCTCATCACGTTCTTCCGGAGGGAAAAGCGCATACACAACATCCGGATAAAGTTCGCCGTCCTCAGCATCCCGAATCCTTCCGCATAATTCGCCCAGCTCTATAAAATACTGACTCCGAATGTTTTCAAACTGAGTCCTCATTGCCTCCTGATTTGCATCGAATGTGCGTGTCTCGGCCTTGGCAATATCCTGAAAATTCTGAGCCGAACTCACAATTTCATAAGCCCAGTTATAGAAATTCTGATAGGAAGTAGGTTCGGCGATCATTCTCTCCGGATCCCATGCAAGAAACGGCACATACTCAGGCGGATAAGCCCCGTAAGAGTCTCCGGTCACTGCGCCGGTTGCATTTCTTGCGATGGTAAAACATACCATGCCGTCTCGGATAAGGTCTTTGAGGGAAAGCAGATTGGTGACAACACCGGATGCCCTTCCGATATCCGTGACATTCAGCCAGTCTGATGTCGTAAAAACATGGGAATAGGCATTTGCCAGAAGAATTTCGTTTTGAAGATATGCGGCCTGTTCATGCAGATATTCCACAAGTTCCCTGCGTTTTGGCGCATATTCATAAGGCAGAACCGGGTATTCAAAAATATCCATATATTTTCTGTCAACCCGGTGCGCCAGCGCCTCTGCCTGAAATGCAACCGCACGGGCATAAGTTTCAAGAACTTTCGGGACAATTGCCATGTCATCTCCCGAATCAGGCTTGGCAAGCGCATCGTAGGTTAAAACATCTTCATATTCCCCATAAATGGTTGCAGTGTCGTCAAGATATTTCAAATCTGACAGGGTTTCAGACAGCTCTACAAACACCCCTGCCGCGTCTCTGTAATGGGCCACGCCTTCATCCAACACACCGATTTCATAACCAAGAGAATTCATCGCAAACCTGCTTCGGAAGGTGCATACCTGAGCCGTGTTTCCTGCAAAAATCAGCGGCACCATCCGTTCATAATAGGTTTGCAATAATCCTTTGGCTGCTTCTTCGTCAGAGGGGTCAATGAACAGGATTGCCCGGTACCGTTCCGCAGCTTTGAGAAGATCAGATTCAAAATAATTCTGTTCATCCGTACCTTCTTCAAACAACTCGCCTGTTGAATAAAGCCTTGCGCCGGGAAAATGAATATCCCATGCGCCGCTTCCGATTTCTCCGGCTCCGGTTTGTCCTTCTCCGCCCAAACTTTCAGGCGTTTTATACTGGGTTCCTTTGGCAATCAGATTTTGTGCATCAGAACGCAAATCTTTAATGGCATCAGGATAGCCCAAATTTCCAGCAATCATAAAACCAAAAGAAGACTGCTGAAGCCGGACAGTTCCGGCACCCGGTATTTGTCCGTCTGGATTCGGATAATTAGCCGAATTTCCTCCTGAACCGATGGAAATCACACTATCCGTGCTCCTGTTTTCAAAAGAAGCGGTAACAAAAACCTGTGTCACTTCTGCCAATGATTCACCTGTAAAGACAAGGAGCATCAGCAATGCCAGCATCATTTTGAAATTCAATTTCATGTTGGAAATCCTCCTTTTTCTGATTCAAAACCCGGAGTTACTGAACCGGATATTTTTCAGCCAATAATTCCATATCATCGGCTTGTTCAAATGATAACCCCTCGCCTGCAAGTTGCTCTTTCAGATACAATGTGCCGGTAACATCCAATGGCTTATCTTCGGCTTTAAATCCAATGTAAGTCATGGTGAAATCAGCCTGAAACATCATTTCATCTGAATCCTGAACTGTAACAGGTGTTACATCCGTGATATTCAGGTTCCATGAAATATCTCTGGGAAGGGGATTGCGGGCATCGCCATTTTGGAGAGTGCCTGCACCCTCGGAATCAAACGCAATCATGTTGTCAGAAAAACTTCCGCTCATTTTAAAGCTGGCGGGAAAGAAGGGTGAGTTTTCAACATTAAAGGTGGCTTCTGCTCCTGTTTCGCCGATTGTCATGTCCACAGACTGGGGCGACAGAGCAAATTGGGGATCAAATGACATGGTTCCGATATACCTGGTTCCGTTCTCATCAGGAGAAACCGGGCTATCCTTCAGATTTTTCAAGACATCTGCAACATCCACCTTGCCATCCTTGTTTACATCCATTTCCTGTGTGACAGCCTCTTTGCCCAGGATGGCATCTCGGATGTCCTGCCAGTCGGCCGCCCATGAAGGCGTGGGAAAAACCAGAAATACTACAAACAGAAACACAATAATTTTTTTCATTTTATATTCTCCTTTCATTAATGGGTTTGAACCACGGATTTTCCCGGATGACACGGATTTTTTAAATCTGAGAAATCTGAGAAATCAGCGGTAATCTGTGGTTCAAAGCTCTATCTGCACGGATTAGGGATAAGCAGGAATTTTATGCACCAAAGGCCTGAATCCTTGCTTATCATTAATCCATGTAGATATCTGCAAATCCTTTCATCCTGTGAAACATGGTTTAGACAGACGAAATGGTGGGCATGTTCATGCCCACCCTACATAAAAATCAGTGAAAATCCGAGTAATCCGTGATTCAAAAATCAGACAGCCAGCGGATATTTCCGTCCCATGATATCATCCGCACTGAGATGCAGGTCAGGAAAGCTGTCCGAGGTTATGACTGTCTGCTTACGGAATTTTCTCAAAGTGTCATATCCCTGCTTTGAAGGGCCTGTGTAAACTTCCACACATCCCTCTTGCAGATTGATAATCCAAGTTTCTTTGATACCTGCTTTTGCATACAAAGGAAGCTTTGTCTCCCGGTCATATTTAAGAGTGCTATCTGAAACCTCTACGATCAGTAGGACATCTTTCGGTCCGGGGTGGGTTTCCGCATAAAAGTTCTCACGGAATTTCAGCAATGCAATATCCGGTTCTGGTTCCGAATGTTTTCCGATACTGACAGGATTCTGCACCCGTACAATCGCCTTTCCGGCAAAATTTGCTGCAAATAATTGTGTTAGCCTGTCAACACACGAAGCGTGATAGCTTCCGATAGCTGCTGCCATTTGAATAATATCCCCTTCAATAAGTTCCAGATGATCATCCTCTCCCAGAATACCCAGTTCCGTCATGCGGTGGTATTCATCTGTCGTAAACATCTTTCTTCGGACATTTGTCAGCATAAGTTTTGCCTCCTTCCCTCTGAGCTACACGGATTATATTTAATAAGGATTGATTGTCACTTAGACAGGATAACGCTTTATCCTTCTTAAATTTCAATCAATCCTGACTAAATGCAATCCGTGTAGTTTTTATCCTTCTAATCGGTGATTCTGGAAAGCTGATCAAGAACAAAAATCGCCTCATGAATACCGATCTGCCCGTCTCCGTTCACATCTCCAGCCATATTAACCTGTACGGGCTGTTCCGAAGGGCTTTTACCGCAGGCAATTCGCAGGGCAATGATGGCATCTTTGAGATTAAGGGTTTTATTTCCGTCCACATCGCCTGATTTTGTCGGATTAGTACCATATTGATACTCCTGCAAATTGGTATGGCCATCTTCGTCCGGATCACCATTTGCGCCCTGATTCAGATTCCCGAAATATTTCATTTCCCACTCATCGGAAAGGCCATCTCCGTCATCATCTTCCAATTTCGATATAACGATTTTCCCATTGTTCAGCGTGGGAGAAACGGATTTCGAGCCATCTGAGTTTGAAAGCGCATTGGGATTAATCAGACCGGAACTATCTGTTACAAAGATAACATCCTGTTCCCCGGATAATGCGTCATCATCTGCCTTGACGCTCAAAGTGAACAAGGTTCCGCTTCCTGAAAAAGTGCTGCTTTTTGAATAAGCGATAATCATTACCTTATTGCCATCAGACGAGTAATCCAATGTAAAAACAGAAGTCAGCAGTGCGCCCTTTGAAACCGTGTTGATGGCTACGGTTTCAGGCAGTTGGATGGTGACATTGATGCCGGCATATGCTTCTGTGCCGCCAGCAAAATTGAGATTCAATGATACAGTCTGGCCCGGCAACACCTCTGCCGAATCAAAGCTCAGTTCCGGAGCTGCGTTTGCATGAATCGGCGTTCCTGCCAGCAGGAATGTGATAAACAGAACTATCAGTAATTGTTTCATATTTTCTCCTTGTTTGAGTGAACGTTTGAACCACGGATTACACTGATTAAATATCTTCATCTACATGGATTATGGTTAAGAAAGGATTACGCCAAGACTCCGGGAAGAAATCCCTTTCTTACACATAATCCATGTAGATGAGCCTCCGAACCACAGATTTGAACGGATTACGCTGATTGCACGGATTCAAAAAAATCAGTGAAATCCGAGTAATCTGTGGTAAGCTGTGGTTCAAAGCCTGTTTATTTCCATAACAAAAGTCTAAACTGGACACCTGTTGAGTCACGCATTTGCCTATAACCATCATTGCCATCGTTAGTGCGGTTACGATATGCTCCTAAGTCCAAGATAAAATTATAAGAATTTCCAGAAGGTGTTCTTACATATAAATGGCCGGCTTCATCAAAATCTAACACAATTCCAGTTATTACATTTTTATCACTATATTGATAACCAAATTGGCTGACACCCCATGGAATTATCTGACCATTTGACCGTTTATAATAAGATGTGATGAGTCTGGGAAGCCCTATAAATCCGACTTCTTTTGCGTAAGTATTGCCTGCCTCAACATCAAACCATCCGCTATCATAATCCGCGGGAGGCAAACCTTTTAACGATTCAACCTCGGTAGCAATATCTGCTTTGGTAGCATGGTCAGCCGTAACTGCATGTTCAGCTTTAACCGCATATTCTGCCTGAATCGCAAACGGCGTACTCAGAATCTGCTGTCGGGGAACAAGTTCAGTTTCACCATCCACTTTGATGCCAAGATAACGATCTTTCCCGCCAAACGCCTCGGCAATGGAACGGCCTTCGGTATCGGTAGTGCCAAGGATGACGTTGAACATGCCGTTCACCAGCGGCACATCTTTGAAAATTTGCGGACCCCAGACAGGATCGCCGCCTGTTGACGCACCGTACAGGTTGAACTCCAGGTTTTTAGTTCCCGTGAGTGGTTTGCCGTCAGCATCTGTCAGCATTCCCTGGTAATTCACCAGTGGCGGCACGGATGTCTCCTGCGCCTGAGCCGCAAGGCTCGCCAGAAAAACAACGATGGTTACAGCCAATACAATCTGTTTCATTTCTCTTTACTCCTTTCGTTTTATGAGTTGTTATTGTTACGGTTTTGAACCGCAGATTTAGACGGATTAGACGGATGACACGGATTTTTTTCAATCAGTGAAATCCAAGCGGTCTGTGGTAATCCGTGGTTCGGACAGTTTTGAACCGCAGATTTAGACGGATTAGACGGATGACACGGATTTTTTTCAATCAGTGAAATCCAAGCGGTCTGTGGTAATCCGTGGTTCAGCCACTTTTAAACCACGGATTATTACTGATTACACAGATTGTACGGATTTTTTTCAATCAGAGCAATCCGAGTAATCCGTGGTAATCTGTGGTTCAGCCACTTTTAAACCTCAACTCTTCGGCAACACCGGGTACAGATACTTCCGCTTCCTCCGGCAGAACCGACGGGAGAGGGAAGGTTTATTGCTGACATAGCCATACCTCCTTTTAAATTTAAAGGTTGTTTTTTTTATGAAGTATGCTATAAATCTTTTGAAAATCAATAGTAAATTTATCCAACAAATCCGTTAAAATCAGAAAAAATTTATCAAAAATTCGATAAAATTTGATTATAACGGATTTAGGGGAAGGCCGACTAAGCCCTGTAAGGGCGGTATATCTGTAGCAGGTTTGCAAGCCCCGGCCAAGCCCCGTAGGGGCGATCTGTTTGTACTGGTAGTAAATTATGCTGAAAATATGCCGCTCCGCCCCCACGGGGCTTGGCCAGGCCTCCCCTAAATCCGTTATAATCAGAAATATATGATACAAAAAGTGCATAACAAAACGCTGCACCGGACGCAAGGGGCTAAGGGTTCTTGAATGAAACTGTTCAGTCACCCCGCCCCTTGCGTTGGTGAATTTGGTCGTTATATTAAGCCTCACGGCAGGGAACACAGATGTCAGAGTACAAAGTGACCGGATCTTCCGCATATTTTCCGGACGGGGAGATGATCTGCGACGGGGATGCCCGCGTGACAGCGGGTTCGGAAGAGAAAATACCGGCACATCGTAATATATGCCGTGTCGCTGAAATAACATGACAATATAATATGATATAAAATGAATGAATAGGAAAAATGCTGAAACTGGTTGTTTGTATAAAACAGGTTCCCATGGTATCTGAACTGCCGTGGGATTCGAAAACAGGCACGCTTCGCCGGGAACTGGCTGACGGCATGATGAATCCGGCGTGCAGGCACGCACTTGAAGCTGCCTTGCAACTTAAACATGAATATGGCGGACATATCACCGCAATCACCATGGGACCGCCCATGGCCGAGGAAGTGCTGCGCGAAGCGGTCGCGGCAGGCGCGGATCGCGGGGTATTGCTCACAGACAGACGCATGGCAGGCGCTGATACTTTTGTGACATCCTTTATCCTGGCACATGCCATTCAAAAAGAATGTCCGGATTTTGATCTGATTCTCTGCGGCTGCTACACGAGCGACAGTGAAACCGCACAGGTCGGGCCACAGTTGGCCGAGGAGCTTGATATCCCCGGGGTGGCTTATGTTGAACACATCGAGCTTGACAAACACACATTTCGTATGCGAAGGGTCTCAGACAACTTCCTGGAAACGCTGGAAATGGACGCTCCGGGGCTGATCACTGTGACAACACAGCAATACGCACCTCGGTATGTATCCTTCGCGGGTGTGCAGGATGCTTTTTTTGACAAAGCAGATATCCTTACCATCGGCTCAGATGATCTCGGACTTGATCCTGAAATGACAGGCATAAAAGCTTCACCTACAAAAATACTGGATGTTTACTCTCCTACCGCGGAGAAAGAGAATATCGTGATGAAGGGTGCCGCCAGAAAAATTGTGGATCAGTTGTTTGAAAATTTTGGCGACAAAATCAGCGGTGCCATTGGAAAAGATCTTAAAACCCACGACCACGACGAAGAAGAAGAGGAATGAAAGAAAATAAACGAGAAATATGGGTTTTCGGGGACTACCGGAATTACTTCCAAAACCGTGTAACCCTTCAGTTGCTGGCCAGAGCCACGGATCTCGCCAGTAAGACAGATGCAGAGGTTGGCGCTGTGGTGCTGGGCCGCGATGTGGATGAATATGTCAATGAATATATCGCGCACGGCGCTCATAAGGTGTATGTCACTGATCATCCGCGGTTGAAAGATTACAATGTGGAGACATATGTGGCACTGACAGAGCGGCTTGTCAGAGAACATCAGCCGGAAACGATTCTTATCGGTGCCACCTCTTTTGGCAGGGAATTTGCGCCCCGGGTTGCCAAACGGCTCGGTACGGGACTGTCCGCGGACTGCGTGGGACTTGACATAAACGAGGATGGCCTTCTCGTGCAGACCGCGCCGTCATTTGGCGGAAACCTGCTGGCAAAGATTGTCACGCCGGATCGTCGTCCGCAAATGGCCACGGTCCGCCCCGGCATGTTTCAGGAGCTTCCGCATGATTATGAGCGCACAGGTGAGATCATACAGGTCCCTCTGCCGGATGATGTGCCCAAGGCGCGTGTGCGGCTGATAATCGCCGAACGTCAGCCGCAGCGAGATCAGAGAATTGAAGATGCCCGCGTGGTGGTGTGCGGCGGCAGAGGCATGGGCAGTAAAAATAAATTTAAAAAACTGTTTGAACTGGCCCGCCTCATGAACGGTGAACTCGGAGCCACCCGTCCGGTGGTTTATTCCAAATGGGCGGACCATGAATCCCTCATTGGCCAGGCCGGCAGACATATCAGTCCCCAGGTGCTTTTCTCCTTTGGCATCAGCGGCGCGATTCAGCATACCGCGGCCATAAATGACGCGGACTTCATCATCGCGGTGAATAAAAATCCCAATGCCACCATGATGAAAATGGCTGATGTCGCCATTGTCGCTGATGCCAATCAGCTCTGTATTGCCCTTATGAAAGAACTGAAAAAAAGAATCAGAAATTAGTCCCTTTTCGGGTCAGATCGGACTTCCGAAGTTTTCAAAATTTCGGAAGTCTCAGATGCGGAAAAGCTTTCCCCGCGGTGATTCCTGTCTGACCGTCCTGACTCTTTGATATCACTTGCAAACTCTGCCACGCATACATATCGGTATATATTATGCGGTCCCATGGCCACCCCTACAAAATGATGCAGGGGATTAAGAATATTTTCCTGATGCTTCATAGCAGATTCTTCTCTGCGAATCATCAGCTGAACAACAATTTCCAACGGATCACGCCGCCCGTAAAAAATACTCTCAGCGATATCTCCGTTCCATTTGCCATAACTTTCAAGCCGCCGGGTCCACAATAAAGCACTTTCAGTGTTTTTATATGTCTTATTTACATAGTCTCTGGCTGCCATAGATAAGGCTTTTGAAGGATATAACGGTTTTATCGGCCGCATTCCTTTTAACCGATCATAACAATCCTTCGCGACATGGCTTTTGTCAGCCCACTCGGCAAGGTATTTTTCGGCAAATAATGGCGGATTTGTACGCGCTTTGTTCAATACTATAATGACCTGTTTTTCGGCTTCTGTCAGATAAGACACTTCACGGGCGGTATTCACAAAAATATCATTCCAACCGTATTGGTAAACATCGGCCGAATACGCTGAACAGAAGTTTGTACATAAAGTAAAAATGAACACCCTCCGCATAAGAAAAATAAATTTTCTGTACATCACTTTCATAATTCACGATTTCGGATATTCAGAGGTTTAGGATGGATGAGCAGCGTAACCCACCGTATCAGCTTCGGCAAAAAAGGGTTACACTGCGCTTCCCCTGTGCATAACGATAAGACTGTTCCCAATATATGGAAAAGGGGAACAGTCGCCTCAGATATAAGTTTTAAGTTTTAAGAGAATGCTTTTCCACAGATAAGTTTATAACTTGTTGGTATTCAAAAATGTGACAAGTAAGATTCGGAAAAATATTTTCGCAGGCGCTATGGTCTGTTTCATATCTGAACGAAAATATATTGTAAATCAGGAAAATCCTAATTTTATCAGGGAAAATCCCTGAAGAGATCGGAAACACACCATTAATCCTGACAATCCCCGGTACTCAGATTTCAATGATTCTGCCCGCGCCCCCTTCCACATATGTGTCCGGATAGTATGTTTTGATTTCTTGTTTAAAGAGGGTGCAATGTGTGGCGCACACAATTTCCATATTCTCGAGCAAACTGAATTGGTCGAATCCGTGCAGGCCTCCGATAATTCCTCGAACTTCCCCGACTTGCGAAGCTGCTTTAATCATTTCTCTGACACCCGGATGGGAACACCCTGCAATCAGAATCACCCCCTGTTTCTGCTTTACGACAAGGGATTGCTCTATTCCCATGAGTTCACCTGTTGAAAATATATTTTCATGAATTTCAAGCAGATGTTTTACTCTGACGACTTCTTTTGCGTTACGGGGTTCCAAACATGAAGAGGGGATATACAACCTGGCAGGATTGAGCCTGAGGAAATCAGCCAGTCCGCCGGTGTGGTCCCAATGGTAATGTGAAATAAAAACAGTATCAACAGTCATCGGATCAATATGAAGTTTTTTCATATTATCCAAAAGGATATGACCGTCTGCACCTGTATCAAAAAGCAGAATTTTTCCTTCTGCTTCCACTAGGCAGGAAAACCCCCAGCCTGGCTTAAGATTTTTATCCCATACTTCGTTGTCATACAGAATCGTAATTTTCATTGGTTCATTTCCCAATATAATCTGTCTTGCTGACTCTGATTTTTTTCAACAAGCCAGTTTCAGTTGTTTAATGTGCTTATCTGTTTTGAAAACATTCTCTGTATGTTTCCAAAAGATAAGCTTATGACTAACGGCATTTATTACCTAAAATTTTAAGAATGATCAAGAAAGAAAATTTAAAGATCAGGGGTAATGGAATCTTTTTATTGTAAACCATCATGACCGGTCTGCTCACAACCAGGTATGAAAGTTTCAGTGTTTCCTAACTTTCGATGATCAAATTTTTTGTTATTCCGTTCGACTGAACTCACGCCGAAGCCTGTGAAAACAGGGATCCACAGCTCCTGAAAATGTGGCATCGCCCAAAATGGATTCCTGCTTTCGCAGGAATGACAAGCGGGCTGCTGAATCGGGTCGAGCAAAAAATTTGTAATTTTTCCTAACACCTGACACCTAACACTTAACACCTTTTTTATATAAACGGCCATGATCTGCCGGTCACAACGAATGATGAAAATTTTGCTGTTTTTCCTAACACTTAACACCTAACACCTAACACCTTTTTCATATAAATCAGGACTCAAACGCAATGGTTAATCTGTATGTTCCATATTGCATGTTCGCCTGTATGGGCTGATCGCCTTTCTCAAAAACCTTTATCATCCCTTTGTTTGAAGCCATCACATCGGCTGTGAAGCCCTGTATCCCCTGCTTTTTTGCCAGATGGACAAGCAATTTGTAAAGATACGTCGCGATCCCCAGCCCCTTGTAATGCTCATCCACGACAAAAGCCACTTCAGCGTAAGGATTATGTTTTTCTTTGACAAATCTTGCTTCCGCTATGATATGTCCGTGTCCTGGTTCCCCAACAAGTCCGACAACAGACATGATCTGATTATAATCAATATTGACATATTCCTGCATTCTGGCATGAGGCATGGTCGTGACCTTTGTAAAATACCGGTAGTAAACGGCCATGTCAGAGAAGCGGTAAAACAGGCGGCGCATTTCTTCTTCGTCAGAGGGTCTGATTGCCCTGAACCTCACTTGGGTATTGTTTTTAAATGTGTGTCTGAAGGCAATTTCTGACGGATAGAGGTGGGCAGATTCTGCCAGGAAAATCTGATCCGGATATAATATTTTTTCTGCTTTGGCCTGTTCCACGAGTTTTGGCCGGTCATCCGGGTGGGCAATGTCAATCAGCGCCTGGGCACGCTCCCGCACCGTGCGTCCGTTCAGGCTGACCACGCCGTATTCCGTGATAATCATGTTTACCGACTCCCACGGGGTGAACTGATTCGGAAAATTCCTTACTGATATCAGAATATTAGGTTCTCCTTTTCGGTTCCGGCTGGGAAGGGCGAATATGGTTCGCCCCCCTTCGGAAAGCAAGGCGCCGTCGAAAAAATTCACCACTTCCCCGGGGCCGGAAGCCACGTTCCCCTTTCCGATATGAAGTGCAATTCGTCCGGACAGATCCACCTTACGGGCCGGCAGCACAGCCACAAATTGTGGATTGGCACCGATTTGGATGGGATTGAATACCTTGTCAATCCCCTGAAATTCCACCAGAGGATTGTTGTCGAGCCAGGCCATGAGTTCCTGTGTTCCAAATGCGTAGGAACACAGACACTTGCCCCGGTAACTATCCTTGTATCGGTTGGTGACAGCACCGCTTTTTATCAGATCCATGAGGGCATCAATCAGAAAAGGCGAATGGATTCCCAAATGATGTTTATGGACCAGGTGCCGGCTCAGTGCCTCGTACAACGGACCAATGGAAAACGCGAGGCAGCTTTTATCTTCAATGACCGAAGCCACGTTGGCTCCCACTTGTTCATAAACATCATCTACAGGCCATCGGTCAAAATAAATGAGGGGTTCGGTCGCGTTTACCAGCAAGTCAAAATCCGAAATATGAACAAAGGTGTCGCCAAAGGTACGCGGGAGCAGAGGGTTGATCTCTCCCACTGAAAATGAAGCCAGCTCCATAGCCTGTCGGGCCACATCTATGCATACGCCAAGACTGCAATAGCCGGATTCATTGGGAGGCGTAATCTGTACAAAGGCCGCATCAAAAGGAATTTTTCCAGATTCGATCACTTGGGGAATCTGGGAATAACGGCTCGGAATCAGATCTGCCAGCCCCGCGGTAATGGCCTCATTAGCCTGCCATCCTGAGAAAAAAGTTTTAAGGCGATACTTGTGGGAATGATGCTTTTTTAACGAAATGGCATCCCCGAGACTGACCAGCTGAGACAATTCCAGATCCCGTAAATTAGAGGCATCCGAGGCCATCAGACGCTGGACCAGAGTCCGAGGTTCAGCCACACCGGTTCCCAGAAAAATATTCATTCCTGGTTTAATTCTTTCAAGTACTTTGTCAGGAGAAACAATTCGTTCTTTCCATTGATTATTGCTTGATTCATTCATTTTTTTCAGACCTCATTTTTTAAACATTCTGTGTTAACAATATTTCGGACAGTTTTTGGAAATCAAGAATGATAAAAAATTAACTTATTGAAATTAAATGATTTTAATTTTTGAAGCAAAAATCGTCAGCCCCAATAAAAACAATAGGTTACAAAAACTGTCCGAAGTATTGTGTTAAGTCAGTTGTGATTTGTTTCTACAATATGATATTCATTGTGATACATTTAAATCCTTCTGAAAGCAATTTCAAAAAAATTGAGATTGCATTTTGGGAGCTTTAAGCTTATACTCGATGATCAAGTTTTTTTCTGTCATTCCTGCGAAAGCAGGAATCCACAGAACCCGGAACGCCGCATCGGCCAAAAAACGGATTCCTGCTTTCGCAGGAATGACAAACTTTTTGTTCGAATCGGGTCAGGAAACTTGATCATCGAGTTATAGATATTCGTCGTATAATAAATTATAAACTCATTTCCCTCTGTGTCAGGGCTAATGCCTTAAATTTATTAAAAGCCAAAGAGGATAAATTCTGATTATAACGGATTTAGCGGAGGGCCGACCAAGCCCTGCGGAGGCGGCATGTTTGTAGCAGTAGCAAATCATGCTGTGAATATGCCGCCCCCACAGGGCTTTGCTCGCATGATGAATACTGCAAATATGTCGTCCTCGCGGGCTTTCCCGGCCTCCCCTAAATCCGTTATAATCAGAAAAAAACAAAACACGAACATCAGTTCTGCATAACAGTCACAGTGTTTCGGTCTCAACAACGCATGAAAAATTGTAATTTTTCTTAACACCTAACACCTAACACTTTAATATAAAACAAGAAAGGAGCAGTTATAAATATGACCACAACCGATTCCGCCCCGCCCCCGAATTTTATTCGAAATATCATTGAGGAAGATTTAAAAACAGACAAATACAGCGGCAGGGTTATCACCCGATTTCCACCGGAACCCAACGGCTATTTGCATATCGGACATGCCAAATCCATCTGTCTCAACTTCGGCTTTGCTGCCGAATATAAGGATGAGTGCCACCTTCGGTTTGACGATACCAATCCCACCAAAGAGGAAGTCGAATATGTGGAATCCATCAAAGCGGATGTCCGATGGCTCGGATTTGACTGGGGAGAGCATCTTTATTACGCATCGGATTACTTTGACAAACTTTATGATTATGCAATTCAGTTAATCAGAGAGGGCAAGGCATATGTTGACAGCCTGAGTGCAGATGAAATCAGGGAACACCGGGGCACATTGACCGAGCCGGGCAAAGAAAGCCCGTACCGTAACCGCTCAGTCGAGGAGAACCTGGATATGTTCGGGCGCATGAAAGCAGGGGAATTCGAGGACGGAACGCATGTACTCCGGGCAAAAATAGATATGGCATCTCCCAATATGCTCATGCGGGACCCCACCCTTTACCGCATTCGAAAGGTTTCCCATCACCGGACAGGCGACAAATGGCATATTTACCCCATGTACGACTTTACCCACTGCCTTTCGGATTCCATTGAAGGGATCACACATTCCATCTGCACACTGGAATTTGAAAATAATCGCCCATTATATGACTGGGTTCTTGACCAGCTCAAGGTTTATCATCCCCAGCAAATTGAATTTGCCCGCCTCAACCTGACTTACACGGTCCTGAGCAAGCGGAAACTGATCGAGCTGGTGGAGGGCGGCCATGTCAGCGCCTGGGATGATCCCCGGATGCCCACGATCTCAGGGCTGAGGCGACGCGGCTATACACCGGAGGCGATTCGGAATTTCTGCGAACGCATTGGCGTGGCAAAACGGGACAGCATCGTGGATATGGCGTTTCTGGAATACTGCCTTCGGGAAGATCTGAACAAACATGCCCCGCGGGTGATGGCAGTGCTGCGTCCGCTTCGGGTTGTTATTGAAAACTATCCCGAAGATCAGGTGGAAGAGTTGGATGCCATAAACAATCCCGAAGACCCCGGCATGGGAACGCGGAAGGTTCCGTTTTCCCGTGTGCTGTACATTGAGCAGGATGATTTTCGTGAGGACCCGCCGAAAAAATTCTTCCGTTTGGCTCCGGGTCGTGAAGTCCGTCTGCGATACGCGTATTTCATCAAATGCACGGATGTGGTAAAAGATGAACAGACTGGCGAAATCATCGAGCTGCGCTGTACTTATGACCCGAAAACCCGAGGCGGAGATGCTCCGGACGGACGTAAGGTAAAGGCCACGCTGCATTGGGTTTCGGCTGCTCATGCAGTCAAGGCTGAAGTGCGTTTGTATGACCATCTCTTTACAAAAACAAATCCGACCGATGAAAAAAAATCTTCTGATTGGAAATCCTCTCTCAGTCCGAATTCATTGGAGAGACTGACAGAATGTTATGTCGAACCGAGTCTGGCAGACGCTGCCCCTGAAAGCCGTTACCAGTTTGAGCGACTGGGCTATTTTTGTGCTGACCGAGATTCTTCTGATACGTCGCCGGTGTTCAATCGGACAGTGACGCTGCGTGACGAATGGGCTAAGATTCAGAAAGCACAGAAGAAAAAAAAGAAATCATAAGTTTAATTTTTGCTGATTATAACGGATTTAGGGGAGGCCGGTAAAGCCCCGTGGGGGCGGCATGTTTGCAGCGTTTATCATGCCAGGCCGGTTCGGTAAAGATTTGCTACAAATATGTCGCCCTTACAGGGCTTGGTCGGCCCTCCCCTAAATCCGTTATAATCAGGAAAAAAACAAAGCGGATTTTTTGCTAAAATAAAATTTTAGCACTCCTTTTCAAAAATTTTATGGCGTACTCACAGACATATAACACTATGAAATCAGAAGGTCTTACCTGGCCGGCACTCATCCCCGGAACCCTCATCAGAAGATATAAGCGTTTTTTGGCTGATGTAAAATTGGAAAGCGGGGAGGTTGTCACTGCCCACTGTCCCAATTCCGGCACGATGAAAGAATGCTGCGATCCCGGAAATCCGGTTTATCTGTCATATCATGACAATCCCAAACGAAAGTTAAAATACACTTGGGAACTCATCAGAATGTCCACTTCGCTCGTGGGGGTCAACACGTTGGTGCCGAACCGACTGGTCTTCAAATCCGTTGACCAGGGAAGAGTGAAAGAACTCCGAGGCTATGACACGGTTAATCGGGAACCCAGGGTCGGAAGCCATTCCCGGCTTGATCTTCTTCTGAAAAAAGGGGAGAATGATGCGTGTTATGTGGAAATTAAAAACTGCACGCTGGTAAAAGACGGCATCGCGTGTTTTCCTGATGCGGTGACATCAAGAGGGTTAAAACATCTTGTTGAATTGCAAAATCTGGTTTCATCCGGGTATCGCTGCGTCATGTTCTACCTCATTCAACGGACGGACGCAAAGATTTTCAGACCTGCGGATCATATTGATCCGGCATATGGAAAGGAACTGAGACGTGCTGTGAATCACGGTGTGGAGATTATGGCCTATGATGTGCGGATTAATCTTGAGAGAATTTGTTTAAACAATAAAATACCTTATGATTTGCAGGCTGCGAAGTCACAGCAGAGATGAGATACATAAACTCTCTGCTGTGACTTGCAGGTATCAGGAGGCTAATCCAACAACAACTCGCAGCCCGCAAAAATTAAAAAATACTAAAACTAGGCCTCAAGCGCCTGGCGACTCGCCATATCCATAAGGACTCTTTCCCTGGCCTTGTCAATGCCGAGAGCCTTACGCTTTTTGTCTATATGGGCGATCATCTTCTGAGCGTGCTTAACAGGATCCACTTCAAGGTCCCACATGCCGCCGTAAATCTTTTCCAGCTCCTTGCTCAGATAATCATGGAACACGGGCGCTCCGGACGTGGGCAGCATATAACCGAAGACTGTGTAAACACCTGAGGTGACAAAATAATGACCGATGCTGATGGCCTTCTCACTCATCCATTCGGGCGCGCTTCCTGCTGCGGGGAGATCGGAGATGTCCTTGCCAAGACCGCCCGCTTTGACGACCTCGGTCGCGGCCAGGAGGATGCGGCTGTTGTCCACGCAGGACCCCAGATGAAGCACGGGCGGAATCCCCACGGTCTCGCAGACCTCGGCAAGCCCGGGACCGCAATAGACGGATGCGGCTTCGGGGGTGAGCAGTCCTTCCATGGCGCAGGCAATGCCGTTGCAGCCGGTGGTGAGAACGATCACGTCGTTTTTGATCAGCTCTTTGACAACCGCAATATGACCCTCATTGTGGCGTGTCCTGGCATTGTTGCAGCCCACCACGCCGGCAATACCCCGGATCCGGCCGTTGATGATGTTGTCATTCAGCGTGTAGTAAGTGCCGCGGAACGATCCTCCGAGGTGGTATTCTATGGACTCAACACCGAAACCCGCGATCTGGGTGTTCTTCTGCCGCGGAATCATGACCTCGGCGCCTCTGTTCTTAAAATTGTCAATGGCCAGTTTCACAATCTTCTCAGCGTCTTCCATGGCGTGATGCTCATCGAACTCAATATGCATCACATTATCCTGCTCCATTTTGGCAATGGGGTGGGTGGTGATGAGCTTGGTGTGGAAGCATTTGGCCACGTTGGCGAGGTTCTGCATGATGCACTGGATATCAACCACCATGGCATCGCACGCGCCAGTGATGATGGCCAGCTCCTGTTGCAGAAAGGTTGCCGCGGTGGGAATGCCGTGACGCTGGAGAATCTCGTTGGCTGTGCAGCAGATGCCCCCGAGCTGAATGCCCTTCGCGCCTTTGGATTTCGCGTACTCGACCATTGCCGGAGACTGGGCAGCTGCCACAATCATCTCGGAAAGAACGGGCTCATGGCCATGAACAATGAGATTCACATGGTCGTCCTTCATAACGCCCAGGTTTGCCTCGGACTGAACCGGGTACGGGGTCCCGAAAAGCACGTCCTGAAGATCCGTGGCCAGCATGGAACCGCCCCATCCGTCAGCAATGGCGGCCCGGGTCCCCTGTTTGATCAGGTTCTTGTAATCCTGGTCAACGCCGATATGGGTGCGGTGCATGATCTCCACGATCTCCCTGTCAATGTTCCGGGGAAGCACGCCCTGTTTTTTCCATTTCTCATACAGCGGTGCGGGCGCTCTCTTCAGGTAGTAAAGCTCGCCCTCTGCCTTGCCCCATTCGTTCAGGGCTTTTTCAGCCACTTCCACAGCGATCTCGTCAATGTCCCTGTCCAAGACTTCTCCGTCAACCTCAACTGTGGTGGCGACATCAAAATAGGGAGCGATGGACAGAAGTTTGTCCGCATCTTTGATCGCATAGTCGTGGGACTCTTTTCTTGCCACGGACAGAAAAACCTCGGCCACGCAGCGGCCATGGTCCGAATGGGCTGCGGCACCGCCCGCGATCATTCTGATGAAGTTACGGGCCGCGATGGTGTTCGGCGTCGCGCCGCAAAGCCCCTTTCTTGTGTCCTCGCCCTCAATGCCGCCCTTGGGAAGCGGAAGCCGACACGGTCCCATGGAGCAGTTCTTACAGCAGATTCCCTGCATTCCGATATTACACGGTTTCATGCTCTCTGCCCGGTCAAAGATCGTGTCAATTCCCAGATCCTGGGCCCGTGCGATCATTTCCTGAGTTGCTTTGTCAATAGAGGCTTTGACAGGGTCAGCAACTTTCAAGGCTTTTTCCTTTTTTACAGCTTTTTCTTTTTTTTCCATTTTGTCTGAGTCCTTCCTTCATGGTAAGGTTTGTATAAGGTTGAACAAAAAGCGAATGCTTTAAATTTTTCATAAACGACCATAAAAAATTTCATCCCGCCGTCTGAAAAAAAATTTTCGGGCGGTCCGTTTTCATGGTAAAAATGGTAAAAATTTCCTGAAAAATAGTCTGTCTGTTTTTCAGAAGCTTATCCTTGTGGCCGGAACAACACGAACAGAATGTCATTTCCGGCGCAGCGGTTAGGCCAGACAATTTATTTATTTGGAAATCATTACTCGGAAATCATAACCCATTTTAGCCAGAACAAATAGGCGTATGAAAATCTCTTTTTAAAATCTGCGGACATAGAGAATTTAGCAGGAAAGGCTGATCCCGCGGCTGAGAGTACAGATGTTTTTTTCTAAAATTATTATGATTTTTAATTTGTTATAAAATTTAAAGCATCATAAAAAATAGCAAATTGGTTTAATTTTAAAAATTTTATTTGCTATTAAGAATAATTACTATTTAAAATAAACGTGTCCTTTTTGTTTGTCAAGAAAAAGTGAAAAAAATTTTTGTCCAATTCTTCGGACTTGCTGTTTTTATGAAAATGGTTTATGTAAAATCCTAAATAAATGCCTGAGCAAAAGTTTTTCATACATCTTTTTTTCCGCGGGCAGCAGGAAAACCCGACTTTTTTCGTCACGGACAGCAGATTATTTCGGAAAAAAGGCGGGGTTTTTTATCATTATTCCGCCAGACATATCGGAAACATGTCGGTAAACGGAGGCTTAAACATGCTCAATATGAATAAAATGAGACTTTGCTCGAATATTGCGATTGGCTATGTCATCATGACGTTAGGGAACACAAAATAAATAATATACCCGATACAAAAAATGTAGGGTGGGTGAAGCGAAGCGCAACCCACCCTACACCAGGTATTTTATTTTCGGGGAAATCCCTTATTTCTGACGACTGCAGGAATCATAAGTTATCTTACATTCAGACACGACAGGGAAGAACTGGATGATCTGACGAACCATGCAGTACCGATAGAAAAAAATATGCAATGGAGATAGAGATCAATGTGGGAGAGCAGAAATCCGAAGTGATATAGACGCGGCAGAAGATGAATTGTTCAAAGCTGTCAAAACAGAGAAAGAGAAAGGTCTGACTAAAAAAGTTCGGAAAGACATTGTCTCATTGGAGAAACGCGGCAGAAACATCGTACAGCTTCAGCAGAGGATCGTAAATGGATTCCCAAACCTTATCAGGGAAATCGAAATGGCTGACAGTCTTCTTGACAATGATATCCAGCGACACGTCACCTATGACGCCGAAGAACTGAACTTCACTTTCGAAAAATTGGTGTCTCAGGCGAAACATATGGAGCAGTTTGTAAAAGAACTTCTGATCATAGTAAAGGGAAAAAGGGTAAAAAGGCCCATATTACGATAACCGATGAATCATCTGATCGTGGTATCTAGGATAAAAACAGCGGAGAGGAATGCCTCTCTGAATAATGTAAAAATAAGAAATCGGATTTTTGGGAAATGTATTTTCACAGTAAAAATAAGTTCTGATTGATATTTCAGGCAAAACATTTAAGACCTTTTCATATCTCATTTAATTCAGCAGAAGGAAAATGCTTCCGAAAAGCTCGCCCGGGACTGACAAGTCCCGGGCATTTCTGGCAGATTTGTCAGCCCGAGAGAAGCGGTCTATAGGCTTTAAGAAAAAGATTATCCGGAGTGCCAAACTGCAAGTTTGGCACTCCGGACTGTTTGGCAATTTTTCCGAAGCCCGGAAACCGGAAGCTTTCGCGAAACTGCAAGTTTGGCACTCCGGAGTGACGGACATTTTCTTAAAATCTATAGGATATTTCCATCTGCTGAAATTCAGGAATAGGCTGGACAGATATCTCTGATTAAAGAAAAAGAATATGAGGGCCATTCTGAGAAAGCAGATTAAGGCATGATAACAAAAGAAAGAAAATATCGAAAAACCAAACATCGAATAGCAAGGGCGCGTCCCCGACGTGCTGCCAAATTCAAGGCTCCTTTGAAAACAGAGGTGACAGACCAGGTTCGGTGCGAGATTCTCGCGAAACTGCGGCATGATCTCCGCACACCATTAAATGCAGTCATCGGCTATAGTGAAATGCTGTTGGAAGATGCTGAAGATATGACAGGACATCAGGATTTGATCTTTGTACTCAGAAATATTCTTTCAACTGGCAAACAGTCTTTTGAACTTGTCAACACGATCCTTGATCCTGAGAAAACAGAGGCCGGAGAAACCAAAATCGGTTTGGAGACCTTCGGAGCAAATCTGCGCCAGGAACTCTCCACGCCTTCAAATGCAATCGTCAGTTTTACTGAAATTTTACTGAAGAATGCAGAGGAACTGCATTATGAAAATGGTTTTATAGAAAGCAGTATTCCTGATTTTAAGAGAATTCATTCCGCTGCAGAAAATTTTTTGTCACTTATCAGGGGGACTGAAAATTTGTCAATGACCGATGTCGGCATTATGACACCGAGACAGACCCCGCCCGACATATTATTGCCGGCCGGGAATCAGACCGCCCGCACATCAGGGAAACATGATGATACTGTTGCGGTGACGGCCGATTGCGGAGATTTGCTCGTGGTGGACGACAATGACATGAACCGTGATTTGCTGTCCCGCCATCTTAAACGTCAGGGGCATAGCGTCACTGTTGCCGAAAACGGGCGTGAGGCCCTGTCAATGATTCAGGCCCATACCTACGATGTGGTGCTTCTTGATATTATGATGCCGGAAATGGACGGATACCAGGTATTACAGCATTTAAAAAGCAGCGAGGCATGGCGAGATATTCCGGTGATTATGATTTCAGCGCTGAATGAGATGAACAGTGTGGTGCGGTGCATTGAGATGGGGGCAGAAGATTATCTGCCCAAGCCTTTTGACCCGATATTATTAAAAGCCAGGATCGGGGCGGTTCTGGAAAAGAAACGGCTCCGAGATAAAGAACAGCTTTATCTCAGACGTCTGGAAGGGGAATTGGAAATCGGCCGGCAGATTCAGACCAGTTTTTTTCCGGATTTGCTGCCGCAGTTGCCGGGCTGGGAAATTGCAGCCTGGTTTCGTCCCGCGCGCCAGGTCTCCGGAGATTTCTATGATGCGTTTTTACTTTCCGGGGGACAGAGCGTGGGGATCGTCATCGCGGATGTGTGTGACAAAGGTGTGGGCGCGGCCCTCTTCATGGGATTGTTCCGCAGTCTGATTCGGGCCTTTGCCAATATGCACTATTCCGGCAGCCGGATGACGCTGTCTGAAGAAGGAGAAACCTCTCCTGATGCGGATCCCGGTCAGATGACCGAGAGGCAGCGTTCAATAAGCTCAGATCATGAAAACGCCTTAAAGACTGTTATTGCCCTCACCAATGATTATATCGCGCTGAACCACGGCAAGTCCAATATGTTTGCCACACTTTTTTTGGGGGTGATTGATCCGGAAACCGGCATGCTCACTTATATTAACGGGGGACATGAACCGCCGGTCATTACTGGCACGGATGGCGTAAAAAAACTTTTGGAACCTACCGGCCCGGCCGTGGGCATGTTTCCCGGTATCCCCTTTGATTCCGGAAAGATCAGCATCGAACCCGGTGATATGCTGGTTACTTTTACCGATGGTATCACAGAAGCGGTCGGAAAGGACGGAGGTTTTTACGGTAAGGAAAGACTTTTTTCAGTGCTGGCGGATCCGGCTGCTTCGGCCGGCGCATTGCTTGACCGAATTGAAACCAGTCTCAGCGACTATACAGCAGGGGCGGAACAATCGGATGATATTACGTTGCTGACCGTGCGACGAGTGCCGGAGACTCCCCCATATAAACGGGCATGAGCTGCCGGTCACAACGAACGATGAAAGTTTTATAGTTTTTCCTAACACTTAACACCTGACACCTAACACTTTCGCATAAACCTTCTGAAGTCTCCGCATGAAAGGGTGTCACCGAGTAACCAAAGATTTTAAGCGTGTTATGATTAGATTTGGAAAAAAATTTATCCATATGGGACGGTCATTTGCAGTTCTTACCAAAAAATACAATCCCATTCCCCCTGTGACAATATTCGGAACCCACATGCCGACCAGCGGCGGATAGACACCGGCTTCCCCAAAGACCATGCCTGCGGATAGTAAGAGATAATAAAACAGAAAGAACGCGAGTCCCAGGCCCAGACCAAAGGATCGTCTTACGGATTTTGACCTTACCCCTAAGGGAACAGCAAGGAGGCCCAGGGCAAAGCAGGCAAACGGAATTGAAAATCTTTTATGCCACTCCAGCAGGATGACATAATATTGCGCGTCTTTTTTGGTATCTTCTTTGATATACTGGCGCAGCTCATCAAGATTCATTTCTTTTCTGTTTTTCTTTCTGACTTTTGTCGTTGACAGCGTACCTGCAAGATCAAGGCTGACTTCGTAAGTTTCAAAATGAATTGAATTGACCGACCTGTTTTCAAGATCAACCTGACTGACAGTGCCGTTAAAGAGTCTCAGATGAAATACGGGCTTGTCCGGTTCGTTAAACAACTCCCCTCTTGGGGACACAATCGTGATAACAAGATTTTTGTTTCTTTGATCTTCGATAAAAACATCTGTCAGTGACTTGTCTTTTGCATTTATCTTATTGACATAGATCATCACATCTTTGAAATAATCATTAAATGTCCTTTCTTTAAGACCGATATTCACATTGGACGCGGCAACTTCAACAGTCAGTTCTTTCAAGGCCGTTGTCCCCCGGGGGGAGCCGTAAACAGTCATACCTGCTGTAAGAAGACATCCGACCAGACAGAACATGAATACTGGCGGAAGTAATTCATAAAGACTTACCCCCCCGGCTTTAAGAGCGATAATTTCATTATCGCCTGACAGACGAAGAAAGGTGAGAAGCGTGGTCATCATCACTGATATGGGAATAACGAATATAAGAAAATGGGGCATGGAATAAAGAATTATCAGCAAAACATCGGATACAGCGATTTTATAGTTTACAATCATGTTGGTAATATCAAGTATCCGTGTCAGGAGAAAAACAAATGCGAAAAATATCACATTAATAAAAAAAGGCGCTAGCATCTCTTTGAATAAATATTTATAGATAACGGTGTTGAGTTTCATAAAAATTTATGATTTGGAATTTGTGATTTGTGATTTGGTTGTTACGACTTAGAACTCATCATCATCCCCATCGTCATCTTTATATGCTCTTTTTTTAATCACCAATCTTACGAATCCGTATATCGCTGTCAATGCGGTGAGGAAAAAGAGAATGTCATAGATATGGATCGCCACATACACAAACCAGGTGGTTGTCCTTGTGAGATGCTGATGCCATGTTTTTTCAAGTTCATCCAGGGAAATTGAAAAATTTTTTCGGATTGCCGAATCAATTTCATCACCCGTTTTCAGATCGTTGAGCAGACTTATAATTTCATTTTCACCGAATTCTTTCTCCATATACATCACCAAACTTTTGCTCTCTTCATAAGCCAGGGAAACAGATCGTCTGTCCCTGGGAAAGCGGTAAGTCAGGGCATTCAGAGGCAAATAATTTCCAGTTAACACTGCCTCATCAAGTACGCGTTTCTTATCCATGATGAGTTCTGACATACCGTCACTTACCCATTGAGCGATGCCTTCATCTAGCCATTTGGGCAGGTTGTCGGTTCCGATGTGATGATGAAGCAGGAGATGGCATAATTCATGTTTCAGTGTTATTCTGAGAGTAAAAGGATGATTGTGCATTTTTGAGTAGTCAATCACGATCAGCTTTTTCCGAGGAACTGCAAATGCCACAAAAAAATTATTCCCTGTCATTCTTTGAAACGTCTGATTCTCCTTAACCAGCAGAACAGCAGGTTTCAAATTCAGTTTCCATCTGAGAAGTGTCTCCAGTTCCGATTTAATCTCCGGATAGATTGTTGTGACTTCTTTCGCGGCCGCGCCCAGCGACTCATCAAATATCACAACGAGCTCATTGGTTTGTATGACAGACCGCTGTGCTGCATAAAGGGATTCAAAAGAAACAATAAAAAGCAGAAATATGAAGAATAAAAGTCTGATCACTGAAAACCATATGGATGAAAGATTAATGTTTTTTTTTGGAGCAGAGAGACCAAGTAGCAGGTCGCAAAATTTTATTAATTCAGAAGAAAAGCCACACTCACAGAAACCGAACTGCCCCTTAGTCTGATGCATACAGGGGCAGTTCTTATAAGCCAGTCTGAGTAAAGCTAAAAAAGCCATCGGTTGCCGGAACAGATAAATTATTTTTCAGCCTCTTCAAGTTGGAAGGATAATTTGACATTAAGGTTTAATCCGCCAAGCTCATCAATTTTCTGAATCAGTCTGGCAGCCATATCTTCAACTTTTTTATCCTCTGAAACCGATGCGGCAACCTTCGACTCAGACAACGGTTTTACTGTTGCTTTTTCTTTTTTTACGGGTTTGGCTGGCTTAACTGCCTTGGCAGCTTTTTTAGCAGCAGGTTTTTTGGGGATGTCTTTGACTCCGGGTCTGGCTTTGGGAGATTCGACATACTGATTTAATCCGGGAAATTCTTCCAAAGCCTGAGCAAGCGTGTATCTGTCTTTTCCTGTCTTAAGGGTCAGGTCATATGCCTTTTTTTCCGAGAAGGCCAAAGCCTCCTGAACCATATGATAAACAAACCCGTTTCCTTTTTGCTCTCTTTCTATAAAATACCCCAGATGGCATTTATTGTGGTCACTTATCTTTGAAAGCATACTCGCGACATCCTGGACATTGATCGTTCTTCCCTCAGTTTCAGCGATTTTCTCAGAAATTTCCCGAGACTTCAAATCCTTTCCTGTCAGCAACACTCCGATAATCAGTTGAGCGTTGCTCTTTTTCCCTTGTTTTTTCATAGTCACCTCACAAATTTTTTTCAGATTTAACACGGTTCCGGGCATGATCATCGTTTCCTCCGATATCTCATTAAACGGAGTACCCGGAAAGTACAAACCGGACATCAGACCCGGGAGTGTCGGAAACTCAAAGGTTTTCGAATATTCGTGTCTGTCGTGTCTGATAACTGAGAAAAACAATGATCAGGGCCTGTTCCTCATTCCGTTATTTTGGAAAAATACGACTTTTTTTTTATTTTGGCAATCTTTTTCTTATGGTTCGTATAAAAAAAATTATGAAACTCCGAATGCCTGTCAGTTCTCTTAATATTCAGATATTAAGCTGCTATCCTTTCCTGCCCGCGTTCCCTTTTTTCAGACTTCTCCATTTGTCGAGCCTCTGTTTTATGATCTTTTCATAACCTCTCTCCGTGGGGAAGTAGTATAATTGTTCCCGGAGTTTTTTCGGAAGATATTCTTGGGAAACATATGCTTCCTTATAATCATGGGCATATTTGTAATCTCTGCCATATCCTAAATTTTTCATCAGCCCCGTGGGCGCATTTCGTATATGAAAAGGGACAGGAAGTGACCCTGAATGCTGAATCACTTCTTTAACTTTTCCGTAGGCAGCGTATATGCTGTTGCTTTTGGGAGCGGTTGCAAGATAGGCTGCTGCCTGGGCAAGTGCCAGGTCCCCTTCGGGATGTCCGAGAAATTTGAACGCCTCTGTCGCACTCAGTGCCATTCCAAGGGCCGAAGGGTCCGCATTTCCCACATCCTCGGACGCAAACCTCACCATCCTTCGGGCCACATACATCGGGTCTTCTCCCGCGGACAGCATACGACCGAGCCAGTAAAGAGCCGCGTCCGGGTCACTTCCCCGCAGACTTTTATGAAATGCGGATATAAGATTATAATGTTCTTCTCCAGCCTTGTCATAAAGCAGCGACTTGTTCTGCAAAGCATTTTCCAAGACCTGAAGGGTTATGCTCTGTGAGTTGCTCTCATGGGAAACATCATTTTCCGACACGAGCAGAGATGCTGCGATCTCAAGACAGTTTAAAGCGGAACGGGCATCACCGTCTGCGATGCGTATGAGATGGGAGAGGGCATCCTGATCCAAAACAAGGTTCATATCCCCGAGCCCTCGTTCCCTGTCTTTAAGGGCGTGTTCAAGTATGGCGGCAATATCTGCTGATGAAAGGGTCTTCAGGGTGATCACCCGGCATCGGGATAAAAGGGGCGCGATGACTTCAAAGGAGGGATTTTCAGTGGTCGCGCCGATCAGCGTGATCAGACCGCTTTCCACATGATGAAGAAAAGCATCCTGCTGACTTTTGTTGAACCGGTGTATCTCATCAACAAAAAGAATTGTCTTTTTCCGGTAAAGCGTTTGCTGGTCCTTGGCATCCTGAATCACCGAGCGGATTTCTTTCACACCGGACAGCACTGCTGAAAAATGGACAAAATAAGCGCGGGTTTCTCCTGCCAATATCCTGGCAAGGGTTGTTTTTCCGCATCCGGGCGGTCCCCAGAGAATCATGGAGAAGATGCGGTCTTTTTCAATGGCATGGCGGAACAGAGTCCCCTGGCCTGTAATATGGGTTTGCCCGACAAACTCGTTCAGATTTTTCGGACGCATTCTTTCTGCAAGGGGACCTGACGCTTTTGCTGCTTTCTGAGCCTGGTATTCAAAAATATCCAATGATTATCCCTTTCATAGCTGATTACAAAATTTTGACAAACCTGTGGCGCTGAACGGTCAGCCGGTAGGATAATACAGAAACTTAATGATGATGTAAAGTCAGAAAGCAAATTGGAAGAAATAACAGAATGCGAATGATGTTCCGTTTTTTGACTGATGAGTGGAGAAGCGGAAACCGTACAATATAGGCTTTGAAATAATGTCTGATATCCCGCGGCAATTCATTATCGGGGTGAGAATTATAAAAACACCCGGGTATCCGTAACCCCCTGATAACAAAAAGGCAGCATAAAAATTGGATGATACTTCAGATAAGGTATAAAGATTCTGAAACGTGGTTATGAATTGCTGGTTCTACTAGTCAGAACTCTCTGCTCAGATAAATTATGAAAATGCATTTGTTTTACTTGTCAGATAAGAAATAAGCTTATCCGGACAATCTGTCAGCGGAGAATGTCCGCAGTTCTCCAGAACAACAAGTTTCGCGTTACCCCCTATCCCGTCCGCTATTTCCTTTGCCATCATCACAGGGATAACACGATCCTTATCTCCCTGAATGACGAGGGTGGGAACATCAATTTTATCCACTTCTCCTGATCCGTTGATAATCCCGTTGTTTTCATTTGAAATGTTAAATTTTATAAGCGAGAGATATACATCTGTATGATTTTTTTGCGTGAGCATATCTTCCAAATATTCTTCGTATCTTTCAGGTGAGGGCTGTTTTTGCGTGTAGATCAGCTTATTCCATAATGCCCGCAGATAGGCCTTGTCTTTGTTTGTGACTGCGTTCACTATCGGCGCAATCTGTTTTTCAACTTCTTCTTTTGTTTTTACAAATTCTCCCAGAGGCTCTCCCTGATCATTAAATTTCAGCATCGGAAACCCCTTTATCCCGACAGATTCCACTAAGACCAGTTTGCTGACCTGCTGAGGATAATCGGCCGTAAATTGCATGGCAACCGCTCCGCCCGCGGACCAGCCTCCAAGGGTGAAATGTTCCAACCCGAGAGTATCTGCGAACAATTTTATATCTTGAGAAAAATCTTTCAGAGAAGTGACAGGGGTATTGTATGAAGAAATTCCGAATCCTCGCAGATCAATGGCAATGATCTTATAGTTTTTGGGAATTTTTTCCATAAGCATGTCCCAATGCTTTGAAGATGTCATATTTCCATGAATGAGAAATATGGTTCGGTTTCCATGATTTCTCTCTCTGTAGCCTATTGTTTCCCCGTTTGTCAGTTTTACAGATTTTAAAAGGATTTCTTCACTCATTAATAACTCCTTCATAAAAGTTAAGGACAGATCATAAGAAGGTCAGACCATAGCATAACGCGTCAAGTCAGTTTTAAAAAAAATCATCTCGGCACGGCGATATCCTCCAAAATATTTTGAATCACTTCCGTAACCGTGAGCCCCTCAATTTCATATTCAGGCCGAAGAATCAGGCGATGTTCCAGAACGGGTACGGACATGAGTTTGACATCATCAGGCGTGACAAAATCCCGTTCCTGGATAGCGGCAAAGGCCCGGCTGGCCAGAAGCAGCGACTGGGTCGCCCGGGGACCCGCGCCGACGAGTACGCTTTGGTGTGTGCGTGTTCTGCGCACAATATCAACAATATATCCCACAAGCTCCTCTTTTATCAGAAGCCCTTCCAGGCAGGTACGCAGTTTTGTCAGAATTTCAGGCGTGATGATCGGTTTTACAGCGCCGCCTGCCAGCGTCGCCTCAGGCGATTCTGTACCAAGCATCCTATTGGCCAGCATCAGTTCTTCCTCCCGGTCAGGATGATCCATTGTGATTCTGAGCATGAAACGGTCTTTCTGAGCTTCGGGCAGCGGATATGTGCCTTCGTATTCAATGGGGTTCTGGGTGGCAAACACCGTGAAATTTGGTGACAGAACATGAGTCTCCCGGTCAATGCTGACGGTTCTTTCCTGCATGGCCTGAAGGAGCGCGGACTGTGTTTTGGCAGGTGCCCGGTTGATTTCATCCGCGAGTAGGAACGTCGTGAACACAGGACCTCTGACTAAGGAAAATTCGTCCTTTTTCAAATCAAACACATGGGTCCCGGTGATGTCCGCGGGCATAAGGTCCGGCGTGAACTGGATTCGGGAAAACTCACATCCCAGCACATACGAGAGCGTCCGTACAAGCAGAGTCTTTCCTACTCCGGGAACGCCTTCAATCAGGGCATGACTGCCGGTAAAAATCGTAATCAGCGACTTATCCACCACATGATCCTGTCCGATAATGACTTTGGCAACTTCTTCTTTTGCTCGGGCCAGGACTTTTTTCAGAATATCTATATTATTATTCGATACCATAAGAGATTTGCTTGGTTTGGTCACGCTTATTTTTTACTGTGAAAATACATTTTGAAAACCCGGGTTTTTTATCTGAAAATATTTTCATAACCGGGGGCAAAAAACCCGGCTTTTTCATGAGCGTTTATAAAAAAACCTGATCCGGATAAACCGGAAATAACAAATTTCAGGCTCCGAATTTCAAGTAAATTTCAGATTTCAATATGCGAATGCCGGATAAGACTGAATCTCAGTTATTGCCAGGACACGCCCCCCCCTTGTTTCCGTGCTTCGCGTCCCGGACAGCAACATGAAAATCAGGAAGCGAAGCGTCCGCACTGCATTCCCACGCAAACCATGGGAACGAGATAAACGAGATAAATTTCAGTGCGGTGGGTTGCGCTTCGCTCCACCCACCCTACTTTTTTACATTTCCGGGTATTTTATTTTTGGGGAAATCCCTTACCTGATTTTGTTTTCTGACAAAATTTGCCTCGAAAATTTCAATAAAACAGATTAAAAAATATATGCTGTGAAATATGCAATTTTCATGCCATAAAAACAAAATCCAGTGGCTATAAAAATAACCAAAACAAAGGAGATAGTCAATGAAGAATTTGGTAGAAAAAATATGGATAAAGCTGAAGTTCGGCAAAACCAGCTTGACAAAATGATAAGAACAGACTCTGAATGATAAGAACAGACAGAGAATATTTTTGTGTTACAGCGGAATATTTGCTCAGTATTTCTTATGGCGGGGAGATGCGGACAGAGCAAACTTCTTAACTGTCAGATGTCAGATATTAAAATAAAAAAATGAATAATGCAAAGCGTTAACGTCTGATATCTGACACCTGACGCTTTTGTTTTATAAAGGCTCATGACCTGCCAGTCACAACGCAATATGAAGGTCTTACAATTTTTTTCCTAACACTTAACACCTGACACCTAACACTTTTTTTCATAAACATCATAAATAACAGTATCCTCGGCGAAGTTTATTTATTATTCTGTCAATAAATTCCTCTTTTTCTTTTAAGATATCCATAAATCGAATGCCAATCTCAAAAATATTTTTTTCAGCCAGCCATCTGTACCATCGTATTTCTATCCTTGATTCAAGAACACCCTCCGGTGAAAGAATCTTTAAGTCCAATTCAGGTTTTTGATCAGCGGCAATCAGGTGATGTCCGTTCAGAAAAACCCGGTCAGAATGAAGCGTGGCCCCGGAACACGAGAAATTATCCACTCTGACTTCTATCTTTTCCTGAAAATCAGGAAACCGGGCTTCAAGCAATCCATCCCAAAAAACCATGTATCGCTTTTTACACCGACGTTTCTTTTTCCCAAAAAACATAGTTACCGCCTTTCTGTTTCCAGCTGAATTCGCATTTAAGCAATCGCAGATTTGAAGTAAAGAATTCCCCCCTTCTCTATATCTGATATACACAGAAAGATTCTCTTTCTTACACCTTTTGTAAAAAATTGAATCCGCCCTTTGCACAAAGCTGATTTTGCGTATTGTCCGTGCAACAGATATTCACAGTGATAATATTCGGCTGAACAGACCGTGTTTATCATAAAATTTAAAATTCAGACCGTTTTCGAAAATTCAGACGATATAAGAACAGAGCAACAGGGAAGCAGGATAAAAAGCAATACCGTTCGGCACGATTTTTGCATACATTTGTAACTAACTGAATTCATATATCCGGAAAACTGAAATCCCGAAATGTCCGCCGGGCGTTTTTCGGAAACAATTTCTCCAAAATGCGGAAATGCCGGGCATTTCCGTCCGGCTATGCAAAAAATCATGCCGAACGATATTGGATAAAAAGGGAAATTTTTTTTCTTATCCTGCTTCCTTCAGTTTATTTTTTTTGAAGCTTTGCCACAGATTCTATGTGATATGTGTGCGGAAACATATCAACAGGCTGGACTTCCAAAATATCATAATCTTCTTTCATCATACCCATGTCCCGTGCCAACGTCGAGGGATTGCAGGAGACATAAACAATCCGTTCCGGAGCCATTTCCATGACCTGTTTCACAACATTTTTGTGCATCCCGACCCTCGGAGGATCAATAATCATCACCTCGGGGGTAATCGTAAGCTGTGAAAGACAATTCTTTATATCCCCGCGTATAAACTGGCAATTGGAAACACTGTTGACTCGGCAGTTATTTTCGGCATCCGCCACTGCACTTTCAATAATTTCCATACCAATTACTTTTTTCGCCAATCCCGAAAGATATAAAGCAATCGTGCCTGTACCGCTGTAAAGATCAACAACCGTTTCCCCGCTCGTAAGTCCGGCATAGTTTTTCACAGTTTCATATAAACGTTCTGCCCCCCGTGTATTTGTCTGAAAAAAAGAATTTGCAGATATCTCAAACTCAAAGGGACCGATCTTATCTTTCAGAACAGATTCCCCGGCAAGAAGGATTTCATATTCTCCGATGGCAATGCCTGCCTTACGCGACGTGATGTTGTTTATGACGGACACGACCCCGGGATATTTCTCCATGAGCAAGTCGGCAAGGGGCTGCACCGTGTCCCGGTCTTCTGACGCTGTGATAATATTTACCATCCACTGATCATAAGCCACAGAATGTCTCAGCATGACAAAACGCCAGAACCCGACATGGCTGCGAAGTCCATAGACAGGCACGCGGGAATGTTTTATAAATTTTCTGATATCTTCGAGAATATGGTTTCCGAGGTCCGGGTGAAGCAGACACGCGTCCGTGTCAAGAACCTTGTGAAACGTGCCTGGCACATGGAGCCCGAGAGCAAAATCCGTGTCAATATCTTCTCTGCCCATCTCATCAGGCAGGAGCCATCTTTTATCCGAACATGAAAACTCCATTTTATTTCTGTAACCAAAGATCAGTTCCGAAGGGATTGTCGGATGAACCGGAACATTTTCTATCACGCCGATATGCTCAATGGATTCCGAGACATGCTGCTGTTTGTATTCAACCTGTTTATCGTAATCTAAAAACTGCCATTTGCATCCCCCGCAATAATTGCTGTATTTACACGGCGGATCTGTTCTGAGGGGGGAAGGCTCAATGATTTCAAGAATCCGGGCCTCCGCATAATTCTTTTTTTTCTTTATGATGCGAACTTTTACATAATCCGAAGGCACGGACTGATCCACAAACACAGCAAGTCCGTTAACCCGCGTAAGTCCTTTTCCGCCAAACGCGATATCAGAAATTTTAAGTTCAATGATATCTCCCTTTTTAATTGCCATAATTATAATCCTTATTTAAAAAAAACAAAAACCGAGTTTTTACAAAAACCCGGTTTGTCTCAGCTTTCAATTCAGTTTTTCACAACACTCGGAATCAGTTTCTTTTTTCTGTTTTTTGCTTCACACAACGCCTGAGCCAGTCCAGCCAGGGATCAAATCCCTGTTCTGTCTTTGCGGATATTTCAAAAACAGACATGTCAGCATGTATTTGGCTGATATTCTTTATGGTATCCTTTATATCATAGTCAAGATACGGAAGCAAGTCTGTCTTATTTACCAAAGCAGCGTCGCAAACCCGGAACATCAGAGGATATTTCAGAGGCTTGTCTTCCCCTTCGGTCACACTGAGAATCACCGCACGCGCATCCTCGCCAATGTCAAACTCCGCAGGGCATACCAGATTACCCACGTTCTCCACAATCAGCAGATCTGTGGCATCAAGGTCAAGATTTACAGCGGCCTTTGCGATGACATGGGCCGCGAGATGGCAGTCTCCGCCAAATTCATCCGTATTAATCTGCACCACAGGCACACCGGTTTTGGCAAGCCGGTCAGCATCATTTGTGGTGCAGATATCTCCCACAATGACCGCTGTTCTGATTTCCGGCATGATATGAGAGAGCGTCTTTTCAAGCACTGTGGTCTTACCCGCACCCGGAGAACTCATCATGTTAAGGACAAAAATTCCTTTTTCTGTAAATATGTTCCGGTTCTGTTCCGCCATTGTATCGTTAACATCCAAAACCTTGCGAACGACTTTTATTTCCATTTCAATATCCTTGTTGTAAAATTATAATGAATAAAGGCGCATTGTTGTTAAGTACGGAGCAAAATGTTTTAATGTCAGCAGATCGAAAAGTTTCCGGGCTGTGCGGAGGACCTCGGAGAAACCCGGGTTTTTCCCCGGGACAGGACACCCTCCCCTGCCGGAAAAACCCGGGTTTCTTTGCCGTCCGTCCTCTTTGCCCTGTACACGGCCCGAAAACTTTTCGATCTGGTGAATGTTTAAAAGGGGTTTTAAACTTTTTTTCTGTGTACATGACAAAAAGTTGCGGTGCGGGAAGAAACCCGGCTTTTTTTCCCGGACGGGACACCTTCCCCCCATATGCATCAGGCTAAGAATGCGGGACGGCTGCCGGACGGGGTTTGCAACCCCGTCCGAAACGTTTGCGGGCGGCGATTCGGAAAATATTCCGGACGGGGTTGCAAACCCCGTCCGGCAAAATCAGAGTTAATAAAAACAGTAGGTTGTAATCTTAGCCTGATGCATATGCACCTTCCCCCCCCTCGGAAAAACCCGGGTTTCTTTGTTGCTCATCTTTTTTTGTCCTGTACACAGCTTTTTTTCTGACACTCATCGTGCTTATAAGAAAAATACAGTATTCGGTGTGAATTTCTTTATAATCTCTTCCCGAATCTGAAAACAAGTCTTTTTTTTAGATTTTCCGCTAATTCATGCCTGCTGTCTGTTCTATGGAAAATTGTCAGAACCTGTAAAATGGCTTATCTTTGGAAAGGTTATTTAAAAGTTGACAGGTATGGATTCCCATTATATTAGTTCTATATTTTTTATATGAAAGTGTCAGGTGTTAAGTGTTAAGTGTTAGGAAAAACTGTAAAACTTTCATCGTTCGTTGTGACCGGCAGTTCATGGCCGTTTATATGAAAGTGTCAGGTGTTAAGTGTTAAGTGTTAAGTGTCAGGAAAAACTACAAAACTTTCATCGTTCGTTGTGACCGGCAGTTCATGACCGTTTATATGAAAGTGTCAGGTGTTAGGTGTTAGGTGTTAAGTGTTAGGAAAAACTGCAAAACTTTCATACTTCGTTGTGACCGGCAGATCATGGCCGTTTATATGAAAGTGTCTGAAGTGAGCTAAAGTAACCAAAGTGCCTGAAGTTAAAAGTTCTTTCATGTTTCGTTGTGAGCGGACCGCTCATGGCCGTTTATATGAAAGTGTCTGAAGTGACTGAAGTTAATAAAGTGACTGAAGTTAAAAGTTCTTTCATGTTTCGTTGTGAGCGGAGCGCTCATGGCCGTTTATATGAAAGTGTCAGGTGTTAGGTGTTAAGTGTTAAGTGTTAAGTCTTAGGAAAAAACAGTAAAACTTTCATTTTTCGTTGTGACCGGCAGGTCATGCCCGTTTATATGAAAGTGTCAGGTGTTAGGTGTTAGGTGTTAAGTGTTAGGAAAAACTGCAAAACTTTCATACTTCGTTGTGACCGGCAGATCATGGCCGTTTATATGAAAGTGTCAGGTGTTAGGTGTTAGGTGTTAAGTGTTAGGAAAAACTGCAAAACTTTCATACTTCGTTGTGACCGGCAGATCATGGCCGTTTATATGAAAGTGTCAGGTGTTAAGTGTTAAGTGTCAGGAAAAACTGCAAAACTTTCATCGTTCGTTGTGACCGGCAGTTCATGGCCGTTTATATGAAAGTGTCTGAAGTGACTAAAGTTAATAAAGTGACTGAAGTTAAAAGTTCTTTCATGTTTCGTTGTGAGCGGAGCGCTCATGGCCGTTTATATGAAAGTGTCAGGTGTTAAGTGTTAAGTGTTAGGAAAAAACTACAAAACTTTCATCATTCGTTGTGACCGGCGGCTCATGGCCGTTTATATGAAAAAATGTTGGGTGTTAGGTGTTAGGTGTTAGGAAAAAATGTAAAACTTTCATCACTCGTTGTGACCGACAGGTCATGACCGTTTATCAGAATTAACCTTAAATAAGTACCTGATCATATATTTTTCCGGTTGAACAAATTGGAGTTCCCGCGTTTTCAAAACGTCGGAACGCTTTCGAATACCGAAAAACGTTTGTCCGGGTAGTTACAGACAAAATATTTAGCTGACTCATGCTATGACTGATAATGAAGCGTCAGTAAAGAAGAACAAGAGGAATATACAAATGGCAGACAATGTTGTTAAACCGGAACGTCCCGGCGGCTTTTTAGACTTTCTTCCCCCTGATTATCTGGCAAGGGAAAAGATGCTCGGGACGATTCAGAAAATTTTTCGCTCATTCGGATTCGATCCCATAGAGACCCCTCGCATCGAGTTTTTGAAAACCCTGGCTGGCGAAACCAGCGACACCGGAAAAAATATTTTTCATATAAAGAGTACCCATGATGACGAACCGCTGGCAATACCTTTTGATCATACGGTTCCTTTTGCCCGTATTTTGGCGGCAAATCCTTATAATGCAAAAAAAAGAACAGGTATCCGTCTGCCATGGCGGCGAATGGTAGTCGGGCCGGTATTCCGTGCGGATACCCCCCAGAGCGGCCGTTATCGGCAGTTTTATCAGTTTGACGCGGACATCGCCGGAACTTCTTCAATGCTGGCAGATGCTGAAATTGTGGCGATAATGTTTCTGACAATGGAGGCACTGGGAGTTAAAAAATTTAAAATCCGCCTGAACAATCGCAAGATACTTAATGGGCTGGCAATACTGGCGGATATTCATGACCGGGGAGAAGTGAAAGCGGATGATATCACCAAGGAAATGATGCGCATCCTTGATAAGATTGATAAAATTGGTTTGGAAAAAGTATTGGCGGAGCTTCAGTCCGAGCCAAAAACCCCTTTTGATCCGGCACCCGCACTGTCTGAGGACGCTATCGTGAAAATCAGGGCGTTTCTGGATTTAAAGGGGAGTAATGAAGAGAAACTGAAGCTGTGCGGAAATGTCTTTCAGGAGATCAGTGTGGCTGAGGAAGGAATTGATGAACTTCGCCAGATTTTAGATTACATCGCGGGCATGGGAATACCGGCTGAAGCTGTGGATATTGATTTCTCAATTGCCCGGGGCCTGGACTATTACACGGGTCCGGTGATGGAGACAATACTTCTGGATGCCCCGGAGTTCGGAAGTGTGTTCGGAGGGGGTCGGTATAATGGTCTGGTCAGTCGTTTCACAGGCGCGGAACTCCCCGCGACAGGCTCATCTATCGGCGTTGATCGTCTGTTTGCCGCGCTGAGTCACCTCGGTGCCATTGATCGTGCGGAACAAACCGTGACCGAGGTGATGGTTCTCAGACTCGAAAAAGACCGTGACGCGGATTATCTTCAGATGGCCGCGGAGTTGCGCGGCGCGGGGATGAATGCGGAAGTCTGCCTCGCGGATGACACAACATTCAAAAACCAGTTTAACTTTGCAATCACCAGAGGTATGAAGTTTGCCATCATTTGCGGCGGCAATGAATTTGAAACACAAACGGTTCAGGTCAAAAATCTGCAAACCCGGAAACAGGAAGAGATTCCAAGAAATGAAATGATACATTATTTCAAGAGGGAAAACTGATGTTTTCCGAGCCGCGCAAACCATGGGAATAAGATGATAGTGCTATAACTCGTCAGTCATAAATTTTCATAACATATTGAAATCGTCAGTACCGTAAAAATAAGTATGAAATATGCGGAGCTGATCATTTCAGTCAGTTATCGGAATGATCTTCAAAATTTCCAGAGAACTTATGACTGTTGGGACATGTAATTGAATACTTTAATTTTTACTTTTTAAAAGGAGGTTTTATTATGTCAGATTTTTACATCAATGTTTTTTTGGATGATGAGAAATTCAAAAAAATTGAGGCTGTCGGATTGGCTGACCAGGTTCAGGAAATAGATGGAAAAAAAGCAGTTCAGGTAGGCATGACCAAGAAAGACCAAAAAAAATTAATGAAAGGGTTTGAGGGCTTAACCTTTGACGCAAACAATGCCTGTGTACTTCCTGAAGAAGGAAATAACACTTTGACAAATATTATATTGGACATGAAGTCCTTGGAAGTTATGAAGTTTGCGATTACAAAGCTCTACAATCCACTCGCTGGTAGGAGTATTTCCGGAAGGGGTACAGGTGGGCGTTAGCAGTCTGTCTCTTGTGTGACAAAATGATTGAAAGGACAGCAAGGGGCTTCTCTCTTGAGCATTTGGACTGAATTTTTTATTAACATGTCATTATCAAAGCTTTTTTGCCCCTGCTGTCTCTCATCACTGATTGTTTTGGCAAGTCAAGACTCCCTGCTCTTAATCCCAATGCTGTTGACTTAAGAGTAAGCGAGTTTTCCGGTATTTTATCCGGAGTGCGAAAAATGCTTTTTCACAGGCGCAAAAATATAATTTTTGCACTCCGAATCCGTTCGGAACTGTCTAGGTCAACAGCATTGGCTCTTAATCCTGCCCGCTTTTATTCGATTAAGAGCAAGAGCGGCTGTTTCAAATTCTGATTTTTTGTCATCTGAATTTAATTCGAATTTCAAATTTTAACCCAGTTTATCCCTCAGTATCTCATTCACAATTTTCGGATTGGCCTTGCCTTTGGTTTCCTTCATAACCTGACCCACAAAGAATCCCAGCACTTTGGTCTTTCCACCCTTATACTCCTCAATCTCTTTGGGAGAACGCTCAAGCACCTTTGCCACCACAGCTTCAATGGCAGATACATCTGTCACCTGGACAAGTCCTTTTTCTTCCACAATCTTTTTGGGAGGCTTGCCTGTTTTTGCCATTTCATCAAACACGGTTTTTGCAATTTTTCCGCTGATAACATCCTCGTCAATAAGCTTCAGAAGATGTCCGAGATCATGCGCTGAAATCGGAGAATCTTCAATGGTTTTTCCCTCGGTGTTCAGCAGCCCCAGAAGCGATCCCATGACCCAGTTGCTTACAGGTTTGGCATTGGGAAAAACTTTTAAGCAGTCTTCAAAATAATCTGCAAGCTCACGGCTTGATGTCAGCACCTCCGCGTCATAAGACGGCAGGCCAAATGCCTTGATGAATCGGTCTTTTTTTTCATCCGGCAGTTCAGGAAGCTCCGCTTTTACCGCGTCAATCCATTCATTTTCCACCACAAGGGGCAACAGGTCCGGGTCCGGGAAATATCGGTAATCATGAGCTTCTTCTTTGGACCGCATGGAAGTTGTCACATTTTTGACCGGATCCCACAATCGTGTTTCCTGAACTACCTCCCCGCCATCTCCGATGATTTCCTTCTGTCTTTCTATTTCATAGTAAATGGCCTTTTCAACATGCTTGAATGAATTCAGGTTTTTTAACTCTGCACGAGTTCCGAAGGTTTCCGAACCTTTCGGCATGATGGACACATTTGCATCACACCTGAAACTTCCCTCTTCCATGTTGCCGTCGGAGACACCGATGTATCGTACAATGGACCGCAGTTTTCTGAGATATGCCCCGGCTTCCTCAGGTGTCCGAATATCTGGTTCGCTGACAATTTCCATAAGCGGAACCCCGGTCCTGTTAAAATCAACCCGGCTCACAGGCCGGTCAGGATCATGGGTGAGTTTGCCCGCGTCCTCTTCCATGTGTATCCGGGTAATACCGATCCGTTTTGTCTCATCGCCGACTTCAATATCAATATGTCCGAATCGGGCAATGGGCAGTTCATACTGGGATATCTGGTAGCCTTTGGGAAGATCAGGGTAAAAATAATTCTTGCGCGCAAACCTGCTTTCACGCTCAATCTCACAGTTTGTGGCAAGGGCCATGCGGATGGTATAGTCAACAACCTTTTTGTTCAGCACAGGAAGTACCCCCGGCATTCCCAGACACACGGGACAGGTGTGCGTGTTCGGCGGTGATCCGAATGCGGTTGAACAGCTGCAGAAAATTTTTGTTTTTGTTTTCAGCTGGGCATGAACTTCAAGACCGATAACAGATTCAAATTCCATTTTTTGTCCTTATTTCCATTTTTTATCATTTATTGATGGCGGGCGGGTCACACTGCCCTTCACAGGGGAGCATTCCAAAAAAGTTGGCATGTACTTATCTGAAATTCAAAAAAACTCGTTCCCAGGCTCCGCCTGGGAACGCATACCCAAGGCTCTGCCTTGCGTGATTCAATGCCATATTCCTGGCAGGAAGATCAGGATCAGCCTGGGAACGATACTGCTGACACACGAGGCAGAGCCTCTGGAATGCATTCCCAGGCGGAGCCTGGGAACGAGAATTTTTCCGGTTTTTTTTCCGGTTTTTTGGGATGCGCTCCCTTCATCGTTTGCAGAACAGAGCTGACAATCATGATCTGATTATGATATAAGATGAGCATTGTGTCAACAATGTAAGCCATACTGAGCCAACAAAAATCCCGTGGCACATTGTACACACGGGATTTAGGAGATCATAAGGAAAAAAACAGTTTTTTTAATTCTGTTTCTTATCTTTTACCTCTTCAAAATCAGCGTCAACCACATCATCATCAGGCTGTGCAGAAGGTCCTGCCTGATCCGCGCCGGGTGTTCCTTCAGGTCCGCCTGGCTGTCCGCCGGCCTCTGATGCCTGCTTATACATTGCTTCAGCCAACTTATGGGAAGTCTGGGTCAGTTCTTCGCATAACCGGGTGATCTCTGCGGCATCATCCCCTTCCATTGCTTTTTTAATGTTGCTTATGCCATTTTCAACATTGCTCTTTGTTTCGCTGTCAACTTTGTCGCCAAGTTCCTTAATGGATTTTTCTGTCTGATAGATCAGGGCATCGGCTGAATTACGGGCCTCCACCAGCTCTTTTTTCTTCTTATCTTCCTCAGCATGAAGCTCCGCATCTTTGACCAGGTTGTCAATCTCGTCCTGTGACAGACCGCTGGATGCTGTAATCTGGATGGACTGTTCCTTGGCAGTGGCCATGTCTTTTGCAGACACATTCACAATGCCGTTGGCATCAATATCAAAAGTGACCTCGATCTGAGGCACGCCTCTGGGCGCAGCCGGAATGCCTACAAGCTCAAAGCGTCCCAGGGTCTTATTGTTTGATGCCATTTCCCGCTCACCCTGAAGCACATGAATGGACACGGCCGGCTGATTATCCGCGGCAGTTGAGAAAACCTGGCTCTTTTTGGTCGGGATGGTGGTATTTTTTTCAATCAGTTTTGTCATGACGCCCCCGAGGGTTTCAATACCCAGCGAAAGGGGGGTGACATCCAGAAGAAGAACATCTTTGACATCCCCTTTTAAAACACCGCCCTGAATCGCGGCACCCAGGGCAACAACTTCATCAGGATTCACGCCTTTGTGGGGCTCTTTGCCAAAAATTTTTTTCACGCGTTCCTGAACCGCAGGCATACGTGTCATACCGCCCACCAGGATAACTTCATTCACCTCATTGGGAGACATTCCCGCGTCTTTGAGCGCAGTCCTGCAAGGCATTTCCAGATTATCCAGAAGATCCCCGACAAGGGCTTCAAGCTTGGCTCTGCCTATTTTTATATTCAGATGCTTGGGTCCGGTGGCATCGGCAGTGATAAAGGGAAGATTCACATCGGTTTCCATTGAGGAGGAGAGTTCCATCTTTGCTTTTTCAGCCGCTTCCTTGAGCCGCTGCAACGCCATTTTGTCTCCCCTCAGATCAATTCCCTGGTCTTTTTTAAATTCGTCTGCCAGATAATCAATGATGCGAAGGTCAAAATCTTCTCCTCCGAGATGGGTGTCACCGTTTGTTGACTTCACCTCAAACACACCTTCGCCGATTTCCAGTATGGATACATCAAATGTACCGCCGCCAAGATCAAAAACAGCAATTTTTTCTTCAGCTTTTTTATCCAGGCCATATGCAAGGGACGCGGCCGTGGGCTCGTTGATGATCCTTAAAACATTCAGGCCCGCGATTTTCCCCGCGTCCTTTGTTGCCTGACGCTGGCTGTCATTAAAATAGGCAGGGACTGTAATAACCGCATCTGTAATCTTTTCGCCAAGATATTCCTCGGCTGTATGCTTGATATTTGCCAATATATAAGATGATATTTCTGCGGGACTGCTCTCTTTTCCCCGAAGGTCAATACGAACATCACCGTTACTTGCCTTGTTGATCTTATAGGGAAGTACCTTTATGTCTTTCTGTATTTCAGGTGACTCATATTTACGCCCGATCAGGCGTTTTACACCAAATACCGTATTCTCAGGATTTGTGATTGCCTGGCGTTTTGCGATTTGGCCGACCAGACGTTCCTCACTCTCTGAAATAGCGACAATTGAAGGTGTGGTACGCCCCCCCTCGGGATTCGTAATCACATTTGACTCCCCCCCTCCATGACGGCAACACATGAATTTGTGGTACCCAGATCTATGCCTACTATTTTACTCATGTTCTATCCTCCTTCATTTATATATCTTTATGCTTTTTTTTTGAATGTTTTTTTGTGAAGAAGCTAAAGATGAAAATTCTCCAAGAAAACTTAACTGATCATATGGTTCTGATATGCATCCTGATTTCCAATTTCTATTTTTTTCTATTTTTTATTTTCTTTTGACTTGGAAACAATCACCATGGAAGGCCTCAGAAGTCTGTCATGTATCAGATATCCTTTTTGCAATTCTTTCAGAACAGTATTTTCAGAATGCTCCTCAGATTCTTCCTGCATAACAGCTTCGTGAAAACCAGGATCAAACATTTCTCCCACTGATTGAATCGGTTGAACATGGAATTTCTCAAAAATTTTCAGTATCTCTTTCAGGGTCATATTCACCCCTTCTACGATACTGTCATCAGAACCTCCGTTGCTGTTTGAAGAGTCAATGGCCCGCTCCAGATTATCTACTACAGGAAGCATCTCTTTTATCAGCGCCTCATTGGCAAACTTTTTGAATCCTTCCATCTCGCGGGCAGACCGTTTTTTATAATTTTCAAACTCGGCCGAAACCCTGAGAAAACGGTCATAACTGTCTTTGGCTTCCTGTTCCGCGGATTCAGCTTTTGATTTCAACGCTTTTAAAGGGTCATCGGCTTCTGTATCATTCTCATCTTGTGAATCACCTTCTTCAGATATTTTATCATCTTCGGCCGCTTCTTCGGCTTCAGGATTATTTTTTATTTTATCTTTATTTGTCATCGGTAAAATTTTCTCCCGGTTTATTGATTCATCAGCTTTTTCAATATTCGTGGGATGCGAAGCCTGTTTTGTGTGTGCATTCGGTTTCACAAAACATGCAAACTTTAAAATCCAACCCCAAATTTTTTTATTAAAATTCATCACCATTTCAACTGACTTAATGTTGATAAGAAAATAATTCTATATGAAACAATGTCAAGGTATAATTCCCAAGTGAAAACGCCATAGTTTCAAGACTGTTCAGAAAAATTCCGCAAAAAAGTCTCAGGAAATTGCCAAATCTGACAAAACAACAGCGACAAGACTCATAAAAATACCTTTCCGGAAAGTCGGAAAGTTCTCATTCCGACTGCGAAACTACAGAAATTGGGGGAGGTTTACGACCTGACCGCACTGATTCTGACGGGCTGTCCGGATCTAAGGGAACTCCGAATAAATCATATGCCCTTTTCGGGAAAATGCAGGGGGGACGCGGTATCTCAGTTATTTCATTTTTCTGGAAATCCCTAAAAGACTATTTTCCAATTTAAAAAACCGTCACCCCTCATATTCAATCTGCTGTTGAATATTTAGCTGAAGAATTAAAAAATATCATTTTAATCAAAAGGTTAGAACGCAATAAAACTTAGAAAACTTCGGACATTGAGAAAAATATTTAGATAGGTTAAAAACAGATGGGAAAAATTGAAGGGGTTGCGCACCCCCCATCGAATCTCTTTCCTCAGACATGAGCCAAAAATGACCGGGATCGATCCACGACACAGACGGCATCACTTATCGCTGCTTCCTTCCGGACCTGACGAGGTTCGTGACTGTCTGTTGCGCGGCGGCCGATCAGCCTGACCGCAAGTTTTCGGATAAAACCCTCCAGAGGGATTTCAGCCCTGCATATAGCGGATCTCAGGAACAGGGCACCGCTAACGCCCCACCTAGCGCAACCTTTTATTACTATAACACATAAATTTCGTTTTTCAAGTAAAAAATCAATTTTGTTGACATCCGGTCATCTCTGTCATAAAAATTTAAGTATCTGATGCTCGGAGCATCTGAAAATCTGAGCCCTGTTAATCTATGTCATTAATATTTAACTATTCAAATAATAAAATATTTCATACTGTAGAACAGACCATTACAGCCTATAAAATGTTTCGGCACGGGGATTCTGTCCTTGTAGGTGTGTCAGGGGGACCTGATTCCGTTGCCCTTCTCTGTATGCTGCTTCATTTTGCTTCCAAGTTTTCTCTCAGACTTGGCATTGCCCACCTGAATCACTGTCTCCGTGAAAAAGATTCGGATAATGACGCTGAATTTGTGGGGTCTCTTGCCAGGAAAGTTAATCTGCCTTATTATATAGGTACGGAAGATGTTCGAAAATATCAGCATAAAAACAAGCTTTCTTTGGAAGAGGCAGCCAGGCGTGTTCGTTATGCTTTTTATGAAAATGTGGCAGAAAAAAACAGGTTCAGTAAAATCGCTTTGGGCCATCATGCTGATGATAACGCGGAGCTTGTTTTAATGTATCTGTTGCGGGGAAGCGGTCCTCTGGGGCTTTCAGGAATACCGCCTGTAAGGGATAATAAGTTCGTCCGTCCGCTTATCCGTCTGACAAGATCGGAAATTATTGATTTTTTATCTGCCAGCGGGTTAAAATACGTTTCAGACGCGAGCAACGAAGATACCAGATACCTTCGGAACAGGATACGCCACCATTTGATTCCGACATTAAAGGCTTCCTACAATCCCCAAATAACTGAAACCCTGAACCGGCTTTCTTCCATTATAAGAGATGAAAATGAATGGATTGAGAATGTAACAGATCCTGTGTTTAAAAATTGTATTTCTGACGTGGAAGAAGAAAAAATTGTTCTTTCCGTTGCAGAATTGAAAAAAATCCATATAGCAGGGCAGAGACGGATTATTCGAAAAGCAATTGCCCGGGTTAAGGGGAATCTCAGGCGTGTTACCTATATTCATATAAAAACAATATTAAATCTCTTGCAAAACGGTCCGGCTTTTGGATCGCTTGACCTGCCGGACCGTATCCGAACAGAACGAAAAGGTGAAAGGCTTTTCTTTTCAAGAGTTGAAAGGGCAACATTCAGGGCACAGCGATCAAAGCAAAAAAAGCATGTGAGCTGTCCGTCTTTTGAATACAATATATTCAGACCTGGAATAATATTCATAAAAGAAATCGGTGCCCGTTTCAAGTTTTCTCAGATAAGCAGGGAAAATATGCCTGTTTCAAGTTTTAAGTCTCAGGTCTCAGATTTCGAGTCTCAAGTCTCAAGTTATTTTGACATGGATATTTTAAACTTTCCCATGATAATCAGAAATTGCAGACCCGGGGACCGTTTTGCCCCCCTTGGTATGGGCGGGCAACAAAAGGTGAAAAAATATTTTATCAACAACAAAGTTTCAAGAGAAGAACGGGCAAACTGTCCGATTTTATTATGTCAGGAAAAAATTATATGGGTTGTGGGGCATAGAATGGATGAATTTGCCAAAGTGACACCGTCAACTCAAAATATACTTAAAGTGGAACTTTTTCTTGCCTAATTTATAAATGGTGGTTAATAGTATTTGTGATTGGGGAGTTGTGATTGGGGATTGGTGCTAATAAATAAATCACAAAATCACAAGTCACAAAATCACAAAATCACAAAATCACAAAACCAGGAGGTATTTTTTTGAATCCGTTTTATAAAAATCTGGCGTTATGGCTTGTCATCACACTGATGATGATCATGCTTTATAATCTTTTCAACCAACAGAAAACAACCGAACCAAGTGTCAGTTACACAGACTTTCTTGCAATGGTGGAGGGGGAAGATATCAGAGAAGTTCTTATTCAGGGGCAAGATCTTATTATTACGGATAAGAATCAGAAACGCTTTAAGATATTTGCCCCTGAGGATGACGAACTCATCAATATCCTCAGACAAAAGGGCGTCACGATCAAGGCAAAACCGCCTGCTGAATCGCCCTGGTTTGTTTCTGTTCTGGTTTCATGGTTTCCCATGATCGTGCTGATTGGCGTATGGATTTTTTTCATGCGTCAGATGCAGTCCGGAGGCGGCAAAGCCCTTTCTTTCGGAAAAAGCCGCGCCCGTCTGCTTTCTGACTCGTCAGAAAAGGTGACTTTTGAAGATGTCGCGGGCATTGACGAGGCAAAAGAAGAACTGGGCGAAATTGTCGAGTTTCTCAGAGAACCCAAAAAATTCACGCGGCTCGGGGGCCGAATTCCAAAAGGGGTTCTTCTGATGGGACCTCCGGGTACGGGTAAAACCCTTCTGGGACGTGCTATTGCAGGGGAAGCCGGTGTTCCGTTTTTCAGCATCAGCGGTTCGGATTTTGTGGAAATGTTTGTGGGGGTGGGAGCATCCCGGGTCAGAGACCTTTTTCTGCAAGGCAAAAAAAATGCCCCTTGTATTATCTTTATTGATGAGATTGACGCAGTGGGAAGGCATCGGGGTGCTGGACTTGGCGGCGGACACGATGAAAGAGAACAGACCCTGAATCAGTTGCTGGTGGAAATGGACGGATTTGAATCCAATGAAGGGGTGATCCTTATTTCCGCCACAAACCGGCCCGATGTGCTGGACCCCGCGCTCATGCGCCCCGGGCGTTTTGACCGGCAGGTGGTTGTTTCGCTTCCGGATGTCAGAGGCCGTGAAAAAATTCTGCGGGTTCACATGAAAAGAACCCCTGTGTCTCCGGATGTTGATCCTGTTGTCATCGCAAAAGGAACCCCTGGCTTTTCCGGGGCTGATTTGGAAAATCTTGTAAACGAAGCTGCTCTTCTGGCCGCCAAAAGAAACAAAGACAAAGTGGATATGTCTGACCTTGAAGATTCCAAGGATAAGGTTTATATGGGGTTGGAACGGAAATCAAAAATCATCAAGGAAGAAGAGAAAAAGAATACCGCATATCACGAAGGCGGACATGCGCTTGTGGCCCGTTTTCTGCCGGATACGGATGTTGTGAATAAGATCACCATCATTCCCCGGGGACGTGCGGCCGGTGTGACATGGTTTCTTCCTGAAGAGAGGGATTTCATGTCCAAGGAACAGTTGGAAAGCAAATTGGCTGTTGCTTTCGGGGGACGAGCGGCTGAAGAGATTACTTTCGGACTGATCAGCACAGGGGCATCCAACGATATCAAGCAGGCAACGGATATTGCCCAGAACATGGTGCGGGTATGGGGTATGAGTAAGGAACTGGGGCCGCTGTCTTATGCCAAAGATGAGGAACAGATATTTCTCGGACGGGAAATTTCCCAGCACAGGGATTATTCCGAAGAAACGGCAAAAAGAATTGACAGTGAAATAAGCAAGCTGATCAACAGAGCGCATGAACGTGCAACACAGGTGTTAAAAGAGAATATGGATATTCTGCACAAATTGGCAGACCTTTTGCTTGAAAAAGAAACTGTTCTGGGAAAAGAACTGGACGAGCTCATTTTTTCCATGAGACCCGGAATAAAACTTCCGTCAATAAAGCCTGAAGATAAGGACGATGGCGATTTAAAAATGAAATAAGCGTCTTAAGTTGTTCCAATCGTTCAGACGCTCAGATATTCCTGGTTCTGACCGACTTTAAATAAAACCTGTGAGGTTTCCAAAACTTCGCAGGTTTTTGCCTATAAGAAGCAATTGAGTCAGGGACTGCTGAACCACAAATACCAGACCACAAAGATACTTATATTATGAAAACCTACACGCTTTCATGGGAAAATCATACCCTTGAGCTGGGTAAGCGTACCTGTGTCATGGGTATCGTGAATGTGACACCGGATTCGTTTTCAGACGGGGGAAAATTTTTCAATTGTGACGAGGCTGTTGCTCAGGGCGAAAAAATGGTTGAAGACGGGGCTGATATCATTGATATCGGCGGAGAATCCACCCGCCCCTTTTCCGAAGAGGTATCTGCCCAGGAAGAAATACAGCGGGTGATTCCGGTGATTGAAAAACTTGCCAAACGTATTTCTGTCCCGATTTCCATTGATACCACAAAAGCGGGCGTGGCCAGACAGGCCATTGAAGCCGGGGCTTCTGTTATAAATGATATCAGTTCCCTGCACCTTGATCCTGACATGGCTGACGTTGCCGCTGAATACGGTGTTCCGGTTATTCTGATGCACATGAAGGGAACGCCTAAAACCATGCAGGTTTCTCCCACATATGATGATGTTGTCAAGGAAGTCATAACATTTTTTGAAGATGAAATCAGCAATGCTGAAAAAAGGGGAATTCCAAGATCAAAAATCATCATTGACCCTGGTATCGGATTTGGCAAGACGGTTGAGCATAATCTGTTATTAATTCAGAGATTAGATGAATTCAAGTCGCTTGACACTCCGATTCTTATGGGAACCTCCAGAAAAGCTTTTATACGAAATCTGCTTAAAAATGAGACGGACAAAGATTTAGACCCTGCCAGCCCCGAGGCGGAAACCGGGACTCAGGCTTCAGTTGCGGCGTCAGTTTTAAACGGTGCCCACATCGTAAGGGTTCATAATGTCGTGAATACCTGTGCGACACTCAAAATCATTGATGCGATTAAAAATGTATAAAGAATGAGAGGCTGCTTTTCTCAAAAAAACATTCTCACGCAATGTACACTTATAATGCCACAAAGGCACAAAGTCTCACGAAGATTCTCGTGTCTTCGTGCCTTTGTGACATTCGCTGTCTGTCCGTGTTCTCTCCGGTTAAAAAAAGTTGCATGTGGGTGGAAGTGTCTATTTTTATAAGCCAGACAAAATACCTGTCAGAAGAGATATATTCAAAGCTTGCAAAGAACGTAAACCAAAGGAACGTGTTGCATCAATGCCTAAGCTTGTGCCATAATCATCAGACAGTGCGGAATGACAAAATATATAGAAAAAGATTTCCCAATAGGTATTTTCAGCCAATTGGCTGAAAGAGAATCGTGGAGAAAAGAGATTTACAGACCCCCATATTATATTCATAAATGGTGGGCCAAAAGACTGGGTTCAGTTTTTCGAGGTATTATTTTAGCAGCCTGCGAAAATGAAGATGCTGACATCCTAAAGGATTATTATTCAAAAAACTGCTTTTCAGATGTCACTGTTTTTGATTCTTTCATGGGAAGCGGCGTGACTGTGGGCGAAGCAGCCAAACTGGGATGTATGGTGATGGGCCAGGATATTAATCCGGTGTCAGCCATTATTGTTCAGGCCAGTTTGGAAAAATATGAGATAGCCGGCGTTGATAAGACATTTAAGACAATTGAAAGAAATATAAAAAAGAAAATCCGATCATTTTATAAAACCAGGTCTGAAAACGGAAATATCGCAGATGTGCTTTATTATTTCTGGGTGAAAACGCTCAACTGCCCGAATTGTGGTAAAGAGACAGATTTGTTTAAATCACGAATTTTTTCAAAAAATGCGATGCCTAAAAAAGACCCGTCTGCCAGAGCAATTTGCCCACAATGCCATAATATAAACCAGATATGCTATGACAATAAACAAACAACGTGTTCTGTTTGTAATACCACTTATAATCCTCAGAATGGAAATGTAAATGGCGCTCTGGTAACTTGCCCGCACTGTCTGTTTAAATTCAGGCTGACTGATTATTTGAAAAAAACAAATGAACCATCATATCATAAGCTTTACGCAAAACTCGTGTTATCAGATGATGGCACAAAAAAATATGAAATTCCTAATGATTATGATTTTAAAGTCTTAGATGATCTCCGATCAGAATTTGAATCTTTAAATAAAAAGATTCCGTTTATCCCAATAAAAGAAGGCTATAACACGAACCAGGTTCTGAAACATAACTACAAATTTTGGCATCAGATGTTTTCCCCGAGACAGTTAATCTCTGTGTATCATCTTTGCAATGAGATAAAAAAAATATCTGACTATCCCTTAAAACGCCTGTTTTCCTGCCTGTTATCAGGGGTATTGGAGTTTAATAATATGTTTTGCTCCTTCAAGGGCGAAGGTACCGGAGCGGTTCGTCATATGTTTTCACATCATATTCTCAGACCTGAAATGATGCCAATAGAGGCAAATATCTGGGGCACGCCAAAATCATCCGGCTCATTTTCCACATTATATAAAAGCAGGATTCTCAGAGCATTAAATTATAAATCAGATCCGTTTGAACTGAAATTAAAAGGTAACAAAGGCTTAAAAGTTCCAAATATTAACATACCGCTAAATTGCAACATTGTTGAGAGCTATTCTGATTTTAAAAAAAATGGCGCGTCTGTTTATATTTCTTACGGAGATTCTGCCCATACAGATATTGAGACAGGCTCTGTTGATTTGGTGATCACAGACCCGCCATTTTTTGATAATGTGCATTATTCTCAGTTAGCTGATTTTTTCTATTATTGGCTAAATCAGATGTTAGACATATCAGAAGATATTCGCACGACCCGGCATAAAGCCGAAGTTCAGGACACAGATTCAGATAAATTTTCTGAAAAACTCCGCGGGGTTTTCCTGGAATGTAACAGAGTTCTGAAAAATGAAGGACTTTTAATATTTACTTATCATCATTCCAAACCCGAAGGATGGATTTCTGTGTATAAAGCAATACGTCAGGCAGGTTTTACCTGCATACAATCTTTTCCCATTAAAGCTGAGATGTCCGTATCAATACCTATTCAACAGGCTAAAATTCCCATACATCTTGATCTTATTCTTGTGTGTGGAAAATCAGATTCCTCTGGTAAGATAGTTGATTATGACACAAAACATATCCTGCGAAAATCTGTTAAAAAAGCAAAAGGTCAGATCACAGAGTTAAACAAATGGGGAATAAATACTTCATCAGGTGATGCCAAAGTCGCAGTTATGGGGCGTGTTTTATGCGAACTGAGTCAGATGGCGGATATGGAAAAAGAGGTAAAAGTTTTACCCGACCTTGAAAATGAGGTGAGTTTGTTTGTTTCTGATTTGCGCAAATTACCCGCACAGAAAGTGAAATATCACCACAGATCAGAACCGGACCAATTAAAACTATTTGAATCAATTTAGAAATCATCTACTGAACCAGACTTTGAAAACCTTTATTTTTCAAAATTAGGGACCCGATAGGATATGAGAAAAAACCTGTTTTTTGGGACAGCACTTACACTGTTTATATTTTGCATTGTTTCATGTTCGGCAAATCTGGAAGTAAAAAAGAGACAGGAAGAAGCCTCAAGAGAACTGGGTGAGGCATACATGGCCCAGGGAAATTACACCGCGGCTCTCAGAGAATTCCTTAAAGCAGAAAAGTTTTATGGCGAAGACCGGCATCTTCACAATGATCTGGGGCTGACCTATATGGCAAAAGAAAAGCTGGAACTGGCAATCGGGCATTTTAAGAAAGCCATAGAATTAAGCCCTGATTATGGTCCTGCCAGAAATAATCTGGGAACAGCCTATCTTGCCAAAAAGGATTGGAATGCTGCCATTGTCACATTCAAAGCGCTCACTGAAGATATTCTCTATGCAACGCCTCATTATCCGCTTTCCAATCTGGGATGGGCCTATTATAATAAAAAAGAATATGAACTCGCGGAAACGTATTATAAAGAAAGCCTTAAAATAAAACCTGACTTTGTCATTGCGCTAAGGGGGCTTGGTCAGACCTACATTGCTATGGAAAAAATTCCGGAAGCTGTGGCAATCCTTAAAAAGGCCGTCAAAAATTCTCCAAGATTTCCCGAGATATATTTCGATCTCGCAGAGGCTTACACATTATCACATAAGTATAAAGAAGCAATTCACGCGTATCGCAAAGTAATTGAGCTTGATCCGGATGATCCCCTTGCGGACAAAGCCAAAAAAGAACTCCGAAAGATCGGAGGGTTCAGACAGTTATAACAATCGGATTCCCGGTCATGCCCCAAATCCGGACATTCTCCGATATTCACAATGTCAATTCAGGATATTACATGGTTTATATCCTGAACAGGCACAGGGCGGACCGGGGAGAAACCTCATACGCATCAGGCTAAGGATTTTTATGATTCCGGAACGCCCGAAAATAAAAGGTTTGCTTTTCGGCTGCCGCCCGGGCAGTTTCAATGAAATCAGAATGTCATATCCTTAGCCTGATGCTTATGGGGAGAAACCCGGCTTTTTCCGGCGGGGGAAAGCGCTCTGTCCCGAAAAAAAAGCCGGGTTTCTTTGTCGCATCGCGCACAGTCCGGAAACTTTTCGATCTGCTGATACTCAATAATCAAGTTTTTTTGTCATTCCTGCGAAAGCAGGAATCCACATATCCCGGAAACGCCGCATCTGCGTTTCTGTCATTCCTGCTTTCGCAAGAATAACAGGCTGTTTGTCTGAACCGGGTTAGAAAATCTGATCATCGAGTGATACGCACAATTTTAACGTGGGATTTGCTCATCAATTTTTCTGTGTTTCAGTTTTTGCCAAGTGTTTTTTTATCTCCCGCTTGAGAATTTTTCCGGTATTGCTTTTAGGCATTTCCTCCAATTCAATATAGGCTTTGGGAACCTTATATGATGCGAGCTGTTCCTTTAGAAATGTTTTAATTGCCTGCGGGTCAACCTTCTGCTTTTCTTTTGGCACAATCGTCGCCACCACCCGTTCTCCGTATTCTTTATCGGACAAACCCACCACCGCGCATTCCTGGACCTCTTCACGGGCATATAAAAGCTCTTCGATTTCCCTCGGATATACATTCTCACCGCCGGTGATAATCAGGTCTTTCAGCCGATCCACGATGTAGAGATACCCGTCATCATCCAGCAAACCGATATCGCCTGACTTGAACCACGGTCCCCAGAAAGATGCTGCGGTTTCTTCGGGTTTTCCAAGATAGCCTTTCATGATATTGGGGCCGCAAATGCAGATTTCCCCTTCCTGTCCGGTCGGCAGGATATTTCCGTCCAGGTCCCTGATTTGAACCTCCACAAGATTTGGCGGTGTTCCCACTGATCCCACCACATGACGGTAATAATGATTAAAAGTCACCATGGCCGCGCTTTCTGTCATGCCGTAAGCTTCATGAATATCCAGACCGGTCCGGCCTTTCCATGCCTTTACCAGTTCAGCCGCCATGGTGGCCGCGGCAGACATGCAATAACGCACAGAAGCAAATCTTTGTTCCAGATCATCCAACGCGAGCAGACGGATATAAACCGTGGGCACGCTGTAAACCTTTGTCGCGCCAAGATGCTCAACCGCATAAAGCAGTTTGTCCATGTCAAATGACGGCTGAACAATCAGCGTGCCGCCGCTGAATACCGTTGACCCCATGATATGAACCTGGGCAAACACATGGTTCAGAGGCAGAAAGCAGAGGGCACGGTCTGTATGAACAGAGCGCTCGCTGAACGCCACATTATGTACTGAGGTCTGAAGGTTTTCATGGCTCAGAAGCACGCCTTTGGATGTGCCGGTGGTTCCGCCGGTATAAAGCACGGCCGCGGTATCTTTCCGGTCCCGGTCAATGGTTTTAAAATTCGAATGTCCTTTGCCAAGGAGACCCTCAAAAGTGTTTTCCTCGCTTTTGGACACGATGAATCTGAGATAATCCCGATCCCGTATCTCTTCCAAGTCTTCTAATTTTTCATCCCAGGTAAATATGATTTTTGGCTGGCAGTCATCTATGATGGGATGAAGTTCCTGCTTTTTCAGAAGGCTGGCAACGGTAACGGCAACAGCTCCGGCCTTGATGACACCAAAATAAAAAGCCAGCCATGCGTAGGAATTGGGCGCGCACAGGGCAACATGGTCTCCGGGTCTGATGCCTGCTTGTGTGAGCGCCGCGGCAATGCGGCCGGATTCCTGATCAAATTGTTTATAGGTAATATTCCGCTCCCCTTCCACAACCGCCACAGCGTCTGGAAAAAAGATCGCGGTTCTTGTAAGAATATTTGCGATATTCACAGTAAAACTCCTTTTCAATTTTTAGCCAAGTCTTATTTTTCTCATCCTCCGAACAGAAAACGGGGTATTGCTGTCGAGATGGGAGGGATAAAAGTGATGACAAAGAGCATCACAACACAGATGGCGAGCATTGGCAGAATCGCTCTTGCCACAAAGGTAAAATCCTTTCCGGTAATGACGGAAGCTGTAAGCTTCGTAAAAATCCGTGGCAGGCATATATTTTGCCGAAGGCACATTGCCTATTTCAAAAACAACATTCAGCGTACCGGCAATCTTACCGTCAAAGCTTTGCCATGCTCCGGGAGAATTCATCATCGGAAGATAACCACATAAAAATGCGGGGACCTGCATCGTATGCCATTGTCTGACCAAAGTGGCGCTCCCGCGCGTATCGAATATAGTCAGCAAAATCTGTGCGCCTCTGTCACTGGCTTTTTTCAGACCGGCCGTGAAATCTGAGCTTCCACGGGGATAATTATCCATGCCCACTATTTTCCAGCCTGCTTTGGCGAAAAATAATTTGATCATCAGAGAAACGGTGGTACGGGCCCAGGCCGCATCCTGACTCATAATATAAACTTTGTCGAATCCGAATTTTTTATTCATGAATTTCATGGTGCTGATGAGATATTCCACTAAATATTTGGAGTTAAGACACAGCCTGAAAATGTATTTATATTTGGGATATCTCATAATTTTGGCTTCGGGAGTGGGCGACAGGGCAATGGTCTCCAGCATCGGCACTTTGTATTTTGCGATGACATCCATACCAGTCAGAAAGACTTCGGATCGGAAAGGACCCACCACGATTGCATGGACTTTTTTCTCAACAATGATTTTTTCCAAATCCTGAAGTGCGTCCGACACCGAACCGTCCGAAAAATCACCTCGAAGACTGACCGATTCGATGCTGAGAGGTATCTTTTTCCCGCAGACATTCACCCCGCCTTTGGTGTTGATCTCATCTGCTGCCAGCAAAACAGCGTTGAGGCTTTCCCTGCCTTCGGGTGCGCTCAGAGAAGTGGCCACCCCGATGATGATTTTTTCCTGGGCCGCCACATTACAGACTGAACAGAAGGCCAGCAGAAGCCCTGAAAAAATCAAAAACTGCCAACTTACTTTTATCATTTTTTTTCTTTTCTTAATTTTCATGTTTCCTTTGTGAGGGCAGGGTTATCCCTTTTTGCAGGACGGGGTTTGCAACCCTGTCCGGAATATTTTCGGATATCCGCAGATAAACATCTCGTCTTGCCCCGATTTTTATATAAACATACCCTTTTGGATCTGTTACAAAATATTTCCGATCTACTGATACCATACAACATTCCAATTTCCAAACAAAGAGCGTCTTGAAATATTTTTTTTAAATTGATATACAACGACGCATGAAAATCCGTTTTTCAATATCCTTGAAACTTCTTGTGTTTATTCTTCCGCTGGTCTGTGCGCCGATTGCGGCTGTGGGATATTTTTCCATCCGTGCATCTGCGGACCGGGTGGATCACCTTGTGAGCCGTGAGCAAATGGTTCAGGCAAAAGCAACAGCCAATGAGATCAATGATATTTTTTATTATTGCCGTATGGATCTGAAGACCATTGCGAGCCTGCCGGTCTTGGAAGAATACCACATTGCACGCACTTTCCGGCTGAACGCGGAAGCAGAGTTCAACTATGATAATGCGGTCCGTCTGTTCAGGGATTTCATTGACAGAACACCTTATTATTTTCAAATCCGTTATGTGGACGAACAGGGCTTGGAACAGATAAAAGTTCGTAAAAACAGCGTATTAAACAAATTCTCAAATCAGAGCGATCAGAAATTTTTTACCGAAACACGCAGACTCGGACCTGATGGCATTTATATTTCCGAAATTGTCCGGCCGGACTTCCGGAAAGGTTTTATTATTCGCTGGGCAAAGGCAATCTTCAGCGGTCAGGGTGAATTTATCGGCATTGTCGTTATTGATCTTGATTATCAGAATATATTGGAAATTGTAAAAAACATCCGTATCGGAGAGCAGGGATATGCCTTTCTGGTGGATCACTCGGGGAGAAATATCACTCATCCCCGTTTTGAGCCTTACACCCATGATTTGAAAAGTTCCCCTGATCTAAGTTTTAAGGAACTGATATTGAAAATGATGTCAGGCGCGAGCGACAGAAAGCTCTATTTCTTTGAAGAGAAAAACAGAGTGGCGGCCTTTGCACCGATTCCTGTCATGGGCTGGTCCTTGGCAGTGACAATTTCCATTGACGAATTCAGAAAAGAGGCCCGGGCCATTCAGACCCGTGTCATCCAGGTGGTGGCGCTGACATTGATATTTACGGTGATATGCGTCAGTCTCATCTCCTATTATCTGTTGCGGCCAGTACGCAGTCTTGTCACGGCAACCCATCGCATTGCCCGGGGGAATCTCACGCAGGAGATACCTGTGCGGACCCGCGACGAGCTGGGGGATCTGACACGGTCTTTTAACCGAATGACACAGAACCTCACCCGCATACACAACGAACTGGTTCGCTCAGAAAAATTCGTGGCATTGGGAAGGCTTTCAGCAGGCGTTGCCCATGAAATCAGAAATCCCCTGAACGCCATGAAAGGCGCGGTCGTTTATCTGCGACGCCGGCGTTCTGATGACCTGCTTATCACTGAGTATTCGGATCTGATTATGGAAGAAATTGACCGGCTGAACGAGTTTGTGAACGAGTTTCTTTATTTTGCCCGGCAATCCTCGCCGAAACCTGTGCCTGCTGATCTGAACAAACTGGTGCTTTCCAATCAGAATCTTTTTGAAAAACAGGCTGAGGAAAAGGGGATTTGTTTTCATAACCGCCTAGCGGATGATCTTCCCGTGATGCAGATTGATCCCCACCAGATTCAGCAGGTGCTGGTCAATATTATAATCAATGCCATTGATGCCATGCCCGAAGGCGGAGAAATCATCTTTTCTTCCATGCTTGTGAAAAATGAAGCATCATCCGAGCGGGTCAGACTTACGATTGAAGACAGCGGCATCGGCATTCCGAAAAATCATTTGCAGAATATTTTTGATCCGTTTTTCAGCACAAAAGAAACCGGAAGCGGTCTCGGACTTCCGCTAAGTCTGGGCATCATGGAAAATCATGGCGGAACCATAAGCATTTCGAGCGAACAAGGCCGCGGGGTTTTGGTGAGCCTTGAATGGCCTTTAGCCAATCATCCGGAGTGCTGAAATGCAATTTTAGCACAGTTATCGGAGGAACATGAACTTGGAAGTAAAGAAAAAAATATTGGTGGTTGATGACCGCATCAACAGCCTGAAGGTAGTGACAGCCATCCTGAGCGATGAGGGCTATGAAGTGCTGAAAGCGGCTGACGGGACAGAAGCCCTGAAAATATACGACTCCCATGAAGATATTGACCTTGTGCTGTCAGACCTGAAGATGCCCGGAACGGACGGCTTGCAGCTTTATCACAAAATAACTGCTATTCGGGAAGCGCCGCCGTTTATTATTATGACTGCTTACGGAACCGTCAAATCCGCTGTGGAGGCTTTGAAAGAAGGGGTGACGAATTATCTTATCAAACCGCTTGATTATGAGGAACTGACCATTATTTTAAATAAAGCGATCCATGAATATGAAATTTCCCGGGAACTCCGTAATCTTAAAAAGCAGGTCAGAAGCGAATATGTTTTTCATAACATCATCGGTACCAGTCGGAAGATGAGAGCTATCTTTGATATGGTCCGCACCGTGGGGCCTACGGACGCGTCGGTGATGATATATGGGGAAACCGGAACCGGCAAGGAGCTTTTAGCGCGTTCCCTGCACATGGAAAGCAGCCGGAAAAAAGCCGAAATGGTCTGCATCAACTCTGCCGCACTGACCGAAAACCTTTTGGAAGCTGAATTGTTCGGACATGTAAAAGGGGCGTTCACCGGCGCGGGCGAAGGAAGAAAAGGGCGTCTGGAATTAGCGGATCAGGGAACACTTTTCCTTGATGAAATCGGCTATATGAGTCTCAGACTTCAGGCAAAGCTGCTCCGCTTTTTGCAGGAAAAGACATTTGAGCCGGTAGGAGCCACAAGTTCCCGCCAGGTGGATGTCCGGGTCATTGCTGCCACAAATTTTGATCTTCAGGAGGAAATCCGCAAAAACCGCTTTCTCAGTGATCTTTTATATCGCATCGAAGTGATTCCGATCCGGGTTCCGGCGTTGCGTGACCGCCGGGAGGATATTCCCCTGTTGGTCAGTCATTTTGTCAGACACTATGCCGTACAATACGAAAAAGTCGTTGACGGTGTCACGCCGGAGACAATGGATATACTGACCCGTTACAACTGGCCCGGGAATGTGCGGGAATTGAAAAATTGTCTGGCAAGAGCAGTGCTTCTCTCCAAAGGTCCCAGGCTGATGCCGGATGAGTTGTCAGAAGGCATTGTGTCCGGTGCCGGACCTTCTGTCAGAAACGCGGGTAAAGAACTTCTTACGGAACTGCCTGAAAAGGGCATCACACTTAGGGACATGGAAAGCGAACTCATCAGAAAGACGCTGGAAAAATGCAATGGTAACAAAAGTCTTGCCTCCCAATGTCTCGGCATTTCCAGAAAAACACTTTATGAAAAAATTGGGCGTTACGGGATTTCTAAATTTTAGGTTTTAATTCCTGACTGCCATGAAAAAACTCTGAAAATTTTATGTCTGCGTTGAGAACGCGAAGTCATAATCTTCGTGACTCGTTCCCAAGCCCCCTCCTGTAAAAAAATAATATCCGCATACGTTCCCATCTGCCGTGTAATTATGGTGATTCGCCCTTGATTCAAAGGAGGGGATTTCTACCGCCAAAGTAGGATATCGCTACCTCTGAATACTCTTCTCACCCCATTGATTTCTTTATTATTTTACTTTAAATAAGTAAATAAAGTCTTAGCGGAAAGTTCTTCGCTCACAATTAAGAATAATAATGCTTTTTCATGTTTTATCCGTGACTGCGGAGCATGATGATTTATAAAATAAATTAATGAGATATACACGGCAGACCAGGAAAAGGGAGGTGAAATAATATGGATTGGAAGGACCTTGGAACACGAATTGTTCAAAACGGAGCGCCATTGCTCGGGGGAGTTCTGGGATGTCCCAGAGGCGTTGCGCTTGGCAGGCTTGTGGCTCCAATGTTCGGGGCTGATCCGGATGAACCGGATGATATCGCAGAGAGGATGGCTGCTGATCCGGATGCTTATACCAAGTTGAGCAAGTTCCAATTGGAACACCATAGTGAGCTGGAAAAACTGATTCTGACAGATATGCAGGCTTCCTGGCAGCGTGAGACAGAATCACCATTGGCAAAGGATCAGATAAGATGGCCTATGTACACGCTGGCCACTATAATCGTGATCGGTTTTTTAGCTCTTATGGGCTTTCTGATGAAAATTGAGATTCCCGAAGGAAGCAAAGAAGCTGCCTACCTGCTCTTCGGAACCCTTTCTGCCAGCTTCGGTGCCGTGGTAAATTTTTTTTTCGGTTCATCCAAGGGCAGTTCTGACAAAAATTCTATTATCCGAGGAAAAAAATAATTCATATTGCAAAGCTGAAATCTGAACTGCAAGATAAAAATGAAATTAAATTTTCGGGAATGCGGGAACAGGGTGTTTCCGTGTATGTTTTAAGAGGAATAACAAATGCGCAAAATCAGAGTGTTAGTAGCGGACGACCACGCTATCGTGCGGAACGGGTTACAGAAACTTTTGGATGAACAGCCGGATATGGAGGTGGTAGGCGAAGCCATAGACGGTATGCAGACAGTGAAAAAAGTGAAATCGCTTCGTCCTGATGTCGCGCTTGTTGATATTGCCATGCCCAAGTTAAGTGGTTTGGAAGCAACAAATCTGATTAAGGAAGCAGTGCCGGAAGTTCAGATTGTCATACTTTCCATGCATGAAAAAGATGCCTATGTGGACCGGGCCTTGTCTTACGGGGCACTGGGATATGTACTCAAGGCATCGCCCACGTCTGATGTGCTTGAAGCCATTCGTGCGGTGCATCGGGGCAGATATTTTCTAAGTTCCAAAGTCAATGCACAGATCATTGACACTTATTTGAAAAACCGGAAAGAAAAAGAAGAGATCAGTGGCTACAATCTTCTTTCTGACCGGGAGCAGCAGGTGTTCCGGCTGCTGGCCGAAGGGAGAGACACCGGTGAGGCCGCGGCAATCCTTTTTATAAGCCTGAAGACTGTAAAAAAACATCGTGCCAATATTATGAAAAAGCTGAATATTCATAACATGGTTGAACTGGTGAAATACGCCGTAAAAATCGGAATTATCGGTCCTGAGCTATGGGAATAGAGATATTCCGCATCAGAGATTATCCATGGAACAGAACAATCGTACCAGATAAACATTATTTCATTGAGTTATTTATTTTTTTCTAATAAGTGAAACGAGATATTAAAGAGTAATAAGCAAATCTTTCACATTTTCCTCCCTAAATTTCTTCTTGACTATCTGTAAAAAACAAGTCATTTTCAAAATGATTGCAGTTTTTCATAAATTCGGAGTGTAAAAATAAAGCGAAGCAGTTTTTTGTACCGGATATTTAGGCGATTTCCGGAGAAGAACATGCCAGGCTTTTTCAGTTCTTAGTTCCGCCGTTCTTAGTTCATTTTTGGAAATCACCTTAATGAATTGCGACAGGATGCAAAAAACCGCTTCGCTTTATTTTTGCACTCCGGAGAAGAACATACCAGGCTTTTTCAGTTCGTAGTTCATTTTTGGAAATCGCCTTAATGAATTACGACAGGATGCAAAAAACCGCTTCGCTTTATTTTTGCACTCCGGAGAAGAACATGCCAGGCTTTTTCAGTTCGTAGTTCATTTTTGGAAATCGCCTTAATGAATTACGACAGGATGCAAAAAACCGCTTCGCTTTATTTTTGCACTCCGGAGAAGAACATGCCAGGCTTTTTCAGTTCTTAGTTCCGCCGTTCTTAGTTCATTTTTGGAAATCACCTTAATGAATTGCGACAGGATGCAAAAAACCGCTTCGCTTTATTTTTGCACTCCGGAGAAGAACATACAGGCTTTTTCAGTTTTTCAGTTCTTAGTTCATTCTTGGAAATTACCTTAATGAATTGCGACAGGATGGATGCAAAAAATCGCTTCGTTTTATTTTTGCACTCCGGAAAAGATTTTCGATACTTATTTTAATTGATAATTAGTATCTGCTGAATTTCTCTTTTCTCTTGCTTTTCCATAGTGTTATATGATATTTTTTAATCTTCGCCCTGAGAGGCTCCGAGAGTCTTATCCGTAATTTATGACAAAATTGTAACACGGAGGCAATAAAATGATTGAAAAAAAATTTGAGGAAGCTTTCACTCCGGAATGGGTAAAAAAGAATATAACCGATCTGACCAATGAACTTGTCATTCTGCGAAAGGTTATTCCGTGGCAGAAAATTATAAACAGGCTGACCCGGTTTTATGACAGCGGCAGGGGCTGTGTCGGTATTTCCCTCCGGACGGTCATCGGCCTGTTTGTTGTTGCGAGGCTCCGGCTGCTCAGTGACAGGGGGGGTGTCAGCCAGGTCAGGGAAAACCGTTATATTCAGTATTTCTGCAATGTCCCTGATGAAAAACTGAAAACTTTCATACATGACAGCGGTCTTTGCAAAACACGGCGGCGGCCCGGAGAGGAGGGAATTGCCGTTATCGAATCGGAAATATTCGATATGCTGCGTCTTGCCGGTGTCATAAAAGGCGACTGTATGCTGACAGATTCGACAGTTCTGCCTGCCGATATAATTTACCCCACGGATATCGGACTGATTTTTAAAGCATTCGGGAAGATGAGACATTTTGCCGAAACTCACGGCATTCCCCTGTGGTGGGATGACAGGGAAATAAAGGAGCTTTGGCGTGAATATAATCTGAATAGGAATAAAAATGAGATTCCGGCATATTTCTTTGAATTTGCGCTGATTTTCGTCAGCGCTCTCCGTACGTTCGGGGACAGGGTCGGAAATCTTACGGCTTCGGGCGGCGAAAAAGAAAAAGCCCTGCGGCTGCTCGCGCTCCTGACACTGCTTAACGAACAGAACGAACAGAAAATTGCCGGAGAGAGGCATATAAAAAATCGGACAGTTTCCCTTGACGAGCCCGAGGCCCGTCCGATAAAAAAAGGAAAAAAACATCCTGACTGCGAATTCGGAACAACTCTTCAGATGTCGTTCAATCGTCAGGGATTTATGGTCACGGTGGAAAATTTCATCGGAAAACCTGATGACAGCACTCTCTGGCCCGCGACATCCGAACTCTTTATAAAAAGGATGGGAGAGATTCCCGAATTCGCAATCGGAGATCAGGGATACCGGAGCGTCGCAAATCTGAGCATACCCGGAGGAACAGAGCATATTTTTCTCGGCAGAAGCTCCGATGTTGCCGAAGAAAAAAAGGATTTTTGCCGGAAAGCCCGTTCCGCCACGGAAGGATTCATCGCCGTTGCAAAAAATATCAGGGGCTTCGGCCGCAGTCTTTACCGGGGCTTCGGCGGAGACCGGATATGGTCTCTTCTGTGTCAGACCGCCTGCAATCTTAAAAAATTCCTTCAGCTTTATTTCACTGATGAAATAGGAGATGAGAGCCTTAAAACGCTCGGTCTTGCATGATTTCATATTTTTTTTCGGAAAGCTGTCTTTTATTCCGCTCCGGAATCCGCTATTCCGGGGAAGGGATATCCCTGTCCGAAAAATCGGATTTGCGGCATGTTTTTTCGAAAATTTTGTAAAAACCATTAAAAAAACCTCTGGCCGGAAATCTGAGCCCCCGAACCGGAAGCATATCAGGGTAGCGGGTAATCTGTTCAGAGAAAAATTCAGCAGATACTATTTAAGTACCAGAGCAAAAGTCTTTATATATCTTTTCCTGCGAACGGCGAAGAAACCCGGCTTTTTCCTGCGATTTGGCCAATACAGCGGTTCCGGAAGCAGTGGATTCCTGCTTTCGCAGGAATGACAAAAAAACTTGATTATCGAGTATTCAGCAAAGGCTACAAATATACTGCCCCAGCGGGACGTTACCGGCCTGCCCCGAATCTGTTACAATCAGAATTTATTTTGCCATGATTCCCCTCGCTCAGTTCGGATAGACAAACCCGAACGCATCTGTCACCGCGAAATTTCTCAATCCCACAGGATCAGGGAGAAACAAGGGCCGGAGTTTGCTTTTGTTTGTCCGAAAAAGGTGGTGATATATTTTATCTATATGAAATAAGCAGGTTAGCTGTCATATAAAATTATTTTGTTGACAATTATTTTAAATCCGATATAAAAATATAGTTATGTTATATGGTATAATTTTGCCCTGAGCATCCGGACAGATGTTTTTGTTTGTAGGAATATATGTTCTGGTGCTTATTATTTCCGCCACACGGGCTGTGATATTTAACAATAGAACGCTAACACAGGCAGAGAGGGGGGAATCATTATGACCAGTCAGAAAATATTGTTGCCTTATAACTTTACCAGTGAGGACCAAAAGGCAGCAGAGTTTGTCATCCGCACGTTTGCCCACCAGAAAGATGTTGAAATCACCTTATTTAACACTTATATACCCGCACCTCAGATTGAAGTGCGCGGCAGTCCGATTATGGAAAAAATGATGAGCAATGTGAACTATCTCTCAAAAAAGATTGATGATCAGGAAGCTGCTCTCAAGACCACCAAAGAGGAACTTATACGAAACGGTTTTTCAGAAGACCGGATCCGCTATATCTTTGAAGCCAGGAAAAAGGATGTTGCCCGTGATATTGTTGATCTTTGTCGGAAAGATCACTTTGACATGGTTGTCCTGAATCGGAGCAAGGAGAAGGTCGGACGGTTTTTTACCGGAAGCGTTTTTAGTAAAGTGGTCGGTGCGTTGGAAGACATGGTCGTTTGCGTTGTCACCTGACCTTCATTGGAACCGCCGATATTACGCTATGATACAATGTTGCCACCGTGAAGATCGGACGCGTTGATATTGAAAGGTTTAACCTATTGACGGATGAGGAGGGATTTCATGGACATCAAAGATAAGATAGACATAGATGTGTTTAAGGTGGTCATCAATGCTGTTACGGAGTCTGATGATCTGGAGACCATGACCGCTCAACTGACCCAGCTTCTGGTCGGAGCACTGGAAATTAAGGGATGTACCATATTTGTCCTGAACCCGGAGACAGAAGCGCTTGAATCGCTCGCCAGTTTCGGACTGAGCATGAAATATCTGAACAAAGGGCCTGTTTTACTTAAAAAGAGTATTGACACAAAGTTAAGGAAAGAACCCATTATCATCAGCGACATTGAAAAATCTGACCGCCTCCAGTATCCGCAAAATGCAAAGCAGGAGGGGATAAAAGGGATTGTGTCTCTTCCTATTAACTATTATGGCAGGATGATCGGTGTATTGCGATTGTATCACCATGATGTGTGGGATATTTCAGAACGGGATATTGACTCTTTGCAGATTCTTGCCGGAAATATTGGCATGGCGATAACATACACCCGAATCCTGAACGCCCTGCAATCTGTAATGGACAGTGTGAATGATATTCATACGGTATGGCTGTATCCCAAGAAGGGCTGAAATCCGCCATGCTTATGTTATCTGCTTTTAAGAAGACAAATATTTTATCGCCAAAAAAACCCACCGGAATCACCGGTGGGTAGAGGGATGGAACTTGTTGTTGTCGCTGAATTCCGTGGGAATAACGGCCCGGGATCCCCAACTTATCCCGAAATTTTCCTCATGATATAAATCACCTCTTCCATGCCGACTCGTCCGTCGCTGTTCACATCCGCACAGACGCTGACCCCGTGTTCCCGCATTTGGGTCAGGATTTGCAACACCAGCACTGCATCAGACAGATCAACCATATCGTTATTGTTCATATCTCCCCGGAGACACTCCGTATCCGGAATTTCGATGCAGATAGGCGGACGCTTTTCAGAGTCCCCGGTTTCATCATATTCCGCAACAGCATCGCTCACACCGTCCCCATCCGGATCATGGACAATTCGCCATCGGGGGGAAGGAATCACCGCGCCTGCCTGCACATCTCCGTTTATACAGACATCGAAGCGTATTTCCACGGTCACGCCCGCGGGGATATCACCGACCCATTCAATCTGGTTCAGATCATTGTTATATGCGGGGACCGGGAATTCCGTATCCTCAATTTCATCATCGCCGGACGTCCTGACGACCCGGGCATCAAGACTGTCCGGGACATAACTTGTATTTTCAGGAACGGATAGCGTGAAAACTATGTGAGATGCCTTCTGATCCCCGGTGTTCGGGATGACAGCAGCATAAGTCAGCGCATCCCCGGGAAAAAGCGGGGTATCCGGGTCATATGCGGGTTCCACGGAACTCTCCTCCAGCACCGGTCCCCGGATGACGGTCAGCGTGAAATCAGTACTCACACTCAGTTCTCCGTCGCTGACGATGACGGTGATGATCACTGTTCCGGATATGCCGGGCATTGGCGACAGAGTGACGTCTCTTGCAGTGCCGGAGCCGGTGAAAGCGATATTTTCAGGCGGCATCAGTTCCGGGTCAGAGGACTCGGCCGAGAGGGTCAGATGCGCCGCAGGCGTCTCCGGATCACTGATGGTGAAGGCCGCGACATGCGTGTCAGTATCTCCGGCGATGCTGAAGTTCGCTGTCTGATCCGGGATGGCGGAGAGGGCCGGCGGCTCGTTCAGATCGTTTACGGTAATGTTGAAGTGCGTGGCAAAAATTCCGCCATGACCGTCATCTGTCCTGACCCGGATGGTATAGCTTTCCTTCTCCTCATGGTCAAACCTGATCCGTGTGCAGAGGGTGCTGCCAGTGATCCTGAAAAGCTCATTGTCCGCATCCCCTTCCCCGGGAACCAGCGTATAAGTGTGGTGGTCATCCGGGTTGATATCCTCAGTGGAAAAAGTTCCCACGGCTGTCACAGGAGGCTGGAGATTTTCATCCACCTCAGTGCAGTTCAGGCTGATGGCCGTGGGCGGTTCGTTGAGGTCTTTCAGGATCACGGTGAAGCATTGCTCATAATTCAGGCCGCCTTTGTCTGATGTGCGGACCCGGATGTTGAAATCATGCTTTTCTTCGGTTTCGTAGTCAAAGAACCGGCCCGTCCTCAGAATGTTTTCCCGGATCGAAAAAAGTCCGTTGTCCTCACTCCCCTCACCAGGAACAAGGGTATAGGAGGAAGTCTCGTCAGCGTCCGGATCGCCCAATGTCGTAAAGAATCCCACCTCGGTTCCGGCCGGCAGTTCTTCGTCCACCCAGCGATAACTGAGGGCCAGACCGGTCGGGGGTTCGTTGATGTCAATGACAGTTAAGGTAAAGACCTTGAAGCATGATCCTCCGGTGCTGTCGTTGCAACGGATATAGATGCCGTAGCTGTTCTGCTTTTCGTAGTCAAAGACTTCATCAGTTCTGAGGATGTTCCCTTCATAGGGGCGTTTGATGATGCCGTCCCGCTCAAGGATAAAGGCGTTGTTGTTCATCCAGCCGTTGTAGATATGCACGACCCGATAGAAGGTGTGGCTGTCCCCGGGATCAGGATCAACAGCGGAGAGTGTGCCGACATATGTGCCCACTGGCTGATTTTCAACCACTGTGAGGCCGCTCAGGATGATGTCAGTGCAGGCACTGTTGGGAATGGGAGATTCAGGCGGAGCATCAGGCGGTTCACAGGATGCCGTGTGTGCGCCAAGACCGTCAAAGGTGTTGTTTGCAAAGCCCTCCCATTCGGCAGCAGGGTCAAAGGGATCAGAAGGGTCTCTGTCGCCGTGGCAGATGGCTGACTTGCGGCGAAGAGTGTTGTCCATGGTGGAGGTGAGGCCGCTTCCCCATTCATCTCCGGGATCATAGCCCAGTTGTCCGAAGACATCGAGGATTGTTCCGCCAGGGCCGCCTTTTCTGAGTATGACAGTATCGTCGCCGGTGAACCAGATGCTGTTTGAATCAACCTGATCTGCTGAAAGCGGCCCCTCGTTTTCAGAAATAAAGGATGCTTTGGAATTCGCTATGACAAAAACACTGCTATCCTCAACAATCCCCTTCAGCGCAATGGTGCGGTCCGGAGAATCCTTGCCATTGAAGTACATTTCAATCATGTAATTCCCGGAATCAAGGTCAATGTCTGACCCAGTACAATTATAGAGTTCGATGGCTTTGTCATTACTGCCGCCTTCCACATACTCCGAGATGAACAGATCCCGATCATACATATCGAAAGACCAAGTATAATCCTCAGCCAGATGATCCTCTGTGCTGTCTTGGTCCGCGACTTTGGATGCAAATATTGTGATGGTAACGCTTTCGCCATTTGCGAAGTCCGTATCGGGCCGGATCCTCCAGTTTGTGGGGCCGCCGCTCACCACCGTGTCGCTCACGGTTCGTGTGCCGCTTGTTTCCGCGACAATCTGAAACCACTCTCCGCTTACGCTGACCGGTTCGCTGAACGCGATGGTGATATCTGTGTTGACCGGGACATTCACGGCATGGTTGAGAGGAGTGACGCTGCGGACACTCGGTGCGGCTCCCAGATTCAGGCCAACCACAATTGGATCGTGATCCGAGGCACGGTAGGGATCATCATTGTAGAGGTCGGAGATTTGTGCCGAGGATTTATTTTCAGTGTTATAATCAAGGAGTTCAGGTTCGTCCGCGTTGATATGCCAGACCGATGCGCCTGCCACCTGGGGGGTGAGGCATTCGCCGGACAGGGCATGATCCAGATACCCCCATTGGCCGTCATGGACATATGAATAGGCATTCGCACCGCTGAATTTGGCAATTAAATCAGTGTAATCAGCTTTGATAAGTGAGGTTATCGGGTCTTCCCTGGCATATGAATTCATATCGCCGATGATGAGAATATCAGCATCTCCGCTGTCTGTCGGGTCGGTTTCGATCCAGGCTGCAAGGGCCTGGGCCGCTTTTGTGCGGACACCGTTACATTTCCCCTGACCATCGCTTTGATCCGGATCATTGTATGGTGATTCGTCACAGGAGGACCGCTTTGATATAAGATGGCTGACCACCACTGTAAAAATCTCTCCTGTTTCGGTTTCCTGAAAGGTCTGGGCCAGTGATGGGCGATTCTTATTGTCGTAAAATGTTGTTCCGCTCGGTGCGGCGGTACGGTCAAGGATGGCGTAATCGCCCACTGCGGAGACTGTGGAAGCTTTATAGATCATGGCCACCCGGATCAGATTGGTGCCGATGATGCCGGTGTCAATAAAATTATATGCGTCTGCACCAGCCACGGCGTTTATCCCGTCCACCAGGTTTTGGAGAGATGTGGAGTCATTCTCCAATTCCATCAGGCCGATGATATCCGCGTCTGAGGTGATGATGGCGCTGATGGTTTTATCTCGCTGCCGGGTGAATTCGTCCGCATTATCCGCCCCCCAGCATTCCTGATTTCCCGAAGGGCCGCAGACATCTCCTCCTGAACCGTCAAAGTAGTTCAGCAGATTCATGCTTGCCACCCTGAGCCTTCCGTCAACAGAAGGGGACACAGGACGGGGATTGGCGGGGGTGAAGTCAATAGTTTTTGTGGGCTGAATACGATACTTCCCGAACCGATCATCTAATATGCCTGTCAGATTTGAAACACTATCCCCGCCCCGCAGGGTGTGGGACGCGCTGACTCCGGGACTGGGATGAATAATCGGGTCCGGATGGACTGAGGTCTTCGCGTCGTCAAGGATTATCCGGCGTTTCTCAGTCTCTGCAAGATGATCCGCATACCCGTCAGGATCCGGAGTATTTGCGTGGGTAAATTGCGTGACACGGCCATCAGAAGATAACGACACCTCGCCATAGGTTCCCAGGTTATGAAGACTGGTCACATAAAGCGTCTGAGACATGCTGACGCGCATCCCTTCATAGCGTTCCCATTCTGAAACATCAGTGACTGGCAGGGAAACGCTCGCCGCACTCGGCAGGGGGTTGCCGCTGCTGAGAAGCGTCACCTCTGTCACGCTGCTGATTTGGGTCAGGCTGGTGCCATCGCTGGCGTACTCCTGAACCGTACCTGTCACCTGAACCTGATCTCCCACATTCACATCCGCGGTATGATTGTAAACAAAAATTCCTTCGGAGGTTGCCGTGTCCGTGTCCGCATCCGCATCCTCCTCCTGAACAAAGAAGCCACCCAGTCCGTCGCTCGTATCCTGAAAATCACCCACCACAATGCCTTTGATGGTGTGCGTGTTGCCGAGTTCGGGACTGGTTGTGCTGCTGCCCTGGATGGTGTGGATTCTGGTGATGCCGGAGCAGGACGCTGCCGGATGACATCCCAGCCCTTCAAATGTATCCTGGGGAAAGCCCTCCCATTCAACAGAAGGATCAAAAGCATCGTCAGGATCAGCATCTCCGGAGGTGATGTCAGGCTTGCGGCGGATGGTTTTATTTTGTGTGGAAATATCGCCGCTTCCCCACTGGGTGCCAGGGTCTTTGCCAATTTTTCCGATGACATCAATAATTGTGCTGTTTTTTCTGAGTACGACTGCGTCATCACCGTTAAAATTGATCACCGAAGCATCAGTCACATCTGCTATAGCCAGAATAGTGTCGCCGGCACTGGGATGAGCAAGCACAAAAACATCGTCGGCAGGGATTATGCCTGTCAGTTCTAAACTCTGACTGGCTGTTGAATCGCCGTCGGAATACAATTCAAGGGAGTATGTTCCCGCGCTGAGATCAATATCCGCGCCTGTGGGATTGTATAGCTCAATGGCTTTGTTATAACTGGTACCTTCAATATATTCGGAGATAAATATCTCAGGTGGCGGTACGATGACACGGACATTGTCAATGCCATATTCATCCCGGCTGCCAGAGCCGCTGACATCATCTCCCTGCCAGCGAAGATAAAAAAAGCCGTCATCAGCGATACTCAGACCGCTCAATAACGTTGAACGCTTCTCCGATTGCCAAATCGGAGAAGCGTCGGCAGCCTCGGGGGTCGTAAAATTAAACTCGGATACATCTGTGTAAGCCGAATTATCTGAAGAATAGGCGAAGTTCAGGAAGTTTGCCCGGTTTTGATCATTATGATGCCACATATCATAAGAGATATCCAGCTTTGTTACTGTTGATCCGGTGTTATTTTGAATTCTGAGGATGATTTCACCAGGCGTGAAGTCAGTCCCCATAGGCTGAATCCCTAAAATTAAATTGCCGTCACCGACATCAAACGCGTATACGCCGCCTGAACTCACTCCTCCTGGAGATTCGCCTCTGATAAAATCGCCATAGACATCGCCATTTTCATATTCTTCTCCAAAGGTTCCATCACCATCGGACAATCCTTTTACAATCCAGGAATCAGAGTCCAACTGCCCTGTCGAAGGATCAGAGGCAAAGCCGTTGCCAGCGAAGCCTGTGAAATCTATGTTCACAGGTAATGATTCCTGGGCATGAGCCACTCCGACAATACCGGGAATCAATCCCATCAGCATCAAAACCACCATCGCCATAGTCTGAAATAAAATCGCCAGATTCTTCATTTGTTCCCCCTTTCTCAAATGTATTGAACATTTTGACACAGGGGAATCAATTCTCAAGCTGAAAACGAAAGTACGTTATCTATTGAAAATCATAAAAAAATTAGGGTAAAATTATCAGAGAGACAGACGTCTAGGTTGTTGCCTGTTTTGCAGAAACAATATGTCCGACATCAGGCCGCTTTTCGACGAAGCATTTCAGGAACACAGTGGCAGGATCAGAGAGAAAAGTCATGTTTGCGGAAGACAAACCCGCATTCAGAAGTCACGTTCGGACAGTGGCAGGATCAGAGGGAGATATCATATCTGCGGCAGACAAGTCCGCATTCAGAAGTCACCTTTATTGGCACAATCCCCTATAACTTGGTTATCAGAAAATTTTATAATGAGCCGGTTTCCAGCCGGGAAAATTAAGAAAACCGCCTCCGATGGTCCGTGACCGGCATTCGGGGACGACATATGCAAAAAAACTACCTGACATTTTAACACAGTCATTAAAGCGTACCGCCCGGTAGCATGGCTTTGTCCAGCTTTCGCTCTCAGCCTCGGAATTGATTCCAAGGCATTTTCAAGGCAACCTGGCTGTCTCCCTCCGAGACCCGCGGCTTTCCGTCCCCGCCTCACGACGGGTTTGGCTTTATCTGTGAAAATTAAAAACTTTAATTATCCCCTTTTTAAATTAATGTCAATAGAAAATGTTATAATTCATAAAATTTTATATGAAAGTGTCAGGTGTCAGGTGTTAAGTGTTAAGTGTTAAGTGTTAAGTGTTAGGTGTTAGGTGTTAGGTGTCAGGTGTCAGGTGTTAGGTATTAAGTGTTAAGTGTCAGGTGTTAAGTGTTAAGTGTTAAGTGTTAGGTGTTAGAAAAAAACAGAAAATAAATTTAGTTGCTTATCTGAATAAAATAATTGCAGAATACGAATATTCAGTGTAAAAAAACATTTTTCCAAGAATGAAGCAGCGTGACATATTGATTGCTAATGATTATATAAAGCAGAGGAACTGAGTGGACGGGTTCGTTTGCAGCACGTTGGAATCCCTTAAAATGCAAAGCTGATATTTGTGTTTCCGGATAGAAGTTTGGGAACGAATCCGGACAAGTTCGGCCATTCCGGAGTGCCAAACTTGCAGTTTGGCAATATCTCAACTCCGGAGTGCCGAACTTGCAGTTTGGCAATATCTCAACTCCGGAGTGCCAAACTTGCAGTTTGGCAATATCTCAACTCCGGAGTGCCGAACTTGCAGTTTGGCAATATCTCCATTCCGGAGTGCCAAACTTGCAGTTTGGCAATATCTCAACTCCGGAGTGCCAAACTTGCAGTTTGGCAATATCTCAACTCCGGAGTGCCGAACTTGCAGTTTGGCGATATCTCCAATGCCAGAAAAAACACCGCACTTCTGCCAAACTGCAAGTTTGGCACTCCGGATGACACTTCTGCCAAACTGCAAGTTTGGCACTCCGGATGGCACTTCTGCCAAACTGCAAGTTTGGCACTCCGGAATGGCACTTTTGCCAAACTTTCCGTTTGGCACTCCGGATCACACTTCTGCCAAACTGCAAGTTTGGCACTCCGGATGGCACTTTTGCCAAACTTTCCGTTTGGCACTCCGGATGAGGTTGCAAATTCTGTCCGGCAAAACTTTAAACATACAGATACATTTTTTAGCGAGCAGTTCAATGACAAAAACAACACCTCCGTTTGTTCATCTTCATGTCCATACACAGTACAGCCTTCTGGACGGTGCCATCAGGCTTGACGCCCTTTTAAAGCGCGTGGCGGATTTCGGCATGAATGCTGTGGCCATTACAGACCATGGCACCATGTTCGGGTCTGTTGAATTTTATGAAAAAACCAAAAAAGCCGGGATAAAACCGATCATCGGCTGCGAATGTTATCTTGCCCCGCGCCGCCTTACCGACAAAAGCGCGGCCGATGCCAAAAGACTTTCCCACCTGGTTCTCCTCGCGAAAAACCCCGAGGGATACCGTAATCTCTGCAAAATGGCGAGTGTGGCCCAGCTTGAGGGATTTTATTACAAACCCCGAATTGACAAAGAGCTTTTAACACAGCATAGCAAAGGACTGATTGCCCTGTCCGCATGTCTGCACGGGGAAATTCCCCGTCTGATCGCGGAGAATCGCTCAGAGGAGGCTGATAAGGCGGCCCGGTTTTATCTTGATCTTTTTGGGGAGAACAATTTCTTTCTTGAGGTTCAAAATAATGGCATTGAGATTCAGGAAAAGGTGAATCAGGCCCTTTTGGATATGAGCCAGCGTCTTTCAATTCCCCTGGTGGCTTCCAATGACTGCCACTATCTCAACAAGGAAGATGTCCGCGCCCATGAGGTGCTGCTGTGTATCCAGACCGGCAAGACCATGAATGATCCGGACCGGTTTAAGTTCGGAACAGACCAGCTTTATTTTAAATCCGGGGAGGAGATGTACGCGGATTTCAAGGATTATCCCGGAGCCATTGAAAATACGGTGAGTATTGCGGAGCGATGCAATATTGAATTTGATTTCAATACCTATCATTTCCCAAAATTTGATTCTGAGTCCGATCTGACCGCGGATGAAATATTTGATCAAAAAGTCCGGGAGGGATACCAAAAAAGATTAGCATTTATAAAAGAAAAAAATCCCGATATTGACGAACAGGTTTACAAAGAGCGTCTGGAATACGAGATTTCAATCATAAAAAAGATGGGATTTCCGGGATATTTTCTGATTGTCGCGGATTTTATACAATATGCCAAAGAGAATCATGTGCCGGTAGGCCCGGGTCGCGGGTCTGCTGCGGGCAGCATTGTTGCCTATTCCATGGGAATTACCGACCTGGACCCCATTGAACACGGCCTTATTTTCGAGCGGTTTCTGAATCCTGCCCGTATCAGTATGCCGGATATTGATGTGGATTTCTGTATTAATGGCAGGGAAAAGGTCTTTAAATATGTGGTGGAACGATATGGCGGGGGTGATTATGTGGCCCAGATCATCACCTTCGGAAAGCTCAAAACCCGGGCTGTCATTCGTGACGTGGGACGTGCCCTTGACATTCCCCTGCGGGATGTGGATGCCATCGCCAAGATGGTCCCGGATGTCCTGAACATCAGCCTTGAGGACGCGTTAAAGCAGGAACCGAGACTCAGGGAACTGGCGGAACAACGGGCTGAAATTGCGGATCTGATAAAAATTTCCCGTGTGCTTGAAGGACTTCCGAGACACGCGTCAACCCACGCAGCCGGTGTTGTGATCGGTGACAAGCCTCTTGCGGAATATCTCCCGCTGTACAAAGGTAAAAAAGGCGAAGTTGTGACCCAGTTTGACATGAAATATGTCGAGCAAATCGGGCTGGTGAAATTCGATTTCCTGGGACTTCGCAACCTCACGGTGATTGAAAGCGCGCTTTCGCTCATCGAGGCCCAGCATGGCAACGCCCCTGATCTTTTGGACCTGGATTTCAATGACGCTGAAACGTATCACCTCCTTTCCTCCGGGGATACCACCGGTGTGTTTCAGTTGGAAAGCTCCGGCATGAAAGACCTCCTTGTGAGATTAAAGCCCGCATGTTTCGCGGATGTTACGGCACTGGTCGCGCTGTATCGTCCCGGGCCCCTTGACAGCGGCATGGTGGATGATTTTGTGGAAAGAAAGCACGGCAGAAAAAAGGTGGAATATATTGTTCCCGAACTTGAGCCGATCCTGAATGAGACTTACGGCGTGATTGTCTATCAGGAACAGGTCATGAAGATTGCGGGGGTCCTGGCGAATTATTCCATGGCCGAGGCCGACGGGCTGCGTAAGGCAATGGGAAAGAAAATTGCTGAGATCATGGCCGAGCATCGGGGGCGTTTTGTAAAAGGGGCCACGGAGAATAATATCCCGGCTGACAAGGCAAAGCAGCTCTTTGATTTAATGGAAAAATTTGGGGGGTACGGATTTAACAAATCTCATTCCGCGGCCTATGCCCTCATTGCCTATCAGACCGCGTACCTGAAAGCCCATTATCCCGTGGAGTTCATGGCGTCGCTTCTCACCAGTGAAATGCACTCCATAGACGGGGTGGTAAAATATATTGCAGAATGCCGCAGTCACGACATTCCTGTGCTTCCGCCGGATATCAATGAGAGCGGCAAAGAATTCACGGTCAGCGGAAACAAGATCAGATTCGGGCTTGTGGCTGTCAAAAATGTCGGGGAGGGGGCCATTGAGGCCATTATCGAGGCAAGAGAAAACAAAGGCAGATTTTCTTCCCTGTTTGATTTTTGCGAAAATGTGGATCTGAAAAAAGTCAACAAGCGGGTCATTGAAAACCTGATCAAATGCGGGGCCTTTGATTCCACCGGGGCTTTCCGTTCCCAGATGGCGGCCGCAACTGAGGATGCCATTGATTACGGGCAAAGGGTTCAGAAAGAGAAAAACAGTCCCCAGATGGGGTTGTTTGATATGGGAGAAAATACCGAGAAGATCAACGCCCCTTCCCTGCCGAAAATAGAGGAATGGGATGACAAGAATCGCTCGGTTTTAGAAAAAGAATCTCTGGGTTTTTATATCACCGGACATCCCCTGAGCCGATTTGAGGATACGGTCAGCAAGTTTACCAATGCAAATGCCCTCACGTTAAAAGAGAAAAATAATGGCGAGATGGTGAGAATTGCCGGGATTGTCACAAATGTAAAGGGGTATAAGGACAGAAAGGGCGGGAATATGGCGTTTATTACCACAGAAGACCTGCACGGTTCTGTTGAGACAACCGTTTTTTCTTCGGTTTACACGCCCATGAGAGATATTCTCACGGATGACGCGCCCATTATTATCGAGGCTGAGGTGCAAAAGGAGGAAAATTCGGTAAAGCTGGTGGCAAACAAGATTATTCCGCTGGACAAAGCAGAGGAGACGTGGACCGCAAATATTCATTTAAAGCTGGATATCAACAAGACGACCAAGGATTCACTGCTCAAATTACATGAGATTATGAAGAAACATCCCGGATCATGCCAGACATATCTTCATCTGATAAACCAAAAGACAGATATCAAAATTGCCCTGGCTGACACAATGAAACTGAATCCGGGGTCGTCGCTCACCCGTGAGATCAACGGATTGGTGGGGTATGATGCGGTGAGAACAACGTGCAAAGCCCCTTCTTCTGAAAATGTTCAGCCAAAAAATAAATATCGGCAGACAAGATAAAACACAGAGACAAGGTATGCCTTGTTTCGGTATATGAAAATATGCTGAAAAAATCAGCCACAAAGACACAAAAGAACCGCAAAGAGACTTTGTGAAACTTCGTGCCTTCGTGTCTTCGTGGCAAAAAAACGGGTGGGTTCCGCCTTTTATCCGAAAAAATCAGCCGCAAAGAGACTTCGTGAAACTTTGTGCCTTCGTGGCAAAAAAACGGCCAGTCCCGCTTTTCACACATCTGAAAAAATCAGCCACAAAGCCACAAAGCCACAAAGGAACCGCAAAGAGACTTCGTGAAACTTCGTGCCTTCGTGGCAAAAAAACGGCCAGTCCCGCTTTTCACACATCTGAAAAAATCAGCCACAAAGCCACAAAGCCACAAAGGAACCGCAAAGAGACTTCGTGAAACTTCGTGCCTTCGTGTCTTCGTGGCAAAAAAACGGGTGGGTCCCGCCTTTTATCCGAAAAAATCAGCCGCAAAGAGACTTCGTGAAACTTTGTGTCTTCGTGCCTTTGTGGCAAAAAAAACGGATTTTCAAAATGTATTTTCATGGTAAAGGAATCGGAAGTATCCTTCTGAGAATGATATGTTAAAGTTCGGGATAAGCATAAGCAAATATCGTGCCATACCTGGAAAATTTACCCTTATTTACCACCTTTTTCCCCAATTTACCACCAAAACTTTTGACAGCGCCATGCAAAATATAATAAAATTTTTATATAAAACTTCGGAAGTCTCCGCGCCAAAAACTTCTGTCCGTGAATTTGAAACTGAAAACACGAAAGAGGAAAGAAAGTAATGTATTACAGACATATGATGAAAGAACTTTTATGCCTTGTGAGCCTTGCGCTGATCACCGCGTTTACAGTAAACTTTTTCTCCCCCAAAGGCATTGCCCTGATGGGGGACTGGGATACCTCACAGGGGGTTATTACGGCCAAGGCCAAAGATGATGTTGTTGACCATGAACTTGAAATTGACATTATCGCAGCCAGAGAGATATATCTTAACGATAAAAGTGTCTTTGTTGATGCCCGTACTCGCGAACTCTACGAAGAAGGCCATATAAAAAACGCGGTGTCCCTGCCTTTATATGAATTTGAGGAGCTGTTCGAAGAATTTATGAACAATTATCCGGCTTCCCTGACGATTGTTACCTATTGTACCGGGAGAGAATGTGAAGACTCTCACCATCTCGCCCGGTATTTTTCAGAAATGGGATATTTAAATATAAAGGTTTATGTGGATGGCTATGATGAATGGAAAGAGGGGGGATATCCAATTGAAAAACAATAACTTTATTAAATTATACAATAACAAATGGACTGAACTGTCCGTGCGCTGGCTGCTGGGGATTGTGTTTGTCTGTGCCAGTTACCATAAAATTACCGAACCTGCACAGTTTGCGAAAATAATCTATGGCTATGACCTTTTTCCAAGTTTCTCCATTAATCTCATTGCCATCATTCTGCCTTATCTGGAGTTTTACTCAGGACTGGCACTGATTCTGGGGATTTATCCCAGATCTGCCGTACTCGTCATTAACGGAATGCTTTTTGCCTTTATCATTGCCCTGTCTGTCAATCTTGTGAGAGGACATGAATTTGACTGCGGCTGCATTTCTTTCGGAGAGGCGGGCCATACTTCTTCCACAGCACAGTTGCTGATTCGGGATATCTTGATGTTTATGATGGGTCTTTATGTGTTTTTTTCTGACAGACCCGAGAGCGGGAGCCTCACACAGATGACAACTTTAATTAGGAGAGGAATATTTATGAGAAAAAAAACGGTGACAAGTTTATTGCTGATCGCGTGTTTACTTATGATTCCCACGGCTGATGCTGATCAGGGTTTGGAAAAATTTCAAATTCAGAGTGACACGGAGGATACAGGTGAATCCGTAGCCGGAGTTCCGGTTGCTGTTGTCAGGGAACCCCGCTTCCAATTTTCTCCTGCTCTTGACGGCACAGTTATCACCCATGATTTTATTATTGAAAATATGGGAAATAAGCCTTTATCCATAGCAAAGGTGGCAACAAGCTGCGGATGTACGACAGCTGATTATCCAAAAAAAATCAAACCGGGAGACAAGGACAAAATAATCGTAAAAGCCGATACCAGGGGCTATGCAGACAAAAAATTTGCCAAGACCGTCACCCTTCATACAAATGATCCGCAACAAAAACAGATCAGGCTCAGAATTTCAGGTAAGGTCGAACGATTTGCCCTGATTCAGCCTGAAAGAGTCTTTTTACGAGGCAGCACAGGGGATAAAATTCAATCCGTTGTCTCAATTACACCGGAAAAGAAATATCCTTTTAATATTGTGAAATCCTATTCAGATAACCTTGAAAAAAAAGCCGGTTTCATCCTGGAGAAAAAACAGGATAAATATTTCTGTACAATAAATAATCTCTCGGAAACTTCCGGAAGCTACCGGGGTAAAATCTATCTCAAAACCGACAGTGCTGTCAAACCTGAAATTATTATCTATGTTTATGGCGCGATAGCGGAGAACAAATCGTGAGAACAAGGCAGCGCATATTACGGCCCAAGTTCCCTGACACCCGGAGAGATGGCAGATAACAACGGAAATGAGTATTTTCCTTTTTTTATCTGGTTTCCCCGTAGTTCTTATCTAAACCGGAGTGCCAAACTTACTGTTTGGCAATGTTTCCGTATCCCTCCCCTCGGAGACATATCTTGCCAGACGGGAAGTTTGGCACTCCTTTGTTTAAGCACTTAACTGCTTTTATAAGTACCTGAGCAAAAGTTTTTATATGTCTTTTCCTGCGAACTGCGGAGAAACCCGGCTTTTTCCTGCGAGGGAAAGAGCGTCATCCCGGGAAAAAAGCCGGGTTTCTTTTCCGGGCAGATATCAAAAAATTTATGGTTTGGTACTTATCATCGCAAACTGTTTGAAACAACAGTAATATTTGTTTATTCATAGCCTCGGAAGAGAAGCCTGTCTCATCAAACCAACCGGGTTTTCCCACAAGCATTTCTCTGGCATCTGACTGCCTGAACCTCTGCCCCTCCTGAAGTTTTGAAATCATCAGTCCATTTCCGATAGCCATCACGCAGGCTGTCTAAAAATATCACTTTTTGCTGCTTTTTTGCCTGATGATGTTTCTCTCTCTCCGACAGGCTCACCGCAACGACGTTCCCTGAGCCTGTCGAAGGGGAACGTCGTTGCGGTGAGCCTGTCGGAGGGCGGTGGGAGGCGATACAAAAAGCAGACAGATAAAAGTAGGTGATTCAGACGGTAGCCATCACACAATGTCCGAAACTGATGTTTGGGATAGAAAATGTGTTTTCCTTCGTGATGCGTCTCCTTTTTTTCTGATTATAACGGATTTAAGGGATGCCGACAAAGCCCCGCGAAGCCTGCGAACCTGTGGCTTCAAATATCGCCCCCCCCACGAAGCTTAATAAAATTTATTGTCATCTGTTCATAATTATCTTATTGAATTATCATGTTTTTTCAGATTCTTTTTAATTTTTTCAAAAATTTTGCTATTGAATTCATATAAAATTTCTGAAAGTGTGACAGTTAAGTAAGTACCGGACATAAATTTTACGATACTTGTTTCCGCGTGAGACTGCGGGATAACAAACTGGGTTTTTTAAAAAATAGCCCTGAAAAAAGGGATTTAAGGAGAAAAACATGGCAACGACGAATCTGACAACCGTGGAAGAGCTTCAAAAGACAATTGATAACAACGATATGGTACTGATTGACTTCTGGGCTGACTGGTGCGGTCCTTGTAAAATGTTCGGGCCAACATATGAGAAAATTTCTGAGAAATATCCGGATATAGTGTTTGCCAAATGTGACACTGAAAACGCGCAGTCTCTGGCTGCGGCCTTTGAAATTCAGTCTATTCCGACTCTTGCTGTGTTCCGAGAAAAAATTCTGCTTTTTAAGCAGCCGGGCGTTCTTTCCGAGGCGATGCTGGACGAGCTTGTTTCTAAGATCGAAGATATTGATATGGAAGACGTCCGCGCTGCGATTGAAAAAGAACAAGCCGAAGGTGGAAAATAGTTTTTTCGCTCGGAGATCAGATGAGAAACAAAGGGGCTTGTGGCTGATGTGTTTTTTCCTCAGGACCGAAAAAAAATGTCAGTGACACGCTCCTTCAGCTTTCAATTTACAGAGGAACGGAATATGAAAAATGAAGTGCCTGAATGTGCGATATGTCCTTATAAAATGTCAGACAGACTTTGTAAAACAGAGAACGGTAAATATCCGCCTTCCTGTCCCACAAAAAACAGAACCGACCTCATTGAAAAATGCCTGAAAGAATATGAAAAGCCCGATATTTTGGAATTTGCAAAACAATCGGCCATTCAGGAGTCGGACGGATATGCAGGAAAGGAATTCGGATATGAGCGGTTAAAACCTTTAAAGCCCCGTATGGAAGAAGTGATTGATTTTGCAAGAAAGATGAATTATGAGCGTCTGGGACTTGCATTCTGTATCGGACTCAGGAAGGAGGCGAAAACCGTTGGAAAACTTCTCTCTGACAAAGGCTTCACGGTTATTTCTGTCGCATGTAAGATCGGGCGGGTTCCAAAGGAAAAAATCGGACTTCGTGAGGAGCATAAGCTTTCTCCTGGCAAGTTTGAGGCAATGTGCAATCCGATTCTTCAGGCTCTGCTGCTCAATGATGAGAACACTGAACTGAATATTTTGCTGGGACTGTGTGTGGGGCATGATTCACTGTTTTTAAAATATGCAGAGGCTCCGTGTACGGTTCTCGCGGTCAAAGACCGCCTGCTGGGTCATAATCCTTTGGCGGCAATTTATAACATAGACGCTTATTATCGTTACTTAAAATAATTATCTATCACACGACCGAATAAATGCTGACGGGTTGCTGAGATGTAGGATAATTTTTCAAATTGTTTTTCAGACAGTTTGAAAAAATTCTGATTATAACGGATTTAGGGGACGGCCGACCAGACCCTGTAAGGGCGGCATATTCGCAGGCGCAAAAATATAATTTTTGCACTCCGGATACATTCGGAACTGCCCGGGTCAGAGCTTTGCCTGCCAGGCCCAATGCTGCCGACTCAGGCGTAAGCGGGTTTTCCCGTATTTTCTCCGGAGTGCGAAAAATGCTTTTTCGCAGGCGCAAAAATATAATTTTTGCACTCCGGATACATTCGGAACTGCCCGGGTCAGAGCTTTGCCTGCCAGGCCCAATGCTGCCGACTCAGGCGTAAGCGGGTTTTCCCGTATTTTCTCCGGAGTGCGAAAAATGCTTTTTCGCAGGCGCAAAAATATAATTTTTGCACTCCGGATACATTCGGAACTTTGTCGGCCCGGCATGATGAATGCCGCAAATATATCGCCCCCGCGGGGCTTTAACAGCCTCCCCTAAATCCGTTATAATCAGAATAGGTGATTTAGACGGCCTAGTTCCAGCCTGATGCGTATGGGGTCGCACCGCCTAAACGCGGAACTGCAACCAGTTATATTCGTTTTTAAAAATCGTCTGACCACTTTTAACTCTTCAAGGAGTGAAGATGATATCCGAGAGACACATATTTCTGGCGGAAGATGATGAATATATCCGACTTTCCTTGTCTGTCACTCTCAGTAAACGCGGTTATAAAGTAACACTTGCCGAAAACGGACAGGAAGCCTTGGAAAAAATTATAGCACTGAAAGCGGCCGGCACTCCTCCTGATCTTTTGCTGACAGATATTCGGATGCCTGGCATGTCCGGCATAGAACTGATTGACAGACTCAAAAAGCTGGATGTGTCACTCCCTGTTTTTGTCATAACCGGCTATGGGGATAAGGACATGGTCGTTGAACTGATGCGCAGAGGATGTTCGGACTTTATTGACAAACCGTTCAGCCCCCCGGATTTGCTTGGGCGGCTTCTTCCAATTTTTGAAAAAAAAGAAAAGGAACGCGCAGAAAAGCAAAAGCAACAGGTTCAGCAGGCTTATGAAAAAGCCGAACTCACCCGGGAAATCGAATCATATATCCATAACTTTAAAACATTACGGAAACAGGTTGATTCAGCGGTGGAAACCTGCCATGACCTGTTTGATATCCGGGAAGACGGTCATAACGTACTTATCGCGCGTCACCATCAGCCGCTTTCGGAACTCGGGGGTGATTTTTTCGATATACGAAACACTCCCACAGGATGTGACATATTGGTGGCTGATGTCGCGGGGCATGACATGGGTGCGTCTTATCATACTGTCCTGATTAAAGCGTTTTTTGATGAAAACTGCCGTACCGGCAATCACGGGGACTCGTTCTTCCGTCTTCTGAATAAACAGCTTCTTGAAAATGGTAAGAATGAGCGCATGGTAACCGCCCTGTTCCTTCGTCTGAATTTGGAAACAATGCATGGCGAAGTTCTGTCAGCCGGACATCCGCCTTTAATTAAACTCTTAAAAAAATTGCCGGGAATCAGCCGGATAGCAACATGCGGAGATGTACTGGGGATACATGACAGCGTCAGCTTTGACAGCCAACGTTTTTCATTTGCGCCGGGTGATCGTTTTTTTCTCCACACCGACGGCCTTACCAATGCGTACCGTCTGAACACTCACACTGGAAAAAAAGAGAAACTCGGACGAAACGGACTTGATCATCTGATAAAAAAACAGGATCAGCCATCACTTAAAAATATGGTCAGGAACATCGCAAAAGGAATATCTGAATTCCACGGCTACAAATTTAATGACGATATGTTGCTTGTCGGAGTGGAGATTCCGGCAGTCAGCTGACACCCATCAGCTAACAACTGAAAACTGACAGAGGAGAAAACCATGTTTGAAATGAGTGAAAATGACAATACCATCTGTTTAAATTTTTCCTCTGAGATGCATCTGGTGGACCGTGTTATCCAAACGTGCCGGGACTATCTGAAACGATTTGACGTTTCGGACTTTTCCCATTTCAGACAGGCATTTCGGGAACTTCTGCTCAACGCGGTTGAGCATGGCAATTTGAAAATTGCTGACCGGGTGGTGATGTGCAGCATTGAGCATCTGGACAAATGGCAGTTCAGAATCACAGTGGAAGATGAGGGCGATGGCTTTGATTACAAGTCGCTTGACATGAAACTCCCCAGTGACCCGCACCAGATCCGCAAACGCGGCTACGCGCTGATAAACACCTTTACAGATCGCTTGGAATTCAATAACAAAGGCAATCGCGTCATAGCCTACATCAGCATCCCCGAGATGACAACGCTGAGTATCTGCGAAGAAAATGGCTGGCAGGTGATCACACCATCCGGGGACCTCACAGCGAGCATTGCAGACAGGTTTCGTGCTGTTCTTGTCCGATTGCTTGATCAGGGATATGGTCAGTATTGTTTTGATTTTACCCACGTTGAAGATATTGACTCTGTGGCACTGAGTGTTATGATTGTCTTTTCCAAGATGCTTGCCCAAAAAAATCCGGACAAAAAACTGAAAATTGTGAACGCGGGCAAGGGGCTGACAGAACTTTTTCATATGACCCGTATGGACAGAATCTATATAGTGATCAGTAAAGCGATCTCACCTGTCAGCCATTATTAAGCCCATGATCTGAAAACTGAACATTCATAACGGACAGCGCTCCGGTCCCGGAGGAGGGTATGGAAAACGATACAGAGATGATTGACGATTTTGTCACAGAAGCAAAGGAGCATCTCGACACCATCGAAGAAGATTTGCTCAACCTGGAGAAACAGAAAGATAATCCTGATCGGAAGCTTGTTGACAAAGTGTTTCGTGCAATTCATTCGATTAAGGGAGCCTCCGGATTTCTGGGATTACGCAAGATAGGAGATTTGGCGCATGTTATGGAAACATTACTGTCCATGATGCGGGCAGGAGAACTTCGTCCTGAATCCGAATTTATTGACGCACTTTTGTCAGGAGCGGATATTCTTGCAACCATGGTGGACGATGTCAGGCACAGTAATGAGGTGGATATAACCACCGTGCATGAGCGGCTCTCCGGCATGCTTGACTTGTCTCCGAAAGTAAAAAGCGAACTGAATACCGCTGTGAAGCTTTCCTGTTCCGAAGGAAATGAAATCAGCTTTGATATTAATGAATTCACCTTGAAAAATATTCCTTCGAATATGTCTCTTTATGTTCTGAGATATGATCTTACCGAGCTTGCCCGGCATGAGAACAAGGGGCCGCTGGTACTGATCAGAGAACTGCTCAGTACCGGCGATATCATAGACGCAAAGATTGATGTTCCTTCTTATGATTTACGGGAGGGACTTCCCAAAGAACATTTACTATATGAGGTCTTGTATGCCACCATTTTGTTTCCTGATGACATTCAGGAAGTGACAGGGCTGAAGAGCGACCAGATTCTTCATGTCAGAAGAGACGGTCTTCGGAAAACTGTTCCCAGTCCGCAATTACAGGAGCCAGATTCTGAGCCGGAGATTCCGGATGCTGAGCCGGAGATTCCGGATGCTGAGTCTGAAATTCCTGATTCCTCTTCTCCGTGTCAGGAGCCGCGAATCTCTGCTCAGAATTATCGGGCTTCGGAACTTTCGCCTGAAATCGAAACAGAGAATCGCGAGCCAGCGCGCGGCAAACCTGTCTCTCCCTCCAAATCCTGCGTCAATCTGAGCCGGACCTTGCGTATTGATGTGGATGTCCTTGACAAGCTGATGATGCTGGCCGGTGAACTTGTTCTGGTACGCAATCAGCAGCTTCTTTTCGCAGAAACATCAGCCGCACTTTCCCGATCCGCTGTCCAGCGACTGGACATTGTCACCACCGAATTACAGGAAACCATTATGCGGACGCGGATGCAGCCTATTGGAAAATTATTCGGCAAACTTCCCCGTCTTGTCCGGGACTTTGGGAAAAAGCACGGCAAACAGATAAAACTCAGCATCAGCGGCAGTGATGTTGAATTGGACAAGACTATTCTGGAATTTCTGGCAGACCCCCTGACACATCTCATTCGCAATTGTTGTGATCATGCGATTGAATCGCCTGAAAAGCGAATACGGGCCAAAAAACCCGAAGCCGGATGCATCTCCCTCAGCGCTTACCATGAAGCAGGTCATATTAATATTGACATCAGGGATGACGGAAGAGGAATTGATCCGGATCTCATACGAAAAAAAGCTATGGAGAATCAGATAAAGACAAAAGATGAATTGGAACGGATGAGCAACAAGGATATTCTTCGCCTGGTTCTGTTACCCGGATTCAGCACCACGGACAAAGTGACTGATCTCTCAGGCCGGGGCGTAGGGATGGACGTGGTGAAGACCGGCATTGACAAACTGGGCGGGACCCTTGATCTTGAATCCACGACCGGAAAAGGCACGGAGATCCATCTGAGACTGCCGCTGACCCTTGCCATTATTCCCTGTCTGGTCGTTGTCGAAGGGGAAAACAGATATGCCATCCCGCAAATCAACCTGGTGGAACTGGTCTGTCTGTATGACAAAGATGTGACAACAAAAATAGAATGTACAGAGAATCAGGAGATTTATCGCCTTCGTGACCGGCTTTTGCCCATGATACGGTTCTCAGAGGTTCTGGCAAGACCCACAATGTTTACCCATAAGGCAAAAGCCGAAATTACTGAAAAATACCGGAATCAGCTAACTGACAACGTGCCTGAGTCCCTCAGCTTTGCCGTACTCAAAGTCGGCAACTTATGTTTTGGCCTGATTATTGACCGGGTTCTGGGAACAGAGGAAATTGTGGTGAAACCCATGCATCCTGCTGTAAAATCCCTGAGCATATATTCCGGAGCCACTATTATGGGCGATGGAAAAGTGGCTTTGATTCTGGATGTGGAAGGGATTGCCGCGTATGCCGGAATAATAACGGACAACTCCGCGGAAGAAGCCAGGACAAACAAAATGAAAAGTGATGAAAATTTGCAGACTGTTCTTCTTTTCAAATACGGTGAAAAAGAACAATTTGCCATGTCTCTCCCGCTTATTCGGCGCATTGAGCGGATTTCCATATCCGACATTGAATATATCGGTGAAAAAGAATTTGTTACAATTAACGGAATATCCACATGGATTCTCCGGCCCGACAAGGTGCTGACGGTTTCTCCGGGGGCGGAACGGGATGATATGTTTCTCATTATTCCCAAATACATCCGCCAGCCCATGGGATTACTGGCTTCGGAGCTTGTTGATATTCAGGAGGCAAGTGTTGAACTGAATGTTGAAAGCTATATGGAGGACGGTCTTCTGGGAACCTCTGTTGTGCGGGATCATATGACACTTTTTATAGATATTTATCGCTTAATAGAAAAGGCAGAACCTGAATGGTTTGACGAACGACGAACAGAAAATCCGCCCCCTGACGCAATAAAACAAGTGCTTCTGGTGGAAGATGCTTCGTTTTTCAGACAACTGATCAAAGGGTATCTGAAAGCAGATGGCTATAAAGTCATTACGGCTGAAAACGGTCAGGCAGGTCTGGATCGCATGAACGAAACTCAGTTCGACCTGATTGTCTCTGATATTGAGATGCCGGTGATGGATGGCTGGGATTTCATGGAGAATGTCCGTAAAAATGAACAAAAAAACCATATTCCTGCCGTGGCTCTGACTGCGCTTGACGCGGAAAAAGACCGGGAAAAGGCTATAAAATGCGGCTATGACCGCTATGAAATCAAACTTGACAGGGAACGATTTTTGACAACGGTCGCAGAGATGTTAAAAAAGTGAGAAGTGAGAAATGAAGAAAGAGAATATTGATAAACCCAGCCGCCAGTTTTGCACATTTCAGATATCTGAACGTCTTTTCGGCGTTGATATTTTAGATGTGAAAGAGGTCAATCAGGAAACCGACTTCACACCTATCTTTCATGCCCCTAAGAAGGTCAAGGGCTACGTCAATATCCGCGGCCAGATTCATTTGATCCTTGATCTGCGGCTTTTTTTAGGGTTTGAGAGTAAGAAAACAGATGACGCAAGCCGGGTTATTTTATTTAAGCCCGAGGTGGGAGACCCTTTCGGTGTTCTGGTGGACCAGATTGGCGATGTCTTTGAGGTGGATGAGGCCCGGATTGAAGAGCGTGTCAGGGAGGAACATGAACTTCCCGAAGGCGGCGAACAGGGCGGCGCGTTAAACCTCCTGAGCGGCGTGTGCAAACTGGAAAACGGACTTCTGGTTATTTTGAATTCCCGGAGCTTATTGAAAAATATTTGGTAATGTCCGAGGGCTGTGTGCAGGACAAAAAGTTGCGGTGCGGGAAGAAACCCGGCTTTTTCCTTTGTCGGAGACGCATCATTCCGGAAAAAAAAGCCGGGTTTCCTCCCCGGGCAGATATTAAAAACTTATGATATCTGCATCTGATTGAAAATATGCGAAATTTTTTGGACTGGGACTTAGTCGGAAAAAGGAGATATTGGATGAAATTAAAAAACCTTCAAATGAAACTCATTGTATATGGAGGGATATTCCTGCTGCTTGTGGCAGTGTTTATCATTAATTACTCTGTTATGGCCGTTAAACACAGAGGAAATATGCTCCGGGAAGAGGCTCTCAGAGATGCTCAGAAATACGTCAGCGCCATGTCAGAACAACAAGCCAACCATGTCAGAATTATTCTGGAAGAGGCACTTGACACGGCACGCACCCTGGCCCATGTGCTGTCAGTCACTAAAAATAAAAAGAACACGCTCAGGCTGGACCGCGATGACGCCAACAGCATTCTGAAAACCGTTCTGGCTCAGAATCCTCATTTTACAGGGGTTTACACTTGCTGGGAACCGAACGCGTTTGACCAGATGGACGAAAGATATAAAAATGACAACGGCCATGATGAAACAGGGCGTTTCATTCCGTACTGGAGCTGGGATGATATGGGAAAAATCACGCTTTCCCCTCTGGTTGATTACGAAAAAGAAGGGATTGGCAATTATTATCTGGTGCCGGAAAAAACCAGCAGGGAATGCATTACAGATCCTTATCCTTACATTGTTCAGGGAAAGTCCTCGCTGATTACCTCCCTGGTTGCGCCGATTATTGTTGATAATATCTTTTACGGGATTGCCGGTGTGGATCTGCGGCTCAATGCTCTGCAGGAAATAGCGGATCATGCAAAGGAACGCTATGATGACACTGCGAAACTTCTCCTGATCAGTCACAACGGAATATTGGCCGCGGTCACTGAAAGACCTGAATTGGCAGGCAAGCATCTCAGCAATTTTCATAAAAATTTTGAAGAAGCCCTCCGCAATATAAAAAGCGGCGAAGAAGTCACTAAAATAAAAGAAAACCATATCGAGTTATTTACCCCCCTGGACATCGGCCGGACCCTGACGCCCTGGTCTGTCAATATTCTTATGTCAACAGAAAAGTTCACAGCATCCGCGAGTGAGCAGACACGCCAGGTGAGCAGGGACATCTGGAGAATAGTGATAACCGCGGTAATTTGTATTCTTGCGGCACTTGCGCTCTTGCGGCACCTGACTGGCACCATATCCGCACATATACATGAAATATCTGATATGCTTAAATATATTTCAAATGGAGACCTTACAAAACGAATCAGGTCAGACGCGGATGGCGAAGTGGGAAAGATATCAAAATGGTTTAACAAATTATTGAATAATTTTCGGAGTATTATCAAAGAAATTGTCTGGAAAGTTGAGATACTGAACACTTCTTCCGCCATTCTTTTTGATATCTCAGGCAAAATGAATACCGTCACCGATGAAATATCATCCAAATCCAATAATGTTGCATCGGCAACCGAGGAGATGTCAATGAATATTCATACCATGGCCTCTGCTGCTGAGGAAATGAGTGTAAATGTTCAAAGTATCTCCTCCACAGCGGAGCAGATGGCCCAGAACATGAATTCTGTGGCTTCGGCCATAGAAGAAATGTCAATGGCGATTAATGATATTGCCAAAAATGCCCAGAAAGGCTCCAATATTTCAACACAGGCAATGGAGATGGCAAGCGCGGCAACGCTGGTAATGAATACCCTCGGTGACACAGCTATGGAGATTGATGAGGTGACCGAGGCCATCAAAAAGATCGCAGAGCAGACAAATCTGCTGGCGCTCAATGCTGCCATTGAAGCGGCTTCCGCGGGTGACGCAGGAAAGGGCTTTGCCGTGGTTGCAAAGGAAATTAAAGACCTTGCTAACCAGAGTTCACAGGCCGCTGAAAACATAGCTAAACGAATCAAAGACGTACAAAAAAACACCATCGAGGCGGTGAAAGTGATAGATGAAGTTTCGGATATTATTAATAATATCAATGAATCAGGTACCGTGATCATGAAAGCTGTTGAACAGCAGACCCTGACCGCCAACAATATCTCAGCCAGCGTTCAGCAAGTAAATTCAGGGGCAGGCAACATTGCCACCTCCATCGCGGAACTCGCCAGAGGTTCCAATGATATGTCTATGAACGCCGGCGAGGCTGCCAGAGGAGCCAATGATGTCGCGTCCAATATCCAGAGCATCAGCGATGCTGCCGGGAACGCCAATTCCGGGGCCAGGGATATCAACACTTCCGCGGGAGAATTGGCACGGATCGCGCGGGAACTTCAGGAAATGGTTGGTAAGTTTAAAATTGAATAAAAAATCAATGCGTATAAAGACAAAAATTCTCATTGTTGATGACTCCCGTATTTTCCGCAGTGCGATAGAGGAAAGTCTGTCAGGCGAAGATGACATTGAAGTGATCGGTTCTGTCAGGAACGGCATCAAAGCCATTGAGTTCATTCGGTCACATCGCCCTGATCTTGTCACGCTTGATATTGAGATGCCGGATATGGACGGACTGGAGACCCTGAAAGAGATTCGGAAAATCAATGCCTCAGACAATAATATTCCGCCTATCGGGGTGATCATGGTTAGTTCTGTCACGAACAAAGGCGCGGATATCACAATCAAAGCACTGGAAGCAGGCGCGTTTGACTTTATAACAAAACCTGAAGGAAAGATGTTGGCAGAAAGCATTGAAATCCTGCATCGCCGACTGGTGATAAAGATTCGTTATTTCGCATCCAGGCGTATTTCTTCATATCTTGCAAAAGGCCCGGTCAGACTGTCCTCTTCCCCTGTTTATAAGCAAAAATCGGCTCGGTCCGGGACTATGTCAGCGAGGCCCGGAGCTTTTGTTTCCTCAAGAATCAAGGCAATACTTATCGGAGTTTCCACAGGCGGACCAAGGGCCCTGGCCGAAATCCTGCCCCCGCTTTGTGAAAAAGTAAGCGTGCCGATATTTATTGTTCAGCACATGCCTCCGACTTTTACGCAATCCCTTGCCAACAGTCTGAATCTCAGGTGTTCTTATACCGTGACCGAAGGCCTGAACAACAGTGTTGTTCAGGAGCGTCATGTGTATATCGCGCCCGGAGGAAGGCATATGCTGCTTCGCCGAAGGCGCGGCAATATTCTGATTATTACGAACAAACAGCCCCCGGAGAAAGGGTGCAGACCTTCGGCCGATGTGCTTTTCCGGTCCGCTGCGACCGTATATGGGGGAGATGTCATCGCCATCATCCTTACCGGCATGGGAGCGGATGGCACAAAAGGCGCAGGAACCCTCAAACGGTCGGGAGCCTATGTGATTGCCCAGGATGAAGAAAGCAGCGTGGTATGGGGAATGCCCGGGAGTGCCGAAGCTTCCGGCAATGTGGACAAGATATTGCCCCTTGAGAATATTCCCGAAGCCGTAAGCGATATTATTCACAGATTGAAAGGAGCAGGACAATGAAACTTTCCGAAAATGAATTTGAACTGCTGCGAAATTATATTTATAATATATGCGGTCTTTTTATTCCTGATAACAAGGCATATCTGATCCGGCAACGGCTTGAACCCATTGCCGAAGCTGCAAAATGCAGGAGCTTTGGTGAATTTTATCGGAAGATCAAATACAGTCCTCTCCCCATCTATCAGGAGCAGATCATCAATGCTATCACCACCAATGAAACTTCTTTTTTCCGGGATACGCATCCTTTCCTTACCTTCAGAGAATACATTCTTCCGAGACTGAGTGAGATGATCCGGGAACGGAAATTGCGCGGGAACTCCAGGAAAGGCTCAAAAGTCGGCCTCTGGTCCGCAGGCTCATCCACGGGCCAGGAACCATACAGCCTTGCCATGGTGATTCATGAATATGTGGAGGAAAACAGATCCTTTCAAAAAGAGAAAGCTTTCCCGGTTTCTGTATCTGAGGAAGACTTCGGAATACTTGCCACAGATATATCCAGCGAGGTGCTTTCACGGGCAATAGTCGGTGAATATGGTGAGATGGAACTCCGGCGAGGGCTTTCATCCGAGCGTGTGGAAAAATATTTCGGAAAGGTCGGGGGACGCTGGCTCATCAACAGTTCGATTCGGAGCATGGTGGAATTCCGGCAAATGAACCTTATGAACACTTTTACCGTGCTGGGCGGCTTTGACGTGATTTTTTGCCGCAATGTGCTCATTTATTTTGATATTGATACAAAGTCCCGTATCATTGACCAATTCCACACCATGCTTTCCGAGAACGGACTTCTCATTCTCGGGACAACAGAAAATGTTTATGCCCTCACAGATAAATTTGACTCTCTTCATTACGGAGAGACGCTTCTCTATAAGAAAAAAGCCGTTATTTAGCTGGCCTGCAGGATGCCTCTGTCATTATGCGATGTTCCGCCCCTTTGTCAAATAAACTGAGAGAAAAGAGATGAAAAATAAAACCCAGTCAGAACCATTTAATAACTTGATAAATTTTGAAAAAATGCCACATCCGCTTCAAAAGGAAGACATTTCAGCCTTATCACCCGAAGAAACCCTCAGTCTTATTAAGGAACTGCAAATTCATCAGACTGAATTGAAACTTCAGAATAAAAAACTTTTCAGGTGTCAGTCAGAACTGGAAGGCTTACACAAAAAATATGCGGATCTGTATGATTTTGCGCCTGTGGGATATTTTGTTGCGGATAAAAATGGGCTGATCCTTGAGGTAAATTTTGAAGGAGCTGATCTTTTGGGCTTTGAAAAACACGAGCTGATAAAAAGGAGCTTGTTGGTTTTTATTGCGCCTGATGTTCAGGATATTTTTTATGATCATCATAAAAAAGTTTTTGAAACCGGAACCAGGCAATCTTGCGAGCTGAAACTTGTGAAAAAAGATGGCACTCAGTTTTATGCAGTTCTTCAAAGCAATGCCATACAGGATTCTGAGGGAAATCTGAGTCAAATTCAGATGGTCGTGACAGATATTGATGAGATTAAACAAAGAGAAAAGTCGCTTCAAAAAAGTGAAAAACAGTTCCAGGCCCGCTATATGGGGATTCAGGTGCCTACATATACATGGCAAAAGCAGGATGATGATTTTGTTCTGACAGATTACAATATCGCGGCGGAAATTTTTAGCAAAGGAAAGATTAAAAAATACATCGGGGAAAAAATCAGCGTATATTGTCAGGATAATCCGAATGTTATTGCAGACTGTGACGAATGCTATAAAAAAAAGAAAACCATCCGTAAGCAAACCCGTTATAAAATCAGCGCAACAGGAGAGGTCAGGCTTCTTGATATCAGCTATGTTTTTATTCCGCCGGATTTGGTTATGATTCATACCGAAGATATAACCAGGCGGCATAGGGCTGAAGAGAATCAGCGTAAATTTGAGTTCATTGCCAACAGTTCCAAAAATTTCATGACACTCATTAACAGAGATTATGTTTATGAAGCTGTGAATCGCACCTATCGCGAATATTTTAACATGTCCAAAGAAGAGATCGTTGGGAAAACAGTGGCAGATGTCTGGGGTCAGGATGTCTTTGCCAATTATATCAAAGCGAAACTGGACAAATGTTTTGCAGGGGAAGAAGGTCACTTCGAAGGATGGATTGAATTTCATGGGAAAGGCTCAGGCTATTATGATGTCAGTTATTATCCTTATTTTAACGAAAAAAATGAAATTACCCATGTCGCGGTGTTTTCATCTGACCAGACAGAACACAGGCGGGCAAAGGACGCACTCAGAGAAAGCGAAGAACGATTTTCATTATTCATGGATAATCTCCCGGGTGTGGTATTTATAAAAGATGAAAATTTTAATCATCTCTATATCAATAAATATATGGAGAATATTCTGAACAAAGGTGTGATCGGTAAATCACCATACGAATTATTTTCAAAAGAAATCGCGGATAACTTTATTGAAGAAGATAAAAAAGTCATTGCCGAAGGCATTCAGATGATCAATGAAGCGATACTGGATCAGTACGGAGTCAGTCATACCTATCGGACAATCAAATTTCCAATTATTCAGGAAGGGAAACCTCTTCTTATTGGTGGCATTGCCTTGGACATAACAAACCAGGTGACGGCTGAGAAAGCACTGAAAGAAAGCGAGGCCAAATTCCGGGCCCTCGCGGAAAACACTGTCTCAAGTATTTTTATCTATCAGAAAGACAGCTATGTTTATGCAAATCCGGCATTCGAAACCCTGACAGGTTATACCAGGAAAGAACTTGCTTTAATGTCATACCGAAATATAATTCACCCTGATATGGCAAAGATTATTCACTCACGGCATCAGGCCAGACTGCGAGGTGAACCTGTGATTTCTTCTTACAAGGCCAAAATTCTGACACAAAAAAAGGAAACCCGATGGATTGATTTCACTATGACTCCGATAGAATATGAGGGAGAATCTGCTTTCCTGGGAACTGCTTTTGACATCACCGATAACGTACTGGCGCAGGATGAACTGAAACAGGCTTATGAAAAACTCAGAGACACTCAGGCCCAGCTTATTCAATCAGCAAAACTGGTCTCCATCGGAGAACTGGCGGCCGGGATGGCTCACGAGCTGAATCAGCCCCTGATGGTCATCCGGGGAAATGCCCAGTTTATTTTACTATGCCTTAAGGAAAATGGCGTCAATAAAGATGAAGTTATAAAAATATTTGAGATAATTGAAAGAAATACTACAAGGATGATGAATATCATCAAGCACCTTCGCATTTTTTCCCGACAGTCCAACTCAAATTTCCAACTGACAGACATAAACAAAGTTATTGAAGACACTTTTTTGATGATATACGAACAATTACATGTGCATAATATTGAAGTGAAAAAGTATCTGGACCGGGATATTCCCGAAGTTTATGGGGATGCCAATCAGTTGGAGCAGGTTTTTTTGAACCTGTTTTCAAATGCCAGGGATGCAATTGAAGAAGAAAAACAAGGAGATACAGATAATGATGAAGGATATGTCATCTCAGAAAAAAAGGTGCTGGAAATCATCTCCAGGCTCTCCAAAACAGATAAAAAGACTGTGGAAATTTGGGTTTCAGACACTGGCAGCGGTATTGCTCAGGATAACATGGAAAATATTTTCGATCCGTTTTTTACAACCAAAGAAGTGGGAAAAGGCACGGGCCTGGGACTTTCCATTGCTTACGGAATCATCGAGGCACACGGAGGACATATTGAAGTGGCTGAAACCAGCCCTGACGGAACAAGTTTCAGAATAAGGCTTCCTGTGGCAAGGAGTGATCAAGTTTAAATGAAAGTCGAACAGGGCTTATGTTTAGGAACGCTGTCTGTCCCCTTTCCGGCTTCCCTGCCCGCGTTCGGAATTACTTTTCAAACACGCTCTTAGATTTTAAAATTATTGGATAACCACCATATGTAATTTCAAATAGCTGCATCTCTGCCCAAATTAACTCATCCGTTCTGATTTCGATTTTTCATGCGCTAACTGGCTGAATCACGGATTTTGGGACACTCATCGAATATAAAATTTTCCGCTAATCCGCGGTCGATTATAGCCGAATCCATGATTCAGACCTTTAACGCCGAACAAGAAGATCAGGTGATTTTGTCCCCGTCTTCAAGCTTTTTCTTTTCTTCCTCTTTTCTTTCTGCATCTGTGGTGGCAGTTTTGAAATTCTTTATTGCCTTACCCATACCGGCACCGATCTCCGGAAGTTTGCCAGCTCCGAAAATTATCAGGATAATAACAAGAATTACAATAAGTTCTGGCATTCCAATTCCAAACATAAAAAACCTCCTCTTCATAAGATCAGAACTTCCGAACCATTGGAAATTTCAGAAGCCTGAATGTATAATTAATTTGTATGCCACATTTTTCATATTTTTATCAAGAAAAAACTTGATCATTGCATACAACCTTTTGTATCGTTTCTAAGCTCCAAAAAAACTTGATAATTGATAATGGATAATTGATAATTGATAATTTTCAATTCCTGACCTTAACTTTCAGCGCTGTTCGGTGGGTTTCGCTTCGCTCCACCCACCCTACATTTCTACATTTCGGATCAATTATTTTTTGGGAAATTCCTTATTCGAATCGGGTCAAAAAATCTGATCATCGGGTATATAAAAACAAAATCTGACCGAAGACCTCCGAGGTTTTCAAAACCTCGGAGGTCTGAGTGTCTCGGAGGTCCGAACGCAGTTTTATGATTTCCTATACAATAAATAAAGAAAGAAAGGAGATTGAATAATGGTAAAAAATTTTCAGGCAAATGCTCTCCCGGTTCTGATCGGAAGCCTTCCCATGGGAGATCATGAGGACGCTATCGAGCTTGTCTTAAATCACACCCCTGAAGTTCCTTTGTGGGTTCAGCTGCCGGTTTATAAAGAAGAGGGGATGATTTTTCAGTTTTTACCGGGTTTTCCGGGGCTTACAATCGAAGGTGACAAGGCTTTCATAAATACGGCAGGTGAAACATTTGATGATGATCTCCTTAAATTTTATGAAGAGTATATGGCAGATATAGAAGGAAAAGCAGATACTTACAACTCCAGATTTGCCCTGAAAGCAGATACTGCCAAAGGATTTTTTACATTGACAGAACATATCGGGGCACTTCCCAAGCCCCCGATTGCTGTCAAAGGACAGATAGCCGGCCCCATAACCTTTGCCACAGCAGTGAAAAATCAGAACGGAAGAGCCATTTTTTATGATGAACAACTGAGGGATGCGGCTGTAAAGCTTCTGGCCCGGAAAGCCAGTTGGCAGGTAAGACAATTGTCCAGATTCGGATGCCCTGTGATTATCTTTTTTGACGAACCTGCTCTTGCCGGATTTGGTTCATCTGAATTTATCAGCATTTCCAATGAGGAAGTTGCCGCATGTTTTGAGGAGGTTATTGAAGCCGTACACGCTGAAGGCGGTCTGGCAGGCATCCATGTGTGTGCAAATACTGAATGGCCTGTGGTCCTGGAATCTCCTACGGATATTGTCAGCTTTGACGCGTATTCTTTTTTTGATAAATTTATACTTTTTGCAGACCATATTAAAAAATTTATCGAATCAGGACGTATTGTTGCCTGGGGGATTGTTCCGACCTCACAAGCAGATGATATTGAAAGAGAAACAGCGGATTCACTGGTGAACAAGTGGAAAGATCAGATGAAGGAGATTGAGGCACTGGGTATTAATAAATCCATCATATTGGCAAACTCCCTTATTACCCCGAGCTGCGGAACAGGTTCTTTAAGCCTTGACCATGCAACGAAAGTGCTTAAATTGACAAAAGACGTTTCGGAAAAGTTAAGAAGTGATATTCGATAGGTGGTCTGAGTGTCTGAGTATTTATTCACCAATAATCGGATATCTGAACACTCAGACACTTAAAAAAATTTTTTAGACGAGGTTTTTTTTAATGGTTGATAACAAAACAAAATTTTCAGGAGCAACTCGTTATATTTTAGACAGTGAACTGGCCAGTATTGTGAACATATCCATGTCACTTGAAATGCCGCTTCTGCTGAAAGGTGAACCAGGAACCGGCAAAACCATGCTCGCCCATGCCATTGCGGAAAGCTTGCAAATGCCGCTGATTGTGCTGAATGTGAAATCCAGCATGAAACTGATTGAAGGGCTTTATCAGTATGACACGCTCACACGGTTAAATGACAGCCGGTTCGGTGATTCCAAAAGAGATGTCAGCAATATTGAAAACTACATAAAAATGGGAAAGATCGGCCAGGCATTTACTGCTGATACCAGAACCGTTTTGTTAATTGATGAAATTGACAAGGCAGACACAGACTTTCAGGATGATATGCTGGATGTGCTGGATCAGATGGAATTCGACATTATTGAAATTGATAAAACCATAACAGCCAAACACCGCCCGGTCATTATCATTACGTCCAATGCCAAAAAAGATCTGTCAGATCCGTTTCTGGGCCGGTGTAATTTCCATCATATTGCCTTTCCTGATCCCAAGATGATGCGCAAAATCATTGATGTCCATTTTCCAGGACTTGATTCGGAACTTTTGGAAAATTCAGTCTCCACCTTTTACAAACTTCGGGAGCTTGAAGCCATAGAGAAAAAACCCGCCACCAGGGAGCTGATTAACTGGATACGTGCCCTGAACGCTGATCCTGACTTTAAGCCCAAAAAACTGATCAAAGGTGAGGTGCCGTTTCTGGGTGTTCTGTTCAAAAAAAGCCAGGATTATGGCCGGGCTACGAATTTCACCAGCCGCCGCAGATTATTTTAATTGAGTCAGTTATCAGTGAAACTTGAAACTTGAAACTCGAAACTCGGAACTTGAAACTGATAACTGATGCCTGATAACTGATAATTGACAACTGATAACTGATAAAAAAATGTTTATAGATTTCTTTTATAAATTAAAGAGTTTAGGAATACCTGTCAGCCCGACTTCGTTTCTGACCCTTCAAAAAGCGTTAAGCAGGGGGCTTATCAATTCTGTGGATGAGTTCTACACTTGCGCCCGGTCAATTTTGGTGAAAAGTGAACGATATTTTGACCTGTTTGATCAGATATTCGCCCATCATTTTGAAGGGGCCGAACTGCCGGATTATGATGAGGCTGAATTTTCCCAAATGGCAAAGGAGTTGCTGGAACAATGGTTGCAGGACCCCAAAACGCTTGCGGATGCACTTGGTGTTGATGAGTCAAAACTCAACAAGCTTAATCCTGACGAACTCCTTGACTATTTCAAGGAGCGTCTTAAAGAGCAGACAGGACGCCATGACGGCGGAGGCAAGTGGATCGGAACCGGGGGAACATCCCCGGTGGGGCATTCCGGGTATCATCCGGGAGGAATGCGTGTGGGAGGCGTATCCCGGAATAAGTCTGCTGTAAAGGTCGCCATGGAACGCAGGTATAAAGATTATTCCTTGAGCGGTCCGCTGACGCAGGCCATGGTGGGCGAGGCCCTGAAACGGCTCCGGAATATGATCCCCTCGGGTCCCAAAGATCAGGTGAATGTTGATGCCACCATTTACCAGACCTTGAAGAACGGAGGGGAAATTGAGATTGTTTTTGAAAGAAGTCTGAAAGACCGTCTCAAGGTCATCCTTGCCATTGATAACGGGGGATGGTCCATGGATCCTTATATCCCAGTTGTTCAGACCATTTTTGATTATGCCAGGGGACAGTTTAAGGAACTGAAAACCTATTTTTTTCACAATACCATTTATGACAGTGTATGGGAGGACCCGTCAAGATACAGAAAGCCTCAAAAAGTGGATGAGTTCGCCCGTTTTGACCCGGAAACCCGGCTGGTTATCGTGGGCGACGCGAGCATGGCACCTTATGAGCTAATGGCTACGGACGGGTCAATTTATGTGCATGAACGGAGCGGAAAAGCGAGCCTTGAGCGTCTGAAATTTATGGCGGAAACTTTTCCCCATTGTGTATGGCTGAACCCTGTGTCTTCAAATATGTGGGATTATACCCGGACGATTACCATTATTCGCCAGATTTTTCCCATGTTTGAGCTCTCAATTGACGGGCTGGAAAGTGCGATAACCCACCTCATGGCAAAATAGATCAGAATTCAGGCTGTGTGCAAGGTCGCAAGGGTTCGGAACCACTGATTAACACGGATTTCGCTGATTTCATCGATTGAAAAAAATTTGTGCAATCCCTTTAATCAGTGGTAATCAGTGGCTCAGAACCACTGATTAACGGAAATCAAAGATAGTTGCTGAAATAAAACAGAGAATCACTTTCCCGAGCCCGGATGAGTTTTTAACGGAGATAGAAAGTAATGAAAAAAATGCTGATGAAATTTATGGCTTTTATGGGACTGATCCTTTTTAGTGCCGCGGCAACCTCCGCGGGCGAAGTCGCCATTGATGGCAAGATCACCATTGATGAAGACAGGTTGCGTGAGGTTATCAAGGAAGTAATTAAGGAAAATCCGAAACTGATCTACGAGACCATTAATGCCTATGCAAAGCATGAAAAAAAGAGAAAACTGGCAGAGAGGCTGGAATCAAGTTTCAAAAATCGGATAAATGGTCTTACTGTTGATGAGAAAATAAATCCGGTAATGGGGTCGAAAGACGCTCCGATTACCATTATTGAATTTACAGATTTTCAATGCCCGTATTGCTCAAGAGCAGCCAGAACCGTTGAAAGGGTCTTAAAAAAATATCCTGGCAAAGTCAGACTGGCATTAAAGAACAATCCGCTTGATTTTCACAAACAGGCTTTGCCTGCGGCCAGTGCGGCCCTGGCTGCCAATAAACAGGGAAAATTCTGGGAATACCATGATCTCCTCTTTAAAAATGCCTCAGATTTAAATGAAGAGATGTTTGTCAAATTTGCTGAAGATCTATCCCTTGATGTGGAAAAATTCAACAAAGACCGGAATTCTGATGAAATAATCGTTCAGATAGAAGCTGAGAGGGAAGAAGCAGAAAAATATAAATTGAAAGGAACCCCGTCATTTGTGGCAAATGGCATTGTTATAAGAGGTGCCCAGAAGATAGACTATTTTTCAAAAGTTGTTGATCGCCTTTTGGCAGAAAAAAAAGCAGAAAAAAAACAAAAATAAATCATAATATCATAGCAAACCGGGTTTTTCAAAAACCCGGTTTGCTTGCCTTAGATTCAAGCAGCTTCGTTATTCGGAACCAGGGTGCCTGGTTTCTGGTTTTTCTCCGGAATCCCCGGCTTCCCAAAACCTCCGACTATCCCCGTTCCGCTACCATGTAACCATGTAACCTCTCAAAATCAGGATAAGCATTGGTGCCATGTTCTGTAATGTCAAACCCTTTTATTTCCTTATCTGCCTTTGTGGCAGTAAGCGCTTCCGGAGTGCAAAAATTTTATTTTTGCATTTGCGAAAAAGCATTTTTCGCACTCCGGAAAAATTTGCCTGCTATCAGGTCAACAGTGTTGCCCCGCCAGACCCCGTAAGGGCCGCATATCCTCAGTATAATTTTTCAATAAATAAAAAACGTTACAGTGGATTGCCAGTCTCCCCTAAATCCGTTATAATAAAATAATCGGCTTTGCTCTGTTTTTGCTCTTCGGAAAAAAATTTTGATCTGCTGATATTATTTATTTGGTGTTCTCTAAATTCGTACACTGTTGACAAGAGCTTGATATCCTGATTTAAATGGATTTTGTCGGGCTGAAAAATTGTGTACGAACCTGTGACGTTGGTCTGTTCATTTCAAGGAAGTGTAAAATAATTTATTGAATTGTTGTAATCAGGAATAAAGAAGGAAATTCATATTTTTCCCACGCTGAAGCGTGAAACCAATTTTCAAAAGGCCGATGGCATGAGCTGATGCTGAAATTTCATTTCCGCACTTCCTCACCTCAATTTATGAATACGCCCGGATTAAAGCATTTTTAAAGCGCATGACAGGAGTATAAAAAATGTTCCGATCAAAATATTTTAAGAATAACATTCTGAATATACAAAGGCTTATAACAAATCCGCCCCTGAGAAAATTTGAAATCAAAAATCTCAGGCAGTCGCTCAGACTGAGCAGGATAAAAGCTTACGAAGATGGGGAGCTTATTATTGAAAAAAACGACAGGGATCCGTGTATTTATTTTCTTTTATCCGGTAAGGTACGCGTCAGGAAAGAAGGAGCAAAAAGCGAAATAATTGACAGGCAGGGGGAAATATTCGGAGAAATGGAAATATTGGATGGTTTGGTGACAACAGCCTCTGTGTACGCGGAAGGCAAAGTGGTTTGTCTGGCAGTGAACCCTCCTTCCTTTGCAAACAGGCTTACCTCTGATGAGATAACAGATGTTTTATTGTTATTATACAGGATATTTATGGAATTCATTGCCATCCGGTTGCGTCTGATCAACGATGAGCTGGTTAAGACTAAAAAAGAAGCTGAAAGACTCAGGGGCGGTGCCTGAACTTCTTGCGACACCAGCGTTTTTTTAATTTTTCACTGAGTTCATCCATTTTCTGTTTCTGTTCGTCGTTCAGATGTTTCTTTATTGCCAGCACTGCATGATCAAATATTTTTTCCAACTCAGGGTGGTGTTTTCGTCTGAATTCATGCAGCCGGGTCAGCGTGTTATCCACGATTTTTTCAATTTCAAGACGCTGGGAAGGTGTCAGATCAAGTTCGGCTGAGAGTTTTTTCATGGCCAGAACCCTTTTCCCTAAAGGACCCCCTCCCTTTGCAAAAGCTTCAATCCTGTGTCTGATATATATTCCGGTTCCCACTGAACCGATGACACCACCCAGAAAAAAAACAAAGACCACACCTGCAATTATTTTTATTTTATTCATCTTCATCGGCTTATATTCCGAAATATTGTGTAAAAGTGAAATCCATTGGATCAGTTATAAAGAGTTTTGCCAGTTCATATTCGGGCTGAAAACCTGTCTGAAGCGCATAAGCAGATAAAATAAGCGCTAAAAAACAGGCACCCGTGGCAAAACGCCATACAAACTGGTCAAACAGCTTAACATAATTTATTTCGGAACTGAGCGGCCCCAGAAGCCGGATATGACGCATTACATTCATCTGCCATTCTTCGCCGGTCTCAGTGTTTTCTTTTTCATGATAAGCTCTGATAAATGCTTTTTTTAGCTTCATATGATCTTTCTTAAAGAATTTCATATCTCCCTCTCTTGTCTTTCAATGAATCCGGTAAGCAGCTTATGAAGTTTTTTACGAGAACGAAATAAGCGGATTTTTACATTGGCAATACTCCATCCCAGAAGTTCCGCGGCTTCTTTTCCTGATAAGCCTTTCAGATAAATCAGCTCCAAAACCATTCTGTCCTCGGGTGATAATCTGTCCAAAGCATAATCCAAAACCTCTCTGGCTTCTTTTTGCAATTCGTTTTCGCTGAATGACTGCTCAGACTGGTCCGAGATGACCTTTTCTACCCAGTGCTGCTGTTTTTCAGTCAGAGAACTCATGGGGAGTTCCCGGGAACGATATGTTTTTCTCCAAAAATCATAGCAGGTCCGCACGGCAATTCTGGCTAACCATTGTTTGAAACTGCCCTTGTTTTTGAATTTCGGCAAAGACTGATAAGCCCGTATAAACACATCATGGGCAGTTTCCTCCACCTGATCATAAGGAATATGCTTATTGACAATTTTAAAAACATAATCTTTGTATTTTTTCAGCAAATGTTCATAAGCGTTTACATCGCCCTCAATGACCCGGCGAACAATTTCAACGTCACTGTCTGAATGATTATGCATGGTTTCAGAATTCTTTTTACATCGGGCCTGTCCGTCAGTTCGGCGTGCCAAAGTTGGTGACATGAGACGTCCGAGGTTTTCAAAACCTCGGACGTCTCACTACACAGGCACGCCCTGACTAAGCCCTTTGCATCGGGTTTGCAGCTCAGAAAATAAAACATATCCCTTTCTGAGCCTTTTGGCAAGCTCTATTCACCGTGAGATTCAAGCCAGGCATCGAATTTTGAGTGTCTGAAATTCATACGCGCTTTCATTTTCTCTGTCATTTCTGCTTTTTTTTGCTTCAGAAGCTCAAGTTGTTCAGGTGTCAGCAGGGGCTTTATTTCAGAAAAAATTTTTGCTCGCAACACAAAAAAATCTTCCTGAAGAGATGCCGCCTTTTGAAAAGCTTCTCGGAGATTGGCTTCGTTAAATTCTTCGGTAAGCATCACAGTGTTCATGTTTCCTCTGGTCTCTGCAAGACTGTCAGCGGTGTTTCTTATATTGTCCCGATACTTCGTGAGAACATTCGCCACCTCGGTTTTCTGAGCCTCGGAAAGATCAAGCTGTCTGATCAGTCCTCTGAATCCCATGAATCCGCCGTCCATGCCAAACCCGTGATGATGTTTCCCAAATTTTCCGGCCATTGCCGCTCCGCTGAAAAGCATCACAAGAACCAATACCATACTTAATGTTTTCATTGCCTTCATTTTGTTGCCTCCTCTTATTAAAAGTGTTTATGTTGCTAATGACGGACAGTTTTTAACCGCGACGATTGCGTCCTTTTCCGCGCATTTTGTTACGTTTTTCATCTCGAATTTTTCTGAATTCATCCATCTGTTCCTTTGAGAGAACCCCTTCAAGACGCTTTTCAGTATCTTCCTGATTTTTTTGCATCTCATCCCTCATGGTGCGTCTGTCTGCCCGGCCCTTTCCTCTGTATTTCTCAAAAAGCGCACGCTGTTTTTCAATTTGCTCCTCCATAATCGGACGAACCTGTGCCTCCTGTTCCTCGGTCAGACTGAGCCGATCTTTCAGGACAGACATAATCTGATCCGGATTTCTCTCTGTCCCTCTGAATCTGCCCTTCTGCGCCGCGGCATACGATGCCGCCAGAAAAATGATGAGACTTCCGAAAATAACTGCCATTGTTGAAACTTTTCTTATGTTCATTGAAAACTCCTTTTTTAAATTAAACTGTTGATTTTAAAGGATTTAGGGGATGGCCGATTAAGCCCTGTAAGGGCCGTATATTTGCAGCATTCAGAGTGGCGGCCCCCGTAATGACAACGACAGAAAGAAACATTCATTGGCCGAGCCGATAACAGATTTTCCTTTCTTAATGAAATCTATCATGTTCACACCTCCCTTTCACTTACAATAGTCGGGAGGTGTTTCGAAAAGGTTACAAAAAAAAATTCACCAGATGTAATTCGATAATCAAATTTTTTTTGTCATTCCTGCGAAAGCAGGAATCCACAACTCCCGGAAGCACCGCATCAGCCAAAAACGGATTCCTGCTTTCGCAGGAATGACAAACTTTTTGTCCGAACCAAGTCAAAAAACTTGATTATCGAGTGTAAAAAACCGTCAGCGATCTCGTTCCCATGCTTCGCGTGGGAATGCCTTCAGGACGCTTCGCGTCCCGGATGGCGGACGGATTCGGGACGCGAAGCGTCCGCACTGCATTCCCACGCAAAGCATGGGAACGAGATCAACGAAATCAGGCGTGGAAACGAGATCAACGAGATCAGGCGTGGGAACGAGATCAGGCGTGGGAACGAGATCAACGAGACCAATAAGAAACTTTTTTGATCTGCTGAGTATCGCCGCCTGAATGTCTTGTGGTGTGTTCAGTTGGGGAAGAACTTGTGGCCAAACGGTGCGGGATGTTACGAGGTTATGTGATGTTTCCCACGAGCAGCGTCAGTTCCAGGCCGCCGTGGCTAAAGCGGTGACCTGTCAGTTTAAAAGGAACTTTTTTAACAAGATGCGCGTCCGGAGCGATAAGGGCAATTTTCCATCCCTTGTATTCTTGCTTCAGTTTGCGGCATACAGCGTGAAACAGATGATCGCTTTCCTGCTTTGTTCCGATGCGGAGTCCGTAAGGCGGATTAAGAACTACCAGCCCGGTTTGCTTTGTCAGTTTTGACGGAGAGACATCAAAAAAATCCGAACAGGAAACATTGATTATACCGGATAAGTCATTTCTCTCTATGCGTTTTTGAAGTATGTCGCAGGCGGATTTGTCTTTATCAGAAGCAAAGATTAGCGGTGTATCTATCTGAATAAAATTCTTTTCAGATTCCTGTTTTATATATGACCAGCGTCGGGGTCTGAACGAGGGCCAGCCCATGAATGCAAAATTTCTTAACCAGCCCGGGGGAGTGTTTGTCGCCATCATAGCAGCTTCAAGGGAAAAGGTGCCGGAGCCGCACATAGGATCCACAAGCGGCTCATTACAATTATAGCCCGCGAGCTTTAACGCTGCGGCCGCGATGGTCTCACGGATGGGTGCGTTGCCACCGTGAGTTTTGATTCCCCGTTTGTAAAGAATATCCCCACTGCTGTCAATGGATACAGTAAAGCGATCTTCCAGCACACGCACAAAAATCTGCTGGCTGCAAAATGAAAGATTTTTCGTGAATTCGGAATTCGCTTCAAAATTGAAAAGTAAACCCGTCTGAGCAAAGCGTTTTGAAATACTTTTTTGAAATCGCTCAGTGATGGCTGCTTTGTGGTAAAGCCTGGAATGTCTCGCTGTTACAGAAATTTGCGGCAGAAAATCCGCATAAGCCTCTGTTTTATTCCCTGCCTCGGCCCCGGGAACAAAAGGGAGAAAAAGCTCCCAGGGGAGTTCAGCTAGTTTTCTTTCAAGCTGACAGAAGTTGGTGGCTTTGAACATTCCGATTCGCATCAGGATTCTGGTCGCTGTGCGGAGGTTCAGATTGGTAAGATAACAGTCATGTATGCGTCCCCTGAACTCAACACCGCCTGAAACCACGATGGCACTTCTCACAGAGAGCGGAAGAGATGTTAACTCATCAAAGCAGAGTTTTTCAAAGCCAGGGGAAACTACCGCGAAAAATTCTCGTATTCGGCCTGTTACATGGCGTTTGATGCGTTTTGAAAGCGGATGTTCTGTCACAATGGAATTTCCTATTTGACCGGCCGGAATTATCTTCCGGTTCCGACATTTTCCTACGAGGGAGGCAGGTTTTATAATTTTCTGTACGGGAACCCAGAAAAACCTAATCATCAAGAAATAAGGTTTTTATGAATTTCCAATTAAACAGTCATCACCTGTCAGTCACAACAAAGCATGAAAAATTTATGATTTTTTTTAAACACTTAACACCTGCTATCGGACACCTGATATTTAGGGATTTTCTAAAAAATAAAATACCCAAAAATGTAGAAAATGCAGGGTGGGTGGAGCGAAGCGCTATAATCAGCAAGTCTTAAACAAAAATGATAGGGATAGCATAGGGATATGTCAAGTAGAATTCCTTTTTACGATGTTTGGAAAGGATCAGTATCACTGTTTTTCATTCTGTAAGATCGGGTCTGCAAATATTTCCGAACACGGGTTCCCTGGCCGGCGCTCCTTCCGGGTTATCTGGTTACTCATATTCATAATCTGATGTTGACAAGTATGATATAATATAGCATAGTTTTATTAGCATATCATCTGAAAATCGTATCAGACAAAGGCAGAAAACATCGGATTTATAACTGCCTCATATATTTATAAATGTTTTTTACCCCCATCCCTGAATATCCAAAAACACGAATAAAGATAAGCGATTCTGATGAAGAGCCTGTCCTCATTCATGGAGAGGAGGATAAATTATATGAAATCACTTCAAATAAAAAGAAAAAGACAGAAATTTGTTTCTGATTCCTCACGAGTCATTACAAAATTTTACGGTCCCGGGGGGGAAGCCCGGATGAAGCGCATTATTCAACGAGTTCTTTCTCTTTCTGATGAAGAATGCGAGGCAGCCGTTCAAAATGTACTTGAAGATTTTTCCGACCGCCATTTGAACCTTGAAAGCGACCTGCTGGCAAACTATCAGGAAACAGAGTACCTTGTGGAGACAGCTGAGGAACTTTCACGGAAGCGCAAGCTGCTGCTGGGGGCATATTTTACCCAGGAATATTCCATAGAATCCGCTGCCTTATTTAATCCTTCCATTGTGGCGCATCCTGATCAGACAAATTTGGAAGAAGGATCAGTCAGATGTATTCTCAGCTTCCGGGCCATCGGGGAGGGACAGATATCTTCTATCATATTTCGCAGCGGGGTTCTGGATGCAAACTGTAATTTCATCATGGATTGTGTCAGGCCCTTTTTAAAGACCCCCATTGTGGAACTTAACCCCACTTATGATAAGAAAGATTTTCTTACAAAACTGAAAGAGGCAAGGGTTTATGAAGATGTTTGCGCCCGGATTTTTGAAAAACTGCCCAACAGGTTTCTTTTTAATGAATTGCAGGAAAGCATCAGGGAGGTGGCAATGGCTTATCCCTCTTCTATCGCGGTGCGGGAGACCATTGAACTGATTTTCTGGGTTGCCCGGTCCGATTATGAAGCAAGTTTTCACCATCAGACCGATCTTTCTGAGCGGGTAATTTTTCCCGTGGCAAGAAATGAAAGTAACGGAATTGAGGATGCCCGTTTTGTACGCTTTACTGACGATGACGGGGATATACGCTACTACGCCACCTATACAGCTTTCAACGGACACACAATTTTACCGATGCTGCTGGAAACCAGGGACTTTCTGAGATTCAGGATGCGGGCACTCAGCGGCAAGCCGGTCAGAGACAGAGGACTGACACTGTTTCCTCGGAAAATCAATGGGAAGTACATGATGATCTCTCGTTATGACGGAGAAAATCTTTACCTCATGTCTTCTGATGATATCCATTTTTGGGACAGCGTTCAGAAACTCCAAACCCCGACAGAAACTTGGGAACTTATTCAGATCGGCAATTGCGGACCGCCCATTGAAACTGAAGCCGGATGGCTGCTTCTGACCCACGGTGTGGGGCCGTTAAGAAAATATTGTATCGGGGTTCAGCTCCTGGACCTGAATGATCCTTCCAAGATTATCGGCAGGTCAAAAACCCCGCTGATTATGCCCAATGAATACGAACGAGAAGGCTATCTTCCGAACGTGGTCTATACCTGCGGTGCCATAGTTCATAATGACAAACTGGTGATCCCTTATGCTGCCTCGGACACCACTTCGGGTATTGCCGTCATTGGTTTGAATCCACTGTTAGAAAGACTTTTGCAATGAAAAAAATAACAGGAGTTATACCCATCTACTTTTTAATCGCATGAAGGAGATTTTATGCCAGGTTTTGAAATTTTTGGTGATGAGGAACGAATAGAAGTTCAGGATGTTCTTGATACGGGAATTCTCTTCCGTTACGGGTTTGATCAGGCGAGAAAAGGTCACTGGAAGGCAAAGACATTTGAAGCGGAACTGGCAAAACGGGTCGGAGCAGGTTACTGCCTTCTTTGCTCCAGCGGCACTGCCGCACTGAATATTGCGTTGGCCTCATGCGGTGTCGGGGCCGGAGATGAGGTCATTGTCCCGCCCTTTACCTTTATTGCCACCATTGAGGCGGTGCTGAATGCCGGTGCCGTCCCTGTTTTTGCTGAAATAGATGACACATTGTGTCTTGACCCCGGAGCTGTTGAGGCCGTTATCAGCCCGCGTACCAAAGCCGTACTCACGGTTCATATGTGCGGTTCCATGGCCCGTATTGATGAAATCAGAATGCTCTGTGATCAGAAGGGACTCATTCTGATAGAAGACGCATGTCAGGCGGTCGGAGGAAGCTTCCAGGGAAAATCCCTGGGCACCTTCGGCCGGATGGGCTGTTTTTCATTTGACGCTGTGAAAACCATCACCTGCGGTGAGGGCGGAGGCGTTGTCACCAATGATAAGTCACTTTATTTAAAAGCCGATGCTTATGCGGATCATGGACATGATCATATTGGCGATGACAGAGGGCTTGAAGGCCATGCCAATCTCGGGATGAACTTCCGTATCAGCGAACTGAATGCGGCTGTGGGACTTGCGCAGTTGAGAAAACTTGATCTTATGCTGGAAAAACAGCGTTCCCATAAAAAAGCCATCAAAGCCGCACTGGCAGATATTCCGGGAATTTCTTTCCGAAAAATTCCTGATAAAAAAGGAGATTCGGCCACGTTCCTTTCTTTTTTCCTGCCTGATGCGTCCGTGACCCGGAAAATCGCCCATGATCTGGGTCAGGCAGGCGTTGACGGCTGCTTCTACTGGTATGAGAATAACTGGCATTATATCCGTCAGTGGGATCATCTGAAAAAACTTCAGACTTCGGCCAGACTTGCGATACAGCTTTTGGAAAACTGCCCGGATTATCAGCAGCTAAACCTGCCTCAGTCCGACGGGATTATGAGCCGGACCATTTCCATGCTGATCAAACTTTCCTGGACAGAGCAGGAACTTGTTCAACGAATTGATAAGATGACTGAGGTTATAAAAGCATAAGGTGATTTTCAAGAATGAGAACATACCAGGGCATTTTCAATTGGCTGTTTAGCGTTCAGGCGATGTGACACCGCCTGAATGTTAAAGAGCCAACTGTGTTTTTTCAGTTCCGAATCATCACACACTCCGATTTTCTGCCGTCAATTTTAAGTGTCATGGCATTATCCAGTCTTACATGACGTAAAAAAGTTGTCTCCCGGACAGCAGGCAGGGAACAGACCCACTTCCAATTAAAATAGTCCTGGGAATCTTCGGTAAGGGTAATGTAATGAATTCCCAGAGAGGTTATGTTTTGGAAAAAATGAGAGCCTTGGGAGGGATCCGCTTTCAGCTTTTCATTTCTAAGTTCGATAATGGCCCTCACTCCTGAAATATTACGCCACTGCACCGGAATACCGAGCCATCTGTCAGACGACCCCCACCTTCCCGGGCCGATTAGCAGATACGGACGGTTTTCTTTCAGCAGTTCGGCATTGATCTGGTCTATTTCCGATGCAATCTGCACCGTGGATTCCGCCTTAAAGTCCTCGAGTTTGACATAGACAATATCTGCAATGACCTCGTTTTTTCCGTTCCCAAGGGCCTGCGTGGAATAGCAGAACGCGTTTTCAATTTCCTTCTGGCGGATTTCCACTTCAAAACGCTCCTGATCCGCGGCCATGGGTCTCATCTGAAGAAAAAAGAAGTCGCCTTTATATTTGCCGCCATCAGAACTCAGATTTACCGAAAATTCTATCTCCACAGGACATCCCATGCCTTTTCTGCCCAGTTCCAGCAAATCGCACAATAATTCAGGCAGAGGAAAGGTATGATATTTTAATACAGGTGCGAAGGTCAGAATTTTAGGACCTGGCAGGTGTCCCGAGTCCCGGATACGGTGTTCTTCAGGAATGTAAGTACTGGAGAGCGTCTTTACAGGCAGTTCATCTTCCGCTTCATCTACTTCTCTTCTTTCCAAATTGGAATATTGCCGGAAGTTCAAATCTTCAGGATAATTCCTGATTCTTAATGCGTAAAAATAACGCTGCGCGTTTTTCAGAATATCATCAACCGTTGAAAACTGAGGCATAATATTCGGATGCCTGGGAGAAAACCGCAACGTTTTTTCTCCTTCCACGACGGTTTTGCCCATGCCCATGGCAATATGGGCAATGCCTTCTTCGGCTTTCATATGAGAAACCGGATAAAAATTATGGGACTGCGTCACACCGGAGATGGCCGGATAAAACCAGTCTTTGCATTCTTTTCCGGCCACCTGCTGAATAATCACCGCCATGGCCTCTTCCTGGGGTTTGTTTGACGTATTCTTGGAAAATGCCTTGGGCCCTTCGTAATAAGTGGAAGCATAGACCAGTTTTATGGCTTGGATAAGATGCCGGAGCCGCACCGAAAAATCAGAATGATTATTGGGAATCATGTATGTTTCATAAAGTCCCGCATAGGGTTGAAACTGGGCATCTTCCAGCAGGCTGGAGGAGCGCACGGACAGGGGATTTTTGACTCGGCTCAGGAAGAATTCCAAATCTCTTAGCAGCCATTCCGGCATCACGGATTTTAAAAATTTTTCTGTAACTTCCTCGTCTGAAAATTCGTCACCGGCAAGGTAACTCAGCTTGTTCAGGGTCACAAAAGACTCAAACCCGTCTGTGGAGATAACCAGGGTTTTGGGGATTTCAATATTGACATCCGAATATTTTTCATGAAGTTCCAGATACTCCCGAAGCATGGCAGACATAAAAGCCAGCCCCCTGGCCTTTCCGCCCAGAGATCCCTGGCCGATCTTAACAAAATCCTTCACCTCCGCGTCAAAATTATCTCGACTGAACTGGACAACCACACCTTTCTGACGCCATTTACGCAGTTTACGGATATTGGAAATGATATACTGACGCATATCATCCGCGTTGCTGAATTCAGAGGCCCGGACCTCACGGAATTCAGAGGCAAGCAAAATTTCGGACCGAGCCATGATCCATCTGGAGAAGTGATTGCGTTCCGCATGATAGTAAAGGCATTCATCCGGTATGTGGGCGACTTTTTCCTCAAGTGCGCGAAGCGTGTCCGCACGGTCCACTTCCTCCCCGTCCGGCATGCGGAAAACAAAATCTCCGAATCCCAGATGAGTCAGGAAAAAGTTGCGGACATCCGCGAGGAAATTCGGTGAATTTTTATCAAAGAATACCGCGGGAATCTGACATGCCTTCTCTCTGTTTTCCGATTCCGAACTCATCAGCAGAAGAGGAAGGTCAGTGATATCGTTTCTGATCTGAGAAAGCAGAGTAGTGCCTGCATCGGCCTGTAATTTGCCACTTTTGGGAAGACGGGTATCTGATATGACCCCGAGAAGAAAGGGACGGAATTTCCGGCAAAGCCTCACAGCCTCATCATAGGTTTCGGCAACCAGTATTTTGGGCCTTGCCCGCATTTTCAGGAGCCGATGTTCCTCATTAATACCTTCTCCCAATATTTTCTGTGTCTGCCTCACGATTTCTTTGTATATCAGGGGCAGAAAAAAGGAGCGGTAAACCGGAGAATCTTCAGCCAGGATCAGAACGCGGACCATGGCTTTCTGGGTATCACGCTCCGCATTGAGGCGGTCTTCCGCATTCTTGACCAAAGCCAGAAGCAGGTCGGAATTACCGGACCATATAAAAATATCATCAATGGCTTCATGTTTTTCATTTCCCGGAATAGGATAAATTCCTCTGACGCTGTGCGCCAGAAGAATCACAGGCAGATTTGGATGAATCTCCTTTATTTTTGTGCCCAGGGAAAAAGCATCCATTTCATCCAGATGGGGCATGGTAATGACCATGTCAAAGCTCATCTTCTTCAGAAGGGCCAGGGCCTCATGCGCAGAGGAAGTCCGGGTCACTCTCGGAGGCAGACTCAGATTCAGACCCCTGTATTCATTAATAATTTTTGATGTAAGGCTCTCATCTTCTTCTATGATAAAAGCATCATAAGGGCTGGAGACCAGCAGAATATCCCGCACCTTGACCGACATCAGTTCATGGAACAAGTTGAAGTTTGCATAAAATTTGTCAGGCGATTCGCTGTTGTTAAGCATCATATCGGCATCTTTTTAGCTGAAAATTTTTTGACTGAAGATTAAAGATGACTGACCGAATCAATCTTCCTCTTTCAATCTTTAATCCTCGATCTTCAAGTTTTTTTCTGTCATTCTGTTCGACTGAGTTCAGTCGAACAGGATGACAGGCTTTTTATTTGAATCGAGTTAAAAACTTAATCATCGAGTGAATCAAACTCAGGCATCTATGATCTCAAGAGCCTCTGCTTTGTAAGCATCCATAACATACGGAATTTGAGTTATTTTAGCACATTCTTCGGTCAGAGAGAAGATATCTTTCCTGCTGATGTAGTTTACCTGCCAGCTTCTGGATCCGGCCATAAGCTGCTGAAGTCCCACTTTAAGCTTGTCAACCGCGCTGAATATCCCCACAGCGCCCAGCGGAAGTTTGTCAGCCTCGTTGCCGTATTTCTCCTTCAGGACTTCGTAGTTCATGAAGATTTCTTCTTTGGTCATGCCATATTTGGAAATGCTTTTCGGAAGCCCGCCGTCTTCGCCTCTGAGCCATTTTTCAATATTTTTGCCCACCATTCCCGGAATCATCAGGGCACGGCCCATGCACACGGCTTTGCAGTAAGGTGCGCCCAGGGCCAGAGCCTTGAACACATGATCTTCTGAGGAGAAACCGCCTGCAAAGGCAAGATCCGGAACAAATCTTCCCTTTTGTGCGAGACGTTCGCACAGTTCGTAAGCCATGGAATGCAGGTATATGGACGGTACCCCCCATTCTGTCATCATTCTCCAGGGACTCATTCCCGTACCTCCGGGCGCGCCGTCTATGGTCAGCAGATCAATTTTCGCATCACTTGACCAGCGGATGGCCATGGCCAGTTCTCTCATAGGATAGGCCCCTGTTTTCAGGGTGATCCGTTTGGCCCCGAGTTTTCGGATCCGCTCCACTTCATCCATAAAGCTGTCCTCATCAATGAAGCCGAGACGGGAATGACGCTCAAACTGCTTCAGAGGGCCGGCTCTGAAAGCTGCCTGGAAAGCGGGGACTTCCGGATCCGGGGTCACAATGTAGCCGCGTTTTTTCAGCTCAATGGCCCGCTCCAAAGAATTAACTTTGATTTCCCCGCCAATGCACTTGGCTCCCTGCCCCCATTTCAGTTCAATCGTCTCCACCCCGAGCTTGTCAATGACGTATTCGGCCACACCATTGCGGGTATCTTCGACATTCATCTGAACCAGTATGTCGCCGTAACCTTCATGGTAGCGGCGGTAGGTTTCCACCCGGCGGTCCATTTCCGGAGATTTCCTGACTTTGCCCTGACCGTCAAGCTCCAGATCCCTGTCAATTCCGCATACATTTTCACCGCAGACCAGGGTGATACCGGTGATTGCCGCGCCGATTGCAAAGTGTTCCCAGTTTTTCTGTGCAATGTCCGTGCTGCCCAGCGCGCCTGTGAACACAGGCACCTTCATTTTAATTTTATCCTCACCCGCGCCAAAACATGTTTCCGTATTGACTGCCGGAAAAGTGGCTTTGTCAGGATCCGCCTCTATTCCCTCCGCTCCCATGGCATACCCCATGATATTCAGATGGGAATAATCAACAGGATAATCTTTGTCAGCGCCTGCGGTCACACTTCCGAAAGGTTCCGGATAAAGGACTTCCCGTCCCCGAAAGGTGGCTTTAAACATATCGCAATTTCCCTTACAGCCGTCAAAACATCGGCTGCATATTCCTGACTGCGGGACTACATTTCTGGAACGATTTGAAGTCTGAATTGCCTCATTAGCGTTCGGTCTTTGCAGATTCATAATTCTCCTATTTTTTCTTTTGGCTTTTTTATTTATTTTTTTATGGGTTACAACTGTCCAACCCGAAAAAAATTCCATCTTTAATTTAAACTGAGATGGAATATAGTCGGCACCACCATAAACTGGGCTTTCCGTTTTTGCCGAATTTTCACTTCCGACGCTGATCGCTTCGGAGAAACCGGGTTCTGAAAAAACGCAATTTATGCCAATGGGCAGTATATATATGTTTAAGTCAGAATAAATACCTTCAGAGATGGAGCATCAATATTCATTCATTATTCGGATTTATTTTTATTTGTCAAGCTATAATTGTAATAATAACTGTTTTTTAAGTCTTACTAAAAAAGAGAACGTCTGGATATCTATTTTCAAGTTTTACTAAAAAAATTTTTCAAAAAAATAGCAATTTTTTTTTAAGTTTTACTAAAAAAATACAGTTAAAATATCACTTTTCAAGTTTTACTAAAAAATAAAATTACAAGCATCATAGCCAGTCTTTTTAATGCTTACTTGATATTATGCGGATAGTCTATATAACCATCTGTTTTTATATATTTTTTAGATATAATTTTAATTTTATTTTATTTTATATAATTTCAGATGTTTATCATTTTAAAAGATGCTATTTTCAAAAATCATCTCAAGTATTGCACATTTGATCGCGTGATAATTTAAGACTTGATTTAAAAGAGAAAAACAGATAATTCTTTAGCATCAATTGGGTATTTGGATAATTATACTATTAAAAACAACAGGTTATTAATCTTGCAAACTTTTAAGAAAATTTGAGAGCGGTTCAGATGCTAAGTATTGCTGTCGTCGGTCAATATATCACAGAGGTGTGAGTGACACTTAACATTCAAAACATTATCTTAAAAAGTTTGACACATTGGAAAAGTTCCTAGTTCCGCGTTTAGGCGGTTTCCCGCGAAAAAGGATTTCCGATCTGATGATAAGAAGATTTTTCTTTAACCAACTGATTTTTAATTGTTGGTTCATCCCTTACTTACATTTTAAAATTTCAGATTACGTTTAGGATCACGGAACAAATACCTTTCCTGTTCTCTGCTTCCGAGGCATTGGGAAATTCGGCAGAGACATTTCGGATCTGCCAATTCGAAAACAGATGAAAGAGAAGAGGATATTATTGTTCCGCGTTCCTTTAAAAACAGACTGCGAAAAATAAGACAGGCTGTAAAAAATAAAAAAGTTAACAGGAGGATATTTAATGTCAGATATTTTGAGAATCATACAAGACAGGGATCCGGGGCAGAAGGAATTTCATCAGGCCGTAAAAGAAGTCATAGAGACCATCAAGCCAGTGCTGGACCGGAATCCCGAATACCGTCAGGCCGCTGTTCTGGAAAGAATCACAGAGCCAGAACGGGTCATCATGTTCCGGGTTCCCTGGATGGATGATCAGGGACAGGTACAGGTGAACCGGGGTTTTAGGATAGAGATGAACAGCGCCATCGGTCCGTATAAAGGCGGTCTGCGTTTTCACCCTTCAGTGAATCTCAGCATTCTTAAATTCCTGGCCTTTGAGCAGGTTTTCAAAAACGCGCTGACCACCCTTCCCATGGGCGGCGGCAAGGGCGGATCTGATTTTGATCCCAAAGGAAAATCAGACAACGAGGTCATGCGCTTCTGCCAAAGCTTTATGAGCGAGCTGTCCCGGCACATCGGCCCGAACACGGATGTCCCGGCCGGGGATATTGGCGTGGGAGCCAGGGAAATCGGCTATCTTTTTGGTATGTATAAGAAACTTCGCAACGAGTTCACCGGCGTGCTGACCGGCAAAAGCCTGGGATGGGGTGGCAGTCTGATTCGTCCCGAGGCAACCGGATACGGTTCTGTTTATTTTGCTGCTGAAATGCTGGCGACCAGAAATGAGACCCTCAAGGGGAAGACCTGTCTGGTATCAGGGGCCGGAAATGTGGCTCAATACACTGTTGAGAAACTCATTGAAATGGGCGCGAAGGTGGTCACGCTTTCTGATTCATCCGGCTATATCTATGACGAAGAGGGCATAAACACAGAAAAACTGGAATTTGTGAAACGCCTCAAGAATATCAGGCGGGGCAGGATCAGCGAATATGTTGACAAATATTCCCAGTCGGTTTATACAGAAGCAGATACCTCTCTGGATTATAATCCGTTGTGGAATCACAGAGCAGACTGTGCTTTTCCCAGCGCCACCCAGAATGAGATCAGCGAAAAAGATGCTTACAATCTCATCAACAACGGAATCAAGGTGGTCAGCGAAGGTGCGAACATGCCCAGCACGCCGGAAGCCATCAACATTTTTCTGGACAAGGAGATTCTTTATGCTCCGGGCAAGGCAGCCAATGCTGGTGGCGTGGCTGTGTCTGGCTTGGAAATGGCGCAAAACAGTATGCGTATCAGTTGGCCTAAAGAAGAGGTTGACGGCCGTCTCAGAGGCATTATGAAAAATATTCATCAGACCTGTCTGGATGCGGCAGCCGAATATAACAAACCTGGCAACTACATGGCAGGTGCCAATATTGCAGGCTTTGTAAAGGTGGTCAACGCCATGCTGGATCAGGGACTGGTATAAAAAACGGCATGATTCGGAAAAAACCCTGAGAACTCTGTGATCAGAAAGCTGTGGATTCCTGCTTTCGCAGGAATGACAGAAAAAAACTTGATTATCGGATGAAAAGGTGTGTTTATACAGCCCGGGGCAACGGTCCGGGTCCGTATGCAAAAAACGTCCGGCCCCGGAGGAGCGTGTCAGAATGCGACCCTTCGGGGCTGTGCGCGTTTATGCAGTATTTTCGGGCCTGGGCTTCACCTCAATACTGTTGACTTAAACGTAAGCGGGTTTTCCGGTATTTTCTCCGGAGTGCGAAAAATGCTTTTTCGCAAGCGCAAAAATATAATTTTTGCACTCCGGATCCGTTCGGAATTGCCTAAGTCAACAGCATTGGGGCTTCATCTCGGACTGCAATACATGGTAGCCCTGCAAAGGTAGTGATGGATCCCGTTCAGTCCCCCGATGACCGGGACACTGAATTTCATTCATTGCTATTTGTGCAGGACTAGCTAATACATCACCTTTTCAAGGCTTTTCCTAAACGTTTCCGATGCGGTGAGTGTCTGAAATTCATTAAAATTAAGGGGTATCATATTGAAAAAAATGAAGATATCATCAGGTGTGCCTCAGCTGAACCGTCTGCTGGAGGGACTTTACATCGGCGACAATGTTGTGTGGCATGATGATTCAGGCCGTCTCGCGTCTGTGTTCTGTCTTAATTTTATTCAGGCATCCCGGGCTGAGGAAAAGCCTATCATTTATGTCAGCTTTGACCGTTCTCCGAAAAATCTGCTGGATAAGCTCGGGCCCCTGTCTGATAATCCGAGGCTGATTGTTTTGGATTGTTTCACCCACGGAAAAGGATCCGGAACACCTGTCTTTTTAAAATTTTATGAAGATGCTGTTCAGCATACCTGTCAGATTATCAGAGTGGAAGAGCCGGACAAAGTGGACAAGGTAATGGACGTGCTTTATGATACCCATGCGACACTGGAAGGAGACGTGCGATTTGTTTTTGACAGCCTGACCGGTATGCAGGAACTCTGGGGTGAGGAAGTTCATGTCCTTAATTTTTACGTGCATTCCTGTCCCCGGCTGTATGAACTGAACACCATTGCTTACTGGATCATGGAAAAACGCGCACATTCGCCTCGTCTCAGGGCTCAGATCAACCGAATTGCCCAGGTGGCCATTGATCTGTCTGTCAAAAGGGGAACAACCTCCCTGACCATTCTGAAGGCTGAAAAACGGAATTTGGACGCTCAGAACAAACCTTATAATTATTGGTCCAAAGGTCTGCGCGTTTCTTTTGATTTTGAAAAACGAACCACGGGGCCTATTGACCTTGGCATGCGTCTGAAAGCACTCCGTATGCTGCGAGGTTTTTCCCAGAGAGAACTGGCGAAACTTGTGGGGGTGACATCCAGCAGCATCTCACAGGTGGAAAGCAATCTCATCTATCCCTCTCTTCCGGCCCTGATTAAAATGGCGGAAGTTCTTTCTGCCGAGGTGAGCGATTTTTTCCAGGAGAAAACTGGTCTGAGAAATCGCGTGGTGTTCTTGGCAAGAGATGCCGCAGATATAAAAAATCAGAATTTTTCGGAAGGAAGCATTTACATAAAGCAGCTCACTTCTGCTGATTCTGAAACCTCAACAGAATCTTATCTTATTGAGATTGCACCGGGTAAAAAATTGCCTTTTCATTTTTTTACACATAAGGGAGAGGAAGTCGGCTATTTATTGTCAGGGGAATTGCAGTTCATATTGGGAACAGAGGAATACACCATGAAACCCGGGGATGTGGTTCGCCTGACCTCTGAAATGCCGATTTGGTGGAAAAACCCGGGGACTGATGTTGCCCGGCTGTTCTGGGTTAAGGTCAGATGAGAATAGCGGGCTTTTTCAGAATGTTTCCCCAGCCTTCCCACGGATTGGTCAATTTATTTCTTCTTTGTTCAGGCTGGTATTCTTCTTTTGCCAATTCCATATAGCCGCTTTCTTCTTCTTCTTCTTCTTTTTCCTTTTGCAGTTTCGGATAGCGGACTTTGATATCCTTGCTTTCATTGAAATAAAGCAATCGGAACAGCTTCTCTAAAACATTCTTGTCCCTGTCCCATATTTCCTCCATTTTTTTCATGGCAGATGATACCAGGCGGGATTCATCAAGTTCTTTTGGGCCGGAATGAATCTCACCCACCCTTATTCTGACACTGCCAAATCCCAATGCCTTTCCCATTCCAAGCTTATGAGCAAACTGGGGCTCCAATTGCAAAACATACACCAGCAGACCAAGTTCCCATTCTCTCAGATTTTCAAACCTGACTTCAAACTGAAATTTCTGCTCTTCTTTTATTGCCTGAACAGAACGGTTGTTTACAGTTTGCTTTGTGGCGTTTGGATCCGACTCATCCAAATTTGAGTGTTTGATAACCCGCTCCCATCCCTGGTGATGAACATAAAATTTTCTGCCGGGAACTCTGCTTTCTTTTTTAGGCATGGACCATGTGGGACGGGGACGCTCCAGAAGGGGCAGGGTGATGTGTTTGCCGTTGTTTGCCAGTTCCGGGTCTTTGTCTTTGTGAAAGGCAAATCCGAAGGCAATTCGTCCCTTGTAAAAGGTGGTTCCGAAAAGGGAGCAGGCCGGACACAGCCCGTCAGGATGGTGCTGGAAAACCTCTTTCACCCCGGCATCTGCTATCTCTTTCTGTTTTTCTTTATCAAGGATTTCCCGGACGCAAGGTCTCACATCTCCCACATCATCCGGTATTTTCCGAGCCAGCACCTCATCATCCACGGTGCGGGAGATGCGGACGGGGATGATATCCGTAACAGTATTGGTCTTTTTATCTTCCCGGAAATAAACCAAATCTCCTGGTCTTAGCTCACCATCTTTCGGAAGAATTGTCTGAAAAGCTTCGGGCGTTTTCTGCTGTTTTGCGTTTTTCTGATATTCCTGTGTGAGAATCTTAAATTTTTCTCTGGCACTGGGCTGAATAGGAATCGGCTTTGCTCCGATTTCTACAAAGACTCGCTCACATCGCTTGGTCATGGCATAAGCAGCCTCACTATCCTTATCATACCAGGCAAATTCCGGCACAAGACGTTCCCGCAGCTTATTTTTGCTTTTGGCATTTGCCACTGTGATCTTACGCAGATAGACTCCGTTATGGATAATCTCCTGATTTTTGTCGTCTCGCACAGATACGGAGTTCGGATTGACTTTTTTTACTTTTTCTATTTTGTTGGGACCGCTGACTTTAAGATAACCCCCAACAGGTTCCTCCACGACAGCCGCAGGATTGTAACCTTTAAACGGATTTTCAAAAGGAGTTACGGCAAACATAAAATCCACTTTCAGATTATGCTTGGGCTTGACAATTCTGTATTCTGCCTTCCCGTTTTCATGCTTATGGTTCCGATTATACGCTGCCAGAGATAATAGCATCTTGTCTGTGGGCGTGGGATGATTATAACGCGGGACATCTCCTCCTGTTTTCGCGGCATGTTTTAAAATCAGCCCGATAATTTCACCCATTTTTTTCTTAAATTCAGATAGAAATTCTTTCTCATTTTTATATGGTTCGTCTTTTTTTAAGTCAGCCAGCATATCAACCAAGGTCTGAGGAACCTTAGCTTTTCTTATTTTAGTCAAAGAGAGGTCAGTTAATCTCACATCCTCATCAATATTATCCAGAATCAAAGAAATTTGTTCATCATTTATTCCTCTGACAGTTGTTTTTAAAACAGAGATAAATTGTTCCCGATTTTCATATGTGTTGTCTTTTAAGCCTTTCAACTGATTTAAAATCTGCCGAGGAATTTTTTTAGTTTTAGATATCTGTTTCAAGGAGTTGCCAGTTAATCTGACTTTGCCTCTCTCCAACGCCTCAGAAATCATCTGCTGATTATCATCTATTTTCCCTATGAATTTTTTCAAATCAAATACGAATGTTTCCGTATTTTTATACTTTTCCTTTTTTTTTGTTAACGGACGCAGGGCATCCAAAACACTTTGGAGAATTTTTTCCGCTTTTAATTTCTCCAGGGATTCATCCGTCAATTCAATCGTCGCTTCCCACTGATCGAAATATTTATTTTGCTTATCATTGGCGGTGATAGCCTGATCATAAAACGGATAGCGATATTCCTTCATTTCTTCCATTTTTCTATCATTTGTAACCCTTCCAGGAATGAAATCGTCCAGTTCTCTCCTGTTATTATTCTTTTTATCCTTTTTGTTCGGATTCATCCGCCATGAAAGCCGTTTCTTCTCATCGAAAATTCGCATACAGGAATTGGTCAGAGCTTCGAATACTGAAGATATCATTCCCCTGATTTCAGAGCCGGGGATACATAGTTCACCATTCAGGTTGAAAAAATCGTAAGACTTATGTTCCTCCCCCTGAAATTCACTGTCAGGAATAATGAGCGGAGTTCGAGTTTCAAGAGTACATACGATCTTCCCGGAATATAATTCAGAATCTTCATTCTCGTCTATACAGGCATGGCTGGGCGGTGTTTTTTCCCGCAGCACTTTTTTTCCAAATGGCAGAAAATAGTGGGGCCAGTAAATCTTATCTGTTGACAGTTCCTTCATGCTCCAATTCAATTCCATTTTTTTCGTCAAAGAGAAATCAGCCTTGTTTTCCTCCTGGGCCGGATGGGACAAAGGGTTGTAATTCACCCATCCGAACCCGGCATTGCCAAGCCCGCCAAAAGGATAAAGCCCGTTTTCAATATCTTCCAACGCCAGTTTCAGGGACTCGCAGGCCAGGCCATCCAAGTCACGGTGAATCCATATGTTTCCCCTGAATTTCAATTTATTCGTCGGAGTTCCGACAATCGGCGCGGCGTCAAACTTGAATTTGTCCTTTGCCCCTGCGGTGAAACGGTCTATGGCAACCCTGTCCACAAGCTTTGTTCTCGGTTCTCCTTGGATGATAAAATCTTCCACCCGTATCTTGCCCGCATTATGTTCATTGCCGAAAATTCTGCAAAGCGTACAGGAACAATCCTCATGTTCCCTGAGCAGCAGATTTTCTCCTCTTCCCACGGCAGTTCTGAGCATCCCCCGGAAAGATTCTCCTTTGAGAAGATATATGTCCTTATTCGGAAATAAATAACTCATTGGATATTGCAAATCAAACATTTCAAATAAAAGGCTTATTTCGCTTTCAGGCAATGAATTGATATTTTCCGATTTCTCCAAATCAACCGTGGTATAACAAATCGCATCATATCCGGCAGAGTCAATCAGGCTGTTGACCGGATCCTTTGTTATAAAAGGCGAGCATACAGAAATCTCCACTGTTTCTTTTACCCACGGATATGTTTTATCATCGGGAATATGACATTTATCCCATTTCCCAACTGGTGTCTTGCGTCCGCCAAGAGTGGCAGCATACTTGTCCATCTCTGTTTTCAAGTCCCATCTGATGCTTTTCAGATTTCTCAGACAAAAGATGCCTTTTCCCGTGCCCGCATCCCCTGAAAACGAGACAGTCCCCTGCTGCCACCAGGAAAAAACCGTTTTCAGAGCTTGGGGCAGAGTGTCATCTGCGGATCGCAGCCGAAGTTCAAAAGGAAAGACCACGCCTCTGGGTCCCACTTCCGAATCAAACAAAGCCCCTTTTGCGACTGTTCCGCTTTTGGGATCAAGCCGAATCTTGTGGCGAATCTTAGGCGGCTCCGCATAATTTGACGAGAAACTGTCTCTGATGGTTATTTTTTTCATCAGATTGCACACCGGGCAGGAACAGGGCTGTTTCATCGCCAGTTCCGCTCTGCATTTGTTGTCAAGGACAACCTTTATGTCCCGTCGTAAAATTCCTCTCAGAACTGACAGGGGAAGCCGCAGCCTTCCGTCCCTTGCAGCCAGAAGCTTCAGATTGGTGTGCTCACGGTTGTCTGCTTCCGTGCTCCATCCAAAGAAAAAAGGAGTTTGGGAAACCAGTTCGCCCTTAATCAGCCATTCATAACGGGGACCCTGGGCGGCTCTGCCAGGATCATGTTCCGGTGTTTTGACTTCCATGGCAGGGGTCGCTCCCACAGGTCTCTCGCTGGAGAACTGATTGGGAACCTGTTTTTTTGCCTCAAGATATAATGCCTGTCCCAATGCTTCGCAAAAGGTTCGCCAATCAAAGTAGGCGTATGTATCTCTGAATTCATTAAAAATCCAGAACAGCCAGTTTCTCAACTTAACTTTTTTGTTTATTTCGATATCCCAAATAAAGTGGTCGGACGGTTTGCCCAGGCGATCCGCATGACCTTTTGGCAAGTCAAGCGTTTCAATATCCGATCTTCTCAGTTCCCGTACCGTATCAGCAAAAAGCCTCAGATGAACCAGCTTGTCCTCTCTTTCAAATGCCTCGCTGATCGTTCCTGCCAGATTCAGCATATTATTCCAGTAAGGCGGTCTGGATATCTCCAAAACACTGGCATCGTCTCCCGGTTCCAGAACATCTTTTTCCGTTTTCACGGCTGGCAGTTCCGCTAACTCTGGCTTGTCAAGCGTCAGATAACACAGTCCTCCTGAAATCTTATCCACCAGAACCGACGCGCCTTTGAGCAGCGTCAGAAACTTTGAAAAATTTTCTTCATCACTCCATCCTTTGTCTGATACCTGAATCTCCCCCCTGAAGATTTTCCACGCACCATCTGTTATTTCCCATATGTTGAAAAAATCCTCAGCCTTGCCGCTCTGCTGATCCACCCGGTTGACAACCCGCATATCCGCGACATCTTCAATATTCAGAAATTCCTTTTCCTTTCCCAGCACATTAAAATTGGAGAAGTTGACATTGTTCAGCACCGGGCTTTTTGAGGTCTTGCTCGATTTCTCATACCGTCCTAACAAGAGACAGAAGGGACAGGGTTCTTTTTCATGGCAGGCGCACTTGGTCGGCCATGTCAGCGTCTGTCTCCGGCGAAGCCGTCTGGCTTTTCCTTCCCGAAACACTTTTGCATTGCTTCCGTTAAATTCCCCGGGACAGCAGATCGCTCCTTTGTAATTTCCGTCATTCAGCCAGAGCAGTTCCTCAGCCGCCCGGATGATGGCGGAGCGCACCAGCGTGCCGGTGATATAAGGTCTTCCCTTGTTGTTCTTCAGGCTCCTGTGCCACCGGGCATAGGCATATCCCCGCAAAAAACGCAGGCTGTTTCGATCTGATGATTTGTGCCATTCTATTACACGGAACGATTCAAGAAATGTGATGGTGAGAGGGATGATGTGTTGCATTGTTTTTTACTCTCCTGCCTGTTGTTTAAGAATATGGATAACTTCAGGAGAAAGCCACAGACCAGCTTTCAGTAATTTTGCCAAAGCATCTGATACAATACGATTAAAGGAGATGCGTCAATTACAATCCGATCAATCCGCATCTCGTAACTCCGCGGCTAATTCATCTGCTGAATACTGGAAAGGAGACACTTTGAATTCACTGAGCTACGTCCATGAATTCAGACCGTGACATTCCAGCGATCTCAGCCGCTCTTTCATGGGAAATTTTACCGATTTCAAACCATTTTACAGCGGCAGCGATTCGCATTTCCCGGACAAACTCATCGGGTGGCTGGCGAAGGGCTGAAAACACCGTTTCAGGGAGTTGAATGGAGAGGGTTGTCATTTTTTGTTCCTTTCAAAATTTCAGGCAGCTTGCGCCGCAACAATCATCTGCTGGTTGATGATACGCCAGAAAGCCCCGGCATCAATGCCGGGGCTGATAGCGAAAGCAGGCTGAAGCCAGCTAAGAACGGTTGGATTATAGCTGCCTTCAGGCTGCTTTTGCTTTCAGCCGGGGGATTGATCCCCCGGCTTAACTTCATTTTTTTGTATAAATGAGCCATATCGTATTTTTCTTCTCTTCCGGCAGAGGCTCTTCCTTTGAATTTATCTTTGAAACAACAGTGTTTACTATTTCTTCATCTGTAGCTATGCAGACAACAACTGTTTTATACTCCTTGTCTTTTCCGATTTCAAAAGACGGCGTTATATCGCCCTCTTCCGCATCAGAATAAATGTTTTCCATATCTCCGTCAAGAGGCTCATACCAACCGTTCCAATAATATTCTATATTATCAAGTTGCTGTAACGGAGAATCGTCTCGTATTTTCAGACTGTCGTCCTCAATATACAGATCGTCCTCAAAGATATTTTTATCCAAATTTAAAGATTTCTTTATATCCTGAGACGCTACTGACTCTTTACTTAAAGGCCCTGCTGATTTCGCTGCTTCAGTATATAATTCGGACGCACAAAAATTTTTAATCCATTCAATAAAACCAGTCAGAACTGTTGTTGGCTCAACGATGGCATCTGTCATTATTCGATTGACTGTATCAAGAAAAGAAATATTTTCATTGGGAACGGGTTCGGCAACTTTTTTCGCTTGGACAGTCAAATTATCAAGCCAGCTTTCTAAAACAATATCTGACAATTTTTTAAGCTGGGAGTCCCCTTGTTTTTTCCATTGGTCAATTAATTTTAGCGGACTGTCTGATTTTATTTTTGAAAAATCCAGGCGATCTAAGTTATTTTCAACTCTGCCAAACAGATCAATTCTTTTTTCATCGGTCAGTCCGGGGCCGCAAAAAGCTGCGAGAAAAAGCCGTTCTGTCCTGTCTTCTTTGGATCGAAGAGGATTTAAAACTTCTCTCGGATCAAGCGGATCTCTGGTGTCAATATTTTTGCAGGCGGAAATATAAAGCCCTTTATCTTCCACTTCGTCCGATACAAAATATTTCGGCGCATCGCTGTTTCTTTTTAAAAGAAGCTGTAATTTGAAATCTTTTTTTACGGCCTGAGACAATACCTCAGCGGTGCGGGACTGATGACGAATATGATTTAACAAAACGTGATCTTTTGTCAATGCGGTTAATAAAACATAAAGCGTCTCACCATCAAGTGTCACCGAATCAGTTTCAATCATTTCAAGCTGATTATTTTCTATGTCTTTCCAGTGCTGAATCAGAATTTCAAGGGTCTCCGGCGGAAGCTCCGACCAGTTGACATACCACGGAAACAGATATTGAAATTCCGCAGGAATATCTTGTAACACTTCCCTGCGCCAGCGGTTTATCGGAATAAGCCGAAGCGAAGGGGGTTCACAGTCAATGGTAATCTCTTGAAGCAAATGATCTGCCTTCCTTGTAAAATCCTCAGAGAAATCTGATTGATCGGGAAAAAATTCCACAGCCTCGGACAACATTACGGCATTATCCAGAATTTCAAGAGCGGTTTGTGCCTGTATTGCCATATCATCATACAGATCAAGCGTTTCCTGACCGTGGAGAAAATTTAAGGCATCTTCTGTATCTTTTTCCAGACTTGCTGTTCCTGTTTCCAACAAGCCTCTGGTATCTGATTTCTTTTTGAGAAAATTCCATTCATCTTCTGTTTCCTGTAAATACTCAGGACGAAGAATATGCGCTCTGCCCCAGTTTATGAGGATATCTGTTGCCGGGGAATACAGAAAATCTTCGAATTTTCTATTTTTATAATCTCTGAACATCTTTCAGTTCCTTCACTTCAATCCGAGGTCTGCCATTTTTTATATAAAATGTAAGAATATTCACATGCAGTATTGCTTCATCAGAAACAGATGGATCGTAGTCATAGCTCCATCCATTAAGAACAAGAAGCGGGTACTTGAAATCCTCTTCTCCGTTTGTATTTAACAACTCTTTCTTAAATATTAAAATCTCAAAAGAATCATAAGTTCCATGCGGTTCACGCTTTACTGTTTTTTTTGTCGTTTCAGATTCCCAAAAAGTGACTGCTTTATTCCAATATTTATCTCTCAGATCAATAAATGCGTTATTCTCATTAATTTTCTGAAACTGATCCAGTGAACACCCCCCGCAATTCTTTTGGGTTGGCGGAGGGCAATCCTGAAATAGCTGTCCTGAATCAATATCAAAGGCTCCTCCCAGCCAGCTTTCCCACCATTTTCGTTCGCCACTGTTATTCAACATATGACATCGGATTCCATAGTGCCATTTTCTGGGATCAAGTGTGCCATGCAGATAAATTTTTACAGGTTTATTTTCAATCTTACCCTTATAGCACAAAGGCAGATGTTCATTTTCCCCGAATAGTTTTATTTTGTAAACCGAAGGAAGCACATAATTCCGATCGTCAGATTTTTTCAGAGTATTTGGACAAAAAGCTTTTTCTGACTTCAGAAAATCACTATATTGGGAAATTGTTACAGGCATAATCCACTTAGGAGTAACTACAAACTGCCAAGATTTTTTATATCCATGACAAGGTGGCTGATCATTTTCATTAGGGTTTTCAAATGTTATATTGTTGAAATTACAGGCTGCTTTTTTCCACTTGAGGCTCCATATATCTGTATTTTCTATTTCTTCACCATTATAAAAAAATTCAATGAGTCTGGTTTTATAATATTTAGGAATAAAATATGCATGTTTCCCTTTTTTTGAAATACAAATAAGTTCATAAATTTTTACAGATTCTCCTTTATGCTTTTTTTTCTGAATTCTCTTTTTCAATCTTCCTTTAAGATATTCAAAGCTAATATAGCCAACGATATTACCGTCTATTAAGACAGGATAATTTCCGTCTATATTGCTGTGGCTTCCTATAAATGCTTCTGAAACAATATCTCCCGGAGAATACATAAGTCATCCTCTTATCATATTTTTTATGGATTCAGAATATAGTAATATCCGTTTACGACATCTCACAATACGTTTTGTCAGCGTGTTAGTTTTTAAGCCATATTTATCTGCAAGGTATTCCTGAGTTTTTTTATCTTGTTTGGCTTCATCCAATTCAATCAGGAGCTGAATGCAGTTCATCACATCATCAGGCATGTTTTGTTTAAGACCAATAAGGATTTGCTCTGTTTCCTTATTTTCATCAATGGAATCAGAAGCAGCAGGATGCTGTTCATCATCTGCAAGAAGCTCTGACAGACTGAGTTCTTTTTTCCTGTAACGGTATTGATGACGAAGATAATCTGTTGTTTTATTATTGAATATACGCCATGCCCAAGTGGAAAACCTTGCACCCCTTCGTCCTTCAAAACGCTCAACTCCCTGCCATATCGCAAACACTGTGTCTGATAATATCGCATCCTGATCTGTTTGAGACATTTCTTTAAAACTGGCAGACAAATGACGACTCATCTTCTCAATAAGTTCTATCATCACATCAGGACAAAAATTCCGTATTTTGACAGCGCATTTTTCACAGCCTGTTCCGTTTCCCCGAACTCTCAGACATTCATTTGGGTAGCGCCTGAATTCTTCTGATTTCATTTATTCTTTTCCTATCTGATCAAAAGAACGATATAATTTGAAACATAAATAATAGTAGAGTGATTTTTTTTGATTCACAGATATTTTTTTCTTTAGGCTAAACAGCTTTTCAAAATATTGGGTATCATCGGCAGACAAAATATTTTTTACAATGTCTTTTACAGCCCGGGGATATGCTTCCCATAATGTTCCCAAGACCGATCCTACCCCTTTTTGCAAAAACATAGCTGCCATAGAAAGCTGTTCATCTAAGGGAGCAGACAAAGGCGGCATTAAATCTGTCTCACATGCGCCAAGAAAGATATGAGTTCCTGAATAATGTTCCTGTAAAGTTGCCAGTTTTATTAATTCAAGTTTGTCTTTAAGCAGTAATCTGGAATAAAAAGGATTGTTAACATCTGACTGCCCGTGACAATAAATAGTTAGCGTTCTTGGGGGAGAAATGGCAGCGTCAAGTAAATCCTGAGATGTTGCTGCTCTGTTCTTCTTATCAAAAATATGTTCAATTTTGTCAAAATATTCAGAATAATCTTTCTCATGTTCACTGAAATACTCAATCAGTTCTGCCACGTTATCAGATTTTGGTGATTCAGGCGTAATAGAAGCATTTGGCAGTGTCGGAAAATAGGTACAATTAAATTTTTTCAGTAAAATATTGGTTCCATTTTTTTTGATAGCTCCATGAATCGGAACCCTGTGTAAAAAATCATGAGGAATAAAAAGCATGTCCCAATTTTCCTTAGCAGTATCTTGATTTTTTTCATGAGCCTTCCGATTTTCTTCAAAATCAAAAAGAAAATATAAATGTCTGCCAAGTTCCAGACAAAGCGCTTTTAGCTGATCCGCGGACTCTTCTTTCTGATTGGCCGGCAAATCAAAATAAACACTCTGCCATTGCAGGTATTTTTCCCAAATGGGAAAAAAATTGAACATTTCACACGACCACTTTTTTGTTTTTCCGTCATATATCAGGGCATAGCCGTTTTCATAATCTTTCAGATGGACAAGATAAAACTGAACTACAAGTCCCGATGTTTTCAGGTCATCTGGAATGTCATCCTGCGGATTTGTATTTTTTGGGAGTTCAGTTTTCTCAAACTGTTCAATATATCCTCCCCCGAGTGCCTGGGCGTAGTTTTCAATCTCTTTTTTAAGTGCCTCATCCTTATCTGCCATCTGCTCCATTGCCTGCCAGGTCAGAGCGGGTCTGTTTTTTGCAGAGTCGGCGACTTTGGCGGCAAGCCTCAGTTTCTCTTGTCTGACTGATTCATCTTCTGCAATATCTGCCTGTTCAAGAGCAGATAAAAAAGCCAGATCATATAAATCCCTCTGTCTTGACCAGTACCAGCGCAAATGAATGGAAGATGTCTTTGCTGAATTTTTTTTCGCAATTTCCCAAAGTGCGACTGACAACTCTCTCCATTTGTCATTCCCTTTTTTGTAAAGACGGCGAAGAAACCGAACCGAATCTTCCCATGAAGGGTGTGAAAAAGGATATCTCATCAGAAATTCGGAAAAATCGTTCCAATGTGTTTTTTCCTTACCCTCTCCCAAATATACGGCAACTTTGAATTTCTCAAACGCCATTATTTTTTCCAATGCGCTTTTTGAATTCGTCCCCTTTTTTTTCTTATTCTTTTTCCCCTTTTTTTTCCCCTGACTCTTTTTTGGTCCGAGGATTCCTTCCAGACGTTTATATCTGTTATTCTCAGAGCCTTCATCCGTAGCCCCGTGCTTGTCTTCCTCAATCTCTGCCAGGCGGATACACATCTGGTAGTATTCTGCTTTCCGGTATTCATTACTATAATATTGATCTTTGGAAAGACTAACTCCCGTGGTCGCATCCCTCAGCAGTTTTTCAAGAGAATTTTCAGAATCAAAATCGGACATGTCGCATCTGTCCATCTCCAGCCCCACCAGACCTGCCAGATGTCTGGCTTTGGCCTCTTTGCAAAAATCAAGTGCCTTTCTCAGAGATTCCTTTTTCTTTGCCGGAATGGTAAAGCCCTTGGGGCGGATAATTTTCGCCCGATGCAAATAAGCCCTGCCCATGTCTGCCAAAATTTCTCCATGTTTTTCCCTGGTTTTATTTAATTCCTCGCTGTCTTTTCCTGACTCTTTCACATTGTTTTCTAATTTTTGAATATCTCCTTTTAACTCATTACTCACCTTCTCCAAAAGCCGAATGGCTTTTTCAAGAACACGCCTCCGATCCGCATGTTTCCATCGTCTGCCATTGATTTCGTATGCTTCTAACAGATGGCAGGCCAGTTTTTTTAATTGGGGTGATTTTTTAAGAGCAATATTAATTTGCTTTTCGGGAATCAGTCCGCTGAAAAAGGGACGCTGCTCCTGCAATTCAAATTCATCTAAAAGCACGGACACAAGCTGAGGGTTGTCAGATTTGAAAACTTCGGCTGGATCAACAGAGAGTTCGGGAATTTTTAATCCGGAAAAAGCAGAAGACATAAGGCTATCTCCATTCTTAACGGTTAAATGAAATTCAGTAAATAGTCTGTGAGACTGAAAAAGTCAAGCCTTTAATTAAAAAAAATATTTAATTAATGATAGTTATACACATTTTAACATTCAGAACGTCTTTTCCTATAATTATAGTCGGATGATTTTTCGAAAAAATGACATGGAGAAAAAAATATTTTTTTGTCATATCCTGGGTGTTTTTTCCGGCAATCCCAAAGCAAAAAAATAATAGTGTCCTTCTGAATAAGCAATAAAATAAAAATCAGGTCGTTATGCCCGGCAGTAAATTGCCGGGCTATTTTCAGATGTCCCTCCGGGACTCTGGCAAAAGAACAGAAATCCTTTTTTTATATCCCTAAGTTCGGACAATATATCTGCATGAATTAGTGATAAGCACGGATGATGTGCGACGGGGGGCCGGTAATCTTTGCTTATCCCTAATCCATGCGGATGGCAAAAGGGTTCCAGGCGTCTGTCCTGAGACAGAAATCCTTTTTTTATCCCCGAGTTCGGACAATATCTGCATGGATTAGTGATAAGCACGGATGATGTGCGACGGGGGGGCCGGAAATCCTTGCTTATCCCTAATCCATGTAGATGGCACAAAGGTTCCGGTTGTCTGCCCTGAGGGGCGAGGGGCAAAGGGCGAATGGCAAGGGGTCAGAGGTCGGGGATGGCTCTCCGCATCTGACACCTCTCGCCTCCCGCCTCCCGCCTCCCGCCCCTCGCCTCTCGCCCCATCATCACATAAAGATTCCGGGTGTCTGTCCTGACAAACTAAGTAAGTTGCAAAAAGTTCTTTGACAAACGGTAAAGGCGCATCTGAAAGCAATTTCCGGGCATCTGTGATCCTGTCAGATATGTTTTTCATTGATATTCAGGAAAGATTGCCTGATTTCTCCGAGTAGGGATGAACCGGTAATTCAATACTGAGTCAGTCTGAATGGGAATGCGGCTAATTATAAATGTTAAAATTCCGAGTTGTCCGCATGGAAATACCTGCCCGGAGAAACATAATCCTAACTGTTTAATATCAATATGTTGAACATATGTCTGACAGTTTTTTTCCTCAGCCGGTCAGCCAGAAGTCGTCCGATAATACTCCGGCCGCCTTCAGTCTCTGATGACGGGACATTCCGAGAATGTACCGACAAGCTTCATCCGCGGAGGTGTCGATGTTCTCCGTGGGACGGTTTGCCAAGGCACGTCCTTTGACACTTTTCCACAGATGATCCATGGCATTCAGTTCCGGAGTTGCCGTGGGCAGAAGCCTGATTTCAATTTTCAGTTCGCCGGCCAGTCCGAGACTGTCATCCGCAGTATGCGGCGTTCCCCGATCCTCGAAGAGAATGATATTCCAGCCACGCCAGTGCGAACGGATCATCTTCAGGAAGCACCGGTGTGTATATTCATCCCAGATGTCCGTAATCAGTAATAAAACATCGCCGCTGCGGATATTAATGACTCCGTGAATAACGCGCCTGTCATGATTGCCTGATATCGGGACTCTGACCTGCTCTCCCCTTCGTCCGTAGCACCCGCGAAGCGGAGGATTCTCCGTAATGATAGTCTCATCAAGCATGAGAATCACGGTGCGCTTCCGATCTGACAATCCTCGGAGGAGCCCCCTTTTGCCTGCCGCCAGGTCGGCGAACGACGGATCAGATCATAGCGAGGAACTTTCCAGCGGATGCCGAGGCGTTTCAGCGCGTAGCTTACGCTGCGTTTCGAAACTCCGATACCGTATGTGTCTGAAAGATATCGGACAAGCAGATCCGATGTCCATACAGAGGAGCGGTAGCCGAAGTCACGCGGATCCTTATCAATAATTCTGTCAATAAGCGGATCGACAATTCCCAATGCCGTACAGGGACGACCGCTACGCTGAACATCTCCGATCCGCCGGAGCGGAGAAATATCCTTACCAGCACGGAACCTGTTTACCCAGTTATAAATTGTCCGGCGGGAAACACGCGAAAGATGTGCGACATCCTGAACGGACATTCCTTCATCAAGCCAGAGCAGAGCCTGGGCGCGACGGAATTGTCCGACCTCGTTTCCCGCGGTGAGCACGGATTCCAAAGCCGATTTATCTTCACTGCCGAGTTTAAAAAAAGCTCTCATCATTCACCTCCTCTTTTTTTAACCGGAAGATATCATATATATTTCCTTTTGTCAAAATGTTTTTGTAACTGTCTGACAGGAGGAAGGAATGTCCGATCTGTGCCCCGTATTCTGCGTATTTCTTCCGGACGATCCGCACCGTGATTAAGAATAACCGGAGTATCATCAGATAGCCTCATACTAACCATCTGATATTAAATGATTAATATATTGTGAAAAGACTTTTTGCAACTTACTTAGAAGTTGTTGATCCTTCTTACGAGAAGGTTCTATCACATAAAGATTCCGGGTGTCTGTCCTGACAGTGGAATTGTTTTAAATATAAGGATTGAATGGGGTTCCATCACATAAAGATTCCGGGTGTCTGTCCTGACTTTGGGGAGTCCCGCCCCATTGCCTCGAATAGAGTTCCATCACATAAAGATTCCGGGTGTCTGTCCTGACAATACCTTGTTCTGTCCCTGAAGGGGCAGAGTTCCATCACATAAAGATTCCGGGTGTCTGTCCTGACCCAGATAACCCCAGAGCAATTAGGGAATTCTGATTCCATCACATAAAGATTCCGGGTGTCTGTCCTGACGTTCCATTTGGAATTGAGGAAAGAGAGATTGAATTCCATCACATAAAGATTCCGGGTGTCTGCCCTGAGGGGCGAGGGGCAAAGGGCGAATGGCAAGGGGTCAGAGGTCGGGGATGGCTCTCCGCATCTGACACCTCTCGCCTCCCGCCTCCCGCCTCCCGCCCCTCGCCTCTCGCCCCATCATCACATAAAGATTCCGGGTGTCTGCCCTGAGGGGCGAGGGGCAAAGGGCGAATGGCAAGGGGTCAGAGGTCGGGGATGGCTCTCCGCATCTGACACCTCTCGCCTCCCGCCTCCCGCCTCCCGCCCCTCGCCTCTCGCCCCATCATCACATAAAGATTCCGGGTGTCTGCCCTGACTTGTAAAAATTCCTGTATTAGATGGTCTAGGGGTTCCATCACATAAAGATTCCGGGTGTCTGTCCTGACGGGTCTCGGCTGGCAACCGAGACGCCGGGGGTTCCATCACATAAAGATTCCGGGTGTCTGTCCTGACGATGTTGATAATCTGGACACCCTGATAATTGAAAAGGGGAGTTCCATCACATAAAGATTCCGGGTGTCTGTCCTGACTTTATGCTCTGGAAGGGGAAGAAGGGTACGTTAAGGTTCCATCACATAAAGATTCCGGGTGTCTGTCCTGACAAATATCGACCACCCTCGCCGACGGGACCGAATTTAGTTCCATCACATAAAGATTCCGGGTGTCTGTCCTGACAAATATCGACCACCCTCGCCGACGGGACCGAATTTAGTTCCATCACATAAAGATTCCGGGTGTCTGTCCTGACTGGGGATGAAGGTCGGGACAACTCCGATTTACTGCGTTCCATCACATAAAGATTCCGGGTGTCTGTCCTGACATGAATTCATAGCCCTTCAAATCCTCGCTGGGAGTTCCATCACATAAAGATTCCGGGTGTCTGTCCTGACACCTCAGGCTCAAGCTGGTTACCTCAGGCTGACGGAGTTCCATCACATAAAGATTCCGGGTGTCTGTCCTGACTACATTTTATCTGCCAGAAGGGGCAGATGAGATTTATGTTCCATCACATAAAGATTCCGGGTGTCTGTCCTGACAACAACTCCTGCCATACCGGACTGGATGATGGTTCCATCACATAAAGATTCCGGGTGTCTGTCCTGACAAAGGAGAAAAGAATTATCAGTAGTGGATGCAGGTCGTTCCATCACATAAAGATTCCGGGTGTCTGTCCTGACACTAAACTGGCACAACAAAAAATGGAGGAGAGAATGTTCCATCACATAAAGATTCCGGGTGTCTGTCCTGACGGACATTCAAGGGGATAGCATTTCTGCTCCTCAGGGTTCCATCACATAAAGATTCCGGGTGTCTGTCCTGACACCCTAAGCACAACATGAGAGAGCCTAAAAAGGTTCCATCACATAAAGATTCCGGGTGTCTGTCCTGACTGGGTTTCTGGTATTTAGTAGAGCAAATAAATAGTTCCATCACATAAAGATTCCGGGTGTCTGTCCTGACGAAGCAGCTTAACTTCTCTGTTTCTGTTTCGGGTTCCATCACATAAAGATTCCGGGTGTCTGTCCTGACAATTTCAACCTTTATCTTCCGGAAAGGGCCTCAGGGTTCCATCACATAAAGATTCCGGGTGTCTGTCCTGACTTGGAATAGAGGAGATTATGTCTTCATAAAAGAGTTCCATCACATAAAGATTCCGGGTGTCTGTCCTGACTCTATCGGACAGAAGAGATAGAATTATCCGGAGAGGTTCCATCACATAAAGATTCCGGGTGTCTGTCCTGACCCCCTCGGAAATTTCAAAAACTGACAGTTCCGATTTTGAATGTCAATCGGATTTGTTTTATTATCAGAGAGATAATACCTGCCATTTTTTTTGTTAAGGCTCGTAACTGTCATTTCGGCTTTTCACCCTGTTTACTGCTAAAAACATGCCAAGACATTGTTTTAACTCAAAATAAACTAACTTTTTTCGAAAAAACGCACCCGGATTTAACATATCTTTAAAAATAAGACAGTTACAAATTTCACTCTTCAGAAAATGAAAATTTTTTTTCTGACAATCAGATTGCCGGCAAAACCGACACCCGGATTTTTTATATCTAACTTTTTACTTTCCGATTGTCAAACGCTTTTCTTATCTTCTGAATCTCTTTTCAGATAACAATTATTTTTATTATAATGCAGTTATTCATATTTCACCAAATTGACAAAACCAAATCAAACGAGACAGTTCCGCTCAAAAAAATCACAGTCCGGTCAGATTTTTCATCTGAACAGCGACTATCTCACCAAAACCGGAGAACAAAAGTTGTTTGAAAAAAAAATGACAAAGCCGGTCATCTTTTTCGATTATCGGGCGACGATACAGACAGACACACCGGAAAGGTGATCCTGAAATAAAAAATAATATTCCGTCAGATTTTCAAACTGAACAGCGACTATCTGATCAAAAGCGGACAAAGAGAGTGATTTGGAAAAAAACGCAAGCTTCGTCATATTTTCCAATTATCAACCGACAACATAAACATACAGGAAAGGGGAGGACAAAACAAGGTTAGAAAAATAAGGGGGAGAGGAGCCGTGGGGGCGGCTCCTCTGTAACCCTCTCAGAAACAAAAACCGTCGGTGTGCCGGTATTTTTCACAGAGGGCATCTGTTTTTCAAAGATAAAAAAAATTCGAAAAAAAGTCAAGCGTGATCTGATACCGGCAAAGCGGCAAATTTAACTCAAAAGGAGAATATCATGAAAGATTATCAAAGGTCTGACAACAGCTTTTACACGAACATTGGTCTGTCTCTTATGTTTTTTGCCGCGTTCATATGGGGGATGTTTCCTGTTTTTTATGGCATGATACCCAAAGACGTTCTGGACAATATTCCGGCAGCCGTTATGGCATGGCTGATTCTTTTCCGCACAGCCGGTGCGATTCCCTGCTTTGTCTGTATGATTATCATCATCTCGTTTTTCAATACCTCCCGAAAGGAAAGACAGACAATATGGTATCAGTTTAAAAAACAGCGGATCCTGCTGGTCATCGCCGCCCTATGTCTCACCACATGCCGATGGTTTGATTACAAAATCATCCGATGCGGAGGATCCGAATATGTGACATTTGCCTGTGTCTTTTCCGTGGCCCTGGTTTATGTGGGCAGCTTTGCCATCAGGTTCGTCAAAACATTCTTTTTCGGAAAAGAATCAGAGAGAATACGCTCCGGGGAAATATTTCTGAGCCTTCCGATTCTTGTCGGAGCGCTCGTGACTGTTTTTGCCATGCAGGGAGATATTCCTCTGAACATCGGCGTTTTTCTTCCTTTCTTTTTTGCCCTGACATCGGCAACCTTCCTTGCCCTTTATTTTGACATTATCTCCGTTATCAGCAAAACATCTGAACTCACCCTTGCCGGCAAAATTCTGACCCTTTCTCTTCAGCAGGGACTTATCCATCTTCTGACAGCCGTTCCCTGGGGAATATTCCTGTTCCACAGTTACATAAAACAGCCTGAATCTGTCATTTCCGCATTCAGGTCAGTTCAGCCCTCCTTTCTCGTCATATTTATCGGTGTCGGCGCGTTCGGCACTGCGATTGCTTATTTTACCGAGGCGCTCGGGGCTGCCCTTTATCAATATGGAAACAAAAAGAACACAGGTGTCGGAGTGAATGGCTGGCTTTCCATCATCGCTTTTACCGATCCCCTCATATCCCTGTCTTTGGGCTGGCTGGTGTCGGTCTGGCAGATACAGAGATTCGGGGCGTTGGAAATTGCCCGTCCCAATCTGGTCATCATTCCGATCATCCTTATGATGATCACCATTCACTCCGCATACAGAAAAGAAAGGAGCTGACAATCTTTCAAAAAAAAGAGGAGACATAAAAGATTTGCAGCCTCCTCTTTTTTTAAAAAAAATATCATGTCCTGTCCGTTTTTTAATCAGAAGAGCGACAAGATAATTAAAATCACACAAGGAGGAGGTTATGCGAAAAACAACAGTCTTATTTACAGTCATGCTTATCGTGTTGGTTTCTCTGCTGAACCTTCACATCATCCGAACCCATGACGGAATTGAAGTTATCACCAAAGATTCCATGACATTCAGGGACACATTCACAGACGTCCGCAAGTGGAGATTTACAGATTACATTTCCCATTCGCCCCGCATTCGGAACTATCTGATTTACGAAAAACATTATCCGGCTCTCATGGCAATGCTGAGGCAGAATACCGTCCCTGCAAAATTGAAACTGAGGGAATTTGAAGAAGCCGTTCATCAGTGGCTTTCGGAGAAACTGAAATAAACCCTCACCGATCTCGTTCCCACGCGAAGCGTGGGAACGAGGATTCTTTTGATCATGCAGGAAGGAGGGAGAGATGCTCGAATTAATAGGACTAATTCTGGCATTGGCACTACTGGGGATTATTGTCAGGATTGGCAAATGGCTGATGGAAATCGGAGTGTATGCCCTTATATTTGTCCTTTTGATCTTATTCTTTATCATATCGAACAGTTAACAATATAAAAAAAGGAGTGCGGAAATGGAGCCGCTAGGCGGAATTTTCGCATAGTGCTGAAATGCGAAAATTTCGCCTAAGAAAAGAATGTCAATAGATCGAAAAGTTTTTGCAGACAGCGGATTCCGGGTTAAAATCGAAAGATACTCATCTTCTGATTTTCCCCGGAATGATGGCGAACTTAAATGCGAAAATTCCGCCTAGCGGCTCCATTTCCGCACTCCTTTTGAAAAACAGAGATACATCAATTATCAATTATCATAAGGAGGTGTCATGAGTCAGTTACTTGAAAAAGCCGCATCACCCCAAGTCATCAACGGAGCATGGAAGCGTTTCCGCAGGGACAAGGCAATATGGGAGCCGGGTCTGTCCCGCCAGGAGATGGAAAGGAATCTCGGTTATCATCTGCTCAGGCTGTCTGATGAACTCAGAACCGGCACTTACATCCCTAATCCCGTGCGTTTTTTTCCGGTGAACAAGGGAGACGGAAGCAAGCGGATTATTTCCGCCAACACTTTGCGGGACAAGGTGGCTCAGAGGGCGGTGCTGAGTGTGATCGAATCTATCGGAGAACGCTTCTTCCATCATGACAGCTACGGGTCAAGACCGGGGCGCAATCTTGAAATGGCAAATGCCAAAGTCAGGGAATATGTGTTCTGCGGCCTTACGTGGCTGGTGGATGCCGACATAAAAAGCTATTTCGACAACATTCCTCATAAACCGCTTATCAGAATATTACAAAACCTGATTTCCGACAAAGAGCTGATCGGTCTGATACAACGATGGCTTGATGTCGGGGCGGTGAGAAGAGGTTTTCTGTCGGCTGCGAAGGGGATTCCCCAGGGGGCAGTGCTGTCTCCGTTTCTCTGTAATATTTATCTCACTTCCTTTGACAATGAAATGTCGGCAAAAAATTACCCTTTTGTGCGGTATGTGGATGATTTCCTGATTTTTGCAAAATCGGAGAAAGAGGCAAGACAGGCACATGATTATACAGGGAAAGTTCTGAACCGCCTGGGGTTAAGCCTGCATCCTGAAAAAACAAGGGTTGTGCCGTGCAGTCCCAAAGTCCGGTTCCTGGGCAGAAAACTTCCGAAAATCGGAGGGAGGAAGATATGAAAAAATCTGTCATTGTCGCCTATGACATCAGCGACAACAAGGCCAGGGGCAGGGTCTTCAGGATAATGAAATCCTGGCGGGTGGGAGGGCAGAAGTCAGTTCATGAGTGCAGGCTGACCTTGCGAGAGGCCGAGGAGCTTTATCTTCAGATTGCCGAACATCTGAACGAAAAAACGGACAGTCTGCTGATGGTCTGGCTGCAACCTTACCGCAAGGTTCTTCACAGAGGACTCGGAAACGGTGACATCAGCAGCAAAGTGAGGCATATCGGATAATGGAACGAAAAGGCTGGTACATGGTGGTTTATGACATTGCAAATCCCCGTCGGCTGGGAAAGGTTCACAGGCTTCTCAAAAAACAGGGGATTTCAGCTCAGAAATCAGTGTTTTTTGTCAAAGGCACTGCCTCATGGGTGAATCAGCTTCTTGACGAGCTTGTATCTGTCATGGCGGTTAAGGAAGATGATCTCAGGGCATATCCGGTCTCTCATCCCAGGGAGGTATGGGCGACCGGCCCGAATCCCCTGACTGATTTTCCGGTTGTTCAGTTCGAGGCGGCCAGAAAAATACAGAAAAATAAGCAGGCAAGCTGGTTCAAACAGATTTTTAAGATCATCAAATTCAGCAGAGCGAAAACTTCTGGTTAATCCGAAAAAGTTCGTAGTTCCGCCTTTAGGCGGCTCTGTCAGAAACAGGGGGATATCAGTCAGATAACAGACTGCCTAAAGGCGGAACTACGAACTTTTCTGTGAACTGCGAACTTTTCTGATTTGCTGAAATTAAGGAAAGGATAAGAACATGTCCGAATTAACAGTGATACTCGACCAAAAAGATATGGTGGTGACTCTGGACAGCGATACCGTCCGTGTTGACCGTCCGGGATGCCAATTGCAAAGAATTCCGATAAACATGATTTCAAGACTCATTGTCAAAGGCAATCCCATGGTTTCCTGCGGGGTATGGCGGGCATTGGCAGAAAAAAACATTCCGGTCACATTGCTGCCGCTTCGTGGCAAAGGGTCTGCCGCTTATGTGGGTTCCGGTCTGTCCATGTCTGTGGAAAAAAGAACAGCCCAGCACAAGGCTATCCATGAGGAAAAAACCGTGCTTGCAATTTCCCGTTGGCTCCTTTCATTGAAACTCAAAGGACAGGAATCGGTGTTGGAAAAACTGTCGGACAATTCAGATGTATCAGAACCTGTCCGAAAATACCGTGCGGATATCCAAAAGGCGGATAACCGCAACAGCCTTATGGGATACGAAGGTTCGGCAGCATCGCATTACTTTAAAATGATCAGCACGCTCATTCCCGGAGAATGGAAATTCAAAGGGCGTAATCGCCGACCTCCGAAAGACCCGGTCAATGCGCTGTTGTCTCTGAGTTATACCATTGCAGGGGGCGAGGTGAGCCGTGCGATACAGGATACAGGGCTTGATCCGGCCGCGGGATTTCTTCATATTTCGCAAAACGGAAGGGAAAGCCTGATGCTTGATGTGCTTGAACCGCTGCGTCCCAAAACAGACTGGTTTGTGTTTCAGTTGCTTGGCAAAAACGTGAGCCCGAAGGATTTCACCACCGGCAAAAAAGACGGATGCTTTCTGAACAAAAAAGGGCGCAAAGCTTATTATGCCGCCTGGTCAGCGTGGCAGGAGGCGGATGAGAACGACAACAGTCTGAAGAAATTCGCCAAAGAAATTATAAATGAAATGGTTCGCTATTTTTGAAACTTGAAACTTGAAACTTGAAACTTGAAACTTGAAACTTGAAACTTGAAACTTGAAACTTGAAACTTGAAACTCGAAACTTGAAACTTGAAACTCGAAACTTGAAACTTGAAACTTGAAACTTGAAACTTGAAACTTGAAACTCGAAACTTGAAACTTGAAACTTGAAACTCGAAACTTGAAACTTGAAACTTAAAACTCGAAACTTGAAACTTGAAACTTGAAACTTGAAACTCGAAACTTGAAACTTGAAACTCGAAACTTGAAACTCGAAACTCGAAACTTGAAACTTAAAACTCGAAACTTGAAACTTGAAACTTGAAACTCGAAACTTGAAACTTGAAACTTGAAACTCGAAACTTGAAACTCGAAACTTGAAACTTGAAACTTAAAACTCGAAACTTGAAACTTGGGAGTCATATCCAGTTTCCAGTTTCAAGTTTCAAGTTTCAACAACTAAGGAGGCTTATCCCATGACATATCAGAGAACAATTCCATTGGAAAGAGAGACCACCCATGTGACCAAGCAGCGTGAGTTCAGAGAGGTGCTTCAGCAAAATCAGGAGGAAATCAGTGAGCGGGTCAGGGGTTATTTTGAAAAAAGAGTCGGCATCCTCGCCCGGTTCCGTCCCAGCGAGCTTCAGAGGGTCATCAATGACGGAAAGATAAAAAAGGTGAAAACCGAACTGGAGTTTGACCACAATCTTCTGAAGATGTCAGTCCGTTTCAAGCTGGAGGCCATCGAAGAAAGATACCAGACGTGGCTCAGGGTCATCAAGGTCAACTATCGGGAGCAGTTCTACAGCTTTGTCACTGACAAGGTGAGTCTGTTGCAGGAGACCATGTTTCAGAGGGAGCAGGAATTCTTCAGCCTCATGCGGAAGCGATACCAGCTGATCGAAAATTACAAGGAGATGCCGAGCATGGCAGAGGTTTACCAACGGAAGATTGAAAGGGAGCAGGAAAAATATTTCGACTGGCTGGAATATATTATGGAGGATTTCCAGAATATTGTGAAGGAAAAAATAAAAAGTTACGAAACCTGAGTCAGATTTTCCCCCTCCCCTCCGACCATACAGTCATAAGAAGGCCAAATTCACATGGCTGAATCCGCAAAGGGGTGATGAATCATACTTCATCACCGCCTTTGCAACATCCCGAACCTTCCTTTAAGGAAAAAATCAAAGGAGCAAAGCATGATTAATTCTTTCCTCACTTATTGTTCAGGCACGGTTAAGGGACTTGTCGCTCTTTGTCCCGAACAGGAACGTATCAGGCAGGCAAGTATCGGCGGCATCGTGCTGGGAACCGCGGTGCTGGCATTCTGTTCCGGAGGATATGCGCTTTTTGCGATTTTCAAAAGCGTGTGGGCGGCAATTATTTTCGGGCTGATATGGGCATTGATCATTTTTAATCTGGACAAATATTTCATTCTGACATTCTGCAAGGACGGCAACTTTTGGCAAAAATTGAACGCAGGATTGCCCCGAATCATCCTGGCGATCATTATCGGACTGACCATATCCGAACCCCTCAAGCTGAAGCTGTTCGAAGGTGAGATCACCGAGCGCCTGAATGACAAATTTCAAGAAAAAAAAGCCCGGATTCACAGCATGTATGACAAAAAAATTGCTCTGCTGAAAAAAGACGCGGAAGACAGGCGGCTTGCAAAGCTTGAACTTCAGAGGGAAGCTGAGGCAGAGTGGCTGGCTCTCAGAGACACGAACAATGCCCGGGCTGCTCAGTTAAAAGGGGAGGTTGCAGGCCGGAATCTTCTTGTGCAGGGCAGTTGTGAAATTTTGGAAAATGAGTGGCGGGAAACAAGTAAAACAAATAAGGCAAAGATAAAAAGGCTGAAATCGGAGATTGCCCAAAAAGATGCTTACAAACAGAAGCTGCACGAATTCCATCTCCGGGAGTGTGCGGGACTTGCAGGGACAATGATCGAGGGGGACGGGCCGGAATGTAAAAGAACTTATGAGGCTTTTAAGACGGCTGAGAATGAATGGGAGTCGCTCAGGAATTTTAACAACAGGAAAATTGCTCAGTTGGAAAGGGAAATTGCAGAAAAAAAGAAGGACAGAAACAACTGTCATCAGGAGGCACTCAGGAAAACCGAAAATGAACGGGCCGAAATTATAGAGACAAATTATGAGAGAATTGCTGTTCTGGAAGATGAAATTGCCCGGAAGGACGGCCTCAAACAGCAGCGTCAGCAGAAAATTGAAGATGAATGGCAAGTGTTCAGAAGCAATATCGAAGCTGAAATATCGAAGCTGGAACGGCTCAGAAACACACAGATTATTCAGGTTACAGAGCTTTCATCGCAGGGGTTTTTAGCTCGTCACACTGCTTTGAAAGAGCTGGTAAAACAAAATGATCTGGGGGTTATGATGCTGATCATAAGTCTTTTGTTCATGGTGATAGAAACGTCTCCCATAATCTCAAAATGGATGCAGCCCAAAGGGTCTTATGACCGCCTCCTTCAGACTGTCAGCGACGAATTTGATCAGAAACAGCGGGTGACTCAGGAGGTGAATAAGGAGATTCTGGCAAATGAATATCACGCGTATCTGAAAGCAAAGCGCATGTCGGAAACCGCATATGAGGAGGTGATGTTATCTCTTGAAAAATGCAATGTGTTCTTAGATGACATCATCTGTCAGTCGGAAGAGAGTGATAAAAAAATTCAGGAATGGATTTCGCTTGCAGACAGAATGCAAAATCCCGGGTTAAAAGAGAAGTCAGAGGCCGGGATTGAGACCATGACAGAGGTTTTCAGCGAGGCGCAGGATATTTCGTTTGATAAATTCAGAGAGCTGCTCAGGAATGAGAAGAAAATATCCCGGATTGACCGGCAGGGATTTGACGTATATAATTGAATTGTTTTTCCTTTTTCATTTAATCAGACAAAGGCAGGCCTTAGGCCTGCCTTTTTTTTTCAGAAATGCGGCCTTGTTTCTGGTGAATCAGGAAAAAATATCAATCCCGGTCTTCTGCTGATAACCCATTAATTCTAATGATTTTTTTGTATTATGTGTGACCGGAACGGCATCGCTGGCAATTGCTGTTCCGGCAATTAGGGATTTCCCCAAAAATAGAATACCCGGAAATGTGGAAATGTGTGGAAACGTAGGGTATGTTATTTATTTCGAGCTGCTACAAATATGCCGCCCTTACAGGGCTTGGTCGGTTTGTGGAGCAACCCTGGTTTGATGGGTTCCATCGCATAAGATTCCGGGTGTCTGTCCTGAGGGGCGAGGGGCAAAGGGCGAATGGCAAGGGGGTCAGAGGTCGGGGATGGCTCTCCGCATCTGACACCTCTCGCCTCCCGCCTCCCGCCTCCCGCCCCTCGCCTCTCGCCCCATCATCACATAAAGATTCCGGGTGTCTGCCCTGAGGGGCGAGGGGCAAAGGGCGAATGGCAAGGGGCAAAGGGCGAATGGCGAGGGGCAAAGGGCGAATGGCAAGGGGTCAGAGGTCGGGGATGGCTCTCCGCATCTGACACCTCTCGCCTCCCGCCTCCCGCCTCCCGCCCCTCGCCTCTCGCCCCATCATCACATAAAGATTCCGGGTGTCTGCCCTGAGGGGCGAGGGGCAAAGGGCGAATGGCAAGGGGCAAAGGGCGAATGGCGAGGGGCAAAGGGCGAATGGCAAGGGGTCAGAGGTCGGGGATGGCTCTCCGCATCTGACACCTCTCGCCTCCCACCTCCCGCCTCCCGCCCCTCGCCTCTCGCCCCATCATCACATAAAGATTCCGGGTGTCTGTCCTGACACCATGTTTTGATGGACGGCCAAAATCACGTTCCATCACATAAAGATTCCGGGTGTCTGTCCTGACTGAGTTTGCCGCCCTTCTGCGCGGGTCAATTGTTCCATCACATAAAGATTCCGGGTGTCTGTCCTGACAATGAGAAAAGCTTTAGCGATGCTGATGGCGGTTCCATCACATAAAGATTCCGGGTGTCTGTCCTGACACAGGTTATGGCAGGGATGAGCCCCGCGGTAGAGTTCCATCACATAAAGATTCCGGGTGTCTGTCCTGACGGAAATGAGGTTAGCGGTACGGTTGAAGTTTGTTCCATCACATAAAGATTCCGGGTGTCTGTCCTGACTTAGATTCAGGGCTAACAATAAAAAGAAGAGATAGTTCCATCACATAAAGATTCCGGGTGTCTGTCCTGACAGAAACCGATCACGTCACTGTGGAATTGTATGGTTCCATCACATAAAGATTCCGGGTGTCTGTCCTGACAGACTGGTTTATTCCAAACTACTCTTGCTCTGGAGGTTCCATCACATAAAGATTCCGGGTGTCTGTCCTGACTGTTTTACGTTGGACAAATGGATGTCGCCAAAGCAGTGTTCCATCACATAAAGATTCCGGGTGTCTGTCCTGACAACAACCCCTGTTGTCATTAAGAGAGTGTTAAGAAGTTCCATCACATAAAGATTCCGGGTGTCTGTCCTGACTGTGGCTACATTCTCTGCAACGCCATCCCTGGCTGTTCCATCACATAAAGATTCCGGGTGTCTGTCCTGACCGACGGTGGTGCTATTACAGCAGACCCGAAGGCTCAGTGTTCCATCACATAAAGATTCCGGGTGTCTGTCCTGACGTCACCGGAAAATCTGATCGACCTTGGTTGATCGTTCCATCACATAAAGATTCCGGGTGTCTGTCCTGACACGGTTCTCTAGTTGGTTTTCGGACGGCATATGAAAGTTCCATCACATAAAGATTCCGGGTGTCTGTCCTGACTCAGATGGCCAAAAAGGCTAAATTAGTCGTCCAGTTCCATCACATAAAGATTCCGGGTGTCTGTCCTGACAGCGGAGAAGTAGATGTTCGCTCCGCTGTGATAGGGGTTCCATCACATAAAGATTCCGGGTGTCTGTCCTGACGTGAGTGGAGAGAGATGGGGGGAGTGGTAAAAAGTTCCATCACATAAAGATTCCGGGTGTCTGTCCTGACGTCAAGAGTGATGCGGTTACGGAAATGGCAGTTAGTTCCATCACATAAAGATTCCGGGTGTCTGTCCTGACAAGAAAGGATATTTCAGGAGAGATTTTTATTTGTGTTCCATCACATAAAGATTCCGGGTGTCTGTCCTGACCAAAACTCTGCGGGCAGAGCTTCTCGGTTTTCGGGTTCCATCACATAAAGATTCCGGGTGTCTGTCCTGACCCCCTCGGAAATTTCAAAAACTGACAGTTCCGATTTTGAATGCCAATCGAATTTGTTTTATTATCAGAGAGATAATGTCTGTCACTTTTTTTGTTAAGGCTCGTAAGTGTCATTTCGGCTTTTCACCCTGTTTACTGCTAAAAACCTGTCAAGACCTTGTTTTAACTCAGAATAAACTAACTTTTTTCGAAAAAACGCACCCGGAATTAACATATTGTTTAAAATAAGACAGTTACAAATTTCAATCTTCAGAAAATGAAATTTTTTTTTCTGATAATCAGATTGCCGGCAAAACCGACACCCGGACTTTTTCATATCTAACTTTTTATCTTCCGATTGTCAAACTATTTTCCTGCCTCGGCCGGAAAGACAAAGAATCTGCAACTCAGAGTTCAAATTTTTTTCTCATTCCGTCCGACGACCCGACTGAGCTGGCTGAAATCCGAACTCACGCCGAGCAGAATGGCAGGCTTTTTTGTCCGAACCGGGTCAGAAAACATGATCATCGAGTATAAGTGATTTAAGAAACGCCCGGGGATCCGAAGCCCGCACAAGACTTTCCCCGATAAGAAAATTCCGAATCCCTGCTTGTCGTAATTTTTGAACATCCTCCGGCCCTCGGATGCCGCTCTCCGCAACCGGAATCTGACCCGGTTCGAGAAGCGAGACCATGTTTATTGCTGTCTCAATATTGGTTTCAAAAGAACTCAGATTCCGATTGTTGATCCCGATGAGTTTCGCACCTGCCCGGGACGCGGCCTCGATATCTTCCTCTGAATGCACTTCAACCAGCGCGTCCAGCTCAAGTTCGGCACAAAGACTCAGATAATCCCGCAGCTGTTCTGCTGACAGAATCCGGACGATAAGAAGAACAGCATCCGCCTCCAGAACCGAAGACTCATAAATCTGATACGAAGAAATAAGAAAATCCTTCCGAATCATGGGCAGCCCCGCGGCTTCCCGTGCAGCTTTGAAATCCTCAAAACTTCCCTGGAAATAAGGCGTGTCCGTCAGCACAGACAAAGCAGCAGCCCCGCCCTGCTCATATTGTGACGCATACCTCGCGGGATTCAGATCCGGGCAAATAACGCCTTTGGACGGAGACGCACGTTTGATTTCAGCAATGATATTTGTTCCGGGCCGTTCCATATTTTTTAAAAAACCACGTCGTTTTCGAGGGATAAACGCCTGTTCCCGGACCTGAGTTTCAGGGAGACGTTTCTGAGCCGCGGCAATTTCCTGTTTTTTTTGTTCAACAATCTTGCTTAAAAAGTCTGTCATTATCCATTCTCCTGCATAAAACGAATAAGTGACGCCAGTTTTTCGGATGCGGTTCCGTCATCAAGGGATGCCTCAGCAATACGGATGCCCTCCCGGAAATCTTCTGCCTTTCCTGCCGCGACAAGTGCGGCTGAGGCGTTCAGCACAACCACGTTTCGCTTAGGCCCTTTTTCTCCGGCAAGAATTTTTTTTGTTATTTCCGCATTCTCCTGCGGTGTTCCGCCCACAAGGTCTTCAGGTTCGGCCTGTTCTCCGAAAAACTGTTCAGGATGGATATCATAAGTGCGAATAATGCCGTCATTGAGTTCAGATACACGGGTGGGCGCACACACGGAAATCTCATCCAGTCCGTCATGCCCGTGAACCACAAAGGCCCGTTTTGTGCCGAGAAGACGAAGGGCCTGGGCAAACATCTCCGTGAGTTCAGGCGCATACACACCAAGAAGCTGACAATTTGCAGCAGCCGGATTTGTCAGCGGCCCCAGCATGTTGAAGATGGAACGAAGTCCCACCTCTTTTCTGGCATTGGCCGCATATCGCATGGCACTGTGATAAAGCGGCGCAAACAGAAAACCAATACCGATGTCTTCAACCGCCTCTTCCACAATTTCCGGGTCACTGTCCAGTTTCACGCCCAGAATCTCAAGAAGGTCCGCACTGCCGCACTGACTTGATATGGAGCGATTTCCATGTTTGGCAACTGTGACACCGCAGGCAGCAACAACAAAGGCCGTAGTCGTGGAAATGTTAAACGTCTGAGCGCCGTCTCCGCCAGTTCCGCAGGTATCCATCACCGTGGACGCTGAAGTTTGAATACGCCGTGCTTTCCGACGCATGGCCTTTGCCGCTCCGGCCAGTTCCTCAAACGTCTCGCCTTTGGTGGCAAGCGCCCCCATCATGGCCCCGATCTGAGCATCCGTGATATTTCCTGAAAAAATTTCACTGATCATCTGAGACATTTCCTCTTCGCTCAGGTCAATTCTCTTAACGATTTTACTAAGATTCTCCCGAAACATATAATTATCCTCTCTTAAATCTCAAATCTCAATTTTCCGAATGGTTCACAAAATTTCTTAAAAGTCTTTTACCAACAGGTGTCATAATGGACTCCGGGTGAAACTGAATGCCTTCTGTGGGATGTTCCCGGTGGCGGATTCCCATGATTTCGTCATCCTCGGAGGATGCGGTGATTTCAAAGCACTCCGGAAGGCTTTCTCTTGATATGGCAAGCGAATGATAACGCATAGCCTGAAACGGCTTGCGGATTCCCTGGTATATTGCCTTCCCGTCAGCGTGTATTTCAGAGGTTTTTCCGTGCATAAGTTGTTTGGCGGAAACGATTTCCCCTCCGAAAGCCTCTCCGATGGTCTGATGACCGAGGCACACACCAAGTATGGGGATTTTTCCTGAAAAATGTTTTACCACAGAAAGTGATATTCCCGCGGATTGCGGACGGCCAGGCCCCGGAGAAATAACAATCCCCGAAGGATTAAGGCTTTCAATTTCCGACACAGATATCGCATCATTTCGGAACACCCTGACCTCACTGCCAAGTTCCTCCAAATATTGAACCAGATTATAAGTGAATGAATCGTAATTATCAATCATTAGAATCATTTTATTATCCCCCCCCTAATATAATTGAGAATTGAGAACGAATAATTATCAATCATCAATCATCAATTATCAATTATCAATTATCAATTATCTGTAATGCTTTTTGTATAGCCATTGCTTTGTTGACGGTTTCCACGCGTTCCCGTTCCGGGTCAGAATCCGCGACAATGCCGGCACCTGCCTGAAGTCTGAGTTCTCCGTTTTCAACGGAGGCTGTGCGGATGGTGATAGCCATGTCCATATTTCCACTGAACGAGATATAGCCCACTGCCCCTCCGTAAGGCCCTCTGGGTTCTTTTTCCATTTCAGCGATAATTTCCATGGCTCTGACTTTGGGCGCTCCGGATAACGTGCCTGCGGGAAAAGTCGCTTTGAGCAGATCCCACGCGTCATATTCCGGTTTCAGGTCGCTACAGATGTTTGATACCAGATGCATCACATGAGAATATCGCTCCACAACCATTAAGTCTGTTACCTGAACCGTTCCGGTTTCCGCCACCCGCCCCAGGTCATTCCGCCCCAAGTCCACCAACATAAGATGTTCTGCCCGTTCTTTTTCATCCTGAAGCAGCTCATCCGCAAGCATTCTGTCTTCCTGCTCGGTCTTTCCTCTGGGCCGGGTACCGGCAATGGGGCGAAGAGAAGCGATTCCATTTTCCAGGCGCACCATGGTCTCCGGAGAAGACCCCACAAGCGCCATGTCATTGAGGTGGAGAAAAAACAGATAAGGCGAGGGATTGATAAACCGCTGTGCCCGGTAAAGCGTCCAGAGATCAGGCGCGGGCTTGCAAATAAAAGGCTGAGAAATCACAGACTGAATAATATCACCAGCCCGGATATACGCCTTTACCTGCTTTACCATAGATCGGTATTTGTCCTCCTCCCAGAGCGGTTTCAGCATGAACGCTGTTTTTTCCGAACATGGCTTTGTGTCAGGCACACTCAGTTCCATTTGTTCCAACAGAGACCTGACGCGGGTGTCTGCTGAGTCATAAGCCTGCTCCGCATTCTCCTCTCTGTCCAAAAATGAAATGGCAATACACAGTAATGTATGACGGATATTATCAAAAACAAGCAGCTCATCAGGAATAATAAAATGTGCAAGCGCTTTGTTTTCTGGGAGAAGATTCGGGACAGGTTCAAAAAAAGAAACCATTTCATACGTCAGATATCCCACCATTCCGCCCCAGAACCGCGGAAGCCCCGGAACCTGGGCCGGCTGATACTGGCGCATCAGCTCCCTTAAAACAGTAAGCGGGTCTCCGTTGTGCGGAATTTCTCTCACAGCGCCGTTCTCCTGAACTTCCACAACCTGTGAATAGACACGAATATGACAATGGGCCGAACCGCTCATAAAGCTGTAACGTCCCCATCGTTCTCCCCCTTCGACACTTTCCAGCAGAAAAACATTATCGCTGTTTTTGCTGATTTTCTTCAGAAGCGATACCGGCGTTTCTGTATCTGCCAAAATTTCCCGACAAACCGGAATTACATTTTTTTCCTCGGCCAATTGGCAAAAAAGAGCTTTGTCCGGGAACTGATTAATAAGCATGATGTGCTTCCTTTCTTTAAAACAGGTGTTAGGTGTTAAGTGTTATTAGGTGTTAGGTGTTAGGTGTTAAGTGTTAAGCGTTAGGTGACAGTATCTTTTTATGGCCGGAGGTGATCATTCCGATCATGGCTGTTTCCACTGGGTTCAGAGCATAAAAAAAAGGCCGCGGGGTTTTCCGCGACCTTTTTTAATTCTGAAACACACAAAATAAAAAAAGACCGCGGCGCTTGATGGCTGCCCACGGTCTTTTTTGTTTATCTGAATTTATTATAAAATCAGGCTGATATGGTACCGCTGGCATACCTTTTCATTTGGGTCTGCCACCACCAGCCTTTTATTGTAAAATTTTTATGAATGTGAATTATGATTTGTTTCATTTTCTGCTCCAGAATTTATTGAAAATGACAATATCTGTATTTCGCTATGCCTGTCAAGTTTTTTTTCAGTGGGTTGGAGGTCAGTGGTTCGGGTTATCTATATAACTACTTGTTATTAAAAAAATTAGATCGAAAATCTTTTCCGGAGTGCAAAAATAGAGCGAAGCGGTTTTTTGCATTTTTAAATATCCGGTGTAAAAAAAGCGTTTCGCTCTATTTTCGCACTCCGGTTTTATGCAAAAAAGCGTTTCGCTTTATTTTTGCACTCCGGATTTCCGGATTTCCGGATTTTACGGTTTTGTGCAAAAAATCGCTTCGCTTTATTTTTGCACTCCGGATTTATGCAAAAAAGCGCTTCGCTCTATTTTTGCACTCCGGATTTTTACGGTTTTTGTGCAAAAAAGCGCTTCGCTCTATTTTTGCACTCCGGATTTTTACGGTTTTTGTGCAAAAAATCGCTTCGCTTTATTTTTGCACTCCGGATTTTTACGGTTTTTATGCAAAAAAGCGCTTCGCTCTATTTTTGCACTCCGGATTTATGCAAAAAAGCGCTTCGCTCTATTTTTGCACTCCGGATTTTTACGGTTTTTGTGCAAAAAATCGCTTCGCTTTATTTTTGCACTCCGGATTTATGCAAAAAAGCGCTTCGCTCTATTTTTGCACTCCGGATTTTTACGGTTTTTGTGCAAAAAATCGCTTCGCTTTATTTTTGCACTCCGGATTTTTACGGTTTTATGCAAAAAATCGCTTCGCTTTATTTTTGCACTCCGGATTTCCGAATTTTACGGTTTTATACAAAAAATCGCTTCGCTTTATTTTTGCACTCCGGATTTTTACGGTTTTACGGTTTTATGCTGGCTGACAAAAAAAGAAAAACTTGACATTTGTTTGCTGAGAGTGTACAAAGCCGCCCATGAATGATTTGGAACGCGAAAGCAGAAAAGTGGAGGAGACCATTGCCAAACGGATCAGATCACTGCGGCTGGAGCAAAACTGGACCCTGGAAAAGCTGGCTGAGGTAACGGGTCTGTCCAAAAGTTATCTGTCACAAATCGAAAACCATGAAAAAATTCCCACCATCAGCACATTAACCAAAATTGCATACGCACTGGGGGAAAATGTCCAGTCTTTCTGGAACACGGAGGAAGATGGGAAAGAAAAATCCAAGCTGACCATTGTTCGCGCGGGGGAACGGCGTTCCATTCTTCATCCGGGGGCGGCCAGCGGGTATTCCTATGAATCGGTCACTTATAAAAAGCCGGACCGGCTGATGGACGCTTACATTGTCACCCTGGATTCTGAAGTATCCAAAGGACCGCTGATGCATGAAGGGCAGGAACTGGTTTTCATGCTGGAAGGGCGAAAAGAATTTATTTATGATGGCCAGTCCCATATTGTCGAGGCTGGCGACTGCCTTTATTTTGAGTCAGACCGGCCGCATCAGGGCCGAAGTCTGGACGGCAGACCCGCCCGTTTTCTGGCTGTGTTTCTTAATCCGAGGCGTCTGGACGAATTCGGCGGCTAATTTTTTTTGCCCATTGAGTTCACTAACAGCAAACATATTTTAAATCAGGAGAGCAGACACAATGAAAAAAACAACCCTGTTAAAAAAATACATTCTGGATGATGAGATTTTGGTGATGCCTGGCGCGCATGATGTGCTGTCGGCAAAGATTATTGAAAGTGTGGGATTTAAGGCAGTGACCATTGGCGGATACGCAAGCACGGCCGCGTTGCTGGGCAGACCGGACGGTTCTTTGTTATCTATGACCGAAATGGTGGATTACATGGAGCGCATGGCGGACGCGGTGGATATTCCGCTTTTTGCAGACGGCGATACCGGACACGGCGGCGTGCTGAATGTTCAGCGCACGGTTAAAAAAATTGAAAAGATCGGGGCTGCCGGGATGTTTATCGAGGATCAGCTTTTTCCCAAACGCTGCGGTCACATGGAAGGCAAACAGGTGGTGGACCGTGAGGAAATGGTGGGAAAACTCAAGGCTGCCCTGGACGCGAGGACGGACGAGGATTTCGTCATCATGGCGAGGACGGACGCGCTGGCTGTTTACGGACTGGATGAGGCCATTGAGCGGGCGAATCTTTACCGGGAGACCGGCGCGGATATGATCTTTATCGAAGCCCCGACCACCATGGAAGAAATGCGCCGCATTAACCAGGAAGTCAACGCGCCCACACTGGCGAATGATTTGGAAGGGGGAAAAAGTCCGCTCTTACCTGCCAAAACACTGGAGGAAATCGGATATAACGTGGTAGTGTTCCCGGTGGCTGTCACTTATGCCATTGCCCGGGCCGTCACAGACCTGATGACTGAGATCAAAAATAACGGCACCACAGAAGGTTTCCTGGACAGAATGATCACTTTCGAGGAGTTCAACAAATTCATCGGACTCGAAGAAATGCGTGAGCTGGAACAAAGTTTCTACAAATAAAACCGGCTGATTATAACGGATTTAGGGGATGCCGACCAAGCCCCGTAGGGGCGGCATGTTTGTAGCAGCAGGTTTGCAGGCCCCTCCGCCAAGCCCCGTAGGGGCGGTATATTTGTAGCATGCAAACATGCCGCCCCTACGGGGCTTTCCCAGCCCGGCATGATAAACGGATGCTGCAAACATGCCGCCCCCACGGGGCTTTCCCGGCCCGGCATGATAAACGGATGCTACAAATATGCCGCCCCCACGGGGCTTTCCCAGCCTCCCCTAAATCCGTTATAATCAGAAAACTGGAAACTGGAAACTCGGAACAGATGCATGTGCATACATGAGAATTCACCGGTCATGCGGATTTCAAGTTTCAAATCCTAAATTCCAAATTTCCAGTTTCAAAAGAGGATATTCATGAAAAAATTGAAATGTGTCATCATGCGGGGCGGTACCAGCAAGGGGGTTTTCTTTCATGAAAACGAACTGCCCCGGGATTTGGAGGAGCGTACCGCAACAATCCTGCGTGTCATGGGCAGTCCTGACAAACGACAGATAGACGGTCTGGGAGGAGCGGATATTCTGACTTCCAAGGCGATCATCATCGGCCCGCCCAGCCGCCCGGACGCGGATGTGGATTATATCTTCGGGCAGGTGGGCATCACCGCGCCGACTGTTGATTACAACACCCTCTGCGGCAATCTGTCCGCGGCTGTGGCACCGTTTGCCATTGATGAGGGTCTGGTCAGGGGAAATGAACCGCATACCACTGTGAGAATCTGGTGTCCGACCGTGGGACGCTATCTGGGCGCACAGGTGGAAGTAAAACAGGGCAAGGCTGTGTATGAAGGCGACTATAACATGGACGGCGTACCCGGAACCGGTTCTCGTATTTCCATTGATTTTTCCGATACAGCAGGGCTGATTACCGGTGCGCTGCTGCCCACGGGAAATATGGTGGATTCCATAGCAGTCGAAGGTGTGGGGTCGGTTGAGGTCTCCATTGTGGATACGTCCACAGTGGTGGCGTTTGTTCGAGGAGCTGATCTGGGACTCAGCGGCACAGAAATGCCTCAGGATATTGACAGCGATAAGTCGCTTATTGGCAAGATGGAAGCCATCCGTCTCAGGGTGGCAGAACTGACGAATCTGGCCGGACGAAGTCCCCTGCTGCCCATGCTGGCGGTGGTGTCTCCGCCGCTGGACTATAAAAATTTTGTCTCAGGAAAAACTGTTCCCGCACAGGACCTTAATATCGTGGCAAAAGTGTATGCTGCCGGTATGATGCACAAAGCTTATCCGGTCACAGGTGCAATTGCCACGGGCGCGGCCGCCTGCATTCCCGGAACCATTGCCCATGAATGCGCGTCTGAGAAACAAGACAAAGATGCGGATTTTGTGATCGGTCATTTTTCCGGGCTGCTCCCCATGAAAATTGGCGGAGAGTTTGAAGAGGGGGCTTTCAAATTGAAAGCCGCTGAAATTTATCGCACGGCCCGCCGCATTATGGAAGGCCATGTTTACATCTGAGAAGTGAAAAGTGAAAAGTGAAAAGTGTCCTAAAGAAACCCGGTTTTTTGAAAAAACCGGGTTTCTCTCCCTGATAATGATAACGGAGGATAAAAAATGACCCTTGTGGAAAAAATACTGGCCGCTCGGGCCGGTCTCATAGAAGTCAGCCCGGGCCAGTTTATCAATGTGAATGTTGATCTGGTCATGGCGCATGATCTGACAGCCAGCATCGCGATCCGCCAGTTTAAGGAACTGGGCGCGAAAAATGTCTTTGATCCGAACAAGGTGGCACTGGTTCCAGATCATTTTGTACCGACCAAAGATATTGCTTCGGCCGAGGTCAACAAGAATTTGCGGGAGTTTGCCCGGGAACAGCAAATTATTTATTTTGAATGCGGCCAGAAAAGCGGCATCGAGCATGTAATTTTACCGGAAAAGGGGCTTGTGCTTCCCGGAGATGTGGTGGTGGGTGCGGATTCGCATACCTGCACATATGGGGCCGTGGGTGCATTCTCCACTGGCATGGGATCCACGGATATTGCCGTGGCAATGGCGACCGGCGAAATCTGGCTGAAAGTTCCCCCTACCATCAAATTTGTGTATTCAGGTCAGCCAGGCCCGTGGATTGGCGGAAAAGACCTGATTCTTCATACCATTGGTCAGATCGGCGTGGACGGTGCGCTCTATTCGGTCATGGAATTTACTGGATCAGTTATTGACCAGCTAACCATGGACGACCGTTTCACCATGGCCAACATGGCCATTGAAGCCGGAGCCAAAGCCGGTGTTTTCGCTGTGGATGAGAAGACCTTGGAATATGTGAACGCCAGAGCCAGACGGCCCTTTGAGGTCTATGCTTCGGACCCGGACGCGGAATATGCGCAAGTGATCACATATGATCTTTCTGAAATGGAACCCCAGGTGTCCTGCCCTCATTCGCCAGAAAACACTGTTCCGGTCAGTCAGACCGCGGGAGTTAAGATTGATCAGGCTGTGATCGGGAGCTGCACCAACGGCAGGTTAAAAGACATGGCCGAAGCAGCTCAGGTATTAAAGGGACGACAAGTTCATCCGTCGCTTAGGTGCATTATTATCCCTGGCTCTCAGGAAGTTTATCTCGCGGCGCTGCGAGAAGGATTCATTGAGACATTTATTGAAGCCGGAGCTGCTGTGAGTACACCCACCTGCGGTCCGTGTGTTGGCGGACATACGGGCGTTCTGGCTGCGGGGGAACGGTGCATTTCCACCACTAACCGTAATTTTGTCGGCCGGATGGGCAGCCCCGAGGCAGAAGTCTATCTGGCAAGCCCCGCGGTCGCGGCTGCCAGTGCAGTGGCCGGAGAGATTATAAATCCTGAGGAGGTGGTGAGATGATCAGAGGAACCGTACATAAATACGGCGCGAATATTGACACGGATGTCATCATTCCCGCGAAATATGCCAATCTGCCCACCCCTGAAGAACTGGGCGCGCATTGTCTGGAAAATTTGGACGACGGGTTTGTGAAAAAAGTCAGGACCGGTGATGTTTTAATGGCAACCACCAATTTTGGCTGCGGATCATCCCGGGAACAGGCCCCGTGGTCCATCAGAGGGGCGGGGGTTTCCTGCATTATAGCGAAAAGTTTTGCCCGGATTTTTTTCCGCAACGCCATCAATATCGCCCTCCCCCTGTTGGAGTGTCCTGACGCGGTTGAAGGAACTGAAAGCGGCGATGTGCTGGAGATTGATCTTACTTCCGGCAAAATCGAAAACATTACCAAAAACAAAGTCTTTTCAGCAGCCCCTTATCCGGATTTCATTCGCGAACTGATTGACGCGGGCGGGCTGATTGCTTATGCCCGTCAAAAAATTGATTCCAAGTGAAGCTCGTTTCGACAGGCTCACCTATCCGGAGTGCAAAAATTTCATTTTTGCAATTGCGAAAAAGCATTTTTCGCACTCCGGAGAAAAAATGCGAAAAAGCATTCTCAGCGAGCGGCGGACAGGCTCACCTATCCGGAGTGCAAAAATTTTATTTTTGCAATTGCGAAAAAGCATTTTTCGCACTCCGGAGAAAAAATGCGAAAAAGCATTCTCAGCGAGCGGCGGACAGACTCACCTATCCGGAGTGCAAAAATTTTATTTTTGCAATTGCGAAAAATCATTTTCGCACTCCGGAGAAAAAATGCGAAAAAGCATTCTCAGCGAGCGGCGGACAGACTCACCTATCCGGAGTGCAAAAATTTCATTTTTGCAATTGCGAAAAAGCATTTTTCGCACTCCGGAGAAAAAATGCGAAAAAGCATTCTCAGCGAGCGGCTGACAGGCTCACCTATCCGGAGTGCAAAAATTTTATTTTTGCAATTGCGAAAAATCATTTTCGCACTCCGGAGAAAAAATGCGAAAAAGCATTCTCAGCGAGCGGCGGACAGACTCACCTATCCGGAGTGCAAAAATTTCATTTTTGCAATTGCGAAAAATCATTTTCGCACTCCGGAGAAATTCGTCCGCTCTCAGGTCAACAGTATCGGAGCCTGTCGAAGAGGGGAATGCTCGTTTCGACAGGCTCAACGAGCGGATGACAGGCTCAACTATCCGGAGTGCAAAAATTTTATTTTTGCAATTGCGAAAAATCATTTTCGCACTCCGGAGAAAAAATGCGAAAAAGCATTCTCACCGAGCGGCGGACAGGTTCACCTATCCGGAGTGCAAAAATTTCATTTTTGCAATTGCGAAAAATCATTTTTCGCACTCCGGAGAAAAAATGCGAAAAAGCATTCTCAGCGAGCGGCGGACAGACTCACCTATCCGGAGTGCAAAAATTTTATTTTTGCAATTGCGAAAAATCATTTTCGCACTCCGGAGAAAAAATGCGAAAAAGCATTCTCACCGAGCAGCTGACAGGCTCACCTATCCGGAGTGCAAAAATTTCATTTTTGCAATTGCGAAAAATCATTTTTCGCACTCCGGAGAAAAAATGCGAAAAAGCATTCTCAGCGAGCGGCGGACAGACTCACCTATCCGGAGTGCAAAAATTTTATTTTTGCAATTGCGAAAAATCATTTTCGCACTCCGGAGAAATCCGCCCGCTCTCAGGTCAACAGTATCGGAGCCTGTCGAAGAGGGGAATGCTCGTTTCGACAGGCTCAACGAGCGGATGACAGGCTCAACGAGCGGATGACAGGCTCAACGAGCGGATGACAGGCTCAACTATCCGGAGTGCAAAAATTTTATTTTTGCAATTGCGAAAAATCATTTTCGCACTCCGGAGAAAAAATGCGAAAAAGCATTCTCAGCGAGCGGCGGACAGACTCACCTATCCGGAGTGCAAAAATTTTATTTTTGCAATTGCGAAAAATCATTTTCGCACTCCGGAGAAATTCGCCCGCTCTCAGGTCAACAGTATCGGAGCTTGTCGAAGGGGGGTTATTTTCCAAATGGGCAGACAGGGTAGCGACAGACATCGCAATTCATACACATGCCGCCATGCCCCAGCTCGGCGATTTTGTCCCGTGTGATTTCATCTCCCGCCAAAACCCGCGGGAACACCAAATCAAAAATCGTTATGTGGTGATAATAAACACAGGCCGGAAGGCCCACAATAGGCATCCCGTCAAGAAGAGCATACAGAAACATGGCTCCCGGAAGAATGGGGGAACCATAAACAATGATGTCCGCCCCGGACTGTTGAACCCCCAGCCGGGTTACATCATCCGGATCAACAGAAAGCCCGCCAGTGGTGAGAATCACATCACATCCCAAATCTCTGAGTTCCCGGATCGCTTCTGAAATGGCCTCGATATCATCCGGAACCAGTATCTTTTTCAGCAGTTCAGACCCGTATTCTCTGACTTTGTAGCCCACAAATTCATCAAATTCGTCTTTAATCAGTCCCTTGTAAACTTCAGTGCCCGTAATGATCGCGCCCACCTTCATGGTTCTGTAGGGCAATATGCGAATGATGGGACCTGTTTCCCGGGTCATGGATTCCAGGTTTTCAATTTTCTCCCGCTCAATGGTTAAAGGAATGATCCGGGTGGCTGCGACGGTCTGGTCTTTTTGGCAGGGAAAGTTATTTTTCAGCGTGGAAACAATGATGTTGTCCATCTTGTTGACCCTGAGAAGATCGTGGGTATTGATCTTAAGAAGACCGTTTGCATTGCTGATCATGGCCGACTTTCCTTCACTGGGTTCGGTCCACCGAATATTTTCACCGCACATGGCCTCTGCAATTCGTAAGGCCGCGTCATTTTCGTGAAGGTGAGTATCTGAAAGATCCAGAATAAAAATGTGATTCTTCCCCATTTTCATCAGTTCCGGAATATCTTCCTTTCTCACCACGTGTCCTTTTTTAAATCCCGGACCTTTGAACTCTCCGGGCACAATGCGTGTCAGATCATGAGCCAGCACCATCCCCACTGCGTCTTCAACTTTGACTTTCTTCATATAATCTCCTGATAAGTATTGATTTCAGCGTTTCAAAAACACTGGAAAATGACTAAGTATTCAAACTGTGATTTGGTACCCGGACAAAGTTTCTCGGTATTTGAAGCGTTCCCAAGTCTCAGGAACTTCGGCGAGGTCTGTACAAAAAAACATAAGTCCGAATAGTAATTTTCTCATTCAGTCGGGTGTGTTTTTGTTTGCCTGGTTACCGACAACAATTTTTTTTACATCTGTCTGCTGAGAATCACGGGCAACGCGCTCTGCCTTGTCTGTTTTCTGAGAATGGGGGAGAGCAGCCCCGTTCTCATCTGATTTCTGAGAATTCTCGGCAGGTGCATAAGTTCTGTGTGTTTTTTGAGAATTAGCAGCAGCCGTTTTCTGTAAAATTCTCCCTGATTTCTCGCCTGCGTTTATAATTCTCTCCAATTGTTGAGAATTATAAAGCAGCCCTTTTGAGGTGACGGAACATGGAAAAACTGTCAGGCGAAAAATAAAAAGCGACATTATTTCTAAAAAAATGCCCAATATCTTATTGACTTCCCGAATATAATAATCATCAATATCCACAAAGATCGTTCCCTTATTATATTTCAAAAATTTCCAGACAGTGCCTGTTGTAACACATCCGAAAACATATTTAATGCCGTTCCCTTCCCTTGCATTAAATATCCTGGACCCTATCATTTCAGCCATACATTGAGGAATACCGGCATTTATGTTTTCATTTTTTGCTGCCACCACCGTAAGGACAGGCATGGTTAATTCCAATTGTTGTTCGCAGGGAGTGAGAATAAAATCACACAGACCGGACAGGCCCCGCCTCTGGTTGACGTTGAAATTGATACCTGAGAACAGACTGATTTTATTTTTTAACATTTTTCTGACTTCTGCCAGAACAGGCGCAATAATAAACTCAGACCTTGCCTTATCTGTCCCAATTCCGCGGGCAAGAGGGACACCGGTTTCCAGGGCTTCGGATAAGAAATCGGAAAGATTACTTTTTTGTACCTCTGAAAACAGAGAATCCTCTCCTTTTATTCGGATACCAAACTTGCTTTTTATTTCTTTCAGTGTAAATTCACCATATGACATTTTGTAGCCTCATGGAGACCTCCGAAGTTTCAGAGACCTCAGATATCTTTATTTCTTTAGCCCCTTTAAGGTTCCGGAGGCCTCCATGACACTTATGATGAGCGTCATCTGAACAGCAGGGGAAGAGCTTTCTTACCGAGGGCTTTCAGGATATTTTGAAATTAAAGAAGTGCTTGGGACTGATTTGTTGCCATTTTTTTCCGGAGTGCTGAAATTTCATTTCAGCACTCCGGAAAAAATACCGAAAAATTTTTATATAAGTACTTACCCAACTCATCAAACTGATTTTAAGAGGCATCATCAGACCTGTGGCATTTTGAAACCTCTTCAAATTTTTGAATAATACTCATTATCATCAGTTTTATAAAATGATACATATTATTTAAACATAAAAAATTCATTGTATCAAGTGCTTTTTTATATCAGATTTTTATATGCTTTAATAAATTTATTTTATTCTCGGAAGGTTGTAAGCATGACATCGGAGTTGCTCATTTGCTATTTGCAGGACGGGGGTTGTTGCCGGACGAAGTTCTCAACCCATATGCATCCGGCAACAGCAGATCGAAAAGTTTCCGGGCTGTGCGCGGGACAGCGGAGAAACCCGGGGGGGTTCCCGAACTGTCCCCCGCCGGAAAAAGCAGGGTTTCTTCCCCGTCTGTCTGCCCCGCGGGGTCCTGAAAACTTTTTCGATTTACTAAATTTATTTAAACTCGGTCATGGCGTTTTTTTTCTGACATTCTGTTCGACGACCTGACTGAACTCGCCGAAGTCCGAACTCACGCCGAAAGCCTGCGAAATAAGGAATGACAAGCTTTTGTCAAAATCAGTTCAGAAAATCTGATCATCAGTTTAAAAAGACATTTTTTTGTAATTCTGAGACATTCTGATGACAAGATATCAATAAATTTATTTGACAATACCCCCCGACACAAAATAAGTTTGACTGGCGACCTTAAAAAACTGGAGTGAAATATGAATGAACAGCCAATCAAAGTACTTATCATAGAAGACGAGGAAATGGTCCGTATCAACCTGGAAGATTTCCTCGAAGATGACGGTTTTGAAGTGAAATCAGCCGATAGCGGAGAACTGGGGATGGAGCTTTTGGGCGAGTATAAATTTGAGATCGTCGTTGTGGATATGCGGTTACCCGGGATGGATGGAAATACCTTCATCAAAGAGGCAAACAAAATACAACCGCTTCTGAACTTTATCATTCATACAGGCTCGGCTTTCTATACCCTTCCCAAAGAATTCAGAGACATGGGAATAACAAAGGAACAAGTTTTATTAAAGCCTCTGTCGGATATGGAGATATTAACCCGGGCAATCAGAAAATTGCAAACAAAAAAATAAAAATCAGCACATCGAAAAATTCACTCGTTATCATTGGATCATGAGCAATTCATGAATTTCCGATCTGCTTAAAATGTTTCAATTTTTAACAGATTGAAAATTTCTGTTATCATTTGGAATCCTTCCCTTACAGAAAAATTATGATCGAACTTAAGTTTTCGATTTGCTGATTTTTAATTCTGATTCCTCAGCCTTCAATTCCTAAGGAGCGACTATGAACAAGGAAAAAGCAACAATACTTTGCATTGATGACGAAGAAATGATTCGTATGACAATCGGAGATTTTTTGGAAGATTCCGGATACACAGTTATAAAGGCTGAAAATGGAAAAATCGGGCTGAAGTTGTTTCGAGAGAAAACCCCTGATCTCATTCTTGTGGATTTGAGAATGCCGGAGGTTGAGGGACTTGAAGTTTTATCCACGGTGGTGAATGAGTCACCGGAAACCCCTGTTATCGTTGTTTCCGGAACCGGCGTTTTGCAGGATGCTGTTGAGGCCCTTCGCTCAGGGGCGTGGAATTATCTCACCAAACCCATTGAGGATATGGCTGTTCTTGAATTTGCGGTGAAAAATGCCCTGGAAAAAGCCGCTCTGATCCGGGAAACCCGATACTATAAAGAGCATCTGGAAGAAATCGTTCGTCAGAGAACCCGGGAACTGGAAGAAGCCAACAAACAATTGCGCCAGGCGCAAAAAATGGAAGCCATCGGAACCCTTGCCGGCGGTATTGCTCATGATTTCAATAACACCCTCGGAGCCATTATCGGGTATGCACAGCTGACAATTTACAAACTGCCCGGAGACAGCCCTTTCCGACACTATCTTGATCAGATTCTGAATGCAAGCTATCGCGCCAAGGATTTGGTATATCAGATTCTCATGTTCAGCCGCCGGACAGAACAGGAAAAAAAACCGGTTCGAATCAGCTCTGTTATAAAGGAAGACCTCAAAATGCTGAGGGCGGTGATACCTTCCACCATAGATATTCGTGAACACATAGAATCTGACACAGGAACGGTTGAAGCGGATCCCACCCAAATCCACCAAGTATTAATGAATCTTTGTACGAATGCGGCCCATGCAATGGAAGAAAAAGGCGGAGTATTGGAAATCTGTCTGGCAAATACACAGTTAAATGACCATGAGACAGTTCAGCATCCTGATTTAACACCCGGTAAATACCTTAAACTCAGTGTGAAAGACACGGGTTATGGCATATTGCCTGATATGACAGAGCGGGTATTTGATCCTTACTTTACCACCAAGGAGCAGGGAGAAGGCACAGGGCTGGGGCTGGCTGTGGTGCATGGTATTGTAAAGAGCCACGAAGGTGCTGTCACTGTTACAAGCAACCCGGGAAAAGGAACTGTTTTTGATGTATATTTTCCAAGGGCAGAGGAGGCAGAGGAGATTTCAAAACCCCGGTCAGATGACAGACTTTCCCGGGGCAATGAATCCATCCTTTTTGTTGATGACGATAATGTGCTGGCATATATGGGGAAAAAAGCACTGGAGCATCTGGGGTATCAGGTTGAAAGCAGAACAAATTCTGTGGATTCGCTGAATTTTTTTCGTAAAAATCCTCACAGGTTTGATATAGTGATTACTGATCTGACCATGCCGAATATGACCGGTGAAAAATTAGCCGGAGAAATTATGAAAATCCGGCCGGATATTCCGGTTATACTTTGTACCGGATATAGTGAACATATAACAAAAGAGAAAGCGGAGACCATAGGGATTCGGAAGTTGTTAATAAAACCCCTTGAGCTGAATGATCTCGCGAGGACCATTCGGGACGTGCTGGAGGATAGCTGAAGCAATTTTTGCACAGGGATTCGGTGTAAGAAGAGAGGTTTCGCTACAAGGATTTTGTATAAGAAGCGGATTATAACAAATTGATTATAAATCCTTTACCAGGAAAATACATTTGGAAAAGCCGGTTTTTTTTGTCTTTTTTCACCATATATTTTCATGACCGGGGGTGAAAAACCCGGCTTTTTTATGAGCGTTTCTTATGTAAAATCCTTGTAGCAAAGGCAGGTTTTACAATTGATCACTCACTTAATGGTTAATGATCTTCATCATTGCGGTTTCGTCACAGTCCGGGAATTTTACACAAAGTATGCAATCCGCCCATATTTTCAGGGGAAGCTCGGACCTGTCAATTTCCATAAAACCGAACCTCTCAAAAAATCCGGGGCGGTAGGTCAGTGTGAAGATTTTATTTATATTGAAGGAGATTGCATCGGAAATGGCCGCTTCTGTAAGTTTTGTTCCGATTCTTCTCCCTGAATAATCCGAATCTACTGCCAGCGAGCGTATTTCAGCAAGGTCTTCCCAGCAGAACTGTAAGGCGCAGCAGCCCACAACCTTGTCATCTTCAACACAGACTGAAAAATCCCTTACGTGATCATAGAGCTTGCTTAAGGGTCGGGGGAGAAGTTCTCCTTTGTTACCGTATTCCTGGAGAAGTTCGTGAATGGCTTTTATGTCTTTTATGCTTGCTTTTCTAATCATATTATTTTTGCTCCGTTATTTTAGGAGGCTGATTTGCCCTCATTCATTACTCATTCAATTGTCGGTATTGCCATGGGGAAAACATTTGCAAAGAAGAAAACACCTAAATCTTTCTGGTTTCTCTCCGTGTTTTGCGCTGTGTTTCCTGATGCAGATGTCATTGGTTTTTATTTTCATATCCCATACAGTCATTTCTTGGGTCACAGAGGCTTTTTTCACTCGCCGTTTTTTGCTTTGTTATTCAGTCTTTTCATTGTCACGATCTTTTTCCGACAGAAAAAAATTTTTTCAAAATGCTGGTGCCGATATGTGCTTTACTTTTTCTTTGTAACGGCAAGCCATGGGATACTGGATGTATTTACAAACGGCGGTTTAGGCGTTGCATTGTTTTCACCCTTTGATAACACACGCTATTTTTTCCCCTGGACACCGATTAAAGTGTCACCGCTGAGTGTCACGGCATTTCTCAGCAGACGCGGCTTAAATGTTATCACGAGCGAATTGCTATGGATTTGGCTGCCATTGGCGTTGTCTGTTATTCTGATCCGGATAATCTGTGGATTAAAATTTAAGAACCAGGAATCAGAATATTCTGATAGTAAAAAATTTTTTCAAAACTGACGATTTTTTTAACGGCCATAGGCCCCGGTTCTCAGCGAGACATGAAAGCAGCGTCATAAGTTCTCTTTTACTGTCCCGTGGTCTGTTTCCATAATATTCTGTCCCTTTGGACAAGACCGGAATTGGCAATCGTCTTAATTTTTTTTACATATACGGCAAAATCATCAGAGGAAAAATGGATAATTCTTCCTCTGTCTCCGCCCAGGTCCTCGGAAATCAGCTTGATATTGCTTTTTTTCAAAAATTCCCGAATAAAAATTCCATTGATATTTCCCAGACAAAAATTGCTGATACTGCACTCCTCAAACGGTTTGAACATGGAGCCGCCTCCGAAGGCTTTGGCGCGAAGGTTTTCACGTTGTGCGCCCATATTCAGCATATTATCAATGAGCAATTCCATTGCACACACGCCGTATTTGCCCGGTTCTGTGTCACAAATTGGGACATTTTCATCATAGCCCCTGGTGGTCAAAAGAAAATGGTTCATCCCTATAACGCACCGAACCGGATCATAAAGACATGCCGCGACACATGATCCGAGAAGCGTTGACAGCGTCACTGCTTCATTTGATACATAGTGTTCACCCGGATCAATGATGATTTGCTTTTGTTTTCCTTTTTTAGCTATTCGCATATTTGATAAAATTTCTTTGAACTCGATAATCAAGTTTTTTTTGTCATTCCTGCGAAAGCAGGAATCTACTGCTTCCGGAGTTGCCGCATCGCTCAAAAACAGATTCCTGCTTTCGCAGGAATGACAGATTTTTTGTTCGAATCGGATCAAAAAAACTTGATTATCAAGTTAAAGAGAAATTTTTCTCCGGCGCTTACAGATCAACAACCCGTTTTTTTGCCACATCCGATTCAAATGCCGCAGGGGGACGGCCCGCCCTGTGCGAATATGCGGATATGATGTCCTGCGGGTTTTGCTTTACCACGCCCATCCTAAATTTTTTATGTCAAGGCTTCCGCCTGTAATTGAAGGTCAGACGAAAGATGAGGAACAGTTTTCCAATCAATGCCAAGCAGGTTTGCAGCTTCACGGTCTGTTTCCAAAGGATCAAAACCCGCAATCAGCTTTCCGGCCGGGGGAGAACACTCACGGCCTCCGAGATGAAAATCAGCAAGCCCCACGGACGCGTCCATTACAGACAGGTCCGGGGAACGGTATGTGTTCAAATCAATAATTGCCTCATGAAGACGCTCATGAAACAACGCTTTTTTCCACGGACCTTGTCCGGAATAATACCTGGGCGGCGCAAGTCCCATCATATTTTTCAATGTCCCCGTAACAACAGCCAGCGAATGGGCCTTGAGTACCGGTACGGAAATAATAAAATGAGTAAACGCAATTTCCGGAAGATACATTTCCAGAAATACAGGCCTGGCCTTATTTTCCAGTTTTCTGAGCCGCGCATGATTCAGATCAGCAAGCTCAATGCCCTGACGTTCTGCCAAATCTGTATACCCGAGCAAATCAAATATTTCATATGTTTCGTGTGTGGCATCCCCGGCCCCTTCTGCAATCACAATATCGGCATCTGAAGAGGCTTTTATATAATTCACAATGGCTTCGCAACATTTAACCGATGTTGTCACCGGAAACGGAGATGAATTGACCAGATTCGGCTTTATCAGAATTGAATGCTGTTTGGATAAGATATCTTTTGCGCTGATCTTATCAAGAACATCGGGAACAGATTTCTGATAAGACAAAAAATTAGTTGTTGCGAAATTCATTAAATTCTCCAATAAATAATTGCCTGGCTTTAGAAGGTTTTATTCTCTTTTCCAGGTTCTGTCTGCCATCATCGGATATGAAATTTCAAAAAATCAAATTGTTAAAATTTATCCGAAGTTATGAATACGTCAGATTTACCAGTCCCCGAGAGAGCTGTTAAGTACCTGACCATAAGTTTTCAATATTCGCCCGGGGAAGAAACCCGGCTTTTTTCCCGGAATGATCCGCCGATCCTGAAGGAAAAAGCTGGGTTTCTCCGAGGTTCGCGGAAAACAAGATGTATAAAAAACTTTTGATCAGGTACTTAAATTGCAAATACAAATTATCAGTATTATATTTTGAATATCAAAGTCAGTCAATAAAAATATAACCTGCTAATAAAAAACAAAAAAATAAAAGCAGAAAACTGGGGAGTTACAGAAACAGAACCTGACTCCTCCTTTTTCGCCACAGGGATTTTGTATAAGAAGAGGATTATCGGAGGCGAGTCAAAATCCCTTTTTTATGAATCTGTCTTCATCTACATGGATTAGTGATAAGCAGGGATTCCTAAGCTCCGGTCGCATTATACTAATCCGTGCGGATAGGAAGAGGATAATAAGGAGCGGATCAAAATAATCCCTTCTTATGAATCCCGTTTCTTATATGAAATCCTTGTAGCGGACAGGTGCTTATGCAATTAAAAATCAAAAGAAAGAGCAAACAATGAAAAGATTGTCCGAGTTTGTATCACTGTTATCACCACGGGAAGTGATACGCTTTCAGGATGTTCCTGTGAGCGGCGTTGCCTGCTGTCCCGAAGAATTGCGGAACGGCGCGCTGTATTGCGTTATTGATGAATTTTTGGAATACGGACACTGGGTGGAAGGACTGAATCTGCTTACTTCGTTCAGGTCAGAAGATGCCTCTGACCCGTTAAGTGAAATCCTTCCGGAAAGAGGAGGGGCCTTGGTGCTTGAACGGCCGATTCCCGATATTACCTTACCGCAGATCATCGTCCCGGATGCTCGGAAAGCGATGGCTTATGCTGCAAAATATTTTTTTGACACGCCAGATAAGGACATTAATATTATCGGTGTTACCGGAACCAATGGCAAAACCACCACGACACACCTGATTAACCAGATGCTCACAGCCTGCGGTGAACCGTCCGCGGCCCTGGGTACGCTGGGTTTATATACAGGTCACAAAAAATATGCTGACACAGTTTATACCACCTCGCTGTCTCCGACCTTGTTCGGGACCCTGGGGGAACTGCGTGATATGGACATCAGCACCCTGTCCATGGAAATATCTTCCCATGCCCTGAAGCTGGATCGGGTCTCCGGTTTGGATACGGATGTAGCCGTATTCACGAATTTAAGCCGGGATCACCTGGATTTTCATGGGACCATGGCAGATTACCGTGCTGCTAAAATGTCATTGTTCACCGGATTAAAATCCGATGCCACCGCCGTGATTAACAGTGATGATGAGATGGGAAAAGAAATGATGTCGCTTTGCCCCTGCCCTGTGATAGATTACGGATGCACTCCCGGGGCAAGTCTGAGGGCAGATCAGATTTTGTGTTCTTCCCGGGGAACAAATTTCCGTGTCAGCTATCAGGACACGACGTTGGATATCAGCACACCTCTTGTGGGGAATTTTAATGTTTATAATGTATTGGCAGCCATGGCCGCCTGTCTGGCCCTGGGAGCTGATACAGAACAAATCCGGACTGCCTGCCACACGCTGAACGGGGTATCCGGACGCGTTGAAACAGTAACGCTGCCGGGAAACCGGGTGGGAATTGTGGATTATGCGCATACGCCGGATTCTTTGGAAAAAATATTGCAGACATTACGGGCAACAGGTTCTGAACGGATCATCACGGTATTTGGCTGCGGCGGTGACCGGGACAGGGGAAAACGTCCGCTAATGGGAAAAATAGCTTCTGATCTTTCGGATTTATGTGTGGTAACTTCTGACAATCCCCGGCGTGAAGACCCTGATGCGATTATTGATGACATTCTGACGGGTATGCCCGAACACGGTGTAATTGTGGAACCCGACAGGCGGAAAGCCATTGGAAAGGCTTTTTCTATGAGTCGTACAGGCGATGTCATTCTGGTGGCCGGTAAAGGACACGAGCCTTATCAGATTATCGGGGATAAGACTTTTCCTTTTGATGATCGTGAAGAACTCAGATGCCTGAACAAGCAGTAAAAGCCCCCCTTCGACAGGTTCAGGGGGCTGGTGCGGGGAACTGCTCGTTGAGCCTGTCAAAACGAGCCGCTCTTTGTATCAGATCAGAATCATAACTCATTGTTTCTATTAATCTATATTTTTTTCAGACAGGTTGCGAACCCCGCCCGGCAACCTGATATATATGGGGCGAAGCCCCGGCTGCCTGACAATTGGAAGGAATAATATAAGTACCTGATCAAAAGTTTTTTATACATATTTTTTTTCTATGAACGGCGGAGAAACCCGGCTTTTTCCTTTACGGGCGGCGACTCATTCCGGGAAAAAAGCCGGGTTTCTTTCCCGTGCGAATATCGAAAACTTATGATGAGGTACTTAGTTCCGCGTTTAGGCGGTGTCATACCGCCTAAACGCGGAACTACGAACTGAAAAAACAGAATTCAATTCTCAATTCTCAATTCTCAATTTAGTTCCATGTTCGTTTAAAAGGAAATGATTTCTGTATCAGTTGGATAGAGCCGTCTAAGATAAACCCCACGATACCGATGGCAATAATGATAGCCATAAGCCGGTCATATTCCATGGTGTCACGCGCGTCATTAATAATATATCCGAGACCGCTTGACACGCCCAGGAATTCCGCTGGAACCAGAACAATCCACGCCACCCCGAGGGCTAGCCGAAGGCTGGTAAGGATATATGGGACGGATGAAGGAACAATAATTTTTAATAACAGCTGGTAGTTTTTTGCCCCCTGATTCCGAGCCATATTAATCCACTGAGGATTCACCCTTGAAACACCGTGGGTTGTATTTAATATAATCGGCCAAACAGTTGATATTGCAATGAGAAAGTAAATCGCAGATTCAAAACTCCTGAAAACAAGCAGCGCCACAGGCATCCATGACACCGGGCTGATCATTCTCACAAATTGTACGGGAGTATAGGTAATCAGTTCCAGCTTCTTATAAAACCCGATAAGCAGGCCCAGAGGAAGGCCCATGACAAACGCAATGGATATCCCGACAGTTACCCGCCGAAGACTGGCATATACCGAAGACCAGAAATCATTATCAAAAATCAGCGAATAAAAAGCCTTTATGGTTGGCAGAGGCAAAAGGCCTGAAAACTGTTTATACTCCGGCTTGGTGAAAATCAGATAACCGATCAGTGTCCATAGGAAGATAAAAATCACCGTTCCCAGGAATCCGTAACAAATTCTGTAAGCCAGCCCTTTTTCCACTGAAACAGACTCTGATTCGTTCAAATGTGTGTCAAAATATTTTATGAGGAATAACATTATTTTTTTGAAATGCAATAACAATGGCCAGATCAGACTTATGAAATATTAAAAACATCGGAAGTCTCAGGACGCTGTCAGATATCCGGAGCCGGAAAGAAAAATATTTTTTCTGCTGCTGAATACGGAACTGTCAGAGATCAAAAACCTCTTCTCTTTCCCAGGGATTTTCAATGCTTATCGCGTCAAATTTTTCAGGTCCCCCGACATTGGCAATGGCTTTTTTTACAAATGTGTAATCAACAAGGTCCTTTGCCACACCATCAGGATCAAGACGTTTGAGAAATGCCGTATTCCCTTCCATCAGGGTTCGGGCCATTTCCTTCACAATAAAACGGGTTGCGGACGGATACGGATAAGGTTGAAACCCGATTCTGCCGATATTCCACTCAGGATGCCGAATGGCCCGGGGAACCGTTCCTTTGCCATATATCGCAAGATTATCATATCCTGTGAAAACCCTTAATAATATTTTCTCCGGAGCAGGCAAATATTTATTCCCGTCAATACTTAATATTCTGGCGGCCTCGGCCCGGTTGTTTAAAATCCATAACTGCGCCCTTACAATGGCATTGATAACCTTTTGCGTAAAAACAGGTCTTGAACGAACAAGGTTTTCATTCATTACCACCACACAGCAGGGGTGGTTCTTCCAAATGTCTCCTGTGAACCGCATTATTTTCGCCCTGAGTTTTATTTCAGCAATGGCATTGAAAGGCTCTGCAACGATATACCCGTCAATTTTTTTTCCGAACAAAGCCACAGGCATCTCAGACGGAGGAAGGATAAACAGATTCACCTCATTGGGCCTGAGCGGTGCGGATTGCGGCTGGATAACAGGAATCAGACCTGCTTTTTTCAATCCCATTTGCAGGATGACATTGTGCATCGAATACCAGTAAGGCACCGCGATATGTTTGCCGCCCAGATCCTCAAAGCCTGTGATACCTGCGTCTGCTCTCACCGTGATCGCACTGCCGTTTGTATGGTCCCACGCCATGACCTTCACAGGAGCCTTGTTGTTATACCGTGTCCAGACAGGCATGGGCAGCAGCATGTGAGTGACGTTAAATTTTCCTGTAAAAAAGGATTCTGACAATGCAGACCAGTTCCGAATCTTTATCGGCCTGTCAACTTTCAGTCCTTCTTCCTGATAATACCCCCTTGCGTGGGCAATGAGCAGGGGAGCCGCATCAGTTATGGGCAAATATCCGATACGCAGCTTTGTTTCCGTCTCATGCTTTCCTGTGAAGGAACTCGGAAACGAGAGAACCGGTTTTAATGATGCCCCGGTCAGTGCGCCGGCACTCGCGGCAGCAGTTTTTCTCAAAAAGTCCCGTCTGGTTAAGAGCGTCATTCTTTTTCTCCCGGATTCAAATTTTTATTGTCTGTAAATGCCTCTTCAAACTTCTTGAGAACTGAGGTTCTGACGAGAAAAAAGATTTTACTTGTCATATCTCTGGGATAATTCATCCTGATATCAAAAATTTTAACAATACCAGACGGATGCCCCCCTAATAATATCACTTTGTTTCCCATGAGAATTGCTTCGTCAATATCATGTGTCACGAAGATGACTGTTAATTTTTCGACCTGCCAGAAGTCTATCAGTTCTTCCTGAAGATGAATTCGGGTAAATGTGTCAAGCGACGCGAACGGTTCATCTAAAAGCAGTACATCCGGATGTCCGATAAGTGACCTTGCCAGACATACCCGTTGTGCCATGCCCAGGGAAAGTTCATGGGGATAGACCTTTTCAAACCCTGACAATCCCATTATATCTATCAGCTGATTGGCCCGAAACCTCAGATTGTCAACTTCGCCCCGAAGCTTGCAGCCAAACACGATATTTTCTTCCACACTGAGCCATGGCAGCAGATTGGGCTGCTGGAAAAGAATGGACCTTGACGGATGAGGTCCGACAATTTTTTTATTATCAACCCATATTTCTCCGGAGGAGACAGGCAACAGACCCGCAAGAATATTCAGCAACGTGGACTTTCCGCAGCCTGATTCTCCCAGAATTGTAACAAAGTCGCCCTCATTAATTGTAAAATTTATATTCTTCAGTACGGTGAATTGCTTTCCTTTTGGAAGAGGGTAAGTCTTGGTGATATTTTCAACTCGAATTTTCATAGGGTACGATCATTGTTTCACTCATATTTAAAGTATAAGCACGGTCAGGAGCAACAGGTTTTTATTGCAGCTTGAAACATCAGACTCAGACGAGGATCAGAGAAGGTCCTCAACAAACATGTTGTTGTCTTTACCAAAAATAACATGGTCTATATCAAGCAGAATTTTTACACTTCCTTCTATTTTGGCCACTGCCAGGATGTGCCGGGTATCCAGACTGACACCGAAAGAAGGGGTGTCCTCAATAACAGAGGCTTTGATGGGCAGCACTTCTGAAACCGAATCCACGGCAATCCCCATCTGTATGGACTTGCCGTCTATTTCATGTTCCAAAACCACGATGCACGTCCGCTCTGTGTATTCAAATTCCTTCATTCCGAATCTGAGTCTGAGATCCATCACCGGAATCACTTTGCCTCTGAGATTGATGACGCCTTTGATAAACCGCGGAAGCTGGGGAACCGTTCGGATGGGTATCATTCCGATAATTTCCCTGATTTTCAGAATATCAATACCGAATTCCTGATCACCCAGGTTAAACGTAAGATATTTCCCTTCCTTGTTCAGCATGGCTTTTGACGAGGCTTTGTCTTCCTCAATCACGCCGCGTTTCAGAAGTTCAATAGCCAACGATGCTGTATCATGAAGGACTGAGGGATTTGTGGGCGCTGCCCTCTCTTTAAAAACAGCGTCGGCAAACTGGGTATCAACAAATTTTTCCAAATCAATGAGGGAGCCGAGTCCCATCTGATTGGCCATGTATTGCTGAATTTTATCAAGGTCCTGGATTTCCGGAAACAGATCTGTTGTTTTAATTCCTTGGCTTTCCGTAAGAACGTTTTTAAGCAGAGGAACTTTCAGACCTAATTTTTTATTCGGATCCAGGAAATCCACCGCGACCTCCGCAGCCAGTTCAGGCTTTTTCTGAATAAATTCACCTGCCTGAACAAGCATTTCCGTAAATTCGTGAACCGCGTCCGGGTATTGTCCGATAATGTCTTCCCGCATCGCGACCACACAGCAGGGATGCTGTTCCCAGAGTTCGTTGGAAAGGAACTGCAACTCGGCAATGCCTGAGGCAATGGCCTTTGTTCCCAGGGGTTCGGCCACCATGAAGCCTCCGGAATTGGGATTGTTACGGAGAAATTCAGGCATCAGAATCGGGTCAACCACTTCAAAATTTACATTAATCCCCCTTTCTCCGGCCACCCCGGGGTTAAGACCGATTTTAGTAAAAAACATGTGGCAAAGCATATGGTGGACTGACATATTATGAGGGATAATAAATGATTTGTTCTTAAAGAAATTCTGGAAAGGTTTGTGATATATCCCCTGTTTGTTACGGACAAATATGCTGCCGCTCTTATGAGCAAACAGTATCAGCTTAATAGGGCTTCCGAAACTGAAAAGGTCCATGGCAATCGGGGCCAGGATGCAGGCCGCATCAACCGTGCCTTTTCCCAGTGAGTCCTTCACAGGATTCCATCCCCGCATACACTGAGTTTCCAGTTCAAAATATTTGGGGCTTATGGTTTTCTTTTCAATCAGGTGTTTTAATACGCCCAAAACCAGATGATCGGTAATCTGAATATGTGCGACTTTCAGCCTTACCTTTCCGGTCGTTGTCTTTCTTGATTTTACTTCCTCTACGAAAATTTTATCATCGTCCTTGACGCCGAACGCCTCATCAATTTTATTTTTCAGTTCATCAGCGTTAAAAGGTTTGGCCACAAAGCTGCTCACACCGGCCACAACAGCCTTTCGCTCCTGTTTTATGTCGCCCTGACCAGTGGCCATAAGAAAAGGAATGTCCTTATATTCCTCATTCGCACGTACCCATACCAGGAGTTCGTAACCGTCCATACCCGGCATGTTCCAGTCACTGATGATTAAATCAATTTTTTTCTCTTCCCGAAGCTTTTCAATGGCCTGGTTTCCGTCCTTTGCTTCGGTGATTTCTTTATATCCCAGTGAATTAAGCGTTTTTATTTCGATTTTGCGCATTGTCATGGCATCTTCGACTAATAGGATTTTCACATTTTTTGGATCCACCGACATATGATTACCTCCGACATTATTTCTGTCATTAACGTTTCCGGTGTGTTAGTTGATAATATTTAAAATTATCCGCCAATAGTTCGAATAATTTTTGTAACCAATTGATTTAAAAGGGGCTGGCAATAATTAAAAATTCGGGACATCTGTCCCCTCAGAAACCCCGGTTTTTCGGGAATGTTCGTCCGGTTCCCTCCAAAAAAAAGAAGGTTGGGTCAGCCTTTTGAAATCAGAGCCTCTCCTAAATCCGTTATAATCAGCATATTCTTTCACGGATTAAAATGAAAATATGACTTGGGTGAATGCCCAGTGGGCATCTTCAGCCGTTCCGGTGTTTTCAACAAAATATCCGGGAAAAAAACAGGCATACCCGGCCATCAGTTTCAGATGAGAATTTATTTTGTATTTGCAAACCATATCCAGCTCTTCTCCCAGATCCGATCCGGAATCACCAGTCTCATCTTTACGCATCACCTTGTTATTGCAGTAATACCAGGCATCCTTTTTTTCAGCCAGACGAAACCAGTGATAATCCACGCAAATGGAAAAGCCTTTGTACAGTTTGACAGCAATACTGGTTTGCCAGTTCGTCAGATTCGAGCCGGAAAACAGATTCATTCGGCCGTAATATTTTGCAACCCCGCCGAAAACCCCGTCATAGGTTCCCTGATCATCGTCATTCGGATCTTCATCTCCGGATCCGATGGTATATCCTGCTGCCAGGCGGGGTTTGAAACGAAGGGCTGTTGTAAATCCCACCTCGGCATGCATCATATATGCTGCAATATCGTCTTTCCCATCATCTCCGAATTGGTACGCGGCGGTTGCATTATAGTCGAACTGATGCCATTTGCCTTTTCCGTAAAATCCGGCTGTCTGAACGGTAAATTCATCATCCTCACTTATACCGCTGTCACTGTCTTTGACCGCATAAAAAAAATCAAGGGTATGGTCAGTCAGAGGCTTTGTCTGAACATACATACCATAAGCGTGATAATCATAATGATCCTCATCAAATCTGTCCCAGTCATAAAAAATTTTCTTGCCATAAATAAAATCAAATTTTATATTTTTTGTTTCATAATACACAATACCGGCATCCCAAAGATGACGTCCCACATTGCCCCAGCCTCCGGGGCCGAAAATCCGAGTATCCCCGTATCCGACGGATTGCCGGCCAGCCTTGAAACCAAATGGTGTTTCAGCGATGGTTCGCCATTCAAGGTAAGCCTGATGAAGATCAAATTCATTATAGTAAGGGCATCCCTGAATATAATCTTCCTTATCAATGTCATCGGAAAACCAAAAACGGGAATCCTGTCCCTGAAGAAAAACAGACGGTCCCCGGGAAATGGTGTAGCGCAGGTACGGTTGTGTACGACTGAGCAGGACATTATCATCATGGCCGGTTCCATATTTTTTGATGTTAAACTCGTCCAGATATTCATATCGGAAGCGCTGGTTTATTCCCATCTCAACCTTTCCGGGTTTCAGCGCGGTACTATGAAATGAAGTGCTTTTTGCCACAGATGCGGCCGGGTAATGGAATATTGATAATATGGCACACCAAAAAAGCATGTACCTTGTTTTTTTCAGAATTTTCACTGATACGATCCCTTCCTGTTATGATGTTGTCTGAACCGTTTGAAAATTTCACTTTTTGCGATTATTTTTTTGCCGATGCTGTTCTTTCCCCTCGACAGGCTCAGGGAACCGCGTATGACCAAACAACGCCAAAACCCGGGTCCTGAGCTTGTCAAAGGGGAAGACTGCACAGAAAGCAGGCAACTAAAACTGGCTGATTCAGACAGCCCAAATTCAGTCTTAGTGATTTCAGATAGTTATAACTTCCTGACCGATGTTACAACTGAAATATTTTAATTTTTTTTTGCAATATACTTGTCAGACAATTTTTAAAAATGAATATACGGTTGGTAGTTCCGCACCAGTTGGTAGTTCAGCGTTTAGGCGGTCTCATACCGCCTAAACGCTGAACTACCAACTGAAAAAAGTCTTTTCCGAATTTTTTTTGCTCAGAGCCGTTTGACCCGCATCATGTTGGTGGTACCCGCGGCCCACACCGGATGCCCTGTTGTGATTACGATGAGATCACCTTTTGAAACTTTTCCGGTTTCAATTGCTGACACAGCAGCTTTTTCAATACGCTCATCCGTATTTCCGGTTTCTGGGACAAAACTGGGAAAACAGCCCCAGTACAGCGCAAGCTGGCGTATGGTCCTTTTCTCAGGGGACAGGGCAATAATTTTGGTTTTGGGCCTGAAACGTGAAATCTGCATGGCTGTGAAACCTGACCGCGTGGTGGCAACAATTGCCGCGGCATTCAGATGATCCGATAAGACACAGGACGCATGCGCCACAGATTCTGCCACATTCTTTTCAGGTGTAAACCGCAAATATCTGGCATGGGGAAAATTTTTTTCCGCGTTTTCAGCGATACGGACCATAAAACGGACAGCTTGGACCGGGAAATTTCCGCTTGCAGTCTCTTCGGAAAGCATGACCGCGTCTGCCCCGTCCAGAACAGCGTTTGCCACATCAGTTGCCTCAGCCCGTGTGGGACGAACCGAATTTACCATGGAACGAAGCATCTGGGTGGCAATGATGACAGGTTTTCCCATGATGTTGGCCTTTTTAACCAGCTGTTTCTGTATTCCGGGAACATTTTCCAGAGGGATTTCCACGCCCAGGTCCCCCCGGGCCACCATGATGCCGTCAGACGCTGACATAATTTCTTCGATATTGTCCAATGCCTCATGTTTTTCGATCTTTGCAACAACAGGAGTCTGTTTATTCTCTTTTCTGATAATATTTTTTAACTTTAAAATATCTTCTGCTGTTTTTACAAATGAAAGTGCCACATAATCCACGTCATTCTTCAGACCAAAAAGAAGATCGGCTTTGTCCTTGTCTGTCATGGCATCTGCCTTGACAGAGCCGGTGGGAAGATTAATTCCTTTGTGTGAAGTAAGTATCCCGCCTGTGATCACCTCGCAATAAATTTCAGTGGGAGTTGTTTTTTTTACAAGCAGTTCCATTACGCCATCAGCTAAGAGTATCCTGTCTTCCGGCCTGACCTCTGACGGAAGATTCTCGTAGGAAACAGAAACCCGCCTATGATCAGACTGAATTGCCTGATTGGTTAAAATAAAGGTCTGTCCCGGCTCAAGACGTATGCCCGGCTCACAAATATTACCCACTCTGATTTTTGGCCCGCAAAGGTCCTGTAAAATCGCAACCGGCTTGTTCAGTTCTTTGGAAATCGCCCGAATAATATTGATTTTTTCCTTGTGTTCCTCATGGGTACCGTGGGAAAAATTCAGTCTGGCAACATTCATACCATGAATGATAAGCTCCCGGATAATTTCGGATGTTCCGCTCGAAGGGCCGATGGTGCAGATTATTTTTGTTTTTGGCATGATCTTTTTCTAATATCGTTAAGCGTTTAAATTTTCAAAAATAATTTACCGTATGCGCTGTTTATGAAAAAACATCTTTTACATGATGTTTCATTTTTTTTCAATACATTTATTTTTTTCTATTGCAGATGCCCGAAATCAGTTGTGATCTGTAAGAGGAGGTATTAGGATGCTGTTTCTGCATGGTTATAATAACCAATACAAGCTTCAGGGTTATTTCCTAACACCGAACACCGAACACTTAACACCTTAACACCTAACACCTAACACCTAACACCTTAACACCTGACACCGAACACCTGACTTTATTTTTTAATGGAAAAAAAACTTGCAAAAAAATTGTTTTTGAAATAAATAACATACGTTATGCAATTCTAAAAAATTTGGGTTTCATCAATAATATCAGTAAAATGAAAAATGACTCCGCATCTGTATTGCTGAGATTTATATTCTGTAAGGCGTGTTGCTATGAACCTGTCTGAAAAAAAAGATACTCCCCTTTTATATGTGAACAGAAAATCATCTACGAGGCTCGTAGCCAATAAACAAGGTAAAATTTTTATAACCGAAGGAGAAAAAGAAATAATGAGCAAATCTGAAGAAGCGGAAAAAACACTGATTTCATTTGAAAAAACAAAATCTGATAAATCAGAGGACGCGTCTCCCTCCCCGGGCACGGACACAGAACCTGCTGAAAACATAGATAAGATCAGAGAGCTTATTTTTGGCGGCCAGATGCAGGATTACGAAAAAAGGTTTTCCCGGCTGGAAGAACGCATGTTTAAGGAAATGACGGTTTCAAAAAGCGAGGCAAGGGAAAATTTTGACTCACTTGAAAAAATTATTAACAAAGAACTCGAATCCCTAAAGGACCAAGTAAGAACCGAACAGCACGCACGGACAGAGTCTTTCAGAAATATTGAAAGACAGCTCAAAGATATAAATCGCTCATTGGAAGACCGCCTGCTGGCTGAAGAAAATGCCCGTTCCGAATCTGTCAGGGATGCTGAAAGACAGTTTAAAGATGTGACCCGCTCATTGAGAATGCGGCTTGACAGGCTCAATGATGACTTTGGCAGGAATTCAAAGGAATTACAGCAGCAGATTTCGGAACAGTCTCAGAGTTTGCGCAATGATATCCGGCAAAGATACGAAGAAACCGCCTCGCTCATTGAAAAAGTCGTTCAGGAACTTCGCATGACCAAGGTTGATCGTTCTGCTCTTGCCGATTTTTTTACAGAGCTGGGAATGCGCATTAACAATGACAAAGCATAAAAATCAGCAACAGGCATGGCGATTTAGACGAATTATACTACTTTAGACGAATTATATAATGAGAAACTTATTCACCGGTAAAATTTCCGGAAAAACTTCGGAAGAGCAGCGCATAAAAGCTGATGATCCTGTGGAGGAACTTCGCAAACTGCTGGTAGGTCCCTTGCAGTCCCAGTTTGATGAGATTCGGGAACTCCTGAAAGATCAGACCCTTAACCCTGAGGAAGTCAGCAGGATTCTGCCTGAAGCCATTATGATCCGTTCGTCCCGGGATAAACAGATCGTCACTGCAATGGAGTCTGTGACTGAGGAAGCCATCAAAGCGTCTGTGAAAAAAAATCCCGCGAATCTTGTGGATACGCTTGTGCCGGTGATGCTGCCTGCGATTAAGAGAGCCATTACCTCCCTGATTAAAGAAATGATCCAGACCTTCAGCGCCACGCTTGAACACGGTCTTTCCATGCGGGGGCTGAAGTGGCGGTTTGAAGCGTTTAAGACCAAAAAGCCTTTTGGCGAGGTGGCCCTGCTTCATTCCCTCGTGTATCAGGTTGAACAGCTTTTTCTGATTCACAAAGAGACCGGACTGGTGCTTCAGAATGTGGTGACAGAAGAGGCCGTGGCCCAGGACCCGGATATGGTCTCTGCCATGCTCACGGCCATTCAGGATTTTGTCCGGGATTCTTTTGGCGCGGGACAGGATGACACCCTTGAAAACTTACAGTTCGGGGACCGCAGCGTATGGATTGAACAGAGTTCCCAGGCTGTGCTGGCCGCGGTTGTCTGGGGAAACGCGCCGGCCGAGTTTCCGTCGCTCCTGCGTGAGACTCTGGATGCCATACATTTTGAGCAACTTGACAATCTCAGGTCTTTTAACGGGGACACGGCTCCGTTTGAACCCACAAAAGACCGCCTTTCAGACTGTCTTAAAAGTCAGTTTAAGGCAAAAGAAAAAAATCCTTATGTGTTATGGGGATTTTTAGGACTCGTGATGCTCTGCCTCGGGACCTGGTCTTTTTTTTCTGTTCGGGACTATATGCGTTGGAGAGATTATTTGGACAGATTACATGAGGAACCGGGCATTGTCATTACTGAAACAGAAAAACAGTCCGGCAAATATCATGTTTTCGGGCTTAGGGATACGCTGGCTGCTGATCCTGTGGAAATTTTAAAAGAGGCGAAGATTAAACCCGGCAGCGTAAAATTCAACTGGGAGCTTTACCATTCATCCCACCCGACATTCATTATCCGGCGGATCAGCAGTGTTCTCAGACCTCCGGAAACCATAACATTTGAACTAAAGGATGGCATTCTTTGGGCTGAAGGAAAAGCTTCCCATCAGTGGATTATCGAATCTGAGAAATTGTCGGAGACAATTCCCGGTATTTTAGGGTTCCGAAGTGACAATGTCATTGATCTTGACCTGAAACAAATTGAAATCATCAGCGAAAAAATTGAAAACACATTGTTTTTTTTCGACAGGGTTTCTGTAACAGTCAAATCTGATCAGAAAGATGCAGTGGATGAACTGGTTAAAGATGTTAAGAATATTTCTGATCTGGTGCAAATTTTTGACAAACCTGTCCGTATTGAAATTATCGGTCATACAGACAGCGTAGGCTCTGATGAGAGAAATCTGGAAATCAGCAAAAAGCGGGCTGATGAATTATTTTCCATCCTGGTTTCAAAGGGCTTTAACGCAGAGATGTTTATATCAAAAGGTGTGGGAGCAGAGGAACCTTTGAAAGAAGAAATTTCGGAAGCAGACAGAGAATTTAACCGTTGTGTAAGCTTCAGGGTAATTATTGACTCTGAAGAAACCAGATCTGACGAATCAGAGAATATCTCACCTGAGGACAGAAGCGGGGCTGATAAAGCTGAATCTGACCCATCTGATAAAAAAAACGGGGTGAGTGAAGCTCAACCGGATTCCTCACCTGAAGAAACCGAAAATGAAGAGGAAACTCTCCTGCCACCAAACTGGGGATAAAAATTTATGATTAAGAAAAAAATCTGTATGCTGGGGGCCTTTTCAGTAGGAAAAACCAGTCTTGTACAGCGATTTGTAAAAAGTATGTTTTCTGACAAATACCTGACCACTGTGGGCGTAAAGATTGATAAAAAAACAATTTCAGTGAACGGACAGGAAGTGAACCTCCTTTTGTGGGACATATACGGAGAAGACAATTTCCAAAAAGTGCAAATGTCTTATATCAGAGGTGCTTCCGGCTATTTTTTAGTGGTGGACGGAACCCGCAGGTCCACGCTGAATACTGCTTTGGAGTTGCGGGAAAGGGTTGAGGAAAACATCGGCAACGTTCCGTTTATTTTGCTTTTCAACAAGTCAGACCTTGAAGATGAGTGGGAGATTGATGATGAAATCATTGATCAGTTGTCAGAAGACGGTCTGACCGTACTCAGAACAAGCGCAAAAACAGGAACAGGCGTGGAAGACGCTTTCCTGTTACTTGCCAATAAAATGTTAGAAGGATAAAAAAAATGCCAGACCTTGCTCCGCCAGTTCTCGAATATCTTTATAACCTCTCTTTTAAAGATCGTTCCCCTGCCTTTTTCCTGTTGGAAAAGGATGGTCGTCTGATGAACTGGGGCGGCAATCCTGAAGCATATGGCTTTACTGACCTTAAAAAAGGGGAACATATGGAAGAACGCATCCTCCTGCTGGAGGGACTTTTTCCTCCGGATGACGAACAAATGTCCCTGTCCTGTGTGACAATGGAATCCGGTATTTCAGCAGATGTCCATATTTTCTCCGGAGAACAGGGATATTATTGGCTGCTTTTGCTGGATGCCACCCTGAAAGAGGCGCATCTGGTTGCTTTGCAGCAGGAGGCAAATGAGTTGCGCCTTTTCAGGGACAGACATTTAAAAATGATGAATCAGTATCTGGCAAAGAAAAATAGTGAAAAAGTGTTTCACCTTACCCTTCAGGAACCAGGAGATAGCAAATATCTTTCTGTTCTTTTTGCGGATATCCGAGGATTCACTTCCTACTCTGAGAAAATATCCCCTGTCCGGGTGTTAAAATCCCTGGATGAATATATGACCGCCATTGTCCGGCCTGTTCTTGACGAGGGCGGTGTGGCAGATAAGATTATGGGAGATGCGGTGATGGGGGTTTTTGGCATTCTTCCGGGCGTGTCTCCCTCTGTTCAGTCTGTTAAGGCAGGCTTCCGCATGATTAAAAATGTACGATCTCTGAACAAAGTCAGACAAAGGGAAAAGCAGGATACTTTTGATATCGGAATTGGCATTGCATCAGGGAAGGCGGTCCTGGGAATCATTGGAAGCTGGGATCGCAGAAAAACCCTGAGTGTTATCGGCCGGTATGTGAATCTGGCATCGGAGCTTGAAAAACAGGCACGCCCGAATGAGATACTGATTGACGAAAACACGTTCCGGGCGGCAGATGATTTTCAGGCTGACTTTTCAAAAGCCACACTCAGTTTACAGGGGACTGACATGCCCGGACAGGTGTTTTCTTATGAGGCTGCTGAAGATGACGGATGAATCCTTTCTGGCGGATGTGTTTAATCTTTTGGATATTCTTGTGGCGGAGCGCGGAGATGACGCGTCCTTTCAACTGCTCGGTACTGTTCCGGAATGCTTAAAACCCTTCTTTCCGCAGGCTGTCCCGGGAAAAAGATTCAGACCTGAAGAAAACTCTCCCTTTCTTGAAAATTTTCTGATTGACGCGGAAGACTGCTGGACATCGGAAAATACAGAACCTTTAAAATCAGGCGCATGGGCTGAAAGTGACGATCAGGGGAACAGTTGCGAGCTTGAAGCAACGGCGATTTTTTCAGGAAAAAGAAAATTATTGCTTGTCGAACCGGCCCGCTATTCCCAGAAAGAGAAACAGTTTTTCATACAGAAAAGCCGAGAACTCAGTCTGGCATATCACCGTCTGGAACAAACTGAAGCAGAATTGAAGAAATCAAAAGAAGCTGCCGAGGCTGCCAATCGGAAGGTCATGGAAAGTATCCAGTACGCTAAAATGATACAGCGGTCTCTGCTTCCGGATCCGGACCGTGTCAAGTGTTATTTTCCTCACAGTTTTTTTATCTGGATGCCAAGAGATATCCTGGGCGGAGATATTTTATTTTTTGACTCCTTTGAGGACGGGATCGTGGGAGCGGTCATTGACTGCACCGGACATGGTGTGCCCGGGGCCTTTATGACCATGATTGCTTCTTCCGGGCTGCGAAGAATCATAAGAGACGAGGGATGCCGTGATCCCTCGGAAATCCTCAGGCGGCTGAATTTTATTGTCAAAACGTCTCTTCAGCAGGATACGGGATATGCGCTTTCCGATGACGGCATGGATGCCGGGATTTTCAGTATTCAACCCGCAATCAGTGATCAGAAAACAGAAAAACAGACAACGGATGCCTATTCACTGACATTTGCCGGAGCAAGACTTCCCCTGATCTATATTCATAATGGTGAGGTCTGTTTCATTAAAGGCGACCGACAAAGCATTGGTTATAAAAGGTCTGATTTGAATTTTAACTTTACCAATCATAAAATTACGATTGATAAGAATATGTCCTTTTATATTTTTACTGACGGTTTTACAGATCAGCTCGGGGGGGAGAGGGACCGCCGGTTCGGCAGCAGGCGATTCAGAAATCTGCTGAAGGAAAATGCACGATTACCTTTTGAAAAACAGCGGGATGTGCTTCTTCAGGCTTTTAATGCTTACCAGGGCGAAAATGAAAGACAGGATGACGTGACGGTCGCAGGTTTTTGTTTTGATGAGTTAATATTCGGAAAATGTGTTTGGTGAATATGGAGTCAATTTTGTGTGAAATTTTTGATATTCTGGATATAATAGCGATGAAACACAGAGACGGGGGAGTGTTTCAGTTGTTGGGGGATTTTCCGGATTGGCTGAAGCGATTTTTTCCGGAAATCGAGGCCGAGAATGAGGAATTCAGACCTCAGGAGAAATTCCCTTTTCTTGAAAATTTCCTGATTGACGCGGAAGAATTCTGGGCAACGGAAACCAGGGGAAGACTGAATTCGGGGCCGTGGCTTGAAACAGATTCGGAGGGGAATGACTGCGCACTTGAGGCCGTCGCTGTTTCCTTAGACAAGAAAAAGATACTGCTGATTGAGCTGGCCCGCTCTTCTTACGGAGAAAAACAGTTCTTCATACAGGAAGGCAGAGAACTCAGTCTGGCGTATTATCGCCTGGAACGAGCCGAAGCTGAATTGAAAAAGGCCAAAGAAGCAGCAGAAAACGCCAGCAGGGCCAAAAGCGAATTTCTGGCCCACATGAGCCATGAAATCCGCACCCCCATGAATGCCATCCTCGGCATGACAGGACTCCTGCTTGATACAAATCTCAGTAAGGAACAGCAATATCAGACCGAAGTCATTCATTCTTCCTCAAAACTGCTCCTTTCTCTCATTAATAATATTCTTGATTTTTCCAAAATTGAGGCAGGAAAGCTTGATCTGGAAATTTTTGATTTTAACCTCGAAAATATGACCAGAAATGTGGTCCGTATGCTGAAACCAAAGGCAGCGGAAAAAGGGCTCAGACTGGACTGCCTTATTCATCATGATGTTCCCCTGATGCTTATCGGGGATGCCGAGCGCCTGGGTCAGATACTCATCAACCTTGTGAACAATGCGATAAAATTTACGGAAAAAGGAAATGTGAGCGTCCATATTTCTTTGGAAAAAGACAGCGATACTCATGCCATGATACGCTTTTCAGTGGCAGATACGGGTATTGGTATTCCGAAAGATCGCATGGGGCGTCTTTTTAAATCCTTTTCCCAGGCAGATGCCTCAATGTCCCGAAAATACGGCGGAACAGGACTGGGGCTGGCTATCTCCAAGCAACTGACAGAGCTGATGGGAGGCGAAATCGGCGTGGAAAGTGAAGCCGGCAAAGGAAGCAGATTCTGGTTTACGGCTTTTTTGGAAAAAGGAGACAACAGCCCCGATAATGCTGTTAAAGAGGATAAACAGACCGATTTCACCATAAAAAAATATCCTATCTCCGATGAGTTGAAAAAAACTATCCGCATTCTGCTTGTGGAAGACAATGAGATCAACCAAATTGTGGCTCAGGCAATTCTGAATAAACTGGGGTTCTATGCGGATATTGCAGGCAATGGTTTGGAAGCTCTTGAAATTCTTAAAAAACATCCCTACGATATTGTTTTTATGGATGTTCAGATGCCGGAAATGGACGGCATGGAGGCGACAAAAAAAATTCGTGATCCGCAATCAGGAGTGATCAGTCATGAGATTCCCATCATCGCTATAACTGCTCATGCCATGAAGGAAGACAGGGAACGCTGTATTGAGGCGGGAATGAATGATTATATATCCAAACCCATAAAAACTGACAGGCTTATTGATATTATTGAAAAATGGATTTTAAAAAAAGATGTGTCAGACTCCTCCCCTGTCCGACCGCAAGTAGCTGAAGATAAAATTACTTTTGACAGGGCCGAATTGCTGAAGCGTGTGGAAGGAAATGAATCACTTTTCAAAGATATCCTGACGATGGCTTTTCAGGAAATTCCGATTTACATTGAAAAATTAAGGGGCGCCCTGGATAAAAATAATTCTGAAGAAATAAGAATGCAGGGACACAGCATCAAAGGAATGTGCGCCACTATTTCTGCAAACAAACTGTGTGAAATTGCATATCAAATTGAAATTTCAGGAAAAAACAACGAATCAGACAAGGCCCGTTCGCTTATTTATAAGCTGGAAGAGGAGTTTGAAAAACTGGTTGTCCTGGCCTCCGAATATGTGAATCATAGCGGATAAAATGAAGGCTGGAATCCGCTGCTCCCAAAAACACCGCATCGGCCAAAAACGGATTCCTGCTTTCGCCCAAGTCTCAGTCGAACAGAATGACAGAAGAAATTTGAACATCGAGTAATAATATTATATCAGAAGGTTAAGTTTCAGTTCCTCCGGTTATGACGGAAAAACGTCGTTTCAAATTTCAAATTTCAAGTCTAGGAGTCATCTATGAAACGATTTTGGACACTGTTTTCTGCTTTCGCCCTCGCCTCTGTTTTATTATGGGGGATATTTACCCACAATGTGTGGTATAAAGAAGGGGTTATTATTGGGTTGTTGTTTGTGATCCTTATTTTAATAATAATGCAGCAGCGGCGTTATCAGCTTATGACCGCATTATTAGAACAAAAGGTTCTCGAACGGACTGCTGAACTGTCTCAGTTAAATGAGGAACTGAAAGAGCAGATTCACGAACATATCCAAATGGAAATAGCATTACGGGAAAGTGAAAAACTGTTTCAAAAATATTTTGAACTGAATCTGGGGGGATGGCTATTCTTTCTCCTGACAAAGGATGGATTCATGTGAATAACCGGCTCTGCGAGATTCTTGGCTATACACATGAGGAACTCCTGGGAAAAACCTGGACAACGCTGACCTATCCCGAAGACCTTGAGCCGGATATCATTGAATTCAACCGTCTTATCCGAGGTGAAATTGACAGCTATTCCATGGAAAAACGGTTCATTCGTAAGGACGGTGAAATTGTCTTTACCATTATTTCTATGACACGGGTCAGCCGGGATGACAATTCCATTGAACACCTCATTGCTCACATTCAGGATATTACTGCGAGTAAGCAGGCCCAGGAGGCTTCGCGCAAGTTTGAATTTATCGCCGATGCGTCCAAGGATCTGATGACAATGATTAATAAACATTATGTATATGAGGCTGTGAACAAAGCCTATTGTAATGTTTATAACAAGACACGGGAAAAAATCGTGGGAAATACGGTGGCGGAAGTCTGGGGCCATGAAATTTTCGAAAAAAGCATTAAGCAAAATGTGGATCGGTGCTTTGCAGGAAAGGAATCCAGATATGAAAACTGGTTTAATTTCCACGGACGGGGCCTTGGATATTACCAGGTGATTTATTCTCCCTATTTTAATGAGGAGGGTGAAGTCACTCATGTCGGGGTGGTTTCTCATGATATTACAGAGCGAAAGCGGTTCGCTGACGAACTGGAAAAATCCAGAGATTTTCTTAACAATATCCTTAATTCCGTTCCTGACCCTATTTTTGTAAAAGATGAACACCACCGATGGATCATATTGAATGACGCATATTGCGATTTCGTGGGATTTCCCAAAGAGGAACTTTTGGGAAAAACAGATTACGATTTTTTCTCTGAGGAGCAGGCAGACACTTTCTGGGAAAAAGATGACGCAGTTTTTACCACAAATATTGAGAATGTGCATGAGGAAAAATTCACAGATTCGTCTGATGAATTGCGCACCATATCCACCAAGAGAGCTTTGTTTAAACATCCCGCAACAGGAAAGAAAACGCTGGTGGGTGTTATGAGGGACATTACAGATATCAAGCGGACCCAGGCAGAGTTAATCGCGTATAAGGAACATCTGGAGGATTTGGTGGACCTGCGCACCGAAGAGCTTCAGGTTGCCAAGGAAAAGGCCGAAGCCGCCACCCAGTCCAAAAGTCAGTTTCTTGCCAATATGAGCCACGAAATCAGGACACCGATGAATGCCATTATGGGACTGACAAATCTGGCCCTAAAAACAGATATGACAGATAAACAGTTTGATTATCTTGAAAAAATAGGAACTTCGGCCCGGGTTCTCCTCGGCATCATCAATGACATTTTAGATTACTCCAAGATCGAGGCCGGTAAATTGGATTTGGAGTCTGTTGATTTTCAGTTACATGATGTGATGGATAACCTGTCTGATATGTTTTCCAGCAAGGCTGCTGAAAAGAAAATTGAAATGATCATTTCCATTGACCAAAATGTGCCTTGCTCGCTGATCGGGGATTCACTTCGTCTCGGGCAGGTTCTCATCAATCTGACAAACAATGCAGTTAAGTTCACAGATGAGGGGGAAATCCTCATCAATGTGGAACGCTGTGACCAGGAAAGGGCAGGTGACAACAATTCTCTGAGAATTGAAGAAAAAGTGATGCTCAGATTTTCAGTCAGAGATACTGGCATCGGAATCCCCGGAGAACAGATATCGAAACTGTTCACCCCTTTTACCCAGGCTGACGGGTCCACCACCCGGGAATATGGCGGCACAGGTCTGGGGCTGACCATCTGTAAATGGCTGGTGGAAATGATGGGGGGAGATATCTGGATAGAGAGCAATCCCGGGGACGGCAGCTGTTTTTATTTCACAGCAAAATTCTCGGTCCGTCCGGAAGACACGGAGCAGCGGTTTGTTATCCCCCCGGACCTCCGGGATAAGAGAATCCTTATAGCGGACGACAACGAAACATTTCGGGAATTTTTGGAGGACGCACTGACAACTTTTGGTTTTACCGTCTCATCAGTAAGTTCGGGCAGACAAGTACTGGAGGAATTACAGCAGACTCGCAATGGGAATTCATATAACCTGCTATTCATTGACTGGAAGATGCCGGGGGAAATGGACGGAATTGAGACAATAAAAGCGATTCGAATCCAGGAAAACGGAACACGGATTCCGATTATCATAATGACTGCCTTTGGTCAGGAAGAAGATATACCATGTGCTGAAATGACAAATATAAAGGCATTTCTGACCAAACCTGTAAAAATATCCTTGTTATTTGATACAATCATGCAAGTTTTTGAGATGAAAGCTGAGAACCTATTTGAAAAGGATCAGTACGTGACCAATGAACCTTATGCAATGGAATGTGTCAGGGGAGCGCGGGTTCTCCTGGCAGAAGACAATCCCATCAATCAGCAGGTGGCTATGGAGATATTGCGTGACTCTGAAATTATTGTGGAAACAGTAAATAACGGGAAAGAAGCGGTTGACGCGATATGCTCAAAATTCGATCCGTTCTGCAAGGTGAGGCGACATTCAACATCTGAACAAATTCCCTTTCCTTATGATGTTGTACTCATGGATGTGCAGATGCCTGAGATGGACGGTTATGAGGCCACAAGGTCAATTCGGAAAACAGAGAATGAAATACAAAACCAGGAAAATCATAAATTCCGAATTCCGATTATCGCCATGACTGCCCACGCGATGCAGGGGGACCGGGAAAAATGTCTGGAAGCAGGTATGGATGATTATATTACCAAACCCATTGATCCTGAATCGCTTTTCGCAACAATGGCAAGATGGATAACAAACAAACCCGAATGTTCAGCGTGCGAAGCCCCGGACAAAAACGAAGAAGCTCAGGAGGTCATCACAGCCAAGCAAAAAAAAGGCTTTCAATTACCATTTGTCAGTCCTGAATTAAACAAGGCGTTTGACGTGGACACGGCATTGCGGCGATTAGGGGGAAAAGAAAATATTTTTATAAAACTTGTCAAAGAGTTGGCTAAAAATTACGCAGGCATCGCAACTGAGATAAAAAACCTCCTTATCAATATGGAGATGGAGGATGCCCGCGTCCAGGTTCATACAATTAAAGGGATCGCTGGGAATCTTTCCGCGACACAATTGCAACAGGCAGCCCAGGAACTTGAGCATAGCATAAAAAAAAACGCGCTGACTGATTTTGATCCGAAGATCAGAAAGCTGGAACAGGCCATGGAACAGATACTGAAATCTGTCCGAAGTCTCGAAGATATTCCGGAAGCTAATATCGCTGAACAATCTGATATACACGACAAAGATAACATATTAAGCCCGTCTGAGATTCAACCGATTCTGACAGAGTTATCCGATCTTATTAGTAAAAATCGTGTGGAAGCCGAAAGCCATATAGAATCCGTGAAAAAACATTTGCTCAACCGGGGGGTTGATAAGGAGATACAGCAGATTCAGGAACAAATAGATATTTTTGATTTTAAAGGCGCACAGAAAACGCTCAGTAATATCGCTCTCAGGCTGGAGATATCCTTGTAAGGGGAAATATTGTGTTTTGACATTTTTTGGCATTCATCTCTCTCCCTCCGTATATTGCGTAATAAATTGTCTGATTTCCTTTATCATAAGTTTTTCTGCAAGATAATAAAATTTTTCTTCGAACAAAGTAACTTCAGGAACTGTCTTTTCTTTCTGACTTTCTCAGACACACTTGCTGAAACTGAAATTACAATCACATCACTGATAGCAGGTATTTGCCGGATGAGTTCTGTTGCTTTAAAACCATCCGTAACCAGCATCACCGGATCCATCAGAATCAGATCCGGATGGAATTCCACAACGTTGTCCAGTGCGCCGCGACCGTCATATGCCTCTGAGATTTCAAAAACCTGGTGGTAAAAGCATGTCTTTTAAAAAATGCCGATTTTCATATTTGTCATTTGCAATCAGGATGTTACGGCTATCTCCGATGTAACCGGTAATGTTTCGGGTTTCGGCTCTGGTTTCCTCGGTTGTCCACAGAACCCGGGACAGTTCCACATCAGACCAGAATATGTTTTCCTTCCCCAGTTTGCTTTTCAGATACAGTTCACTGGCCATCATCCTGATTAATCTCTGAAATTTTTTTTATAAAAACCGGATTTTTTCCCTTGAATACGCCCCTGCTCTGCGAGTTTATTCTTTTTCTTCTATAATATAAGTAATAAGTAGAAATTTTCTCCCTTTGAATACTCTCGCTGCCCCATTGATTTATTCCTTTATTTCATGAAATAAGTAATTAAGGTGAACTTCGGGATATGTGCTTTCAGATGCTCGCTCCGCTTTTTATTCAGGAATGCCCGAGTTGGTTATTATCAGCAGATTGAAAAGTTTCCGGACTTGTAGGGAGAGAGCGAGGAAACCCGTTCTTTTTCCGGACGAATTGCCTCTCCGGCCGGAAACAAACGGGTTTTTCCGGTGGGGCAGATCACCCCGTCCTGAAAAAAAAAGCCGGATTTTTTTGCCGCACCGCGCACAGTCCGAAAATTTTTTGATCTGCTGACCCCGTTTTTATTCCTCTCAGGGGTGAATTTCGATTTTTCGGGTATCAGGGAAATCTATGTCCGGATATCAGAATATCAGTGAACGGAGAAAATATTGATCATTAATATTTATAGGTTACAAGGGCTGAGATATTCTGAAAATGTCCGTCAGCAGCACCGAATCAAAATGACAGAACAAAGAGTTTTTATAAACAATAATAACACAGCAGTATGCGTATGCTCAAAATGCAAGCGGACAAAAATGCTGAATATTCTCTGGTTTGAAAATACAAGCGAAGTGGTCAGAATAACAAATCGGTGCAAATGCGGACATTCTCAGACCTTTCTTTTGGAAAGAAGAAGATTTCATCGAAAAAAAGTAAATTTGCCAGGATGTTATACCCTTGGGAAAAAAAACCTCAAAAAATTAATGGTCGTAAAAGACCTGTCGCGCGGGGGCCTGAGATTAAAAGTCGAAAAAGAAGGGGAACTGAAAATCGGAGACATGCTCTTTGTAGCATTTCAGTTGGATGATGAACACAGGTCATTGATTAAAAAAAAAGCTGTGATAAGAAATATTTCAGGCTGTTATATTGGCGCTGAGTTTTGTTCCGAAAACTTCGGAGAGGCTTTTGACAAAATTATCAGCTATTACACTTTCCATTAGTTTTATATGAAAAAGGTGCTGATTATAACGGATTTTGGGGAGGCTCCGGCCGTGAATATGACAGCGGATAAAAAGGATGAAACGGATATGACTTTTCAGATCGGCTTCCCGCGGCACCGGATTACGGGCTGCCTGCCGGGATAAGGGATAGGGCTTTCCGGATCGGAAACACCCTTCGGGGAACCGCTGTCATACCGGCCGGTACTATCCGTTTCATCCCCTGAATCCGTTGTCATATTGCCGGCCTCCCCTAAATCCGTTATAATCAGAAACTTTCACCATTCGTTGTGATGATCGGATTATAACCGTTTAAGTGAATCACACGCTCTTCCGTCTTCCCCGGTTTTATTCCTGAAAATTCCGTACTGTTTTCAATATCTGTTTTTAATTCAGTTGGTTTTTATAAAGTCTTTTCAGATTGGCAATACAATATCTGATATTTTTTCCGGAGTCTGTTAAATCGGATTAATTTAACTGTGTACAAACGAAATCATTTACTCTATATCAGTAAATCAAAAATTGGTTGGAAATCTTGTTGTCAGCCTGCTTGGGATTAGGAAATGCCAAGCATATCCGGCGGTTTGTCAGTCCGGCAGGAAAAACGGGCCAGGGGATTTTCAATCTGCTGCATATCACTTTAAAATCTGTTTACGGGCGCATCTGTTTATGAGTTTGGGGAACGTAAATTGATTCCCTCAGGTCGGCGGATACGCCCTTTTGTTTACCAGGAGAAGAAATGAAAAGAGAAGCAGTCTCAGATTTCCTGATTGTTAATCATAAAATACATTCTACTGAAAATACGGATATTTTTGACCGCATAAAGGGCTTGTCCATTTACGAAGTACTCCGGATTACAGACGGCGTTCCGTTGTTTGCCGAAGAACACATAAAACGAATGAAACGTTCCGCGGGGTTAGCCGGGGTTCATATTCGCAAAACTGAAATGGAAATCATAGAAGAAATTTCCATACTGGTGAAAAAGAATCAATGTAAGGATATTAATGTAAAACTGATTTGGACGCTGTCAGAAGAAAAAGAATTTTTTCTGATCTATTTTATCCGGCCCGAATATCCGAATCAGGATGCCTATACCCGTGGCATTCATACCATTTTATTCCAGGGCGAAAGAAAAAAACCGCATATAAAAATCGTATGCGGATCTTTTCGGGAAAAAATCACAAAGGCGAGAAAAAAAGCCGGTGCTTATGAAGCGTTGTTGGTGGATGAACGGGGATACATCACCGAGGGAAGCCGTTCCAATATTTTTTTCCTGAAAAAAGGCAAAATCCATACACCGCCTTCGGGAACTGTATTACTGGGCGTGACCCGGGAGCATGTGGTCGGAATTTGTAACACATTGAAAATGGAAATCAGCGAAGCCCCTTTTCATATTGATGAAATCAGTGAAATCGAAGGGGCCTTTATTACAGGCACGACAGTTGATGTCCTGCCGATTGGCTCTGTTGACAACAAAAAAATTCCTTCGGCTTCCCATTCTGCTGTGCAAAAGATTGCAGAACACTACGATAAAGAGGTGAAAGCCTATGTTGCCCGGCGCAAGAAAAGAAATTCAGCGTAAATCCCGCCCGGATCATTCATCTGTCAGATGCTGATATCGGATTTTCACCCAGCGGTTATCCGTGCAAAGATTTGTCCAGAGACTTGAAAGCGGCTTCCAGAATGACTTCCGAAAGGGTGGGGTGCGCGTGGATGGTTTCTGCCAATTCTTTTACGGTGCAGCCCGTCTGTATGGCCAGGGTTCCTTCGGCAATGAGGTCAGCCGCGTGCGGTCCCACGATATGAACGCCCAGTATTTTTCCATTTTCAGGATCTGACACAATTTTTGCCTGACCTGATATTTCTCCCATTACGTGGGCTTTCCCGATAGTTCGAAAAAGAACACTCTCTGCCCGGACCGTGCGGCCTTTTTCTTTTGCCTGAGCCTCGGTTAATCCCACGTCAGCCACTTCCGGCATGGTGAAAATCGCTCCGGGAACAACATCATAGTTCATTTTTTTCGTGTTTCCCATCGCGTTTTCAGCAGCAACAGATCCTTCGGCAGAAGCCACATGGGCAAGCATTATTCCCGAAGGCCCGAGAACATCTCCGATGGCATACACACCGGGAACATTGGTCTCCATGTTTTCACTGACAGGAATCCATCCTTTTTTGTCTGTTTTCACCCCCAGGGTTTCAAGTCCGATATCCGCGGTAAGGGGCCTGCGTCCGATGCACACCAGTATTTTATCTGCTTCTTCAGTCAGCGGTTTTTTGTCTTTCTCTGAAAGATTATCTGAAAACGGAGACGGGCCTATGGTCACGCGGCGTTTTTCTCCTCTGTGTTCAATTTTTTCCACGGTCCGATTAACAAAAAATTTTATCTTGTTTTTTTTCATTTCCCGCCCAAGTACTTTGGAACAGTCTTCATCCACAGAGGGCAGCGGAAGAATGCGGGACATCGCTTCTGCCACGGTCACTTTTGCACCGAGGGCATTCAGAATAAACGCAAATTCGCACCCAATGACACCGCCGCCCACAATCAGTACGGATTCAGGAATTTCCCGGAGATTCAGGGCGTCATTGCTGGAGAGAATTTTTTTACCGTCATACGGAAACAAGGGCATATCCGAAGGGCGGGTGCCCGGGGCAAGAATCAGCCTGTCCCAGGGAACCTCAAGGATGTCACCATTTTCCTGTCTCACGGCTGCCAGATGAGGGCCTTTGATATATCCATGTCCCCTCAGATAGCGAATTTTATGATGCGTGAGCAGCCTGAGTATCCCTTTTGCCTGATCCTGAATGACCTTTTCCTTCCGAGCCATGAGGCCCCGCATATCAGGATAAACCTTTCCCTCCAGGGTAATACCGAATTCCCGGGACTTGTGAAATTTTTTCATGATATCGGCTGTTATCATCATCACTTTGGAAGGAATACATCCCCAGTTCAGACAGGTTCCGCCGACATTGTCTTTTTCGATAACAGTGACTTCCGCGCCCATCTGAGCCGCACGTATGGCTGCCACATATCCCCCGGGGCCTGCCCCGATAATGGTAATTTTTGCTGTCATAACCCTTCACCTTTTTTCAGAATGATGCTTTTTCAGTCCCAGAGTTCTGATAACAGATTTTCCGTCAAGTATCCTTTGGCATTGTCACAATTTTGTTGAAAACTCGGATAGCGATCTCCGGACAAAAAGTTATAAATTACCCTATAACAGCATGGAAATCAAAGGGGAAGAAAAATTCGCAAGTCCGAACGGTCTTTTTGTCAGGGCTGAACTTAACTTATTATTATTATATAAATAAACGCTTATAAAAAAGCCGGGTTTTTCGCCTCCGGTTATGAAAATATTTTCAGATAAAAAACCCGGGTTTTTAAAATGTATTTTCACGGTAAAGGTCTGAGCGTCTGACACGTTTTTTTTCTGACCTGTTTTTTAATCTGAGGACTTTTTTATATCTGCCCCCCGGGGTTCTTCAGGCAGGCCAATCTTCTGATCAGGGCGTGATATCAGGCAGGTGAATTTTAAACGTGCTTCCTTCTCCGAGGGTGCTGTCCACAGTGACATATCCCCCGTGAGCCTGTGTGATATGCTTGACAATGGCAAGTCCGAGGCCGGTACCTCCCAGCTTGCGGCTCCTCGCGTTGTCAATCCTGTAGAATCTTTCAAAAAGGCGCGGCAGGTGCTTTTTTTCAATACCAATGCCATTATCCTTAATGCTGATAATGATCTCGGCATCTTTTCGGAACGCGTCCGCATGTATTTCTCCATGTTCCCGGGTGTATTTAACTGCATTGTCGAGCAGGTTAATAACAGCCTGCTCAATAAGCTGAGAATCTGTCCGGGCCATCAGTTTGTCATCATACGACGGTATTATCCGGATATGTTTTTCCTCTGCTTTTGCCTGGCATATCTGAACTGACGACAGGATCACACTTTTGACAGACCTTTCATCAAGCTGAATCTGCCGGATCTGATCTTCCTGCTCAATCCTGGATAAAAGCAACAGGTCTTCAATAATAGCGACAAGACGATTAACGTGTTTTTCAATAATATTTAAAAACCGCCCGGCCTCTTCAGGATTATCCCCGGCATCATTGCGCAGTGTTTCAACAAAGCCTTTTATTGCTGTCAGAGGGGTCCTGATTTCATGTGAGACATTGGCCACAAAGTCGCTCCGGACATTTTCAAGATGCCTGAGCCGTGTTACATCATTCAGCACAACAAGGATTCCGATGCGTGTCTCATTTAAATTACACAAAGGGGTGGTGCGGATATTCAGTATTCGTTCGCGCTTGTGATACAAAACAATGTCACGTTCCGCTGTTTTCCCGGTGGAAAGCGTATTGGCAACAAAATCATTTAACTCCTGATTTCTGATTAATTCCTGAAGACTTCGGCCTTTCAGACCAGATGCATATGTCCCGAGCATATTCTCGGCCGCCTGGTTTATACTGAGAATATATTCTTCCATATCAAGGGCAATCACCCCTTCCTTCATACTTGATAAAACAGCCCTATATTCATTTCTCTGGTTAATCACTGTTTCCATCCGTTCCTGAAGCCGGATTGCCATCTGATTCATTGCTTCAGCCAGGCTGGCCATTTCTTTTGTATTCGGGGCAGCCAGCCGGTGTTCTAATTCACCTTTGGCAAAAAGATCAGCCCCTTTTTTCATTTCTTCGATGGGTCGGCTGATAATACGGGACACATAAAAAAAGATACCTGAAGCAAGCAGCGCTATAAAAAATCCTCCCAATGCAATTCGGATCCGAATGGATTGCAAGCGGACATCTATGGCATTTAAGGGGATTGATGTCCGTAATATCCCCTTCACCCTGTTATCTGTTTTCAACGGCGTCGCGACATACATCATCCGTTGTTCAAGTGTGCTGCTGTACCTTATGGCGGTGCCTGTCTGTCCTGCTGCTGCCCGGATCACCTCCGACCGGTCCCCGTGATTGTCCATATTGCCCGGATTTTTTTCAGAATCACCAATAACTTTGCCGTCAGGGAGTATAACAGTGATGCGGGTTGATGCGGCTTTTCCGATATCTTTGCATATATAGTCAACGGACGCAGGATCAGGGGATGAAAGGTACTGGGAAATCTGTTTTTCCAAAATTTGGCTCCGGGTTTTAAGATTTGCAATAGTCTGATTCAGAAAGAACTGCTGAAACGAATGGGATGCATACCAGATGACCATCACAAGGGAAAAGAGTATAATCAGCATATATGAAGAATAAAGCTGCCATATTAATCGTTTTCTTTTCATACGGTTTTCTAATTCTACTTTGTCACATTATTTTTTTGTTGCAAATGAATCTCAGCAGGTTAAAATTATTCTGCCGGACGGGGTTTGCAACCCCTTATTCTGCCGGACGGGGTTTGCAACCCCGTCCGGAATATTTTCCCGATCACTGCCGGTGAACGTTTCGGACGGGGTTGCAAACCCCGTCCGGCATTCTTAGCCTGATGCGTATGGGCTTTAGCAGAATTATGAATTCACCATATTGTAATATCTTATTTTAATTCATTTTTATGAGATGATACCGGATAATAATCAGATAACATTTTTAGCATTTCAAAATTCTTCCCAAATAACGATTTACAGGTTAGGAACGAATTTTAGGGAAAGCTTTAAGACATATGACATAGGGAATTTTTTTTATGTATAATTTTGAAGCTGAAAATATGCAAGGAAAAACAGAAGACAGACCAGATGATCTGGCACAAAATCCGCTAGCTGATCCTGCCCATGATTTTGTGCGTTTCGTAAGCCGTTAATCGGGAGGGAACAAAGGCAGTGTGCAGGCAGACATACTTCATCATCCTGAATGGCTGCGAGAGGGGGGTTGAAAAATAAAAAATATGAGCAGTCATAAGAGACAATGATCACATCTCCGTGTCACACTCATATTTTTTTAGGATATGTCTTTTGAAAGAGACGTCAGAAACAGTATCCGTCCCCTTCCGGCTCCGGGGCCGCTTTCGGAACTGCCTTTCGGACACGCTCCCGGTGTCCCCGCGGCAAAAAAATAGCTGCAAAGACACGAAGAGACCTCGTGAACCTTCGTGCCTTTGTGCCTTCGTGGCAAAAATGTTTTTCACAAAATTATTTTATTTCCCTGAATCTGTAGCCCACACCTCTGACAGTTTCAATATATTTTCCGCAGGATTCAAGCTTTTTTCTTAATCCCACAATCTGAACATCAATGCTCCGATCTGTAACCGGGTAATCATTGCCGTGGACCGCATCAACAATCTGTGTGCGGGTAAAGACCCAGCCCGGACGCCTTGCAAGAAAAAAGAGTATCTGAAACTCAGAATATGTCAGTTCAACGGGCATTCCTTTGACCATAAGACTTCGCATACCGGGGTTTATCACGAGATCATGAATATGAATTTCTGAAATATCCGCGTGGGTTTCCTTTTTCTGCCTGCGGATAGCCGCCCGAATCCTTGCAATCAGAATCCTGGGAGAAAAAGGCTTGGTGATATAGTCATCCGCGCCCATTTCCAGACCCGTTACGATATCTGCCTCATCGCCTTTTGCCGTCAACATGATGATGGGTATCTCCCGGGTATTCTGATCATTTTTTAATCTTCTGGTGACATCAAGTCCGTCTATCCCGGGGAGCATGAGATCAAGAACGATCACATCCGATGGTGCTGACACAGACTTTTCAAGTGCTTCCTCGCCCGAAGCAGCACAGATAACCTTATACCCTTCCCTGACCAGATTATATCTGACCAGTTCCAGAATGTCTTCCTCGTCGTCAACCACAAGAATTGTTTCTTTGGGCATTGCGTTTCCTTTATCTTTTACCGTGAAAATACATTTTGAAAACCCGGGTTTTTTATCTGAAAATATTTTCATGACCGGGCGCGAAAAACCCGGGTTTTTCATGTGCGTTTATTTCTTATTTCTCATTCAAATATTTTCCATGGCGCACGATTTCTCCCTCGGTCATATAAATAACTTCTTCTGCAATATTTGTGGCATGGTCTCCAATACGTTCAAGGTGGCGTGAGATCAGAAACAGGTTAAGCAGATAGCGGATATGCTCAGGACGCTTTTCCATGGCCTGCTTTATCCGGTCATATGCGTCCCTGTGGATTTTATCCACCTCATCATCCAGCAGACAGACTTTAAATGCAATATCTGTGTCAAAATACACAAGGGCATCCAGGCTTTTCTTCAGCATATCCTCGACCTTTTCAACCATTACGGAATAGTCGAAAACAAACTCGAAACTCTTATTCTTTGTTATGATTTCAATTCGCTGTGCGATATTCACAGCCTCGTCTGCTATCCTCTCCAAATCATTGTTGATTTTAATAACAGCGATAAGAAATCGGAGATCCACCGCAACAGGCTGGTGCAAGGCAATAATCTTAAGACATTCTTCCTCCACTTCCACTTCCATTTCATCTATTTCATAATCAGATTTTATGAGTCTGCCTGCGTCAAAAGCATCTCTTGATTCAATGAGTTTGCCGGCCTTTCGGACACGATCCTCCACCATTGTCCCGAGAGAGAGGATTATCTTTTTAATTTTTTCTAATTCTTTTTGAAAGCGTATAAGCTTGCTCATAAGTAGGTGCCTTTCTTTTATCCAAAACGTCCTGTGATGTAGTCTTCTGTCTGTCTGAGTTTCGGTTTTGTAAAAATTGTGTCCGTATCACCGACTTCGATAAGTTTTCCCATATAAAAAAAGGCAGTAACATCAGAAACTCTCGCAGCCTGTTGCATACTATGTGTAACTATAATAATTGTGTATTCTTTTTTCAACCCCTGAATCAGCTCTTCTATTTTTTGAGTGGCAATGGGATCAAGGGCTGAACAAGGCTCATCCATGAGAAGAACTTCAGGCTCGACAGCCAGGGCCCGGGCAATACAGAGGCGTTGTTGCTGGCCTCCGGATAATCCCAGGGCGGATTCATAAAGTCTGTCCTTCACTTCTTCCCACAGGGCCGCCTGGTTCAGACTTTTTTCCACATGGGATTCAATAAAAGCTTTATCTTTTATACCGTTCACCCTCATTCCATAAGCAATATTTTCAAAAATCGTTTTGGGAAAAGGATTGGGTTTCTGAAATACCATTCCGATCCTGCGCCTTAGCAATACAACATCCACCGAGGGATCGTAAATATCCTGCCCATCCATCAGAATTTCGCCATCAACCCGGGTTCCGGGAATCAGATCGTTCATTCGGTTCAGGCATCGCAAATAGGTACTCTTTCCACAACCCGAAGGACCGATAAGGGCGGTCACCTGTTGTTTTGTGAATTTCAGATCAACATTGTGCAATGCCTTAAAATCATTATAATAAAAATCCAAGTTTGCTGATATTATTTTCAGATTGTTATCCGTCATCTGATATCCTTTATGTCAGGTGTTAGGTGTTAAGTGTTAGGTGTTAGGTGTTAAGTGTTAGGTGTTAAGGCTTCCTGTATCTGGTATGTGCTGATCTTTAACCCTTTATTGGAAAAAAGATAAGAAGCTACAGTATTCACATGACTTGATGTCAATTTTACACACTAAAATCCCGAAAATTAAAGGAGCTTAGAGAGTCAATTCAGTATAAATGCATTATACTTTCAGCTTTAATGTGAAGGACGGCGTTATTTCAAACGCTTTCGCAGGCGGGACCGCCAGATAAGAGCGCCCAGGTTTATACCCAGCACCAGCGCGATCAGTACAATGGCTGTTCCGTATTGAAGCGGGCGTGTTTTCTCTATTTCTGTTCCGGCTGTGGCAAGGACATAGATGTGATATGGAAGCGCCATAACTGAATCCAAAAGCGATGACGGCCATTTTCCAGGGGCAAAAAAAACAGCTCCGGTAAACATTATCGGAGCGGTTTCTCCTGCTGCCCGGCTGAGTCCTAAAATAGCGCCTGTCAGGATGCCGGGCATGGCAGCCGGCAAAACAACACGGTATATGGTCTGCCATTTGGTAGCCCCCAGTGCGAGAGAGGCTTCTCTGTATGTGTCAGGCACGGACTTCAATGCCTCTTCTGTGGATCCGATAATCACAGGCAGGGTCAGTGTAGCCAGTGTAAGCGCACCTGCAAGTATGCTGACTCCCATTTTAAGTATTATACAGAAAAAAGCCAACCCGAAAAGTCCGAATACGACAGACGGGACTCCGGCAAGGTTGCTGATGCCAAGACGAAGAATCCTCAGCATAAGTCCTGGCCGGGCATATTCGTTCAGGTATATGCCCGAGGCCACTCCCACAGGCAGTGCTGCAATTATTGCACCGATACCCAGACATAATGTTCCGACAATACACGGAAAAATTCCGCCGCTGGTCATTGAGTCCATCGGCGGTTGTGTTAAAAATGTCCAACTGATTGCACTCAGACCATTTTTCAATAGAAAAAATATAATGATAAACAGTGCAATTCCGTTAACAGCCGCGGCTCCCCTGAAAAGGAAAAAGAAAATGCTCTGCATGATTTTGCGCCGTCCCCGAGTCCGGGCGGCAGCTGTTTCCGTGATATCCTTTTCTGTCTCATTACCCTTAACCTTCGGCACAGCACGGTCTGTTGTTGTCTCAGCTTTATTTTCAAAGTATTCCGGATTTGTTGTTTCCATTTGTTTACCTGTCCTCTTTCGGTTGTGAACGGTGGGTTCCGCTTCGCTTCACCCACCCTACATTTTCCACATTTTTCTGAAAAGGTGATGCCTTATAACGATGCCTCACCCACCTGTCTGTATTTATTGGCTATATAATCCGCAACAATATTGAAAACAAGCGTAAATATGAACAATACAATTCCTGTGGCAAAAAGGGCATAATAATGATCGCTCCCAATCGGAGCTTCTCCCATTTCCGCGGCAATACTTGCCGGCATGGGCCTGACCGGATCAAATACAGATTCAGGAACCATTGCTGCCCCGCCTGCAACCATGAGGACAACCATGGTTTCTCCGACAGCCCTGGACATGCCAAGAATAATGGCTGTGCATATTCCGGAAATCGAAGCCGGAACAATGACTTTGATTATGGTTTCAAAATGAGTGGCACCCAGCGCCATTGACGCTTCTTTCAAAGCAACTGGCACGCTGTGTATGGCATCCTCGGAAATACTGCAAATAGTGGGAACCGCCATAAAAGCCAGCATCAGTGATGCATTGAACAGATTCAGCCCGGTCGGAATGTCAAAAATTCTCTGTAAAAAAGGGGCCACGAGGACCATCCCGAAGAAACCGATGACAACCGACGGAAGTGCCGCAAGAAGTTCCACGACGGGTTTGACAATCTCACCGACTTTCTGAGACGCGATCTCTGCCAGGTAAACGGCAGTCATCACACCCAGAGGAATGGAAATCAGAGCAGAAAAAACAGTGACCGTCAAAGATGCCACGATCAGCGGAAAAATTCCGAAATCAGCAGGATCAGAGGTGGGATACCAGTATTCTCCGAAAATAAACGCTTTGACAGAAACAGTTTTAAAAATCGGAAGCCCTTCTTTAAAAAGAAATATCATGATTAAAAAAAGGATTGTTATTGAAGCGGATGCAATACAAAAGAAGAATATATGCATCATTTTTTCAGTTGTCTGAGCTTTTTCTGCCATTTATATCCTCTGCAAGATATTAAGTGTTTAGAGTTAGGGATATCCCCAAAAATAAAATACCCGGAAATGTAGAAATGTAGGGTGGGTGGAGCGAAACGGAACCCACCGCACAAGGTAGGTTCCGCTTTTCGATCTACCGAATAAAACTCCCTGAAGTTAAAATCAGTTGAAATGATCCGGGAAACATTTTCGATTTGGTACTTTTATTTGTCCGCTTTTTATGCCGTATTCGACCATTCTTCAGCAAACTCGCTGCCCGGCGTTCCCTGAGCCTGCCGAAGGCTCGGACAAAGAATAACAGCAAAATGTGATAATTTCAGATGTCCCGGATTTAATACAACTTGACATATCCGCTTTCACTCACATATTTCTGTCCTTTTTCGGGATTTAAGACAAAATTGATGTACTTCAGTGTGTCGCCCTTTGGCCAGCCATTGGTGAACATGAAAAGAGGTCTGCTGATGGGAAACTGTCCGCTCAGGGTTGTCTCTTCTGTGCCTTTTATCCCATCTGCAGTCAGCGCTTTCACAGAATTATCCAGATACCCGATACCAACATAACCGATTGCATGTTTATTGCTTGAAACGGCCTGAACAACAGCGCCGTTGGATGCCATAACAGATGCTCCTGGAGTTACTCTTTCTTTTTTCATGACCTTCTTCTCCCACGTCTCATATGTGCCTGAAGAAGTATCACGTGAGATAACGGTAATTTTTAGGTCAGGCCCGCCGATCTCCTTGAAATTTCTGATTTTGCCTGTGTAAATATCTTTAAGTTGGGCCATGGTAATATTGCTCAGGGTATTGTCTGTATGCACAACAGGAATAATACTGTCATAAGCACAGGCAAACGGAACCGGATAAACACCTTTTTCCACTGCTTTTTTAATTTCTTTGTCTTTTATAAATCGCGAAGCATTCGCAACATCTGTTGTTCCGTCAACAAGGGCCTTGATCCCGTTGCTTGATCCGCCTCCGGAAAGCGATATTTTTATATCAGGATTCTTTTTCATAAACGCCTCAATCGTCTTCTGCGCAATGGGCAGAACAGTTGTCGAGCCTTTTATCACAAGCTGTCCTGCCCATACCGTGCCTGCTGTCAGAATGAATCCCAACACAAAAATCAATACCATTACTTTTTTTACATTTTTCATGTTTCTTATTTTTCCCCTTTCTTACATTTGAATAAAAATAATTTTGTCATGGCAGGCGTGTCATCTGCTTTTCAGACAAAATGAATAATGAATACTGATTTAATCTATTACTTACGGATTGTTAGAGGAATATTAGGAGAATGTTAAAATTAAATTAAAAATTCGAATTAGGAAGAAAAGAAAGGAGGCGTTTTTCATTTGATTTCCATCTGATTTGCATACCCATGTCCTGCCATTGGCAGTGTTCATGATTTCAGCGGAAACTCCATGACAGTATCCGCGATCCGCCCCACCTGATCCAGATAATGGGATACAATAATGATGGTACAGCGTTCCCTGAGATCAAGGAGGAGTGTTTCGATAATTCTCCCCGCGTTTTGGTCCAGGGATGACGTGGGTTCGTCCAGAAGCAACACCTCAGGTTCCAGAATCAGTGCTCTGGCAATGCAGAGCCTTTGCTGTTGCCCGCCGGACAAACAAGATGCTTTCTCATGCAAACGGTCTTTGACTTCTTCCCATAGATATGCCTGCTTCAAAGCTTTTTCCACCTTGTTCCCCACCTCTTTTCTGTTTTTGTATCCTGCCAGTTTCAGAGGAAAAGCCACATTTTTATAAATGCTCATGGACAGGGGATTGGGGGTTTGAAAGACCATTCCAACGGATCTGCGTAACTGGGTCAGAGAAAAAGAGCGCGCATAAATATCCCGGAATGTTCCGTCAAATTCAATCTCCACGCGTCCTTTCATCTGAGCATCAGGGATATTCTCCCAGAGCCGGTTCAGGGTCGTGAGAAAAGTGGATTTGCCAGTTCCCGAAGGCCCGACAATGGCCGTGATTGTGTGTCTTGTAAAATCCAGGGAAACATGCTCCAGAATTTGGCGATTCTGATACCAAAAATCCAGAGAGCGAACTTTTATTTTTATATGATTTTCTTTCATTGTTTCATGGGTAGTACAGGGCACGGCGAGCCAATCCTTTCTGAATCATAAAAGCTGCCAAAAAAAGAAAAGTGCAGATGCCGAGCAGAATGATCGAAGCCCCGTATCCTGTGGCCAGTTCATGGGGATTCGTGTATTGTGAAGAAATATAGTAGATATAAAAAGGAAGGGCCTCGTAGCTCGACAGCAATGATTGCGGAACCCCGGCCATGGCAACTGCGCCGGTCAGCATGATGACAGCGGTGTCCTCCGCGCACCGTCCCACAGCGAGAACAACACCGCTCAGGATACCTGACAGGGATTGGGGAACAAGTACATAGCGGATATTCTGAAATCGGGTCGCGCCCAAGGCCAAAGCTGTGAGCCGTGTCCGGGCCGGCAGGGTTTCCAGAGACAACTGCGTGGTTCGGATAATGTAAGGCAGCACCAAAAAAGCCAGTGAAAGCCCTGAAATCAGAAGACATGGGAAGATGCGATCCGAAAAATGCCGGTGCAGGAAAACCGCGATGGAAAAACCAAACAGCCCAATGACAATGGAAGGGATTCCAGCCAGAATGTCGAAAGAAAAGCTGAACACGCGTCTTATACTCCCTCCCGCGTATTCGGACATATAAATACCCGCGGCCAGTCCCAGGGGAAGGGCCGTGAAAACGGAGAAACAGACCAGAAAGAAGGTTCCGGCCATTGCAGGAAAAAGCCCGTCCAACACCTGTCTCTTCAAAAGGATGGCATCAAGCGGAGGGGTGTCGCCGAAGATAAGATCAAGACGGATGACACCCGCGCCTTTCATGAACAAGTAGCCGATGATACAGGAAATGGCTCCCAGCAGGATGATCCCACAAGCCCAGGAGAATGCTTTTATCAATGTTTCCCAAAGCCGGTTCATTGTGTCCCTTTTGATTCCACATAGCGAAGCATTACAATGATCAGCGCGTTAAATCCGTAAAGAATAAGCCCGCATGCAAACACGGACTTAAATTCCAGACTTTCGTAATCAGATGCGATAACCAGAGCGATATGGGCTGTGAGTGTTCTTACCGAATCCAGCACGGACCCGGGAGTGGCAATGGCATTTCCCGCGAGCATGAGTGCAATGAGTGTATCTCCGAGGGACCTGCCCATGGACAAGATTACACCCATCCATATGCCTTGCCGGGCCTGGGGAATGATCACATACACCAGCTTCTGAACAGGGGTTCCGCCCAGCGCGTCCGCCGCGTCCAGATAGGATTTGGGAACACGGTCAAAACTTTCCATAAAGACCAGTATCATGGTCGGCGAAATCAGGAGCGCGAGCATCAGAGACGCTGAAAGAATACAAAATCCCGAACCGTTCTGAAAGAGTTCCCTGATAATCGGGACAAGGAGAAAAATCCCCACAAACCCGTAAATTACCGTGGGAACTCCGGTCATCAGCCGGACCGTGTGCCGTAAAAAAGTCGAAAAGCCCCGGGGGGCCAAGACACTGATCAGTGAAGCGCATCCCATGCTGAGGGGAAATGCGAAAAACACGCTCAGGGAGGCAATTGCCATGGTTCCCATGATCATGGGCTGAATCCCGTACATCCCGTGTCCGGGGGACCAGCTGCCCGTGATCAGTTCAAAAAAACGGCCTCCCTTCATAAGAGGGAGGCCGAACACCAGCATAAAAACGAAAATGGCCAGGGTCAGGATGACACTCAGCAACGCGGGCAGAAAAAGCACCATTTCCGCTGTTTTTTCAAATTGTCTATTCATTTCGAAGGGATGAAACCTTTTTCCTCCGCAATGGTACGGCCTTCTGCTGAAAACAGATAGTCAATGAAAACTTTCACCAGCCCCCGGGGATCGCCCTTGGTATTGCTGTAAAGTCCTCGTGCCACAGGATATTTTCCGCTTTTCACGTTTTCCAGACTGGGCGATATACTGTCCAGCGTGACCGGCGATACGGTCTTGTCCATATGACCCACGGAGACATAACCGATCCCATTGGGATCATTGGCAATCGCTGATTTCATCGCACCGTTGGACACGACAAAATTAGCCTTTGCCGTAATGTCCCCCTTGTCAAGCGCTTTTTTCCAGAAAACAGCCCGGGTGCCGCTGGCTTCGTCCCGGGTATACACGGAAATGTGTTTGTCTGATCCGCCCAGGGATTTCCAGTTGGCGATCTTACCTGAAAAAATGTCTTTTAGCTGGGCTTTTGTCAGGGACTTCACCATATTTTCAGTATGCACAATAACGCCGACACCGTCAACTGCCCATTTGAACAATTTCAGCCCGTATTTCCCGATTTCCTCATCCGTGGGTTTGCGGCCTGAATTGCCGATATCCACAAGACCCTCTCCCACCTGTTTGATGCCGACTCCTGATCCGCCGCCCGCGATACTGATTCGGATGTCCGGGTTCACAGTCATGATCCGCTTGGCAGCTGCTTTCATGACCGGAATGTGGGCCGTGCCGCCCGCGATTTTGATTGTCCCTTTCAAGTCATTGAAGGCATCCGCGGAACCCGCATTTGCAAGGGATGCGCCAAGGCAAATCATACAGAAAAAAACGCTTATCCAATAGAATTTTTTTTTCATTTTTATTCCTCCCTTCGGTAAATTGCAGAGACGGACATTTCACGCCGCCTCTGCATCACTATTCATTTTTTTCCATGAGCATCCGTGATTGCCCTGCGACCAATGCCTGTGAAAATAAGATAAATCATAATGGCCGTCAAAGTCAGAACAAGAAAAACCAGGATACGGAGTTCCGCACCTGATTCACCAAAAGCAGAAGAAATGAAGCAACAGTCATCGCCGTCCGAGCAGGTACAAGTCACGGTCTCTGTTTCTCCGGAAACCTCTTTCTTGGTGTAAGCGCGCATGACCCAGTCAAAATTCTCCTCCATCCAGGTCGCGACATCTTCCGAACTGACATTTGCCTGCTTCATCACCTCGGTGTCAAGCCATATCTGGTCCCCGGCAGACTCGCGGAGAACAGATGCCCCGAATTTCGCTTCCATGGCTTCTGTCACATCTTCTTTGACGATCCATGTCCCGTTGGTGATCACGTTGTTCGCACCGTGGTCAGAGAAAAATACGCAGGTATAATTGCCCTGCCCCACATTATGGTCCAGCCATTTGATAACTTTTCTGATCATGTAATCCGCAAAAAACATGTAATTATAAATTTCACCTGAATACACGCCATAATTATGCCCCACGATATCCAGGCTTTTGATGTGGAAAAACGTGAAATCCGGTATATTATCCTGTCCCACGTTTTCCTTCTCCATGATCATAAGATTCAGATCGTTGTTCCACAGATCAAGAAACGGACTGACTGAGGTGTTATAATATTTCTTCGACAACACCGTCATGTCCGGGTCGTAGTCCTGATAACGTTGAAGCGTATGGGGTTCGGCTTCGTCCTCATCGGTCAGGGCATGGCTGAAACTATAGGCTTCGTTCCACGGAAAAACCGCACTTGCATGGCCCACAGGATCATCAGAAGCTGAATAAGGACCGCTATCCGTCAAGGTAAGGTCATGGGTCCAGGGGGTTGATTCCACATCCAGTCCGTAATATTTTTTCAGCCAATTTTTAATATGGATATCAGGATTATTTTCCGTTTTCAGGTAGTCGGGAAGATGGTAATAGTCCGTATTGGTATAAGGGAGACCCGAATATCGGTTGCACGAGAAAACAATATCCTTGTCCGCTCCGGCATAGGTATAATCGCTATCGTCATACCATGCTCCGTGTCCGGCCACGCCGATAGCTGCCCGCGCGTAACTGGAAGAGGACAGCACGATACTTTGGTTATTGTATCGCCGGTCAAGTTCGTCTGCGAGGGTGGCGGCAAGAAGATTGTGCGGGCTGAGATCGCCATGTCCGTAATCAGTGGCGTTCCCGTCATTTATTGTCAGCGGAAAACTGCCGTCCGACAGCATGACATTGTTTCCCAGAACCCCGTGAATGCCGGGTATTGTGCCGGTACCGACAGAGCTATGGCTCACAGCAGTAGCGGTCTTGGCGTAGGTGATACGCCCCTGGGTAAAAAATGCCCCCTGGGCGATGATATTTTGTTTTAAAAAAGAAAAAGCATCTTCAAAAACACTCAGATAGTCTGTGCGGCCCTGGTCCAAGCTGAAGAGTACGACGACCTTGGGCCTTTCCTCGCTGTTCCAAGTTGCGGACTCGGGTTCGAGGATTTCGTGAAGTACCCGCCCTCTGGCAGCCGAAGGACGCTGAACCCCGGTCAGATACGCCAGCGTCGGTGCGATGTCAACCAGGTTTGCTTCTCCGCCCAGATAGCCTTTTTTGATTCCTTTTCCATAAAATATAATCGGAACATCCGTGTCATAATTCCACACGGAACCGTGGCTGGCAACCGTGCTTGGCTTTTCGCCGTTCTGAATCTTTTCATAACTGGATCGGCTGGTAAAAAGGCAGTTGGGCTGTGTCACCAGATAAATATCGGGAAAACGCTCCGGATGATACATGTTCGTCACGGCCGAAAGTACCCCTGTGTAAGGATTTTCCGAATTTTCAGCTCCCTGGCAATTTGTTGAGGGCAACACCAATGTCAGACTCAGTATCAGGAGCGGCAACATACACATAGTGAATTTTTTGGACATACAGACTGATCTCCTTCCGAAATAAATGGGTTTTATTGATAACTCAGCAGTCATAAGATTTCAGTATCAGCAGATGGAAATTTCTCTGATCCGCAATTCCCCGGATTAGATACCGCGGGACTGACACATCCGGCGGAAATGCTTCGGATTTGCCAACACGAAGAGAGCTTCCTTATGAAATTTCCATCAGCTAAGTATGTTATGAGATTATGACCGACGGGTTAATAATGAAGTAAGTACCTAATCATAAGTTTTCGATATTTGCCCGGGGAAGAAACCCGGCTTTTTTCCCGGAATGAGTTGCTGACCCTGAAGGAAAAAGCCGGGTTTCTCCACCGCTCACAGAAAAAAGAATGTATAAAAAACTGTTGATCAGGTACTTAATACAGGAAAACGAAATGAATATATTAAGAATGTATAATATGTCAAATTGATAATATCAATTTGACATACTGGTGATATTGGAAAAGATAATCATTGTGAACGGTGGGTTACGCTGCGTTTCATCCAGCCTGCATCTTCTTTCCCGCTGCATAGGTGAAATTTACAGGGAAGGGAGGAAAAGGAAGGATGCCTTAAAACAGGACATTATCCGTTTGATTTCCTGTTATTTTTTTCTCATTACAATGCAACACGTTGTAGCAAAAAAACATTTTTTTATGCTTCATAAAACCCGGTCACAGGATCACGCATAATCAGTTCAATGGCCTTTCCTGCGGTTTCGGCTGCTTCAGGAAAAACCTCATAAAGCCCTCTGATATGTCTGAGGTTATCCGCAGTCCGAAGAATCAGCATAGCAAGATTTCCTTCAGCCATTTCAGAAAACGGGAGTACATCCTCCCATGCCTGGCCCGAAGCCCAGGCGTAAATTGTTGCGGCCGGTCGCAAAAAAAACGGTCTGGGTTCAAATCCCCGCATAAGCATATGTTTTGCAAAAGGTCTCAGTCCTGCTTTTACACTGACAAAGGCTTTCATCAGTTTTTCAGGAATGAGGTCCTTGTCAATTCTGTCATCTGTGTCCTGCTCGCTGACAAAGGAAGTGATAATGGCCGCGAGCAGCGCGGGGTCAGATCCGGGAAAAAGACTGAGCCTGAATCCTTCGGCGATCATGAGTGGCTGGTCAACCCTCAGCTGGGAGGCCCACACCCCGTCATAAGTCAGTTGTCCGTCTCTCATGACATATCCTGTTTCCTGAAGAAAGTTGAAATGCTGCAAAAAATCCCGCCACAAGTATTTGTGTTCATTTCCGATAAGACGCTGGGCCTTTCTTTTTTTCTTTCCTCTCAGGATCATATATGTGGCAAATGACTTTTTAAGCAATTCTTCAATCTGATCAGGGGTATGGGAAAGAAGCAGGTTCAGGACCATGGAAAAATTGATCTTAATCTGGCTTAACACATAAGATGACGGAGAATGGACAAGATTTGCAATTAACCGGATGTCCATGAATTTCCCGGGAATTGCCACTGCAAAACCGATATTGTCCATGCCCCGGCGTCCGGCCCTTCCGGTCATCTGGTGGAATTCCGTGGAACTCAGCGGCAAAAACTCCCTGCCGTTGAACCGGTCTGAATTGAGAAAAACAATGGTTCTGGCAGGGAAATTCACACCGGCCGCGACAGTGGATGTTGCAAAGACCGCATCCAAAAGCCCTTCTGTCATAAGGGTTTCCAGCATCAGCTTCCATGCGGGCAATTGCCCGCTATGATGCGCACCCACAGCCAGATGTTCAAGGTCCCGCAACTGCCGGTGTTTGGCAAAGTGGTCACTCTGTCCCACAAGTTCCCGAATTCTCTGTGAAAGCCGTGTTCTCCGATCCGGGTCATCCACAAAATTATTCTTACAAAGTCCCAGGGCATTGTCACAGTCGGCCCGTGATTTCAGGAAAAATATCGCAGGAAGGAGATCATATTTTTTTAAAACATCCAGAATTTCCCCAAAAGGCGGCAACTGTCGTGATATCTCAAAGCCCGGTGACAGCTTGTTGTTTGTATAAGTACTTACTTTTTTATAAAGCTTTTTCCCTGAACCGTTTTGCGACAGGAGTGGAAGCAAAGTTCCCGAAGGGTGGAAAAAAAGAGGGAAAAGCGGTACGGACCTTTTTGTCTCTTCAACAACAACACATTCTTTTGAGCGTATCTCGGAAAGCCATCCCGCGATCTGATCTGAATTTCCAATGGTCGCGGAGAGCATCAGAAGCGGAATCCGGATGGGCAGATAGATCATAATCTCTTCCCAGACAACGCCCCTGTCCTCATCCCCCAGAAAATGGGCTTCGTCCAGAATTACAAAATCAGTGGCAAGATCCTGTCCCTGGTGCATGGAATCATACAACTGATTGCGCAAAATTTCTGTGGTCCCTACGATAACAGGCGCATCCGGGTTTTCCTTTCTGTCACCTGTCAGGATACCGACATTTTCCGAACCGAAAATTTCTGAAAATTCTGCATACTTTGAATTACTTAATGCCTTTAACGGTGACGCGTACCAGGAGTTTCCCCCTTTTTCCATGACCCGGGCGATGGCCTGCTCCGCGATCCACGTTTTTCCGGAACCTGTGGGCGCGGATACGAGGCAGTCCGAGTGTCTGACAGCGGAAATCGCTTCAAGTTGAAACGCGTCCGGTGTGAATGTCCCCTTTTCAGGAACCCCGATGGATGCAAAAACTTTTTTCAGCCTGCCGTCCGCTCCGGGCTTAATCTTCAGGGGCTGCGGTTTGTTCCGCTTTTTTCTGAAATTCCGTCTGGGTTTTGTATGAACTCTGTTTTTTGAGAAATTTTCGTTTCTGCGCTTCGGACCTATGGGATTTTTTTTTTGCATAATTGCCATGACGAAAAACCGAGTTAAAAAAACCCGGTTTTCTTGAGTTATAATTTTTTAATCATTTCTTTAATCTCTGCTTTTGCTGATGAATCCACGTCAAACGGTGAGGTGTCATTTAAATCCGCCTCAATTAATGCGTCATCATACGGAAGAAAGCCAAGAAATTCCAAATCCGACAGATGCGTTCTTAAAAATTCTTCATCTTTGCTGCTGCGGATTTTGTTTCCCACCACAGCAATATTCCGCAGTCCGATTTCCGATGCAAGTTTTCTGATATGTCCCGCGGTATCAATGCTGCGGCGGCCCGGTTCCACGACCACAATAAGCTTGTTGACGGCCTGAGCCGTTGCTCTGCCCAGGTGTTCAATCCCTGCTTCCATGTCCATGACCACCACCTCATCCCTCTGAAGAGCGATATATGTGACAAGCGCCTTTAGCAGCGTACTTTCCGGGCAGATACATCCGCCCCCGCCCTTTTTGACCCCCCCGAGACGCATCAGTTTGATATTGTCAAGTTTCACTGACAAGGCATCCGGAAGATCATCCACCTTGGGATTCAGTTTAAAAAATCCCCCTATGGTTCCCGGTTTTGCCTCTGTTCTTTCAAAAATAAGTTCTTTCATTTCAGAAATGGGCGTTACTTTGTCAGAATCGGCAATGCCCACGGCGGCCGCAAGATTTGCATCCGGATCAGCGTCTATGGCCAGGACATGCTTTCCCTGTTCATTGAGCGTCCGTATCAGAAGCGCCGAAAACGTTGTTTTGCCTACGCCGCCTTTTCCGCTTATTGCTAATTTCATTTGTATATTCCTTTCAATTTAACTCAGCAGTTGAGATTGTTCTGCGGGATTGAAAACTTTGGTGACTCAAAAAAATTTCTCTGACCCGCTTCTGTCAGCTTGACAAGTCCGGCATAAATATTTCAAATGTATCAATCCGAAGCTGTCCCTGACCGGATATCCCAGCAGACTTCCGAACTGCTGAATTTCGTAAATGTAATTTTAATAAACGCTCATAAAAAAGCCGGGTTTTTTGCCCCCGGTTATGAAAATGTTTTCAGATAAAAAACCCGGGTTTTCAAAATGTATTTTCACGGTAAAAAAAACAAATTATCATTTTCTTGACCAAAGATCAAGGGACTGATAAATAATATGTTAAGCATTTTAAGTTTAACGTCAAATACTTAAACACTTAAACATTTAAACACCAAAATACCAAAACACTAAAACACCTAAGGAGTTGTGATTATCGTGTTAAACTGGATGCGCTTGAAAAAAAGCTTCAAATTACTCATCGCTGCGTTGCTTTCTTTTATTTTATTAATAATATTTATACTTTATGGTGCAAAATGGCTGACAGCGGAACTTGAAAATCTTTACACATCAAAAAATGAAACATACATGAAAAAACAGGCAGATACTTTCCTGTCCCGTCTGACGTATGAACAAATGATGAGAGATGAAAGCATTTTTCAGAAAATTGCCCTGTCTTCCTCTCTGATTTCAAAACAGGCCGGTTTTTTTCTGGATCACATGGATACCTACGGAAAAACGCCTTTCAATTCCAATGAAAAGTTGACTGTGTATCCCCCAAATGGCATTTTTTCAAATGATTCTTTTGAAACAACAATGGTGATGTATTGGGGAGCGTCTGCCATCTCACCGAAAATCAGAAAAAAACTGAATGCGGTTTCCCATACTGACCCGCTTATCATGGAAGTTCAGAAAAAAAATCCCGAAGTTGTTTCGGCTTATATTGTCACCGAGTCCGGTTTTGGTCGCTATTATCCCAATGACCACGCCGTGGAAAGCCTTCTGTCCCCCAAAGAATATGATATGAGAAACGCAAATTCTTATAACATTTCAAGGCCGGAAAATAATGCCGCACGTAAGACTGTATGGACCAATATTCATCGGAATGACGCAGGCCACGGATTAGTGATAACTGCAACCACTCCGATTTATAGCAACGCGGGACGGTACATCGGGGCAGCCTGTGTTGATGTCACGCTGAACACTCTTTTGAACAACATACTTGACCATAAGAAATTAACCCCTTCTTTAGCTAAGAGAGGCCGCGTACTAACAAACAATTTTTTTTCTTTTCTTGTTGATGATACTGGCAAACTTATTGCTTTTCCATTGGAATATTTGGAAAAGTTCGGCCTTGAACCGGACATGGACAAACTGGAGAACGCGGGGGTTGTTCTTGAATACGGCCTGTCGGATTCTTCTGACCCCCGAGTCAGGGAAATAGGGCAGCGTATGATTAAAAAAGATCACGATGTTATATCCCTGAGTCTGAACGGGACTTCATATGTCATTTTATTCCATTCCATGGCTTCCACGGGATGGCGTATGGGGGTTGTAATTCCGGAAAGCGCTGCGCTTGCCTCAGTCGGGAAAATTCTGGACACTATGAATTCCGAGACCAAAAAAATGATTACCAGATTTGTTTCAATCATTTTTTTATTGTTGCTGCTTTTAATTATTATTACAGTAGCAATTTTATTCAGACGCTTCATGGAGCCTCTGGCCTCAAAGTTTAAAGATGAATATCTGATGGCGGAATATTTAATGGAAGATTATTTAATGGAAGACACTTTGCCAATAAAAGAAGATTCGTCAATAAAAGATCATCATCATCATCTGCTGTTAAAAATAGATGAACTGTCAATGAGAGCGGAACAATTAACAATGAACAAGAACACCCTGGCCATGGACGATGATTTGGCCATGGACGATGATTTGGAACCCTCTGATCCGTCGGTTGACATTATTGAAGAAGAAACAGGTGTTCTCAGCGGTTCTTACAACAAAATGGTTGAAGCCTTGAAAAAAGTCAATGAATTGGAAAAAGAACACTCTGTCGAACTTCAGAAAGAGATCGCTGAACGTAAACAAATCGAAAAGGAAATCAGACATCTTTCCAGCCGGCTCATCACTATTGGTGAAGAAGGCAAAAAAGAACTTGCCCAGGACCTTCATGATGAATTCGGTCAGACGTTGGCAGCCCTTCATATGGGGGCTGAAACTTTGCACAATTCCATACCGGAAGAATACGAAGAACAGCGAAAAAGTATCGGGGACCTGGTCACACTTATCGAGCAGCTGGGTGATAAAATCAGGAGTATTTCATCTGATCTGAGACCCGATTTGCTTGATGATCTGGGACTTGTTCCCACATTGGAATGGTATATTAAGGAGTTTACTGAGCAGCGGGAAGATATTCAGATTGATTTTCAGGCCATCGGATTCAGAAAACGGATAGCCCCTGATCTTGAGCTGGTTTTATACAGGGTTTTTCAGGAAAGCGTGAATAACATTGTCAAACATGCAAAGGCTGAAAAGGTGGATGTCACTCTGACCTACAATCATCCCAATGTCATCTTTGTCATTACAGATGACGGTGTGGGGTTTGACGAGCAGACCAGAGGCAGGGATGGCATCGGGCTGCTGGGAATGCGGGAACGAATCGTCGCTGTGAAAGGAACCATTGAATTCCGTTCCGAAAAAGGGAAAGGAACCACAATCAGGGCTGAACTACCTGTGGAAAACAGAAATTTGAATATTGAAGACTGATGGCTTTCATGGCATATTATCTTCAATTTTCAGTCTTCATAAAAAGGGAGAAAATATAATGGAAAAAATCAGAGTGTTAATAGCTGATGACCATGCTGTTGTAAGAGAAGGGCTGCGAAAACTTTTGGATGAACAGTCAGATATAGAAGTGGTGGATGAGGCCACAGATGGTATGCAGGCGGTAAAAAAAGTAAAATCGCTTCATCCCAATGTCGCGCTGCTTGATATTGCCATGCCGCAGTTAAATGGTTTGGAGGCGGTGAGTCTGATTAAGGAATCCGCGCCTGATACCCAGGTGGTGCTTCTGTCAATGCATATTAAAGATGCTTATGTGTATCAGGCGCTGAATTCCGGCGCACTGGGCTATGTGCTCAAGGCATCTCCCACAACAGATGTGCTCGAAGCCATCAGGGCGGCGCACCGGGGAGAGTATTTTCTGAGTTCCAAGATCAATTCAAAACTGATCCATACTTTTTTGAAAAACAGGGAAGAAAAACAACCAGCTGTAAGTGGTTACAATCTTCTTTCCGAGCGCGAACAGCAGGTGTTCCGACTGCTGGTTGAAGGAAAATCCAATGCGGAAATCGCTGATATTCTCTGCATCAGTTCAAAAACAGTGGATAAACACCGTGCAAATACCATGAGAAAACTGGATATTCATAATATGGTTGAAATGGTAAAATATGCCATAAAAATAGGGATCATCGGTCCTGAACTCTGGGATGAGACACCAGACAGCAGCATCTGATAATTATGCAAAAAAAGGCTTTGCTTTACCGTGAAAATACATTCTGAAAAGCCGGGTTTTTTATCTGTTTTCATTGAAAATATTTTCATAACCGGGGATGAAAAACCCGGCTTTTTCATGAGCGTTTATTTTTGCTTTCCGGATTTTTGTTATAACCCGATGGTCAGGTTTTTTGTTCGAATCGGGTCAGAAAACTCGAAATAAATAATATACCCGGTACAAAAAATATAGTTACCTGACCAAATAAGTTTTGACGAGTGAAAATGTTCAAAAATCCTTTTGTAAAAGAGGATTACAGAATCCAAAACCCTCCATAATTTATTTGGTCAGATAGTAGGGTGGGTGGAGCGAAGCGCAACCCACCTTGTGCGGTGGGTTTCGCTTCGCTCCGTCCACCCTGCACCGGGTATTTTATTTTTGGGGAAATCCCTCAGAAAAACTTGATCATCGAGTATAAAAAACGCGTTCACAAACGCGCAGCGGCTCGGAAAATAAAAACGCTGCCCCTTTAGGCACTGGTTCCGTTCAATGGGATTTTCTGGAAAAATCGTCCGAATTTGTTTGAAAAATCAGCAGATGGTCCGGATTTTGGTATGACCATATAACAGCTTGATTTTACAAAATTTTCAATTGAATGGAACCCGTCCCCATAACCTGAGCCGAATGCGTTCTCTGTTTTGCTTTATCTTCCTGAAAAACTTCCCTGAAGTTCCGCGAGATTGAAAACCCTGTTCAGAATTACAAAAAAATTAAAAAAAGTTCTGATCTGATGACCATTAATTGTAAATTGTGTGTAACATATAAATAGCTGTCCCAATTGTTTTGCATCACCCGATGGGTGTGTTCCCAAAGTGACGATTCGAAATGCTTAAATTGTATAACATTCTGAAATAAATGAAAAAAATAGAAATTCTGTCGAAATATCGGTTTTAATGATTTCAGATAGTTACAGTATTTACGTCATTTTGGGATTGCACCCTCAAGACAGGACCAGATTCTCCGGTTCATTTCTTTAGCGTGAAAATACATTTTGAAAACCCGGATTTTATCACTCCTGTCAAATTGAATTTTATTCTCAGTTATTGCCTGTTTGGTCTGTTTTTAAAGGAGAAAAAAATGAGTAATAAATATAAAAAACCAGTTTTCTGCTTTTTTATTACTGTCCTGGTGTTGGGAGTGTTTGCATCAGGTACGGACACAGCTTTTGCAAAGGGAGATATCAATTGTGACAATATTGTGACGCTGGATGATATTGTTATTGCTTTGCAGATCCTCTGCAACGACAAACCTGCAAAATTCTGTGGCTCTGATGACGTTGATGGTGATGGCAAAATCGGGCTTGCTGAAGTTATTTACGGACTTCGAAAGACGGCCGGACTCATCTCTGAGCAGGAATCCGGAGTTCATCTGGCAGGTCAGGTCACTGAAAGCGGCGGATTGGCAAATGTAAAGGTTTCGGCTGGCGGCATTTCCACAACAACCGATGCCAATGGCAACTACCGGCTTGAACATGTGCCGCTTTCTGAAACCGGAAACATAACCATCACATATGAAAAGGACCAATATGCCACCTTTCAGCGGAGTCTTCCCGCGAAAGATGGAAACGCTTATTCCGTATCTGCCAAACTGATGGGTTACGATATCACTAAGTCCGTGGTTCAGACAGAAAATCAGACATTGGAGGTCAGCGACGACAAGGGAAAAATGAAAGCCAGATTTGACCTTCTTCCCAATAGTCTTGAAGAAGCTGTCCCGGGCAATGTCAGCGTGAGCATTGCCATCGGTGATCCGTCCGCAGACAAAGGACAGGCTGTTTTTCCAGGAGACTATATGGCAGCTTCCAGCGAAGATTCGGAACCGGATACGCCGCTTGAAAGCATTGCTTTCAGCGAAATTACCATCACAGACTCCCGGGAAAACGAGATAAAACAACTGTCCCGGCCTGCACGGATAGCGCTTTGTCTGCCGGATGAGTACCAGACAGGCGGGGAAAACGCAGGAACTTATATTCCCGGTGATGCTGAGAAAGGAACAATACCGTGGTGGTCTTATAATGAAATCAAAGGGGCATGGATCAGAGAAGATGCTGATCCGGATATACAAGGAATTCAGGATGCTGAAGTTATAGAAACAGAAGGCATGTTGTATGTCCGGGGCAAAGTGAATCATCTTACATGGTGGAACGCGGGCAAAGCCATTGATGAATATGCCTGTATCTGCGTCATTGTCGAGGATAAAAACGGAAGCCCCATACAGGGAACTGAGGTTGTAGCAAAAGGTGTCTCATATAACAGCGTTTCCAAACCTTCGTTCACGGGCATTAATGGCAGAGTATGTGTGAACATAAAACAAAGCCCTGATCCTCAGCATCCCGAAAAAGTGAGCATTGTAGCCAGAGCCGGAAATATTGAGTTTCCGTATCAGGTGACAGACGCATCTGAAGGAGAGATCAATACCAATGTCATCCAAGTCGGAGATACACAGGCAGTCACCACTGACAACTCCGGTGCGTGCTATGAGTTGTCAAATCATATCCGCGTAAAATTTGACGGAAGAATTCAGGGGACAATCACCAGAGAGATATCTGGCAGCCCTGCTCCTGACTTTCAAATCTGTTCAAACTTCGGATTCGCGGGGGTCACAGATGTCAATGGTCAGTATGAAACGGATGTGCCGCTTAATTTTGATATTCTCCTTTTTGTTCCGGGGCTTATCAGCAAAAGTGTCCGGATAAATGACAGCACGCCGGTAACTGTGAACATTGTTCTGCCCAACCGTGTCCCTCTGATTGACGCACTGAATCAGGACACCACAGACGAGGCAGCCCCGGGACAGCAGGTGGTTTTCACTGCCTCGGCGCATGACCCTGATAACGATCCGATCACTTACAAATGGCAGGCAACAGAAGGAAGCCTGAGCAGTGTCACCGGCCCCCTGACAACGTGGACTGCCCCTTCAGGAGCAGGCACAGCCGTTATCAAGCTTACGGTGAGTGATGACAAAACAGGCGAGACAAGTGAGACAAGAACTGTGATCTGGGGGGGAACTGTGCAGGGAACTTCCCTTAAATTCACGATGAAAGACGATTCGGAAAGCAATCAGCCTGTGCCTGATGTTTATGTCATTTTGCATGGAACCGATAACAAGGGGGCAGAGCGATTCATAAAGACAGATGCCGACGGTATCGCTGACTTTGGAAATATTGGCCGTGAGCGGGCCACGGTGAGCATTGCATATGAACAGACGTTCAGCAGCGAATGGGGGGATTGGACTTCGCGCTACATCAAGACTTTCGTGAACGTGCCTGTGGGCAACGTTATTTATTATGTGTATCCGTCATCCGGTGATGAATATTACTGTGAAACCCCTGATGCTGTAATCAGCGCCACACTGGCATGGGGAGATGGGGGACACCCTGCGGACGTGGCCTGGGTATCTCTTCTGCCGTTTAACGCTTTTTCTCAGGATAATGTGCTATTCAGCAATATAAATGTATGTCCGGGAAACATCCAGGATGATGGAAAAATCAGTTTCCTGGCAACCGGCACCCGCTTTGATGATGATTACGGACAGCGTCTTGTAAAATACGGGTTTCTTCTGGATCAGAACCTTTCAGAAAACATCAGCTATACCATTCCCATGAACATGGAACCTTTTGAAATATCATGGAATACACAGCCTCCGGTTCCGGTGCGGGATATCATCATCTCCGGGGTCAGGAAAGGCATCCGCTATGTCTGGGGTCAGGAGGGAGCCGAGGTTCCGAGGACTTCAGGTATTCTTGGTTTTCCCAATGAATTCCCTGTGGATACTTACCAGGTCTCAGCTTCAACCAAGAAATACGCGCCTGGTGAAACGTCGCTGAGTACGGAGAAAAAATATGACAGCATTCCTCAGTCCCTGAATATTCCCATGCCGAATTTCAGTTTTGAAAATCTGAGCTATGACACCCGGACAATGACTTTCAGTTGGTCATTTTCCGGAACCATGGAAAAAGACTGGATGACCATTATACTTCATGGTGTCGGGGATGACGGCGCCCCTTTGTCCTGGACTGCAAATATGAACGAAAACGCAACAAACTGGACAATCGCTGATCTCCCCGATGATATTAAGTCATGGCTTAATCCGAACACGGTGGGTGAATCCAGTGTGGAAACGACTGACATGGACATTTACAGCGGGTTTGATATGTATTGGCATACCTATATTGAAGGAAATGATCCTGACGCAGAATCCGAAAGGAAATTTTCAGCAATAAGTTATTTCCCGTGAGATAATTGAAACTGGAAACTGGAAACTGGAAACTGGAAACTGGAAACTGGAAACTTGAAACTGGAAACTGGAAACTGGAAACTGGAAACTGGAAACTGGAAACTGGAAACTGGAAACTGGAAACTGGAAACTGGAAACTGGAAACTGGAAACTTGAAACCTGTTTCAAATTTCAATATTATATATTTTAATTTTATTTAAAAGAGAAGGGTGACTGATTTCAAGCAGTCGCCCTGCTTTTGTCCGGTTGCCGCCAGTTGCAGTGAGGGCACGGGTAATCATCTTTTTTTCCAAAATCTTCTGGGCGGCTTTCAGAGAGTATCCTTCAAACAATTCGCTCAGTTCGTGATCAGAGTCAGAAATACATTTATCTGATGCTGCTCCGATATCAGGAGGAAAATTTTCCTTTGAGAGCATGGTTTCTTCTGTGAGCAGAAATGCTCTTTCTATGATGTTTTCCAGTTCTCTGACATTTCCGGGCCACCGGTGCTTCAGCAATATCGCCATGACCTCGGGGACGACGCCTTTTATGTTTTTGTCCAGTTTTTTATTGAATCTGTTAATAAAATGCTGAATCAGAAGCGGAATATCCTCGGTTCGTTCTCTGAGCGGCGGGAGTTTCACCGGTAATACATTTAATCTGTAAAAAAGGTCCTGACGAAACAAACCTTTTTTCACTTCAGCTTCCAGATTTTTAGATGTCGCTGCAATGACCCGGACATCTATTTTCTTTATTTTTGAATCGCCAACCGGTCTTATTTCCTGTTCCTGTAGCACCCGCAGGAATTTTATCTGGAGAGGCAGGGGCATTTCTCCGACTTCGTCAAGAAAAATTGTGCCGCCCTCTGCTTCTTCAAAAAGCCCTTTTTTATTCCTGTCAGCACCGGTAAAGGCTCCTTTTTTATATCCGAAAAACTCACTTTCAAGCAAACTCTCCGGGACACCGCCGCAGTTCACAGGGATAAACGGCATTTTGGCTCTCGTGCCTTCATAATGGATACCTTTTGCAACCAGTTCTTTGCCAGTTCCGCTTTCACCGGTCACTAATACCGTGCTATCATACTGAGCAGCCTTTTCCACGACCTTGAATACAGATTTCATGGCCCGGCTTTTCGCCACCATATTGCCGAATTTATATTTTTCTTCAATTTTCCGAATCCGCTCTTTCAGCTGAAAATTCTCTCTTCTCAGGTTTTCCCGCTCTTCCGCTTTTTTAAGGGCAAGATACACTTCATCAGTTTTGAACGGCTTTGAAATATAATCATAAGCCCCCATCTTCATGGCCTCAATGGCTGTATCAATGGTCCCATAAGCAGACATCACGATCACTGTTGTTGATTTTAACCTGTCCCTGGCGGATTTCAAAAACGCCATTCCGCCCATCCGGGGCATTTTAAGATCACACAGAATAAAATCATACTGTGTCTTTTCCGTCATCTGTAATCCTTCATGTCCGTCAGACGCCGTATCCGCAATATAGCCGGATTTTCTGAGCAAAACACTCAGCATATGACGCATATTCTCCTCATCATCAATGATCAGGAGGCGTTTCGGAGAAGTCTTAATATCTGTTGTATTATTCATCAATTCTCAATTCTCAATTCTCAATTCATATCACCGGCAAATATATTTCCATACGGGTTCCCTTTCCCAGTTCACTGACAGCTCTGATTTTTCCTCCCAGGGATTCAATAATCATGAAGGAAACGGAAAGCCCCAGGCCGGTACCTTTTCCAGGGTCTTTTGTAGTATAAAAAGGATCAAAAATATTTCCCAAATTTTCTTCTGAAATCCCGCAGCCATTATCCGTAAACATTAATTTTAACATGGGCCGATGATCCGTATTTTCGCCCTCTGATGCCATTTCACTGCTGATGATAAGCTTTCCCTCAGAGCAATCTTTAAGCGATGAAATCGCATCCGCGGCGTTTATCGCCAGGTTTAAAAAAACCTGCCGCAGTCGCTCAGGATCAGCGATAATGGTATCTTCTTCTGCGGAAAGGGAAAGCTCCACATCAATATCTGACATTAAAGGCTGAAAATTAAGAATATTTGTGATATCATCAATCAGTTCATGTACAGAAACCGTTTTTGGCTCTCCGTCAGATGATCTTGAAAAATCAAGGAGCTGTCGGATAATGGTATTTATTCTGCTGATCTCAGCTTCCACACGGCTGATAAATTCGTCTTTTTCATCATCCGCGACATCGTCTCGCCGAAGCAATTCAAGATAGCCCGTCACAATGGCAATGGGATTACCGATTTCATGGGCAATTCCCGAAGACAGCCTTCCCACGGAAGCCAGTTTTTCAGCCCGGACAATCTCCTTCTGAGCCTGTTTTAAATCAGCATTGGCCTTTTCAAGAGACCGTACCGTAAGCTGAAGTTTTTCCTTGTCTGCTGAAATTCGTTTTAACATGCGGTTCAATGCTTTTGACAACTGACTGAACTCATTCTCCCCTTTTTCACCTGTAAAAAAGAAATCCGCATCATCTCTGTAATCTTCAGCTCTTTTCAGGAGTCTGTGCAAAGGCTTCACAATGATCCTCGACAGGCGGCGAACGCCCATAAGCGTGAGAACAAACGTATTGATTAAAATATATATGAATAAAATTTGCTGGACACGTCTCAACGCCACATAAATGCCTTCCAATGGTAAGACAACTCCGGTTCCCCCGACAATATTTCCTTTCCGGAGCAAGGGTTTTGCCTGAATCAGATATCGCCGTTGCGTTCGGAAAACCCCCCACATCGTTCCGGAAGATTCGGTTATTTGCTTTCCTGAACCAATGGTTTCACTGGTCATCGCCTGAAGTTTATCTTGTAACATGCAATCAGTTCCGTGGAAATATATCTGGTTTTTATTTATATCCAGAACCATAGCACAGGAACATCCTGATTCATCAGATAAATGAGTCAGATGAACATTGAAATTTGTCCCTGAATCTGAAGAGGGCGTCAAATTCGTGATATTATTTTTCGATGATTCGGAGGAATTTATCAGATGGGTTTCAATTGCGGAGAGAAGAAGATTTCCTTTGCTAATCTCGGATTCAAGGAGAATTTTTTGCACCGACATGGTCATCACAAAATCAATGAGAATCATGGCAATTCCTAACAACATCGCCAGGTTTATCGAAATATTGATTTTTAATCCGTGAAAGGTCACGTTCAGCCTGAAATTTGGTAATTGGTAATTTGTGATTTGTGACTGGTAATTTGTGATTGGTGATTTGTGACTGGTAATTTGTGATTGGCGATTAAAGCTGTAAGGGATTTCCCCAAAAATAAAATACCCGGAAATGTAGGGTGGGCGGAGCGAAGCGGAACCCACCCTACGTTTTTTGTATCGGGTATGTTATTTATTTCGAGTTCCCTAATCACAAATTCCAAATCACAAATTCCAAATCACCAAATCACCAAATTCCGTCAGTCAATGGCCCATTTAAGCAGCAGGCTCCCCCAGGCAAAGCCCGCACCAAATGCTGAGACAAGTACCCGGTCTCCCCGGTTTATCATTTTTTTCTGATACGCCTCGGACATGGCGACCGGTATGGTTCCCGCAGTGGTGTTTCCGTACTTTTCTATGTTGACAACAACCCGCTCCCGATCAATTTTCAGTCTTTTTGAGACCGAGTCAATAATTCTGATATTGGCCTGATGGGGGATAAGGAGGTCTATGTCTTTTGCTGTAAGATCGTTTCTTTCTATAACCTTTGACGAAACATCGGTCATCCCTATTATGGCATTTTTAAAGACGGTTTTGCCATCCTGATAAAGATAGTGTTTCTTTTTATCTACGGTCTCATGGGATGCAGGCGTTTCGCTGCCGCCGCCAACGACATTCAGATATTTCCATCCCGAGCCATCGAGACGAAGCATAAAATCCTCAATTCCGAGGTCATCATCTTCCGAAGGCTCCAACAGAACTGCGCCCGCCGCGTCTCCGAATATTACACAGGTGTTACGATCCTCATAATTAATAATCGCGCTCATTTTATCTGCCCCGATGACCATGATTTTCTGATGTTTTCCGGTTTCAATAAACTGAGATCCGGTGGCCAGGGCATATATGAACCCCGCACATCCTGCATTAATATCAAATCCCCAGCAGTTTGAGGCGTTCAACTCTTTTTGAACAAATGCGGCAGTGCTTGGGACCGGCATATCAGGCGTCACAGTGCCGACAATAATTAAATCCAGTTCATCCGGTGACATATTTTTTTGGTCAAGAACCATCTGTGCGGCTTTGAGAGCCATATATGACGTGCCTTTGCCTTTTTCCAGAATCCGTCTTTCTTTTATTCCCGTGCGGGAGATAATCCATTCATCATTTGTATCCACCATTTTTTCCAAATCTTGATTTGTGAGTCTTTGCTCAGGAGTAAAATGGCCAACTCCGGTTATCATTGCTTGCATTAAAATTTTCCTGAAATAAATATGTTTATGGGATAAAAGTGTCAGGTGGTCGGTGTCAGGTGTTAGATGTTAGGTGTTAATCGCTGAATTTTAAAAGAAATAAAAGGTTCTTTGGTATTTTGTGTTGAAAACAGTATATTCCTGAATAACAGCACGTTATGTATTTGTCCGCCATAAAGAGTGGTATCTCATATAATATTCAATTTCAGGAGGTTATGATCGAATACACTTTTTGCCTTCCTGATGTGGAAAATTTTTGTGCATTTTCAAATGCTGTGAAATACGAATATAAACCTGTTTTAATTTAATAAAAGTTTAAAAACAAATTACCAGAAAGCCAAATAAAAGTTTCGGAGACTTCGCTACCACCGACCACCTAACACCTAACACTTAACACCTGACACCTGACACCTGACACTTGACACCTGACACCTGACACCTGACACCTAACACCTGACACTTAACACTTAACACCTTCATAATTTTTTACCGTAAGTTTGAAAAAGATGCAACACAAAAAAGAAAAACCCTTATTTTACAGATTCCTGAATCAATTCAAACGATTTCTTCCGGGGTTTTATCCGTTGCCACAGTCCCATCAGATGCACCGCCAAAATTGCTGTGATAATCCTCGGTATCCAGAGCCAGAACGGACTGATCCCAAGAGACAGAAAAAGGGAAGGGTCTTCCACCAGCGAATGATTAATACCGATTGAAAGATGAAGTTTTGTCAGTTCTTCGTTGGTAAGATGCCCTTCTTTTACTTCTTCAACAATAACGGCTGCCCCGTATGCAAGCCCGAATACAGAGGCTGTAAGCCACAATATGCCTACACTTCGGTCAAGTCCGAATATTCTTAAAAGCGGGTTCAGCGCGCTGACAATACGCTGAATAAGGTTAAAGCTCTTCATTATTCCGAGAAGCATCATCAGGCTCAGGATGATGACAAATATTTTGACGCTGAGATATGCAGTTTCAATGCCCCAGGTCTTCAGCATGATTATGAGAGGCTTGGCATTTGAAAAAGATGCGCCCGCTCCTGTCGAAGCTGCCGGCTCAGGATGAAAAAACTGGGCAACAATGATCACCGTTACCACCGAAGCAGTGAGCCGGAAAACCGTTGCTTTAATGGGATTCATCCCGGATTTTCCCTGAATAATTCCTTCCTGAATAAGATTATGCGAAATCAGAAGGAAAATCGCCATCAGCGTCATCTGCTCTGTGGAAAAGGGGAGCATGATCATAGCTGCGATGCCACCGTAAATTCCGGTGAGCATCCCCACAATAAGCGGCAGGGCTGCCATAGGCGGAAGATTCAGCAGGTTCATGGCAGGTTCCAGAAGAAAATAAATTCTGTTTATCCAGCCGCTATAGTCAAGAAGCACGGTAAAAAAGGATATGGGAATAAGGATTTTGAGCATCCAGATAAACCCGCTCCAGCCTTTGTTCATACCAGATGTCAGTCCGGTTTTAAGTTTGTCCTGAAAAGATTCCATTCTTTTTTCTTTCGCCCAAAAAGGGCGGATTCAGACGCAGATGTCGCAAACAGGGTGCGCCCACTTCAGGAAGCTTTGCGAATGCTTCCGTGAGTTTTTTCGAACATCGGTAAAAAGACAGGGAGTCCCCCTGTCTTTGCAATGATTTTTGTTAGTTCTGTCGGACAGGGTCTGACGTTTCCGGATGGGGTTGCAAACCCGGTCCGGCATTCTCCGGCATTTGTCCGACAAAAAAACTTAAACCTCATGATATCGAAAACAATCAATAATATGATCATTTACCATGCCCACGGCCTGCATAAACGCATAGCAGATTGTCGGGCCTGTAAATTTAAAGCCTCTTTTTTTCAGATCATTGCTCATGGCAACGGAGGCTTTTGTTTTTGAAGGAATTTCCTCCTGAGTTTTCCATTGGTTTTTTATTGCCTCACCTCTCGTAAACTGCCAGATATAAGCGTCAAAGCTGCCAAATTCCTTTTGAACGGCCAGAAATGATTTGGCGTTCTGAATCGCTGATTCAATCTTGAGTTTGTTCCGAATAATGCCTTTGTCTGTCAGAAGTGACTTAATTTTATCAGCATCGTACCCAGCTATTTTCCGAGGATTAAAATTGTCATAAGCATTCCTGTAATTTTCACGCTTCTTCAGGATGGTTATCCAGCTTAAACCGGCCTGTGCGCCTTCCAAAATAAGAAATTCGAACAATTTCTGGTCATCATGCACCGGAACGCCCCATTCTGTGTCATGGTATCGGATATACAACGGATCATCACCCGCCCATTTGCATCTTGTTTTCATTTTTCAACCAAAACTGTTAGTTCTTTCCCTGAACCTTTTTCTGTATTCGTGAACAGACAACGCCTTTAAATGAGAGTCAAAAATAAAAAAAATTAATTAATATAACATGAATATTGCATAAAAGCAATATGAAAATTTCATTTACAGCAGAGTATGGGTGTAATTAAAAGTGTTAGGTAAAGCCCATTCATAGATATAACTATCTGAAATTAAATACGGTAGCTATCCAATAATTTTGAAACCTAACACTTTTAATTACATCCGCAGAGTATTCCCAAAAAATATAGGGAATTTCAAAAAACACCGTATTAATTTTCTCAAAAAAATATGCTGCCCCGAACTTATTTGGCCTTATGATGAAGTTATTTTAAAATGAATAGGTTATAAGTCAATATATTGTCGTAAATAACCCGCTTATCAGTTTTTAATTTCCGGCTGTTCGTCAATTTTCTGAAGACTTAATAATAAAATTGCGGTATAGTCTTTATTTTAGCCCACTGGTTCACCTAAAAAAATAAATGTCATAATGAATCCATTTGAAGCAGAGCCTGATATTCCGGGTATTAATGCTGAGAAAATCAAAACAGATAAAAAACAGTGATTAGGAAGTAAAAATGAGTAAGACAGACATGTACATTGAGACATATCGTCAGGAGGCAGAGGAACTCCTGAATGATATCGAAGAAACCATTCTGAACTTGGAACAAAACCCTCATAACAGAGAGTTTGTTAATCGTCTGTTCCGATCCATGCATACCATAAAAGGTTCCGGAGCCATGTTCGGGTTCAATGATATCGCCAGGTTTGCTCATCATGTGGAGACTGTTCTTGATCATGTTCGGAACGACAAGATATCTGTGACTGACAACCTTATAAATCTGGTCCTTGCTTCAAGGGATCAGATAAAAATGATGTTGGACGCGGCCGATGATACAGGAATGGTTATTGATGTCGCAATCCGTAATAAATTAATTTCCGCTCTGAAACGTCTGGTTCCGGATGAGGAACATGTGGGTGAGAAAACCGTTGAATCTGAAACAAGCGTGGAAGAACATGAAACAACCTATCGCATCCGATTTCGCCCTGTCCCCGATATTATAAAAACAGGGACGGATCCCGCGCCGCTCCTGAACGAACTCAGCAATCTTGGTGAATGTAGGGTCGTAGCCCTGACCGAAGAGATTCCGACACTTGACAAACTGATTCCTCATCATTGCTATCTTTTTTGGGATATCAGCCTTACAACATCGCTAGGCATTAATACTATTAAAGATGTTTTTATTTTCGTTGAAGAGAACAGCCTGATTACAATTGAAGAAATTATGAAAGACGCTACAACGGAACAGGACGACCTTGTCCCCCGTTTAGGCGATATTCTTGTTGAACGCGGGGACACCACTCCGGAAGAAATCAATAAGGTTCTGATACCCCATCAGAACCGAATAGGAGAATTGTTCATTGAATCAGGAACCATATCGCCGGACAAGATAAAATCAGCCTTAAATGAGCAAAAAGCCGCGAATAAACAAAAAACAAAAGTAAGGACTGCCAACGTCCGAGTGTCATCGCATAAGCTTGATAAGCTGATCAGTCTTGTGGGAGAACTGGTGATGACTCAGGCGCGTATTTCGCAAATCAGCACTGTTGAAGATGATTTTGAGGATATGAAACAGTCTCCTCCTTCTGAACGATTGGAACAAATGATAAAAGAACTCGCGAATCCCGTTGAAATATTGGAACGGCTGACTGCTGATCTGCGGGAGTGTGCGCTCAATATGCGCATGTTACCCATCGGAACCATTTTCGGAAAATTCAGACGTCTTGTACGCGACCTGTCTGCGGAACTGGGAAAAGATATCCAACTGGTCACCGACGGTGCCAAAACTGAACTGGACAAGACCATTATTGAACGCCTGGATGATCTGCTTGTGCATCTGGTCCGAAACAGTATTGACCACGGCATACGCTCACCAGAAGAACGGAAACACTTTGACAAATCTCGGAAAGGAACGATTCGCCTGACAGCCGCCCATAAAGGCGACCGGGTGATTATCAGCGTCGAAGATGACGGTATGGGAATGGATCCGGAAGTTATCCGAACAAAGGCAGTGGAAAAAGGACTGATTTCAGAAGATGCGGAACTTTCCGAACAGGAACTCTTTGCGCTGGTCTTTACCCCCGGGTTTTCCACCGCCGGACAAGTAACAAATGTATCAGGACGGGGTGTGGGACTGGATGTGGTGAAACGCGAAGTTGATTCTCTGGGCGGGTCTGTTCAACTGACAAGCAAAAAAGGACATTATCTGCGTATCAGCCTTTCCCTTCCTCTCACATTGGCTATAATAGACAGTCTGCTGACTGATGTCGGCGGAAGTCTTTTTGTTCTGCCCTTGCTTCAGGTGGAAAAATGTGCAATGTTGACGAAAGACCTTGTTGAGAAGAGCCATGGGCGAAATATGATCCAGGAGAAGGATGGTCTGATTCCCTTCATCCGTTTGCGTGAGCTGTTCAATATATCAGCAGAGAAGCCCTCCTCTGAGGAACAAATTGTCATTGTAAAAACTGATAATTTTCGGGTGGGAATTGTGGTAGATAAAATTATCCGTAATATCCAGGCGGTGATTAAATCGCTTGATAAAAATTATCAGGATGCTGATGGTATTTCAGGTGCGACAATTATGGGAAACGGAACAGTGGCGCTGATCATAGATATCCCGAAATTAATTTCCTGCGCCAGAGAGGAAGAAGAGAAGACATTGAAAAATATCATGCAAGGGCAGGTTCGGTTTCCCGGGTTTTCCGACGGATGAAAGCGCCCTGTTTGTAAAAAAGGTCAAGTTTCTTCCCGTTCCGCACGTTTTTGTCCTGTATAGGCGATGCCTGTCAACAGAATCCGTCAGAATCCGTTTTCCAACCTGTTTTTTCAAAATACTCGGACAGAAAAAAACAACGCTTTTAACACTTAACACTTAACACTTAACACTTAACACCTGACACTTTCATATAAACGGCCATGATCTGCCGGTCACAACGAAGTATGAAAGTTTTGCAGTTTTTCCTGACACTTAACACCTGACACCTGACACTTTCATATAAACGGCCATGACCTGCCGGTCACAACGAAGTATGAAAGTTTTGCAGTTTTTCCTAACACTTAACACTTAACACCTGACACTTTCATATAAACGGTCATGATTTGTCAGTCACAACGAATGATAAAAATTTTACAGTTTTTCCTGACACTTAACACCTAACACTTTCATATAAACATTACCGGAGAACCTGAATTGCTGCTTTTCCAAAGGGTGAAAGGAGGTGACAGATTATCAAACAATAATCTATTAACATTATTCAGAAAAAAGTAATAACAATGCAATCACAGAGGAGGAACATCAATGAAACACTTCATAATGTTTGTACTTTTTGGCATCCTTATCACAGCTTCCCCGGCCTTTTCTGAGGAGCTGAGAATGCTGGTGTGGGACGGATATGCTCCTGAAAACCATCTTGAAGTATTCAGGCAATCAGTAAAAAACAAATATGGCACTGACCTGAAGCTTACGGTGAAACATGCGTCAGAATTTATGGATTACCGTAACGCACTGATAAACAGCGAAGTTGATATTTTTACCACTTCGCACAACTATCCGAAAGACCCCAGACACGACTATATCAGGAGGAAGCTTGTCATTCCTGTTGATGTGAAGAATCTTCCGCATTTTAAAGATATTCTGCCTGATCTGCAAAAAACCTCTTACCTTACAGAACGTGGGCAGGTTTATGGTGTTCCGTTCATATACGGGCCTTACGGACTGGCATATAATACCAATATTGTTAAAAAGGCTCCGACTAGCTGGAAAATCCTCTGGGAACCGAAATATGCCGGGAAATATACCATTGCGTCAACCATCAATGTCACCAATATTTACCTCACTGCCCTTGCCGCCGGACTCGATAAGAGCAAAATTTATCAGTATCAATCTGTATCTTCTCCTGAAATTCTCACCAAGCTCAAATACCTTGTCAAAAATGTCCGATCTCTCTACGGAGCTGTGGAGACTGCCGATGATCTCCAGGGACTTTCTCTGGCTGCCTGCTGGGGATTTGCTTTTTCCGAACTGAAAAAAAGAGGTGAGATATGGAAAATGGCGACACCCGAAGAGGGTTCCACCGCGTATATAGATTGCTGGATGCTCAGCCATACGCTCCGGAACAAACCAAAACTGAAACAAATCGCCGAGGAATGGATTGATTACACGATTAGCTCTGACTTTCAGGTGGAGCAGGTGGTCAGGACATTGAATAATTTTCCTGTCAACCTCTCCATCAGAGATCGGATAACACCTGAAGAAAACGACGCGTTTCATGTTGATGATCCGAATTACTTTCAGAATCATTTTATTCCCTGGGAAATTTTGGACAGGAACACCCGTAAGGGGTTTGAGCTGATTTGGAAAAAAGCAATACGATAAAAGGATTCCGTGTGGCGTGTGGCAGATGATAAGAACCTAACCATAAGTTTTCGATATATTCCCGGGGAAGAAACCCGGCTTTTTTACCGGAAGGATCCGCCGTTCGTGACGGAAAAAGCCGGGTTTCTCCGCTGTTCGCAAAAAAAAGATATATAAAAAACTTTTGATCGGGTACTTATGACATACGTCGCACAAAAAAGGGAGAGATATTATGAAAAGAAGTTTGCAGATGAAACTTGCTTTCTGGGCAGGGATTTGTTTGCTGGGCACCGCGTCAGTTATTATTATTTATTTTGCCATGGAAATAAAGACACGGGCAAAAGCTGACCGGGAAAAAGCAATCAGAGACGCGCAGTATTATGTCGAAGCCATTGCAAAACAACATGCCAATGCTATCAGGGGGAGTTTGCAAAAGGGACTTGACACTGCACATACGCTCGCTCAGATGCTTTCCGGCATAAAGTTCGAAGAATTCGGAGGAGAACTTGGCAGAGAAGAGATGAATGCAATTCTGAAAATTGTTTTGGCTCAAAATCCCCAGTTTGCCGCTGTCTATACTGGCTGGGAACCAGGGGCTTTTGATCCGTTGGATCAGGGATACGCAAACGAGGAAGGACATGACGAAACCGGGCGGTATATTCCTTACTGGTATCGGAATGAGAACCGTGAAATTGTGGTCACTCCCCTGAAAAACTACGATAATGAAGAAACCGGAGACTATTATCTGGTGCCCCGGAAAACAAAAAATGAATATATTGCTGATCCTTTTATGAGTAATGTTCAGGGATATCCCGCGCTGATTACCTCTCTGGTCGTGCCCATTATCTTGAATGAAGTCTTTTACGGCATTGTCGGAATTGATATGCGGCTAGATATGTTGAATGAACTGGTTGACGATGTAAAAAAGCTGTATGATGGAACCGCGGAAATTTTTGTTTTCAGCCATAACGGAACCCTTGCGGCAGCAACTGGCAAATCAGAACTTGCAGGTAAACATATAAAAGAACTACGGGAAAATTGGGAGAAAGATGCAGCGCACATCCGAGAAAATGAGACAATTACAGAAGAACGCCCGGGCAGTCTGGCTGTTTTTACTCCTGTAGAAATAGGCAAAACAAAAACGCCGTGGTCTGTCAATATTCTGATTCCCGAGGAAAAGATCACCTGGGCGGCAGACAAAGAGATGAGTAAAGCATTCCGCGCCATGTGGCAATCCGTGGGCATCAGTTTCTTCTGTGTGGCGGCCGCACTTGTTTTCCTATGGTTTGTAACCCGGGAAATTACCCGGCCCGTCACAGCTATTGTAGATATGGCAAATGCCATCGCCAAAGGGGATTTCAGTAAGGAAACAGAAATCCGCCAAAAAGATGAAATCGGTATGTTGGCAAATGCTTTTCGCAATATGAAAGACACCATCAGTTCTGTTTTAAAAGAGATAAACGGACTTATTCAGGCAGTTCAGGAAGGCAGACTGGATATTCGGGGCAATACAAAAGCATTTGAGGGCGGATGGCGTGATCTTATGGTTGGCGCAAACAATGTGATTGACGCGTTTGTGGCTCCCATTAACATGACAGCTGATGCAATTGACTGTATCTCAAAGGGCGATATTCCCGAAAAGATCACCGAGGCGTACAAAGGTGATTTTAACGAGATGAAGAACAACCTGAATATGCTGATTGAAGCCATGAATGACATCACACGCATTGCCGAGGAAATCGCGGCAGGAACTCTGATGGCCGATGTCAGGGAGCGTTCTGAAAATGACCGGCTCATGAGAGCCATGAATACGATGATAAACAGCCTTAAAGCGGTTTCAGGAGAAATGGGCGAACTGATTCGGGCGGTCAGAAAGGGAAAACTGAATACCCGGGGTAAGGCTGATGCGTTTTCCGGTGGCTGGCAGGAACTTATTGTCGGCATAAACGACCTGACAGACGCTTTTGCTGCCCCGATTTACATGGTATCCATATCTCTTGAACAGATTGCAAAGGGTGATATTCCGCAGAAGGTGCCGGAGAAATACGAGGGCGACTTTAACGAAATCAAGAACAGCCTTGATATGCTCATTGATGCCATGAATGAAACAACCCGGATTGCCGAGGAGGTAGCCTCCGGAAATCTGACAGCGGATGTTACTGAGCGATCTGAAAATGACCGGCTGATGAAGGCGCTGAATTCGATGATCAGGAAGATCAATGCGGTTTCCGGGGAGATGAACGAGGTCACTCGTGCGATTCAGGAAGGCAGGCTCGGCACCCGCGGCAATACAAAAGAATTTTCAGGAGGCTGGCAGGAACTTGTCCTCGGCATGAACAGTATGATTGACGCTTTTGTCGTTCCCATCAGCATGACCGCGACCTGTCTTGAAAAAGTCTCAGCCGGAGATATTCCTGAACGGATCACCGGAGAATACAAGGGAGATTTCAATAAGATAAAAAGCAATCTGAACATGCTCATTGACGCCATGAATGACATCACACGCATTGCCGAGGCCATAGCCGGAGGCAATCTGAAGCTTGATGTCAGAGAACGTTCAGCACAGGACCGGCTCATGAATGCTTTAAGAATGATGACAGAACGGCTGAATGCGATTCTGGAAGAAACCGAGGGACTGATTCATTCGGTCAGGGAAGGAAATCTGAGGACCCGGGGACACGAACAAGCCTTTGAAGGGGGGTGGCGGACACTTGTTGACGGCATAAATTCGCTGATTGAGGCATTTGTGGTTCCCATCAATGTGACCGCAGAATCAGTTGATCGGATCGCCAGAGGAGATATCCCTGAAAAGATTACAGAGGAGTATCGAGGCGATTTCGACCGGATCAGAAACAATATCAATACACTGATATCGAATCTCAAAGGAACAGTGCAAGTAGCTGAAAAAATTGCTGAAGGGGATCTGTCCGCGGAGGTGAATATTCTTTCGGAAAAAGATGTTTTAGGAAAATCACTCATGAAGATGGTAAGCACAATTAAAAACATCGTGGGAAATATTAATGAACTGACAGATGCAACACTGGAAGGGAGACTTGACGCCCGGGGAGACGCTGACAGATTCGGAGGGGAGTATGCCAAAATTATAAAAGGAGTCAATGATACCCTTGACGCGGTGGTCGGACCTCTGAAAACAGCAGCAGGCTATGTGGATCGTATCTCAGGAGGTGACATACCGGAAAGAATTACGGATGAGTACAGGGGCGACTTTGACGAGATCCGAAACAATCTGAACATGATGATTGAAAATCTCGGCAATTTCGCGACCGATGTTCAGAACGCCGCGAATCAGGTCGCCACCGGCAGCGGGCAGTTGGCTTCCGGAGCGGAACAGGTGTCCCAGGGCACGTCCCAGCAGGCAGCGAGCATTGAGGAGATATCAGCTTCCATGGAGGAGATGGACAGCATGGTGGGGCAGAATGCCGACAATGCCAGGGAAACAGCGTCCATTGCCATGAAAACGGCTCAGGATGCGGAAGAAGGAGGAAAGGCCCTGGATGAGACTGTCCGGGCCATGAGGACCATCTCTGAGAGGATCGGCATCATCGAGGATATCGCCAGACAGACCAACATGCTCGCGCTGAACGCGGCCATCGAAGCGGCCCGGGCCGGTGAGCAGGGGAGAGGATTCGCGGTTGTGGCTGCGGAAGTCCGCAAACTCGCGGAACGCAGTCAGAAAGCGGCCAAGTCAATTAACTCCCTTTCAGTTTCCAACCTCGAAATAGCGGAAAACGCGGGCAGGCTTCTGGGGGAGATGGTATCCGGGATACAGAAGACAGCCGAACTGATTCAGGAAATCAGTGTGTCCGGCACCGAGCAGGCCGGGGGCATTGCCCAGGTGAACAAGGCCATTCAGCAACTGGATCATGTTATTCAGGAGAACGCTGCTTCGATTGAGGAAATGGCGTCGGCCAGCCGGGATTTTTCGTCCCAGGCAGAACATCTTCTGAAATCGGCCTCATTTTTCAGGATTTCCAATGCTGAGACAGAAAAACGGAAAAAGAATTCGGAACCGGCAAAGAGGATAAAAACGGAAAGCTCTCGGAAGATAATAATGACAGCAGAGCCGAAAAAAACGCTTTTTGTCAAGGCGGATCACACAGAAAATGCAAAAAAGGGGACGACCGGAACTGTCCTGCTTGTGGATGAACTCGATGACAGCAGCTTTGAACAATACTGAATAGCTTAATAAATGAGCAATAAGCCCCATCAAATTTCCGAAGTTTCCAGCTTCGGAAATTTCTCACTGTCTGAAATTTCAGCAGTTATCATCTTTTGTTCTTCTTTACCGTGAAAATACATTTTGAAAAGCCGGGTTGTTATCTGTCAATATTTTCGTGACCGGAGGCAAAAAACCCGGCTTTTTCATGAGCGTTTATTTCGGTCAGCTAAGGCAGGCTGATGATAAAGTTCTGTCAAGTTCTATTGACAAAATTAAAAAAATGTTATTTACACTCGATGATCAAATTTTTTGACTTGGTTCGAATAAAAAGTCTGTCATTCCTGCGAAAGCAGGAATCTGTTTTCCACAGATGTTACAAATCCGGAGGCACAGGATTCCTGATTTCGCAGGAATGACAGAAAAAAACTTGATCATCGAGTTATCCTCATATGTTAATTCATTTCGTTTTCACGCTTCTGTGTGGAAACAAATATTGGTATCCTGACACAACACAGGTCGGACAGGATGCTCATTACAGAAGGAATAACAAAATGGAATCTGCCGAAATAATTCTTTTTTTCCTTTGCTGGACACCAGTTCTCCTTTTAACTTTGCTTGCAGTGGGGTTCCGTCTGCCTGCTTTTCAGCTGTCCATCTACAGCTCCTTTTTTACCCTGGGGCTTGTGGTTTTCTTTTTTAATACGCCTCTGAACACAGCCCTTCTGGCCGGTGCGGACGGAATTCTCACCACAGGACCTTTGCTCCTGGTCATTTTTGCGGGTATCCTTCTTTCCACCCTCCTTATGAACACAGGCTCTCTCACCCGAATTGTGGACTGGCTCATGGGCGGGGTTCGTGACGCGTTTCACCGAAATCTTCTCATTACACTGGGGGTGGGCAATTTCATGGAAGGTGCAAGCGTCATCGCGGAGCCGGTTGTGGCCCCCATGCTTCATGCGGCCGGTGTCGCACCTATGGGCGCGGCCGCGCTTTCCATTGTGGGATATGCCGGGCTTATGACACTGGAACTGACCGGGGTCATTGTCACGGTACTTTCCCTGGTAACAGGTCTGCCCGTGCATGATCTGGGCATTGCCTCAGCCTGGCTGTCCGTACCGGCCACCGTGTCCATGGCAATATGTGTTCCGATTTTTCTGCCCCGGCCTTCCGGGGGAGTTCGTCGGCTTTCCCTGGTTCTGATGTGCGGCCTTTTACTGGGAATGATCGCACTTGGGGCAGTCGCGTTTATAGGCATTTCCATTTCCGGCATGCTTGCAGGTCTCGGACTGATTCTTTTCCTTATATTACTGGGGCCCCGGGAATTGGAAATAAACCGGAAGATTATATATGATCTGGCCCCGTTTATCTTCATGCTGGCAGCCCTTCTCATGGTCAATACCGTGCCTTTTCTCAAAAAACTGACCTTTCATCGCCTGAGTGTGGAAATCAGCGCTGTTCCCATTCACACGGTCACGTTCCGTCCTTTTTTCTCTGCCTATATTTACCTTTTTCTTGCCTTCGGACTGTCGGTATTTCTTCTCAAAGTTTCCAAGACCAAAGTGCGGGAAGTGCTTTTAGCCGGAGCAGAAAAAGGATGGCGGGCCTGCATCGCGATGGGACTTTTCGGTGCCATGGGCCAGATGATCGCCTATTCAGGTTATGATCCGGGATTTGTCCGGCTTGACCAGAGCCATAATATTCCATTGGTGCTTTCTCACAGTCTGCAAATTTATACTGGCACCCTGTACCCCATATTTGTCCCTCTGCTGGGGTGGGTCGGCACATTCCTTACAGGCTACGGGGTTGCCTCACTCATGCTATTTGGTCAGCTTCAGGTTCAGGCTGCGGGGCTTCTGGGAATTTCAGCAACCTGGCTGTCCGCGGGCCTGGCCGTCGGCGCATCAGTGGGATCTGTTTCCTCCCCCTTTAAAATTGCCATTGCCACCCCCATGTGCGGCGCTATGGGACAGGAAGGCGCGATCCTTCGCTGGACCATTCCGATAGGTGTTGCCTCATCGTTTTTTATCGGTCTGATCCTGTGGCTGATCACGCTCTATCTATAACATAATGTATATGCTGAATTTTTTAAAAAAAGAACAAAGAAGCGTCAGAATTATCCTGGGTCTTTTCGTGATGGTTGCGTACCTGCTGGTCCCTGAATCATCAACAGGTTTTGTGAACTGGTTTAAAAAAGGTGTCTCTTCTTTAAAATCCCGGCAGTGCGATGAAGCAATAGCGGCTTTTTCCATCACAATAGAAATCATCCCGGATGATTTCGAAGCATATCACAATCGGGGAGTCGCATGGTTTTACAAAAAAGATTATGACAAGGCCATTGCGGATTACAGCAAGGCTTTGGAAATCAACCCGAACTATGCTGAAGCATATTACAGCCGGGGAGGGGCCTGGTTTCACAAAGGGGATTACGACAGAGCCATCGCGGATTGCACCCGGGCCTTGGAAATCAATCCGAATGACTTTGAGGCATATAACAACCGCGGGGCGGTCTGGTTTTGCAAGGGCGAATATGACAAGGCCATTGATGATCATAATAAATCTCTGAAAATAAATCCGAATTATGCTGATGCATATCAGCAAATCGCCTGGACCCTGGCCACCTGCCCGGATGTCAGATATCGAAACGGTCCCAGGGCTGTGGAACTGGCGAAAAAAGCTGTGGAAATTCACTCGGAACCGAATTTTCTGGACACGCTGGCAGCAGCTTATGCTGAAACAGGTAATTTTGAAAATGCAATAACAACCCAGAAAAATGCCATTGCTTTGTCAGATTCAGAAGGCAAAATTGAAGTTTTGGCAGAATATGCCGAACATCTGAAGTCCTATGCGGCGCATAAGCCGTGGCGGGAACACTCTGCCACCCGGGCATCAGATGACAAAAAAACGGCTGATTCTTCCCCTTGTTTAACAAAGGAAACTGCTATCCCTCATGAAAAAAAAACCTGTATCTATACAATTCATATTCTTTCTTATCTGAATGACAAAAAAATGTGCGACCGTGCAGCAGCAGGATTAAGAAAAAAAGGAATTCCTGCCTTTGCCATGTCCGTCCATATTCCTGGCAAGGGAAACTGGCATCATGTTTTTGTCGGGAGATATGAAACCCCTGAAGATGCGAATAACGCTTTTGAAAAATTAGAAAAAAAAGGGTTCAGGCCCAAAGTGGTTCGGCAATAAGTCACAGCTTTAGGGATATCTGACTCGAAAGTTTCTGTTTCTGACTGAACTCATATCCATTGTTTAAAATATGAGTTATTTTGTATTGCTGATTTATTAAATTTTAATACGCGTAGAAAAATAGTTTGACAAATTCTAAAATTATGAATATAGAGTGCATTTATGTTATGACTGAGCGCTCGTTCATATTCATATACATTTTTTTTATTTTTTTGCTTATGAACAAGAAACAATTTTTAAAAGCACCTTAAAACAAAGAGGACCAAAGGGAAAGGTGTTCAGGGGATTTATTTTCAGGGACACTGAATTTTTTTTACAATGAATAAGATTCAGTTTCTTACCGCGGATATAACGGTAAAATAGGGTTTTAGAATGGTTTTTATAAAATAATTCCGAAGCGTATTTATTTTTAAAAATATAGCAGGACATACTATGTATTCTGAATACTTCTGAAGGGAGGTGGTCTGAGGCTGTTTATAACTTAACTTTTTAGTTTAACTATATTTCAATCAGGTTGTAAACAAAAACAGATGCTGTAACTAAATAATATCTTTAGTAAGGAGAAAATATGAGCCAGACAAGTAATATGACCGATTACGACAAGACCTATGAGGAATTCAAATGGGAAGTTCCCGAGTATTTTAATTTTGCAGGAGAAATGATTGACAAATGGGCTCAGGACCCTGAAAAACTTGCCATGTGGTGGGTTGATGACGACGGCACAGAGATTAAGAAAACCTTTCTTGATCTCAGCAAGGCTTCCAAAAAACTTGCCAATCTCCTGACTTCCAGGGGAGTCAAAAAAGGGGATGTGGTGATGGTTATCCTGCCTCGCAACATTGAATGGTGGGAAACATTCACCGCATGTATCCGCATGGGTGCCCTGCTTGCTCCCGGAACCACCCAGCTGACCGGAAAAGACCTTGAATACCGCGCCAACACCTCAGAAGCCGTATGTATTATCACCAATAACGAAATTGCTGCCAAGTTTGACGAAGTTGCGGACAAATGCACCACTGTCAAAAATAAAATCGTCATCACCGAACCAAGAGACGGCTGGCTTTTTTATACAGATGAAGTGGATAAGGCATCGGATGAATTTGAAACTGCCAAAACCAGAAGCGATGACAACTGTCTTGTTTACTTTACCTCAGGAACAGTGGGACTTCCCAAGATGGCGCTTCATACCCATTCGTATGGCTTCGCTCATCAGGTCACAGGCAGATTCTGGCTGGATCTGAAACCCGAAGATATGCACTGGAACATCAGTGATACCGGATGGGCAAAGGCTGCCTGGAGCAGTTATTTCGGCCCCTGGAACTGCGGCGCGGCTCAGTTCATCCATTATACGGACCGTTTTGATCCCAAAAAAACTTTGAATCTGCTGTCAAAATATCCGGTCACTGTTATGTGCGGGGCACCGACGATTTACAGAATGCTGGTTTTGGAAGACCTGAGCCAGTATAAGTTCCCCACGCTCCGCCATTGCGTGGGAGCAGGTGAGCCCCTGAATCCTGAAATCATCGACGTTTGGAAAAAAGCCACCGGATGTACGATTCGCGATGGTTACGGACAGACAGAGACCGTTATTCTGGCAGGCAGTTTTCCATGTCTTGAACCCAGGTTCGGCTCCATGGGCAAACGTACCCCTGGTTTTGATCTGCAAGTGATTGATGAGGACGGAAATGTTCTTCCCCCGAATACAGAGGGAGACATCGCGGTTCGTGTCAAGCCGAACAGACCCGTGGGACTCTTTAAAGAATACTGGAAAGAACCTGACAGAACCGCATCTGTTTATCGGGGAGACTGGTATCTCACCGGTGACAGGGCTTATGTGGATGAAGACGGCTATTTCTGGTTTGTGGGACGTTCTGATGATGTTATCCTGACATCAGGATATCGTATCGGTCCGTTTGAGGTGGAAAGCGCTCTGCTCGAGCATCCGGCTGTTGCCGAGTCAGCCGTAGTTTCAAGCCCGGATGAGACCCGGGGAGAAGTTGTCAAGGCATTCATCATTCTGACACCGGGTTACACAGGAAGCGATGAACTGCTCAAAGAGATTCAGGACCATGTAAAAAAGGTTACTGCTCCTTATAAGTACCCCCGGAAGATTGAATTTTGCGAGACCCTGCCGAAAACCATCAGTGGTAAAATCCGTCGGGTTGAACTTAGAAATAACGAATGGAGCAAAAAATAGTTTTTAATTTTTAGTTATCCGTTAAAAGTTATCCGTTTTAATCAGTGGCTGATAACTGATAGCTGATAACTAAAAACTGACAACCAAGAAATGACTACGACACCACTTTGTAAACACGTCACCCCCTTTTCAGAACACAAAAGTCTGATTTTATAAGAATTACAAAACGCATCAGGGGGGTGACAAACTTTCAAAGTGGTGTACTGCTGACAACCAATATCTGATTACCAAAAACTGACTACCGACATCTGACTAGTAGAAAAGGAGGTCTGAAAGTATGTTTAAAGGTATGCCGAAAATATTCTGGGTCGGAATGGCTGTCATGTACGGATGGTGTTTTTTTTTCATGTTTCTTGAAATGACGATTCCGGAGCTGCCGCTGACAAAATTTATGGGTGTTCCCGCGTGTTATATTTATAACTGGATATTCGGATTGTGGATAGTTAATATTATTGTTTCCTTCCTTTATGTTAAAATGGAAGAAAAAAGAGAAGCAAAACAATAGCAGATGCTTTAGGTCTGAGTTTTTTTGGAGATATCCAAATACTGAACACGCTGATCAAAGGAGAATTTTAAATGGAAGTTAATCCCATTGTCATTATGGGGGCGCTGACATATTTTGCGGTTTTATTCTGGATCGGATGGTCATCTCGAAAAGCATCTTCGGATGCTTCTGAATTTTATGTTGCCGGCCGGAAAATAGGCCCTTTTGTAAACGGCTCCGCACTTGCTGCCACGTATTTCAGTCCTGCCAGTTTTCTGGGACTTCCTGCTTTTATCTTCATTCTTGGATATCCGTTCTGGTGGGCCCTGGTCGGCATTATCGGGGGAATGCCCATTGCCACACTCCTGACCGCTGCGCCTTTGCGTAAGTATGCTCCCACTTCTTTTACTGATTATTACGCGGATCGTTATGAAACAAAATGGATGCGGCTTATCGCAGGTATTCCCACCATTATCGGCGGGTTTGCATATGTCATCCTTTCCATTGTGAGTACTGCCCTTTTCATGATGGCGATCCTCAGGCTCGATTTTGCTTTATCCGTGGTCCTCGCGGCAGTTGTGGTATATGCCTATATTTATTTGGGCGGCATGGTGGCCACAACCATTTCAACAGCTTTTCAGGGAATCATGATGACCATGGCGTCTCTGCTTGCAACCGCTTATGTCATCTCAAATTACGGCGGACTGAACGGGCTTACAGATGCGGTTCTGGCCAACAGCCCCCATTTTTTCAACATGCCTTATGTCACTGAAACGCCCTCTCACAAACTGATGTCCATGTGGACAGGTGTGGTCGGTTTCTTTTTCACCTGGCATTTTGGTTTTTCCGCCATGCCTTACACGGTGGTCCGGTTCTTCACCACACAGGATATCAACGCGGCCCGGCGGAGTGTTTTCTGGGCAGTTATTTTGGGCGGAGCCATGTACGCGGGACTGATTATTATCGGAACCGGTGCAAGGGTTCTGATTGAAACCATGCATCCCCTGATGCAGACAGAGGGCATCAGCAGCGCCATAGATGTTCTGAAGCATATGAAGACTGCTTTTGGTGTGGCCGGAGCAACTGTTACAGATTACTCGATGATTGCGGCTATGGAATCTCTGAAAAGTCCCTTTCTTTTAGCGATTATTACAGCCGGCGGACTGGCCATGGCCATGGCCACGGCAGCCGGTTGGACCATGGTGCTGAATGTTCTTTTGGGACGGGACCTTCTCGGAAAAGTATTTGGAAACAAATGGCCCGAAGAAAAACCTGTACAGTGTGCCCGTGTGATGACAACAATTGTGATATTTGTCTGTATGCTTTTTGCTTTTAAACCGCCGGCACTTGTTCTGGATATTTCGGGAGCAGCCTTTGTCGTGATTCTTTGTTCATGCGGACCGCCGCTTATTCTGGGCATCTGGTGGACCAGAGCCACAACTGCCGCGGCCGCGACAAATGTTCTGGTGATGACCTTTTTGTCCTGTTTTTCATGGATGTACGCGAATTCTGTCCATAAGACAGCCCATGTTTTTTTCCTGGACAAAACAATTGTAACTCCCCACCAGTTTTACTGGGTCTTTGTTGGGTTCATCTTCTTCATTCTGGTGAGTCTGATTACCAAACCAAACAGTGACAAAGCAATACAGAAATACTCTCTTGATTTGAGACCTGAAGAATAATGAAGAGAAAACCGGGCGTTTGGGAATACCTGGTTTCCATAGCTTTTTATTTGTGATTTATGCTTTGAGCCTCTCATGTTCTATTTGGCGAATGCAAAAGTGGAATTCGGGATTCAGAAGTCGGATATTCGGTTTCTGTGGTCCCAAAATTTCACCCCGGCGTTTCACACCTTAATAATATTTAAAAAATCTTAACTATCCTGAAAACTTCTAAATTAATCAAAAGGAGAATGGAAAAATGTCTCAGAACAAAGTCTGTTTTGATGTCCTCACCCCTGTGATCTTTTTGAGGCGATCTGCCTCGATTTATCCTGACAAGGTTGCGGTTGTTCACGGAGATAAACGTTACACTTACAAAGAGTTCTATGACAGAGTAAACCAGCTGGCCAGCGCGCTCAAGAAGATAGGCGTAGGCAAGGGAGACAAAGTCGCGTTTGTCTGCCCCAATACTCCCCCCATGCTGGAAGCCCATTATGCCGTGCCCATGATCGGCGCGGCCCTTGTCAGCGTTAATATTCGGCTGTCCTCAAATGAAGTCTCTTACATTATTAATCACTCAGACGCCAAAGCGCTTTTTGTTGATAATGAATTTTCCAAGCTGGTGGCACCTATAGCGAACGAGTTAACCCAGGTAAAAACCTTTGTTAATATTTGCGACATCAGTGATGAAAAGCCTCTGGACGGCATGGAATACGAGGAATTCCTGAATACCGGTTCTGCCGAACCCGTGGAAATCGCTGTGGAAGATGAGTATGATGTGGCAACAATCAATTACACCAGCGGCACCACAGGACTTCCCAAAGGTGTGATGTATCATCACCGCGGGGCATACCTGAATGCGCTGGGAGAAATGCTGGAATCAGGCTTTAACTCCGAATCCGTGTATCTCTGGACATTGCCCATGTTCCATTGTAACGGATGGTGTTTTACCTGGGGGGTCACTGCCGTGAGCGGTACGCATGTCTGTCTTCGGGCAGTCGTAGCTGAGGAGATTTATCGTCTTATAGAACAAGAAAATGTTTCCCATCTGTGCGCTGCACCCACGGTCCTGATTACCATGTCCACTTATGCCACAGCCAATAATGTCAAGATAAAAGATGAACTGCAAATCATGACAGCAGGAGCGCCTCCCGCGCCAACGATTATCCAGAACATGGAGTCCATGGGCGCAAATATCACCCATACCTACGGGCTGACTGAAGTTTTCGGACCTCACAGTATCTGTGCGTGGCAGCCCGCATGGGCAGACCTGCCCGCTGAAGAGCAGGCAAAAATGAAATCACGGCAGGGTGTCCCGTATGTTATCGCCATGTATATGGATGTTGTGGACCCCGGCACAATGGAACCGGTTCCCCGTGACGGGCAGACCATTGGTGAGATTGTAATGCGGGGGAACAACGTGATGATGGGGTACTACAAAGACCCTGAGGCCACGGCCACGGCTTTTGAAGGCGGCTGGTTTCACAGCGGCGACCTGGCAGTGATGCACCCGGATAATTATGTGCAGATCATGGACCGCAAAAAGGATATTATCATCAGTGGCGGGGAAAATATTTCCACTGTTGAAATCGAAAATGTCATTTATCGGCATCCGGATGTTCTGGAAGTGGCCGTTGTTCCGGTACCTGATGAAAAATGGGGAGAAGTGCCCAAAGCCTTTGTGGTTCCCAAGGAGGGGGCAAACCCCACAGCCGAAGATATCATTGGTTTCTGTAAAGAAAATCTTGCCCGCTTCAAAGCTCCTAAAGTTATTGAATTCGGTGAGTTACCAAAAACAGCTACAGGAAAGATTCAGAAGTACAAACTTAGGGAAAAAGAGTGGAAGGGCCGGGACCGCATGGTTCATTAATATGAACTTTCCCCGTCAGACCCTCTGTGAATTTAAAAAAACGGTCTGTCGCTCCGGAGTGCCAAACTTGCAGTTTGGCAATATTTCCGAAGCCCGGAAACCAGGCACTTCTGCCAAACTGCAAGTTTGGCACTCCGGACAATTTTTTTCTTAAAGCCTATAGTTTGACGGGGATTTTATTTTTTGATGGGCACTTCTGCCAAACTGCAAGTTTGGCACTCCGGACAATTTTTTTCTTAAAGCCTATAGTTTGACGGGGATTTTATTTTTTGATGTTTTCTGATTTCCTCAGCCTCTCCTGAGATTTTAAAAAAACTCGACATTATCCTCATCTTCATCTGTCCCGGGTTTTCTGACGGTGGAAATTTTATCGGACCATAGCGACTTCAGCCTGTTTATATCGTTCTTCTGCATACCGATTTGCTTGTTAAAAGTCAGAATAGAAGTACTGAGATCATCTATTTCCTGGGCAATGACATCTTGAAATTGTAGAGATATCACGGCATTTTCTATGTCATGTGACATGGCATGATAATTCAGGGTTAAAATACTGATAGCTTCTGATATGTCTCTCAGAGACTTTTTGAATCGCTCAAATTTTTCTTTCAGCTTTCCCTCAGTATTATTCATCTCTGTTTTTCCCCGGGTGATTTGTTTGTTTATGTTTTCTCTGAGTTCATCCATGGTACTCACAGATGCTTCAACAATGATATTGATATGCGATGCAGTATTGTCAGACTGTTCTGCAAGCTTTTGCACTTCTCCGGCCACCACGGCAAAGCCACGGCCATGCTCACCTGCCCGGGCAGCCTCAATGGCTGCGTTCAAGGCCAGAATTTTCGTCTGAAAAGCGGTTTTGTTTATCTCAGACACAAACTTACGAATCGCTTCCACTTTATCGAACATGTCTTTCAGATTTTCCAAAAACTCTTCATTGATCTGCCCGATGGTGCGGAATACAGAACCGGAATCTGTAAGAGCTGCTTCGTTTTCCTGAATCATCTGATCAATGTAGCTGGTACCGAAACAGGTTTCCTTTCCGTCTGTTCTGCCCAAAAAATACGTCACCACAGCATCTGCTTCTTCTGATCCCTCTTTGGTTTTATTCACAATTTCCCGTAAAATGGAGATCATGTTCAGTGTTTCTTTTTCAGTTTTTTCCTGTATGGCAGATAAGCGTTGTCTGATTTGTCCCATAAGTTCCTCATAACCCGATACCTGTCCGGTGCAATCTCTGTAGATTTTTATGGACAAAAAAGTACTGAGTATCACAATGCCTGCCCCCGTAGTCGCCTGCGTCGGGTTCAGGACGATGAACAGAAAAAAAGATGGCGGAACAATACTTATTGTCAGTGAAATAAGGAATGGTCTGTTCCTGAACCAGCCTGTAATGTATTTCAAATTTTTAGCCGGATGTGCATCATGTTTATTCATAAGTATTTCCTCAGAGACTTTCACCAAGTTTGAAGTTCTTTAATCATTAGTTTTCAAAAACAGATGAACTCAGATTTGATTCGGTGTCAACAGCATTTTCCACCTGAAGAACAGCTTTTTCTGATAATTCAGCGAGCATAAACTCTATAATCTCTCTGTTGAGACGGGACTGTTTTGATGAAGACAACTGATTCAGCTTTGCCTTTAAGCCAAAAACAATAAAGCATGAAGCAAGCTCCTCATATCTGAGCCTTTGGCTGTTAATAAAGCTGACATATCCGAGCGATGAATTTTTGACAAAACCTTCCCAGTGTGCATATAAAAGGGGAACCCCTGCTCTTGTTAATGTGTTACGTCTTAACGATGAGGAAGAACGCACAGAAGATTTTAAATCAGCAATTTCTTTTAACCGCCACAGAAATTCCCGGTCAAGAAAATCCCGCAACTGATTTAATGTTCTGATTTTGTTCATGGCTTTAAGAAGGCTTCGGCAATGGGCAGGAGATGAGCCAGACGTGCTGATCCGCTGACATTTGTCTTGTATTTCTGGAAAGTCTTATTATCCAGAAGCGCTTTGGATTTTTCTCTGATGAATTCGTCCTGTTCGTCCTGAGTCATCTGTTCAATCTGATCAATATTTTTGGAGACCCCTATGGCCATAACTTCGAAAAGAGACATCAGAGATTTGCCTTTGAAATCGCTGCCATCCCATAGTTTAAATGCTTTTTCGCCAAGGGACCTGTCAAACAAAGCAAAGGTGCGATAAAATATGCTCCCTTCATCTTTTTTTGAAAATGAAGGATCTGTGGCAATCTTTACAAGCGCATTATCAAGGTAATCACGCACATTCAGTTTGCCATTGTATGGGATATTACGAAAAATAAAAAACCGTAAGGCCAGTTCCATGAGCATCTGTCTTTTAGCAGCACGTTCTGTTTGGGAAACTGTTGTGATGAACCCCGGGTCACTGGCGCAATCCCTCAGCCATTCATAAAAACCTTTGTTTAACATTACGGTTATACAGTTCCGAACTTCCTGTTCTGATAATTTGGTCCCGCCAGTATTCAGTCTCTGAAAAAGCTCATATTTGGCAAAAGGATCGCTCTCACTTTTGAGGATTTCAACGCGGATACGCGCTCTCCTGATTTGAAACTGATTTGCCTTTCCAATACCATTGTCTTCCTGATCTGATGTCGAATCCCAATATTTTCCCGCAAGGCTCGGAAGAAATCTGGTACCCTCCAAAGATATCGGTGAGGCAGTCTTCTCCTCTGCCAGACGAAGAATACCAACAAACTCAAAGATTGTGGAAAGACGCTGAAGCCCGTCAATAAGTTCCCATATCCCGTCTTCGTTCTGAAATACAAAAATCGGGGGAATCGGAATTCCGAGCAATAAAGATTCAATAAATTTCGTTTTCTGCTCTTCTTTCCATCTGAAAAGGCGTTGGAAATCAGGGTTGATTATTATTTCTTCATCTTTATAGAGGCTTATAATCTCACCAACAGACATATCATAACCATCAGATACAATCTCTTTTTTGGCTTTTTTAATTTCATCCTGTAAGGTCATCTGTTTCTCCCATTATTTGATTTGATTATCTGTCCCTGCGACCCTGCTCACTTTTTATCTTGTTAATTTTTTTGCACATACCTGAAAAATGAACAAAATGTCAGAAAGGGCTTGTCTTGTATCCAAGTCAATCCCATGAAACTCTGGAATGATTTTTACCCTCTCGCAAAGAATATTACAGACGGAGTTACAAACACCGAGCTTCTGACAACAGCTTTCGAATGCCGGACGAGATTTGCAATCCCGTCCGAAATGTTCACCGGCAGTGATCGGGGAAAATATCCCGGACGGGGTTGCAAACCCCGTCCGGCAAAATAATTTATGAGTCTTCTTCAATTTCATCCACCTGACCTCTCAACATTTCACAGCGCCAGCCTTTATAGCTAGCTTATCCCTTCGGAGTTCCGATTTCAAGCCTTTTATAACCCTGTCAGTCAGAGCCTGAAAGGCAATGCTGCCGACTCAGGCAGTTCCGAACAGATCCGGAGTGCAAAAATTATATTTTTGCGCATGCGAAAAAGCATTTTTCGCACTCCGGAGAAAACACCGGAAAACCCGCTTACGCCTAAGTCAACAGTATTGAGCCTGAAAGGAGGGGGATAAAATGTGCCGCTGTCCGACATGACTGGGCTTCCGGCCTGATTTGCCGATCATCAGATAAAATATTTCAGATAGTTATCTCATTTTTTTGAGTTCTTGACAAAATTCCGGACAACTTGGTGGCGACAGATTAATACACCGCTTCATAAATCTTTGATATACTTTGTAAATTTGGCAAGGCTGATGTAAAATCAGCCTGTCAGCTCCCTGAGAGGGGGTAACGAATTTACAAAGTGGTGTATTAGGCTGAAGGGGAGCAACTGGCAAAAAGGGTTTTATACCGGATAATAAAATTCCAGCTTTGCGGAGGTGACAAAGGAACGAGTCTCATAATGGCCACAAAAAACAAAAAAGGGGATACAGTCTCAACTGTAACCCCTTATTTTTTATGGTAGGCGATACTGGATTTGAACCAGTGACTTCTACCGTGTGAAGGTAGCACTCTCCCACTGAGTTAATCGCCCTCGTGAATTATCGGACTTATATAGCGGATAATCTGATCTGCGTCAAGTATTTTTTTCTTCATGATGATCAAAATTATCCAAATCGTTCAAAGACTCTTGAATTTTTTCATTTTTTGAAGATAAATTTTCAGGCGCATCTGTTTTTTCTTTTTCATGATCGGAAATTTTCAAAATGTCCAAAGACTCCTGAATTGTCGAATTTTCAGCAGACGACTTTTCAGGCACATCCGGATTTTCTTGTTTATGATCAGATGGTTCCAAAAGGTCGGAAGACTCCTGAGTCATCGAATTTTCAGCGGACGACTTTTCAGGCATATCCGGATTTTTTTCTTTATGATCAGATGGTTCCAAAAGGTCGGAAGACTCCTGAGTCATCGAATTTTCAGCAGGCGACTTTTCAGGCACATCCGGGTTTTCTTCTTTATGATCAGATGGTTCCAAAAGGTCGGAAGACTCCTGAATCATCGAATTTTCAGCAGGCGACTTTTCAGGCACATCCGGGTTTTCTTCTTTATGATCAGATGGTTCCAAAAGGTCGGAAGACTCCTGGATTGTCGAATTTTCAGAATCAGATGGTTCCAAACTGTTCAGAGGCTTCTGAACCATTATATTTTCTGAAGAAGGCTTCCCGAGATCGTCAATTTCTTTCGGAGTGGGAAGATCCTTTAAATCTTTCAATTCAAATGCTTCCAGAAACTGCTTTGTCGTTGCATAGATTAAAGGACGGCCCGGAATTTCCTTGCGTCCCAGAATTCGGATAAGCTTTCGTTCAAGCAACATACGGATCACTCCCCCGGAATCAACACCTCTGATACGTTCAATGTCGTTGCGTATGATCGGTTGCTTGTAAGCAATAATTGCCAGGGTTTCCAGCGCTGCCTTGCTGATACGGGCCGGGGCCGGCCGCATTAATTGTCTGATCCATTCTGTATATTCAGGCCGGGTGCGGAACTGATAGCCACCGGCAACTTCACGCAAAAAAAAACCGCCTTTACGGGCCTCATGTTCTTTCAAAAGCATCATAAGTGCATTTCGGATTTTTTTTGTATCTGCAAAGGTGATTATTTTCTTAATGTGGTCAATGGTCAGCGGAGTTTCTGAAACAAACAGCAAACTCTCAATGATGTTTTTTATATCGTCCGTCATTCAGGTTTTTTAAATAGGTTAATTGTTATAAATCAGCCGATGGAAATTTCACACACATTCTCGTTTCCACGCTTCGCGTCCCGGACAGCAGGCACAATCAGGACGCGAAGCGTCCGCCCTGCATTCCCACGCAAAGCCTCACTGCCATTAAGTTAAGCTTCCGGAGTGCGAAAATTATTTTTCGCATCCCTGCCGGAAACTCTTTTTGCCACCCCGGATGAGTCTTAACTTAATGGCAGTGACGCAAAGCGTGGAAACGAGATAACGAGATAATCCGTCCGATTTGCCAGTCCGAACCAAATAACTTCTTATGATCATAAATAAAACACTCTGATAATACCCGTCTGAACATGCTGAGTAATCCGAATCAGGGAAAGTTTCGCCATTTCCAATATGGCAAGAAATGTGATAATAACCTCGCCCTTATCTGCATTTGCAGGGAACAGCCTGTCGAATGTCTCGCTCCCATTTTTTTCAAGAATATCAACAACTTCAGATATTTTATCTTTTATGGAAATCCTGTCACTGCTGAAATCCACTTTGTGATCACCGGGCATATTTTCAAGGATTCTGTGAAATGCATCAACCAGCTCAAACAAATCAATTTTTATCAATTCGTCGTATTCCCGGTTTACCAGAAATTCTTCTTTTGCAGGACGCCTGAGAAAAACATCCTCTCCTAAAAGATTTCTTTCAGCCAGCTGTTCGGCAACAGACTTCATCTGAAGATATTCTATAATGGGCCTTGTGATCTCAAGCCGGGGGTCTTCTTCATCCTCCTGGTCTTTATGAACAGGAAGCAGCATTTTTGACTTTATATGGGTCAGCGTGGCTGCCATTACGATAAAATCCCCGGCAAAATCAACATTCATCGCCTTCATCCATTCCAAATATCCGAGATACTGGTCTGTTATCACAGCAATGGGAATATCATAAATATCCACCTCATTTTTTTTGATAAGGTAAACCAGAAGGTCCATGGGACCTTCAAAGATATTCATCAGTTTTACTTCGTAGCGTTCGCTTGACATAATCCATGAAGAAACCGGGTTTTTGCTTATATTTTCATTGCTGACCGAACTTCTTCCATGGTCTGTTGAGCCACGCTCCTTGCTTTGCTGCCGCCGGTTACGATAATATCGGCAACAAGTTTAGGATTATCTTCGTAATATTTTCTCTTTTCACGAACAGGTTCAAGCGCGCTGATAAGATGCTGTCCCATTATTTTCTTGCATTCAACACATCCGATCTGGGCGGCGCGACATTGCTCATTGATTTCAGCCACAGTTTCCGGGCTGCTGTAAAGGTTATGAAAATCAAATACATTACATACATCCGGATTCCCGGGATCGCTTTTCCTCGCGCGCTGGGGATCCGTAATCATCTGTGAGACTTTGGCGGCTATGTCTTCCACAGTGTCAGACAGAAAAATGGCGTTATTATAGCTTTTGCTCATCTTACGGCGGTCCAGACCGAGTATTTTTGAAGTTTTGGTTAAAATGGCATCAGGTTCGGGAAAGACTTTTCCGTAAAAATGATTAAATCTTCTGGCAATTTCCCGTGTAAGTTCCACATGGGGAATCTGATCCATCCCCACCGGCACACCATCTGCTTTGTACATAATAATATCCGCGGCCTGAAGCACAGGATATCCCAGGAAACCGAATGTTGAAAGGTCTTTGTTGTTCAGCTGGACTATCTGATCTTTATAGGTGGGATTACGTTCAAGCCATGGCACAGGTGTTATCATGGAAAGAAGCAGAAAGAGTTCCGCATGTTCTTTGATGTGGGACTGCACAAAAAGCGTGCTTTTTTCCGGCGAAAGCCCTGCACTCAGCCAGTCAAGCATAACATTTTTTACATAATCTGAAACAGAATCGGTATTTTCATAATCCGTGGTTAAGGCATGCCAGTCCGCAATAAAAAAAAAGCATTCATAGTCATCCTGCATGGTTACCCAGTTTGCAAGGGCGCCTTGCAGGTTTCCAAGATGAAGGGGGCCTGTGGGACGCATGCCGCTTAATATTCGTTTCTTTTTACTCATTAAAGTTCTCCTGTAATTTTTATTATTTTTTCATGGTTTGGTGTGTGATAACATCTGAATTTCATCGAATGAATCCAAAATTTCAACCATGTTTTCCTAAAAATGTGTTTAAAAATTGTTACAAATATGCCGCCCCTACGGGACTCGGAACACTGTGTCTCTTATCTGCTACAAATATGCCGTCCCTGCGGGACGTTTCAAACATGCATTAAGTTCCAAGTAATAAATTACACAACGGGGTTACAAAAAAAAAAATAATCTTACCAAGTGATTTTGTCATCAGCAACAAAATTATAATAATCATGCCATATCGTTCAATGCGCTGAAACGGTATTCTTAACGATTCGGGCAGAAACATGGCAAGTATGCGGCTTCCGTCCAAAGGTGGAATCGGTATCATATTAAAAACAGCCAGAACCAGATTAATAATCACACTGTAGTTCAGCATATTTAAAAACGGTATCACAAGAGACTGTAAAAATGAACCATGCCATAACGATGCAGCGTAAATCAGAAATTGAAAGAGCAAACCTGAAAGAACTGCACAAATCAGATTTGCCACAACCCCTGCTGCCCCGACAAAAATAGTACCCCTCCGATAATCATAAAGATTGGCAAAATTCACCGGCACAGGTTTGGCATACCCGAAAAGAAAGGGGGAGCCTGAGAAATACAGTATGATCGGCAGAAAAAATGATCCCACAGGGTCAAGGTGTCTGACAGGATTTAAAGAGAGCCTTCCTGCCATTTTGGCAGTGCTGTCCCCCATTCTGTATGCCACATAGCCGTGCGCCACCTCATGGATGGTCACTGCAAAAAGCAGGGGAACGATAATCAGAACAAATTCGTTAATATTATTTAGCATAATTAGGTGTTAGGTGTTAGGTGTCAGGGAGATTTTCAAGAATGAATACAATCTGTTCGTGCGCTTCCCTGTTATTGTCAGCAGTCTGACCGCACGAATTCAGCCTGTGAAAAACCTCCGAGGTTTTAAAAACCTCGGAGGTTTCATATCACCAACTCACTGTGATCAGCTATTTTATATATTCCACCCTTTGAGTTCTTCAAGCGTGTTGTAATCTGTCAGATCAGACTGAATAGGGGTTACGGAAATGTAATTCCGGAACAAAGCCGCACCGTCCACATCAGCATCTTCTTCGAAACTCCGGGTAGTACCTGTCAGCCAATAGTAAGCCTTGTTTCGGGGATCAAGCCGCTTTTCAAAATATTCCGTAAGCAGCGCGATATCCTGCCTGACGATCCGAACCCCCGCGATCTTTTCCTTGGCAATATCAGGAATATTTACGTTAAGGCATGTTCCAAAAGGCAGACCTTTTTCAGCCAGATGATCTGTCAGTGTCTCCACAAAAAGCGCAGCATCTTTGTAATGGTTCCCTTCGTATCCATGCATGGAAACAGCGATTGCCGTCACTCCGTAAAGGGCAGCCTCTCTGGCCGCGGCCACTGTGCCTGAATAATTAATATTGGTTCCCACGTTTGCCCCGGAATTAATTCCTGATATCACCATATCCGGTTTAGCCTCAGCTATTTCCTTAAACCCCAGTTTGACACAATCCACCGGGGTTCCGTTTACAGCATATCCTGTATATTCGTCACACAGTCTGGCCTTGGTGACGCGAAGCGGCTCATTCAGGGTGATGCCATGACTCTCCGCGCTTTGTTCACGATCCGGAGCAATAACAGTGACCGTGTGTTTTTGGGAAAACCTTTTATAAAGGGCGTGCAGCCCCTCTGCATAAATACCATCGTCGTTTGTTAAAAATATGTTCATAATCGGATGACACCTAATTCCAAATCTGTTTCAGGTCAGGGATGTCCCCAAAAATAATATATCCTGCCCTGCATTTTGTAAAACGGGCAGATTATTTATTGGGTATTCCCTTACATTCAAATGATTATATTGCAACTAAATCTTGACTTTTTCAAATTAAGTTGTCTTTATAACTCAAATTTAAATTATGTTCAAGATGTTATTATGCAACAATATTTACGATATAGGATTTTTATCAAAAAGACAGCATATTATATTGGTATTTTCGGATTAATTGCCTTTGTTTTTTCCGGAGTCGGTGTTCATGCTTTTCCAGAGACTGACAGTCTGCTGTTCCGTAATGACCCGAATACCCCGTGGCACATTTCAGCAGATGAAGTGGAATATGATCAGGAAGCAGATCAGTATGTTGCAAAGGGAAATGTATCCATCACCAAAGATGATAAAACACTTAATGCGGATATTATCCGGTTTGATTATAAGGCCATGAACATATCTGCAAAGGGTCATGTGGTCATGACAGCAGGGGAGGATATCCTGACCGGAACCGGCATTGAAATGGATCTGAATACTGAAACCGGTACAATATATGACGGGGCTGTCTTCCTGAAAGAAAATCATTTTTATATCAAAGGCAGCAAAATACAAAAAACAGATAAAAACACCTACACAGCAGACAAGGCCAGCATATCCGCGTGTGACGGTGATATCCCGGCATGGAAAATCACGGGAAAAAATCTTAAAGTCACCATAGAAGGTTACGCTGTTGTAAAACATGCGGCCCTGTGGGCAAAAGACATACCTGTGATGTATGTGCCGTTTTTTGTTTTTCCTGTAAAGCAGAAGCGACAGTCCGGCCTGCTTATCCCGGAAACAGGGTATTCGGATCGGAAAGGCTTGGAATATCAGCAGCCTTTTTACTGGGCTGTTAATGACAGTTCGGACGCGACCTTGTATTTTAATTATATGGAAAAGCGGGGTAATAAAATTGGGTCGGAATACCGATATGTTTTGGATGACCAGTCAAAGGGAACCCTGATGTTTGATTTTCTTGATGACAGGACATTTGAAGCCGGAAACTCGGATCGTTACTGGTTCAGGATGAAGCATGATCAGAAAATGCCATTTGGTTTTTCCGCAAAGCTTGATATTGATGTTGTCAGCGATCAGGATTATCTTCACGATTTCAAGGACGGATACACCGGATTTGAAAAAACAGAAGCATATTTTAACAAAACTTTCGGCAGAGAACTGGATGATTATAATGACCCGGTAAGGGTCAGCAGTTTCAGTCTGAACAAAATCTGGTCCGACTACAGTCTGAACCTGGGTGCGCGTTGGTATGATAATGCTATGGAAGAGAATGCCCCAGGGGGGGCATTCCCGGATAACCCATTGCATAAGCTGCCATTTATCCGATTTGATTCTTTAAAACAACAAATCTCGGACACGCCGTTTTATTGGCAACTTGATTCCGAATACACCTATTTCTATGGTGAGGAAGGTGCAAAAACCCATCGGGCAGATGTCTGGCCGAGATTTTCGCTGCCATACCGGTTTAAAAATTATTTCACTGCTGAACCCTCTGTGGGGCTGCGGGAAACCATCTGGTATGTTGATGAAGCAGAAAACCATCCGGTTTTATTCGGGAACTCCGCGGAAAAAGACAACTTTCTCAACCGGGAACTATATGACATAAAATTGGAACTTTATACCAAGGTCTTTAAAAATTACAGTCTCAGAGGGAAAAATGCCGGTCAGATAAAACACACGATATCGCCTCAGATTGTTTATGAATACATACCGCATTCAAAGCAGCGTAAGTATCCGAACATTGATGACTCAGACCGAATTAAAAAAAAGAACTTGATCACCTGCTCAATTACAAATACAGTTGTCAGTAAAGCATTATCCGTTACCGATGAACCGTTGCCGGCGAACCGTAACCAGCTGATCACTGATCACTGCCCGCTGTTCACGAATTACTTTCGTTTCAAATTGGAACAAAGTTATGATATAAACGAAGCAAATGAAACAGATCCGGCAGAATGGAAAAACCAGAAGGAAAAACGTCCGTTTTCCCCGATTTCCGCTGAAATTGAGCTGGTTCCGGGTCGTTTTGTATCTCTGGAGGCAGATGCAGAATGGTGTGTCTATGAAAATGATTTTCAATCGCGTAATGTTTCGATAAACCTGTGGGATGAACGCGGGGACCGTCTGTCTGTGGCGCACAGATATACACAGGATGCCCATGAATCCGTTTACGCTGATATTATGGTAAAACTGTCTGACAGCATTTCCGCATATGCCGATTATGAGCGTAACATATACGACAGAAAAGAATTAAGAAACTGCCTGGGAATTTTATACAATGCCCAGTGCTGGTCAGCAGAATTACGCCATACAAATGAGACAGATGAGCATAAATATGCGTTTATGATAACCCTTTACGGACTGGGAGAAATCGGGAGTATCAAATGACAAAGGATACGCTTATTCGCGCGTGGTATGCCCTTCATACCAAAAGCAGGTTTGAGAATGTGGTGAATGAAAGGCTTATGGGAAAATCAATAGAGGTCTTTCTTCCGAAAATTCAGGTACCGAGCAAACGGCGTGACAGAAAAAAAATAATACAGATTCCTCTTTTTCCTGGATATCTATTTGTAAAAACAGATCTTAACCCTTATGAACACCTTGAAATTGTTAAGACAACCGGGGCGGTGAGTCTGATTGGGAATGCCCGGGGACCGGTTGCTGTTCCGTCAGAGGATATAGAATCCCTGAAGATTATGGTTGTAGCAAATAAAGAGGTGATCACCGGTTATCAGCTTCAGGAAGGTGACAGGGTCATGGTCGTTGGCGGCCCCTTTTCAGGAATGACCGGAATTTTTGTCCGATATAAGGGAATAAACCGTGTGGTTATTAATATCAGTGCCCTGGGACAGTTCGCATCTGTGGAAGTAAATGAAGAGGATATTGAAATATTACCCGAAAAAACATCATAAGAGCTTGACTTTTTATCAAATTATATTTAACATGATTTTCAGACAATTCAATGTCCACCAAATTATTATGGGAAGGAGTAATATATATGAACAAGCTGGAGCTTATCGCCACCTTGAAAAATGAAGCAAATATTTCAAAAGCAGAGGCAGCAAAAGTTGTTGAAATTTTTTTCGGTAACATGGCAGAGGCCCTGTCTGAGGGAGAACGTGTTGAGATTCGCGGCCTGTGCAGTTTTTTCGTCAAAGATTACAAAAGCTATATTGGCAGAAATCCGAAAACCGGGGAAAAAGTTGTCATCACCCCGAAAAAGCTACCGTTTTTCAAATGCGGAAAAGAATTGAAAGAACGGGTAGATTATTAGGTAACAATTTGAAATCCAGAACGAATTCAAATAATTCCCTTGTGAAAATCCGGGGATGATAAAAATTCAAAATCCGAAACAGACGGTCCTTTATGCTTTGTTCTGAGCGTCTGATATTCGGATTTGTTTCGGATTTTGAATTTTTAATGATCAGGATGAGCCATCATAAAGCATATAAACGGTTAATCACCTTTCTTCAAAAAGATGCCATTCCTCATGCGCTTCTTTTTACCGGGATTGAGGGCGTAGGCAAACGCACCGCGGCCATGGCCTTTGCCATGGCCTGTAATTGCAGTCAGTTGTCGGTTGTCAGTAAGCAGAGAGATGAGGATACTGACAGTTATTCTCTGACAACGGATAAGTGCAATTGCAGATCATGCAAAAAAATCCGATCCGGTAATCATCCGGATATCACCCTGATTGAACCGTCCGGTGTTTTTATCAGGATCGGACAGATCCGAGAAGTTTGTCATACCCTGGGTATGAAACCTTATGAGGCCAGGACGCGTGTGGTGATTATCGCCAATGCCCATACGATGAATGCTGAGGCAGGAAACGCGCTTCTCAAAGTGCTGGAAGAGCCTCCGGATCGCACGGTGCTGATACTGACTGCCACCCAGACATCTGATCTGCTTCCTACGATTGTGTCCCGATGCCAGCTGATGCGGTTTGATCCGGTCCCCCGGGAAGAACTCAGAACACTGCTGATTGAAAAGCAGAACCTCGGGTCGGAGGATGCCATGGTCATTGCAACGCTGGCAAACGGGAGTTATTCCAGAGCGATTTCCATGAGCCGTTCAAACTGGATAAATCAAAGGAACTGGCTGATTCATGAGCTTGAAGCCATCGCGGGGAACGGTCTGAAACCGTTCCCCGGGGTCCGTGTTTTTGCTTTTGCAGAAAGATTGTTAAAAAGTAAAGATATTCTTCCGGATTTACTGGAAGTCATGAAAACCTGGCTGAGAGATGTGATTCTCTGCCGGCTTGCCCTTGAGGCTGGTCAGGGGATTGATCCTGAAAAAGTGATTAACAGAGACTTGACAAACAGCATTCAACATGCCTCTCGGCAGATAACAGTGGCATCCTTGCTTTCAAAAATAAAAGCAATTCAGACAGCGCAGAAATCACTCCGGTCAAATGCCAATTTAAGGCTGACTTTGGAGGTTTTGGCGATGAAACTTGCAGAATAAGGTTTCGTTTTTGGCAAAGTCCGAACCACGGATTAATACAGATTTCACAGAATTCACAGATTGAAAAAATCTGTGAAATTCGTGCAATCCGTGCAAATCCGTGGTTCAGATGCTTTGACAATATTAGCGGGACGGGGTTTGCAACCCATACGCATCAGGCTGAGTACCTGATCCCATAAATAATGTCCGGGTCGCGGCACAATTTTTCAAACTGCGCCCGGACAGACTGCCAATTTGTTCCGCATGACTCGGCCCGCGGCCGTGCAGGATCAGATAAGTACCTAACCATAAGTTTTCGATATTTGCCCGGGGAAGAAACCCGGCTTTTTCCCGGAATATGATTCGCCGGCCCTGAAGAAAAAAGCCGGGTTTCTCCGCCGTTCACAGAAAAAAAAGATGTATAAAAAACTTTTGATCAGGTACTTAAGTCATATTTGCCACAAAGGCACGAAGTCTCACGAAGTTTCTTTGTGTTTTCTTCGTGTCTTTGTGTCTTCGTGGCAAAGCCAACAGGTCGGATCACATAAGACTGTTCTTTATTCCGCCCGGACATTATTTATGGGATTCAGCACTTAAAATCCCTTATAATTAAAACAATTTTTTTTTATAGAAAAAGTGAATTGATGACAAAAATAGTTGGTATCAGATTCAAACCTGCGGGCAAGGTTTATGATTTTGACGCGGGCGTCTTTGTACTGAACCAGGGAGACCCTGTGATTGTGGAAACTGAGCAGGGGCTGGGTTTTGGGAGAGTCACAGTTCCTCCTCAGCCATATGATGAACAAAAGCACCAGTCAGAACCCCGTGTCTATAAAAAAGTGTTTCGCCTGGCAACCGAAAAAGACTTTGAACAGAGAGAAAAAAATTTTGAAACTGAAAAAGCTGCCTATGAGTTTTGCCTGAAATATATCAGAGAACTTAACCTTGAAATGAATCTTTTTACCGTTGAAAGTACCTTTGACGCAGGCAAATTAACATTCTTTTTCACTGCCGAGGGGCGTGTTGATTTTCGGGAACTTGTAAAAATTCTTGTCAATGAATTCCATACCCGGATAGAAATGCGCCAGGTGGGCGTGCGCAATCAGGCTAAAATGTGCGGAGGAATCGGAAGATGCGGGCGGGAACTTTGCTGCTCAACATTCATAGAAAAATTCGACCCCGTTTCCATACGCATGGCAAAAGAACAGAATCTGTCCTTAAACCCCACTAAAATTTCCGGTCTGTGCGGCAGGCTGATGTGCTGTCTTACGTTTGAGAATGAGACATACCAAGTCTTAAAGCAGAATTTTCCCCAAATCGGCAAGATGGTAAAAACTTCCGCGGGAGAGGGAAAGGTGATCCGTCATAATGTTATCTGCAACCGCATCGCGATTCGGAGAAATGACGGTCAGGAAGTAGAAACAGAATTAGATACGATAATTGAGAATTGAAAATTGAAAATTAAGAATTGAGAATTGTAGGATGAAAACTGAAAAATGAATATTTTTAATTCTCAATTATTGGCACTGGTTCAGTTCAATGGGATTTTCCGGGAAAATCGCCTGAACCCCTCTGAAAACACAGCGAATTTTCGGAAAACCGGAGGTGTCATCAACTATCTGATTTTACAGGAATTCCCACTAAACTGAACCCGTGCCTTTAAAATGCGGCGGACAGTTATTTGTGAAAAGAACCTGGCAGCAGGTAAATTTATATTGCAGGTCATGCAACAAAGAATATCCTTTGGAGAAATTTACTGATTTGATGGATGAGATGTTTGAGGAGGCACTGGCAAATATTCCATGTAACAGGCTGTAAATTTTGACGGTACTGAAATCACAAATCACAAATGACAAATTTTAAGCTTACAATAGAATACGACGGAACCGCCTACCACGGCTGGCAGAGACAGAAAAATGACCGTACTGTTCAGGAAGAAATTGAGAAAGCGCTGATGACCATGACGGGAAAAAAGGTGACGCTCACCGGGTCCGGCAGAACAGATGCCGGCGTACACGCGCTGGGTCAGGTGGCAAATTTTCATTGCAATACCAAACTTACTCCTGATGTTTTCCAAAAAGGACTGAACAGCCTTACTGACAGGGATATTGTCATCAGGGAATGCACTCAGGCAGATGAAACATTTCACGCCCGGTATGATGCAAAAAGTAAAACATATAATTACAAAATATTAAATCGTCTGATTCCCGCGGCAGTCAGCCGGCAGTATGTCTGGTTCATACGAAAAAAGCTGAATATCAGTGCCATGCGGTCTGCCATTCTTCATATCATCGGAACGCATGATTTTAAAGCATTTGAAGGGGCCGGCAGTCCCCGTTCTCATACAACAAGATGTATTTTGAATGCAAATCTTGTTGAACAGGATGACGGATATCTGTTATTTGAAATTGAAGCCAACGGATTTTTAAAATTTATGGTGCGTAACATTGTGGGAACGCTTGCGGATGTGGGTCATGACAAAATAACGCCGGATGATTTTAAAGATATTCTTCTTTCAAAAGATCGGGATCAGGCAGGCCCTACCGCACCGCCTCAGGGATTATTTCTGATGAATGTCAGATATTAAGGGCATAGCGGTTAGGCAACTTTCTCATTTCTGCTTCCGCCGGGTTGACAAATTCGGGCCTGGTTCGGATTTATCGAAGTGAACTTGTGCGAGAAAATTATTTTGTCCCTATTCATAACAATACTTCGGACAGTTTTTACAAATTAAGGGCGTGTAAAATTATAACCTTTTGAAATCAAAGGTCTTTATTTTCCAGGAACAGAATATTAGAACTCTGTAAAAACAATAGGTTACAAAAAATGTCCGAACCATTGTCATAAGGGAACTCGAAATAAATAATATACCCGATACAAAAAATGCAGGGTGGGTTGCGCTTCGCTCTGCCCACCCTGCGTTCCGGGTATTTTATTTTTGGGGAAATCTCTAAAGGATTGAAAAAAACAATCGTCAATTATCAGCAGAATAAACGCTCATGAAAAACCCGGGTTTTTCGCCCCCGGTTATGACAGTATTTTCAGATAAAAAACCCGGCTTTTCAGAATATAAGTACCTGTGTGGGGTGATGAAAATGTCACAAACCGGGCTGACAATTGCGATCCCATTTTTATTCCGCAAATTTTTTATGACTTAAAAATCAGGCAGTTAAAAAATGAGGGGAACAAAAACAGGATCAGCTTTTTCAGAGCCTTGGAAACATTTTCATCACCCCAGTACCTGTGCAAAAGTTTTTTATATATCTTTTTTTCTGCGAACCGCGGAGAAACCCGGGTTTTTCCTTTACGGGCAGCGGGTCATTCCGGGAGAAAAGCCGGGTTTCTTCCCGGGCAAATATAAAAAACTTTTGCACAGGTACTTATTTTCACGGTAAAAAAAGGATTGTGATATGAACGACACAGATAAACAAAAGGAATTTATCAAAGTTGCAATTCTGGAAAGTACAATAGAAGCCCAGGTGACGGGGGCTGTTCTGGAAGAGGAAAACATTCCCCACCTGATCCGGTCATACCATGACACTGCTTATGACGGATTGTTTCAGTTTCAAAAAGGGTGGGGCGAAATCAGAGCGCCGTTATCGCACAAGGAAGAGATACTTAAAATTCTTGATGAGGTCAGATCAGAAAATTATAATAATTTTATAGCAGAAGGAGGCAAAAGCAATGACAGACTTTGAAAAGGCCATTGAAACAGGCCGTCCGCCCAATGTGGCAAAACTTTTCCCGAATTCAAAAGCATTGATCGTCAGCGGAAAATACATAGACCTTGCCATGCTCCGGAAAGGCAATGCCGTTTCAATGGCCGCCAACGGCAGAAATCATATGGTTATCCGGGGTGCTTTGAAAGCGGCCCAGCGGGCAAATTCCGTTATCATCATAGAAATTGCCAAGTCAGAAGGCGGGGCCAATGCCTATTGCGCGGTCAATTACTGGAATATCGCCCGGCAGGTGGACGCCATATGCAATGAGCTGAATATCACCATTCCCGTGGCTATTCACGCGGATCATTACGGCATCAAAAATGAAACAGACATAGAAGCTGCAAAGACTGAAATTCCGACCCTGTTTGACGCGGGCATGACATCCATTGCCATTGACGCATCTCACATGCCGGATGACAAGAATCTGCTCGCAAGCCTGGAATTATGTCCTTTTGTCCCGAAATGGGCCGGATATGAAACTGAAGTTGGTGAAATCAAAGGCAAAGAAGGGCTTTCAACCGTGGAAGAGGCATTATTCCTGATTCAGGGACTGAACGCTCATAATATCTTTCCGAACTGGATTGCCCTGAACAACGGAACCACCCACGGCATTGAGGCCAGTGGCCAGGGGATACAGGTTGAACTGACAAAAGAAATTCATGAGGCTTTGGCAAAATACAATGTTTCCGGGGCACAGCATGGCACATCCGGGAACAGCTCGGACAGGCTGAAAGAAATTGTCGCAAAAACCAGAACCACCAAAGCCAATGTCGCAACGGCCCTCCAGATGATCTCATGGGGGCTTGAGGTGAATGACTATGGAAATGCCCAGCTTAATAAAGATGGCAATTTTATCAAGGTCAAAGACGCAGGGGTAACAGAAACCCTGTGGGCTGAAATGACGGCCCATGCCAAAGAAAAGGGGCTTAAACGCGGAAATTACAAAAAACTCAGCCTGCCTTTTGAAAACAAACTCCTGGGACAGCCCAAAGAGATCAGAGAACGGATGGTGACACGAGTGGAAGACTTTGTTTACAACATGCTGGTAAATGTCCTTAATGCTCAGGACACCGCTCCCATTGCCATTGAAACAATTCTTAAAACAGGGTCTTATGATCCGGGTCCCAAAGCAGAACGAATCGAAAATCCTGATGAATGGACACCTGAAAAAATCGTGGAACGGGCTGCCTCAATTGTCAGTGACAAAGGGGCAGAGGGCGATTTTGATGATTAAATGCTCTCCCTCTCGTTTCCGGGTGTGCTAAAACATTTCGGACGGGGTTACAAGAACCCCGTCCCGCGAACACTTAACACCTGACACCTAACACCTAACACCTAACACCTAACACCCGTCACAATGAAAAAAAAATATTGTCATTTTTGTTCAGGGCATCTGATTGAAAAATTATGGGAAGGGAGAGTGCGCCTTTTCTGCAATCATTGCAATATGCCCATTTATGAAAATCCGACCCCGGCCACATGCCTTGTTGTGCCTGATAACAAAGACCGGGTTCTTCTCGTAAAACGAAGTGTTGATCCCAAAAAGGGATACTGGTGCCTGCCCGGGGGATTCATGGAACTCGGAGAGACTCCGGAAGAATCCGCATTAAGAGAGTTGAAAGAGGAAACAGGGCTTTCAGGCGAGATTTCCAGCCTGCTCGGGGTTGTTTCAGCTCCCAGCGCCCTGTACGATACCATACTTATGCTTGGCTACAGCGTCAGCCCGTCTTTTGGAACGCTTATTGCCGGAGATGATGCTTCAGACGTAGCGTATTTCCATTCCCATGAACTTCCGGAAATCGCATTTGACAGCCACGCAAAATTTATTAGGATATATTATGCAAATTCCCGCTTACAGAATACATAATGTTTTGAAAGTTTACACAAAGCAACTCATACAAAAAAAGCTTTCAGAGTCGCTGAATCAAAGTGATCTGGCAGCTCAGGACAACATATCTGTGGGAGAAAGACAGCAGGCAGTTATTGACAGAGTTGTCGGTGATATTCTTGATAAAATAATCCGTCATGATCCGCAGGACAGAACCGCCGATGAAAGTATGAAACAGCGAAAAAACACCTTCCCGACCCCTGTTGAATCCCAATGTCGCAAAGCAAACACATTTGTTTATAACATTATTGATGAAAACAATAAAAAAAAGACAATCAGACTTTCTGTGTGACCGCAATGATGCTGACGGGTGAAAGACTTCCGAGGTTTTGAAAACCTCGCAGGTTTCCGGCGGTCCGATTCGTCAGCATCATTGCGGTCATGCACGAGGCTGAGAAAGGCTGTCGTGCCGGGGGCAGGTCAGGAAAGGGGAAAAGGAAATTTTTCATGAACAAAATATCGGTTTTAAAAATGCTGCGCTGTATTGTTTTTGCCGGCCGCGTTTTCGTCAGAAGCAACGCGGGGACCAGAGAACGATTTATTCGGAGGAGCGGGAGATATTCCATTTCATGAAATTTTCCATTATGTTCAAACTGGTATTAATTTTTGTTGCAATCATTATTGTGCCGATGGCTGTCATCACACTTATAAATATGCGGATTTCCGCAGACCGAATAGAAAGAGAGCTTCAGGAGGCCGGGGTGCAGGCATTGAAAAATGCCAAAATCATAATGACCGAACACGCAAAACATGCCAAAAATATTGCAACGCTGCTGGCGAAAACAGGTGAAATAAAGGAAAAACTCACTGACAAAAAAAGGCAGGCTGAAATACAATCCGATATTGACGTCAGACAGGATTTGTTTCTCACAGCCATTGTGGAAGTATTTAACAGCAAAAAACAACTCCTTGGCCGTACTTATACAGGGGAAAGTTCGGCAAAAAAATTTTTTACAGATTCTCAGGATCCTATTGTCTCCGAAACTCTGGAACTGGAGAAACAATCAGATTATGTTGTCGCGTCGGAGGGACTTGCGTTTAAAGCCTCATGTCCTGTTGTGGATTATCAAAGCCTGAGACCCGTGGGGGCCGTCATTGTCACGAATCCGCTCAATGCACAATTTTTTCAGGTAATTAAAGGATGGATTCAGGCAGAAGTGACATTTATCTTTATTCCCCGGTCAGATCCCGGGAAAAGGAACTGCTGTCGTATTGTAAGTACACTTCGAGATCAGAGCGGAGAACCCCTCACCCAGCTATGGGGAGATGGTTCCGATTTTGAACTTTTATGGAAGGGCTTGGAATTCCTGCCTGTCCAACGACAGGAAAATATCGGCTCTCATTTTTATACCACCACTTATGCTTCGCTTCGAAACCGGGAGGATCAGATCGTCGGAATATTATCAACTGCCATGACATCAGATGGTATTGAACAAGGAAGAGAAGACGCATTTCGGATGATTATGTTCAGTTCTCTTATGGGTTTTATTCTGGCAATCATTGCAGGGACGCTGACAGCCAGGATATTCACCCGGCCGATTTGTCAGGTGGTCACGGCCATTCGCACCCTGACCCGGGGAAATTCAGATGCGCGGATATATCTTAAACAAAAAGATGAAATCGGTGAACTGGCCGAGGCATTTAATGAGATGGAGGAACACCTCCGTAAAAATACAGAACAAAAAAATATTCCCGGTATTGCCGGCAAAGGGACTGATTTTTTAGCCAGCATGAGCCATAAGGTCAGAACACCGATGGGTGCCATCATGGGGCTGGCCGATCTTGCGCTGAAAACCGATCTGACTGAAAGACAGCGGGATTATCTGAACAAAATAGGCATTTCCGCCCGGGTTCTTTTCGGAGTTATAAACGATATTCTGGATTTTTCCAAAATCGAAGCAGGCAAACTGGAACTGGAGCCGGAACGTTTTGATTTAAATGATGTACTGGAGGATCTGTCCGAGATATTTTCCGGAAAGGCTGCTGAGAAGGAAATTGAAATCATTATTTCCATTGCCAAAGATGTGCCTTCCGCATTGATGGGAGATTCTCAGCGGCTTGGGCAGATTCTCATAAATCTGACAGAAAATGCGCTTAAATTTACGAACAAAGGCGAAATCGTCATTAAGGCGGAGCGGGTTACGGGTTATGAGGCATGGGTTACAACTCAGCGTAAAGAAGTCAAATCCTCAATTTGTAATTTACAACCTGACAATCAGGTCATGCTCAGGTTTTCGGTCGGAGATACTGGTATCGGGATACCCCATGAGCAGCTGCGGAGCCTTTTTTCGCCTTTTACACAGCATGATGATGTCACACAAAAATACGGTGGTATTAAAAGTCTCGGGCTGATCATTTGCAAACATCTGGTGAAAATGATGGGCGGGGACATTTGGGCGGAAAGCAAACCAGGGAAGGGAAGTATTTTTTATTTTACCGCAAACTTTGAGGTGCGCTCTCAGGCTGATACGGGGAAACGGAAGCCCCTGGAAAAATTCCCGGGGAAAAAAGCGCAGCATAGGAAAAACAAAGTTATAAATAAATTCAAAGGCGCACGGGTGCTTTTGGTTGAGGATAATACCATTAACCAACAAATCGCCACGGAGATACTTGAACGCGCCGGTATAATTGTGAAGATCGCCAATAACGGAAAAGATGCGATTGAAGCGGTTTCCAGATGTTCTTATGATGCTGTGCTTATGGACCTGGAAATGCCGGAAAAGAACGGACTTGAAGCAACAAAAATTATCCGGAGTTCAGGAGATAAGACACCTGTCATTGCCATGACCGCCCATGCCATGAAAAGCGACAGAGAAAAATGTTTTCAAGCCGGAATGAATGACTATGTAACTAAACCAATAGACGTTGTTCAGCTATTTTCCACCCTGGCCCGATGGATAAAGCCGGAAGCTGGAAATTTGAAACTGGAAACTGGAAACCAGAAACCCGAAACTCATGATTCCTGTTTCCAATTTCCGTACAGCCTGCCCGGCATTGATATTAAATCCGGTCTGGAAAGACTCGGCGGAAATAAAAAGCTCTTCAGGGAACTTCTGATTAAGTTTCTTGAAAATTATATGAATGCGGCCGACGATATCCGGAGTTCCCTGAAAAAAGGTGATGTCACGTCTGCCCTGAAACTGACTCACAGTCTCAAGGGCATAGCTGGTAATATTTCCGCAAAAGATCTGCATGAGGCGTCAAAGGAACTGGAACTGGAGATCAGACATGGAAACAGGGAATTCATCTTTTTTAAACTGGATGCTTTTGAAAATGCGCTGACCCGGGTATTGGAATCTATACGGCGTATAAGCTCGTCAGAATCAGCAGATCGGAAATGACTTAAATTTCAGGCCATGTTCACAGTTTCGCATTCAGGCGGTCTTTGTAAGAACAGAACACCTTTGCTCATGAGACAGGCCGCCGCCTGAGTTCGGAACTGCGAAGTTTTTTGATCTGATGAGAATCATACATAAAAAAAACTGAACAGATTCCTGAATGCAAAAGCGGACCCTCGGACAACACACGGAGGAGAGATGGATAATGATTTTCAGAGGCAAAAAATATTGATTGTGGATGACGAGCCAAGTAATATCAGAACATTGGTGGAAATCTTAGAGGAAGACTATTATATCATTGTGGCTACGAGCGGGGCCGAAGCCATTGAATGCGCCGCGTCTGAAGAACCTCCTGATCTGATCCTGCTGGATATTATCATGCCGAATATGGACGGATATGAGGTCTGTAAAAAATTGAAGGCAGACAAAAAAACCTGGGGAATTCCTGTGGTTTTCATTACAGCAATGGGCGAAGATGGCAGCGAAGCCCGGGGATTTGAATCCGGCGCTGTGGATTACATCACCAAACCCCTCATTCCGGCCAAAGTCAACGCAAGGGTGCGGACACATTTGGAGCTGAAACGCCATCGTGACTATCTCGAACGCACGCTTCATGAAAGCACCGAGAAACTGTCAGATTCCGCCAGAAAACTCCGGGAAGAAAGTTCGGAACGGATAAGGGTTGAGGAAGACCGGAAGCGACTGATGACAGCCATTGAGCAGGCCTCCGAAGTCTTTATCATTACCGATCCCAAAGGGAATATCCTTTATGTCAACCCTGCTTTTGAACATCACACAGGCTATTCTCGTGAGGAATCGCTCGGACAGGATATCAGGATGTTGGAAAAAGGAGGATACAAAGGAATCGGAAAAAAGGGGGAATCGGTTTCCTATAAAAATATCTGGAAAAATATCCGACAGGGAAAGACGTGGCGGGGGGTGTTTACTCATAAGCGGAAAGATGGTCAGTTGTATAAGGCAGAGTCGGCGATTTCTCCGGTGTCTGACAGCACAGGCAAGATTGTTAATTTTGTATGTGTGTCGCGCGATGTGACCAGAGAAGTGGAATTGGAGACCCAACTGCGCCAGGCCCAGAAATTAGAGGCCATCGGAACGCTTGCAGGCGGTATTTCCCATGATTTCAACAATATTTTATTTTCGATCATGGGATATACTGAATTGGCAATGGCGAATCTCCCTCCTGAGAGCGAGATATCCCGATATCTTAAACGGGTTGATGAAGCCGGGAAAAGAGCTGCCGAGCTTATAGAACAAATTTTGGCTTTTGGCCGAAAGACGGATCTGGAGCAACATCCCATTCGGATGCAGACCGTACTCAGGGAAGTATCAAAACTGCTGCGAGGCACACTGCCGTCAACGATTAATATTCAGCAGAGCATAGACAGCAAATGCAGTCCCATCTTGGCCGCGTCCATTCAGATTCATCAGGTGATCATGAACCTCTGCACGAACGCGTACCATGCCATGCGCGATGATGGCGGTGTGCTTGAACTAAAACTGGCGGAAACAGAAATTGACGCTGAACAAGCTGCCAGGTATCCTGACCTGAGTCCGGGACGATATGTGCGGCTGACCGTGAGTGACACAGGCCATGGCATGAATGAGGCCGTCATGACAAAGATATTCGACCCCTATTTCACAACAAAAAAAATTGGCGAAGGAACAGGTCTCGGTCTTTCCATGGTTTACGGCATTGTTCAGGAACACAGAGGCGCAATCAGTGTCCATAGCGAATTCGGACAAGGAACCACGTTTCATATTTTTTTTCCTGTTCACAGGGCCGACAGTCCGCGGTTTCATGAGGAAAGATTTGAACATGAACCGCAGCCAAAAGGGACTGGCAGTATCCTGGTCGTGGATGATGAGGAACCTATTGCCCAACTCATTGAAATGAAATTGAAAAATTGGGGATATGAGGTTAAGGCATATACTGACAGCAGGCAGGCGCTGAGAGCTTTTTCAGACGCGCCTGATGATTTTGACCTTATTATCACCGATATGACCATGCCAAACCTGACAGGTATCCAACTTGCCGGCGAACTGCTTCGAATCCGTCCCGATGTTCCTATTATTCTTTGTAGCGGATACAGAGATATTATCACAGAAGAGCAGGCCAAAAGAAGCGGGATTCGGGAATATTTAAAAAAGCCTTTTATCAACGGAGAATTGGAGAAAGTGATTCTCCGACTTCTGATTCAGGAAAACTTAAAGAGCAGTTAGGGGCCGGGACAAAATAGGCAGATGTACAAAAAGTTATGTCCGGGTACTTATCAGACTCGTGAGTCATAAGTTTTTTTGATAAAATATCCGGCATCCTTTATTTGACAGTTTACACTTTACTGTAAAACAATTTTGCAAATTGTTTCAAACAATTTGCAAAATTGTTTTACAGCCCGAAAAAAGGAACGTAGGGTGGGTGGAGCGAAGCGCAACCCACCATGTGCGGTGGGTTGCGCTTCGCTCCACCCACCCTACTATCCTTCCGAGGTTTTGAAACTCGGCTCCGCTTACCTCTCAGTATTAATTGAGTCGGGTAGCAGTGTGAAGATATGAGAATGTATTCAGCGGACGCGGCATATGCGAAAAATGACGCTCTCCAGCACAAGCCTGGGATTCTGTCCTGTGGTCTTGAGCTTCAGGTCTGCTTCGCTCAGGCACTCAATCGCGCCAAGAAGTTCCTGTCTTGTGAATTTTTCGGATTTCAGCAGCATGAGATAGACCGGATACGGACTTCTCGGATTTTTCGCAATCAGAAGATCGGTTGCGGCCTGTTTCTTCTTTTTCCCCTTTTTTTTCTTTTTTCCATTCCCCGCGTTTTCATTTTTTTTTGAAAGCATGTTTTCCCAGTCTTCCAACTGCTTCAGAAGTTCCCTGTCATATGCCTGAATTTCAGGCATAATTTTATTCTGAAATTGCTGGTACGAAACCCGCGCGTTCCATGATTTTCCCCGGGGACTTTCTGTAAATCCTTTGGCAAGAAAAACTTTTCTGATCTGATTGATGATGGCACCGAGAATCTGAAGCGGAAAAAAACCTGCGGAAAGAAGGGAATTCATAAAAAAAAGCGCATCTCCGATGTTTCGGTCGGATACCGCGTTTGTCAGCTCATAAATGGGATCCTGCTTTGTGCGTTTTAAAACCGATTCCACATCCTTAATGGTTATATTTTCCCGGGATCCCACATAATTGACAAGCTTCTCCAGATTATTGGAGAATGTGCGGAGATCAAAGCCGGTCATTTCGTACATGGCCATGTAAGCGTCCCGGGCCATTTTCTTTTTATTTTGGCTCAGAATTGTTTTCATCCGCTCTTGCAGAACGATTTCCTGCTCTTTTTTATCTGCCATAAGGTTTCCCTTGGGAACCGAGCAGTCAATGATCATTCCGTTTTTATCTATGGCTTTGAAAAGTTTTCGCCTTTTATCAGCAATATCCGTGGTGATAATCAGATGATTTCCTTCTGGAAAACCTTTTTCAATGGCTTTCTGCAACTCTCCGGCATTATCTTTTGCAACACTTACGGATATCTTACTGTCCGCGCAATGACTGATAATTTCATCCAGCCACTTGTCCTCATTCAGCAGTTCCGAATCCAGTTTTAAATTCTTGCTTCGGTTTGCCTGGCTGTCCACATCATCAAAGGAAAGATTCAGCACACCCAGAAGGCTGGCCATGTATTTCGCAGCCTTTTTCATATTCTTTTTATCATAAGCGTCCTTTGCTTTTTCAAGAAAAATGATGTCATTCTGTTTTGAATAGAATATCTGTGAGTCACAAAGGGCCACCACCTTTATGCCGGATAAAAGTGAAAAGGTGTTGACCCGTTCAATGGCTTCGTAAATATTATCATTGTCAACAGGTTCATAATTAAGACTGCGTTCCGAAACAGGAATCAGCGCATCCAGCAGCGCATTAAAAGCAGTTTTGCAGAGCAATTCTTCTCCGTAAACCAGATAGGTCGGAGAGAACTGCCCCTTTACGTCTTTCAGATATTTTTGTAAGGTTTTATGACGGATTTCAGGCATTGTTTGTTTCAGATTAGGGAATTAGGGATTTTCCAATAAAGCGTTTATCCAAACGGACATTTAACGCCCTGAAACTCGATAATCCAGTTTTTTTATGTCATTCCTGAGAAAGCAGGAATCCACAGATCCCTGAACACAGCATGGGCCAAAAATGAATTGACTCCTGCTTTTGCGGGAATGACAGTCTGTCCGGCTGTATCGGATCAAAAAACGGTAGTCCTGCAAAGGTAGTGATGAATCCTGTTCAGTCCCCCGATTATCGGAACACTGAATCTCATTCATCACTGCTTGTGCAGGACCACCCAAAAAACTTGATTACCGAGTGAAAGAAAAGGTCGGACACGAGACGCCCGGGGGGGCAGTCATTTCCGGGACTGAAAAACTGCTCTTCCAAGTCGTAAATGCGCCCGATGCTGGCAAAGGACATGGGAAACTATAAAATCCTGCCCTCAATTCTCAATTTTGAACTCTTTTCTGTTTTTCAAAATAATTGTTAAAATATTCTTTTATTGCAAAACGGGCATATTGCTTTGCTTTGATGCCGATATATTTGCCATGTGCGACAACGGCTGATATGACAATTGTTCCTGGTCCCTGTTTTTCTTCGGCAAAACCCACAAACCAGTCATAACGGGCATCTCTTTTTTTATTGCTGATGGTCCCGGTTTTCCCGCCGATGTTGAGCCGGGAAAGGACGGTATCTTTTTTATACCCTCTGAATGCCTTTCTGCAAGTACCGGATGCTATGGTGGCCCCCATGAGGCGTTTGACGATTTTTGACGCGTCAGAGGTAATCACCCGGTTAAGGGTGACAGGCTCGCTCTGATACAGAAGTTTGCCATTGTCGTCCAGTATCTCCTCCACAAGGACCGGTTCTACCAGCCTGCCATGATTCAGTATCGTCGAGACCATCAATGCCCCGTGAAGAGGGGATATTGTTGTTTCCCGGTTAAATCCGCTGGCAACTTCGGCCCAATGATAAGGATCATCAAAAACCGTAATCATGCTGGGCGCGACCGGAATTTCAAAACCGATATCCTGATTAAATCCGAAAGCATCGGCATATGCTTCAAGGGCATCTTTTCCAAGATAATGCACACCGATTTTTCCGAAAACAGGATTGACTGACTGGGCAAAAGAATCTCGAAGCGTTATATCTCTCATTCTTCTTCTTTTTGATTTTTTTTTCAGCTGAGATTTGTATAATGTATGTTTCCCGCCGCTGTATGCAATTTTAGAGTCGGAATTAAAACCGCATTTTTCAATCACGGCTGCTGCGGTTACGATTTTAAAAACGCTTGCAGCGGGAAACCTGCTGTCAGTACAAAGATTATTGTACGGATCATTTTCATCAAAACTTACCATTGAAAGAACCCTGCCTGTATAGGGTTCCATTGCCACAATCCCGATATATCTGGCTGTGGATCTGTCTAACTTCTCTAACAGAAAATTCTGCAAAGGAATATCAAGCGTTGTATCTACCTGAAAACAATGCCCTTCAGAAATAAAATCAAATTGCTTATTTCTGATATTAATAAAACGTCTGCTATCCAGCAACGTCCGGATATCTTTCTTACCAATGGATCGCTCATCATTGAGGAGAGGATTGTCAGATTTGCTTTCTTCCTCAGAGAGCATATTTGAAAAATCATCAGGCCGTGTCGGCATGTAGTGATACACTGCTCCGCCTGATATTCCGTAAATAACAACAAACAAAAGAAAGAGCGATGTCGCATATTTAAATATCTTTCTGCAAACGGATGCCAAGGGTTTTTTTCTGACATTTCTGCTCTTCACATTTGAACGATAATATTTCCAGTTGGAACGGGGAATCAGCAATTCAGGACGCTGAACCGAAGTCCTTTTTTTCATTCTTTTGCTTCTGTATTTCCCTCCTGTGCCCATACCAGTGCATGGAAACGAGAGGGTACATCTGTCTTGATTTCGCATCTCCTGTCCTTAAGGTACGGTGTTGAGACGATATTACCAGGAATGAGAACCTTATTCAGCAGATCAGAAAAATCAAAGAATCAGAACAAAATTTCGATCAGCTGACATTGTTCATTCCTAGTGAACTTGTCTGTTTCGATAAGGCCGGGTTGTGTGCGACGTTGAATTCAGCGTTTTTCAGCCAAACTCAGAGATGTCCGCACCAGCCTGTTATTTATACGTTTCGCTATTGGTCATGTTCAATGGTAAATGCCTTCCATATACCCGAAGTATATTTCCATGATTTCCCGGATACTTTTTTCCATCTCTTTGATTTTTTTCCAGGAAGTATTGCTCGCCCACCATGCCTCACCCGTATATTTGTTGTACTTTACCTGTCTGGTTTCATCTTTCTTTTCCAAAGATATCATTAAAAGTCCGAATTCTGATTTGTCACACCCTGTCAATGTAATACCGATTCACTGTTGCAATTATACAATAAATGTTCCTTATCGAATGAAGTTATGGACATAATCAATGTATAATTTCATTAGAGAAATGGTATAAGCCCAATACCGTTCGGCACGATTTTTGCGTATATTTGTAACTAACTGAATTCATATATCCGGAAAACTGAAATCCCGAAATGTCCGCCGGGCGTTTTTCGGAAACAATTTCTCCAAAATGCGGAAATGCCGGGCATTTCCGTCCGGCTGTGCAAAAATCATGCCGAACGATATTGGTATAAGCCCTAAAATAATTGTCAGCAGAATCCATTTCATCGTTTCACTCTGTTTTTCGTATAAATGATAACTGGCGCAAAAGAGTACTACACCACTTTGTAAATACATGCCCCCCCTTCGGGAAGCCGGAAGGCTGATTTTACATGACCCGCCAGAGTCATAAGGGGACTCACACGGACTTTCAAAGTGGTGTAGTACACATCGGGTTTCACAATTTTTTAATTTGTATCAACATCAGGATGATTTTCTAATCTGTAAAGAATTTCAGACAGTATTTCATATGCTTTCTTTGGCGGAACATTTGCGGGAGCACCTTTGCTGATATTACGGTGAGCCACCCAGTCCCGATACTGCTTTATCTGTTTGGCTTGTCCTATCAGACTGGAATCAATAACTGATTTGAACATATTGAGGATATCATCTGGTTTCCAATATTCCATTTCATGTTCTATTTTCCGATAAACTTTCTGATTGAATTCGGTCGGAGGACTGTCTAAAATCTTACGCCCCTGTATTAGCAGATATTCCGTTATAATTCTTTCAAATGCCGCCCATAGAGATAAAATGACATAATCATTTGCATCGCTTCTGCCTTTTTTAATCTGCATTCTTGCCTCTTCTTCCGAACTGCTCCAGAAGCCGGTTTTGTTTAAAAGGCGCATATTTTTTTCAACTACACCCCGTTGGGCAATTTTAAGGCAGTCACACATCACCTGATATGATTCCCATATCCGGTCAAGCGGAGTTTCAAAACTCATAATCGGATACCTCCGCCAATAAATCAAAGAATAATTCTTTGTTTACAGCATGAGCTTTGCCAAGTCGTTTGTCTTCAATCCAATACCATCCGTCCTGCCCGAACCCCTTATAAAGAGAATGACTGATTTCTGATACATCACACTGTTCTTCATCAGAAGATACTGCTGTCGAACCCTTTGTTTTCAAATCTTTTTTTAAATATATAAGAATCTGCCGATCAAAGTCACCTATTAAGTCAATTCGTCCGTTCGCGCCAATCACCCATGCTCCGACAGGACAGATTTCTGCAATCTGGTTACCTGTGTCTCTGAAAATAACCAGTTTTTTAGTTACATAGTCGCCTGATGCTTTTTCGTTTATGTTATAATCTTTTTCCTCACAGAATAATGATTTATCTTTCATCCATTCTGTAACCGTCGTATAAAAAATTGAAATATTAATTAAATATTCATCTAAAATTGCTTTGTTTTTTTCATCCATTGCAAACTTCCTTATCAATTTTTTATGAGTTTCAATTTTAGGAATCGGTATTAAATAACTTTCCCATTTTAATTTATTGGAATTGCACGATAATTCCATTTGGGTAAAATTTTGTCGAATACAATTCGCATTTCTGATTTAAAAGTTTCAGCAACTTTTCGACCGGTTTCATAGACTTTATCAATAACATGGACAAAGACTTTTAAACCTTTTTTGGTATGTGTTTTGGCTATCAGATCAGTCACCACCTCCAAACTTGAAAAGATTACTCCCTGACACGCACGAGTAATATGAGGAAACAGGCGATGTTCGATCGGATTAAATTTGGAACAATAGGGCGGGTAATGAGCGATTCGGATTTCAATCCCGATTTCATCCGCCAGAATTTGTAAATCTTGTTTGAAAAGGTAATGTCGGGAACTGTTGCTGCCGCCACCATCGCACAATATCAAAACTGACGTGGCATTTGGATATATTCGGCAACCGTAACCATACCACCAATGACGGAAACTGTCACAGGCAAATTCACTGGTATCATGACTTGTTCCCACCTGAACATACCCGATATTGAGTCGCAGGTCATAAAAACAATGCGGAATTATGACACCTTCGGCAAAACTTGTAAAATCATGATCGAAAACTTGCAATTCCTCCAGCGTATATAGTCGGCCTTTCCTGTAAAAATTTCCAAGATATTCTTTTTTCTTGGTATCCATGCTGATAACGGGATTACCGGCCTTCCGGTATTCTGATCTGAGTTTCAAAATATTGTCAAACTGAGCGTCGCGATCTGGTACGTTTTTTTTCATAGGTTTGCGTTTCTGAGCTTTACGCAACCGATAGTCATGCTTTTTGAGCAATTGACGGACAATGTTACGACTCACTTTTACTCCGTATTTTTTTTCCAGAGCCTCCGCGATTTCCCACTCCCTCAGATTTGTCCATCGTACCTTTTCATCCATCGGATCTCCTGCTGTATGCTCACGCACCACATTCAAAAACTGCTCGTCTATTTCAGGGTGCTCAGTCAGATACTGTTTGCGTCCGCCACCTTTTTTACGTATTTCAGAAGATTCAGCAGGAGATTTTCCAATTTGTTTTGCTACGATGTGTCCGGGCAGGCCGCTTACTTCGATCGCTCCTTTGCGCACAGTCCGCCTGCTGCAACCCAAGACTTTGGCAATATAATTTTGTCCGCCATGTCCCAATTTCAAAGCTTCAATACCGGCATATCGCCGGCGGTCTTTTTCATTCAGACTCTCATAGTATCGCCGCATGATTTCTTCTACTTCTAAGGAATAGGGTTGCATAATAATCTCCTTTTGATAAAGTGATTTTGAAATACACTTTACAGGATTACGCAATTTTTTAACATATAAAAATCAAAATGGGCATATTATTTCATGCTCATTCCTTAGCTTCTCACGGTGTGTTTTCAGAAATCGGCTTATCATGTTTTCCAACTTTTTAATGTGCGGTTCAGTAATGGGGCAGCCAGTCTGTTGAACGAACTTTTGTAATGCTTCCCGTGCCAATGAACTCAGCGTCTTTCCCTCGGCTTCGGTAACGACAGCCAGTCGTTCATGAAGTTCGGGAGAGATGCGAAGATTAAATTTTCCTGAGTAGTTACCTTGAAAAAATATAACCGGTGAATTAAGCGACAAAAAAAGCAGAGTGAAATGGAACTTTTTTGCCCGCTTCCAATGACAGATTAAGCGTTTTTTTTATCAAATAAAAAAGTCAAACAGAGTGCGGTAAATCATACAACTGACGATTCGGACTTTGTACCGTATCAAAAGGCTGAAAAGACACGAAGGCACAAAGACACACAAAAAAACCTTCGTGGGACTTCGCACCTTCGTGTCTTTGTGGCATTACAAGCTGCACATCTTTATCTCAAAAAACTGAATTTCAGCTCAGGCGTGTTCCAGCCTTTACTTGCTTATCCAGAGTTGCAACTGTGCATCCGTTGTCATCAACAGCCGCAATCAGCATTCCTTTGGACAGAACGCCCATTAATTTGGCAGGCTTCAGATTTGCCACAATAATGACCTGCTTTCCCACCATCTCTTCGGGTGTATAATTCTGAGCAATACCTGCCACGATGGTTCTTTTCTCACCGATATCAACTTCCAGTTTCAGGAGTTTCTTTGCCCTGGGAATGGCTTCCGCATGAATCACCGTGGCGACCCTGAGATCAACTTCAGCAAATGTTTCCATGGAAATCTCAGGCTTGATCTCAGGTTTTGGGCCGGATTCATCAGGCACTTTCTCAGCCATCTCTGCTTTCATTTTTTTAATATCAATTCTCGGAAAAAGGGCAGTTGATTTCGGAAGTTTTATGCCCGGAGTTATGGTTTTCCAGGTTCTGAGCGTATCCAGATGATAAAAAGGCTTTTCCCCGCTTTCCGGATCCATCACCCCGAGATGCTTCTGCATTATAATGGCTGTGTCCGGCATGACAGGATAAATAAGACCCGATACAACTCGGAGTCCTTCAAGGAGGTTATACATTACCACTTCAAGCTGTTTTCTGCTTGATTTTTGCTTTGCAAGAACCCACGGGGCTGTCACATCAACATATTTGTTCATCTTGCCGATAAATTCCCATACGGCGATCAGCCCCTTGTGAAATGCAAAGTCGTTCATTTCCTCTGCAAAGTTGTCAACAGCTTTCAGCGCATCGGGTTTCAGACCAAACTGTAGTTCCTGCTCAACATCAGGGTCCATTTCAGGAACAATTCCTTTGAAGTATTTATGAACCATTGCAAGCACCCGGGAGAACAGATTCCCCAGATCATTTGCCAACTCCGCATTAATGCGCTGAATCAGAGCAGTTTCGCTGAAATTGGAATCCAGCCCGAAAACCATATCCCGTGTCAGAAAGAAGCGAAATGCATCCAGTCCGTAAATGTTTCTGAGCTGAAGAGGATCAATGACATTTCCGAGGCTTTTGGACATCTTGCTTTCATCAACATTCCAGTATCCGTGAACATTCAACTGATTATACACCGGAATTCCCGCGGCCTTGAGCATGATGGGCCAATAAATACCATGGGGTTTTAAAATATCTTTGGCGGTAATATGCCGGACATGGGGCCAGTATTTTTTAAACAACTCACCGTCCGGGTATCCCAGTGCGGAAACATAATTTAACAGCGCGTCAAACCACACATATGTAACATAATCATCATCAAAAGGTAACGTAATTCCCCATTTCAGGCGTGTCTTGGGACGGGATATGCACAGATCTTCGAGCGGTTCTCTCAGAAAAGCCAGCACTTCATTTTTATAGCGTTCAGGACGTATGAAATCCGGATGTGTCTGAATGTGTTCAATGAGCCAGTCCTGATATTTACTCATTTTAAAGAAATAGTTGGATTCTTTGATCACCTCCGGCTTTGTTTCATGATCAGGGCATTTCCCGTCAACCAGTTCACGCTCTGTGTAAAAGCGTTCGCATCCGAAACAGTAAAGTCCCTCATATTCGCTGAAATAAATATCACCCGAATCATAGATTTTCTGAAGTATCTGTTCCACTACTGCCATATGTGCGGGATCAGTGGTGCGTATAAATTTATTATATTTAATATTCAGTTTAGGCCAGAGGTCACTGTAAAGTCCGCTGATATTGTCAACATATGCCCGGGGACTCAGATTTTCCTCTTTCGCGGCACGTATGATTTTGTCGCCATGTTCATCCGTACCCGTAAGAAAAAATGTTTCAGATCCGAGCATGGAATGAAACCTGGATGTAATATCAGCAATAATCGTTGTATATGCATGTCCCAGATGAGGTCTTGCATTTACATAATAAATCGGTGTTGTAATATAAAAAGGTTCAGTCACAAATATTCTCCTTTAAATAATTGGATACTGGTTCAGTTCAATGGGAATCCCTGTAAAATCAGATAGTTGAAGGCACCTCCGGTTTTCCGGAAATTCGCTGTGTTTTCAGAGGGTTTCAGGCGATTTTTCCGGAAAATCCCATTGAACTGAACCAGTGCCATTTTAAACAATGTGCTAAATTTTGTTCCATATTTTTTTCTACCTCATCACTATTTTTTGTCTGTACAGGAAATTATAATCGCTCTCAGACAAGTGAATATTCTCTTTTTTTACGGAATTTGTCAAGCAACTTCCCTTTCTTGAACCGGGAATTGGGAATTGAAAATTGAAAATTTCGTGATTTTAAATTGTTATCCCTGATCTTTAGTTTTATTGTTTCTTATTTCAGATTTCGGCGAGTTCAGTCGGGTCGTCAAACGGAATGACAAATTTTTTGTCCGAACCGGGGCAAAAAACTTGATTGTCGAGTGACAAAAAGTTCGGCCTCCATTCCTGACTTGACAAACCGGACATTTTCCATCAAACATTGAATTTAACACATACAGATGTCTGTTGTCCGTGGTCTGTGGTTTATTGCGGCGGTTAACAGGCAGCGAATAACGGACAACTCACCCAATTTAAGGATAGCATGATGAAAACAGAAAATTTTCCAAAAGAAATCCGACCTTACATTATTCCGAAGCAAAAAGGACAGATGGTCTATCGCTGTCTGGGCTGTGGTTTGGAATATGGCATTGAAAAATTACTTTACACCTGTCCGGCCTGCGGCCAGGTGCTTCTTATTTATGACAGTCATTTTGACCGATTAAAAGATATTCCGGGGACCCTGTGGCAGCAGATTTTCGATTATCGTAAGATGCTGAAAATTCCGGCCTTAAAGGGAATTTATCTTTATCACGAGTTTATCGGCCCGGTTATTCCCCCCGAGGCTGTGGTCTGGCTGGGCGAAGGACACACGCCTGTTGTGGAAGCCAATGCGTTTATGCAGGAAAAGGCAGGGGGGAAATTTTATTTTAAAAATGACGGACAAAATCCCAGCGCATCGTTCAAAGACCGGGGAATGGCGAGTGCTCTGAGCTATATTCATTTTCTGGTGCAAAGCGGGCTGGTTTCCGATGTGCTGGCCATATGCGCGTCCACAGGTGATACATCCGCCTCTGCCGCGCTCTATGCGTCTTATCTTAAACCGCATATCAAATCTGCCGTGCTTCTTCCCCACAAAAAAGTGACACCCCAGCAGCTTTCCCAGCCGCTGGGAAGCGGAGCGTCTGTTTTCGAAATTCCCGGTGTGTTTGACGACTGCATGAAGGTGGTGGAGCGTCTGGCAGAAAATTATAATGTGGCCCTTTTAAATTCCAAAAATGCCTGGAGAATTCTGGGGCAGGAGTCCTATTCCTATGAAATCGCACAGGATTTTGAATATGACATGGAGAACAAGGTCATTATTGTGCCTATCGGCAACGCAGGCAATATCACGGCTGTCATGAGCGGATTTCTCAAGTTCTATGAAACAGGCGTGATCAATGCCTTGCCAAAGATCATCGGTGTGCAGTCAGAACATGCCAATCCGGTTTATCTGTATTACCAGGAGACAGACGCAGAAAAGCGGAAATTCGTTCCGGTCACGGTAAAGCCGAGTGTGGCCCAGGCCGCCATGATCGGCAATCCGGTTTCCATGCCCCGGGTGATTCATCTGGCTGACCTTTATAATCAGAAATCAGACAGACAAAACGTCTTCTTTGTCGAAGTCACAGAACAGGCCATTATGGACTGGGAACTGCTGGCAAACCACAACGGGCATATCGCCTGCACTCACGGGGGCGAATCCCTGGCCGGTCTTGTGGAAGCACGAAAACAGGGGATTATTGATGAAAAAGATGTGGCAATTATTGATTCAACAGCCCATGCCCTGAAATTTTCCGGATTTCAGGAGATGTATTTTGAAAACAAATTTCCGGCGGAATTTGAAGTGTCTCCCAAACCGGAGCTTGTGAACGCTCCCACGCTTGTCCGTCCCGATGACCTTGAGAAAGTACCGGCTCCCGGAAAGCCGCTGGAAGGAGAGGATTTTGAGCAGTTTGTGAGGCGGACGTCTGAGGATATTGCAAACAGGCTGGATTTAAAAGCAATCAGCGATTAATTTTATGGAATGATTATCCGGAGTGCCAAACTTACAGTTTGGCAATTTTTCCGATGCCTTGAAAACAGGGAGCCTGAATAAGTACCCGGACATAAATCTCCAAGTATAAATCCGGCATCAGACCTCTGAGGTTTAGGAAACCTCGCAGGTCTTCGAATACCGAAAAACTTTTGCCGGATACTTAACAACTACAGGAATGACGGATAAGAAGGGGAATGAGCATTTTTCTTTTCTTATCTGGTTTCCCTGTACTTCTTGTGCCCGGGACCTGAAACAGCATATGATAGTTTAGTCTTGCAAGTATTAGCAAAAATGGATATAAAAATTAATTGTTAACTCTCCGGAAGCTTTCAGGAACGCGCTGACGATTTATCATCCTGAGTTTAGAATATTTTTTTAATTTCATGGAAAAACAGAAAAAAATAAATGCCCGTCTGGTACGATGGGAACAAAAAAAACGGATGTGGTATTATATTTATCTTTTGATCGGTGTTGGGATTTGTTTCCTTATCCACTTCACCAAACCCTATGGCCTTGATCCTGGAAAAAGCATATTTTTAGGTGCTTTTCTGGGACTGGGCATTCCCCTCCTGACAATATTCGTATTGTCCTACATTCATCAGAAAATTCTGAGCTTATGAAATATTTATGGTTTTACACTCCTCGTCCTCGTTCCCACGCTTTGCGTGGGAATGCCTTCGGGACGCTTCGCGTCCTGTACAGCACGCAGAATCAGGACGCGAAGCGTCCGCACTGCATTCCCACGCAAAGCGTGGGAACAAAATCGGGCAGGGGGTTTTTATATCTGCTGATACTCTTTTTTCTGTGTGCTGCCCCATGTCATGGAGATGCTCTGTTTATCCATGATTACAAGATCAGAGAATACCTTGTCGGAGAAAAAGAGGCCGAACTGGCCATTGCTTATACGGATGAGGGAATGTTTATTGATAAAAATACCCGTTATACCGGAACGTGGATGAAGCGTTTTTTTGGCAAAGTTGAAGAAAACAGGGAAACAACCCATTTTCTGCTAAAAAAAAATCAGATATGTGAAATTGACTGGTACGGGGATAAAATCATTGTTTTCCCTTTTGCAAAGCTGTCCCATGTTACCTTGATAAAAAAACCGAAAAAAGAGACTGAGGAACTGGAAGAATTCCTTAAAGCCCGATACCGGGTTTCAGAACCCCGGTTCTCAATAAACAGCTTTCCTGAAAAAGAAAAAATAAATCATTATCTGTGTCAGCGTGCGGAGGCAAGTCTGCGCCTGGAGACCAGGGATGTGAAAAAAAATGCCATGAGTGTGACGCTGGTAAACCAAAAGGTGTGGGTATCAGATGAGGTTCCCGGTTTTGATGAATACGATGATTTTCATAAAAAACTGGGCAAACGAACAGGGCTTGACGCACAACGTCTCGGCAGCCTGAGTTTTCTGCTTCGATACTGGAAGGGTTCCCTTGATCCCATCCGTGAATCTTTGAAGGATATCAGAGGCTATCCCGTAAAAAGCATTCTCACGGTTGAGGGGCAATATACAAAAGACACAGATAAAGATTCTCCCACAACGCATTCATTTGAAATCAAAGAGGAATTGATGCAGCTAAGGGAGGTTTTATTGAACAAATCAGACAAAAGCCGGTTTGAGGCTCCTGCTGATTTCCGTGTGGTAAACGCAACGCCCTAATGAATATCCGGAGTGCAAAGATGCAATTTTTGCATCTTTGCGGGCAGCGAATCCGGAGTGCAAAAATGCAATTTTTGCACTCCGGATAAAAATGCAAAAATGCAATTTTTGCACTCCGGATAAAAATGCAAAAATGCAATTTTTGCACTCCGGATAAAAATGCAAAAATGCAATTTTTGCACTCCGGATAAAAATGCAAAGATGCAATTTTTGCACTCCGGATAAAAATGCAAAGATGCAATTTTTGCACTCCGGATAAAAATGCAAAAATACAATTTTTGCACTCCGGATAAAAATGCAAAAATGCAATTTTTGCACTCCGGATAAAAATGCAAAAATGCAATTTTTGCACTCCGGATAAAAATGCAAAAATGCAATTTTTGCACTCCGGATAAAAATGCAAAAATGCAATTTTTGCACTCCGGATAAAAATGCAAAAATGCAATTTTTGCACTCCGGATAAAAATGCAAAAATACAATTTTTGCACTCCGGATAAAAATGCAAAAATACAATTTTTGCACTCCGGATAAAAGTGCAAAAATGCAATTTTTGCACTCCGGATAAAAATGCAAAAATACAATTTTTGCACTCCGGATAAAAATGCAAAAATGCAAAAATACAATTTTTGCACTCCGGATAAAAATGCAAAAATGCAATTTTTGCACTCCGGATAAAAATGCAAAAATACAATTTTTGCACTCCGGATAAAAATGCAAAAATACAATTTTTGCACTCCGGATAAAAATGCAAAGATGCAATTTTTGCACTCCGGATAAAAATGCAAAAATACAATTTTTGCACTCCGGATAAAAATGCAAAAATGCAATTTTTGCACTCCGGACTGTTAATATTTATGCGTTCTCTGATATGGCGTTCCTTCTGATCATCCTGGGGGGGCGATGGCAACGGAACGGCCTGCCCGCACCAGCCGGCCCACATACTTGTCCATGCCGGATTTGGGGAACCCGCCCAGCACAACCGGATCATCCGCGTCACCGAACATTTGAAGTTTCAGCCCGGTGATTTCGGACACGGCCCTTGCGTCGTCATTCATCACCTGCATGAACGCCCCGACCTGCATCAGCAGAACACAGTCCGGAGCCTCCTGTTTCAGTTCATTATAACGGGTGACCAGTTTAACAGGAAATGGGGGAACCGTAAGCAGCATTTTGAATGGGTGAACGGACCGGAATACCGGTACGGAGAGAAATACAGGCGCAAAATTGTGATCCATGTTGTCGTATGTGAGGAGACATGGGAAAAGGTTAATAAAAATGCGGAGACTGAGGTCATGACCTCCCGTCATGCCTGGATTTCCAGCGAACCGCTTATAACTACGGCAATGTTCACGAACGCTGTAATATGGGAGCATGTCACCGATGGGGTATTGAAACCGGCATACTTGTTGAAAAACGTCACGGGTATAATTATGAACACTGTTTTTCTTACAACTGGAATGCCATGAAAGGATATCATTATCTGATGAAAACCGGTCATCTGTTCACCATTCTTGCCCAGTATTCCGAATGCCTTATAAAAACAGTTAAAAATCATGGCCTGAAAGGTTTTATCAGATTTATTCGTGAAACAGTTTCCGGCCCGTGGCCGGATGAGGAAACAGTGTTCAGGCGACTGAACAGAAACTTTCAGCTCCGTCTGGAATGGTGCAAGCATATCGTTTCGGATTACAATGAGAAAATGATCGCCGAATGGGGTCGGGCAGAAAATTCTGAGATGATGATCAGGGACAACGAAATTATTATTCCCTGTGTAAATTTGGGAAACATTGTCCTTGTTCCGCAGCCTGTGAGGGGATGGGGGGATGATCCCCAGAAACTGTACCATTCCACCCAGCTCTGGCCGCATCATCAGTACACGGCTTTTTATCTCTGGCTGAAGCACGGATTCAAGGCAGATGCGATGATTTCCCTGGGAACACATGGCTCCCATGAATGGCTTCCGGGCAAACAAGCCGGTCTCAGCCAGTCCTGTGCGCCGGAGGTTCTCATCCAGGAACTGCCAAATCTTTATCCCTATATTATGGACAATATTGGCGAAGGATTGCAGGCAAAACGCCGGGGACGGGGTGTGCTTATTGACTATCTGATTCCGGCAATGAAAAAAGCCGGGATTTATGAGGAATACCGGGATATGGGGGTGTTAATTGCGGAATACAATGATGCCCTGACCCGAAGCGCGGAACTGGCAGAACAGAAACTCAGGCGAATCAAAGACATGGTGAAAAAACTGGGTCTTGACAAAGACCTGCTTTTGGAGGAAATAGACGAAGAAGCAGTGGAGGAACTCGAACATTATCTGGTTGAATTGCAGGAAGCTTATGCGCCTTACGGGATGCACACCTTTGGCATCTCTCCCCAAGGTGAGGAACTGAAGGAATTCTGCCAGTTGGTCAAAGAAAGAAACGAAGAGGTTGCGTTAAGTGAGATTGAAAAAAATCTGACCAGTTGTTATCTGGAAACAGACCGCCTGATTGGAGGTCTGGAGGGCAAATATGTTCCTTCGGCGCAGGGCAACGATCCATTAAGAAACATAGATGCCATTCCCACGGGCAACAATTTTTACGGGTTTGATCCGGCAAAGGTTCCGTCAAAAGATGCTTATAAACTGGGGAAAAAGCAGGCGCAGGAAATGGTGGAAAAATATCTGAAAGAAAAAGGAACCTATCCTGAGAAAATCGGTCTGATTTTCTGGAGCATCGAATTGCAGCGAAATGAGGGAACCCAGGTGGGAACTGCCCTTCATCTTCTGGGAATGAAGCCTGTGTGGGATAAAAACAATAAAGTCAGCGGCGTGGAACCCATTCCCGGAGCCATGCTGAACAGGCCCGGAATAGATGTTCATATCCCGCTCCCTTCGACAGGCTCAGGGAGCGGGAACGGTGTGGCTTTAGCTTATCAAAGGGAACTCCTGTCGGAGGGCAGCAGAGCAGCCGGAAAACGGACAAATAAAAAATAGGTGGTTTAGACGGCCAGACCTTCTTTGGGAACCTGTCACCCGATGATCAGATTTTTTGACCCGATTCGAATAAAAAGCCTGTCATTCCTGCTTTCGCAGGAATGACAGAAAAAGATTTGAACATCGAGTGTCAGGGATATTATTTATTTTGTTTTCATCCCCGACGGAGATGACCCTTGCATATTTTCGAAAAAAAACAATTTACTCAAAAGTAGAATTTTGCTATATTAAAATACTGTTACCACCCCATTGAAATTTCCTTTTATCTATGAAATGAGTTATAAAACAATGGTCAGATAGCCTGGATACAAAAAAAAAGACTTATAAAGTCAAAAACTTAAATTTACAGGTTTGAATTTTTCTCTGAAATCGGTGAATTTTTTCAAATGGAGGTCGTAAAATATGTGCGGACTTGCAGGCATTATTTCCCTAAAAAAGAAGAAAAAAACAGATGGTCATTTTGAAACACCTGCTTTAAATGACATGGTGACAAAGATTCAGCAGCATAATCTTGATTTCTGTAAAAAAAATAATGTTTCTTTTGATGATCATTATTTAGGCGGAAAGCATCTCCTTGACACACTTTGGCAGACCGTCCGGTCCCTGAAAAGAGATGACTTTTTTATTAACATTTTCACGCAGAATAAAATTCAGGATGAACTCTCAGCCCTTGCAGGACGCCTTTATGATATTATTCATACGGAGCGCCGGTTGTTCTCAGAACAAATGGGTCATCTCAGTTCTCATGATGTTGACATTGCCTCCCGAAATATTGAGCAGTTAAAGGATATTGCCTGGTGTCTGAGCAAAGAAATCATAGATAACGTAAAAAAAGTCAGAGACCTGTCTCTCCATACAAACAGCAGTCCCTGCCTTCCCTCGGCCGTAAATGTATTCAAAAAGATTAATGCCGTCCTGAACAGCATAGACCGCCTTGAGGTCAGAGGACGTGACTCCGCCGGAATATCCCTGATGTTTATTCTGGATGATGCTGAATTTGAACAATTTAAACAGCGTCTTGACAAAGAAAATTTTCTTGAACAATTAGAAGAACGCTCAGGAAAGGATGTCCTGGAAAACATGGGCATCAGCATCCGCGGCACTGCCATTGATTTTACTTACAAAACGGCCGCGGAAATAGGGTGTCTCGGGGACAATGTGGCTTTTCTTCGCAAACAGATTCAACACGATGATATTCTTCAGACATTGGTTAATTTTCCCCATCAGTATCACACAGTTGTATCACACACCCGTTGGGCCTCTGTCGGTGCCATCAGCGAGCCGAACTGCCATCCGGTTGACAACAAAGCCATGAATACCGAACAAAACGGAATTATTCATGTGTGTCTGAACGGTGATATTGATAATTATCTCGATCTGAAACAAGCATACGAGCATAAAGGGAATCTGTTTCATAAGGATATTACCACCGACACCAAAATTATTCCCTTGCAGATTGAAAAATATATCCGTCAGGGGGCTGACGTGGAAGAAGCATTCCGGCTGGCAGTGAATGATTTTAAGGGATCTCATGCCATATCCATGCACACGGACCTGGCTCCGGGCAAACTTTTTCTGGCCCAGAAAGGAAGCGGTCAGGCCATCTTTATCGGTCTGGCAGATGATCACTATATATCCGCATCCGAGGTTTACGGATTTATTGAAGACACGCCTTTTTATCTGAAAGTGGACGGTGAAAAGACTGTGGAAGGTAAGGATGGCGAGACCCGGGGGCAAATTTTTGTGCTGAACCAGGACTCCGGCGGCGGTATCGAGGGTATCAGCGCCATGTTTTATGACGGAACCCCGCTGAATATCGGGAAACACGATATCAGGCATACGGAAATCACATCAAGAGATATTGACCGCCAGGGATTTCCCCATTATTTTCTGAAAGAAATCTCGGAATCTCCGGTTTCCGTGGAAAGAACCCTTCAGAACCGCTGGAAAATTGCGGAACGCGACAAAGAACATTATGCCATTGCGCTGGATGAAACGGTGTTTCCGGATTCCCTGAAAAAAGCGATCATTGAAAACCAGATACGGCGCATCTTTTTCGTGGGACAGGGAACCGCGGGGGTGGCAGCCCAGGGATGCGCTGATATCCTGAGCCATTATATGAATGATCCCTCACTTCTCATCCGTTCCATGAAGGCATCGGAACTGAGCGGGTTCAGCCTTAATGAACATGATGATGAACGCAGCATGGCGGATACGCTGGTTATTGCCATCAGTCAGTCCGGGACCACAACAGACACAAACCGCACTGTGGATATGGTGAAAGAACGGGGCGCGCATACTCTTGCCGTTGTGAACCGGAGAGATTCGGATATCACCTTCAAAGTTGACGGTGTGATGTACACCAGCAGCGGCCGGGATATTGAGATGTCCGTGGCTTCCACAAAGGCATTTTATTCTCAGATTGTTTCCGGCGTTATTATCGGGCTTTATATGGCAGGTCTGAAAGGTGCCCGAGGTAAGGACTTCATAACTGAAGAAATAAAACAAATGCAAAAGCTCCCGGATCATATGCGGAAAATTCTTTCCATGCGGGAGCAGATCGAAAAATCCGCGAGCAAAGTGGCCACAACCAGGGCATACTGGGCAGCCGTGGGCAGCGGTCCCAACAAAACCTCGGCCGATGAGATACGGATCAAACTCAGCGAGCTTTGCTATAAAACCATTTCATCTGATTATGTTGAAGATAAGAAACATATTGATCTTTCCTCTGAGCCGCTCATTATCGTGTGTGCGGCAGGAACAAGGAAGACTGTCATCGGGGATATCATAAAGGACACTGCAATATTTCATGCACACAAAGCCATTCCGATTGTCATCGCAGATGAGGGCGAGGACAGATTTGCGCCCTATGCGGAAGATGTTTTTCATGTTCCTGTTGTCAGCGAACATTTCGCACCCATCGTAAACACGCTGGTGGGACATATCTGGGGGTATTACGCAGCCCTTGCCATTAACGACGGATCCCGGTTTCTTTATAATTTCCGGGAAGATATTCAGGCTGCGATAGATGATTATGCGGAAAAAGGACTGGATGTTTACGAACTTATCCTTGAAAAATCTTTCAGGGAAAAAATCGCCCGGTTTTATAATGAATTCAAAACCAAAAAAGCTGAAAACCGTTTGCCCTCTTCCATGGGATTTGTCGCGTCCTCGGATCTGATCCTTTTGCTTAAATATCTTACAGGAAGGCTGCCGGTATCTGACTTTGAGCTTGATTTTGGCGTAAAAGGCACAGCCAAAAACATGCTGGATACCTTGTTCGAATGTCTGGGAAAATCCATAAACGGCATGGCCCGTCCTGTGGATGCCATCAAGCACCAGGCAAAAACCGTGACTGTGGGCACAAGCCGCATCAGTGAAAAAACAGAGGGATTGCTTTTTGAATCCCTGGCTGCTCATGATTTCAAGACTTCGCAGCTCACAGCCAGCAATATTCTTGTCCTCAAAAATCTCCAGGGTATTATTTCAGATATAAAAGGGATAACGCTTTACAGAATTTCCGGCCTGAACCTTCTGGGCGAACCCACTGATAAAACCACAATTGAGGTGGTAAGACAGGAAGGAACCTCAGAAGAACTTATGTCCCGTGTGAAAAAGGACAACGTACTCAAGGGGACCAAGAAGATCATCGTTCAGGAAGGCAATGTGTATATCGGCAAAGGCCGGAAAGACAACCGGAGCATTCTTGTCATTCCCATCATTTCGGCCTCTCCTTCCACGCCCAATATGATTGAATACCTGCTGTTGCTGAATATCACCTTTAAGGAAAATATTCCGCTTCCTTTAAAAATAAAGGCTCTGGGCGGCAAATACGAACGTATTGAAAATATTGTCCAGGAAAACAGCATCGCCTGGGACGATAAGCATCTTGAATATGTTGAAACAGAGGACCTTTTCGGAATATCGGCTGAAAAAATAGGAGAGTTTATTGTATCCTGCTTAAATAAAACGAGCTGATATACTTGATATTCAATTTTTTTCTGCCTTGCACAGTTTGGCGGATGTTTTTTTTGCGGGAAGGGGTTGCAAATCCCGTCCCGCAAAAAAGGAAGTGCTGCCCGACTTATATTGAAAAACATGGGCCAGGCACTTATCCCTGACGCTTGACCATACCTAAAATCTCTTACATCCGATTTGCTATTTGATCAGACAGAAAGACAAAGGCGTATTTTTGAACGGCTTAAAAATCGAAAATCTTTATTTTCACACCATCGGCCCTGTCAGTCTCAGCGTTGCCAAATCGGAATGTGTGGGGATTATGGGACCTTCCGGGGCAGGCAAAACGCTTTTTCTCAGAGCAATTGCGGACATGGACCCTCACACCGGGAAAATTTTTCTTAACGGAACCGAATCCGCTCAGATATCAGGACATCAATGGAGAAGACAGGTGGGACTGCTTCCTGCGGAAAGTTCCTGGTGGCTGGACACTGTGGGAGAGCATTTTGATAAAAATATTAACAAGAAATGGCTCAGTGCAGTCGGTTTTGATGCTGATGTGGCAAAATGGGAAATCAGCCGACTTTCAAGCGGAGAACGCCAGCGTCTGGCATTACTGCGCCTGCTTGCCAACCGCCCCGAATGCCTGCTTCTTGACGAACCCACGGCAAACCTGGATCCTGAAAACATCACACGGGTTGAAAAGTTCCTTGAGACCTATCAGCGTGAAAATAAGCCGTCTGTCATATGGGTAAGTCATGACAGCGAACAACTCAGCCGGATTTCAACCCGCTGTTTTATATTAAAAAACAAAAGTCTGATCATAAATCACAAATCACAAATCACAAATGAACATCATTTCCCTGACACCGTCTGATCTGTCCATCGCGGCATTGCTTATTGTTGCCCTCAGTTTTCTTTCCATACGCATGAATCTGGGAATGACCCGGCAGATCATTGTTGCCGGATTGCGGACCACCATTCAGCTGCTTCTTATCGGCTTTGTCTTGAAAACCCTTTTTTCCCATGTCCATATCGGCTGGATCACACTTATTTCATTTTTTATGCTGATGGTTGCGGGCCGTGAGGTTATGATACGTCAGAAAAGACGATTTTCAGGATGGTGGGGGTTCGGTGTGGGAACGCTGTCCATGTCCGTGTCCTCTTTTTCCATAACCATTCTGGCCTTAACAGTCATTATTAATATCAGACCCTGGTACGAACCTCAGTATGCTGTTCCCCTGCTCGGTATGTTGCTGGGAAACACCATGAGCGGTATTTCCATCGGGCTTGACCGTCTCACACAGACCGCATATGACCAGCGAGCCATTATCGAAGCCCGCCTGATGCTGGGGCATGAATGGACACGGGCCATTGAAAATATTCGTAAAGAGAGCATAAAAAGCGGCATGATTCCCATTATTAATTCCATGACCGTTGCAGGACTGGTCAGCCTCCCCGGCATGATGACCGGCCAGATTCTCGGGGGGAATCCGCCTATGGAGGCTGTGAAATATCAGATTTTAATCATGTTTCTGATTGCCGGGGGAACAGGATTCGGCACAATGGCTGCTGTATGGCTGGGGTCCCGCCGTCTGTTTGATGAACGACAGAGACTTCGGCTGGATCGTCTGAAAAACGCAAACTGATTAAGCGTCCGCTGGTCCGCGGATATTCCCTGTTCACTCGATGCTCAGGTTTTTTGATCCGATTCGTTCGGAAAGTCTGTCATTCCTGCGAAAGCAGGAATCTGGTTTTTGCAGATTTTACGAATCCGGAACCGGTGGATTCCTGCTTTCGCAGGAATGACAGAAAAAAATTTGATCATCGAGTGTTCACAATTTTGATCTGACTGCTCCTGACAGATTGGCAGACCAGACGGGCACAGTTCGGATTTGCCAACCCGGAAAGTGTGAATCGTGAACCTCTGAATATTCTTGACACCTTACCACTTTCAACTTATTTTTAAAGCATCAGAAAGTTCTGAAGTTTTCAAAAAAGGAAGATCACGAAATCATACTAAAATAACAGGGAAATGAAAAATGTCCGACTATTATAAAATACTTGGTATCAGTAAAAACGCTTCTGATGAAGACATTAAAAAAGCGTATCGGAAGCTTGCCATGAAATATCATCCTGACCATACCAAAGGGGATAAAAGTGCTGAAGAAAAATTCAAGCAGGTCAGTGAGGCATATGCTGTTCTGAGCGACAAAGAAAAACGTCAGCAGTACGACACATTCGGGTCAACCGGATTCCAGCAGCGTTATTCGCAGGAAGATATCTTTAAAAATTTTGATTTTTCAAGTATTTTTGAAGATCTGGGATTCGGAGGGAATATTTTTGGAAAGGCTTGCGGAAAAAGGGGCGGAACCCGGTTTTCATTTGGCAGTGACGGGTCATTTAACCCCTATTCAAGACAGCAGCCCCAGCAGACCAAAGGGTCTGATCTGGTATATGAACTGCCTCTGACCTTATATGAAGTGGCAACCGGAACCAGTAAGACCATAAATTTTCAACATAAGGGGCGGTCTGAAAATCTGACAGTAAAGATACCAAAAGGCATGGTTACAGGTAAGAAACTGAGGCTTGCCGGAAAAGGCGAACCCAGCCCTTACGGGGGACCTCCGGGAGATCTTTTCATCCAATCCAAAGTGCTTCATGATCCGGTTTACAAGCCGGAAGGATATGACCTGCATATAAATCAGGAAATAAAACTGACAGAGGCTGTCCTCGGTACGAATATCCTTGTTCCGACGATTGAAGGTAAGGAGTTAAGTGTAAAAATACCTCCGGGTACAAAACATAAAACCAAAATGCGTTTTTCCGGTTACGGCCTTCCGCATATGAAAGGGAATAACAAAGGCGATCTTTATGTTTCCATATATTTCAATATGCCGACAAATCTCAGTAAAAAACAAAAAAAACTGATAGAAAATCTGGCAGAGACAGGGATCTGAAAAAAGCAAACTTGTCCCGGTCTGAACTCCTGTCCGTCGTAAGGGATTTTTTAAAAAATAACATATTCAAAATACAGGGCAGATATGGCGATCTGAATCGCGTATGGTTTTTATTTGAAGTTCCCCAAAATGTCATTCCTGCTTTCATAGGAATGACATTTTATAACGAGTTGTTTTACAACAATTTCATGGCCTGTCGCTCACAATGAAGTATGAAAAATCATAATTTTTCATAACACTTAATACTTCAATACTTCGGACAATTTTTGAAAATCAGAATGATGAAAAAAATAACTTATTGAAATTAAACGGTTTTAATTTTCGGGATAAAAATCATCAGACCTAATAAAAACAACAGGTTACAAAAAGTGTCCGAAGTATTGATACTTAGCATCTGATACTTAACATTGAAAACTTTGTTTCCGAGAGCCATCCCTTTCTTCAGACAGGGCCAAGGCTTTTTTTTGTTGCTTTTTAAGAAAGCTTAATGTTATATATAATATATTTGGAATAGTATTTCAGTCTGTAAAAGTGTGTTCAGTTGCGGACTGATTTTTTCAGGGACTTCCTGTTGTTCAAAACAAAAAAAATTTCAGTCAGTAGCAAATCAGGTTATTTTTCTGAAACTTACAAGTAACTTATTTTTTATAACTTCCAATCAGTGTTCTGCCAAAGTTTCAGGCAGGGAGTTAACATTCGGATATTCTGTCAGGTCTGTTGGTTCTGAGCCAGAAAATCAAAGCTGACTTTGTTCTTGTCAATACAAAAAAATATCTGCATCCGATCTTATGTAACCTCTTACCATTCCGATTAAAGTTGATTTTTTGTGTATGTTTTCAGCCAAGGTTCCGGCAATTGAATCTTTTTAAGCGTCTGAGTGGCGGGTACTCCGAACAGGCTGACATTGCCAGATCATTCAATATTCTGAACCGGTTAGCCACCGGATAATGTCATGCCGGTTTCAAAACCTGACTGATAGTTTTTCTATCAGATTTTATTATTTGGGTAACTATTATGATTATTACGTGTAAAAAATGTAATACCAGTTTCAATTTGGATGAAAGTCTTTTGAAACAGACAGGATCCAGGGTACAATGCTCAAAATGCAATAACATTTTTATAGTATATCCTACTGAATTCAAATATAAATCTGACAAATCAACTGCTCTCAGAGTCAGAGATGATTTTAAAGCAAAGAAAACTCAGGCGCTTAGAATCAGCAAGGCAGAAGAAGAACAGGCAAAACAGCAAAAAAAAGAGCGTTATGAAACAATGTCGAATTTTGACCCCGGACAAACCGGCGGATTTGACTTATCAGGCATTGAAGATTTGCTCGAAATAGAAGATGATGAACTGGATCTTTTGGAAAAAGAGCCAGATGATCTCTCTTTTGATTTGGATTTAGACGTAAAGCCAGAAATTGAAAAAGATACGGGGCAATCCGAGCCTGATTCAGACAGGGATGAACGGTCTGAGACAGAAAGTCCGTCATATCTGAAGAAAAAGGCGGACTCGGATTCAGGCACGGCTCCGCAGATCGAAAAAGACACGACTGAGGACATAAAAACGAAAGACGTTGAGGATTTATCATTTGATTTGGATTTGGATGTAAAACCAAATGCGGATGTACAATTTGATAAATCGGAAAAACTTGGCGGATCCGACACGAATAAAATATCAGAGTTGGTACCGGAAGGTGTGACAGAAAAAGAATCAAGGCTTTTATCTCCTGACTCAGATGCTGAGGCGAAACTTGAAACAAAGGCGGTTTCAGAGCCAAATGAACTGAAAGGCTCTGATATCTCTGATGCAGACGATTCTGAGACAATAAAAAACCTTCATCTGTCGTCCGATATGGATGACGCCTTTGAATCTGAGGGAATCCCGACTGGCAAACCTGAAACTCCTGATTTTTTCGACGCGGACGAATTTGAAATGCCAGAAAAATCTTTTTCCGAGGGAGAATTTGAAGCGGCTTCAGATTCGGACGATCCTGAAAGGCTTGTTTTGTCCGATACAGATGAATCTGAAAAAAGGAAAAGCCTCAGATTGTCTGACGTGGATAAATCATCTGAAACGGAAAAAGCGTCTGATGTTTTATTTCCTGACTCAGATTCTACTAAAGATGAGGAAGACCGGAAAATTGAGCCGGAGGATATTTCTCTGGACCTGGACATTGCCCTCGATCCGGATGCCGAAGACGATGCGGAAAGCAAAGACCGGAAAATTGAACCGGAAGATATTTCCCTGGACCTGGACATTGACTTTGAGCCGGATGCCGAAGACAAGGAGGAAAGCAAAGACCGGAAAATTGAGCCGGAGGATATTTCTCTGGACCTGGACATAGACTTTGAACCGGATGCCGAAGACGAAGCGGAGAGCAAAGACCGGAAAATTGAGCCGGAGGATATCTCCCTGGACTTGGACATAGACTTTGAACCGGATGCCGAAGACGATGCGGAAAGCAAAGACCGGAAAATTGAACCCGAAGATATTTCTCTGGACCTGGACATTGACTCTGAGCCGGATGCCGAAGCTGATGCGGAAAGCAAAGACCGAAAAATTGAACCCGAAAATATTTCTCTGGACCTGGATATTGCCCTCGAGCCGGATGCCGAAGACGATACGGAGATCAAAGACCGGAAAATTGAGCCGGAGGATATTTCCCTGGACCTGGACATAGACTTTGAACCGGATGCCGAAGGCGAAGCGGAGAGCAAAGACCGGAAAATTGAGCCGGAAGATATTTCTCTGGACCTGGACATTGCCCTCGATCCGGATGCCGAAGACGATGCGGAAAGCAAAGACCGGAAAATTGAACCGGAAGATATTTCCCTGGACCTGGACATTGACTTTGAGCCGGATGCCGAAGACAAGGAGGAAAGCAAAGACCGGAAAATTGAGCCGGAGGATATTTCTCTGGACCTGGACATAGACTTTGAACCGGATGCCGAAGACGAAGCGGAGAGCAAAGACCGGAAAATTGAGCCGGAGGATATCTCCCTGGACTTGGACATAGACTTTGAACCGGATGCCGAAGGCGAAGCGGAGAGCAAAGACCGGAAAATTGAGCCGGAAGATATTTCCCCGGACCTGGACATTGCTCTCGAACCGGATGCCGAAGCTGAGGCGGAAAACAAAGACCGGAAAATAGAACCGGAAGATATTTCCCTGGACCTGGACATTGCTCTCGAACCGGATGCCGAAGCTGAGGCGGAAAACAAAGACCGGAAAATTGAGCCGGAAGATATTTCCCTGGACCTGGACATTGACTTTGAACCGGATGCCGAAGACGAAGCGGAGAGCAAAGACCGGAAAATTGAGCCGGAAGATATTTCTCTGGACCTGGACATTGACTTTGAGCCGGATGCCGAAGACGATGCGGAGATCAAAGACCGGAAAATTGAGCCGGAAGATATTTCTCTGGACCTGGACATTGACTTTGAGCCGGATGCCGAAGCTGATGCGGAAAGCAAAGACCGGAAAATTGAACCCGAAGATATTTCTCTGGACCTGGACATTGACTCTGAACCGGATGCCGAAGACAATGCGGAGAGCAAAGACCGAAAAATTGAACCCGAAAATATTTCTCTGGACCTGGATATTGCCCTCGAGCCGGATGCCGAAGACGATGCGGAAAGCAAAGACCGGAAAATTGAACCCGAAGATATTTCTCTGGACCTGGACATTGACTCTGAGCCGGATGCCGAAGACGATGCGGAGATCAAAGACCGGAAAATTGAGCCGGAGGATATTTCTCTGGACCTGGACATTGCCCTCGAGCCGGATGCCGAAGACGATGCGGAAAGCAAAGACCGGAAAATTGAGCCGGAAGATATTTCTCTGGACCTGGACATTGACTCTGAGCCGGATGCCGAAGACAAGGCGGAAAGCAAAGACCGGAAAATTGAACCCGAAGATATTTCTCTGGACCTGGACATTGACTCTGAGCCGGATGCCGAAGACAAGGCGGAAAGCAAAGACCGGAAAATTGAACCCGAAGATATTTCTCTGGACCTGGACATTGACTCTGAGCCGGATGCCGAAGCTGATGCGGAAAGCAAAGACCGGAAAATTGAGCCGGAGGATATTTCTCTGGACCTGGACATTGCCCTCGAGCCGGATGCCGAAGCTGATGCGGAGAGCAAAGACCGGAAAATTGAGCCGGAGGATATCTCCCTGGACTTGGACATAGACTTTGAACCGGATGCCGAAGACGAAGCGGAGAGCAAAGACCGGAAAATTGAGCCGGAGGATATCTCCCTGGACTTGGACATAGACTTTGAACCGGATGCCGAAGGCGAAGCGGAGAGCAAAGACCGGAAAATTGAGCCGGAAGATATTTCCCCGGACCTGGACATTTCCCTCGAATCGGATGCTGAAGAGGATACAGATAAGGACATCCGGCTAATTGAACCGGAAGATATTTCCCTGGACATGGACATTGACATTGACTTTGAGCCGGATGCCGAAGACGATGCGGAGAGCAAAGACCGGAAAATTGAGCCGGAGGATATTTCTCTGGACCTGGATATTGACTTTGAGCCGGATGCCGAAGACAAGGCGGAAAGCAAAGACCGGAAAATTGAGCCGGAAGATATTTCTCTGGACCTGGACATTGCCCTCGAGCCGGATGCCGAAGACAAGGCGGAAAGCAAAGACCGGAAAATTGAGCCGGAAGATATTTCTCTGGACCTGGACATTGCCCTCGAGCCGGATGCTGATGAAAATAATGATTTGTTAAAACAAGATGTTAAAGGTGATGAATACGAGGATTTATCACTTGATTTGGATTTGTCTTCAGAATCAGTTGAAAGTATTCCAGAAGATTTAGGAGCAAGGGTCGGACTTAAAGAAGTAGATGAGCTTGATTTGTCTGATATTGATCAAATGCTCGAAATAAATGAAGATTTTATAGATGACGATGAGGATGATGAGGATGATGATCAAAATAATGCAGAGCATCATACAGACGCGGAAGATCCGGACGAATTTAAGACGATGGAGTTTAACGCTGAAAATATGTATAACGCCCTTGATGAAATGCTCGAAATGGACGGAGAGCTATCACCTGAAACAGAATCTGAGAAAGAATCTGACGACTTATCAATAAATTTAAATTCAGAGGAAAGAATCAAACCTGAACACCCGGAAAATACAGACTTAGTTTCTGAAATAGATAAGTTGCTTGAATTGGATGGAGAATCATCAGTGAAAAAAAACGCTAACGAAATAAAAGAAGAAGAAAAATTCGAACTTGATCTGGATTTGAATTTGGAAACTCCATCCGAAGCAAAAGGTGAAGAGGCTTTTGAGCTTGATCTTAACTTGGAACCTCATGCCGAAGCAAAAGAGGAAAATTTTGAACTTGACCTTGATTTGGAGCCTCATGCGGGGGAAAAAGAAGAAAAATTCGAGCTTGAGCTTGATTTGGAGCCTCATGCGGGGGAAAAAGAAGAAGAATTCGAGCTTGATCTTGATTTGGAGCCTGAGTCGGAGGCAAAAAAGGAAGAAGAATTCGAGCTTGATCTTGATTTGAAGTCTGAAGAAGAGGAGCTTGATCTTGATTTGGAGTCTGAGTCCGAATCAAAAAAAGAAGAAGAATTCGAGCTTGATCTTGATCTGGAGCCTGAGTCCGGGGCAAAAGAGGAAGAAGAATTCGATCTTGACCTTGATTTGGAGTCCGAGTCCGGGGCAAAAGAGGAAGAATTAGAGCTTGACCTTGATTTGGAGCCTCATGCGGGGGAAAAAGAAGAAGAATTCGAGCTTGATCTTGATTTGGAGCCTGAGTCGGAGGCAAAAAAGGAAGAAGAATTCGAGCTTGATCTTGATTTGAAGTCTGAAGAAGAGGAGCTTGATCTTGATTTGGAGTCCGAGTCCGAGGCAAAAAAGGAAGAAGAATTCGAGCTTGATCTTGATCTGGAGTCCGAGTCCGGGGCAAAAGAGGAAGAATTAGAGCTTGACCTTGATTTGGAGCCTCATGCGGGGGAAAAAGAAGAAGAATTCGAGCTTGACCTTGATTTGGAGTCCGAGTCCGAGGCAAAAAAGGAAGAAGAATTCGAGCTTGACCTTGATCTGGAGTCCGAGTCCGAGGCAAAAAAGGAAGAAGAATTCGAGCTTGATCTTGATCTGGAGCCTGAGTCCGGGGTAAATTTGGAGCCTCATGCGGGGGAAAAAGAAGAAGAATTCGAGCTTGATTTTGATCTGGAGTCCGAGTCCGAGGCAAAAAAGGAAGAAGAATTCGAGCTTGATCTTGATTTGGAATCTGAGTCCGGGGCAAAAGAGGAAGAATTAGAGCTTGAGCTTGATTTGGAGCCTCATGCGGGGGAAAAAGAAGAAGAATTCGAGCTTGATCTTGATTTGGAATCTGAGTCGGAGGCAAAAAAGGAGGAAGAATTCGAGCTTGATCTTGATTTGGAGCCTCATGCGGGGGAAAAAGAAGAAGAATTCGAGCTTGATCTTGATTTGGAATCTGAGTCGGAGGCAAAAAAGGAGGAAGAATTCGAGCTTGATCTTGATTTGGAGTCCGAGTCCGGGGCAAAAGAGGAGGATTTTGAGCTTGATTTTGATTTGGAGTCTGAGTCCGAGGCAAAAAAGGAAGAAGAATTCGAGCTTGACCTTGATTTGGAGTCCGAGTCCGAGGCAAAAAAGGAAGAGGATAAAGAGGAAGAATATTTTGAGCTTGATTTTGATCTGGAATCTGAAAGCGGGGAAGACACGGAAGATTTTGAGCTTGATATAGATTTTGAGCCTGATTCCAAAGAAGAGGCTAAAGAAGACAATTTTGAGCTGGATTTCGATTTAGACTCTGATTCCGAAGATAATAAGGAAGAGGCAGAGGAATTTGAGCTGGAACTGGAACTGGAACCCGAAATTAAAGCCAAGACTAAAAAGGATGAGGAACGAACAGAAATCTTTGATCTTGATCTTGATTTGGATTTAGACATGGATGCTGAACCTGACCAAGATAACGAAAAAGAGGACTTTGATTTTGACATAGATTTGGAATCTGACTTTTCGGAAGAAGACAAAAGAGATGAAGAAAATTTTGGATTTGATCTGGATGCGGACTCCGAATCTGAAACCGAAAAAAAAATAACAGATGACTCAGGTGACTTTGATTTCAACTTTGATATTGAAGATAAAGATGAATCCCAATATACATCTGAAGATGACTCAGAGGGCGAATCTTTTGACTTCGAAAAAGATGAGCAAGAGATTTTTAAGGATGGTGCCGGACAGGACGAGGAAAAGGATGATGAGGAGGCCGGAAGTCTGACACAGGTCTTTGATATGGGAATCCCGGAAGGCGGCTTTGAAGAAGATGAATATGATGAAAAAAAGCCTCCGCCGATACCTTCTGCGGAAGTGTTCGACCTGGATATGGATTTGGAACCCGAGTCTGGGGAAAAACAGGAGACCGACGCTGAAGACGCTGAACCTGTCGAAAAAAAAAGGAAGATGCCTGTTCTTGTTTTGCTGGGCGGACTGATGATTTTCGGAGCTGCCGGTTACGGACTTTACACCATGGGCACAGACACATTTTTGGATACGGTCAAAGGTATGGTGGCAAAAATCCCTTATCTTGATCTTGAAAAGGAGCCAGAGCCTGAAGTTCAGAATGTTGGTGAGATAATAGCCATAGAAAGCTCCATAAAAAACAAATTTGTGGTAAATAACCCTAAAGCCGGAACCCTTCTTGTGATAACCGGAAAGATTAAAAATGAATATTCCAATGCCCGTAATTTTATAAAAATGAGAGGAATTCTTTATACAAAAAATAAAACCCTTGCAAAACAGGAAACATTTTATTGTGGTAATATTTTATCAGACAAAGACCTTTCCAACCTGGATCCGGAAGCGATAAAAAAACGGCTTTCAAACCGTTCCGGTGACAACGGATCAAATGAAAAGGTTAATCCCGGAAAGACACTTCCGTTTATGATGGTATTTTCTAACCTTCCGGATAATTTAGATGAATTTACTGTTGAAGTTGCCGGTTCTGATCCTTCTCAGGGTTAAATTTAAAAAAAATGACTGAAAATGACTTTTAGACTTGACTAAGTGAATATTAGCTGTTAGAAGACGTTTCATTAACACTGAGAAGGCTGCTGATTACATCTGTTTTCAAAAAAGAATTTAAGAGCGGCCTGTTAATTATGGCGATGTAGCTCAGATGGTCAGAGCATGCGGCTCATATCCGCAGTGTCCGGGGTTCAATTCCCTGCATCGCCACCATTTATGATTAAATAAGGCCCCTCTGATACAAGTCAGAGCGGGCTTTTTGTTTTTTTTCTTTAGATAATGTCATGCCTCCGAAATCAGGGACCCGTGTTATTTAAAGATGGAATTCCTGCCCTCTGTTCCCCTGCTGTAACGTTTTCGTTGGAATGACAGTCAGAAAACAGAATTCCCATCTTATTCCATTCGCTAAACGCTAAAAAGGTAAAAATTGCTATTATGTTTACAGGCTTTGAAAAAATTGTGGAAGAGCGGATAAAAAAGGCTCAGAAAAAAGGGGAGTTTGAAAATCTTCCCGGGTCAGGCGAACCCATTGTGCTTGAGAATGACGGCCATATTCCGGAGGATCTGCGTCTTGCTTATAAGATATTGAAAAACGCTGATTGTGTTCCCCCGGAAATTGAACTGAAAAAAGAGATCAGACAGACAGAAGATATTCTGTCAGGTATGGAAGATACAACTGAAAAATACAAGACCATGAAGAAACTGAATTTCCTTATTATGAAGCTGAATTCCATACGAGACACTTCGATTGTTTTTGAAGTTCCGCAAAAATATATGACAAAACTGACAGGTCGTGTCAAATCAAAGAATTCCGCTGATAAAAAGAAATAACAGCCGACTTTTATCAAAAAAGCTGGTTTGTCAGGGAGATATAATTTATACTTATGGCTTTTAAGAACAAAAAAGAGGAAACCGGCCTTTTTAAAGGCGTTTTAATGGCATATTCCATTCTTATCCTTCATGTTCTTCTGATGGCAGGGGTGGGATGCCTTGTCCTTTTTTTTCGTGGTGTCACCGAATACATGGCATGGATACTTGCAGGCAGTTTAGCCCTGGTTATTTTTTCCGGATATTTTTTTTACAGACGCATGAAATTACAAGGACAGTCATTGAAGGACACGCTGAATTCTTCCACTTTCAGCGGCAGGCCAGTTGAAATAAGTCTGTTGGGAGGCTTTGCATCTGTCAAAATAGGCAGTCCGGATAATACGACCCCTGCATTGGGTATTGGGAACACATTTGAACATATCCCCCGGTTGGAAGATCCGACCACGGTCCGCATCAGAGAACTTAAAGAGCTTGCCCGTCTGCTTGAAGATAATCTGATCACCCTTGACGAATACAATCGAACCAAACAGGAACTCTTTAATAACAGAGCGTAACATCATGAAAAAACTTACTGTTGCACTTCTTTCCGGCGGCATATCTTCAGAGCGGGAGGTTTCCCTGAAAAGCGGTAGCCAGGTCTTTGAAGCGTTGGACAAAGAAAAATACAATATTATCCAATATGATCCTGAGACAGACCTTGGCCGCCTGGTATCAGATGCGGCTGAGATTGATGTCGCGCTGATCATCCTTCACGGCCCTTATGGTGAAGACGGAACCATCCAGGGAATGCTTGATCTTCTTGATATTCCCTACCAGGGCACGGGTGTTCTTGGCAGTGCCATTGCCATGAACAAACTGGTTTCAAAAGAATGCTATGAAAAAGCAGGGCTTCCTGTGCCGCCTTACATTGCTTCTGTCAGGTATGACAAACCTGCTGACCCCGAAGAATATACAGAACATCTGGGCCTGCCGTTGGTGATCAAACCCGCGGCCGGCGGTTCAAGCATTGGAATGTCCATTGTCAGATCTGAAGAATTTTTAAAAGAAGCTGTGGATAAAGCCTTTGCTTATGATGATACAGTTCTGATCGAAGCCTATATTAAAGGTACTGAACTGACTTGCGGGATTATCGGCAATAATGATGATCTTCAGGCGCTCCCGCTTATCGAGATCATCCCTGATGAAGCTCATGAGTTTTTTGATTACGAAGCAAAATATGTGGCAGGGCTGACACAGGAAATATGCCCGGCACGTATTGATGAGTCATTAGCTGAAAAAGCCCGGACTTATGCCAAAATGGCGCATCAGGCCCTTTGCTGCAAGGGGTATAGCCGGACAGATATGATCCTTAGGAATCAGGAAATATATGTTCTTGAGACCAATACCATTCCCGGCATGACCCAGACCAGTCTTTTTCCCCGGGCAGCAAAGGCCGCAGGAATTTCTTTCAGTCAACTGCTTGACAAATTAATTGAACTGGGGATTGAAGCGCATAAACAGAAAACAAGGTGTTACTAAGGTGTTAGGTGTTAGGTGTTAAGAAAGGACATGATTCTCCAACTCTGACGCCTGATCACCTAACACTTAACACCTAACACTTAACACTTAACACCTAACACCTAACACCTGACACCTAACACCTGACACCTAACACCTGACACCTAACACCTAACACCTAACACCTAACCACCTAAACACCTAACCACCTACTTATTGGAGACAAAATTTTAAAAATGGTTTCAAGTGAATTTATTGAAGGCGCAACAGTGGGAATCGTTATAGGAAGCGATTCTGATCTTGGGGTGATGGAAGAAGCTGCAACGATTTTAAAAAAATTCGGTATCCCCTTTGAAATGACCATTGCATCAGCCCACAGAAGTCCGGAACGAGCGGCAACATTTGCATCATCTGCCCGGAACCGGGGAATAAAGGTCATTATCGCAGGTGCGGGTCATGCGGCCCATCTTGCAGGAGTCATGGCAGCCCATACAAGCCTTCCGGTTATCGGCGTTCCTATTGATTCTTCCTGTCTTCAGGGGCTTGATTCGCTGCTTTCCACGGTTCAGATGCCCCCGGGTATTCCCGTTGCCACTGTCGCTCTTGGAAAGCCGGGGGCAAGAAACGCGGGGATTCTTGCAGTGCAGATTCTCGCACTTTCTGATCCTGAACTTGAAAAAAAGCTGAAAGCATTTAAAACTGAGATGGCAGAGCAAGTTGAGCAAAAAGCAAAAAAACTTCAGCAATAAAATATTAAGGATAAACCCCGCTGCCCCTCAGACGGACCAGATTCTTAAAGCCGCTGACATCATAAAAAAAGGCGGGATTATTCTGTTTCCCACAACATGCCTTTACGGGCTGGGAGCAGATGCGTTTGATGCTCAGGCAGTTGACAAAATATTTGATATAAAGCAGCGATCTTATCAGAAACCGATTCTTGTTCTGATTCATGATAAAAAGGAACTGGCCGGACTTGTGAAATCTGTCCCTCCTGCTGCATCTTATATTATGGATAACTTTTGGCCGGGCAGAGTGACCCTTGTATTTGAGGCAAAGGATACTTTGCCAGACAGTCTGACCGCAGGCACAGGCAAAATCGGTGTGCGCTTGTGCGGACATCCTGTGGCTTCGGCTGTGGTCAGTGCTGTGGGAGGCCCTGTCACCGGAACGAGCGCCAATCTCTCAGGACAGGCTGGATGCTCACAAGTTGCTGATCTGGATTCCCAAGTTGCTGAGAAACTTGATCTGATACTGAATGCGGGCCTGCTCAAAGGGGGAATGGGTTCCACAGTGGTGGATGTCACACCTGATGTTCCCCAAATTTTAAGGGAGGGCATTGTATCGGCAAAGGATATTTTTGCTGTTTCTGACAGATGGGCATGACCTGCTGATCACAATGAAACATGAAAATTCCATTATTTTTCCTAACACTTAACACTTAACACCTAACACCTGACACCTAACACTTAACACCTAACACCTAACACTTTTATACAAACATTTCTGAATTTGCTTGACAACTGCTTCGAATTCAAATATAGAAGTTATTTTCAAGCCGGGGTGGTGAAACTGGTAGACGCAGAGGACTCAAAATCCTCCGGGGGCAACTCCGTGTCGGTTCGATTCCGACCCCCGGTACCATAAAAAACAAGGGACATCCAAAATTATCGGATGTCCCTTTTTTTATGAAGACTCGATGACCCAATTTTCCAAGCTGAGTTAGAAAAAAGCCTCTCATTCATGCTTTCGCAGAAATGACAAAAAAAAACTTGATGACCGAGGGGTAAGGATTCAAGGGTAATGTTCTAAAAGTGGAGCTAAACTTTTTAACCATCTGAATCAATTTGATAAATATCGGAACAAGTCCACTTTTAGAACACCACCGGATTCAAGGAGGTTTTGGGACCCCGTTTCCTTACCATCACCATTTGATGAAGAATAAGTGTCGTTATAGGGTTCATGCCTTAAAGAGATCTGTGCTGATATATCGCTCTCCGGTGCTGGGCAGTACGACAACAATGTTTTTTCCTGCGGATGCATTGCGTTTTGCAACACGGGTCGCCGCGGACATGGCTGCTCCGGATGAAATTCCGCAAAGGATGCCTTCTGTGTTTGCAAGCTTTCTGGCCATTTGAAATGCGTCCTCATTTTTTACCGTGATAATTTCATCAATCACAGAGGTATCAAGAACCTTGGGGACAAAGCCCGCGCCAATTCCCTGAATTTTATGCGGTCCCGGGGTTCCGCCGGACAATACCGGAGATGCTTCAGGTTCCACCGCGATGGCTTTAAAAGAGGGTTTCCGCTCCTTTATGGCCTGAGCCACCCCTGTGATGGTTCCGCCGGTTCCCACACCGGCCACAAAGATATCAACCTTCCCGTCCGTATCTTTCCATATCTCTTCCGCGGTGGTCTCCCTGTGGATTTTCGGATTTGCAGGATTACTGAACTGATTGGGCATGAACGCATTTTTTTCAGCCGCCAGTATCTCCTCGGCCTTTTCAATGGCTCCCTTCATACCTTTTTCACCCGGCGTCAGGACAAGCTCCGCCCCAAGATGTTTTAAAAGCTTTTTCCTTTCCACGCTCATGGTTTCCGGCATTGTAAGACAAAGATGATATCCTTTTGCCGCGCATATAAACGCAAGCGCAATGCCGGTGTTTCCGCTCGTCGGCTCCACAATAAGCGTATCCGGGCCAATGGAACCGTCACGCTCTGCCGCGTCAATCATTGAAGCGGCGATTCTGTCCTTTACACTTCCCAGCGGATTAAAAAATTCAACCTTGGCGAAAACCTCAGCTTCAAGCCCCTTACAAATTTTGTTCAGCCGGACAAGAGGCGTCGCGCCGATGGTTTTTTGCATATCTGAAAAGATTTTCATAGGCACCTCCTTTGGGGGCGAGAGGCGAGAGGCTTGGGTAAAAGCTTGATGATTGGTAAATCAATCTTAAAGCACCCAACCGCAAGTCACAAATCATACCCCCTCGCCTCTCATCCCTCGCCTCTCGCCCCCCTTTACTTATAAATCAGCCGAGGAGGCTCCATCAGCACTCTTGTATCTGGCGGGACAGATTCCGTTATCCACACATTTCCTCCGATGACGGAACGTCGGCCGATGATGGTATCTCCTCCCAGAATGGTGGCACCAGCATAGATGATAACCTCATCTTCTATGGTGGGATGACGTTTTTTCCCTCTCAATTGCTCACCGGCATCCTTGGGGATAGACAGGGCTCCGAGGGTTACCCCCTGATAGATACGCACATTATTTCCGATTTCAGCAGTTTCGCCGATAACAACGCCTGTCCCGTGATCAATAACGAAACTTTCCCCGATTTCAGCCCCGGGATGGATATCAATGCCTGTGATGCTGTGAGCGTATTCCGTCATAATACGCGGAAGAAGCGGCACTTCAGCCTCAAAAAGCTTATGCGCTATCCGATAGACCATGATTGCAAAAACACCGGGATAGCTGAAAACAATCTCATCATGGCTTTTTGCGGCAGGGTCTCCGTCATACGCGGCATTGATATCTGTTGCAAGTATTTTGCGGATCGCGGGAACGGATTCAAGAAGGGAAAGCGCAATCTCATTTCCTTTTTCAACGCAATGCGTACATGACTGATTGTATCTGAAGCAATCATGGCGGATACTGTGGCAGACCTGCTCGGAAAGCATGTCAAACAGAACAGAAACAGACTGTCCCATGCTGTATCGCAAATTGACAGGGTCGAGCTTTTCATTGTTAAAATATCCGGGAAAGAGAATTTCTCTTAACTTGTTTATAATATTAATGACGGATTCTCGGGACGGGATCGGTTCATAATCAATATGCGTATGGGTATGGCATTCCACATCATCGCAGCTTTCAAGAATGCTCTCGACGACCCCGGGAAGCTTTTCTCTGTAATGCGAAAAAGATTCCGCATCTATTCTGCACGTTGGTCTGTCTGATCTTATATCTTCGTCCATCTTAAAACCCTCCCTGTTTTGAAACTTGAAATTTGAAACTGGAAACTTGAAACTGGAAACTGGAAATTCGAAAGCTTTCAATCTTTCAGCTTCCGGTTTTCAGTTCCAAGTTCCAAATTCCAAATTCCAAGTTCCAAGTTCCAAGTTCCAAGTTTCCAGTCTCAAGTTCCAAGTTCCAAGTTTCAAGTTTCAAGTTTCAAGTTTCCGGCTTCACAGAAAGGAGACATTTCCCGCAGCCGTTGGATAATGGGCGGAAGTTTTTCAATGACAACATCAATGTCTTTTTCTGTATTGTAAACACTCAGGCTGAAACGTATTGAGCCGTGGGCAGCGGTAAAAGGTACGCCCATTGCACGCAGAACATGGGACGGTTCAAGCGAGCCGGACGTACATGCCGAGCCTGACGAGGCGCAAATCCCCAGTTCATTCATCATCAGCAGGATGGATTCGCCTTCCACATAGTCAAAGCCGATGCTTGTGGTATTGGGGAGGCGGTTATCTGTGTCTCCGTTGATCTTGGCATTTGGGATACGTTTCAACAGCTCGCTTTCAAGCCTGTCTCTTAACGCCTTGACCCGGGTATTTTCCTCTTCCATATGAGCAGCAGCCAGTTCGCATGCTTTTCCAAGGCCCGCGATGGAAGCGACATTTTCTGTCCCGCCTCTTCGTCCGCCTTCCTGATGTCCGCCAATCATGAACGGAAAAAATTTAGTGCCTTTGCGCACATAAAGCACGCCAATCCCTTTGGGACCATGAAGCTTATGGCCGGAAATTGAAAGCATATCAACACTGGTACTGCTGACATCAATGGGGATCTTTCCCACGGCCTGAACCGCGTCCGTGTGAAAAACAATTCCCTTTTCCTTTACAGCCTGAGCAATCTCTTCTATGGGAAAAATCACGCCGGTTTCATTGTTTGCCCACATGACACTGACAATAGCGGTGTCATCACTAAGGTTTTTATAAAGATAATCAAGATCAAGGCGGCCCTTGCTGTCAACTGGCACAGATGTCACCCGGTATCCTTTTCCCGAAAGGTATTCTCCCATATTCTTTACCGCGGGATGCTCGACCCTGGTGGTAATGATGTGCTTCTTATCAGGATTTGACAAAATTGCTGTCTGAATTGCGGTGTTGTCGCTTTCCGTGCCGCAGCTGGTAAAAACGATCTCCTCAGACGAGGCCCCCAGAAGCGACGCCACTTTTGAGCGTGCCTCTTCCAGCTTGTGTGCGGTCTGTCCGGCAAAATTATACATACTTGAAGGATTGCCATAAAATTCACTAAAATAAGGAAGCATCTCCTCCAATACCTCCGGGGCAACCTGTGTGGTCGCGTTGTTGTCCAGATAAATGATATTCATGACTTCACCTCCTCCACCACAAGATCAGGTGCGACAAATTCACGGAGCTTCTTCTCCACATAATCCTTGAGCGTAACCTGGGAAATGCTGCACCCCGCGCATGTGCCGAGCAGCTTCACAAAAACCCTGTCTCCGTCAACATCAACAAGTTCAATATTACCGCCGTCCTGTTTCAGGCCAGGTTTGATTTCCCGTTCCAGGGTTTCTTCGATCAGTTTTATTTTTTGGATATTGGTCAGTTTTACAGCTTTTTTCTTTTCTGACATATCCTTTCCCATAATTGTGTCGAGAGTCATCTGGATTTTTTCATGGCAGTTGCCGCAGCCCCCGCCCGCTTTGATATAATCCGTCACATCTTCAATGGCTATAAGACCGTTCTCTTTGATCACCCGCTCGATTTCCAGATCCGTCACGCCGAAACACTCGCAGACAATCTCACCTTCAATTTTCTTTTCCGGCTCACCTCGGTAACAGACAATTGCTTTTTCAAGCGCGTCGCGCCCCATTACAGAGCAGTGCATTTTTTCTTTGGGAAGGCCCCCGAGATACGCTGCAATATCATCGTTTGTTATTTTTTCGGCTTCTTCCAGCGTCATCCCCTTGAGCATTTCTGTCAGGGCAGAGGAAGATGCAATGGCACTTGCGCATCCGAAAGTCTGAAATTTCGCATCGTTGATTTTACCGTTATCGTCAAGTTTAAAGGTCAGTTTCAAGGCATCTCCGCATGCCAGGGAACCGACTTCCCCTGTACCGTCAGCATCGTCAATCACTCCCACATTACGCGGATTAAGGAAATGATCTTTAACTTTATCTGTGTATTCCCACATAGTTGACCTCCCTTGTCATTATATTCTCTGAGCGTAATAAAAAAAAGATTACTCTCAAAATTTTTTCATTCTGCCAGCCAGCTCAGAACATCCATGAAAAATTTTCATCTCTGGTTATATATTTTCATGGTAAAGAACTTCAAAACAACGCAGTATTCCAGTTTAAGCTGGTGGTCTGTGTTCTTAAAAACAAAGCTAATCACTATATTGAAAAAGGAAAGTCAAACTTTTTCTCAACTCCGGGGCCACTGAATATGTGCTATTTTTTTTCGGATGCTATTGTCAGCAGATCGGAAAGTTTCCGGACTGTGTGCGGGACTGCAAAGAAACCCGGGGTTTTTTTCCCGGACGGGGACTTCCCGGCCGAGAAAAGCCGGGTTTCTCCCCATATGCATCAGGCTAAGATTACAACCTACTGTTTTTATTAACTCTGATTTTGCCGGACGGGGTTTGCAACCCCGTCCGGAATATTTTCCGGATCGCCGCCCGCAAACGTTTCGGACGGGGTTGCAAACCCCGTCCGGCAGCCGTCCCGCATTCTTAGCCTGATGCATATGGGGTTTCTCCCCCGTCCCTCGTGCCCGCTCTGTGACGGCCCGGAAACTTTTCGATCTGCTGATTGTATATTTTTTTGACTACGCGGGGTAAACTTTATTATAAACGGCCATGAGCGGTCCGCTCACAACGAAACATGAAAGAACTTTTAACTTCAGTCACTTTATTAACTTTAGTCACTTCAGACACTTTCACATAAACGGGCATGATCTGCCGGTCACAACGAACAATGAAATTTTTGTAGTTTTTCCTAACACCTAACACCTGACACCTAACACTTTCATATAAACTCCCATGAACTGCCGGTCACAACGAACGATGAAAGTTTTGTAGTTTTTCCTGATACTTAACACTTAACACTTAACACCTGACACTTTCATATAAAGTCAAATGGATATCACCATAGTAAAGGAATTTTTGTCAGATGTTTTATGATAACCATTTGGAATCATTGATTCCGATTGTTTAGCGTGTGTCTTTATAATATCAATTATTTAAGTTGGTTATGATAAACTGAGACTGACGAATGATATATAAAAACCTGCTTTATCATCTGAAAGAAAATCTTCTTGAAAGAACTGATTTTTCGTAATATCATAATTAAAGTTGGATATGAAAAGAATATGTTATTTCAAAATCAGCAGATCGAAAAATTTTCACAGGCACATTTCCACAGGCGTGATGAAATGAAAATTCAGCATTGTTTTCAAAATATTACAACTGCCAAAGGGCATCTGCCGGCATTTCATTTCAGCGATCCTTCCGGCTAATTTCCGATCTGCTGAAAAATGTAAGACCCCCGGACCTGTTTCGAAGCGGACAGGCTGAATCACCTGATCCGGCAGGCAATGCTTTTATTGAAAAAATTTTGAAAAGAAGGAGGCCATCATGTCAGAAAAAGCGCTGATTATTGTTGATATGCTAAATGATTTTCTTGATGAAAAAGGAACCCTTTATTGTGGCAAAGAAGCGCAGGCCATTGTCCCTTTTATTCAGGAACGGCTTAAAGAATACAGATATCTCAACGAATTTGTCATTTACCTTCAGGATTCACATGACGAGAATGACAGGGAGTTCGAACGGTTTCCCAAACACTGTGTGTCGGGATCCCGGGGAAGTGAGATCATTCCCGAACTTGCTCCCCTGCCAAATGAAAAGATCATTCCCAAAAAACGTTTCAGCGGCTTTTACGGAACCGATCTTGAAAATGTTCTTGCGTCAGCCGGAGTGAATGCGGTTGAAGTGGTGGGGGTTTGCACGTCCATCTGTGTCATGGACACGGTGGGGGGACTTGCAAACCGGGATTATAAAATATCGGTTCCCATCAGGGGGGTTGCTGATTTTGACCCGGAATTTCATGAATTCGCTTTAAAAAGAATGAAACAACTCTACGGAGCCGAAGTTTCATGACAGAAGATCAAAAATGGTTACACATCGCTGCTTGTCTGACAATTCCGAATATCCGGTTGCTGATTGTCGAATTTTGCAAGACATGATACAGATTCAGAAATCAGATTTCATCCTCATCAGTTAATGACCTGATTACAATAAGCCGGTTTAAAACGATTTATCTTAAAACCTGATACCATCAGATTTCAGTTTTTCGCGAGCTCAAATTTGCTCATGCGGCAACTCAGCATTTTTCAACCTGTTCTGCTGAAGTTTCAGAGGAAAACAGAAGAATCTGTGCTGTCCTGATTCCGAACGCAAAAATTGCGCACGGAAAGACTCAAATCCGATGATCATTGAATAGTTATAACAAGGGTTAAGAAAAATGGAAACAGAAAGCGTCCCTATTTCCAATAACAGTGATATCGTGAACGTTGCGGAGTTTTGTCTCAACCTGTATAAGCTTCAATCTGATGCTCCGAAATCGGCACCTTCGAAAATCATACCTGTCAATCCTCAGAGCAACGGCCCGGATTATATATATGAACTGCATGTGTATCTGGAATCTGAAAACAAATACGCATCCAGGCGCATGACAATCGCCACCCTGGGAGAGGGCAGCGGCAGCAAGAGCAAGTGCTTTAAAGTGATTTATGACAATCTCATTGTCGTTAAAATTCCGCCGTCTCCCATAACAGATTTTGATGAATACATCGGGAGTGTCAGAGCAGAAACTCGTATTGCAGTTCAGCTGGCTCCGAAAATAGAATTTGTGGCTCCCGGGGTGACAGCTATTTTGAAAAAAATACACGCATTTCCCGACGGATCAGCCCTGTCACCTGTGGAACTTGAAAAAAAATATGTGGAGTGGCTGAAAGAAAATTCGGAGTTCCAGGAATATTTAAAGATAGAGGACGCTTTTGTATTTTTTATGGATCTGTCCAAATATTCTTTTCTTTCCCAGGTCGTGGACACCATACATAATAAAAAAGTCTTTAAAAGAAGAATTTATGAGGAGATCATCGGATCTCACAATCTCTTATGGGATATCCTGGGATTTGAGGGAAAATACGGAAGTGAAAACCTTTCTATTTGTTTTGATATGAACCGGATTTATTCTGATTACGAAACAAAAATCAGAACATTGATAAAAAAACACAGACATTTTGCATCTGCCTATGAAAAACAGAAATGGTTTTTAGTTTATCTGGCTCATAACAAGGTCAAAGAAGAAGACGGCCTTCCTTCTGGCTTTATTTCCGACCTGAATCTGCTGCTCGGAAAAATCATAAAAGAAAACCAGAAAAATATTTCAGCTTACAAGAAAGCCATATGGAATTATATAAGCAAGACAACATTCATACAAAACAAGACAAAGATTTCCGGAATTATAACCAATCTGATCAGCCTGTTAGCTTCGTTAAAAGAAAGAGGTGTGGCAATAAGAGATCTGAAACCTGATAATTTGTTTGTCGTAGGAGATTCGGAAAGGCCCGCGAAAGATTATTCCCTGGGACTTATAGATTTTGAGACAGCGGTCAAATTCGGACATCCGGGCATGGATAAAACTCATCAAAAAATTGAACAGCCCCTGCTGGCCGGGACCCCTTCTTATTCCACGCCTTCCCATCTGTTTAAAAACAGATTATTGGAAAATGTGTTTGATGACCTGCCCCGCATTTTATACCTTCAGGACTGGCAGGCGTCCGTTGGAATGATTTACAATATTGTCACCGGAGAATGTCTGTTTGAAAACACAAAGAAAGTGTTGTCCAAAATAACAAGCGCCGCACGGAAAGCAGCCATAAAAAAAAGGTCGCTCACAGATGTTTTTAAAAAAGGCAGTCATATATTCTGGAAGAACGCGGTGAATGAATTTAAAGAAAAAACAGACGCAAACGCGGAAATACTGAAGGCCGTGGAAGTGGTTATTCCTGAAAACGCTCAGGATATTTTCTTACAACATGTTGTTAATGAAAAAGATAATATTGCCAACGCCATCCGAAAATATGTGGCCTCTCAGGTCGTATTCAGAAATAAAAAAAACCGTCATAACCTTATTCAGAGTTCAGTTCATGAAATCAGCCAGTACAGAGAAAAATGGGAAAAAGGAGATAATATTCCGGAAGCTTCCGAAAAAATAAAAGGAAAAATAATAACATTATTGCGGGACCTGGAACAGTTGAAAATACAGGCTCAGGAACAGGAGGAGCGTATAAAAATATTGGAACAGGATGTCCCGAGGATATCAGCTTATGAATTATTAAAAATCATGTTTAATACCATTTTAAACGCCATGTACAATGAAGAATGGGAAAAGCTTTCAGAAGAGCCTGTCATGAGATATGACAAACTACCTGAAATGCCTATTGTGTTCGAAGACACCTTTGAAGGCGTATTTACGGACTGGGTGGAGCCTTCATAAATTCAGCAGCTCAAAAAAATTCGGAGTTCCGCTTTCAGGTGGTCTGTCATGCCGGCGGAACTCCGAACTTTCCGGATGAATCCTAAGTTTTCGATCTGCTGAAACTCAATGAAACAGAACCCCATACCTCTGAGGTTTTCACCCCGTCATAATCAGTAGATGGAAATTCCCCTCCGAAGAAAGCCTTGGGATGTAACTACCTGAAAACACATCTCTCAGCCAATGTTCCTTTGTCAGCCTCATACTCTCACCCGGTCAGACCGGTGTCACGGATACGGGATACCGATGCCGTCGAATGCCCGATTTCCTAAAGAGCTGGCAGAGGGCGGCAGCGGGAATTATTGTCTGATCTGACTGAGACAACTGCCGCACCGGAAAACATTTTTTTTGCACACTGCCAAAGGAAATGAACATGCCGGAAACCGTCCGGATACCGGAGGAGGATCCGGAGAGGAGGGCTGTTCTGTCTGCCGCCGTATCTGACTGCTTTGAAAATTGACTGGGGCAGGGGCTACAATTCTCTCGACAAGGAACTGCGCCAGATCACCCGTGATGCGGAAACCGGCGGGCATCTGGCGGACAAACTCTTCCGGGTGTGGATGAGAAACGGTTTCATCTGGCCATACATGACAAGCCTCTCTTTGATGAGGAGATAGAGGTATGGACATACGGACCGGCTGTCCCTGAACTGTATTCCGAATATAAAAAATACGGTTCCGGGCACATACCTTCTCCGACGGATACGGATTTCTCCGTTTTCGATGAGGAGACCAGAAGTCTGCTGGATGAGGTGCATGCCGTGTTCGGACAATATCGAGTATTATGGCACAGTTTAATTTCGCTATTTTCAATCTTCAAACCCCAGGCTTTTTTTCAACGGCCCCAGAAAATCCTCATAATTCTGCCAACGATGTACTGACCGGGTGTAAAGGGGCTGACGGACCTGCCAGACGCTTGCGGTCTGCACTGCCCGGGGATTCCGGTGAAACGATAAACACCTCTCCTCCCACTCCAGACCAAGAAAACGGATCAGCCTTCTTACATTATCTTCGGTATTGGCAATCAGCTCCTCGTACTGAATTTCATACATCTTTAAAGGCAGAACCTTGCGCCAATGTGCCATAAGCCGCTTATACTGACGATAATAAGCCCCGATGCCTGCCAGATCATAAGCCGGGTCAGATCCTGGTCCGTAGTATTGAAAATAGTTAGATAAGCAGATATCCATGGGATGACGGCGACAGTGAATAATCCTGGCTTTTGGAAATAAAAGGCTGATCAGCCCCAAATGGAAATAATTCTGGGGCATTTTATCGGATATTCTGAGAATATCTGTGCCAGTGCCGCGCCGCAGACAGTCTTCATAGGATCGGGCCAGTGTGTTCATTGCCCTGGCGCTGATGTGTCTGACATACTCCGGATACAATACTTTCCCTTTAAACCGGGCTGACAATGCATTGACCATGTCTCCTATTTTTTTCAGCTCTCCGGCTCCATGTGCGTGGGAATGACTGCTGATAATCTGTTCCACCAGGGTGGTTCCGGAACGTAACATGCCGACAATGAACACAGGGAGTTCGGAATCAGAGCCGTATCTTGTCTGCTGTGCAAAAAATTCAGAATCAAATGTATGAATAAGCCTGTCAATAAAATCAGCAAGCGCCCGGGTATTAAAACGGGAACTCTTATGTCTGAGCCGGTTGGCATTCTGATAATGGGCAAATGCCTCTTTATATAATCCGCAATCATCATAAATCTTGCCCAGGGCAAAACCAAGACGAATGACATTTTCCCGGGAAATTCCCGGGCGCTTCAGCAACGTCTGGATATCGGAGATATCTTTATGATCAGCCGAGTCATATTTGCCGGATAATGCCAGATTATACAATGCTTCGGCATAGTCCGGTCTGAGGCGAAGAGCCTCCCGGAATTTTTCAATTGCAGCGTTAATTTCTCCCTGATGTTGCAGGGAAAGCCCCCAGTAATTATATGCGTCCGCGCATTTCGGATCAAGTGCCAATGCCTTCCGTAATTTCTCGGTCGCGGCTTCGAAGTCCCCCAGAATGATCAGGGCTTTTCCCATATTACAGAGCGTTCTGACATCATCCCGTCTGAGATGTAACGCTTCTGTATAAGCACGGATGGCATCTTCTGTTTTTCCAAGCATCTCAAGAGCGATTCCGAGGTTTGTATGAAACTCGGGCTGTTCAGGATTATTGGCAATGGCTTTGCGAATAAAGTCCGCCGCGACAGTGTTCTTTCCCATCTGATGGGCAATTACGCCGGACAAATGCAAGGCATCGGGATGATTGGGATCCTGTTGCAGAACACGACGGTAAGCAGACTCTGCCTCCCTGAGTTTGCCAGCCCGGTGGTGCTGAATCCCTTGCCTCAATGTTTCAGAATGATTTGTCATCCGCAGGTTGGTCTCCTGATTAAAAAAATTAAATGGGGTGATTTTCAAATACAATACAAGGCAACCTTCTGAAGATTCTGTTTAACCGAACCCATGCTATGAATGTCTCAGATTATGAGATAAGCGACATAACATAAGGATATAAGGTTGAATATATTTTTTTAGCATCTGCAAAGCTGCGAGGTCTGAACTCAATTCCGATATCATAGCCTGAATCCCCCGGACGTTCCCGACACCAGGCCACTTTCCCAATAATGACCAAAGGGGATGACAATTGCTTTTTATGGCTCTGCCGGGCAGGTATGTTAAATTTTAAACGGACCCCGGTTTCCGGCTCATATGGAGCAGAAACAGTCAGACACATTCCGCCTCCGCTTATATCCCTGCTCATCCCTTTTTCTCCCGGTTCTTCGGGGGGCGAAGAAAATTTTTTTACTTCGGCAAAAACTTCTCTGGAAGTTCGTAAAAATGTACGCTTATCATTATTTTGCTGTAATTGGCCCATTATCATTTTCCTCCGTCACCAAATCTGTTTTTGAAATGATCACGACTTTTTTACAATAATGTTCCATTATAAATGGCAAGTCATGACCATTTATATATAATATACCACTGACAGTCATAATTTGTGACTTTCAATTTGACAATTTTTCAGATTTCATATTCGCGGAGTCAGTTTTAAAAAAAATATTTTTAATTTGAAGTGTTAACTACTATGAAAAATTATAAAATTTTCATCATTCATTGTGACTGACAGGCCATGACCAGTACACCACTTTTCGCCATTATTTTTTGTTCGTCTCTGTTCCCCCTTCGACAAGCTCAGGGAACGCATGTCAGCCATGCCCTGAGCAACCATGCCCTGAGCCTCCGTGCCCTGAGCCGCCTGCCCTGAGTGCGGTGGGTTACGCTTCGCTTCACCCACCCTACATCCCGGGTATTCGGGTATTTTATTTTTGGGGAAATCCCTAACCATAAGTTTCCGATAGCTGCCCGGAGAAGAAACCCGGCTTTTTTTCCGGAATGATCCGCCGCCCCTGAAGGAAAAACCCGGGTTTTTCCGCGGTTCGCAGAAAACAAGATGTATAAAAAACTCTTGATCGGGTACTTATGTGAACTATTGAACATTTTCCCTTTGCCTGACAGTTACGGTCAGCTGATCCCGGACTTCACTGCAACTGGTTTTCACACTGTCCCTCACCCGCACACGGACGGTGTAAGTACCTGGCTGAACATATGTATGGAACACTCTGACCCCGGTTTCATGCGTACCATCGCCAAAATCCCAGTAACAGGCCAGAGGATCGCCATCAGGATCGTAGGACCCGGTTGCGTCAAAAAGAACAGCGTCGTGAGCGCCGCCGACAAAAGCCTCCTTATCAGGACCGGCATCGGCTACAGGTGCCGCATTCACTTTGACAAGTATCATATCCTTGCTTGTTCCGCAAGCTGTTCCGGAGTCATCTGTAACCGTCAGATATGCCTTGTATGAGCCAGGTTTCTCAAAAACATGCGTGGCTTCAGCCCCCTGAGCCGTGTTTCCGTCCCCAAAATCCCAATGATATGTAAGTGATTTACTATCAGGATCGGTGGAATTCGAACCATCAAAAGAGATTGTTTCTCTGGGACAGACAATCCGGTCCGGCCCCCCGTCGGCCATAGGCGGGTGGTTAACAATAATCCGCTCATTGGCCTCATCTTGGCTGTTGCCGACCCCTGAGCCATCATCAGCAATTAACGTCACAAGATATTTTCCCCAAGTCTCATATGTATGAGAAACCCTGAGACCCTCGGCATTTTGACCGTCCCCGAAATCCCAATAATAATGACTGGTTTTGCTTTTCAAAATATCTCCGTCAGGATCAGATGAATTTTCAGCGCTGAATCGAATTTTTTCACCAGGGCATGCCCAAAAATCCGAATTTCCAGTTTCCAGTTCCGAGTTTCCAGTTTCAATAACCGCCTGAGGCGTGTTATTGACAGCAACCCGGATGTTATCCGTATCCCAGTTATTTTCAGCATCCGTGTCATCTGTAACTTTAAGCGTGACCAGATAGCGTCCCCCTGCCTGATAGCGATGACGAACTTCCACGCCGTCCGCGGTTTCTCCGTCTCCGAAATCCCATTCATATCTGATAATGGCTCCGTCTTTGTCAGATGAACCGGATCCGTTAAATACAACAACCTCGTTAACACCGACAAAGTTATCAGCGTCCGCGTTTGCAACAGGCGGCCCGTTGACAACAATCATATGGTGAGCCGTAACTGTATTGCATATATTTTCAGGATCTGTTGTGATTGTCAATCTGACCGGATATCGCCCTGGCTTATGATAGGAATGCGCTGTTTTTACATTTTTTCCTGAATGTCCGTCTCCGAAATCCCATTTCCATGACACAATTTTTCCTTCATTACTCTCAGATGCCGAACCGTCAAATTCAACGGATTTGTGAACAGGAACAAGAAAAGGTGCGCTGATGACGGCATGCGGCGATTCATGAACGGTAACGGTGATCTCGGCAGTGTCTGTATTATCGCAAAGCCCTGTGGAATCGCCGGTGATGGAAAGTTTGACCGGATAAATCCCCGGTTCTGTATAGATATGAGAAGGTTTGGAACCGCCGCCAGTCGCACCGTCGCCAAAATCCCACAGAAAGCTGTTGACCTCTCCGTCTGTATCCCATGAGCCTGAGCCGTCAAAATGAACTTCAGTATTCGCACAGACCGTCAAATCCTTACCAGCATCAGCTATGGGCGCGTCTGTCACCCGGACAACCATCTGATCCGAGGAACGGTTGCATTCCAAACCAGAATCATCTTCAATGGTCAGTGTCACCTGATAGGTTCCGCCTTTTTTAAACACCTTTGTCGGATTCAGCCCTTCCGCGGTGGTGTTGTCATCAAAATCCCAGTGATATTTCAACAACCCTCCCTCGGGATCATATGAGCGTCCCCCGCTGAAAAGAACCACATCCCCCCCGCAAACCATCTGATCTTCGCCCGCGTCCGCGACAGGCGCCTGGTTTATGCTCACGGTAAAAGCAGCCACATTCCTTGAGTTCTCCAAGTTCCTGCCGTCGTCAACCGTCAGGATAACAGGATAGGTTCCGCTTTCTTTATAAGTATGAATCACTCTGCCGCCTGACTGATGCGGTGTGCCGTCGCCAAAGTCCCATGAATAATTCAGTGGATCTCCGTCCGCATCCGCGGAATTATACCCGTCAAAATGAATGGTTCGGTCACAGGTGACAATATTTTTACCGGTGCTGGCTTCGGGAGAATGGTTTATATGAATAAGCATCTTATCCTGTGATCTGGCATTTTCAGCGATGCTGTCATCATTGACGGTGAGAACAACGCTGTAAATACCCGGGTCAGGATATTCTTTACTGACTTCCGGTCCCATCAGGGTTTCAATGAGTTCAGCATCTGATGAACTGAAATCCCATCGGTATTCTGCAACCTCACCGTCGGGGTCATAAGACCTTTTGCCATCAAAAGTGATGCGCTGACCGGGGGCTGCTGTCAGCTGAGAATTCAGAATGGGAAATTGGGAACTAATTTTCGCAACCGGAGGGGCATTGATGACAATGACAAGATCATCTGTATCTGTTGCTTCTTTATGGCCCGTGTTATCCTGAACAGTAAGCTGGGCATTGTAAATGCCCGGGGTTGTATAGGTATGAGATATCATCGGTTTTTTGGAAATTTCAGACACGCTGCCGTTCCCGAAGTTCCACTGAAATCCGCGGATATGACCATCCGGGTCAAAAGAGGCTGATCCGTCAAAATGTACGGGCTGACCTGGCACCCCAGTCTGATCCGGGCCTGCATCGGCAATGGGCTTATGATTCACGATGACTTTCATGTGGTCACTGTTCTGGCTGCTGAGTGTTTCCGAGTCATCGCTCACAGTCAGTCTTACAGTATAATCGCCCGGAGTTCCATAGACATGAACAGGTGACGGGCCAGCGTCCGGGGCCGCGCTTCCGTCTCCGAACTCCCAATGATAACTGATAATTTCACCGTCCGGGTCTTGTGAGCCTGTGGCGTCAAACTGAACTGCGCTGGCGCTCACAAGCTGATCCGGTCCTGCGTCTGCCTTGGGCGGATGATTAACAATAAGGATCAATGAGTGTGAATGTTGGGACGATGAGGTTTCGGAATCATCCTCCACAGTCAGCCTGACATGATATGTCCCTGGCTGCTGATACGCATGAGTGACCGTTACCCCTGTGCCTTCGCTGTTATCGCCAAAGTCCCATAAATAAGCAATAAGTTCCCCATCCCGGTCAAAAGATTCGGACGCGTCAAAGGTCATGACTTCCCCGGCAGCGCCCCGGTTTCCGGTTTCAAGTTCCGAATTCCGAGTTTCAAACTTCGCCACCGGCGGATCATTAATGATGACAGGCAATGTTTCCGAGTGTTCCGAAGAGGAGGTTTTGCTGTCATCTTCAACAGTCAGCGTGACATGGTAGGTCCCTGGCTGCTGATACGCATGAGTGACTTTTTTTCCCACAGATGTATTATTGTCTCCAAAATCCCAGGAATAGGAAATAATTTTTCCATCCCGGTCAAAGGACGTGGAAGCATCAAAGGTCATTATTTCCCCCGCTGTCCCCCGGTTCCGAGTTTCAAGTTTCAAATTTCGGATTTCAAATTCCGCCACCGGCGGATCATTCGTGACCATAACGATCTTATCCGAAGCAACACTGTTTAATGTACCGGAATCATCTTCCACAGTCAGGATGACTGTATAGTTCCCGGGTTCAGCATAGGTGTGAGTGACTGTTTTGCCCTCTTTTTGTGTGTCATCACCAAACTCCCATAAATATTTAATGATTTCACCATCACTGTCATAAACCTTTTCAGCATCAAAATGAAGGATTTCCCCCACGGCACCGATTCGGTTTTTACCAATATTCACAAATGGCCGGGCATTGATCAGCACATTCAGGGTATCGGTATCTTTGTTACAGGGTCGCTGGGATTTATCTCCAACCCGGAGTGAGACTTTATAATTACCAGGTTTTTTAAAAGCATGGGTCACTTTTTTTCCAAATCGGGTTTTGCTGTCCCCGAACATCCAAAAATAATATCTGATTTCACCATCGGGGTCCTCGGAAGCTGAACCGTCAAAAGTGATTTCCTGTTCCGGGGCAGCATTAATTTGCCCGCTAACTGCCTGCGGACTGCCGGCTTTGGCCCTGGGGGGCTGATTGATATAAATTTTCGCTGTTTCAGATGCAGCGTTGCCGACCTGACCGGAATCATCCGTCACCACCAGTGTCACCTCAAAAGCAGATTGTTCATCATAGCGATGGGTGACGCGGACACCTTTATCCGTTGTTCCGTCACCAAAATCCCAGGAATAGGAGAGGCGGTCCCCGTCTTTGTCTCTTGATCCTGAAGCATCAAACCTGACCGAGTAGCAATCTGAAAGATATGTTACGCGGATATGCGGAACCGGCCGATGGTTTTTTTGGGGGACGGGGATGGGTAACTGAACCGGGAGATTTTCTCCGTTCTGAGTGCTTATTGTAAAAGTGGCGTCATTGGGGATTTCCCGCCCCCCGGTGAAAGTCAGTCCGAACATGCGCTGATTTTCAATTTCTGTCAGTTCGATTTTACTGTCGGCCCATTCATCCTGTCCCGAAGCCCTGACCCGGAGACCGGAGCGAAACGGCGTGGTGACACGGACTTTGGCTTCTGCCATGTCAAAGCCCCGGACAGTGAGTTCGGAAGCATCTTCCGGAACAAAAAAACGCATCTCAGCCGAAACCCCCTCTTTGGGCAGACGAATTGTCGGTTCATAGTTGATGATTTCCGCTCCCCCGGGTTTTCGGTTCTTATCAGGGAATTCACTTACTGCAACGTCAAAAACATTGCCGTCATCACCCTCCAGCCCCTCAATCCTAAGTTTAAAAAAATAATGACCATCTTTCAGATCACCCTCTTTCGGCGAAAACCGGGCAAACGTGTGCCAGGAGTTGTCTTTTGTCTTATCAGCGGCGAATATTTCACTTTTGATCTGACCGGCACCATAAAGTGTAAACCGGGTTTTTGTATCAAAGCCCTTATGAAATCCGAATTTATCGTCCAGGACACCGCCCACATCAGGATCAAAAATCCGCACATAAAGATTATCTTTAACTGTCTCAGGAATCCGAATAATAATTTCCTGCTGATGATCATTGTCGCCCTCAATGGTTCGGGAATCAGCCCCATAGGTAATCAGCAGGATATTTTCCTGGGCAAAAGCCCCGGGTGTTGTGATGATAATTAACATCCATAACAAAAAGCCAGGCAGTTTATTCATTCGCGATATCCTTTATCTCCTTTGGCAGTGAGCGCAATATTATATTCAACACACACAGGAGGCGTTCCAGTCTCCGGTTTGGCTTTATCCGGATCGCGTCGGACACAATATTCTTTTTTTACGCTCAACAGGGTGAGAGAATTTTCATTTTTTATTCTGTACACAGAAAAAAAATGACATTTTGTTAAAATCATAAAAAATAATCAAATACTATCAGTTATCTATGCAAAACGCAAGCAATTTTCAGATTCTCCTGAATTTAGTAAGGAAGCGATAACTATCCGGTATTATTAATACTGAAATATGAGTGTCTCAGACAGTGGTCAAAAATGAACAGGTCCTTAACGGTTCGGCATTCAGACGCTCTCACTCCGCCTGAACGCACAACTACAAAGTGAAAAAATGTTTTTTTCAATCTGATTTTTTTGTTTTTAAGGGCATCCTTCACAAAAGCTGAAAAGTAAGTACCTGACCATAAGTTTTCAATATTTGCCCGGGAAAGAAACCCGGCTTTTTTCCCGGATTAAGCCGCCGCCTGTGACGGAAAAGCCCGGGTTTCTCCGCAGTTCACAAAAAAAGATGTATAAAAAACTTTTGATCGGGTACTTAGTTTACACTTTTTCCGGGTTACAAAATTGTTTTACAGTAAAGTGTAAACTGTCAAATAAAAGATGCCTTTTTAAGGAATTTTTCCGATAAAATGGGGATTTTCCTGATTTACAATATTTTTTTATATGTTATAAAAGAGATTTCAAGCAGAGTATGATATTTTTTAATCGGCTGTATCGCTATTTTCAGAAATAAAATATTTTCACCTCTGAAATTCGTTCCTTCCATTGACTTTTTCCCATACATTATGGAATAAGAATTTTTATTGGCATAAAAGTCTGAAAGGCGACAAAGGGTCAGTCAGCAGAAAAACACTTGAACATCGAGAGTTCAGCTACTTTAATTTTTTGCGCTTCGGATTTTATCATTTCTGATACTCGATAATCAGGTGTTCTGATCCGGCCGGACAGCCTGGTATTCATAAGAGAGCAGGAATGACAGAAAAAAAATTTGATTATCGAACGATAAGAATAAATGCGGGTGTGTCCCATCTTTTACACATCCGAAAAAATCAGCCGCAAAGACACAGAGACACAGAGGAACCGCAAAGAGACTCAGTGAGACTTCGCGCCTTCGTGCCTTCGTGGCAAAAAAACAGATGTGTCCCGCCTTTCACACATAAAACCTGTCCTTGTGTAAAAGGTGGGACATACCCATAAATGCGCAGGAATTCCCGTGACAAGGACTGCAAAAACACTGATTATAACGGATTTAGGGGAGGGCACAACATTCTGAAATTATTATATGTCAGAATGTGAAATCTGTCCGTCACGGGGTTCCGGGAACCGGAAATTCAGGATATTTGTTTCTCCGGAAACCGACTTTTTCCGGGAATGTCCGTCCGGCTTCCTGTGAAAACGGAAGGTTGCGCACAGTCTCCCGAAATCGGAGCCTCCCCTGAATCCGTTATAATCAGCAAAAACAAAAGCCTGACTGAGGTTCCCAAGGCTCGGAACGTCCGGACAATCCTGCTTTTTTATATAATAAAAAAATAATTTCAAAGATTTACAATATTGAACATTATAGCTGATTCACAGGAGGATAAATATGATACGCAAAATTTTTTCAAAAATTTTAGGAAAATCAGAAAAATTTAAAAAAAAAGAAAGCGACGACGTTGTCGCTTTTGCCAGAACAATTGAAAAAGTAATGGATGAGACCTGTCTGACAATATTCAAAAGATATAATGAAATTTTACTGGCAGAGTCAAATGTCTATATCGTGCCAGCGGTCTGGGGAGCCCTGAAAGACGGTGATCTTACAGCGACACAAAAAGAAATTCATAGCAGTATATTTCCTGTTATAACAAAAATTCTTGAGTCATTATATCAGGAAAATATGAGTGATTCTCAGAGATTTGCCATAGGCTATCTCGTCAGAGGTCTTTTTATCTCAAAGATCATTTACATGATTGAATTTTATAAAAATCTGTCCGGAATTCAGGTGGAACTCGGTGAACATGCTTCCGGACTCGAAGATATAGAAACCTGGGGGCATGCTTGAACTTGGAAACTGGAAACTGGAAACTGGAAACTGGAAACTGGAAACTGGAAACTGGAAACCGGAAACCGGAAACTGGAAACCGGAAACCGGAAACCGGAAACTGGAAAATTCATTATTTCAAAGAAATTAATTCTACAATGGATATGGCCAGGGAGATGGCTAAGAAAGGCTGTCCGGAGTTTACCGTTGTCGTCGCAGGACAACAGAATGCCGGCCGGGGACGTTTGAAAAGGGTTTGGATTTCTTCGCAAGGCGGGCTCTGGTTCACCATTGTGCTTAGGCCCCGGATAGTGCCAGGGCTGGGATTCAGAATTAATTTTTGCGCATCTCTGACCCTTGTCCGGACACTTCGCAGGATGTTCGGTGTCAATGCCATGGTAAAATGGCCCAACGATATCCTGGCAGATGAAAAAAAGATTGTCGGGATACTTTCTGAAATGGAGACAGAGGGTGACGAGATATCATTTATTAATATCGGCATCGGCATTAATGTGAATAATGATCCCACATCTGAAGAGCCAAACGCATCTTCATTAAAAAATATCCTGAACAGAGAAATTTCAAGAGAAGAACTTCTTCTCGAATTCCTGAATGAATTTGAACATCAGATGAATCACGGAGATTTTGATAATCTGATTTCCGAATGGAAAAAATACGCCATCACCCTTAATCGTCATGTCAAAGTCGTGACCACCCATGATGTGTCAGAGGGCCTTGCGACAGATGTGGATGAAGAGGGCGCACTGATATTAAGACTTGAGGACGGATCAATAAAAAGGGTGATTTACGGGGATTGTTTTCATCAGCATCACTCAGTCCTGAAGTGAAGACTCAGGGGCTTTCGGAATAATTCCCGGCCCGTTCGAAATAAAGGCAGTTGTTAAACAAAAAAATTTGCAGAGAATGAACTTCTTCTCCCCAGGCATTCGGTCGGATTAGGGGGGCTGGCCGTAGTTTTATGACTAAGATAATATTTTTTGCGAGATGAGGTTGTTCTCTTCCTTCCAAGTCCGTTCTGTCCTGTCATATCCTGTTTTTTGATTGTTGAGAATTTAACCGGGGAGTTCTCCGGATAGTTGGGAAATCATAAAAGCCGCGGCATTCGCTACAAGGATTTCATATAAGAAACGGGAGTTATAACAAAGGGATTAACTCCCCTTTTTTATAATCCTTTTTTTATAAAAAATTCTTGTAGCTGCATGTCAGAGGCAGAACACGATATTCAGCAGATGGAAAATTCAGACAGACACTCGTTCCCACGCTTCGCGTGGGAATGCCTTCCGGACGCTTCGCGTCCCGTGTCATGGGGAGCTTCGTGACGCGAAGCGTCTGTTCTGCATTCCCACGCGAAGCGCGGGAACGAGATCATTCGGGGATCTTTCCATCTGCTGATATTGGCTGGCCAGGCGAAAAATTCCCGTCTGAATTTTTCTAACTGTTTTTTTTCAGATAAGCCAAAAGCCTCGGGCCCCTTACTTTCCAACCCCATCAGAAAATCACTTGCAAAATTGTAAGACATATGGAATAAAAACAAATTTTATAAACAGCTATGATTGGTCTGCTCACAATGAAACATGAAAGTTTTACAGTTTTTTCTGACACCTGACACCTAACACCCTGACACTTAACACCTAACACCTGACACTTTTTCATATAAACGGGCATGACCTGCCAGTCACAACGAACAATGAAAGTTTTGTAGTTTTTCCTAACACTTAACACTTAACACCTGACACTTTCATATAAACGGCCATGATCTGCCGCTCACAACGAAACATGAAAGTTTTGCATTTTTTCCTAACACTTAACACTTAACACCTAACACTTTCATATAAACTCAAGGAAAGGGGGAAAAAAACAGATGGTAAAAATAGGACTTATTGGCGGCTCAGGTCTGGACGACCCTCAGATTCTTCAGGACGCGAAAGAAATAAACGCGGACACGCCTTATGGAAAACCGTCTTCAGCGCTGACCCTGGGCAGAATCAGCAATGTTGACACGGTACTTCTCACAAGACACGGCAAAAAGCACGAACTCAGTCCCACAGAAGTCAATTACAGGGCAAACATCCGGGCATTAAAAGATCAGGGGGTCACTCATATTCTTGCGACAACCGCGTGCGGCAGTCTGAGGGAAGATATTAAAAGGGGAGATTTTATAATTCTTGATCAGTTCATTGATTTTGCAAAACACAGGAAAAACACTTTTCATGAATCTTTTAAAAACGGAATGGAACATCCCGTGATGGCAGATCCGTTTGATGCAACGTTAAGAAAGACCCTTTATGAAACATCGGTTGAACTGGGGTTCAGAACTCACAACAGCGGAACCGTGGTAACGATTGAAGGGCCAAGATTTTCCACAAGAGCGGAATCTAAGATGTTCAGGATATGGGGAGCAGATGTCATCAATATGTCCGTGGCCACGGAGGTCGCCCTTGCAAACGAAGCCGGGATTCCATATGCTGCTGTTGCAATGTCAACGGATTACGACTGCTGGAAAGAAGACGAGGAAATTGTCTCATGGCAGGAAATTCTGAAAGTGTTTGAACGGAATGCGCACAACGTCACCGAACTTCTCATAAAGGTTGTTGAAAAAGTGGGAAGCTGAGTAAGTTTATCATAATTTCAGGTGGTAAATGCCAGGCAAATTTCTGTAATTTTCCGCATAGTCAAGTCCGTAACCGACAAGGAACCCGTTTTCCACCGTGTAGCATACATAATCCACGCTGACATTTGTGCTGCGGCGTTCTTTTTTGTCAAGCAAGGCACAGACCCTGACGCTCTTCGGACCAAAGGATTTCAAGTGGTCAATGAGATAGCCAATTGTCAGACCCGTATCAATAATATCTTCGATGATTAATACGTGTTTGTTTTTTACATCTGTCTCTATTTCTTTGGTTATGGTAATGGTTCCTGATGAGGAAGTCTCAGAACCATAGCTGGCAGCACGTATAAAATCAACTTGGACCGGGACCGTGAGATGCCGTACAAGATCGGACATAAATATAAACGCGCCTTTCAAAATGCCGATAAGGACGAGTTCACGCCCCTGATAGTCAGATGAAATCTTCCGGGCAATCTCAGCCACTTTTTTATCAATATCATCTTTTGTCAGAAATGGGGTAAGTTCAGGCATGATCATAAATTCTCCGTGTTGAATTTTCAGCACCTTTCATTTGTCAGTTTGCACTTTACGGTGGAACAACTTGTAAAATTGCTGCCCAGGCTGAAACCAGTGTAAATTATTTCTCAGCTTCTGTGAAGGATGCCGAAAATTTCAAATTTAAAAAAATCGGATTTTAACAAGAGAGTTCATTTTATTAAAAATTTTCCAGCACGTTTTCTGATCCGGAGTGCGAAAATTTTATTTTCGCACTCCGGAAAAATACTGAAAAATTTTTGATGGGGTACCGAACTTCTGAAAATCCGTATCACTCACCTTGTCTCAAAATTGTCTTTAAGATATAAACCAGGTCTCCGACGCCGACCCTTCCGTCATCGTTTGCATCTGCGTTATAAGCATTACGGGTATCTTCGTCTTCTGTTGCTGTCAAAATTTTAAAAAGAATAATGGCGTCATTCAGATTAACTTCCCTGTCGCAGTTCATATCCCCGGGAACCGGTGAAACTGTGACAACAAATGTATGTGCCGCGGTTTTTCCGCCGGAATCCGCATGAATTGTTATGTTCGCTGTTCCGCATTTGTTATGATGAACAAGCGTCAGCATATTTCCATCAATTGCAGCCGTTATAATGTCTGAATTGTCAGATTCCGCAGTCAGCTGAATTGCGTCATCCTCGCTGTCAGGGTCGGTGAACAAGCCGGTCAGGTCTGTGGGTTCCAGCGTGGTGTTATCATCAGTCTTAACCACCATGTCGGCTATTTTTTTGGCTTCGACCACTGTGGGCAGTTCATCTATTGTTAAGATGGTCCCGCTCGTTATGGTTCCGCCGGCTGTGGTCACCGTGACTTTGCCTGTAAAGGTATTCGGAGCCACCACAGCAGTGAGCTGAGTTTCCGAATCCAGCGTGACAACACTTGCGGCGACACCTTCAGGAAGCTCTCCGGTAACACCGAACTTCACCTCAGCACCTTCGATGAAATCTGTTCCGGTGATGATAACAGATTCACCCGTGCTGACCGAGAGCGATGTAAAGTCTGTTGCGATGGTGGGAGCAGGAATAAAGGTGAAATCCTCGGTACTTGTGGCTGTTCCTCCGGGTGTTGTCACTGTAATCTTACCTGTGGTTCCGGTTCCTATCTCGGCAATAAGCGATGTTGATGTTTCTTCTGTAATACTTATAGCGTTTGTGCCTCCGAATTTGACCTCCGTGGCTCCGGGGATAAACTCGGTTCCGGTGATGGTGACAGATGTGTTCTCCCCCCCTGAGAGCGGTGTGAAGCTTGTAATGACAGGCGGCGAGGGGGGAATATGCTCATATGCCCCCATATCCGCGACAGGAAGCAGCGTACCATTGCCGGTGTCAGTCTTTGTCGGGATATCAACAAATCGGCGGTTGCCATCTGTGTCCGTGGCGGTACAGGCATATTCCAAAATCAGTGAGCCATACTGCGTTGTCCGGTCCTCGCCTATTTTATTTTGCAAAGCAGTTTTAAATTCATTTTCGTTTGTATATTCCTGATCTTTCAGTGTTTCCAGGTCAGCGATAATCTCTTCGGAAAGTTCCTGATTTCTCAGTTCGTTTAAAATTTCATCAGTTAATTTGAAGTTTCTTGTCAGCTGGGTGTTATCCCCCGCGTCAATGGCAGGAGAAGTGTGGTCTTTCAGATGCAAATTATCATCGGGCGTGCCAAAAATATCATCTTCGCCATCCGCGTCAGTAAAATTCGGATCACTGCTGCTGATATTCGTGCCATCTGCATAACCTCCCTCAACAATACAGTAGGCCACAATGGGGGAAGACTCCTGATTATAAATACTTTTTCCATCGCTTGCAGTGTTGCCCCAGAAAATGCTGTTATATATTTTTGAAGAACTGTTCTTGTCGTTGTTTATACCGCCGCCATTGACTCCGGCAGTGTTTCCGCTGAAAGTGCAGTTGATTACCTCGGGACTGCCGCTGCTATTAAACATCGCACCACCGTTACTGCCTGAGATGTTTCCGCTGAATATACAGTTCATCAGCGGACTGCTGGTATTTAAGCTATATATTGCACCGCCATTATATTTGGCAGTATTTTTTCTGAAAATACAGTTGGTGAAATTCGGGGTTCCTTTGTTGAATATCGCTCCGCCATGGCTGTTTTCAGAGGTATTATTTTCAAAGATGCAGTCAGTAAGGCTCGGATTACTGCCGCTGTTGTAAATTCCGCCGCCGCTGCTGCTGGCAGTGTTTTCGCTGAAAATGCAGTTAATGAGGGTCGGAGTGCTGGGAGAAGAAAGGCTTTCGTTGTATATCCCGCCCCCATCATCTATGGCAGAATTTGCTGAGAAAATACAATTTTCTATTACAGGACTCCCTTTTCGAATATATATTCCGCCTCCGTCGTCAGCAGAGTTTGCTGAAAAAATACAATTTCTTATTGTGGGACTCGCTCCGTCAATTACCACCCCACCGCCATCGAGGCTGTCTGCATTTCCCTTTGTAATTGTGAACCCGTCTAAAATAGCAGAGTCTTCCACGTTTTCAGCTCTGATGACCTGCTGAGTGTTGTCACTGTCCTCACCTTCTGTCCCGATATCGCCGCTGAGAATCGTGACATTTGTTGTCCAGTTTCTTTGCTCACGGACAGATTCGCTGCCGGAAAAACCGCCGTAAATCGCCACGCCATCTTTCAATTCAAAGCTTATTGTGCGATCAGAGGAATGGGGAGTGTATGTTTCTGCCTTCACCCATATTTCATCACCGGAGACTGCATTTTCTATGGCTGTCTGCAAATTCCTATAAGCGTTTTCCCATGAGGTACCATTGTTTTCACCAAGGGCCGCTTTGTCCGTATAAATGATACCGGCCTGTGACGGGCTGGCAAAACTTATGCAGCACATCACAGCCAAAATAATGATTAATGTTATTGGTGACATTTTTCTCATCATTTTTATTCTCCTTTGGAAACAGATTTAATATACTATAATGGCATCCTTCATTTATCAGTTTACACTTTATAAAAACAAAAGTCGGATATGAATCGGATGTCAGGGGGTGACATAATTTTTTTAACATGGTATATGACACAGGGAAAACGATTTTGCAAACGAAAATCTTTATAACGGAAAGGAGGAATTATGTGCGCACCTGTTGTCATAAAAAATGAAAGTCTGTCAGAGCGGGGAAATATAAAACTGACTCCGAAAAAATTCGTACGGCGCGGTGATCTGTCTCCTGTTACAAGGCTGCATATTGCATGTGCTGCTCTCACGGCAATGGTTACCGGAGCGTGGGGAACAGTGACGGCTCTTTCAAAGCAGTTTATGATTTCCCGCACCTTTGTTTATATGCTGGCAGCGACATTGAAAGAGACGGGTGAGGCCGCTTTCGGATATGATTCCTGTGAGCCGTCTGTGACCGGACAGAGATCGGTATTCAGCCACATACTGTCTCTGAGACTTGAAGGCCGGTGTTCTCTGGAAGCCGTATCAACGATTATGAGGCGTTTCGGTATTGACAACGCATCTGTCGGTTTCATCAGTCAGACTCTGAAATATTTCGGTTCCCTGCTGCCTGACACTCTTAAAACTGACAATGGCGAGATACGGCTGCTCGTTTATCTGAGTGATGAGATATTTTCCAAAAGGGTGCCGATACTGGTCACGGCTGACCCGGTCAGTTCGGCAATACTGAAAATCGGGCTGAACGACACGCGGAAGGCCGAAGACTGGAAGAATCACTGGAACTGCCTGGAAAATAACGGATATATGGCAGTTTATGTGGTCAGTGACGAAGGCAGAGGTCTGTGCAAAGCTCAGAAAGAATCCCTGGCCCATATTTTCAGGCAGCCGGACACTTATCACGCTGTGGCACACCGGCTTGGCAGACGGGTCGGAATCCTTGAAAATGCCGCATACAAAGCCATTGGGAAAGAGGAGGAACGCTGGCGTAAGCTCGATTCCGCCAGAAGTGACGCTGTCATTTCGCGGAGAATCAAAGAATACGAGGAGGCAAAAAGGATTGCCGATGAAAAAATCGAACTGTACGACAACTTCAGTTATCTTTATCTTTCTGTCATAAATGAACTCAGACTGTTCGACAATAACGGCAATCTCAGGGAACGTGAGGAGGCGGAAGCCAATATCGGAGAGGGGCTGAATCTTCTGGAATCACTGGGAAAACCCGACATTGCCAAAGCTGTCGGAAAGGTCCGCCGCACTCTGCCTGACCTGCTCGGGTATTTCGATGTGGCAGCTCCGATTGTCTCAGAACTCAGGGGACTGCCGGTCAGTCAGGAGGCATTGCGGGCGCTTTGTCTGGCATGGCAATGGAGAAAAGAGATGATTAAGGCGAAAACCCCCGAAGCACGGAAGCACTGTGAAATGAACGAGGAATTCTGTCTCGAAACCGCGACAGGTCATCTTCAGGCCGATTATGAATATGTCAGAGAGCAGGTTTACAACGAACTGGACCGAATAGTTCGGAGTTCGTCTCTGGTCGAATGCATAAATTCGATAATCCGTCCCTACCTGAACAGTTCAAAAAACAATATAAATCAGGAGACTCTGAACCTGATCATGTTTTACCATAATCACCGCCGTTACAGGGCTGGTAAGAGAAAAGGCAGGACTCCCTATGAACTTCTGACCGGAAGGAAACAGGAAAAAGACTGGATCGAACTTCTGTTTGATACTGTGGAAAAAACGGATCCGTCTTTTGCGGTCACTGTGAATTCGTAAAAAGGAACCGGTTTTTTCAGAAAAATCCGTTTCCGGCCGCCAATTCACAAAATCGTAATATCATATCACCATAACTGAAGGTTCGTCCGCCAGCCTTCTGACACCGGAAGTGTGCCCGAAAACAAGCTTTTAAAAAGTGTCAACTACTTTTATATTAATATGAAGGATGCCTTTTTTTGTTAAACAGAATCTGCTCCTGTTGCTTTGTATTTTTCCATACTTCCCAGTGAAACCTTTCATCCTTCTCTTCCTCTTTAATAAGCAAAAGAAAGAGTTTCTTGTCTTTGTGCCCCCTGAGATAGAGGTCTATCTTGCCAAAAGCACCTATCACATTGGTTCCGGTGGGTTCAAGAACAACCGAAACTCCGCCCCCGAGGTTTAATTCCAGTATTCGGGTACTCAGGAAAATTTCCTCAGATTCAGCGTATTGTAATTCCCTGTATTCAAATGATATATAACCTTCTTCCGAATATTCGGCAAACCAGTTCCGAATTTCTTCGTATAGCCTGTTCACCTCCTGAATCCATGTTTCTCTGACCTTTTCCAGCTGACCAGCACGATATTTATTTATTTCAGATAATTTAGCTAATTTTTATTTAAATCCCATTGTCCACCTCTGCAATTTTTCTGATAATCTTCAAAGCCTGTTTTTCTTCCATCTGTCTGAACAGGTTAGCCACAGGAATCCTTTCAATATAAGTTCATTATCATTTATCTTTCTGATTTTCAAGCGGGTTAAAAAAAAAGTCAAGGGGCTTTGGCTTGTATTCACAAGGTTATATTTCATTTTTTTCTTGACCAAACAAGTCATTTTTCCTAAATATCTTTACTTTATGGAAAATTTATAAACTTTTTACCTGGTGGTTAACTTATGATAAATATAACATTTCCCGACGGAACGATAAAGGCTTTTGAAAATTCCCCGACTGGCTCGGATGTGGCAAAGAGCATTTCAGAGGGGTTGGCGAGAAACTGCGTGGCCATGGAACTGAATGGCAACTTGGTGGATTTACATTCTGAAATTACACAGGATTCCCAAATCCGGCTGATCACGACAAAGGACAAAGAAGCATTGGAAATTCTTCGTCACAGCGCGGCCCATGTCATGGCCCAGGCCATTTTACATCTTTACAAAGATGCCAAACTGACCATCGGCCCGGTGGTGGAAGATGGCTTCTATTACGATATTGATATGGAACCGGTTTCAGAGGATGATTTCCCCAAAATCGAAGCTGAGATGAAAAAAATCATCAAGGCAAAACTCCCGCTTGAGCGGAAACTTGTTTCAAAATCCGAAGCCGCGGAGTTTTATAAAAATGAGCCGTATAAGCTTGAAATGATATCAGATTTGGAAGACGGGACCATTTCCTTTTATGAGCAGGGAGATTTTACGGATTTATGCCGGGGGCCCCATGTTCCCCACACTGGCTTTGTCAAAGCCTTCAAACTGATGAAGGTTTCCGGGGCATACTGGCGGGCGGATCAGACAAAAGCCCAGCTTCAGCGAATCTACGGCACTGCTTTTTTTGACAAGAAAGAACTCAAAGCATATCTGCATTTTCTCGAAGAAGCCAAAAAGCGGAACCATCGCAAACTCGGAACCGCGCTGGACCTGTTCAGTTTCCATGAAGAAGCCCCGGGAATGGCTTTTTTTCACGCCAAAGGAATGGATGTCTGGAACGCGCTGTTGGACTATTGGCGGGAAGAACACCGGGCCGCTGGCTATGTTGAAACCAAGACCCCCATCATGCTGAACCGTGATCTGTGGGAAAGAAGCGGTCATTGGGAAAATTACCGGGAAAATATGTATGTCTCCAGTATTGATGATTTTGAATATGCCATAAAGCCCATGAACTGTCCCGGGGGAATGCTGCTTTACGGTCTCAAGCCCCATTCATACAAGGATTTGCCCATTCGTGCCGGGGAAGTGGGACTGGTTCATCGGCATGAACTGAGCGGCGTTTTGTCGGGCCTGTTCAGGGTCAGAGCCTTTCATCAGGATGATGCCCATATTTTCATGACACCGGATCAGATCCAGGATGAAATACTGGGGGTGCTGAAACTCACTGAACGGATTTACAGCACTTTCGGGCTTGGTTTTCATCTGGAACTTTCCACCCGTCCTGAAAAATCCATCGGATCCGATGAGCAGTGGGAAATGGCCACGGAAGGGCTGAGGGCTGCTTTGGACGCTTACGGGGCAGAGTATAAGATCAATGAGGGCGACGGCGCATTTTACGGGCCTAAGATTGACGTGCATATCAAAGACGCGCTGGGCCGGACCTGGCAGTGCGGAACCGTGCAGCTGGACATGTCCCTGCCGGAACGATTTGATCTCACATATATCGGCAAAGACGGTGAAAAGCATCGTCCCATTATGATCCACAGGGTTGTTTACGGCTCCATTGAGCGGTTTTTCGGCATTCTGGTTGAACATTTTGCAGGAAAATTTCCCTTATGGATGGCCCCGGTTCAGGCCATTGTCCTGCCCATGAATGATGAGCTGGTGTCCTACGCGAATGAGGTTAAACAGTCACTTGAAAAAGAGGGGCTGCGCACAGAAGTGGATGACAGAACTGAGAGCCTGAAGAAAAAAGTCCGGGATGCCCAGTTAAATTATATCCCGCTGATTCTGACCATTGGCGGAAAAGAAAAAGATTCAGGAACGCTTTCTGTGAGAACCCTGGACGGCAAAGTCAAATACGGGGTGACACACAAGGACTTCTTAGACCAAGTCCTTGCACATATAAAGGAACGAAAGCAGGAACTGGATATGTTTTAGCAGATCAGGCGCATTCCGGCCATATGGCCTTTAAAAACAGACACTAACTCTGATGTTGCTGCGGCAAATTTTCCAACCGGAAAATTGGTTTTTCGCATCTTTTCCGCCGCAGCAAAAATCATGTCTGAAAAAAACCTGAAATAGAATATCATATTCTGTTTCCAATAAAGAACGGAATAGTTTTTGCATCAGCAAAATTTATGCCAGCTATCTGCATAAGTACCTCATCAAAAATTTTTTATATTTTTTTATAAATCTCATTGCCTGTTGTCTGCTTATTCTCAGATTGGAAAATATTAAAAACTTTTGCACAGGTACTTACTTTATTAGCTATGCCTCTCTTGGTTGCGGAGTTTGACCAGATAAAAGCAGAAGGAGGATATATGTCCTTATTTCCAAAAGAAAAACTTACCTTTACACATCATGAAGAAGCTGCTGATTCGATGTCTGATGAGGATATCAATGAAAAATATGTGAAAGGCGAAGTCAGAATCGTAACCGAGCAGGCCCGGTATCCGCTAAAGACAATCGTCAGCATGCTTGACAGCGGTGATTATGAATTACAACCGGATTTCCAGAGACGGCACAGATGGTACGATTCTAAAAAGTCTCAGTTGATTGAATCATTTATAATGAATGTGCCTATCCCGCCGATTTTTCTCTATGAGGACAGTCCTTCACACTATGAAGTAATGGACGGTCTTCAGCGTCTTACTGCCATATACGAGTTTTATACGGACAAACTGGTCCTTGAAGGGCTGGAAAAATGGTCTGAACTCAACGGACGCAGGTATTCCCAGCTTCCTGAGCAGATAACAAAGGGCATTGACAGGCGTTATCTTTCTTCCATCATTTTGCTCTATGAAACCGCCAAGGATGAAAAAGAGGCGCAAAAGTTGAAACAGATGGTTTTTGAGCGAATCAACAGCGGAGGGGTCAGACTCACCCCCCAGGAAAGTCGGAATGCCATTCTCAGAGGGCCGCTGAATGATCTTTGCTGCAAATTATCCCGCAATAAATATTTATGCAGGACATGGGGTATTCCGGAGACAGATGATGAGGAATCGTTATTTGAAAATAAGCATTATCGGGAAATGAAAGATGTGGAACTGGTATTACGATTTTTTGCAACCAGACAGCGGCGGCAACTGATGCGTTCGAGAGAGTCGCTAAAGCATTATTTGGATCAGTTTCTCCGATACGGTAATCAGGAGTTCTCTCAGGAATTGCTGGAAAAGTTGGAAGATTTGTTTAGCCAGACAATCAGTCTGGTTTACGGAACTTTTGGGGAAAAAGCGTTTTGGCTGAGGCGTCCCTGGAATGATGGATGGCATTGGGAGAGAAGAGCGAGAATGACGGTCTATGATCCGCTGATGTATGTTTTTAGTCAGCATCTTGGAAATAAGAAACAGATTTTTGATTCCCGTGAGAAAATTCTATATGCTGTCGAAGAACTTTACAGGGAAAAGTATGATGAGTTCAAGGGGAAGAAGTACATTCACCAGGATGATATTGAGAGGAGAATCGCACTTTTTGAGGATATCATAGCGAATATAATAGGATAATTACGGTGGAAAATACACATCTGTATTTTAAAAAAAGACTTGATGATTTGCGCCATTACATTCATGGACTCGAATTGGAATCCCGTCTGATTTCGCTTAAAGTCAGCAAAAACTTGCAAACGGAATGTGAATCTCTGGTTTCAGCATATCAGGAACACATATTGGAAGCTCGGAAAAAAAAGCGGCAATTTGATTATAACAGTATCATCGTATCGCTTTACGGATTTCTTGAGCAGTTTATCGAGTCGCTGATTGAATCCTATCTGAAACAGTTGAATATAATAATTCCTCTCTATGCAAAGCTTCCGGAAGATATAACCAAAAATCACATAGACCTCTCTGTCGAGTTTATAAAACATATTGATGAATTGAAATATAAAGAAAAAGAATTGGTTACAAAAAAACAGCTAATATCAGACCTTCACTCCTGTATCAGTGATTCAGCAAAATATCGGCTCAATCCGTATCCCTTTGTCCATCACACGGCCAATTTCCGGCCGGAGGTGATCGCCAGATCATTTGCCAGTATCGGTGTCAGGAATGTCTCAGGTCGTGTAATAAAATGCCCTGTTTTTACCAGATATTTGAAAGAGAAGGATCCGGGAAGCGTGGATCACACAGAACCGAAAGAAGCCTTATCTGATCTGAATGATTTGGTCAGACGCAGAAATGAAGTGGCACACGGGGAAGTTCCGGATGAGCTTCTCGACAATGGCATACTCCTGGATTACATCGGCCTTCTTGAAATATATGGCAAAGCATTGTATGAAGTTGTCTATAGCGATATATTAAAATATGAAGTAAAATATAATGGGACAGAACTGGGACCAGCCATCGGAATATATAAGAAGGGAAAGATTATTGGCATATCAGTGAAAAATACAGATATTAAAGTAGGTGATTTGCTTATTGCCAAAACAACCAATGATATTCTTCCATACATGGCCGGAAAAATAGAGGAACTCCAAGTCAATAAGGATAGTTTTAAAGAAGTGCCCGCAAGTTCGTCAGGAACAGATATTGGCATACGCGTATCATTCAGAGCAAAAGAGAACCATACGTTTTTCCTAGTCAGAAAAACAGACAAAAGAAAAACCATGTCGTAAACGGATAAAGTCCAGTCTTTTCCTAACACCTAACACCTAACACTTAACACCTAACACTTAACACTTAACACCTGACACCTGACACCTGACACTTAACACTTAACACCTAACACCTAACACTTAACACTTAACACCTGACACCTAACACCCCAAAATATTGAAAGGAGGAAATCCAAATGAGTCAGCCCAATTCATATTTGCTCCGATGCTCGGCATGCGGAACAAAAAACAGAATTCCCTCGGACAAAGTCGGTCTCACGGCAAAATGCGGAAAATGCGGTGCGTCAATTCACACGGCTGATGCGTTTACGGAAAAGCCTGTGATTATCACGGACAATAATTTTGACGCCCAGGTGTTAAAATCGCCTTTGCCGGTACTTCTGGATTGCTGGGCCCCCTGGTGCGGGCCGTGTCAGATGCTCGGTCCTGTTATTGAAGAACTCGCGTCGGAATGGAAAGGGAAAGTAAGAGTTGCCAAACTGAACTCTGATGAAAATCCCGGGATTTCTGCAAAATTTCAGATCAGGAGCATTCCGTCCATATTAATATTTGATAATGGTCAGTTAAAGGACACCCTCGTAGGGGCAATGCCGAAACAGACGATTATTCAGAAAATGGCTCCGTATATCTGAGCTGTCATCAGAGGGGGATTATGTCTGCTGATTTTTACCTGCTTGCGCCGCCGTGGCGGTCACCTTCCGAATGGGACGAGGCAAACCGGACCATCCGTGATCTTATTCGTCTTTACCGCACAGAACTGGATCATCCTGTGAAGCTTGCCCGGGACATTCAGACCGGATTGGAATCTGTTTTTCCAATCTTGGACGAGTTATGCGCGGGCACCTGTCTCTGGTGTCCTGATTCCTGCTGTCTCAAGGCAAAGGTCTGGTTTGATTTTCGGGATCTGCTGTTTTTACATCTCAGCGGTCAGGAGATTCCTCCGGCCCAGCTGATGCGGGATTTAAAAGAAGAGACCTGCCGATATCTGGGGCATAAAGGATGCACCCTGCCTCGGATAAGTCGTCCGTGGGTCTGCGCCTGGTATATCTGTCCCCCTCAGATGACCAGGCTCCGCAAAAAAGCCGGTCCTGTCCGGGAAAAATTCAACCAGACGCTCCAAGGGATCAAAGACACGCGGAAGAAAATGGAAGAAGCGTTTATTCGGGTTATCAGTTAGCTGAAAACCAGCACCTTATTTTACATGGGCTTAACCACCAGAACGGCTGTTCCCGCAAGCGCTCTGACCAGTTTGATACTCACATCACCCAAAACAAATTCTTCAGCTTTTGATTTATTCTTACGGGCAATAACCACCATGTCGAAATTCCCTTTCCGAAAATAGCTGATGATTCCGTCAGATATTGTCGGATAAGATTCTGTCCCTAATTCTATATCAATGTTGTCGGGATTGAAACCATTTTCCACCAGTTTGTCTTTGGCGCTTTGCAACACAGCCAGCAGCCTTGCCGGCTCCTCCTTTGTAAATGCTTCGCCCATGAATTCCTTACTGGCCGGCATCTGCCTGAACACATGAAGCAAAGTAACATGCACATCATCCGGACAGAAAGGCAACCCCGCAATATAATCCACCGCGCTCCGGGAACTCATCGAATCTTTCAACGCCACAAGAATTGAATTCATAATCTTTTCACCCTCTTTTTTTATTCAAAAACAGAATACAGACACCTGCTCACATCCTCAATAATTTCATCCGCAGATTCGTAATATATTTCCGAGCCTCTTGAAAAGTGCATAAGAATATCATTAAATACTTTGGGAATATAGGGATATAATTTTCGTAAATTCACCAATCTCCATTTATCTAAAATAGAAAAATCTTCCGGCTCAAGACGATGGATAAGGTCTCCGTAGGTCGCTGTATCGTCATTTATCATATAAAGGCTATGAAATCCCTTTCCGATTGTACAAAGCAATATGTTTCCCAAACCAAATACATCCAGGCCAAACGGATTTTCAGGGGCATCATAATCATAATCAAAGTCTATCCATACATAGTTTCCGGTAGAATTTTCTATGATAATATGATCATTTCTTATATCACCATGTCTGAATCCGTTAATATGGAGAAAGCGCATGGCCTCAAATGCTTTTAGCAGCTTTTTCAGAATATCCGGCAGTATGGTTCGGAAATAAACCTCATGGTTCATATTGAGGGAGTCTATATAAACAAAGAGATTTTTCCCCCGTATAATATCCAATACACGGATATTGTTGTTTTTTGAATCCCTGTACGCTGTTCCGTGCATAAAATAGGGATGATCTTTCACAAGCTCCAAAATATCGCCTTCTTTATCAGGATTTCTGAAACATCTTATTTTCACACCGCCCAAGGACGTTTCAAAAGATTCAAAATAGCTGAGTTTTATGAGTTTCTTCTCTCCGGTTTCCGAATCCACAGCCCGCTTCACCCAGAATTTGGGGTCACTGATACCAAAACGGCGTTCCCGCTCATAACCTGTCACCGTATATTGTTTCTCTCCGATGAGAATCTGGTCTCCGCAGTCTATTGAAAAAAAATCTGTGGTATCTGTAAATAACCGTCCTTTTCTCATAGACTATAGCCCCTCTAACATCCGTAAAGGAAGGCTTCCCAAAGAAATCTTTACCTGATCAAGGAAATTCTTCAGACCGTTATTTTCTATCACACATCCCAGCTGCTCGGCCAGCAGACAAAAAGAATCCACATCATCCTCATCAAGTGTCCAGGATTCGTTGTTATAGATTCTTATGATGCCGATGATTCTTTCCCGGCATTTTATGGGAACAGACAACATGGAAACCAGCCCTTCCTTGTCGGCTGCCTCGGGATATTTCACACGAGGATCATTTTGCATATCCTCAATAAAAATAGGCTCTCCTGTGACAAAGGAACAGTATTTTTTATCCACAGGCAAGGGACCTTTGCCAAGATATTCATCACTGATTCCGTGGCTGCTTACGCGGAAAAACTCCTTTTCCCTGTCGTCAAAAAGCATAATACTGCATCCTTTGACTTGAAATGCCCGGCATACCCCCTCAACAGTATGATTGAGCAGCATATTCAAATCTTCATAAGTGATAATCGCTCGGCTGATAGCCTTGAATTCTTGAAGATGGATCCTTCTGACCGGTTTTTCATTCATTGTTAGTTCTCCTAGATACCAATGGTTCAGGCTGTTGTTTTTTTTAACTATCAGGACAAAAATTTTTGTTGCAGAAGACCTCCGGGGTTTCGGAACCTTCGGAGGTCTTTGAATGTTCTTTTTTATCATTCCTGAGTCATGCCGTAAGGAGACCCTTTGCCGTATCCTTTACCCTTGTATCCTTTGCCGCGTGTCATCGTATTCATAGGGCAATTCATACAGCCAAACCCCCGACCTCTGAATTTTCCTTCTAAAAATCCTCTGCCTAAGTAGGGATTAATTTTTTTCATTCGGATAATATGCTCGAGTCTTTTCATGTCAAGCCGGGCTTTATACTCGGAAAGTTCCTTTTGCAATGTTTTTGCTTTTTCAACATCCGGCGTTTTCTTAGCCATCACACTTTTCAGTTCAAGTTTTTTTTCATAGATATTTTGCCTGATGTCCTCTGTTGCGGTAAAAAAAGCACTGCGTTCTTCCTCTGCCTTTTTTATTTCATCCGCGCTGAGATCTGCCATCCAGCTGGGGCCTCCGTAACGACTTTGAGCGTGAAAGCGCTTGCCCGGACAGCCACCATATCCCATTCCCCAGTCTGCAAAAGCATTTGCACCGAAACCTGTCATGGCAATCAGCGCCAACGCCATAACCCATCGGATTACATAATTTTTTTTCATTGTAAACCTCCTTTGAATTCGACTTTTAATTCGGACGGGGCAGAACCCGTCCCGGGATTTATGGAAAAATACTTTTTTAAAACTCAATAATGAAAATAATAGAGTATGAACAAAATGTCAAGTCTCCGGCTACTTTTTTCAGAAAAATCAGCAGGGTGAGATATAAGCGACTAAAATTTAACTTTTTGATACTCGATAATCAAGTTTTTTTGTCATTCCTGCGAAAGCAGGAATCCATTTTAGGCTGATGCGGCATCTTCGAATGCTACAAATATGCCGCCTCCACGGGGCTTGGCCGGCCTCTCCTAAATCCGTTATAATCAGAAGTTTTTTTGTCATTCCTGCTTTCGCAGGAATGACAAGGGGTCCTGCCGGATCGGATCAAAAAACCTGCATTCCATTGTGTCAAAATAAAGCTGAAACAGCAAATATGGCCATGTTACCAAGAACATGTATGGTAATGGGAACCATAAGTTTGCCTTCTGTTTCATAAGCAACGGCAAACAAGACTCCGCCCACTGCCTGTGTCGGGCTTCTGACAGAATGGAGAAGTACAAATATCAGTGTACTCAGAAAAAGAGCGACAAATATGCCCAGGGGTCTCAGAAATCCGTAAAGCATTCCCCTGAAAAAAATCTCTTCCGCAACAGGTGCCACAAATCCGCCCACAAAGAGAAAAAGAAGTAACTCTCCTGTTTGTTCGGGAAAGCGGGTATGAATAAGCGTTGAAGGGGATTGCCCATAAAAAAACAGAATACCCAAACCAATAAATACCACAATCCCGAAAGCAGCGGACCAGAGCATTCCCCGCCACAGCCCGGAACATAACTGATTTTTTCCCAGTCCTAAGGAAGATAAGCCATTGCCCCAGACAATAAAAATCAGAAGAAAAAGATGAATCTGAAGCAAACGAATCGCTCCTATGACAAGCATCCGGGGAATCATATCCATTGACAAAATGACACTTGCCACCAGTTCGGTAAAAAGCAGAACACCGACACATATAAAAAAAGGTTTTATTTCAACAGTCATTTGGAAATGACGATTATACATAACATACAAAGATCGCAAAGCTTTCAATTTCCGATATCCAATTCTCAATTTTCAATTTCCGATATCCAATTCTCAATTCTCAATTCTCAATTCTCAATTCCCTTTCTCTGCTTCCACCTGAGTTTTCTGAGTGCTTTATATGCGTACCATTGGACATACCAGTTATCAGATGTTCTTATCCGCCTCAGAATCTTCCCGACAGCCTTTTTTTCGCCTCTCTGCCCCAGCGCGTAGAACGCGCTGTAAACCACATTGAAATTAGGATCATCAAGAAGTTTCAATATGTCGTAATACACCTTGGGAGACCGGCTGCCCCCCATGGCTCTTGCCAACCAGTAACGTTCCGGAATATGAGGACTTTCCATTATTTTTGTATAAGAAGGAAATTTGCTGATATCAATCCTTCTTTTCCTTATGGTTTTCAGAGCCGCGACCCTGCGGTGCCAGTTATCAGATTCCAGATAGTCAGCCAATTCTGTGGTCTCAATATATTCCTCAGTATCGAAACGCAAGGACAGAAGCAGGCTCAGTCCTATGATGAAACAGAATATTCCTGCAAGCACCGAAGCCGAAGCCGGTTTCATAAAGAATCCTGACAGAATACGAAACACCACATAAATCCCGACATACAAGGTTACCGAAGGGACGAGCAAAAGGGAGAGAAAGGTGAATTTCCTAAAAAACACGTATTTGTCGCTTCTTTCGGAAAACATTTTTAGTATCTCCCGAGGGGAGCGGAGAAATTCTCCGGGGGTGGTTTCAAGAATTGTCCAGACCTGAATTTTAAAAATGAGACGACCTCTTATTTTTATAATATCAAGATCCGTGGGTTCTCCTCTTTCAAGAATCAGATAATCATGATTAAGCAATATTTTTTCAATACGCTCTCGCAGAGCCATGTCATCTATTAACGCGAGACTGCATGTTTTGATAAGTTTCTGGTTCTGAGATTTAAAAAGCCGTGCCGCGTAAAGTGTATATTTATAATAGAAATCATTCAGTTTTATACCTACAGGATTTGACAGCAGCAGGTTGTCGCGGGTTTTTAAAAATATCTGATCATTCATCAGGTTTGATTTTGCACCGATAACCATCAGAATCATCAGAGAAATAAAATGAACCATCAGCTTCAAAGGCATTTTTTCAGGCGGATCCGGAAGCCACAGTCTTGTGAGCGAAGCCACGATGACAGGTATCAGAAGGAAAAACGCGCTGGGGATTTTCGAAAACCCCTGGCTGTTAATTTCGCACACGCACCAAAGCCAGGCAATCATGAAACAAAGAAAAAAGCAGCTGTTTCTGAAAAAAATACGGTCCCAGGCCCAAACCGCCCCGAAAGAGAGGAAAGTAAGGCATATTCCCACGGTCAGCGTAAAAAAAAGACCCCCGAGAAATGCGGATGTGAATGTCCCGAGGCTGTCCATGACATATGAATTGGGAACCGCAAGATACCCGGCATAGATAATGGCTTCAACCCTCTCCAAAAGCTCAGTATTTGATTTGTAAACCCCGATGGTTGATAACACTTGTGAGATCATCAGCCCCACAAATATGACTTTGAAAACATAAAAATGTCTGTTTATATAATTCATTATTTTTTTATGTGTTTTCATTGGCCTCAATTCTCAATTCTCAATTCTCAATTTCCAACACCTTCATAGATTCTTCGCCAAACTGTGAGATCACACGGACCGCAATTTTCTGTCTGTTTTTTTTGATCTCAATGGGATGGGACAAATGACCATACAGCCTGTCAAATGCGTGTTGGTCAATTTCGATTTTAAATATTTTTTCAGCGGTTTTTCTGGCTCTTGCGGAAGCGGTTTTGTCCAATCCTTTTTTCCAGTTGTCCATTTCCTTTTTATTGCCGCCGCAGAAAAACACCTGTCTGACAATGAAATTACTGCCATCATAATCATCATCTGTCATCCAATAGGCAATGTCATGAATATTTCGTGCCTTGATTTGGTCTCTGATGGGGTCGTAAATGTCGAGACCGAGAAGCTCCACCTGAACGGTTTTTCCGTTCCTGTTCAATCTCACGTCTGGTTCGCCAATGGTGACAAATGAAGCCGCCTTTTTGTCCTTTTTGAGCAGCCCTTCCTGCATGAGATCGTCGTGCATTCGGACTTTGGTGACTTCAAAGGAGCCTAAGCTTGTGGTTTCATTCCGGTTTGAAATGTCGCTGTCAAAAGAAAAACCAAGAATAATGAGCCAGTCCGCATCTCCTCTGGTGCGGCATTCTTTCACGGCTTCGTTCACCATGAGCTTGTTCACGGTTCCGAATTTGGGCCCGATGTGGAGGTAAGCTTTTTTTTCTCCGTCCGCACCCTGGTAAAAGCCTTCCGCATGGAGATAGGGGCTGTTCAGCGCATCCACGCGGGTAAATACCGCATGTTCGTTTTTTATGCCGTTCTTCACGCCCGCGGACATGAGATGCTCAAAGATACGCGCTTCAAATTTGTCCTGGGGATCGTGGGTCTGTTCCAAAGATTCAGGGGAGGCGATGTCCAGGCTTTGCAGGGTTTCAACAGTGAACGGTCCGGCAACCCGGAGCCTTTTTTTGTCTTCATAGGGCTGATCATAAAGGGTCTCTTCAGCAGGGGACTCGTCATTTGCCAAAGATTTTAAGGTGATGTGCGGCACTTTTTTATAGATAAATCCCTGGCAGATGTCATGGGTCTTTTCATCGTGGAGCTTGTAAAAGGGAAATGTCGCTGTCATTACCCGGGTTTTGGCGATGTTCAGCGCAATGCGGGACGTGTCAATGGTGATCCAGCGGCGGCCCCATTGCTCGGCCATATAAGCGGTTGTGCCGCTGCCGCAGGTGGGGTCTAAGACCAAATCCCCGGGATCTGTGGTCATAAGCAGGCAACGTTGGATAACTTTGGTATATGTTTGAACTACATAATGTTTTTCATTACTGAAACCGCTGATCCGAGTGTCATCCCAATGGGTTGAAATTGGATAAATAGGGAAATCATTAAAATAACGAACAAATCTTGGGGTATTTCCAACTAATATAATCCTATCTTTCTTAATTAAATTCTCCAGACCCCTCAAATTTGTTTTCCAGCCCCCTCTTGAAGGAGGATTTATTTTTTTATCATCAAATTCAAAAGAATATTGAGTCGTACTTCCCCCGGATTGTGAAGTAAAATTATCGTGGCTAAATAATTTATCCTGACTCGTAATTTTAGGATTAAACAGATCATACTGCCTCAAAGCTTTCCATTCTCCATTTTTTAACATCAAGTATTTATATTCTTTAGCCCCAGGTCCTCCAATTTTTTTGGGAAGGTATAATTGGCGATATTTAAGGAATTCTGAATTTTTTCCATACCAGATAATATAATCAGCATTTTCATCAAGATATTTTCCTCCTTTTGAGGTAGTTTTAAAAAAAATAATTTGTCTCACAAAATTCTCACTCCCAAACACCTCATCCATCAGACATCTCACCAGATGGACATTTTCATCTGAAATCTGCACAAAGCAGGAACCGCTCTCCGTGAGCAGGTCTTTTGCCACAAGAAGCCGGTCCCGCAAATAACTCAGATAAGAATGAATCCCGAGTTCCCACGTATCCCGATACGCCTTTATCTGCTCCGGCTCTCCGCTTAAATGATCATCTTTTCCATCTGCGACATTACGATTATCCAGCTTCATCTGCCAATTTGAGCCATATCTGATCCCATATGGCGGATCAATATAAATCATCTGGACCTTCCCGGCCATGCCCTCCCGCTCAAGCAGAGACGTCATCACCAACAGAGAATCCCCCAGAATCATCCGATTTGTCCAATCATCCTGATGTCTGTAATATTCCGCCACCTTATCCAGTTCATCCATTTGGATTCCATTGCCAAAAAGCTCAAACAAAGACAACTGCTCCTGATTTTCTTCTTCTCTGAGTTTATACAAATTTTCAATTAAAATTTCAGGCGAAATATGTTCATGGCGATACAGGGACCGGATATCCACCTTCAGCAATGTTTCCCGGTCATCATTTGCATATTTGTTCAGCCAAAACAATTCCGGGTCCTGCCCCCGATGCGTCACCGGATTCAGCGGAAACGCGGCCGTTTTTTTTTCCCGGACTTTCGCATTTGCCTTCTCATAACCGGCCTCTTCTTTAGACGGAATGTGCATACGCTTTTCGTGTTTATGTTTGATGGATTTTATGGGCATGTTATTTTAATTTAACCCCTTCGGATAAGTTGAGTAATGTTGAATTGCCCCGTGAGCGGGAACCATAAAGAATAATCTCCGCGTCAGGCTCCATCTCGAGGATAGCTTTTTTTACTTGTTTTATCAATATGTCTCGATACATTTTCTTTACTCCGGGCCAAGGGAGGCGGAACGCGTTCTGATCTTGAAAGTTCTGTCATCCTGTAAACCAGGGATCAGACACATTCCCGAATTTTTTCAATGAGTTGATTTTTAATATCCCTGATATCGTCCGCGATCTCGACAAACCGCCATTCATCATACTCGTATTTTTCTCTGACAGTGTTCACCGCGGGGAGCCAGCGATTCTCCACATACCATTTTTTTTCCGCCTTGTCCTTATTCATTCCTGTTATTTCAATAATCAGTTGAATCCTCTTCCCATTTTCAGATTTACATTGTGCAATAAAATCAGGATAATAATGCTTATCATCCTTGCCATCTTTCAGATATGGAATCGCAAACCCCAGAAATTCATTTTTCACATAGCAAACCACCTCATCCATCTCTTCCAGAGTCTTTGCCGCGATCTGTTCCCAGGCATTTGTATCTGCAACCACAAAATTCACATGGCTTTTCGTGGTCTGATAAATCTTTTTCCTTGTCACCCCGTTCACATGACAAGTGGAACCGAATTTATTGTACGAATTAAACACAGGAAGGATACTGTCATGCTTTTGCTGATCCGCATGAATCCCCCGCATGATATGGTGGCAATATCGCATTTCATCCAGATGAAACAGCATGTTTTTAAATGCGTCGCCAATACAGCAAACCTTTGTGCGTACCCATTCCTGAACAATTTTTTTCAGGACAGGAAAATGGTAAAACAGGGGATTTCCGTCATCATCCCTGAAACAAAGGGAAATCAGAGACTGGGTGATATGATAAATCAGCTCCTGTTCCCGTTTTTCTTTCAGCTCCTCCAGCGACAACGTTTTGGATGCCGGCGAAAACGCTGTTGTCAGTTTGGTCTCAGCAGGCAATTTTGAGCCATCAATCTCAAACGGTTCTATCTGGCTGAAATCCGCTCTGATCTCATCATTTAATCGCTCAATCCTGTAACCCGTGATATTGGGAAAACAAATCTCATACGCGCCCCGTTCCGGCAGTGCCCTGATCTGAACCATATCTCCCTTAGGCGGTGTCACAGCAGTTTTCCCGCCCTTGAAGAATTTAAAAGGCACACCGATCACATGGGCATATTCCGGCGGGAACTGGCCGGTCTCGTCCCTGTAATAATTCACCCGCCTGAGCGCACGTCCCACCACCTGCTCACACAGCAGCTGGGACCCAAAAGCCCGCAGTCCCATGATATGTGTGACCGTGTTCGCGTCCCATCCCTCTGTGAGCATGGACACGGACACCACGCATCGGACATGCGCGCCCAGGGTTCCCATTTTACCCACCGTGTTGACCACCTCCCGCAACAAATCCGAGTCTGTGATCTGATCTACGGACCTGTCCGGGCGGAGTCTGCGATAATCTGCTTTGAACCGCTCAATCTCGGACGCGAATATTTTTTTAAACTGCGGCGTGATCTGATCGGAATTCTCCAGCTCCTCTGAATCAATAAGCAACGTGGGCGGCTTTCTGAGGAGCTGGCGGGTATTCGGGTCAAAATTGTCAAACAACTCGAATTTCCCGTTCACCACCTGAGTCTCCCCCTCTTCTCGCTCAATTTCATATCCCGCGATATATCTGAAAATTTCTGAAGAAATACTGGTGTTATTGCAGACCACGATAAAAACAGGGGGGCTGTCAAACAATTCCCGGACCTTTTCATATTCCTTTTTATAATGGGAATAAAACTGCTCCAAACCGATCCTCACCAGTTCCGGCAGTTGGGGATGCGCTGTAAATTTCTGTTTCTTTGCGCTTTTTTTAGGCAGATCATCTTTCACAAACTCGTAAATATTGCGGAGTTTGGGCATTTCAATCTCCTGGGTGGTGTCTGTCTCAGGCATAAAGGGAATCTTCACCAGCCCCGACTCCATGGCCTCCACCAGCCCGAAGTCACTCACCACCCAAGGAAACAGGGTATAAGGATCATAGCCTGACCCATTCAGATAATAGGGTGTCGCGCTCAGGTCATACACGGCCCGGACTTTGAATTTCTTTGCAATCTCAGCAATTCCTGTGATCCAGACCGCGGCCCGCTGATTTTCCTTTTGCTTTGTTTTTACTTTTGGGAGGTAGCAGTGATGGGCCTCATCATTAATGACCACCACCCGCCGGCCTTTTCTGAATTTCCCCAGGACCTTTTGGATGACACGGGCATAATCTTCCATGCCATGGTCTTTGTTTCTTCCTTTTTTGCCGTCAAAAGGGCTTTTCTTGTTGCCCTTCAGCACCCGGCGTTCAAGGGAATGGCGGTTGGTAATCACAAGCTTTGCATTCAGCCCGGACAATCGGTTTTCAAAAGCATATGGCACCAGGTCCCGGATATGATAATAATCTTTTGCATCATATTTATGCCGGGCCTCTGTATCCGCAAATAAGACCCCGAGACGATCCTTGATGGTTATCCCCGGGGTCAGGATAAGAAAATAATCTGCAAACCGTACATCATTTCTGTATTCGGTCCGATTAAAGAAATGATAAAGAATCTGCATGGCCATGACCACGGTTTTTCCTGTTCCTGTGGCCATTTTAAACGCAATTCGGGGCAAATTAAATCCAGTATGTGTCTTTCTTATAACCTGCCCCTCACGGATCCGGTTCAGAATATTCTGCCCCGCGTTGGATTTTTCCGCGGCTTCGTTCAGCCAGACTGCGATTTCAATGGCCTCTCTCTGGGCAAAAAACAGTTTGTTATTCCGTTCAGGATTCAGAAACCAGAAGGTCAGCAGCTCCCCGGTCACACGGGTGACATTGGGATATCCCGCAGTTCGCCACGCGCCTGCTTCCCTGCGGATGAGATTCACCAGATGGGTGTCATAGGTATCAGAAACATCTTTTACGGTAAAGACCTGTTTTTGCTTCCCCGGCTTCACCGGCGCGAGGGGAACATCCGGAACAAAGGGCCTCCTCCCGCTGATGATGTTGTCATAATCCAAACTTCCGTCCAGCTGGGTATCATAATAATGATCCGGTTCTTCAAAAGGGCTGTTTAATATGGGATTAAATGATGAAGACATGCCTTATCCTTAATTTTTTATATGAAAGTGTTAGGTGTTAAGTGTTAGGTGTTAGGTGTTAAGTGTTAGGTGTTAAGTGTTAAGTGTCAGGTGTTAAGTGTTAGGTGTTAAGTGTTAGGTGTTAAGTGTTAGGTGTTAAGTGTTAGGTGTTAAGTGTTAAGTGTTAAGAAAAATTAAAAAATTTTCATGTGACATTGTGACAGGCAGGTCATGTCTGTTTATATGAGGTATTCCATGACAATGAAAAAAACTACCCTATGACTTATATAATGTCAATCACATACAGGCAGCAGAATGATGAAACAACAATAAGGGATTTCCCCAAAATAAAATACCCCTATCATTTTGCGCAGTTTTAAAAAAATAATTAACCATTAACTGTAATCTCGATGATCAGGCTTTCGGGTGTGTCCCACCTTTTACACAAGGACAGGTTTTATGTGTGAAAGGCGGGACCCATCCGGTTTTTTTGCCACGAAGGCACGAAGACACAAAGTCTCACGAAGTCTCTTTGCGGTTCCTCTGTGTCTTTGCGGCTGATTTTTTCGGATAAAAGGCGGGACACGCCTGTTTTTTCTGCCGCGAAGACACGAAGTCTGACGAAGTCTCTTTGCGGTTCCTTTGTGTCTTTGTGGCTGATTTTTTCGGATGTGTAAAAGGTGGGACACCCCCAGGCTTTCTGAAAGCAGCGGATTCCTGCTTTCGCAGGAATGGCAAAAAAAATTTGGGTAGTCCTGCACGAGCAGTGATGAATGAGATTCAGTGTCCCGATAATCGGGGAACTGAACGAGATTTATCACCACCTTTGCAGGACTACCAAAACTTGGTCGTCGAGTGTAACACTGTCACATGATTCTGTAACATAAAAATGTTACACCTCCGCACTTTCCTTCCTCCTCGGTTTATACCAAATGAAAAGATATGTTTTCAGCATATTATAATCATAAAACCTCATTTTTTTGGGTGTGACAAAAATTTTATGTGTAACAGAATGTGTAACATTTCTCACCAGAAGAATGAGAACTTCCGATACGCTTCATTTAAAATTAATCTTTATTTATCAGAAGGTTATAAAATAAACTTCTGTTTGGCCCGGGTTGGCACTCATCTTGCTTATATTTATTCACAGATTAATCCTTCCCGTCATCCGGACGGAACAACATTGGAAAGATCATCAACATGAAAAAGGTTCGCACATCAAAAACTGACTGTGATGATAAGAAACTTGAGGGACGTTACGCCAATTATTTCAAGGTCGGGCACAATGCCTCTGAGTTCTTATTCGATTTCGGGCAGTTTTATTCTGAAAACGGAGAAGGGGATATTTATATCCGTATTGTTACGAGTCCGGTTTATGCGAAATCTTTTTTGGAAGTGCTTCGGCAGTCTGTTGAGCAGTATGAGCGGAGTTTTGGGCGCATCCTGGAAAAAAATAAATAGCAGACAAGCTCGTCAGTGGATCACGGGACTTCCTGAGCAACAATCACGTTCTGGCCAATTCAAACAATGCTAAAATCGGCGATCCTGTGTTGCAGCCAGGCCCTTATGACGGGGGAAGATACCCGGCAGATATGATTGCGCGTTTATCCCGCTATGTGCCGATTCATTTTGGTGGTCGTGCCAATTACGTTGATGCTGCGATTGCTGAAGGCCAGTTCCATGATATTGACCGCGGCGTATATTGGATCGGACATGTTAAAGGTGTGAAAACCGTAAAAAACAAATTTTCCGGTGTTCTCTCCGGAGTGCGAAAAATGTTTTTTCGCAACTGCAAAAATATAATTTTTGCACTCCGGATATTGCAAAAATACAATTTTTGCACTCCGGCTCCGTCCGGTGTTCTTTCCGGAGTGCGAAAAATGTTTTTTCGCAACTGCAAAAATACAATTTTTGCACTCCGGCTCCGTCCGGTGTTCTTTCCGGAGTGCGAAAAATGTTTTTTCGCAACTGCAAAAATACAATTTTTGCACTCCGGCTCCGTCCGGTGTTCTTTCCGGAGTGCGAAAAATGTTTTTTCGCAACTGCAAAAATACAATTTTTGCACTCCGGCTCCGTCCGGTGTTCTTTCCGGAGTGCGAAAAATGTTTTTTCGCAACTGCAAAAATACAATTTTTGCACTCCGGCTCCGTCCGGTGTTCTTTCCGGAGTGCGAAAAATGTTTTTTCGCAACTGCAAAAATACAATTTTTGCACTCCGGATATTGCAAAAATCAATTTTTGCACTCCGGCTCCGTCCGGTGTTCTTTCCGGAGTGCGAAAAATGTTTTTTCGCAACTGCAAAAATATAATTTTTGCACTCCGGCTCCGTCCGGTGTTCTTTCCGGAGTGCGAAAAATGTTTTTTCGCAACTGCAAAAATACAATTTTTGCACTCCGGCTCCGTCCGGTGTTCTTTCCGGAGTGCGAAAAATGTTTTTTCGCAACTGCAAAAATACAATTTTTGCACTCCGGATATTGCAAAAATACAATTTTTGCACTCCGGCTCCGTCCGGTGTTCTTTCCGGAGTGCGAAAAATGTTTTTTCGCAACTGCAAAAATACAATTTTTGCACTCCGGATATTGCAAAAATACAATTTTTGCACTCCGGCTCCGTCCGGTGTTCTTTCCGGAGTGCGAAAAATGTTTTTTCGCAACTGCAAAAATATAATTTTTGCACTCCGGATCCCTCCGGAGCAAATCTGCTATAAATATACCGCCCTTACAGGGCTGAATCAGCCCTCCCCTAAATCCGTTATAATCAGCAAAAATTTTTTCCGGAGCGCAAAAACAGAGCGAAGCGTTTTTTTACAAAAATTTTTTCCAATCTGTTGAACACAGGACTTCCAAAGCTTATAATACTTCGGAAGTCTTTGATTCAGAGATTATACTGCTGCTCCATCCACGACATGTATTCTCCGGTTCTGACTCTGCTTACCCATTCCTGGTTATCCAGATACCATTGAATGGTCTTTCTCATTCCGGTTTCAAAGGACTCATTCGGCTCCCAACCGGTCTCTCCGCGTAATTTATTGAAATCAATTGCATATCTGAAATCATGACCGGGTCTGTCTTTGACAAAAGTTATCAGTCCTCTTCGTGATCCGCCGCCTGGCATCGGATTCAGCTCATCCAAAAGGTCGCATATTCTTCTTACCACATCAATATTGTACATCTCACACCTGCCCCCGATATTATAGGTTTGGCCCCGCCTTCCCTTTTTCATGATTTCCCATATGGCACTGCAATGATCTTCCACATAGAGCCAGTCCCTTACATTACGGCCATCACCGTAAACCGGAAGACTTTTTCCCTCAAGGGCGTTCAGTATCATCATGGGAATAAGTTTTTCCGGAAATTGGTATGGCCCGTAATTGTTTGAACAGTTGGAAATGGTCACAGGTATTCCATATGTCTTATGATAGGCTCTTACAAGATGGTCGGAAGATGCCTTGGACGCGGAATAAGGACTGCTCGGATTGTAAGGCGTATCTTCGGTAAAAAAGCCATAAGGACCAAGGGCGCCATAAACCTCATCGGTGCTGACATGGTGAAAGAGAAGCATCTGATCTTTATGTTTTCGGACCAGTTCAATGAGATTAAATGTACCGACAATATTGGTTTTGATAAAAGCATCCGGCTCCGCGATAGATCTGTCAACATGAGATTCTGCTGCAAAATGGCATACCGTATCAATTTTATATTTTTCAAATAATTCTGACATGGCTTCGGAATCGCATATATCCGCGTTTATGAACTTATACCGTCCTATAAATTTTTTATCAATTTCAGTCATATTTTCAAGATTTCCGGCATATGTGAGCTTATCCACATTGACAATGCGTCCTGTAAAGTCAGATTTGGAAAGCAGATACCGGATAAAATTTGTCCCGATAAATCCGCAGCCGCCTGTAACAAGCATCGCTTTCATAAATCCCCCTGACTGCCAAATTTTTTGAATTTGACAGATATTTATCATTTAGTATTAATCATCTGATGATAAAGTTTTTTTTTACTGACTGAGCTTGGTGATAATTTTTAAACAAGGAATCTTTATTCCGGTCACTAACTTAGGGAACTCCAAATAAATAATATACCCGGTTCGGAAAAATGTGGAAAACGTAGGGTGGGTGAAGCGAAGCGGAACCCACCGGACATCCGCGTAAGGTGGGTTCCGCTTCGCTTCACCCACCCTACATTCCGGGTATTTTATTTTTTAGAAAATCCCTTAGATGATTTTCAGAAAGAATATACCTGGTATGTTCTTTCTTGAAAATTGTATGAGTGTCATCAGATCGAAAAATTTTCATGGACACATTTTCGGTCTGCTGAACATTTTAATTTTTTTAAAGTGTAAAAACAGGTAAGTCGTGTTCGGTTTTGGTTACGCTCTGATTTTTTTAAGGTCTGAAAAACCGGACATCTGTTCCCTGTCTTTGATATATTCAAATTTCATTATTTACAGAGTCAGAAACAAAAAACTTGATCACTGAGTATAAAATATAGTCATGTACAGACTTTAAAAAAAAGATTATTCGGAGTACCAAACTTGCAGTTTGACACTCCGGAAGGGTAAAAATTTTCTTAAAATCTTACCTTAAAATAGTCTTTTATCACCTGATAATCAAGTTCCATTTTCAACATTACGCTGCAAAACATGAACTCTCAGCAGATCGCAAAGTTTCCGGGCTGTCACAGAGCAGACACGACAGACGGGGGAAAAACCCGGGTTTTTCCGACCGGGGAGGTTCCCCTAATGCTGTTGACTTAGGAAGTTCCGGGCGGATCCGGAGTGCAAAAATTTTATTTTTGCAATTGCGAAAAAGCATTTTCGCACTCCGGAGAAAATACATTCATGATTCTGGCGTTGGCATTTGGGCAGGCGGCATTGCGAAAAAGCATTTTCGCACTCCGGAGAAAATACCGGAAAACCCGCTTACGCTTAAGCCTGGAAAAAAGCCGGGTTTCCGCGGGTGCGCTCTTGATTTTTTCATTTTCACGATTAATGCGGGGACAGGACAGATGAGACTGGCAAAGGTTTTTCCGTGTGTGGCGGAGGTGGGTGACTGTATTCAAAAGGGGAAAAGATAAAATTTCTTTTCCCCTTCTATACGGGAGGCAAAGCCTCCCGGTCTCGCGTTACGAAGCATGGCCTCGTAACGAGTTGAAATTTAAAATATCGGGTCTGATAACCTTATTTGAATATCAGACGTGATTTAGCCCGCCTTAACCATAATCTTCCGGGGCGCTGCTTTTTCAACTTTCGGCAGGGTCAACCTCAGGACACCGTCATTTAACTTGGCGTCAATCTTTGACTGGTCAATGACTTCGGAAAGGGTAAACTGCCTGAAATATCTGCCTGTCTGATATTCTCTGAATATATCTGTTTCTTCAGCACCTTCGGGCGGTTCCACTTCTCCCGCCAAAGTGAGGGTATTTTCACGAAGGTCAATATCCAGGTCTTCCGGCTTCACCCCCGGCATGTCCGCGAGCAGGGTGATTTCAAGCTCTGTTTCAAATATATCTGCAACCGGCACAAAAGTCGGACCTGGTTTTGTCTGTTCCGCGGAAGCGTTCACTTCCTGTTTTTCCTTTACCTGAATATCTTTGGATTCTGTCATTTTCCATTCCTCCTTATGTTTAAATTTGCCGGAAACCGGGTTTGAAAACCCGGTTCTTAGCTGATTGTAATTTGTCTGGGTTTTGCTGACTCAGCTTTGGGCAAAACAACCGTTAAAACTCCGTCAGTAAGGCTGGCCTCAACCTTTGCCGGATCAATCTGATTCGGTAATGTGACGATTCTGCTGAATTTTCCTGCTTCCCGCTCCCTTCTGTGATAATTGACCTCTTTGCTCTCGGAAGGTATCTTCCGCTCACCTGATACAGTAAGGGTTTTTCCGGTTGCAGAGATATCCAGGTCATCTGTCTTTAATCCGGGAAGTTCCGCACGAACCTGATAATTATCCTTATCTTCGGTCACATTGATCAGTGGGAAAACACCTGACCAACGCCGCTGTAATAACCCTTTCTCCAGTTCCTCGGAAAATTTATCCAACTGACCTCTCATCCGATCCAGTTCGTCAAACGGCGTTTTCCATCCCCATACGGGCGTATTGAACATTCTCCTGATTCTCATTATTCATTCCTCCTTATTTTAATTCTTGATTGAAGATTGAAGATTGCCAGTCTGAAAAAAGCCTTCAATCTTCAATCACTGATCATTTTCTCCATTATTCTGCCTTTACGCTTATCTTTCTGGGTTTGCCTGCTTCGGCTTTGGGGAGCGCAACTCGCAAGACACCGTCTTTTATGCTGGCCTCAATTTTTGACTGGTCAATAATCTCCGCAAGCGTGAATGTTCTCATAAAGCCGCCTATGGGGTATTCTGAAAATATGGGCCTGCCGGGTCTCTCAGTGCCGACTTCACCCTGAATGCTCAGTTTGTTATCCTCAACCTGAATCGTTACGCCGTCTTTATTGACCCCGGGCATATCTGCAACCAAGATCACTGAATCCCTGTCTTCAAAAATATCCGCAACAGGTGTGAAAAAATCACCGGGTCTTGTCAGTTCTCCCTGGGCCTCTGCTTCCTTTTTATCCTGAACATTAAGTTCTCCAGCTTCCATTTTTCTCCACCTCCTTTCTTAATTCACCTTGACTTCAATTTTTTTGGGTTTTGAATCCTCAGTTTTGGGCATGGTGATCTTCAGGACACCGTTATTCATGTTCGCTGTCACCTTGTCGGTTGAGATGCGGTTCCGGAGATTTACCTTTTTGTTGAAAGCGCCGCCTGCTCTCTCCCGACGATGGTAACAGACATTTTTGCATTCATCACTGACTATTTTTCGTTCACCTTTCAGACGAATGCTGTCTGCTTCGACATTGATCTCAATGTCCTTTTCCGTCATACCGGGAAGTTCCGCGGTCATATAAAAATTCTCATTATCTTCATAGAGATTTACCGGCGGAAAGGCTCGGCGGGATGTTGCCAGGTATCCGCGTTTGAAAAAATTTTCAAACAGCCGAGTCATCTCGTTTACTGGCAGTCCAAAATCACGGTCTGTAAGGCCCCATCCAAAATATGTTCCCGGATAACCCGGAGTTGTTCTCCTGATAATTGTCATAATGTCACCTCCTTAAAAGAAAAATATGGTTCGCTGTGTCATCGCATTATGTGCCGCTGATTTCGATCTTCTTGAATGCGGACGGTTTTATCTTTTTCATGGTAATGTTCAAGATTCCGTTTTTATATGATGCGTCAATGTCTGACGTATCTGCCCCGGCAGGAAGCCTGATGCTTCTCCTGAACGTCCCGTAAAACCGCTCTTCCCGATGGTAGTCCTCATTGTCTTCTTTGGTCTCCTGCTTTTTCTCGCCTTTAATGGTCAGGGTTCTGCCGCTGACTTGTACGTCAATGTCCTCTTTGTCAGCTCCGGGAATCTCAGCTTTGACAGTTATATCTTTTTCTCCTTCGCTTACATCTGTATAAGGAAACCATGCCTTTTCCGAGAATAAACTTCTTTTGTCAAACGGACTTATATCAAAAAATCGCTTAAAAAAATCATCTGTTTCACTGCGAAAACGGGCGATTTCATTCCGCTGAGGTTTTCTGCATGATATGAGATTAAACATGGTTGCACCTCCTTGTTTATATGAAAGTGTTAGGTGTTAGGTGTTAAGTGTCAGGAAAAACTGTAAAACTTTCATTTTTCGTTGTGACCGGCAGCTCATGGCCGTTTATATGAAAGTGTCAGGTGTTAAGTGTTAGGAAAAACTGCAAAACTTTCATCATTCGTTGTGACCGGCAGATCATGGCCGTTTATATGAAAGTGTCAGGTGTTAAGTGTTAAGTGTTAGGAAAAACTGCAAAACTTTCATCCTTTGTTGTGACCGGCAGATCATGGCCGTTTATATGAAAGTGTCAGGTGTTAAGTGTTAAGTGTCAGGAAAAACAGCAAAACTTTCATTTTTCGTTGTGACCGGCAGGTCATGGCCGTTTATATGAAAGTGTCAGGTGTTAAGTGTTAAGTGTCAGGAAAAACAGCAAAACTTTCATTTTTCGTTGTGACCGGCAGCTCATGGCCGTTTATATGAAAGTGTCTGAAGTGACTAAAGTTAAAAGTTCTTTCATATTTCGTTGTGAGCGAACCGCTCATGGCCGTTTATATAAAACTGAATAGTTGTGATTTCTAAATGCTTCGTTCTCTTCCGCTCTTTCTCTGAAACTTAAACATGCTGGCAGGCATGTCAAGGAAAAAATAATTTAATTTCTTTTAATATCAAAATGTTATCTTTTCACACCTGAAAAAAGATAATCATGTGAGAGGGCCTGTCAAGAAAAAAATGCATCGCCAATATTTTTTTTATTTGGGATTTGGGATTTGGGATTTGGGATTTGAAATTTAAGATTTGAAATTTGTCCTGGCTTTATAAAAAACCGAACCCCACCACTGTGACATCATCCTGTCTTTCATTTTCGCCTTTGTGTTGCTCAAATGATTCGATGATTTTTTTTTTCTGCTCATCAAAAGAAAGGTAGCTGATTTTTCTGAGAAGATTTTTTAACCGCTTTGTACCGAAGCGCCGGTCACTTTTTTCACCCAGCTGATCTGCAAAACCGTCACTGAGCAGATAAAAACACATGCCTTTTCTGATTATCGCTGTGTGATTAGTGAAGTTAAAATTTAAATCAGATTTCTTATAGCCAATGCTTTGCCTGTCACCCTTAATAACCATTACTTCGCCATCCCGGGTGTAAATCAGCGGTAGTCTGGCTCCGGCAAAAATCAGGGAATAGTTATCAGTTTTCGGTTGTTTTTTTTTAAAGAATGGATCTGTTTTTACTGAGGGCTGACAACTGGCAGATGACAATTCCTCACTGACAGATGATAACTGAATAAAACAAATCGCAGCGTCCAGGCCGTCATCGGAAAGGGCATATTCAGTGTCCTGATGAAGTGACATTTTAACAATAAAGTTCAGACGCTTCAGAATTTCAGCAGGGTCATGACAGCCTTCATCTCTTATGATTCTTCTTAAACCGGAGGACGCGATCATGCTCACAAACGCTCCGGGAACCCCGTGACCCGTGCAATCAATTACTGCCACAACAAAACTGCCGCGGTCAGCTTTCCCGGACGGAGGAAAAAAATCAATATGAAAAATATCTCCGCCGACAATATCTCTGGGCATCCATATAGAAAAGCTGTTCGGGAGAAAGTTCCTTACCTCGTCCGGATTTGGCAGCAGAGATTCCTGTATCATCTGGGCGTAACGGATGCTGTCCATAATCTGCCTGTTTTTCTCCTTCAGTTCCTGTGTCCGCTCTTCCACCTTTCGCTCTAACTGCTCCGCGGCCAGACGCTCCTGTTCTAATACTTTTTGCTGATGTTCCAACTTTTCTGCCTGCGCTTTGGTGATATGCCGTATGTATCCGAACACCGCCCCTGACAGCATGACCACATACAGACTGTATGCCCACCACGTTTTCCACGGCGGAGGCGTAATTATTATTTTAATTCCGACACCCTGCTCATTCCATACCCCGTCATTGTTTGATCCCCTGGCCCTGAAAATATATCTGCCTGCGGGTAAATTGGTATATGTGACAAAACGCCTTGTGCCTGAGTAAATCCAATCTTTGTCAAACCCTTCCATCATATAGGCGTACTGATTTTTTTCCGGATATGCATAGTGAAGCGCGGTAAATTCAAATGAAAAGACGCTTTCTTTGTAGGACAATTCAATCTCTTCGGTATATGTGACGGATTTTTGTAAGAACGAATTTTCATCCTTCACTTTCAAAGATTCGTTGAATATCTGAAAGTCCGAGATGACAAGCGGAGGAATATGCGGATTATCTTTGACATCTGAGGGATGAAATATGTTAAAGCCATTGATACCGCCGAAAAACATCTCACCTCGTCTGGTTTTATGGTATGCTCCCACATTAAACTCGTTGCTTTGCAGCCCGTCTCTCACGTCATAGTTTTTAAATTTTTCTGTTTTCGGATCAAACCTTGCCAGACCTTTATTAGTGCTGATCCAGAGACGGCCGTTATCGTCCTCTGCTATTCCATACACCACGTCATTTGGCAGCCCCTCTTTTTCTCTGTACCGGGTGAATATTTTTTTTCTCGGATCAAATTTATTCAATCCGCCAATGGTTCCGAGCCAAAGCATGTTATGACGATCCTCATAAATTGACAATATCCAGTTGTCACCGAGACTGTTAGGATTGTTGTAATCCTTTTGGTAGCGGATAAACTTTCCGTTCTTCCGATCAAACTGATTTAATCCGTTCTCCGTTCCGATCCAAAGTATTCCTGAACGATCTTCATAAATCACCCATACAGCGTCGTGGCTCAGACTGTGAGGATCACCAATATCATTTTTATAATGAGTAACAAATTGCGCTTTTTCCCGATCAAACTGATTTAATCCGTTCTCCGTTCCGATCCAAAGCGTCCCTGAACGATCTTCGCTGATTGCCTTGATTTTATTATTCGTGAGTTTGTCGGGAGTGTTCAGATGATGCGTAAATGTTTCACTTTTTGGGTCAAAGCTGTTTAATCCGCCATAGGTTCCCACCCAGAGTGTTCCTTCGTGATCTTCATAAAGGGACCAGACTTCATTATGGCTCAGAGTATGAGGATCATCAGGATTATTTTGGTAGTGGATGAATTGATCATTCTCCCGGTCAAACCGGTCTAAACCCTTGTCTGTTCCGATCCAGATGTTCCCCAGCCGGTCTTCATAAACGGACCAGACAACATTATGACTCAGGCTGTGAGGATTCCCGGGATCATTTTTATAATGAACAAACTGTGCCTTTTCCCGATCAAATTTATTGAGACCCGCTGTATAAGTTCCGATCCAGAACACCCCTGAGCGATCTTCATAAACAGACCAGATAACATTATGACTCAGGCTGCGGGGGTCATCAGGGTCATTTTTATAGGAGATAAATTTTTCTTTTTCAGGGTCAAATTTATTAAGACCTCCGCCCTCCGTCCCGATCCATAGCCCCCCGGCCATATCCTCAAAGATCAGCCAAACTCCGTTATGACTCAGGCTGTAAGGGTCATCAGGCTTGTTTTTATAATGAATAAACTGCGCCGCTTCCCGATTAAATTTATCCAGTCCGTTCTCTGTTCCGATCCAGAAATATCCTGACCGGTCTTCATAAATCGCCCTCACATTGTTATGGCTCAGACTGGACAGATCATCAGAATGATGAAGGTATCGGGTAAATGTTTCCTTTTCCCGGTCAAATTTATTGAGACCTCCGCCCTCTGTCCCGATCCACAGCATTTTTTCGCTATCCTCATAAATCGCCCTGACATTGTTATGGCTCAGACTGGCCGGATCATCAGGGGTGTGCTGATACCGGGCAAATGTTTCCTTTTCCCGGTCAAATTTATTGAGACCTCCGCCCTCTGTCCCGATCCACAGCATTTTTTCGCTATCCTCATAAATCGCCCTGACATTGTTATGACTCAGACTGGCCGGATCATCTGGCTTGTGCTGATACCGGGTAAATGTTTCCTTTTCCTGATCAAACTTACTGAGGCCCCCGGTCTCTGTTCCGATCCAGAGATATCCTGACCGGTCTTCAATGATTGATCTGATACCGTTTCCGCTCAGACTGTTGGGATTATCCGGGTCATTCTTAATCACCGTAAAACTGTATCCGTCATATTTATTCAGTCCGTCCCACGTCCCAAACCACATAAAGCCTTTGCTGTCCTGTAAAATGCAATGCACCGAGTTTTGAGAAAGCCCTTGCTCAATTGAGATATGTTCAAATTTAATGCTGCCCTCTTTGGCGAATAAATGGGTTGTCAGATTCAGAAAAAACAGAATTACCAGACAAATAAATGTCATCCGTGAATTTCCGTAACATAATGGACATCCTGACTTTGTTCTTTTAGAAATTACAGTCATTAAGTTTTTTCTTTCTTCGGAACATTAAAATTTATTAAATCGCCTGTTCTGAAGGCGTGTGAAAATCATCTTTCATAATGGCTCTGAAAAATAATTTAAGAACTTCGGATAGTATCATCTCCTGTCTGTATGGAGTATGTGAACAAAGGATTTTCCAAAAAATAAAATACCCGAAATGCAGGGCGAACGCGGCGAAGCAAAATCCGCCGAACATCACATCCGCATATCCGCATAAGACGGACTTTGCAACGCCCGCCCCGCGACCTGCATCGGGTATGTTGTTTATTTCAAGTTCTTTGGGAAGACAGATTTTAAGACAATGCCAGTTCACTTCGGACAATTTTAAAATAATCAATGCAGATGGCATGATTTCTTATTATTTCCTATACACCCGATGATCAAATTTTTTGACCTGGCTCGAACAAACACTGCTTTCGCAAGCTTCGGCGTGAGATCAGTCAAACGGAATTGATCCATCGAGCATATAAAAACAAAAGCCTGAACTCATCAGTAAAAAACTGTATAATTTCAAAAGTTTGAGAACTCCGACCCGGCTGATGTCATCATCTGCCTGTGTTATGAAAAAATAATAATATAAATAGCATATTAAGATATAGATTCAATAAAAAAATAGACCAATAAAATTAAGTTGTTATTTTTAACAAACAGCTCGGACCGCTTTTATAACCAATTAATTTTATAAAAATTGAGGATTTTTGATATAAAAAATAAGGCGATTTTCAAGAAAGCATATGCCAGACATATTCTTTTCCGGAAATCACCTAACCCTTTTGTTTTCAGATTGAAAATTATCGAATCTTATAAAATCAGTTGGTTATAAAAATTGAGCGGACTATTATTAAAAAAATATAAATTTGTGCATGTTTAATCTTGAAATTTATACGAATAAATGTAATAAAAAAGTGCTTTTTATAACACCTGTAACCCCCCTCAAAAAAAGAGGAATTTGGCAGACTCCCGAACTCCGACAGATAAGTCCGCGGGCTTCGGCTCTTTAGTAAAATCAGAAAATTAATTTTTACCTCAAGTGCCGGCATTTACAGACTTATCCGAATTCTGAATAATTATTATTCAAAATCAGCACATCGAAAACGGTTAAAAAATTCAGGACCTGTTCGCAGTTCTGCGTTCACACGGTCTTAAAAACAGATGACCGCGCCCATGTGACAGCCCCCCTGAACGCAAAACTACGTATTTTTTCAACCTGTTGAAAATATTATATGCTGAAAAGAATACATAAAGCATTGTAAAAGGAGAACAGATAATGTACGATTCAAACAACTGGGACTGGGATATCAGCGAAAAAGCCATTGCCGATATTAGTAAATGGAAAGATAGTTTTGAATGGGTAGAAGAGCCGTATGTAAGCCCGGACGGTGAAAAGGTCGCAGCTGTTGTAAAAACGGGTGAAATGGAATTCAGTGTTTGTGAAAACGGCACTGCCTGGGAAAGCACTTTTGACAAAGTATGGCATCTGAGATTTACAGCGGATAACCGACTTACAGGTCTGGTATCGGACATGGGGGAATGGACAGTGGCCGTTGATGGTCAGACATGGGAAAGCCGGTTTGAATTTGTGTGGAATGCTGAATTCAGCGAAGATGGAAAAAGTATCGTCATAGCTGCTCAGAAAGGAAGACAATATTTTGCAGTGGTAAATGACACACCATGGGAAGAGGGCTTTTCCAACATAACAAACCTCACAACAAGTCATGACGGCAGAAGATCCGCTGCTGTTGTACAAACAATTCCGGTGGGAGAACTGGAAATCTTCAAGTTTCAGGAAGGGTGTTATTCAGTGGCAGTGGATGGAAAGGTCTGGGATAAAAATTTTGTCAACGCGTGGGAAATATCTTTCAGCCATGATGACAAACATGTGGCATCAGAAGTAAGAACAAGCCTCTATGACTATACAATTGCCGTGGATGGCGTTCCCTGGGACCAAAGATTCTCATCTGTATGGAAGCCGCTGTTTTCCCCTGAAGGCGACTCTGTCACCGCTCCTGTCAAGATCGGAGGAAACTGGACACTGGCACAGGATGGAAAACCTGTCTGGGGCAACAAATTTTTTCAGATGTGGCATCATATGTACAGTCCTGACGGAAAAAAAGTGGCCGCCATTGTCGCACCTCGGTTCGGCAGATGGACCGTGGCAGTGGATTATACGGCCTGGGACCTCACCTTCGGGGACCTTGTCACAGATGCGGTGTTCAGCCCCGACGGAAACCGGATTGCCTGCGTCGGCAAGGAAGACGGAAAATGGATGATTGCCGTGGACGGCGTAGCATGGAATGAGGGGTGTGACATGGCATGGCAGCCTGTTTTCAGCCCGGACAGTAAGCGTGTCGCTGCAAAAGTACAAAAAAACGGGCGTTACATCATTATGGCAGACGGAAAGCCTCTGACCGGGGAATTTGATATGGTGTGGGATCCGATTTTCAGTTCTGATGGAAAAAAGATGCTTATCAGGGGAATCAGAGGAGAAAAATACTACCGTCAGATTCTGACATTATCCTAAAAAAATTTCAGGTGTTAAAAATTTCAGGTGTCAGGAAGAACACTGAAATTTCCATATTCCTTTGTGACCGATGTGTCATGACCGTTTATTAAAAGAAATAACGAATGACCAAACACCAGAAGGAGAAAAAAACAGATGCATGGTCTTTATAATTTTGTGAGTGGTCCGATGGTCTGGATTTCCTTTATCCTTTTTATCGGAGGAAGCCTTTATCGCCTGATTTCCATGGCGAGTCTGGCAAAGGAAAAAGATCCGGTCGTTTATATTTACATGAATCCCTATTACGCGTTTCGCTCAATTTTCCACTGGATCATTCCTTTCGGAAGCGAGAATATGAAAAAAAATCCGGCAATGACAGTGGTTACATTTGCCTTTCATATCTGCATGTTATGTGTTCCGATTTTCCTTTTTGCCCATATTACGCTTTGGAAAGAATCATGGAATATCAGTTGGGGGTATATATCAGATGGCACTGCTGATTTTATGACGCTGATTGTGGTTGGCTCCTGTGTCTTTTTTCTTGTGAGACGACTTGTCCGACCCGAGGTCAGGTATCTTACCTCTTATTCGGATTTTATTATACTTGCCATTGTCGCGGCCCCTTTCATAACGGGTTTCTGGGCGTATCATCAGTGGATCGGATACAGAATGATGCTGATTCTCCACATGCTTTCAGGGGAAATCATGCTGATTGCCATCCCCTTTTCCCGGCTAAGTCACATGCTTTTTTTCCCATTTACAAGAGGATATATGGGATCTGAATTCGGAGCTGTGAGAAACGTCAAGGACTGGTGAGAATATTTCTCTTCTTTTACCAAACCAGACTTCCGAAGTTTTCAAAATTTCGGAAGTCTTCTCCCCGCCGGACACACCTGTTCACCTGACCCCTTTTTAATTTTTTACTGAATTTCAGCCGGAGCTTTGCCCCCGGGCCTTGACAAATCGCCCTTTCAGCGATTTTTCTGAAAGTTTTCATCTGCTGAAGTCAGGTTTCAAGTGTGTCGCCAGTGTCAATAGACTGCGGTCACACGGGTCGAAATTCCCCCTCTTGCCGTAAAATCTCCTGTCACCTCCATCCGCCTGGGATCAAGAACAGCAACAAGGTCATCTAAAATACGGTTTACCACATGCTCATAGAAAATACCGATATTTCGATATTGCAGCAAATAAAATTTCAGCGATTTTAATTCAACTATTTTTTTTGCCGGTCTGTATTTTATTATGATATTTCCGAAATCCGGCAGCCCGGTCATGGGGCATACCGACGTAAATTCCGGCTGCTGTATCGTAATATCAATATTTCTCCGGCCTTCATATTCATATGGAATAGCCTCAAGAATATCCTTTGAGACATTGTTCTGTTTATGTGTATTATAAGGCAACTTATTTTTAGATGGTTCTGACATCATCATCCTTTCTTTATTGGTGACTGGTGATTTGTGATTTGTGATTTATAATTTGTAATTTGTGATTTGTGATGGGTAATTGGTGACTGCTCAAATCACAAATCACAACTTCCCAATCACAAATCACCAATCACAACCTCCCAATCACAAAAAACTATTCTCTTTCCTCAATGGGAACATATTTTGTTTGCCGGGGGCCTATGTAAATCTGGCGGGGGCGACTGATCTTCGATGACGGATCATCTATACTCTCTTTCCATTGAGCAATCCATCCCGGGAGTCTGCCGATTGCGAACATGACTGTAAACATTTTTGTGGGTATTCCGATAGCACGCAGAACAATACCGCTGTAAAAGTCCACATTCGGATAAAGATTATGCTCAATAAAATAATCATCCTTTAATGCGACTTCCTCAAGTTCCTTTGCGATATCAAGCAAAGGATCGCTAAGTTTTAGCCTTGAAAGAACAATGTCACACATTTTTTTCATAATTTTTGCCCGGGGATCATACGTCTTGTAAACCCTGTGTCCGAATCCGAACATTCTGAAAGGATTATTCTTGTCTTTTGCTCTTTCAACAATCTGTTTTACAGTGGTACCTTCTTTTAAAATTTCAGAAAGCATTCCTATAACAGCCTGATTTGCGCCTCCGTGCAAGGGGCCCCAGAGTGCTGCAATTCCCGCAGAAATTGTGGAATAAAGATTTACCATAGCGCTGCCCACAATTCTTACAGCCGAAGTGGAACAATTCTGTTCATGATCAGCATGAAGAATCCAGAACACATCCAAAGCTCTGACAATTTCCTCATCAATTTCATAAGGTTTTACAGGTGAGTCAAACATCATGTTCAGAAAATTTGCACAATATGACAGATCAGGACGGGGATAAACCACTCTGTGGCCCCTTGACATCTTATAGGACATGGCTGCCATCGTACGAACTTTGGAAAGAAGGCGGGTAACTGTTATGTCAATTTCTTCTTCCACATCTTCAAGATAAGGATAGAAGCTTCTCAGGGCCGAAACCATTGATGAGAGTATGCCCATGGGATGAGAAGCTCTGGGAAAATTCCCGTAAAAGTCTCGCATATCCTCATGCACAAGAGAATGATCATTTAACAGGACTGAAAAACGATTGATTTGTTTCTGGGTGGGCAGTATTCCCCGGATTAAAAGAAATGCGGTTTCCCTGAAACTTGAATGTTCGGCCAGTTCTTCAATCGGAATCCCCCGATAACGCAGAATACCCTTCTCTCCATTCATAAAAGTAATGTCACTCTTGCAACTCCCTGTGTTGACAAATCCCGGATCAAGTGTAATAAGCCCGGTCCGTTGGCGAAGTTTTGAAATATCAACGGCTTTTTCACCTTCAGTGCCTACAATAAGAGGAAATTCATACGTTTTTCCTTCAAATATGATCTTTACGTGTTCAGCAGCCATACTCTGTCCTTTCTTTTTACCAGATACCAGGATATAAGACAGTTTTTTCATGGGTAGTCCTGCAAAGGCAGTGATGAATCCCGTTCAGTCCCATGAATATCGGGACACTGAATCTTGTTCATCACTACTTGTGCAGGACTACCTTTTTATGAACATTAAATCAGCATTCCTGTCTCATCCTTCTACAAAAAAACGCTTACATATCAGATATTCGGTGTCTGTTTTTTATTTTTTATTCTTGACTTGTATCTTTTTTATTATATTTAATAACAGATTTATTTGTCAATTTAATAATCGGCATCCTTCACAAAAGCTCAAAAGTAGTTTATAGTTTTTCCGGGCTGTAAAACAGTTTTGCAAATTGTTTTACAGTAAAGTGTAAACTGTCAAATGAAAGATACCTAATAATCCATAAAATTTCAGGTGTATAAAAAATGGCAGAAAAAAAACTTTTTATCAGCAATGACGGAATGGTTACATTTATGTGCCCGAAATGTTCAAAGATAAAGACAATTAATGTTTCTCAGAATAAAAATAGCGATAAGATTGCCAGGATAAAATTCAAATGTACATGCGGATATACTTCTGATGTTCTTTTGGAAAGGCGAAAATTTTACAGAAAAGAGACAAATTTGCCCGGAACATATGTCTTGGAAGATAACATCGAAAAGCCGATGGTCGTAAAAGATCTGTCGCTTATCGGTCTTAAATTCGATGCCCAGAGCAAACAAAATTTTGCGGTTGGTGATGAAGTTTTGGTAAAATTTTCTTTGGATAACGATCAGGAAATATTGATCAGAAAAAAGGTTTTGGTAAAAAAAATATTCGGTTCTTTTATCGGCGCTGAATTTTGTAATGTGGAACCTGATGATCCCACTGACAAAGCTATTGAATTTTATGTCATTCCATAACCCGGACTTATATCCTCAAAAATCAATAAACATCCCAGTCCCGAAGAGACGGCTGAAAATAGCCCGGCAATTTATTGCCAGAGGACGGATCCACCATAATTTTCTTGAAATTTTTAAATAATACCTCTATATTTATATGAAAGTGTTAAGTGTTAGGTGTTAGGTGTCAGGTGTCAGGAAAAACTGCAAAACTTTCATCATTCGTTGTGTCCGCAGGACATGGGAGTTTATATGAAAGTGTTAAGTGTTAGGTGTTAAGTGTTAGGAAAAACTGCAAAACTTTCATCATTCGTTGTGACCGGCAGTTCATGCCCGTTTATATGAAAGTGTCAGGTGTTAAGTTTTAAATGTCAGGAAAAACTACAAAACTTTCATCGTTCGTTGTGACCGGCAGATCATGGCCGTTTATATGAAAGTGTTAGGTGTTAGGTGTTAAGTATTAAGAAAAACTATAAAAATTTCATATTTTGTTGTGACCGGCAGTTCATGGGAGTTTATATGAAAGTGTTAGGTGTTAAATGTTAGGAAAAACTATAAAACTTTCATCGTTCGTTGTGACCGTCAGCTCATGGCCGTTTATATGAAAGCCTGTTGTGATTTGCAATTTGCAAGAAAAGTTCCGTATTATTTAGCATGAAATCTGATATTGCAAAAAACATTCTGTTTTTTTCTATTGCTTATTTATCAATATTCCAAAATTTTTCAAAAAAATAGGTGAAAATTATGTTTAAAAACAGATTTAAAAGTTCAGAATCAGCTTTGTACATCTTGTTTGCAGTATTTATTATATTGGGTATATCCGCATTCATGCCTTTTATGGTCATGGCCCAGAATATACCTGAAATTGAAGTTCAGGATTCCACATTGACAATGCCCCTTTTTTTAGAGCAGGAAAAAGAAATTGAAGGAATTACTTTAGCTATTGAGTATGATAAAGATGTGCTTGATGCAACTGGCGTGACATTAGCTGGTGGGATATTGGAAAACAAAGATTATACGTTAATACCAATAAACACAGATGATGAGGGTAAGGCAAAGGTTTCAATTTACTCTGGCCGGGAATTATCCCCCGGAAGCACGGAAACACCTTTTGCGTTTGTGGACTTCAAGATTATCGGGCGGTTTGGCGACAGTTCCCTGCTGTCATTTGAAAAGTTTGAATGTAATGAGATGCCGGTATCCGGTAAATCCGGTTTTGGAGTAAATGAGACAATTTCAGATAAGGTCAAAGTCATTGTCAGATCAGACAAGGCTGAGAATTTCAATCTGACACATGCGATACTGGTTTTAAAGATATTGGCGGGTATGGCTGAGGAGGGTATAAATTCAGATATAAATGAAGACGGTAAGACCGGAACAGAAGACGCAGTTTATATTTTACGGGTCATCGCAGGTCTGACTCAGCCGTCAGACGATCAGATAGAAATCATGCAGTCAGAAAAGCCCAGGGTGACATCGCCGGATGTCAGCGCAGATGACCTGCGGGATCTGGTTGCCGGAAACACCGAGTTTGCCCTTGCACTCTATCAGAAACTCTCTGAAAATGAAGGAAATCTCTTTTATTCTCCGTATAGCATCTCTCAGGCCCTTGCAATGACTTACTCGGGCGCTAAAAACGAGACCGAACAGCAAATGAAAGACACCCTTCATTTTCTCTCCCAGGATCGCCTGCATCCCGCCTTCAATGCCCTTGACCTGGAACTCTCCACCCGGGGTCATGGCGCTGAAGGCCAGGACGGGGAAGGCTTCAGGCTGAATATTGCCAATTCCATATGGGGACAGACCAGCTATCCCTTTCTTTCGTCGTTTGTTGATGTGCTGGCTGAAAACTACGGGGCAGGTCTGAATCTTCTTGACTTTGCCAAATCACCCAATGATTCCCGTATCGCCATCAATGAGTGGGTCAGCGATCAGACCGAGGAAAAGATAAAAGACCTGATTCCCCCCGGAGCAATCTCATCTTTCACACGCCTTGTGCTTACCAATGCCATTTATTTTAATGCTGCATGGAAATTCCCTTTTGAGGAAGAAGCCACCCAAAATGACACCTTTTATTTAGCTGACGGGACAGAGATGTCAGTACCGATGATGTCCCAGACAAAGCCTTTCGGCTACGCAAAAGGCGAGGGCTATGAGGCCGTGGAACTCCTGTATGACGGCGATGAACTCTCAATGGTGATTCTGCTTCCTGATGCGCCGGATACATCCGGCGATTCGGTTACAACCAGTGTCACAAGTTTCGGCAGTCTTTTCCGCCGAAGCTCCCGTGACTTTGGCACATTTGAAAGCTCGCTTACGGCTGAACAGCTAAGTACAATCACAGAAAGTCTTGAGTTGAAAAATATGCAGTTGAAAATGCCCAAATTCAAATATGAATCAGATTCCGTCAGTCTGAGCGAGACCCTTGCTCAGATGGGCATGCCAATCGCTTTTGGCGACGGGGCGGATTTTTCCGGAATGGACGGAACCCGCAATCTCTTTATCAGCGATGTAATACACAAAGCATTTGTGTCGGTAGATGAAGCCGGAACAGAAGCCGCTGCTGCCACCGCGGTGATTATGGATGAATCCGTTCCTCCCGAACCCATAGAAGTGACAATAAACCGTCCCTTTATCTTCCTAATCCGTGACATTGAAACAAAAGCCATCCTTTTTATCGGCAGAATGGTGACGATAATTGATAATTGATAATGGATAATTGATAATGGATAATTGATAATGGATAATTGAGAATGAATAATTGATAATTGATAATTGATAATTAAAGCGAGAACCAGAGAATGAGGAATTTCTTAATCCTCAGCAATTATCAATTGTCCATTATCAATTATATCAGATATCTTCCTCATCTATACGCCTCATCCCTTCCATTAAGAGCCACATAAAGTCCCCCAGTTCGGGGGCTTTAATTTCTTCTTTGGATAACCCCGGACTGAACTTGAATCTGCCTTCTTTTTCTTTTAATATGTCAAAGAAAGCTTCCTTGCCTTCTTTTTTACTGTATTTTGCACGGATAAGACCCCCCTCTCTGAAAGAGAGTTCTGCCGTGCCTTTGGAGAGTGTCAGGGTCAGCACACCGGTTTTATGGTTCAGATTAAGGGTCTGAAGTAATTCAGAGGGGGGATTTTCAGAGAGCCTTCCGATCATTCCGGACGCAAATTCCTCAAGCCGTTCGACATTTGTTTTTGCAAGCCTCTGAGCAAGCAGACGGGCAAAATACATTTGAAGAGACGGAAACATATTCAGAACTTTTTTGAAATCTTTGCCATAGATAAATAAAACAGTTACAAGTTCCCCGACTCTTATTGTCGCACCCACAGGCGTTCCGATGAGAAGACTTATCTCACCGAAAACTTCTCCGCTTCCCATGTAGCCAATGCTGGTATCCTCATCAACCAGTACTTCGGCTTTGCCGGACACGATGATATATAAATTACTGGCAGGATCTCCTTTTTTTATGATGGTGGCCCCCTTGGCAAATTTTTTCATCTTTAACATCGGTGTCAGTCTTTTGATATCCGCCTCGTCAAGGGTCTGGAAAATCGGAAACCGCTTCAGCAATTTTGCAGCAAACTTGATGTTATTATCCTGTTTGTCAATGGCTGTTGTTTTAAATTTCTTTTCCTGGTTATACTCCAGCTTGATGAGTCCGGTACAGCCGCTGCAATTTGTCACGTATTTCGGAAGGCTCTCCATGCTTCCGTATTCCACAAGAACAGCTGTTATGTCCGAAATAAGTATTCGGCACACGGGCCTGTCCTCAGGTATTTTGATGACCGAGGTGTTAATAAATTTTTTCTCTTCGCTGTCCCCTACCAAAACAGCTTTGCCTGACAATTTGAATTCATCTCCCAATTCATAAAGGGGACAGTTACTCTCTTCGATAATTTTAAAAATTGCTTCGGGAAAACTCATTCTTATTCCTCTTCTTATGTATTAGGAAAAGAAGCCTGTGCGGTCTTATTTTCTTCGTCCATTCTCCGAATTCCTTCCATTAAAAGCCACATAAAGTCCCCTATTTCATGACCTTTCATTTCTTCAGAGGACAGCCCCTTATGAAATTTGAATCGTCCCTTTTTTTCTTTTAATATGCTAAAAAAGGCTTTCTTACCTTTTTTTTCATCATATTCAACACGGATAAGACTTCCCTCTCTGAAACACATTTTTGCAGGCCCTTTGGACAAAGCCATATCCAACACACCGGTTTTACGATTTAAATTAAGGGTCTGGAACAACTCTCCGGGAGTCATTTCCGAAAAATTCCCGATGATTCCGGATGAAAAATCTTCAAACCTGTCACTGTTTGTTTTAGAAAGCCTTTTTGCCAACAAACGGGCAAAATAAATTTGAAGGGAGGGGAACTGATCCAGAATATTTCTGAAATCCTTCCCGCTCAGATATAAAACCCTTGAAGTTTCCAGAACCTTTACTGTGGCACCCACAGGCGTACCAAGGAGAAGACTTATTTCTCCGAAAACATCGCCTCTCTCCATAGTGGCGATGCTTATGCCTTCATCTGCCAGGACTTCAAGCAGCCCGGATATGATGATGTATAAATTTGTGCCAGGCTGTCCTTTTGTTATTATGGATTTACCTTTGGCAAATTTTTTCATCTTTAATAAAGGAACGATTCTTTCGATATCATGTTCATCAAGCGTTTGAAAAATCGGAAATATATACAATAAACTTACAAGCGCGTTGATATCATCTTCATCTTTTTCATCCTCTGGTATTAAATGAAGTTCTTCTTTCCTGTATTCTAACCGAACCAATCCTGAGCAGCCACTGCAATTGATTACGCATCTGCGAACATTCTCCATGTTTTCATACTTGATAAGAATTGCAGTGATATCTTCGATAAGTATGCGACAGGCAGCTTTGCCATATGGCATTTTAATAACTGAGGTGGTGATAAATGTTTTTTCTCTTTTTTTTAACAAAAGGGCTTTGCCTGATAATTTGAATTCATCTTCCAATTCATAAAGGGGACAGTTATTTTCTTCAATAATTTTAAAAATTGCTTCGGGATAACTCATTCTTTTTTATATTCTCCGGCCATGATCATAGCTCTGACCACACAAATCAGTGCAGCACGGGGGAAGTCCGGCATAAGCCTTTGTCACTGATAACAAACGATTTAAGAGAAATTATATGTACGTCCCCTGCTCTGAGCTTCGGACCAGATGATAATCATAACCTTTTCTCCGAAATACAAAATGGACAGAAAATGCCGGAACATGAAAAAAAGCTGATTATAACGGATTCAGAGGAGGGCCGGTCAGACCCTGCAAGGGCGGCATATCTGTAGCGGCCAGGCGAATATGACACCCTGACGGAGCTTTGCCTGTCCGGCATGATGAATGGCCTTAGCAGCCTTTCCTAACTCCGTTATAATCAGAAAAAAAAGAAACAAGACAGAAGTTTGCAAGATGTCGCCGGATTATATGCTTTTTTAATAAAAATAAATATAATACCAAAAGTTTACGACTCAGGAAAGTGTTAATATCTGGAAAGCTTTTGTCCGGGTATAAACTTCGGTTCAGAGTCAGTTTAATAAAATAATTGCCTTCCCGTCTTTCATTTCTACATTGAAAGTTTTCAGAGGAGTTTTCGCCGCACCGGAAATCACTGTGCCGGCATAGCTAAAAGTTGATTTGGATACACTACAGCATTGGACAGCTTCATCCCCTGCGAGAGGATCCAGACGCCTGCCCATATGGGTACATCTGTTTTCAACAGCATGAATTTGCCCATCATTTCCATAAACCACCAAAATTCTTTCCGAAAGTCCCTTTCCTTCCAGGCGAATGGCTTTCCCGGATTCTGAAAATTCAGGAACACGCGCCAAATCAATTTCCAATTTCCCGTGGGAACAGGTCCAACACCCGGGATCCCCGGGAGGTTTGGTCTTACAAATTCCGAAAATGCGTGAGAGCAACCCCATTTTACCTCCTTAATGATGAAAAAAAATAATAAGCCGGCCATATCTGTCTTTCCAAGGAATATTTATACAACAGGGGAATGAAAACCCCATATGTAATTTCCGAGAAAACAGCCGATTTCTTTCATTCCTGACAAATTTTTTTTAAGTTACACTCAAATATAGGTTTATGTCAATAAAGACATATTTTCAGGAGATCGAAAAGCTTCGGGTTCAGTTGAAAAATTCAGGTTCGACGAAATTTTGGAAGCACTCAGCCCCGGGGCTGAGAAAGCCTCTGATTTGGCAATGTTCGATCCGGTGATTTTATTTTTAGGCCAATTTCCAAGAATAAACATACCGGACATTTTTTTCCGACAGTCACCCTGGCCTGAACTGAAAGAATGCTGTAAAATTTACCTTGTCATCATAATTATATTACCGTTTTCAGATGATGTTTTCAGCATGTTTTCTGATAATAAGCTGTTGGACATGAATTTTCAGGTATAAATCTGACATAAGGGAACTTGAAATAAACGCTCATAAAAAAGCCGGGTTTTTTGCCCCCGGTTATGAAAATGTTTTCAGATAAAAAACCCGGCTTTTCAAAATGTATTTTCACGGTAAATAATATACCCGATACAACAATACTTCGGACAGTTTTTGAGAATCAAGAATAATAAGATTCTAACTTATTGAAATTAAAAGGTTTTAATTTCTGAGACAAAAATCGTCAGAGTCAATAAAAACAATAGGTTACAAAAACTGTCCGAAGTATTGATACAAAAACGTAGGGTATTTTATTTTTGGGGGAATCCCTAAGACCTGCGAGGTTTCCCCAATGATGGTTATAAAAGATGAGTCAGACCGAATTCTGATTAGTCATAAGACCGCTTGGGAAAACGGTGATGGTGCCAGGCAGATTTTGGAGAAGGTAAAAAAATGCGGAATGGCAGTCACTCGGGCATTCTCAGAAGCCCTCAGACAGACAGAAAAGAAGGCTGAGACAGGTGATGAGATGCAAGAAGACAAGGGGGAGTTTGAAAAAATACCGGAACGGGCAGTCGTCTGAAACCCGGACAAAACTGTCGCAATTCAATAACGGCTGTTTTTGAATGCTGACCCGGGGCCTTGCCCCGGGCTAACACGTCTTTTCAGGACTTTTACAAAAACAATGGGGAATATTTCAGAAAGATTATTTCGGTGGTGTTCTAAAACTGGACTTGTCCCAATATTTACAGAATTGATTCAGAGAGTTATAAAGTTTAGCTCCATTTTTAGAACACTACCGATTATTTCAACAAAGCCATTGCCTTTTGGACAACATTTTCAGCGGTGAACCCGAATTTCTCCAGCATCACGCCACCCGGAGCAGAAGCCCCGAACCCTGTCATGCCGACGATATCGCCCTTGTCTCCCACATACCGTTTCCATCCCATGGGAATCGCCGCTTCCACACCAAGGCGGGCACTCACATCCGGAGGAAGCACCTTGTCTTTATATTCCTGAGAAGTTTCTTCAAACAGTTCCCAGCTTGGCATACTCACGACCCTGGCTGAAATTCCTTTTTTCCCGAGCGTCTCTTTGGCTTCAAGGGCAAGGTGGGTCTCCGCGCCTGTGCCAATGAGGATAATATCTGGTTTGCCCTCGGAATCCGCAAGAATGTATGCGCCGTTTGCAAGCTCGTCCGCGGGACTGTATTTTGCTCTGTCCAGGATGGGAAGCTTCTGTCGGCTCAGAATCAGAGCCACAGGGCCGGATACATTCTTTATCGCCATTTTCCAGGCTTCTGATGTTTCCGTGGCATCCGCGGGCCGGATGACTGTCAGATTGGGAATGGATCTCAGATTTGCCAGATGCTCGACTGGCTGGTGTGTAGGCCCGTCTTCACCAACAGCAATGCTGTCATGGGTAAAAACGTAAGTGACCGGCAGTTTCATCAGGGCAGCAAGGCGCACGGCCGGCTGCATGTAGTTCACAAACACCAGAAATGTCGCTCCGTAAGGACGAATTCCCCGATGAAGGGCCATGCCGGACAAAATCGCTCCCATGGCATGCTCCCTGACACCGAACCGAATATTTCTGCCTGTGTAAGCGTTTTTCTGAAAATCATGGGAAGATTCAATCACGGTTTTGTTGGATGGTGCAAGGTCTGCGGATCCGCCCATAAGGGGCTGAAGTTTTTCAGCAAGGGCATTGAGAACTTTGCCTGATGCGGCCCGCGTGGCTATGGGACCTTCCATTTTTGAAAAATCCGGAAGTTCCGCGTCCCATCCTTCTTTTAAGGTCCCTTTTATGGCATCTGTGAACTGTTCTGCAAGTTCGGGAAATGCCTTACGGTAAGCTTCGAATTTTTCCTGCCACAGCGATTCAGCCGAGCTGCCTGTTTCAAGGCATGCCTTGCATGCGTCAATACTGTCCTCAGGCACAAAGAAACATTCTTCTTCAGGACATCCCAGGTTCTTTTTGGTCAGCCGGACCTCTTCTTCTCCCAGGGGCGCGCCGTGCGCGTCGGCCGAATCCTGTTTATTGGGACTGCCATAAGCAATATGGGTATTCAGCATGATGAGGGTGGGGCGTTCTGTTTCCGCCTTGGCAGATTCAATTGCCTTATAAATCTCATTCAGATCATTTCCATCCTCCACAACCGCCACATGCCAGTTATAAGCCTTGAACCGGAGTCCCACATCTTCTGTAAATGTGATATTGGTGCTGCCTTCTATGGAAATCTGATTATCATCATAAAGACAGATCAGTTTGCCGAGGCCCAGATGTCCGGCAAGAGACGCGGCTTCGGAACTAATGCCTTCCATCATGTCTCCGTCACCGCACATCACATAAGTGTAATGATCAACGATTTCATGTCCCGGACGATTAAAACAGGCCGCAAGATGACATTCGGCCATTGCCATGCCCACGCCGTTTGCAAAGCCCTGTCCCAAAGGGCCGGTGGTGGTTTCCACCCCGGGGGTATTTCCGAATTCAGGATGTCCCGGGGTCTTGCTTCCCCACTGACGAAAATTTTTAATGTCATCAAGGCTCACATCATAGCCGGTGAGATGAAGCATACTGTAAAGCAGCATGGATGCATGGCCGCCTGAGAGTATGAACCGGTCCCGGTCAGACCACCCGGGTTTTTTGGGATTATGCTTCAAAAAGCGGGTCCACAGGACATAGGCCGCGGGTGCAAGTCCCATGGGTGCCCCGGGATGCCCGGAATTTGCCTGCTGAATTGCGTCTATGGAAAGGGCTCGGATGGTGTTGACACACTGCTCATCCATCTTTGCCTGGCTTTCTGGAAAGCCGTTACTCATGTTAAATTTCTCCTTTCAGGAATTAAGTACCTAACCATAAATTTTCGATATCTGCCCGGAAAAGAAACCCGGCTTTTTTCCCGGAATGACCCGCTGCCCATGACGGAAAAAGCCGGGTTTCTCCCCCTTTCGCGGAAAAAAGATGTATAAAAAACTTTTGCTCTGGTACTTATCATTGGATTTACTGGTGCGCTTGATACAATTGTTTTTATTTATATGCAAGAATTTTCAGCAAGCGGATTCTGTCCCTTGTCAGAAGACCCAGGAAAGCGACTGACAAATGATGAACTGACAAGCTGAATCAGGGTGACAAATTTGCCAGAGAATTTTCGTGCTGTGACAAATCTGAATCCATGCGCTGTAAAATTGACAATTATTTAAATCAGATCAAATTTATCTTTATAGCGCAAAAATAATATGATATTCAAGACAAAAAAAGGAGTCTGATAATATGAAAAAAGTTATAATTTCCATACTTGGACAGGACAAACCCGGAATTATCGCCGCGGTTTCCAAAATTTTGTTTGAGCAGAACTGTAACATTGAAAATGTAAGCCAGACGATCCTTCAGACAGAATTTTCCGGCATATTCATTGCCACGGTTTCGGAGGATTTGTCAGCGAATGATCTTCATGAGCATTTAACAAAACAACTCAGGCCTCTCAGTCTTCAGGCTTATGTCAAGAACCTTGAACAAAAGGAATTAAATACCAATTCCCCGGATCCCGAACCTTTTATTATCACCACCAAAGGGCCGGATCGTAAGGGGCTGGTTGCAAATATTACTGAAATCATTGCCCGGCATGGCGTGAATGTTACGAATTTGCAGGCGGTTTTTAAGGGAGGAGATGATCCGAATAAAAACCTTATGATATATGAAGTGGATATTCCGAAATACACGGATCAGGAGTCTCTTTATACAGAACTCAGAGAAAAAGCCGCGGCCCTCGGACTGGATATCAGTATCCAGCATCGGAATATTTTTGAGGCCATAAACCAGATTTGAAATTTAAAAATAGAAATTGGAAATGATCTTAATCTGGCATCGTCGCAGTTTGTCAAGGGGCATGAAAAGGAGGTGAACGCCTCAGATATCAATACGGTCGCTGTGACACTTTCTTCAGAGGGACAGGAATTTATTACCGGGAAAGGCACGGTTATATTCTTATCGCCGGTGTCCTCGGAAAAATTTCCTGCCATTAAAATCGGTTAGAGCATGTTTGAAAAGCCCCTACAGGACTCATTCTGCTTTTCAAACACGCTCTTGTGAAATGAAGTCCCGGAGGGAACAGCTGAAAATAGCCCGGCTGTTCATTGCCGGGCTATTACCTGACCGCACTGATTATGACGGATCGGACTGCCAAAGACCTGCGAGGTTTTGGAAACCTCGCAGGTCTGATGTCACCTGTCAGAATTATAGCAGTAAGGCACTATTCTGTTAAACAACAAGAAGAGGTCAATCTATGAAAAGAATAAAATATCATCTGTTTCATTTTGTCGTCTGCCTGCTCATTTTTATTGGGCTGATTTTTGTACCGTTTGCATCAGAAACCTGGGCAAAAACGTCATCCCCCTGTCTTTCAACCCTGTGGCCGCATGAAAAAAGCGATCTTCCGCCGGACCCTGATCTGATTTTCGGCAAACTCTCCAACGGCTTTCGATATGTGCTGATGAAAAACAGCGAACCCAGGGACAGAGTGAGCCTGCGTCTCAATGTGCAGGCAGGTTCCCTGCATGAAACTGATGACCAGCAGGGGCTGGCCCATTATCTGGAACACATGATGTTCAACGGATCCGAACACTTTCCCAACGGAGAACTGGTAAACTATTTTCAGTCCATTGGCATGGATTTCGGAGCAGATGCCAATGCCCATACCGGCTTCAGTGAAACCGTGTATGATGTGATGTTGCCTAAGGGAGACAAACAAGATGTGGAAAAGGGGCTTCTGGTCATTCACGACTACGCGGCAGGCGCGCTGCTTTCTGAATCGGAAATTGACCGTGAACGCGGCATCATCCTGGCGGAAAAGCGTGACCGGAACTCCGTGGGATACAGAACCTATGTTGCCTCCATGAAATTTTTGTTTCCGGGTATCAGACTTAACAACAGAATGCCTATCGGAACCGAAGATATCATCAGAAAAGCGGACCAGGCTATTCTCAAGGATTATTATGACACCTGGTACCGGCCGGAAAACATGATTCTGGTCATGGTGGGCGATGTGGATACTGAGATGGCGGAATCCCTCATAAAATCCATGTTTGCGGATATTGTCCCCAGGGCGACAGTCCGATCCTGTCCGGAAATGGGAACGATAAAAAATAAAGGAACCAGAACATTTTATCATTTTGAAGAAGAAGCCGGTGATACAAAAACCTCTGTCCAGGTGACCTGGACCACGGACCCGAGACCCGACTCGCTCGCGTATGAGAAAGCGATTCTCACCAGCTATATCGCGGATACTATTTTGAATAACCGTTTGGAAGCCATGACCGAAAAGCCGGATAACCCTTTTACTTCAGCGTCTGTCTATTCAGGTGTCTTTCTGGGCAGTCTGGGCTATGCGAAACTTGCCGCCAAATCCGCGCCTGAAAACTGGAAAAACGTCCTTGGTCTTCTGGAGCAAACTCTCAGACAGGCCATTGCATTCGGATTCACAGCATCGGAACTGGAGCGGGTTAAAAAAGATTTTCTGGCTGATCTGGATAAGTCGGTTTTAAAAAAAGATACACGAAAAAGTGACGAATTATCAAGCCTGATCATAGATAATCTCAACGATGACAAAGTATTTCAGTCCCCTGAACAGGAAAAAGAACTGTACGGACCTTTTATTAAGCGTCTGACGCCTGAGCAGGTTCATGAAGCTTTCGTAAAGGTATGGGACCGCGATCACCGTCTTGTTTTGGTGACCGGAAATGCGCGTATCAGTGGAAAAGACAAAACCCCTGAGGATACCATACAGGCGGTTTTTGACGCGTCCGCTGAAACACAGGTGAAAAAACCGGTGGCAAAGCAGGCCATTCAGTTTCCGTATCTTCCTGAGCCTGAGAATCCGGGACCCGTGCGTCAGCAGACAGAACTTTCTGATCTGGGCATTGAGCAGATTGATTTTGAAAACGGAGTCCGGCTGAATTTGAAAAAAACGGATTTTGAGAAAAATGAAGTCATTGCCGTCATAAATTTCGGTTTTGGAAAAAAAACCGAGCCTGTCCCGGGACTTGCCATGCTTGCAGACGCGGTTCTGAGCAGAAGCGGCCTGGGAAATCTCACCGAGAATGAGTTGGATCGAGCCCTTGCCGGAAAAAATACACATGTGCAGTTCAATATTAAGGAAAACAGCTTTTCACTCAGGGGGAAAGCTGTGTCTGCCGAAGTTCCGCTTTTATTTCAGTTGCTTTATGCGCACCTGAAAGACCCCGGATACCGTAAGGAAGCGCATCTTCTGGTGATGCGGGAATTTGAGCAGATGTATAAAAAACTCTCCCATACCATTGAGGGGGCAATGGAATTGTCCGGGCAGCGATTTCTGGCAGGCGGAGACAGCCGTTTCGGTATTCCGCCATACAAAGACATCCGAAATCTGACATTGGATCAGATCCGTGCATGGATTGATCCGGTCAGAAATACCCCCTTGGAAATATCGGTTGTGGGAGATTTTGACCCTCAGCTTGTAAAAACGCTGGCAGCCCGGTATTTCGGATCACTGCCTCTTCAGAAGAAAATCAGAGAAAAAAAGGAATCTCTGAAATTCCCGACAGGAAAAAACCTTGTTCTGGATGTGGAAACCTCCATTAACAGAGGAATGGTCCTTGTTGCCTGGCCCACGGAAGATTTCAGTGATATTCACCGGGTCCGCCGTTTTTCAGCCCTGGGGCATGTTTTCAGCAACCGGCTCAGGGAAGATATACGCGAAGACCTCGGGGCGACCTATTCTCAATATGCGTACAATGATTCAAGCCGCACTTATACCGGCTATGGCGTATTTCGCAGCATTCTTTTCATTGATCCTCAGATGTCGGAAAAAATCATACAGGAAGTAAAAAAGATCGCTGCTGACCTTACAAAAAAAGGCATTACAGAAGATGAGCTCAGACGGGCAGTTGATCCTGTCCTGACCAGTATAAAGGATATGATGCGTACCAACCGATATTGGCTGGACACGGTGCTGAATCTTTCTACCAGATATCCTGAGCAACTGGACTGGTGCCGGTCTGTTCGAAAAGACTATGCTTCCATAACAGCTGAGGATGTTTCAAACCTGGCAAAAATTTATTTGAATAATAAAAAAGCAACAGCCATTGTAATAAAGCCTGTTACAGCGGAGAGGCCTTCGGGCGGAGGAACTGAAGGGAAATAACCCGGAGAGAGGAAAATCCGATAGTATTCCATGTCCGGATATAAGCCATATAACGGGGAATATCCGGACATGGAACACCACCTGATAATCAGGGGAACTGTTTATTCTCGTTGTGACTGAGAAGTCAGTTAATTAAAAAGTTCCAACTGAAACGGCTTCACAACCGGCCCGTATTTTTCTTTCAGTACCATCAGACCTTCCCGCTGTTCTTTAAGCACCTCGAACAATTTCTCAGGCGTACTCGGATTTTTGGAATACGCTTCTCTCTGCATGTCAATCCTTGCAACGATATTGTCAATATACAGGGAAAACTGTTTTACATACAATTCCTCTGAATATGGTTTCTCAATGATGGTTTCAAACAGGTGCTTCAAATCCTCAAACCTGGGGATATATCCGATTGGTGTCTCAATTGCATCGGCTTCATTATGCGCCCTTCTTTCCAGCCATGCCAGCCAGACTTTTACATCTTTCTTTTCTCCGAGCAGTTTTTTGGAGTCACCGCCTCTGGCTTCGTGGGTCAGGAAGTAATTCAGCCCCGCCATCACAGGTTTTTTATCTTTTGCGATCTTTTCATTGCCAAAGAATTTAAACTGAGCATCCATATAATCCGCCAATGCGCCCGGAATAAACGGAGCGTTTGCCCAGGGTGACCGCTTGACGCCTGTTGCTCCCACTTCTGTCGCTGTGGCTGCGGAGACAATACAGGCACCGATGACAACACCATGATCAGAATTTTTCCCGACCCAGACCGGGGGCATGGTATCACTGTCCCGGCCGCTATATGTGATTATCCGTGTCTCCACACCTTCAGGATTTTCTGCCATTTCAGAATAATTTGCCAGGGCTGATGAGGATACTGTGCATCGTGCATTGGGATGAGATATGGGCACGGGTTTCCCATTTTCATCTCTCATTCCCTGCTCCCACTGACCTTGAAAATTCTTCCCTTTGAGAGGCGGCTCCTCGCCGTTTCCGGTCCAGTGAGGCACACCGTTCTCATCAATGAGAACATTGGTCCAAATGACTTCAGTTCCGGGATTTCTGAGCAGTTCCATCAGTTTGGGATCCCCTTCCCAGTTCACATCTTCGACAATGCCAAAGATACCGCATTCCGGATTTACTGAGCGGATGGTTCCATCTTCCGCGATCCACATCTGAGCAAGGTCATCGCCCACAAAAGCGTTCCCGGCCATAGCTGTGGTGGTTTTTCCGCACCCGCTGGGGGCAGCACCCGCGCACCAGGTTGTACGGCCTCCGGGTCCGCTGATACCTGTGATGAACATATGTTCGGATAATTCATTTCCCCGGTTTTCATATACGGCCTTGTCAACGGAAAACCTGTGATTTCCTTTTTTCATCAGCAACGTATTACCAGCATATGTGCAATACATACTGTAGGTGGTCCGGTGGCTCCGGTCCATAAAGACCCGTGCGTCAGGCAGGTCTTCTGTCCGATTTGTTCCTTCGCTGTGTATATTGGTATAAAAATGCCCCAGACGTTCAACCTCTTTTTCAAAATCAGGGAATGCGTTTCGATAAAGGATTTCAGCACTGTGAGACACATACGCGGAGCTGGTAATCTCCAGGGCCGGATTTGACGCGGGCGATCCCACAGGACCTCGCATATAAAACCCTGCAACCATGGTTCTGCCGCGCATAATTCCGCTCATTTTATCGCGGAGTTCCGCAAGCGCATCGTGTCTGAGCATTTTATTTGCCAGGGAACTCACGTTTTCATCTTCATTGACGATATAAAAGGTGCGATCTATAATCCGGCCTTGTTCATCTTTGAGGTCGTAATGAATCGTGTGACCTTCCATGGGAAGGTTTGCCTCTTCTCCCTGTTTCACCGCCAAATCCCTGATAAATTGTTTGTCCGCTTCAGAGCCAGTGTTGATAAAGACTGTGTCTGGTTCGCACATGGCAATAGCGTTTGCGATTTTAAGAATGACTTCCGGGTGTTTTATTTGTTGAATTCTGGACAGATGTTCTTTATCCAATTTATCCTCAAAGAGCTGCATCGCGGCTTCAACGGTCGTGATACTTCCGAGTTCAATTACAATGTCTGTTCCTTTTTTTCTCTGAAACATTTAAATTTCCTTTCTTTTGGATTTTTCGATTAAATTACATCATCAGACGTACCTGTCCGCCCTTTATTTTATGATTTCCCGTCATACATGCATCATATTGTACGAATTCTGAATATTACGGTGACACGATTTTACATAAAACAGTGAATTGCGTAATGGACGGAGTAAAGTAAGAACTGGAAGGAGTACTGGAAATTTTTTAATCGTCAGGGGAGAGGATGCTGCTTTTTGGCTGACGAATGTTATTCTTTAAGTAAAAAAGAAAAATATATAATTGGGGAAGACCCAAATTAATTCCGGAACTGCCTGCTTAGATTCTCCTTTTTTTCGCCTGGTGTTATATAATATGGTTCAATTTATGAAAAAAATTTCATTTTAAGCTTTCTGCTTAATTCAGACAAACGATCACGATGGTTAAGCTTACCCGCGCAGGCTTTTTTGAGTCCGGCACGGTGACAGGTTATATGAGATTTCAATTCCTTATTTTGAATCTAAGTATTTCTTGTCAAAATTGCAACTTTATTTGTGATTTTGTCGGCCCTATCTCTGTACCGATCAGCCCTGACAAGTCTGCCACAGCGCCATATTCAATAAATACGTTACAGAACTTGTTGTAATCCCTTCCCCAATAAACCATCGCACACGCCATGGGCGCGCCCTTGCCGCCTCCGTTGCCGTTTTCAAGAAATTTCAGCCTTGTGTCATAGAGAAAGCAGACAGCCCTCGCCTTTCCGAAAACACTCTGTTTCCAATGGCCTGTGTTTGTCGCGACCGGAACCAGGGCCAGAATTTCGGAACCGTATTTCTGGTTTGTCAGAACACATTTTGCCAGCCAGTCCCTGATGGTTGTCCCTCTTTCCCTGTCAGCGCCATATGGCGGATTCACATATATTGTCGGGTAGTTCCAGTCTTCCTGAAGTCCGTCATTTTTCGGAAGCATGAATTCTGTCTTGGCATGAACTACGGAATATTCGTTTGAACAGGGATCCAATGCGACTGCCCCGCCAAAAAAACACCTGACAGCCTCCGCATATTTGTGAGGCGTTCCCCATTCCTGGCTTTGTGAGTTCACAGTTCTTCCCGCGGTCATAGTAGTTACCTAGCACCTGACACCTAAACACCTAACACTAAACACCTAACACCTAACACCTAACACCTAACACTAAACACCTAACACCTAACACTTAACACCACCTAACACCTCAATAACACCCGCGGCAATGAGCGGAAGCATAATTTCATGATGTCCCACAAGATTAAATCCTCTTCCGCCTTCTGACGTGGGACGGTTTACCACATTGGTCATGGGGCGGTAATGCCGGATGAAATCCATATTGACCGTGGTGAAATTCTCCACATGGTGCCCCAGATTACGGACAAGGGTAATCGCCTTTAAAAACACTTCCGGCAGAATCACGGCTGAACCTACGTTCAGATAGACGCCGTGTTCCAACGTGGCAACCACAGACGCAAACGTCCGGAAATCCCTGTGGCTTGCTCCGCCAGCCTCTTTTGCGTCAAACTGCGGATGCATATGGATAATGTCCGTTCCGATAGCAATATGAACTGTCACTGGCACACCGAGACGGGCACCCGCGGCAAGGATGCTTTTATCCATAAATAGCAGTTTGTTTTCAATAATTGACAGCCCCACAGCCTGGCCCAGTCCGAGAGAGTCCTGCCCGGCTTTCTGAATAGCATCGCTTAGAAAAGCACCTGTTTCACGCGCCATGCCGAACATTCCGTCACCAAGGGACGCTGCAACATCTTCCGAGGTCTGGCCTGTCATGGCAACTTCAGAATCATGGATAATCCCCGCGCCGTTCATCGCCACAGCTTTGATAATCCCGCGCTCCATAAGATCAATGATAATGGGATTCAGGCCCACCTTGATCACATGAGCGCCCATGGCAACTGCGATGGTTTTTTTATTCTCAAAAGCCGTTGCCATGGAAGATATGACCTCACGGATATCTCCCGCGGCAAGTATATTAGGAAGGCAGTCAAAAAAATCCTTAAAACCTGATCCAGCTTTCCAGACGCCTGCAAAATCATCCGTACAGACTTTGCTTTTCCGCTTTGAAAGAGAATAGGTCTTTAACTCACTTAAATCTATAGGCTTAAACATAATTGATAATTGATAATTGATAATTGATAATTGATAATTGGTAATTGATAATTGATAATTGGTAATTGATAATTGGTAATTGATAATTGGTAATTGATAATTGGTAATTGGTAATTGATTCCAGATTTGGGATACACCTTATATTTCTCAATTCTTAATTGATTTTTTTGATTTTTTTATAATTGAAACAAGCAGTTTAAGAAGCTCCGTGCAGTCTGCCAGCATATCTTTTGCCTGATACTCGGATATAAAATCCGTTTTTTTCAATAACAGTTCCAGTATTCAGTTTCATTTGCTTCTTTCAATGCTATTGACAATTTATGTATGAAATCCGCGTTGCTTTCCGCATGCTGTGCTTCGCGAACCAACGCACCTATGGCAGTGCCGCTTCTCAGAACCTGTTTTGAAAGTACAAATTCTTTCTTTTCTTTACATAAATATTTATAAAGATTAATAATTCGTATGGAAAAATCGAAACTTTTGTCTAAAACCGGATTCTCTTTCATTATCCATTATCAATTATTCATTATCAATTATTCATTATCAATTATTCATTATCAATTATCAATTATCAATTATCAATTATCAATTATCCATTCATTTCATTAAATGTGGAAACAGGATTCTGTCAACAAGGTCACACAACGTATGACCGAGGAGAATATGTGTTTCCTGAATTCGGGCAGTGGTATCTGATTCTACGGAAAAGGTCATGTCAGCGACTTCTGCCAATTTGCCGCCGCTGCCAGTGAACCCTATTGTAAATATCCCCATTTCTTTTGCTGCTTCCATCGCTTTGATTACATTTGCTGAATTGCCGCTGGTGCTGATACCAATGGCAATGTCATCTTTTTTGCCCAGTGCCCTGATCTGCTTGGCAAAAATATCATCAAAGTGATAGTCATTCCCAATACTTGTGATGACAGATGTGTCTGTTGTCAAAGCAAGGGCGGCCAGAGGGGGACGCTCGATCTGAAAACGGTTCACGAATTCAGCGGCAATATGCTGGGCATCCGCGGCACTCCCTCCGTTTCCAAAAATAATTAGCTTATGACCGGAAGCAAGAGATATGACAATTCTGTCTGCCCCTTTAACAATAAGATCAATATTATTTTTTATGAACATCTCTTTAACTCTGATGCTCTGATCAAGGATGTTCATAATAATATCCTTCATATTTCGTCTCCTACCTAAATTAAACAATCTCTGATGTCAAAATTAAATTAAGACAGCTACTTTTTTATCCATGAAACAGAAAAACATAGCTCTAAAATATACTATAAGAGTAAATGATTATTGTTTTTTTATATAAAACTCATTTGTGATTTGTAATTTGAAAATTTGTCATCTGCTACAGCTTTCGTCGTTCGTTGTGATCACAGGTTCTGAGCATCTGTATCAAAAACTCAGATGGTTCGGATATTGTGAGTTTTTACTTTGACAATTTAGTGAATTAATCCATATAAACCGATTTTTTATTGATTGCAATCTTTATTATATGATACCAACACGATGTTTTAACACTGAAATAAAAACTGATTTTTAATCATTTATTACAGGAGACATTTCGTTCTTCTGTGATACAGGACCAATATCGTTCGGCATGATTTTTGCACAGCCGGACGGAAATGCCCGGCATTTCCGCATTTTGGAGAAATTGTTTCCGAAAAACGCCCGGCGGGCATTTCGGGATTTCAGTTTTCCGGATATATGAATTCAGTTAGTTACAAATGTATGCAAAAATCGTGCCGAACGGTATTGATACAGGACCATGAAAAAATATTCTAAAATTTTGTTTTATTTGATCAGCAGATTTTTTATGGCTGTCAGTGTGCTGATTTTTCAGATGCAAGGATTTTATAAAACCCGACAATCAGTTTTTCTTGTCATTCCTGCGAAAGCAGGAATCCACTGCGCCCGGAACCGGCGCATAAGCTAAAACCCGACAATCAGTTTTTTTTCCGATCCAGGTCAAACGCTTGATCATCGAGTGATTATCAAGTAAAAACAGTTTCCTGCTTTTGCAGGAATGACAAACTTTTGTTCGATCCAAGTCAAAAACTTAATTATCGAGTATCATATTCTGTTTTTGCTGGCAAAGGGAGACAACCTTATGGCAAAGACAAACAGGTAGGGATAATTATTTTTCAAATATCTCATATAATCCAGCCATTCGATAACCAGCAGGGAATAAGCTCTTTGAATATCCCCTGTAAGATGGTCATAGTCACTTTTTTGAAGATTTCTTAAATCATCACGATAGGCCAGTTCCTCTTTTACATGAAAAACAGCCCGGAGAAGCTGTGTGAAAGATTCATGTTCAAGGATATTGGGATTTTCCAGCAACCGAAGCAAAATATTCGATTTTTCTTCAAGAAAATTTTTTAAGCCGGGCAGATCAGCAATATCAATGTCAATTTTGAAGTTATGACATTGAAGGAATTTTTTTGCCTTAATGAAATGCTGCGCTGACCATTTGGCATCAATGTTGAGATATTTTTCCAGTATATCAGCGTCGGTATCTGCGTCGGCAAAACGGGTGAGCATCTCCGATCCGACCTCGCTGTTGAACACTCCTATGATCATGTTCAGCTTTTCCATACGTGCTCTTTTCTCCCGCCGGTTCAGGACCAGTTCTGTAGCAGAGGCAAGTATCCCGAAAAAGGTTCCGCCGCCTGAGATAATTAAGAGGATTGCCAAAAATTTGCCAGTCTGACTTACAGGATGAAGGTCCCCGTATCCCACTGTGGAAATTGTTACAATGCTGAAATAAATCGCATCTGTGACTGATAATTTTTCAACATACATAAAGCCGAAGGTTCCGAAAAAAACAACGATCAGAAATACAAGTGTAAATATAATAAGTCGTAATCTTTCCATTTTAAACCTCTATCGTAGAAATATATTTAAAAAACCGTTTTTTATTTACCGTGAAAATATATTTTGAAACCCCGTGTTTTTTATCTGAAAATATTTTTATGACCAGGGGCGAAAAACACGGCTTTTTCATGAGCGTTTATTTTCATGGTCAGGGGGAAACACCCGGTTTCTTTTCGCCTGATAATCAAATTTTTTTGCAGGACGGGGTTTGCAACCCCGTCCGGAATATTTTCCGGATCGCCGCCCGCAAACGTTTCGGACGGGGTTGCAAACCCCGTCCGGCAGCCGTCCCGCATTCTTAGCCTGATGCATATGGGAAACACCCGGTTTCTTTTCGCCTGATAATCAAATTTTTTTCTGTCATTCCGTTGGGCGTGAATTCAGACTTAGGCAAGTTACGTCGTATCCCGAAAGGAATTACAGGCTTTTTTATCCGAACCAAGTCAGAAGAACTGATCATCAGGTTTCATAAATGTTTATTTTGTATTTATACCCTGTTGTAACATTTTTGACAAATGCAAATTCAAAAAAAAGTTGAACTGGCATACTGAATCTGATAAAAGTCTGGTAATGTTTCAGTTATGAATATAAGCTCATATAACGCTCTGAATCAGTTTTGTAAATATCAGCAGGTCAAAAAATTTCCGGACTGTGTGCGGAAATACAAAGAAATCCGGCTTTTTTCCCGGACGGGGTGCCTCCCCGGCCCAAAAAAGCCGGGTTTCTCCCAGTTATGAATATAAGCTCATATAACGCTCTGAATCAGTTTTGTAAATATCAGCAGGTCGAAAAATTTCCGGAATGTGTTCGGAAATGCAAAGAAACCCGGCTTTTTTCCCGGACGGGGGGCCTCTCCGGCCCAAAAAAGCCGGGTTTCTCCCAGTTATGAATATAAGCTCATATAACGCTCTGAATCAGTTTTGTAACTATAGGATAACATCCGAATTTGGAGCGATACCCGAAAATTCATTGAGAATTCTGCCCCGGCCCGCTTCAGATTGGCAGATACAAAAAATTTCAGCCAGATTTGTTCAGGCCGGAGGGAGCGGAGCGAAACCGGGAGATTTCCGATTTACTGAACCTGCAAACAGCCTGTCCGTTCACAGGTGGGGGAGGAGATAAGGGATGAAAAAAGTAAAACCGAATCAGAAACTGTCTTTGAAAAACAAGGGAGAACTTGAACTTTTTTTTATCGGAACAGGCTCGGCTTTTGCCCAGACGTTAAATCAGACCAATTTTTTAATCATAAAGGGAAATACGCATATCATGGTTGACTTTGGGATGACAGGACCCAAAGCCTTGTACCAGACCGCTCAGTTGGAACCCACGGATATCGAAGTTATGCTTCCGACACATTCGCATGCAGATCATGTGGGAGGAATTGAGGCACTGGCTTTATTGAACAGATATGTCGGCATGAGATTTTTAAACAAACCCAAATTAACGATGATTATCAATGAAGATTATCAGCGTGTGTTATGGACCCATACATTACAAGGCGGACTCGAATGGAATGAGAAAGGTTTCGATTCTGTGGAAAAACTGCAATTTTCAGATTTTTTCAAAGCAGTTCGTCCTAAGTGGAAAGCCCATCAGCCAAGAGAGATATTTGAAGTGGATATGGATGACATTCATTTGGAACTCTTCAGAACAAAACACATTCCGGAGCAGGCGGAATCCTGGGAAGCTTCGTTTATCTCCTATGGATTGTATGTGGATAACAATGTATTTGTTTCCGGGGATACGCAATTTGATCCGGACCTGATCAATTTATATGCTGATAAGTCGCAAGTCATGTTTCATGATGTGCAGTTTTTCCCGGGGGCAGTTCATGCCCCGCTTGATGATCTTAAGACCTTAGCCCCTGAAATAAAAAAGAAAATGTATTTCATACACTATAGTGACGATTGGAAGAAACAAGATATAACAGGCTTCGGTGGCTGGTGTGAGCAGGGAGTCAGATATATTTTCTAAAACTCGGTAATCAAGTTTTTTTTCTGTCATTCCGTTCGACTGAACTCACGCCGAACAGAATGACAGGCTTTATTTGATACTCGGAACAGGTTACATAAACATAAATTAAAATCCGCCGGGCCGCCGGCATTCCATGTTCCAAGTTTCAGAGGAGGAATGATGAAAAAAATTTTAATGCTGAATGTGATTTGTTTGTATCTGAGTCTGGTTGCTGCCGGGCAGGTTGTTGCATCCGAGACCGTTAAAATCGCATCTGTTTTTGCCCAGACGAGTGTCGCCTCTGTTAGTAACGCTCCCTCAATTCAAGGTGTAAGAATCGCTGTCAGTGAAATCAACAAACAAGGGGGAATCCTGGGAAAAAAAATTGAATTATTAGAAATTGATAATCGCAGCACACCCGAGGGGTCGAAAGCTGCTGCTGAAAAAGCTGCGGAACAAGGGGTTGTCGCTATTATCGGGGCGAATTGGAACGCGCATTCCATGGAAGTTGCCAAAGTTGCCCAGGACTGTCATATTCCCATGATCAGCAATGCCTCAGCCCATCCTGATATTACCAGGACAGGAAATTACATATTCCGAGTTTGTTTCTCTGACCTTTTTCAAGGGCAGGTGATGGCCCGATTTGCCAGAAAAGATATCAGAGCTTCCAAGGCTGTTATTCTCAAAAATATTAACAGTGAGTACAGCATAGGACTGGCTCATGAATTCCGTAAATATTTTGAAAAACTGAAAGGCCGTGTTTTACTTGAACTGACCTACACCTCTGAGGATCAGAATTTTGACAAAATACTTGAGCAGAGCAAAGCATATTCCCCGGACATACTTTTTATTCCTGGCGAGGATGAAAGCGAAGTGATTGCAAAACAGGCCCAGGATAAAAAAATTTCTGCCATTCCCCTCGGCGGAGACAAATGGGGCAGCACAAAACTTTACAGAATCGGAGGGGAATCATTAAAACAGGGCTATTTCAGCACGCACTGGTCCAAAAACACAGACAGGGACATTACTCGTGAATATTTGAGAAAATATGCGGGTAATCCCAACAGCGTGTTCGGAGACGCAGCCCTTGCTTATGACGCGACGCATCTTTTAGCTGATGCCATACGCAGATCCGGCTCTTTTGAGCGTGAAAAAATTCGTTGCGCTTTGGCGAAAACCCGAAATTTTAAAGGAGTGACAGGCGATATCACCATGGATGAAAATGGCGACGCGATCAAAGATGTCGTGATTATGCAAATTACAAATGGTGAGGCCCGTTATCTGAAAATCTTCAAACCTTAAAAATGATATTAAAAAAAAATATGACGGATACACTTGTTAATTCAATGCGTCAGGAAACCTGTCCTGCATGTGGTCATTATATTGCTGTGCCATTCCTTGATCCCTCATTGCAGCCGATTGCCACAGTTGCCTGGCCCCGGAGTTGTGACGAAGCCAAATCCATGCAGCGCCTGCCATTGGATTTTGTCAGGTGTGTGGAATGCGGGCATGTCTATAATGCGGCTTTTGACTATTCCAAAGTGCCATATACCAGAAAACCCAATCTGATGTTTAACAAAGGGGTTATCTGGGCGGACAATATTATTTCTGTAAGAAAAAAAATCCTGGAACGATTGCCCAAAAAACCGGTTGTCGTGGAGATCGGACATGGTGACGGCGGTTTTCTAATGGGATTGGCAGCAGAATGCCCTGACGGAAAATATATCGGATTTGATCCTCATGGAGCCAAATCTGATAAAGATATGCCATCGGTTCAATTCAATGCGTGTCTGTTTGAACCCAATCTGCATGTGAGCAAAATCCGGCCGGATTTAATTATCAGCCGCCATGTTCTTGAGCATCTGATAAATCCTCTCGGATTCATACAAAGTCTTTCATTCTCAGCGTCCTGCCTCGGGTCAGAGCCTGAACTTTATATCGAAGTGCCTTGCATAGACCAGGCAATAGAAACAGGGCGAACTGTGGATTTTTATTATGAACACAATTCTCAGTTTACCACCGAGTCATTTACAAAAATGCTTGAGCGGTGCGGTGTGGAAATTCGTATGATTGATCATGTCTATGACGGAGAAGTGATTTATGCTTTTGTGAAATTAGGGTGTTATCAGAAGCATGTCCGAACAGCTAAAGCTGCTCTTGGCTTCCGTGACAGAACCAGAGCATCAGAGAATATTATCATTCAGCAGCTTGATTCCCTCCATAAAAGCGGTAAGCGAATTGCCATATGGGGCGGAACAGGAAAATCCGCAGCGTTTGTCAACCGTTACGGTGCTGATGCCACGCGTTTCCCGGTGGTGGTAGATTCTGATATGAACAAGGTCGGCACTTTTGTCCCCGGAACAGGGCAGGAAATACGCTTTAGTGACTGGCTGACAGAACATCCCGCGGATGTGATTATTATACCGCCTCAATGGAGAGCAAGAGATATTATGGAAGAAATGAAGCAGCACAAAATCCGGGCGGAAAAGATTCTCATAGAACATGAAGGGCGGCTGGTTGATTATGAGAATGAAAAACACCCTTATAATTGATAATTGACGCGATGCGCAACTTAAACGCCACGAAAACACAAAGACACAAAGGCTCACGAAGGCTTTCCGTGTTTCTTTGTGCCTTCGTGCCTTTGTGGCAATTAGCGGATTATCTGGGTGTGTCCCACCTTTTACACAAGGACAGATTTTATGTGTAAAAGTCGGGACACATCCGTTTTTTTTGCCACGAAGCCACAAAGTTTCACGAAGTCTCTTTGTGGTTCCTTTGTGCCTTTGTGGCTAATTTTTTCGGATATGCAAAAAGTGGGACACACCCGGAAAAGCAGAAGGGGCGGATTAGAATAATAGGCGAACCTTCTGCTTAATTGCAATGGGTTGGATTGAGAAAACAGGTGGTGGCATCGGCCCAAAGCGGAGTACCTAACACTTAACACTTAACACCTGACACTTATTTCATATAAATGGACAAAGAATTAAACAAAGCAATTCAATATCATCAGGCAGGACAACTGCAACAGGCTGAAGAGATATATAAAAAAATTCTTGAGATTCATCCGAATCACCCGGATGCGTTACATCTCCTGGGGGTTGCCGCGCATCAGGTCGGTAACAACGAAAAGGCTGTAAATCTGATCGCCAAAGCGATTCAGCTTAATCCTGACAATCCGAATTATTACAACAATCTCGGAGCGTCATTCAGAAATCAGGGCAAACTTGACGAAGCTGTCTCCTGCTATCAAAAAACCTTACAGGTAAAACCGGACTACGCGGAAGCCTATAATAACATGGGAAATGTTTTCAGGGAGATGGGCAGGACAGATGAAGCCATTTCCTGTTATCAAAAAGCCTTACAGTTAAGACCCGGGTTAATGAGGGGATATAACAACCTCGCGGCCGCGTTCAGAGATCAGGGCAAGATAGACGAAGCCATTTCCTGCTATCAAAAAGCCGTGGAAATACAGCCGGATGATGTGAAAGCTTATGACAGAATGGGGAACGCGTTCAGAGATCAGGGAAAAACAGACCAGGCAATGTCCTGTTATCAAAGCGCACTCCAAATAAAACCGGACTTCGGAATTGAAGTAAAAAAAGCCTTGCTGGTTCCGGTCATAAACGAATCAAAAGAACAGATTTCGCAATCCAGAAAACACTTAATCCAACAGCTTGACGCATTAAAAAACAAAGGCATCCGTCTTGAGGACCCGAATCAGCAGATAGGAACAACAAATTTTTACCTTGCCTATCACGGATTGAACGATAAAGACATACAGAAAAAAATTGCCGATTTTTATATCCACGCCTGCCCGGAGCTTGAAACTCGAAACTCGAAACTTGAAACTCGAAACTCGAAACTCGAAACTCGAAACTTGAAACTTGAAACTCGAAACTCGAAACTCGAAACTCGAAACTCGAAACTTGAAACTCGAAACTCGAAACTTGAAACTCGAAACTCGGAACTCGGAACTCGAAACTCGAAACTCGAAACTCGAAACTCGAAACTTGAAACTCGAAACTCGAAACTCGAAACTCGAAACTCAGAATCCTCCATTTCAGCATCAAGTTTCAAGTTTCAAGTTCCAAGTTCCAAGTTTCCAATCAAAATTGGCTTTGTGTCCATGCACCTTTACCATCCTTCCCAGCAGACGGTTGGAAAATTAAATCAGGGCATTATAAAAAATCTGTCCAAAGAAAAATTTCATGTCACTTTGTTTTGCTTTTCAGAAAAACAAAAAACTGTTGCAGACACCTTTGGCGCGGATGAAGTTGTGGTTTTGCCGAATCATTTAAAAAAGGCCCGGGAAAAAATTGCCGAACATTCATTGGATATTTTGTTTTATCCTGACATTGGCATGGATTCCCTGACATATTTTCTCGCATTTTCACGCCTGGCCCCGGTCCAGTGTGTGACATCGGGGCATCCGGTGACAACGGGCATTCCGAACATAGATTATTTTATTTCCTCGGACACAATAGAACCCCCTGACGGAGATGAACATTATTCGGAATGTCTGGTTCGTCTGAAGCGGCTGAATATCTGTTATGAACGTCCGAAAATACCTGATATTCCTCTGTCACGGGAAGAATTTGGTCTTCCTGTTGATCGCCATTTGTATGTATGTCCCCAGGCGATTTTTAAATTTCATCCTGATTTTGACCTTGCCCTGGGCGCGATTCTGCGCCGTGATCCTCTCGGATTATTTGTTTTACTTGAAGGATCATATCCGCATTTTACGAAATTATGGCGGAACCGTTTTATCCGTCAGTTTCCTGATATGACAGATCGGATACGATTCATCTCCTTTATGAGTCATAAAAACTTTTTGTCTCTCCTGATGCTCTCGGATGTTCTGATTGATCCGCCGTATTTCGGAGGGGGCAATACAAGTTATGAGTCCTTTGCATGCGGAGTTCCCGTGGTTACATGGCCCGGCCCCTTTATGCGGGGGCGGGTGACGCTGGCCCTTTGTAAACAGATGGGCGTGACAGATTGCGTTGCCAATGATGCACCGTCCTATATCAACATTGCCCTCCGACTCGCCAACGACAAAACCTGGAGAGATGAAGTCAGAAGCAAAATCAGAGCCAACGCGGATGTCTTATTTGAGGATATTGAAATGGTACATGAACTGGAGGATTTCTTTGAAAAAGCTGTAATAGAAGTATCTCCAGTTTCAAGTTTCAAGTTTCAAGTTTCAAGTTTCGATATTGAGAATGAATTTAAAAAAGCGGTTCAGTATCATGAAGCAGGGGAAACGGGGAAAGCTGAGGAGATTTATAAAAAATACTTGAAATAAATCCGAATCATTCGGATTCATTGCATTTGTCCGGTGTGATCGCGCATCAGTCCGGTAAAAAAGATATCGGAGAGAATCTCATCAGAAAGGCCATTCAGATTGGCCCTGAAAAAGCATGTTATCACAACAGCCTGGGGATTACGTTTCAGCATCTGGGGAAATTGGACGAGGCGATTTCATGCTATGAAAACGCCCTGAAAATCAAACCGAATTTTGTTGAGGCATACAGCAATATCGGATTTGCGCTTCAGGACCAGGGAAGGACAGCCGAGGCCATCACCTGCTATCAGAACGCCCTGAAAATTAATCCCAATGACGCTGTGGCATACAATGACATGGGAACCGCGTTTCAGGACCTGGGCAGGGTGGATGAAGCTGTGGCATGTTATCAGAAAGCCCTGGAAATCAGACCCAATTATCCCGAAGCTTACAATAACCTGGGAAATGCATATAAAGACCAGAGCAAATTTGATGAATCTGTCTCATGCTATAAAAAAGCCCTGGAGTTAAGACCTGATTATACAAAAGCTTACAGCTATCTTGTCCGCCAGTTGCAGCAGACATGCGCGTGGCAGGAACTTGCAGAACTCTCTCCCAGACTCGAAGCCCTGACCAAAGAGGAACTGGAACGCGGCGCAAAAACATCGGAAAGCCCTTTCATGAATCTCACGAGATCCAGGGAGTTAGCTCACAATCTCGCGGTGGCAAAATCATGGGCCGCGGCGGCCGCAAAACCCTTTTCGAATCTGAATCTGAATTTTTCATTTGACAACAGGAGATCAGAGAAGCGAAAAATCACAGTGGGCTATCTTTCAAGCGACTTCCGTAATCATGCGGTATCGCATCTTATGCTGGGGGTGTTCGGACTGCACAACCGGGATGAGTTTAATGTGTTCTGCTATTCACACGGGCCGGATGACGGAAGTTACTACAGAAAAAAAATACAGGAAGATTGTGACAAATTTGTTGACATCCGAGCGCTGGGACATGCGGATTCGGCAAAGCGGATTTATGAGGATCAGGTGGATATTCTTGTCGAGCTGACAGGACACACAAAAGATGGCCGCTTAGAGATTTGTGCGCTTCGGCCGGCTCCGGTTCAGGTGACTTACCTCGGATTTGCAGGTACGACCGGTGCTGATTTTTTTGATTATATTCTCACGGACAAAATTGTAACGCCTGAGGCACATGCACCGTATTACACGGAGAATTTCGCTTATATGCCCCATTGTTTTCAGATCAACGACAACACCCAGGCCATTGCGGAGAAAAACTGGAAAAAAACAGATTTCGGACTGCCTGAGGACAGTTTTGTATTTTGTTCGTTTAATCATGGTTACAAAATTGAATCTGTCATGTTTGATGTGTGGATGAAGATTCTTCACCAGGTTCCCAAAAGCATTTTGTGGATGCCGAGGAAAAGCAAAACCGGCGAAAAAAATCTGAGACAGGAGGCGGAAGCAAGAGGCATCCGTTCTGAACGGCTCTTTTTTGCGGACAGATTGCCGACAAAAGGCGAATATCTGGCGCGGATAAGACTCGCAGATGTGGTGCTGGACACGCGGATTTATAACGGACACACCACCACCAGTGATGCATTGTGGGCCGGTGTTCCGGTGATCACCCTGGAGGGAACCCATTATGCTTCCCGTGTCGCGTCCAGTGTTCTCAGAGCAGTGGGACTGCCTGAACTGGTGACACATTCTCTGAAAGATTATGAAAATCTTGCGGTGCGCCTAGGAAATACGCCGGCCGAACTCGGGAGATTACGAATGAAGCTTGAGAAAAATCGCTTAACAAAACCGTTGTTTGATACGCCCGGGTTTGTCAGAGATATGGAAAGCGTTTACAAAGAAATGTGGAGAATTTTTCTGAGCAGGGGAAAGCCGAGGCAGATTATGTAGAGAAAAAAAACGTCAGGGGGAAAACCCGGGTTTCTTGATTCATAACCCCGGCCTCCCGAATTTGTTCAGGAGAAGAAACCCGGCTTTTTTTTCAAGGATACTTCCCGGGCCGGGGGAAAAAGCCGGGTTTCTTGATTCATAAAATCGGGGTTCACAGTTCGGGTCGGAGAAGAAACCCGGCTTTTTTTTTCAGGGATACTTCCGAGTCAGGGGAAAAAGCCGGGTTTCTTGATTCATAAAATCGGGGTTCACAATTCGGGCCGGAGAAGAAACCCGGCTTTTTTTTCAGGGATACTTCCGGGCCAGGAGGAAAAAGCCGGGTTTCTTGATTCATAAAATCGGGTTTCACAATTCGGGCCGGAGAAGAAACCCGGCTTTTTTTTCAGGGATACTTCCGGGCCAGGAGGAAAAAGCCGGGTTTCTTGATTCATAAAATCGGGGTTCACAATTCGGGCCGGAGAAGAAACCCGGCTTTTTTTTCAGGGATACTTCCGGGCCAGGAGGAAAAAGCCGGGTTTCTTGATTCATAAAATCGGGGTTCACAATTCGGGCCGGAGAAGAAACCCGGCTTTTTTTTCGGGGAAGCTTCCGGGCCAGGAGGAAAAACCCGGGTTTCTTGATTCATAAAATCGGGGTTCACAGTTCGGGTCGGAGAAGAAACCCGGCTTTTTTTTTCAGGGATACTTCCGAGTCAGGGGAAAAAGCCGGGTTTCTTGATTCATAAAATCGGGGTTCACAATTCGGGCCGGAGAAGAAACCCGGCTTTTTTTTCAGGGATACTTCCGGGCCAGGAGGAAAAAGCCGGGTTTCTTGATTCATAAAATCGGGTTTCACAATTCGGGCCGGAGAAGAAACCCGGCTTTTTTTTTCAGGGATACTTCCGAGTCAGGGGAAAAAGCCGGGTTTCTTGATTCATAAAATCGGGGTTCACAGTTCGGGCCGGAGAAGAAACCCGGCTTTTTTTTCAGGGATACTTCCGGGCCAGGAGGAAAAACCCGGGTTTCTTGATTCATAAGCCTGACCTCCCGGATTTGCTCCGGAGAAGAAACCCGGCTTTTTTTTCAGGGATACTTCCGGGCCAGGAGGAAAAAGCCGGGTTTCTTGATTCATAAAATCGGGGTTCACAATTCGGGCCGGAGAAGAAACCCGGCTTTTTTTTCGGGGAAGCTTCCGGGCCAGGAGGAAAAACCCGGGTTTCTTGATTCATAAGCCTGACCTCCCGGATTTGCTCCGGAGAAGAAACCCGGCTTTCTTTTTTCAGGGATACTTCCCGGACCGGGGGGAAAAGCCGGGTTTCTTAGCTCGGAAGATTACCCCCAGTAACTTCGGGTAACAGCAAAAACCGAGTCAAAAAGGATGATCAAAAAAATACTGGTGACAACGGCCGAGGTCGCTGCGCTTCCCACAGCAGACGCGCCCCCCTCTGCCTGAAATCCCCTGAGACATCCGACCCAGGCAATCAGCATTGCAAAAACAGCGCCTTTCATCATTCCCCACAGCACTTCGGTCAGCGTAAGGGCTTCGATGGTCCCTTTAATATAGGTATTGGGACTCAGATCAAGCATAAACACGCCCACCATAAGACCGCCTGAAATAGCAAAAAGATTTGAAAAAAGTATCAGAAGCGGAACAACGATAACAGAAGCAATAAGCCTCGGGACAGTCAGAAACAGAATCGGATCAAATCCCATGGTGGAAAGCGCGTCAATTTCTTCAGAAATCTTCATAGTCCCTATTTCTGCAGCAAACGCGGAACCGGACCTTCCTGCCACCACAATGGCTGTCATGATCGGGCCTAACTCCGAAACCATTGCAAAGGCCACCAGCGAAGCAACATAAATGCTTGCGCCAAACTGCCGAAACTGAATGGATGACATAAACGCCATGATCAGTCCCAGAAGAAAACTTATCAGCGCCACAATGGGAAGAGCATCCACGCCGGTTCTTTCCATATGGGTAATGGTATCATTCACACGCAGGGACTTGGGATGAAAACAGACACGGACAGATGAAATCATCACAGATCCGATAAAAGAAACCATGAATTTTATGCCTGAGGCATCTTTTATGACCGATTCACCTAAATGAATGATGAGGTTAAATGCCCTTTTTCTTTTGAGGGGCGTACAGAGTTCATCTGAATTAAAATCTGTCTGAGAAAGGATTTTCTCTGCTTTGCCGCTGATGTTGACAATATCGAATTTCCCCTTCTGTGCGGTCATGAACTGCTTTATTTCAAACAGGACAAGGGAGCCGAAATCATCAAAATATGTCACCCTCTCAAGGTCCGCTATGACAGAAAAGGGGGATTTCTCCCGTATCAGCACAAGCATTTCTTTAAGAACAGGTGGCGACGTTTCAATATCCATCCTTCCGATGAAATGAATTGTCAATTCTCCCTTAGTTCTTTCTGTAATCTCATAAGAACAGAAGGATTTTTGTTTTGTTTTTGTCATGGCAGAAAATTATAAAAATTTGTAAGAAGTACAGGGAAAAGAGATAAGAAAGGAAAAAACGTCCTCTTCTTATATCCTTTCCTTGTTATTTTGTTTGCACAGAAAATTATAAAAGCCGGTCCCCTGCTTCCATTATGTATAGCCGGAGCGTAATAATCCCTGCTTATCACTAATTCATGCAGATGAAGCGAAATTCATAAAAAACGTTCATGATCAGGGTGATAGTCCCGGCTATGAAAATGGATTTTCATGGTAATAAGACAGGTCAGATTTACATACTGGGCCAGGTGTCTTTTGAACAGGACCTTGTTTCAGCCAAAACGCTTTGTATTTTGTCCAGCATTTTACAATCCTCAGTACATGCAGGAAAATCTTTTCTTTTGTCACATTTCCTACAGGGACTTTTGACGAGAGTGCCGACTTCAAAATCAAATTTGTATTTGTAAAAAGTCATTTTTCCAATTTTAAATTTTTTTGAGTTTTCTTGTAATATTAATTTCCAATGCTTATCATAAGTTTTTAACCGTAACAAGTTAAAATGCCTGTTCAATTTAACAAATTTTTTTGAAATGATTTTCTAAAAAACATATATTTTTAAAATAGATATTTCAAATGATGCTTGACAGGCTATCTATAATATATTTAATGGTATATTTTTACTCGGTGTTGGCAGCTTTACAAAAAAAAATTATTAAGATATGTTTCAGATTGCCTGAGCCGGCCGTTAAATTTCGTTGAGAATCTAAGCAGGTCTCAGCCATCAGCTTTATTTGATGAAACTTGAAACTTGGAATCCGTTATATATTGCCTGCATGAAAATCCGCGGGCTTTCGGATTTCAAGTTTCAAGTTTCGATTTACAGAGGAGATAAATTAAGTATGGACATTATCAGGTTGTATTCTCGTCGTTCGTTGTTCTGGATAATTTTTTTTACAAGTATGTTGTGCATTGCGATTGATTCCGCGTGTCATTTTGCGTTGAATATCAGTTCTCAGAAAATAGTTTTGTTTTTGTCACAAGCTAACACTGTCAGTTCTGAGACAGGGGAATTTATTCGGCAGGCTTCTACAATTATTGACATGCTTAAATTGTATTTTGTACCTGTTTCAACTGGATTCTTCTTCCTGTTCGGATTGCTTCTGTGGCTTTTCTTGCGTTATTCTTTTGTGAAACTGATGGAAAAATCATATCTTATCAGCGCAAAAGCTAAAAAGAAGTCGGAAACGACCGCTAAAGAAACGAATTCTGACAAACAGGAAAAAATACAAAATGACAGACGGTTGTTTTTACATTTGCTGTCTGTATTTCAGAAAGAAGGACGCCTGCTGGATTTCTTTTCAGAAGACCTCGAAGATTATGAAGATGATCAGATCGGGGCTGCTGTCCGCAGTGTCCATGAAAGCTGTAAGAAAGTCATGAGCAAATACCTGACATCCGGAGCCGTGCTTGATGAAGATGAGGACGATGAGATCATGATTCAGCCCGGGTTTGATCCGACAGCGATTAAATTAATCGGTAACGTAACTGGTGAACCGCCATTCAAAGGTGTTGTGCATCACAGGGGATGGAAAGTGACAAGGCTTGAACTGCCAACCCTGTCCGCCAGCCGAAATCCGGATATCATTGCCCCTGCCGAAGTTGAAATTCTCTAGAAATTGAAGACTGAAATCTGAAGCATCAGCCTTCAGTTTTCAATTAATTTAAGGAGGTGAAATTGTGTCAGATCCAACTTATATCATTGGAATTGATTTAGGTACAACCAACAGTGTTGTCGCTTATACAGAAACAAATATAAAAAAAGGCCAGAAGCCGGATATACATGTTCTTGAAATCCCCCAGCTTGTAGAAGCCGGAGCAGTGGAAAAACGTCAGGTTCTTCCTTCTTTTGTGCTTTTACCCGGAAAACACGATGTCTCAGAGGATGCGCTCCACCTGCCCTGGGATAAGGATAGCAAAATTGCAACAGGTGAGTTTGCCAGAGAACGGGGCAGTGAGATCCCCCATCACCTGATATCTTCATCCAAATCATGGCTCTGTCATACGCTGGTGGATCGGAACAAGCCGATTCTTCCCTGGGAAGCCCCGGAAGAGGTCTCAAAAATCTCCCCCGTGGAGTCAGCTTCGATTATTTTAAAACACATCCGTGACGCATGGAATCACACCATGGCAGCGGATGATGAAACGCTCAGAATGGAAAGCCAGGATGTGTTGCTAACCGTTCCTGCGTCTTTTGACGCGGTTGCCAGGGACCTTGTTGTAAAATCTGCTGAAATGGCCGGTCTTACCAACATCACCCTGCTTGAAGAGCCTCAGGCCGCTTTTTATGCCTGGATTGAATCATCAGGGGACAAATGGCGGGATAATATTAAGAAAGGGGACCTTGCCCTTGTCTGCGATGTGGGAGGCGGTACTTCTGATTTCAGTCTCATCAATGTTACCGATGAAAATGGGGAACTTGTACTGGAGCGGGTCGCGGTGGGAGACCATCTGCTGATCGGCGGCGACAACATGGACCTCGCTCTTGCCTACGCTGTTTTTAGACGGATGTTCCAGAAAGGGAAAAGGCTGGATACCTGGCAGATGCGCGCACTTTGGCACAGTTGCCGAAAAGCAAAAGAAAGCATTCTGGCGGACCCTGAAATGAAAGATTACCCTGTGACGATTCTGGGAGGAGGCAGAAGTGTGATCGGGGGTACAAAAAAAACAAAGCTTTCAAGAAAAGAAATTGAGACCGTCATTCTGAATGGCTTTTTCCCCAGTTGCTCAAAAACTGTAAAACCGGCTGTAAATAAAACCGTAGGTATCAAAGAGGTGGGGCTCTCTTATGAAGCAGATCCGGCCATAACCCACCATGTCGCGTATTTTCTCAATCGTCAGGAAAACCAGAAGCTGCCCACCACCATACTCTTTAATGGCGGTGTGATGAAATCCGAATCTGTCAGGCAGCAGATTGTGAATGTCATTTCATCGTGGATAAAACCGAGTTCCAAGGCAACCCTTCGTGAAATTGAGACAAAGGACTTTGATCTGAGCGTTGCCAGGGGAGCCGCATATTACGGCATGGCCCGCCGGGGGAACGGTATCCGCATACGAGGCGGTCTCAACAAGGCGTATTATATTGGTGTGGCCGCCTCGTTACCGAGTGTCCCGGGTATGCCGCCTCCGATAAAAGCCCTGTGCGTGGCACCTTTTGGAATGGAAGAGGGAACATCAGCCACGCTGGACCAGGAATTTGTTCTTGTGGTCGGCGAACCTGCCAAATTTGATTTTCTGGGTTCATCCTTGCGGCTCCATGATACGGTTGGGACGATTATTGATGACTGGGAAGAGGAAGTTGAGGGAATAACCACCATAGAAACCACTTTGGACGGAGAGCCTGGCACACCCATCCCTGTAACGCTTGAGATAAAAGCGACTGAAATCGGGACCCTTGAACTCTGGTGTGTATCCAGAGAAAACAAAAAGCAAAGATGGAAACTCGAATTCAATGTACGTGAAAAGGAAAGCCAGTAGATCGAAATCTCTCCCTTATATGAATATCCGATTTAATTACTCAGCAGATTGAAAATATAACTCGGTATCTGATCTGACGGCCCGTTATATTCGGCTTCCCTGCTCTGTATCTGTCCTTTCTGCCCGGTTCGGATTGACAAATCCGAACCCGGACAGCCGGATTTACCCATCCGGCGGGAGCAGTCATGGCCTTTTCGATGTGCTGATCTTCAAACACTCAAAACACTCAGAACACTCAGAACACCCAAACACACCAATGAATCTTCTTGATAAACATTATATCATCGGTATTGATCTCGGAACGACCAATTCTGCTGTTTCCTATGTGGATTTGCAGACAGATGAGGACAGAAAAATAAGAATATTTAATGTGCCCCAGATGACAGGACCCGGAGAATTCTCAAAGCTTCCGGTTTTACCATCTTTTCTTTACATTCCCGGAACATATGACATTGCAAAGGAATCCGTGTCTGTTCCGTGGAAAAGGGATGATGATAATTTTACAGGGGCTTATGCCAGGGATCACGGGGCAAAAGTACCGGCCCGGCTCGTGTCATCGGCAAAAAGCTGGCTGTGCCATTCCAATGTGGACAGAAAAGCAAGAATCCTTCCCTGGGGGTCGGGAGATGAAGTTTTCAAAGTTTCTCCGGTTCAGGCCACCGCGGCGTATCTGAAACATATTAAGAACGCCTGGAACAACGCAAAAGGGGATGACGCGGATCTGTATCTTGAGAACCAGGTGATTGTTATCACGGTTCCCGCGTCTTTTGACGAAGTGGCACGGGACCTCACGCTGGAAGCTGCGTCGCTGGCCGGTCTGAGTCATGTCACCTTGCTGGAAGAACCACTGGCAGCATTCTATAACTGGCTCATTCGCCATGAACATCACTGGAGCGAATTTGTAAAGCCAAATGAGCTGATTCTTGTCTGTGATGTGGGTGGCGGAACAACGGACTTTACGCTCATCACATTAAGAGAAGCAGATGGCAGCCCCCGGTTTGAGAGGATCGCGGTGGGGGATCATCTTATTCTCGGAGGAGATAACATAGACCTTGCCCTGGCGAGGCGTCTGGAAAAGCGTTTTTCCAAAAAAAAAGTGTCTCTGACCGGAGACAAATGGAAAACCCTTTGTCATCAGTGCAGGCAGGCAAAGGAAATCATACTGAACGGAGACGCGGATTCGAAAAGAATTACCCTGATGGGAGAAGGAAAGAAGCTTATCGGCGGCACAGTTTCAGCGAATCTGAAACGTAAAGACGTGGAGAAAGCCATACTGGAAGGCTTTTTTCCGCTTGCACATGCCAAAACCCGGAAGAAAAAAACCGAACGCAAGGGCATCACGGAATTTGGGCTTCCATATGAACAGGAACCTGCCATTACCCGCCATCTGGGCTGGTTTTTGGAGCGGCACAGGGCGGATGTGGAAAATGTCTTAGGCAGAGAATTTCGTGCGCCGGACCTGATTCTTTTCAATGGGGGGTCATTGAAAGCCGAGGTCATTCAGGAACGGATCAGAAGTGCCATCCGCCATTGGTTTAAAGAAAAGGACACCAATGTTCCGAGAATCCTTGAAAATCCTGATCCGGATCTTTCTGTTGCCCTGGGCGCGTCCTATTACGGCCTGGTCAAAATGGGAGAGGGCGTGCGTGTGGGAAGCGGAAGCGCACGAGCGTTTTATCTGGGTGTCGCAAAAAAAGAGGAGAAAACAGACAAAGCCGGAGATGCTCAGAAAAAATACGCCATTTGTATTGTGGAGCGGGGACTTGACGAGGGCAGCCATATTGAACTGGCGGACAAAAAATTTGAGGTTTTGGCAAATCAGCCCGTGAGTTTTGATATTTACAGTTCCAGCTTTCGGTCCGGGGACAGGTGCGGCGATCTTGTGGAGATAGACGATTCCCTGACATCTCTTCCGCCGATTCAGACGGTTGTTCAATTTGGAAAAAAGGGCGTTAAGACCAAAATTCCCGTGCAGATTGAAGCGGCCTATACAGAGATGGGAACGCTTGCGCTCTGGTGCCGTTCGGATGTAAGCAGCCATCGCTGGCAGCTTCAGTTTCAACTGCGGGGTGAGACCGCCTCGCCCACCGCTGTTTCAGACGGAGAGGTCTTTGAGGAGGCTGTGGTGAAGGATATCTGCCTAAAAGTCCGTAAGGCTTTTTCGAATGATTCGGACACCCAGCTTCTTGATTCTCTGGTTAAAGATATTACCAAAATGGTGGAAAGACCCAGAGACAAATGGCCCCTCGGTCTTATTCGGGCCATGTCCGATGAATTGCTGGAACTGATCAAACTTCCTAATATTTCAAATAAATTTGAAAGTCGATGGCTCAATCTCACAGGGTTTTGTATGCGCCCCGGATTCGGTGACGGCTTTGATGAGCATCGGATAAAAAAATTATGGAAAATTTATAAAAGGGGTCCGCTTCATGGAAAAAATGCCCAGGTCCGCTCTGAATGGTGGATATTATGGCGCAGGGTCGCGGGCGGTCTGAAACCCGGACAGCAGCGTCAGTTTATCCAGGACCTCACACCGGTGATGATGCCCAAAAAAGGAATAAAATCAAAAATACCGCCCCAGGAACATCTGGAAATCTGGATGGCAGTGGCAAATATGGAAGGGCTTCTGGTCAAGGACAAAGTCAAATGGGGCAGGCAGCTGCTTTCGGAAATTCCCTCTAAAAAATACAAGCCTCAGCATTTTTGGTCCCTTTCACGTATGGGAGCCAGGGAGCTTTTATATGGTCCCGCGGACAGAGTTATCCCTCCTGATGAAGTTTCCTCGTGGATTGAAACCATTTTGTCGCGGGACTGGGGCAATCCTAAGCCGGTGGGAACGGCCCTTGTCCATATGGCGCGTAAAACCGGAGACCGTGTGAGAGATATTGATGTTTCTATGACTGACCGGATTATTGATTGGCTGTCGGAGCATGATTTGCTGAATTCTCATGAAAAAATGTTGAAAGAGATTGTCCCAATGGCAAAACACGAGGAAAATACCATCTTCGGAGATTCTCTTCCTTCAGGGATTGTGTTGCATACATAACAGTCGGTTCGGATTGAGAAATCCGAACCGCCGGCCGGGTTTAGCGTCTCTCGGACCAAGGTTTCCAAACAGATGTCCGCTAATATCCGACAGAATGCAGATAACGCGTCACAGACTGAAAAAATTGCGCTGAAAGCCGCAGAAGACGCGGGAGAAGGCGGAAAAGCAGTTGAGAATACTGTGGCTGCAATGCTTAAAATATCAGAAAAAATTACGATAATAGAAGATATCGCCCGGCAGACCGAGCTGCTTGCGCTGAATGCCGCGATTGAAGCGGCACGGGCCGGACAACACGGAAAAGGGTTTGCAGTAGTCGCGTCCGAGGTTCGAAAACTCTCGGAACGCAGTCAGAAGGCCGCATCTGAGATCAGCAAGCTTTCAGTGGACAGTGTGGATATCGCACAAAGGGCAGGCGAAATGCTTAACAGGATTGTGCCGAATATTCAAAAGACCGCGTATCTGGTTCAGGAAATCAGTGCGGCAAGCAATGAACAGAAATCAGCCGCGGAAGAGATTAATAAGGCCATGCAGCAGTTGGATCAGATCATTCAGCATAATGCCCAGATTTCAGAGGAACTCTCAGCCACGGCTGAGGAACTCTCATCAAGTTCTCAGGGACTGACAGGTGTTCAGGTGAAAAGACTCCGGAATGCTGTTGCATATTTCAAAACAGCGAATGAACACGCTGATCATATTCAAAAAGAAGAATATAAAAAGACAATGCGGACAGATGATGAGGTCTTATCAGATGAGGATATCAGAAAGCTACAGTCTTTCATTGCAAGATCAGATGGTTCATAAGGAAAGAGCGAAGAAAATCCTGGCGATGTTTCTGAGGATAAAAAATTTGAAAAAAAGTTCCTCGAAAATGAAATAACATCGGATGAGGATTCAAATTTTGAAAATTATTAGAATTTCTCCCAGGCGCAATCCTGTCCTGTTTTTTACCCGATGGTTTTCCTTTCCTTCGACAAGCTCAGGAAACCCCGAGTGCCGAAGGCGTGCCCCGGGCCTGTCGGAGGACAGATAAAAGTGAATGATTTAGAATGCCTGACTCAAGGCCATGGACATACAATTCTAAAAGTGACTTATGAAAACAGACAGTGATCAGAGAATAGCTGAGAAAATTTTACAAGTTGCCGACTTGGAAAATAAACAAGTTCTTGAAATCGGATGCGGGGACGGACGCATCACATCACTGATGGTTGGCAAACCAAAACAACTGACTGCCATTGAGCCGGATGCAGAGAAAATCAGAGAAGCTCGGAAAAAAGTATCAGGAGCTGACTTTCGAATTGGCTCAGGCGAAAACCTGAAATTTCCGGATAAATGTTTCGATTTGGTCATATTCACCCTCTCACTTCATCATCAGAACAGCAAACTGGCTATCAGAGAAGCAGGCAGAGTGGTTAAAGACAGCTGCAACATCCTGATTATAGAACCGGTTAATGAAGGGGAGGTTGAACGAATATTTGCTTTTCTTCGTAATGAAGATCAGGCAACGCTGGAAGTGCAGAAATCAATCAGCGAAAGCGGTCTGAATCTTGAACATTCCGAAGTATTTCATGCCAAGTGGATATTTGAAAACAAACAAGATTTATACCAATCGCTCTTTGAGTATTATGATATGTCTTTTGATGCCGATACTGTCCTGCAAATATCCGATCTGATGGGAGCGAAACTGGACACCTGCCCGATAGTTTTGCAGGACATCATGATCATACAATCTCTGAAAAAATATTAAACAGGTTGTCTCATCCGAAAGCAGAGCAGAACGATGAAAGAAGGCTTTACTCGATGACGATGATCAAATCTTTCTTGTCATTCCGTTCGACCGCAAATTTTCATAAACCCAAAGAAAAGTAGGGTGGGTGCAGCGAAGCGGAACCCACCAGACTTAGGAATTTCCAAAAAAATAATCTGCCCGAAATCTAAAAATGTAGGGTGGGTGCAGCGAAGCGGAACCCACCAGACTTAGGAATTTCCAAAAAAATAATCTGCCCGAAATCTAAAAATGTAGGGTGGGTGCAGCGAAGCGGAACCCACCAGACTTAGGAATTTCCAAAAAAATAATCTGCCCGAAATCTAAAAATGTAGGGTGGGTGTAGCGAAGCAAAACCCACCGTCCGCGCTTTTGCTCAGGTACTTAAGACAAACTTAAACTGGCCAGGTCACAGGCTTAAACAAGGAGCTATTTTATGTCATTTATAAAACGTATGCTTTCCAGTATCGGAATAGGTTCGGCCAAAGTAGATACAATATTGCAAAAGGATCAGTTTACTCCCGGGGATCCCGTTGACATTCTGGTAAAAATAACTGGCGGGAAAACAGAACAACAGATCGAAGGTCTCTGTTTTTCCATCCATTGCACCTATGAGGCAAAAAGGACAGAAATGGATGACGAGGGGGAAATGACTGAGACCGATATCACTGAAACAGCGTTATTGGATAAGTTCAAACTGGCAGATGTGTTTGTCATAGGGCAGGAAGAGGAAAAAGAAATTTCCCTGTCTTTTGATCTGCCATTGCATACCCCGCTTACTCTGGGTAAGACCAAAGTCTGGATACACACGGGGCTGGATATCAAAATGGCCATAGACCCGGGAGACAAAGACTATATTGAGGTTATCCCGGGCGATTTGGTCGGCGCATTGTTTGATTCTGTAAGGCAACTGGGATTTGAACTGACAGAGGCCGAATGTGAAGCGATATCTTCCGGTTTCCCTGGAAAACTGCCCTTTGTTCAGGAATTTGAGTTCAAGCCTTTCAGCGGCCCCTTTCAAAGCAGACTGGATGAATTGGAATTTGTATGTTTTCCGGAAGCGGATTATGTTGAAGTTTTGATGGAAATAGATCGCAAAGCCAAGGGGGTCGTCGGCTTTTTTGCGGAGATGGCAGACATGGACGAAACCCGGGTAAAATTCACCTTTGATGCGGAAGATATTCCGGATCTGACTGATAAAATTTATGAAATCATTGATAGCCGAAGTTAATATAAACAGTCACATTCTTTCCCCATGTCAGGGCAATGCTGCTGATTTAAGCGTAAGCGGGTTTTCCGGTATTTTCTCCGGAGTGCGAAAAATATTTTTTCGCAAGTGCAAAAATATAATTTTTGCACTCCGGATACGTTCGGATTTGCCTAGGTCTCCGGTATTTTCTCCGGAGTGCGAAAAATACTTTTTCGCAAGTGCAAAAATATAATTTTTGCACTCCGGATACGTTCGGATTTGCCTAGGTCTCCGGTATTTTTTCCGGAGTGCGAAAAATATTTTTTCGCAAGTGCAAAAATATAATTTTTGCACTCCGGATACGTTCGGATTTGCCTAGGTCTCCGGTATTTTCTCCGGAGTGCGAAAAATATTTTTTCGCAAGTGCAAAAATATAATTTTTGCACTCCGGATACGTTCGGATTTGCATAGGTCTCCGGTATTTTCTCCGGAGTGCGAAAAATACTTTTTCGCAAGTGCAAAAATATAATTTTTGCACTCCGGATACGTTCGGATTTGCCTAGGTCTCCGGTATTTTCTCCGGAGTGCGAAAAATATTTTTTCGCAAGTGCAAAAATATAATTTTTGCACTCCGGATACGTTCGGATTTGCCTAGGTCTCCGGTATTTTCTCCGGAGTGCGAAAAATATTTTTTCGCAAGTGCAAAAATATAATTTTTGCACTCCGGATACGTTCGGATTTGCATAGGTCTCCGGTATTTTCTCCGGAGTGCGAAAAATACTTTTTCGCAAGTGCAAAAATATAATTTTTGCACTCCGGATACGTTCGGATTTGCCTAGGTCTCCGGTATTTTCTCCGGAGTGCGAAAAATACTTTTTCGCAAGTGCAAAAATATAATTTTTGCACTCCGGATACGTTCGGATTTGCCTAGGTCTCCGGTATTTTCTCCGGAGTGCGAAAAATACTTTTTCGCAAGTGCAAAAATATAATTTTTGCACTCCGGATACGTTCGGATTTGCCTAGGTCTCCGGTATTTTCTCCGGAGTGCGAAAAATATTTTTTCGCAAGTGCAAAAATATAATTTTTGCACTCCGGATACGTTCGGATTTGCCTAGGTCTCCGGTATTTTCTCCGGAGTGCGAAAAATATTTTTTCGCAAGTGCAAAAATATAATTTTTGCACTCCGGATACGTTCGGATTTGCCTAGGTCTCCGGTATTTTCTCCGGAGTGCGAAAAATATTTTTTCGCAAGTGCAAAAATATAATTTTTGCACTCCGGATACGTTCGGATTTGCCTAGGTCTCCGGTATTTTCTCCGGAGTGCGAAAAATACTTTTTCGCAAGTGCAAAAATATAATTTTTGCACTCCGGATACGTTCGGATTTGCCTAGGTCTCCGGTATTTTCTCCGGAGTGCGAAAAATATTTTTTCGCAAGTGCAAAAATATAATTTTTGCACTCCGGATACGTTCGGATTTGCCTAGGTCTCCGGTATTTTCTCCGGAGTGCGAAAAATACTTTTTCGCAAGTGCAAAAATATAATTTTTGCACTCCGGATACGTTCGGATTTGCCTAGGTCAGCACCGCTATCTGTCAGAAGGGAGGCCAAAAAATTATCATCTGTCCGCTCGATGTGTTTGCTGTCACCCGATGATCAGGTTTTCTGACCCGATTCGGACAAAAACCCTGTTATTCCGTCCGCGCCCCGTCTGAGCCTGCCGAAGTCTGAACTCACGCCGAACGGAATGACAGAAAAAAACCTGAACATCGAGTGTCAGATATGATGATAAAAAACAGCGTCAGTATTCTGCTTTTTTTCAGCAAGCCGGACAGCAATGATAAGTACCTGAGCAAAAATTTTTTATATATTTTTTTCTGCGGGCGGCGGAGAAACCCGGCTTTTTCCTTTGTCGGAGACGCGTCATTCCGGAAAAAAAGCCGGGTTTCTTTCCCGGGCGGATATTAAAAACTTATGATTAGGTACTTATTATCTGCCATTCCAAAAAATGTCTATCTGTAGAGTAGCATATTTCCATGCCGAAATACTCCTTCCGCACTATTGATTTATTTTATATTTACAAATAAAAAATATTCAGATAAAAAATATAAACAAATGAATCATATCCGGAAAAAATCAGAATATTTAGTCAGTAATATTTTGATTTTATTTAAATAATACTTTGAACAGTTTTTAAAAACTATATAAAAAATATAGGCGATGATACATTAGCAGCCACAACAAAAACAGGAAAGTTCTGAAATTTTTCCTGAGACTCGTCTGACACCTGACATATTTTCATAGTCAGCAGATCGAAAAAATTTTCAGGCCCCCGGGGGCGGACAGGAAAGAAACCCAGATTTTTCCGGAGGGTGACACTTTGTCCGGGAAAAAAGCCGGATTTCTCGGCTGTCCCGCCCACAGCCCGGAAACTTTTCGATCTGCTGATAGTTATAAAAACCGGTAATGTTCAAAAATTGGAGCTAAATTTTTTAACTCTTTGAATCAATTTAGGAAATATCGGCTCAAATCCAGTTTTAGAACACTACCCAAAAACCCTGTGAACCGTTGCTAATATCATATTGTTTTCGGAGGAATCTATGACTTTCACTATTACAACGACTGATGCTGCTGTTCCCTCATTACTAAAACTTTCCTTTAAATATGTGATTGCTGTCTCACTGATAATAAACAGTTATTCCTGCTCGCCAATTGAGACGGTTATTATTCATCAGACCGGACCCGTTTTTTATCAGGCCGGAAATATTGAAACAGATATGACAGATGATGAGATAAATAAAAATAATACAACAGACAACTGTAATGATAAAGAATTTATTTCGGGAAATAATAACACTCACAAAAAAAATGAAGCAGTATCTGTCACATCCCGTGATCTGTTGTTTTATTCAAAATATTCCAAAAAATTAGGGATTAATTTTAACGGCACAGAAAACAGGGATTTACTTATGTCAGTAGATAAATGGCTGGGAACCCGTTACAAATGGGGAGGCTGTTCAAAGTATGGGATAGATTGTTCCTGTTTTGTCAAATCTGTCTATAAGGATGTCTATGGCATAAATTTAAACCGCACCTCACGCAGTATGTATTATAATGATTTGATTCCTATTCAGAAAAGCGAGCTACAGGAAGGGGATATTCTTTGTTTTAAAATGGAGGGCAAAAAGATTTCGCATGTGGGCATTTATTTGAAAAACAATAAATTTGCCCACGCAATTAAAAAAGGAGTGACGATTGGCGATCTCAGTAAAAATTATTACAAGAAAAGATTTTTTGCAGCCGGACGCGTAAAAGGGATGAAAGAAAAGCCTGTGGTAAAAACTTCATTCTGGGCACGTACTTTTCGTTCGTCATCAAATATAAAACTGAGTAAATTACTGATTTTCGAATCACTGTATGATGCAAATGTGAAGCTTGCAAAAAAATCAAAATGTTCCAAGCGTTATCGTGCGTCAGCCTCTGCTCCGGAAAATAAAACAGCAGGAAATATTTAGGTGATCTCCGGAAAAAATATACTCCGGCGTGTTTTTCAAGTCAGTGTTCACGCTGTGTGATACAGCGTGAACACTGAACTGTGAATTGAAAAATAGCCAGTTCTCGCGTTACAGTAATCTTACCGTTATCTGTCTTCAAATTTCTGCTTTCAATCATTATCCATGAATGATTCGTTTCCGATGTTCACTTCCTTATATCCGCTCACAGCTTTCTCATATTTGTTTTTGCGTTTTTGCTAACAGCCACAGTGCCTCACAAATAAGAACAAAAACGGGATATTTTCCTTTTTTTATCCCTTTTCCCCGTAATGTCCGATCAATATCAGACCTCCGAGGTTTTCAAAACTTCGGAGATATTTTGTTCGTCAGAATAATCATTGCGGTCAGACAGTAGTAATTTTACTCGACGTTCAAATTTTTCTGTCATTCCGTTCAGCGTGAGTTCAGACTTCGACAAGCTCAGTCGGGTTGTCGAAAGGAATGACAGATTTTTTGTCCGAATCGGGTCAGAAAACCTGATCATCGAGTTTTACGAACAAAAAACAGCCCTGATAGCGATCTGCATGCGGCCGCCCTCGCAAAATAAAACATTTTTTAACAAACATATCACTTAAAGGTTTCCCGAAATTTTATTTCTGCGCTGTAATCTGTTTTAAAATAAGAGATCACAATATCTCCTTTATATAAGTACCTAATTTTAAACCGCTTTTTATCGCAATCCGCTTTTTTGTTTACATTTTCTGACAGTTGTCATACAAATCCTTCAAATTTAAAAATTCGGGAGGTCAGGTTATGAGATTTCATAAATTCAGAGACGCCGTACTGAATAAAATCAGTATGAAATTCAGATTGCGGATTGTCTGTCTGTGGTATCTGATATCACTCATGGCTGAAACCCGGAAACATTCTCTGACTTTCGCATCCGAACTGTCGGGGACGGAAAAGTCCGCTTTCAGTAAATTTTTAAAGAATAATAAGGATGTTGCAAAATATTCTTTGGAAAGTCTTTCGAAAAAACAGGCCAAAATATATTCGAAAGTCCTTGAAAAAACGAAGTCTCTTCCGTGGCGTGTTTTTATTCTCATCGACAGCACGATGCAAAATCGCAGCAGCCTGAAATCCGAAAATGTGCAGAAATTCAATCATGGGAAAGGTTTTGTCATCGGACACCGGTGGACAAATATCCTTTTGTTTTTTAACGGAATAATAATTCCTCTTCCTCCGATCCCTTTTTATACGAAAAAATACTGCCGGGAAAACGGGCTGACGTACATGACAGAACATGACAGAGTTGTCGGATATCTTAATGATCTGAATTTGTATGAATATGTCGGTTTTCACAAAGATAATGAGGTTGTCGTTCTGACCGACAGCGGCTATGACAATAAAAAGATACAAAACACGGTTCTGAACAGAGGATGGCATTTTGTCACCGCCCTGAAAATTTGCCGGGGCGTGAAGTCGGAGGCGAGGTATGCGAAAACTCCGAAGTCCTCCGGATGGGACGGGGTCGGATTGTTTTTTAAAAAATATCGGAAGCTTGCATGGCAGACCGTGCGTATTCTCACGGACGGCCCGAAAAGAAGGCGGAAGGAGTTCCGCGTGCGACATGCCGAGGTTTTTCTCAAAGGTGTGGGAAAAATAAGAGCGGTATGTTCCGAATTTAAAAGAAAACGCGACGGACGTCGCAAATATCTCGCATGCGGCGACCTGAAGGCAACCCTCTGTCAGATTCTCACCGCATACCGGCTCAGGTGGAAAATCGAAATTTTTCACAAACATGTCAAAATGCATCTCGGATTCGGAGATATTTCCGCAAAGCATTTCTCCTCCGTCGAATCGCATGTCAGTCTCATTTACTGTGCCTATATTCTGCTGAATGCCGGTCTTCCGGGAATCGGAACAGACGGCACGATTCCGGAAAAGCAGCGGAGAGTTGTAAAAATTCCGGAAAATAAAAAAACAGCAAATATTATTCATGAGTTAACCAAAATAGGAGGTCCCGACAGATATAAAAATGAGTTAAAATCGGTTCTTGCCGCATGACGAATTTGTAAATCCTCACCAAATAAGGCTCTGAGAGTCAGAATTAAATTTTCGGGAAAGTTTTAAGTAATAAATAACGGCTCTTATATGAACGATAAACGCTGAATCCCTTCCTGGCAAGGATTTACAGATTAGGAACAAAATTTCGGGCAACATTTAAGTAAAGACAAGCCGATATGAAAAAAATCCCGAGCGGAAAAAAAATCAGCTCAGAGCCGGAAGAGAGGGGAGTTGTTTTTTGTCACAGGCATTTTTTATTCTTTACCTTTTTATTAATTTTGTTTCTGAATCACTGGTTCAAAAAAACTTTCTTGACTGTAAGAGATTTTAAATGTTAAAATAATTGTTTTTAGAAAAATCAGATGCTTTAACCAAGATGGTATCGGAATTTGCAAACAGGCTTTTTAAAAGCATAATCTGCCGCATATAAGCAATATTCATATGGTTGCCCTGCACATCAGAACACATATTTTCTCAATATTCTGTGTACAGGACAAAAAATTAAGAAGTCTTTGATGCTATCAAATGTGATTATTTGGGGTGAAAATCACTTAACTGTTTGCTATTAAAACTTATCCCGGAATATGTTTTTTATCCTGCACATCATTCAGTATTTAACAAAACATTGGCTTACACAGAGAAAAGCCTGTTGATGACCGGTAATTCATAGGTACTGGCCAGCCTTTTTATCAAAAGGCTTCTTCAGACGTTCGATAAGATAAACATCAATTGTCAATTGTAAGACAGGTCACTGGCGATTGGCCGTTGCCGCTGACCCCATCGGAGGAATTATGAACACCGGTAAAACATTACCCCGGATTCGAATATTACTGGTCGGAACTAGCGAAGAAGAATTTCTCAGTTTCCGCCGGACATTTGAAATCCATAATGTCGCTGCCGAGATCACTCACTATGCAAGAGCTGAAGAAATTTATGAACGAATTGGAGAGGAATCCTTTCAAGGTTTAAAAAAAATCGTAAATCTGAACTATGATCTGATTGTCATTAACTACAAATTACCCGGAATGTCCGGTCTGGATCTGTGCCGAAAGCTGCTTAAACAAGACATTTCCCTGCCGCTTGTATTCCTTACTGAGGCTGGCACAGAAAGTCTTGCTGCCGAAGCAATCAGAGCCGGGGCTGAGGATTATCTGATAAAAGACTCCGGTCAGTTCTATTTGGAACTGATTCCTATAATTTTTTCGAATGTGGTGCAAAGGAGAAAAGATCGCCTGGCTTCTCAGTCAGCGGAAGAATTACTGCGGGAGACTGAAGAAAAGTATAAATCCGTGATGAACGCGACAGAAGACCCCGTGTATATCTGCTCGCCGGATTTTCGTATTACATACATGAATCCGGCAATGATCCGACGAACAGGACGAAATGCCTTAGGAGAACGCTGTTACAAGGCGTTGCATGGTCGTGAAAAAAAATGTCTGTGGTGTCTTCACTGGAAAACACAAAAAGGCGAGCGATCTGATTTTGAAATACACAGTCCCAAAGATGGTCATTTTTATCATGTTTTCAATTCTCCCATATTTCATCAGGATGGTTCTGTTTCAAAGATGACTATTTTGAGAGATATTACTCAGAAAAAACAAAATGAGGAAATACTGAAAGCGGCAACAGAAGCCACTGAAGCGGCAAACCGGACTAAGAACGAATTTCTGGCAAATATGAGTCATGAAATCCGAACACCCATGAACGCCATTATCGGTATGATTGATCTTGCTCTGAACACCAAACTCGATGCTGAACAACAGGATTTTTTGGAGTCAGCCAAAATTTCGGCTGCTTCACTTCTCCAACTCTTCAATGATATTCTTGATTTTTCCAAGATTCAGACTAACCGTCTGAAACTGGAGGAGACAGATTTTGATCTTCGTGAATTGCTGGAGACAATACAAAAAACATTTTCTATCAGGGCACACCAGAAAGGTATCGGCTTCAGTGCCGACATAAGCCCGGATGTGCCTCATATCGTCAGAGCAGACCCTGACCGCTTGCGCCAAATTTTGGTAAACTTACTGGATAACGCCATCAAATTCACTGAAAAGGGGGCTGTGGGACTTATGGTGACACAAGAAGCGGAACACGAAAAAACAGACGCGGATAATTCCGGATTCTGCCTTTATTTCAAGGTATCTGATACCGGTATCGGCATTTCCTCTGAACAGATCAGGCAGATTTTTAGCGGCTTTACCCAGGCGGATGGTTCCGCGACCAGACGTTTCGGTGGCATGGGCCTGGGTACGACGATTTCCAAAAAACTGATTGAAATGATGGGCGGCTGCATATGGGCGGAAAGTTGTATGGGAAAAGGCAGTATCTTTCATTTTACCATCAGATTCAGACCGGCTTTCCGATCTGTTCAGTCCTCGATACCGGTTTTTCATGAAAAATTTGCAGGCCAAGTCAAAAAAAAGCTCAGAATTTTACTGGCCGAAGATAATCTTATGAATCGGAAACTGGCCATGACAATCCTCAAAATAAGAGGGCATGAGGTTATTGCTGCTGCAAATGGCAGGGAGGCTGTAAAAGCTTTTCAGCAAAAGCATTTTGATATGATTCTCATGGATATTCAGATGCCGGAAATGGATGGTTTCGAAGCAGCAGAACAAATTCGGAATTTGGAAGGCGGAAAGCATATACCCATTATTGCCATGACAGCTCACGCCATGCGGGGAGACCGGGAACGATGTCTGGCAAAGGGAATGGCTGATTATATCAGCAAACCGATTCGTCGTGATGAATTTCTGGCTAAGATTGAAGCTGTACCAAATGATACGGCAGGGCATGAACATAACATCCCAGAATGTCCGAAAAAATCTGAAGAAGTGCTGAACAGGAGCGCACTTATGGATATTGTCGGCGGAAACATGGAACTGGTAAAAAAATTGATCATGCTATATCTGGAAAATCTTCCGAAGCTTATGCTCCAGATAAAAAAAGGGATAGCCTCACATGACAACAAACTTCTCATATTTGCCGCTCATTCTCTCAAAGGTATGAGCTATAATTTATCGGCACGGACTGTTGCCCGGGCAGCATTGGAATTGGAAGAAATGGGACGGACAGGCGACCTGACCCGGGCCGAGGAAACTTATGCTGTTCTGAAAGAGGAAATAGAACGTCTGAAAGCAGCGGTACTTTCCCTGATGGAAGAAAGTTTTTAGTGACTGGTAAGGGATTAACTGGCTAAATACTGAAACGCTGACACAAGGGGGAAAGGAATGAACGCACCACGGAAAATGACCAAAGTGCTGGTTACAGATGATGACATGGCGCAGCGTTTGCTCCTTCGCGCCTGCCTGGAAACGGACGGGTACGAGGTATGGGAGGCAGAAGACGGTTCTGAGGCCGTGGACAAGCTGGCCTCTGAGCCGGATATCAGATTGTTGCTGACAGATCTGAATATGCCCAAAATGGACGGATACGAACTGATCAGGACCATCAGAGAGAAAGAGCTGCGATATACCTATATTATTATTCTCACATCAATGAATGACAGAGAGTCACTGTTGCGGGGATTGTCCGTGGGAGCAGATGACTATCTGACCAAGCCGGTTTTTCCGGATGAACTCAAGCTTCGCCTGAGAGGAGGCACACGACTCCTTAAACTGGAAAGCCAGGATTTACTGATTTTTTCCATGGCCAAACTGGCTGAATACCGAAGCCAGGAGACTGGTTTTCATCTGGAGCGGGTGTCTCATTACACCCGTCTGATTGCCAGAGACATTTCAAAAAACCACCCTGAACTCAGACTGAGTCTCAGCATGGCGGATGAGATCGGCATGGTCAGTTCTCTCCATGATATCGGAAAGGTCGCCATACCGGACAGAATTCTTCATAAACCCGGGAGACTCACACTTGAAGAGTGCAGTGTGATGAAGACTCACACGACTATTGGCGGGGAAATCATTAAGGATATATATGATATGACCGGGTCTCTCTATCTTTGGCTTGCCCATGAGATCGCCATGTACCACCATGAGCGCTGGGATGGCAGGGGATATCCTTTGGGACTTGCAGGAGAAGATATTCCCATATCAGGCAGAATCATGGCGCTGGCTGATGTCTATGACGCCCTGAACAGCAAACGATGCTATAAAGACCCTTTTCCTTATGAAAAAGTCAGAGGCATTATTCTCCAAGAGAGAGGACATCATTTTGATCCGAAGGTGGTTGACGCCTTTCTCCGGCAGGAGGACGCCTGCCTTGCCATAAAACAAAGATTCAGAATCGGATGGAATGAGATGGACAGAAGGAATCCGAATGAGTGCCTTTGAAAATCGTGATTTGGGATTCGTGACTTGGGATTTGAGATTTGGGATTTGGGACTTGGGATTTGTGACTTGAGATTTTGGATTTGTGATTTGTGACTTGTGACTTGTGACTTGAGATTTGAGATTTGCGATTTGCGATTTGAGATCTGCTGAACATCTCTAAATAAACGCTCATGAAAAAGCCGGGTTTTTCGCCCCTGGTTATGAAAATATTTTCAGATAAAAACCCCGGGTTTTCAAAATGTATTTTCACGGTAAAAAAATTTCTTCAGGAAGGAAAAATATTGGATAATTACCTGATTCTAATTATTGATGATGATCAGACTTACCATGTGATTTTGGAGGGATATCTTAGGGCATCAGGATATGAGGTGATTCATGCAAAAGATGGGTCTCAGGGCCTGAAGATTATGGAAACTCAGAAACCCGACCTGGTTTTACTTGATATTCAGATGCCGGTGATGGACGGATTTAAGACGCTTGAGCTGATCAGGAAAAAGAAAGCCTTCAGAGATATTCCTGTTTTCTTACTGACTTCCCTGGTTCGTGAAACATTAAAGATAAAAGGTTTGGAACTGGGAGCGGATGATTATATCACCAAGCCTTTCAACCGGGAGGAGGTTCTTGCCCGGATAAAAGCCGCACTTCGCCGCGTGACGCGTGACAGCCGGTCAAAAGGAGTGATGGAAGGAAACCTTTCTGATCTCGGCCTTTCCGACCTTCTGCAAAGTATGGAACTCGGATCAAAAACCGCCAGTATTTTTATGAAAGAAATTGACGGAGATATTTTTATTGAAAACGGCTCTCTGGTGCATGTCCGTCAGGGAAATTTCACAGGAGAACAGGCTCTGATTCGTATTTTTTTACTTGAACAGGGAGCTTTTTCCGTAAGGTTCGGCGAACTGCCCCCGGATATAGCCGGAAAAGGAGCAAAGCCGCTCATGTCTGTTCTGATGGGCGTTCTGGCCGAGGTGGATGAAACCGAGGATATTATCAGCCGTATGGGCGTGGAAAATCAGCTGATAAAAATAGATGATAATATTTCGGATTTTCCTGCCCTGGAAAAATTCAAAGCGATTTCTCCCATATCTTTTATCAATCTGCTGGTGCTGATGGAAGGAGAAGTTAAAAACAATCTTAAAATCCTGATTATGGCCTCGAAAAAAGGAAAGCTTAAAATCGTGAGGTAGCTGCGACCGCTGGCTGCTGACCGGAACCGGGAAAAGGGAGTCTCAAAATGGGAAAAATTATTACGGTTGCATGTCATAAGGGAGGTGTTGGTAAAACAACAACCGCATTGAATCTCGGATTCAGCCTGAGCCGATTTGGTCAGAAGGTTCTGCTGATAGATTCGGACCCCCAGGGGGCAATGGCTATTGCCAGCAACTTGAAAAAACGGACAACTCTGGGATTGGTGAATCTCCTGAAAAATGATGCTTTGCCCGAGGATGTTGTTGTTTATACCAAAGATAATTTAATGGCTATCGCGGGGAACGGTATTACTGAACCTGAGGATGTCTTCTTTTTTGAAAGAGAAGCCAGAAAGGGGAATCTTGGAAAAATAATCCGTTCCATTGCCAAGGCATATGACTATGTTTTCATAGATTCTCCGGCCGGCATCGGCAATATTGTCACAGCATTGCTCGGTATAAGCAGCAGCATTCTCATGCCCATACATTGCCGGACCATCGCTGTCAGAACGCTTCCTTCCTTTCTCAGACTGACACAGAAAATCAGGGAAAAACTTAACCCTGACCTTTACATAGAAGGAGTGATCATCACAATGATTGATCCGCAGGACTCTGAGTTCTGCGAAGAACTCAGAAACGCTGTTCCGCCATCAGTGCTGTTTCAAACGGTGATCCCTTTTGATGAGTCTTTTGAAACCGCCAGTGTCAAAGCAGCGCCTGTGGCACTGATTCCCGGCGGAGAATCTGCCGCACGCGCATATATGAATCTGGCAATGGAGCTGAAGACGAGAGAACTGAGCGGCCGAAAAAAAGATATAAGTGACAAGGATGTCGAAGGACTCTTCTGAGCGTATCCGATATCAGATATCTGATCTGTTTTTTTTTTCCCCGGTCAGTTCTTTTACCGCTCTAAGCATTTCAAAAGGATTTAAAGGTTTTTTAAATGTCCGCAACGCGCCAAGTTTTCTGGCCGCGTCTAAGAATGCCTCTGCCTCGCCCATAAGCCCTCCGGATATGCTGATAATCTTAATATTCGGGAAATCACGCCTGAGTTCTATAATGGTTTCTATGCCTTCCTTTTCCGGCATAATAAGATCCAGTATAACAAGATCCGCAGGTTTCTGACGATAAAGTTTTATGGTTATTTTGCCGTCCGATGCCTCTGTTACTCTGTAGCCTCCGTCCTCTAACACGGACCGGAGAAGCCTTCTTATCAAAGGATCGTCGTCTGCAACGATTATATGTTTCATCTCGGATTATCCTTTCAACGTAGCAATCACACAGTCAGGCAGATCAGGTTGAATAAAGAAATCAGATAGTTTTGTGGTCAGTCACTGGCATCAGTTTTAACATGGCAGAATATTATAGTAAGCAGGAGGGAATTTCAACAGAAAAATAGCAGACAGTTCAACAGTTGGAAGATTTAACATTGTCATGGCACAAAAATTGCCTGAAAGATAATAGCAGGTCGAAAATCACCAGTGGCTGTCAGGCGATTTTCAAGAATAAACGGTGGTGTTCCAAAACTGAACTTGATCTGATATTTGCCAGATTGATTCAACAGGTTAAAAAGTTTTAGTTCGGTTTTAGAACACTACCGAATAAACATACCAGGGCATGTTTTGGAAAAAGGCTGAAACAGATTAACAGGAGAAAAGAATAGCAGCTCACCGCATTAAACATGAGGGGTGGGAGAAATTCGGAAAATCCGAAAGCATGAAGGACAGTTTTTCAGATTGTCCGAAAAAATAATTTGAAAAATTGTTTTACATCCGAACAGCCCGTCATAATCAGTGCGGTCGGACAATAGTTCATTTAATGCTTGAAAAATAGCCTGATATGATTTAAAATTCGGATACGACGTGTTCGCGAGCGGGACGCTTATGCTGTAATATACGGCTCCTGCGGGACTCGGAAACATGAAACATATCCTTCTGCAAATATCTCGTCGCGGGAAGCGGAATTAAAAAACTAATCAATGAGACAACGTGTTAGAATATGCCATGAAAAAGATAGAAGAAGTTACCTTACTCTACGAAATCAGCAAAGCACTCAACGAACACCTGGAACTGAAGAAATCTTTATACAAAGTTTTGGATATTCTGTCTAATTCAATGGGCATGGTGCGCGGCACTGTCACCATCCTGCACCCTCTGCGGGATGAAATTGTCATAGAAGTGGCCCATGGCCTTTCCAGAACCGCCATTGAAAACGTGAAATACAAATTGGGAGAGGGAATCACTGGCAAAGTCATTGAAACCGGAGTGCCTGTGGCTATCCCTAAAATCAGTGAGGAACCTTTGTTTCTTGACCGGACACATTCCCGAAAAATAAAAATTGATCATCAGGAAATGTCCTTTATATGTGTCCCTGTGAAAAAGAGCAATCAGGTCATCGGAGCGTTAAGTGTTGACAAGCCCTTTGACGAATCCTACCCGCTGAAACAAGGGAAGAAACTTCTGTCAGTGGTGGCGACCATGCTTGCCCGGCATGTGATTAATTTGGAAACCATTCGTCTGGAAAAAGAGCAATTAAGAGAAGAGAACAAAAGGCTCCGGAATGAGCTGGAAAACAAATACCGCATCACCAATATCATCGGAAACAGCAACAAAATGCGGGAAGTCTTTCAGATGATCACCCAAGTTTCCAAAAGCAACGCCACTGTCCTGATTCGGGGCGAAAGCGGCACAGGTAAGGAGCTTGTCGCCAATTCCATACATTATAACAGTCTCAGAGTAAAAAACACTTTTGTCAAGCTGAACTGTGCGGCAATTCCTTCCAATCTGATTGAAAGCGAGCTGTTCGGGCATGAAAAAGGCTCGTTTACCGGGGCTGTCAGACAGAAATTAGGGCGGTTTGAGCTGGCGCATAAGGGAACACTTTTTCTTGACGAAATCGGCTCGATCAGCCCGGATGTGCAAGTTCGTCTTCTCCGTGTGCTACAGGAAAAAGAATTTGAGCGTGTGGGAGGACATAAGACAATTAAAACAGATGTCCGGATCATTGCCGCGACCAATAAAAATCTGGAGAAGGCAGTTGATGACGAAACATTCAGGGGAGATTTGTATTATCGTCTGAATGTTTTTCCTATCTATATGCCTCCGTTGCGAGAACGAAAGACAGACATTCTCCTGCTGGCCGACCATTTTCTTGAAAAATACGCCAAGGAAAATCTTAAAGATATCCGGCGATTTTCCACGCCTGCCATTGATATGCTCATGGATTACCATTGGCCCGGAAATGTGAGAGAGCTTGAAAACTGCATTGAGCGCGCCGTGCTTTTGTGCGAAGAGGGGGTGATTAACAGTTATCATCTTCCGCCCACATTGCAAACCGGCACTGAATCCGACACGCTGCCCAGCCGGTCACTTGATGAAGCCCTGGGGAATCTGGAAAAAGAAATGCTCATTGATGCGTTAAAAAATACGCGGGGAAATATCACTCAGGCTTCCCGGCTGCTTAAAACAACGGTAAGAAAATTTGCCTACAAGTCAAAAAAGTACGGCATAGAATATCATTATTACCGATGATCTGCATGGATGATTGATAAGCAGGGACTTTGGTGGATTATGCCATAGAGAATCCTCGCTTATCACTGATCCATGCAAATAACGCAGGAGATAACCAAGAAATTTTCAGGAATAAAAAATCCTTGGTTATCACCAATCCATGCAGATTTTTTACGATATTTTATCCATTCCTCCCATATACGGCCTTAACGCTTCAGGGATAATCACAGATCCGTCCGCCTGCTGATAATTTTCAAGGATTGCCGCGAAGGTCCGCCCCACGGCAAGACCTGACCCGTTTAATGTATGAATCAGTTCTGTGCCTTTTTTCCCTTTTCTCTTAAAGCGGATATTCGCCCGTCTGGCCTGAAAGTCTTCAAAATTGCTGCACGATGAAATTTCCCTGTAAACGCCCTGGGCCGGCATCCAGACTTCAATATCGTATGTCTTTGCCGCGGAAAATCCCAAGTCACCTGTGCAAAGCGCAATGACCTGATAAGGAATTTCAAGGCGTTTTAAAATGGTTTCCGCATTATCCAAAAGGCTTTCAAGCTCATCATAAGAGGTTTCCGGTTTGACAAACTTGACCAGTTCCACCTTGTTGAACTGGTGCTGTCGGATCAGTCCCCTGGTATCCTTTCCGTAAGACCCGGCTTCGGAACGGAAACACGGCGTATAAGCTGTATAATAAAGCGGCAGAGACGCTTCATCCAGAATTTCCCCCTGATGGATGTTGGTCACAGGAACTTCCGCGGTGGGAATCAGGAAATAATCCCAGTTTTCCAATTTAAAGAGGTCTTCTTCAAATTTGGGCAACTGGCCCGTGCCAGTCATGGTCTGGCGATTTACCATAAAAGGCGGCAGGGTCTCTTTGTAACCATGTTCTGCGGTGTGAATATCGAGCATAAAATTGATCAAAGCCCGCTCCAGTCTTGCCCCTGCTCCCAGATACAGCGGGAACCGTGCGCCAGTAATTTTGGCAGCCCTGTCAAAATCAAGTATGCCGAGGTTTTCTCCCAGGTCCCAGTGCGCTTTGGGTTCAAAGTCAGTAACCGGTCTTTTGCCGACCTGTTTTATCATGGGATTATCTGTTTCATTTTTTCCCACAGGAACCGACGAATGGGGGATATTTGGCAGTCCCATAAGAATTTTACTGATGATTTCTTCATGTTCTGACAAAATTTTGTCCAGTTCCTTAATTTTACCTGAAACTTCACGCATTTCAAGCACAAGGCTTTCAGCGTCTTCCCCTTTTTTTTTCATTTTTGCAATGTCTTCGGAAACCACATTCCGGCGGTGCCTTAAATCTTCAATCTCCTGTAATATTTCCCTGCGTTTGGCATCACAGGTCTTGAATGTTTCCAGATCGGCTGTATCTCCTCGCGTTGAAAGCGATTTCTGAACCTCTGACAAATTTTGTCTCACAAACTTGATTTCCAGCATAATCATCCCTATATTCAAAGAATAATAATTATCTTGGTATAAATCACCGTAAATTACGCATCCGGTATCTGAGTACATGCTAAAATATAATTTTGACACTCCTTCGGGTGTAAGCTAAAATATAATTTTAGCAAGCTTTTCTACAACCTGTGTCGTATTTATGGCGATCAGTAACTTAGTTGGTTTGCCACCATTGATCCAATATCAGGCAGAATGCCGGAATCCGTATCATAGACAGGCTGTTTAGTCAATGATTATTATAAGTTGACTCTAGTCGAAATTCGTATGCTTATATCAAACATACTTGCCTTGGAGAGGATATATGGAGGAAATTAAAGAAAGAAAACGTGAATTACGTGATAACATCACCAAAATGCTGAACGAACTTTCCGACAGCGAGCGATCCGCTAAAATAAGAAGATTGGAAGACCGGCTTTTTGACTTTGCTAATTTTCTGGAATCAAAAATTCCGTTGCTTTATGTAAATTTCGGCGCTGAGGTGAACACGCGGGGAATATTGAAAAGATGCCTTGCTTACAATAAAATTGTCGTTCTTCCTGCCTTTAATTCCACAGAAAAATATAAAATAAAACTGATGAAAGTTGATAATCTTGGTGAGGACATGAAACTGGGTTCAAAAGGTATTCTGGAACCAGATGAAAGCAGATGTAAAAAAGTACCTATTGAACGTGTTGACATCGCAATTATTCCAGGAGTTGCATTTGACGAAAAAGGATCACGCCTCGGATCAGGGGACGGATATTATGACAAGCTTATCCCGAAACTGTCAGCCACCACGCGAAAGGTCGGACTTGCCTTTGAGAGTCAGATCGTTCAGCAGGTACCAATGCAGTCTCATGATAGGCATGTTGACATTATTATTACAGATAAACGGATAATTTATAAAATTTAAATTGGGAGATTGGGAACCGGGGATTTGTGACTTGGGATTGAGGATTGGTCCGTACTCTGATTTCAAATCACAAATTCCAAATCACAAATCACAAATTCACGGATTTAATACTTTTTCCAGTTTGTTGAGATTTGCCCCTTCCCCTACCGTGATGACTGTATCTCCGGCATTAAGCCTGGTGTCAAATGAAGGATTAAACAGCATACTGCCATCAGGTTTTTTTATTGCAATGATAATCAGATTGTAATTTTGTCGGATACCTGAATCTTTCAACATCACATCTGCCAGTTCAGAGGAAGCAGTGACAGGTATCTCTTCCATCTGGATATCTTTATGCTTGTAAGCAAGGGCGAGGTCCAGAAAATTTGTCACTGTGGGACGAAGTATTCTCTGAGCCATGCTCAGTGCGCCCATCTCATATGGTGATTCCACTTTGTTTGCTCCGGCCGCCCGTAGTTTAGACTTTGCTTCCTGGCTCCCTGCCCGTGCCATGATATAAATATCCGGGTTCAGTTGTCTTGCCGTCAGGACAAGATAGACATTATCAATATCCGTAGCCAGAACAGCAACCAGGCATTTGGCGCGTTTTATATGTGCATTGATCAGATTTGTTTCATCCGCGGCATCTCCGGCGATATAAAGAATCTTATCTTCATCCATCACGGGAACCAGTTTTCTGTTTTTTTCGATAACCACCAGATCAAAAGACTTGCCTTTTTTTAATTTACTGCAAAGGACCCGACCAATGCGCCCATATCCGCATATAATGTAATGATCTTTCAACCGTCTGATTTTTCTGTCCAATCTTTTTCTCCCCAGAATAGCTCTGATCTGTCCCTCCACCATAAACTGTACGGCCAGCCCCGCGACATAGACACAGAAACCGCCTCCGATGAAGATAAGAAACATGGTATAGATCCGCCCGAGTCTGCTCACTTCATGAACTTCGCCATATCCCACAGTGGCAAGGGTAATAACCGTCATATAAACAGAATCGAAAATATCCCAGCCCTCGATTATCATGTACCCGAGAGTGCCGCATACAGCAATGAATATTGATAAAAAGCCTGATATAATGAGATGTCTTGTATTGTCCACGTGTCCCTGCGATACAACGCTTTTATTAATAAATATGGCATCCTTCACAAAAGCTGAAAAGTGATTTGCACTTTTTCCGAACTGCAAAATTATTTTACAGCAAAGAGTGAACTGCTAAGGGAACTCGAAATAAATAATATGCCCGATACAAAAAATGTAGGGTGGGTGGAGCGAAGCGCAACCCACCGCACAAGGCGGGTATTTTATTTTTGGGGAAATCCCTAAATGAAGGATGCCATAAATATATTGTTCAAATAACAGTCATCACCCCGCGATCACAACAAAACATGAAATATTCATATTTTTTCCTAACACTTAACACCTAACACCTGACACTTTCATATATTGTCTGATTTAACAAAAATCAATTTAATTTTCAAGCGTTAAATTCTTGACGTAAAACAGTTCATTTGATAAAAAACGTGAATTATGGAAAAAGAATTTATGAAATATGACCGCCAGCGTGATGAAATGGTCAGAAAGCAAATTCAGGCGCGCGGAATAACAGATGCGAAGGTCCTCGCGGCCATGCGGAAGGTCCCGCGGCATCTTTTCGTGAATGAGGCGTTGATTGATCAGGCTTATGGTGATTATCCCCTTCCCATCGGAGAACAGCAGACCATTTCACAGCCTTATATCGTGGCGGAAATGACCCAGGCATTGCAACTGAATGAAGAAGACCGGGTGCTTGAAATCGGAACAGGATCAGGATATCAGGCTGCAATTCTTGCTGAAATTGTCTTCCGGGTTTACACTGTCGAGCGGATACATACACTTTTCACCAAAACACGCAAACTGTTTGACATGCTTCGCTATCACAATATCGTGACCCGGTATTCTGACGGCACTTTCGGATGGAAAGACGAAAGCCCTTTTGACGCCATTATTGTCACGGCCGGCTCGCCTGACATACCTGCTCCTCTGATCAGCCAGTTAGCTGTGGGAGGGCGGATGATCATACCTGTCGGAAATCAGTATTCACAGGAATTGGTTAAAATATATAAAGACCAAAAAGGGATTCATATAACAAAGCTTGGCGGATGCAGGTTTGTAAAACTTGTGGGCGAACACGGATGGAAAGAATCATAGGTGACGGATAAAGGAGGATAATGAGAGGATTAAAAAATTTTCTGATTCTGTACTTTAAAGGAATCGCAATGGGTTGCGCTGATGCTGTCCCCGGTGTGTCCGGCGGTACAATTGCTTTTATTTCAGGGATATATGAAGTGCTTGTAAATTCTCTCCGTTCATTTGACAGGAAAGCGGTTCGTTTATTGTTTCAATACGATATAAAAGGCTTTTGGAACCATGTGAACGGTATTTTTCTGCTTGTCTTACTCTCCGGCATAGGCACGGCCATTCTTTCACTCTCAAGGCTGATCCTGTATTGTCTGAAATACTATCCTGAAATGCTCTGGGCATTTTTTTTCGGTCTGGTGGTGGCATCCGCTATTGTGGTAAGTAAAAAAATAGAACAATGGAACGGGCCTGTCATTATCAGCGGATTGCTGGGCATATTGTTCGGATATTACATTACAGTGGCAACGCCTGCTGAAACTTCGGCCACATTATGGTTTGTTTTTATTTCGGGGATGATTGCCATTTGCGCCATGATCCTGCCCGGTATTTCAGGGAGTTTTATTCTGGTGCTGCTGGGGATGTATGAATATGTACTGAGCGCACTGAAAGAGTTTAATCTGCTGGTGATCATTATTTTTTCAAGCGGCGCTGCAATAGGGATTTTGTCATTTTCGCATTTGCTGAACTGGACGCTCAGGCGTTTTCATAATATCACCATTGCCGCGCTGACCGGCATCATGGTCGGCTCCCTCAACAAGGTGTGGCCCTGGAAAAAGGTCATTGAAACTTACACCACCCACAAAGGCGAAATAAAACCGCTGATCGAACAAAATATCTTGCCCACTGCTTATTTTGACATAACAGGGAAAGAACCGTATCTGATTTACGCTGTGGCACTGGGAATTATCGGCTTTGCGGTGGTGTATTACCTTGAGAAAATGTCCCCTGAAAATTCCTTCAAAGCATGAGACGCTGATTGTCCGAACCCTGATCAATTACTCTTCGAATCCATAGACCTGCCTCGGACCCAGATATTCCGGCAACCTGTCTGTAAGCGCGCGACGGACAAGATAGCAGAAACGGCATTCATCAACATATCCTGCCTCAGGTTCCAAATCATATTGCCTCGCCAACAGGGCGGAGCCGCCTTTGGTCAGCGGACCGCATATCGGATGGCGAGCCAGCATCGTATTCAAGCACCAGTTCAGAAAGCGGACGTTGCCACATGTTGCCCATGCTCAGGCCCTGGCACAAGTGTATATGACCATAACAGTCCAAATGTACTACACCACTTCGTAAATACATTACCCCCTTTACAGAACACAACAGGCTGATTTTATAAGAACTGGCAAACGCATTAAAGGGGGTGACAAACTTTCAAAGTGGTGTAGTACGTTTGCACGTTTTCTGACCAGTGGAACAATGTTGCGAATTGTTCTGAAAATGTGAGCGGACAAATGGGAAATATATATAATCGGTTAAGGAACTGACTGAAGCTTTTTCATATTAAATTTGAAGCACATTAAAAAAAAGCTTGACATAATTTTTTTTTACCGTTATTTAAATCAAACGTTTGTTTGGGAATAGACAGATATCAGATACAGACTCTCTGACGGATGCGACACTGAGATAATTTTTTTTATTTTTGAATCAAACGAACGTTTGTTTTAAGGAGGGGGAATGGCAAAACCAAAGAATCTGGAAAGAGCCGAGGAAATAAAGCAGGTGGTGGCGCGTCTGTTCGCGGACAAAGGTTATCATGCCACCTCGATGCGGGAAGTCGCCAGAGAACTGGGCATGAATCAGGCATCCCTTTATCATTATTTTAAAAGCAAGGAAGATATTCTTTACACGCTGATGAATGATGCCATGGACAAGGGACTGCCTGTCCTGAATGACATCTGCACATCCGATATTTCAGCAGAGGAGAAACTGAGCAGAATTCTAGCGTTTTATACCCGGTATTACGCGGGGGATCAGGAGAGTCTGACGCTCCTGGTCAGCGAGATGCACTCCCTGAGCGAACGTCATTATGTGCTCCTCCGCGAAAGACAAAGGGAATATGTGTTTCTGATCAAGTCCATCCTGGATGAACTCGCGACCGATCATAAAATGAAGGATATTGATCCGACTGTGGCGACTTTCGCATTTTTCGGCATGGTCCACTACACTGTTAAATGGTACAACAAAGACGGAAGAATAATGCCGGATGATCTGGCTAATTTTTTTGTGGAAATTTTTACAAGGGGGATTTTGAAATCATGATACCTTTTCGCGTGTCTTATTGGCATATCCAGCCCGTTTGGATATTTTACCTGCTGGCAATAGCAACGCTGACAGTCCTCGGACTCGGCATCGCCATTCATGTATCTGTGTGGAGAAAGGGCATTAAGCGGCAATCCGTCTCGTTCTCCCTGAAGGATATCTTCAAGGTTATCAAAGAAGGTATCTTGGGAACTCGTATTTTTAAAGGAGATGTTGCCGCGGGAACGATGCATGGCCTTATTATATGGGGGTTTTTAATACTCTTTGTGGGAACACTTGCCCTGTCTGCTGATTACTGGATGTTTCCCTTTCTGCATGGTTCTTTTTATCTGTTGTATTCGTTTTGTCTGGAACTCGCCGGTCTGATGCTCATTACCGGTCTTATATGGGCATTGATCCGTCGCTATGTCCAGCGTGTGCCGCGTCTGGAAAGACGGTTTGAGGACCTTCTGGTTCCGGTATGGCTCCTGGCCGTTGCAATTTCAGGCTATCTGGCAGAAGGCTCCCGCCTTGGTGCCCAGTCCCCGGAATGGGCAGGCTGGTCATTTGTGGGATACGGACTGAGCCATCTGTGGAGTGGTCAGAAAGAGGCGATGTCTGCCTATCCCTGGTTCTGGTGGCTTCATGCATTGCTGAGTATGGGATTCATCGCGTATATTCCTTTTTCCAAACTTTTTCACATACTGGCCGCGCCTGTGAGTATTTACCTGGAAAACCAGCCGCTTCAGATCATACCGGTGGAATCAAGGGAAGAAGAAGTCTTTTCCTACCGGGAAGCCATTTTTTTTGACGCATGTACCCGATGCGGTCGCTGCGTGGAGGTCTGCCCCTCTGCCGGAGCAGGAGAACCATTTACGCCCAGAGATTTTATTGCATGGGCCAAACAAGGGCTTCTGACAGATTATCATCTTTTAAACAGCGTTGACAGATTCAAAAATTGGATGGAACAAAGAGGAACCGAAAACGGACAGTTTGACGCGTCCAAAATATGGCATTGCACCACCTGCCGGGCATGCCTCGAAGTCTGTCCGGTGTATGTTGCCACTCCGGACGCCATCCGAAGCGCGAGGTCAAAAGTCGTGGAACAGGGAACCGAGATGCCTGACCTGCTGGCCCGGTCCCTGAAAAATGTTTATAAATATCACAATCCCTGGGAAGCCACCAAAAAGAAACGGGCCAAATGGGCTTCGGATTTGGACATCCCGAACCTGACCAAAGAAGCGGATGGGAATCGTCTGTGTTATTTCGTGGGCTGCACCACTTCCATGGAACTTCGCGCCCAGGCATTGGCTCAGTCTTTTGTGAAGATACTGAATCATGCGGAGGTTCCTTTTGGTACCTTGGGAAAAAAGGAACCCTGTTGCGGAGATATTGCACGCCGTGCCGGAGAGGACGGGCTTTTTGAAATGAAAATGGAGGATTGCAGCGACCTTTTCCAAAGTTGCGGGATTCAGGACGTGGTGACCTCTTCTCCTCATTGCTTTCACACATTCCGAAACGAATATCCGCCTTACATGACACTGAGAGAGCCGGATGAGCAGGTGTCATTCCGGGTGCGCCACTATACAGAGGTGCTGGCCGAACTCCTGGGCAAAGGATCGCTGAAATTTGAGAATTCCCTGGGATTGAAAGTCACCTATCATGACCCCTGTTATCTGGGGCGGTACAACCGGATCTTTGACGCTCCCAGGGAAGTCATCCGGGCGATTCCCGGAGTGAAGCTTCTGGAAATGACGCACCACAGGGAGAACAGTCTCTGTTGCGGCGGCGGCGGCGACCGGATGTGGCAGGAGGAAATGGACGGAGACCCCAAAATGTCCGAGATTCGGATGCAGGAGGCAGCAGCCACGGGCGCGGATGTGGTGATTACCGCATGTCCCCTCTGTCTGATCATGCTGGAAGACGCACTCAAGACATCAGGGTTGGAGAATAAATTGCGGATCATGGATTTGAACGAACTGGTTGCCATGGCCCTGGAGCTTAAATAACGAAACTGATTTTTTTAAAAAATTCGTTTCTTACCAAATTGACAGAACCGATCTGATTGCGAAATATTGAAAATTGGGAGGCAATTATGAACATTGTGGTTTGTGTAAAACAGGTTCCCGAAGTAAGTGACGCGGATCTTGAAATCAACAGGAAAGGCAGTGACATTGACCGGGAGGACCTGGAATTTGAGATCAACGAATGGGACAACTACGCGGTCGAGGAAGCCGTCCGTCTCAAAGAGGCCCATGGCGGCCATGTGACAGTGATAACCCTGGGGGATGAGGATTGTGAGGATGTGCTGAGACAGTCCCTCGCTATGGGGGCTGATGAAGCGATTCTTATTGATGAGGACGGATTTGAGATGTCAGATGCCGCGGGAATCGCAAAGGGGCTTCACGGCGTTGTAAAAGACCTTTCTTTTGATATTCTCCTCACAGGTGTCCAAAGTTCAGATAACAGCTGGGGCCAGGTGGGACTTATCCTTGCAGAACTTCTGGGACTGCCGTACGCGTCTCTGGTTGTGGGCATTGAAATGGGAGATGGCAAGGCAACGGTGTTCAGAGAACTGGAATCCGACACCCAGGAAAAAGTTGAGCTTCCGCTGCCTGCGGCAATGACAGTTCAGACGGGCATCAATACTCCCCGATACGTCTCCATTCTGGGCATCAAAAAGGTTCGTAAGATTAAGATTAAAGAAACCGACGCGGACGAACTGAACCTGTCTGAAGATGAGATTGGCGCGGAAGGGTCCTGCGTCACGTCCCGGAAACTGGTGATTCCCTCAATAGGTGGGGCCGCGGAAATGCTCACAGGTAGTCTTGATGATATCTGTAACAAGGCTGCCCAGATTATTCAGGACAAAGGAGGGCTGGTCTAAATGGAAAACATTTTCGTTATAGCGGAACATCGGCAGGGGGAGATTCGGGACATCACCTTTGAAATGCTGAATCTCGGAAACAGTCTGGCAAAAGAAAACGATATGACCGTGACCTCGGTGCTTCTCGGGAAGGACACCGGAGATATACAGGAAAAATTACAAAAAGCATCTGACCGTGTGCTTGTCATGGACGCGCCCGAACTGGCGGACTACAATGCGGATTATTATCTTGCCGCATTGGAGGGAATCATTAAGGAGAAAACCCCCCGTCTGGTTCTGATCGGACATACATCAGCCGGGATGGACCTTGCCCCGCCTCTTTCCGTGCGAACTGGCGCACCCCTGGCAACAGACTGTATGGATGTCCGGCTCACAGGGGATACGCTTGAAGCGACCCGGCAGGTTTTCGGCGGTAAGATCAACGCGGAACTGTCGCTCAAGCCTTCGGCAACTTACATGGTCACTGTCAGACCCGGATGCTTTCCAGATGCAGGGGATTTGGGAAAATCCGCGGAAACAGATACCATTCCCGTGCCAGAGTGGACCAACCTGAGAGGAAGGCATTTTCTGGAATATCTGACCTCTGAAACAGAAGATGTGGACATCGCGGCCGCGGATATTCTGGTATCCGTAGGACGGGGGATCGGAAAGCCGGAAAACATTCCGATGGTTGAGGAGTTCGCGACAGCCATCGGTGCGACGGTTTCCTGTTCCCGGCCTGTGGCTGACAAAGAATGGCTTCCCAAAAGCCGTCAGGTAGGGGTTTCCGGAAAAACTGTAAAGCCTAAGATATATATTGCCCTGGGTATCAGCGGCGCGTTTCAGCATCAGGCCGGAATGAAGAATGCCGACACCATCATTGCTGTGAACACAGACGCGGCAGCGCCTATTTTCAGCGTGGCTCATTACGGCATTGTGGGCGATCTGCTCCAGGTGATTCCCGTACTCACGGAGAAGTTCAAAAACGCTTAATCGTTCATCAGAGCGGAGTTTTTTTCAAACAATGATTTATTTTTCAATTTGCAAACTTTCAATCGGAGACTGTCTATGAGTTTCAAACTGACCAAAGAACAAAGGGATATCAAAAAGGCCGCACGAAAATTCGCAGAAGGAGAGTTTCCTGACCGGGCTTTGGAATTTGACCGCCAGGAAACATTTGACCTTGACCTTTGGCGCAAAGCCTGTGAATTCGGTTTTGTGGGGGTCTTTATAGATGAGGAATATGGCGGCGCGGGCATGGGATTTTTCGAGCATTCCCTCATAACCGAGGAATTCTGGGCAGCAGACCCGGGCATCGGACAGGCCATTATGTCCGCCAGCTTCGGTGCGGAGCTTTTGCTGCTCTTTGGATCAGAAGAACAGAAACAGGCCATCCTTCCTGATCTGGTGGAAGGAAAAGCCATGATCGGCACAGCCATCACAGAACCCAATGCCGGATCTGATCCGGCCAGTGCCACCACCAAGGCTGTCAGAGACGGTGACAGCTGGGTGATTAACGGCAACAAGATGTTTATCACAAACGGAAGCACTGCCAAAAATCTGGTGGTCTTCTGTCAGACCGATCCGGAGAATTCCTCCCGTCATAAACAACACAGTTTTATTCTGGTCCCCACAGAGGCTCCCGGATTGGAGGCAGATAAAATCCACGGTAAAATGGGGATACGGGCATCGGACACTTCTGAAATTTCTCTGAGCAACGTCCGGGTTCCCCTGGAGAACCTTGTAGGCAAGGAAGGCAAGGGGTTTTCCCAGCTCATGGAATTTTTTAACAGAACCCGCCCCCATGTCTGCGCTCAGGGTGTGGGACTTGCCCAGGCCGCGTTGGAGGAATCCATCCGTCATGTAAAGGAAAGATATCAGTTCGGCAAGCCCCTGGCCTCGTTTCAGAGCATTCAGTTCAAGATCGCCGAGATGGCCACGCTGGTCAGAGCTGCCCGGAATCTCTATTATGAAGCAGCCTGGACCGTGGACAAGGGAAAACCGGATCATGCCCTGATCGCCATGGCAAAATGGTACGCAGGGGAGATTGCTGTGCGATGCGCGGATGAGGCGGTTCAGATGCACGGCGGCTACGGCTTTATAGACGAAACCAAGGTCAATCGGCTTTATCGGGCGGCCAAGGTTCTGGAAATCTATGAGGGAACCAAAGAGATGGAAAAAACCATTATCTCACGCTCCCTGCTTCAATCTTAAATGAAACTTGAAACTTGAAACTTGAAACTCGAAACTCGAAACTTGAAACTCGGAACAGTGTTAAGTACCTAACCATAAGTTTTCGATACTTGCCCGGGGGAAGAAACCCGGCTTTTTTCCCGGAATGATTCACCGACTCTGAAGGAAAAAGCCGGGTTTCTCCGCCGTTCACAGGAAATAAGATATATAAAAAACTTTTGATCTGGTACTTACATATGCACACAAGAGAAAATCCGCGTCACTTCCGGATTTCCAGTTTCCAGTTTCCAGTTTCCAGTTTCGATTTACATAGGAGAGAGTTATGAATATTTCCCAGCATATCGTACAGGCAGCAAAATTTTTTCCAGATAAGACTGCTATTGTTTTTGAAGGCAAAAATATCCGATACGCCGACCTGAACAGCCGTGTCAGCCGATTGGCCAATGCGTTTAAAGCAAATGGCGTGCAACAAGGAGACCGGGTATCCCTTTATCTGCCCAACATCCCCGAATTTGTGATATGTTATCTCGCAGCGGTAAAAATTGGGGCAATCGCTGTTTCAGTCAATCCCATGCTCAAAGCCGCAGAACTCGAATATGTTGTCAATGATTCCGGTTCCGTGGTGCTTTGCACAGTTGGCGAGCTGCTGCCCAATGTCTCACGGGACAGCTATACAAATCTGAAGCATGTGCTGGTGTGCGAAGGCGATGCCCAGGGCAATCCCACATTGGAAGACTGGATCGCCAAGGGTTCTGAGCAGATTGTAACTGTGAATATGAACCCGGAAGATTCCGCAGTGCTGCTCTATACCTCCGGTACCACAGGCGCACCAAAGGGAGCCACCCTCACCCACGGAAACGTTATTTCCAACTCGTGGTCGGCAGCGCACCACTCCAAGTTCGGATTGGATGATTCCACAGCGTTGTTTCTGCCCATTTTCCACGTTTTTGGACAGAACTATGTGATGAACGCGACCTTTATGTCCTGTGCAACTCTTGCGTTATACCGCCGGTTTGTACCGGACGAAGTGCTTACTTCCATCGCAAAAAACCATGTTTCCATGTTTTTTGCTGTGCCGACCATCTATATTTCATTGCTGAATATGGATCTTTCCCCATATGATCTTTCTTCGATCCGCTATGAATTCTCCGCTGCCAGCACCTTGCCTCAGGAAATCTGGTCACGCTGGAAAGAACGCTTTGGCCGCCCCATATATGAAGGATATGGCCTGACCGAGTCTTCGCCGTTTGCCTGTTATAATCATGATTTCCGCCATAAATTCGGCAGTGTAGGCACACCTGTGGAAAATGTTGAGGTCTGTATTCTTGATGAAAATGACAAGGAAGTTCCTCTGGGAACATGGGGAGAAATCTGTATCAAAGGTCCCGGAGTAATGAAAGGTTACTGGAACAGGCCCGAAGAAACCGAAAAAGCCCTGCGAAACGGCTGGCTCCACTCCGGTGACACCGGCACAATGGATGATGAGGGATATGTTTTTATTGTGGACCGGGTCAAAGACATGATCAATGTGTCAGGTTTCAAGGTATGGCCGGCCGAAGTTGAGCAGCATCTCTACCGTCATCCTGCGATAAAAGAACTGGCTGTTTACGGCGTGCCCCATCCCGAAAAAGGAGAAATTGTCCGGGCAGCAGTTGTGCCTAAGGAAGGGGAGCAGGTGACTGATAATGATATCATTGCATTCTGCCGCGAAAACATGGCTGTTTACAAAGCGCCTGCCGCGGTTGATTTTGTAGATGAGTTGCCCAAAAGTGCCACCGGAAAAATCCTCAAGCGGGTGCTGAGGGATCAGGCATTGGAAAGTTAAGCGGATTCTGAATAATATTTTGTTGTGAAAAATGAAACTACTGTCCGACCAAATAAGTTCTGACAGGTGAGCCGGATGTCAGACCTCCGAGGTTTTCAAAACCTCGGAGGTCTTCATCCCTCAAAATTTATTTGGTCGTACACCACAGGGATGAATATTAATAAAAAATAAAATAATTTCAAAAAGATATTCTTATAGTTTTCAGGGGGCGCATTCCCATTTTCCCGGTATCTTATGCAACCAACTGATTTAACTGATTTGATCTTAAAACGATTATAAAATTGAATCGTTATAAATCAGATACTTACAGTGATGACCAGGAAAATGGGAATGCGCTCTTTTCAGGTATACCTGTCAAACTGCCTCCTGTATTTTCTGTTTATCTGCTCCTTAAACTGATGGATTTTACTGTTCTGTCTTTTTATAGTCCTTCTCTTCACCCTGCTTCAAATCTGACAACAATTACAAAGAAATCAGATAAGAAAAAAATTCTGATTCTTATATGATTTTCAAAACGTTTCATAATATCTGAAAAGCAATTCTTTATTTTTCTGAATCGTAGCACAATGTTGCAAATTGTTTCGGATAATTTGCAAAATCGTACAGACTTTATGTCCGGAGTGACAAACTTGAGGTTTGGCAGAAATGTCCGGTCTCCGGGCATCAAAAATATTGCCAGACTGCAAGTTTGGCACTCCGGACTGAGAGACATTTTCTTTAAATCTATAGTTTTGTTCTTTTGTCTATAAAAAAACCTGATTATAACGAATTTAGGGGAGGGCCGGCAAAGCCCCGTGGGGGCGGCATGTTTGTAGCATCCGTCATGCCGGGCCGCCCTTACGGGGCTTGGCAGGGGGCCTGCAAACCTGCTGCTACAAATATGCCGCCCTTACAGGGCTTGGTTTTACCCCCCTTTTGGTCATGATCAAAAAGGCTTGAATTTTTGTATTGCATATGCAATATATTTGTTTACACAAATAAAATAGCCTCAGGTTTCTGTTACTCAAAAATAAAAATTAATGGGAGCCACGGAAATCAGAGTTCGCCGGGTAACAAACAAACCGAAACTGGCCGGAGGAACAGTGTCAATGAACAAAGGAACTGATGAAGCTCGTACCCTTAATTGGTATGCAGGCCTGATACTGATAGCCATGGCCGCTACCGTATGCAACGCTGTTCTTGTATATCACTGCATCATGTCCGGAAACCTTGTTCTTGTTCAGAATTTCTCTCCCTCCCAGCTGACCAATGAAGCTTACTCAAAACCTTTCACTGTTCAGGACACAGATGATATCATCAAAATAAGTGTCAGCACTTCCCTGAATAACGCCTGGATGGCCCTGGATGTGGCTGTTGTCCGGAGCGATGACAAAGTCATTCATGTTTATGACAGTGATCTTTCGTATTATCATGGCGTGGAAGGTGGCGAAAGCTGGAGTGAGGGCAGCCGGAGAGATTCAGCATATGTCAGAATTCCCCAGCCAGGGAATTATCGGCTTCTTGTCCATGCTGTCAGTGCCGGAGGAAACATAAGCGATGCTGCAACGTCGTCTCACGGAGCAGAAATTCAGGTGAAATCAGGGGCGGTGACACCATCCTTTTCTATTTTTGCCTTTATTTTTTCGTGTATAATTCTTTTGATTAGCTTTATCGCTTACTCTGAATGGAGAAAAAAAATGCTGAAAACTGACAGTTGATAACTTCGGCATATCAGGAGTAAACTTCAATGAAAATCATTGCAATAATCCTTCTGCTCAGTATTTCAGGCTGTTCGCTCATGGCCGTGCTTGGTAAAATCGGAGCCGAAGATATCGAACACCCCGCGGGCCTCAGTCTGAGGCAAAAAAGTCTCAGAACCGGAGGCATAGGTTTTTTTTCTTATTACCACACCCGCTCTCATTATGGCGGGGGTCTTCGCGGCGGAAAGTAATTGAGAATTGAGAAGAAAGTAATTGAGAATTGAGAATTGAAAATTGAGAATTGGGAGGAAAAATGTTCACACAAACGCATATTGTCCAACTGATACTGACGCTCGTTTATGTTGTGCTGGGGCTGATCATATTCGGTCTGGGCTATCTGATTTTTGAAAAACTCACGCCGTTCTCTGTCCGTAAAGAAATTGAGGAGGATCAGAACATTGCCCTGGCGATTATCATCGGATCCGTGGTCATCGCTTTAGCCATTATCATTGCCTCAGCCATCACATAATAAGATGATAAAAACACAGCAGGGAATATCCCGGGGAGGCCGGATTCTGCTTTTATGTTCGGTGTTTGTTGTCGCTGCCTGTGGTCTGGTCTATGAACTGGTTGCCGGAGCTGTATCCAGTTATCTCATGGGTGATGCGGTCACACAGTTTTCGCTGGTGATCGGGGTTTTCCTGTGTGCCATGGGGGCGGGGTCCTTTCTGGCCAAATTCATCACCCGGGAACTCCTTAAAATCTTTATTGAGATCGAGATATGGATCGCGCTCCTCGGGGGATGCAGTTCTATTGCCATGTTTGCAATGAGCGCTTTCGCGGACGCTCTCTTTCCGATATTTTTCTATTCCCTTTGCGCACTTCTGGGAATACTCATTGGTATTGAAATCCCTCTGCTGATAAGAATATTACAAGAAAACCAGGATTTCTCAGAATCCGTCAGTCATGTGCTGGCCCTGGACTACGCGGGCGCGTTGGCAGGCTCCTTCGCGTTTCCGCTGCTGGCGCTTCCTTTTCTGGGACTGAGCCGGGCCTCGGTGGTGTTCGGACTCCTGAATCTCGCAGTCGCGGGCGGAGGAGCCAGACTTCTCTCCGGTCCCGGACGCGGGGTCATCATACGTCTTATACTGACAGGGGTTCTCCTTTTCTCAGCTCTGTTCTTTTCCACACGCCTGGTCGGATTTATGGAGGATATGCTGTATCAGGACAGCATTGTTTACACAAAAACAACGCGTTATCAGCGCATTGTTCTGACCCGGTGGCGGGATGACATCCGTTTGTATCTGAACGGTCATATTCAGTTCTGTTCAATTGACGAAGCGCGATACCATGAGGCTCTCGTGATTCCGGTCATGGAAGCCAGCCCGAATCCGCAAAACATCCTGATTCTGGGCGGCGGCGACGGCATGGCCGCAAGGGAAGTCCTGAAATATGACACGGTAAAGCATGTTGTTCTGGCTGATATTGACCCTGCCATAACCGAGCTTGCCAGAAACCGCCCCGAGTTTGTGGCGATGAACAAGGGGGCACTCAATTCTCCCAAAGTCTCTGTTGTCAACACAGATGCCATGAAATTCTTGGAAAATACACGGGGTTTTTTCGATGTGATCATCACAGATCTTCCTGACCCCAATTCAGAATCGCTGTCCAAGCTTTATTCCAAATCTTTTTATGCCCTCTGCGTCCGCTGCCTTTCACAGGAAGGACTTTTGGTCACTCAGGCAACCTCCCCTTTTTTTGCCCCGGACGCGTTCTGGTGTATTGTGAAAACAATCAGGGAATCTGTATCCGGCCATCCGATTGTTTCAGAAATCTTTACCGCACCCTATCATGTCAATGTGCCCTCATTTGGAGAGTGGGGCTTTGTTCTTGCCGGAAAGCGGAAAATTATTCTGAAAACACTCTCCCCCTCAGTTCCCACCCGGTTTTTAAATTCGGAAACGCTTTATGCCATGTTCAGCTTTTCCAGAGATATGCAACCGTCCGAAGATATACAAATCAACCGCATGGATCATCCGGTTTTGTATAATTATTATAAAAGCGGCTGGAAAAAGTTTAACAAATGATCTGCTGCTGATTATGCAAAAAACCGCTTCGCTCTATTTTTGCACTCCGGAAAAAAAATTATGCAAAAAATCGCTTCGCTCTATTTTTGCACTCCGGGAAAAAAATTATGCAAAAAACCGCTTCGCTCTATTTTTGCACTCCGGAAAAAAAATTATGCAAAAAACCGCTTCGCTCTATTTTTGCACTCCGGAAAAAAATTATGCAAAAAATCGCTTCGCTCTATTTTTGCACTCCGGAAAAAAAATTATGCAAAAAATCGCTTCGCTCTATTTTTGCACTCCGGAAAAAAAATTATGCAAAAAATCGCTTCGCTCTATTTTTGCACTCCGGAAAAAATTTTTGCCCTATGAAATTATCGGGTCAGTTATTGTTATAAAAGAAATAATTATATGATTTATTTAATTAAAACAACTTCTGAAATTCTGTTGACTTTTATTTTGAATCAGTTTAGTTTTATATCTTAAATTCGATAATTAAATGTTCTGATCCGGTCCGGCCGAAAAATTTGTCATTTTGCTCGACGACCCGACTGAGCCCGCCGAAGTCTGAACTCACACCGAAGCCCGCGAAAGCAGGAATGACAGAAAAAAAACTTTATGATCGAGTTAAAAAAAGTGGACAGGTCCGCACGTTTTGATATTTTAAGCTAACACTTTGTAATTTAAATAAAATAAACAGAACACCACGCCCTGACCAAAAAACGTTGATAATTAAGCAGATAACTCGTTAATTTTATTAAAACATAAAAATTTACAGACTTATCCGCGAGAAATTATAAAACTGACTTTTAACCGCGAACAACATGAAATCATATTCACTCTGTTTTTTTTGTGTGGTTCGTGGTTAACATTTTGTTCTTCAACACCATTCTGAAATGAAGGACCTCATGGAACTTCATATGAGAAATATAATTAATGAGTAAAAATCCACACTCCCTCCCAAACTGGAATAACAGCGAAGCGGGCGCAAAAAAGCGGTGCGGATTAAAACTCTTTTTGCCCCGCTATCTTTGCATTGGCAGATAATTTATTGACAGAATCAGAAGTCTTTTTAACTGAGTACATTTTAAGGAACAGATCAATATGGCAGAATCTCTTACTTACGCGGATGCAGGCGTTGACATTGATAAGGCAAACAGGCTGATAGGCACAATTAAAGATATTGCAAAGCAGACAGCCGTATCCGGTGTTATTGGTGAAATCGGCGGTTTCGGAGGGCTTTTCTCCCCCAACCTCGCCAATATGGAAAGTCCCGTTCTCGTAAGCTCCACAGACGGTGTGGGAACCAAACTCAAAATCGCCTTTATGATGAACAAGCATAACACCATCGGCATTGATCTTGTTGCCATGAGTGTCAATGATATCGCGGTAATGGGAGCAAAGCCTCTTTTCTTTCTGGACTATCTTTCGACAGGAAAGCTGGACACCGGAATTGCCACGGACATCATCAAGGGAGTCGGTGAAGGATGCCGGGATGCCGGGTGTGCCCTGATCGGGGGTGAAACCGCTGAAATGCCGGGACTTTACAAAGAGAATGAATATGATCTGGCCGGATTTGTTGTGGGCATCGTGGATAACAACAAAATCATTGACGGCTCGGAAATCCGTGTGGGACACAGACTTATCGGCATTCCCTCGAGCGGGCTTCACAGTAACGGATTTTCGCTGGTACGGAAAATATGCTTTGATATCCTGAAATTAAAAATTGATACACACATACCGGAATTCGGGCAGACCATCGGTGAGGAACTGCTTACACCGACAAGAATATATACAGAAACAATTCGGCTCATTAAAAAAGACCTGCCGGTTCACGGGCTGGTCCATGTCACCGGCGGCGGCATCCCGGAAAATATCATTCGGATTATACCGGAAGCATGTAATGTCGTGATGTATAAAAACAGTTGGGAAATACCGCCTGTTTTTGATTTTCTTCAGAACGCGGGAAACGTATCTCACACAGAGATGATGCGCACATTTAACAATGGCATCGGTCTGATTGCTGTTGTGCCTGAAAAAGCAGCTTCGGATGTTCTGGAACGCCTCAGTGCCATGAATGAAAATCCTTCTGTCATCGGAGAGGTTGTGTCAGGGAAAACTTCGGATACACGGTTTAAATGGAGCTGACCATGAAAAATAAAACTGGTATGTCATTTTTTTTAAAACAAGACAATTTTTTCAAAAAAATAGTGAGATATTTTTCGAGACTCACTGAGTGGATTGCAAAGGGCCAGCAGGGAAAAACCCTTTGTAAGAGCTGAGTGCCCAAAAAAACAAACACCTGGAAGGTGTAGCGACAGATAAGAAGCATAGTTCTTTTAAAAAATCAGTTGGTAATTTATGTTAAAGGTCAGGGGATGAGACTGTTGGAAACTTCTGAGGTCTTACAATCCTGAGAAGGGGGAAATCTGTCTGATGCTGGCCGTTTTTTTTGTTGTCAATATGTTATATTTCTCTTTTATATCATTCTTTTTATGTCTTGCTTTTACACCCATTGTCCGACGTATTGCAATAAAAAAAGGCTGGATAGCATATCCCAGAAAGGAGCGGTGGCATAATAAACCCACCGCGATCACCGGCGGAATTGCCATATATCTGGGTATGGCCATTCCCCTTTTTTTTGTTGCGGATTTTACGACCATTCTGCCTCATGTCATAAGAACAGCGGGGCACAGCGGGGGACCCTCAATAGACGCTGTGATATGGATTGGCATGACCCTTCTTTTTATTCTGGGGCTGTTGGATGATTTCATTCATATCAAACCTCATACAAAACTGGTGGGACAAATACTGGTCGCCTCAATGGTCACTTTTCTGGGATTCAGGCTCCACTGGTTTACCTCCCTGACATCGGACACCATTGTCACCATCGTCTGGATCGTGGGAATCACCAATGCGTTTAACCTGATTGACAACATGGACGGGTTATGCGCGGGCGTGGGGGTAATTGCGGCGTTGTACCTTGTGCTGTTATTTACAGGAGACGTTCGAAATGTCCTTTCCCTTCCGGGCTGGGACTTTGGAATTCGGGAGAGCTGGGGCGCGGCCGCAACAGAAATTTCCATACGCGGTTTTGAAACAGAAAGCGGGCCGGATATCGCCGCATTTGTGGCCATGATCCTTGCCGGTTCGCTCACGGCCTTTCTGTTCTATAACTTCAACCCGGCTTCAATTTTTATGGGAGACTGCGGCAGCCTCATGATCGGCTTTATGCTTTCAATGCTGAGTCTTCACTATTCCGAAACAGGAACAGCCAGCAAATTATCATCTTACGCTGTCCCTGTCATGATACTGATGGTCCCGATTCTGGACACCACAATGGTTACATTCATACGGCTTTTAAGCGGTCGCAAGGCTTCGGTCGGGGGAAAAGACCATACCTCCCACCGGCTGGTTCTCATGGGATTCAGTGAAAAAGGAGCAGTGATCTCCTTATATGGAATTGGTGCCATATCAGGTGTGGCAGCTCTGTTTGTAAGCAGAAATGACTCATTAACATCACCGGCTGTGATTATTCCGCTGGCCCTTTCGATTCTTCTGATGGCAACTTATCTGGCTCAGATACGCGTCTATCCTGAAAAAGAATTTTCACTTTTACGGGGCCGCGCTTACACGCCCATACTCATTGACCTGACCTACAAACGGCAGATCATCCTGGTGATGCTTGATTTCTGTCTCATCGCGTTTGCGTATTATCTTTCCTATCGCCTCCGCTTTGATTCCAAAGAATTCCATGTTTATTTCAAAGTGTTTCTGCATTCACTCCCGGCCGTGATCGCGTGCAAATTTGTGGCGTTCTTTACCATGGGAATTTACAGAGGGATCTGGCGTTATATGAGTACAAATGATGTGTTCGTATATCTTAAAGCGTCTGTGGTCGCCACACTGTTGTCTGTTGTCACGGTCACGTTTATTTACCGGTTTGATGATTTTTCAAAAGGAATATTTGTGATAGACTGGCTTCTGACAACCGGCCTTATCCTCGGAAGCCGCGGGTCTTTTCGCATTTCCCTGGATACAATGAAACGCAAAACCCTTAAAGGTGAGCCTGTTCTGATCTATGGCGCAGGCCGGGGCGGTGAGATACTGGTGCGGGAGATATTAAATAACAAGAAACGGGAAATAAAACCTGTGGGCTTCATTGATGATGATCCGTTGAAATTCGGAAAAAAACTTCAGGGATATCCCATACTCGGCAGTTTTCAGGAAGCTGAACTGCTTGTTATAAAATACCGCGTCCGAGGGATGCTCATATCATTTAACAACAGAGATTCAAGAAATATTGACGCTGTTAAGGAATTTTGCAAAGCAAACGGCCTGTTTTTAAAATGGTTTTTCATTGATATTGAGGACGTTGATCTTCGGGACAGCCAGCATCAGCAGATCGAAAATTCCCCCTGACCGGAGTGCAAAAGGATATGAGTTACAAAGTGAGTTAGTTTATGACTGCCCCCACTTAAAATAGTAGCTGATTATAACGGATTTTGTGTCTGTTACGATGCTGTATGATATATGAAGCTTCGGGTTCCGAGTTTCGAATTTCAAAGGAGAAAAAATGACCCAGCAAATTGAATTATCATTAGATGTCCAGGGACGAATTCTGATTCCTCCTGAGATACAGAGGCGATTAGGACTGTTGCCGGGAATGACGCTGATTGTGGAAAAAGGAGAGGATAAAGATGTGCGATTATGCATCCAGCCTCAGAAAACAATACTGGTTGAGAAAAACGGCGTACTCATGGCCAGAGGCAAACCATTGACAGACCTGACAAATATCACCCAAGATGAACGTGATCATCACAAAAGCGAACGATTAGAGCGAGTTAATTTATGAAAATTCTGCCTGACACTTCAGTTTTGGTGGCAGCCATGGTTGAATCTCATCCCATCCATTCAAAAGCGCTTCCCTGGCTGGAAAAAGTGAAAAACAAAAATTATATCGGTGTTGTGGCGGCCCATTCCCTTGCTGAACTCTATGCAATTCTGACCACGCTGCCTATTCAGCCTCGTATTTCCCCGCCGGCGGCCCGGCAACTGATCCGATACAATATTCTTGATTCATTTGAGGTGGTGTCGCTGTCTGTCGAGGACTACGCGGCTATCATCGAACATTTGTCTGATTTGGGAATTGTCGGCGGCATGATTTATGACGCGGCATTGATTTTGCACACTGCTTTTAAAGTAAACATTGACAAGGTCGTGACCCTTAACAAAGAGAGTTTTCTCAGCGTATATCCCGACCTTGCCGGTAAAATTGTTTCTCCATAGGTTTTATTTATGCGTTACGAAGGCCCCATATATCGTCCTCCCAGCGAGGCAAACTCGCTTTTAATTCAGGCCACCGCGGGGTGTCCCCACAATCGCTGCACCTTCTGCATGATCTACAAAAACGGCCCCCGGTTTAAAATACGAAAAAACAAGGACATAAAGGAAGACATATCAGAAGCACGGGAAATTTACGGAGAATATGTCCGGACCCTGTTTTTTCCCGCGGGAAACACCATTGCCATGAAGACAGATGATCTCTGCGAAATTTGTTCTTTTGCAAGAAAGACCTTTCCGCATTTGGAGCGAATTACTGTTTATGGTTCTTCGCAGTTTATCCATAAAAAAGGGCTGGAAGATCTGAAACGTCTGGCCGAGGCCGGTCTTTCAAGGATTCATGTGGGGTTGGAATCCGGCGATGATGTGATACTGAAACGTATCAGAAAAGGGACACACAGCTTGCAGCAGACCGAGGCAGGAAAATGGATCATGGAAGCGGGCATGGAACTCAGCATGTATGTGATTCTGGGTATTGGTGGCAAAGACCGAACAGAGCCTCACGCGATTGAGACTGCAAAGGTATTGAATAATGTGGAACCTGATTTTATAAGGCTTCGCACCCTTGTTCCGAAAATCAACACACCGCTTTTAGAAGAAATTGAAAAAGGTGAATTTCAGCCGCTCGGTCCTCATGAGGTTTTAAAAGAAACCGGGCTGCTCATAGAAAACCTTGAAGCCCGTTCGTATCTGGCAAGCGATCATTACACGAACTATATTAATCTTGAGGGAAGACTTCCCCGGGAAAAAACGAAATTTCTTGAACAAATAAATATGTCGCTGAAAAGGGATGAATCCTCTTTCAGACCGTTTTTTATCGGAACCACATGAAAACAGGCGATATTCCGGTTCCGGAGGTGAATCATACAGCCATACGGATCAGTTCGGTAAATATGAGTCAGCATCCAAATTCAGAACACTTTGAAAGTGAAGCGGCTCGCCTGATATGGCATCTTCACAAGCGAACTCCGCAAAAAAAACGGGGAACCAGTTTCGAACCGGTTCCCCGAAAAAAATCACAACAAGCCTCTCTCTCCTTTGACATCAGTTTTAAGTGTCAAGTTTCAAAGTGAATGTCTCATCTCAGACGGATTTTTCAAAAAACGTTCCCCCTGTTTCTCACCATCTTCCATGAGATGTCGGATATACTTTGCGTTGCGGTTCAGCTTGGAGGAATAATCCAGGTTGTCCAGCAATTCCTGCGACATTTCTATGATGAAAATATCCACTGGCTTTAATTTGCGTTGCTCAACAAATTCTTTGGTAAATGCTCTTTTTTTCAGGAATTTATTTACCATATGAATATGTTTGAGGTCCTGAAACAGGGATTCATTGCCGATCATTTCATTACGGCGGTCAGCAATTTCTGCGGGGGTTCTGGGGACAGTCTTGCAGGTTTTAGGGTTGATCTGAATGACCCAGAGTTCGTCCGGTATGTGATTTTCTCCGACAAAATCCCGATCCAGCAGTTCATCTGTGGGCGGATTGTCGGAAAACAGGCCATCCCAGTAAGCGTCTTTTCCGATTTGCACCGCGGGAAAAATTGAAGGAACCGCAGCCGATGCCAGAATCGCTTCAACTTGAATTTCATCTATTTTCCGAGAATTGAATTTCTTGAACTCTCCGGAAAGCACATTGGCTGCTCCGAGCATCAGAACAGGGCTTGACGGCTTAACCAGGGTTTTCAGTTCCTTGAAATCTATGTACGATTCCAGCAATCCCTTAAAATCATAGAAATCTTTACGCGGAAGCATGGCCTCAGACGCGGAAAGCATTGTTTTGCTGAAAAACGAATCCGGGCTGATTTTCCATTCCGGTATCATTCCTTTGTCAATGAGTTGGACGGATTTAACCAGAGAATCGTTAAATGCTTCTTCCATGGGGTTCTGGGTGGAATTGTCTCTCCAAAAATTCGTCAGTCTCTGATCAACAGGCGTGGTGTCTCCGTTTTCGGCTTTTAGCAGGGAATACCATGACAGCGTGGCACACACGGCTCCGCCCGAAGTCCCGCTGAAACTGACAATATCTTTTTTTTTATGAACATCGTTCTTAAAAAATGATTTCAGAACACCCGCTGTGAATGCTGTCTGACTGCCGCCTCCCTGGCAGGCAATGGCAATTTTGTTTTTTTTCATAAAAAAACTCCTTATCAAAGTTTGATACAGACTAAAAAAAATTGTCCGGAGTGCCAAACTTACAGTTTGGCAGAAAGGCCCTGGCCCGGGGGGCATTGGAAAAATCGCAAAACTGTAAGTTTGGCACTCCGAAGCGACAGAAAATCTGATTGATGAGGCCGGACTCGCCACAGCAAAGCCGGACAGTTAGCTGTGGTTCCTTCTTAAAAGTTATATCAATTAAATTTTCTTGTAATTTCGGTCAGATTTGATCATTTCTATATTGATATTTGATAAAATACAATAGGGATTTTCCTGATTTTAGGGTCAGAATTACCTGATTTTTGAGTGAATTGTTTTTTTGGACCGGCGTAAGGTGAGACCTACAAAAATTTTCGATTTCTCCGGGTGGTTCAGAGATACGGAAGTGATGATTTCCGAAAAAAGGACTGACTGAGGCATTGAAGAATAAGATTACACGCCTGAATCGTCCCGCCCTGTCGGTTTTTCACATAGGTAAGGGCCGCCTCGCGTACTGCTTCATGCGGCGGAGACGATTCCATATTTTTTGTCAACATATCCGCGGCCGCTTTCCAGTCTCCTGCAACGTGAACAAGCCCTTGTTTTGAAATGTCATGACCGACCCAGGCAAAATTTTCCCAAAACGGACCGATCACAGGTATCACGCCGCATACCAGGGCTTCGAGAAAATTCTGTCCGCCCAGAGGCGCAAGGCTTCCGCCCACAAACGCTGCTTTTGAGAGTTCATAAGCCAGAGATAACTCGCCAAACATATCCCAGAGAATGGTTATCCCGTTAAAAGGAGATTTCTGAGTCTTATCTGTAAGTTCAGAGCGCAGGGTCCAGGGAATCTCCATTCGATCCAGAGCCGCTTTCCAGTGTTCTATCCTGTGCATATGCCTGGGAAACAGTCCGATCACTGCGTCAGGGTGTCTGCGGCGGATGCTGAGAATGATTTTTTCAATAAGGGGTTCTTCTTCCTGTCTGGTGGAACCGAGTACCAACAAAGGGGTGTCAGAAGGAAAAATTTTTTCAAGCGGATTTTTCAGGCAGGCGTCTGCCCTGTCAATTCGGTCAAATTTCATGTTCTGCATCACATCTGGCTGTTTTATGCCGAATAAAGTGCCAAATCGTCTGGCGTCGTTTTCAGAAATAGCAAGAATTTTATCCGGGCTCAGAGAATGCCAAAAAGACGGCCATAAGCAATATCTCTCCAGACTTCCGGGGCTGATTCTGCCATTTATGAGCAGGATTTCAGACCCATATTTTTTTAATGCTGAAAGGAGGCCGGGCCATAGCTCCGTTTCCAGCAGAACCATGATCCGGGGACGAACAAATCTGACTGCTTTTTCCATGATTGCGGGTTTATCAAAAGGAAAATAGGCAGCCCGGGCGCTCACCCCCCTGTCATTCGGGCTGATGTCATCAATGGCACGCGCCAGAATTTCCATTCCCTGGCGGGTGTTGGATGTCAGCAAAATTTTTATGGGGCAATCAGGTTTTAAGTTTTTAATGAGCAGCCATGCCAGATAGGATTCTCCCGCGGACGCGGCCTGTATCCAGATGTCCGCGCTTTCCGGCATATTTTCACGAAGGGTTCTTTGCTCAAAGCCCTCGGCAAGCCGCTGGTTTCGGCGAAGTATCGGCATAGCCAGATTCCAGCCCGCATTATAGAGCCAGAAAGCTGTTTTGACTGTTATGCTTTTTGACATAAATATCCTGTTTTCCTCTCAGACTTCCGGAGTGTCAAACTTACCGTTTGACAATGTTCTATGCTTTGCCAAACTGAAAGTTTGGCACTCCTTGTTCCTCTCAGACTTCCGGAGTGTCAAACTTACCGTTTGACAATGTTCTATGCTTTGCCAAACTGAAAGTTTGGCACTCCTTGTTCCTCTCAGACTTCCGGAGTGTCAAACTTACCGTTTGACAATGTTCTATGCTTTGCCAAACTGAAAGTTTGGCACTCCTTGTTCCTCTCAGACTTCCGGAGTGTCAAACTTACCGTTTGACAATGTTCTATGCTTTGCCAAACTGAAAGTTTGGCACTCCTTGTTCCTCTCAGACTTCCGGAGTGTCAAACTTACACCGTTTGACAATGTTCTATGCTTTGCCAAACTGAAAGTTTGGCACTCCTTGTTTCCAGTTTTTGCGGACGTCTGACATTTACAGATGACATACTTTCTCCTTTCCCTCGTCTATTTTATTTAATCCCTCCATTAAAAGCCACATAAAATCAGCTAGTTCAGGAGTATCCATGTCTTCTGGCGGCAGCCCGGGAACAAACTTAAATCGCCCGTCATCTTCCTTTAATATTTCAAAAAAGGCTTCCTGTCCTTGTTTTTCACCATATTTGGCGCGAATAAGCCCTCCTTCTCTGAAAGAGAAAGTCGCGGCACCTTTGGACATATGCTGTAATGTTAAAATACCTGTTTTCTGGTTCTGATTCAGGGTTTGAAACAATTCCGTAGGCGGCATTTCACAAAGCCTTCCCACCATTCCGGATGCATATTCTTCGGACCTTACAATATTTGTCTGGGCAAGTCTCCGGGCAAGCAGACGGGCAAAATACATCTGAAGAGAAGGAAATCGGTTTAATATTTTTCTGAAATCCTTACCATTAATATATAAAACCTTTGCATCGTCCACAACTTTTATTGTCGCGCCCACAGGATCACCACTGAGAAGGCTCATCTCACCAAAAACCTCCCCTTTTTCCAGAAAGGTGATGCTCAGTCCGTCATCACCTAATACTTCAACTTTTCCGGAGACAATGATGAAGAGATTGATACCGGGATCCCCTCTTTTGATTATGGGAATCCCCTTGGGAAATTTTTTAAGTTTCAGAGTGGAAACAATCTGTTTGATACTGCGCTTGTCAAGCGCCCTGAACATTGAAAAATTGCCCAGCAGATTTGCCGTGGCGCTGATTTCATAATCATCTCTTGTAATGGTTCCGGTGTCGGTAATTTTCTCGCCTTTTCTATACTCTAACCAGACGGATCCTGTGCAACCGCTACAGTCAAATTTTCCATAATCCTCATCTTTTCCGGATTCATTAAGACTCTCACATAATGTGAGAACTTCTTTTATATCTCCTACAAGTCTGATACAAGCAGATTTATCAAGGGGCAACGAAAGGGACAAACCTGACAGTTCAAATTCATCCCCCTCTTCATAAAGGGGGCAGTTCTTCTCCTCGATAATTCTAAAAATGACTTCAGAAATACGCATTCCATCACCTCTTTATTTTTTTTAATCTTTTCTGATTATAACGGATTTTGGGGGGGGGCGGCTCGTTTCGACAAGCTCAACGAGCGGTTCCGGGCGCTTCCGGGCGGTTTCCATTTACCCGCCCCGAGCTTGTACAAGGGGATCTTTCGGAGAATCCGGAACATACGTCTTTTTTTCCGTGTATTCCGCGGTTTTCCCGGGGCCTCCCCAAAATCCGTTATAATCAGAATCTTCTCTTCTCTTTCTGGGGCTGCTTCACTCTTTTGTCCATTTGAACAATATTGAACCGATTAGCATGAATATCACTGACATCATTGACAGTACCATGATTTGAAAACCAAGGTCCCCGATACTGGCACCTTCGTTCATAATCCGCCGCATTCCTTCTGTGACATGAATTAACGGAAAAAACTGGGAAAACGTGCGAACCCAGTCAGGAGTGCCTTCAAGTGAGAACCAGACTTCGGAAAGAAACATCATGGGCCAGGTGATCATGTTCAGAATACCGCTTGCAAATTCCTCGCTGCTGGCTCTTGCCGCGACCACAAGCCCCAGCGAAATAATGCTGACACTTCCGAGACTGAACAGCAGTATCAGATCAAAGTATGACCCCTGACAGTGGAAGTTGAACAGAAAGGCGCATCCCGCGTACACAATGACATTGGTGAAAAGAAGAAGAAACATTCTCGACACCACCTGTGCAGTAAGATATTCAAAAGACGTGAGCGGAGTGGCTTTAAATCGCTTCAGAGCGCCGGTTTTTCTGTAGCGGACGATGACATATCCCACACCGAACAGCCCGCTGAACATCATGTTCATGGCAAGAATCCCTGGAAAGAGCCAGTCTATATAATGAATCTGTCGCCCTTTCACACTTTCTCTGCTCACTTTGTCTGCCAGGTATCCGGGGTCATAAAGGGCCTTCAGAAGAAGACTTTCCGCCACGGTTCCCTTGGGTGAAGTCTCGCTGATCCAATAGCGGAGCGGATCCGAGCCTTGTTCCAAAACCAGGTCAAGCCTGTGATGTTTAAGCTTTTCAAAACCGATATCACGGTTCTGAAATTCGACAAACTTCAGAAGCGTTATATCTTTTAATATGTGGGGAAGCGGTTCATGAATCTTTTTGGGATTTTCCGACGGAATCACGCCGCATTTGTATTCGGTGTGTCCGTCCCGCTGAAACATGATGGCAAAGCCCGCTATGATAAGAAATGGGAACAAAAAATTCCATCCAAAAGCAGCACGGTCCCGGAAATATTCCTTATTACGCGCGATAAAAATGGAGCAAAAACGTTTTAGCATAATATTTTTCAGAGTTTCAGACTGTTTTGCAATAAAGGCTTCCTTCCGGAGTGCCAAAGTTGCACTTTGGCAATATTTCCGAGGCCCTGCCAAAGTTGCACTTTGGCACTCCGGACCGAACGAAATCTGCCAAAGTGCAACTTTGCCACTCCGGACCGAACGAAATCTGCCAAAGTGCAACTTTGGCACTCCGGACCGAACGAAATCTGAATGTGTCAGTGTTTTTCCTAACACCTGACACTTAACACCTGACACCTGACACTTAACACCTGACACCTAACACCTGACACCTAACACCTGACACCTAACACCTGACACCTAACACCTGACACTTAACACCTGACACCTAACACCTGACACTTAACACCTGACACTTAACACCTGACACTTAACACCTGACACTTAACACCTGACACTTAACACCTAACACCTAACAATACTTAACACCTAACACGTTCATAACTATTGCCGGAGCTGATGCCCCGTAAGTTCAAGAAAAAGGTCTTCAAGATTTTGAGAACGCACTGTCATATAAGACAGGTCGGTTCCGATATTTAAGAGCGCATTCACACATTCGTTGACGTTGTTTGTGCGAAATTCATAGCGTTTCTGTGTCTCAAACAACTTCCAGGCACCGCATTTGCCGCTCCCCTCGGGAAAAATTTCTTCCGGAGATTTGGGAAAGCTTTCCCTCGGAAGGCTGACAGTAACACCGGAACAATGCTTGTTCAGAAGATCATCCGGCGACCCTTTGGCAATAATTTTTCCCTTGTCAACAATGGCAATTTCATCGCAAAGGATATGGGCTTCTTCCATGTAGTGGGTGGTCAGCACAACCGTCTTTCCTCTTGTCTTGATTTTTTCAACGATTTCCCACACATGGCGTCTTGCCTGGGGATCAAGACCGGTTGTCGGCTCATCCAGGAAAACCAGTTCAGGATCATTCACCAGGGCCATGGCGAGCATCAGGCGCTGTTTTTGTCCCCCTGAAATTTTGTCATTGTAGCGGTCCAGAATATCCTCAAGCTGACAGAGACTGACAAGTTCTTCAAGGGGCATGGGATTTCGGTACAGATTATGAAAGGTTTCCAGTGTCTCACGCACGGACAGAAAAGACAAAAGGGATGTGGACTGAAACTGGATACCGACTTCTTCACGGAAATCAGATGTCGGGGGGGACCCCTTATAAAAAATTTCACCTGATGTGGGTGAAATGATGCCTTCAATAATTTCAATAGTGGTGGTTTTGCCTGCCCCGTTGGGTCCCAGAAGCCCAAAGCAGATTCCGGGCTGAATTGACAGATCAAGCCCGTCCACAGCTTTCACCCCGGGATAATGTTTTACCAAATTTCTGACTTCAAGTATGGTGTTCATGTTTCTGCCTTTAACATATTTTATTGCTGAATGCTACAAAATATATTATTCCTAATGATAATGGATTTTAGAAAGGTTCTGACATAGCTTATCATATATAACTTTTTGATTTTAATAATCTCTGTCATACCTGATTTCCAACAATCCCTGCTGTCTGATATTCGGATTGTTATTGGGTGATTCAGTATCTGTCGGCAGGCTGCTTTTTCTCCGAATCCATATAATCAGAATTATTTTTTATTGACAAATCTGTAAAGTTTTAAGTATATTTATTATATTAAAAATATATCAGTCTGAATATTGTTTAGTAAATTTAACTTTATTTATTAAATTATTGATAGTGTTTTAACCCATTATTCGGTTTAATAAAAATGGACTTCTATTAATTTTATATTAAACAATATTAATTATTTATGTAGCAATTTAACCTTTTTGCAGTTAGTGAATATGACTTTTTATTATTTAATATCATTATAATAACCGACGAATATTACAGCTTATCACCATAACATATTAATATTTAAAAATAAAGAAGTAGATGAATAATGAGTTCTAAAACTGGATATAAGCCATTATAACCATTTGAATCAATAAGATAACTATTAAAAGATATTCAGATTCAGAACATCACTGCCATACTTATCATTCGAGTTAATAGTGAAAAGTCGAAAGACAATTTTAATTTTTCAGATGATTGTGCTATCCGTAATTTTCATGGGAAGCATCGTGTTATTGCCGGGAGAACATATCGCCGCAAATATGTTCCAAGTAGATGGTGAATATCCGGATATTAAATGGAAACCAAGAAGTTACACAGTTAAACCAAACTCTGAACCCCGTTATATTGATTATGAAAATGGCAATGATAGTAATCCTGGTACCAAAAACAAGCCCTGGAAACATCATCCATGGGATAAAGCCGCTGAAAGAAACGTTGCTAATTGCAGAGGAATTCATACCTATTACTTCAAAAAAGGAGTGATATATAGAGGGGGTTTGACAGCTAAGGAATCAGGATTGCCTAATGATCCGATTCACCTCAGCATGGATCCGTCATGGGGAAAAGGAAAAGCAAGCATATATGGATCACTTCAAATAAAAGATGGCTGGAAACAATGTAATGACTCAGAATGTCTGGAAATACCATCTGTGGGGAGACATCAGACTTGGTATATTGACACAGACAAAAATTTTGTGCCTTGTATGCTATGGGAAATTCAGGGTGACAGAGTGATTCGAATCCCCATTGCCAGAACACCAGATTGGAAAATAGTTGATACTGATGATCCGAGGAGTGAATGGTGGGAATTGAGTGGCAGCATTCTTGAGGTCAGAATTTATCTTGACAAAGCTTACAAGTTTAGGGTGGGAGATCGGATTACCGGCACGGCTTGGAAGAATCTGGGGGAAGATAACAACAGCGTCACCGAAATTGGAAAAGACTATATCAAAATTGATGCATGGAACTGGAAAAAAGGAGAAATAAGGCAGGGATCATATATTACAAATGGAAAGATCAAAGCAAAGGTGCTTAAAGTATCCGTGTATGATGTGATTTTTCGACTAGCGGATATAAAACATCTCAGCCAGAATGATCCTGAATATTATGTCGGTGCGACGATCTGGTCGGAAAAGGAGTCAATGCCCAAACCAGATGCTGACAAAGTCATCGGATATGATCCCTCGGAGCATTCACTTCGGGTAAATTATCATCGCGAAATGAATACACCCAAAAAGTATGATCGTTACTATCTTGAGAATCTTCCGAAATTTTTGGATAGTGCGGGAGAATTTTATTACGCGGAAAAAGGGAATAAATCTGGAAGAGTTTTCATCCGACTTCCGGAAGACCGCAATCCTAATGTTTCAATTACAGAAGCTGCTAAAAAGTTTGTCCTAATCGATATAAAAAATAAAAGTAATATAACAATTTCAGGCATTGACTTGGGATTTTCAAACGCAATAAGCTGTGGTGCCAAAAAAGCTCGTCATTCTGTTTTATATGCATCTGCAATTCGGATAATTGGAAACTGCTCAAACATCAGAATATTTAATTCGGAAATCAGTAATGCACCGGCCGGGGTGGTTGCTTACCCGGAAAAAAAAGGAGATAGACTTGATTATATCGAAGTATCGGACAACTATATTCATGATATTGATGGTCCGGCAGTTGCTCTTTTAAATGGAAGAAGCCATTATCGTCTTAAAAAGACCGGGGCAAGACTTATCCATGTGAGTGTACTTAGAAACAGAGTAAAAAATGTGGGATACAGATCACTGAATCGCGGAGCAATTGGTTCTCATACCTTGCATGTTGAGGGCGGAGAACTGACTGAAGTTGCCGGAAATGTCGTTGATCGAAGCTGGGGAGCGGGCATACTTGTTTTTACCGGAAGTGACTATTCAAGAGGAGAAGTCGAACGTCCTCTGATGAGATCACTGATTCATCACAACAAAGTTACGAACAGCCTACTTGGAATTCAGGACTACGGCGGAATTGCATCCTGGATGGGCGGACCAAGCTATGTGTATTGTAACATTTCAGGAAATCCGGTTGGTTATAAACATGGGCATTACCGAAGAGCTGAAAAGAAAAACTGGTATCGAACAAACAGTTTCGGAATCGGAATTTACTTTGATGGTCAGTACAAAGGTTATGCCTTCAACAATATTCTATGGGGTAAGAACAATAATGTAACTGATCGTATCTACAATTCATGTGCGTTCAAGGAAGCCATGGGTTTTATGAATACTGTGTTTAACAATACCATGTATCGCTTTGGTGTCGGACTTCATAAGGGGATGACACAACACAACCGTTGCTATTACCTCGGTAATTTAGTGCTGGATATGGGACATAAATTCATTCAGCATGAGCCAAAACCAGAGATAATTGAATATAACAGCCTTGCTTATGCAAAAAATATTTTTCAAGGAGCCCCTTCCCATTTTGGCAAACTTGGAAAAATAGTTTTTCCTTCTTTGGATAAATGGAAAAGAAATCTCAAAGTAAATAGCGCCAGAGTGCCAGAAACGGGTAAAGTAGTCAAAGACACTCCGGTGATAAATGAAAGGGAGCATGATTTTCGTTTAAAGCCTGATTCTGTTGCAATTGACAGTGGTGCAAAGGTTTTTGTTCCTTGGAGTCTCTATGCTGTTGTGGGGGAATGGGGATTTTTTCACCATCCTGATAATCCAAAAATAATTCTGGGGGAAAATATAAACTGGAATGAGGAGTGGTTCCACAGATCTATGTATCAAGATATTCCCAGAAACGACTTAATAACGCATAACATCAGTCGCTCTGATTTTAAATCTGGAATTCTTGAAGATTGGATAAAAGGTGCGCTCTGCTTTAACGGTAAAAACCAATATTGTGACATCCCCGATGATTTTCTGAAAAAAGGATACAATTGGTCAAAGTTAAGATGTAAAGAAAGACGTCCATGTCAGGGTTACTACAATGGTAAAAAACGTGTCACTGTGGATATGGGAACGAATAATTTTCTTATTGAAGTGATCTTCCAAACCGATAAAGGACTTACCAGAGGCGGCATTGTTTGTAAGCGTGATGATAAGGGTTATATACTGGATATTGAAAAGAACGGAAGAATAAGACTGGGATTACATTTTGGCAGGTCCGAATGTTCCAGATCAAGTGCAGATAAGATTAACGATGGAAAATGGCATCATGTTGTTGCGGAAGCAGACAGAACAATATCCAAGGGAATAAATATTTATGTGGATGGCAAGCTTTCCAATGGATATTGGAAAGGGGTTATGGATAACAAGACATCTTTATCCAATACGACAAACTTCACTGTAGGAAAAACTACGGGATCAGAAGAAAAATTTTTCAAAGGTGCTATTGATTTTCTCCGTATATCACGAGGAACGCTTGAAAATGCAGAGACAACTATTGACGAATTGTACAACTGGGAATTTAATGGCCCATTTCTTAAAGATTTTTATGGACGCCCCATAATGGGAAAATGTCGAGATGCAGGGGCGCTTGAATATGCAGAGGGCGTTGAGAACGCTTTCTAAACTCTATCTTTTCGAATTCTTTTCAATTATACAAGAAGGGAAAAATATCGTTGATAAAAACTATTATTCACAATCAATATAAAAAATATAAAACCAAGTTGTGGTTGAAATTAGGGTATGGTGTTTCTTCCCCAGATGGATATTGGGAAAATACCTATAGACAAGGAAAATGGAGTTACCTGAAATATCTGGATCAATTGGGGCGTTTCAGCATCATGGCAGGATATGTACATCGCTTAAAACCAGGAGGAACCTTATTAGAAGTCGGATGTGGGGAAGGATTGCTGACCGAATCGCTCAATAAGGATAACTATTTTAAATATATTGGTATTGATATTTCAAAAGAAGCAATTCAAAAAGCATACAGCAGGGCGGATGAAAAAACGATTTTTCTAAATACTGAGGGGGCAGAGTTTGTTACAAAAGAACGTTTTGACGCAATTTTGATCATAGAAACATTATATTATTTTAATAATCCCTTACAAATACTGCAATATTACGAAAAATTTCTTAATGATGATGGCTTGTTTATAATTTCAATGTACAGGCATGGAAAAAGACCTTTAGGAATTTGGAAAAAGGTGGAATCTGTTTACAAAGTGTTTGATTCGACAGTTATAATAAATAAAAAAAAGCATATATTCGATTGTAAAGTTCTCATAACACATTAATACCACCATAAAACAAATCCGATATGGCTCTTTGGTAATCCGCGTTAAAGATAGCATATCCTTTAATAACAGAATATTATGAATTCGTCCGGCATAGATGCCGACATTTTGCATAATATGTAAATTCAGTATGTTACGTCAAATATGCTTTTTGCATTTTTAATGCGGAAGATTTTTTGCGCATTTTTAAATGCTGTAAAATATGATATCATTCTGTTTTAATTTAATAAAAGCTTTAACACGAATTACCAGAGAGCCAAAAAACTGATTATAACGGATTCAGGGGAGGCTGCCACGACATATTTGCATGCTGCAAACATGCCGCCCCCGCGGGGCTTCAATGCCACAAAGACACGAAGACACAAAGAAGCACAGAGAGCCTTCGTGAGACTTCGCGCCTTCGTGCCTTTGTGGCATTATTGCAGGTCGCACATCGCGCCGCTTTTCCCCTGAATGACATCCGGGGAGGACGGCGTCCTGTGACATGATAGTTTCAGCATACCGCGCCCTCCCCTGAATCCGTTATAATCAGAAAAAAAACAATTGAAGAAAAAAATGTATCATAAAATTGGACAAATAAAGAAAAATATAGTTTCACGTATAAAAAAAGATGTCAGGTATTGTAATACTCCTATTACCTCAAAGCAACCACCTGTCTTTGCTATTGGTACAGGGAGATGTGGTACTCACTTTATAGCCAGATTAATGGAAGAAGACCACATGATAGCATCTTTTCACACGGATACCGTAGGGGGAATGATTGGCGACAGTTTTCTTCAATATTGCCTGTGGAACAGACTGCCTATTGATCTATATGGTTTTTTAGCAAAACGACAGGAATTAACCAACTCCTCAACATCATTAAAAAAAGTATATTTTGAAGCTAATCCTTATTTATCATTAGCTATACCTATCCTCTATGACCAATTTAAAGCAAAATTTATTTTTATGATTCGTAACCCTCGAGACACCGTGAAATCACATTATAATAAGGGATGGTACAGGGTTGCTCCACTTAAAGAAAATTTAGATTTAAGTTTGGGATACCAATATCATCATGATGCCCCTAATAAATTTTTTGGACGTATTGTCCCACATAGGCAAGAATTTTCTCGCTGGCTGAGTTTAACTCAGATTGGAAAAATTGCCTGGATGTGGAATACTATAAATTTGGAAATAAAGAACAAGCTGAACCAAATCCCTCAAGAACAATATATGATAGTAAAATTGGAACAGATTGATTATAATATGTATTCAAGTCTTCATTCTTTTATTGGCGGTCTTTTACCTTTTTCTAAAAAAAAATTTGAAAAAATTAAAAAAGTTAAACCTGGTAAGGGGAAGAAACGAAGTTATACTTGGAATAAACAAGAGGAAAATGAATTTATTTCAGAAACACAAAAAGCAAGAGATTTTTTTAAATATTAAACAAATTAAGATAACGCATTGTAATTTAAATGAAATTGATAAAATGCTGTGTTCTGACCAAAACTTATTGATAATTCAGCAGATAACCTATTAATTTTATTAAAACGTCAAAATTTGCAGACCTATACATTTTATAAACTATCATATAAGGATGCTGAGATGTATAAACAAAAATTTATAAGAAAACTTAATGCGATAAGATGTTTTCTTATAAGAACAATGCAGAAAAAAAGAAATAATAAAGACTTTGCTTACATTACAATTTTTCATGATTATGAAGGAGATTATGCTGGCAGGGGGTTGAAAAAAATTTCCCACAAAGGTGTAAATACAATATTAGATATCGAAGCAAGATACAAAATAAAGGCGACTTATAATATTGTAGGCAAATTAATGAACGAAGTTCCAGAGGTAGTTTCCCGAATTTTGTCAGATGGTCATGAAATTGCAAGCCACTCATATAATCACAGCATTATGACAATGCTTTCAAAGAAAGAAATAATTTCTGACATTATACACACGAAAGAAAATTTCAAATCCATCGGAATCGAACTTAAAGGTTTTCGTTCTCCACAATCTAAATGGAACTTCAAGCAGATGTCAGTATTATTAAACCAAGGATTGTACTGGAGCGCTGAAGGTGATAATGCCAACTTTCCTTATATAATTAAGAAAAAACAGAACAGATATCTTGTAAGAATGCCTGTGATAATAGATGATTGGAGCTATCAATCAATGAATATCACCCCTGATGCCATGTTACAGAAACTTCAAAAATGTGTCGATGAAATATGCAAAGAGAAAAAGTATGGAGCGATTGGTTTTCATCCGTGGGTTCAAGGAAAAGATAATAGCAGATTAATAGTTTTTGAAGAGTTTATCGCTGGTTTGTCAGAAAGAAAAGATGTAAAGATACTACCATTTGATTTCATGTATAACTACTTTTTATCATGCTTGAATATCAATTACGATGATATCACGACTTGATAATGACACTTTTCATTATGTTGGTGGTGTATATTGAAGAAAACCATTTTAATATACGGAAGTTTTGGTGCAATTGTTGCATTTGAGATATTAGTTGTTAAGATGATAGGCCATTTGAAATCTGAAGATATCCTGCTTTATCTCATACCTGTTAATGCGATTTTTTTGGGAGTAGCGATATGTCTTGACTCATTTGGCCTGTTTTGTCTTGTTCTCGCATGTATCTCTTTTAAGGGATTGTGCCGGGTCGAAATTGGTATCATTACTTTTAATCCGTATATTATAGGAATAAATGGTCTCATTATCTTTACCATTTATAAAACTTTTTTAAAAAAATACAGATATGGATTTACATCGACTGATTTTATTATTATTTTAATATGTTTTACATTTCTAACATCGACAATTATTTCGGAAACATTAATTGATAGTGGTTTCCTTGCATTTCATTCTATTTTTATTCCAGTAGTTTCATATTATGTTATTAAAGGAATCATTACAACATCAGATGAATATAAAGCTGCAATATTTTTTTTCATTGGAGGCATAACTGTTTTTGGATGTTTCGCTATCATTGAATTTGCTGTTACACTGCAAAGAGTATATCTTTTCTCGTTGCCGCCAGTTAGCATAGCGACAATGTACGTTCCAACGCTAATTTATCTTTTTTATGCAAGATGGTGGAGACGTTTTATCGGGTTCATATGTTTTATAATATTATCTTTAGCCTTTCTTTCTGCAATGTCCAGAGTTTATATTCTGAGCATGCTAATCAGCCCTGCTTTATATGTGGCTATAAGACGCGGTAAAGCACTTATCCTCATGTTTTTAATGCTGATATCTACCTTGATATTAACCCTGCTCCTTGCATCTTCGCCTTACATATTCAAAAACATAAAAATATCAAAACAGACAAATAAGACACTTATGAGAGTCGCAGATATGGATTATTGGAAAAATACAATTTACGGACGATCATTATCTTATTTAGATGGACTTTCTGATTTTGAAAGGTCTCCTTTTTTCGGTGTTGGAATACATAAAGGAGAGAATTACTCTACCAATCATAATTTCCATATCGAATGGTTAGAATTCGGTGGGATATTCGGCTATATTCTCTATTCTTCACTGTTTCTAATTCATTTTAAAATTGCTATGACTAAAGCCAAATCAGATGTGTTTGTCGCAATTAACCTTATGATTATATTTATAATACTCTGTAACAGCTTAGGCAATGGATTTATGCACGGCACGATGCCCTATATTGGATTTATTTTCATGGGGTTTAATGAAGCCCGTATCAAACTATTAAGTTCTTCTGTTGAGCCGGAAACTGATGCATCTGCCCAGACAAATTTAGCAGTTAGCTGAAAAAATTATCTTTTCAGATTAATAAGTAAAATAAACTAAAAATAGGTTAAATCAATTTATAAAAACTGGTTCTTAAATGGTAAAAACCAAAAAAGACACCTTTGCTGGCAATATTGCCAAATTAATGGTGGGCAACGCTACTGCTCAGGTTATATCAATTTTAGTCATTCCGATTGTGACCCGCCTTTTTTCACCTGATGATTACGGTATTTTTTCGCTTTACTTATCAATTACAGTACTATTCACGCTAACTTCATCCTTATCATATGTTTCGGCAATCTTATTACCAAAAAATGATATCGAAGCAAGCAATGTTTTCGGTTTAACAGTCTTAACAGTGACAGGTGTTTCGTTTTTAGTTTGTATCATTGTGTTACTTGGGGGCAAACAAGTCTGTCATTACTTCAATATAACACAAGTGGAATCGTATTTATGGATTTTGCCAGCCAGTATTTTTATTGATGGTATATACTCAGCCCTTAATTACTGGTCTTTAAGAAAAAAGCGGTTCACTCAGCTATCTCTTAGCAAAATTGTTGCAACATCTTGTGATAAATGTCTGTCCCTATGTTGTGGTTTGTTGGGTTATGTTCACGCTTCTATTTTAATTGTTTCCCGTTTGATAGGAGTCTTTTTTTCTATTCTGACATTAGGCCATGCTATTTGGAAAAAAGACAGGGATGCTATTAAATCAAGTATAACTATTGTGAAGATTTCTCAAAGCGCAAAGAGATATCGTAAGTTCCCATTAATCTCTAACTGGTCTGTGCTGTTGGGTAATATTTCCAGACAGGTTCCGATAATTATGATAGCAATCTTTTTTTCTCCGGATATTGTTGGTATTTATGCTTTGACAACCCGAGTACTTGGTATGCCGATGAAACTGATAGGGGATGCAATCTTTCGGGTTTTTTTCCAAAAAATTGCGGAATTGAAGAATCAGGGCAAGGAATTGGGAGATATTTCCCTTAAACTCTTAACATATTTAATTTCAATTGTTGTTGTCCCAATCGCTTTTATATCCATCATTGGTCGGGAAGTTTTTATTATCTTATTTGGGAATACTTGGGTACTAGCCGGAACATTTGCACAGATATTATGCTTTGTTTATCTTTTCACATTTATTTCCCGTCCCTTCTTCGCCTTTTTTAATGTATTAGAGAGACAGGAAGTTCGTTTTTATTTTGATAGCGCATTTCTGATTGTCAGAATCTGTTCTCTGTTTATTGGTGGACTAATGGACAATGTTCTGCTCGCTATGATACTATATTCGATATGCAGTATAATCATATATTTAATTTGTATTTTCTGGTTGTTTGATCTCGTTGATGCTTCTTATCGCAAAACATTTGTTGTGCTTTTCCATTCAGTCCTGTTTTCACTTCCATTTATAGGAACGCTCGTTCTGTTAAAGTTTGGTTTTCAGTATTCTCCGATTTTCTTAATGTTATCAAGTGGCATTATGACACTTATCTATTATATTTTGATAATTTACAGAGATGATAAGCTAAAAGGTCTTTTGCGTTTAAGACAATATGCATCGGAGTAATTTTGACTTTACTGGCTTCATTCATGGAGTATAAACAATATCTTTTTTCGACAAAAATACATCAAACCCTTTTTTATCAATAGGTTGGATAGGTTTTTGTATGAGTTGATGACATCTTTCATAAAAACAAAGTAACTTACGCTTTTTCTGAGCAGTAGAACAATTTGCAAAATTGTTCTACTACACCACTTTGAAAGTCCGTGACCCCCTTATGACTCCGGCCGGTCATTTGAAATCAGCCTTCCGGCTTCCCGGAGGGGGGTCACGTATTTACAAAGTGGCGTACTACTGCGTTGTCAATTTTGTTTTTGCGAGTTGATTTTATATATGTCAACGCCTAAAATCAATCCTGACAAAGCACTTGTAAAGTGTAAACTGATAAATGAAGAAAGCCAAATTGATTTTATAAAATCTGATGGTTTTCTGAACAAAAAAATAAATCATTTGTTTTCAATGGATTATATTTTATACTGCCTTAATTTTTAAAAATTGTCCGAACCGTTGTTTGTATATGATTTAATTAATATCGCAAATTGAAAGGCTTTGAATTCTGTAATGCACGAAATGAAAAAGCAAAAAAAGGTTGTTATTCTTAGTTACTACCGCTTTCCCTGTACTCATGCTGTATTAGAAAATGTCTTTGCGAAAGAGTTAGGCAAAAAAGTAGATATGTTATGGTTTTTTCAGGGAGAATTCAGTAAGGACAAAAAACAAAGATGGCATAATTCTCAGGTTGTTTTGAGCAGAGCCGTTAAAGGAAATCATTATCTCATCAAATTTATTAATAAATTAATGGGATGGCAAAAACTCTTTCAATTGTTACGTTTCTTGATGTCCGGTGACATAAATATTGTTTTGGTCAGAGACTTACCATTTGAAGCTTTTTTAATTGCTCCTCTGAGGCTCTTTTTTAAATTTAAACTTTATTATCAGTATTCAAGTCCGCTAGGTGATATGCACATTGGGAACTCTGAGATTGATAATACATTAATAAGATTCTGGCATCTGTTTCAAGGGCATTATCATAATTTTTTTGTAAAAAAGGTTATAAAAACAGCGGATATCATTTTTCCCATTACAAATTTTTTCAAAAAAACGCTTCTTGTCCATGTTGCCGAGGAGAAAATGATTCCAATAACAATGGGTGTGGACGAAGATTTGCTGAATAAGGATAAAAAAGAAATAGGATTTCTGAAAAAAATGAAGGAAAAATACTTTCTCATCACCTATTTTGGCACATTAGGATTTCTTAGAAACCCCCAATTTATCTTAAAAGTATTTGCTGAAGTAAAAAAACAATGTCCTGAATGCAAACTGATTTTAATGGGAAAGACAGCATACTCCTGGCAAGAAAAAGAATTAAAGTTGACTTGCTCTTATTTGGGAATAGAAAAAGATGTAATTTTTACGGGTCAGTTGGACCGAAATGATCTTTACGATTATCTTTACTATTGTGATCTTAGCCTCTCGATTATACCTCCTCACAGTTATTATAAAATAAGTTCTCCCACCAAGCTTTATGAAAGCTTGGGAAATGGTGTGCCTGTGGTGGCAAACAAGGGCATATATGAACAAGAAAAGGTGGTTTTGGAATCTGGCGGCGGCTTTCTTGTTGATTATGAGATTATATCCTTGAGTAATGCAATTGTTGAGATGTTAAATAATGCTGATTTGAGAAAAGAAATGGCTAAAAAGGGAAGAAATTATGTGATAAATCATTATAGTTATCGGAAAATAGCCAAAAAGATACTGCCTTACTTCACAGATTGTTATAGGAAAGACAGCGGGAGGAAGTGAAGCTTTATTTTTGAAAGAGGGATTAAAAGCATGAAAAATAAACGCTCATAAAAAAGCCGGGTTTTTTGCCCCCGGTTATGAAAATGTTTTCAGATAAAAAACCCGGCTTTTCAAAATGTATTTTCACGGTAAAAAAATGAAAAAATTTGATACGATAATTGTTCCCGGTTTTTATAGCACATTTCTTTCTACTATAAGATGTTTAAGGCATTTGAAAAAAGAGAATGTGAGAATCTGGTCGGTCGGAGAACAAGATCAGAAGAAAAATCCTTGCTTTTTTTCAAACATTCCTGATCGGAAAATCACCTTTACTAAGGAAGAAGGGCTGGTTAACTGTTTGTTGAATATAAAAAATCAATTTACGGACCTGCCTAAAATTCTGTTGACTTCAGATGCGCATGTTGTTGAAATTTCAAAAAGAAGAAGCGAACTTGAACCATATTATCGTTTCATATTACCTTTGGAAGATGTTGTGGAAGTCTTAATGGAAAAATCAAGCTTTTATGAACTCTCAATAAAAGAAGGCTGGGATGTTCCCAAAACTTTTACGGTGAACAATCTGGATATCTTTAGACGATGGATGGAAAGGGAATATTGATCATGTCATACCAGTTGTGAAAAAATACAATATTGATATATTCGCTGATGAATTTTATTAGTGTTCTAAAACTGAACATAAACTTTATAACCATATAAATCAATAAGCTAACTATCAGTTTGTGTAAAAAATATAAGGTAGCAAAATGAAATCTGAGAAACATATTATTTTGATAGGAGGGCTTAGTAATCTTCAAGGTCCTTTGCCTACGATTACAAACGCGATCATAAACAGTCCTTTGTTACAGGAACATTTTATTTTTATTCCTTATTACACTGAAAGGACCAAGGGGTTAAGTAACGCAGCCCAGTTTAATTTGACAAATATAATTTTTTTTATAAGACATTATATATCTTGGATTTATATGGTCGTTAAATACAGGCCACATATAGTTCATTATCCAGTTACTTCTTTCTGGAATTTTCCTAAATCGATGTTTTTTTTAATATCTGCAAAATTTTTCAAATGTAAGACAATCGGGCATCTTCATGGCGGGGCCTTTGAAACGTTTTGGAATAAATTATATAAGCCATTCCAGTTCATCGGAAAAAAAGTTTTAAATTTATCAGATGGTATGATTGTTCTTGGTGAAAAATGGAAGAAAGCTCTGAGTAATATAGGCTGTTTTGAACATAAAATTTTCATCTTGCCAAATCCGATTGATGAAAATTTCGCTAACCACGTCTTTCAACCCCCGTTTCAAAATAATAAAACAAATCTGCTTTTCATAGGCCGGATAAGTAAGCTCAAAGGAGTAGATACCATACTTCGCGCTTTAGGTAAAGTCGTAACTCATCAGAAAAATTTTCATATCAAACTCGTCGGGCCGGAAGCACGCCCTGGAGATTTTCGGGCAATGCGAAAACTGGCTTCAGAATTTATATCTGATAAATATTACGAATTTACAGGACCTATATATGGTAAGGAAAAGATAAAAAGGTTCTCTGAAAGTGATATTTTTGTTTTTCCTTCCAATCGGGAAAATTTTCCTCTTGTAATTATAGAAGCTATGTCAGCAAGCCGCCCTATCATTTGCACGCCCGTAGGTGCGGTTCCTGAATATTTGAAACATGGTGTATCTTGCTTATTCGTTAATTTTGAGGATGCTGATGATTTGGGAAAGAAAATAGAATGGATGATTAGTCATCCTAATGAAGCAATTGAAATGGGCAGGCGGGCAAAAAAAGTGTTTGAGGAAAAATTGATTCAGGAAAAAGTAATGAAACAACTTAAAAAAATATATTTTTCAGTCTTAGAAGCAGACTAAATGGCATATAGCACTCGAACGACAAGTTAGTACAACCGTGGGGTGATGAAAATGTCACAAACCGGGCTGATAATTGCGATCCCATTTTTATTCCGCAAATTTTTTATAACTTAAAAATCAGGAAGTTAAAAAATGCGGGGAACAAAAACGGGATCAGTTTTTTCGGAGCTTTGGAAATATTTTCATCACCCCAGTACAACCGCAGTTCTATATTTTTTCAAAATTTTGTAGCAAATTCTTGTGGATTAAGGCAAAAGAGAAGTGAAAAAATATTCTCGCTTTGTGGAATTTGCCAATGACGGCCCCAGTTTTGTAGCAGCAATTGAAAAGGCTTTAAATAAGCAGCAGCAGCAGAAGGAGGCCCGCCGTGATTTTATCAGAAAATCCTCATGGGCTTCTGTTGCAGAACTGATAATTGAAGATTGTAAGACTTAGGAGGTTAGTTATGAACCTGAAAGAGTTGTTTACAAAAAAAATCGGAATTCGAATCGTTGATCTGGCTCGGAGAACTACAACATGTAAAATTCTGGATGAACTGTTTGAAACAGAGTACTGCAATATTGATGAACTTGAGGCCATTCAGTTTCAAAGACTTAAGGAATTGCTTGTTCACTGTAAGAAGCATGTCCCTTACTACAGACAGTTGTTTTCTGAATACAAGTTCGATCCGGAAGTTATCTTATCCCCTTCTGATATGGAATGCCTGCCTGTTTTGACAAAAGATGACATACGGAATAATTTTTCACGGCTCAAAGCAGACAATATCATGCAGTTCAGACCAAAACTCAGAGGAACCGGAGGGTCCACAGGGGAACCTTTGAAACTCTACCATGACGCCAGAAGCCACGGAACCATGTGGGCAAATATGTACAGGGGATTTGGCTATGGCGGGTACAGACTGGGAGAAAGATACGTCACATTAGCCTATGGCTCATTAAGACCCAGGAAGCTGAGATTCGGGATGCCTTTATATTTTTGGTTTCAAAACACAGTCACCTTTCCAAGCTATCATATTGAAAAGGAAAACTTGGATGAGATATTTCGTTTTTTTCATAAGGAAAAACCAAAATATCTGTTCGGATATGCTTCAGTTATTCTGCAATTAGCAAGGTTTCTGATGTCAAAAAAAAGGTTTATTGATGGTCTCAGGGCAATCTTCACAACAAGTGACATGCTCTTTCCTGATCAGAGAAAACTGATAGAAAAACATCTGGGAGCGCCAGTGTATGATAACTACGGATGTCCGGAAGCCGGTGTGTTAACCAATGAATGCGATCAGCATGACGGCTACCATTATAATATGGAAACCTGCCATATTGACATCGCGGATAAAGATGAAAACGGCGTCGGCAGAATCATATCCACCAATCTTTCCAACTATGCGTTTCCCATTGTCAGATACGACACAGGGGACATTGGTCAGTTGGGAAGAACTGGAATGTGTCCATGCGGAAGATCTCATAGCAAAATACGCCGGTTGATGGGAAGGCAGAGAGATATTATCACATTGCCGGACGGGCACATGCTTCACGGTGCTTTTTTCAACCATCTGCCCGAATTCTATCAGGATGATCGCATCACCCGATATCAGATCATACAGCCTGCTGCTGACAAGTTGGAAATTCATCTGGCACTCGCTGACAGAGCGAAAATATCTGATTTTGATCATATTGTCAAATCATTGGAAGAAAATTTCAAAAATCAGGTAAGCATTTCTCTTGAGGAAGGAAATTTCAGAGAAAGCAGCATAAGCAGAAAACACAGAACAGTTATATCGGATGTTGATAATATATGGACGGTCAGTTCATAAAACTTAACGGAGATGGGTGGATAAAATATGAAGCCGGGTAACGTTTTAATTATCCTGGAAAATAGCTGGGTTCCCATAGATCGGCGTGTGTGGTATGAAGCCACAACACTGAGGGATGCCGGGTGGAAGGTGACGGTAATCTGTCCCGCAGCGCGAGGGGCACATGCCGGCACTGAGTCACCGGAATATAACATTATCGCAAAACATAAAATGCTGGACGGAATCAGTGTTTACTTTTTTCCGCTGATATTTGCGGAAAAAGGCACTAAAGCATACATCGTCGAATATCTCAAAGCATTTATCTCAATTACAGGACTTTCCTGGAAGGTTTGGCGCAAGGAACGTTTTGATATTCTTCATGTGTGTAATCCGCCTGATATTTTCTTTCCAATTGCTCTGTTTTACCGCTTTCTCGGTTCTAAATTTGTGTTTGACCATCATGATTTGTTTCCGGAGATGATTCGTTGGCGTTTCCGAGGGATAAAGGGGAAGCTTTTGTATCTGCTGGCCCGTGTGACAGAATATTTCACATTCAGCAGTTCAAATGCGGTCATCACAACTAACGAATCCTATAAACAAATTGGGACGGAAAGAAATCATATCCGCCCGGATCGAATATTCGTTGTCAGAAACGGTCCTAAAATCAGAGAGTTTGTACCGGTGAAAAAAAATCCGGACCTGAAAAAAGGGTTTCCTTTTGTTGCCTGTTACGTGGGGGTGATGGGAGAGGAGGACGGGGTTTTCGGATTAGTTGACGTCATCCGATATATCGTGCAGGAGAAAGGTCGGCGGGATATTCTTTTTCTATTGGTCGGCGATGGGTCCGAGCGCATGAAAGTACTGAATGCGTTATCTGAGAAAGGTCTCAGTGCATTCGTTGATATGCCCGGTACGATCAGAGATGATTTTTTACTTCGTTCTTATATGTCTGTTGCAGATGTGTTTCTGTCCCCGGAACCCTGGACACCGTTAAATGCTCTTTCAACTTTTATAAAAAACGGAGAGTACATGGCAATCGGCAAGCCAATTGTCGCATATGATCTTAAAGAAACCCGATATACTGCTCAGGAGGCCGCTGTTTATGTGCCGTCCGGGGACATTCAGCAATTTGCCCAGGCCATTTCAGATATGATGGATCATCCGGAAAAACGGGAGCAAATGGGACGTGTCGGCTCTCAGAGGATATCAGAATTTTTAGGATGGGAACATCAAAAGCAAAACCTTCTGAGGGCTTACCAAACTGCGCTGAAAGGGAAGTAGTTCCATGTCTTCTCATCTTACCCTCCGAAGGCTTACCAAATAATAGGGATTTCTCAATAAATAAAATACCCGCCTGTTGCTCGCGGGGGATTGACAAATCCCCCGCCAGGGTTCGGAAACCCCGGCCGAAATGTTTACCGGTCCCAGGCAGCAAACATTTCGGACGGGATTACAAATCCCGTCCGGCAAAGGTAAATCCCGTTCGGCAAAGGTGGAAAGTACTCCGAAATGCTCGCCAGGGATTGACAAATCCCAGGCATTTCCGGCGGATTTGTTAATCCTCCAGGAGCGGTTCAGGGCATTTTCGATCTGCTTGCACTCATCAGAACCAGATTTTTATTTTTTTTCGAATCTGTAACCTATCTGTAACCTTTTGTTTGTTACATAGATTTTAAATTAAAAAGGTCAATTCCCAAATTATCGGAACCATCAGGCATATCAGCAACCTTAAACCGGGGTTTCAGCCTCGGACTGTAATAAATACCCCTTCAGGGCTGTGTAAAACGAGGTAACTATGAACCATGACATAAATGTTATCACTCCCGATGTGAAGCTGGGAAAAAATGTTGTGATCTATAATTTCGTAAATCTCTACGGATGTGAAATCGGAGACGAGACCCGAATCGGCACATTTGTAGAGATCCAAAAAAATGTGAAAATCGGAAAACGCTGTAAAATTCAGAGTCATACGTTTATCTGCGAAGGAGTGACCATTGAAGATGAGGTCATGGTTTCCCACGGTGTCATGTTTATTAACGACAGGGAACCGCGGGCCGTCAATCCTGATGGCTCTCTTCAGACCGAGGCTGACTGGACCTGTGTCCCCACCCTGGTAAAGAAAAGAGCCGTTATCGGATCCAATGCCACAATTATGTGCGGAATCACCATTGGTGAAGGCGCGCTGGTCGGTGCCGGCGCGGTCGTCACTAAAGATGTGCCTCCGAATACGATTGTGGCAGGGAACCCCGCTAACATATTACGACACCGAACTTTATAACACTCGACAATCAAATTTTTTTTGTCATTCCTGCGAAAGCAGGAATGACAGGCTTTTTATTCGAATCAGGTCAGAAAACCTGATCATCGAGTGATAGAAAAAAAAATACTGATTATAACGGATTTAGGGGAGGCCGACAAAGCCCCGTGGGGGCGGCATATTTGTAGCATTCATCATGTCAGGCCGGCAAAGCCCCGCGGGGCGTGCGAACCTGCCGCTGCAAATATGCCGCCCTTACGGGGCTTGTCGGGATGCCTGCAAACCTGCCGCTGCAAATATGCCGCTCTTACGGGGTCTGGTCGGCCCTCCCCTAAATCCGTTATAATCAGGAAAAATAAAGGCAGAGGCAATTTATGATAGAGAATCAGCCCAAATTCAAATATATCCTTCTGGGGTCAGATTTTATTATCCTGACGATATCATTCTTCATGGCCCTTGATAAATGCATACCGAATTTCTGGCCCGCTTCTAAAAATCATCTGTATTTTTTCTTCAGTCATTTTAATTTATATCTTATTGTACTGATTTTTTATATCTTCGCTTTTTACCACAGCCACCTTTATATGAGAAATATTGTACTTACCCAATACAGGCAGTTTATCCTTATTGTGAAGTCTCTTGTGTTTGGCGCTTTGATGAGCATCATGTTTATGGTGGTTTGTAATGTTGACTATTTTCTAATATACGGAAAAAAATTAGTTCTGTATTTTTCTCTGTATAACTTGGTCATGTTTACTTTGCTGAGAGCGCTGCTGACCAAAAAAATTCTTATCTTCCTTGCCCAAAAAAATATTTATCAGACAAGAGTGCTGATTGTCGGAGGGGATGAGGCTGCTAAATATGTGGCGGAGTCATTACAGCATGATATTTTATCCAATTTTCATATTGCCGGGTTTTTAGACGATTATAAAGCGGTCGGTAAAAAAATTTATAAGCAGTTTCATAACCTGGGAAAATTAGATGACCTTGACAAAGTGGTCAGAGACCGTGATGTGGATGAAATACTCATTGCAATCAATAATGCCCCTTATGAAAGAATGGTCTGTATTGTTGAAAAAAGCCTGGAAACGGGTAAGGTTGTCAGAATTTATTCGGACCTTCTGAGGGTGATTGCTGAGAAGATGAAATTGGAGTTTTATTCAAACATTCCCATTGCCACACTTCATATGAACTCTCTTGACGGTTATGCCCGTAATCTGAAAAGAGACCTTGATATTATTTTAGCTTTGCTGGCCATAGTAATACTTTCCCCCCTGTTTATCGCCGTTATTCTGGGAATCAAATTGTCTTCCAAAGGCCCTGTGATTTTCAAACAGACAAGAATTGGCAAAGACGGACGCCCTTTTGAGTTCTATAAATTCCGTTCCATGCACATGGGCACTGATGATTCCAGACATCAGGAATATGTTAAAGATTTTATCCAAAATGGAAACCAAGGCGAGAACGATGATATAAAAATATTTAAAATCACTGATGATCCCAGAATTTTTAAATTTGGAAAATTTATCAGAAAAACCAGTCTGGATGAATTCCCGCAACTGCTTAATGTTATCAAAGGGGATATGACCCTGGTGGGTCCGAGACCTTGTCTGCCTTACGAGTGGGAGTGTTATGAGGAATGGCACAAGAAGCGTCTCAATATTCTTCCCGGATGCACAGGATTATGGCAGGCGCTGGGACGAAGTTCTGTCAGTTTTGAAGAAATGGTGATCCTTGACCTTTACTATATAAACAACATTTCATTAGTTCTGGATGCCGAGGTCATTTTAGCAACATTTCCGGTCATCTTTTTTGGAAAAGGCGGATTCTGAAACTGGAAACTGGAAACTGGAAACTGGAAACTGGAAACTGGAAACTTGAAACTCGGAACAGTCGCATATGCACATAAGAAAATCCGCAGAACCTCCGGATTTCAAGCTTCGAGTTTTGAGTTTCAAGTTTCGATTTACAGAGGAGGAAAATATGTTTAAAGTCGGTGTTATCGGATGTGGTTACTGGGGACCCAACCTGATCAGAAACTTTATTCAGTTGAAAAAAAGCGATGTCATATGTGTGGCAGATCTGGATGAGGCACGCCTGGCTCATATGAAAAGGCTTTATCACACCATTGAAACCACAAAAGATTACAAAGAAATTATTGCGGATCCTGAAATTGACATTGTGACCATTGCCACACCGGTTCATACGCATTACAAACTTGCGTGGGAAGCGCTTTCAGCCGGTAAACATGTATTTGTCGAAAAACCAATTGCCGCGTCCGCGGATGAAGCCAATGCGCTGATCGCACTTTCGGAAAAACAGCAGCGGAAACTGATGGTGGGGCATACGTTTCTCTATACAGAAGCTGTGCGAAAAATGAAGGAGATCATTGATTCCGGTGAACTTGGCGAACTTTATTACATTAGTTCGCAGAGACTGAATCTCGGACTTTTTCAGCAGGATATCAATGTGATATGGGACCTGGCCCCTCATGATATTTCCATTATTCTGTATCTGCTGGACCAGGAACCGCAAATGGTCACTGCCATAGGCGCGTCTCATATCAATCCGGCGGTTGAGGATGTCGCTGTATTAACCCTCCAATTTGCAGGAAGCCTCCTTGGTTTCATCCAGACGAGCTGGCTGGATCCTGATAAGATCCGAAGAATGACCGTCGTGGGCAGCAAGAAGATGATGGTCTATGATGATGTTCAGCCCACTGAGAAAATAAGGATTTATGACAAGAGTGTTGAAAAGCCCATGCACTACGACACCTACACCGAGTTTCATTATTCATACAAATACGGGGATATCGTTATTCCTAAAATCGGAGGGTCCGAGCCGCTTCGCACGGAACTGAGTCATTTTATTGAATGTATCGAGAATAACGAAAAGCCGCTGAGTGATGGTGAAAGCGGGCTTCATGTGGTAAAAATTCTGGAGGCCGCTCAGAAATCCCTGGATAATGGAAATGTCGGGGTAGCTCTTAGCTAAGATTTGAGGATTCGGGATATATTCAAAAGTACAAGGAAAGAGGATAAGAAAAGGAAAATACTCATTTCGGAGAACACACTGTTTTCCTTTTCTTATCTGTTTTCCCTGTACTTCTCCGCCCGATTGTGGAGATATTCTGATTTGCTTCCACTGCAAAGGAAAGAAATCTGTTCAATGAATCAAATTCAATTCAGCACGGATCACATAATTAAAACGATTTTCCCGGTGGCGATTGCGGTTTGTTTTGTCACAGCTTACTGGCCTGTTTTTCAGAAACTCGGAATCCACTGGGCCAAAGAAGATAACAGCTATTGCTACCTGATTGTCCCTCTGTTTTTCTACCTCTGCTGGGAGAGAAAAACCAGTTTTCATTTTCATGAGCTTACGCTGACGCCTTCCGGCATTTTTCTCATGCTTCTGTCTGTGAGCCTGATTATAGTGGGAGAACTCGGATCAGTTGAAACCTTTTTATACATCGGGATATGGGGATGTGCGACAAGCCTGGCTGTCACACTGTACGGCCCCCGAACCAGATTCTTAATATTTCCGCTGATTATCCTCTTATTTATTGTTCCGCTGCCGCCGTTTGTTAACCGTATGCTGACATTTAAACTGAGAATAGCCGCGAGCATATTGGCCACAGGCATGCTCAGAATGGCCGGGGTTCCTGTTTTCCGGGAAGGAAATATTCTGGATATCGGCATTGATAAATTACAGGTGGCAGATGCATGCAGCGGATTACGTTATCTCATGCCAATGATACTCATGGCGATTCTCCTGGGGTATTTTTTCAATAAAGGCTGGTGCCGGAAAACACTTCTGCTGCTTCTGGTTCCGCCGCTGTCAATTTTTGTAAACGGGTTCAGGATATTTGCATCCGGCCTGCTCATCATCAATCATCATAAAGAGCTGACCGAAGATGTTTATCATGATCTTTCAGGATGGCTGGTTTTTATGGTCGCGGGCGCTGTGCTGGTCGCAATGGCTTTTTTTTTGAAAAAAATCAGAATGAATCCCACCGGAGAATCTGAGACAGATCCCGGAGGAAAGCCGTTTGGCTTTGTTATGCCTGCTGTCCTGACGACGGTTTTTTGCACATTTTTTCTGGTCAGCGGCTGGATGCTGAAATCAGTTTCCTCTGCTCAGACCTATCCTGAAAGGATGACTTTTGAATCTTTTCCCATGAAAATCGGCGAGTGGAAAGGAAAAAGAAGCTATCTTTCAAAAGAAATAATGGATTCGCTCTGGGCCGATGACTATGTGAGTGCAACGTATTACAAAGAGGGATCCATGAACATAATTCATCTTCTTATCCCGTTTTATGAATATCAGAAAACCCGCCATACTGCTCATGCGCCCCAGTCCTGCCTGATCGGAGGGGGCTGGACACTGCTCAGAGAGAATGAGCGTCTGATAAGGCCGAATGCTTCCGAAGAAGTTAAAATAAAGGTTATGGTTATGAAAAAAGGCGATACAGCAATGTTGGCCAGCTATTTCTTTTTTGGGAGAGGAAGGGTGGTTACAAGTCCCTGGGTAAATAAATTTTACCTGATGCAGGATGCCATCACACAGGGGCGGATTACATGGGATGGCATCATACCCGGACGTACGGACGGTTCCCTGGTTCGGGTGGAACTGATGGCAGCACCGGGTCAGTCAGCTGAGGATGCTTACATCCAACTGGAAGCGTTCATATCGCATCTTTGGCCCCTTTTGCCCCGGTATGTGCCGCTCTGATCTTTGAAACAAAGAAACCCGGCTTTTTTCTCGGACAGACCGGCTTCTCCGCTACCGGAAAAAACCCGGGTTTCTTTCCTCCGTACCAGGGCAATTATATCAAATTCAGGAAATTCAAGGCTAAATTCAGGAAATTCCTGATTGACCCGCCATTTACTATGTTATATGTATATTAATATTTGTTTTAATGGTTCGGGGAATTTTTGAAAATCGTTGCAGGATACCCTGCCAAAACACTGAGGAAAATAACATGACAGTCCCATTTTTAGATCTCAAGGCGCAGTATGAATCCATAGGCAATGAAATTACAGACGCGATACAGCAGGTGATGGACAGGACTGCTTTCGCGGGCGGCCCTTTTGTAGAACAGTTTGAAAAGGAATTCGCCGATTTTTGTCAATGCCGACATGCCATTGGCGTGGGCAGCGGCACAGAAGCCCTCTGGCTGACACTCCTGGCCCTGGGAATTGGTCAGAATGATGAGGTCATCACAGTGCCGAATACCTTCATCGCAACTGCCGAGGCCATCAGTTTCTGTAATGCGACGCCTGTGCTTGCGGACGTGGATAAAAAAACATATACGATGGATCCGGAGTTGTTTGAAGCTGCGATCACCCCGAGAACCAAAGCGGTCATCCCGGTTCATCTTTTTGGTCAGATGGCGGACATGGACCCCATTATGGACATCGCCAAAGCACACGGACTTTTTGTTATCGAAGATGCATGTCAGGCCCAAGGTGCTAAGTACAAAGGCAAACTTGCCGGGTCTGTGGGAGATGCGGGATGTTTCAGCTTTTACCCTGGAAAAAATCTGGGGGCCTGCGGAGAAGCCGGGGCTGTGACCACAAACAACCCTAAGTTGGCAGATAAGATTCGTATTTTGCGGGACCACGGACAGTCAAAGAAGTACCACCACAGAATGATCGGATGGAATGCCCGTATGGACGGGATTCAGGGCGCTATCCTGAGTGTAAAATTAAAGCATCTTACAGAATGGAATAACGAACGAAGAACCAACGCAAAAATTTACAATGAGCTGATGGGCGGTATAAGTGATGTCATTCTTCCGAAAGAAGCAGCGTATAACCGGCATGTTTATCATATTTACGGAATACGTGTTCAAAATCGGGATACGCTGATGAGCGCGTTAGCGGAAAAGGATGTTTATTGCGGGATCCACTATCCTGTGCCGATACATCTTACAGAGGCTTATCAGTCGCTGGGATATGGAGAGGGGGATTTCCCTGTCGCTGAAAAATACGCCAAAGAATTGCTGTCTTTACCCATGTTTCCGGAGCTTAAAAGAGAACAGCTTGAAAAGGTGACTTATGAAATCAGCCAGTTGGTTTAGTCATTTTCTTATCTCTGTCAGAAGAAGAACTTTTTTGAAGTATGCCGGAACCCTGGGGTTATCTTTCATCGCCCTTCCGGCTTACGGATTTCCGTCGGTGTCAGAACTGATCAACCTTATCAAAGGTCGTTTTTTTATGAAGCCTGTTAAAATACCGACGGACAGCGAAAGAACTGTGCCCGAGCTTCCGCGTGAAGGCCCGGGCATCCCAGTTGAAACCGCTTTGAATTCCAGATGCACCAGCGATTATAACGAAGCGCCTGAGATATTTCATTGGGGAATGTTTGACAAAAACAGAAAACTGTCCCCGGAGCAAATCAGCCAAGTCAGAGAATTTATCAAAATCCCCCGTTTTACCCCTCACCATTTGGATGTCCGGATCAGAGAAAACATCCTCACTTTTATCATTGATAACCGTGTTTCCGGGATTGATAGAGACTGGCTCATGGTCGAAAGCGGAATGCAGCAGCAGACTGCGGGGCTGATCTGTTCGGCCCTGGGAATCGGCATGGTTTTTAAGAATCTCGGAAAGGACGGAACACGGATGTCAGAGACCGAGCATTCCACTGTGAACATCAGAGTGGACGCCATGAAGCCCACGTATTCCGGCCGTTTTTGGATTACCTCACCCCCTGTCGGGAACAAACCCTGGCTGAAAGGGACGTTTCCGGATCCTGACAGAAAAGGGAGCAAACCGCTGATCCCTGCTCTGAGCAGCCTGACAATTCACCATAAGTCTGCCAAAGCATTAACAGCGCATTCTCTAGGTCAGCTCCTCTGGGCCGCAAGAGGAAGAACCCCTCACCTTTATAAATCAAGAGCCTGGGGGATGACCATACCGACCTGGGGGGGAGAACAGAATATATCAGGTGTTTATCTGATCTTAAATGGTAAAATATTCAGGTATGTCAATTGGAGAAAAAACAGGCCCACCCATTCTTTGGAGGAAATAGGCCAGACAGAGAAAGAGCTTAATGAGCAGTTGAAAAAGCATTTTCCGTCAGATGATACGTTTATTGTCCTGGGAAGAAACGAAACTTTTGGGAGATCGCTCTGGGAAGTGGGATATCAGATGATGAATATCTTACTCCAGGCATATGCTTCTGATATCGCTTACGAAGCCATTCTTTTAGATGAATCCCGGAAAGCAGTATTTCGGGATATCGGTATCAAAGCCCCTGTTGCCGCAGTTGCTTTGGGGAGGAACAAATGGAAACCAGACAAATTGTGAGAACATTTATGAACAAAGCCTTTGAAGATGAGGGATTTGATGATGAAGTTCAGGATGATGCGTCACTGGTTGATCTGGGGATTTTAGATTCTCTGACCACACTGCAATTGATAGATTTTTTTGATGAGGCATTTGGTATTGTTCCGGCCGAAGATGAGTTTGATCCTGAAAACTTTGATTCGGTGCTTGCCATCATCGCCTTTATTGAGAAGAAGCTTGGTTAAAAATAAAATTTAACCATAAATCGTGTGGTTCGGTTTTTAGAAGTTTCCCATCAGCGGGCATATCTCCGGACAAAAGAGGGTGAAAACAGGCAGCAGCAGAATATTTTTCTTTTGTGGTTAAATAAAACATCCGGGACGTCAAAGGTTTCGGAAAAAGAGAGGAGGCCAAAAAAAATGAAAAACAGTGTGATCAATTTTCTTTATCTCACGGCCGGCGACTATCCTTCCGCTCCCTGTGTCACAGATGGTCAGGGCGTCCTAACCTTTGGTCAGCTCTTTTCAAGCGCCTCGGATCTCGCGGAAGAACTGAAACAGGGCCGCGAAACAAACCAGCCGATACTTGTTTATCTGCCCAAGGGAATTTCGGCCATTGTATCTTTTGCAGGCATTCTGATTTCAGGAAATTTTTATGCGCCTGTGGATATCAGATCACCCAAAAACCGCCTAAAGGCAATTATTGAAAACCTTGTTCCGTATCGGATCGTGAGCGCCCGGGCCTATGCGGAAGACTTGCAGGAGTTATCCGTACCTGATGAACGCATTATTTTCCTGGAAGATATTCCCCAAGGTACCCGCCCTGTGGACGAATTAATTGCAAAAGCCCGTGAGACAACCGATCAGATTATTGACACGGACCCCTGCTATGTGATGCACACCTCCGGTTCCACGGGAATACCAAAAGGGGTGGTCATTCCGCACCGGGGCGTTATTGATTATATTGAATGGGCTATCCCCTGTCTTAACGTCGCTAATAATGAGGTTATCGGCAGCCAGGCCCCGTTATACTTTGATAATTCAACCCTGGATATTTATCTGAGCTGGGCTGTCGGGGCAAAACTTGACCTGATTCCCGACGGTCTGTTCGTGTTTCCGGTGAGACTCATCGAATACATGGAAGCACAGGAGATCACCTTTATCTTTTTCGTTCCCTCGGTGCTGGTCAATATTTCCAAAATGAACCTCTTGCGCCCGGACCGGCTGCCAGCCCTTAAAAAGGTGGTTTTTGCCGGTGAAGTCATGCCCACAAAACATCTGGCCTATTGGCAGGAAATTTTGCCGGATAAATTATATGTGAATCTCTACGGGCCTACGGAAATCACAGTGGATTGCACCTATTTTATTGTAAATCAGAAGTATGAACCCCATGAAAGTCTGCCCATCGGATTTCCATGCCATAATTCAGGCATTCTCATTCTCAATGATGAGGATCGCCCTGCCAGGGCCGGAGAGCAGGGAGAACTCTGTGTCCGAGGATCATCTCTTGCCTTAGGATACTGGAACAATCCTGAAAAAACCGAACAGGTCTTTACCCAGAATCCCCTTCAGAAGAACTATCCTGACCGCATTTATCGGACAGGGGACCTTGTGTATCAGAATGGCCGTAATGAAATTATCTATGTGGGCAGAAAAGATTCCCAGATTAAGCACATGGGAAACCGCATTGAGCTGGGAGAAATCGAAACCGCGGTCATGGCGATTCCTCATATTGATAATTGTTGTGTTCTTTACAATGAAGACAAACAGGAGATCACACTTTTTTATGAAGGAAAAGCGGAAATCTCTGTAAGTGATTTAAGGAAATCGCTGATTCAGACCCTGCCCAATTATATGATTCCGAGGAAGTCTCATTATTTTGAAAAATTACCTTTTAATCCCAACGGCAAAATTGACAGAAAGGCGTTGAAAAATGAGTTCTTTTAATATCATCGTAATGGGCTTTGGGAAAATGCCGGCAGATTGCACCAACATTCTGCTCTCTGAAAATGTCCCGGTTCAATGCATATGGGAGACAGAGCAAAGCGGGCTTCCCACGCTTGAGGGGCTGTGCGCCAGATTTGATATTCCTTTTGAAAGACCGTCCCGGAATAAGACAACAGCGTTGTTAAATTCGCTGACAGATCCCACGGTGGTGTTCAGCATTAACAACAACTATTTATTTCCGGAGACCGTATTAAAAAAGGATAATCTGAGAATTATAAATTTTCATAATTCACTCCTTCCGTCATATCCGGGTCACGGACGAAGCACAACCACCTGGGCAATATTCAACGGGGAATCCCGGCACGGTGTGACATGGCATTTGGTAAATGCCGGTATTGACAACGGCGACATACTGCGCCAGGAAGAATTTTCCATATCTGAGACAGATACGGCATTGAAAGTCATGATGCGTGCAATATCACTGGGCACGGATATTTTTTCCAGATATTGGCAAACATTTATTTCTCCTGAGTGTACAGGACGCCCCCAGGGTCCGGGACAAGGCCGGATGTGTAAGCGTAATGACATACCAAATAACGGATATATAGAGACTTCCTGGGATTTCGATCTCATGGGACGCTTCCTGCGCAGCACAGACTACGGGCCTTTTAAACTGATGCCGTCTCCGAAAATCAGCATAAACGGAGAAATATATGTCGCACCTCGGTATGAAATAAACAAAGAAACCAGGCCCGGAGGTCGGGAATTACTTCTTAAACGCTCTTCGGACGGGAATTTAAACGAAGCTGAATTTATTTACAAACAAGGAAGAATCAGACTCTTTCTGCAAAAGGAGGCTTAATATGCGTGAGGTATTGGACATTTTAAAGGATATTCATCCTGAGCATGATTTTTCCGAATCTGAGAATTTCATTTCAGACGGTCTCCTTGATTCATTTGATATTGTGACCATCGTTGCCGCATTGGAAGAAAAGTTTGCTTTTACCATTGACGGGGAAGATGTCACGCCGGAAAATTTCATGAATCTTGAAACCCTTGGGCAGTTCGTACAGCATTATCTGTCCCTCAGTCATCCTTAATTTTCACAAGGAGGTTATCATGGATTTCAAGTTTTTTAACAAAAAAATTTCAGGTATTTTGTCGGTGGTTCCGAGTCATTGTGTGAATTTTTTGGATGAAATGGACTCTTATGGTTTTTCAGAAGGAAAATGCCTGAAACTTCAGAAAGTAATGGGATTTAACCAACGCCGTATCGTAGAGGGGGATGAATGCGCTTCGGACCTCTGCCTTTTCGGGCTTGAATATCTGTTGGATAAGAAGCTGCTGAACAAAGATGACATTGACGCGCTGATTTTTATCACCCAGACGCCGGATCATTTTATTCCGCCCACCAGTGCGATTCTGCATGGCAAACTGGGGCTCGGACCCGATGTATTGTGTTTTGATATTAATCATGGATGTGCGGGGTATTTGTATGGTCTTCTCCAGGCATTTATGCTGCTGGGACAACCCACTATCAGCAAAGTGATTCTTCTGAACGGTGATACCCTGAGCCGTTGTTCATGTCCCAAAGATCGGAATATTTATCCGCTTATCGGTGATGCCGGAACAATTTCTGTTGTGGAAAATACAGATGAGGATAATGATATTTTTCTGAATCTGAAAATGGACGGTTCCCGCAGTGACTGGCTTATTGTACCGGCAGGAGCCTTTCGGGCCCCCTCCACCGAGGAAACGCGTGAGGTCAGGATACTGCCGGACGGCAATAAGAGGAGTGACGAGGATTTTTATATGAACGGGGCCGGGGTGTTTACTTTTTCTCAGACAGACGTGCCTGATGCAATAAAATCGCTCTTTCAATTTGCAGACATGGGCATGGATGAGATAGATTATTTTATGTTTCATCAGCCCAATCGTTTTATGCTTGAAAAGCTTGCGCGAAAACTGGATGTCCCTGTGGAAAAAATGCCGGCCAATGTGGTTGAAAATTATGGAAATTCCAGTTCCGCATCTGTCCCGGTAAACATTTGCCACAATATCAGCCATCTTTTATCAGAAAAAACAATGAAGATTTGTATGTCCGGGTTTGGCGTGGGCCTTTCCTGGGGAGGGCTTATTATGGATATGGGGCCTTTGAAATTTTGCGAGCTGGTAGAGAAGTAAAAGCCGTCGTCCCCTCCCTCCCTTCGACAAGCTCAGGGAGCGGCGTGATCTGAGCCTCGGAGCGGCGTGAGCGGCATTCCCCGAACCCGGAGCGGCGTGAGCGGCATTCCCCGAACCCGGAGCGGCGTGAGCGGCATTCCCCGAACCCGGAGCGGCATTCCCCGAACCCGGAACGGCATTCCCTGAACCCGGAGCGGCGTTGTCCGAACCCGGAGCGGCGTGAGCGGCGTTCCCCCGAACCCGGAGCGGCATTCCCCGAACCCGGAGCGGCATTCCCCGAACCCGGAGCGGCATTCCCCGAACCCGGAACGGCATTCCCTGAACCCGGAGCGGCGTTGTCCGAACCCGGAACGGCGTGAGCGGCATTCCCCGAACCCGGAGCGGCGTTGTCCGAACCCGGAACGGCGTGAGCGGCATTCCCCGAACCCGGAGCGGCGTTGTCCGAACCCGGAGCGGCGTGAGCGGCATTCCCCGAACCCGGAGCGGCGTTGTCCGAACCCGGAGCGGCGTGAGCGGCATTCCCCGAACCCGGAGCGGCGTTGTCCGAACCCGGAGCGGCGTGAGCGGCATTCCCTGAGTCCGGAGCGGCGTTCCCTGAGCCTGTCGAAGGGGACAAATAGAAGTAAAACCTTAGGCGTTAAACATTATCAGGAGATAATTGGAGGATTGAAATGGCTTCGTCACTGACCAAGAAACTGTTTGCCAAAATTGCATTTTTTGCTCCCGGAGGATTTACATTCAGACCGTGGCTGCACAGGGCCCGAGGCGTTCAGATGGGAGAGAATGTATGGATCAGCCAATATGTTTACATAGATGAGGTTCATCCTGAAAATGTCATTATAAAAGACAATGTCGGGATCGGACTCAGAAGCACAATATTTGCTCATTTTTACTGGGGAAAGTACAAGCCCGGTAAAAGAGTCGGAAAGGTGGTGATAGAAAAGAATGTTTACATCGGAGCGCATTGCGTTATCCTTCATGATGTGACCATAGGCGAAGGATCGGTCATCGCCGCGGGTTCCGTGATAAATAAAAACGTCCCTCCGGGTGTTTTATACGGGCCCCCTTCAGCATCGCCTTTGGCAAGGGTGACGCGTCCGCTTATAAAGGGTGTAAGTCATAAGGAATTTCTTTCAGGGTTACGAAAACTTTAATTTATATTTGTTTTCTGTCCTGTTCAGAGAAAAAAGCAGAATCAGTAGATCGAAATTTTTTTTCAACATACTGATTTTAATTTTTGGACTTTTCCAATCAAAAAAGATTATAAAAACAGTATGTTTAAAACATAACTAACTAAAAAATGTTTTTTCCGAATTTCCATAGAGATTCGGAAAAAACAGAAAGTTGTGTCCGAGAGATTTGTCCTTATTTTTCAGGATGATGCCAGAAATTATTTGGAATTTCAGAGAAGTAATAAAGCTTTTCGATCTGCTGAGAATAAGAAAAGTGTCTGAGTATCTGAGCCTTTCAATTTAAAATTCAGACACTTGTATGGTTTAGATTTTTATAAATTCCTAATACTTGATGTTCAAGTTTTTTTTGTCATTCCTGCTTTCGCAGGAATGACAGGCTTTTTAGTCGAACCGGGTCAAAAAACTTGAACATCGAGTAATAAGCACCCGCAAAGTTTTCTGATATCTGCTTATAACAGAATAGGAAAGAAAGGAATCTGAAGATGGACAGATTGAAAATGAATTCAGCTTATTATCAATTAAAACCAATGATTCCGAGAAGGTTTCAAATATGGATGCGGAGCAAATACATCCGTCGAAAACGTCCGGCCTTCTCAAATGTCTGGCCGATTCTTGAAAAAGCCAGCAAGCCACCGATGAAATGGCCCGGATGGCCTGATAAGAAAAAGTTTGCCTTAGTCCTGACTCATGATGTGGACACTGCAAAAGGTCAGAAAAAATCTCTTAACCTAATGAAACTTGAGAAAAAGTTAGGATTTCGATCTGCTTTTAATTTTGTTCCTGAACGTTACAGAGTCTCCGCTGTGTTGCGTAATCACCTGAAGAGTAACGGATTTGAGGTGGGGGTTCATGGTCTGAATCATGATGGCAAGCTTTTTCAGTCAAAGGAAATATTCCAGGAACGTTCCTTCAGGATTAATCATTACTTAAAAGCATGGGACGCGGTGGGTTTTCGTTCTCCGGCCATGCATCACAACCTGGACTGGATCCATGATCTGGCTATTGAATATGATTCATCCACATTTGATACAGATCCTTTTGAACCTCAGCCTGACGGGGTTGCTACGATTTTTCCGTTTTGGGTGACAAAAAATTCCAATTGTGAGGGATATATGGAACTTCCCTATACCCTGCCCCAGGGTTTCACATTATTTGTTCTCATGAAAGAGAAAAACATAGCTATTTGGAAGCAAAAACTGGATTGGATTATGCAAAAACGCGGAATGGCCCTTGTGAACACCCACCCTGATTATATGAATTTTGATTCAGAAAAATCGGGATTTGAGGAATACCCGGCCACGTATTATTCAAATTTTTTAAATTACATAAAAACGAAATATGAGGGGCAGTATTGGCATGCATTGCCCAGGGAAGTCACATCTTTCTTAACAGCCGAGTATCAGAAATGAAAAATCATTACGAAAACAGAGCAAAAAAAATTCGGACTGATTTTGAGAATTCACCCCATGTGCTGTTCTCTTATCCGATAATAAAAGGGTAATCCCGTACAACCCGAAAATACCAAACGCCCCGCCTTGCAAAGTATTGTTGACAGAATAGTGGCAATGTTAAAGCCAGATCACTGAACACTCGATGATCAAGTTTTTTGATCCGATTCGAACAAAAAACTTGTCATTCCTGCGAAAGCAGGAACCCATTTTTAACCGATGCGGCGATTCCGGGAGCTGTGGATTCCTGCTTTCGCAGGAATGACAGAAAAAACTTGAACATCGAGTGAACATTTCTTTTACCGTACTGAAACACTGCCATTAGTTCGTAAGAAATATGGATGAAATACATGTCTGTTTGCAATTGCCGGCCCCGGAAGATTTTGACAACCTTCCGGGCTTTATGGGGAAATTTTTTTGTCCTTATTCCTAACTAAAAAATTTATTAACACTTGATAATCAAGTTTTTGACCTGAATCGAACAAAAACCTGTCATTCCTGCGAAAGCAGGAATCCGTTTTCCGCAGATTTTACGAATCCGAAGACAGTGGATTCCTGCTTTCGCAGGAATGACAGAAAAAAAATTTGATTATCGAGTAACAAGAAAAATTCCGTGTGATGGGAGAGAAAAAATTTTTATACTTTTTAAACGAAACAGTCTTGAATATTTTCATAGTATTTGATAACAAGAGAATCCCGTCTGACAGAACAGAGGGGATTCTTGTGTTTTTTGAATGAAATAATTTTAATTATTGGTGGTTATATTTTACAGGAGGAAAAATGCAAATTTTGCTTAACAGATTTTCTGTAACATTCTGGATAATGCTCATGGGTATTTTGATAATGGCCTGTAGCAGTCCTGAAGAAAAAAAAATAAAGTTCCTGGAAAAAGGCAAATCGCTTTATGAAAACGCGGACTATATAAAGGCCCGGTTGGAATTCAAAAACGCGCTTCAGATTGATCCTGAATTTGCAGATGCCTATTACATGCTCGGAATGACAGCGTTTAAACAGGGAGATTTCAAAAAAGCTTACGGACTTTTTTTGAAAACCGTGGGACTTTCTCCGGACCATTTGGATGCCCACCTGCAACTCGGGAAATTGTTCCTCGGTGGAAAGGTTGCTGATAAGGCCAGGGAAAAAGCAGAACTGATTCTGAAAGCGGATCCTGAAAATCAGGAGGCGCTCATTCTGAAAGGAGCTGTTTTGCTGGCTGAAAAAGATGCCGAAGGGGCTATCGCACATTTGAAAGGGCTTCTGGAAAAGGGTATAAAAAAACCTGATGTATATCGGTTGCTATCTTCAGCGTATTCGAAAACAAAAGATGCCCGGAATGCAGAAGATTCGCTTAAAAGCGGGATCAGGGCAAATCCTGAGTCTGTGAGACTTCATATTGAACTGGCCATATTTTACAACAAAAATAAGCGGACAGAAGACGCTGCGGAAGTGCTTAAAAAGATCATCGCACTGGAGCCGGACAAAATGAGTCACAAATTTACTCTGGCCAGTATTTATTGGGATTTTGACCGTAAGACAGAGGCTGCTGGTCTGCTCAGTGAAATCATTTCATCAGATCCGAGAAATGAGGAAAATCGGATAAATATCGCCAAATTCTATGTTACAAAAAAACAATTTGAGGATGCCGAACGGGAACTTAAAGCAGGAATCAGCGAGATTGAAAAGAGCTTTGATCTTCGCTTTCTGCTGAGTGATTTATATCTGAATCTCAAAAAAACAGATAAGGCTCTTGAGGTGTTACAAAAATGCCTCTCGCTTGATAAAGACCCCGCAAGTCCGGGTATCATCCGGACTAAAAATGCTTTTGCAAAGGTTTATCTCTTGCTGAAGGACATTGACAAAGCGGAAAAATATGTGGATGAAGTACTCAGAGAGAGTCCTAAAAATGTGGATGCTCATTTTACAAAAGGAAATATTTGTCTCCTGAAAGGTGACGGGATGAACGCCATTTCCGAATTCAGGACTGTTGTAAATGAGAAACCACAGTCCGTAACCGGGCTTCTTCGGCTGGCACAGGCCCATATATTGAATCAGGAAACTGAGCTTGCCATTGACACACTTCAGAAAGTCTTGAAGATTGATCCCGGATCAAGGGATGCGCGGATGATTTTGTCACGCGTTTATGTGCTTAAAAAAGACTATAAAGAAGCTGAAAATCAACTGATAAAAATATTGGAAAATAATCCTGATGATCACAAAGTTCGGGCAAACCTGGGAGATTTATTCCTTGGTCTGAAAGACGTTGATCGTGCCGAGAGAGAATATAAAAAAATAAAGGAGAAGGCTCCGGAAAATCCTCTCAGCTATTTGAAACTCGGTCGCGTGTACGCCAAACAGAAAAAATGGGCAGCAGCAATGACTGAGATGGAACAAGGATACAAAGCCAACCCGCGTTCCGCGTCCATACTCACCTCTCTGATTCGGATCTGTATGATACAGAAAAAATTTGATACTGCCATTTCAATCTGTGAAGCGCGTATCCGGCAAAACCCCAAAGAAGCATTTTCCCATGATTTGCTGGGCCGAATCCATACCACCCGAAAAGATTATGACAAAGCAGAGGAATCGTTTCAGAAAGCCATTGATATTCGGCCGCTGTGGCAGGCACCTCATAACAACCTTGCCAGACTTTACCTGATCCAGGGTAAGAAAAAAGAAGCTGTTGAAAAATTTGAGGCCGCATTAAAGGCCAATCCCAAAAATATTGCTGCTTATTTGTCTCTGGGGCATCTTTACGAACAAAGCGAGGATTATCCCAAAGCCCGGGAGGTTTACGAAAAATCGCTTGAAATGAATCCGAACCTCTGGACCGCGGCAAACAACCTCGCTTTTCTGCTCTGTGAGCATTCTGAGTCCGAGGCAGACCTTAAAAAAGCACTCACTCTGGCCCAGAAAGCTCTGAAACTTCGGCCTGATGAACCCGTGGTTATGGATACCCTCGGATGGATTTACTATAAAAAAGGCGAACCTAACCGCGCACTGGCTCTCATCGAAAAAGCCCTTTCCAATGATCCTGAAAGTTCTGTCCTTAATTACCATATGGGCATGGCTTTTTATAAAACCGGACAGATGAGCGAGGCAAAAGAAAAACTCCGAAAAGCAGTTGATGCGGATGAAAGCTTCTATGGAAAAGAAGAAGCAAAAAAGATATTGTCGGAACTTGAAACTTGAAACTCGAAACTTGAAACTCGAAACTTGAAACTCGAAACTCGAAACTCGAAACTTGAAACTCGAAACTTGAAACTCGAAACTCGAAACTCGAAACTCGAAACTCGAAACTCGAAACTTGAAACTCGAAACTTGAAACTTGAAACTCGAAACTCGAAACTCGAAACTCGAAACTGAAAACATGAATGATGAAATGTATAATAAAGCTATTGTTTTTCATTTGGATATGTATAATAGTGGCATCTGTATGGGCCGTTGAGGAAAATGAATTTTCTGTAACTGCTGAACAGGAAATTCCTGTTCAGGGACAGGTTTCTGAAATTTCTACAATGACTGAAGAAGAAATCTCCGGTAAGCATCCGGAACAGACTTCTGAACTTCCTATAATGACTGAAAAGGAAATCCCTGAACAGGGGCCGGAACAGACTTCTGAATTTCCTATGGCGACTGAAGAGGAAATTCTCCCTGATCAGGGGTCGAAAAAGGTTTCTGATGTTGCAGAGGGGTGGCCAAGACCGCCTTATATTATCGGTTCCGGGGATGTTCTTTATATATCTGTTTGGAAAAATAATGATATGACAAGGTTGGCAACGGTCCTTCCGGATGGAAAGGTGTCCTTTCCTTTGATCGGAGAAATCTTGGCCGCGGGAAAGACGGCCGCTCAGTTAAAAAAAGAATTGGAAGCCAGGATATCTCCCCGGTTCATACTTGAACCGGTTCTCTCTGTGGAAGTTCAGCAAGTAAACAGCATGCTGATTTATATTATCGGAAAGGTCAATAATCCCGGCCGATTTGCTCTGAATACCAATATTAATGTTTTGCAGGCGCTTTCTATGGCCGGGGGGCTGAATCCTTTTGCAAAAAGAAATAAAATTAAAATATTCCGGGAGGAGGGAGATCAGACAAAGATATTTGAATTCAGATATGACGATGTTTCCGACGGAATCCACTTGGAACAGAACATCCGGCTCAAAAGGGCGGATGTGATTGTTGTGCCTTGAAACTTGAAACTCGAAACTTGAAACTCGAAACTTGAAACTTGAAACTTGAAACTCGAAACTCGAAACTCGAAACTCGAAACTCGAAACTCAAGGCTTCAATGAGAACTTTCATGCATCGTTTTAAAATTATTACGCTTCTATCTTTGTCAGTTATTCTTCAGGTGCTTTTTTCCCCATACAACATAAGGGGGGATGAATTCATACTCATTCCTTCAATGGCTTTGAAGCAGGAATATAATGAATATGCGGAAGATTTCATCACAACCGTCTCACCGGGAGTAAAACTCACAGAGAGGACAGAGCGACTCGATTCAGGTCTTTCCGGTCGGATTGATCAGGTCATATATGCTGAAAACAATGAATATAACGCGCTGAATCATCATTATACAGGGCAAATCGCTTATCGCCTGACAGAGAGAATGCGGGCTTCTTCTGAGGCATCCTACATAAAGGATTCCCGACGGGACAGGGATGTGGAAGAAACCGGTCTTGTTCTGGGCACAGCAACGCGTGAGCGATATCACTGTGCTTTCTCAGGGAGCTATCTTGTTTCGGAAATAACTGCAATGGCCCTGTCATACGCGTATGATGAGGATGCTTTTGATGACCCTGAGTTCGTCACTTACCGTTCTGATAGCGTAAATATCGGTCTCACACATAACCTGAGTTACTTTGTCCCGCTGATGGTGGGACGCATGAACTTGGGATATGCCCGATATGATTTTACGAGCGCAATAACAGAGAATTATCTGTTGACTGTCGGCGCAAGCTGGGAGCTGAGTGAAACCCTGAGCCTTCTCGTTGATTTTGGCGGTCGTTACACTTTTTCCGAATACAATAAATATGCATGGACATCAGATTATCAGCTTGTGCCTTATGTTGAAAAAGATGAAGCATGGGCTACAACAGGGAAAGTTGATCTGACCTTTACAGGCGAGCTTATGAAATGGACATTTACGCTTTCCCAGGATATCAGAGCGGCCAGCGGCAGAGTCGGAACAACTGAAAGGACAATGCTGGCATTCAATATTAATCAAAGATTTACAGACAAGTTTCGGGGAAATTTGTCTGCAAGATACTACCTGAACCTGGCGGACCAGGAAGGTGTCACGACAGATGAGGAACATACCCTGCGTATCAGTTCCCGGCTTCGTTACGATTTTACAAGAGATATCAGTCTTGAAGCGTCTTATGCGTTCACCACCGTCATAGACAGGGAAGCGGACACAACAACACACCGGAATCTTATCTTCACACGCTTTATTTTCCGCTATCCTTTTTTCGAGTAACCAATGAATGTTGAATAACATTCCCGTCATGCTCGGTTCGGATTGGCAAATCCGAGACGTTCATGAGGATTTAAGTACCTGAACAAAAGTTTTTATATATCTTTGCCTGCGAACGGCGGAGAAACCCGGCTTTTTCCTTCAGAGGCCGCGGATCATTCCGGGAAAAAAGCCGGGTTTCTTTTCCGAACAGATATCAGAAAACTTATGATCTGGTACTTATCAAGCCTCGGTAAGCAAAGCAATGGGAATTTTATTATTTTATTTAGTCAGCGTTCTTAAAAAGTTCTGACTCAGAAAAAATTCAGGAGGAAGTTATTTTACATGGAAGCAAATGAGATGACGCTGAACGATTATGTTGACGCTGTGAAGCGGAGAAAATGGAGCATAATTCTCCCAGCTTTTATCGTATTTTCAGTTGCCGCGGCTGTTGCCATGATGCTACCCTCTGTCTTCAAATCCACGGCAACGATTCTCATTGAAGGACAGGAGATTCCCTCTGATTTTGTCATGGCCACAGTGACAAGTTATGTTGAGCAGCGTCTGCAATCCATTAATCAGCGAATTATGAGTACTTCAAGACTTTCTGAGATGATCAGCCGTTTCGGACTATATAAGGACCTGCAGGGCAGATGGACCACTGAGGAAATTATTGAAAAGATGCGTGAGGATATCATGCTGAATACCATCAGCACCGAGGTAATGGACCGCCGCACCGGAAGAGCCATGTCTGCCACTATTGCTTTTACGCTTTCTTATGAGGGAAAATCACCGACCAAGGTTCAGCAGGTTACCAACATGCTCGCTTCTCTGTATCTTGAAGAAAACCTCCAGGTTCGAAAGCGTCAGACCAAAGAAACCTCCCTGTTCTTGGAAGATGAGATGGAAAAAGTGAAAACTGACCTTGCCACGATTGAAAAAAATATTTCAGATTTCAAAAAGGAGCATATTAACGAGCTTCCTGAGATGCTCCAGCTTAATATTCAGGGGCTGAACAATATTGAACGCAATATTGAACGCCTGGAAGAGCAGTTACGCAGTCTGAAGGAGAGAGAGGGCTATCTTCAGACCCAGCTCGCCAGTATTCCTCCAGAACTGGACCAGGACAAAAACCGGCTGGAAGAATTGAAGATTCAGCTCATATATCTCAGAAGTCAGTTTTCCGATGAATATCCGGATGTGATCAAAACAGCAAATGAAATTGCAGAACTTGAAAAAAAAATGGGGGAATTGCCCGGTATATCTGACGCCGAAAATGATCGCCCGGATAACCCGGCATACATCACACTGGCGTCCCAGCTTGCCAGCACCCGGGCTGATCTTAAATCCGTTAAACAGCAGATCCGCAAACTCGAACGGAATATGGATGAATATCGCGGCAGGATCGAAGCCACGCCCAAGCTCGAAGAGCAATATAATGAGTTTGTCATGGAGAGGAACAACACACATGCCAAGCTGAATGACCTTATGAGAAAACTGATGGAGGCCAAGGTGGCATACGGCCTTGAGGAAGGACAGAAAGGAGAACGCTTTACGCTGATTGATCCGCCCGGACTTCCGGAAAAACCCTTTAAACCGAACCGAAAGGCAATCATATTAATCGGGGTTGTACTTGGTATGGGAGCCGGAGCCGGCATCGGGGCTTTAAAGGAGTTCACTGATCCTTCGGTACGAAATGCCGGAACCCTTGTCGCTGCCACCTCTTTTCCTGTTCTGGCGAGTATTCCCGTAATCGTCACCAAAAGGGACAGAAATATCATAAGAATAAAACGTATTATCCTTATGATCGGGGTGATTCTGGTGATTGCCGCGGGCGTGGCCGCGTTTCACTATCTGGTCATGGATCTTGACATATTCCGGGCCAAGGTTGCACGATTACTGGATAAACATCAAATTTTACCCGAGGTGGTCATGGAGATGATAAGACCATGAAACTGAAAAAACTGTTGAGCAGGAGAAAAAAATCACTATGGGAAAACAGGTCAGCAATACCAATTGAAAATCCGGCGGCCTCTTCCGACCCCGGATTTGCCGAGGTTGATCTTAAAAAAGCGGGTGAAAACCGATGCGTGTGCATATTTCCATATGCCAAGGAGACGGATTTCTACAGAGTTCTCCGGGAACAGATCCAGCAGCGCACCCGGGAAAAAGACTGGAACACACTGATGATCACCAGCGCGCACCCGGGAGAAGGAAAGACCCTGACTGCGATTAATCTGGCTGTCACTTTTGCCAAAGCCTTTGACGGAAACGCGCTGCTGGCGGACTGCGATCTGAAACACCAGAATATCCAACATTACATGGGTTTTCCGAGTAAAAGAGGGCTGGCTGATTATCTTCTGGATAACCGGCCCCTTAAAGATATTATTATCCGGCCGGATGTTGAAAAACTGTCAGTCATCTCCGGGGGGCGGATGATCCAGGACAGCTCGGAACTTCTCGGCTCTCAGAAGATGAAAACACTTGTTGCAGAGATGAAGAGCCGTTATGAAGATCGTTATATATTTTTAGATGTTCCTCACATCCTCGGAAAAGCGGATGCCATTGCCCTTGCGCCTCTGGCTGACTGTATTCTCATGGTGGTTCAGGCGGGAAGGACCTCTGTCCATGATGTCAGAAAGGCTCTTGAACTGATTCCTAAAGATAAATTTTTGGGCTTTATACTGAATCAGATGTAACCACCTTTGAACAAGCGGGAGTCATGTGATATCGCCACGGGTGTGTTTTATGAGGCAGATAAAAAAAAGCTATAAAAAAACTGTCTTCACCGGAACAATATGGTTATAAAAACTGTCTGACGTATTGCAGAAGAATTTTAAAAAAATTCCCCAGACCGCTGGCAACTGAAACAGACAAAAGGATTAACAAAGCCACGATGATAATTGCCGGTATGGAGGCGAAGACCCATTTGACCATAAACATTACCATTGACCAAAAAGGTATCTTAATGTCTGTTATGACAACTTCCTGCTGATTACGGTTTTTTACTGCGGAAACAACTTTCCTGGCGCTGACAGATGACTTTGTTCCTTTCTTACTCATTATCAGGGATGCGCCGCATTTTTCACAAACTTTAGCTTTATCCAGGTTTTTCCTGTTGCATTGGGGACATATTCTCATTTGAAATCCTTAACTATTTTTTTATTACATAAAAAATTATAAAATCCGATCACGACAGGTCAGAAACGCTGATGAACGCGAACCCTTAATCTGTGTTAATCTGTGGTTCAGACGCTTTGACTTTGTTCTTTAAAAAGTTCGAGACAAACAGATCACCTTTTGGTGAAACTGGCCGGATTTTATTCATTTCAAGATTTCGTAAACAGATATGTCCGCTCCTGACCTTTCTAAAATTTTTTTCTAATATTGTAGGGCGGGGTTCTGCCCCATATATATCAGACTAAGATCACAATTTATTGTTTTTATTAAGTTTGATTGTGCCGGACTTTATTAAGTCTGATTGTGCCGGACGGGGTTTGCAACCCGTCCGGGATATTTTCGGATCACAGCGGATAAACTTGTGCCGGACGGGATTGCAAATCCCGTCCGGCAAGAAAGTTCTGCCTGACCAATCCTGACTTATCTGAACTTAGCGGGACAGAACCCCGCCCTACTTTAACTCCATTTCATATCCGGCCTTTTGCAGTTCTCCGCAGATATGATCAATGTGGGCGGAACTGCGTGTTTCCAGTTCTATTTCCACACATGAAATATTTATGGGGATATCTTTCACATTGCGGTCATGATAGATATGAAGCACATTCGCTTTCAGATAAGCCACCTGATCCAGCAACCGTGACAGGGACCCGGGAGTATCGCTTAAATGAACCCTTAAACGCATGATTCGTCCGTGTGTCACCAGCCCTTTGCCAATGATTCGTCCCAGAAGGGGGCTGTCCAGATTGCCTCCGCTGATCAGAAGCACCGCTTTTTTTCCCGAGGGAATAACAATAGTCCGGCTTAAAAGCGCGGCCAGAGTAACCGCGCCTGCCCCTTCGGCCAGAACCTTTTTTCGCTCCAAAAGCATGAGTATCGCGGCTGCGATGTGCTGTTCTTCCACCAAAACAACCTCATCCACATATTTTCGGATGATCTTAAAAGTGAGTTCGCCTGTCTGTTTGACCGTTATTCCGTCCGCGATGGATAAGGCTTCTGATTCCACCTTTGTCACTTTCCCTTGTCGGCAGGATTCAAAAGCCGAGGGACAGACAGCAGCCTGAACCCCGATGACTTTGATATCAGGTCTTATGGTTTTTGCAGCCACAGCAATTCCGGAAATCAGTCCGCCTCCGCCAATGGGAACAAGAATGATATCAGCGTGTTTCAGGTCTTCAAGTATCTCCAATGCAATGCTCCCCTGACCTGCGATAATATCCGCATCATCAAAAGGATGGACAAAGGTCTTGCCTTTTCCTGCCAGTTCCTGTGCTTTGCTGAGGCTTTCCGCCACACTCTGACCCGCGATGACAACCTTACCGCCATAGCCTCGCGTGGCCTCCTGTTTGCTGATGGATGCCCATTCAGGCATGACAATAGTAGATGCGATACCTGCCTGTTTTGCCGCAAGCGCCACGCCCTGGGCGTGATTTCCCGCGGACGCGGCAACCACCCCTCCGGAACCGATTTTTTTCAGATGTTTCAGTAATTTATGTGTTGCGCCCCTGATCTTGAAAGCACCTGTTTTCTGAAGATTTTCCAGCTTGAGATATATTTCTCCGCCAAACATCCGGCTGAAGGTCGGTGAATGAACAAGGGGCGTGCGAATCACTCTGCCTTTTATTATCGTTGCCGCCTGCTGAATTGTGTCTATGGTAATCATTTGTGTTCCCTTTCCCCAACTGGTTTTTTCCACCAAATCCGCCCCTCAGTTTCTTATACGGAATCTTATATTTTTTTTCAACATCAGCCGCTGTATCACGAAAATATTTTTTCTTTTACTCCGGCCCCGGCAGCATTACGCTGACAGATTTCCGCTACAGACAATTCTGTTTCTTCCTCTTTTCTTTGCTTCATATAACATCATATCAGCTTGTTTTATCATTCTGTCAAGGGAGTCAGCGGACTCAGCGTATATCCCCATGCTGACTGTGTTTTTGATGATTCTGCCATCAACATGGGTTTCTGATTTTTCAATATGTTTTCTTAATTCTTCGAATATTCTGACAGATTGTTCCGGATCCATATTTACTGCCAATATGCAAAATTCCTCTCCGCCAAAACGGCAAACAATATCTGATTCCCGGAAACGACTCTTTAAAATCCGTGATATATTCTTTATGACCTCATCCCCAGCGTCGTGACCGTAAGTATCATTTACATTTTTAAAGAAATCAATGTCAACCATGGCAATGACAATCGGTATGTTTTGCCTTTTTGCGCTTGCAAGCATTTTACGGCCCGATTCGAAAAAATACCTGCGGTTATAGAGGTCCGTCAGATAATCCTTATTTGAGAATTCTTTAATTTTTTGTATGCGTTCCAGCATTTCAATATTCTGTGTGACTCTGCAATAAAATTCTTCGCTTAAAAACGGTTTATGAATAAAATCATTTGCCCCGTTTTTAATAAACTGGACTGACAAAATATTTTTTTCATGAGCTGATATTCCAATGATTGCAACCTGTTCTTTCTTATACTTCTGCCGAATAATTTTTGTGAGCTGAACCCCGTTCATATCCGGCATACTGAAATCAATGATCATCATTTTTATATCTTTATTTCTGTTCATCACTTTTATGGCTGCGTTTCCGTCACAGGCTTCAAATACAATATACTGATGGACTCGTAACAAATTGCATACAAATGTTCGGAATGCTGTAGAATCATCAACTACGAGAATTTTAATGGTTTTGTTTTGATGAATACGCTGAATCAGAGAAGTGACATATCCGATGGTGGGGACCCCTTCTTTTATCACATAATCCACAATATTTTTCTTGGACCAGATATACTTTCGCACCTTTTCACTATATTCCACTGTGAAAATAATTGAAGGAATGTTTTTTGATACCACAACATCCACAATTTCACCTCTTGTCGCATCAGGGAGATAAAGGTCCAAAAGCGCAATGGAAAAATGCGATTTGTTGTCACTCAGGAGTTTGACGGTCTCTGAAAAAGATTGAACCCATTTTACCTTTATTTGCAAATCAGACTGTAATTTTTTTTTGATCATTGTGCCAAATAACTTACTGTCTTCTACCATCAGTATCTCATGCATAACATCTTCCATTTCACTTATCTGTCGTGAAAAATTATCCTCAATAATAAACGCTCATAAAAAAAGCCGGGTTTTTTTGCCCCCTGATTATGAAAATATTCTCAGATAAAAAACCCGGGTTTTCAAACGGAATAACAGGCTGTGATCCCGGGTCGGATCAAAAAAACTTGATTATCGAGTATTAAGAATCCTTTGGTATTCATAAAAAAATAATAATATAACATAGTAAAATATAGATTCAATAGAAAAATATGGCAGTTCAAACCCGGGGGTCTGAAATTTCCAAAGCCCGGAAACCGGGCACTTCTGCCAAAATGCAAGTTCGGCGCTCCGGACAATCTTTTTCTTAAAGCCTATATCATTTTCTGACCTGTACAGAGAATGTCGGTCAGAAAGCGACTTTGCTGTTGATTTATATCTGATTTATATAATATCTTACATGAAGTTGTATTCGCCCAAATCATAAATTTTTTCAATCCGCGGAAAGGAAGTTTACCATGGCAGTCATAACCATTGCAAGGGAGTTTGGTGCCGGTGGGAAAACCCTGGGCACAAAGGTGGCTGATAAACTGGGCTACACACTTATTGACGAGGAAATCGTGGAAATGGTCGCCAAAGAGGCAAATGTCTCTCCTGACTGGGTGGATTCCATTGCCAAAGAAACAGGCAGCGAGGGGTTCCTGCCGAGATTAATTAAAAAGATAGGACCCTATCGTAAAGGCTATGTGGGCATAGCCATGGAAAAAAATCCGGGCTACATTGACGGTGATCTCTACATATCTATTCTGCACAATATCATTCCTAAAATTGCATCCCAGGACAACGTGATCATCATCGGCCGGGGGGGGCAGTACATCCTCTCGGATCATCCCAATACCTATCATTTTCTGATGATCGCGAAACTGGAACATCGCATCACTTTTATGATGGAAAACTATAACCTGAACCGGAAACAGGCTCAGATCGTCGTAGATAAGCAGGACAAACGCCGACTCAATCTTTACCGGTATTTTGCCAAGACCGATTACAATCATCCCAAGCTTTATCATATGGTGTTCAATATGGACAAAGTCAGGATGGAGGAGGCCGTAAACACCGTTGTTCAATTGGCTTCCGGAGTATCTGCTTCATAGGTTTTGCCATCCTTGAACGCGACAACGGACAAAAAAACCAGACCGCCCAGCACGGAGAATGAGGAGCCTGAAAGCACACCCAGTTTGGAGTAGTTCAGGAACCGGGCATCTGTAAATGACAGACCCGATATAAACAGAGACATCGTGAAGCCGATACCGCCCAGCATGGCAGCACCAGTAATATGGGGCCAGCGGACATCCGCGGGCAGGATCGCGATTCCGAAACGCACAGCCAGGTATGAGGCCAGTGTGATACCAATAGGTTTGCCAATGAGAAGTCCCAGGGCGCAGCCCATTGTCACCGGATGGGTGACCGCGCTGGCAAGGGGTATGTCCTGAAGGGAAAGTCCGGCATTAAAAAACGCGAATATGGGCAGAATAACGAAGACCACCCAGGGGTGCAACGCATGTTCCAATCGCTGGAGCGGTGTTTCCACATTATGACACGCCACTTCCAGGGCGTGAACCGAGTTAAGGTGTTCGGGCCTGATAAAAATGGAATACCAGTGTCCGTCAATGAGCCGGTCCGTATGCATATTATCAATGATCCCCCGGGCTTTCTTCACAAAACGGGCCGTGTTATATTTGCTCCGGGCCGGAACCAGCATGGCTACCACCACGCCGGCCACAGTGGCATGGATTCCGGATCCCATCATACAAAGCCAGGTGCTTATGCCTAACACAATATAAAACGGGACCCAGCGGACCCACATCAGATTGGCAATGAAAAGAATCACCACACATACAGCCATGGCGATCAGGTAACTGGTCACGATGGTCTTTGTATAAAAAATCGCAATGATGAACACTGCTCCCAGATCATCGGCAATTGCAAATGCTGTCAGAAAGACCCTGAGTCCCGGGGGCAGCTTGTTTCCCAGGAGTGCGATGGCACCCAGAGAAAACGCAATATCCGTTGCCACGGGAATTCCCCATCCGCTCATGCCCGGATTGCCAAAGTTGAATACCGTATAGATGATCCCGGGCACGAGCATACCGCCCAGTGCCGCGACCACTGGCAAAAGCGCTATCCTGAAAGAAGCAAGTTCTCCCACCAGGACTTCGCGTTTGATTTCAAGACCCACTGTGAAAAAAAACAGGGTCATAAACCCGTCATTAATCCAATGCAGCAGGGAGTAGCTGATCTTAGCTGTTCCGAAAACCAGTGAAATTTCCAAATGCAGCCAGTGAAGATATTTATATGACAATGCTGAGTTGGCAATAATTATGGCACTGACCGAGGCCAGCATGAGCAGAATGCTGCTGAAGATTTCCTTGTTAAAAAACCAGCGGAATGGTTTATATTCCTGGCCGGAATGATTCAATACTGATATTTCCATTGGATATATCCGCTTTCAACTGAGAGAATATTGCGGAGGGTTAAAATATTGAACGCTTCCCTGACAGACTATTTTATGGAATCGCTCTGAAGTGGTCATTGGCAATCAGCAGATCGAGAAATTTTCAGGCTGTCGCATGACGGACACGACGGACGGGTGAGAAATCCGGTTTTTTCCGGCCGGGGAGACACTTCGTCCGAGAAAAAAGCCGGGTTTTTTTACTGTCCCGCACACATCCCGGAAACTTTTCGATCTACTGACAATAACACTTTTTTTCCGCGTGAAAAAATATGCGGATTTCAAAGCTTGCTTTGTGCGTTTCAACCTATTGGGTATGTTATTCAATGAAATACCCTGTCTCTGAAGAAAAATCAAGCTTATCTGACTAAAAGACAGGCTGAAGATCGCTTCCGGAGTGCAAAAATAGAGCGAAGCGGTTTTTTGCAGCAGAGCAGGCTGAAAATCGCTTCCGGAGTGCAAAAATAGAGCGAAGCGGTTTTTTGCAGCAGAGCAGGCTGAAGATCGCTTCCGGAGTGCAAAAATAAAGCGAAGCGGTTTTTTGCAGCAGAGCAGGCTGAAAATCGCTTCCGGAGTGCAAAAATAGAGCGAAGCGGTTTTTTGCAGCAGAGCAGGCTGAAGATCGCTTCCGGAGTGCAAAAATAGAGCGAAGCGGTTTTTTGCAGCAGAGCAGGCTGAAAATCGCTTCCGGAGTGCAAAAATAGAGCGAAGCGGTTTTTTGCAGCAGAGCAGGCTGAAGATCGCTTCCGGAGTGCAAAAATAGAGCGAAGCGGTTTTTTGCAGCAGAGCAGGCTGAAAATCGCTTCCGGAGTGCAAAAATAGAGCGAAGCGGTTTTTTGCAGCAGAGCAGGCTGAAGATCGCTTCCGGAGTGCAAAAATAAAGCGAAGCGGTTTTTTGCAGCAGAGCAGGCTGAAAATCGCTTCCGGAGTGCAAAAATAGAGCGAAGCGGTTTTTTGCAGCAGAGCAGGCTGAAGATCGCTTCCGGAGTGCAAAAATAGAGCGAAGCGGTTTTTTGCAGCAGAGCAGAACCTTTCCGGAGTGCAAAAATAGAGCGAAGCGGTTTTTTGCAGCAGAGCAGAACCTTTCCGGAGTGCAAAAAATAAAGCGAAGCGGTTTTTTGCAGCAGAGCAGAACCTTTCCGGAGTGCAAAAATAAAGCGAAGCGGTTTTTTGCAGCAGAGCAGAACCTTTCCGGAGTGCAAAAAATAAAGCGAAGCGGTTTTTTGCAGCAGAGCAGAACCTTTCCGGAGTGCAAAAATAAAGCGAAGCGGTTTTTTGCAGCAGAGCAGAACCTTTCCGGAGTGCAAAAAATAAAGCGAAGCGGTTTTTTGCAGCAGAGCAGGCTGAAAATCGCTTCCGGAGTGCAAAAATAAAGCGAAGCGGTTTTTTGCAGCAGAGCAGGCTGAAAATCGCTTCCGGAGTGCAAAAATAGAGCGAAGCGGTTTTTTGCAGCAGAGCAGGCTGAAAATCGCTTCCGGAGTGCAAAAATAGAGCGAAGCGGTTTTTTGCACTCCGGATTTATTTTACTGTATGTAATATATCCTGAACCACTGTGTAATATATTTTTTAAGATAGTGTTGAAACTCCGGAAAGTTTATGATAAAAAATTTGAAAAAATTTCTGCTGTAAATCATTCTGTGGCAGAGGCAGACAGGCTCAACAACTTGTTTAAGAAGACCATGCAGCGTGGTGACACCTTACATCACAGAATATTTATACCAATAAACGGCCATAATCTGCCGCTCACGACAAAGCATGAAAAATTGTTATTTTTCATAGCACTTAACACCTGACACTTTTTCATATAAAAAATCTCCGGCATAAGAAATTCAAATTTTTGCAACCAAGGATAAATGCGGGAGAACAAAAAAACAAAATTAAGTTAAGGGGGATACATAATGAAATCAAGATTGGAGATCTGTTTTATATTAGCTGTATCACTGTTTTTTTTCGTTTTCCCGATAGCATACGGGGCGGATCTGGGAAAAATAGATATTCATGGCAATACAGATGATTATATTGGCGCTTCAGTTTTTGTTTCAGGCAATTATGCCATTATAAGTGCGGACGGGGATGATGAAAAGGGAGACGGTGCCGGTGCAGCCTACATATATTACAATCAAGGCGGCAACTGGACTCAGCAGGCAAAAGTGACAGCCAACGATGGCAAGGCCGCTGACAAATTTGGCACATCTGTGGCCATATCCTCTGATTCCGCCGTTGTCGGAGCTTCTTATTATGACGAAGATGGTAAAAAGAATTCGGGCGCGGTATACATTTTCAATCGTGAATCAGGTCATTGGATTCAAAGTCAGATACTGACGGCCAGTGACAGCGCACAGAGTGACTTTTTTGGTTCATCTGTCTCAGTAGCCGGAGACTATGCTGTCATCGGCGCACCTTATGACGATGACAAAGGGGCAGAATCCGGTTCAGTTTATGTTTTCAAATATGATGGGACCCGCTGGATTCAGCAGGCAAAACTGACCGGCAGTGACGGAGCAAAAGAAGATTTTTTTGGCACGTCGGTCTCTGTTTCGGACAAATATATCATTGTGGGCGCACATCTTCATAATAACAGCATCAGCAATACAAGTTTCGGTGCGGCCTATATTTTTAAAAGACCTTCCGATGGCTGGTCTGTCTGGGCAAAATTGTCAAAAACAGAGAAAGATGAATTAACATACAAACTGACTGCTGATGATGGCGATACAGATGACTATTTTGGCAGGGCTGTTTCCATTTCCGGAGATTATGCCATTGTCGGAGCCTACGGCGACAATAACAATGCCGGTTCAGCGTATATGTTTAAGCGTGCGGATGATAAGTGGAAACTGAATGCAAAACTGACGGCTGACACTGATGAAAATAAAGACAAGGACATTTTCTCAAATATCACTGTCATTCCCCTGGAACTTTCACCACATGACTATTTCGGCAGTTCTGTATCTCTTTCCGGTGAATATACCATTATAGGAGCTTACGGAGATGATGAAAAAGGGAGTAAGGCGGGTTCGGCCTATATTTTCAGGCTCAAAAACGGCACCTGGAAAACCGAAGGGGATAAGCTGACAGCAAATGATGGTTCGGCAAACGACTATCTGGGCAAGTCTGTTGCCATTTCCGGCATAAATTATATTATAGGCGCCTCTGGTAATAATAACAATACCGGAACAGCGTATATTTACGGCACACCAATTGTGACGCCGACAATTGAGGGCATTACTGAGAATGAGGTCGTCCCTGTCCCTATGAATGCAGAAACCGACATTACGTTCACAGTCACTGATGTTGATACCCCTGCCACTGATTTGAACATTTCATACAAATCCTCAAATACCAGTGTGATACCCCTTTTCGGACTGAACATTTCAGAAACAACCCAGATTTCGGAATCTGAAACCAGATATACATTATCCGTCCGTCCTGCTGAAACTAAAGAGGGAGATTCAGAAATTACGCTGACGGTGAGAGATGATAAGGCGCAGGAAGACAGCGTAAAATTTACAATAAAAGTAACCTCCACAGAACCCCCGAGCATTGAGTGGCCCGATGATCTTGACGACTCAGTTACAACAATTTATGAGAATAGCGAAACACAGGTTATCGAGTTCCAGATAAGTGATGAGACAACTTCGGCAGGAAAATTGATAACATCGCATGAATCATCAAATACCGATCTGGTGCCGAACGATGATGATCATATCAAAATTGAGTGTGAGGATAATGGGGATTGCACATTGAAAATTATCCCTGTTCCCGGAGAATTCGGGACCGCGGATATTACAGTGATCATCACAGATGAATATGGCTATGCAGCGACAGAAACCTTTACGCTTACCGTCATATCCGTGCCAAAAATAGAAGGGCTTTCGAATAAATCCATGGATGAGGATACCACCGAGACTATCAATTTTACGGTGTATGATGAAGGCGGCGCTGATGATCTGGAGGTGGCTGCTTCATGGATGTCTGTGGATATGTCCGAAGGAAAGATTGTCCTGGACGGGTCAGGGGCTGAACGATCACTGAAAATCACACCTCCTCATAACGAGTCCGGGGAGGCCAGGATTACCGTGGGCGTTCGGAATCGTTATGGCGCTGTCTCCAGTGACAGCTTTGTGCTTGAAGTCAACGATGTGAATGACTGGCCCACGATTTCCGGTCCTGAAAACAGAAACATCACGATAAATGAGAACAGCAGTAAAACAATCCTTTTTGACGTGCAGGATATTGATGATCCGCAATCCAGCCTGAGTACCTCGGCCACTTCGGATAACGCTGAAGTGATTTCGGATGAGAACATGGAGATGCTTCTCCGTGAGACCCCTGATGATGAAATCCTTCCTGCTCTGAAAATCACCCCAAAATCAGACCAGGATGGCATTGCAAAAATTACGGTGACAGTCAATGATGGTAAACATGACTGCAAAGACCCATATGTCTTCACAGTTCAAGTGAACGCACCGCCGACAATTGTTAATGACCTTCAGAATACGAGTACAAATGAGGATGAACAAGCCGTCATTGCTATTGAAGTGGATGACAAGGAAGACCCCGTGTCATCGCTCCGCTTATACGCGAGCGCAGATGATCCTTTTCTGATTCCTGACAGAGATATTCGTTTCACCGGTTCCGGTGAAAACCGGAAACTGATCATCACTCCCGCCCATGACAAGACCGGTGAGACGGAAATTACAGTGACCGTGAAAGATACCAATGATGCAAAGACACAGAAACGATTCTTCCTTACGGTTAATCCGGTAAACGATTCACCGACAATCTCCCAGATCACTTCTCCTCAGCAGGGCCTGGAGGACAGTTGGACAGAAATTCCTTTTTGGATAGAGGACCCGGAAGGAGGAATGATGACGCTGTCCGTGGAATCGAAGTACCCTTCTCTGTTTCCGATGGACGGTGACCATATTGATATTAACAATTCCGGTTCTTATACGGGTTATCCTGTATATCTTGATTCTCATACCCGTACTTACTTTAATTTGAAACTGTTGTCCGCGGAAGATATGACAGGTTCGGCAGCGATTGTTGTGACGGTAAAAGACGACGAGGAGGGCGGGCTCGAAGCCAAAACCCAGTTTGTTATTACGGTCGGCGAAACAAATGATCCGCCGGTGATTTCCGATATTGGAAATCAGAATGCAAAAGAAGATGCCCTGAGTTCGGAAATTCCATTTACTGTGCAGGATATGGAAGGCGGCATCTTAACGGTATCGGTCAGCTCAAATAATCCCGGGCTGGTTCAGAATGAAAATATCACTGTGTTTGGCCTGGATAGTGAGAATCAGATCGAAGCGGAAGCAGATGAGGTGATCAATCTCAGTCTGACAATTCAGCCTGAAACAAATATGTCCGGTACGGCAAGAATTACGGTGACGGCCCATGATGGCGAATTTACGAGCAAGCCCGTCAACTTCACATTTAAGGTTGAAGCGGAAAATGATCCGCCAAAAGTGTATGATATTACGCCTCAGAGTACGGACGAGGATGAAGAGACCGACCCTCCCATCATCATCAAGGTGAGTGATCCGGAAGGGGGGCGGCTGACGGTGTCGGTATCTCCGGACAAGCCAGCATTGGTTCCCAACGATGACGATCATATTAACATTAATAATTTTGGTTCTGCTGATTATCCTATAAACACCCAGCCCGGCGTGCCGGTGGAACTTGATTTGACGCTTTTGCCTGAGAAAAATCAGTCCGGTAAGACAAAAATTACCGTAACAGTGACCGATGAAAATAATGAGTCAGATACAACCCAGTTCTTTTTTTCTGTCAATATCGCCAATGATCCTCCCATGATTTCCGGTATTGGGACGGATTACAGCACGGATGAAGACACATTGAGCGAGAAAATTCCTTTTAAGGTCAGTGATATGGAAGGGGGAGAACTGACTATATCTGTAACGTCAAGTGATCCGTGGCTGATTCCGGATGAAAATATCACGATTATCGGAACAGACGAAAACAATAAAGTTCTGACAGAGGCAGATGAAGAGGCCAGTCTCAGCCTGACCCTACTGCCTCTGGAAGACCAGTCAGGTACTGCAACAATCACGATCAGCGCGGATGACGGCGAAAGCACGAGTGATCCGGCTGTGTTCACGTTTACAGTCAACGGGGCAAATGACGGGCCAAATATTTATGATATCGGCCCCCAGACCACGACCGAGGAAACCCCCACGGAACCCATTTCAATTGCGGTGATGGACAGAGAGGGGGGGCAGCTGACCATATCGGCAGCGTCATCTGACCCTGATTTGGTTCCGAATGACAATGCACATATCAATATTAATGAATTCGGCAGCAGCTATCTGCTGGACAGCGAACCCGGAGAACTGAACGAATCGCTTGAACTGGTCATCTCACCTGCAAAAAATCAGTGGGGGAAGGCTGTGATTACTGTAACAGCAAAAGACGAAGAGGGCGTTGAAAGCAAAACCCAGTTTATCCTCACAGTCAACGGCGCGCCTGACAAACCCATAATTAGCCGCATTACGGATCAGAGCACACCGGAAGAGACCCCGAAACCCATCAGTTTTACGGTAAGCGATATGGACGGAGGCGAACTCACGGTATCGGCGAGTTCAGATAATCCGGCCCTGATTCCTGATGATCATATTGATATCGGAGGGGACGGGACTGCCTCGTCGGTAGTG